>OY970328.1:0-3267500 GCA_963717355.1 uncultured Gammaproteobacteria bacterium
GATTGCTAACGCCTCTCTGGCGATTGTCCCGACGCCGATCTTCGACACGGATAGAAGTATAAACCGCATTTTCAGCAGGCTGCGACGGGTGCCAAGGCCGTTGTTGCGGCGGCAACCATTGACGTGAGTCCTGCCGGCACTGGCGCCGCTGGCGTGAATCGTTCCCATTCGCCGCCATTCTCGCAGCGCACACGGCGGTGCGGGCAACACCGTGCCTGCCGGGCACGGGCGCCGCTGACAACGTAAGGAATTCCACTCGGGAGCGGCATAGAATCGAGGCCTATGACGCGGGACCTGACGCATGAAGCCTCGCCTTGTCCCTGCACGCGGGTTCGGTGCAGACTCAGCCCATCGCCACTTAAGTGGTTGGGGTGGGGCCGCGCGTAACAGCCAATGAGCCGCTCCAAGATTCATCGCACGGACTCTCGTCCGCAGACCAGGCGACCGGCGAGCAGGGATGAGGAGGCCCGCGGGCCTGCTCAGGAGCCCATGCAGAAGGAGGAGTTTCACCGCCTGCGGGCAGAGCTCGAGGCGGAGGGCTTCCTCTGGACCATCCTCGATCAAGCGCCCGACGCTCTGTTTCTGTATGACGCCTCCACTCAGCGCATCGTGGACATGAACCGCAGTGCCTGGGAGAGCCTCGGATACGAGCGCGATGAGCTGATCGGGAAGACGCCGCGGGACTTCGATCCCAATGTCATGCAGGACGAGACGTTCCTGCTCCGCAAGAACGAGCGGGTCCTTGGCGGGGAGACCTTCTCCTTCGAAACGCGGCACCGGCGCAAGGATGGCGCGGAGTTCCCCGTCGAAGTCCGGGTGGCGCTGTTCAGGCATGCTGATCGCCCCTTCGTACTCGCCCAGGTACGGGATATCACGGAGCGCAAGGCCGCCGAGCAGGAGCATCGGGCGCACCTGTGGTACCTGGAGAGCATGGAACGCGTGAACCGCGCCTTGCAGGGCACCAACGACCTCACGCAGATGGTGAATGAGGTGCTCGACGTGGTGCTCGATGTCTTCGAATGCGATCGCACCGTGCTCGGGACCTATGCCGGCGCGCCCGAGCTCACGTCTCTCACGGTGGCGGCCAGGCGGGACCGACCGGGCTTCGAGAGCCCGGTCAAGGTAGGCCTCGATTATCCGATCGACGAGGACCTGCGGCCGCTGCTCCGGGCTGTGAAGGCCACTGCGGATCCCCTGCAGTATTCCCTCACATCGAAGCCGCCCTTGCCGCTCAGCGTGACGGAGCGCTCCGGCCTGCAAGCGATGCTCTCGATGTCGTTGCATCCCAAGCTCGAGGAGAGGGACTACTTCTTCATGGTGGGCCAGTGCTCTCGCCCGAAGACCTGGACCGCCGACGACGTACGCCTGTTCCGGGAAATAGGTCTGAGGCTGGGTGACGCAATGGTCATCCTGTCCATGCTGCGCGTTCTGCGGCAGAGCGAGGCAAGGCTGGAGGAGGCCGAACGCGTCGCCCATGTAGGCTGGTGGGAGCGGGACCTGCTCACGAACCACGTATACCTTTCGGACGAGGTGCGCCGCATCTTCTGCCTGGCGCAAGCCGACATGCAGCACTGGGGGCAGCAGCACTGGTTCGAGCTCATACATCCGGAAGACCGGCCGCGAGCCCTGAAGGCGACCACGGGCGCTCTGCAAGGCGCTGGGCGCTACGACGTCGAGTACCGCGTGCATGCGCCGCGACGGCATGCTGCGGGTGGTCCACAGTCGCGGTGAGGTCAAATGGGACGACGCACGCCGCCCCGTGCGCCTGTTCGGCACCCTGCAGGATGTGACCGAGCTGCGGCGCGTGGAAGAGGAGCTTCGGGCGAGTGAGGCACGGTTTCGTACCTTCGTGGACCACGCCACCGACGGCTTCTTCCTGTACGACAGGCAGCTGACCATCGTGGACGTCAATCAGCACGCCTGCGACAGCCTCGGGTATCGCCGCGAGGAACTGATCGGGATGGGCCCGCGGGATTTCGACGTGGGACTCGCGAAGGACTCCGTCGTCCAGATCGCGGAACGCCTCGGCGCAGGAGAAACGGTGACGTTCGAAACCCTGCACCGGTGCAAGGACGGTACGCAGTTCCCGGTGGAGGTGCGCATACGAAGCCTGCAAGTAGGCGAGCGCATGCTGCAGCTCTCGCTGGTGCGCGATATCACGGAGCGCAAGCGGGCCGAGCAACGGCTGCTCGCCCAGCACGCCGTGGCGCAGGTGCTCTCGCGGGCCCAGTCGATGGACGACGCGGGGCCGGCGATACTCCAAGAAATTTGCGAGCACCTCGATTGGGACCTGGGCACGCTGTGGCGCGTAGATCCTGAGACCGATGTACTGCGCTGCGCCCAGCTGTGGCACAAGCCCTCGCTCGCTGTACCCGAATTCGAGGCGGCGACCTGGGCCTGCGCCTTCCGGCGCGGCGCCGGGCTGCCGGGCCGGGTCTGGGCCAGCCGGGCTCCTGCCTGCATCGCGGACGTGGCGGAAGATCCGAGTTTCCTGCGTGCCGATACGGCTGGGCGCGAAGGCCTGCACGCGGCGTTCGCCTTCCCCATCCTGCTCGGCGGCGAGGTGCTCGGAGTCATCGACTTCCTCAGCCGTGAGGTGCGGCGGCCGGATCGGGATCTGCTCGACATCATGGCCACGATCGGCAGCCAGATCGGCCAGTTCGTCGAGCGCAAGCGCGCGGAAGGGGCGCTCCATGCCGCGGAGGCGGAGCTCGCCCACGTGACGCGGGTGACGACCATGAGCGAGCTGACGGCCTCGATCGCGCACGAGGTCAATCAGCCGCTCGGGGCGATGGTCACGAGCGCTGCTGCCTGCACGCGCTGGCTGGCAGCCGACCCGCCGCAGATGGAGAAGGCGCAGCGCGGGCTCGAGCGCATCATGAGCGACGGCAAACGCGCGGGGCAGGTCATCGGACGCGTCAGGTCCCTGCTGAAGCGCCAGGTGCCGCGCAAGGACTGGCTCGATATGCACGAGACGGTCCGGGAAGTGGTGGCGCTCACGCAGGATCAGGCGCGGCGGCACGACGTCACGCTGCGCGTGGAGCTTGCCGCGGGCCTCGCACCCGTGCATGGCGACCGTGTCCAGCTGCAGCAGGTTCTCATCAACCTGATCGTCAATGCGATCGAGGCGATGTCGGGCATCGAGGATCGACGGCGGGAACTGACCATTGTCACTATGGGCGACGGCCCGGGCACGCTGCGGGTGGAAGTCCAGGATACCGGCCCGGGCGTGAATTCCGCGCGGGCCGAGCAGCTCTTCGAGGCCTTCTACACGACCAAGCCGGAAGGCATAGGCATGGGGCTTTCCATCAGCCGCTCCATCATCGAGGCGCACGGGGGCCGGCTCTCGGCCAGGCCGAACCAGCCGCATGGCGCGGTGTTCCTGCTCTCGCTGCCGCTCGAGAAATAGCCCACGGAGCAGATCCATGGCTTACCATGGTGCACCCAGTTCCAGTGCATGAGCGCGCAGCGCGGGGCGATGGGGCAGGATACCGGCATAGTCTTCGTGATCGACGACGATCCGTCCATGCGCGGGTCGCTCGAGGATCTCGTCAGCTCGATCGGGCTGCAGGCGCGTCTCTTTGCCTCGCCGGTCGAGTTCCTGAGAGCCGAGCGGCCGGACGTGCCGAGCTGCCTGGTGCTCGACGTCCGCCTGCCGGGCATGAGCGGCCTCGCCTTCCAGCAGGAGCTGGCCAAAGCCGCGATCACGCTGCCCATCATCTTCATCACCGGGCACGGGGACATCCCGATGAGCGTGCGCGCAATGAAGGCCGGCGCGATCGAGTTCCTCACCAAGCCTTTCCACGACCAGGATCTGCTCGACGCGATCCACGCCGCACTCGAACGCGACCGCGGCCGGTGCCGCAACTCGGCGCTTGTTTCGGAGCTGCGCGCACGCTACGCCACGCTGACCAAGAGGGAGGCCGAGATCATGCGCTTTGTGGTCGCCGGCCGGGCCAACAAGCAGATCGCAGCGGAGCTCGACCTCAGCGAGGTCACCGTGAAGGTGCACCGCGGGCAGGTCATGCGCAAGATGCGCGCGAGGTCACTGCCCGAGCTGGTGCGGATGGCCGACCAGCTCTGTTTAGAGACCGTAACATCTTAGACACCCAGTCAGAAGCGTCCTCCAAGGAAGAGAACGCTCGGGCGCGTCCTATCCCAAAGTATTAGCCGCCAAAGCTTCGCGCCAATACGCACCAGCCGGGGCGTGCCTTAGGCTTGACTTCCCAACCGAGCGGAAGTGAGACCCGAGTTGCCCCACCAGACCATCGTTGCGATCGTCGACGACGACGAATCGATTCGCTATACGACCAAAGACCTCCTCGAGTCGGCGGGCTTCCGGGTCAAGACATTCGTTTCCGCCGAGAGCCTCCTCCATTCCGGCGACCTCGACAGGATCGACTGCGTCATTGGCGACATCCGCATGCCGGGCATGAGCGGGCTCGAGCTGCACGAGCAGCTCCGCGCATCGAGCCAGCCGATTCCGACGATCCTGATGACGGCCTACGCCGACGAGCGCGTACGGGCGCAAGCCGCGAAGGCGCGCGTCGTCTGCTGCCTGGCCAAGCCGTTCGCTGCAGAAGAACTGCTCGAGTGCCTGCGCACCGCATTGCGCCGGCGTGCCGACGGGACACTCTGAGGTCTCGTGTAGCTGCGCACTGTTCGCCGCGACTCGGTCGTAGCGGGCCAGCAAATCAGACCAAACCTGGACTGTTCGTTTACGACTCGCCGCTCACGAGTACTTACGGTGTGCCCATGTTTCGCGTCGAGCTTCGTGGCCGCCCCGTATCAGACCGCGTGAGGTATCCAGCCGTGAGCAACAGAATCCGCATCTGCCATGGAACGATCGTCGCCGCGCTGTGCTCGATGGCCGCGACCGCGGCCGGTGGCGTGGAGCTCCTCGATGGGAAGAGCACCGACACCAAGCTCAGCCTCAACGCCGACTTCGTGAGCGCCGGCTTCATGAACTCCAACTCGTGGTTCGGCCAGTCCGAAGAGTTTCTCGGCGCGGATACCGACCACTGGCTTGAGCTCGGCTTCGAGCCGAAGCTCGCGCTCGAGAGGCCTGCCGGGAGAGGAACGGTCGTGGCGCAGTTGAGTGGCGTCTACACGAGAACCTACGGTGACGACGCTTCGGGTCTCACGATCGGGGTCGGAGATACCGGTGATTTCACCCTCGAGCAGGCCAACATCGGCTGGAAGGCGAAGGACCTGTTCGCCGGGCTCGAGGACGACGAGTTTTCGATCACGGTCGGCCGTCAGGATTACACGATCAGCAACGGCATGATCGTCAACGACGGCGGCGGAGATGGCGCAGAGCGCGGCGGCTGGTACCTCGGAATGCGCAAGGCGTTCGACGACTCCCTGATCGCGCGCCTGAAGACTGCCACGTGGCTGATCGAAGGATTCCACCTGGAGAACGACCCGCGTGCGGGAGGCACCGAGGGAAAGGCCGACGGCGCGAACCTCGAATACACGTTCCCCGACGTGGTGCTCGGCGGCAGCTACCTCTATGTCGACCCTAATCTGCCTGATGCCGATTCCCTCGACGTCTTCTCGGGACGCGCCGACTGGGGCGGCGAGCGCAATCTCCACCTGCGCGGCGAATACGTCAGCGAGCACAACGCTCAAATCGACTCAGCCGGCTGGTATGCGGAGATCGACTACACCGCCAAGGCGGCCCGCTGGTCTCCGATCTTCTCCTACCGCTACGCGCACTTCGACGGGGACAAGCCGGGCACGGCAAAAGACGAGCAGTTTCGCGAGATCGCCTATGGGTTCACTGATTACGGCTACTGGTACCAGGGCGAGATCGCGGGCAACTATCCGCTCGGGAACGCCAACGTCGTGAGCCAGATGTTGCGCGCGAAGGTCAAGCCGCTCGAGTCGCTCACGTCGAGCCTGATCTACTACAGGTTCACGCTCGATGAGCCCTCGGCACTCGATGCGAGCGTCACCAACGACCACTTCGGCGACGAGATCGACCTGACGTTCGACTGGCAGGCCACCGACAAGCTCTACGTGATCGGCGTGCTTGGGGCATTGCTTCCGGGCGACGCGGCCGAGCAATGGACAGGCGGTAACGACGACTGGCTGTACTCGATGCTGTATCTCTCTTATGCCTGGTGAGCGAAAGGAATCAGTCATGAACAGTGTAGGCGTGTATTCCGAGGTTGGGACTTTGCGGACCGTGCTCGTCTGCCGTCCGGGCCTGGCGCACCAGCGCCTGACGCCGGGCAATTGCCGGGACCTGCTGTTCGACGACGTGCTGTGGGTGCATGAAGCGCAGACGGATCACAACGACTTCGTTCTGAAGATGCAGGAGCGCGACGTGGAGGTGCTCGAGCTGCACGATCTGCTCGCGAAGACGCTGGAAAATCCCGAAGCGCGCCGCTTCGTGCTCGATCGCCGCGTGACCGAGAATACCATCGGCCCGGGCTCCGAAATCGTGCGCCCCTGGCTCGATGAGATGCCGGCAGCGAAGCTGGCGGCACATCTGATCGGCGGAATCGCGGTGTCTGATCTCCCCCCGACCGAGGTCAAGGAGATCCTGACCGAGGCGTTCGGCGCGCCAGATTTCCTGCTGCCTCCGATCCCGAACACGTTGTTCCAGCGCGATCCCTCGTGCTGGATCTATGGCGGAGTGACGTGCAACCCGATGTTCTGGCCGGCGCGCCGCCCCGAGACGCTGCTCCAGCGTGCGGTTTACAGGTATCACCCATTGTTTGTCGCGGCCAAGTTCGAGATCTGGTGGGGCGATTCGGACGAGGATTTCGCATCCGCTACGCTGGAGGGTGGCGATGTGATGCCGCTCGACAACGGCATCGTGCTGATCGGCATGGGCGAGCGCACGACCCGCCACGCTGTGCTGCAGGTCTGCTCCCGGCTCTTCGAGCGCAGCGCCGCCAGGCGGGTGATCATCTGCCTGATGCCGAAGAGCCGGTCGGCGATGCACCTCGATACGGTATTCAGCTTCTGCGACCGTGACCTGGTCACGCTGTTCCGGGAGGTCGTGGACGAGATCCGCTGTTATAGCGTCTATCCGACCGGCGACGGCGGTGACTACGAGGTCTGCAAGGAAGACGCGCCGCTCACGGATGTCGTCGCCGGGGCGCTCGGACTCAAGAAGCTTCGTGTGGTCGAGACCGGCGGCAACTCATACGAGGCCGCGCGCGAGCAGTGGGATGACGGGAATAACGTGGTCGCCCTCGCGCCCGGCGTCGTTATCGCCTACGACCGCAACGTCCACACCAACACGCTGCTGCGCAAGGCCGGCATCGAAGTGATCACGGTCCGTGGTGCCGAGCTCGGCCGTGGCCGTGGCGGCGGTCATTGCATGACGTGCCCGATCGCGCGCGACGCGGCGTCGTGATAGCAGCAGCAGGACTCGCCCCAGGAGGGCAATACGATGAGCTTCAATTTGCGCAATCGTTCACTACTCAAGGTCGAAGACTACACGCAGCGCGAGTTCCGCTATCTGCTCGACCTGGCGCGCGATCTGAAGCGTGCGAAATACGCCCGCACCGAGCAGAAACACCTCGACGGCAAGGAGATCTGCCTGATCTTCGAGAAGACCTCGACACGCACCCGCTGCGCGTTCGAGGTCGCGTGTTATGACCAGGGGGCACACGTCACCTATCTCGACCCTGCGGGATCGCAGGTAGGCCACAAGGAGTCGTTCAAGGACACCGCACGCGTGCTCGGTCGCATGTTCGACGCGATCGAGTACCGCGGTGCGTCGCAAGAAGGTGTCGAGCAGATCGCCCAGTACGCTGGTGTGCCGGTCTACAACGGCCTGACGGACAAGTACCACCCGACGCAGATGCTCGCCGACATCATGACGATGCGCGAATACAGCGACAAGCCGATCAGCGAGATCAAGTACGCGTATCTCGGCGACACGCGCTCGAACATGGGTCACTCGCTGCTGATCGCCGGATGCCTGATGGGCATGGACGTGCGGATCTGCGGGCCCGAGGCGTTGTGGCCCTCCGGGGAGTATCAGGAGATTGCGCACAGCCTCGCGGCGAAGTACGGCGCGCGACTGTCGATCACGCAGGACCCAAAGAGCGCCGTCGAGGGTGTGGATTTCATCCATACCGACGTCTGGGTGTCGATGGGCGAGCCGAAGGAGGTCTGGAAGGAACGAATCCAGCTGCTCACGCCTTATCAAGTCAATGCCGGGCTGATGAAGGCGACCCGGAATCCGCACGTGCGCTTCATGCATTGTCTGCCGGCCTTTCACGACACCGAGACCACCGTCGGCAAGCAAATCGCGGAAACCTACGGTATGCGCAACGGGCTCGAGGTCACAAACGACGTGTTCGAGTCCGAAGCCAATGTTGCGTTCGAGCAGGCCGAGAACCGCTTGCACACGATCAAGGCCCTGCTCGTCGCAACTCTCGGAGACTAGATCATGCGAGTCGTTGTGGCGCTGGGGGGCAATGCCCTCTTGAAACGGGGCGAGCCCATGACCGCCCAGGCGCAGCGTGCGAACGTCAAAGTCGCTGCGCAGGCGCTCGCTCCCATCGCCTCGCGGCATCAACTCGTCGTGAGTCACGGGAATGGCCCGCAAGTCGGATTGCTCGCGCTCCAGGGCGCCGCTTACAAGCCGGACGAGGCGTATCCGCTGGACGTGCTCGGCGCCGAGACCGAAGGAATGATCGGCTACATGGTCGAGCAGGAGCTCGGTAACCTGCTGCCGTTCGAGGTGCCGTTCGCGACGATGCTCACGATGGTCGAGGTCGATCCCGCGGATCCCGCATTCTCGAATCCGACCAAGTTCGTCGGCCCCGTCTACGACAAAGCCGACGCCCAGCGCATCGCGGCGGAGCGAGGCTGGATATTCAAACAGGATGGCACGAAATGGCGTCGGGTCGTCCCCTCTCCGTTGCCCCGGCGTATCTTCGAGATCCGTCCCGTGAAATGGCTGCTCGAGCACGGCGCGGTCGTGATCTGCGCCGGCGGCGGCGGCATTCCCACGATGTACGAGCCCGGCGCGGATCGCAAGCTCGTCGGCGTCGAAGCCGTCATCGACAAGGATCTCTGCTCGGAGCTGCTGGCACGCGAGCTCGGCGCGGATATGCTCGTGATGTTGACGGACGCCGATGCGGTTTTTGTCCACTGGGGCAGCCCGCAACAGCGGGCGATTCGCCGCGTATCGCCGGACGCGCTCGCGGCCATGTCCTTCGCCGCCGGCTCCATGGGACCTAAGGTCGAGGCCGCGTGTCGGTTCGCGCGTCTGACGGGCAAGCCGGCTGCGATCGGCGCGCTGGCCGATCTCGCCCTCATCATCGATGGCACGGCGGGCACGACGATCACTCCGAGCGCAGATGCGATCGTCTATGGACCCTGATCGACGAAGAACCCGTGATCCGCGACAGGAAAATCGGACCCGTGCTGGCCACCCTGCTGGTCGCGAGCAACATGGTGGGATCCGGAATCTATCTATTGCCGGCGACGCTGGCAACCGTCGGCAGCATCACGGTGATCGGTTGGGTCATAGCGACGATCGGGGCGTTGCTCGTCGCGGCCGTGCTAGGCCGGCTGGCCCAGCTCGCGCCCACAGCAGGCGGACCGCTCGCGTACGCCGGGGAGGCGCTCGGACCCTTCATTGGCTTCCAGACGAACGTGATTTACTGGGTGTGCTGCTGGGTCGGAAATATCGCGATCGCGGTGGCGGCGGTCGGTTACCTCACAAGCTTCTTCACCTCGTTATCGACACCGTTGAATGCGGCCATGGGCACCGCGGCGCTCATATGGGTGCTGACGCTCGCGAACGTCCTGGGCCCGCGGCTCGTCTGCCAGCTGCAAGGCATATCACTCGCAGTCGGGCTGATCCCGATCCTGTTCGTCGTGCTCGTCGGTTGGGCGTATTTCGATCCGCAAATCTTCCTCGCGTCCTGGAATGTGCAGCAAGCGCCGGCGTTTGAAGTCGTTCCTCGGTCGCTCGTGCTGGTGTTCTGGGCTTTTGTCGGGTTGGAAAGCGCATCGGTGGCAACCGACATAGTCGAGAACCCGCGCCGCAACGTGCCGATCGCCACGCTCGGCGGTGTCGCGCTCGCCGGCCTGGTCTACATCGCCTCCTCGATCATCATCATGGGCGTCCTGCCGGCATCGGAGCTCGCCAAATCGTCGGCGCCGTTTGCGGACGCGGTGCGCCTGATGCTGGGACCCGTCGCTGCCGCGGCGGTGGCGTTGATGGCGGCGACCAAGGCGATCGGCACGCTGGCCGGCTGGATCTTGCTGACCGGGCAGACGGGCAAGACGGCGGCGGAACGCGGGCTCTTTCCACGGATCTTCGCTCGTACGGACACTGCTGGCATCCCGGTTGCGAACCTGCTGCTGATGGCCATGCTGATGACGGTCGTCGTGTTCGGGACGATCTCGCCGACTCTCGGCCAGCAGTTCGGGAAGCTGATCGACGTTTCCACGGTACTGTGCCTGCTCGTTTACCTGTACGCCTGCACGGCGATCTGGCACTACCGCGAGAGTGACCCGGAGTCACGGAGTACGACAATATATCGCGGGATCGCGCTGGCAGCGATGGCTGTATGTGTGTTCGTCATCGCGACATCCGACGTGACGTTGCTCGCGCTCTCCGCCGCGATCGTGTTCCTCACTGTGCCGCTCTACCCGTTCGTGACGGAAGCAGCTGCACGCACATCCGAATCATGCCGTCGCTCATCTTGAGAGCGCGGCCTGAAGGTGACCAGCCATAGCGCTGGTGATGAGGCGCGAACTTATCGAACCTGGACCGAATACCGACGTTTCATTGACTACTCCCGGGGCGCAGAGGATAAGGTGTAGGGATGGGCACGGAGAGTTCTATGAGCAAACCTGCACGCTTGCACGAGGCCGCCGAGAAGCCGCTCGCTGATCAGGAGTTGGCGCTGATAGACACCTGGTGGCGGGCGTGCAACTACTTGTCTGTGGGCATGATCTACCTTCAGGACAACCCGCTGCTCAAGGAGCCGCTGCAGCCCGAGCACATCAAGCAACGACTACTCGGCCACTGGGGCGCGAGCCCCGCGTTGTCGTTCGTGTGGGCGCACTTGAACCGAGTAATTATGCGCGATGACCTCGACATGATCTTCGTCGCCGGCCCCGGCCACGGCGCCCCGGGCGTGCTCGGCCCCGCCTACCTGGAGGGCACGTACTCCGAGATCTATCCGGACAAGAGCCAGGACGCCGAAGGCATGCAGAAGTTCTTCAAGCAGTTCTCCTTCCCCGGCCACATCGGCTCCCACGTGACACCCGAGACGCCAGGCTCGATTCACGAGGGCGGCGAGCTCGGGTACAGCCTCTCGCATGCCTATGGCGCGGCGCTCGACAACCCGGAGCTCATCGTCGCGTGCGTGGTAGGCGACGGCGAGGCCGAGACCGGGCCGCTCGCAACCGCCTGGCATTCAAACAAGTTCGTGAATCCCGCGCGTGATGGCGCCGTGCTGCCGATACTCAACTTGAACGGCTACAAGATCGCGAACCCGGCCATCCTCGCGCGCATCAGCCACGAGGAGCTCGAGTCCTTGTTCGTCGGTTACGGCTACAAGCCGTACTTTGTCGAAGGGTCGGATCCCGCCGCCATGCATCAACTCATGGCTGCGACGCTCGACACGATCGTGCAAGAGATTCGGGGTATCTGGCGGAAGGCCCGCAGCGCAGACGGCAATGTCGAGCGCCCGCGCTGGCCGATGATCGTGCTGCGCTCACCGAAGGGCTGGACGGGCCCGAAGGAAATCGGCGGCCACAAGATCGAAGGCTCGTGGCGTTCGCACCAAGTCCCGTTCTCTGACGTGCGCGGCAATCCGGCAAACCTGGAAGTGCTCGAGAACTGGCTGCGCAGCTACGAGCCGGAAAAGCTGTTCGACGCCGGCGGCAAGCTCAGGACTGAGCTGAAAGCGCTCACGCCTGCGGGCGTGCGCCGGATGAGCGCAAACCCGCACGCGAACGGCGGGACTCTGCGCAAGGAGCTGAAGCTGCCGGACTTCCGCAACTACGCCGTCGAAGTGAAGGAAGCCGGGAAAGTGCTGCACGAGAACACCAAGCCGCTTGGCGACTTCTTGCGCGACGTGATGCGCAACAACATGACGGCCTTTCGCGTGTTCGGCCCCGACGAGACGGCATCGAACCGGCTGCAGTCAATCTACGAGGTCAGCAAGAAGACGTGGATGGCGGAGTTCTACCCCGAGGACGCCGACGGCGGCGAGCTCGCGCGCGACGGGCGCGTCATGGAGATGCTGTCAGAGCACACGCTCGTCGGCTGGCTGGAAGGGTACCTCTTGACCGGCCGCCACGGCTTTTTCCATACGTACGAAGCGTTCGCCCACGTCGTCGATTCGATGTTCAACCAGCACGCGAAGTGGCTGGATATCTCCAAGAACCATGTACCCTGGCGAGCATCAGTAGCGTCGCAGAACATCCTGCTGTCGTCGACGGTCTGGCGGCAGGACCACAACGGCTTCTCACACCAGGATCCGGGCTACATCGATCTGGTGACCAACAAGAGCCCGTCGGTCACGCGGGTCTACTTCCCGCCCGATGCGAATACGCTGCTCGTCGTCGCAGACCAGTGTCTGCGCTCGACCGACTGCATCAACGTGATCGTCGCCGACAAACAGAGGCACCTGCAGTTCACGACGATCGACGAAGCAATCGTGCATTGCGCGAAGGGTATCGGCATCTGGGCGCGCGCGAGCAACGACGAGAGCGAGGAGCCCGACGTCGTCATGGCCTCGTGCGGCGATGTCGCCACGCAGGAGGCGCTTGCGGCGACGGCAATCCTTCGTGAGCACCTGCCAGACCTCAAGGTGCGGTTCGTCAATGTCGTCGATCTCTTCAAGATGCAACCGGCGACCGAACATCCGCATGGATCCACGCCGCGCGAGTTCGACAGCCTGTTCACAGTGGACAAGCCGATCATCTTCAATTACCACGGCTATCCGTGGCTGATTCACAAGCTGAGCTACCGATTCGCGAATCACGCGAACCTGCACGTGCGCGGCTACAAGGAGAAGGGCAACATCAACACGCCGCTCGAGCTCGCGATCCTGAACGAAACCGATCGCTTCAGTCTCGTGATCGACGTGATCGACCGCGTGCCGCGGCTGCAGGTGAAAGCTGCGCATCTGAAAGAGCGGATGAAGAACGAGATCCTCGAGAACCTGGCTTACGCGCATACGCAAGGCACGGACCGGCCCGAGTTCACGAACTGGGTGTGGCCATGGTGAATGCGCGGCGGGTGACCGAAGACGGATGGGCGGGGTAGGCGAGGCGACGCAGGAAGAATGCGCAATGGCGGTCAGCAAACAGTCGGTGAAGTCGGCCATGGAGCCGGCGCGCACGGGACTGTCCGTTACGGCACTTCAGCAGGCCGTGCTGGACAATCTGATGTACCTGCAGGCGCGCTTTCCGGAGATCGCCACCCCGTTCAACTGGTACATGGCGCTCGCGCACAGCGTGCGCGACCGGCTGCTCGAGCGCTGGGTCAACACATCGAAAGCCTACAGGTTGCCCAACGTGAAGGTCGCCTGCTACCTGTCTGCGGAGTTCTTGATCGGGCCGCAGCTCGCCAACAATCTGGTGAACCTCGGCATCGAGCAGAACGCGCGCGAGGCAATGCGCGCGCTCGGCCAGGATCTCGATACGCTGCTCGAGCTGGAAGAAGAGCCTGGCCTGGGCAACGGCGGTCTGGGCCGTCTCGCAGCGTGCTATCTCGACTCGCTCGCGACCATCGGGATCCCGGCCATCGGCTACGGCATTTACTACGAGTTCGGTATCTTCGATCAGGAGATTCGCGACGGCTGGCAGGTGGAGACCACCGACAAGTGGCTGCAGTACGGTAACGCCTGGGGGATCGTGCGGCCGGAAGTCAGCTGGTACGTGAACTTCGGCGGCCACACGGAGGGCTACACCGACGATCGCGGCCGATACCGCGTTCGCTGGGTGCCTTCGGGGCGCGTCAAAGGCGTGCCCACCGATATACCGGTGCTCGGCTATCACGTGAACCACTGCAACACCTTGCGGCTCTGGCGCAGCGAGGCCGTCGAGTCGTTCGACCTGGAGGAGTTCAACGTTGGCGACTACTACGGCGCGGTGAACCAGAAGGTCATATCGGAGACGCTCTCGAAGGTGCTGTACCCGAACGACGAGCCCGAGATCGGCAAGAGATTGCGGCTCGCACAGCAGTACTTCTTCGTGTCGTGCTCGCTGCAGGACATGCTGCAGCTGCTCGCGATGAAGGGCGAGCCCGTCAGGCGATTGCCCGAGCTGGGATCGGTGCAACTGAACGACACGCACCCATCTATCGCGGTCGCCGAGCTCATGCGGCTGCTCGTCGACGAGCATCTCCTGCCGTGGGACGAGGCCTGGGATCTCACACGCCGCACGCTTGCGTACACGAACCACACGTTGTTGCCCGAAGCCCTCGAGGCCTGGGGGCTGCCGCTGTTCGCGAACCTGCTGCCGCGACCGCTCGAGATCATCTACGAGATCAATCGGCGGTTCCTGGACGAGGTTCGGCGCGCGTATCCGGGAGAGACTGCGCGCGTTGCGCGCATGTCGATCATCGACGAGAGCGGCGACAAGCGCGTGCGCATGGCCCATCTCGCAACGATCGGCACGCACGCCGTGAACGGCGTCGCAGAGCTGCACTCGGAGCTGCTCAGGCAGACGGTGCTGCGCGATTTCGCGGAGCTCTGGCCGGAACGCTTCCACAATGTCACGAACGGCGTCACGCCGCGCCGGTTCCTCGTGCTGAGCAATCCGGCGCTCGCGGCATTGCTCGACGAGACGCTCGGCCAGGGCTGGGTGACCGCTCCCGCGCGCCTGGAAGCGCTGGAGGTTCATGCCGGCGATGCCGCGTTTCGCGAACGCTGGCGCGGCGTCATGCGGCTCAACAAAGAGCGGCTCGCGAAGCGGATTCATGAACGCACGGGCATCGTTGTCGAGCCCGATGCGCTGTTCGACATTCATGTCAAGCGCATCCACGAATACAAGCGCCAGCATTTGAATGCGTTGCACGTGATCACGCTCTACCGGCGTCTGCGCGAAAACCCGAGCCTGGCGATGGCGCCGCGCTGCTTCATCTTCGGCGGCAAAGCCGCGCCGGGCTATCGGCTCGCCAAGCTCATGATCCGGCTCGTTACCGGCGTCGCGGAGATCGTGAACTCAGATCCAGTTGTCGCCGGCCGAATCAGAGTCGTGTTCTATCCCGATTTCAACGTCAAGCAGGCGCACTTCATCTATCCGGCGGCCGATCTGTCGGAGCAAATCTCGACCGCAGGCAAGGAAGCCTCGGGCACGGGCAACATGAAATTCATGATGAACGGCGCGGTCACGATTGGCACGCTCGACGGCGCAAATGTCGAGATCCGCGACGCGGTCGGACCGGACAACTTCTTCCTGTTCGGGCTCACCGCCGCAGAAGTGGAGGGCATGAGGCGCACGGGCTATCGTCCGTCCGACTACGTCGAACAGAACGAGGAGCTGCGCGCCGCGCTCGACCTCATCAGCAGTGGTCAGTTTTCGCGTGGCGACCGTGACACCTTCCGGCCGCTGCTGGACAGTTTGCTCCACTCCGATCCGTTCCTCGTACTCGCCGATTTTGCGGCTTACGTTGCGTGTCAGGAGCTGGTGAACGCCGCCTGGTGCGACACGGATCGTTGGACGCGGATGTCGATAGCCAACACGGCTCACTCCGGGAAGTTCTCGTCCGACCGGGCGGTCCGCGAATACGCGAGCCGTATCTGGGGCTTGAAGCCGCTGCCAGTGACGCTTGAGTAACGACCGCGTCGTCGTTCTCGAAGCCCGGGCGTAACTGCGGAAGGCGAGAATGCAAATGAGCATGAACAGTCGCGAAACCAGGAACGTTAAGCGCCGCAGCGCTGCGGCGACAAAGCGCGTACCGGGTGCGACGCCTGCGCTGCCCGATCGTCCGGCGTGGCGGGCGTTGGCCGCCCACGCGCTTAAGCTGCGGGGGCGGCACCTGCGCGAGCTGTTCGCCGAGGATCCCACGCGCGGCGAGCGGCTCACGGCCGAAGGCGCGGGACTCTTCCTCGACTACTCGAAGAATCGCGTCACCGACGAAACGCTCGCCCTTCTGGTGCGGCTGGCCGGGGAATCCGACTTGCGCGGCCGCATCGACGCCATGTTCAGCGGCCAGAAGATCAACGTGACCGAGAACCGCGCGGTGCTCCACGTCGCGCTACGCGTGCCGCGGGACGCCGCGATCCTGGTTGACGGCAAGAACGTCGTGGCGGACGTCCACGCGGTGCTCGACAAGATGAGTGACTTCGCGCACCGGGTGCGCGCAGGGCACTGGCGCGGCCACACGGGCAAGCGTATTCGCAACGTCGTGAACATCGGTATCGGTGGCTCGGATCTCGGGCCCGTGATGGCGTACGAGGCACTGCGCTACTACAGCGATCCCGCGTTGACATTCAGGTTCGTCTCGAACGTCGACGGCGCCGATTTCGTCGAAGCGACGCGTGGTCTTGATCCGGTCGAAACGTTGTTCATTGTCTCGTCGAAGACGTTTACGACGCTCGAGACCATGACAAACGCGCAGAGCGCGCGCGACTGGCTGCTCGCGAGCCTGGGCAACGACATGGCCGCCGTCGCCAAGCACTTCGTCGCGGTCTCGACGAACGGCGAGAAAGTCGCCGCTTTCGGCATCGACACGGCGAACATGTTCGGCTTCTGGGACTGGGTCGGCGGGCGTTACTCCATGACGTCGGCCATCGGCCTCTCGACGATGATCGCGATCGGCCCAGAAAGCTTCTGTTCGATGCTGGCCGGGTTCCACAGCATGGATGAGCATTTCCGGAGGACGCCGTTCGCTCAGAACTTGCCCGTACTCATGGCCTTGCTCGGCATCTGGAACAATGATTTTCTCGGCGCCTCATCGGTCGCCGTGCTGCCGTACGAGAACTACCTGAAGCGCTTTCCTGCGTATCTGCAGCAGCTCGTCATGGAAAGCAACGGCAAGCACGTAACGCTCGGCGGCGCGGAAGCGAGCTATGACACCAGTACGATCTATTGGGGCGAGCCCGGCACGAACGGCCAGCACTCGTTCTATCAGCTCATCCATCAAGGCACGCGCCTCGTCCCGTGCGACTTCATCGCCTTTGCACAGACACTCACGCCGCTCGGCCGGCATCACGATGTGTTGATCGCGAACGTGCTGGCGCAGAGCGAAGCGCTCGCTTTCGGCAAGACGGCCGACGAGGTGCGTGCCGAGGGAACGACTGCCGCGCTCGTGCCGCATCGCGTGTTCCCGGGCAACCGGCCGTCGAACACAATTCTCGCGGAGCGCCTGACGCCTGCGGTGCTCGGCAGCCTAGTGGCGCTCTACGAGCACATCGTGTTCACGCAAGGCGCAATCTGGGACATCAACTCGTTCGACCAATGGGGCGTCGAGCTCGGCAAAGCGCTCGCGCAAGCCATCATCCCCGAGCTCGAGAGTGCAACGGAGCCGAAGCTCGGGCACGACAGCTCGACCAACAACCTGATTCGCCGCTATCGCCGGCTCCAGCGCTCGCGTCCGGCCTGAGCCTATCGCCGGCCGAGGAACCCATGCCGCTATCGCCATTCGCCGGAAAGCCGGCTCCGCCGGAGCTGCTGATTGACGTCGGCTCGCTGTTGCGCGCCTATCACGAGCGCGCGCCCGACCCGAACGACGCGCAGCAACGCGTGAGCTTCGGCACGAGCGGCCACCGCGGCAGCGCCGCGAACGGCACGTTCAATGCGGCGCACATTGCCGCGATCACGCAAGCGATCTGCGACTATCGGGCGGCGAACGCCATCACGGGTCCGCTGTTCCTCGGCAAGGATACCCACGCACTCTCGGAGCCGGCCGAGCGCACGGCGATCGAGGTGCTCGCCGCGAACGGCGTCACGACGCTTGTGCAGGCCGGCAACAACCGTTTCACGCCAACGCCCGTGGTGTCGCACGCGATCCTCACGCGTAATCGCGGCCGCAAGAGCGGCCTCGCCGACGGCATTCTTGCGACGCCCTCGCACAATCCGCCGAGCGACGGCGGCTTCAAGTACAACCCACCGAACGGCGGGCCCGCCGACACGAACGTGACGCGCTGGATCGAGGATCGCGCGAACGCGTTGCTCGCGGTGGGCAACCGGGCGGTCAAGCGCGTGCCATACGAGCGTGCGCGCTACTCGGCGACCGTGCACGAACACGACTTCGTCACGCCGTACGTCGAGGACCTCGCGAGCGTCGTCGACCTCGACGCGGTCGCGGCGGCGCGCGTGCGAATCGGCGTCGATCCGCTCGGCGGCGCCGCGGTGGGCTATTGGGCACCCATCCAATCCCGCTACGGCCTCGAGCTCGTAGTCGTCAACCCGCGCGTCGATCCGACATTCTCGTTCATGAGCGTCGATCACGACGGTAAGATCCGGATGGACTGCTCGAGCCCGTACGCGATGGCGAACCTCGTCCGGCTCAAAGACCAGTTTCAGATCGCGTTCGGCAACGACGCCGACGCGGACCGCCATGGCATCGTGACGCCGTCGGCCGGCCTCATGAACCCGAACCACTATCTCGCTGTCGCCATCCGGTACCTGCTCGCACATCGGCCCGGCTGGCCGAAGACGGCAGCGGTGGGCAAGACGCTCGTCTCGAGTGGGCTCATCGACCGCGTCGTCGCTGCGGCAGGCGGCAAGCTCGCCGAGGTGCCGGTCGGGTTCAAGTGGTTCGCGGAAGGGCTGCTTCGCGCTGACTTCTGTTTCGCGGGCGAGGAGAGCGCGGGCGCGAGCTTCCTGCGCCAGGACGGCAGCGTCTGGACGACGGACAAGGACGGCCTCATCCTCGGGCTCCTCGCGGCCGAAATCATTGCGCGCACCGGCAAGGAGCCGGGCGAGCATTACGCCGAGCTCACCGCGCAGTTCGGCACGCCTTACTACCGGCGCATCGACGCGCCGGCCACGGCGGCGGACAAAGCCATACTCGGCCGCCTGACGCCCCAAGCGGTCACGGCCCGCGAGCTCGCGGGCGAACCCCTCGTCGCGAAGCTCACGCGCGCGCCTGCAAATGACGCCCCGATCGGCGGGCTCAAAGTGATTGCGGCGAACGGCTGGTTCGCTGCGCGGCCGTCGGGCACCGAAGCGCTCTACAAAATCTACGCCGAGAGCTTCATCGGCGAGGCCCACCTTGAGCGAATAATTGCCGAGGCGCAAATCATCGTACGAAATGCGCTCGACCGCGCGCCGCCATGACTCGCCAACTCGACGGATACTCGGAAATTTCGGACGCAGCGTCTGGAGATGCACCGATGCGTTGCGGCGAGCAGCGAGTCTATTTGATTCGCCACGGCGAGACGGAATGGAGTATCAGTCGACAGCACACCAGCACTACGGACATTGCGCTTACCGAGAACGGTCGAGCCGTCGCCAAGCTCCTCGGGCCGGTGTTGGCCGAGCGGAAGTTCGCTGTCGTTCTCGTCAGTCCACTGCGCCGTGCACGCGAGACGTGCGAATTAGCGGGCCTCGGCCCACTTGCAACGATCGATGCGGATTTGTGCGAGTGGAACTACGGCCAGTATGAAGGGCTGACGCCAGCGCAGATCCATGCGACCGCACCAGGATGGCTCATTTTCCGCGACGGATGTCCAGGAGGAGAAAGCCCAACCGAGGTGGGTGCGCGAGTCGATCGCTTGATCGCCAGGATCCGAACGGTTGGCGGCCACGTGGCGCTGTTCGGGCATGGCCACCTCCTTCGCGTGCTCGCATCCAGATGGATCGGACTACAGGTCTTATGCGGAGCGTACTTCCTGCTCCGTCCGGCGAGCCTGAGCGAGCTGGGCTATTACCAGGGAATGGGTGCCATCGAACGATGGAATGCACCCGTGGCGCGGTGACAGAGCCGCATGCGTCGATGGAACTCCAGTCTGAAGCTCCGTATATAGGAGACAGAGATGGCCCTTATCACACTTAGGCAACTGCTCGACCATGCTGCCGAGCACGTCTACGGAGTCCCGGCTTTCAACGTCAACAATCTGGAGCAGGTGCGCGCGATCATGGAAGCCGCCGATGCAACCGACAGCCCAGTGATCGTGCAGGCTTCGGCCGGCGCCCGGAAGTACGCTGGCGCGCACTTCCTGAGGCATCTCCTGGAAGCAGCCATTGAAGAATGGCCTCACATTCCTATCGTCATGCACCAGGACCATGGCGCAAGCCTCGCGATATGCCAGCGCTCAATCCAGCTGGGATTCTCATCCGTGATGATGGACGGCTCGCTCGAGTCCGACATGAAGACGCCAGCATCCTACGAGTACAACGTCGGTGTGACCCGCCGCGTGGTGGAGATGGCGCACGCGTGCGGTGTCTCAGTGGAAGGCGAGCTCGGCTGCTTGGGCTCACTGGAAAGCGGCTACGCAGGCAAGGAAGACGGTTCGGGCGCCGAGGGTCGTCTCAGCCCCATGCAACTGCTCACCGATCCTGAGCAAGCAGTCGATTTCGTCAGAAAAACGAAAGTGGACGCCCTTGCAATAGCCATTGGTACTTCGCATGGAGCGTACAAGTTCACTCGGCCGCCCACGGGTGACATCCTCGCGATCGACCGCATCAAGGAGATCCATCGCAGAGTTCCGGATACGCATCTCGTGATGCACGGATCGAGCTCGGTGCCGCAGGAGTGGCTGCAGGTCATCAACACCTATGGAGGGGCCATGGGCGAGACTTACGGCGTGCCGGTGGAGGAGATCGAAGAAGGCATCCGGCATGGCGTGCGCAAAGTCAACATCGATACGGACCTGCGCATGGCTGCAAGCGGCGCGGTGCGGAAGTTCTTCGCTGACAACCCCGAGGAATTCGACCCGCGCAAGTGGCTCACGGCCAGTATGAAGGCCATGAAGGAACTCTGTGAGGCGCGCTATGAAGCGTTCGGTGCTGCTGGCAAGGCATCGAAGATCCGTACCCTCGCGCTCGATACAATGGCTCAGCGCTACGAGAGTGGCGAGCTCGATCCGAAAGTGCATTGACGAGATCACTGCTCATGGGTTCGCATTCCGCAGCTCCGCGCGTTGTCGTTCTGAACGCCGGCACGGCGACCCTGAAGGTGGCGGTGTTCGAGATCCGCGCGGCCGAACTCGTCGAGACGCAGCGGACCGAGGGCGCATGGCTCGAACAGGCCCAGGGCTTCAAGCTCGTGCGCGATGCGCTGGCGGCGATCGAGGGACCGATCGCCGCGATCGGCCACCGCGTCGTGCACGGCGGCGACGCGTTCGCTGCAACTGTTCAAATCGACAGCGCCGTCGAGCGAACGTTGCAAGAACTTCTTGCGCTCGCACCGCTGCACAACTCGCGCGCACTCGAAGCCATTCGCAGTGCGCACCGCACGCTGCCCAATGTGCCATCGTTCGCCGTCTTCGACACGGCCTTTCACGCGGACCGGCCGCGTGCGTCGCTGTTCTACGCATTACCGAAGGAAGTCGTCCACGCGCTCAAGCTCCGCCGGTATGGCTTTCACGGAATCGCGCACGCGGCGTTGATCGAATCGCTCGCTGCCGCCGAACATCGCGATCTTCGCGAGGCAACCGCCGTTACGCTTCAGCTCGGTTCGGGCTGCTCGGCTTGTGCTGTGAAGGAGGGCCGCTCGATCGAAACATCGATGGGATACACGCCGCTCGAGGGACTCGTCATGGCCACTCGCTGCGGCAACATTGACGCCGCGATCGTGCTGCAGATGCTCCGCGCGGGTCATGGCGTCGACGACATCGACGCGCAGCTCAACAGCCGGTCGGGACTGCTCGCTCTGTCGGGCTGCAAGGACATGCGGGTCATTCTCGCCGCGGAGGCGCAAGGAGACGACGACGCGCGACTGGCGATCGAAGTCTTCGTTCATCGCATCGTCCTGGCGGCCGGTGCCTACTTCACGCTGCTCGAGGGCCGTGGAGCCTTGGTATTCGGCGGCGGCATCGGCACGCATTCGCCCGAGATACGCGCGCGCGTAGCGGCCGGCTTGCGTGCATGGAACGTGGATCTCGATCCGCGGTTGAACGCGCAGAACGCGCTTGGCCGGATATCGACGTCCGGCGCACGAGCGGTGTATGTGTTCCAGACGAACGAAGAGCACTTGATCGCGCGCGAGGTTGCGCGACTGTTGCGCTGACGCGTCGGTCGGCGGGCTCTGGCCCGCCTCGTGGAGCTCGTGCAGTCGTGTCGTGGCCATGGGTTGAATAGCGCCGGCCTATGAAACTCCGAAGTTACACCCTGCCGCGCATTGACTTGAGCTCGGCCCGGCACGCCTCTCCGAACGCCTTCAGAGGATCAGGATCCTCGGCAATCAGGCGTCGCAGCTCCTCCACCGTCAACGGCTTGGAGAAGTACTGTTCCGTGATACGCTTCAACAATCGCTCCGCCTCCACGAGAACTGGTTTAGAACCAGAAAGTCGAATGCGGGCGATCGCCGCGTAAACGGGCAGCAACGTCTCGGGCTTCTCCAGTTGATGCTCGTACGCGTCCACGAGTCGCTTCGCGCTCTCCTCAATGAATCTGCCGTAGAGCAGCTCGCGTTGGCGGATCTCATCTCGGAGCAATTCACGCTTGCTGAGCGTCTTCTGTGCGAGCCAGGTAGTCGCGACGGTTGCCGAGCCGCCGACAAGCGAGCCCAGCACACCAGACAATGCACTCACCCAGGTCGTGTCCATAAGCGAGACGTTAACGCCCACGCTCTGGCGAGTAGTCAGCGAACCGTCACAGTTCCGTCTGTTTGGGCAAGACCCCGCAGCACACACCTAAGTTGGACTGAACGCCGACGTTTCGGTGACTACTCCCGGAATAGAGAGCGCTAACGTGCTCCCGGCCTGGCAAGGATCACCAGCAGCAAGACTGCAAAGTGGACGAGCGAACCATGATCAAGAGCACCAACGTTGGCATGAGAGCCTGTGTGACATCGATTTCGTTGCTGTCAATCGGCCTGGCCGGGTGCGTGACGCACTCCAGCGCGTCTCATGACGGGGCGGTGACGCTCATGGTGGACAATGACGTGTTCACCGGATCCGACAACAATTACACGAACGGCATCGGCGTGGCGTGGACATCTAACGATCTGAAGACCTACGACGAGGACCGCTTCGTCAGGAAGTGGGGCAAGTTCTGGTCGTTTCTGCCCTTTGTCTCGAAAGACGGCTACGACACGTACGCGGCCTGGTCAGTGGCCCAGGAGATCAACACGCCCGACGAAATCGATAACCCGAACCCGCCCGAGGACGATCAGCCTTATTCCGGCGTGCTGTACCTCGACAGCATGCTCTACGCGCGAGGGAACCATTCGCTGCATACATGGAGCCTCAGGCTCGGCGTCGTCGGCCCGGCTGCCCATGCCGACGACGTGCAGAAGTGGTACCACGACCTCAGCGGCAACACCAAGCCGGAGGGCTGGCACACGCAACTCCCGAACGAGCCGGTGGTCAACGTGGACTACAACTACGCCCACCTCCTGTTCCAGGGCGATCTTGTCAAGTCGGCCTCGTGGAGAATCGTCCCCGTGGCCACCGGGGGCGTCGGCACTTACTTCACCGGCGCGGGCGCTGGCATGTACGGCGAGGTAGGTTGGAACCTCGTGGATGCCTTTGGCGGCACGTCCCTGCGCGCAGGGTTCGAGAACGCGTCCACGGTTGGCGTAGGGCCGGTGCGTGGCTGGTCGGTCTCCTTGTCCGGCGGTGTCGTCGGCTATGGCATCCTCCACTATCTCCCACTTGACGGTACCGTGTTCCGCGACAGCCGCTCGGTCGACACGGAGCCCTTCGTGGGTGAGGCGACGTTCGGCATCAATGTCCGCCACCGAAGTTTCACACTGAGTTTTCTCAAGACGTATTTTACGGACGCGTTCGAAACCGAGCGCGAGAACGCCGAGTTCGGGACGGTGAGCGTGTCCTGGTTCTTCTGAGAGACCACCATGCAAGCATTCAGATCCCGGTTGCAACCATCTGTACCAGGCGCGCTTGCTTTGGTGTTCACATGTTTACTGGCATTTCTTGCGCTTCACCAGCGAGCGCTCGCCGAGGTCCGCATATCGAGCCTCATACCGTATCTGGAGGATCGCTTTGAGCTCAGCGAGGGACAGGTCAGAGGGGCTCTCGGGGCGCTACTGGTGTTCGCAAGGGAGCGACTGCCCAAACCGGAGTTCGACCAGTTGGCCGAACGCGTTCCGGATCCCGAGCACATCATGCAACAGGTCAAGTTGCAGGGCATCGTGACCAGACCTCTCAGGGATCGCGAGGATTACGAGAAAGCGCTGTCGAGCCTCGGGATCGGACCGACCACCGCCAGCCAGTTCGCGCCGGCCGTGATCGAATACCTGGGAGCTCTTGGTTTCAACAAAGAGCGAGACATGCTGGCGCGAATCCTGGACTGACGGCGGGAGCACCCTCATGACCATGTCACGGAAGGACCTTGGGATGGCACAGGTCTTGCTGAAACGCCTGAACGAGGAGATCCTGCCCCAGGCGCTCAGCATGAAGCAGCGCGTCGACAAGGGCGAACAACTGACTGAGTACGATCGCCGGATCCTCGCGCAGGTCGCCGAAGATTCACGAGTCTTCTTGCCGCTGGCGGAAAAGCTGCCGCAATTCAAGTTGGTTGCCGAGGAAGTGATGTCGTTGTTCGCATACATCGCGGAGAAGGCTCGGGACAACGAGTCACAGAGTGTGCGCAAGCCTTGATGCCTGTTTTCGCCGCGCGTCATTAGCGACTCAATTTCGACGCAATGCTGACGATTTGCTCACGACTCCGCCGTCTATCAGCACTACGCTCACCTTCAACGTTCCCAACCATCAGTCGTGCCATGATTCTCAGTCACAAATCGCAATATTCGAGCCCACGCACGTATGCACTGAAGCTACGCAGCGCGGCGCGACCCGATGTGCTCGCGGGCCGCTTCGAAAGCATAGTGACCAGTCGTCGTCGCACATTCGAATCGTCCCACGACCTGCTTGAGGCGCGTGCAGGCGAATCTGCCTGTGGCGGCGCGGAGCCGTTGGTGTCAAGGCAGCAGAGGCGCTTAGGTCGCCGCTCACATTCGCCATGAGCACCTTCGGGATACCATGGAGCCCTGTGCCGGCGCCGCGCGTATTCGCGGCTGCGTTGATCGCGACGGGCGTCGCGAGCTGCGCAACGCCCGTGCTCAAGTCCTCGTTCGAACCGCCCGAGCAATTCGCCGCCGCCCCGGCGTCGGAAGAACAGGCAGACTCTGCCTGGTGGGAGAGCTACGACGACCCGGTGCTTTCGGAGCTGATTCGCCGAGCCGCGAGTGAGAACCGCGACGTGAAGATCGCGGCCCAGCGCCTACGTGCAGCGCGAGCCGGCGAGACGATCAGCCGCTCATCGCTGTTCCCGAGCATCGGCGTTCACGGCGCCGGCTTCAATCACCGAACCGGCTACGACTCCGACGTCAAGCAAACCGTTCCGGAGGCGGCGGATACGAAGGGTTGGCAGGGCGGAGTCGACGTCTCCTGGGAAATCGACATCACCGGTCGCCTGCGCGCGGGTGCCGCCGCCGCCGCCGCCGACACGCTGGCGGCGGAAGACACTGCGAGGGGCGTTCGTCTGTTGGTGGTGACCGACGTTGCAAGCAACTACTTCACGCTCGTCGGTGCGCTGCGCCAGCTCGACAGCGTGCGCGCGATATCTGTCGCGCACGACGAAACGCTGCGCCTCGTATCGGCGCGCCGACGGGTAGGCCTCGCTACGCCGTTCGACGTCGAGCGCGCGCAGACCGAAGCTTCGAGAGCGCGCGCGGCGATACCGCCGCTTGAGACGCTGGCCGCCGTCTCGCGTCACCGCATCGCGGTGCTGATCGGGGACCAGGCGTTCAATGCGTCGAGTATCGTGGTGTCGCGCGACGACATCGCCGTTCCGCCCGCGCATGCCGGACAACCGGCCACGCTGCTGCAGCGCAGGCCCGACCTCCTCGCCGCGAAGGCGCAGCTGGACGCCGCCAATGCGCGGCGCCAGCAGGCGAAGGCGGAATGGTTCCCGCGGCTCTTTCTGGGTGCCGTGTTCGGCCGCGAGGGCCTCGATGTGAATGGCGTGGGCCTCGGGGACGCCCGCTTCAGCAATGTCGCGGGGCTGCTGGCGATGCCCGTTTTCAACGCCGGAAAGACGCAGGCCATCAACGACATCGCCGAGAGCGGCCAGAAGGAAGCGGTCCTCCATTACGAGGACGCCATCGTGCGCGCGCTCGAAGATGTCGAGAACGCGCTCGTCGCGCTCGACGACCAACGGCAACGGGCGCAACTGATGCAGAGCGCGGCGGCCTCGGCCGACGCGGCGCTTAGACACGCGCAATCGCTCTACGACCGCGGGCAGACCGATTTCTTGCCGTTGCTTGACGCTCAGCGCGTCCGGCTGGTCGTGCGGGTCTCCGCAAATGAGGCGAACACGCAACTGCTGCTCGACAGCGTCCAACTGTACAAGGCGCTCGGCGGCGGCTGGCAGGCGTTCGAGCCCGTCGCCGAACCCTCTGTCGAGGCGGCGCGCTCGCCGAAACCCTGAAACCGTATCCGACCCGAGGAATTGTCGTGAAGACATCTTTCACCCTGGCGGTTGTGGCCGTGCCGATCGCGGCGTTGCTTTCGGCCTGCACACCGAAGCCCGCCCCCGAGGCGCTCCGATCGGTGCGCACCGTCGAGGTCCGCTACGACAAGGCGCAGGAAACCGATCGCTACTTCGGCGTCGTGCAGGCGCGTCACGAGGTCGATCAGGCGTTTCGGGTCAGCGGCAAGGTCGTCGAGCGCAAGGTCGACGTTGGCCATCCCGTGCGCGAAGGTGACGTGCTGGCGGTGCTCGACGACACCGATTACCGCCTTGCGGAGGAAGCGGCGAGGCAGCAACTCGCTGCCGCGATCACGCACGCCCGGCAGGCCGAGTCGGATCGAAAGCGGCTCGAGGGGCTGAAAAGCGACGGCTCCGTCAGCGAGTTCGACGACGAGCATGCGCAAAGCGAGTTGCAGACGGCGCAGGCCGCGGCGGAAGCCGAGGCGAAGAAGCTCGAGCTCGCGCGCAACCGGCTGAAGTACACGGTGCTGCGTGCCTCGCAGAGCGGTGTCGTCACCGCGGTGCGTTTCGAGGTCGGGCAGGTTGTCGCCGAAGGCCAGCCGGTCGTCTCGCTCGCGAACGAGGGGGAGCCTGAGATCGTCGTCGACGTGCCGGAAGATCAGGTCGCGACGTTCCGCTCGGCTCGCTACAAGGCGTATCTCGCGAGCGCGCCGAACGACAAATTCGACGTCGCGCTACGCGAGCTTGCCCCGCAGGCCGCGGCGCAGACGCGGACATACCGCGCGCGGCTCAAGCCCGTCATTGCACGCGCGCTCTCGCTCGGCGCGACCGCGACGCTGATCGTCGAGCGCACCGCGTCGGAAGCGCCGGTCGCGTACATCCCGGCCAGCGCGATCACGCAACACAACGGAAAGCCGGCGCTGTGGGTGGTCCGCCGAAGCAGTTCCGAGCCGAGTGGAACGGTCGATTTGATTCCCGTCACGGTCCACGGCTATCGCAACGACGACGTGCTCGTCTCCGGGCCGCCTGCGGGCGAGCTCGTCGTCACCGCGGGTGTGCAAAAGATGGCGCCCGGACTTCATGTCGCCATGGCTGGTACCACACCGAGCGCAGCCGTCATCCCGCAGTCCAAGTGATGAAATCGTTCAACCTCACCGAATGGGCGCTGAACCACCGCGCCATCGTGCTGTACCTGATCCTCATGATCGGCATCGGCGGCGTGCTGGGCTTCGGCAAGCTGGGCCAGCTCGAAGACCCGAACTTCTCGGTGCCGTCGATGACGGCGATGGTGATCTGGCCCGGCGCGACGGCGCAGCAGGTCCAGGACGAGCTGCTCAACCGCATGGAGAAGAAGTTCGAGCAACTCGACCACTTCGAGAAGGTCAAGACTTACGCGCGCCAGGGCTACGGCGCCATGCTGATCACCGTAAAGGGCGGCACCTCGCACGCGGATCAGCGGGAGGCGTGGTATCAGGCGCGCAAGAAGTTCAGTGACATCAAGAACGAATTGCCCGAAGGCGTCATCGGCCCGATGTTCAACGACGAATTCGGCGACGTGACCGGGCTGCTGTATGCGGTCAAGGGCGACGGCGTCAGCCTCGCGGAGCTTTCCGACGTATCCGAGGACATCAAGCGCCGGCTCCTCAAGGTGCCGATGGTGAAGAAGGTCGACGTCATCGGCAAGCAGGCCAAGAAGGTCTATGTCGAGTTCTCAAACCAGCGGCTGGCCGCGCTCGGCATCACGCCGCTGCAGATTGCCGAAAGCCTGCGCAACCAGAACAGCGTTATCCCTGCCGGCTCGATCGACACTCGCGGCGACCGCGTGATGGTCCGCGTCAGCGGGCAGTTCGCCAGCCTTGACGATATCCGCAACGTGCCGATCGCCGCCGGCGGCCGTCAGATCAAGCTCGGCGACTTCACGACGATCACGCGCGGCTACGAAGATCCGCCGACCTACACCGTGCGCCACAACGGCCAGCAGGTGCTGATGCTCGGCATCACGATGACCAACGACGGCAACATCGTCGACCTCGGCAAGGCGCTCGAGAGCGCGGTCGCCAAGGTGCAGACCGAAATGCCCTACGGCGTCGAGCTCGAGCGCGTCGCCGATCAGCCAACGGTCGTCAGCGAATCCATCTGGGAATTCGAACGCTCGCTGATGGAAGCGCTCGCCATCGTGCTCGCGGTCAGCCTGATCAGTCTCGGCTGGCGCACCGGCATCGTGGTCGGCCTGTCGGTGCCGATCGTGCTCGGCGTGGTCGCACTGGTGATGCTCGGGATGGGCTGGAACCTGGAGCGCGTCTCGCTCGGCTCGCTCATCATCGCGCTCGGCCTGCTGGTCGACGACGGCATCATTGCGGTCGAGATGATGATCGTGAAGATGGAGGAGGGGTGGGATCGGCTCAAGGCCGCCGCCTATTCCTACGCCTCGACTGCCATGCCGCGGCTGACCGGCGCGCTCATCACCGTTGCCGCCTTCATGCCGATCGGCTTCTCCCAGTCGACGACCGGCGAATATGCGGGCGGCATCTTCTGGATCGTCGGCACGGCGGTGCTGTTTTCGTGGGTCGTTTCGGGGATCATCACGCCCTACCTCGCCGTGAACATGCTGCCCAAGGACTTCGGCAAGCAACATCATGGCGGCGATCCGTACGACACGCCGTTCTACCGCAAGCTGCGCGGCTCGATCGACCTCGCCCTCGAGCGGCGCTGGTTTGTCATCGGTGCGACCGTCGCCGCCCTGGCCGTCGCGATCTTCGCAAGCCGATTCGTGCCGCAGCAATTCTTCCCCAACAGCTCGCGGCCCGAGCTCGTCGTCGAGCTGCGACTGAAGGAAGGCGCTTCGTTCGCCGCGACGACCGAGCAGGTCAAGAAGATGGAGGCGGTGCTGAAGAAGGACGAAGACGTCCGTTTCTACACCGCGTACACCGGTGCGGGCCAGCCGCGCTTTTATCTCTCGCTCGATCCGGAGCTGCCGAACCCGGGCTACGCGGTCTTCATCGTGATGACGCGCGACATGGAGGCGCGTGAGCGGGTGCGCTCGCACCTGATGACGAGCGTCAACGAGGAATTCCCGCAGGTGTGGATCCGGGTCACGCGGCTGGAGCTGGGTCCGCCGGTCGGCTTCCCGGTCCAGTTCCGCGTCGTCGGTCCGGACACCCAGAAGGTGCGCGAGATCGCGCGCGAGGTCGAACACGCCGTCGCTTCGAGTTCGAAAGTGCGCGATGTCCAGCTCGACTGGAACGATCCGGTGCGCACGCTGAGAGTCGACCTCGACCAGGACAAGGCACGTGCGCTCGGGCTGGCGCCGGCCGACGTGGCATTCGTAACCCAGACCGTGATGAACGGTGCAACGATGTCCCATCTGCGCGAGCACGAAGACCTGATCGATATCGTTGCCCGGGCGGTGCCGTCCGAGCGTCTCGATGTCGACACGCTGAAGGACGTCAACCTGTTCACGCGCCAGGGCACGGTAGTGCCGTTGTCCCAGGTCGCGCGTGTCAGGTACGAGCTCGAGGAGCCGGTGCTATGGCGCCGCAACCGCGACATGGCCATCACCGTGCGCGCGGACGTCAAGGACGGCGCACAGGGCGTGTCGGTGACGCAGGAGATTCGGCCGATGCTGAAGGACATCGAAGCGAAGCTGCCGTTCGGCTACCGCATCGACGTCGGCGGCGCAGTCGAGGAAAGCGACAAGGCCAACCGCGCGCTGATGGCGGTGGCCCCGGTGATGCTGGTCACGATCCTGACGATCCTGATGCTGCAGCTGCAGAGCTTCTCACTCATGTTCATGGTGTTCCTGACTGCGCCGCTCGGATTGATCGGGGTCGTCGCCGCGCTGCTGATTTTCCAGGCGCCGCTCGGCTTCGTTGCGATCCTCGGCGTCACCGCGCTCTCCGGGATGATCATGCGCAACTCCGTGATCCTGATCGACCAGGTGAAGTCGGAGATCGCCGCAGGACGCGACACCTGGAGCGCGGTCGTCGACGCGGCCGTCCACCGAACCCGTCCGGTGGTGCTGACCGCAGCGGCCACCGTGCTGGCGATGATTCCGCTCACACGCAGCGTGTTCTGGGGCCCGATGGCCATCGCCATCATGGGCGGCCTCACCGTGGCAACGGTGCTGACCATCTTCTTCGTGCCGGCGCTGTACACGGCCTGGTTCAGGGTGGGGCGTCAGCGCGCTGCGGAGGCAAGTGGTACGGCAGCCGAGCCGGTGCCCGCGTCATGACTGCGCAGCGCTTCGGCCGCTACTGGAGAGAGCAATGTGCGCAAGGCCGCTGGTCGCCGTCGTGGATGACGACGAATCGCTTCGCGATGCGACCGGTAATCTGCTAGAGGCGGCTGGTTTCTCGATAGCCACGTTCGCTGACGCCGAAAGCTTCCTCAGATCGACGGGCGAGCGCCGCGCTGCCTGCCTCGTGGTCGACATGCGCATGCCCGGAATGAGCGGTCTGCAGCTTCACGAGCACCTCGCGGCCTCGGGTGCCGCCATCCCGACGATATTGATCACTGCCGCCCTTTCGGACGCAACGCGCTTGCGTGCGGGCGAAGTCGGCATCGTCTGTTGCCTCGCCAAGCCCTTCGCCCCGGACGACCTGCTCGAGTGCGTGCGCCGGGCGCTCAAAAGGGTTACACCAAAGTCGTAGTCGAAGAAACGCTTTGCCGGGGGCTGTTGTACCTCGGCGCAATGGTGAAGCGCGGGCCGGGTGCCTAGGCTTGCACCATGAATTTCACGGCCTCACCACTGCAATCCAGGGACACGCCTCCCGTCTTCCCCCCTTCCCCCACGAGAGTGCCTGGCGTGGCGAGGCCTTTTCTACATCAGGACCGGAGTGCAACCATGACAATAGATCAAGACGTCGTGCGGCTTCACTTCGAGGGTTTCGAGCTCGACGAGGCCAACGCGCGCCTCACGCGCGCCGGGCAGGCAGTGCCGCTCCCGCCCAAGCCGTTCGCGGTGCTATGCACGCTCGCGCGGTCGCCGGGCAGACTGGTGACGAAGAACGCCCTCCTCGACAACGTGTGGGGCCACCGTTTCGTCACCGAGTCGGTCCTCAAATCCGCGATCAGCGAAGTGCGCGCGGCGCTCGGCGATGATCCGAAGCAGCCGCGCTACATAGAGACGGTGTCGCGCCGCGGCTATCGGTTCATCGCCGAGTCGGCCACCGCCCAGTCACAGGGCGGGAGTGTCCTGGAAACGGTCGTGTCCCTATGCCGCAGCGATGCAGCGCTTGCCGACCTGATCCGCAGCGTCGCGACCGCGCTCGAACACGAGCGGCTGCGAGAGCGGCTGGCCGTCAGCCAGTTCTAGATGAGGAAGGCCATGATGAAGTTCGAAGTGCAGACGCCGAGGATTCCGATTCCCTTCCACAAGTTGCTGAAGATCGTAGCGATCGTGGACGGCGAGGATGCGGAGATTCGGTCCTTGCTCGAGCGCCTGAAGGCGGAGAAGTTCGAGGTCGAAGTCAGCGATCGCTACCTCCGGGACGTCTCCGAAGATGCCGCGGTCGGCGCGTACATCGTCGCGGTCGACGGCGAGCGGCTGGAGCCGGCGCGTAGACTGGCGCAGGCCGTACGCGGCCTCGGCTTTCGGACTCCGCTGTGGGCACTGGCGGATTCGCACAAGATTTCCGATGTTGCCGCGACCGGCCTGACAGGTGAGATCGACGGCTACATCTATCTCGGCCAACAGACGCCGGGCTTCTATGCGAAGCAGGTCATCGCCAGCGTAGTCGAGTATGGCATGAGCCTGCTGCCGCCGTTCTTCGGCGGCCTGATGGCCTACGACGCGGAGGCCAACATTTCGTTCGCCTGTCCGGGGCACCAGGGTGGCCAGTTCTACAGGAAGTCCCCCGCCGGGCAGCTCTTCTTCAAGCATTTCGGAGAGGAGATCTTCCGCAACGATCTCTGCAACGCCGACGTGGAGCTCGGTGACCTTCTGATTCACGTCGGCGCGGCGGTGGATGCCCAGCGTCACGCCGCCCAGGTGTTCGGCGCCGATCGTACCTATTTCGTCCTGAACGGGACCTCGACCTCGAACAAGGTCGTGACGCAAGCGACCTTGCGGCCCGGGGACCTCGTCCTCTTCGACCGCAACAACCACAAGTCGCTGCACCAGGGTGCGCTCGTGCAGGCGGGCGGAATCCCGGTGTTTTTGCCGACGGCGCGCAACCCCTTCGGCATGATCGGCGCAGTCGACTGGGACGCCTGGGACGAGGGCTACCTGCGCGAGCAGATCCGCGCGAATCCTCTCGTCAAAGATCCACAGCGCTATAAGGCCGAGCGCCCCTTCCGTCTCGCCTGCATTCAGCTCGCGACGTACGACGGCACCGTCTACAACGTCCGCAAGGTGCTGGAGAAGATCGGGCACCTCTGCGATTACGTGCTGTGGGACGAGGCCTGGATCGGCTACAACGCGTTCCACCCGGTGTTCCAGGATCACAGCCCGATGCGCCTCGAGAAGCTCGGGCCGAAAATGGCGGGCCTGTTCTCCACCCAGTCCGTGCACAAGCAGGGCGCCGGCTTCTCGCAGGCCTCGCAGATACACAAGCGCGACGAGCACATCCGCGGTCAGAAGCGCTACATCGAGCACAAGCGCTTCAACGAAGCCTTCCTGATGCACGCCTCGACCTCGCCGTTCTATCCGCTGTTCGCATCGCTCGACGTGAATGCCAAGGTGCACGAGGGCAAGGCGGGGGAGATGCTCTGGGACCGCTGCATCGAGCTCGGCATCGAGGCGCGCAAGAAGCTGCGCGAGCTGGGCCGTCATTACGCGCGCGAGGGTCGCGCTGCCAGCGACGCCTGGTTCTTCGACCCCTTCGTGCCCGACGTCGTGACCATCCGCAGATCGAAGCACACGGCGGACGTTACCGCCGTGCCCTGGGAGGACCTGCCCACCGAGGTGCTGAAGCGCGAGCAGCAGTGCTGGACCTTCGATCCGGAAGCCGCCTGGCACGGGTACGCCAACTACACCGAGCGCTACGCCATGGTGGACCCGAACAAGCTCATGCTGCTGACGCCCGGCATCAACCGTGAGACGGGGGAGTACCTGGACTTCGGCGTGCCGGCGACGGTCCTCGCGAATTATCTGCGCGAGCAGCGGATCGTGCCCGAGAAATGCGATCTCAACAGCATCCTGTTCCTCATGACGCCCGCCGAAGACGAGAGCAAGCTCAACACGCTCATCGCCAAGCTCGTGAAGTTCAAAAACCTGTGGGATCGCGATGCGGAGCTCGGCGAGGCGCTGCCGACGCTGTACGCGCAGAACAGCGCGCGCTACGAGGGCTATACACTGCGCCGGATCTGCAACGAGATGCACGACTTCTATCGGCAGGCTAACGTGAAAGAGCTGCAGAAGAAGTGCTTCCGCGCCAGCAGCTTCCCCAGGCTCGCCATGTCGCCGACAGACGCCTACGAGGCGCTGGTCGCCAACGAGGTGGACTACGTGGCGCTCGACGAGATCAGGGGCCGCGTCGCCGCCACGCTCGCGCTCATCTATCCGCCCGGCATCGGCGTGATCGTGCCCGGCGAGCGCTGGGACGAACGCGCCCAGCCGATGCTCGATTATTTCCTCACCTTCGAGGAATCGTTCAACCGCTTTCCGGGCTTCAACTACGAGGTGCAGGGCGTGTACCAGGAGCTCGTGAACGGTCGCATCAAGTTTCACACCTACGTGGTCCGCGAGTGAGCCCGTCAAGGGGCAATCGAAGGAGACAGGCTATGCAACAGCAAAAGAAGATGAACCTGATGCAACTCACGTTCATCGTCGCGGTCAATATGATGGGGTCCGGCATCATCATGTTGCCCACCAACATGGCCCAGATCGGCGCAATCTCGCTGCTGTCCTGGATCGTGACGGCAGTCGGATCCATGGCGATCGCTTATGGCTTTGCGCAGGCGGGCCTCTTCAACCAGCGCCCGGGCGGCATGGCCGCGTACGCGGAGGACGCCTACGGCAAGGCCGGATACTACCAGGTGTTCGTCCTGTACTTCGTGTCGCTTGCGATCGGCAACGTGGCGATCGGCATCTCGGCGGTCGGCTACCTCTCGAAGTTCATTCCGTGGCTGTCATCGACGCCGATGGCCACCTGCATCGGCGTGATCGCGGTACTGTGGCTCACGACGATGGCCAACTTCGGCGGGCCGAGGATCACCGGCAGGATCGGCACGGTGACGGTGTGGGGCGTCATCATCCCCGTCGGCATGCTTTCCCTGATCGGCTGGTTCTGGTTCAGCCCGGAGACGTTCGCCGCCGCGTGGAATCCGAAGAAGCTCACCCTGCTCCAGGGCATGGGCTCGAGCATCCCGCTCACGCTGTGGGCCTTTCTCGGCATGGAGTCGGCGGCGCAAAACTCGGCCGCCGTGGAGAATCCGAAGCGCGACGTGCCGCTGGCCTGCTTGCTCGGCACCCTCGGCGCCGCCGTGATCTACGTGCTCTCGACGACCGTCATCCAGGGCATCGTGCCGAACGCGGAGCTCGCCGCGTCCACCGGCCCGTTCGGCCTCGTCTACGAGCACATGTTCAACCCGACGGTCGGCCGCATCATCCTGGCGCTCGCCGTGCTTTCCTGCGTCGGGTCGCTGCTCGGCTGGCAGTTCACGATTGCGCAGACCGCAAAGTCGGCGGCCGAGGACCGTATGTTCCCGACCATCTTCGCTAAGGCGACCAGCAAGGGCGCGCCGATCCCCGGCATGATCGTACTCGGGGTCGTGCAGACGCTGCTCGCATTGTCGACGATCTCGCCGACCCTCAGCGAGCAGTTCAGCGTGCTCGTCAATCTCGCGGTGGTCACGAACGTGGTGCCCTACATTGTCTCGCTGTCCGCCCTGATCGTCATGATGCGTGCGGCAGGGGTCACAGTGACTACATACAAGGTCAATGCGGCCGTCATGCTGATCGCCACGGCCTACAGTACCTATGCCATCTACGCGTCCGGCAAAGACGCGGTCATGGGCGGCATGCTGGCGCTGGCCTGCACGTACATCATCTGGGGGTTCGTTGCGCCACGCTTCGCGCCTCCGGCGGAAGCTTCCGCCACTCCTGGGCGTAATGCGTGACGGCTGGCCTCTAAATCCGGGATGAGGAGAATCGTCTCATGCGAATCGCAAACCTTACTCTGCTGCTCGTCGTCGCCTCGGCATCCACCTCGGCCGCAACGCTGGATCGCGTGAGGGATACGGGTCACCTGAGGCTCGGCTATCTGGCCAATGCCCGTCCGCTCACGTTTCGCGACGGCGAATCTGGACCCCCCGATGGTTACGGGATTGCTCTGTGTCAGCTCGTCGCCGATGCCGTGAAGTCAGAGGTCGGCCGGCGGGACGTCGACCTCAACGTGGAGTGGGTACCGGTCAACTACAGCAGCCGCTTGCGGGAAATCGAGCAGGGCGACATCGACCTGCTGTGCACGCCCACCGCCCAGACCGTAGGGAGGCGAAAGTTTGTGTCGTACTCCATCCCCGTGTTCCCGGCCGGCTTGCGCGCGGTACTGCGCAGGGATGCCTCTGCGGCGCTGCGCGAAGCGCTCTCGGAGACCCCGACTCCGGGCCCGATATGGAGGGGGTCGCCGGCCGCCAAGCTGCTGCAGCAGACCAGGTTTGCCGTGATTTCCGGCACCGTCTGGGAGAGCTGGCTCGCCGAAAGGCGAAAGACCTTGCAGATCGACGCGACCATCGTGCCCGTGCGCGATGCTCAGGCCGGATTGCAGGCCCTGCTCGACCGCAAGGCCGACGTCTTCTTCAGCGACCGGGCACTCGTGCTCGGTGCGATGAACGGCTCGAGCGACAAGGAGGTGTTCATTTTCGATCGGGTCTTCACGCGCGATCCGCTGGCCTTCGCGATGGCGCGGGACGACGCCGAATTCCGCCTGCTCGTCGATCGGACCCTCAGCCAGATCTACTCGTCCGCGGACTTCGCTACGCTGTACACGAAGTGGTGCGGCGAATTCGATGAGCACACGCGCGAGTTCTTCGAGTGGGTCACCCTGATGCCATGAATATGTGGTTGCGCCGGAGGCGCAGTCAAAATGATAGAGAGAGGCATCAAACGTCTGACGCCGCGCGCCCTCGTCGTTGACGACGAGCTCGGCCTGCCAACCGCCGAGGGCCGGGCGGCGCGCGCGCTCGTCCAGGAGCTGCAGGCCCGTAACATCGAGGTCGTCGAGGCGAACTCGGCCGAGGATGGCACGTCGGTGATCGCCTCCGACTCCGCGATTCACGTCGTGCTCATCGACTGGACGCTGGCGGGCGACAAGAACCACGAGCGAGCGCGCGCCTTCCTCGAATTCGTGCGCGCGCGCAACGACAAGATCCCCATCTTCCTCATGGCCGAGCGCGACCAGGCCGCCGCGATCCCCATCGAGGTCATGGCGATGGTGAACGAATACATCTGGACGCTGGAGGACACCGCCACATTCGTCGGCGGGAGGGTCGCGGCCGCGATCCGTCGCTACATCGCGGTCGTGCTGCCACCGCTCGCCGCGGCCTTGATGGAGTTCAGCCAGGTCTACGAGTACTCCTGGCACACGCCGGGGCACACCGGTGGCACGGCCTTCCTCAAGTCCCCGGTGGGGCGCATGTTCTTCGACTACTTCGGCGAGAACCTGCTGCGCTCCGATCTCTCGATCAGCGTCGGCTGCCTCGGCTCGCTGCTCGACCACAGCGGGCCGATCGGCGAGCACGAGCGCTATGCGGCACGGGTGTTCGGGGCGCACCGCACGTATTGCGTGACGAACGGCACGTCGATGTCGAACCGGGTCATCTTCATGGCAGCGGTCGGTCGTGACCAGGTCGCGCTCTGCGACCGCAACTGTCACAAGTCCATCGAGCACAGCCTCGTGATGTCGGGCGGCATACCCACCTACCTGGTGCCGCTTCGCAACCGCTACGGCATCATCGGGCCGATTCCGCCGGCGCGGCTCACGAAGGAGGCGATCAGGTCCGCGGTCAGGGCCAATCCGCTCGTGACCAGGGACGTCGACCCGCGGGCGGTCTATGCCGTGATCACGAACTCCACTTATGACGGCCTTTGCTACAACGCGCGGCGCGTCATGGAGCTCCTCGACCCCAGCGTCGACCGCATCCATTTCGACGAAGCCTGGTACGCCTACGCCCGTTTCAACCCGATCTACCGCGACCGCTACGCGATGCACGGCGACCCGAAGGACCACAAGGGTCCAACTGTGTTCGCCACGCACTCCACGCACAAGCTGCTCGCGGCGCTCTCCCAGGCATCTTTACTGCACATCCGCGACGGGCGCAGCCCGATCCCGCACCCGCGCTTCAACGAGTCTTACATGATGCAGGCGTCGACTTCGCCGCTGTATCCCATCATCGTCTCGAACGACATCACCGCCGCAATGATGGACGGCCCCGGTGGCCCGACGCTCACCAACGAGTCGATCGCGGAGGCCGTGGCGTTTCGCCAGACGTTGTGCCGCGTCCATCGCCAGTTCGCCGACAAGAACGAGTGGTTCTTCAGGACCTGGAACGCCGATACCGTCAGACCCGCGAAGGGCGGCAAGAAGGTCCGCTTCGAGGACGCGGACCCGCAGTGGCTCGCCAGCGACCCCGAATGCTGGGTGCTCCATCCCGGAGAGACCTGGCACGGCTTCGCCGATCTCGAGGACGGCTATTGCATGCTCGACCCAATCAAGGTGTCGGTGCTGACGCCCGGGGTCGCCGACAAGGGCGGCCTAGACAGGCGCGGCATCCCCGCGACGCTCGTGACGGCCTATCTGCATTACCGGGGCGTCGAGGTCGAGAAGACGACGGACTTCACGATCCTCTTCCTCTTCTCGATCGGGATCACCAAGGGCAAGTGGGGCACGCTCCTCAACGCGCTGCTCGAGTTCAAGCGCGACTATGATGCGAACGCAGAGCTCGCCCAGGTGCTGCCGGGCCTCGTGGCGGACCATCCTGAGGTCTACGGCAAGCTCGGCCTGCGGGACGTTGCCGATCAAATGTTCGCGCAGCTGAAGGAATCGCGGCAGACCCATTGGCTCGCGAAGGCGTTCTCGACCCTGCCCACGCAGGTGATGACACCCAGTGCGGCCTACCAACACCTGGTGCGCGACGAGATCGAGCACGTGCCGCTCGATGAGCTCGCGGACAGGGTGCTGGCGACGAGCATCGTGCCCTATCCGCCCGGCATTCCGATGCTGATGCCGGGCGAGTTCACGGGCGCGGCCGATGGCCCTTATCTCGGCTATCTCCGCGCCTTGTCGGAGTGGGATAGCCGGTTCCCCGGGTTCGGCCACGACACCCACGGCGTCGAGAACCGGGATGGCGTCTACTACGTGCAGTGCCTGAAGAAGGATGCGGGCCGCAAGTCTGCCCGTAGGTGAGCCAGCCCGCGGCCGTCAACTGGCAGCATGCCGCGTAGCAACACGTTATAATTCATGCGACTTACCTTTCGCCAACGAGGGAAGCCATGGGGTCAGAGGAAGCGCGTCTGGCGCGGATGCTGCTTATTGATATTGGTCGCTATCGGCTGGCCCTAATCGATCTTGATGCCCTGCTTCTAGACCTGCAGTTCTACGAGATCTCCTGCCAATTTCCCGAGGAATGGCTGGCCGACTTCAGTGCTGTTTGTGCGGAACTTGCAAAGATGCGTGACCGGCCCGCCGATGACCCCGAGATTGAAAAGAGCCTGAAGGCTGTGGAAGCGTTGCTCCGGCAGATGTCGCAGTGAGCGGGCGCGAGAGGCCAGAAGTGGCGGGGCTATTCTGCCCAACGCTGATATCCAAAGAGCGAACCCTGATATTCGGCCAGGATTCCCTGTTCCGAGGTTCAGGGAAATGAGAACAAGAGCCGCGTAGAAACTAGATTTGCGGGCGGAGGAACTGGCGATTTGGGCCTAGAAACCTCAGAATTCCCTGCAGATTCCCTAAGGAGCAGGGAATCTAAAGCTGAGACGAGTTCGCAGATGACTCATTCCACCGCCAGTGAATTGAAAAGGGGCCCGCATGGGCCCCTTTTCAATTCACCAGTGTGAGGGTGCCCGGTGAGAACCCAATGGCTCGACAAAATCGCAGAGCGATTTTGGACGGCGCGAAGCGCCGCCCGCAGGGCGAGGGGCTTTCTCTGACCAGAGACTGGCGAGCCCCCTCGACATTTCCGTATTTCCGCCAGTTAGCTCGCTGAATCCGTACTGAAAATTCACGCAGCATTCGCCAAATTTGGCGTTCACCGCTCGATTTAGGGCGCCAGTCTCAGTCGGTGAATTTGGCAGTACCACTTTTGGATGTGCTTCATGCCACATGGAAGTATTCTTTTCCGGGCAGTTCGCTCCATCACCCTCTTATCTTTTCTTCTTAGCCGCTTTCTTTCTGGAGGATGTGCCTGAGGGCGGGTTGCCCAGTTTCTTTACCACTTGATTAAAGGTGTATGGCTTGCCCGACATTCGTTTTGGCGATTTCGGCATTGGTTATCCTTTTCATGATGGCGTGGTCTATGCGATTACCGAGCATAGCGTAAACAGTTACAGCTTGTGGATGGACTCTTCGGAGGCGTATCTTTTCTTCGCCTTGGTTCAGGATTCCTCTCCCTGCGATGCTGAGCTTACGCACACGGCACTTGGACCAGAAATATCGGCTCCACTCACCCGCGAGGCTCGCGTTCGTGTTTGCATCACTCATGATGGCGACGACAGTCCGAGCGCAGGACCTGCAGGTCATCGAGCTGCGACATCGCCGGGCCGACGAGATCATTCCTATCGTCACACCATTGTTGGAGCCCGGTGGCGTGCTGACGGGCGCCGACAATCAACTGTTGGTGCGCACTAGCCCAGACAACTTCGTGCGGATCCAGGCAGCCGTGGCGGCTGTCGATCGAGCGCTGCGGCAGTTGCGCATCACCGTCGGTCAGGGCACCGTCAGCAACGTGGAGGCGGCGGGCGTGCGTGGCAGCGCGACGATTGGTGACGGCGATGTCCAGGTGGGCGTGAATCGACCGCCGGGTTCCTCAGCGGGGGCCGAGGTCGAGGCCGGCGCCCGCTCCCAGGACGCCAATCTGCGCAACGTGAGCACCGTGCAGACCCTGGAGGGAACTGAGACGTTCATCTCCGTCGGCCAATCCGTGCCTATCCGGTCCACGGAGGTCTTGCCTGGCTCGCATGGACCGGTCATCCATCAGTCCACGACCTACGAGGATGTAACCAGCGGCTTCTACGCCACGGCGCGCCTCAACGGCGACCAGGTGATGCTGGAGATCTCGCCGCAGCACCAGAGCTATCGGACCGACCGTGGCGGGGTCAGCGAAAGCAAGGGCATCACCTCAACGGTGACGGGCCGGCTCGGGGAATGGATCGAGCTCGGCGCTGTGACCGAAAAGAGCTCTGACTCCACGGCCGGAATTCTGGTGTGGGGCCGGCGCACCGAGAATTCCGAGTACTCGACCTGGGTCCGGGCTGAGGCGGTTCCCTAGCAGTTCGAGGTCGCGGTGTTGCCAGAAAATAGCCCCGCCACAGCCAAGCATCGAATCGGAGCTGCGGTCGTTTCTGCGTGGACTGGACTGGTGCGCTACAGGGTCGTTATTCCGTAGCGGGTTACGTGAGCCGATGCAAGATGCTATTGGCGATTCGAATGCTCCGCCAACTAGTCTGGGGTTCGCCGAGTCTCTGCACGGAGACTGGCGAACCCCTCGACATTTCCGGCACTTGGCCGATCGATCCGGTACCAAATTCCGCAACATTTGGCCAATTTGGTCCTACGGCAGGAAGCCGTCTTCGTTTGCGAGCTTTCGCGGCAAATAGTCCTCGATGACGTAGTTGAGGCCCCATTTGGCAAGCGCCTGCTGCTCGGCGCGGACGCCCATTTGCAGCAGCTGGTTGATCGCGGCGATCCACTTGGGATGAGCCATGATGAACGGATCGTTTTGCAGCGCGTCTTGAGCACGCTTGATGTCGGCCGTCGTCAGCGGGTGGGTCGCGTCCTCGAGGCCGAAGTCGATGATGTCCTGCGGCGTGACGCCGAGAAAACGTGCCCGGGGCACGCACAAGAACCGGTTGATGTGAGCCGCATTGCCCGAGCCCACCTTGAGCGTGCGATAGATGTTTGCAAACCCATAGGGATCGCAATCTACGAAGCAGTAGACAGGCAGATTCTGTCGGTCCGAAAGAAGCCGAATGAAGCGCCGCGTTGCACGCGTGGGCACGCCGCCCATCTCGACGATGATGCAGCGCGCGTCGTCCCAAAACCGATGATTGTTGAGGCGCTGGAACATGCCGCCGGTTTCAATGGCAAGCACGAAACGCGCGTCGGTGCGAAAGCTCAGATGCTCGACGGCGCGGGGGATACTGTAGGCGCCGCTGCCGAGATTCGCGCAATCGATCTCGACGATTCCGCCGGTCGCCGGATTTCTGTCGATTACGGTGAGCCGGCCGGCAACAGCGCCGCCGTGGGACTCCGGGTAGAACCGCAACTGTTCCCGCGACAGGCCGTGCATCGATGCCAGCGCCTCGATGTCGTCCATCACGGCGTCGGACTCGGCTTGCTCGTCGAAGCGGCAATCGCCCCAGTTCTTGCTTATGTAATAGGCCTCGCGTTTCGTGGCGAAGTCGTCCTGTTGCACCATCCCTCGCGAGGTCGCCATCAGACGCAGCGTCTGCGCAAAGGACTTCGCGGTGTTCATGGTCAACGTGCGCACTTTGTGCGCATCGCCAAGCTCGAAGTAGCCCTGCGCCTTGTCGTACTTCACGTTGGCGAGATTGCGGACCGGCAGCTCGATGGCCGGCAGCACGCCTTTTTCGATGCTCTTCCGGATTGCGCCTGCGATCGAGTCGATCAGCGCAATGGTCGTCTCGTCGAGGTCGACGCGTGTACTGTCGGGATCCGCCTCACTCATGTTCCGCCCTCTGGGTCGTACGGGTCTTGTGGAGCACGTCGTCGAGCTTGCTCATGCTGGCGTCGCGTTCGTCGTCGCTCAGCGCCAGGATTTCCTGCAGAGCGATGCCGATGTGCGGCAGATATTTCTCGATGTAGGTTCGCCTCTCGTATTCGCGCCGCAGCTCGGTCCTGCGCCGGACGTAGTGTGCAAGCTCGCGCCCGCATTTCTGCAGGCCCAGCGTGATTTCCTTCAGGATATCCGGATACGGTTCGATCGCCTCTTTCGACTCGGACGTGTAGGGAACCCACACGGATGCGACATGAACCAAAATGGCCATCGGCGCGACCGGCAAAGACCCCTTGGTTTGATGCAGGCCGTAGGTGCGCCAGTTGGTTTGAATCACCGCCTTGGTGATCGCGCAACTCGGCTGCTGGTATAGCAACGGAACGCGGTTCGCAAAACGCAGCAGACGAACGGGCTCGTCTTTGTCCGCCAAGAGTGAATCCGCGGCGTGGCTCACGGCTGCCTTGGCCCTGCGCAGGTGACCGCTCCTCTCGAGCTCGATGTCCTCCCCGCGGCGGCCATAGGCGATGGCGACCTCGATCTGGAACGGATTACCCCGGTAAACAGCGGCCGGCCGCGTCGTCGCCGCGTAGAAATCCGCATCGAGCTCCTTGCGCAAACCGTCGAGCAGCCAACGCTCCCCAATCGGGACGATGCAGTCGGTGCGGGGCGGCAATATGCGCGCTTTCTGAAAGGCCCTGTGCAGCGCGGCTGCTTGTGCGCGCGCAACGTGCTTCGGATAGGAGCGCGCGCTCAATCGCCGGCGCGCCAATTCGATGATGTTGGCTGCCGTCTTCGCCCCGACGCTCGAAAACTCATCCACGAGGAAACGCGCCAAGGTGGGGCTCTTGGTGCTGCTCAACATCTGGATCAGCCGGCCGAGTTCTATGCCATGTGGATGCGGTTTGATTTCCGTCGGTCGCCGCGGAAGGACCTTGATGGTGCGCTCGAAGCGGAATTCTTGGCCATGCGGGTCGTCGTAGACGAAAGTCACATGAGGATTGGCGATGGCGGTTTGCTTCAAATAGGTCTCGACCGAATGCGGTCCTTTCTGATAGTGGCCTTCCATTTCGATCTCGACCCGCGTGCCCTGAGGGCGCTCCCATTTCAGCCGGCGTTTCCTGTGGATGTCCGGCTGGTTCCTGGCCGTGTCGATCGAAACATAGAGCTCCGAAGCAAGCGTCTCGCCCTTGATGCGGCTCACGATGTGCAGCGGTTTGCCGACGGTGAGCTGCGCATACATGCCCGCGGCGGATATCCCCATTCCTTGCTGGCCGCGCGACTGGCTGAGCTTGTGGAATTTCGACCCATACAAGAGCTTGCCGAAGATGCGGGCGATCTGACTTTCGACGATGCCGGGCCCGTTATCCTCCACGGCGACGAGCGACTCTCCAGCGCGCTGCCGCACTTCGACTCTGATCTCGGGCAGTATTCCAGCTTCCTCGCACGCATCGAGCGCGTTGTCGACGGCCTCCTTGACGGACGTGACCAGCGCCTTGGCCGGCGTATCGAAACCGAGCAGATGACGATTCTTGAGGAAGAACTCCGAGACTGATATCTCGCGCTGCCGCCCGGCCATCTCCGCAGCGGCAGCCGCTTTGGGTTGCCTATCGGCCACCGTTCATCTCGCATGCTCCCGTATGGGCGGCGCTGCAACCGGATGCTCACTGCAACATGGGCCCGAGCTTACGACGCGATTGCAGTCCACGACGCCTCGGTTTGTACCTATGTCGAAAAGGCTGCCGATAGCTGAATAGCACTCGGATAATGTCAGTTGACACTGCCGCAGGCGGAAGCGCTGACCTTGCAGTTATCCAAGAGTGCGAGCGGGACGAAACCAACATCGAAGCAACGCGCCAAAACCTCAATGAGTTCCTAGTTCGAAGAATATTGTTAGAGGACATTCTGCTATTGCCTTAGCGTTACCGTGTTCTATGTCCATCAAATCCGTTGCCCTGACTCTTATCGCCAGTATTTTTCTCTTGCTGACCCTGACGCTGGTGTTGGCCAGCAAGAACATCTACCGGTGGACGAACGTATCAGAAATGGCGCCGCCCTATCGGACGTCCGAGGCGAGTCGGCGGGTCCACGAGTCGCTGCTAATCGCTGACCTGCACGCCGATACAGCGTCGAGTCTGATCGATTTCTCCAAGCCACAACCCTACGGTCACATAGGCCGTGAGCGCCTGGAGGCTGGCAACCTGTCGCTGCTGACCTTGGCTTTGGCCACCGAAGTCACCGTGATCGTTGATCCGCGAGGCGGAAGAATCAGGGGGCTAAACCCACTCGCGTTTGCGTCCGTGGTAAATGGCTGGCCGGTGGCGACATGGACCTCAGATTACGAACGTGGCCACTTTTTCCTGGAGCACGTGAAGGGTGTCGTTGCCGAGAACAGCAACCGGATGTTTCTGATCGCCAATAGGGAAGATCTGGACAAACTGCGGCGCGCTCACGCATCCCAACCGTCGCATCAGCTTGGGATTCTCATGGCAGTGGAAGGCATACACATTCTCGATGGTGATCTCTCGAAGCTGCAGCCGCTTATCGAAGACGGCATTAGGATGATCAGCCTCACTCACGAGTTCGACAACGAGGCCGCCGGCTCCAACACCGGCTCGAATCGGTTAGGACTCACCAATTTCGGCCGGGAAGCGCTGCGCATCATGCGGGAACGCGGGGTCGTGCTGGACCTCGCCCATGCTTCCGAAGCAACGATTAGCGACGCTCTGCAGATCGTCGACAAACCGGTGGTCTTTTCCCACACGGGCATCAAAGCGACTTGCGACAAAAACAGGAATATTTCGGACGATGCGATCCGCAAGCTGGGCAAGAACGGCGGGGTGATCGGCGTTGCCTTCTTTACGTCTGCACTGTGCGGGAATGGCGTCGAGGCCATCGTATCAGCAATGCAGCACATCAAGAACATGATCGGGACGGAACATATCGCCCTGGGCTCGGATTACGACGGGATGGTCAAGGTGGTTTTCGACGTTGGCGGGTTACCTGTCCTGACCGAGGCGCTCCTGAATAGTGGTTTCTCGAAGGATGAGGTGCGTCTGATCATGGGCGAAAATTATCTCCGCGTGCTGGCAGAGGTTCTGCCTGACGCCGCTGTGGCCGCTAGCCGCTAGCCGGGTTTCCCTTCCAAATATTCGTCCGCATCTCCGCCACGGGCAAATGCTGTACGAAGCGGCACCGGAGCCCAAAGGCGTTTCTGCGACTGGCTGGCGGTCACAATGACGGGTTCATATTCATGTGCCCGGTCTGGGTCGATGCGCTGGCCGACTTCCTGCGCAGGCACGTCCCGCCCTGATATGCTTCGTTATCGGTCCCTCAGTGCTCGCCGGTAAGGGGTACGAAGATGACCGGCAGGATTTCCTCCCGGCTCACCCTGCCTTTGGCGTTCTTCTCGATCAGCACCAGGTCCTGGGCGCCGAAGCGGCCCTCCAGCGGAATGATCATGCGCCCGCCCGGCTTGAGCTGCGCGAGCAAAGGCGGCGGCGTCTCGGGGGCTGCGGCAGTGACGATGATCGCATCGAAGGGCGCCGCCTCGGGCCAGCCGGCGAAGCCGTCGCCGATGCGCACCTGCACATTCTTGTAACCCAGCCGCTGCAGCAACGCCTTCGCCCTGAGCCCGAGTGGCTCGACGATCTCGATCGTGTACACCTCGACGCCGAGTTCGGCCAGCACCGCCGCCTGATAGCCGGAGCCGGTGCCGACCTCGAGCACTCGCCCTGCGCGGGGCAGGGCGAGCAGATCCGTCATGATGGCCACGATATAGGGCTGCGAAATCGTCTGGTCGTGACCGATCGGCAGCGGCTGGTTCAAGTAGGCGAGGCTGCGCAGTTCCTCCGGCACGAACTCGTGCCGCGGCACTCTGCCGATTGCCGCGATCACCCGAGGATCCAGGGCCTCCTTGCCGAGGCTCTCGCGGGTCTCCCGCACGTTCGCTTCAATTTCGCGCACCAGCTCCTGCCGGGCCGCGGCATAGTCATCGGCAGCGCGCGCCGGTTGGCACGAAAAGAGCGTGGTCTGCGCCATCACAAAGGTCAGCGTCATGGCTCTGAGCACTGCCGTGAATCCTGGTTTGCCGCAAACTATGCGCCGGAGCGCTTCCGCCGGGCCAGTATCACATAGACCAGGCTCCCGCTGGCGAGCGTGATCACGGCCGCTATCAGTTCGGCCGGGTTGCGCCGCGCACCAAGTGCCGCGAACAGGAGCGTGGCGCCAATGAACAGCGCGGGCGTGAACGGATACCCGACAACCGGCGCATGGGCCGCCCCTTCCCCGCGGCGCTGCACGAAGAGCGCGGCAACCGTTGCTGCCGCGCTCAGCGACAGCGTGAAGCCCAGGTAGCCCAGCAGTCCCCGGAGATCGGTGACCAGCACGATCACCATGGCGAACCCGGCCTGGAGCGCGATCGCCGCCCGTGGCGCCGGGCCGCGGTACCGGAAGTACGCCGGGAAGAGCTTGTCGTCGGCCATCCGCGCATAGACGCGCGGCCCGGCCATCATCATCGCGAACACCGAAGTCAGAAGCGCAAGCATGATCAGCGCGCGAATGGCCACCTCCAGGGTGGGGCCGCCGATGGCCAGCGCCGCGGCCGCTGCGACGTCCGCGCGACTGACCACAGCGTTGTAAGGCGGCAGGTACAGAAAGATCGCGTTCAATGCGAGATAGATACCGGTCACCAGCATCGTCCCGAGCCACAGCGCGCGTGGCACGTTCGTGGCCGCCTGTTTGGCTTCGCCGGCGACGTACACCGCGGCATTGAAGCCGGAATAACTGAGCGAAATCCAGACGAGCGTGCCGGCAAAGGCGCTGGCCGAGAAGGGCGTCGCGCGTGGTGGCGGCGGCGGACGCGTGGCGACCCCCACAACCGATGCGTAGGCGACGAACCCGAGGATCAGCCCAAGCTTCAGCAGGACCACAGCGTTTTGCGCGGCCGCGCCGGCCTCCACCCGGGACCCATGCAGAACCGCGGCGAGCCCGATCACGGCGATCGCCAGCGCGTTAGGCGGGAGCCACGGCGGGAAGAACGGCGCGGCGTAGGCCTCCAAAGCCAGCGCCGCAAAGGCGATCGCTGCGGTGAAACCGGCCAGCAGCGACACCCAGCCGGCCACGAAGCCGGCGAGCGGGTGCACCAGCCGCGCGAGGAACACGTATTCGCCGCCGGATTCCACGACCCGGCGTGCGAGCCCCGCGTAGCTGAGTGCACCGGTCAGCGCGACGAGGCCGCCGGTGAGCCACGCGAGCATTACCCGGTGCGGTGAACCGAGTTCGGCCAGCGCGAAGCCAGAGGTAGTGAACACCCCAACCCCGATCATGTTTGCCACGACCAGGCACACCAGCGAAAGCTGCCCGAGTTTGAGATTGCGGTGATCGTCGCTAACGGGCTGTGCCATGTCCGTCTCAGTCCGAGGGAGGGCTTGGTCGTAGCCGCACTTCGGTTCCTAGCCCGCTGCCGCTTGCCGTGGAAAGTCACTATACGCACCGCGTTGTCGGGAATCGCCGTATGTTTCGTGGTGCCCGCCATAGGCTGCTCAACTACCCTGATCAGGCCGATCCGATCCCTGATACGTGTTCCGGAATTCCCTGTTACTAGAACCAGGGAATCTGTTCGGGAAGCGGCGCCAGACAAGGACCGCATGGCATCGAGAAGCCCGTTAGGCGCTGCCAAATGACAAATTTCCCTGTAGTTTCCCTGTTAAGCAGGGAATTTAGTCTGGAGACCGGTTCGCCCCCGCGGTACGGGGGAGTCTTGCTGCGGTCAAAGAACTCTTAGGAGCAGGTTAATGTCAACGACGAAGCGATGGATCACGCTGGCGGCAGGTGTCCTGGTCGCGGGTTTTCTGATGATGCCTGGCGCCGTGACCGCGCAGAGATCAACTCAGGGAAAGGCGGTCGCATCCGCGCCGGACGGAATGGTGGTGGTGCCGGCCGGCCCATTCATCATGGGGAACAACAACGACTATTACGACAGCGACAACGATGAGATGCCACAGCACACGGTGGACCTGCCGGCCTTCTTCGTCGATAAGTATCCGGTCAGCAATCGCGACTATGCCGCGTTCATCAAGGCCACCGGCCATGCCCGGCCGCGCTACTGGTCCGAGGCGGGGGAAATTCCGCCCGGCAAGGAAGACCATCCGGTGGTCGGCGTGAACTATCACGACGCGGTGGCGTATGCGGAATGGAAGAATCGGCGGCTGCCCACCGAACAGGAATTTGAAAAGGCCTGCCGGGGCACTGACGCCCGGCGCTGGGCCTGGGGTAACGTGTTCGACAAGAGCAGAGCCAATGTCGGTGAGGAGACGACATCACCGGTGACGGCGCATCCTTCGGGGGCCAGCCCTTACGGCGCCATGGACCTGTCCGGCAACGTCTGGGAATGGAACACGACCTGGTACGACCTCTACCCGGGTAGCCCCCCCAACAGGACCGTCCAGCGATTTCTCGGCCAGCAGGTCAAGTCGGTACGGGGCGGATCCTTTGCGAGTGACGTTGGCAGTGCGCGCTGCGCCGATCGGGGCAACAAGAAACCCGACGACTCCGGTCCCAGTCTGGGGTTTCGGACGGCGCTGGATGTGCCCGGATACGAACACTATGCCAGTGCGGTTGCGTCCCGATTGGCAGCCAGGGCGGCAGCAGCCCTGGCGACGGCGGACATCACCGACTACCAGGAACATCAGGCAGCGAGAGACCAGATGCGTCGCGCAGACGCCCTGCTTGCCGATGCCGACCGGGCGTTTGCGGACAGCCGCTTCGAGGATAGTGCGCGCCAGGCCAACGACGCCCTGGACCAGATCACGGCGGCGCACGAACTGGCGCTCGACTACAAGCGGCAGGTGATCGCGAAGAAAGAGGCGGAGACCAAAGTGATCCTCGATCGTCTCGAAAAGGCACTGGGCCAGCTGCCGGGCGAGCTCTCGCCGCAGCAGCAGGCGCTCAGGGCGGAAGCCGACAAGAACCTGCGCATCGGCAGGCAGTATCAGGAAGAGGGCGGCTGGGGCTTTGCGCAGATGTACGGCATCATCGGCTACAGGCAGGTGGAGGCCATGGGGGTCGGCGCGGGCGCTGCTTCTGCGCCGTAATTCGCGTCACCACAAAAGGGGAGTACGGCGTGACGCGCAGATCCGCTCCCATTGCCGGCAGGTTGACAACAGGGTGTGCAGGGCGTGAAGTCAGGCGTGTAGCGCCAATGTCATCACTAATTGGGGGAAACGACCATGGCAGTCAAGAAAAGAACCAAGGCACGTCGGGCCAGATCGGCGGGGAAATCCGTTCTGGGCAAGATCAACGCCCGGAGGAAGCGCTCCAAGTCCGCGAGAAAGGCTCGTCGATCAGCCCGGCGGGCGGAGAGGGCAGCGAAGAGGGGCAGCAGGCGCCGTCGGGGGGAACCACGTTCGGCCCCGACGGCCCGCAAGAGGCGAGGGAAGGCAGCGGCGCCGCGCAAGGCAGCGAAGCCTGCACCGAAAAGGGCAGCGGCCCCGGCAAAGGCGAAGGTCGCGGCGAGGAAGCCATAGTTCCGGTGGCCGCGGCCGGAGACTGGTTCGGTCGTGACTACCAGCACCGCCAGTGAATTTTGGAGGGGCCCGCATGGGCCCCTTTCAATTCACCAGTGTGAGGGTGCCCGGTGAGAACCCATCGGTTCGACAAAATCGCAGAGCGATTTTGGACAGCGAAGCTGCCCCGATTAAGGATAGGCGGCATGAAGTTCCGGAACTCGAACTGGACGAGGAAGAGAATGATCATTTGATGTTCATCGCTACACTTGAGTGTGGTGAGCTCGGCTATCCTCTGTCGATAGGCATTCCAAATTTGGTACCTCGCTGCGTACCCCGAGAAGATATGCTTTGATACAGATCCGGTAGTGAAGTCTCGAACGGCATTTCCAGGTCTTGAGTCGTTGTCTCGCGCTAGGAAAGCCAGGCGATGGTCGGCGATGCCCAGAAGCTTCCGGTCTGGTTCATGCGCTCGCTGCGCGGGGGCTGGAATGATGAGGCGAACTTGTGAGGCGGGTGCCGGCGACGCGTGAGAGCACCAGACCGTCCGTGGGGAGTTATCTTGGTCGGGAGGGGTTAGTGTAGCGTCGCCAATCGGCGAAAGGAGGTCCGATGAAGAGAGCGCTTCTGTGGATCGTATTCGGGGTCCTGACGGCCTCGCTGGCCGCGGCTGGCGCCAGGACTCAGCCACTCTTCATCATCGAGAGGAGCAAGAACGCCAACGTGGTGCACTACGACGCCCAGCTCACCGCCGAGGGGAAGCTCGATCCGAAGCATCCCGTCGTCGCCTACTGGATCATGCTGGCAGAGGACGGGCGCCGCGAAGACCTAAACTGGATCGAGCGAAAGAGGGCTTACGGCTTCGACGTAAAACCGGACCCGGCGGGGAACGGGTACCGGATGACCTTGGTGGCGGACCCCCAGCTGCCGATCACCGTTCGAGAGGTGGGAGGCAGCGTGCGCGCCGAGCTCGTCATCGACGGGCGGCGGGCAACGTTCGAAAAGATGTACATCAACGCTACCGATCGAGTCACGGGGCCGAAGGTCAACTACCTGGAGTTGTTCGGGAAGGACGTTCAGACCGGCGAGAAGCGCTACCAGAAGATCGTGCCGAAGTAGCTGTCCCCGGATTGACGAACAGGAGCGAGGGACCCCGCTATTCCTCCGAGGTGGCCCATGAAGACCGCGATTCGCCTCCTCGCGCTGTGGCGGCTTTTGGGCCACGGAGCCCTTGCTTGGGCTGAGCCGTTCGCCTACGACCCCAATCCTCCATTCGACGGATAAGAATTATGAACCGCCATTTTCGGCGTGGCGCGCGTGAATCTCTTGCGGAGACGGGTTCGGTGCAGACTCAGCCCACCGCCAGTGAATTGAAAAGGGGCCCGCATGGGCGGTGTCAGATCGTCGAGGCGGCTGTAATGAGGCGCGCACTTTCCACCCGTTCGTGCGCGCGACCAACTCACGTCGGCGCGGCGTCCTTGGAAAGCCGGCAGCAACGCGACGACACGGCGGGCGGAGGCATTCCCCGACTCCTGGAGCCCTAAGGAAAACCAGGCCGGCATCCCTTTCGAGCTCGAGCGCCCCTGAGGCCACCTCGTGCGCCTGCGAGAAACCGGCCGTACCGGCCCGCTTTGGGCAGCGCGCCGGATCATGCTTCAATGATCGCCGCGCTTTGATCTAGTATGTGAGCATAAGAGTCCGCGGCGGATCCTCGTGAGCGGGCCCTTCCGCGGCCCCCAAGGCCGTGCCTGCCTCGCAGGAAGCCAGCGGTCGCGTGCCATGGAAGGCCTCGCTCCTTCACATGAACGGGGAAGTATTCGAATGAAAAATGCAAACACGCATCGACGCGGGTGCCACTCGCCGTGTATCCCGGCCCTGGCTGTCTGGTCTGCTCTGCTGAGCTGCCTGCTGGTGTTGGCGAACCGCCCGGTTGGCGCACGCGAGTTGACCAACATCACGTTGAGCCCCACCACTCCCTCGGTGGCCGCCGGCGGCAATGCGCAGTTCACGGCCACCGCATTCTTCGACGATCTCAGCAGTCATCCCCTGCGGGCGGCCACCGTCGTGACCGGCGACGAACACACGTGCGTCCTGATGGCAATCGGAGAGGTGCGCTGCTGGGGCCACAACACTTCCAGGCAACTGGGTGATGGAATTGCCGAGCCGCTCGCCGTGATCGCGGTGCAGGTCAGCGGCATTACGAATGCCGCCGCTCTGGCTGCCGGCAGCAACCACAACTGCGCGGTGCTCGCCACGGGCGCAATGCGCTGCTGGGGCGACAACAGCGCCGGGCAACTCGGCGACAACTCCATGAACACGCCCGCGACGCCGGTGGCGGTGACCGGCATCACGAACGCGAGGGCGGTCGCGGCCGGCAACAGCCACACCTGCGCCGTGCTCGCCGACGGCACGGTGCGCTGCTGGGGCGCCAATGCGGCCGGCCAGCTCGGCAACGGCACGAACGACGACTCGCTGACGCCGGTCCCGGTCACCGGCATTACCACGGCGACCGACATCGCGGCGGGCGCCTTTCACACCTGCGCGCGGCTCGCAGACGGCACCATGCGGTGCTGGGGCAGCAACGGCTTCGGACAACTGGGCAACGGCACCACGACGAACTCGAACACGCCGGTGACGGTGAGCGGTCTCTCCAATGTCAGCATGATCGGAGGAGGGAACGACCATACCTGCGCGATGCTCCTCGACGGCACCGTGCGTTGCTTCGGCTTCAACATGTTCGGCAACCTCGGCAACGGCACCACTAACCCTTCCGCCGTTCCGCTCGGGGTGAGCGGAATCACCACGGCTCGGGCGCTGGCGAGCGGCAGCCATCACAACTGCGTGCGGCTCGCGGACGACACCATGCGCTGCTGGGGATTCAACTCCAACGGCCAGATCGGCAACGGCATGGCCGGCATGGGCACCGACGCCCTGACGCCGGTGGCGGTGAGCGGGCTCGCCGGTGTCGGGGCGCTGGATGCCGGCGGCGCCCACACCTGCGCGGCACTCGCGAACGGCAGCCTGCGCTGCTGGGGCGAAAATCACTGGGGCCAGCTCGGCAATAACACGGGCGGCCCGACCAGCCAGTCGACGACGCCCATAGTCGTCTGGGGCATCAGCGCCGTCACCACGATCGTCACGGGAGGCGCCCATACCTGTGCGGCTATTGGCGGCCTCGTGCACTGCTGGGGCTACAACGGGTCCGGCCAGCTCGGTGACGGCTCGTTCTTCTCCAACGACATCCTCGTGCCGGTGCAGGTGGTCGACATCACGAACGCGGTAGCACTCGGCGCCGGGGAATCCCACAACTGCGCGGTGCTCGCGACGGGCGCGATGCGCTGCTGGGGCTCCGGCGACAATGGCCAGCTCGGCGACGGCAGCAGCACGACGAGCGCCTCGCCTCTCGCCGTCAGCGGCATCACGACGGCGATCGGCGTCAGCGGCGGGAGCAACCATACGTGCGCCGTGCTGTCGGCGGGCGGGGTGCGGTGCTGGGGCCTGAACGGCTTCGGGCAGCTCGGCAACGGCACGAACGACAATGCCGTGACGCCCGTTACGGTCAGCGGAATCGCCACGGCGACGGCCATCGCGACCGGCTCCAATCACAGCTGCGCGCGGTTGTCCAACGGCACCGTGCGCTGCTGGGGCAGCAACTTCGTAGGCGCGCTCGGCAACGGCACCTTCAACGACTCCAACACGCCGGTCACGGTGAGCGGGATCACGACCGCGACGGGCGTCGGCGCCAGCGGCGACACGAGCTGCGCCGTGCTCTCGGGCGGCGGGGTCCGGTGCTGGGGCGACAATAGCTCCGGCCAGCTCGGCAACGGGACGACCGGCGGCAATTCCAACGTGCCCGTGGCGGTCAGCAACATCACGACGGCCGTCGCGGTCACCGCGGGCGGCCTGCACGGTTGCGCGCGCCTCAGCGACGGCAGGCTGCGCTGCTGGGGCGGAAACGGAGACGGCCAGCTCGGCAACGGCGGCACGTCGGGTTCCAACGTGCCCGTGGACGTCATCCAGACGGGTTTCGCCACCGCGGTTGCGGCCGGAGGCAGTCACACCTGCGCACTGCGGGCCGACAGTGCCGCGCTCTGCTGGGGAAGCAACGGCCTGAGCCAGCTCGGCGACGTCATTCCCGGGCCGGCGGCGGTGCTGGCCTGGACCAGCAGCAACCCGGGCGTCGCAACGATCAATGGTGCCGGACGGGCCAGGGCCATCGCGCCGGGCAGCAGCACCATCGGCGCGGCGTACGGGGGGCGCAGCATCAGCACGCTGTTGACGGTCCTTCCCGATTCGGACGGCGATGGCGTGCCGGACTCCTCCGACAACTGCACGCTCGTGGCGAACCCAACCCAGCTCGACGCGGATGGTGACGGTTACGGCAATATCTGCGATGCGGATCTGAACAACAGCGGAAGGGTCACCGTCACCGACTACACCATCCTGCGCAACAGGCTCAACACGAACGACCCGGTCGCGGACCTGAATGGCAGCGGGCTGGTCACGACGACCGATTACACGATTCTGCGCAACGCGCTCAACACGCCGCCGGGTCCGTCTGGTTTGCATCCCTGATCACTATCGAGAGCGAGAACATCCATGAACATCCTCAGGATCACCGTTAGCACGGCGGCGACTCTGCTCCTCGCGAGCCTGCCGGCCCACGCCCAGCGCCCCTCCATCGCGCAGCTGCAGGCGCAGATCGCGACGCTGCAGAGCCAGGTGAGCTCGGGAACGATCCCGGGCGTCGCGGGCTACGTGACGATGGACACGAGCAATGCGAGCCGGCCGACGCTCCGCGTCGCCGGTGCCAACCTGCAGGTCGTGAACGGCATGGGCTACACCGCGACCGCCAACGGGCTCGGCAACGTCATCGTCGGCTACGACGAGACCCGGCCGGACACCGCCGACCCGCAGTGCTCGTACGGCCAATACACCGACGAGCCGAGTTGCACGAGCGTGGGAGGGACCTGGGCCGTCAACCTGAAGGGCGGCTCCCACAACGTGGTCGTGGGAAATCTGCACAACTATTCCAGGTTCGCCGGCATCGTCGCCGGATACGAGAACACGACGAACGGCAACTGGTCCAACGTGGTCGGTGGACAGCTGAACACCGCCTCGGGCACCTATTCGGTCGTGAGCGGCGGCATAGCGAACGGCGCATCCGGCATCTGGTCCAGCATCACTGGCGGTTCCTACAACGGCGCCGGCGGCGGTCTCGCAACCGTGAGCGGAGGCTACTTCAACCAGGCCGCATACTCGTGGGCAACCGTCAGCGGCGGCACGGGCAACGTCGCGTACGGGCAGTTCTCCAGCGTCAGCGGCGGCGCGAACAACTCCGCCACCGGGACTTCGGCGAGCGTGAGCGGCGGCGCCGGCGTCACGGCGTCCGCCGATTACTCCTGGGCCGCCGGCACTTTGCACAGCCCCTGACCGGACACCCGATGGCCGATCTGCCGCACACCCTCGGGCCGTCCTCCGCCATCTCGAGTGGACGGTGCTGCGGCGGCTGGACGGCCTGCTCCACGGCACCTACCGCACCTTGTTCCGCGGGGCGGGCCTGGACCTCGCCGACGTGCGCGAGTACCACCCGCACGACGACGTGCGCCACATCGACTGGAACGTGACGGCGCGCCTGCAGGCCCTTCACGTGCGCCAGTACATGGAGGACCGCGAGGTCGTCACCTGGTTCCTGCTGGACCCGCCGGCAAAGGTGCAGCTCTGCTGGTCGGTGTAGTCGCCGAGCGAGCACTGCGGCGGCTCCGTGCCCGGGCGGTTGTTGTCGTAGCCGACGATGACGTTGCCGTTGGCGAGGTTGGTATTGCCCGTGCCGTTCACGACCTGCAGGTTTCCATCGTCACGTAGCCCGCGACGCCCGGGATCGTCCCCGAGGTGACCTGGCTCTGGAGAGTGGCGATCTGCGCCTGCAGCTGCGCGATCGAAGGCCGCTGGGCATAGGCCGGCGCACTCGCGAGCAGCAGCGCCGTCAGAAAGGGAATCGCATAATTGCAGGTGTTCATGGATGTTTCTCGCTCTGATGTTTACTAGGGATGCAATCCCGAAGGGCCCGGGGGCAGGTTCAGGCGGTTTCTGAGAAGGGTGTAATCGACGACGGTGACGCGCCCGCTGCCATTGAGGTCGGCCACGGCGTTGGTGGTGTTGAGCGCATTGCGCAGGATGGTGTAGTCGACGACCGTGACGCGGCCGCTGTTGTTCAGGTCGCCATCGCAGATGTTGCCGTAGCCGTCGCCGTCGGCATCGAGCTGGCTGTGGCCGCCGGCATCGGGGATGAGGTTGCCGTTCGGCGCGTTGGTGCAGTCGTCGGCGCTGTTCGTGATGCCGTCGTTATCAGTATCGGCGGCCCGGGCGGTGACGAAGCTGTCGAGGTTGTAGAAGAAGTAGCCCCCGCCGATCGTCGCGAGTGTGGCGGTCGTGAACGCCGTGCTCGCGTTGATGACCCCGAGGAAGTACACGTTCGAGCCGTCCGCGAGCACCTGCTGGACGGTCGCGCCCGCGATCGAGACGCTCCGGCCACCGGCGCTCAGGGTCATGTCGCCGTTCTGAAGGGGCTCCTTGGTGATGATGTTGATGCCGAGCGCGTTGGTGGCGGCGAAGCCGAGAGTGAGACTGTCGCCGTCCTGGAAGATGTCGGCATCGTTGGTGCCGAGCGCATTGCCGGCAGAGACGGCCGGATAGGCATTGCTCACCTTGATCAGAGTGCCGCTCAGGTTATACGTGAACGTGACGCCCGCGACGCTGCCGCCGCTCGCGACCGTCGTGCCGGCGACGACGCCGTCGAAGCCGTTCGTAGTCGCAGGGCCAGGCAGCGCGGCGTTGAAGGCTGCACGGGTGGTGTAGCCCTGCGCCAGGGCGTCGGTGACGGCGAGCGTTATGAAGCTGGCGACCAGGAGTAGCCCAACCTGTCGGCTTTGCATGGCCCGCGCCCTCGTTCTTGTCTTGTGTGCTGTCCGGGCGGGCTTCCTTATCCGGCCGGGATCAGGAGCCTAATTTAATCTCCTGTGGAATTGGAGCCAAGCCTCGCGCTCGCCGCCCAAACCGGTGCGGGTGCCCGTGGGGCGGTGGTTTACAGAACGCGGCCTCGCGTGGTGCCCCGAGATCCGGTGAGGATTAGCCTCCTGGCGAAGAACGAGAAGACGGGGACGCACGATGCCTCGCGCCATTGGTGTCCCGGCGAGATGTCGAATGCGCACCCCTGTTGACCATCGCGCGGGAGGCGCTCGACGGCACCCCGGGAATCGAACCGAGCTGCTGGATTTGAGCCGGCTCACCGCCGCCATGGAGGAGCCGCGGCCGAAGTGACACCACGCTCTCGGTGGCGCGATCGTGCGGTGGTCGGCGCTATTCGGCGACGTTAAGATGACCATCATCCGCCATGAGGCTGAAAGAATCCCGATGAAAAGACGTAACGAGGTCCTGTTGCTGCTCGCGTTCGCCGCGTCGTCCCCGGTGCTGGCTGGGGAAAGCCCGCCCTTCGGTACGGCGGCCCCGAAGGAAGCGCTCCCGGCGTTCGAGGTGTGTCGCGGCGTCATCCAGTTGAGCGGGAGCACCAGACCGGGATTAGCCGGTGGTCCGCTGAAGGCCAACGTCTATCTCAGTGACATCATGGCGCGAGGCCCGATCAACGACGAGGACATTCGCCAGGCGTTCCAGAAGTTCGTGGGCGAGAAGTACGGGCAGCCATACGGTGGGTTCCACTGTGCGTATGCGTATACACGGGAAGAGGCACAGAAGATCCGGGACGTCGACATGAGGCAGGGGCTGGAGGGGCAGACGTTCATCGAGACGGGCTGGAAGTACGCGCCGCCGGCGAAGGCCGCCGCGCCTCCGCCGGAGCACTACGCGGTGTGCTGGGCCAACAGGACCGCCAAGGTGAAATACTACAGCGCGGTATTCGACGGCAGCCGCGACGACGCGGGCAAGTGGTGGCCGGCGTTCCAGAAATTCCTGAAAGAGAAATACGGCTTCGACGGACCGACGCAGTGCATACCCGCCCGCGGGCAGGCCGACGCGCAGAGCTACCTCAAGACACTGATCGACCAGGACCGCAAGACGAGAACGATGCAGGGCGCGCCGCCGGAAATCGTCGAGACGGGGTGGAAGTACTGAGCAGATCGCGCCCGCCAAGCCACTGGAAGGCGGTGTCCGCGTCGCCGCAAACCCCTGAAGGGAGGAGAACATGAAGAGCCTTGCACAACTCGCCACGCTCGGGATGTTGATTTTCGTTCCGCTCGGCACCGCATGCGCCGGAAGCGAGCCCTACAAGGCGACCAGCGGCACCGCGCTCCATTCGTGCATCGGCATGGTGAATGTGACCGGACAGGGCCCGGTGAAGAACTACTTTTACACCACCGGCACTTTTCCGGCGCCGAACGCGGAGACCGCAGACCTCCAGCAGCAATGGCACGACTACCTCCAGGGCCAGCACCCGGGCGCGCTGGTCAGTCTCAACAGCTGCAGCGTTGCGAATCCGGATCCGGCGAAGGAGCAGGCCAACATGCAAGGCTGGATCGACAAGTACAAGGCACAGGCCACGACCCTGCGCACGACCTGGAAATTCGGCGAGACCGCGGCCAGCACCGTGACGCCGAGCGCGCCGCCCCCGGCACAAATGGGTGCAGCCGGGGCGGCTGACGATCGATGGTTCTGCATGTACGGCGATAGCCAGGACGGAAAGACGATCACGATGTATCTCACGGGCCTCTTCGTGCCCTCGGACCGCCTGAACCTCACCGATCACTGGATGAGCTATGTCCGGGCGACCTACCATCCGCCCGCGACGGCGACGGGAAGGTGCTTCGGAAACAACGGCCACGGCCGGCAGGTACTCGCCAACATAGAAAGTGAGGCGGCGCAAAACCCGGGCGAGAAGCTCGTCCGCGTCGACTGGAAGGGTTGACGAGGCGTCGCAAGGGTGAGGTGCAGCAACGCCCGTGCGCGCAGGACGTTGACCCTGCAACGTTCTGCGCGCAGCCGGTTCAGGGCAGAAGTGCCGCGGATGCGGATTCCATTTTTTCTGAGCTCTGGTGCCGATGGATGCGCGTCAGGACAGGAGACTGGATGCTCTCAACTGCCTGAGTGATCGCGTGATTTATGCACGACCAGTGCTCTGGCGTAATCGCCGGATCGCGGTCGATCCTCCGCCTGCAGACAATATCGGCGGCCTTCCTGATTAGCGCGTAAACCACCCGCGCATCCTCGGGCCGCCTGAGGTCGAAATTCCTGATGTTCACGACGAGGGCGGGTCCCTCATCGACGGGACCTGCCGCGAGCGCCGACGCCGGCGTCGCAAAGGTGGTAAACATCGCAGATGCTGCGAGGAGCAAGGTGGTTCCGGTTCGGGATCGGCGCCCCGCGCGGGCCTGGTGCTTTCTGGTATCCATGGTATTCCTCATTGAATGGGTTTGACTGGTCCAGCGACCCGCGCATCCCATGCGCCCTGGCAGTTGTTGCACACAATGAGGAAGCCGGTCAGAAGCCGCATGAAGAAAGGGTGACGAGCGGCCGAAGATTCGCCGAAGATTGGCAGGGGACCTGCGCGCCATCTACCGCGACGTCAGCACGCGCCTGGTGGCCGAGACCCGCGAGACGGAAATCAGCGCGGCCTTCGTCGCCGTCGCCGCCGCCCTGGCGTTGCAGGCGGCGGCCTTGTCGGTGCTGTGGTTCAACCGGATTTTGTGAGGGAAGCATCCCGCGAATCCCCGGCGTACAATCTGCAGACAAATAAGAACGAGGAAGCGGCCATGGCCAGACGACTTCGCAATCTCGTCGCAACCGTGATTCTCCTGCCCGCGGCGCTCATACCCCTGCGCAGCAACGCCGCAGATCTCAACCATCCCATACTGTCGCCGGGGGAAATCATCGTCCCGGTCGGCACGACGGTCCGCGTGAATACCACCGGCAACTTCACCGACGCGACGATCCGGCCGCTGAGCAACGCGACGCTCGCCGGCGGCGGCAATCACGCCTGCGTGCTGGCGGCCGACGGCGAGATCCGCTGCTGGGGACGCGGCACGTCCGGGCAGCTGGGCCACGGGAATAATGCCGATTCCAACGTGCCGCTGGGGGTCGCCGGCATCGAAACCGCGACTGCGCTCGCCGCCGGCGGCGACTCGAGTTGCGCGCTGCTCGCCGATGCTTCCGTCCGCTGCTGGGGGCTGAACGACATGGGTCAGCTCGGCAATGGCAGCAATGCCCCCGCGCCGATTCCGGTCACCGTCACCGGCGTGAGCGCGGTCGCGATCGCGATGGGCTTTCGTCACGCCTGCGCCGTGCTCGCGAACGGCGGAGTGCGGTGCTGGGGGGCCAATGGCGCGGGTCAGCTCGGCAATGGGAGCAACGCCGGCTCGTCGACTGCGGTCGCGGTGACCGGGATCGCGAACGCCACCGCCGTCGCTACCGGCGGCAATCACGCCTGCGCGCTCCTCGCGAGCGGCGGGGTGAAATGCTGGGGCGACGGCGGGGTGGGTCAGCTCGGCAACGGCGGCTTCGCGGGCTCGTTGACGCCGGTCAATGTCACCGGCATAACCGACGCGGTCGCGATCGCCACAGGCTTCAACCATAGCTGCGCACTCATCGTGGGAGGCAGCGTGCGCTGCTGGGGGGGCGGAACCTCGGGAGAGCTCGGCAACGGCAACTTCGCCAACTCGTCGACGGCGGTGAGCGTTCCGCTGGGCGCGGCGCGCGTGGTGACACTCGCCGCCGGCTCCGGGCATACCTGCGTCGTGTTCGAGAGCGGCACGATGCAGTGCTGGGGCCGCGATGCGAACGGCCAGCTCGGCAACAACGTGATAGTCGGCAATTTCGCATCGCCCGTAAACGTGGTGAACATGTCGAAGGCCATTGCGGTGGCCGCCGGCTTCGAGCACACCTGCGCCGTTCTAGGCGACGGCAATACGAATTGCTGGGGCCTCAACGACACGGGGCAGCTCGGCACCGGGCTGAGCGGGGGCATCAACCAACGCTCGGGGACGCCGCTCACCGTGAGCGGGCCGGTGCTCGTCGTCGACGCGGGCGGTCATCACACCTGCGCCATCACGCCGACCGGAACGGGGAATTGCTGGGGCGAGGGCGTTTTCGGGCAGCTCGGCAACGATGCCGCCGTGAGCTCGGCGGTGCCCGTGCCCGTGGTACGGCTCGACAACTCCGCAGGCGCTGCGGCCGTGAACGGGACCACCCTGGGGCTCGGCTTCGATCATAGCTGCGCGTCTGTCTCGGGCGCGTTCCCTGCTGCGAAATGCTGGGGTCGCAACAACGTGGTGCAGCTCGGCGCGAACGTAGTCCCCCCGGCGGTGCCTCAATCCAACACAGCCATCGACGTGTTCGACTCGTCCTCCATCATCCGCGTTGCCTCCGGCTCTATGCATTCCTGCGGCCTGTATGTCGACGGGACCGTCGCGTGCTGGGGCTCGAATGCTTTCTTCGCGCTGGGCAACAGTGAACAGGCCAACCCTGCGTTTCCCAGGCCGGTCGCGGGAATCACCGGGGCGACCCGCATCACCGCGGGTCTCAACCACACCTGCGCACTGCTCTCCTCGGGCACCGTGATGTGCTGGGGTCGCGGCGACGAGGGCCAGCTCGGCAATGGCGGCACGATGAACTCGGCGACGCCGGTGGCGGTTTCTGGCATCACGACGGCCACCTTCATCGGCGCCGGCAACTCGCACACCTGCGCGCGGCTCCTGGGCGGCACGGTGCGCTGCTGGGGGCGCAACGTCGAGGGACAGCTCGGCAACTCCTCCAACACCGGTTCGCCCGTGCCCGTCAACGTGACGGGTATCACGACTGCGACGTCCGTCACCGGCGGCGGCTTCCATACCTGCGCCACACTCAACACCGGTGGCGTGAACTGCTGGGGACGCGGTGACCAGGGCCAGCTCGGCAACGGCTTCCTGTTCAACATCTCCGGTCCCGTCGTGGTGAGCGGCCTTTCGGGCGCGGTCGCGGTGGACGCCGGACGGGCGCACACCTGCGCGATCATCATCGACGGCCGCCTGCGGTGCTGGGGCTACAACGAGTTCGGGCAGCTCGGCGATGGCACGAGCGGCGTGGGCGCCGTCTCGTCGACGATCGTGCCGGTGTACGGCATCAACATGGACGCCCCGGCGCTCGCCTGGAAGAGCAACGATCCTTCGATCGCCAGCGTGGACATGGGCGGATACGTGCGCTCGAACGCACTCGGCGAGACGTTTCTCACCGTCCGGTACGATACGCGCAACTCGTTCGTCAGCGTGACGGTCGCCGCGGACACCGACGGCGATGGCATTGCCGATCCGGTCGACAACTGCACCGAGGTGCCGAACGGCAACCTCATCCCGGATGCGGGCGGCCACAGCCAGCTCGATGCCGACGGCGACGGCTACGGCAACATCTGCGATGGCGACCTGAACAACAGCGGCCGCGTCACGGTCGTCGACTACACCATCCTGCGCAATGCGCTCAACTCGACCGATCCCGTCGCCGACCTGAACGGCAGCGGGCGCGTCACCGTCGTCGATTACACCCTTCTCAGAAACCGCCTGAACCTGCCCCCGGGCCCCTCGGGGCTGCATCCCTAATAACCATCGAGAGCGGGAACGTCCGTCGCGGGACGGCTGGTTCAACCGGATCTTGTGGCCCGGTCAGTCTGCCCTCAGCTCTCCGCGCGCGGCCCTGCCTGCCTGGGAGCTCTCCTTCCGCGCCGCCAGGCCGCAGGCGTCGTGCCGAGCTCGCGCTTGAACGCACGGTTGAAAGCGGCCTCCGAGTCGTAGCCGACGCCGGCGGCAACGGAGGCGACGTTGCGCGCGCCCGCGCGCAGCAGGTTCGCGGCCGTCTGCAGGCGCCAGCGGGTGAGGTACTGCATCGGCGGCTGCCCCACCAGGTCCGTGAAGCGCTCGGCGAGCGCCGAGCGCGACAGGCCGACCGCGCCCGCCAGCTCCTCCACGGTCCACGGATGCGCCGGCTTCGAGTGGATGAGCGCGAGCGTCTTGCCGACGAAGCGGTCGCGCAGGCCGGCCAGCCAGCCGGTCTGCTCGGGCGGCAGGCTCTCGATGTGGCGGCGGATCGCCTCGACGAACATCAGCTCGGAGAGCTTCGCGAGCACGGTGCCGGCGCCGGCGCGTTGCCCCGCGGCCTCCGTCACGCTGAAGCGGACGGACGAGGTCAGCCACTGCGCGCCCGGACCGTCGCGCATGTTGACGATCAGCACGCGCGGCAGCGCCGCCAGCACGGTGTCGAAAAGCGCGGAGTCGCAGGCGAGATAGCCGCACACCATGCGCGTCACGCTGCCGCCGCCACCGTGGCGCAACTGCGGTATCTCGTCCGGCGCGCGCTGCACGATCAGCTCGGCGCCCGAAGCCGCGGGATGCGTGAGATCGCTGCCGAGCGCGTGTTCGTCGCCGCCCGGGATCACGATCAGGTCGCCGGCGAGCGCGCGGGCGGTGTCGGCGCCGGGCACCAGCACCTCGCAGCGGCCCTCGGTCACCAGATGATAGATCACGACGTGCTCGGCCTCGGGCATGTGATCGACGCACACCTTCACGCCGGCAGGCTCGCCGACGCACCAGGGCTCGGTGAACTCGGCGTCCAGGAACACCGCGCCCGTGAGCTTGACGATCCTCAGCACGTCGGACAGCGCGTCCACTCGAAGCTCCCCGGCAATTCCGGAGTCCCGCGCAAGAGATCCGGAGCCTCGGTCATAAACAGGTGTGGTCTGCGTCCGGATACTAGCACCCACATTGGCAGAGGAGAAAACCATGCAGTCACAAGCCATGCAGCAGCAGGACGATACCGGCCGCTACGCGCGGTGCATCGAGGTCTCCAGGCGCGTGCGTTTCGACATCGACCGCGACGTCATCCGCGGCCGGCGCTTCGATTTCTCGCGCAAGTTCCTGCCGGACGGCATTTCCAGGGTGAACGAGCTCGAGTTCCTCGCCGCCGGCGAGCGGCGCCTGCTGAGCCAGATCCAGGGCCGCACCTACGCCAACATGTTCGGGCTCGTCGAGCGCTTCATCGGGCCGAAGATCCTCGACGTGAGCCGTGACCACTGGCTCGGCGACCAGGTGAAGTTCGAAGCGCTGGTGCGCTTCACGGACGAGGAGCTCAAGCACCAGGAGTTGTTCCGGCGCATCGAGCGGCTCGCCGCCGAGGACATGCCGGCAGGCTACGGCTTCCTTCCGCAGCCCAACGACGTCGCCGCCGTGGTGCTCGGCAAGTCCACGTGGGCGGTGCTGGCGCTCGTGTGCAACATCGAGTTGTTCGTGCTCGCGCATTATCGCAAGAGCATCGAGCCCGACACCGGCCTCTCGGAGCTCTACAGGGACGTGTTCCTCCACCACGCGCGCGAGGAGTCGCAGCACGCGATCCTCGACGAGCTCGAGTGGCGGCGTGAGAACGCGAATCTCTCGGCGGAGGAGCGCGACCACGCCGTCGACGACCTGATCGCGCTGGTGGGCGCGGTGGACGGGCTGCTCCAGCTGCAGGCTGACGCCGACGCCGGCTATTTCCTGGCCGTCTGCGGGCGGGCGCTCACGCCCGGGGAGCAGGCGCGCCTGCGCGCCGGCGTGCTGAAGGCCTACCGCTGGCAGTACATCGTCTCCGGCGTCGAGGACGCGCGCTTCCAGGCGATCCTTGGCGACATGATCACGCCCGCGCAGGCCGCGCGCATCGGCCGTGCGCTCGCGCCGATCGTGGGCTGACCGGGAAAGGAGCAGGTCATGGCAATCCTGGATGCTGACGGCCATGCGGTGACCGGGGCCTCGCGCCCCGCGCTGGAACACTTCGAGCGCGCGCTGCGCGAATTCCAGCTCGGCACCGGAGATCCACTCGCACGGCTCGCGCCCGCGCTGGCGGAGACGCCCGGCTTCGTGCTGGCGCGCCTGTTCGCGGCCTGGCTGCATCTCGGCGGGCGCGATCCGGCCGGCACTGGGCGCGCAGCCGAGGTCCTCGCCGGCCTCGGGCAGCGGCCGCTCGCCGCGCGCGAGCGCGCGCACCTCGCGGCGTCGTCCGCGGCGCTCGCCGGCGACTACGATGGCGCGAGCGCCGTGCTCGGCGCCCTGCTGCGCGAGCATCCCCGCGATGTGCTGGCGCTGCAGGTCGCGCAGTCGCTCGATTACGTGCGGGGCGACACGCGCGCGCTGCGCACGCGGGTCGAGTCCGTGCTGCCGGCCTGGTCGGCCGCGATGCCGGGCTACGACGCCGTGCTCGCGACCCTCGCGTTCGGGCTGGAGGAGAACGGCGAGTATGGCCGCGCCATGCAGGCGGCGCTCCACGCCCTTGCGCTCGACCTCTACAACGTCCGCGCCCACCACGTGGTGGTCCACGTTCTCGAGATGCAGGGCAAGGCGCGCGAGGGCGTGCGCTGGATGCGCGCGCGCGAGGCGTACTGGGCCGGCGCGGGGCCGATGGCAACCCACAACGCCTGGCATCTCGCCCTGTTCGAGCTCGAGGCGGAGGGCGCCGCGCAGGCGCTCGCCACTTACGACCGCCTCGTGGCGCCGGGGACGCAACGGGTCTCCGGCCTGATCGACGCTTCCTCGCTCCTGTGGCGGCTCCACCTGCGCGGCGCCGATCCCGGCCGCCGCTGGCAGGAGCTGGCCGCGCGCTGGGCCCCGCACGCGGCCGACGCGTACTGCGCGTTCAACGATCTGCACGCGACGATGGCCTTCGTCGGCGCCGGGCGCGCCGATCTGGCGCAGGCGGTGCTCGCCGCGCAGGCGCGCCGCGTGCTCGGGCGCGACACCAACAGCGACATGACGCGACTCGTGGGGCTGCCCGCCTGCCGTGCGCTCAACGCGTTCGGACGCGGCGACTACCGCACCGCGGAGCGCCTGCTGTCCCGCCTGCCTCCAGTGGCGCACCGGCTCGGCGGCAGCCAGGCGCAGCGCGACGTGCTCGAGCTGACCCGCGCCGCCGCCCACCGTCTGGCGCGCCCGCGCACGCCGCCCGGAACGATGCGCGCGGCTTAGCGGTGCAGCAGGGCGAAAGGAGAGCCCGGCCCCCGCCCCGGCGCTAAGATCCGGCAATGAACCCGCACGCGCCCCGTCGCCTGCTCGTCGTCCTGGTCGTCAGCCTCGGCCTCGTTTCCGGCTGCAAGTGGTCGGACCTGTTTCCGAAACAGCCCGACACCCTTGACCACGACGACGATGGCCTCAGGCGCTTCCCCTGGGGGCCGGATTTCGACGACGACGGCGACGGCGCGCTGCAATTCGTCGCCGGGGGCACCGACTACGACGACACCGATGCCGACGTGCAGGCAAATGCCGGCAACGGCACCTTCGCCGCGCCGTTCTTCTACGGCACCGGCTTCGGGCCCTCGGGCCTCGCACTCGCCGACTTCGATGCCGACGGCCACCTCGACCTCGTGACCAGCAACCAGGACGACTTCACCGCGACCCTCTGGTTCGGCGCGGGCGACGGCACGCTCGCCGCACCGGTCACGATCCCGGTGACGAACAACACCGGCAGCTCGGCGGTCGTCGTGGGCGACTTCGACGAGGACGGCCGGCTCGATTTCCTCGTCGGCACGGACAACCTGCTCTACGGCAACACCGGGAGCCGGACCTTCGCCGCGCCGGTCGGCCTTGCGTTCGAGGGCGTGAGGAACGTCGTGCGCGATCTCGACGGCGATGGCCACCTCGACGTGGTCGGCCTGAAGGATCTCGACGGCGTGACGGCGATCCTGGGGCGTGGCGACGGCAGCTTCGCCGCGCACGTCGATTCGGGCGCCGGCGTGCGCTCCCAGGCGCTCGCGGTCGCCGATTTCGACGGCGACGGCGTGCTGGACGTGGCGGTGGTGACCTTCGAGGGCGCCGGCAACCTCAGCAAGCTCGCGATGCTCCGCGGGAACAACGACGGCACCTTCCGGTCGCCGCTGACGACGACGCTGCAGTCCCAGGAGTCGGAGTTAGCTGCTGCGGATTCAAACGGCGACGGCCACGTGGACGTGGTGGTGACCGATAGCGTCGCGGGCCGTTTGCGCGTACTCCTCGGCGACGGCACCGGGCACTTCGGCACGCCGCGCACCTATATCGTCAACGGCGCCGGCCGCGTGCTCATCGCCGACCTCGACGGCGACGGCGTGCGCGACCTCGCAGTAGCCTCGCAGACCGCCGGCCTGCTGCGCGCGTTCGGCAACGGCGATGGCACGTTCGGCACGTTCGTCGCGGTCGGTCCCGCCAGCGCACTCGACGTCGCCGCCGGCGACCTCGACGAGAACGGCAGGCTCGACCTCGTCAGTATCGACCTCCTGGGCAGCACGGCAGCCGTCCAGCTCGGGAACTGAAGGGGACGAAGCCGCGGATCGGATTGCCGCGTCGGACGGCGCGCGCGACCTCGCCGTCGTCGGGCAGAGGCGAGATCAGCTCCGGGGGCGCATCCGTTCGGTTCGTGTCTCGGCCGACGCCGCGCCGCTCCGCCGCGGCTCCGCCCGTAGCTTTCGGTCGACGAGGTTGACGACAAGGAGCCCCACCAGGATCCCCGCGGGAACGTCGACGAGGTAGTGTACCTTCAGGTAAACAACGGCCACGCACATCAGCGCGGTTACGGCGAGCATGAACGGGAACAGCCGCGGCGCGACGCGGCGCGCCTGGATCGTCAGCAGCAGCGCGACGGCGATATGGGATGACGGGAACGCGCCGGCCGGCACCTCGCCGCGCGACGTCACCATGTAGAGCAGATGGTTGAACACGTAGCCGGCGTGGAGCTCGGGGCCCGCGTTCGGGGGGAACCAGTACTGCGGGCCGATCGTGGGGTATAGCCAGAACAACGCGTAGCAGCAGCAAAAGCAAGTCGTCGTGGTGAAGATCGCGCGCTCGGCCGCCGCATAGCCGCGCGTGAAGAGCGCGGTGAACAGCACCGCAGGCACGAACAGGTAGTACGTGAAGTAAGCGAGACAGAACAGCTCCGATAGCCAGGGCCACGGCGCATGCTGCGCGAACGCGAGCGACGGCTGGCCCCCCCAGAGCGCCTGTTCCGCCCGGACCAACCAGGGGTCGAAAGACCGCTCGTAGAGCACTGGCCAGATCGTTGCGGTCTGCCGATACAGGGGTGTGAATGTCAGCGGCGCGTAGCCGAGCCTCAGCACCGCGAGTCCGCGGTTCGTCGAGCGCCGCGAAACGGCGCAGACCAGCGCCAGGCCGGCCAGCAACCCAAGGTCGAGCGCGAGCTGCGGCGCGCAGCCGGGCACGCCGCGCGCCGCGCCGAGCGCGAGCAGCACGGTCGCGAGCGCGAGATAGCCGCCGAGGACGGCGTCGAGCGGCCGCAGCGCGCCGAGCGGCTGGCGCAGGCCGAAAGGCCCACTTGCCGGGTCAGAGCCTGCCATGGTTTCGATACCAGCTTGCGGTCGCGGCCAACGCGTCGGGCAGCGGCGTCGCCGCCCGCCAACCGAAGTCTCGGGTCGCCTTGTCGGCGCTGCACACCCAGGCCGGCACGAGCATCTCGAGTACCTTCTGCGAGCTGAAGATATGGGGATGGTGCCGTGAGCGCGCGAGCACATCGGCGCCCCAGCCCGCCGCGGCGGCGACGAGTTCGGGAATGCGCACGACGCGGCCGCTCACTCCGACCGCCGCGGAGATCAGGCGGCCGAGCTCGACCCAGCTCACGACTTCGGGTCCGGCGAGGAAGTAGATCTCGCCGGCGCTCGCGGGCGCCGCGGCCGCGCGAACCAGCGCGTCGGCGAGATCCGCGGCGTAGATCAGCGAGTAGAAGCGGTCGGAGAATCCGACTACGGGCAGCCAGCCGCGGCGCGCGATGCGGAAGTAATCGAGCACGTCCCGGTCGCGCGGGCCGAACACAATAGACGGGCGCACGATCGTCCACACGAGGCCGGCCGTCAACCGAACAGCATCTTCGCCGGCGAGCTTGCTCTTGCCATACCAGGTGAGCGGCTGCGGCGGCATCTCCTCGGTGCGCGGCGTCGTGCCGCCCGCGCTCGGACCGGCCGCGGCGAGGCTCGACACATATACGAACCGCGACGGCCGCAGTGCCGCCGACGCGCAGGCTGCGGCGAGGTTGCGGGTGCCGTCGGCATTGACCCTGAACAGGTCCGCTTCGCGCAGGCCCTTGAGCGCACCGGCGAGATGGAATACCACGTCGCAGCCCGCGACGGCTGATGGCAGCCCCGCGGGCTCGGTCACGTCCGCGCGCACCACGTCCACGTCGAGGCCGGCGAGATTGGCGAGGCTGCTCGAGGGCCGCGCGAGCACGCGCACGCGGTGCCCTTCCTCGAGCAGGCGCGCACACAGGTGCGAGCCCACGAACCCGTGCCCCCCCGTCACTAGCGCCAGCATGCTTCAGCGCGCCCGGGCCGTCATTGCCACAGCACGCCGTCGTAGACCCGATAGACTTTCGTGCGCTCCGCGCCGATGTGTGTAAGCGGCCGCAGCATGGCTGCGTTGTCCTCGAGGATCCACCCGACCTCGGCACGTCGGTAGCCGAGCGGCATGCCGTTCTCGATGGTCCGTTGGATCAGCAGGCCGTCGAGTCCCAGCCTGCGGTACTTCGGCAGAACGCCGAGCGCCAGCACTCGCAGCCGCTTGCAGCGTGTGACTTTGATGCGCCAGAGGATCCTGAGCAGGCCGAGAGGGAAGAGCCGTCCGCCCGCGAGCTTCAGCGCCTCGTTGGCATCCGGCACCGCAATCATGATCGCCGCCGGCTCGCCGTCGACCTCGCCCACGAACGCGAGCCGCCGGTCGATCAGCGGCTTCAGCTCCTTCGCGAGCGCTGCGAGCTCGCGGTCGGTCCAGGGAACGAAGCCCCAATTCTTGGCCCACGCCTCGTTGTAGCAGCGCCGCACGAAGGCGAGCTCCTCGTGCCAGCGCGCGAGACTCACCGGCCGGACGGTGACCCGGCCCCGCGCGAGCACCTTGTTCGCCAGCTGCTCGAGCCGTCCTTCGCAGGCCTCCGCCCTGACCTCGAACGCATACACGTCCTTGACCTTGCGCAGGCCGAACGCTTCGAACTGCTCGGCGTAGTACGGCGGATTGTAGGGCATGAGAAGCGCCGGGTCGTCGTCGAACCCTTCGATGAGCAGCCCGAGCACGTCGTTGGTGGTGAAGTTCGTCGGGCCGCGCATCACCGACGACTCGCGCGTCTTGAGCCAGCTTGCGGCCGCGTCGAGCAGCGCGCGCGAGGCCGCTGCATCGTTCCGGCACTCGTAGAGGCCGAAAAACCCGACATGGCGCTCGGCGGGATGAAACTCGCCGAAGCGGCGGTTCTTGAGCGCGGTGATCGTTCCGACCACGGTTCCGCCACGCCGCGCGAGAAACGGCTGGATCTCGGCGTATTCGTAGACGGGATTCTTGCGCGGGTTCAGAAAGTCGCGCCGCTCCGTCAGGAGCGGCGGGACCCAATGCGGATACCCGCGGTACAGCTCGAACGGGAACCGGATGTACTGCCCGATCTGTTCCGGCGTATCAGCCGGCTCGACCGTTATGTCGGCCGCCACGTATTTATCGGCCGATCAGGCCGAACTTGCGTCCGGCCAGCGCGAACTTATCGAGCGCCCGGCCGAGCTGGTCCCGGGTATGGCCGGCCGTGACCGAGATGCGCAGCAACGCGCGGCGCGGCGGCACCGCCGGCGGCACCACCGGATTGACGAAGATGCCCTCGTCATGCAGCCAGCGCCACATCTGGAGGCAACGCTCCTGCTCGCCGACCACGATCGGGATGATCGGCGTCTCCGACACGCCGGTGTCGAAACCGAGCTCGTCGAGCCCCTGCTTCATGAAGCGTCCGTTGTCCCAGAGCCGTTCGATACGCTCAGGCTCGTCCCGCATCACGTCGAGCGCTGCCAGCGCGGCCGCGACGCTCGCGGGCGGCGTCGACGCGGAGAAGATGAACGGCCGGGAGTGGTGCTTCAGGTAGTTGATGACTCGCTCGGAGGACGCGATGAAGCCGCCGATCGCGGCCAGTGACTTCGAGAAGGTGCCCATGATCAGGTCGACCTGCGCGGTGAGGCCGAAATGCGCGGCCGTCCCGGCCCCGCCGCGACCGAGCACGCCGATCGAGTGGGCATCGTCGAGCATCACCTGCGCGCCGTATTTGTGCGCGAGGCGCGTGATTTCGGGAAGTGGGCAGATGTCGCCTTCCATCGAGAACACGCCGTCGGAGACGATCAGCTTCCCGGCAGCGGCGGGCAGCTGCGCGAGGTGCCGCTCCAGGTCCTGCATGTCGTTGTGGTTGTACCGAATCATGGTGCCCGCGGAGAGCAAGGCCCCGTCGACGATGCAGGCGTGGTTCAGCTTGTCGGACAGCACGTATTCGCCGCGGTGTAGGAGGCAGGAGAGGGTGCCGGTGTTGGTTTGATAACCCGTGCTGAAGACGAGCGCCGCCGGTTTGCCGACGAGCTCCGCCAGGCGCTGTTCCAGCTCGAGGTGGATCGGCAGCGTTCCGTTCAGGAAGCGCGAGCCGGCACAGCCGGTCCCGAAGCGGCGAATCGCCTCGATCGCGCGCTCCTTGACCTTTGGGTGGGTGGTCAGCTCGAGGTACGAATTCGAGCCGAGCATGAGCATTTTGCGGCCGTCGACGACGACCTCGGTGTCCTGCCCGCTCTCGACGAGCTGGAAATAGGGGTACATGCCATTGGACTTGATTTCGTCCGCCAGCGTGAACCGTTGGCACTTGTCGAAGATGCTGGGGCTTGCGGGCGCTGCCGGACTGGTCAGCGGAGACGGCTCGGCCTTAGGCAGGGGTGCAAAGTCCATCGAGATAGTTCCGGCAGGCGGCGGCCAAGTTGACCCGCATATTACACGGGCCCGAATCTCAGACTAAAGGGGAACTCGGCCCCCGGGGCCCGGAAACCCGGAAACTGGCCGGCCCGCTCGAGGTGCCGCCGGCCGCGGATCCCGAGTGCAGGCCCTCATTGCCGGCGGGTTGACAACAAGGTGTCCAGGGCGTGAAGTCAGGAGGTGGACTGCTGGATGAGAATATATCGCTGCGTGACGCGGTTGTCGCCCGCTACTTATCGCGCATTGTGCCGATCGGGCATGGGCGGAACGCTATGTTCTGAGTGAATACGTGGCTCACTACCATGCCGAGTGCAATCATCAGGCGATCGCCATCGCACAAGCCAATGATGCGCGCACGTCCGGCGAGGTGTGGGTGTTGCTCACGGCACTAATCCACTCGTCTCAGCGCGTTTTGGCGGGGGGCCGGAAAAGGCGGTCATATTCGAAGAGTCGGATGGCCTGTGCGCTGATTTGGGAGGCAAGTGGGTGCTGCGGATTGATCAGTGAGCACCACTCCTCGGGCACGATGACTGAGGGCACCAACAGGATGGCTGATCGCCGAGACGATAACCAACTCGAACCGAATCTTATGCTCGCCTGGCCGGCCGGAATGGCATCCCAAGTGGTCGGCAGCATGGCGACCGGGACCTCTTCGCGCTGCGACCACACCTCATCATGCACCTCAAGTTCTACCAGGTACCGATTTAGTGGAAATGCGCTGTCATCAATATGCGCAGCAGTTTCGAGGACTGCGATGGCGCGAGTCGGCGCACAGTAGATCATGGGCTCGGTCTGACTATTCCAGCGGCCCGGGTATCGAGCCGCGCCATTACCAGTCAGATCGTCTGCGGCGCAATCCCGGGTTGCCGCAGCGATTCGCCACAGCTTCACTGGTAAGCGCCACTCTCGATAGCACCGAGCAGGCGCGCAACAATCTCCGCACCTGTCGGAGTGTCGAGTAACTCAGCAGGCTTTCGGCCACCCAATGAAGGCTGAGGGACCTCAATCCACCAGCCGAGCCACTTGGCGGCATCGAAACCCTTGGCATCGTCAGACGTACTGTTGGCGACCATCGCCTGGACGATGCCCAGCAACTTGACCATACCGATCACGGCCTGTCCGCCCTGACCCGCGACCATTTCGCCGGCGGCTACCTTCTTCTCGGCCGTGGCTTTCGGCACGCCGAGAATGGTGAATAGGCGCGAAGCGGGAATGGCCATGTGCTTGGCCAGGTCTTTGATGAGTTTGGCGTGAACGCCCGCTCGCTCGGTCAGAACGATTTCCATCGGCGTCGCACGGCTGACACGCCCGATGAAGGTGCGGAACCCCGTCTTCGGCCCGTATTCAATTTCAAGCGGCTCCTCCGCTGCGGTAGCTGCGGGCAGGGTATGCGAAGACGCTAACCGGCGGCCGGCTTGTGCTGCGGGTGAGCCGGATGCCTTGCCCTTGCCATGGCTCCGTCGCGGCGCCCGAACGGACTTATCCGAGGTCTGTGACATGAGGGGTACCTGAGAGATAGCCTAAAACGAGGCTCACTATAGCATCGAAATAGACGATCAGGCAAGTTCAGGAGCGGGTAACCCTTGCCAGCCCGCCCCAGAATTTGCGGTCTCGAGAGCACCCGTTTCCCATCTGCGCAGGAGGATAGTGATGTCCCTCGCAAGGACGAGAACCGGGACAGTGGTGCGAGAGACGATCTACGCTGCAATTTCGGCGCACAGTCTCTCTTCACGGAAACGCAACGGGCGGCCCATGAGGCCGCCCGCCGGTATGCGAGAAAATTCAGGCCGCTGCTTTGCGACGCCGCGCCCGGGCGATCACGCCCGCGAGGCCGGTCCCGAACAGCCAGGCCGCGCCCGGCAGAGGCACTACGCCCGTGTATGCTGCGGCGACGAGGTAGTCGTTGTTCGTGGCGCTGTCGGTGCTGCCGCCCGCACCGAACCTAACCTCGGTTATGGCTTGGTTTAAGTCCGTCAGGGTGAGCAAAAATACGTTGGAAGGATACCCGGCGGCCTGCTCGATTGTCGCACTGCCCTGGGTGATGCTCGCCCCGGACGCCGTGCGTGTAAATCTCACGGTGTTCTCGCCGAAGCTGACATAACCGTCCTCGAAGCTGCCATCACCGTTGCTATCAAGAGAGCCAAGGAGGAATTGGCCGGTCAGCGTCCTTCCGCGATTGGCCGTCAGCGTGAGGAACTCGTCGTCCTTCGCGTTATCGATTTCCGTGATGTCACCGGTCCACTGGCTCGTGCTCAGGTTGAGCTGCTGGAGGTCGCCGCCAAGGGTGCAGAGGCTGCCCTCATCGGAACTGCCGCAGACTCCCAATCCGAGGTCATCCCCGAAGTTCGAGACCGTCAGCGATTGCACGGTGCCCGGCGTGGTCTGCCCGGCAGCGGCCGTGATCGAGCCGAAGTCGTAGGTGGGGGTCAGCCGGGCGACCGTACCCGGATTGGTGAAGGCGTAGAAATTGGTTAATGCGGCGTTACTGGTTGCCGGCGCAAGGCACAGCCCGGCGCAAATCGCAGAAGCAAATAACGCGGACGCGGTTAATCTTGTTTTACTTCTCGCGCTCATATTGGACTCCTTAGTTCTTATTCTTGTTCTTGTTTCTGCGGGATTAAGTTAGCGACCGCAGAGCCAGCGCGCAAGCGATTGATGACATAATGCATCGCGTTTCCAAGCCATGTTGCCCAAGGTCTTTCGCCAACTCGAGCCTTTTCAATTCACCAGTGTGAGGATGCCCGGTGAGAACCCATCCGTTCGACAAAATCGCGGAGCGATTTGGACGCCGAAGGCACCCCGCAGGGGTAAGCCCGCATACCCGCGGGCGAATCAATCCCACCCTCTCTACTAGCTAATCCCGGGTTCGCCGAATTTGACCTTCCCGGCCCGGCTTGGCCTTTATATTGCTCAACCCCCCAGATGAGGTGAGCCGTGAATCGACCTGTTGGCGCCGCCTTGCTCCTGGCCCTTTCGGCCACCTTCATCTCAGTACGAGCTCTCGCACAGGGGCACCAGCCGCCGGATGCGCCGCGGCCGATCGAGCCGGGTGTGAGCCTGTGGGCCGAAGAACTTACTTCCATGGAGATCCGCGATGCCGTTCGTGAAGGCACCACGACGATCATCATCGGTACAGGTGGGGTGGAACAGAACGGCCCGTATGTCGCCAGTGGCAAGCACAACTATGTACTGCAGACGGTGCTGCCCTACATCGCTCGCGAGATCGGGCATGCCTTGATTGCGCCGCTAGTGAAGTTCGTGCCGGAAGGTGACATCGAGCCCCGGCGGACGGGTCACATGGAGTACGCCGGCACGATCAGCCTCGAGGAGGCGACGTTCGAGGCCCTGTTGACCGACATCTGCCGTAGCTACAAGGCACATGGCTTCGTCGACATCGTGCTGCTCGGTGACAGCGGCGGAAACCAGATCGGTATGGCGAAGGTCGCCGACGAACTGAACCGCAAGTGGACCGGGGAACGCGCCCGGGTTCACTACCTGCGCGAGTACTACGAGCAGGACAAGTGGAGCTACGGGTACCTGAAGTCGCTGGGCATCACGCAGATCGACCGCACGCCACCAGCCGGACAGCCGCAGGATCGTCCGGCGGACTGGCGCAACGGCATTCACGACGACCTCTACTACGAGACGCAGATCGCAGTGCAGGATCCTAATCTGATCAGGATGGAGCAACGCATGAAGGCGGGACTGTTCTCCCTGCACGGCGTTGACCTCGCTCCGGTCAGCCGGACAATCGAGATCGGCCGCAAGCTCGCCAAGTACCGCGCGGGGATCACGGCAAAGGCCTTCGAGGCATCGAAGCAGCGTCTGGGCGTGAAGTAGATTGGCCACGTTGAGCTCACGGGCGCGCTGGGGTTTGCGATCAGAGTAAGGGCGGATTACACAAACGGCTGCGTAACAAACGTATCGAAAACTCAACCGTGCTGAAAATTCGCCATTGACGGCCATTCCGGCCGCGGCGACTATCCCGGAATGCGGAGGCGACAACGAGCGGGTCATGAAGCGCACATCGCTCTATAGCAGGTCCACCCGCCCCCAATCCTCGGGCGGCGGAGAGGCCCAGCGTGGACCACCACCGCCGCCATCGTTGCGTGCCCGGCTGAAGGCTTTCGCCCAGCACCATGATCGCCCGCTGATGCTGGTCTCGGGGTTGCTCGCCGCGCTCATGGCCTTCGGCATTTACGCGCTGGCGACACCCACCGCGCAGAAGCTCACGCAGCATGATATCGACGCTGCCGTGTTGCACACGCTGAAGAAACAACCTCCCGAACCCTCCCACGCGTCCACGGCCTACGACGTGATTCGCCCGTCCGTGGTGCTGGTGCGACGCCTGGGCGAGGACGAGGAGAAAGCGACGAGCAGGGGCGAAGTACCCAAGCCGAAGCAGAAAGGGTCCGGCGACAAGGACTCCAACGAACAAAAGAGCACCAGGAAGTATTCTTTGCGCGGGATGGGCACCGGCGTGGTGTTCTCCGAGGACGGCATGATCTTCACCAATCTGCACGTCATCGCCGGCGCCGAGAAAGTCGGCGTGACGTTTTTCGACGGCACGGAGTCCGACGTCGAGGTGCTCAACGTCCAGCCCGAGAACGATCTCGCAGTCCTCAGGGCCAGGACCCTGCCCGACGATCTCCGTCCGGCGACCTTGCGCACGACCCGGGGTTTGCAGATCGGCGACGAGGTGCTGGCGGTGGGCTTTCCCTTCGGCATCGGCCCCACGGCCACGTACGGGGTGGTCTCGGGGCTCAGGCGCGAGCACTATTCCGAGGAAGGCCAGAGGAACCTGATCGATCTCATCCAGTTCGATGCCGCCGCCAATCCCGGCAACTCGGGCGGGCCGCTCGTCACGCGCGAGGGCGACGTGGTGGGCATCGTCACCTCGATCTTCAATCCCGTCGAAGAGGGCTTCTTCGTCGGCATCGCCTTCGCCGTGCCCATCGAGAACGCGGCCGCGGCGGCGGGCGTGTCGCCCTTCTGACGGCTCACAACCAGGACCGAACCACCATCATGAACGATACGAACAGTTCCGGCGAAATCGCCTCGTTGATGCAGCGGGTGCTGTATGAGGTGAAGAAGGTCGTGGTCGGCCAGGACCATTTCCTCGAGCGCGTGCTGGTGGCGGTGCTGGCACAAGGTCATTTGCTCGTCGAGGGTGTGCCTGGCCTGGCCAAGACCCTGACGGTGAAAACGCTGGCGCGCGCGCTGCAGGGCAGTTTCAAGCGCATTCAGTTCACGCCGGATCTGGTGCCCGCCGATCTCATCGGCACGCGCATCTACAACCAGAAGACCGGCGATTTTTCCGTCGCGCTGGGTCCGGTGTTCACGAATCTCCTGCTCGCCGACGAGATCAACCGCGCCCCGGCCAAGGTGCAGAGCGCGCTGCTGGAAGTGATGCAGGAATACCAGGTCACCATCGCCGGTGAGACTTACAAGGTACCCCAGCCCTTCCTGGTCATGGCCACGCAGAACCCGATCGAGAGCGAGGGCACCTACCCGCTGCCCGAGGCCCAGGTGGACCGCTTCATGATGAAAGTGCTGGTGGACTATCCCACGGCGGACGAGGAATTCGTCATCGTCGAGCGCGTCACGGGCGTGGCCACGGCGCTGGCGGCGGTGGCGACCATGGACCAGTTGGCCGCGTTACAACAAGACTGCCGCAGGGTGTTCGTCGATCCCGCGCTCATTACTTATGCCGTGCGCCTGGTCACCGCCACGCGCGACCGCGAGCGCGCCGGGGTGAAGGATCTGGCACGCTTCGTCACCTATGGGGCCAGCCCGCGCGCCTCCATCAATCTCATCGAGGGCGGCCGCGCGCTCGCGTTCCTGCGCGGGCGCGACTACGTACTGCCCGAGGATCTGACGGATCTCGTGCCCGACGTGCTGCGCCATCGCCTCGTGCTGTCCTACGAGGCGCTTACCGAGGGCATGACGCCCGACCAGATCATCCGCCGCCTGATGGCGCAGATCGCGCCCCCCGCCAAGCCGCTGGAGAGCCGCGTCCGCGTTGCCGCAAACCCCTGAGGGCGTTCGCGGCCCCATGCACTTGTCGCCACGTTATACATGAGTTATAACATGAGCACGGACGACGGTGGAGGCGATATGGGCACAACGGTCAAGGTCAGAAAGGTCGGCAATTCGCTGGGCGTCATCCTGACGAAGGATGTCGTGGAGTCGCTCGGTGTTGTGGAGGGCGACGATCTCTATGCCGTGCGCACGCCGGATGGCATCCGGCTCACGCCCTACGATCCCGACTTCGCGAAGGTGATCGACTCGACGCGCGACTACATGCGCCGGCATCGGAACGCGCTGCACGAACTGTCGAAGAAGTGAAGCAACCGCGGTGGCTCAGCGCCCCGATGGTGGCGGCGATCCACGACGAGGCGATCTACGAGTTCGGAGGGCTCGCCGGGATTCGCGATCGCGGGTTGCTCGAGAGCGCAGTCGACCGCCCGAGAAATACGTTGGCGTACGAGCCGAAGGCGACTATTTTCGATCTCGCCGCATCGCTCGGCGTTGGCCTATGCAAGAATCATCCGTTCAACGACGGCAACAAGCGAACCGCACTGCTCGCCATGCGCGCCTTCCTGTATTTGAACGGCCAGGTGTTCGAGCCGGCCGAGGACGAGGAGGTGACGATGATGATCGCCGCGGCGGATGGATCGGTCGACGCTGCCGCGTTATCCGGCTGGTTGACCGCGAATTCGACGAAGTCGCGAGAGCCTTGAATGTCCGCGTTGCCGCAAACCCCTGAGCCCTTCTGCGCCATTTGGCCAGCGCCCAGGGCGATCATTTGACATAAAAGAAGGGCGGTCATGGGAGCCCTTGAACGGCCGCCGCAGCAGGATTAGGTTTTACTCACAAGAAATACAAGAGGGGGATCTGAGCCATGACCTCACGAACCTCGATCATTTCGCGTTCCGCGGTCCTGTCGATTGCGGCTATTAGTCTTGTTGTCTGGCCGTTCGCGCCTGCCGCTGCCACCTCCCTCTCGGTGATGAACAGCACCCTTGCCGGCGCCGCCAACTACGAATCCGGTGTCCTTCCCGGTCCAACACCAACCGACTCTCATAGTGCGAGCCAGTCCGGCGACACGGGACCGGTGACCAGCTCTGTGACTGCCGATCAGGGCGCCGACGCCCGATTCGCCGTCGGTCATGCCGTCTCTTCGGGAACCATCGATTTCGGGTACTTCGCGGCAACGGCCGACGCCCAGGCGATGGTCCCGCGCGGGATGCTCGACACGGACGGCACGGGCCGCGAGTTCGAGTATTTCGCCAGCAGCTACGCGGACGTGACGGCCGATTCCGGGGCTTCATTCTTCGTGGCGCCGGCGAACCCGATGCTCATCGGCACGCTGGGGACCGTGGTGGTGCCCATCGATGTGCATGGCACGCTGTCGGCAACGCTGTCGCCAGACCCAGTCTTTCCCGGCGGACAACTGAACGGGACAGCGCACGTGCAGTGGACCATGAGCGCAGGTACGGTTTCGGGCACCGCGCCCGGCATGCTGTTCGGTGCGGTCGATACGCCCGGCGACCCCATCGGAGACATGCCTGGCCTGCACACGCTCCGCTTCGACGTCGTGCTCGGCGTACCGACAGCCATCGTCCTGCATTACGAACTGCACAGCTCGGCCGGAGCCAACAGCGCCATCGGCGTCGGCGGCCGGGTAGAGGGTCTTGCGGCCTTCGGCAGCACCTTCCGCTGGATGGGCATCAGCCAGGTGCTGGATGCCGATGGCAATCCCATTGAGTACTCTGTTGCTCCTTCGGATTCAGGCTTCGACTGGACGCAGGCTGCGCCGACGCCGGTGCCGGTACCGCCGTTGCCGCTGTCGCTGCTGACCGCCGTCTGGGCATCGGGCGCGCTCTTCGCGCGCCGGCGCCGCAGGCTGTAGGCACCGCGCGACGCGCACGCCGGCACCCGGTTTACACTGGGCCGGTCATGTCCGCGCTGCCGCAAACACCTGAAGCTATTCTGCGCCATCTCGAATGAACGGTGCTGCGGCGGCTGGACGGTCTGCTCCACGGCACTTATCGCACCTTGTTTCGCGGGGCGGGGAAGAGGGCGGTGCGCGCAGCGCGCGCGCCGCCCTGAACCTTTCCGTCCCCACTATGTGCGAAGTGATCGGAAGCCAGCGCAAACCTCTTCTGAGAGTAGCTTCGATTGTTCCCAAGCTGCGAAGTGTCTAGGGCGCGCGCGGCGCGTTGTCATCCCGGCTACGCGTGATCCAGGCCAGGGCGCTCCAGCACATCGAAGGCCGCCGGGGGCGTGCCGAGTATGGCACCGGCGAAGTTCGCCGGCGCGGCCCGGCGCCGCGTGCCACGCCGGAAATGGCGGTTTATAATTTTTAACCGTCGTGATCGACAACTAGAATCTGTCGGGCTCTTGGAGAAACCGATGGACAAGCCTCGAATCTTCTTAGGCTCGTCAGGCAAGCAGGCAAAATTGCTTGCGGCGCTGACGCGTGGCCTCGAAGACGTTGCACGCGTCGAACCTTGGACCACATCCTTCAATCCCGGAACCTCGACGCTGGAACGCCTGCTCGAACTCACCAAGGAAGTCGACTTCGCAGCCTTTGTCTTTGCACAAGACGACTGGACCGCGACCACACTGGCGGCTTCTGCTCAGCCTGCGGTGGCCGAGGCAACGGGGCGGCAGGGCCAGGCGTCGCCGCGCGATAATGTCGTATTCGAAGCCGGTCTTTTCGGCGGCGTACTCGGCATGCGCCGCACGTTCATCCTTCACGCAAAGGGGGCGAAACTCCCCAGCGATCTCCTCGGCCTCACATGCGTGCGATACGACGGCGAGATGACCGCGGCCGAGACCAGAGCCATCAATCAGAAACTCAAGAAGGCCATCGAGAGCGAAGGTTGCCTCACGCGCATCGAGGGCGCGTGGTGGCAGTTCTCGCTGACCGCGCGCACCGAGAAGGAGCCTTCGGCCCTGAGCCTGCTGAAGATTTCGCGCAGCCGCAACGCCGCGCTGGAAGTGACCGGTCGCTCGTGGTCCGAGAACGGAAAACTCTCCGCGCGATACTGGAGCGAAGCGGTGAAGGAGAAGGACGATTCGTCCGGCCTGTTCTACTACTGGAACGGCGAGCGGCCGCTGGACCCCGACGCACCGCAACTGCATGGAACAGGCGAGATCAAGCTGGAGTCGGCCGACCGCGCATCGGGGTACTGGACGACTCGTGCGGACAACGACCCGAACCTGAAGGCGCGGACATCGGGCGTGTATTGGCGAGCCGATCCGGATGACTTGAGCATCCTTGACGGCCGCGACGATCAGAAACGCGCTGCCCTCATCGCCGAGCGGCTGACGCAGTGGAAGTCTGTCAGAAACGCATGAGCAGACTCGCGATTGCGCGCATGCGATACGACCTTCACAACCCGAACCAACCAGGAGACAAGCCATGAAGAACTATCGGCCAGATCGTACATCAGCCTCACGCCGCGACCTGCTCATCGGCAGCGCCAGCGCGGTGATTGCCGCCGCGGCTTCGACGGCGATGCTCGAACGCCCTTGAGATGATCACGGCGTCAACGAACGCGTCTTTTTTTGTAAGCGTCTACCTACGCGGTTACGACGGAAGCCGAAGTCTCCTCCGACCCATCATTTCCCGTTTACACTGACCGCAACAGGAGCTTTGAATGTCCGCGCTGCCGCCAACCCCTGAGGCCGTTCTGCGCCATCTGGAATGGACGGTGCTGCGCCGGCTGGACGGCTTGCTCCACGGCACGTATCGCACGTTGTTTCGCGGGGCGGGGCTCGACCTCGCCGACGTGCGCGAGTACCAGCCGCACGACGACGTGCGCCACATCGATTGGAACGTGACCGCGCGCTTGCAGTCGCTGCACGTGCGCCAGTACCTCGAGGACCGCGAGGTCGTCACCTGGTTCCTGCTGGACCTGAGCCCCTCGGTTGATTTCGGCTCGGATGCCAGCAAGCGCGACATCCTCACCCGGTTCGTCGCCGTCCTCGCGCGAGTGCTCACGCGCCACGGCAACCCCGTGGGTGCCATCCTGTACGGTGGCGGCATCGAGGCCGTCATCACGCCGCGCACCGGGCGGCGCCACGTGCTGCATTTCCTGCACACGCTGTTGAACCGCCCGACCTTGCCCCAGGCGCCCCGCACCGATCTCGGCGAGCTGTTGCGCGCAGGGATCCAGGTCATGCCGCGCCGTTCGCTGGTGTTCCTGGTCTCCGATTTCATCAGCACGCCCGGCTGGGCCAGGCCGCTCGCACAGATGAGCCGCCGCCACGAGGTCGTGGCCGTGCGCCTGGTCGATCCGGTCGAGCAGGAGTTGCCGGAATTCGGCATGGCGGTGGTGCAGGACGCCGAGACCGGCGAGCAGATGTTCGTGGATGCCCACGATCGCGGCTTCCGGAAACGCTACGCCGAGGCCGCCGAACGGCGCGAGGCGGAGATCCTGTCGGCGCTCTCGAACGCAGGGGTCGACGCGCTGGAGTTGTCCACCGCCGACGATCTGATGGACACGCTGTTGCGATTCGCCGCCTTGCGCAAGCGCCGCGGCGCCCGGGCCGACGCCGGGTGCGGTTTACATAAGAAAGAGCGCCGACCCCGATCGGGGTAATTTGGTCCGCGTTGACAATGCCCGGGCCGCGGGCGTAAAAACGAAAAAGGAAAAATAAAAAAAGACCCCGCGACCTAAGGACCTCACAGCGCCATCCGTCGCTGTCCTACCGCGGTGCTTGAACGGGGGGCTCATGACAGCCAAACGCACGACTGCCTTCAGGCAACCCGGGTTCACTCCGGCGCTCTCGGCGGTCGTCATATCTCTCGCCCTGGGCTCCTTCGTGCCGACACACGCGGCGCTCATCGTTCCCGACGCCATCTACAGTGTGCAGGTCAGCGGGGACCAATTCCGGATCTCGCTTCCGGTTCCGGCGGAATCGTCGATCGATCAGCAGTCATTCGACGATTTCAAGGGTTTGACGGTGCAGTCCATTGCCACCGCCAGGACCTCGGGCGGCAGCGATCCACAGGCCGACGTGATCGGACACCTCAGCTGGTCGGTCACGATGCCCGACCGTCTCTCCTCGCTTGACGCTCTGAATCTCTTTGCGGAGGCGCGGGTCGAGTACTACGTGGCGGTGGCGCCGCTGAGCGGTGATCCGGACGACCACACGCCGGTGCCGCTCGTCGTGACTGTGCGGGGACACGCCGATGCGGACGGGCCGCACCCCACCGGGGGCGGAAATACGACCGTGTCGTTTGCGTTGTCCATGGCGCCGGGCATCAACCAGATGGCAAACGCGCCGGTCGGATTTTCGGGCTACGACGCGACGATCAAGACGTTTATTGTCCCGAATATTGCGTATCAGGTGTTCCTGCGCTCGCGCGGCACGGTCTCCATCGGGCTGACGGAGTTCAACTCGGGGACCGCCGAGTTTCAGGCGGTGGCCGATCCGCTGATTGTGATCGATCCCGAGTTCGAATTACGGGACCAATACGAACTCGTGTTCAGCAGCAATCTGGTGCCGTTGCCGGGGGCCGCGTGGTTCTTCCTGACCGCGCTGGCCGCCGCGGCATCCAGGATGCGGCTGCGTTCCCGGGACTCAACCTGACGCCGGACACTCTTCGCCACCGACCCGGTGGCCATCGGCGTCGCGCTCGGCATCGTGTACCGGGCCATCGCCGCGCACCGCCTTCAGGGACCGGTTCCGGCCGGCGACCGGCGCCGGGTCTGCCCTGGCCACCCGCAGCGGGCTTACACTGAATAGAAGAGGGGCTTTGTATTGGCGCGTCCTCTCGAGGCAACGTCTTGATTTTCGAGTGGCCCGTCCTGCTGTGGGGATTGCTGCTGGTACCGGTACTGGCGCTCGCCTACATCGCGATGGAGCGCCGCCGGCGCGCGGTCGCGCTCGCCGTCGCGCGCTGGAGCACGAACGCACACGCCATGATCCCGCGCGCACGCCGCATCCTGCCGCCGGTCCTTTATCTGATTGCGCTGACCTTGCTGATCGCGGCCATGGCGCGGCCCGTGGCGGTCGTGAGCCTGCCCTCGCTCCGCGACGTCATCATCCTCGCCATCGACGTCTCCAACAGCATGCGGGCCGACGACGTGGCGCCCACGCGCCTGGCCGTCGCGCAAAAGGCCGCGCGCGATTTCATCGAGGAGCAGCCCGCCACTACCCAGATCGGCGTGGTCGCCTTCGCGGAGACGGCGCTCGCCGTGCAGCGGCCCACCACCAGCCGCGAGGAGTTGCTCGAGGCCATCGACCGGCTCGAACCGCAGGCGGGCACCGCCGTGGGCGAGGCGATCCTGGTCAGCCTGCAGGCGCTCTATCCCAAAGAGATCTTCGAGGTGAAATCGCCGGCAGAGAAAGAACGCGAGGCCGAGGAGGACGACATCGGGTCGTCCTCGCAGCCCAGGCCCGCGCCGCCGCCGAAGGTGCCGCCGGGCTCGGAGAAATCCGCCGCGATTGTCTTGCTCAGCGATGGCGCGGTCACCGCCGGGCCGAGCCCGATGGAGGCCGCGCAACTGGCGGCGGATCGCGGCGTGCGCGTTTACACCGTGGGGCTGGGGACTAAGGCGGGCGCGGTGGTCAGGCTCGACGGCATTTCCATGCGCGTGCAGCTCGACGAGGAGATGCTGAAGAAAATCGCCGACGTGACGCTGGCGCGCTCTTTCATGGCCGACAACGCCGAGGACCTGCGCGCCATCTACCGCGACGTCAGCACGCGCCTGGTGGCCGAGAAGCGCGAGACGGAGGTCAGCGCGGCCTTCGTCGCCGTCGCCGCCTCACTGGCGTTGCTGGCGGCGGGCTTGTCGGTGCTATGGTTCAACCGGATTTTGTAGGCCGACGCTGACCGAACGCTTCGGCGCTGTCCGATGGCCCGGCGACTGCAGATATTCACGCGGCCCTTCGATGCCCGAAATGCGGAACCGAGGGCGCGGAGATGCGCATCGTGTCGGTCTCGGTCCAGCGCGCGGCCGGACAGCATTTTTGTTGACGAGTGGCCGCTGACGTCCGCGGCCGGTATATGGGCAACCGGGCGGAGCGAACGCGCCGCCGTGAACGGCTTGTTCGGCCGGCTTCGAAGGGCTCTCTTTTTCCCGTGATCAGCGTCTCAGGCGGCGCCGGAGGCTTGCCGGTAGCAGGCTGAGGAACGCCGTCCCAAAGAGCGCAAGCGTCGCGGGTGCCGGGACGGCCGTCGCCTCGACGTTGAACGTAAACCTGTAGTGCAGGAGCCCGTCGGCGCCCTGGCCGCCGAACTGCCCGCCGGTATCCGACAGCTCGTAGATGCCGCCGACGAGCGGCAGCGCCTCGCCGAACACCGAGCTGCCCGACGTGACGATGGGCGCGATGGTCACCTGGCAGCTCCCCGGCGTGCCGAGCGACGCGGACGTCTTCGCCAGCGACGTGCTCGGCAGGTTGCCTCCGAGCGCGGCCGGCGCGACCCAGAGGGTGAACTCCTGGCACATTGGCTGCTGCGTACCGGAGTACTCGAAAGTCACGGACTGCAGGACCAGATCCGCGCCCAGCGAGAAGCGCAAGCCGTCGCCGTCGACGGTCGTGTTGCCCTGGTTCGTGAAGAAGGTCTCGGTGCCCTGCACGGTGTTGGCGCCGGCGTCGAACGTGAACAGCACCGGCACGGTGCCGCGGCCGCCATAAGGCAGGTCGCCGGACACAGTCTCGTCATAAGCGATCGGTGCAGCCTGTACGGCGGGCACGAGCCAGGCGGTCGCGAATGCGAGCCGGGCGCGACGCGAGAAGTTCATGATCATGGCTCCGTTTCTTATTGTTGTTCGGGAGTCGCGGTCTCACAAAGTATCGAGCAGTGCTCCGGCCGGCGCAAGCCGTGGGGCGGATACATACACCGACCGACGCCGGAGCCCGGCCGGTTATGTAAATCGGCGGAACGCGCGCACTTTTGGTATTTTCCTCTGGGCGCGGGCCGGCAACGCGGCTATCGACAGCAGTACAGATCGACCGGGAGATGCTGAAAAAAATCGCCGCCGTGACGGTGGCGCGCTTCTTCATGGCCGACAATGCCGACGACCTGCACGCCATCTACCGCGACGTGAGCGCACGCCTGGTGTCCGAGACCCGCGAGACGGAAGCGGCGGCTCCGGACAGCTGGGCCACGGCGATAATGCCGATTCCAACGTGCCGGTGACGGTCGCTGGGTCAGCTCGGTAATGGCAGCAATGCCCCCGCACCGGTTCCTGTCAGTGTCACCGGCGTGAGCGCGGTCGCGATCGCCGCGGGCTTTCGTCACGCCTGCGCGGTGCTCGCCGATCCCGTCGACAACTGCACCAACGTGGCGAACGGCAACCTCATCCCTGATGCGGGCGGCCACAGCCAGCTCGATGCCGACGGCGACGGCTACGGCAACATCTGCAATGGCGACCTGAACAACAGCGGCCGCGTCACGGTCGTCGACTACACCATCCTCCGCAACGCGCTCAATACCACCAACGCCGTGGCCGACCTCAATGGCAGCGGGCTCGTCACCGTCGTCGATTACACCCTTCTCAGAAACCGCCTGAACCTGCCCCCGGGTCCCTCGGGGCTGCATCCCCCATATCCATCGAGAACGAGAACGTCCGCCGCCGGGCGCCCTCGGCGGGGCGCAAGCTTACGGGTGATAGCCGGACGGGCCGGGCACCGTGTTGAGCCGGTTCCGGAGGATCGTGTAGTCGACCACGGTCACGCGGCCGCTGCCGTTCAGGTCGGCGACGGGATCGGTCGAGTTGAGCGCGTTGCGGAAGATCGTGTAGTCGACCACGGTCACGCGACCGCTGTTGTTCAGGTCGCCATCGCAGATGTTGCCGTAACCGTCGTGGTCGGCGTCGTACTGGTCCCAGTTGTACACCAGCACGCAGTTATCAGCGAGGTCGGCGACGTAGTCGTTGTCCTGATCGCTGCCGCCGGCGGCGAGTTCGTACGCGCCGCGGTCGACGATGCCCAGGATGCGCGGGTTGCCGGAGATATCGGTCACGATGTCCGCCGGGATGAGCCCGTTGTAGCCGCTGTTCTCGGCCGGAGAGCCGCCGACCAGTTGGAAGTCCACGTCATCGATGAACAGCGGATCGGACGTCAGGTCACCCGGGCCGGGTGTGTAGTAGTCGGACGCGTTGCCGTGGACGAGGTTGAACGAATTCTCGGCCGGGAAGTCCTGCAGGCTCAGGCCCTGCACGTTGTTGAAGGCGACGATGTTGTTGCCGACGACGGCCGTTGCCGTCGCCCCGAGGTCCGGGCGTCCCACCAGCAGGATGCCGTCGTCGTTGTTGGCTACGGTATTGTTGAGCACCGTGAAGTCACCGTGGCCGCCGGTGCCGCTGACGTTCAAGGAGATCGCGGCAGGGCTCCCGGCGTAATTGATCTGGCCGGAAACGATGTTGTTGATGACCCGCGCGGTGATTGCGCCCGATCCGTACTCATAGAGGGAGATGCCGCTGTTGAAGTTGGTGCCGGCGACCTTGTTGCCAATGAGGTCGGCGCTCACCGTGCCGTCGCCGTTCGCGATCTCTATCGCGGCGTTCTGGCCGCCGCCGACCTGCAAGATGCGATTGCGGCTGATGCTGCCGCTCGCGGAGTCGAGTCCCCAGACGCTGATCGCTGAGACGTAGTCGGATGCGCCGACATTGATCTCGATCTGGTTATCGTTGATGTTGAAGACCGTTGCTCCGGAGCGGTTGTAGACCTCGAGCGGGGGAAGATAAGTGGATGCCTGCTGGATGTGAAGGTGACGCAGCGTGATGTACAGGCTGCCACCGCCGCCGCCGACCGAGATGTTGCCGCTCGCGAGCGTCAGGCCTTCGATCGTCACGTTCGCATTGCCGCCGGGCACGAAGAAGTTGGTGAAACCGCCGAACGTGGGCGTGAACCCGCTGGCGGGCCGCAGGATGAAGCTCTTCACCGTGGTCACTTCGACCGACTGCGCCGGAATCGCGTTGGCGGCGATCTCGATGATGTCGCCCGGGTCGGCCCCGTTGATGCAGGCGGCGAGACTGTTGATGTCATTGCAGGGGGCGGCGCCCGTCGGCCACGTGCGGTCCGCCGCGACCGTGAACATGAAATTCGGCCCGAGCCGCTCACCAGCCGGCGAAAGGTCGGGGAAACCGAGGCCGGAGAACTGGTTGATCGCAGCGCGCCCGGTGCCGGACGTGACCTTCGGGTCGTAAGCGAAGACGTTTCCATTGTAGGTATTGACCAGAATGCCGTCGGTGCCATCGAGGTAGTAGGCCCCGATGACATAGGTCTGACCCTTGCTGAGGAGCGTGCCCGTGATGTCGACGAAGCGGGTGCCGGCGATCATCATCGAGCCGGTGCCCGCGGGAACGGTCGCCGAGGCGAGCAGCGAGCCGCCGGACGTCCACAGGCCCACCGCGTGCGCTTGTCCGAGGCCGTCCCCATAGACGTCGTAGACGCCGAGCTGCGAGACGAGCAGGTTCTTCGACGGCGTGAAGCTCCACCCCTGCGTGGAATACACGGTGCCGTTGACGCCGCCCGGGCTAGTGACGGTCATGGCCACGTCGGCGGCCCTCGCCCCGGGCAGCGCGGCGGCGATCAGCGCGGTGACGAGCGACGAGCGAATGCTGGGCGAGGACATGGCCATGCCTCCGGATCGCGTTGGAGTTGTTATTCGACCGGATTATGTGCTCGCGCCGGGCGTTCGGGCAATCAAGGCAAGTACCGAGCCGTCACGGCAATGTAACAATAATCGTGCGGCCGCATTCCTCGGCGGTGATGCCGTTATGGTGACCGCTACGGTTGATTCGGCACGAGCTGAACATTCTCGTTTCCAAATTTCTGGCGGGACCTCTCATGAATGTGCTCGGCCAATGGCTCGTGCCGACGGCAGCGCACCGACCGGTGACGCAACGACCTATATGAAGCCAACCACGATTTTCACCGTTGCGCCCCGAGCGGTCATCGAAGCCGATGTCTGGTCTGCCCTGGTCGCCCGCAGCGGGCTTACACTCAGCAGAAAGGGGCTTTGGATTTGAAATGCCCCTTTATAGGAACGTGAAGATCGCGCTTGTACCGCCTATCCGTTCCGGGGTGTGGGGCCGGGAGCTGTTCAGGAATTGACCGCGGGAGGCCGACGTCATTATGCCTGCTGTGGAAGGGCAAGGACGCGTGATCGTTCTGACGCATGACAGCCCAGAGGCGCGGCTCATCGCAGAAGCGATCGCCAATGCGTGCCACGTCGTGGGGATCGTTCTCGAAATGTCCGGACCTGGCGCTCGGCCCGGCGGTCCCGGGCCGTTCGGTATCAAGGCTCTGGCCTGGCGCCTGCTGGGCCAAAGGCTGTATCTGTGGCTACGCGTGCAGAAGGCCCGGGTGGAGCGCAGCGGGCTGGAGCGGAACGTGTTGCGCATCGAACGCAGACTGCTGCGTAACGCACGGCGGGAACTCCGTCGTCGACTAGGCAGGCGCAAGTTCTCCTGGCCAGGTGGGGTACCACTCTACAAGACACTTAGCGTTAATGCCCCCGCCTGTATCGCGTGGTGCACTGCGTTGCGCCCGGATGTCATGGCGATATTTGCTACGTCCATCTTGAAGGACGCTATGCTCGGTGTAGCAAGACTCGGTGTGTTGAACATGCACGCATCGATTTTGCCGGACTACAGGGGTACCCGCGTGGAGTTCTGGCAGGCGCTGCACGACGACTATGAAAAGGCCGGCATCACTGTCCACTTCGTCGATGCGGGTATTGACACCGGAGACATCGTTCTCCAGCGGCGCTCTGATACTCCTCCGGGTACAGATCCGTATACCATGCGGACCCTCAACGTTCTGACCGCAATGGATCTCTTACCCATGGCAATCCGCGGTGTGATCGATGGCACGCTACAGCGAACGCCCCAGAGGAGTACATCCATGCCCACATGGAGAGGGCGAGATATTACGTTGGAAAAAAAAGTCGAGCTGTTCAGAAAGCTGGGATTCGAGAGCGCCAAGCCCGGAATACCCTGATGGTCACCCTCTGGCTCGACGAGTTCCGCCAGCGCACCCCATGAATTTCCTCTCCGCCGAATGGCTGTGGCTGCTCGCGATCCTGCCGCTCCTGCCGGCGCTCTACGTGCTGGCGCTGCGCCGGCGCAAGCCCTATGCCCTGCGCTTTCCCGACATGGATCTCATCAGGCAGGCCGCCGCCGGACGCAAGGCCTGGCGCCGCCACGTGCCGCCCGCCTTGTTGTTCCTGGCGCTCATCGTCATGTTTTTGGCCGTCGCACGGCCCTCGCTCGTCCTCACGCTGCCCTCCGAGCGCGCCGTGGTGGTGCTGGCCATCGACGTCTCCGGCAGCATGCGCGCCGCCGACGTGCCGCCCGACCGCATGACCGTCGCCAAGGACGCCGCGCGAGCCTTCGTCGCCAAGCAGCCACGCACCACGCGCGTGGGCCTGGTGGCGTTCTCCACCTCGGCCATGATCGTCGAAGACCCCACCATCGTGCACGAGGACGTGCTGACGGCCATCGACAACCTGCGCCCGCAGATGTACACCGCCGCGGGCAGCGGCCTGGTGGCCGCATTGCAGGCGATCTTTCCTGACGATCCGCTCGATCTCTCGCGCCTGTCCGCGGCGCGCAGCGAATTACAGCCGGCACCCCTGGGTGCGCCCAGATTGAAGAAGGAGGAGCCCGGGTTCAAACCCGTGCCACCCGGGAGCAACACCTCCGCCGTCATCGTGTTGCTCAGCGACGGGCGCACCAACGTCGGCGTGGAGCCGCTGGACGCCGCGCGCATGGCCGCGGACCGGGGCGTGCGCGTGTTCACCGTCGGCTTCGGCACGCCCGAGGGCGGCATGGTCGACTTCGGCGGCGGCTGGATGCGCTCGCAGCTCGACGAGGAAACCCTCAAGGCCATCGCGGAAATAACCGGCGCCAGGTACTTCAGCGCCAGGACCGAGACCGATCTCAAGAGCGCCTACGAAGCGCTGACGACCCAATTTGTGGCCGAGACCAGGCGCACCGAGGTCACCGCCTTCGCCGCGGCCCTGGCACTGGTGCTGCTCGTGCTGGCCATAGGCCTGTGCGTGGCGAAGTCCTGATTCATGTTGTGGCTGGAGTGTGCTCGCCCGATGTATTGCTCAGGGGCGTAAAGGCGGCCATTTCCTACAGACTCATCAGCGGATTTCGTGATATACGCAAATCCTCGATCCAATCGACTGGATCAGGCCACCGAAGAAGTGGCGCGCGGCCCTCCGGCTGGCTTCCGGAGCGCCGCGATCTTTCAGGGACGACGGCACGGTCTGGCTGACGGGACGGCTTCGACCGGCGCAACACGCAATCGTTAATACCCCTTCCAACCACAGCAAAGGAAAGTACACCATGAGCATGTTCATGACGGCAGCCTGCGCCGCGGCACTTTTGGTTGCAGTGGGGTCCGCTGACGCGGCGCCCGCGCCGCCGGTGAAGAACATCGTCTTCGTCCATGGTGCCTTCGCCGATGGTTCGAGTTGGGCCAAAGTCATTCCGATCCTGCAAGCCAAAGGCTACAACGTCACGGCGGTGCAGAATCCGTTGTCCTCGTTAGCCGATGACGTCGCGGCGACCAACCGCGCACTTGCCCTGCAGACCGGTCCGGTGATTCTCGTCGGCCATTCCTGGGGCGGCGTCGTCATCACCGAAGCAGGGATGGATCCCAACGTGGCCGGTCTCGTCTTCGTGGCGGCCATCGCGCCGGATGTGGGCGAGGTGGTCGGTGATATCGGCAAGACCTATCCGCCGCCGCCGGCGCTGGCGGCCCCCATCATCGACAAGCAGGGCTTCATGAGCCTGTCCACCGACGCGGTCGTGAAGCATTTTGCGTCCGACCTGCCGGCCGCTGAAGCGCGCGTCGTCGCTGCCACGCAGGGGCCGATCATCGCTTCGGCCTTCGGGGCCACGGTGTCCACGGTCGCGTGGAAGACGAAGCCGTCGTGGTACATCGTGTCGAAACTCGACGAGGCGATCGCGCCCGATGAAGAGCGCTTTTTCGCGAAACGCATGAAAGCGGCGACCACGGAATTGAACACGAGCCACGTGCCCATGCTCTCGAAGCCGCAGAGCGTGGCGGCGGTCATCATGGACGCGGCGGCAAAGGCTCCGCACTAAACAGCGAGTTTCTCCAGGAGGTGTCACATGCCATCGAGTACGTCGAATCCCGAACCGTCACGTCGCGAGGTACTGATCGGCGCAACCGGCTTGGCGATCGCCAGCGCGTTGCCGTTGTCCAGTACGGCGGACGCTGAGCCACAGGAAGGAACATCGATGAATACGATCACAACCAAAGACGGCGTTCAGATTTTCTATAAGGACTGGGGCAAAGGTCAGCCCATCGTGTTCAGCCACGGCTGGCCGCTGTCAGCCGATGACTGGGACGCGCAGATGATGTTCTTCCTCAACCAGGGCTATCGCGTCATCGCCCACGACCGGCGCGGCCATGGCCGTTCCACCCAGGTCGGCGGTGGCCATGACATGGATCATTACGCCGACGACTTGGCGGCGCTCACCGCACATCTTGACCTGAAGAATGCGGTGCATGTCGGCCACTCGACCGGCGGCGGCGAAGTGGTGCACTACATCGCGCGTCACGGCCAAAGCCGGGTGGCGAAAGCGGCGATCCTCAGCGCAGTGCCGCCGCTGATGGTGAAGACGGCGGCCAATCCGGGCGGACTCCCCAAGGAAGTTTTTGACAATTTGCAGGCGCAAGTCGCTTCGAATCGCGCCCAGTTCTATTACGACTTTCCGGCCGGACCGTTCTACGGCTTCAACCGGCCTGGTGCGAAACCCGTGCAAGGCGTGATCTGGAACTGGTGGCGCCAGGGAATGATGGGAGGCGCCAAAGCTCACTACGATGGCATCGTCGCGTTCTCACAGACGGACTTCACGGAAGACCTGAAGAAGATCACCGTGCCCGTCCTGGTGATGCATGGTGATGACGACCAGATCGTGCCGTATGCCGATTCGGCACCGCTGTCGGCAAAGTTGCTGAAGAACAGCACGCTGAAAACCTACAAGGGTTTCCCGCACGGGATGCCGACGACCAATGCCGATACCATTAATGCCGACCTGCTGGCCTTCCTGAAATCGTGACGTCACGGCCGCAGCGCCGGCCGGGATACTTGATAGAGGAGTGCTGACGATGAACGACAAAAGCATGCTGACGATTACGGTTGTGACGTTATCGCTCGCTATCCTGGGTGTCAGCGCCATTTCTGCCCAGGTCAAGGACAAGTACGCCCTGAAAGTACCGGGCGGACTCGCGTTCTCGGAATTCAGGGGATACGAAAGCTGGCAGACGATCTCCGTCAGTAAGAACGACAAAGTGATGGCCGTGATCGTCGGGAATCCCGCGATGATCGAAGCCTACCAGGCGGGCATTCCCGGCAATGGCAAGCCTTTCCCCGACGGCGCCAGGATGGCGAAGATCCATTGGACCCCGAAACAGAGCGAGTACCCCGGAAATCCGTCGGTGCCGGCCACCCAGCATGACGTCGACTTCATGGTGAAGGACAGCAAGAGGTTCGCGGACAGCGGCGGATGGGGATATGCCGTGTTCGAGTATGACGCCGCGTCCGGGATGTTCAGGCCCGGTACCACGGAAGACTATCCGCCGCAGGGGAACGACGCCAAGTGCGGGTTCGTGTGCCACACGATCGTGAAGTCGAGAGACTACGTTTTCACGGACTACGCGCACCGGTGAACGCTTGCAAAGCCTGGAGATCAGACGCCAAACTTGGAAAGAGGTGTTTAAAATGAAGACCAAGAACATGGGGACGATTGCGGTTGGTGCGGTATTGCTCGCCGTCCTGGGCGGCGTTGCCATTTCCGCGCAGGACAAGTACACGCTGCAAGTACCGAATGGGCTCGCGTTCTCCGACTTCAGGGGATACGAAGACTGGCAGTTTGTCTCGATGAGCCAGACCGACGATCGGTTGAAAGTGATCCTCGCCAATCCCACGATGATTGCCGCCTACAAGGCCGGTATTCCCGGCAACGGCAAGCCATTCCCCGACGGCTCCAAGATTGCGAAGGTCCAGTGGAAACCGACAAAGAGTACGGAAGCCCCGTTTTCGGTGAATGTACCGGACACCCTGGCAGACCTCTTTTTCATCGAAAAGGACAGCAAGAGATTTCCGGACAGCGGCGGATGGGGATACGCCCAGTTTGACTATGACGCCAAGTCCGACACGTTCACGCCCGATAAGGGCGGCACCCCCAATTGCGGGCACGCGTGTCATACCGCCGTGAAGGCAAAAGATTACATTTTCCACCCGTACCAGAAGCGGTGAGCCAAACTCTGTCAGCTCTATTACCAGGAGAACAATCGAAGGAGAACCACTATGTCCGTACCCCCCGTGCAAGGCTTTGTTGCCACATCAGGAGTCGCTGGTGCCGTCAGCGTACTTCCGGCGCGTCCAGCCACAGCGGCCGACGACGCAATCCGCCCCTTCCGGGTCAACATACCGGAGACGGCCCTCGTCGACCTGCGCCGGCGCTTGGCGGAGACACGATTGCCCGAGAAGGAGACCGTCTCCGATTACTCCCAGGGCGTGCCGCTCAAGACCGTCCAGCAGCTCCTACGCTACTGGCAGACCGACTACGACTGGCGAAAGGTGGAGGCGCGGCTCAACGCCGTCCCGAACTTCATCACCGAGATCGACGGGCTGGACATCCACTTCATCCATGCTCGCTCGAAACACGAGAACGCCCTCCCGATCATCGTCACGCACGGCTGGCCCGGCTCGGTCGTCGAACAGCTGAAGATCATCGAGCCGCTGACCAATCCGACGGCATACGGTGGCACTGCTTCCGACGCCTTCCATGTGGTGATCCCGTCGATGCCCGGTTACGGATTTTCCGGCAAGCCGACGACGATCGGCTGGGGCCCCGAGCGCATCGCGCGGGCATGGACGACGCTGATGCGATCGCCTTGGCTACAAGCACTTTGTCGCGCAGGGTGGCGATTGGGGCGCGGTCGTCACCGATCTGCTGGGCGTACAGGCGCCGCCTGAACTGCTCGGCATTCACACCAACATGCCCGGCGCGATTCCTGCAGAAATCAACCAGGCATCTTTCGCCGGTGCGCCGGCGCCGTCCGGTCTCTCTGCCGAGGAGAGAAGCTCGTACGAACAGCTCGTTTTCTTCTACAAGCATGTTTATTACGCCTTCTGGATGGCGACGCGCCCGCAAACAATGACTGGGTTTGCGGACTCGCCCATCGGCCTCGCGACCTTTCTGCTCGACCACGACGCGCGCAGTCTGGAGCTTATCGCGCGTTCGTTCGACGGGCAGACCGAAGGCCTCACGCCGGACGATGTCCTCGACAATGTCACGCTGTTCTGGCTAACCAACACAGGGGTTTCGTCAGCTCGCCTCTATTGGGAGAATAAGCTTGCCTTTTTCACTCCCAAGGGCGTCAAAGTCCCAACTGCCGTGAGCGTCTTCCCGGACGAACTCTACCAGACGCCCCGGAACTGGGCGGAGCGGGCCTATCCCAATCTGATCCACTACAACAAAGTCGCCAAGGGCGGTCATTTTGCGGCCTGGGAACAGCCGAAGATCTTGACGGAAGAACTGCGCGCGGGCTTCAGATCACTGCGCTAGTTGGAGAGAGGTGGACAGCGCGCACAATGTGCGCGCTGTCATTCCCAATGAAAGCCATCAAGACCTACTCGACGAGAGTCGAGGCCGATCTGGCGAGGATTGCGTTGGACGCCGCCGGCGTGCCCTCGGTCGTCGTCGGCTTAGGGGCCGAGATGGAAGGCGGAGTGTCGGGTGTGCAGTTGCTCGTGCCGGACGATCGCGTGGAAGCGGCCCTGACAGTGCTCGGAGACACGTGACGGTTTGGCGTGTGGCGGGGGTTGATCACTCCTTCAACACGGCACGGAAGCTCCGTGGGGAAGTCGTGATTCATGCCGCGGCGGGCGTGTGAGAGACTCCGGCTATGGTGGAATTTGCGCTACCCGACGAAGCGCTCGAGTACTCGCGAATCCTGAGTGGCGAGTCACGCGAGATCCGGGCAGACGTCCCGATGGATCGCCTTGTCGCCGAACTCGACGGCTTGTCCGGCGTGGCGGCCGGCGAGTTGAAGCCGGCGCCGGCGGTGCAGTTCATCGAGCATGCAAGAACGGCCTATGGAGCGAGCGTCGCAGGAGCCTGCGCGAAGCTGATCGTATTGAAGCTCATCGAGGACTATCCCTCGCGAGTCCGGCGCATCGCGTTGCCCGAGTCCATCAGGGAGTTGTACCCGAGGACGCTGCACCGGATTGCGCGCGGACTAATGATCGTCGCGCACGAGGCGTACATCGCCGAATCCGGGGACTTCTGGCGTGACTTGCGCCTGTCGGCCCAGCTCACGGTGCCGCTGACGGCCAGTCGCGTTGTCGACAGGACCACGTTTTTGCCGCGTACGTTCTATCGCAACATGGGCCCTGCGGAGAATCTGCGCTGCCTGCGGTTTATCGCCCTTCGCCTGCACGGTCTGGGTCCCGTTTTCCGCACTCATATCAATGAGCGCGACCTGTCGGAGTTCAACGATGCAGGGTATGACCGCGCCTATCTTCGCGCGGCGGAAATGCTGCGGCTCTACCCGAAGGTCAAGGGGATGGTCGGCACGAGCTGGACACTCGATCCGCAGCTCGATCACATCAGCCCGAAGTTCTCGTATGCGCGCCGCTGTCAGATTGACCACGGCGCCTTCCTGCGCTTCGATGGCCCGAGCGAAGAGGCCACGCGGCGAGCGCTCGTCAAGTCTCCTACGCGCCGCGCCTTGTACGAGCGCGGCGAATACACGCCCGTCACCTGTACCATCGTGTGGCCGAGACGCGGCGTGTTGCGCTGGGCGGCGGGCAAAGCCACCGCCGCGTAGGAGAGTCCGAAGGAGACGCGTTCGCAGCAGATCTCCATCCTCTGTAAACTGAATCGTTCCGCGACGTGAATCACCGAAACTTTCGTGGATGGGTACTTGATGAGTGAATTTGACTTGCAGCCGCCGACCGAGGCGCAGCGTGCCCGGATTACCGCGACCCTTGATCAGGACGAGCGACGCGTGCTCCTTCAGCACGGCACGGAAGCTCCGTTCTGCGGCGTATTTCTGGACAACCACAAGGATGGCATCTACACGTGCCGCTTTTGCGGCTTGCCGCTCTTTCGCTCGAGCGCTAAGTTCGACTCGGGCACCGGGTGGCCAAGTTTCTTCAAGCCCTACGATGAGTCGCACATCCGTCGTATTCGCGATACGAGCCATGGAATGGTGCGCGTGGAGGAAGTCTGCGCGCGCTGTGGCAGCCATCTGGGCCACGTTTTTCCGGATGGGCCGCCGCCGACCGGCGAGCGCCATTGCCTCAACTCGGTGTCGCTGTCGTTCACGGAACAGGGTCGGCCGCTGCCGGATATCCTCGGGCAGGGGGCGCCCGAGGGCCTTGTCGATCCGGGCCAATCCTGAACGAGCCTCTCCGCCAGCTAGCCGGGGATTCGCGGAGTCTCTGGCCGGCGAAAATGGCCCAGCACCCCCAACGCGAGCGCGAGCAGAGCGGCCGAGCCCGGCAGGGGCACTGGACGGAGGGTCACCGAATCGAAAGACGTGAAGGCGGCGTTATCGGCGATCTGGATGCTGTGCTGGATGTGCACCCGGCTCGTTGGCGTGTCGAACTGGGCGCTCTCGCTGTCGTCATACCCACCCGTCAACAGAAGTTCAAGCAGGCCGGAGGTGTCACCATCGACCGTCGTCGCGACCGACGCCTGTCCGCCAGACACTGGGCTGCCGAAGTACGTGAATCCACCGAAGAGTGGATCCTCGAACGTATTGGCTCCGCTAACGGCCAGTCCTGCAGCCAATGCCACCACGTCATAGTTGATGACTATGCTGATGGATTGATCGGCCGCGGCAAGCAGGCTCCCACCAAATGACGTCGGCGAATAGTAGACGCCGAACCAGAAGGCATCCTGGCGCGGGACACACATGGTGTTGTAGGTCCCACAGAAGATGTGCGGGCCGGTCGCGACCGGTGGCCAGCCATAGAAAAGGCCGAACTGGGCGACGGTCGGCGTCGCCGCACCGCCGGTGCTGGAGGCAGCGAACCCGAAGTTCTCGTAGCGGAAGCCGTCGCGATCCAGCGACGCGCCGGGGACGACGAGGTCGCTGAGCCTCGTCGCACCGGAGGGTGGGGGATAGTAGGCGGGTTGGATCAGCGCCGCTTCCTCCTGGATCAACCCGGAAGTGAGCAGCCAGGTGACGAGCGGCCCGCCGGTGACCTCCCGCACGAGCACGTTCGGCTTCGCGCGCGCGATCGCGACGACGTCGGTCTCCCAGCCGTCCAGGGCCATCAGGTGTCCGACGGCACAATGGGTGCCGCGGGCATCGACGAAGATCGGCCGCGCCTCACCCGCGTAGTGGCGATTCAACGGGAAGCGGCCGGCGCGCGCGTAGTCGGCCAGGCGCTCGAGCTGGGACGTCCGCCGCGCCGCGAGCTTGTCCCGCAGAACCGCCCTTCGCGCGGGAGTGAGCGAGAGATCGAACGCCTGCTCGAACCGGATCACGGCGACATCCAGGCTGGTGGGCGTGTCCTGCATGAGGATGCGGCGTACGGCCGCGAAATGGGCGCGGATCTCCGCACGCTCGTCGCCCGCGCTGCGCGGAACAACACTTTCCCAACGACCGTCTCGCGCGAACAACTGCGCGGAGCGAATCGAAGAGCCGGCCTGCGTCGCCTCCGGCCTCTCCCCAGCGTTGGCGTTGGCGAGGAGGACGAGACATGCGCCCACGAAGATGAGGAAGCGCCCGAGTCGGCGCGATGGCGCAGGGTTGCCCGACAAGTACTTCATGACGGTCCCCTTGTGTTCTTCGGTTGGCCGCGATCCAGACGCGGGGGTCGGGGAAAGCAATGGCCCAGACCGGCCACAATTGCCCCCACTTTAGGAGGGTGCGACGCAGAGACGCAAGGCGGGCAGCCTCGCCGCCTTTCACGCCATAATACTGCCGCAATTTCCGCACGTTACGTGCGACGATGGAACATCATATTGGCGATTCGCCGGGCCCCATGAGCCAGTTTCGCGATTCAATCCTTGGGGTGGCAGCGGCCGCGTGGGCGTTTCTCGGCTGGTCCGCGGTGCTGCTCGTCGCCATCGTGCGTCTGGGCGCCATAGCCGCCGAAGCGCTTCGACAAGAGCTCACGCCCCTGCAATGGACCGCGTTGCTGACTAGTGTCGCGTTCCTGGCATGGGCTGAAGGCTACCGGGGCTTCCAGCGGAGGTTTTCACCGCGGGCTGCCGCGCGCGTGCTGTATCTGCGTCAGCATGCAACGCCGCTCACGGCACTGCTCGCGCCGTTCTTCTGTGTCGGTTACCTGAGGGCATCCCCGCGCATTGTCACGGCGACCTGGGTCGGCACCGCGCTGATCGGACTGTTGATCGTGATCGTCCACCGGATGCCGCAGCCGTGGCGCGGCATCACGGATGCGGGCGTGGCCGTCGGCCTGAGTTGGGGATTCGCGTCCTTCGTGGTCCTGACGTGGCGCGCCTTACGCGCGCGCCGGTACCCCGTCGCGCCAGAAGTTCCAGGATTCTCTCTTATTCCTTATTGAAGACCAGCGTCGAGTCTGTCGTTCCGCGCGAGCTTTCGTTGTGAACGGTCGCGGTCAGCACCTTGCCATCACCTGAGAGCTCGAGCTTGCGCGTCTCCAGACTATTCGTTACGCCGTTCGGACCATTGAAGGTGTTCTTGCGGGATAACTGCATAGCGTTGCCCATCCTGGTGGCCTTCAAGGTTCCCTTGCCCCGGTCACCGTCGAAACTCACGGTGGTTTCAGTGCCATCGAGGTTGTAGACCGAGGGAGGCATGCGCATGCCACCCATGCCGCCGCCAGCGGCTCCAGCGGGTGCGCCGGCCGGCGGCTGACCACCGCCAGCGGTCCCGGCGGGAGCGCCACCCGGCGGCTGACCACCGCCAGCGGTCCCAGTGGGAGCGCCACCCGGCGGCTGACCACCGCCGGCGGTTCCAGCGGGAGGACCACCAAATCCCTGACCACCCTCGACCTTCTGGTCCACGGAAATCGTCTTTGCGTCCTGCGCGATCGTCCACGTCACTTTGTCGGCGGTTTCCAGGCGCTTTGACAGGCCCTGGCTCTTGGTCTTGTCCAGAGTCCAGGTGCCGGCGAAACTCCCGGTGGCGGCACTGGCCGACAGTGCGGCAAGCCCGAGCGCGGTCGTCAGCGCGGCAGTGAGAAGGAACTTTGTCATCTGCAACCCCCGTGTATTTGTAATTCGCTCTGTCGCCGGACTGGCGTGAGGCATTGGCCATCTTAGGTATGACGGATAGGGGCCGCAAGGTACAAACTGCCGCAGCCGATTGCCGGGCGACGTCGTCGAACCCGACGATTTCAGACTCGACCGTCAGCGATAAGGGCTGGAAGCTACCATGCGCTGGATCAATGTATTGCTCGTGGCCATCCCCGGCATGATGATCGCAGGGTGTGCCAGCCTGCCGCCGCTGGCAGGCCGGACGGAGACGACCACGCTTGCGGATACGGAAAATACTCGCCTCGCTTCTGCACTGGCGCCGCGCCTCGCCGAGCATCCGGGCAGGGCTGGCATCCACCCGTTGCCCGACGCGCGCGACGCCTTCGCCGCGCGGGTCCTGCTCGCCGATGCAGCCGACAAGTCACTCGACGTCCAGTACTACATATGGAACGGCGATCAGACCGGCTACCTCATGTTCGGGGCGCTGTGGCGCGCTGCGGAGCGGGGCGTGCGCGTTCGCCTCCTCCTCGACGACAACAACACCGGCGGGCTCGACGCCACGCTCGCGGCACTCGACTCGCACCCGGACATCGAAGTCCGCCTCTACAACCCTCTGGCGAACCGGAGCATGCGCGCGCTCAACTACATAGCGGATTTCTCCCGAGTGAACCGCCGCATGCACAACAAGTCGTTCACCGTGGACAACCGGGTGACGATCGTCGGCGGGCGCAACATCGGCAACGAGTACTTCGCCGCGGGAACCGACCTCTGGTTCCAGGATCTGGACGTGATCGCGGTAGGACCGGTCGTGCGTGACGTATCCGACGCGTTCGACCTCTACTGGGCGAGCGCATCCGCGTATCCGGTGGCGGCACTGATTCGCGGCGCGCCACCCGATGCCGCGCAGGTGCTCCGGGACAAGTTCGCGGCGGTGCGCGCAGACCCGGTCTCGGTGTCCTACATCCAGGCGCTGGGGGACACGCCGCTGATCCAGCAACTGCTTGCCGGCGGCCTGCCGTTCGAGTGGACGACGGCCCATCTCTTCCGTGACGATCCCGCGAAGACGCTCGACACCAAAGGGCGGACCGACGTGCTGCTGCTGTCCTCGCTGGTCGAAGCGATGGGCTCGCCCCGGACATCGTTCGACCTCGTCTCACCTTATTTCGTGCCCGGCGTGGAAGGCACCCGCGTGTTCGTCAGCCTGGCCGAGCGTGGCGTGAAGATCCGGGCCCTGGTCAATTCACTCGCAACGACGGATGTCAGCGCCGTGCATGCGGGATACATCAAGCGGCGCCGCGAGCTACTCCGCGCCGGCGTGGTGCTCTACGAGATGAAGCCGTCGGCGCAAGCGGCTGGGGGAGGCGGCGAGAGACACGGCTCTGGCGGCGGCAGCAGCTCGCCGAGCCTGCACGCGAAGACATTCGCCGTGGACGGCAGCCGCATCTTTGTCGGGTCCTTCAACTTCGACCCGCGCTCCGCGCGGCTCAACACCGAGATGGGACTGCTCATCGACAGCCCGGCGCTCGCCGGGCGGCTCGCCGAGACCCTCGACAAGGAAGTACCCCAGGACTCGTACGAAGTGCGGCTGGCGGGCGACGGGGCCAGCATCGAATGGATCGAGCGGAGACCGGCGGGTGAGAAACGCTACGACACCGAGCCCGGTGTCGGATTCGGGCGACGCTTGCTGGTAGGATTCCTCTCCCTCCTGCCGATCGACTGGATGCTGTGAGGTGACCGCCATGCCCCTCACGAAGCGCGCATTCCTGGCCGGCGGCATCTGTGCCTGTTGTGCGGGCACGCTGGCGCCGCTCTTCGCCGCCACCCCGGCCGCGAGCGTTGGCGATTTCGGCTCCGATGGCCTGCCGGATCTGCTCGAGCTGGGCACGGAGCCGATGAAGCGGATCGGGCCGACCGTCTGGGTCAGGAAGATCGCGCCTGAGCTGTGGCTGCACACGACGACGGCCGTGATCCCCGGCAACTACGTGTTTCCCGCCAACGGTCTCATTCTCGAGCGACGTGGTGGCAGCCTGTTGATTGATACTACCTATACGCCCGGGCAGGCCGAGGTGCTCGTGCAATGGGCGAAACGAGAGCTCGCCCGCCCGATCACCCTCGCCATCGCGACGCATTTTCACACCGATCGCACGGGAGGTGTGGAAGGCCTGAAGAAACGCGGCATCCGCACTCTCGCATACCCGCTCACCTGCACGCTCGCAGCCGAGCACCAGATGCCGGTGCCGGAGCCGATCGCGGATTTCGCCGCCGGGGCGTACCGCCTGGATGCGGACTGCGAGCTCTTCTTCCCTGGCGCCGGTCACACGCGAGACAACGTCGTTGCCTGGCTGCCACGCCAGCAGGTGCTCCTGGGCGGATGCTTCCTCAAGTCGGTCACGAGCCGCGACCTCGGCAACGTCGCCGACGCCGTGGTTCCCGACTGGGCCGGCAGCGTGCGCCGGGCCCGGGAGCACTATCCGGCGGCCAGGATCACGATTCCCGGCCACGGCACGATCGAAGGCGACCCGATCGCCCGGACGGTGAACCTGTTGGCGAAGAGTGATGTTCAGGCCACGACTTCCCGACCATGAAGCTCGAGCGGCTGAGCACATGAGGTTCGACGTGTATGGCCGCTTTCAGCTCGAAGTCGTTCGGGTCGGAGAGGAGTGGCGTGTTTACCGTGTCGCTCAAGGCAAGTTGATGCTTGCGGGCGATGTCGTGATTCCCGCTGAAGTCGCGCCGAGCGAAGTAGCCACCTACCTCGATGATCTGTTTCATGAGGCGGCCGCCCCGGGGAAGAGGGTGCGGTTGTTGTAGTCGGGAATATCAGTGGAACCGCACTCTGAATTGACCCGCCCATCCGATGCGTATGGCGCCGTGAGCACGCCTAAGAATCTGCTGCCCACGATCGCCCCTTAGGCATTTGTCCATGCTGAAGCACGTGACTGATTTGTCGGCCCTGTGGATGCGCGTGTCATGCTAAGGTGTAGACGGCTGCATCAGCATCAAATGCGAAAAGGGTAGAAGCCATGACTCACTTGAATGTGCGGCTGCTGGCGACCGCTGTGGCGGCGATGATCGCGACGATGGGCGCCGCCGGTGCGGCCGACGCACCGGCGAAAGCCCCGGCTCCCCAGGCGGCCCCCATGTGCGCCACGGCGGCACAGGTCAAGCAGGTGCGGGACTACTACACCGCCAATCCCGGCGGCATGCCGGCCATGGCCACCCGGGCGCTCAAGCTGCCCGACGCGCTGATCGCCTCGGCCCTCCCGCCAGACCAGGTCTATGGCACGACCGGCGCGGCGTTCATCCCGGTGTGGGAGTCCATGATGGCCTGGGACTATAGCGTGACGATCGTCATCAAGAGCAGCAGCGTGATCGAGATCCGCGGCAAGATCGCGAAGGGCACTCCGTCCAAGGTCAGTAACTACTTCAATGTCGACGAAAGCGGCCTGGGACTGAGCGGCCATTTGCGCCCGGACCTGGTGACGGCGATTTACGCCGTGGACCTGCCCACGAAAGCAGGCGAGCCATTGCGCGGCATCCTGTTCTTCGACGGGACGGGCGAAACGGTGTTCGGCGTGTACGCGGCCGGAGAGGGGGAGGGCGTGCCGGCGCCGCCGGCCCTGGTCGCGCAGTTCGAGAAGACGCGCGCCCTGATCAAGTCAATGCCGAAGGTCTGCGCGGGGAACGACGCTACTAATTGACCGTGGGTTGCGGTTGCGGAGCCGGCGCCATCGGGGACTGGCCCGGAATGATCAGTGGCGCGGGCGTTTCGTCGATCACCTTGACGCCCGTGACGAAGTGAGCGGTGTCCCCGAAGCACGAAGTGACCAGCCCGATGTGCTCCTCGTAATCGAGCGCGACGCGCCTGCCCATCGCCGCCTTGATCTTTTCTGCGACCGCGTCGTCGCGCACGGTGAACAGGAATTTCTCAGGGATGGACCCGGGCATGGCGACCATGGCCATCTCGCCTTCCCAAGTCTTGCAGATGTAGCCCTTCTCGGAAAGTTTCTGCACCCACCCGGCACGCTCGCCACGCGAGTAACTCCAGGTGAGCATCAGCCAACTGTAGGCCGCAAACAGCAACACCGCCAGAACAGGGATCAGGACCAGCCATCCGACGAGGGTCAGCCCCCGCTGGTTGCTACTCGTGGACGCCATAGGCGACTCCTTGTTGCGTGCACGGGCGACGCCCGGCTGGCCTGGATTATACGGACCGTCGTGGCCCTCGGTGCAGACTCGGCCCTGCCCGATGCGCGGCGCGACACCTGCTAAGATTCCTCCCTGCCGTACAACGCCTGCTCGTTGTCGCCGGCCCGGGCTCGTCGTCGTCGGAAGGGATTCGTCATGACCAAGCACAAAGTCGTCTCCGAAGTGGAATGGATGCAGGCGCGTCGCGTCTTGCTGGCCGAGGAGAAGGCCTGGACCCAGGAACGGGACCGGCTGGCACGCAAGCGGCGCGCGCTGCCCTGGGTCAGGGTCGAGAAGGACTACGTCTTCGAGGGCGCTGATGGCCCGGTGACACTCGGCGAGCTGTTCGACGGGCGCAGCCAGCTCATCGTGTATCACTTCATGTTCGGCCCCGCGTGGGAGGAGGGCTGTGCCGGCTGTTCGCTGCTCGCCGATCATGTCGACGCGGCCCGCCAGCATTTCGAGCACAACGACGTGAGCTTCGTCGCCGTCTCGCGCGCGCCGCTCAAGAAGCTGCAGGCCTATCGCAAGCGGATGGGATGGAAATTCAGCTGGGTCTCATCGGCCGGGTGCGACTTCAACGTCGACTACCACGTGTCGTTTCCGGACGGCACGCGCGAGCAGGGCATCTTCTACAACTTCGACAAGCGTTCCGATCCGGGCCTGGACGAGCTTTCGGGCGTGAGCGTGTTCCACCGGGATCAGCAGGGCGCGATTTACCACACCTACTCCACGTATGGCCGCGGCGGCGAGATGTTCCTGCCGGTCTATGGCTGGCTCGACATCGTGCCGAAGGGACGCGATGAGACGAAGAAGGGCAATCTCACCGACTGGGCAAGGCGGCACGACCGTTACGAGCACGACGGCCGCCTTCGCAGTACGAAGGAAATTACCCCCCAACCAGTGCGACGCTAAGGCGCCTGCCGGTCGGTTACGTTACAGGTCTTCCGCAGGGGCGACGGCTCCTCAGTTGGACGCCGGTCCATAACTCAAATAGGCTGGGGCCATGAACCGCGAACAGACGCTGAAGCCCTTTGCGCCCGGCGACATCTTCGTCGGCCTGACGGAGCTGAACGATCCCACCGATGATCATGCCGGCGAGGGGCGCATCGTCCAGTTCGGCGCGGACCTGAAGAAGAAAGGCGAGCTCTGGACCGAGGGCGGCCATCACCTCGTCAGCGGTCTCACGTTCGGCCCCGATGGCCTGTTGTGGGCGTTCAACGATCTGTCGATCCTGCACGTCGATCCGAAATCGGCGCGCCAGCTGCCGCTGTCCACGAAGTTCAAGCCGCGCACGTATCGCAGCGTCATTTTCGCGCCCGATGGCAGCCTATGGCTCGGCGAGCACCTGCTCGCGAAGGACCCCCCGCCCGGCATCGAGAAGCGCACCACGATCAAGTTCAGCCGGCTGCCGGACACCGGCTGGCTGGGCCATGGCCGTATCTACAAGTACGACCGGCAGTGGAACCTCCTGAAGGAATTCGACGTCGACCACTGCCCCGAGCCGACCGGCTTCAAGGGCGTGTCGCATGCGACGATGCACCCGGGCGGGCGCTTCATCACCTACATCGCCGAGACCGGCAAGCGCATCATGCGCTTCGACATCGTCGAGGAACGGCAGATGCCCGATCTCCTCAAGTATCCCGGCGACAACATCCGCGACGGCAACTGGGTCACGTCCGTGCGCTACCTGCCCGATGGCAGGCTGCTCGCGAGCCGCAGTCAGACCCTGGACCTGATCGGCGAGGACGGCAGGACGCTGCGCGAGTACAAGCTCGACGACACGCGCGGCTGGGCGGCGATCGAGCCCTGCCGCGACGGACGCCACGTGCTGCTCGCCAATAACTGGACCGGCATCGCCGGCAAGTACGACCTCGAGCGCGGCGCGTTCGTGGCGACGGTAGACACCGGGTACAGTGCGCCGAGACGCAGTCTCTCCGGCATCGCCGAATTCGTGGGTTAGCTACTCCTCCGAGTCGTCCTCGGTCTCGAGCGTTCGAACGTCCATCGATATGACGTTGCGCGGGGCGGCATCGTGCCGCACCGCCTGCAGTCAGCTTTGGGTCTACTATCCCCCAGGGAGGGATGTCTGTGACGCCGCACGCCACGCCCGCTAAGGGCAAGTTCGGACCGCTCTGGCTCGCGCCCGGCGTGACGCCGCGTCACGTCCTCACCAGCTTCTACGCAGGCTTCCTCACGATCGGCATGCTGACCGGCATGACGTTCCTGCAGGGCTACATCCTCTCGGAGCACCTGCACATCCCGCGCTCACAGCAGGGTGGCGTCGTGGGCGACCTGCAGTTCTGGACCGAGGTCGTCTCGGTGATTCTCACGAACCCCTTCGGCATCATGTCCGACCGCATCGGACGGCGCCCGGTGATGATCTTCGGCGTGCTGATGATGGGCATCGGTTACCTGCTCTACCCGTTCGCGACCTCGGTCGCGGGACTGATGGGCTACCGGTTGTTCTTCGCCGTCGGCGCCTCCGCCTGCGCCACGATGATCGCCAGCCTCTCCAACGACTACCCCGCCGAGCGCTCGCGCGGCACGATGATCGGCTTCAGCTCCTCCATGAACGTCATCGGCGTGATGTTCGTCGCCCTCGGCCTGAGCCAGCTGCCGGCGCTCCTCGTGCCCCGCGGCGTCGAGCCGGTGGCCGCGGGCAAGCTGATGTTCGGACTCGCGGCCGCGCTCTGCTTCATCTCGCTCGGCATCTTCCGCTGGGGCCTGAGGGGCGGCACGCCGGTCGCACCGGGCGAACGCGCCGACCTCAAGACGTTGTTCGGGAGCGGGCTGCGCGCCGCGGCGAACCCGCGGATCGCGCTCGCGTATGCCACCTCGTTCACCGGCCGCGCGGACGTGGTGATCAAGGGCATGTTCCTGTCGCTGTGGGCGATCCACGACGGGCACGAGCTCGGCATGAATCCCGGCCAGGCCATGGCCCGCTTCGGCCTGGTGCTCGGTTTCATGCAGGGCGTGAGTCTCGTGTGGCAACCGCTCTACGGCGTGCTCATGGACCGCGTGAACCGCGTGACCTCAGTGATCATCGCCATGGCCTTCGCAAGCGCGGGTTATCTCTCCATGGGGCTGATCACCTCGCCACTCGACTTCGGGATGCTGCCGGCGTTCGCAGTGCTGACGATTGGCTCCTCGAGCGCCATCATCTCCTCCATCGCCCTCGTGGGCCAGGAGGCTCCGGTGAAGGAGCGTGGATCGATCATCGGCATGACGGGTCTCTGCGGCGCGCTCGGCATCCTGATCTTCAGCAAGGCGGGTGGGGCCTGGTTCGACGAGTACGGGCCCGCGTCGCCGTTCGTGGTCGTGGGAGCAGTGCAGTTCGGACTGCTGCTGCTCGCGCTGCTCGTGCGCCTGCTCGCGCCCGGTCCGGCGGTGGTGCGGCAGGGCGCCGTCTAGCCGGGGCGGAAAGTGATGGGGATGTGACCCGGCTGGCCAGCGACGCGCGCGAGCCAGGCACGCACGGCGGGATAAGGCGCGAGATCGAGCTCCGCCTCGTGCGCCACGTGCGTATACGCATAGAGCGCGATATCGGCGATGGTATAGCGGCCGTTGACGAAGAACGGGCGGTCCTCGAGATGCGTTTCCATCACGCCGAGCGCCGCGCGGCCCTGTTCCAGCCGCTTGGGCAGCTCGGCGCGCCGCGGTGAATCCGCCGGCAGGTGCTTGAGAATGAAGCGGGGCGTGGCGACATAGGGCTCGTGGCTGTACTGCTCGAAGAACATCCACTGCAGGACCTGTGCGCGCGCGAGGCGCTCGTCCGGCACGAATGCGGTGCCCTCGCCCAGGTACCAGAGGATGGCGTCGGACTCCGCGATGCAGGTGCCATCGTCCAGTTCCAGGGCCGGAATGCGTCCGTTCGGATTCTTCGCGAGGAACCCGGGTGTGCGCGTCCTGCCCTGCATGATGTCGAGCTCGACCCAGCGGTAGGGCCGCTTGAGCAGTGCGAGCAGCAGGCGGATCTTGTAGCCGTTGCCGGAATCGAGGTAATCGTAAAGCGTTGGCATCGCCGGCATCCCGTTATTACTCCGCCACCGCCTGCACCTGCGCCCTGGCGGCCGGCAGAAGCGGCACGGCATCGATCACCCAGCCCTTGGACCTGCGCCGTTCGGGAGAGGGGATCGCGTAGGCGACGCGGCCTTCGTCGCGGATCAGCTGCATGACGTCGATGCGCCAGCCGCGGCTTTCCCACTCCTTGAGGAACTGCCGATAGCGCCCGATCGGCTCGTCGCCGCCGACGAAGAGCTCTTTCGTGTTATAGCGCGGCGTCACGTGCGGCTGGATCACCTCGAGGATGTCGCGGTCCTGGAAGCCGACGTACTCGTTGCGCGTCATCATGCGCGCGTCGTGCTCGGGCTCGATCATGAAGTTGCGCAGGTTGACGAGCCAGCTCCGCGCCTTCGTGTCGTCGATCGGCGTCTTGAAGCCGTATTGATGAATCGACATGGCCGGCGTCGGGTGGATGAGCGTCCACACGCAGTTGACGGCGTGGTGGCCCGTCGAGCCCTCGATCCAGGCATTTTCCGTGCGGCCCGAGACCTCGCGCATCTTGCCGTCGGGCAACGGCGGGGCGAGGCGCCGGCCCGTGATGCCGGAGCCCCATTCGCGCAGGACCGGCGTCCGTTCCTCGAGCTTGTAGTCCTCGCGCGTGCCGGAGAAGCCGTGCGTCGGATGCACGAACTCGTTGTGGGCCGCGTCGAGACCGTTCTCCACCGAGCGCTTGTAGTCGTAGTTGAACTGCCACTCCTGCAGCGTCGCGCGCCAGCCCGGCTGCCCGTATTCGGGGATGTCCATGATCGGCGGACGCTCTTGTTCGGGCAGGTCGCCGAGGAAGGCGAAGATCAAGCCGTACTTCTCGACGGTCGGATAGGAATCGATCTTGGCCCGCGACGGGATCCTGGCGTCCTTGCCCATGGAGGGAATGCGCACGCACTGGCCGTCGCCGTTGAACTGCCAGCCGTGATAGGGGCACTCGACGTTGTCGCCCCTGACCTTGCCGTTCGCGAGACAGCCGCCGCGATGGACGCACACGTTGCTCATGACGTGAGGCGCGCCATTCGAATCGCGGAAGAGCACGAAGTCGAGCCCGAGCATGCGCACCAGGCGCGGCTGGTCCTTGAGGTCTTCGGCCTTCAGGGCCGGGTACCAGAAGTTGATGAACATCCAGGCGTCTCTTCTAATTGCTTGGCGCCGATCCTAACTCGTTCCTTGCGCCATGGCACGACGCGGAATCCTGGCGGCGAGGGCGATCGCCTCGTTCAGGTCCCGCGCCTCGAGGAGGTAGAAGCCGGCGAGGCACTCCTGGTCCCGGATCACTCCAACCGTGACGTGGTTCACGGTTTGGCATCCTTGGTAGGGTCTTAACTAATAAGGAAATTGGCGGACAAAGCCCCTGGATGGGCTCCTGCGCCAGCGCAGGAAAGACAGGGTGAGGGATGCGCCAACGCTCGAACCGCCGCATGGGGATGAGTCGCGCGGCCTTCGTCGCGACCGTGGTATTGATCGGCCCACTTGCGGTGACTGTCTCCTGCAGCACGGCGCCGGATCCGCGACAGGCGCTTAGCGAGCGCGGCCGCCAGATCTTCTTCAACGAGACCTTCGACGGCAACGGGCGCACCTGCGGCACCTGCCATCGCGAAGAGGCGAGCTTCTCCATCAACCCGGCGCTCATCGCCACCCTGCCGCCGACAGATTCGCTGTTCGTTGCCGAGTTCGTTCCGGCGCTGCGCGAGAACTTCGAGAACCCGCGCCTGATGCGGGAGTTCGGCTTGATTCTCGAAAACCTTGATGGGTTTGAGGATCTGCCGGCCAAGTTCGTGATGCGGGGCGTGCCGCACACTCTGGCATTGCGGACTTCGGTCCAGAGCCCGCAGGGCCCGCGCACCGGCTGGTCCGGCGATGGCGCCCCGGGCGACGGGTCACTGCGCTCGTTCGCCGTCGGCGCCGTCATCCAGCACTTCACCAGGAGGCTCGAGCGAGTCGCCGGCGTGGATTTCCGACTGCCGACCGAGGAGGAGCTCGACGCGCTCGAAGCCTTCCAACTCTCGCTTGGCCGCAGCCAGGATTTGAGCCTGCCGCTGAGACTCAAAGGCACGGTGGCGCGCCGCGGCCAGGAGATCTTCCTCGACAACTCGCTCGGTAAGTGCAACCTCTGCCACGCCAACGCCGGCGCCCTGTCCACCTTCGGCGACAGCCTCGGTAACGCCAACTTCGATACCGGTGTCGGGGACCTGCCCGATCAGCCGGCGCAGCTCACCGGCGAGGAGGTCCCACGTGACGATGGCCTGGGCAACCCGGGCGATGGCAGCTTCAACATCCCGCCGCTGGTGGAAGCGGCCGACACCGGACCGTTCTTCCACAACAACGCAATCGAGACCATTGAGGGCGCGGTCGCATTTTACGATGGCGAGGCGTTCAATAACTCGCCCGCCGGCCGCGCCCTCGCGGCTCTCGACCCCGAGGGCAAGAGCATCGAACTCGATGGCACCCAGATTGTCGCGATCGCCGCCTTCCTGCGGGTCGTCAACGCACTCGAGAACATCCAGGCGGGCCAGGACAACCTCCAGGCCGCCCGGCGCCTCGGCTTCCTCGAGCGACAACGCAGCAACACGTTAGTGCGGCGTGCAGTCATCGCGACCGGCGATGCCATCAAGGTCCTCGCCGGCGGCGGCCTCCATCCCGACGCCGTGGCGCAGCTCGAGCAGGCGCGCAAGGCAGCCGAGCAGGCGCGGACCAGTATTTTCCGGCGACACCTGCTGCTGAAGCGCGTGCTCGAGTCTCTCGATGCCGCACGCGCACGCCTGGTCGAAACGCCGGATAACCGTCTTACAAGGACAACCCCGGAGTGACGATGAATACCCGCATGGTCCTCGTCACCGCTTTCATACTTGTCCTGCTCGGGCAGTCCTTCGCGCACGGGCAGCACGAGACGGAACGCTTCATACCCATCGGCCAGTCTCCCGGCGCCTCTGGAAAGACCACGCGCATCGGCAGCATCAATGCCGTCGATCCGCGCACCCATTCATTCGAGCTCGTGACACCCGAGGGTCGCTACGAGGTATCCGTGCCGGAGCACACGCCCATCTGGCTGGACCGCAGCCGCCAGAAGCAGACCGCCCTCACCGGCGGCTTCCAGGATCTCCGGGCCGGGCGCCGGGTCGAGGTGAAGTACCAGGACGCCGAGCGAGCAAATCGCGTGGGCTGGATCAAGATCGAGATCGCGGACGACGCAGGCACGACCCCGTCGCCGTAGAGACACGACGACATGGCTGCAACACCCATTCGAATCCTGTGCGTCCACGGAGTCGGCAAACACCCGGACGGTGGGGTCTGGCAGGACGAATGGACCGAGGCCATTGAGACCGCTTGCGGCCAAATCGATGCGGCACGATCCCTGCGAATAGAGTTTTGCTGCTACCAGGATCTGTTCGAGCGGCACACCGTCAGTCTCGGCGACATGCTCGAAGCATCGGCCAGACTCGCATGGAACGGAGTGACCAGTTCTTTTCGCGCGGCCAGGGGACTCGACTCCTCCCTGTATTACACGGCTGGAATGGTCGTCAAATGGGTGGAAAGCGGTGCATTTCGCCGCCAGACCCGACGCCGGCTGATTTCCCGAATCAGTGACGTGAAACCAGATCTGATCCTCGGGCACAGCCTCGGTTCGCTCGTGTGCTATGACACGTTTACCCACCCGGATACCGGCAGTGCCATCGCTAAGCGGGTCTTCGCGTCATTGGGATCGCAGATCAACAATCCTTTCGTCGTTGCGGAATTTCGCGGTGGCCGTCTGAGCGAGCTCAACCAGGCGCGGCTCTGGTACCACCTGTACAACCCGGAAGACGATATCTTCACCGCGCCCATCCATCTTCCCGGGCAGAACTTTCGCCAGGTCGAGACGCGCTTTGATATCGCGGGCGTGGCGGATCACTCTGCCGTTGAGTATCTGAAGCACCGCCGTACCACGACGACACTTTGGCATGATCTGTTGCTCGGCACGCAACCATCGCTAAGCCGCGCAGCGCTCACTCGGCATCCCACGGCGAAACGCCTGGCGGTTCCACGTCGGCGCGCGCTGCTGATCGGCATTTGCGACTACCCGCAGCCTGAAGATCGCCTGCAGGGATGCGTCAACGATGTTTACCTGATGAGCTCAGTCCTGCAGGAAATTGGTTTTGACCCCGAGAACATCCGCGTCGTGTCCAACGAACGAGCGACGGCTGCGGGCATCAGGAAACGCATCGACTGGCTGCTTGAAGACACAGAGTCCGGGGACGAGCGAGTTCTGTATTACAGCGGCCACGGTGCCAAGCTGCCACAATACGGGCTGGGGGATCGCATCGACCGGCAGGATGAGGCTTTAGTGCCATTCGACTTCGACTGGTCGGAGGAGAGGGCCATCGTCGATGACTGGCTGTTTCAACGGTATGCCCAGCTGTCCTACGAAACCCGGCTTACCCTGATCCTGGACTGCTGCTATTCCGGGGGCATGGCGAAAGGCACACACCCGCGAATTCGCGGCCTGAATCCCCCTGACGACATCCGCCATCGCAGCTTACGCTGGGACGCGGGGCACGAGATGTGGGTCGCCCGGGACTTGGCGCTGGACAGGAATCGCCAGGACAAGGTCGACAAGAAATCCATGCCACTGCGAGGCCTCTCGAGCCGACTGGGTTATGCGATGCCACTGAGAACACTGCCACTTGCCAGGCGCCATCAGGTGAAGCGGCAGTTGGGACACCGCGGGCCGTATTTGCCGGTCATCGTCTATGCGTGCCAGGAGTCGGAGTACGCCTACGAGTATGAGCACGGATCGATATCGCATGGCGCCTTCACGTACGCGTTCGCGAAGAACTGGCGGAAGCTGCGGCGTGCCGGCAAGCGCATCTCCGTGCTGGATCTCGTCACCGCAACCTCCGCCGAGCTACAGGCTCTTCAATATGACCAACGGGCCAGTGTCGTCGGGCCCGAGATCAGACTCAAGGAGCGGCTCTAGATCAGCTTACCCGCGCGCTTCCGGTCGCTTGTACCAGTTCTTCCGTTCTTCCGGCGTCGTCTGCACCTCGTGGGGCATTGGAATGCCGAGCAGCGTGCGCACATCCTGCGCTTCGTACCGCAGGACGATAGCGCGGGCGGCGCTATCCGACTCGTCGATGCCGCTTGCGGCACCGTAAGAGCGATAGTTCGATAGCAGGATGAGCTTGCGACTGGCTTCGATCATGTTCGCGGCGCTCGGCAATCCGTAGAGATGGCGAGTCACGCCGAACAACGGAAGGTTGGCCTGATACGCTTCGAGCTTGGATGCCAGTTCGCGAAAGGTCTTCTTCGCCTCGCCATCCCGACCGTTGGTTACGGTCGGGTTGCAATACAGGTCGGCATAATTGGTCAACGCGCTGGCAATGTCCGTTCGCAGGACTCGCAAGGCAGCGCCGGGATTATGTACAACCTGAGCGAGCCAGCCGCCCATGCCGCCAGCTATCAGCGCGAAAGCCGTCTGGCTGACTGCGTTCATTCTGCATGCAGCGCCCCGCGGACGCGTTTGCCTTCCCCCCCAAGGGTCCGATTGTAGGCACGCCCCTCGCGAGACGGTGAGACGTGGTTCACATTTCATGGTCAGCCGCCGGGATGTCGGCTGTCAGGGCAGCGTGAGGTCGCCCGCGTAGCCCAGCGCGATCAGATAATGACCAGGGTTAGCCGCATCGGCATGTGCGCGCAGCGGATAAGCCGGCAGCGCGGCGGTCCAGGTCAGCTCCGCGGCGGTGCCCGCGAGGTCCCAGCGCTCCACCGTCAGTCCGTCGCGGGAGACGAGTGCGGCGCCGTCCTCCGGCAGCAGCAGCGCGCGGAAGGTTTCGCTCCCGGAGATCTCGGGGCCGAACGCCAGCGTCGCGCCGAGACGCACCGTGCTGATATCCGACTCGGGCAACCACGGCACGGTCCCATCCGGGCCGGCGCCGCCGAGGAGTGGCACCACGATGTTTCCGCCGGTGGTGAAGAACAGGGTCGCACCGGCGGCGCGCGGATCGTAGGCGCCATCGGGCAAGGTGAGCCGGTCGAGCACTTCGATGCCGCCCGCACCGGCGTGTGCGGCCACGACGGTGCTGGTCACCGACCAGTCGTTGCCCCAGTTGTCCTGGATCGTGAACACGTCGGGACCGCTCGCGGCGACCACGTAGCCGGGCACATGCACTGCGGGCGTGACCGTGCCCGTGTCGAGGTCGATCCTGACGTAGTCGTGCTCCAGCAACGGGCGATCGAGTTCGTCCTGACCGGCGAATTTCGCGAACGTGAACGCCAGCACCGCACCGTCGGTGACGAACCCGCTGATGGCGGCGTCGCTCACGGCCACACCTTTGCCGAGTACTCCGGCGGGGATGTCGATCACGATCATGCCATCGGTGGGCGCGCCGTCGCCGAACACATAGGGATCGCCGGCCGGGAGACCGCGGATCGCGAGCTTCCCGGAGGAGGTGAGCGCTGCCTGGCTGCCGGAAAAGACGGGCGCGATGATCGCGGCCCCGCCGCCGACGAAGTCCGGCGCCGCCGCACCGTCGGTGCCGCCGGCGACGGGGGGCACGCCGCCCGAGCTCAGATCGAGCCGGGCGGAGACCGCGGGCGGAGAGGTCTCGAAATCGATCACGTAGCTCGCACGGCCCGCGGCGTCCCAGCCGATGATTGCCGCCGACTGGCCGTAGGGATAGAGCGCCTCGGCCCAGAGCTCCACTTCGGCGCCTCCGACGCGCGCGCGGTTCCCGGCCTGCACCAGCCGCAGCAGCGTGCCATCGCCGAGCCGGCCGATGTCCACGACGTTCTCGGCGATGGTCACCCGCCCGATCACGTCGAGCGTGGATGCATCGGCCATCACCATCTCTTCGGCGCCCACGGCGGCGATCCGGGCGCCGTGAGGGAATCCGCGCAGCGCGCCGCCTCCCACACCGATCACGCCGCGCAGCGTGAGCGAAGCGGCCGCGCGGTCCACGACGGCGAGGCCGTCCCAGCGTGGCACGAGGATCAGGTCGGGAAGAACCGCGAAGCCCTTGCGCTCCCACAGGGCCGTGGCGCTGCTGTCACCCAGGTCCTCCCGGTCGAGCAGCGCGGGCGCCGCCGGATCGGAGACGTCGAACAGCGACACGCTGGTGTGCCAGCCGAGGTCCGGATCCACGCCTATGGTCAGGAGCTGGCTGCCATCGGCCACCATCTGGGTGGAGTAACCGGGCACCACGAGCTCGCCGGCAATAACCGGGTGGCCCGGATCGGACAGATCGATCACCCACAGCGGATCCACCCGCTCGAAGGTAACGAGATAAGCCCGATCCTCCGTGAACTGGGTCGCGAAGAGCTGTTCGCCGCGCGCGAGATCCAGGGTGGCGAGCACCACAGGCGCGTTCGGGTTGCTGATATCGACCGTGAAGAGCCGCGACAGGCCGGTATCCGTCCAGTCGTGTGTCACGACCCGCAATACGCCGCCGCCGAAATTCAGCTTCTGATCGTCGCTGAGATAGCCGGGCAGATCGAGCGCGCCACGCAGCGTAATCCCGCCGGCCGGGTCCGACACGTCCACGAGCGTGATAGTGGTGCCGCTATCGGCATTGCCGCCCGCGATGAAGACATAGTTGCTGGTGGCGTGGGCGAAGGCGGTGCCGTTCGCGAGGGCCAGGCTCGAGCGGGGGGAAAAAGGCGTCACATTCACCAGAACGGACCGGATCTCGTGGTCCGTGACGGTGTAGAGCACGTCACCGATCAGCCGGCTCGTACGATAGGAACCGGTCATGGATTCGCTGCGGGAGATGGCCGGGTGCGCCGGGTCCGCCACCGCGATTTCCACCAGCTCCGTCGCGCCCTGCGGGTCCGCGAGCAGCACCAGGGCACGGTTGTCGCGCAGATACATCTCCAGCGGCACGCCGGGCAGGGCGAGTTGCCCCAGCATTTCCAGCTTCGCGAGATCGACGATCGTGAGGCCGCGGTATGCGCTCACCAGATAGAGGACGTCACCCGAGACCCGGTAGAGATCGGCTTCCTCGATGGCTCGAACGATGTCGGCGCGGGCGCCATCCGCCGCGGCGCCGAAATCGGCCGAGCCGTCCGGCGGCGCCGGAATGCCGGCGCCCGGAGCCACCATGGCGGCGAATCCCCGCACGTCGGCGGTGAGAAAATTCGTATCGGCAGAACTGCCCGAGCCACCGCTGCCACCGCATCCCGCTGCCAGCAGGGCGACTACACCGAGAAGCATCATCCGGCGCATGACCGCGATCCTTTATGCCTGTTCGCGCGCTCAGTGGAATGTGCCGATTCTAACGCTGTTTCCTTCAGACTCGTGCGGCAACACACGATCGTACTGCAGCAGCACGACCTGAGATGGGCTAGAGAACGGCGGTCTTCACGATAGTCTCATGGCTTACGCACTCGGTTTTCCCGCTGAGCCTGCCTTAGACTCTGGTCATGGCTGACCCGCAGGTTCGCCTCGAGCGAGTCTCCAAGACCTATCGTCCAGGTGGGCCGATGGTGCTCGACGACATCGACGCCACCGTCCAACGTGGAGAGTTCGTGGTGGTGGTTGGCCGCAGCGGATCGGGCAAGTCGACGCTGCTGAACCTGATCGGCAGCATCGACGTTCCGAGTGCGGGAGAGGTTTACATCGAAGGCGTCGCGCTGACGGCGCTCGATGAGACGGCGCGGGCCCTGTTTCGCAGGCACCGGATCGGCTTCGTCTTCCAGTTCTTCAACCTGATTCCGACCCTGACTGTTGCCGAGAACCTGCTGCTGCCGCTGGAGCTCAACGGCATCCGCGGCGCAGCTGCGACATCCCGGGTTGAACGACTGTGCGCGGACGTCTCACTCGGCGGTTACGAGACACGCTTCCCCGAAGATCTCTCGGGCGGCGAGCAGCAGCGGGTCGCGATCGCGCGCGCTCTGGTACACGAGCCGGACATCGTGCTGGCCGATGAGCCGACCGGGAATCTCGATCTCGAAACCGCGACCGACGTGATCCGGCTGCTCGATCGCCTGTGCCGGGAGGCCGGCAAGACCCTGATCATGGCGACACACAGCCGCGAAGTGATCGGGCGGGCGGATCGCGTGCTGACGATCCGCAACGCGCGGCTCCACGAGGACCGGCCGTGACCAGGCTGCTGGTGCGCGCGAGCCGCCGCTTTCTGCTGCGCCACCCCGGGCAGCTCGGCCTCGCGGTCGCGGGCATCGCACTCGGCGTCGCGGTGGTCGTCGGCGTGGATATCGCGAACGACAGTGCCCGGCGCGCGTTCGAGGTGTCGGTCGAGCTCGTGAGCGGACGCAGCACCCACCAGCTCGTCGGCGTGAGCGGAACCCTGCCCGAGACGCTCTATTCGAAGTTGCGGACGGAGCTCGGGATTTACCGTGCCGCGCCGGTGATCGAGTCACGGATCTCGCTGCCGGGCCTTCCCGGGCGGCCGTTCACGCTGCTCGGCCTCGACCCGCTGTCCGAGGCCCCCTTCCGTGACTCCCTGGCCATGCGAGGCGGCACCGCGGTGGACCTGGCGCGCCTCATGACCGGGCCTGCCACGGTCGTGCTGCCCCGGTTACTCGCCGAGCGGCTGAACGTGAGGGCCGGCGATCGCATCCGCATGAACGTGGCCGGCCGTGAGAGCTCCGTTGAAGTCGTCGGCATCGTGGATTTCGATGCCGCCCGTCAGGCGATCGCCGAAACGATGGTCTTCGCCGACATCGCGACCGCCCAGGAGCTTCTGGGGCTGCCGGGCCTCATTTCGCGCATTGACCTGATCCTCGGCGCAGACGAGGCCGGGCGCCTTGCGCAAGCGGACCTCGCCGGCGCGACACTCGTCGAAACCGCGGCGCATAACGAGACGCTCGTCGAAATGACGCGGGCGTTTCGCATCAACCTGACGGCGCTGAGCCTGCTGGCGCTGGTCGTCGGCATGTTCCTGATCTACGCGACGCTGTCGTTTCTGGTCGTGCAGCGCCGGCGCCTGATGGGAATCGAGCGCGCCCTCGGCGTCACGCAGTGGCAGCTGTTCGCCGTGACGCTGGGCGAGGCGCTGCTGCTCGGCGCGACCGGCACGGCTGCCGGCCTGCTGCTCGGTCACTGGCTCGGCCGCGGACTCGTCACGCTCGTGCTGCAGACCATGGAGGACCTCTATTTCACCCGGCGCGTGGCGGCGGTGCCGATCGATTTCTGGATTCATGCCAGGGGCGCGGCGCTGGGTCTCGGCGCCACCGTGCTCGCGGCGCTGGCTCCGGCGCTGGAGGCTGCGCGCATGCCACCCCGCGCCGCGATGAGCCGCGCCGAACTGGAAGACCGGACACGGCGACGGGTGCCCTGGCTGGCGTTATCCGGGGTCGCCTGCGCCGCGCTCGCCGGCGGCCTGCTCGCAGCTGGCACACGCAGCCTCATCGTCGCCTTTGCGGGATTGTTCTGCGTCATAGCCGCGGCCGCGCTCTTCACGCCCGGGGTGACGATGATGCTGATGCGTGCACTCGAGCGCCCCGCGGCCTGGCTCGGACACCTGCCGGGCCGTCTTGCCGCCCGCAGCGCCGGGGCATCGCTGAGCCGGACCGGCGTCGCCGTCGCCGCGCTGTCCGTGGCGGTCGCGACCGTCATCGGCGTCGGCGTGATGATCGGCAGCTTCCGGACCAGCGTCGAAGCATGGCTTGCCGGCACGCTGCAGGCGGACTTCTATCTGCGGCTCGAACCCGGCGCTCCGGCGGAGGCAAGCGAGGCCCTGTCGCCCGCCCGGATCGGGTTCATCGCCGCGCTGCCGGGCGTGGAGGGTCTGAGTCTGTCGCGCTGGGTGCGCCTGCCGGCGCGCGCCGGCGACGTGCTGCTGCGCGCGGTCGAACCCGGACCGCGGGGCTGGGGCCTCTCCATCATTGAGGGTGATCCGGAGGCAGCCTGGGACGCGTTTGTGTCGGGCGCCGTCGTCGTGTCCGAGCCTTTTGCCCGCAAGAACGGTGTCGGTGCCGGCGATGCGCTCGAACTCCCGACCGCAACGGTCCCGATGGAATTCCGGATCGCGGGCGTGTTTCGTGACTACAGCAGCGACCGCGGTGCCGTCATGATCCCGCTCGGCACCTATCGGAATCTCTGGCGCGACGAGCGTCTCACCGGGGTCGGCGTCTATCTCGGCCCGGGGGCGGACGTGAACCGCGTGCGGCGCGAGCTCGAAGGCTATGCGGCAACGGCCCTGGACCTGCAGCTCGAAACGAGCGCCGAAATCCGGGCGGCGTCGATGCAGGTCTTCGAGCGGACCTTCACGATCACCGAGGTGCTGCGCTGGCTCGCCGGGCTGGTGGCCTTCTTCGGGATCCTGAGCGCGCTGTCGGCGCTCGCGCTGGAACGCGCGCACGAGGCAGGGGTCCTGCGCGCGATCGGCTTCACGCCGGCGCAGTTGCGGGGCCTGGTGCTGGCGCAGACCGGTCTTCTTGGTCTCGCAAGCGGCCTGGTCGCGATCCCGGTCGGCGTCGTGCTGGCGGCGCTGCTGGTGTTCGTGATCAACGAGCGCGCGTTCGGCTGGAGCATGGCGTTGCAGGTTCAGCCCGGCGTGCTCGCCGGCGGCCTGCTGCTGGCGTTGGCCGCCGCGCTGGTCGCCGGGATCCTGCCCGCGCTCAGGATGTCGCGAGCCCCTCTGGCGGCTGCGGTGAGGGAAGAATAGATGCGCCGCGCCTGGATCCTCGTGCTGGCGTGGCTGCCCGCCGTCGCGGACGGCCAGATTACGATCACCGATTTCCTGGGCGTTCAGTCGGCGCCCGGCTATGCGATCGCGAACGCGCCGCGACGACTCGAATTTCCGGCCGACCACGGCGCGCATCCGGAGTACCGCAGCGAGTGGTGGTACTTCACGGGGAACCTCGCCACCGAAGCCGGTCGCCATTTTGGTTTCCAGCTGACCTTCTTCCGCTTCGCCCTGTCGCCGCGGCCGATTGCACGCGAGTCGGCCTGGGCGGCGAACCAGGCGTGGATGGCGCACTTCACCGTGACCGACACCGCGAGCGGGCGCTTCTATGCGGCGGAACGTCTCGGCCGGGGTGCGCTCGGCATCGCCGCGGCGAATGCGCTGCCATTTCGCGTGTGGCTCGACGACTGGCAGGCGGTCAGCCTGGCGCCGGACGGCGGCCTGTTTCCCCTGCGTCTCGAGGCCCGGCATGGACCGGCCGCGATCGAGCTCGAGCTCGCGGCGGTCAAGCCGCTGGTGCTCCAGGGGCAGGACGGCTGGGATCGCAAGGGGCCGGAACCGGGCAACGCGTCGTACTACTACTCGTTTATGCGGCTCGCGGCGCGGGGACACCTGAGCATCGGCGACCAGCGCTTTGAGGTTGAAGGCGCAGCCTGGATGGACCGGGAATGGAGCAGCAATGCGCTCGGCGCGGACCTCGCGGGCTGGGACTGGTTCTCATTGCAGCTCTCCGATGGCAGCGAGCTCATGTACTACCGGCTGCGCCGCCGCGACGGCACGGCCGGGCCGTTCAGCTCGGGCACGATCGTCCTGCCCACGGGCGAGAGGATCGCACTCGCGGGCGATGAGGTCAGACTCCAGGTCCGCCGGCGCTGGCAGAGCCCGCGCGACGACCACCGTTATCCCGTCGCCTGGTCGGTCGAGATCCCGTCCCGCGGGCTGGCGCTCGAGGTCGAGCCCCAGGTTGACGACCAGGAGCTCGATCTGACGGTGCGCTACTGGGACGGCGCGATCCGGGCCCGGGGCATCTCGGGTGACGGGCCGGTCTCGGGGCAGGGATATCTCGAGCTCGTCGGCTATTGAAACTTTGTCCGGCGTCGGCGCCTGGCCACAGCACTGCGTTAAACCCTGATTGCGCGTGGCCTCCCATCGGCGCATCTTTAATTAGCGTTGTCGGCGTGTTTGTTTGAAAGACGACAACGACACGAAAGGAGGTATGTCATGGACACCAAGGTACGCGAAATCCCGGGTATGGCCGAGGAGTTTGCGAAGTTTGCTCACGAAATGGCCGATTACCTGCACGAGCGGGCAACCGAGCTGGGGAAAGTCATGACGAAGGTCATGTCTGAATCCGGCGAGGAATTCGGCGCGAAGTTTGGTGAGGAAAACAAGTTCGGCAGCTTTTTCGAGTCGAATCCGAGAAAAGCGGCTTTTGCGTTCATTGGCGCAGCGATGTTCGCCTACATGATGAAAAGCAGGGGTATGAATGCGTTTTTTGAGACCCCTGAGACGAAGAGTGGCGAAACGTTCAAGCCGAAAATGACCGCAAAGAAAAAGGCTGCGTAACGCGTCGGTGGTTCACGTGATTCCCCGAGGGCGTTGGATCCGGCGGGAGGGGAAGGCACGAAGACAGCGGCCCGGGCGGCGGTGGAAGATATAGTCAATTGATAGTGATCGTGGCCGCCGCCTCCGCTGGATCAGCGGGCGCTCAGCGCCGTTTGGCTTGTGATACACCTCGCACTGCCTCTACCAGCGGCAGCGCATTTTTCAGGTCATCGAGCGAGCCGACCTCGACGGTCAGGAAGAGGGTCGCCGAGCCGTCGTGCACATGGCTCCGCAGGCCCGAGACCCGGAGCTGCGCGCGCGCCAGCACGTCAGAGATGTCGCGCAGCAGGCCGGGCCGCTCGGTGGCGCGGACCACGACGTCGGCCGGGAACCTCTGCGCGGAGCGGCCCGGCTCGCCCCATTGCGCTTCGAAGAGCCGATCCGGGTAGCGCTCGCCCAGCCGCGCGAGGCTCGCGCACTCGGAACGATGGATGGAAACGCCGCGGCCGTGCGTGACGAAGCCGGTGATGCGGTCGGGGGGCACAGGCTTGCAACAGCGTGCGAGCTGGGTCAACAGCCGGTCCACGCCGAGAACCGTGATGCCGCCGGCGTCGGACGAGGGGCGTGGCATCGGCCCGGCCAGAGGGATGATCTCGTCGCGCGTGTCCGGCGCAGCCTCGCCGCGCGGCGCACGCTGCAGGAGGCGCGGCCCGGCCTTGTCCCGCCCCGCCGCCGCGTCGAGCGTGTTGAACCACTGCCGCACCTTGTTGCGCGCTCGCGAGCTGGCGATATAGCCCAGCGTCGGATTCATCCAGTCGCGGCTCGGTCCGCTCGCCTGCGCGCCGGTCCGCGCAGGGATGATCTCGACCCGGTCGCCGTTCCTGAGCTTGTGGTCGAGCGGCACAATGGTCCCGTTCACATTGGCGCCGCGGCACCGGTGGCCGAGCCCGGTATGGACCGCATAGGCGAAGTCCACCGGCGTGGAGCCGCGCGGCAGGTCGATCACCCGGCCCTGAGGAGTCAGCGCATAGATAGTGTCGTCGAGCGCGGCGCGCTTGTACTGCTCCACCCAGTCGGAGGCGTCGACCACTTCGTCGCGCCAGGCGAGCATCTGCCGCAGCATGGCGATCTTGTCGGTGAACGCATCGCGCACGCCGCCTTCGCCCTCCTTGTAGCGCCAGTGGGAGGCAACGCCCAGGTCCGCGGTGCGATGCATGTCGTGGGTGCGGATCTGCACTTCCAGCGCGCGCCCGTCAGGACCGCTCACGGTCGTGTGCAGGGAGCGATACAGGTTTTCCTTGGGCCGGGCGATGTAGTCGTCCAGCTCGCCCGGGATCGGCGGCCACAGGTCGTGCACGATACCGAGCGCCGTGTAGCAGTCGCGCACCTCCTCGACCAGCACCCTCAGCGCGCGCACGTCGTGCAGCTCCGTGAAAGTGAGATTCTTGGCGCGCATCTTGCCGTAGATGCTGTAGATGTGCTTCGGGCGGCCGCTGATGTTCGCGCGCACGCCCGCCGCCGCCAGCGCCCGCGCGAGATCGGCGATGGCGCGCGCGATAAAGGCTTCGCGCCCGGCGCGGCGCTCGTCGAGCATGCCGGCGATGCGCTTGTACAACTCCGGCTCGAGGAACCGGAAGGACAGGTCTTCCAGCTCCCACTTGAGCTGCCACACGCCCAGCCTGTTCGCGAGCGGCGCATAGAGATCGAGCGTCTCCCGGGCCATGGGTCTGCGCTGCGCGGTCACCGCCGCGTCGGACGAGCGGGCGAGAAAGCGCAGCGTCTGGTTCCTGCTCGCCAGCATGAGCAGGACCACCCGGACGTCCTCGACCATGGCAAGCAGCATCTTGCGCAGCGCCTCGATCTGCGAGGCGCGCGAGGCGGTCTTTTCCGCCGCGACGCTGGCCCGCGTCACCACGCGCAGCTCGTTGAGGCGGGAAATCCCCGACACCAGCGCCGCCACCGTCTGCCCGAATCGCGACTCGAGCTTCGCGGCGCCGTCCTCCAGCGCCGGGACCGAGAACAGCAGCGCGGCGGCGCGCGTCGCACCGTCGAGCTTGAGCTCCGTGACGCACGCCGTCATGCCGATCGCGTGCCCGAGAATGCGCTCGCCGGTGCCGAGCAGCCCGTCGCCGTACAGCGCCTGCGCGTACGCCAGCGCCTCTGCCACGAGCGAACGATCGGCTTCGCTCAGGCCCGCGCTGAACGAATCGAGGGTCGTATCGGCAGTCTGGGATGCGAGGACCATATAGGCGTGATGCCGCAGGATTTCTCGCAAATTATCTCACCCGCAGCGGTGGGTTAGCATAAAGGCCTGTCAACCGGAGTCAGCGCGGGCGGAACGAGGTCGTGCAGCTTCCCAATTTCGATTACGTCAGGCCGGACAACCTGAAGCAGGTCCTCGATCTGCTCGCGGCGCATGCCACGCGCCGCCGTGCTGGCCGGCGACACCGATCTCCTGGTCAGCACGGCTCGTCGTGCCAACACGCACGTCACGGCCGGCCGTCAGGCCTCGTGACTGGAACCGTCTTGTGCGTGTGCAAACAGCCGGATGCCACCGACGACGATGACCGTCACGGCCGCGAGCCCGTAGGCGAACGGGATGTCTGCCTCGAACACGTAGTGTGCGATGCCCTTCAGCACGAGCACCAGGGCTCCTGCTACGATTCCGTGAAGCAGGGCGTCCCAGCCTTCTTTCTTGAACAGTGCGTTCATGATCTTTGCCCTCCTTGCTTGTTTCTCCGGTTAGAATCCGTCCAGGTTGGCGGCCCACCGGAGCGGTGACTCCGTAGTCCCGACCTTGCCGGAACTACAACGACAACCCCGGTTGTCATTGTTCACAAATCGGGCTGAATTGTCAAGTCAGGTTGTCATATTCGGCCCGTTCCGCGATGGCAGGCCCAGGCGGGTGCATAGAAGAATGGCCAAGAAGAAGGCAGTGCAGGGAGGACGGGAATCGGCTGCGGGGCTCGAGACCCTCATGCAGGAGATCCTCCGCGCGTTCCACGACGTGCGCGCCGCCGGCCAGCGAACCGGCCTTTTCCAGGACTGGGGCAGCAGCAACTGGGGGCTCCTCCAGCTTCTCGAAGCGGAGGGGCCAATCACGATGGCGGACCTCGCCCGCAAGCGTTCGGTGTCAAGGCAGTACATCCAGAAGTTGGCGAGCACGCCGATTCGTAACGAATGGATCAGGCTTGATCCGAATCCGGCCGACCGCCGGGCACCGCTCATGGTCATTACGGACGACGGCCGGCGCCGGCTCAAGAGGCATCGCCAGCGCGTGGAGCGCGCTCTCGGCACGTTGTCCCGTCACGTTACCGCGGAGGACGTGAAGAAGGCGGCGGCGACCATCGCGCTCGTCCGCAGCCTGCTGGACAGGGTGTGATGTCGCTAATGCGCGTGAACGCCGGCCCTGTGCTCCTTGCGTATGGGAGCTTGGGCGACGGTGAGATCTACTGCGCTCCCTCCGTCGCCGTCGGGTTGGCGTCGAAGAAATCGAACGGCCTGAGCTCGAACTCGCTCTCGACCAGCGGCATGACCGGCCAGTCCTCCGCGCGCACCACGTGGTGCAGCGCGATCGTGTACCAGAGCACGATGTCCGTGTCCCTGATGGACCTGTTCGCCGCCGTCCACTCGGGCAACCCGGCGCCGCCGGGGTGCCGGTTCGGGTACGTGCCCGCGGCGTAGCGCTCGGCCGGGGCATAAGGCGTCACCCACAGGTTGTAGGCGGTGAATGCGGCGCGCCGATGCGCGGGCTCGGCGTCGTCAAGCAGCGTCAATGCGGCGGAGGCAGGTCGCAACTGGTAGCTGACGGGATTGCCGACCCGGTTGCTGGCATCGGGGTTGATCACGCGCCAGAGCGCCGGGCGCTGGGGATCGACGTTGAGCTTCGCGTCGCTTTCGACGCTCGCCTCCTGTGAAAGCACCTGCCACATCTCTTTGCGCGGCGAGTCGATCCCGGCCTTTTCCAGGTCCACTTTGCCAAGGCGATCGATGATCATGCCGTTCTTCGTGCCGTCGACGTCGAGATCGAGGCGAAAGCCGAAGAAGTGGTCGTGATTGACGGCCACGGTGCCGGGCGCGATGAGTCGTCCGCTGGCCGTGTCTTTGCCCGCGGACTCCGCCGCCATGTCCTGGCTTCCAACGGCCTTGACCTGCACGATACCGGTCGCGCCGACGCGCACCTTCAGTGCGCCGGTTTCGGTGAAGATCCAGTCGATCACGTAGTCATAGTTGCCGAGCCAGACGATGAACCGGACCACCAGCTCCGTGTTCCGCCTGGCGAGTGAGGCGTTCTGCCTGACCTCGTAATGCGACCAGGCCGCGTCACCGGTCGCGCGCTCGAAGATGCAGGCGATGCCTTCCTTCGAATAGATCTCGCCGCCTTCGTTCATGAAGACCGCATCCACGAGGGCGGCATCTTGCGGGCAATCCTTGCCGAGCCGCAGTGGTACGCCGCCGGAACCGATCCCGTATTCGCCGACATCAAGGTAGGTCCTGAAGTACCAGGTGCCGCCCGGGTCCATGTAGGGCACGAACATCTCCGAGATCGATCCCTCGTACATCACGGAGCGTCGCCGATCGCCGTCGCGGATGCTGAGCTGGGAAAGCACCGGGCCGACGCGCGGGTCGATGCGCAGATGAAAGCGCCACTTGTCCCACTCGATCCACTGGCCCGACATCCGGAACCGCCGTTGCGCTGGACCGAGCGCCGGCATCGTGTCCGGCTGATCCGGATTCACGCCCGGCCCGCCAGCGGGAATCGGCACCGGGCCCGTGTCGATCAGCTTGACGACCTTGCGTTCGTCGTAATCGACGACCGCGACGACGCCCTCGATCGGGCGCCCCCAGATCCCTTTCCCTGACCCCGCCTCGTAACAGCTCACCATCCCGAGGCGGCGGTTCCCCTTGTCCATCGGCAGGCCGAAGTTGCCCGGGAAGATGGGTGCGCAGAACACTGCCTTGAAGTTGCCGATGCCCCGACGCTTCATGGCCTGCTGCCAGGACGGTTCGGCGCGGACCACCTGCTGCGACAACAGCCACTCGCTATCGAGCAACGCGGGCTGCGCGCCCTCGATCGGCTTCCAGGAGACGAGCTTGCGCTGCCCGATATCCACGATCGCCTCGATCAGCTCACGCCGATGGCGGATCGTGACCAGGGCGCGCCGCGGCACCGCGTCCCCGGGCTTCCATGCCAGTACCTGCTGCTTGTCCGGCTCGTCGAGGTTGACGAGGGCGATCGCGCTCCTCTTATCGAGCCTGCCGGATTCCCTGAGAACCGCGTTTACGGTTTCGTACTCGGCGCCCGTCAGGCCGTCCAGCGGATAGGGGCTGTCCGCGCCGGCGGCGTTGGCGACGATGCCCGCAAGCAATGCGAACAGCGAGAGGAGTGCCCACAACACGCTATGGATGCGTGTACTCAAAATGCGCCTGGATCTCATCCGCCACGCCGGGCCGCCTGATGTGCAATGAGATCGTGTAAGAGCCTGGGCCCGCCATGGCGAAGTAATTCCCGTAGGTCTCTGAATTTGCGATAGTCACGGGGTCCAATTTCGTCTCCGGACCGGCTCCCGTCGCGGTAGAAATGCGTGCCATCACCAGCGCGTCAACGATTCGTTTGCCGCTATCGGCATCGAGCAAGCTGACCGTCACGTAGTACTGATCAGGACCAAGTGGTGCAACCCCATAGACGCTTGCGGGGTATTCCTTGGGGTGATCGCGGATTGCAGCGGCGGACATGACCCCGAAGTAGATAGTGGTGCTGCCGACCACGACGACGTTCTGGCCGGTCGCTACGCTGGGGGCGGGGGTCGCCTTCGTGATAGTCCTGCCCCCGTTGAACATGTAGATGACCGCACTCCGGATTTCGGGATCGGTGAGATCGGCCTTGCCACCACGCGGTGGCATGCCGCCGTGTCCATTGATTCCGGAGCGAACAAGGGCATCGAGCCCGTGCTGGACTCGCGGTATCCAGGCAGCCTGGTCACCGATCCTGGGCGCTCCGCCAACGCCGGTCTTGTGACACTTCGCACACTGGGTGTTCACGACCTCCTCGCCGCTGCGCTCCGCAGGAGCGGTCGCGTTGTTCAGAGGCTCAATCCAGTGACCACCCGACTGGTTGACCATATATGTGATGGCGCGCGAGATTTCGAGATCGGTAAGCGACGGATTACCGCCATGCGACGGCATCTGCCGGATACCCTTGAGCGCACTTTGCGTGAGACTCGTCAGACCTTGCGACGCCCGCTTGCTCCATGCCTGCTGATCGCCGATTTTCGGCGCACCGTTTGCGCCCGAGCCGTGGCAGGCGACGCACACTGCTTCCACCACTTGCTTGCCGCTGCGCCCATCGCTCTGGGCCTTCGCCTCGCCCTGCATGACCAGCAGCATGACGCACACCATCGCCGCAGTTATTCCTTTGCTGGCCATAAATGACAAGTATCCCATCGCCTGATCGATGCTGCCTACCCCGATAGCAAGCTTGCATGCTGACGCTCGTCGTTGCAATGCGCATCTTCCGAGGGACCGCTGTGCAGCCTGTGACGCTTGATGAGGGCGCGGGGTGCGGTTTCTCTTGCCGGGAGATGTTCCATGAAACGGACGCATACAGTTTCATCATTGTTGCTGGCGGCCTTCACCATGCTTCCTTTGCAAAACGCGAGCGCGGTTCCGAGCTTCGCGCGGCAGATGAACGGAGTGCAGCGGCTGCCACACGCAATTCCCACAGCTCAATGCCTACGGGAGGATGTTCAGGGGTTACGTTCAGACGGCGCAGGTCCAGATTGAAGCGAAGGGTCAGAATAACGAAAACATGCTGAGTCTGCCGTCGCTGCCGCCGCTCGGACTCATGTTATTTCGCCATCAGCGGCGGCCCCGACGCGATCCTGTACGGACCGGAGCCCGTGAGCGGCAGCCTCAACGGCCAGCCGGACAGCGACGGCTACATCGCCCAGGTGAGCTATTCGCCCTGGCGCAACGTGCAGCTGCAGACTCAGTACACTGGCTACACGAAGTTCAACGGCGCATCCAGCAACTATGACGGCGAAGGCCGGGACGCGTCGGACAACAACACGCTTTACGTGCTCGCCTGGCTGGTGTGGTGAGCGGCGGGCATTGAAAGACCACGTAGCGGGGCGTATCGTTTCCAGCCTGTTCAAGGGAGGCGCCATCAAATGAAGAACAACTTCGTATCGCTCCTGTCGGCGGCGGCTGCCGTCGTATTCGCAACGCTCGGTGCGGCACCGGTCATGGCCCAGGCCCAGGGCCAGACGGACAAGCCCGCGGGAACGGCCAGCACGATCACGACCGTCAACGCGACCGTGGTGCATGTCGACAAGACCGATCGCTGGGTGACCCTGCAGCTGGAAGACGGCACCTTGGCCGATATCCAGGCCGGGCCGGCCGTGAAGAACTTCGACCAGATCAGGGTCGGCGATCACGTCACCGCCAGGCAGGAGGAAACGATGGCCGTTGCGGTCGTCGCTGGCAAAGGGGCCTCACCGAGCGCTTCGAGCGGGAGTTCCATGGTGACCGCACCGCCGGGCAGCATGCCGATGGCCGTGGTGGTCGATACGGCGACGGTCACGGGCAAAGTGACCGCGGTCGACTACGCCAAGCGGACCGTGACCCTGATGGGGCCCGCGGGCAATTCTCACACGATCGAGGTCGGGCCCGAGGTCAAGAAGTTCGACGCGATCAAGAAGGGCGATGACGTGGTGGTGACGCTGAAGACCGCCACCATGATCGAGGTGTCGCCGCCGGCGAAAGGGCTGAAGCCGGGGTACTAGCGAACCCGATCGCCGGCACCGGTCCGGGACCGTGCTGGCTTGTCGAAGTCGGTCGCCAGGCGAAGCGCCCTCAGCATGGCGCGCTTCTTCGACTGGTGCGCGTCCATGCGACGCAGGATGTCGTCGAGAACCCGTACCGCGTCGTGCACGTGCGGACCTTTGTTGAGCATGATGCACTCGGCACGGTGGCCCATGGCCGCATCCGTGATCTCGGCCCGTGACGGGATCCCTTCCTTGGCCAGCATTTCCAGCACCTGCGTCGCCCAGATGGTGGGGCAATGCGCGGCTTCGCAGATCCAGAGGATCTCCTCCTGGGCCTCGGCGAGCCGCTCGTAGCCGCATTCGACGGCGAGGTCGCCGCGGGCGATCATGACGCCCACTAAGCGCGTTCGCATCGCGGTGAGCAACATGGCGGGAAGGCGCTCGAAACCTCGCCGGGTCTCGATCTTCAGGATGATGCCGGGCTCTGTGCCGCCGATCTTCTGCAACTGCTCGATCAGTGCCTGCACGTCGCTTTCGTGATTGACGAACGACAAGCCGACGAGGTCCGCGTTGCGCGCGACGAATTGCAGGTCCTCGATGTCCTTCGCGGTCAGCGCCGGGAGCCGTAGCGCGCTGTCGGGAAGGTTGATGCCTTTGTCGCTGGCGAGCTTGGCGCCGCGCGACGGCGTGCGCTGGACGCGCACGCGGATCTCGTTCTCGGTGACCGCTTCGGCGACGGCGATGATCCGGCCATCGTCGAGGCAGACGCGGTGGCCGGCATGAACGTCGGCGAAGACCCCGGGGAGCGTACAGCTGACACGCGCGGGGCTCAGCAACCGGCCGGCCGAGTCGAACGACGCGGCACGTCCGGGCAGGGGCTCCTTCGTGAGCAGCAGCAGGTCGCCGGCCACGATGCGGATGGCGCCTGGCGTGGGCGGGATTCCCGACACGAACGTCCGTGTCGTTGTGCCGCCAGCGTCGTCGCCCTCGGTCTCGAGCGCCAGCCCGTTCGCGAGATAGGCGGTGCGGGTCAGCTCGCACCACACGCCGCCGCGGTCACGGTCGACGGCGATCAGCTTGCGCGCGCGGCCGCGCGTGTCGCGGAGCCGTATGGTCTGCGGCGTTGCGATCGCCTCCAGCCAGGCCGCGTCGACCTGCAACACGCCATCGGCGGCGGACGGAGCGGCCGCGGGGGTCTCGGCGGAGGTCAGCCAGACTCGCGCCGGGCCGCGGATCGCGCCGAACGCGTCCCGCGACGGCCGCAGTTTCAAAACGGCGGGCCCGGGTTCGATCGCGCCCGTGCGCAGCTTCGGGCCCGCGAGATCCATGAGCACGCGGCACGGCCGGCCGGTGCTTTCACTCGCCTGGCGCAAGTTCCCGATCATCGCCTTCCAGGCCTCGGGCCCGTCGTGCGCACAGTTGATGCGCATGCAATCCATCCCGGCTTCCAGCAGCCGGCGGACCAGCGTGTAGTCGCTCGCCGCCTCGCTCGGCATGGTCACCATGATGTGGACGGTGCGTTCCCTGGGCTCCGGGCCGAACAGCGCGCGCGTGTGCGCTTCGAGCAGCGCGGCACCGCTCCGCAGGTCGCAGGGGAGCGCGCCTTCCGCCGGGGCGGCCTCGCGGCCCGCGAGTCGCTCGACGAGGTTGAGCACCGCGTCGACCGACCACAGGGCATGCGCTTCCGAGCGCCCGATGGACGACAGGCCGACCTTTGCGAGGTGCGTCTGCAGGGACCGCAGGTCCTCCTGGCGCATGGCGAGGTAGTGCAGCAGGTTGCGGGCGCTCGCCCGCTGGCTCGCCGCGACGGCTCCGATGTGTGCCGCGTGCTCCGCTTCCAGCGCCAGCATGCTGGCGCGCAGTGCCGTCAGCCGGCGGGCGAGCCCGGCCGCGTCCACGGACTCGCTCGCGTCGTCGCGTCCGGGAGAATGTAGTGCCGCGCGGTGTGTGCTCATGGCTACCGTGCCAATGCCGGCCGGGGCTCGGGTTCGCCGTCCGATGGAGCTAGGCGTTCGGCCTGTGCTCCGCCGGCACTTCGCACCGCGCAAGATCACCATCGCATTTCAGGATCTGGGCGGCGCCGGGGGACTGGGCGCGCTTGCGCGTGACAGGCGAGTGTTCGTGCTTGCACCAGAGGCACAGCAGGTACTTGGAGCTCGCGCCGGGATCCTGTACCAGGATCGTCTCACGTATGTAGTAGCGACATGTCATGTGTGCTTCTCCTGCAGGTGAGGACGCAAGTAGCTGAGCATGCTACCTCGTCGGCCGTTCCACGGGGCTTGCGGATTTTACCTACGTCCGCGCCTCACAGCTTGCTCGCGGCCTCTTTGACTACGGTCTCCACCCATTTCGGGTAGTTCGGATGCTGGGCGAGCCCCTTGTCGTTGATGACGTACTGCGTGCCGGCGATGTCGTGCTCCACCTGTTGCTGGATGCTCTCGGGAGCCTGGAGATTGGTGACGATGATGACGCGCTTGCCGTCATGGTTGGCATCCTCGACGAGGGCGCGGAGCTTCCGGCCGTTCGCGGCGCGCTGGTCGGGCGGCGCGTCGTTCTGGATCGACATCGTCTTCACGCCGGCGTAACCGCCCTTCTCCTGCAGGCGCTGCGCGATGCGGTTCAGGAGCTCGAGATTCCTCGCGTTGTCCTTGTCCAGGTTGGGGCCGTGGGAGACGAGGATGACGACCTCCTGCTTCGGGTTCACGCTCTTCTCGCGCGCATGGTCGGCGATCATGTCGATGACCAGCGGGTGGTCCTCGAGGGCCGGGGTCCAGACGATCTTCGCGCTCGTCTTCACGCGCGCGGTCTTGGTGTAGCCCGGGTCGTCGGTCACGCCGAACATGTACTGCCACTGCCGCAGCTGGTCGTCGCTCGCCGCAGAGCTGAGCGCAGGCACGATGACGATCGCGCGGGCGCCGGCCGCGGTCAGGTCGTCCACGGCGCGCTGGACGTGGCTCGACTGCATCATGCTCATGCCGAAGGCGACAGAGAGCGGGTATTCGCGCGCGACCGGATCGAGGCTGCTGCAGAACGCCTGGTCGCCGGCCTTGCCGTAGCCGTGTGACAACACGAGGACGCCGACCTTGCCGCGCTCGCCGGCATCGCTGAGATAGGCGGGATAGTCGCGCGGCATCTGGGCCATCGAGGCATCGATCTCCTCATTCGTGAAGTTGCGATACGTGTTCACCTTCTGGCGAAGCACTTCATACATCGCCGGATCCATGCCGTGGCCGGCGTGGTCATGGGCCGCGTGAGGGTCCTCGCCGTTGCACGGCTCGCCCGCGGGGAGACGGCTGGCATACGAGAGCGACAGGCACAGGACGAGCACCGGCAGGAGCGCGCGGTCGGATCGATCGGCAGACGGCATACGAATCGTTCTCCCTGGAGTTGACATACAATGGTCGGCGAGGATCTGGCCATTCAAGGGTAACAAAAATGCCAACCGGTACGCCTGCCCGTCCCCGCATCGTCGTGACCGTCATGGTTCTCGCCGCCCTGTCTGCGGCGGCCTGTCGTCCGACGACTCAGAAGGCCGACGTCGCCAGCCAGGCCGCGCAGCCCGCGAACAGCACGATCGTGCGCACCATCTCCGGCGAGCTCGATTGCAGGACGCTCGGCAAGGGCGAGCCGTGCGGCCTCGAGAAGTGGACGCTCACGGTCCAGTCGGACGGCACGCGCACGATGCGCGCCTTCCTGGACAGCGGCCGCAACGCCCAGCAGATCACGACGGTCTACCGTTCCGACGCCTCGTTCCGCTTCCTCGAAGCCTTCTCCACCGCGTACGACAAGGGGAAGCTCCTGGGGTCCGGGTTCTACGTCGCCGACGGTTCCAACCTGAACGTCACCACGCAGAGCGCCGCCGGCTTCAAATCCGAGCAGCTCCCGCTGCCGCCGAAGTTTTCCGTGCTGCTGCATCCACCGAGCCTCGACGGCTGGCATTACGGCATGTATGACGCGAGCGCGGGCGGCGCGCAGCCCGTGCCGACGTTCATCTTCGGCGGCGCCGGCAGCGGCCCGCGCGTCGCAGCGTTTCCGATCGTGCTGGAATTCGTCGGCCGCGAGACGATCACGGTGCCGGCCGGCACGTTCGGCACGGAGCACTATCACTTCGGCAAGGACACCGAGGTGTGGTTCACCGGGCCCGACCGCGTCATGATCCGCCACGAGTATCGCAAGGCCGACACCCGCTTCGAGCTCACGCGGGTGGACGGGCTCGTGGCTAGCGGGATGTGAGCGTCATTTAGGGGTCCCGAATGCGCCGGTCTCTCGCCGCCGTCGTTGCCTCAGCCTTGCTGCTCGGGCCGATGGCGGGGCAGGCGGACACGCTCGCGCTGTACGAATTCAACGGCAGCTCGCCCGCCTCGAGCGACACGGATCCGAATTCCACGGCGGGCAACATGGGCGTGGGTGGGCTTGTGTCCATCGCCGGTGGAGTAGGGCTCCCGGGATCGGCTCTCGTATTCACCTGCGGCTTCGACGCGGGCAGCTCCTGCGGCGACGCGCCTTTCATCCTGGCGCCCGCCGCCGGCTTCGAATTGAACCTGCAGAGTCTCAGCTTCCGCGTGAATGATGTCCGGCCGAACGGATCGACTTACGGAGGCAGTGGTTGTCTGCAGCTTTCCACGAACCTCGACGGCTACGCCAGCGTCGTCGGCAGGGGTTGCTGGGCGATCCAGGCTCCGGGGACGACGCCCACCTTCACCATAGATCTCTCCGCCGCGGCCTTCCAGCACCTGAACGCCCAGAACCTGCCCGGCGGCTCCCTTGGACTCAGGCTGTCAGGGCTCAGCTGGGGAGGGGTTCCGGGGAATTGCGAATGTTTCAATTTCCCCCTCATCGCCGACAACATCACCTTGAGCGGGCTCGCGACGGCGGACACCGACAGCGACGGGATCGCGGATTCCGCGGACAATTGCAGGCTCGTCGCCAATTCCATCCAGCTCGACGCAGACCACGACGGCTACGGCAACATCTGCGATGCGGACCTGAACGAGAGCGGCCGCGTGACGACGGCCGATTACACGATCATGCGCAACGCGCTCAACAGCGCCGATCCCGTCGCCGACCTGAACGGCAGCGGCTTCGTCACGACGGCCGACTACACGATCCTCCGCAACCGGCTCAACACGGCGCCCGGGCCCTCGGGGCTCGCCTGTGCAGGCACGATTCCCTGCCCGTGACCCTCACCACGCGATCGGCTCGCCGGTGTAGCGATACCATTTCCCCGAGCCCTTGAGATCGAGCCCGTCCAGGACCCTGATCATGCCGTCGACACTCGTGTCGATGTCGACCATGCCACGCATGTCCTCCGCCATTGGCACGCCGTAGGTATTGACGACGCCGGGCGAGAGCACGGCGACCGCGATGCCGTCGGCTTCCGTGTCGAGCGCGAGGTTGCGCATGATCATGTTGAGCGCCACCTTGCTCGCCTTGTAGTAGTAGAGGCCGCGGTGGATACGCGGGTAGGCCGCGAACGAGGCCACCACCGCGCTGATGCCGGCGATCTTCTTCTGTCTGCCCGCGCGCACGTTCGGCAGCAGGCGCTCCGAAACGAGCAGCGCGCCGAAGGCGTTGACCCTCATGTACGTATCGAAGCGGCCCGGGTCGAGGGAGCCGAGCTGCTGCTCCGGCTCCGTACCGAGCATCCCGGCGTTGTTCAGCAGGAGATCGATCGGGGCGCCCCCGAGACGCGCGCCGAGCGCGTCCACGGAGGCCGGGTCGGTGACGTCGAGCTTCTCGATCCTCACGCGGCCGGTCTTCTTCGCCAGGTCTTTCAGGTCGGCGGCGGCCTCCGGATTTCTCGCGGTCGCGATCACGTTCCAGCCGCGGGCCGCGTATTTCTGCGCGAAGGCGAGGCCGAGGCCGCGGTTGGCCCCGGTGATCAGCACCGTCGGCGGGTCGGATGCATTGGAGACGAGCGACGAGACTAACAACACGCATGTCGTCATGAGGCGAATAACGGGATTCACGGCCAGCCCTCCTTCGATGCGCTACGGATGCTCACCCGCGAAGCTACCAGGAACCGTGGAGCGTGTACCATGGGGTGAGAGGAGTGGCGCCAGATATGAGCACGCCGGTGATGAAACTGTTCGACCTGTCGGGCCGCACGGCGCTGGTGACCGGTGGATCGCGCGGCCTCGGCTTGCAGGTGGCCGAGGCGCTCGGCGAGGCGGGCGCGAGGCTCGTCATCACCTCGCGCAAGGAGCCCGAGCTCGCCGCGGCGGTGGAGCACCTGCAGGGCCGCGGCATCGACGCGACGTCCATCGCCGCCGACGCGAGTGATCCCGCGCAGGTGACGCGCGTGTGCGCGGACGCGATCGGCAGGCTCGCGGCGGTGGACATCCTCGTGAACAATGCCGGCGCGACGTGGGGTGCGCCCGCCGAGGATCATCCGCTGGAAGCCTGGGACAAGGTGATGAACTTGAACGTCCGCAGCGTCTTCCTGTTCAGCCAGCACATCGCGAAGCACAGCATGATCCCGCGGCGCAACGGTCGCATCATCATGATGGCGTCCATCGCCGGTCTCGCGGGCGGACGGGGCGGTCCGGAATCAGCCGCCTACGGCGCGAGCAAGGGCGCGGTCATCAACCTGACGCGGGTGCTCGCCGCGGAATGGGGCGAGTTCGGCATCACCGTGAACGCGCTCGCGCCGGGGTTCTTCCCGAGCAAAATGACACGCGGCACGCTCGTCCGGCTCGGCGTTGACAACGTCGCGGCGGCGGCGCCGCTGCGCCGGATCGGCGACGACGAGGACCTCAAGGGCGCGGCGCTGCTGCTGGCCTCCCGTGCGGGCAAACACATCACGGGACAGGTCCTCGCGGTCGACGGCGGCGTATCCTGCGTCATCGGCTGACGCGTCTCGCCTGGCCATTCTGTGATTGACATCGCGGCGCTCGCCGGCGATTGCCGCTTCAATCCCCCTCGCGTTCACGAGGGGTGGCAATGGATACTCAGTTCACGGGCAGGGCGTGCCTGGCAGGCGCGCTGCGGTTTCTTGCGGTCACGATGGCGAGCCTCGGCCTGCTGGCCGGCTGCAACGAGAGCTCCGACATCTTCCTCGCTCCCAATGCGCTCGATGCCGACAACGACGGCAGCCTGCGCTATCCCTGGGGCGGCGATTTCGACGACGACGGCGACGGCCAGCTGCAGTTCATCGCGGGCGGCGCCGACTACGACGACACGAACGCCGCGGTCCAGGCCAATGCCGGCACCGGCGCGTTCGGCGCGCCGGCGTATTACGCGGTCGGCGCCGGGCCGACGGGCGTGTACCTCGCCGACTTCGACGTGGATGGCAATCTCGACGTCCTCACCAGCAACCAGAACGATTCCACGGCGACCGTGTATTTCGGCATCGGCGACGGCACCTTCGCCTCGCCGGTGACGCTCACGATCCCGAACGACAGCGGCGGCTCCGAGGCCGTGACGGGTGACTTCGACGAGGACGGCCTGCTCGACGTGGTCGTCGGCAGCCACAACTACCTCTTCCTGAACGCGGGCAACAGGACCTTCGGCGCGGCGATCGATCTCGGCTCGAACGGTTACCGGAATTCCGTCCGCGACGTGAATGGCGACGGCCACCTGGATATCGTCGGCGCGAACTACGAGAACGGCGTGACGGCGCTGCTCGGCGCCGGCGATGGCACCTTCGGCGCGCCGGTCAATTCGGGCGCGGGCATCGCCTCGGAGGCCGTCGCGGTCGCCGATTTCGACGGCGACGGGGTGCTCGACACCGCCATGGTGACGTTCCAGGGCGTGGGCAACGCGAGCAATGTCGTCGTGCTCCTCGGCGACGGCACCGGCGGCTACGAGAATCCGGTCACGACCGCATTGCCCAATTACGGGTGGCAGATCGCCGCCGCGGATCTCGACGGCGACGGTCACGCGGACGTCGTCGCCACCGACACCATCTTCAGCAAGGTCTACGTATTGCTCGGCGACGGCGCGGGCGGGTTCGGGCCCGTGACGACGTACGACGTCTCCGGCGTCGAGCGCATGGCCATCGCGGACTACAACGGCGACACGGTGCCGGACCTCGCGGTCACCTCGCAGACCGACGGGCTGTGGCTCGCCTCCGGCAACGGCGATGGCAGCTTCGGCACGTTTGCCCTGAGCGGTCTCACGACCAGCGCGTTCGACACGGATGCCGGCGACCTCGACAACGACGGCATCCTTGATCTCGTCGTCATCGACATCAGCGGTAACCGGTTCGCCGTTCAGCTCGGGAGCTGAGGCTAGCGGTCGAGCTCGCGGTAGTAGCGGAAAAGGTCCTGGTTGTTGAATTCGAGCCGGCGGCCTGACGCCGCGTAGCGGGCGATGCGCGGCCGCGCGAACACCGCGTCGTGCAGCTTCCGGAGCCGCGGGCGCGTGCGCAGCGACTTGCGCATCGCCGAGGGGAAGGCGTAGCTCAGACCCGCGAGGACCTGCGCCAGCGAGAGGTCGGCGTAGGTGAGGCGGGCGCCGAGGAGCCAGGGCCCGGTCTTCTCGTTGAGCGCGAGGACGCGCTCGAAATAACCCATGAACTTCGGCAGGCGCTCCGCCAGGAAATCCTTCGTGCGCCGCTTCGCCGCGGTCTTCTGTTCCTCGTACGCATAGCCGTCGCCGAGCGGGTGATGCGTGTGGAAGATCTCGAGGTACAGGTCGGAAATCGTGAGCTGCAGCTGGTGCGTCCAGAGGCTCCCCGCCTCGTCACGCGGCGCGAGCCTGAGCCGCCCGCCGAGGAAGAGGAGGATGTTCGGCGTCTGCGCGATGACCAGGCGGCCCGCCTTCAGCACGGGCACCGCGAACGGCGGACGCCTGCTGCCTTTCGCCTCGAGCACCTTCAGGATCGCCGGAACCCCGCCGCCCTTCGACGCGGGCAGGACCGCCACGTCGGCGTATTTCGCGCCGGCTTCTTCCAGCGCGAGGCGGATGAATTCCCCGCGTCCCTGGATGCCGGGCCAGTAATAGAGCTCGTAGGTCATGAGAGAGGAAAGTATAGAGCGCCGGTGCCATATTGTGCGCTCCACCGGAAGCGTCGAGGCCCATGAGCGACCCACTGCCGATCGTCTACCTGGTCCGCCACGGGGAGACGGCCTGGTCCGTCACGGGCCAGCACACCGGCCGCACCGATCTGCCGCTGACCCCGCGCGGGGAACAGAACGCCCGGCGGCTCGGCGCGCGCCTGCGCGGCCTAGCTTTCGCGCAAGTTCTCACGAGCCCGCTGCAGCGCGCGAGCCGCACCTGCGAGCTGGCGGGCTTCGGCCCGGTCGCGGTCCCGGACGCGGATCTCGTCGAGTGGGATTACGGCGACTACGAGGGCCGGCGCACGGCGGAGATCCGCGCTGCGAGGTCGGGCTGGCAACTCTTCCGCGACGGCTGCCCGGGCGGGGAGTCTCCCGCCGACGTGGCCGCGCGGGCGGACCGCGTCGCGGCGAGAGTGCGCGCGGCGGACGGCAACGTGCTCATCTTCTCGAGCGGACACTTCCTGCGCATGTTGGCCGTGCGCTGGCTCGGCCTCGAGCCCGTCGCGGGCCGGTTGTTCCTGCTCGGGGCCGGGAGCGTGAGCGCGCTCGGTTACGACCACGACCGCGCCGAACCGACGATCCGGCTCTGGAATGAGCTGCCTGTCGCCGACTAGTCCGCCGGCATGTCCGGTATGGGCAGACACTCCATGATCTCGACCGAGTCGCCGGGGAAGGTCGTGAAGTGCGGATGATCCAGGAACAGTCTCGCGGCGGCCTCGTGCGACTCGGCCCGCACGATCGTGTAGGCAGCGATCTCGTTCTTCGTGTCCGAGACGCCCTTCGCGTTGATGCGCTTCGTCTTGCCGAGCGGCGAGCCCTGGTCAACGATCGATTTCCCGTTCTCGGTCGACCATTCCATCCATTGTTTCATGCCGGCGCGCTCCCGTTCCTTTCTCTTCTGCTCGCCGGTCGCCTTCCACTGCGCCATCGCCGCGGCGGAACCCAGATAGATCGCGAGGAAATTTTTCATTACCTGCCTCCGTGTGTCATGGCGCGTCGGGGTGACGCGCGCGATAGGGTGAGCGTTGCATGAAGCCCCACGTGTAGCCTTCCGGATCGACGACCTGCAGCACCCGCACGCCGTAGAACTTGCGCTGCGGCGGCTCGGGGCTGAGACCGGCCGCACGCAGCCGTGAATGCATGGCGTCGACGTCGTCGACCCACACACCGATCCATTCCTCCGGACCGCGATTGCGCTTCTTCCACCAGTCCGGATCGCCGTCGAGCCACACCTCGGTGCTCCCGACGACCAGCTCGGCGTTCGTGACCCGGCCCTCGGAGTTGAGCCAGCGGCCCTTCTCGACGAAGCCGAAGACGCGCGTCAGCCAGTCGATCGCCGCGACGATGTCGCGGTAATGCAGGTAGGGCGTGATGCCGCCGAACGTGGCTGCGGGCCCGCTCATGGCGTTACATCGCCCTGGCCGCGGGTTCAGGGTCGGTCGCGCGCTCGTGCACGGCGCACCCGCAGCTGGGCGCGTGGTAGCGCCCGTTGCCTTCCACCATGCCGCCCTGGCCATACATGTCTTGCGGCCGCGCCCAGTCGGCCAGTGTGTGGTGGGGGCCGTTCTCGTCGCGTCCCTTCGGCATGATGTCGAAGAACCGGTAGATCCCGAGGAACTCCTCGCCGCCGCGGCCAAACGTCGAATACGTGTGGAAGATCTGGCCGGCGGCATCCCTGAAGAAGACGCTGTCGCCGGAGAGATCGGTCAGGCCGGGATCGGTGAACCGGTAGTTGTAGAGCGCACGCCGCTCGGCCATCGTCTCCGGCCGGAACGAGACGTTGAAGTCGAGGTTGAAGTCGGAGCGGTAAGAGGACACCCACGGGAAGCGCCAGCCCATCCGCGTGCGCACGGCCTCGATCTCCTCGATCGGCGCCCGTGCCACGACGGCATAGGTCACGTCGTGGTTGTTGAGATGCGCGAGGATGCCATCGATGTGGTCGACCTCGAGCGAGCAGCCGACGCACAGCCCGACCTGGCCCGGGCCCAGCATGAAATGCTTGACGAAGAGCTGGCTGCGGCCGTCGAAGAGCTCCGCGAGCGTCACCTTGCCGCGCGGGCCGTCGAAGACGTATTGCTTCTCCACCCTGACCCAAGGCAGTTCGCGCCGCCTGCGGTTGAGCTCGTCCCGCTGCCGCGTGTGCTCCTTTTCCCTTTCGAGCAGTGCGACGCGTTCCTCGAGCCACTGCTCCCGCGTGACGACGCGATGCCGTGCAGGTGCCGCCGATTTCATGGTGTGTTCCCCTTCAATGATCGCAGCCGGTATTTGTAGTGCCCGACGGTCGGCGAGTTGACGACGCGGATGCAGTCGTAGTCTCGCTGCCGTCCGCCGGTGTCTTCGAAGAGCCGCGCGCCGGCGCCGAGCAGCACCGGCACGACGTGGATCTCGATCTCGTCGACCAGCCCGGCCTTCAGGTATTGCCCGGCGGTGTCGGCGCCGCCGCCGATATTCACGTCCTTCCCGCGCGCCGCGTCCCGCGCCCGGCGCAACGCCTCCTGGATGCCGCCGGTGACGAAGTGAAACGTGGTGCCGCCCTGCATCTCCAGCGGCTCGCGAGCGTGATGCGTCAGCACGAAGACCGGCGTGTGGAAGGGCGGGTCCTCGCCCCACCAGCCGTTCCAGGGCGGCTTGCCCCACGGCCCCGTGCCGCCGCCGAACATGTGCCGGCCCATGATGGTCGCGCCGACGTTCTGGAAATATTCCGCGGCGACGTCGTCGTCGGGGCCCGTCGCGCCGCCTTCCATGCCGTGGATGGCCCTGAAGCTCCTGACCGCGAACGCCCACTCGTGCAGCTTCTCGCCGCCCTCGCCGAGCGGATGCTCGACGCTCTGGTTCGGCCCGGCCACGAAGCCGTCGAGCGACATCGTGATGTTGAGCCGGAGCATCGTCATGAGGCGGCCTGCCGGTTCTCGGGCGGGGCGTGCCTCGCGAAGTTCGCCAGGTGATCGGCCATCGCCCGCTGGAACGCCGGGCGCGCCTCGCACCGCTTGCGGTAGCCGTCCAGCACCGGGATCCGCGCGACGACGTCGGTGTGGCGGAGATTCCGGAGCACGGTGGTCATCAGGAGATCGGCCGCCGTGAAGCGATCCTCGAGATAGTCGCGGCCGTCCAGCCAGTTCGAGAGGCAGCCGAGCCGGTTTTCGACCTTCTTCAGAACCGCGGGCCGCCGCGCCTTCGCCCATTCCTCTCCGGCGTGGAAGAGATCGATCTCGGCCAGGTTCTGAACCTGGGGCTCGACGGAGTTCAGCGCCGCGAACATCCAGGCCGTCATGCGGGCGCGTGCCTCGGGATCGGCCGGCATGAGCGTCTCCGAGCGCGAGGCGATGTGCAACACGATCGCGCCGGACTCGAAGAGCTCGAGGCCGTCCTCCTCGTAGGTGGGCACCTGGCCGAAGGGCTGCAGCTCGCGGTAGGCGCCCGAGGCCTGGTCCTCGGGGCCGATCAACCGCTCCTCGTATTCGAGGCCCGCCTCCTCGAGCGCCCAGCGCGCCCTGAATTCGCGCACCAGTCCCTGCGCGAAGGGCGGCACCCAGCGAAATGCGCTGATCCTGATCATGGCCGTGCTCCTTCGCCTAGAGCTGAACCATGGTTTCGAAGCCGCCGAAGATCATGCGCTTGCCGTCGAACGGCATGGCCGCGGGGTTCATGTTCTCCTTGATGCGCGGATCGGCCATGGCCTTTTCGTTCACCTGGTCGCGATGCTGGCGCGACTTGTAGGTGATCCACGAGAACACCACCGTCTCGTCGTCCTTGGCGATCACGGCGCGGGGGAACGAGGTCAGCTCGCCGTAGGGGACGTCGTCGGCCACCGATTCAACGAACGACAAGGCGCCGTGTTCGCGCCAGACATCGCCCATCTTCCGCGCGATCTTCTTGTAGTCCTCAAGCCGGTTCTTCGGCACCGCCACCACGAATCCATCGACATAAGGCATTGCAGCTCTCCTTTCCTGGGTTCCTTCGATCCTACACCTCAGGCCCGCTTCGACCGGGACGCATGGCTTGCTGCCATGCGCACGCGATTGGCGGGCGCGCCGGACAACCGCCGCAGGCTGTCTGCCGCCTCGCGGCCCATGGTGCGCGTCAGCGACTCCTGGACCGCGCGCCAGGTGGTGAACGCGCTCTTCAGCGTCCGGCGGCCCTGCTTCGTGATGGACGCGATGCGCGAGCGCGCATCCTCGCCCGGGCGCGTCCTCACCAGCGACTGGCTCTCGGCGACTGCCAGGTTGCGGGTCAGAGTCGTGCGGTCGGCGCCGAGCAGCTCCGCGAGCGCGCCGACCGACTGCGGGCCCTTGAGCTCGAGCACGGCGAGCAGCGTGAACTGCGTGGCCCTGATGCCGTGTGCGCGCAGCGCGCGGTCGAACTGCTGCGTGATCGCACGCGCGGCGCGCCGCGACGCCAGGCACAGGCATTCTCTCGTCTCGAGCAATCCGGCAAGGCCGTTCATGCCAATGAGTGTAGCTGCACATATTGGCATGTCAAGACGGGCGCGACGCGAGCTTCCCAAAGTCCTCATGGCGGCGGTTAGCCCGGAATCGGGCCTGCCCCCGAAGCGGCCTGCCGGGCTTATACTTTGCGCAAACGCGTAGTGGTGCGGACGGGTGCAAAGGAGCCACTCATGATCTTCGGCCTATCCATACCGGCCTTCACGCAGCTTCACGTCATCCTGAGCCTGGTCGGCATCGCCGCGGGTCTCGTGGTCCTGGCCGGCTTGCTCAGATCGCGCGTGTCCGGCGGGTGGACCGCGCTCTTCCTCGCGACCACGATCCTCACCAGCGCGACCGGGTTCCTGTTCCCGCGCGACCACGTGCTGCCCTCGCACGTCGTCGGCGCGCTCTCGCTGCTCGTCCTCGCCGCCGCCGTGCTCGCCCTGTACAGCTACAGGCTCGCGGGCCGCTGGCGCTGGATCTACGTGTCGGCCGCGATCGCCGCGCTCTATCTCAACGTCTTCGTCGCGGTCGTGCAGGCGTTCGTCAAGCTGCCGTTCTTCAACCGGCTGGCGCCCACGCAGACCGAGCCGCCGTTCGTCGTCGCGCAGCTCGTCGTGCTGATCCTCTTCGTCGCGCTCGGGATCGCCGCGCTGCGGTCCTTCCAGCCGGCGCGGGCGCTCGCGGAGAGCTGAGCATGAGCGAGCTGACCCCGATCCAGTCGACGGCGCGGAGCACCGCCGAGCGGACATTCCCGAAGCTGACGCCGGCGCAGATCGCGCGGGCGGCGGTGCACGGGCACCGGCGCGCCACCGAGCGCGGCCAGATCCTGGTCGAGACGGGGGCGCAGACCGTACCGTTCTTCATCGTCACGGCCGGGGAGGTCGAGACCATTCGCTCCTTCGACGGGCACGAAGAGCTCATCACCGTCCACGGCCCCGGCCAGTTCAGCGGCGAGGTGAACATGCTGACCGGCCGTCGCACCCTGGTCCGCCTGCGCGTGCGCACGCCCGGCGAGGTCATCGAGATGAGCCGCGAGCGGCTCCTGCAGCTCGTGCAGGCGGATGCGGAGATCAGCGAGATCCTGATGCGAGCCTTCATCCTGCGCCGCGTGGAGCTGATCGCGCAGGGGCTGGGCGACGTGATCGTCGTCGGCTCGAGCCATTGTGCCGGCACGTTGCGCGTGAAGGAATTCCTGAGCCGCAACGGGCATCCGTATGCTTACGTCGACCTCGACCACGAAGGCGACGTGCAGGCGCTGCTCGACCGCTTCCACGTCACCGTCCACGACGTGCCCGTGGTGATCTGCCGCGACAAGAGCGTGTTGCGAAATCCGACGAACCACGAGATCGCGGTGTGCCTCGGCTTCAACGAGCCGCTCGATCCCGCCCACGTGCACGACCTCGTCATCGTCGGCGCCGGGCCCTCGGGTCTGGCGGCCGCCGTCTATGCGGCCTCGGAGGGTCTCGACGTGCTCGTCGTCGAGACGGTGGCGCCGGGCGGCCAGGCGGGCTCGAGCTCACGCATCGAGAATTACCTCGGCTTCCCGACCGGCATCTCGGGCCAGGCGCTCGCGGGGCGCGCCTACACGCAGGCGCAGAAGTTCGGCGCGCACGTCATCGTCGCGTGCGCCGCCAGGAGGCTGGAAGCCGGCCAGGGCCGCTACGCGATCGAGCTCGACGACGGGCGCAGCGTGAGCGGCCGATCCGTCATCGTCGCGTCCGGCGCGCGCTACCGCAAGCCCGCGATCGCCGACCTCACGCGGTTCGAAGGCGTCGGCGTCTACTACGCCGCGACGTTCATGGAGGCCCAGCTCTGCGGGGCGGAGGAAGTGATCGTGGTCGGCGGCGGCAACTCCGCCGGTCAGGCCGCGGTATTCCTGGCGCAGACGGCGCCGCGCGTGCACATCCTCGTGCGCTCCGCCGGGCTCGCCGACACCATGTCGCGCTATCTCATCTACCGGATCGAAGAGCATCCCGCGATCGAGCTCCATGCCCACACCGAGCTCGACGGCCTCGCGGGGAACGGACATCTCGAGCGCGTCCAATGGCGCGACAACGAGACCGGCGCCGTCGAAAGCCGCGACATCCGCCACGTCTTCGTCATGACGGGTGCCGTGCCGGGCACCGACTGGCTGGACCGCTGCGTGACGCTCGACGACAAGGGGTTCGTCAAGACCGGCCCCGATCTCTCACCCGAGGAGCTGACCGGATCGCGCTGGCCGCTCGCGCGCCCGCCCTACCTTCTCGAGGCGAGCATGCCCGGCGTGTTTGCCGCCGGCGACGTCCGGGCCGGCAACATCAAGCGCGTCGCCGCGGCGGTCGGCGAGGGCTCCATGGCGATCTCCTTCGTGCACCGCGTGCTGCACGGCTGAGGCGCCTTACCTGACCGCGGCCGCCACGTCCTCGCTGAATTTCGCCACGGCCGAGTTGAGTGCCGCGACCTTGGCCGCGTACCCGCTGCCGGCCGCCGTCGCCTCGTAGCGTGAGCGCCGCCCGGGCTGCACCGGCGTGCCGTCGGCCTCGAGCACGCCCCATTGCACCTCGAGCACGGCGAGCCCGTGCGCGTCCACGTCGAGCCGCGAGATCCGGCCGGTGACCCGCCGTTCCGGCTGCATGATCGGCCGGGCCGGGAATTCGAGGACGCGATCGGACCCGAGCAGCCGGCTGACGTTCTCGGCCACCACGGACTGGAAATTCGAATCGAGCGGCTCGGCCCAGCGCTCGAAATCCGCGACGTTCACCGAGTCGTCGCCGTTGCGGGTGACGATCTGCGGCCGGTCGAGGTAGTCGGCGAGCTGGAAGGGCCCGATCATCACCGCCTTCCCGCCCGATTGCGCGGCGGGCTGCGCCTCCGGCGCCAGCCGGTAGAAGCGCGCCGGCGGCGAGGAGGCGCAGGCGGCCGTGATCGCCACGATCGCGAGCAGCCGGGCTGCCAGGTGTGGGGACATCACTGTGACTCCTCGTTCTTGCCGCGCAACACGGATTCGGGCTGCCGTTCCAGGTAGTCCACCAGGATCCTGATCGCCCGCGCGGAGCGTTGAACTTCGCGCAGCGTGTTCTCGAGCTGGGCGGCAGCCTCGGGGTTGCTCTCGAGCTGCTCGCGCGCCAGGGCCAGCACGTGCTGGCCTTCGCGCAGGGTGCGCTCGAGCTGGTCGATCGCCGGGACGGCGCGCTCCAGCACGGGCGCGAGACGCTCGTCCGTCCGGCCGATGAGCGTGCGGGCGTCCCTGCCCGCGGCGCGCAGGTCCGCGATGGCGGCGCTGAGTGTCTCCGGAAGCTGCTGCGTGTCTTTCGCATTGACCAGTTGGTTGATGCCCGCGAGCGCGCCCTTGAGATCCTCGGAATTGACGAGCTTGTTGAAACCGCTGATTGCGCCCATCAGTTCGTTGACGATGCTCTCGAGCGGCACCTTCTGCTCGATGCCGCTCAGCAATGACCGCACCTGTTCGATGAACTGCTGGATGCCGCTCGGGATGCTCGGGATCTCGGGATAGGGCGGGTTATGCCCGCGGAAGACCGCCGGCGTATCGGGATGCATGTCGAGGTTGATGACGAGCTGGCCGGTGACCCAGCTCTCGTAGTCGAGCTGCGTGCGCAGCCCGGCCTCGATCATCTGGTCGAGAGGCGCGGCCGCCGGCCTCTCCTTTCCGGAGTCGGCAGCGACGACCGTCACCGCGTCAGGGATGATCTCGAAGATCACGGGGATCTCGAAGTTGAGCATGTCGGGCTCCGCATTGAGGCGGATGTCCGTGACATAGCCGACGCGCACGCCGCGGAAGAGGACGTTCGAGCCGATGCGGAGGCCCTGCACGGAGCCCTGAAAATACGTGACGAAGCGGGTCTTGCGCTGGAACAATTCGCGGCCGCCGAAGGTGAGTACCGCGACGATCAGCAGGACGACGCCGCCAAGGACGAAGGCGCCGATCAGGGTGGGGCTGGCCTTGCGGCTCATGGTGTCAGGTTACTCCGCCGCCCGCGGCTTGCCCATCGGGGCCGCCGCGATGGAGAAAGCGCCGCACTCGCGGATCGGCGCTCGAATCCCGGAGCTGCCGGGGGTTGCCGGTCGCGAGCTGCGTCTTCGCGTCGGCGTCCAGGAACACGGAATTGTCGGCGATCGCAAAGATGCTCGCGAGATCGTGGCTCACGACGACGACCGTCGTGCCGAGGCTGTCGCGCAACTGCAGGATCAGCTCGTCGAGGAGGTTCGCGCTGATCGGGTCGAGCCCGGAGGAGGGCTCGTCGAAGAAGAGGATGTCGGGATCGAGGGCCATGGCGCGGGCGAGCCCCGCGCGCTTCTTCATGCCGCCGGAGATCTCGCTCGGATAGTAGTCCTCGAAACCCGTCAGGCCCACGAGCGCGAGCTTGTAGGCGCAGATCTCGCCGATCTCGCCGTCGCCGAGCGCCGTGTAGAGCTGCAGGGGCAGGCCGACGTTCTCCGCGAGCGTCATCGAGCTCCACAGTGCGCCGCCCTGGAACAGCACGCCGAAGCTGCGCCTGATGCGCTCGCGCTCCTCGTCGCTCCCGTGCCAGAAGCTCACCCCGTCGTACGCGACGTCGCCCTCGGCAGGCGCCATCAGGCCGATCATGTGCTTGAGGAGCGTCGACTTGCCGCTGCCGCTGCCGCCCATGACGACGAACACCTCGCCGCGCCGGACCGTGAAATCGAGGTCGCGCTGGATCACGAAGTCGCCGTACGCCATCGTGAGGTGACTGACCGTGATGTGCGCGTCGCCCGCCATCTCAGATATCCAGGTTGATGTAGATCACCGTGAGGATCGCCGCGCTCACGATCGTGAGCACGATGCCCATCACCACCGCACGGGTCGTCGCCTCGCCGACGGCGAGCGCGCTGTCGCCCGCGGCCATGCCCTGCTGGCAGCCGGCGATCGCGACGAGGGTGCCATAGACGAGCGCCTTGAACAGGCCGCCGAGCGGGCTGCTGAGGCCCATCGAGGCCCCGGTCTGGGCGAGGTATTGCACCGGGCTCACGTCCATCATCGTGAGGCTGACGAGCGCGCCGCCGATGATGCCGAGCAGGCTCGAGTAGGCCGCGAGGAGCGGCACCATGACGACGAGCGCGATGATCCGCGGCAGGACGAGGAAATCGACCGGGTCCACGCCGAAGCTCGCCAGCGCGTCGATCTCCTGGTTGACCTTCATGGTCCCTAGCGTGGCCGCGTAGGCCGCCCCCGTGCGTCCTGTCATGATGATCGCGGTCATGATCGGGGCCATCTCGCGCACCATCGCGACCGCGACGAGGTCCGCGACGTAGATGCCGGCGCCGAACGGCTCGAGCTGCCTGACGCCGACGAAGGCGAAGATCATGCCGATGAGGAGGCTGAGGAGACCCACGATCGGCAGCGCTTCGGCGCCCGCCTGCTGGATCGCGACGAACATGTCGGAGCTGCGGATGATCGCCCGCCCGCGCACGAGCCGCGCCGCGGATTGGGTGCAGGTGCCAATGAAGGCGACGAGATCGACCGCCGTCGCCCAGGTCCCGAGCGAGGCCTCACCGACCGCCTCGAGGAAACCGGCCTCGCGCGCGACCCGGCGGGCGCCCTCGCGCTCCTTGACGGCAAAGGCGAGGGCGAGCAGCCGCCGTGCGCCCTCGGGCAGTCCGTCCACGCGGACCTCCACGCCAGCCGCCTCGGCGGCGCGGCGGATGCCGACGAGCGCGGTCAGGAGCGCGGTGTCCCAGCGCCCGAGGCCGCTCGTGTCGAACTCGGTATGCGTGGGCGGCTGCGCCGAGCGCAGCGCCTCGAGCGCGCCGTCCGTCGAGGGCACGCTGTCGCCGAGGAGCCAGTCGCCGCCCAAGTGGATGCGCAGGGCACCCTCGGCGGTGCGGCTGACGTCGAGACTGGCCGTCTGCGCCATCAGTTGCTCCGGTTTCCCCCAACCCTGCACGAGCCTAGCATTGACGGGCGGCGCTGACACGGTTTGTCACGTTCGAGAGGCTATAGTCGAATACCCCATGAGCTCCCTGATCCTGGTGATGGTGTGCGCGATCGCGGCCGGCTGGCTCGCGAACCGGGTGCGCGTGCCGTATCCCATCGTGCTGGTCCTGGCCGGCGCGGGAGTCGGCTTCGTATACGACTGGCCGGGGCTGGATCCCGAGCCGCAGCTCGTGCTCGCCATCGTGCTCCCCGCGGTCCTGTACCCGGCGGCCATCGAGACCTCGTGGCGCGACTTCAAGGCGAACCTGCGCTCCATCATGCTGCTCGCCATCGGCCTCGTGGCGACGACGACGCTGGCGGTCGGCGTCGCGTTCAAGTGGCTCGTGCCGGAGGTGCCCTGGGCGGTCGCGTTCGCGCTCGGCGCCATCGTCTCTCCGCCGGACGCCGTGGCGGCGACCGCGGTGCTCAGGCGATTCCGGCTGCCACGCTGGATCCGCACGCTGCTCGAGGGCGAGAGCCTCGTGAACGACGCCACCGGACTCGTGCTCTACCGCTTCGCGGTGGCCGCCGTCCTGACCGGCGCGTTCTCGGGATGGGCGCTGATCGGGCGCTTCGGCCTGATCGCTCTCGGCGGCATCGCGCTCGGCATCGCGCTCGGCTGGGTCACGACACGCCTGCAGGAGCGCCTGCACGACCCGATGCTCGAGCTCGCGATGTCGTTGATCACTCCGTTTGCCACTTACGCGCTCTGCGAATCGCTCGCGGTGTCCGGGGTGCTCGGCGTCGTCGCCGTCGGGCTCTATCGCGCGCGCTGGTCGCACGTCCACGCCTCGGCCATCGCGCGCCTGAACATCCGCACCTTCTGGCGGGCCATCGTGTTCGTGGTCAATTGCCTCGTGTTCGTGGTGATTGGCGTGCGCCTGCCGGTGATCACGAGGGCGCTCGTGGACGAGCAGGGGCTTTCCTGGATGCCCGTCCTCGCCCTGATTGGCATATTGAGCCTCGTCGCGATCGGCGTGCGCTTCGCCTGGATCTTCACCGCGACCTACGGCGTGCGCTGGCTGCGGCCCTCCCTGCGCCGTAGCGATCCGGCCTCCGCGCGGGTGTCGACGCTCGTGGCCTGGTGCGGCATGCGCGGCGTCGTCTCGCTCGCCGCCGCGCTCGCGCTGCCGGCGACCCTGCCGACGGGGGAGCCGTTTCCGCAGCGTGACCTCGTGATCCTGCTCGCGTTCGGCATCGTGTTCGTGACGCTCGTCGGCCAGGGGCTGACGCTGCCTGCCCTGATCGAGGCGCTGCATCTCGATCGTGACGACTCACGGGACACGGAGGCCGAGCTCGCGCGCGAGGCGATGCGGCGCGCCGCGATCCAGGCGGTGAACAGGCTCGTGGCCGAGCACGGGCTCCCCGCGCACGAGGCCGTGGTGGTGAAGCGATTCTTCAACAGCCGCTCCCCGCGGCGGCGAGGCGAGCTCCCTGTCGACAGCGAGACGCGCATGTGGCTCTGCGCGGCCTCGGCGCAGCGCGAGGCGCTGCTCGGCCTGTGGCAGGAGGGCGCGATCGGCGACGACGTGCTGACCCAGCTCGAGCGCGAGATCGATCTCGCGGAGGCGCGCCTGGCGAGCGAAGACTGAGCTCCTTAGCGGAGATCGGTCACCGGGCCACGGCCGGCAGGTCGAAGACCAGCACCTCGGCGCCGCGGCCGCCCTCGAGCTTCATCCGCTGCGCATCCGTCACCTTGAGCCCGTCGCCGGCCTCCAGCCGGGTGCCGTCGGCGGCGAGGCTCCCGCGCGCGACGTGCAGGTACAGGCTCCGGTCGCGCCCGATCGTGACGTCGGCGCTCTCCTTCTCATCGAAGAGACCCGCATACACACGCGCATCCTGGTGGATCAGCACGGAACCGTCGGCCCTGTCCGGCGAGGCGACGAGACGCAGCCGCCCGCGCTTCTCCTCCGCGGAGAAGCGCTTCTCCTCGTAGGAGGGCGGGATGCCTTTCACGCCGGGCTGGATCCAGATCTGCAGGAAATGCAGCTCCGCGGTCTGCGACGGATTGAACTCGCTGTGGCGGATGCCGGTGCCCGCGCTCATGCGCTGGACGTCGCCGGGGCGGATGGTCGAGCCGGTGCCGGTGGAATCCTTGTGCTCGAGCTCGCCCTCGAGCACGTAGCTGATGATCTCCATGTCGCGGTGGCCGTGCGTGCCGAAGCCGGCGCCGGGCACGACGCGATCCTCGTTGATTACCCGCAGCACGCCGAATTCGACGTGCTGCGGGTCGAAGTAGTCCGCGAAGGAGAACGTGTGAAACGAGCGGAGCCAGCCGTGATCGGCGTAGCCCCGTTCAGCGCTGCGTCTCACCTCGACCATTGCATCAACCCTACGGCCCTATTCTCGCCGAGAATCGCCACCGCCGGTAGAGGTATCAGAGAAGGGGTCAAACGCCCTATTCGGATGGTTTCGTCAGCCGCCTCGAAAGTCTCCGTCCGTATTAGAATTCCTCCACGTCGACCACAAAACTCAACGACCGGGGTAGTAAGACATGAAAAGAATGACCCAAAAGAACGTCGTGGACCTGAAGCGCCGGCAGAAGGCGCCCCTGGTGACCCCCACCGACCTGAAGCCGCGCGCGACCCGCGACATCGCGGCCGCCATGAATGGCATTCTCGCGGACGTGTTCGCGCTCTATCTGAAGACCAAGAACTTCCACTGGCACATGAGTGGGCCGCATTTCCGCGACTATCATCTGCTGCTCGACGAACAGGCAGACCAGCTCTACGCGATGACGGACCCGATCGCCGAGCGGATTCGCAAGGTGGGCGGCACCACGCTGCGGTCCATCGGCCATATCGCCCGCAATCAACGCGTTCTCGACAACGACGCGGAGTACGTCGAGCCGAACGACATGCTCGCTGAGCTGCGCGAGGACAACAAGACGCTCGCGGCGAATCTGCGTGCGGCCCACGTCGTGTGTGACGAGCACAACGACAGCGCCACCACCAGCCTGATCGAGGTGTGGATCGACGAGACCGAGCGGCGCACCTGGTTCCTGTACGAGGCCAGCCGGCGGGGCGATTCTTCCGGGCATTGATCGAATCGGAGCAGTGCAATGAAGATCAAGCGACGCGGCTCGGCGACCTGGAAGGGCGGGCTCAAGGACGGCAAGGGCTCGATATCGACGGAGAGCGGCGCGCTGAGCGCCTATCCGTACGGTTTCGCGAGCCGCTTCGAGGGACAGCGCGGCAGCAACCCGGAGGAGCTGATCGGCGCCGCGCACGCGAGCTGCTTCACGATGGCCCTCTCGCTCATCCTCGGCGAGGCGGGCTTCACGGCCGAGTCGCTCGAGACCTCGGCCGAGGTGACGCTCGAGAAGCTCGACGCCGGCTGGACCATAACCGCCATCCATCTCGCGCTGAAGGGCAAGGTGCCGCGCGCCGACCGGCGGACGTTCGAGCGGCTCGCCGCGACCGCCAAGGCGAACTGCCCGGTGTCGAAGCTCTTCAAGGCCGAGATCTCGCTCGACTCGACGTTCATCGAATGAGCGAAGTCTGGATCGGCGCCGGGGTCCGGACGCCGTTCGCGAAGGTGGACGGCGCGCTCGCCGGGTTCGACGCCATCGCGCTCTCCGTGCCGGTGGCGCGGCACATGATCGGCCTGCTCGACGGCGGGCTGCCCGACTTCGCCGTCTGGGGCCACGTCGTGCCGAACCTCACCTGGAGCAACATCGCCCGCGAGGTGCTGATGGACGCGGGCGTCGCGGCGACGATTCCCGCCTTCTCGACCGTCATGGCCTGCGCCACCAGCATGGTCGGGGCCTTCGAGGCCGCCGGGATGATCGGAAGCGGGCAGCGCGAGGTCGCGCTCGTCGGCGGGGTCGACAGCCTGAGCAGCATCCAGCTCGGCCTGAGCCAGAAGCTCTCGGACTGGGTGCGCCAGTTCCAGCGGGCGCGGTCGCTGAAGAAGAAGATCGCGCACATCGCCGATCTCGAGCTCGACGACATCAGGCTCTACGTCCCCGCCGTGACCAACCGCACGACCGGCATGAGCATGGGCGAGCACACCGAGATCACGGCGAAGGAGTGGGGCATCGGGCGCGCCGAGCAGGACGAGCAGGCGCTGGCGAGCCACCAGCGCGCGGTCGCCGCGTGGGAGCGGGGCTTCTTCGACGACCTGGTCGCCCCGTTTGGCGGCATCAGCCGCGACACGATCCCGCGCAGGGACACCTCGCTCGAGAAGCTCGCGCGGCTGCCGCTCGCCTTCGATCGCACCAGCGGCCGCGGCACGATGACGGCAGGAAATTCCTCGCTGCTGACCGACGGCGCGGCCGGCGTCTGGGTTGCGTCCCGGGGCGGGCTCGCGCGATTGCCGCGCGGCACGCCGCGCGCCCGCCTGATCGACTGGGAGATCGCCGCCGTGGATTTCCGGACGGAAGGCCTGTTGATGGCGCCCGCCTACGCCATTCCGCGTCTGCTCGCGCGCAACGGGCTCGCCTATGCCGACATCGACCTGTGGGAGATCCACGAGGCCTTCTCCGCGCAGGTGCTCTTCCACGTCAAGGCGCTCGAGAGCGCGCAGTTCCTCCGCGAGAAGGCGGGCGTCGCCGCCGCCCTCGGCGCCTTCCCGCGCGAGCGCATGAATCCGAACGGCGGCAGCGTCGCGCTGGGGCATCCGTTCGGCGCGACCGGCGCGCGGATCCTGAGCCAGGCGGTGAAGGAGCTCGCCGCGCTCGGCGCCGGACGGCGCGCGATCGTCAGCATCTGCACCGATGGCGGTCAGGGCGCCGTCGCGCTGCTGCAGGCCTAGTCAGGCCAATAGTGCCAGGCCATTCTAGTTCGTTGCCAGTGCGGCCGGCTGCGGCTGCGGCCGCGGGCGCAGCAGCGCGGCGCCGAGCAGTGCCGCCACCGCGGTCAGCACCGCGCCCACGAGGAACGCGAGCTGATAGCCGTCGTTGAGCGCGGCCAGCGCCCCGGTACCGTCGTGCTGCAGTCCGCCGGTGCGCGCGTCGGCGAGGCTCGCGATGACGGCGAGGCCGAGCGCGCCGCCCATCATGAAGGATGTGTTGACGATGCCCGACGCCAGCCCCGATTCCGCGACGTCTACGTCGTTCATCGCGGCGAGCAGCAGCGGGTTGAACGCCATGCCGGCGCCGAGACCCATCAACACCATCCCCGGCAGCACGTCCACGACGAACGTGCCGTCCGGCGGTGCGCGCGCGAAGAGCGCGAGGCCCGCCGCGGCGAGCAGGAGCCCGAGCCACGCCGGTCCGCGGATGCCGAAGCGCATGACCATGCGCGCGGACAGGCCCGCGGAGAAGATCGCCATGATCACGTCGGCCGGCAGGAAGGCGAGGCCGACGCGGAACGGGTCGTAGCCGAGCACGTGCTGCAGGTAGAGCGCCGAGATCACGAACCAGCCGAACATGCCCGCCGCCCACAGCACGGCGAGCACGTTGGCGGTGGCGACGTTGCGCAGGCGAAACAGCCGCAGCGGCATCAGCGGCTGGCGCGTCCGTGCCTCGATGACGAGAAACAGCGCGAGCAGGAACACCGCAGCGACTAGCAGGCCCTCGGTGCGGGCCGACGTCCAGCCGGCCTCGTTGCCGCCGACGACGGCGTACACCGCCAGCATCAGGCCGGTCGTGACCGTGACGGCGCCTGCCATGTCGAGCCGGCGCGGTCCGCCCGAGGCGTCATCGCGCGGCAGCAGCGCGAGGCAGGAGGCGTACACCGCGATGCCGATCGGCAGGTTGATCAGGAAGATCCAGTTCCAGCCGAGCACGTTCGTCACGAGACCGCCCAGCAGCTCGCCGATGCTGCCGCCGGCCGCGCACACGAACCCGTAGATGCCCATCGCCTGCGCCCGCTCGGCCGGCTCCGTGAAGAGGTTCATGATCAGCGAGAGGGCGACCGCCGTGACCACCGCTCCGCCCACGCCCTGCACGGCGCGGGCAGCGATCAGTGCCGCCTGCGTGTGCGCCAGTCCGCAGACGAGCGAGGCGAGCGTGAAGAACGCGAGGCCGAACAGAAACAGCCGCCGCTGGCCGTACAGGTCGCCGAGCCGCCCGCCGAGCAGCAGGAAGCCGCCGAACGTCAGCAGGTAGGCGTTGAGCACCCACGTCAGCGAGCTGCCGGGGAACTGCAGATCGGCCTGGATCGTCGGCAGCGCGACCGTCACGATGGTCGTGTCGAGCACGATCATCAGCACGCCGGCGCACAGCACATAGAGCGCGAGCCAGCGCCTGCGGGCGTCGAGGGGCTTGCTCATCAGCCCGTGAGGAGCTCCGCGGCCTCCGCGCGTTCGGCCTCCGCCGCCTCCTCCTCGGGGCACCGGCGATTCGGGCAGAGCTCTTCCATGTATTCCGCGTCGAAGTTGAGCCGCTCCACCAGGAAGTCCACGAAGGCGCGGACCTTCGGCGACTTGCCCTGGCCGCGCGGGAACACCGCGTTGACCTCCGCCGACGGTCCGGTCCAGCCGGCGAGCACGCGGCGCACGCAACCCTGCTCCGCGTACGGCTTCATCATGACGTCGACGGCGAGCATCAGTCCCTCGCCGCCGAGGAGCGCACCCCGGAGCGCGGCAGGGTCGTTCGCCACCAGCACCGGGTCGATGGGGTAATCGGCGGCGCGCTCGCCGTCGCCGAGCGTCCACGCGAAGCCGCCGCCGTTGCGCCGCGACCGGTCCATGGACAGCGTGCGATGGTGTTGCAGGTCGTCGGGATGCAGCGGCTCGCCGTGATGGAGGAGATAGTCCGGGCTTGCGTAGACCTGCGTGCGGAAGACCGCGAGGCGGCGCGCCACGAGACTGGAATCGGGCAGGCTGCCGAAGCGCAGGGCGAGATCGATCTCCTTGCCGATCAGGTCGAGCGGCTCGTTGCTGAGCACCATCTCCACGCGCACCTCCGGATAGCGCGCGTGGAACTCGCCGATGAGCGGCGAGATCCAGGCGATCCCGAACGAGTAGGGCGTGGTCATCCGCAACCAGCCGCGCGGGCCACCCTGCAACTGGCCGACCGCGCTCTCGGCCTCGTCGAGCTGGCGCGAGATGCGCTGGCTGTGCTCGAAGTAGACGTTGCCCGCCTCGGTCAGCCCGAGCTTGCGCGTCGTCCGGTGCAGGAGCTGCGCGCCGAGCCGCGCTTCGAGGTCCTGGATCTTGCGGCTCACGGTGGTCTTCGGCAGGCGCAGGGCGCGGGCAGCGGACACGAAGCTGCCGTGCTCGACGACCTTCACGAAGATGAGGGTGTCATTGAGATCGCGTGACATGGGGCCTCCCCGTCCATTAGCGATTGGCCCATCGTTGGAACAATTATTTCCATATTTGCCGGCTAATCAAGTGCAGCGTGTGGGGCTAGGGTATGCGCCCTGGACACACACGGATAGAGCCTAATGTTTTTCAACGAGCAAGATTTGCTAAGCGGCGCCGACGCCCCGGGCGGGATTGCAGGCACCCCGGCGGACCGTCCCATTCGCGGGAGTAACCGTCCCGCTGACGGGACGACGAAGGCGTTGGCTGTCGTCCTCGGGGCCACGGAAGCCCTCGGCCGCGGGATCGTCGGGGCGCTCGTGGCCGCGCACCGGCCGGTTGTCGCGGTGGCGCCCGACCGGCAGGCGCTCGCGCAATTGCGCGCCGCCCATCCCGACGCCGACCTGACCATCGTGGCCGCCACGATCGCCGGCGATGCCGATGGTGCGCGGCTGGCGAAGACCCTGCGCGAGCTCGGCAGGCCGATCGACGCGGTGGTGGTGTCGCGCTCTGGCGAGGCGGGCCGCGGGCGGCTGCTGGATCATCCGACCGAGCTGCTGCGACGGACGCTCGAGAGCGAGTTGCTGCCGCAACTCTCCGCGGCGCGTCACCTGTTGCCGCTGCTGGCGGAAGCGGACCGCGCCGGCACCTACGTGCTGGTCGGCGGGCCGGGCAGCGAGCTGCCGTGGGCGGGCTACGGCCTGCGCTCGGTGGCGGCCGCGGCGCTGCGGATGCTGGCGCGCGTACTGCACGACGAGGCGCGGGCGCTCGCGGTGCGCGTGCAACTGCTGACCGTCGATACCCCGGTGTGCGGCGAGAAGCGCGGCCCGCACGACTGCCCGCAATGGCCGGACGCGGTCGCCGTCGGCCGGCGCGTCGTCGAGCTCATCGGGCGCAGCGGCGCGGAACCGGCGCGCGCGATCGTGCATTACGAACAACCAAACCGCAGGGAGGCACTCTCTAATGACAACGCGTGAACATCTCGCCCGCTCTGGTATCTGGCTCGCCCTCGTCGCGGCCGCCGCGGGCATCGTCGTCGCCCTGGCCGCGACCGGCCACGGTGACAAGAGCGCCGCGGGTGGCCCGCCGGCGCCGCAGGTGAGCGTGGCCCAGGTCGTGTCGCGGCAGGTCCACGAGTGGGACGACTTCACCGGCCGCGTAGCCGCCGTCGAGACGGTCGAACTGAGGCCGCGGGTCACCGGCTACGTGGAGCGCGTCGTCTACGAGGAAGGCCAGGAGGTGAAGAAGGGCGACCTGCTGTTCGTGATCGATCGGCGCACCTACCGCGCCGACCTCGACCGCGCCGAGGCCGAGCTCGCGCGTGCGCGCAGCGCGGCCGCGCTCGCGCGGAGCGAGGACGCGCGGGCACAGACGCTGATCGCGGCGAAAGCGATCTCGCGCGAGGAGTTCGAGGCGCGCACCGCGGCCACCGCGCAGGGCGATGCGGCGGTCCGCGCGGCGCAGGCGGCTGTCGAGCGCGCCCGCCTCGATCTCGGTTTCACCGAAGTGCGTGCGCCGGTGAGCGGCCGCGCCGGCCGTGCGCTGGTCACCGCCGGCAACCTTGCCCAGGCCGATCAGACGCTGCTCACGACCCTGGTCTCGCTCGACCCGGTGTACGTCTACTTCGAGGCCGACGAGCAGGCGTTCCTGCGCTACCAGGATCTTGCCCGCAAGGGTGAGCGCGACGAGTCGAACAACCCCGTGCGCGTCGGTCTCGCGAACGAGGAGGGCTATCCCCACGCGGGCACGGTGGATTTCATCGACAACCAGGTTGACGCGCGCACCGGCACCATCCGCGCGCGCGCCGTGCTTGAGAATCCGGACCGCGTGTTCACGCCCGGGCTGTTCGCGCGCGTGCAGCTCGAGGGCAGCGCGGAGTTCGACGCGCTCCTCGTCGACGACAAGGCGATCCTGACGGACCAGGACCGCAAGTACGTCTACGTGCTCGGGCCGCAGAACACGGCGATGCGCAAGGACATCGAGCCCGGCCGCATGGTCGACGGCCTGCGTGTCGTGAGCTCCGGGCTCACCGCGCAGGACAACGTGATCGTGCACGGGGTGCAGAAGATCTTCATGCCCGGCATGCCGGTCGCGCCGGTTGCGATCGCGATGGGCGCGCCGCCCCCCGCGGGCCTGCGGCTCGCGGCTAATCGGTAACTGCAGGAGGGGCGCTAGCCCCGACCACCCGCGAGCGGGAGTGCAACATGGATTTCTCGAAATTCTTCATCGACCGGCCGATCTTCGCTGCCGTGCTGTCGATCGTGATCTTCGCCGCCGGCTTGATCGCGATCCCGCTGCTGCCGATCAGCGAATACCCGGAAGTGGTGCCGCCTTCGGTCGTGGTGCGGACGGTGTATCCCGGCGCCAACCCCAAGGTGATCGCCGAGACCGTGGCCACACCACTGGAGGAGGCCATCAACGGCGTCGAGGGCATGACGTACATGAAGTCGGTCGCCGGCTCCGACGGCGTGCTGCTGATGACCATCACTTTCAAGCCGGAGGTGGATGCGGACGATGCCACGGTGCGGGTGCAGAACCGGGTCAGCCAGGCGCTGGCGCGGCTGCCAGAGGACGTGCGCCGGCAGGGCGTCACGACGCAGAAGCAGTCGCCCGTCTTCCTCATGGTCGTGCACCTCGTGTCGACCAACGGCAAGTACGACACGCTGTACCTGCGCAACTACATGCGCATGCACGTGAAGGACGAGCTGGCGCGCCTGCCCGGCGTGGGCGACGCGCAGATCTTCGGCGGCGGCGACTACGCGATGCGGATCTGGCTGGACCCGGACAAGGTCGCCTCGCGCGGCCTCACCGCCGGCGACGTGGTGCGCGCGATCCGCGAGCAGAACATCCAGGTCTCGGCCGGCCAGCTCGGCGCCGAGCCGATGCCGAGCCGCAGCGACTTCCTGACGCCGATCAATGCCAAGGGCCGGCTGAGCACGGCCGAGGAATTCGGCGACATCGTGCTCGAGAGCGGGTCCGACGGCGAGATCGTGCGCCTGGCCGACGTCGCACGGCTGGAGCTGGCCGCGGGCGACTACAGCATGCGTGCGCGGCTGGACGGCAAGGAAGCGGCGGCGATCGGCATCTTCCGCGCGCCCGGCGCCAACGACCTGCAGATCCGGGATGCGGTGATCGCCAGGATGGACGAGCTCGCCACGCGCTTCCCGCCGGGCGTGGAGTACCGGTCGATCTACGACACGACCATCTTCGTGCGCGATTCGATCAAGGCGGTCGTGACCACGCTGATGGAAGCGGTGCTGCTGGTCGTGCTGGTGGTGATCCTGTTCCTGCAGACCTGGCGTGCCTCGATTATCCCGCTGATCGCGGTGCCGGTGTCGATCGTCGGGACGTTCGCGGCGCTGCACCTGCTCGGCTTCTCGATCAACACGCTGACGCTGTTCGGGCTCGTGCTCGCGATCGGCATCGTCGTCGACGATGCGATCGTGGTGGTGGAGAACGTCGAGCGCCACATCGAGGATGGCGCGAGCCCGCTCGCGGCCGCGCACCTGGCGATGAAAGAGGTCTCGGGGCCGATCATCGCGATCGCGCTGGTGCTGTGTGCGGTGTTCGTGCCGATGGCGTTCCTCAGTGGTGTCACCGGGCAGTTCTACAAGCAGTTCGCGGTGACCATTGCGATCTCGACGGTCATCTCGGCGATCAATTCGCTCACGCTGTCGCCGGCGCTGGCGGCGCGCCTGCTGAAGGGTCATGGAGCGCCGAAGGACGCGCTGTCGCGCCTGATCGAGCGCCTGTTCGGCCGGGTGTTCCGCGCGTTCAACCGTTTCTTCAGGCGCAACTCGGAGCGCTACCAGGGCTCGGTGTCGCTTATGCTGGGCGGGCGCGGCAGGGTATTCGCCGTATACGCCGTGCTCCTGGTGGCCACCGCTCTCGTGTTCCAGTGGGTGCCAGGCGGCTTCATTCCCGTCCAGGACAAGCTGTACCTGATCGCCGGGGTGAAGATGCCGGAAGGCGCTTCGATCGAGCGCACCGACGCGGCGCTGAAGAAGGTGGCCGAGATCGCGATGGGCGTGGAGGGCGTGCAGAACGAGGTCGCGTTCCCCGGCCTGAATCCGCTGCAGTTCAATAACACCCCCAACACCGGCGTGGTGTTCTTCCCCCTGAAGCCGTTCAGCGAGCGCCACCTGAGCGCCCAGCAGATCAACGCCGAGATCAACCAGAAGCTCGCCGGGCTGCAGGAAGGCTTCGCCTTCTCACTGTTGCCGCCGCCGATCCAGATCGGCAACGGCAACGGCTACTCGCTGTTCATCGAGGACCGGGCCAATCTCGGCTACGGCGCGCTGCAGGCCGCCGTCGGCGCCTTCCAGGGCGCGGCTTCCCAGACGCCGGGCATGGGCTTCCCGATCACGAGCTACCAGGCGAACGTGCCGCAGCTCGACGTCGCGGTCGACCGGGTCAAGGCCAAGGCCCAGGGCGTGCCGCTGACGGAATTGTTCGACACCCTGCAGACCTACCTCGGTTCGGCCTATGTCAACGACTTCAACCTGTTCGGCCGCACCTGGCAGGTGATAGCGCAGGCCGACGGTCCGTTCCGCGACAACGTCGATGACATCGCCAACTTCCGCACGCGCAACCTCAATGGCGAGATGGTGCCGATCGGCTCGATGGTGAAGGTGAGCCAGACCTACGGTCCCGATCCGGTGCTGCGCTACAACGGCTACCCTGCCGCCGACCTGCTCGGGGAAGCCGACCCGCGCGTGCTCTCCTCGGGACAGGCGCTGGCCAAGGTCAGCGAGCTGGCTGCGCAGGTGCTGCCCAACGGCATGAACATCGAGTGGACCGACCTGAGCTACCAGCAATCCACCCAGAGCAAGGCGGCGCTAGTCGTGTTCCCGCTGGCGATCCTGCTCGCCTTCCTGGTGCTCGCCGCGCTGTACGAAAGCTGGACGCTGCCATTGGCGGTGATCCTCATCGTGCCGATGTGCATGCTCTCTGCACTGCTCGGCGTGAAGCTCACGGGCGGCGACAACAACGTGTTCGTGCAGGTCGGCCTGGTGGTGCTGATGGGCCTGGCCTGCAAGAACGCGATCCTGATCGTCGAATTTGCCCGCGAGCTCGAGCGGCAGGGCAAGAGCATCGTCGAGGCCGCGCTCGAGGCCTGCCGGCTGCGGCTGCGCCCGATCGTGATGACCTCGGTCGCCTTCATCGCCGGCACCGTGCCGCTCGTGCTCTCGCACGGGGCGGGCAGCGAGGTGCGCACGGTCACGGGCATCACGGTGTTCGCCGGCATGCTCGGCGTGACGCTCTTCGGACTCTTCCTTACCCCGGTGTTCTACGTCGCGCTGCGCAAGTTCGTGACGAAATGCGTGACGCTGGTGCAGTCCCGCCGGACGGCGGAGGTGACCCATGCGTGAGCTCGCGATGCCCCTGACCTTGATCCTGAACCTGGCGCTGACGGCCTGCGCGGTGGGCCCCGATTACGTGCGCCCCGACGTCCCGGCACCGGCACACTTCGCGCGCGCCGATGCCCCCCCTCCGGCGGACGGAGAGATGCCGGTTGCCGGGACCGTCGTGTCCGAGGCCGACGCCGAGTTCTGGCGCGGCTTCGAGGACCCGCTGCTGACGCGCCTCGTGGACCAGGCGCTCGCCGCCAACCACGACCTGCGCATCGCGCTCGCCCGCTACGACAGCGCGAACGCCCTGCTGCGCGAGGCGAAGTTCGACCGCTTCCCGACCGTCACCGCGGGCGCCACCGCCAGCCACGGCCACGCCGGCCAGACGCAGGCGCTCGGCATCGCGCCGGACGGCGACGCCTACGGCGTGAGCGCGCGGGCCGCCTGGGAGCTCGATCTCTTCGGCCGCGTCCGGCGCAACATCGAGGCGCAGCGCGCGGACACGGCGGCGGCGGCCTCCGATCTCGACGCGCTGCAGATCGCGATCGTCGGCGAAGTCGCGCGCACCTACGTGGAGCTCCGCGGCGTCCAGGAGCGGCTGCGGGTCGCGCAGGCGAACGCCGACAACCAGCGCGAGACCCTGCGGCTGGTGGACACGCGCTTCTCGGCCGGACGCGGCACGGAGTTCGACACCTCGCGGGCCCGCGCGCAGCTCGAGGCGACGCTCGCGCGCGTGCCGGCGCTCGACGCCGTTGCGGCCGTGGACATGCACCGTCTCGCGGTGCTGACGGGGCAGACGCCCGACGCGCTGATCGCCGAGCTCGCCGCGGCGGCGCCGTTGCCGGGGCTGCCGGGACGCATCGACGCCGGCACGCCCGGCGACCTGCTGCGCCGGCGGCCCGACGTGATCGCGGCGGAGCACCGCCTGCAGTCCGCCACCGCGCGGATCGGCGTCGCGACGGCGGATCTCTTCCCGCGCTTCACGCTGAGCGGGCTCATCGGCACGCAGGCCGTCGACACGAGCGCGCTCTTCGAGAGCAGCAGCGAGACGCATCTCGTCGCGCTCGGCGTCGACTGGTCGTTCCTCGACGTCGGCCGCGTGCGGGCGCGGATCGCCGCGACCGGCGCCAATGCATCCGCCGCCCTGGCGGGGTACGAGCAGGCCGTGCTGCTCGCGCTCGAGGATACCGAGAACTCGCTGGTGCGCCTCGCGCGCGCCCGCGACGAGGACGGGCACCTGGAGCGTGCCGCGCTCGACAGCGCGACCGCCGCCGGGCTTGCGCGGGTGCGCTTCGAGGCGGGCGCGATCGACCTGCTGGACGTGCTCGACGCCGAGCGCAGCCAGTTGCAGGCGCAGGACGCCTTCGCCGACGGGCGCACGCGCACCGCCACGGCGGCGATCGGCGTCTACGAGGCGCTCGCCGGCGGCTGGCCCGCCAGGGTGCCCCTGCGCGAGCAGGTGGGCGCGCGATGAACGTCAGACGTGGCCTGAGATCCATGAGAGGAGAAGATCGTGTTTGATCACATAGGTATCGGCGTCAGCGATCTGAAGGCGAGCAAGGCCTTCTTCCTCAAGGCACTCTCCCCATTGGGTGTCGTCGTCGTGATGGACGTCGTCGATGCTACCGGGCTCGGGCGCGATCAGAAGCCCTTCCTCTGGCTCGGCGCTGCCGACGGCGATCCGTCATCGGTCCACATCGCCTTCGCGGCAGAGAATCGAAGACAGGTCGATGAGTTTTATCGCCAGGCTCTCGCGGCAGGGGGCGAGGACAACGGGCCTCCCGGGCTCCGGCCGCAGTATCACGCTAACTATTACGCAGCCTTCGTCATTGGTCCCGACGGCCACAATATCGAGGCGGTCTGCCATCGTCCGGACGGCTGACGATCAGAAAGAGAACAACCTGCGCCCCGAGCGTCGTTGCGAAAGGAGATCACCATGTCGGACGCCATCGTCCTGAATCGTTCCTCCCGGCCGGAGTCGCGAGGGCTGCCGGGCGCGCCGCTCGCCGCGGTCGTGCTGGCCGCCTGGTTCGCGCTTGTCTTCCTCCTCGGCGCGACCGGGGCGTTCGTCGCACCGCCCGGGACGCCGCCGCTCCCGATCCTCGCCGGAGTCACGGCGCCGATCATCGTGTTCCTCGCGATGTTGCGGGTATCGCACGCATTCCGTGAGTTCGTCATGGCGCTCGACCCGCGCCTCATGATGGGCATACAGGCGTGGAGGTTCGCCGGGCTCGGCTTCATCGCCCTGTACACGTACGGAGTGCTGCCCGGCTCATTCGCCTGGCCCGCCGGGCTCGGCGACATCGCGATCGGCGTCACAGCGCCGTGGCTGCTGGTGGCGCTCATCCGCCGGCCGTCGTTTGCATCCAGCAGGTTGTTCGTCACCTGGAACCTGCTCGGGATACTGGACCTCGTCGTGGCCGTCGGCACGGGGGCGCTCAGCTCGGCGCTCGCCCGCGGGACCCCCGATGAGATCACGACGGGCCCGATGGCACAGCTGCCGCTCGTGTTGATCCCGGCATACTTCGTGCCCATCTTCGCCATGCTGCATGTCGCGGCGCTGCTGCAGGCACGAGCGATGAGAGCGCATCCGCCTATGCGCGGGCAGGTGGGCGCGCGATAATCGCACGCGGGCGCCGGCAAGATGATCGCCGAAATCATCACCCTTCTCGAGACCTACGGACTCGCGTTCGTCTTCCTGAACGTGCTGCTCGAGCAGGGCGGGCTGCCCATCCCCGCCTACCCGGTGCTCATCGTCTCGGCCGGGCTCGCCGGCCGCGGCGACTACAGCCTCGCCGCGCTCGTGCTGATCGGCACGCTCGCCGCCCTGATCGCAGACACCGCCTGGTTCTGGAACGGCCGCCGCTACGGGCGGAGGCTGGTGGCCCTGTTGTGCCGCATCTCGTTGTCGCCGGACTTCTGCGTGCGCCAGACCGAGTCGACGTTCACGCGCTGGGGGCCGCCATCGCTGCTGGTCGCGAAGTTCATACCCGGTTTCGCCTCGCTCGCGACCGTGCTCGCGGGCGCGACCAGGATCCGGCCGCTCACCTTCCTCTTCTACGACGCGCTCGGCGCGGCGATCTGGGTGGGCGTGGCGGTCGCGCTCGGCGTGCTGTTCCAGGACGCGATCGCCGACGTGCTGGCCGTGCTCGTCGCGCTGGGGCAATGGGGAGTCGTGCTGGTCGGCAGCCTGCTCCTCCTGTTCGTCGCCTCGAAGTGGTGGCAGCGGCTGCGGTTCGCGCGCCAGTTGCGCATGGACCGCATCACGGTCGACGAGCTGCAGGGGCTGATCGAAGGCGGGCAGACGCCGGTCATCCTGGACGTGCGCTCATCCGAGAGCCAGACGGAGCAGGGCGTCATCCCCGGCGCGCTGCCGGTCGACCGCGCGGAGATCGAGACGCTGGCCGCCACGTTGCCGTCCGGCACGGAGATCATCGTCTACTGCAATTGTCCGAACGAGGCCTCGGCCGTGCAGCTCGCGCGGCAGCTCTACAAGCTCGGCTTCCGGCGAATTCGCCCGCTACTCGGCGGCGTGGACGCCTGGCTCGCCGCCGGGCAGAGCCTCGTGCCTATCGAGCGCGCCTGATATGGCCGCGCTGTTCGCCTTTCTCCACCACGTCGCCGCGTTCACGCTGGTCGGCGCGATAGCGGTCGAATTCGTCCTCATCCGGGACCCGATCACCGCGGCCCGTGCGCGGCAGCTCCTGTTCACCGATCTGCTCGTCGGCATCTCGGCAGTCGCCGTGCTGGTGATCGGGCTCTTCCGCGTCTTCTGGTTCGAGAAGGGCGTGTCCTACTATCTGCACAGCATCCCGTTCATCGCCAAGTTCCTGTTGTTCGTCACCGTGGCCGCGATTTCGCTGGTCCCCACCGTCGAATTCCTGTCCTGGCGGGGCGCCGTGAACAAGGGACAGGCGCCGGTCGTGTCCGAGCAGAAGCTGCGCTCGATCCGGTTGGTGCTGCACCTGGAGCTCGCCGGCATCGCGGTGCTGCTGCTCTGCGCTGCGCTGATGGCGAAGGGTGTCGGCATCGTCTGATGAGGTAAGGAGCTCGCGCCTGCCGGCGCAGTTTTGAAACGTCGCGTTTCAATTCTGTGCATACCGCGCGCGAGCGGGTCGGCCTAGCATCACTCCCACATCGCAGGCATGGTGCCTGCCGACGAAGGAGTAGGACGATGAAGAACTCGACTCGCAAGCATGGCCTCGTCGCTGCCGTGACGCTGGCGCTCTCGATGATGTCAGGCGCTGCATCGGCCGCCCCGCTCGCGGATCAGCCCTCCGTGCGCGTGCGCTACAGCGACCTCGATCTCGCCCGTGAGGACGGTGTGCGCGTGCTGTATGCCCGGATCCGTGCCGCGGCCAGGCAGGTCTGCGCCGATAACGGCACTCGCGACCTGCGCCGGCTCGCGGCGGCCCGCGCGTGCTACGAAGCCAGCCTGGCAAGGGCCGTCGGCGCCGTTGACAACGACCGACTCGCGGCGCTTTACAGCCAGAAGGAAGGGCGCATGCGGAGCCGGCGTATCGCCGCACTGACGCCTTGAGTGAGGTTACGGCGGGCGCCGGCGTCGCCCTCTTCGGATCAGGACCCCCCTGTCCCGATGTTCCGCCGGCGTCCGCCCTTCATTGCGGACATCGTGCCCGTCAGGCGTCGGCCTCGAAGAGCAGCCGCAGTCCCGCGAACGACTCCCTGATATGCGCGTAGACGGTGGCCACGCGGGCGACCGAGCGCAATTCCGGATGCGTCAGGATCCAGTAATACAATTCCAGCGAATCGATCGGCGGCGTCAGTTGCACCAGGCCGCCCACGCTCCTCGCCGTGAAGCACGACAGGATGCCCACGCCGACGCCGGCCCGCACCGCCGCCGCGAGCGCGACGAACGAGTTGATGCGGCAGACCACGCGGGCCTGGTGTCCGTTGTCATGCAGCCAGCGCGTGAAGCGCGATTCTTCCGGGCTCTCATCCGGAGCGACCCACGGGAGCTTCGACAGGTCGGGGCGCTTGCCGCGGCCGCCGATGCCCTTCCAGCCGTACACGGCGTAGCGCACCCGCGCGACGCGGTGGCCGATCAGCGTTTCCGGCGGCGACTTCCCGTGGCGGATCGCGATGTCGGCGTCGCGCTTCGTGATGTTCAGGACCGCCGGCGACACGACGGTCTCGACCAGCAGGCCCGGGTGCTTGTCGCGCAGGCTGCGCAGCATGCCCGGCAGCACCGTGTTCGCGATCGTATCCGACGTCGTGAGCCGGACTATGCCCCGCACGAGGCTGTCGCGGCGCCAGACGCGCCGCTCGAGTGCGTTGATCTGGTCCTCGACCTGCTCGGCCTGCGCGACGATCTCCATGCCGACCGGCGTCGCGACATAACCCCTGTTGGTGCGGTCGAAGAGCCGCACACCGAGATCCTTTTCGATTTTCTCGATGCGACGGAAGACCGTGACGTGGCTGACGCTCAGTCCGCGGCCGGCGCCGGCGACGGAGCCGGCCTTGTGGACCGCGAGCACGTAGCGCAGGTCGTCCCATTCCATTGCCGCGTCTATAGCGCAACCGCGGGCCCGCTGTCGAGTGGAGTATTCTCCGGGCATGCGCCTCAAGTCCGGCAGCGTTGTCCTCGCGCCCTCCGATCTCAGCAACTTCCTGAGCTGCCGGCACCTCGCGGCGCTCGATCTGCGCGCCGCGCGTGGCGAGGCCGAGCGGCCGAAGCGCACGAACGCCATGCTGGACGAGCTGCGTGCGCGCGGCATCGCCCACGAGCGCGCCTACCTCGAGGACCTCCGCGGCCGGGGCCTGACGATTGCGGCGAAGCCGGCGCCGCCGCCCGGTGAGCCGGCGGCCGCGCTCGACGCCGCCGAGACGTTCGCCGCCATGCGCGAGGGCGTGGACGTCATCTACCAGGCCACGCTCGCCGACGAGGCGTGGTCCGGCTGCGCCGACTTCCTGACGAAAGTCGCGACTCCGAGCGGACTCGGCGACTGGTCGTACGAGGTCGTCGACACCAAGCTCGCGCGCGAGACGCGCGCCGGGACGATCCTCCAGTTGTGCGTCTATACCCGCCTCGTGGAGAAGCTGCAGGGCCTGCGGCCGGAGCGGATGTACGTCGTGTCGCCCGGCAACGCATTCGCGCCGCTGCCGTATCGCACGGACGAGTACGCGGCCTATTTCCGGCTGCTCGAGCGGGGCATCGGCGGCTTCGTCGGGCGGCCCGCGGAGACCTACCCCGAGATGGTCGCGCACTGCGATCTCTGCGCGTGGTGGCAGGAGTGCGAGCAGCGGCGGCGCGCGGACGATGCGCTGTGCTACGTCGCCGGCATCTCGACGAGCCAGATCAGGAGCCTGCGCGAGCTCGGCATCGACCGTCTCGCGGACCTTGCCCGGCTGGGCGAGGTGCCCGAGAAGCCGGCGCACGGCTCGCGCGAGGCGCTGGTGCGCGTGCGCGACCAGGCGCGCATCCAGTGGCGCGGGCGCGAGCAGCGCGCGCGGCTCCACGAGCTGCGCGCGCCCCTCGGCGCCGGCCATGGCCTGGCCATGCTGCCGGGGCCGACACCGGACGACATCTTCCTCGACTTCGAGGGCAATCACTTCGCCGAGCACGGCGTGCAGGAATACCTGACCGGTTATGTCACGTCGGGCCCGGGGGGGCGACTCTTATATAAGAGCCTGTGGGCGCGCACCGCGGCGGAGGAGCGGGGCGCCTTCGAGCAGTTCATGGATGTCGCGACCGCGACACGGGCGCGCAACCCCACCGCACACGTCTATCACTTCGCCGCCTACGAGCCCGCGGCGCTGAAGCGCCTGATGGGCCGCTACGCGACCCGCGAGGTGGAGCTCGACGCGCTCTTGAGAGGCAAGGCTTTCGTGGACCTCCACACGGTGCTCAGGCGCGCGCTGATCGCGAGCGTCGAGCGCTACTCCATCAAGGACATGGAGCCCTTCTTCGGCTACGCGCGCCAACAGGAGCTGCGCGAGGCGGCGGCGAGCCGGCGCCTCGTCGAGCAGGCGATCGAGGCGGGCGAGTGGGACGAGGCGGCCGAGGGCCATCGCGCGATCGTCGAGGCGTACAACCGCGAGGACTGCGAGTCCGCGCAGCGGCTGCGCGACTGGCTGGAGCGCCTCAGGGCCGGGGCGATCGCTGCGGGCCACGAGCTGCCGCGTCCCGACCCGCGGGCGGGCGAGGCGCCGGAGAAGATCTCCGAGCTCGACCAGGAGCTCGGGCGCCTGCGCGACGGGTTGCTCGCGGACGTGCCGGCCGATCCCGCAGCCCGGGACGCCGGGCAGCAGGCGCGATTCGTGCTGGCGCACCTGATGGAATTCCACCGCCGCGAGGACAAGGCATCCTGGTGGGAGTACTACCGGCTGCTCAACGTGGATGTGGCCGACTACGCCGAGGAGCGCCGCGCCATCGCCGGCCTGCAATTCGAGCGCGTCCTCGAGGCGTGTCCCGCGCCGCTCCAACGGTATCGCTTCCCGCCGCAGGATCTCGACGCGCGCGCGGACGAAGACGTCTACGATCCGGACGGGCGCAAGATCGGGAAGGTCGACGCGGTGGACCATGGCGCGCGCACGATCGACATCAAGAAGACGAAGGCCACGGCGAACGCGCATCCGCCGGATGCGATCCTCCACAACCAGGTGCCGGCAGAGGTCCTGCGCAAATCGCTGATGCGCTTCGGCGAGGCCGTGCTCGGCCGCGGCTTCGCGGGTGAGGCGCCGTATCGCGCCGCCGAGGCGCTGCTGTTGCGCCGGAGTCCGGTGCAGCCGGGTGAGCGCGCGCTCGAACGGGCGGGCGAACCGACCGTGGACGCCGCCTGCCGGATCGCGCTGCGCCTCGATGGCCAGGTGCTCGCGATCCAGGGGCCGCCCGGCACCGGCAAGACCTACACGGGCGCGCAGATCATCTGCGCGCTGAAATCGCGCGGCCTGAAGGTCGGCGTGACCGCTGTGAGCCACAAGGTGATCGTCAAGCTCCTCGAGGGGGCGATGGAGGAGGCCGGCAGGCAAGGGCTCGCGCTGCGGGCGGCCCACAAGCACAAGAAGCAGTACGCCGGGCGGTCGGGCATCGAGACCGTCAAGGATCATCCGCCGCTCCAGCGCGGGCTGGCGGATGGCAGCTTCGACGTCGTCGGCGCGACCGTCTGGACGTGGGCACGGCCCGAATTCGAGCAGTCGCTGGATGTGCTGATCGTGGACGAGGCGGGCCAGATGGCGCTCGGCAACGTGCTCGCCGCGGCGCCTGCGGCGCGGAGCCTCGTGCTGCTCGGCGATCCGCAACAACTCGAGCAGCCCCTGCAGAGCAGCCATCCGGAGGGGAGCGAGGTGTCCGCGCTCTATCACTGGCTCGACGGCGCCGATACGATGCCGCCGGAGCGCGGCCTGTTCCTCGGCAGGACCTGGCGGCTGCATCCCGACATCGCGCGCTTCACCTCCGAGGTCTACTACGAGAGCCGGCTGGAAGCGAAGCCCGGACTCGACCGCCAGGCGATCCTGACGGCGCCGGGCAAGGCCCTGAAATTCGCGGGCTCGGGGCTGCGCTTCCTGCCCGTGCCGCACGCGGGCAACCAGGCCCGGTCACACGAAGAAGTCGCAGCGATCGCGGCTCTCGTCGGGGAGTTCCTCGCGGGCGGGCTGTTCCGGAATGCAGAGGACAAGGTCCGCGCCCTGAGCGCGGACGACATCCTGATCGTCGCGCCCTACAACGCCCAGGTCGCGGCGCTCGTGGAGGGCGTGCCGGCGCTCGCCGGCCGCATCGGCACCGTGGACCGCTTCCAGGGCCAGGAGGCGCCGGTCGTGATCTACTCGATGACCTCGTCGAGCCCCGACGACGCGCCGCGCGGCATGGAATTCCTCTACAACGCCCACCGCTTCAACGTCGCGACCTCGCGCGCGAAGGCGCTCTGCATCCTCGTCGGCAACCCGGCGCTCTTCGAGCCCGACTGCCGCACGCCGCGCCAGATGAAGATGGCGAACGGCTTCTGCAGGTTCCTCGAGCTGACGCAACACTGACCCGCGGGCGGTATCATTCACCCATGCTGACGACCGGCATCCTGTTCGCCATTCTCGCCGCCGCCGCGGGCGATGAGCACCCGCACGCGACCGCCGAGAAGCTCGGCACGGTGCGCTTCGAGACCTCGTGCAGCGCGGCCGCGCAGCCGCGGTTCACGCGCGCCGTCGCGCTGCTGCATTCGTTCGAGTTCCCGGAGGCGATCGCCGGTTTCGACGCGGCGCTGCAGGCGGATCCGGAGTGCGCGATCGCCTGGTGGGGCATCGCGCTCAGCCGCTGGGGCAATCCCTTCGGCGTGTTCATCCGGCCGGAGACGCAGCTCCTCCAGGGGCAGGACGCCGTCGCGCGCGCCACCGCGACCGGCGCGAAGAGCGCGCGCGAGCGCGCCTACGTCCAGGCCGTGTCGCTCCTGTACGCGGACGCCGCGCGGGTGGACCAAAAGGCGCGGATGCTCGCCTACCGGGACGCGATGGCGGACCTCACCGCGCAGTATCCGGCCGATACCGAGGCCGCGATCTTCTACGCGCTCGCGCTCGTCGCCACCGAGGAGCCGACGGACAAGACCTACGCGAGCCGCCTGCAGGCCGCGGCCATCCTCGAGAAGCTGCTGCCCGCCCAGCCCGACCACCCGGGCCTCGCGCATTACCTGATCCACACCTACGACGTGCCCTCGCTCGCGCCGCGCGCGCTCGATGCCGCGCACCGCTACGCGAAGATCGCGCCCTCGGCCCCGCACGCGCTGCACATGCCGTCGCACACCTTCACGCGCGTCGGCGCGTGGCAGGAATCCATCGATGCCAACGTCGCCTCCGCGGCAGCGGCCGACCGCCAGGGCGCGATCACCGAGGAGCTGCACGCGCTCGACTACCAGATGTATGCCTACCTGCAGTCGGGGCAGGACGCCGCGGCGCGCCGCCTGCTCGACTCGCTGCCCGCGATCGTCGCGCGGCTCGACCCCGACTCGGCTGGCTCGGCGGCGCCCGTGTCCGCCGGCGTCTATGCGACGGCCGCCATCCCGGCGCGCTTCGCGCTCGAGCGACGCGCCTGGGCCGAGGCCGCGAGGCTCGAGCCGCGGCCGGGCAAGTTCCCGTACGCGGAGGCCGTGACCTGGTACGCCCGCGCGCTCGGCGCGGCGCACACCGGCGACACCGGCGCCGTGCGCCCGGCGCTCGAGGCGCTGGCGCAGATCCGCGATCGCCTCGCGGCCGCGGGCGAGTCGTACTGGGCGGAGCAGGTCGAGATCGAGCGGCGCGCCTCCACGGCCGCGCTCGCGTTCGCCGAGAGACGCAATGCCGAGGCGCTCGCGGAGATGCGCGCGGCGGCGGAGCGCGAGGACGCCACCGAGAAGGCCGCCGTCACGCCGGGTCCGATCGCGCCCGTGCGCGAGCTGCTCGCGGAGATGCTGCTCGAGCTCGGCCAGCCGGCGGAGGCGCTGAAGGAATTCGAGGCGACGCTCGGCAAGGAGCCCAATCGCTTCCACGCCGTGGCCGGCGCCGCGCAGGCCGCGCGCCAGGCGGGCAACGCTGGGGTCGCGCGGCAGTACGAGCAGCTGCTCGCGCGGATCTGCGAGCGCGGCGACAGGCCCGGCCGCTGCCCGGGCCCGAGCTGAAGTCCCGCGAGCTCTCGTCCTTGTCCCGGTCGGGAGTGGCGACGATAATCCCATTGCCCCACCGGGACGCGGAGAAGAACATGAAAGACGAGAAGGGCCATCCCGACCAGCATTCCCTGTCGCGCCGCGAGTTCACGGTGCTGTCCGTCGTGGCCGGCGTGACCGCCGCGGCGAGCGGCAAGGTCCTCGCCGCCGCCGACACGGGCGTGGTGGACTCGGACGTGCAGATCAAGACCGCCGATGGCGTATGCGACGCCGCGCTCGTCCATCCGCAGGGCAAGGGCCCCTGGCCGGGCGTGATCATCTTCCCGGACATCTGGGGCCTGCGGCCGGTCATGCGGGACATGGCGAAGCGCCTCGCGACGGCCGGTTACACGGTCGTGGTGCCGAATCCCTTCTACCGCAACGCGAAGCCGCCGGTGCTCGGGCCGAACTTCGACTTCGGCAGCGCGGAGGACCGCGCCCGGCTCGGCGAGCTGCGCAAGCCGCTCACCCAGGAGGCGGTGATGCGCGACGGCGCTGCGTGGGTGGCGTTCCTCGATTCCCAGCCCGCCGTGAACAGGAAGGCGAAGATCGGCGTGGTCGGCTACTGCATGGGTGGGCCCATGACGATGCAGGCCGCCGCGGCGGCGCCGGAGCGCATCGGCGCCGGCGCGTCGTTCCACGGCGGCGGTCTCGTCACCGACAAGCCCGACAGCCCGCACCTGCTGGTGCCGAAGATGAAGGCGCGCTACTACTTCGGCGTCGCCGAGAGCGACGACAAGCGGCAGCCGGACGCGAAGACGAAGCTGGCCGAGGCGTTCGAGGCCGCGCACCTGCCGGCGAAGATCGAGGTCTATCCCGGCACAGCGCACGGCTGGTGCGTGAAGGACATGCCGTTGCAGGACGGGAAGCCCATCTACGACGAGGCCGCGGCCGAGCGCGCGTGGGGCGAGCTCCTCCGCCTGTACAAGCAGGCGCTGGTCTGAGCCGATAGGACCGGCACGTTCGGCGCGGCGACAGCCGCGGCGTGCTCTCGATATGCGCCGGCAGGGTGCCGGTTCGCGCGTGCCGGATGATATCTTGGCGGCACCATGAATCCCTTCGACGTCACCGCCATCCTCGTCGCCGTCGCGGCCGCCGCCGGCTATGTCAACTACCGCGTATTCCGGCTGCCGCCGACCAGCGGCATCCTCGCCGTCTCGCTCGTCGCCTCGATCGCGCTGGTGCTCGTGGATGCGATCTTCGGGCAGCGCCACCTGGAGACGATGCTGGCGGGCTTCCTCGCCCGCATCGACTTCAACGAGGCGCTGATGCACGGCATGCTCTCGTTCCTGCTGTTCGCGGGCGCGCTGCACGTCGATCTCCAGGCGCTGCGTGAGCAGCGGTGGATGATCGGGCTGCTGGCGACGATCGGCGTCTTACTGTCGACGGCGTTCATCGCCATCCTGACCTACGGCGTCTTTCGCCTGCTCGAGGTCGATCTGCCGTTCGAGGCGTGTCTCCTCTTCGGGGCGCTCATCTCGCCCACCGATCCGATCGCCGTGATCGGCTTGCTGAAGGACCTCAGGGCCCCTCGCGCGCTCGAGGCGCAGATCGCCGGCGAGTCCCTCTTCAACGACGGCATGGGCGTCGTGGTCTTCCTGGCGATCCTCTCGGTCGTCGGCATGTCGGAGTCGGGCACGCTCGGCGAGGGCCCCGATGCGGCGGCGAACCTCGCCGTCTTCTTCACGCGCCAGGTGGCCGGCGGCGTGGCGCTCGGGCTCGGCTTCGGCTATGTCGCGTATCGCGCCCTGAAGAGCGTGGATCACCACTCGCTCGAGCTGCTGATCACGCTCGCGCTCGTGATGTTCATGTACTCCGTGTCGTTCTGGATCCAGGTGTCGGGGCCGATCGCGGTCGTCGTCTCCGGGCTCCTGATCGGCAACGCCGGGCGGCGCGCGATGAGCGCGGACACGCGCGCCCACGTGGACGCGTTCTGGGGCATGACGGACGACATCCTGAATGCGGTGCTCTTCCTCATGATCGGCCTGGAGGTCTTCGCCGTGCCCTCGGGCTGGCAGCTGATCGCCGCAGCGCTCGCCGCCATCCCGGTCGCGCTGACCGGCCGCTTCGTCTCCGTCAGCCTGCCCGTGACCGCGTTGCGGCTGCGAAGCGAGTTCACGCGCGGCATCGTCCCGATCCTCACGTGGGGCGGGCTCCGCGGCGGCATCTCGGTGGCGATGGCGCTCTCGCTGCCCGCGTTCCCCGAGAAGGGCTTCGTGCTGGCCTGTACGTATGCGGTCGTCGTCTTCTCGATCCTCGTGCAGGGCCTGACGATGCGCCGGCTGCTGGCACACTACGCGGTCGGCGCCCGGTAGGAACTACAGGTTGCGTATGGATAGCACGGGGCAGTGCGCGTGGCGCAGCACCGCCTCGGTCGTGCTGCCGAGCAGGACGTGCTTCATGCCGCTGTAGCCGTGGGTCGTCATGACGATGAGCGCGGCATCGTGCTCTTTCGCATAGTTGACGACTTCCTCGGCCGGGCGGCCGACCAGAACGTGGGTGCTCACCTTGCCCAGCGTCTCCCGGTGTTCCCTGGCGAATCGGGTCATGCGCTTCTCGGCGCTCTGCTTCAGATCCCCGATGGCGGGCATCGGCATCGGCATGTCCAGATTCGAATAGACCTGAGGCTCCTGGACCACGTAGATGCAATGAATGTCCGCCTGCATCTGGTCAGCCAGGCGGCGCGCCCACGCGAGCGCGGCCTCGGAGCGCTTCGAGAAGTCGGTCGGCAGGACGATCACGTTCCTGGTTGCCATCGGCGTCTCCCTTCTGGACGCTCAGTGTATCGCCGCTCGCTCACGGGGGCGCCCATGATCGGTATATCTGCGTATGGTGGTCCTTCCGCTCCGTGTTCAATCTTGTTATTGGGAAAGTCAGATGACTTTTGCAAGGAGAGGCCCATGACAACGGAAGATGTCACCATCGCGCCCCGGCCCAGGTCACCACCGCGACGGAAGACGATGAGCCCGCAGGTGGCGAAAGAGGCCCGAAGGCTAAATCTGGCCGGTGAAGACCGGCACAGGCTGATCGCAGAAGCGGCTTACTTTCGCGCCGAACAGCGGGGCTTCGTCCCGGGTCAGGAGCTGGAGGACTGGCTGGCTGCTGAGATCGAAGTCGACGCCCTGCTGGGTGATGAGAACGGCCAGGCCTGATTCATTGCGCTTTGAGTAGAGGAGAACTGTCATGAAACTCACGAGATGGGATCCGTTTCGCGATTTCGAGGACTTGTTTCGCTATTCGCCGTTTTACCGGGCGGGACTGTTGCGGCGGGGCGGCGAGACGGAAAAGGAATTCGAATGGAGTCCGGCGGCGGACATCAGCGAGACCGAGGCCGAATACGTGGTGAAGGCCGATCTGCCGGGTGTCGACAAGAAGGACGTGAAGATCACCCTGGAGAACGGCCAGCTCCGGATCTCGGGCGAGCGCAAGGTCGAGAAGGAAGAGAAGGGCGAGAACCAGATCCGCGTCGAGCGCTTCCACGGCACCTTCGCGCGCACGTTCGGCCTGCCGGACGACGCCGATACCACTGGGATCAAGGCGGATGCCAGCAACGGCTCGCTGACGATCCGCATCCCGCGCAAGAAGAGCGCCGCAGCCGCGCGCATCCAGGTACCGATCAAATAGAAGCCCGGAGGCCGCGGCTTACCTGAAGTGCCGTATCAGGCGCTATCACGCGCGGTCCGCGGTCACGGCGGAAAGGGATAGATGAACCCGCCGCGCACGGCCTTGCCCGGCGCGCCGAAGGTCTCGTCGATGTTCTCCCACACCATCAGGCAGGTGTCACCTGCCGCGGCGATCGACGGGTAATCCGCACGCGGGTAGCCGCCGGACGGCCTGCCGCTCACGACGATCCCAGGCACCTGTGCGGGCAGCACGGTGCCCGCGCGGGTGACGCGCGCCGCACGGATCCCGGGCTCGACGACGTCCGGGTTGCTATATAACGCCCAGGCGACCAGGTACTCTACATTGCAGGCGCCCACCATGGCGTTGTGCTTGTCCGTATCCGCGAGCGCATTCGCCACGAGGCCGCCGGTGTCCGGTGGGCCATCGAGAAGCACGCCGTCTCCCGTCACTCGTGCCGCGCGGATCTCGAACCGGTCATAACTTCCCGGATGGTTGCGTCCGTCCTGCCAGGCGACGAGGAATTGTCCGTCCGAGCCCGCGACATCAGGCCTCTCCTGGCGCGACGGTGCGGTCGAGATCCTGATGAGGGCCGGGTCGAGCACGACGCCGGACGGGCTGACGCGCGTGCCCGCAATGTCGAAGGACTCCTCGTCGCCGTTGCCGGATGCCGTGTCCGTCCATACCACCAGGAAGTTTGCGCCGTCGAAAGCCACGCGCGGCCGCATCTGATTGCCCGGCGCGTCAGCGATGGGGAATTCGCCGCTGCCGAGGATGGTGCCGTCCGGCGCGATCAGCATGCCGTACACATGGCTCTGGTAGGTCGCGCTGAAGTATCGGTTGTAGACGACCAGAAACACGCCGGAGCCGAAGGCAAGCGACGGGCCGCCGGCGCGGTCCCCCACGGGGATCTCGCGTCCGGCTCCTTCGAGCACCGTACCGTCAGCCGTGAGACGCTGCAGGCGGATCACGCCGCGGGTACGCGAGAAATCCTCATCCTGGAATACCACGGCATACACACCGCCCCCGTAGGCCGCGGTCACATCCACGGTGTCCAGGCCCGGCACGTTGATGTCGATCGGCGGCGAGACGCCGCCGTGCGGATCGACCAGCAGGCCGATGAACTTGACGATCGGGGTCGTGATGTCGATACCGATCTGGCTGCGCGTGACGACGAGGAAGTTCGTGCCGTCCGAAGCGATGGCCGGGCGCCCCGGCCGTTCGACGTCGGAGTTCCCCGGCTCGAGATCGCCGGCAATGATCCACGGAGTGCCCAGGCCACGGTGCCGGTCTCCGAGCGCATACCCACGCAGCTCGAGGACGTCGCTCAGGCGCTGCGACCCGATCGTCGTATCGGTACGCTGCTTCGCAAGGCCGATGTCGGGCGCGAACCAACTCGTCTCGGTAACGGAGAAACTCGCCCTGCCGCCCCCACTGCCGTAAAGCACGCCGCTCAGCGTGGTGACGAAGCGTGCGCTGTCCGGAAAGGTTCCTGCCTCGAGCTGGAGCGTCTCGAAGCCGCTCATGCGCACGTTGAGACTGAGGTCGGCCTTGTCATCGATGCTGTCGTCGTCGAGATCCACGCCTAGCATCACGCCGCGCTGCCGCTTGCTTTCCACGGCGCCGACGCTCAACGGGAACCGCGCCACGCGGTAGGGAACCATTGAGGCTTGCAGCGGATCCTGCGGTTCGCCTCCACGCTGCCACACGCCATCGGCGTCGACGGAGATGAAGTCCGTGAACGGATCGCCGGCGGCATAGGGTTCCGTTTCTTGGAATGCGCTGGTGACGACTCCGTCCACGAGCGGTGTGCCGGTGACCCTGCGCTCGTCCAGGAAGGCCTGGCCCGTCGCCGAGCCCTGAGTGCTGAGTCCGCTGTAGCTCCAGGTGTCACCGACCTCGGCGCGAAAATAGCCCTCGGTATCCCCGGGGCCGGGCCCGCCGGTCCCTCCGCCCGATCCCGAGCCGCCGCCACCACCGCCGCCGCAGCCGCTGAGCCCGACAGCCGCGGTGATCACGAGGGTTCGGAGCAGGACCGGGCCCGCTCGCGAGACAGCTGTTTGGGCTTCCTGGCGCATAGAACGCTCTCAGCCTTCCGTTCGTGTGGTTTTTTGCGGGAAGGCCGAATCCCTGACCAGGAATCTTACCTGAAGTGCGGGATGACGCGCTCCGCGATCACGCGCAACGCGTCGAAGGGCTGGTCGAATACCCGCAGCGCGAGGTCAGTGAGGCCGGTGCGCTGCATCTGCCGGTAGCGCTCGACCTCGCGGTCGATGTCGCTGTAATCCCCGGACGAGCTCACGGCATCGATGAGCCGCTGCACGAGGTCGGGCGGCACGCCCTCGATCTTGCCCGTGCCGGTGACGCCGGCGATCAGGAAATTGCGGTACCTGCTCCGGACGAAGTCCGCCTCGTCCTTGTCGAGCAGGTGATCGAGCCCGATGTGCGGCGGGATGACCTCGGCGCGGGCGAAGAGGCCGACGCGCGCCTCGTGCATCGAGGCCTCGCGGTCCTTCTTGATGTGCCAGGCCCAGAAGTTGCCGATGCGGAAGTCCTCGGCGGGTTTCGTACGCTTGGCGAGCCCCGTCCTGATGTCGGCCATCACCTCGGGCAGCCGGTCCGCCGTCACGTCGCCGACTTGAACGCCATCGGCGATCCTGGCCCCCATGCGCAGCATCTGCGGGCCCATCGAGCAGGTGAAGACTTTGGGCCGCGGGAACTTCATGAAGCTCAGCTTGAAGGGCTGCCGGACGCTGAAGACCTCGCCCTCGTAGCCGCGGTGGAACTCGCCGCTCGCGAGGAGATAGATGATCTCCGCCGCCTCGCGCACGCCGCGCACGATGCGCATGCCCTTGAAGTCGAGACTCGAGCCCTGCGCGCGGTCGGTTGTGGACATCGCCATCGCGCCGCCGCCGCCGAGGCCGATGATGGCGCGTCCGCCGCAGAGCTCGTTCAGGCTGATGAGCGAGTAGGCGATCCGGACCGGGTGCATCTCGTAGGGGCTGAGCGCGAGCACGCCGAGCCTGATCTTCCTCGTCGCGAGCGCGGCCTGCGAGAGGCCGATGAACGGGTCCCAGCCGTTCGGCAGGTTCGAGTGCCAGAGCGTGCGCACGCCCACCCGTTCCGCCTCGACCGCGAACTCCGCAACCTCTTTCGGGTGCATGTCGCAGCCGACGATGATCTCGATGTCCATGCGGCCATTATGCTACACGGCAGGAAATCGCATTTGCCTGCACCGGCCGCCATGCTCTACTCGGGCTCGACCTTGCCGTGGCCGGTGCGCTCGGCGGCTCGCGCCACTCGTGTGCGCCGTGGCTGCTTTCCTGCATCGTGACGACGACGTGGGGATCGCCGAGGATCTTCCTTGTCGGCCACGGCCGTGTCGCGCCGTCGGAGTAGAATGCGATCGAGCCGCTCCGCAGTATTCTGCGGCTGCGGCAGTCGGGGTTCGCTGCATGCCGCTTTCGGACGTCTTCGACAAGCGCGGCTTGGTCGAGCGCGTGCGCCGCGTGCGGCGCATGCCGCTGGCCGCCTACGGCATCGCGGTCGGCGCGGTCGCCGCGGCCACGGCGATCCGCTGGCTGCTCGGCGACCAGATTCTCGCCGGCGTTCCGTTCATCACGTTCTTCCCCGCCATCATCGTCGCGACGATGATCGGCGGTCTCGGCCCAGGCCTCGTCGCGCTCGCGCTCTCGAGTCTTGCCGCGGCGTACCTGTTCCTGCCGCCGTACATGAGCTGGATGCTCGAGCCGCAGGCGGCGCGGTCGCTGCTCCTGTTCGTCGCGCTCGCCGCTTTCAACATCGGCATCGTCATGCTGCTCGATCTCACGCTCGACATCGTCGAGGCCCGCGAGCAGACCGTGCGGGTGCTGATCGAGGCGGCGCCGAACGGCATCGTCGTCGTGGACGAGCAGATGGCGATCACGCTGGTCAACGCGGCGACCGAGAGGCTGTTCGGTTACGGGCGCGGCGAGCTGCTCGGCAGGAACCTGGACCTGCTGCTCCCCGCGCGGATCGGGGCCGCGCAGCACGACGCGATATGGGCCTACCGGCGCCACCCCGAGCCGCGGTGGCTCGGGAGGGAGCGCAAGCTCACCGGGCGGCGCAAGGACGGCAGCGAATTCCCGGTGGAGATCGGCCTCAGCCCGATCGAGCGCGGCGGCCGCACGAGCGTCCTCGCGACCGTGGTGGACATCTCCGAGCAGCGGCGGGCGCAGGAGCAACAGCAGGTGCTGGTGGACGAGCTGCAGCATCGCTCGCAGAACCTCTTCGCGGTGATTCATTCGGTCGCGACCCGGAGCCTGCAGACGGCGCGCTCGCTCGAGGAGGCGAAGGTGGTGCTGAGCGGCCGGCTGATGGCGCTGTCGCGCGCGCACCGCCTCCTCGCCGAGGCCGCCTGGCAGGGCACGGCGCTCGGCGAGATCCTCGCCCAGGAATGCGCGGCCTTCGGCATCCGTCCGTCGGTCACCGGCTGCGACGTCGTCGTCAACCCGCAGGCCGCCCAGCAGTTCGCGATGATCATCCACGAGCTCGTCACGAACTCGGTGAAGCACGGCGCGCTCTCGGTGCCCGATGGGCGGGTCGCCATCCGCGGGGAGCCCGACTCCGGCGACGGCGAGGAGCTGTACCGCTTCGAGTGGAAGGAGAGCGCCGGGCCGCCGGTGAGCGCCCCGGCGCGCAGGGGCTTCGGCAGCGCCATCCTGCTCGACGCGGCCGGGCACTTCGCGAGGCGCGCCGCGCTCGATTACGCGCCCGGCGGCGTCAGCTACGAGCTGCGGATACCGCTGCGCGAAATCGAGGTGCGGGCCGGGCAGGCCGAGGGCCTGTGAGCCGCGCCGGCTGAAGGTGCCGATCCGCCGCAAACTTTTGCCACCGGGCCGGGTCCCAATTGAAAGGCGGGAATGCACATGACTGACGGCGAGCATCGGACGGCGTGCATCGCGGGTATCCTGGCCTGCGTGCTGGCGGCTGGCTGCGCCGGGGTGGCCGTGAAGCCGATGGAGCCGAGCGCCGAGCCCGAGATTCAACCCGTGCCGACCGCGCCCGTCGAGCCGGAGCCACCGCCCCCCGTCACCGAGAAACCGAAAGCCGCGGAGCCCGCGACGCCCGTGCCCGAGCCCGTACGCGCGCCGGCGCCAGTCATCGCACCATCTGCGCCCACCGCGACGACGACGGCGCCGCCGCCCGCAGGCACGCCGGCGGCGGCAAAACCGCCGGTGGCCGGCGCCGCGCCGAAGGGCACGACCGCCGCGCCGGCCGCAGCGCCACCGCTCGTCACGGCGACGCCCTCGAAGCCGGTGCTCGACCTCGACTCGCTGGAGACGCGGCTCAAAGAGACCAGGGCGATCGGCGTCTTCACCAAGATCTCGCTCAAGAACCAGGTGGACGACCTGCTGGATCGGTTCCGCGCGTATTACAAGGGGCAGGCGAAGACGAGCCTCGCGGAGCTGCGCCGGCCCTACGACATGCTGCTGATGAAGGTGCTGTCGCTCCTGCAGGACACCGACCCGCCGCTCGCCCATGACATCGTCGTCTCGAAAGAGGCGATCTGGGGCGTCCTCGCCGACGAGAAGAAATTCACCGAAGCCAACCTGATGGCAGGAGATACGACGTGAACAGAACCGCAATACGCCTGGCACCGACCGTCGCGACGGTCGCGCTCACCGCGGCGTTCGCCGCCGCGCCGTCACTCGCCGCCGAGCCGGGCGAGGTCTCCGTGCCAAAGGACCTGACGGCCGTCATCGCCCTGCAGGGCCAGCCCTGCGGCCAGGTCGTGAGCGCGAAGCAACAGGGCGACAACGACTACATCGTCTCGTGCCAGGATGGGCACCGCTACCGGGTGTACGTGAATGCGGACGGACGGGTGGTGGTCGAAAAGCGCTAGGTAATCGGCACGCGAGGAGCCGGGCGGTGCTGAATCGCCGCTGACGCCGCGCGCTCGTGGTAAGGTGGGGGCCGCGACGTTCGCACAGCACCCCTCGTGCGCCAGGCGTCAGAGATCCTCCCCCTTTCTCCCGCGCGAGGTTTGGCGGCGCTCATGCAACGAGCCACTCTGCTGAGGGCACACGCGCGCCGGCCCCCCGGCCCGCGCGCATTGGGACGAATGTCGAGCGTCTCGCCCTGGGACAACGAAGACGTCCTGCGCAGCGAGCTCTTCAGCATCGAGCGTCTCGAGCAACACGCGATCAGCCTCGCTGTCGCACAGCAGATCGCACCAAAGCCGGTACGTCGCCCGCCTCTGGCGGTGCGCCTGAGCGACAACGAAGCGGTGCTGCTGCGCGCGTATCGCGCCATCGGCAAGGTTGCGGACGAAGGGCGCCCTATTACGCCGGCCGCCGAATGGCTGCTCGACAACTACCATCTCGTCGAAGCGCAGATTCGCGAGATCCGCGAGGATCTGCCGCCACGCTTCTATCGGCAGTTGCCGAAGCTCGCGGGCGGGCCCCTCATGGGATACCCCCGGGTGTTCGGCATCGCCTGGGCCTTCGTCGCCCACACCGACAGTCATTTCGATCCGGAAACGCTGCGGCGGTTCGTGCTCGCCTACCAGAGCGTGCAGCCGCTGACGATTGGCGAATTGTGGGCCGTCGCGATCACCCTGCGCATCGTGCTCGTGGAGAATCTGCGACGCGCGGCCCATCGCATCGTCGCCAGCCGTGCCGCGCGCCAGGAGGCGGATGACATTGCGGACCGGTTGCTGGGCGTGAACGGGCATGCCGCCGAGCCCGGCGCCCTGAAGCAACGCTACGACGACGTGACCACCTTGAGCTGGCCCTTCGTTGTCCAGCTCGTGCAGCGGCTGCGTGATCAGGACCCGCAGGTCACTCCCGCGCTCATGTGGCTGGAGGGGCGGCTCGCCGCGCAGGGGACGACGGCCGAGACGGTCGTGCGCGACGAACACCAGCGCCAGGGCGGTTCGAACGTGACGGTGCGCAACATCATCACGAGCATGCGGCTGATCTCGGAGCTGGAATGGTCGGAATTCTTCGAAAGCGTCAGCCTGGTCGACAAGGCGCTGCGCTCGGGCAGCGACCTGGCCCAGATGGACTTCGCCACGCGCAATCTGTACCGCAGCCATATCGAGGATTTCTCCCGGCGCTCGAAGCTTTCCGAGCTGGAGATTACGCGCGCGGCGCTTGCAGCGGCTAGCAACGCCAAAGAGGTCGCGGATGTCACGGGCCGGCAGCGCGATCCCGGCTACTACCTGATCGGCGCGGGGCGAGGCGCTTTCGAGACGCTGGTCGGCTATCGCGCGCCGCTGCGGCGCCTGCCGGGCCGCTGGATCATGAGGCACGGCGCCGGCCCGTATATCGCCGCGATCCTGCTGACCGCCGCCATCGCTCTTGCCATTCCGCTGCTGGCGCTCGATGCACAGCAATTCGATGGCTGGAAGCTTGCTCTGTTCGCGCTCCCCGGGCTCATTCCGGCACTGGACGCGGCGATTGCCCTCGTAAATCGCGCCGTGACCCGCGGGTTCAGTGCGACCATCCTGCCCGGACTGGCGCTGCGCGAGGGGGTGCCACCGCAGTTGCGCACCCTCGTGGCGGTACCCACGCTCCTGACGACGCCAAGCGCAATCGAAGAAGTGCTCGAGCGGCTCGAGATCCACTATCTCGCCTCGCCCGAGGGCGACCTGCATTTCGCGCTGTTGTCGGACTGGGTCGATGCAGCGACGGAACACGCCGCGGCAGACGAGGCGCTTCTACAGACGGCAGCAGATGGCATCGCGCGGCTGAATCAGCGGTATCCGCCCGGGACGGCGGGCGACCGCTTCCTGCTCCTGCATCGGCGGCGGGTCTGGAGCCCCGTACAGCGACAGTGGATGGGGTGGGAACGCAAACGCGGCAAGCTCCACGAGTTGAACCGGCTCCTGCGTGGGGCCGACCGACACGACCTTTCTCGACGCCGGCGGGCGTGCGCCAGCGGTTCCAGCCGGGGTGCGTTACGTCATCACGCTCGACGCCGATACCCGGCTGCCACGTGAGACAGCGCGCCGGCTGATCGGCAAGCTGGCACACCCGCTCAATCAACCGCGCTTCGATGCCCTGACCGGGCGCGTGGTCGAAGGCCATGCGGTGCTGCAGCCGCGGGTCACGCCATCCCTGCCCATGGGCCGGGAGGAATCACTCTTTCAACGCATCGCCTCCAGCGCGCCCGGCCTCGATCCTTATGCCGCCGCCGTATCCGATGTGTACCAGGATCTTTTCGATGAGGGCTCCTACGCCGGCAAGGGAATCTACGACGTCGACGCGTTCGAGGCGGCGCTTGCGGGCCGCGCGGCCGAGGGCACCTTGCTCAGCCACGATCTGTTCGAGGGTATATTTGCGCGCGCGGGACTCGTGTCCGACGTCGAAGTCATCGAGGAGTTTCCGGCGCGCTACGACGTCGCCGCCGCGCGCCAGCATCGCTGGGCGCGCGGCGACTGGCAACTGCTGCCGTGGCTCCTCGGCCGGCGCGACGCGGCCGGTGGCGAGCGGCGCCATAGCGCTCTGCCGCTGATCGGCTCCTGGAAGATGCTCGACAATCTGCGCCGGACGCTTTCGGCGCCGGCCGCCCTCGTTGCACTCGTGGCAGGCTGGACGCTGCCGTGGCACGCCGCTGTCATCTGGACCGCCTTCATCCTGGCGACGATGGCCTTGCCGACGCTGCTGCCGGTGGTCGCGGCGATCGTGCCGCGACGCTCCGGCATCACCGCGCGCAGCTACCTGTGGGCGCTGCGCAATGATCTCTGGCTGGCCGCCGCGCAGCTGTTCATCCAGATCACCTTTCTGCCCCATCAGGCGTGGTTGATGGCCGACGCCATCGGGCGGACCCTGTTCCGGCTGTTGGTGAGTCACCGCAATCTCCTCGAGTGGGTCACCGCGGAACAGGCGTCGCTCAGCTCCAGGCCCGGCTTCGCCGGCGTCTACCGCAAAATGGCCGGTGGTGTCGCGGTCGCTCTGGTCGCGGCACTCTTCGTCTACGTTTGGGCACAGGGCGCGGAGTGGATCGCCGCGCCGTTCGTGATGTTGTGGCTGGCTGCCCCGGCCGTGGCACTGTGGATCAGCCGCTCGCCGCGGGTGGCGAGCCACCTCTCCTTGTCAGATTCGGGCGCGCTCGCGCTGCGCCTGGTCGCACGCCGCACGTGGCGGTTCTTCGAGACCTTTGTCACGGCAGAAGATCACATGCTGCCGCCTGACAACTTCCAGGCGGACCCGAGCCCGGTGCTGGCCCATCGAACGTCGCCCACGAATCTCGGCCTCTACCTGCTGTCCATCGTCAGCGCCCGCGATTTTGGCTGGATAGGCACCATCGAGGCGGTGGAGCGGCTGGCAGCAACGCTTGAAACCATGGAACGCCTCCAGCGTGTCCGCGGCCACTTCTACAACTGGTACGACACCCGCGATCTGCGTCCACTGGAGCCGCGCTACGTTTCGTCCGTGGACAGCGGCAACCTCGCCGCGCACCTCATTACCGTGGCCAATGCGGCCCGGGAGTGGCTGGAGGGTCCGGCGACACGGTGCAACTCGATTGCTGGGGTGGAGGACGCGTTGCACCTCGCACGCGAGGCGCTGGCAGCGCTTCCTGCCCACCAGCGCACGCAGTCCATTGCGTGGCGGCAGGTCGAAAAGCATCTCGAGGATATCGCCACCGCCTTAGGGGACATGGGGATTGCCGGCGGCGACGTCGCAACACGGCTGCAGGAAACGGCATCGCACGCCGCCACGCTGGTGGACATTGTCAGGACACTCGCCAGCGAAAGCAGCGACGATGAGTACGCCGATCTGCTCTTCTGGCTGGACGCCATCCATTGCTCCATTGAGAGCTGGCACCGCGACGTCATGCAGACGCCGGCGACCGCCCGCGTGCTGCAGGAGCGCCTGTCGAAAGTGGAGGCGGTCACCAAGGCCATGGCGGAGGCGATGGAATTCGGCTTTCTGCTCGACGCGCAACGCAGGCTCCTTTCCATCGGCTACCGTGCGGTAGACGGCACGCTCGATCCGAGTTGCTACGATCTGCTCGCGTCCGAGGCGCGCCTGGCGAGCTTCGTGGCGATCGCCAAGGGCGACGTCCCCAGCCGCCACTGGTTTCGCCTCGGCCGGCCCGTCACGCCGATCGGCAATGGCGCGGCGCTCATCTCCTGGTCGGGCTCGATGTTCGAATACCTGATGCCCTCCCTCGTGATGCGCGCACCGGCCGGGAGCCTGCTCGAGCAGACGAGCCGCCTGATCGTGCAGGAACAGATGAGCTACGCGTTCGCGCTAGGCTTGCCCTGGGGCATCTCGGAATCGGCCTACAACGGGCGCAACCTGGAGCTCACGTATCAATACTCGAACTTCGGCGTGCCGGTCCTCGGGCTGAAGCGGGGCCTGAGCGCGGACGCCGTCGTTGCGCCCTACGCCACGGCGCTCGCGGCCATGGTCGAACCGGAACTGGCGACCCGCAATTTTGCGCGGCTCGCTGCCATGGGGGCGCTCGGCCGCTACGGTTTCTACGAGGCTCTCGACTACACGCGCAGCCGCGTGCCGGAGGGCACAACGTTCGCCATCGTGCACGCGTTCATGGCGCACCATCAGGGCATGACCATCGTCGCAATCGCCAATGTCCTGTTGCACGGGGTCATGCGCAGGCGGTTCCACGCGGAGCCGAAGGTCCAGGCCACCGAATTGCTGTTGCAGGAACGCACGCCGCGCGACGTAGCGGTGCCCCACCCGAGAGCCGAGGACGTGCGCACGGCCCCGCGACTCGATGACGTCGACCTTCCGGCCATGCGCCGGCTGCGCACCGCGAACGACGCCACACCGCAGGCGCATCTGCTCGCCAACGGCCGCTACGCGGTGATGATCACTGCCGCCGGTTCCGGCTATAGCCGCTGGGGTGATCTCGGCGTAACCCGCTGGCACGAAGACGTGACACGTGACGATACCGGCAGCTACATCTTTCTGCGCGACGTCGACAGCGGTGAAGTCTGGTCCGCTGCTTACCAGCCCTCCGGCGTTGCGCCCGACCGCTACGAGGTCACCTTCACCGAGGATCGCGCCGAGTTCCTGCGCACGGACTCGCGTATCACGACGATTCTCGAAATCGTCGTCTCGCCGGAAGACGATGCGGAGGTGCGCCACCTCTCGATCACGAATACCGGCAGCGGCGCGCGGGACATCGAGGTCACGTCCTATGCCGAGCTGGTGCTCGCGCCAGTCGCGGCCGACTCGGCCCATCCGGCCTTCTCGAAACTCTTCGTGCAGATGGAGTATGTCGCCCGCCACGGGGCGATCCTGGCGACGCGTCGCAGACGCTCGCCTGGCGAGCCCCAGATCTGGGCGGCACACCAGGCGGTCGTCGAGGGCCAGGTGGTGGGAGCGCCCGAGATCGAGACCGACCGGGCGCGCTTCATCGGCCGCGGCCATGAAGTGCGCGTACCAATTGCCGTGATGGACGGCCGGCGCCTGTCGAACACTGTTGGTGCGGTGCTCGACCCGGTATTCGCGCTCCGTTATCGCATTCGTGTGCCGGCCGGCGCGACGGCACGCATCGCCTTCTGGACCGCGCTCGCGCGCTCGCGCGAGGGCGTGCTGGACCTGCTCGACAAGCTTCGTGACGCCAATGCCTTCCTGCGCGCGGGCACGCTCGCGTGGACGCATGCCCAGGTGCAGTTGCGCCATCTCGGCATCACTGCGGCCGAGGCCGGCCTGTTCCAGCGACTCGCGGGGCACCTGCTGTTTGCCGACGCGGCGCTGCGGCCGGTATCCGATGCGATCCGCCGGGGCGGCGCCGGGCCTGTAGGACTGTGGAGCCAGGGAATCTCCGGCGACCTGCCGATCGTGCTGCTCAGGATCGGCGACGTCGAGGACATCGCGATCGCGCGCCAGTTGCTGCAGGCCCACGAGTACTGGCGGATGAAGCAGTTCGCCGTCGACCTCGTGATCCTGAACGAACGCGGGGCCTCCTATCTGCAGGATCTGCAGTTCGCGCTCGAAGCCCTGGTCCGAACGAGCCAGTCCGGCGGGCAGGCCGCCGCCGGTGACGCGCGCGGTGCCGTCTACATACTGCGCACGGATCTCATCCCCGCGGAGACGCGCGCGCTCCTGTCCTCCGTCGCGCGTGTAGTGCTGGCGGGACAGCGCGGCAGTCTCGCCGATCAACTCGATCGCGCGCGCAGGCTCGCGTTGCCCCCGGTGCGCGCGCTGCAGGGGAGAGCGCCGCCACCGCCGGACCATGCGCCGACGGGTCCCGCACCCGGCGACCTGGAATTCTTCAATGGGCTCGGCGGATTCGCGGCGCAGGGCAGGGAGTACGTCATCCTGCTCGGGCCGGGGCAGGTTACACCGGCGCCGTGGATCAACGTCGTGGCCAATCCCGCATTTGGCTTCCAGGTTGCGGCGGAGGGCAGCGGCTTCACCTGGTCGATGAACAGCCGCGAGAACCAGATCACGCCGTGGTCGAACGATCCGGTGACCGACCGGCCGGGCGACGTGATCTACGTGCGCGACGAAGAGACCGGCGAGCTGTGGGCGCCCACGGCGGCGCCGATGCACGACCCGGGCGCATTCCATGCGGCCTGCCACGGGCAGGGCTACAGCCGCTTCACGCACGAGTCGCACGGCGTGGCGCTCGAGCTCTCGATGTACGTCCCGCTCGAGGATCCGCTCAGGATCTCGCGCCTGAAGATCCGCAACACGTCCGCGAGCGCCCGCCGGCTCTCCGTCACGGCCTATGTCGAATGGGTGCTGGGTGTGTCGCGAGCCGCTTCGGCCCCGTTCATCGTGACGGACCTGGACGCTGCGACGGGCGCGCTGTTCGCGCGCAATCCCTGGAACGCGACGTTCGGCTCGCGCGTGGCGTTCATGGACCTCGCCGGCCGGCAGACGGACTGGACGGCCGACCGCCGGGAATTCCTCGGCCGCCACGGCACGCTCGCGCAGCCGGCGGCACTCCTGGGTCCGGGCGCTCTCTCCAGGCGGGCCGGCGCGGGCCTCGATCCCTGCGGCGTGTTGCAGACGATCGTCGAACTCGAGGCGGGCGAGGCGGTGGAGGTCGCCTTCTTCCTGGGCGAGGCCGCGGATTCGGGGCAGGCGCGGGCGCTGCTCGAGCGCTATCGTGCGGCCGACCTGGACGCGGTCCTGCAAAGCGTGGTCAGGCACTGGGACGAGGTGCTCGGCACGGTCCAGGTGAAAACCCCGGACCGCTCCATGGATATCATTCTCAATCGCTGGCTGCTCTATCAGACCCTGGTGTGCCGCATGTGGGCGCGCTCGGCGTTCTACCAGGCGAGCGGCGCGTATGGCTTTCGCGACCAGCTGCAGGATGCGATGGCGCTCGCGGTGACGCGGCCCGCGCTCACGCGGGAGCACCTGCTCCGCGCCGCCGGGCGGCAATTCAGTGCCGGCGACGTGCAGCACTGGTGGCTTCCGGCGACAGGCCAGGGCGTGCGCACGCGCATCGCGGATGACCGCGTCTGGCTCGCCTACGCAGCCGCGCACTACGTCGGCGTGACCGGCGACGTTGCGGTGCTCGGGGAGAACGTGCCGTTCATCGAGGGCCGTGCCCTGCAGCCCGGCGAACACGACGCGTACTTCGAGCCTGCGACCTCGGATGAGACCGCTTCACTCTTCGAGCACTGCGCCCGTGCGCTCGATCAGAGTCTCGCCGTCGGCGCGCACGGCCTGCCGTTGATGGGCACGGGCGACTGGAACGACGGGATGAACCGCGTGGGCGAGCTCGGCCGTGGCGAAAGCATCTGGCTCGGCTGGTTCCTGCATGCGGCACTCACGGCGTTCGCGCCGCTGGCGCAGGCGCGCGGCGAGGGGCCGCGCGGGGCGCGCTGGCTGGCGCACGCGACGGCATTGCAGGCGGCGCTCGAGCGCGAGGGCTGGGATGGCGACTGGTACCGGCGCGGTTACTTCGATGACGGCACGCCGCTCGGCTCGGCCACGAGCGAGGAATGCCGCATCGATTCGATCGCCCAGTCCTGGAGCGTGATGTCGGGAGCCGCGGACCCGGCGCGTGCGGCGCAAGCCATGGCGGCAGTGGACGGGCAGCTCATCCGGCGCGACAGCGGTCTCGCATTGCTGTTCACGCCGCCCTTCGACCGCACGCCGCTCGATCCCGGCTACATCAAGGGCTACCCGCCGGGCGTTCGCGAAAACGGCGGCCAGTACACCCACGCGGCGACGTGGTCGGTGATCGCATTCGCCCTGCTCGGGCAGGCGGACAAGGCCGTGGAATTATTCTCGCTGCTCAATCCGGTGAACCGCACGACCACCCGCGCCGCGGTCCATCGCTACAAGGTCGAGCCCTACATCATCGCCGCGGACATCTACTCCGTGGCGCCGCACGGCGGACGCGGCGGCTGGACGTGGTACACCGGCGCGGCCGGGTGGATGTATCGGGCGGGGCTCGAGGGCATCCTCGGATTTCATCTGGAAGGGAGCCGCTTGCGTCTCGCGCCCTGCATTCCCGCACACTGGCCGCGCTTCGAAATCTCTTACAGTTACCGGGCCACGCGCTACGAAATCCTGGTCGAGAATCCGCAGGGCATCAATCGTGGCGTGGCTCACGCGGAGCTGGACGACCGGCCCCTGCCACCGGGCCCGGTGCAGGTCGCGCTTGTGGATGACGGGGCAACGCACCGCGTGCGGATGACTCTCGGGAAGCCGTAACCACCCGGAGGCGGAGCGCTGTCGATCCGTCGTTCCCGTCGGTGAGGAAGCCTGGCCGGCGGCCCTATGTGCGGTAACAGACAGAAGCGGCTCGCAATCGCGGGCACAGTTTCCAAAGAACTGATCCGCTTGCAATCATTGCACGAAGATTGCATGGCAACCGGCTGATTCTAAATTATAAAAACTGAGCATGGAGTCCGGAATGGCGAGTCTATCGGACGATGGTATGGGGTATCCGGCGCCTGCCGTCGAGAATGCCGCGCGTCGCAAGGGTAACGGCGGGTCCACGCTGTATTCGTCCGCGCTGCAGGACAGGGCGGACGAACTCGCGGACCTCCGGCGAATTGCCGGCGCGAGTCAGGCGCAGTCAGAGATCGCGCAATGCAGGGCCGACATACTGTCCGTCACCAATTTACGACTGCGGAAGAAGCTGCTTTCGCTGTCGAAGCAGATCGAGCAGGCGCGGCGATTCGCTTACCACGACGAGCTCACCGGCCTTCCCAACAGAGCCTTGCTGGTGGACCGGCTCCAGCAGGCCATGGACCTGGCACTACGCCAGCAAAACCGGGTTGCGCTCGTATTGCTGAATCTCGACGGGTTTGACGGCGCTGACCGCACGGTCGGCGAGGGCATCGGCGATGGTCTTCTGCGTCACGTTACCCATGCGCTGAAATCGTGCCTGCGCGCCAGTGACACGGTTTGCCGCTACGGGGGCGCGGAGTTCGTTGTGATGCTGCCTTCTATGGATGAGGACATCGACGTCGTCACCACGGTGGTGCGAAGGATCCGCGCGCGCCTGGGCACATCGTTTGTCGTGGAAGGCCGGCCTGTCGCGGTCACATTCAGTGCCGGTATCGCCATCTACCCTGGCGACGGCGGAAATTGCGTTGAGTTGCTGAACCACGCAGACCTCGCACTGTTTCACGCGAAGGCAAGTTCTGGCTCATAAAAAAAGGCGCCTGCACGAGGCGCCTGATTTGAAGCGGGTCAGTCGTCCTTCTTGATCTTGAGCTCGTTCTTGACCGAAACGACGCCTTCGGTGCTCTCAGCCATAGAGTCGCACTTCGCAGCGATTCGCTCTGCACCCTGGCGCACATAAGACCGTAAAGGAGCCCTGTTCAGAATGCCGAGATCGTTGAAGATCACGCTCTGCGCGGCTGCCGTGATAGCCGGCGTCTTGGCCGTCGTTACCGTTGCGGCATTTTTCTTGGTGGACGTCGATGCCCGGAAGTCTGGCCTGGAGGCAGCCGCCTCGCAGGCTCTGGGAATGGACGTTACCGTCGGCGGCCGCGCGGGCATAAGGCTCTTTCCGCGGTTGCACGTCACGCTGGATGACGTGCATGTCCGCAACGGCGGCGTGGACATTGCCGCGGCGGCGCGGGTCGATCTCGGGATCGCAGTTCTACCTCTTTTCTACCTGCAGGTCAGGCCCGCAAAAATCGAGGTCGAGCGCTACCGGATATCGATCGAACGGGGCGTCGACGGCAAATTCAACTTCGAATCTCCGACAGAGCCGCGGGCCACATTGCCTGCGTTGAATCTGGAAGATGTCTCCTTCTCGGACGGGACGCTCCTCTACGCCAACAAGGAAGACGGGGGAGGGCTGGAGGCCGCGCACTGCAGCCTGGACGTAGGTCGCCTGCAGTATCCCGGAGGGAAGCGAGCGGATTTCCTGAGGAAAGTGGCCATGACGGGCAAACTCCGTTGCCGTGACATGCGGACGGAGGATCTCGCGGTGTCTGACCTCGAATCTCCGGTCAATGGGAAGGACGGGATCTTCGAATTCGCGCCGGTGACGATGCTCGCCTTCGGCGCGCAGGGGTCGGGGAGGCTGCGGGTGGACCGTTCGGGTCCGATTCCTCGCGTCAGCGTCCACTACGTCCTGCGGAAGTTCCCGATCGAAGCGTTCGTGAAGACGTTGTCGCCCGAAAAGGTGGCGCATGGGCCGATGGATTTCTCGGCGAGCCTGGTGATGCAGGGAACGAGCATGAGCGAACTGCGGCGGACCGCGGACGGCGAGGTCTCTCTGGGGGGCGAGGACCTCACCCTCGACGGCAGGGATCTCGACGAGGACCTCTCCAAGTACGAGTCCAGCCAGGCCTTCAACCTGGTGGACGTCGGGGCTCTTTTTCTGGTCGGCCCGATTGGCCTGGCGGTCACCAAGGGGTACGACTTCACGAACCTGCTCAAGGGATCAGGGGGCAGTACGCGGATCTCGAGGCTCGTATCCACCTGGCAGGTCGAGCGCGGCGTGGCGCGGGCGAAGGACGTGGCGTTGGCGACGAAGGAAAACCGGGTTGCCCTTCACGGCAGGCTCGATTTCGTCAATAAAGAGTTCGATGACGTGACCGTGGCGCTGATTGACGCAAGAGGATGCCCGAAGGTCCGCCAGAAGATCCACGGCCCGTTCGGAAAGCCCGTCGTGGACAAGCCAAATGTCCTGCAATCTCTCGCCGGCCCGGCCATCACTCTGTTGAAGCAGGCGAGGGATCTGGTCTCCAGCGAGCCGTGCAAGCCGTTTTACGAGGGTTCGGTGCAGCCGCCGGAGTAATCCTCAGAGACGGCGGTGGCATATCAGGCAAGCAGCCGGTCGTAGGCGTCCCGATCCGCCGCGTAGCAACCGCATGCGGCGGACTCCAGTCCGGCACGACCGAGCACCGTGATTTCGCCTCGGTGGTAGCGGATAAGGCCGCGCCGCTGCAGATCGCTCGCAGCGCCGGTGATGCCGACGCGCCGTACGCCCATCATGTAGGCCAGAAACTCGTGAGTCAGGTGGAAGCTGTCGGAATGGGCGCGATCCTGGCTCATCAGCAACCAGCGGGCGAGCCGAGGCCCCACGCTGTGATAACGCGTGCAGGCGGCGGAAGTCGCAAGCTGCGCCATCAGCACATAGAGGTACCGGCTCAGGATCCGCACAAGCGGCTTGTTCAGCGCCAGCTCGCGACGAAAAGGCGCCGCCTCGATGCGCCGCGACGTCCCCCCGCCTTGCACCAGCGCATGCAAGGGCGTGGCGCCGACGCCGAGGGCGAGTTGCGCGCCAAGCATTCCCTCGCGACCCACCATGCCGACCTCGAGCCCGGGCTCGCCATCGACTCCTGTTACCAGCGAGATGAAACTATCAGTTGGAAAGTAGACGTAGCGCGTTGGTTCGGTGGGCTCGCACAGCACGGTGCCGAGCACCAACTGCACCGATTCGGACATGGCGAGCAGCCGCGACCGGTTGCGGGCCGGGAGGAGGGAGATCAGATGATTTTCGGCGATGGCCATATCCACCGGAGTCTAGACGCGCCACGTCGGATCTACTGTCTGCTATCGCACACAGCACCGCCCCCACGCGTGCCGCTTTGATGACGGTGGTCAGCCTGTTGAGACGATCGCGAGATCGCGGCTGAGGCGCGGCACGGGCTGCAGGCTGGTGCGCCGATCGAAGAAGGCATAGCCGGTCTGCTGCCGCTTGGCGTGGTACATCGCGGCGTCGGCATTCCTGAGCAATACGTCGGCAGTCACCCCATCGGTGGGGCATATGGCAATGCCGATGCTGGGGCGCACTACGATCTCGAGCTTGTCCATCTTCAGGGGAGCGGACACCACGTTGAACAGCTTGCGGGCCAGATGGCTCAACTGCTCTCGTTTCAGGTAATTCACAACCAGGCACGCGAACTCGTCGCCTCCCAGGCGGCTCATCACGTCTTCCGCGCGAACCGCGCGGGCGAGTCGCACGGCGACTATCGCGAGCAGTTTGTCGCCGACGTGATGCCCATGCGCATCATTGATCTGCTTCAGGCCATCGAGGTCGAGATACAGCACGGCAAGCGGCGGGCGCGGTACCTCGAGGCCGGCCAATGCCTCATCGAGCCGCTGGCGAAAGAAGCTGCGGTTCGGCAGCGAGGTCAGGCCATCATGAAAGGCGAGATGGCGAGCACGCCTTTCTCCGGCCTGGGTGCCGACGAGATCGGCGCGGGCCTGCACCAGCGCCGCTCGCGCAACGAAGAGTTCCCGTTCGAGATGCCGGCGTCGATAGCGTTCGTGCGCCAGCGTCGTCTCGAGTTGTTCCAGCAGACCTTCAATGGTCGTCAATGGCTCTTGCCCGACTGCATGCTCCATGTCGGAACCCTCGTTACCCGGGACTGATATATTTAGCCGGGTAGAGGCGGTGTCGTCTGTTCGCCAGCGCACACAGAAGCCGCGGCGCGGCAGACGACGAGTTCGCGCGGGCTCAGGCCGCCGTTTCCAGAGGCAGCAAGCGGTCGAACTCTCTCTTTACGACCGCATAACATTCACAAGCGTGATCTTCCAGGGCTGGGCGGTCCCGTACCGTGATGCGGCCCCGGCTGTAATGTATCAGGCCGAGCTTCTGCAACTTGCCGGCTGACTCCGTGACGCCTTCGCGTCGCACGCCGAGCATGTTGGCAATCAATTCCTGCGTCATCACCAGTTCGTTCGATGGCAGGCGATCGAGGCTGAGCAACAGCCAGCGGCAGAGCTGCTGCTCCACGGAATGATGACGATTGCACACGGCCGTCTGCGACATCTGCGTAATCAGCGCCTGCGTATAGCGCAGCAACAGTCGTTGCAGGACCCCGCCACGGAAGAATTCTTCCTTCAGGTTTCTTCCCGACAGCCGGAAGGCCTCGCCGGCGCTCTGCACGATTCCCCGGCTCGGGGTCGTTTCGCCACCCATGAAGAGTGAGACCCCGACGATGCCCTCGTGGCCGACTATGGCGATCTCGGCCGAATGGCCGTCTTCCATCACATAGAGCAGGGAAACGATGCTGGTCGTCGGGAAATAGACATGCTGCAGCTGGCTGCCGGACTCATAGAGCACCAGGCCAAGCGGCATCGGTGACGGTTCCAGATTGGGCGTCAGACGCTGCCATTCCTGCTCGGGCAATGCCAGGAGCAGATGATTCTGTCGTGGCGTGCTGGGACTAATCATGGCCGGTTACCGGAGCGGTACGCCCAGTCCAATGGGCGAAATCAACCTGGCCTGACCGAGGTCATGGCCTTCCACCATGATATCGCCGGTCTGCTCTGTCCGCTAGCGGACATAATGCGCGACTGGTCACACCCCCATGATGGCCAGGGCCGGCTCGGGCTCCATGAAACGAGTGCCAATTGCCACTCTCAGGTTGCGATTGGCGAATTCCCAGTTGACCAGATTGGCCAGGAAGGCGGCGATGTAGTCGGGGCGGCGCTGCTGGTAGTCGAGATAGTAAGCGTGCTCCCAGACATCGAACGCCAATAGGGGCACCTGATCTGTGATCAGCGGTGTCCCTGCATTGGCTGTCGCCCGCAGGCGCAGCCGGTTGCCATCGAGCACCAGCCACACCCACCCGCTGCCGAAAAGGCCCTCGGCTGCCGCCACGAATTCCTGGCGGAAAATCGCCTGGCTGCCGAAGGCATCCTCGATGAAATGCGCGATTTCGCCGTGCGCCTTGCCACCGCCGCCCGGCCGCATGCTCTGCCAATAGAAGGCATGGTTCCATGCCTGGGCGGCGGCATGGAACAGAGCGGCATCCGTATGTCCGGCACTGGAGCGCACGATCTTCTCGAGGGAAGCCGATTCCAGCGCAGACCCCTTGATGAGAGTTTGAGTCTTCTCCACATAGGCGGCGTGGTGCTGCCAGTAGTGGGAGTCCACCGTACGCCGCGAAATATGGGGCTCGAGCGCGTCGAGTGCATAAGGCAGGGGTGGCAATCTGAGATTCATGGAGAAACTCCGATTCAAGGTACGGGATACGTTTGCCGAAGTTATCCCGAAAGTCGTCCGCGGTCCGTGCGGCACCGAACCCAGCCGTTCATGCAGGCTAAGCGCCCCAGCGTACAGACCCCGTCACAAGCCGCCGGTAACCTCCTACTCCTTAGAGACAGGACAGCGAGGGACATGCACATGAACATTTTCGTTTGGCTCGTGGTTGGCGGAATGATCGGCTGGCTGGCCAGCCTGGTCATGGGCACGAACAACCGGCAGGGGATCATTCTCAATATCGTGGTCGGCGTCGTTGGCGCCGTCCTCGGCGGCTGGTTGCTGAGCGGGCTCTTCGGGGCATCGACCATCAATCAGGGCGACTTCAGCCTGAACGGCCTGTTCGTGTCGTTCCTGGGAGCAGTCATCCTGCTGGCCGTTGCAAAGCTATTCCGCGGCACCGCCAAGGGTTGAATCGAGCGATCGGCCTCATCCCGTGTGTACGCCGACGCACAGACGTCTGCCGCGCCGGCGAGCATGCTGAGAAGTTGAAAACACAGTTATCACGTAGAGATCGAAGTTATGAATAGACAACTCATTATCGGCAGCATTTTCGGCGCAGTTGCCGTCACGGCGTTCGGCGCAATGGCCGGATACCAGATGCTGGACAAGGGAGGCGGCGTGAAGTCCGTCATGAGCTCAACGAGCGGTTCGCACGAGGAATGCAGCGATCAGCTCGTCACCGTCACGCGCCCGACCAAGGATCCCAACCAGATCACGGGCACGGTGGTTGGCGCGGTCGTGGGTGGCGTGATCGGCAACCAGGTCGGCGCAGGCGACGGCAAGAAGGTGGCGACGGTCGGCGGCGCCGTGGCCGGTGGCTACGCCGGCAACAAGGTCCAGGAAGGCATGCAGGAGCGCAACACCTACCAGGAAACCCGGCGGGTCTGCAGAACCGTGCAGAACAGCGGGTAGGAGATCGATACTTCGGAATCAAGAGGCCCCTTCGAAGACCTCAGCGATCGACGCCGTCGACCCCCCTCGCCGGCGTCGATTTCTTTTTGGGGCACGATCAAAGCCAGTACTGGAACAGGCGGCTGAGCTTCTCCTTCATCCGGTCGAAGAGGGGCCGCTGCTCCCACTGTTCGAGAGCGATCGGCGTGCTGAGCGCCATGTCCTTGCGGAACAGGGTCTCCATGCTGGTGCCAAAATCCTCGCCCACCACCACCGCATTGACCTCGTCGTTGTGGATGAAGCTGCGGTAATCGAGGTTGCTCGACCCGACCGTGGACCAGACGCCGTCTATCACCGCGGTCTTGGCGTGGAGCATGACGTCGGAGCTCTCGTAGATCTTCACGCCGGCCTCCAGCAACTGCTCGTAGCAGGACCGGGATATGTTCAGCAGCGTCGGGGAATCCGTGAAGCCGGTAACGATGATGCGCACATCCACGCCCCTGCCTGCAGCGGTCGTCATGGTCTCGAGAAAATCCGCATCGGGGCCGAAATACGACTGGGTGATCCAGATGCGCTCGGATGCGGCTTCCATGGCGTAGCCGTAGGCCATGCGTATCGGCGACACTTTTCCGTCACCGCCGAGGCTCGACAATACCCGCACCAGGTTCTTGCCGTGTGCCACGGGTTTCGGAAAGAGCTTGCTCTCGTCTTCGGGCGACGGACCGTTCCCCAGTTTCCAGTTGCTGAGGAACAGGCGCTGGAATCCGGCGACGGCGGGCCCGCGGATCTGTATGTGCGTGTCGCGCCAGCCGGCGGCCTTCGTCGGCCGGTGGCGCGAGACCGAACTGCTCGAGTAGTTCTTGTCGAGGTTGACGCCGCCCGTGAAGGCTGTCTCGCCGTCCACGACCAGCAGCTTGCGATGATCCCGCACGTTGGCATTGAGGGGATTGCCTCCCGTGGCCGGATTGACGGGATGAAACTCGACCAGTTGAATGCCGCCTTCGCGCATGCGGTCGAAGAACTCGGGCGAGCTTTCCCGGCTGCCCAGGCTGTCGTAGATGACCCTGACCGATACGCCGGCGGCGCTCTTCGCGAGCAGCGCGTCGGCGAACCGGTCTCCTACGACGTCCTCGTTGAAGATGTAGGTCTCCAGGTGCACGTTTTCCTTCGCCGCGCCGATCGCCGCCAGCATCGCGGCGTAGGTCTCGGGCCCGTCAACCAGCAGCCGGACCTCGTTGTCCTTGAACAGGGGCTCGTCGCTGACGGTTTCCATCAACGCTTCCAGGCGCTCGATCGCCTGGGGATCCGGCGCATCGGCGACCGTGCGTGCGACGGTGGCGTCCCCGCTTGCCTGGGTGACAGTCCCTTTTGCGCCGCTGACGGTCACCGGGCTTGGCGTCGAGGTGCTGTTTTCCACCGTGACGCAGGCGGCCACGGCACAACACGCACTCGCAAACGCGTACAGTCGAAGCAGGGAGCCGCGGCATGTCCTCATGCCGCCAATGTACATTAGTCACGCAGTGTCACAGTCGCAATGAAACATATGCGGGTCGTCACCTACAACGTTCATGGTGCCGTCGGCATGGACCGGCGCCGGCTGCCATCCCGGCAACTCGAGTTGCTTCGTCGCCTCGATGCCGACTGCATCGCGTTGCAGGAGTTCGTCAATTACCCGGTTGCCGGGGGCGGGCATCTTCTCGAGCACTGGTGCGACAGCCTCGGCATGAGTGGCTGGTTCGCGCCATGCTTCGTGCGCGGCGGCCAGGAATTCGGCAATGCCATGTTGTCGCGCTTCCCGGTCAAGGCGGGCCGCGAACACGATATGTCGGTGCCCGGTGCGCGCCGCCGCGTCGCACTTGAGCTCAGCCTCGATGCGGGTTGCGCGACTCTGAATCTCATGACCGTGCATTGCGCCGTGCGGCCCAGGGCCCGTGCCGCGCAACAGGCGATGATCACGGCCCTGGCGGGCCAAGCGGAGGAGGACGTTCGCGTCCTCCTGGGGGACTTCAACGAGTGGCATGTCTGGAACCCGACGTTCCGGGCGCTCCGCGAGCATTACGCCGTTGGACCTACACTGGCGACTTTCCCGGCCGTGGCACCCGCACTCGCCCTGGACCGCATCTGGGTGAGCCCGCGAGAGCGCCTGCTGTCGACCCAGGTGGAATCGCGCACGCCGGCGCCGTACGCGTCGGACCACCTGCCCGTGGTGGCAACCGTGGCACTGGTTTTATAAGTGCGGTAACGCACCGACGCCGGGCTCCTTTACGTCCATTGTTCATCGTTATTCACCTTTCCTGGCACTTCGCCATCCCGCGGGTCGCTGGGTTCGTAACCTGACTAGCATCATCATTCTCGATATTGGAGAGACTACATGTACACGCAATTTCGCAAGTTAACCCTTGCATCCGGCATCGCCCTGGCGATGACCGCCATCGGCAGCGCGGCCGCCGCAGAGACGGTGTCCCAGGACATCACCGAGGCACGGCAGGAAACCCAGATCTGGACGACCTATGCACTGAGTCCCTATCTGCGCGCCAACGCCCTCAAGGTGTCGGTGCATGACGGCAAGGCCACACTGACCGGCACCGTGGAAGACGACGTCAACAAGGACCTGGCAAAGCAGATCGCGCTCGGCGTCAACGGCATCAAGAGCGTGGATAACCAGATCGTGGTGCAAGCGGACTACGTTGCTCCCAAGGCGAGTGCCGAACGCAGTTTTGGCGACGTCGTTGACGATGCCTACATCACCGCCGCGGTCAAATCGAAGCTGCTGTGGAGCAAGAATGTCGAGGGCACAGCCACGAACGTTGATACGAAATATGGCAAGGTGACGCTGAACGGCACTGCCCATACTGCGGAAGCGAAGGAACTCGCCGGCCGCATGGCCATGGATACCCGCGGAGTCGCGGCCGTGGACAATCAGCTGGTGGTCAGTGGTGCGAAGGCAACCACAGCCAATGACGCCACGGCGTCCGACACCTGGATTACGACGAAGGTGAAGTCCACCTTCATGTTTTCCAGCAATGTTGACGGTTCCGACATCAACGTCAGCACCAACGCCGGCGTCGTCACGCTGAGCGGCAAGGTCCACAGCGGAGCCGAGCGCGCCCTGGCGATTGAGCTCGCGAACAACGTGCGCGGCGTCAAGAGCGTCCAGTCGAAAGGCCTCACGATCTAAGCGACTGGATCATCGCTAAAATACCGCCGCGCATCCCTGAAAGGGCTGCGCGGCGATTTTTTTTGAGGATGCCAGAATGAGCCTCGTGAAATTGCCGCTATGGGCCGTGTTCGGCGCGCTGGCCGGCATGCCCCTGGCGCACGCGCAGGACGCGGCCTCGCTGCAGGCACGCCACGCGGTCTTGCGCGAGCAGCTGGCCAGCAACGCCTTCCAGCGCCCGCTCTACCTCGAATCGAGCGATCGCTCCGGCGAGCTGCAGGGCGACATCTACGCCGTGCTCGACCAGCCCTATGCCGTGGCCGGCCGGGCGCTGCAGGACATGAACAACTGGTGCGACATCCTGATCCTGCACCTGAACGTCAAGGGTTGCCGCGCCTCCACCTCCAGGGCAGGCGACACCCTGAGCGTCAGCATCGGGCGCAAGTTCGACCAGCCGCTGGCCGACGCCTACCCGGTCGAGTTTGTCTTCAGGCGGGTGGCGGTCAGGCCCGACTACCTGCAGGCGACGCTGAACGCCGAAGACGGCCCGCTCGGCACGAGCCGCTACCGGATAGCGCTCGAAGTGACCGCACTCGATGCGGGTCACAGCTTTCTTCACCTCTCGTATTCCTACGCGTACGGCCTGACGGCCCGCGTGGCCACGCAGGGCTACCTGTCGACGATCGCCCGCGGCAAGGTGGGCTTCAGCATCGTCGGCAGAAAGGCCGGCGGCCAGCCCGTCTACGTCGGCGGCATGCGCGGCATCATCGAGCGCAACACGATGCGCTACTACGTGGCGATCGAGGCTTACCTGGGCGCGCTGTCGACACCCGGACCGCAGCGGCTCGAGAAGCGCCTGAACGACTGGTACGCCGGCATCGAACGCTATCCGGTTCAGCTGCACGAACTCGAACGCGGCGAGTACCTCGACATGAAGCGCAGGGAGGTGCGGCGACAGCAGGCGCCGGCCGTCCCGGGCACGGCGGCGATGTAAGCCAGGTCACCCGGGTCGTCGTCGGGAAAAGATAGAGGAGCCTTATTCCCCGAGCAGCTCGCCGACCGGCTTGAAGTCTTCCACCCGGTCACACACGGCCTTGACCATCATGACGATGGGCACTCCCAGCAGCAGGCCCCACACGCCCCACAGCCAGCCCCAGACCAGCACGCTGATGAATACGGCGACCGCGTTCATCCGGCTGGCCCGGCCGGTCAGCCAGGGCGTCAGGAGGTAGCCTTCCAGGCTCGTGATGAGCAGCGAGACGCCGCCGACGAGCGCGGCCATCTCCAGCGTTCCGAACTGGAGCAGGGCCACGAGCGCCGTGCCGCCGGTGACGACGACCGGGCCGAGATAGGGGATGGTGTTGAACACGGCGGCGGCGATGCCCCAGATCGCCGCGTGCTCGAGCCCGATCCAGAGAAACACGAGCCATGTCGCGACACCGACCAGAACGCTGGCGACGACCTGCACCAGCAGGTAGCGCTGGATCTGGCTGGTGATTTCGTCGAGGACCTCGACGGTGATTCTCTTTTCACTGAGCGTGGAACCCGTGATCCTGACCAGCTTGCGCCGGAAGGTATCGCCCGCCGTCAGCAGAAAATATGCGAGGAACAGCACGACGCAGGCCTCACCGGCCAGGGCGGCTGCACCCAGCGTTCCCGTCCAGAGGTAATCCTGGACGTTCAGCTTGGGGCGTTCGATCTGCACGCGCGTCACGCCGCTTGGCGTGGCGGATGCCTGGACCCCGGTTTCATTTGCGGCCCGTTCGAGCTGGTTCGCGGCCTGTTGCATGTTCTCGATTGCGCCGGCGGAGGTCACGCCCTCCCTGCGCAGGGTGCGGCGGAAGTTCTGCGCGGCGTCTGGCAGGGTCTCGATCAACGCGGCGGCGTCGTCGCCGAGCGACCAGGCCAGGGTGCCGGTGCCGCCCACAATTGCGAGCAGCAAGACGGCCGCCCCGAGGGAGCGCGGAATTCGCCATTGCTGGAGGAGGTTGACGATCGGGGAGAGGGCGTAGCTGATCAGCACGCCCAGCATGATCGGGATGCACACCACGCGCGCCCAGTGCAGCATCGCAATCGCCGCGAACACGGCCAGCAGCGCGCGCGGCCAGTTCCTGCCGTTACCCGGCGGGCGAGCGACGGGCTCCGGGGGGCCGGTCACGATCGCAGGCGCGACCCTACGCCTAGACCTTGCGGTTCCCCATCAGCAGGAGCCCGCCGCCGGCGGCCAGTGCGATCACGCCGGCCCACACGGGAATATTGACGGTCTCCTTATCCTTGACCGAGAGCTCGAGGTCACCGATTGTCGCCTCGTGCGTTTCCTTCGTGTAGCTGAAGCTGCCATAGGCCAGTCCGAGCGCGCCGGCTATCAGCAACGCGAATCCCAGGATTCTGATTGAGTCCATTTAGATAACCTTTCGACCCTGGATCACGCGCAACACGATCACGATGACGGCGATGACCAGCAGGATGTGGATGAAGCCGCCCATGGTGTATGAGCTTACGAGGCCCAGCAGCCACAGGATGATCAGGACTACGGCAATGGTTTCTAGCATGGGCGTTGACCTCTATTCATTTTAACCTGCGATGCCGCGATCGGGACGCGGGATGGCGCGCCGTAGAAAATCCGCTATTGGCGAGACGGAGTGAGCAACCCCTGTGGCGCGCGCTCGTTCGCGTCCAGGGATGCCGAGCCACCGGGGTGCCGGCTGTCGCGTCTTCTGCTCCTGGCGAGACAGCCGTTTGCGACAGACTTCCGTGCACGTCCTCGCCCTTGCCGAAAACGCGAGGAACGGGGCGCCGCACGCTACGCAGATGCATTCGGTCCGTTTGGTTCGGTCTCCCACGGGCTCACTCCGTTGGGGTTGCTGATCTACGGGCTGGCCTGGGCCCGACAACGCCAACTGTATGAGGGTGAACGGGATTGCTCTGTGCGGTAGCGCACCAAGGGAGGCACTACGATCGCCTAAGCCCATGCCGTCGGCACGCCACTCACCTCCGGAAGGCGTAATATTTTCCGTCCCCGATTGCCAGGAAAACTTCAGAGGAGGAAGAGCATGGCAGCAGAAAACCCCTCCGCGCGAACCAGGTCGCCATCGCGACGGAAGAGCATGAGCGCGCAGGCTGAAAACGAAGCCCGCCGGGTACACCTCGCCGGCGAGGACCGCCGCAGGCTGATCGCGGAAGCCGCCTACTTCCGCGCCGAGCAGCGCGGCTTCATCCCCGGCTACGAGCTCGAAGACTGGCTCGCGGCCGAGCTCGAGATCGATGCCCTGCCGGGCGAGGGAGAACGACGATGAACCTCGGGGCCGCGCGCATCGAAGGCCGATCAAGCGGCCGCGGGTGAACGAACGCATCCGTCGGCTGCTGAGCGAGATGACGGCGCTCGAAGACGAGTTGCGACGCTCGCCTTACTCCTGCAGCGCCTTCGCGACGGCCTTCGAAACCTCGTCGCATGCGGCGGTCTGCGTCGCCGGGATGAAGGGCAGCGGGAGCAGGAACATCGGCACCAGGACGGCGCCCGATCTGCTCGCCTGCGAGCTTGCGACGGCCTGGAATTTCGCGATGTCGAACACGCGCGCCGCGAGCACCGAGTTCCTGTCACCCCAATAGAGCCCGAGACACCCGCCGCCACCGGACCCTGCACCACAGGCTCCCCCGCCGTGCAGCTCCTGGCTGGTGGCGCCGGTCACGAAGACCATGGTGCCGAGGCCGAGTGCGTCGAACCGGGCTTGCGCCGCCGGCGAGTGCACCAGCGCCGTGAGCCGCTCGATCGCGACATCGGTGGACGGCCGGTCGCTGAGCCACGGGTAGAGGGCCCGTCTGACGGCCGGGCCGAGCAGGAAATGCCGGCCCGGCACATCGTGCACGAGTCGGTCGAGCACGCAGCGGCGCATCGAGTCGCTGGCGACGTCGCTCGTCACGTGGATCCCGCGCCGGGGTGGGCTCGATGCCTCAGCCGCCGCGGCGGGGAACGGTGGCCGGTACGCTCCCCGCGCCTCGAGCCACGGGCGAATTTCCGGGACATCGCGGAACTCGCGCAGGAACGCCGCGGCCGACTTCTCGATCAGCAGGCTCGGGTGGGACTCGTAGACGGAGATCCGCCGCTTCAGCGGCTCGCCGGGGTCGCCCGTGACCTCCTCGTCGCTCACGACCTGCGTCGCGCTCCAGCTCCCGGCCGGCGCGCCCGATGCGTCGGAGAGCGTGACCTCGAGGCGGGCCGTCATCTCGTGCGATGTGCTGACGGGTTTCCGGTCGAGCTCCAGGGTCGCGAGCTCCACCACGCCATCGAGCCCCGCATACGGCGCTGACGCGTCGTCCGGGAGCTCCACGACCTCCGCGAAGCTGGCGCGGCAGGCGGCGAGGAACGCGCGGGTCATCGGCTCACCCTGCCGGTAGCCGACTCCGGTCAGCGGATCGTCGTAGACGTAGCTCCGCACCGGCCCCGCGACGCGCACCCCGATGCGCAACGGCAGCGGCTCGACGAGCGGTGCCGAGACTTCCGGCGACTCGACCTGGCGGGGCGCGCTCGCACATCCGGCCCCCAGGAGCGCCAGTGCGATGATGAGTGCCGGGGGGGATCTCACGCTCTTATTGTTGCGGAGCGTGGGCTCCGGAGCCAGCTTCAGGTCAAATGCACATCACGTCTTCCCGAATCGTGCCGGGGCGTTGTCGCCGGCGCGTCGGGCCAGCGCGGTCCCTGCGGGCGTGCGCCAGGTCTACCGGCGACGGCGCACGCGGTAAGCGACGATGCCGACCGCCGTCACCCACAGGAGCAAGGACTCCGGGAGCGGCACGTTCACAGCGCTGCCGGCAAGGGATGCCGGGACCGCGCCCGTGCCGCCATCTTCGGCGTGCGACTGCAGGCTTGCCGCCGGGGCAGGGTGGGTCACCGGGACATTGATCTGCGCTGCGGAGGCGCCAGCGGGAATCGCGGCGAGTGCCGCCAGGACTGCGAGCGCCGGCAGACGGTCGAGCGTGAACACGTTCTGGCTCCTTTCTTCTTACGAGTCAGGAGAGCCGTTGACCTGACTATATATCTATTTTGGCGCGCGTGCGATCGCGTCATACTCGTGCCGCGATGCACCTTTGTAATGGTTGCAGGATTGTCATCCTCGCTTCGGAGGCGGATATGAAGATCGATCTCACCCAGGTGCCCGGATTCAAGGGCTCGAGCTATCCGCCGCCATTCGACGCGCCCTGCCGGGACCGCGAGGGGTTGCGCCTCGGCATCGCGGCGGGCCTGACCCAGTTCGGCGTCAATCTCGTCACGCTGAAGCCGGGCGCCTGGTCCAGCCAGCGCCACTGGCACGCCAAAGAAGATGAGCTCGTGTATGTCCTCTCGGGTGAGCTCGTGCTCATCGAGGACCGCGGCGAGACTGTCCTCAAACCCGGCGACTGCGCCGGCTGGAAGGCCGGGCTCCGCGACGGCCACCACCTCATCAACAGGAGCGCACGCGACGCCACGTTCCTCGCCATCGGCACGCGCGACGACGCCGACTGGGGCGAGTACCCCGACATCGACATGCGCTTCAACCCGTCGCGCTACGACCGCGCCGGCGGCGTGGGCGGCGGGTTCTCGCACAAGGATGGCACGCCTTATTGAAGGTCAAGATGGCAGGGCGTATCGTCTGGGCCTCTTAAAGGGAAGGCGCATATCATGAAGAACTACTTCGCATCACTCATTTCAACATCGGCCGCCGTCGTGCTCGCGACGTTGAGCGCGGCACCGGTCCTCGCCCAGCAGGCCCAGACGGACAAGCCCGCCGGAATGGCCACCGCATCGATGACCCGCACGGCGACCGTGACCCACATCGACAAGCAGGATCGCTGGGTGACCCTGAAGCTCGCGGACGGCAGGCTGGTCGACATCCAGGCCGGGCCGGCCGTGAAGAACTTCGACCAGATCAAGGTGGGCGATATCGTCACCGCCACGCAGGACGACACCGTGACGATCGAAGTGCTTCCTGCGGGGCAGGCAGCGCCGAACGTCTCGGGCGGCACCGCCGCCGTGGGCGCTCCACTCGGGGACAAGCCGATGGGAGTGATCGTCGACAAGACGGTGGTTTCCGGCAAGGTGACCGCGATTGACTACGACCAGCGCTTGGTCACGCTGCAGGGCCCCGCCGGCAATTCGCACACGATCGAGGTCGGCCCCGGCGTGCAGAAGTTCAAGGCGATGAAGCAGGGCGACAACGTCGTGATGACGCTGAAGACCGCCACCACGATCGAGGTGACGTCGCCGACGAAGAAGGGCGCCGAGCCGAAGCCTGGGTACTAAGCCCGGCTGAAATAGGTCTGGCAAGCCGCGGCCGGGAAACCGGTCGCGGCTTTCTTTTCAGCATTCCCATTTCCTGACCCGTTCAGGATCACCGTCTCGTTCGATGATCGCAGTGAACTCATTCCGCATGAGGGGATTACAGCGAGGCATGAGCCCTCCGGTTGCTGACCCCTGAAAAGGCTGGGGCCCCTTTCGGAGCCCCGCCACCCGTGGACCGAAGCCCACGGGGGAATTGCCATCATTATGGGCCAGGCTTTCAGTCGTCGGTTCGGTCGATATCAACCGTGAAGCCAATGGGCCGATGCTTAGTCTCCGGCACTGCAGCCGCAAAGACGCGCGGATTACCGAGAAATTAGGCAATCAGCATGTGCAAAATTTTCATTCGGTCTTGTCGCCGCTACCCTCTTCCTTCTTGAACTCGACGGCACCGTTCTTGGTGTCGAGCTTCAACTCCACGCTGGACTTGTCCTCAGCGGCGGGCTGCACCGGCGGCGGCGGAGCCTTTCGTTCGCATCCGGCCAAGATGACCAGCGCCAGGACCATAACCGTGACTTTCATGGCACGCTCCTTTCAATGGTGTCGTCTGTCTCGATGCTTACGGGACATCATGCCAGAGCTGGCGAACTTAGAGATACCTGGCTTCGGCCTGACTAGCGAACTCAGCAGTGCTCCCAGAACCGCTCGTTGTGGGGGCGGGCATCGATCTCGCTGGCCATAACTCGCGCCATCACCTGGGAGATCGCGCGCAGCCCGAACTTGCCGACGGCCAGGTTGAGGTGATCCGCCCGGCCGACCAGTCCCGAGGTCGAACCCACCAGCACGATCGTCCCGCGTTTCGCGGGCAGCATGGCCCGTCCGGCCTCGCGCGCGATGACGAAGGCGCCGAGGCAGTTCTTCTGCCAGCATTCTTCGAACGCCGAAAGATTCGACCGGGTTTCATCAGAAGCTATGCTATCTGCGCAACACCGAGCTTCGTTACGGCGAGTAAGTTGGGCCTATGACCAGAGCGATCTGTGCGGCAGCGGGTAACCTTGGGGGTAATAGGGGATCACAGCTGTGTAACGTTTTTTTTCCAGAACCTGTTCAGCGGCTTATCCGGAGCCGCGCCAGCTCGTCGCGAATGGAACGTTCCTGTAGTCGAGTCGTATCGTTGGCACCCGCGACGCATTCCAGCAAGGCGGGAAGCGCCGTAACGGGAACCTGCATGACCTCGGGCATCACACCTTTCTTGATGAGATCTGACGCGTCGCGCCCATCGAGGTCGTCAAGAAGCCGCAGGTCAACCCAGGACTTCGTCGTCAGCGGACCGCCCAGAACTCCGAGATAGAAGCCCGGGTACGGATCTCCGTGGTAACACGGCGGATGTTCAGGACGACCGTGTGCCCGGCTCGTCAGCAGACGCGCGACGATGTCGCCGCCCGGAGTCTTAGTCAGGGCGACAAGGAATTTCGGCTGAAGTTGGCCCGTCTCGCGGTCGACGTAGAAAGTCTCGTGACGGTATATCCAGCCCGGCCGCATGCTTGGCTCGCGCCGGGATCAGTGATGGCGGGAGTCGGCTGCGATTATGCCTTCGTATTCGCGCGCGGCTTCCAGAATGGCGTCCCGGTTGGGGTCGTCGTCCGCGATTGCCAGCGTGTATGGAATCCGCTCGTTGTTGCCGTGGCCCGAATCCCAGATCTTATCCCAGGGACCGCGCTCTTCGTGGGTAATGTTGACGAGCGGCTGGGTGTAGTCGTCCCGGAAGCGCTGCGCGAGATCTCCCATCAGGCGCAGTTCGCGCTTGGTGAACAGCGAGTCATCGAACCGCGCCTTGGCGACGGCGCGCTCGCGCGTGTAGTCGATCACCCGCTCAGGTTGAATGTCTATGGCGGCCGCGAAATCTGGTTCCGGCCGGTCCCATTCCTGCATCAGGTCGAGCGGCACCGGACCCATTTTCCAGGCAAGGTACTCGAGACCGGTTACGCTCCGGCCGGTCTCCCGGAAGTGGCTGAAATCGAGCAGGTAAAGAAGCTTGAACAGCTTCACCTTGCCGCAGTGATTCGTGTTCTGGGCGAAGAACACGATGGCGTTGATGAGTTTCCGGCGGGATTCCTGGATGAGCATGCCGATACGCTAGCCCCGTCTGGCGTGCCATTCTATGCTGGAAACCACACTATTTGGCCGCATTTGCGCCTCGTCGTGCCAAGCGGCGAGGCCAGATGCGCCTTGAGCTACGCGCCACGCCCCGTATTCGCGTCGCGCGCCTCCATGATGAACTTCAAGAGCTTGGCGGCGCGGCCGGCACGAATCATGTCTCGTGGCGAAGTTTCCCCCAGCATCGGATTCTTCACGGTGAACCACAGCGCCGTGCGCTGCGCATCGCCCCCGAAATACTCGGCGACCAGGGTGCAGATGTTGGCGATCTCATCGAGGCGCACTTTCAGATCCCGTGGAATGCGGCAGTCGAGCCGCACCGATTTCCGGCTGACGCCACTAAGCCGCGAAAGCTCGCCGGCGTCCAGATCCAGAAACTCGGCAATCCGCTTGTAATCGAGGCCGTGCTTGGTCCAGAACTCGAGCGGATCGGTTCTGCCGACGTTGCTGAAGAGGGCTGTGGGGCTCGAGGCCATTGGGGTGTTCCCGGCAGTCTTCGGTTACTACACCGTAGCCCTAGTACAGCCATAATTCAACCACAAAATAACCTGAATATGACCAGAGTCACTCTCTATCTATGTGGCCCCAGGTAGCGGGCCTCGCGTTGCGGCACGCCGATGAGCGGCGAAGCGGTCACATAGTGTGGCCGGTTCATGGATCAGGAACCGCGAGCCCGCGGCAAATCTTGATCGCCAGGCGATCGGAGATCTCGGTGTGTCGCGGCACCGCCTCGACTGCACCGGTGGCGGGATTCATCCAGAGAGAGTGCGCTGCGCCTTCGCGCTTCAGGATGCAACCATGCCGGCGGAGATGGCGCAGCAGGGCGCCACGCTTCACCCGACGATGACCGTCTCGCGAATGGCGTCTTTCGGCAGGCCGCGCAGCGCGTCTTCGCGGCGGTCCTCGAGGATCAGGCTGATCGCCTCGCCCAGGCTCGCGAGCGCGGCATCTTTTGTCTCGCCCTGCCCATTGGCACCGGGCACTTCGGGGCAATAGGCGATGAAGAAATCGCCGTCGCGCTCGATGATCGCGGTGAACTCGTTCCGCATGAGGGGATTATAGCGAGGCATGGTGTCCTCCGGGGACGTGCATGCCCGTACGCTACTGTGCCGCGCGCGGTCCGCCAATTCACGAAAGCCGGCGTTTTGCGTGGATTTCAGAGATCCGCCGGTGAGCTAGTATTCGGCAGCCATGCGGCTCAAATCCGGCAGTGTCGTTCTAGCGCCCTCCGATCTCAGCAACTTCCTGAGCTGCCGGCACCTCGCGTCGCTCGACCTGCGCGCCGCGCGCGACCAGGCGGAGAAGCCGAAGCGCTCGAACGTGATGATCGACGAGCTGCGGGCGCGCGGCATCGCGCACGAGCAGGCCTACCTCGGGCACCTCCGCGGCCAGGGCCTGTCCATCGCCGCGAAGCCCGCGCCGCCGCCCGGCGAGCCGGCCGCCGCGCTCAGCCACGAAGAGACGCTCGCCGCCATGCGCGCGGGCGCCGACATCCTCTACCAGGCGACCCTCGCCGACGACGCCTGGTCGGGCGTGGCCGATTTCCTGCGGAAGATCCCGGAGCCGAGCGAACTCGGCGGATGGTCCTACGAGGTCATCGACGCCAAGCTCGCGCGCGAGACCCGCGCGGGGACGATCCTGCAGTTGTGCGTCTACTCTTACCTCGTCGGAAAGTTGCAGGGACGGCGGCCCGGGCAGATGTACGTGGTATCGCCCGGCCACGAGCTCGAGCCGCTGGCGTACCGCACCGACGACTACGCGGCGTACTTCCGCCTGCTGGAGCGGGGCATGGAGGGCTTCATCAAGTCTCCGGCGGACACCTACCCCGAGATGGTCGCGCACTGCGATCTCTGCGCGTGGTGGCAGGACTGCGAGAAGCGCCGGCGCACTGATGATGCCCTGTGTTACGTCGCCGGCATCTCGACCGGCCAGATCAGGAGCCTGCGGGAGCTCGGCGTGCAGAAGCTCGCGGAGTTCGCGCAGCTCGAGGAGGTGCCCGAGCCCTCGCACGGTTCGCGCGAGGCGCTCGCCCGGGCGCGCGACCAGGCGCGCATCCAGTGGCGGGGGCGCGAGCAGGGTGCGCGACTGCACGAGCTGCGGGAGCCCTTCGACGCCGAGCACGGCCTCGCGCTCCTGCCGGAGCCCGCGGCGGACGACATCTTCCTCGACTTCGAGGGCAGTCACTTCGCCGAGCACGGCGTGCAGGAGTACCTGACCGGGTACGTTTGCAAAGGCGCGGATGGGCGGCCGGCCTACACGCCGCTCTGGGCACGCACGCTAGAGCAAGAGCGCCAGGCGTTCGAGCAGTTCATCGATTTCGCGACCGCGACCCGCGAGCGCAACCCGGCGGCGCACGTCTACCACTTCGCGGCCTACGAGCCCGCGGCGCTGAAGCGCCTGATGGGGCGCTTCGCGACCCGCGAGGTGGAGCTCGACGCGCTCCTGCGGGGCAAGGCGTTCGTGGACCTGCACACCGTGCTCCGCAGGAGTCTCATCGCGAGCGTGGAGCGCTACTCGATCAAGGACATGGAGCCCTTCTTCGGCTATGCCCGCGCGCAGGACCTGCGCGAGGCGGCGGCGAGCCGCCGCCTCATCGAGCACGCCATCGAGGCGGGCGACTGGGACGAGGCGGTCGAGGGTCACAAGGGCACCGTCGAGGACTACAACCGCGAGGACTGCGAGTCCGCCGAGCGCCTGCGGGACTGGCTGGAACGACTGCGCGGCGAGGTGCTCCGGTCCGGCCACGAGCTGCCGCGTCCCGATCCCCAGGCCGGCGAGGCCCCGGAGGAGATCAGCGACTTAGATAAGGAGCTGCAGCGGCTGCGCGACGGGCTGCTGGCGGACGTCCCCGCTGATCCCGACGCGCGCAGCGCCGACCAGCGGGCGCGCTTCGTGCTCGCGCATCTCATGGAATTCCACCGGCGCGAGGACAAGGCGGCGTGGTGGGAGTACTACCGCCTGCTCGGCCTCGAGGAGGCCGATTATTCGGAAGAGCGCCGCGCGCTGACGGGCCTCACGTTCGTGCGCGTGCTCAAGGACGGCAAGGCGCCCCTGCAACGCTACCGCTTCCCGGCGCAGGAGCTCGATGCCCGCGCGAAGGACGCCGTGTATCTCTCCACCGGGCAGCAGATCGGCACCGTCGATGCGGTCGACTACGGCGCGCGCACGATCGACATCAAGAAGCGCCAGGCCGCGGCGCACTTGCACCCTTCCGGCGTCATCCTCCACAACCGCGTGGATGCGGGCGTGCTGCGCCAGTCGCTGATGCGCTTCGGGGAGGCGGTGCTGGCGCGCGGGTTCGCGGGCGAGGCGCCGTTCCGCGCGGCGGAGGCGCTGTTGTTGCGCCAGTCGCCGCGACCAAAGGGTGAACCGTCATTGCAGCGGGCGGGGGAGACGACGGAGCAGGCAGCCTGCCGGATCGCGCTGGCGCTGGACGGCCAGGTGCTCGCGATCCAGGGCCCGCCGGGCACGGGCAAGACCTACACGGGCGGGAAGATCATCTGTGCCCTGACATCCCGCGGGCTCACCGTGGGCGTGACGGCGGTGAGCCACAAGGTGATCCTGAAGCTGCTGGAGGGCGCGGCGGAGGAGGCGAAGAGGCAGGGCCTCGCGCTGAGCGCCGCCCGCAAGCATGACGAGGCGTACACCGGGCCGTGGGGCATCGAGTCGGTGGGCGACAACGGCGCGCTGCTGGGCGGGATCGCGGACGGCAGCTTCGACGTCGTGGGCGCAACCGCCTGGGCCTGGGCGCGGCCGGATTTCGCGCAGGCCGTGGACGTGCTGATCGTGGACGAGGCGGGGCAGATGGCGCTCGGCAACGTGCTCGCGGCGGCCCCCGCTGCGCGCAGCCTGGTGTTGCTGGGCGACCCGCAACAGCTGGAGCAGCCGTTGCAGAGCACCCACCCGGAGGGGAGCGAGGCGTCGGCCTTGTATCACTGGCTGGATGGCGCGGAGACGATGCCGGCGAACCGGGGCCTCTTCCTCGGCACGACGTTCCGTTTGCACCCGGCGATCGCCGCGTTCACCTCGGAGGTGTATTACGAGGGCCGGCTGGAAGCGCGGCCGGGACTGGATCGGCAGGCGATCCTGGCGAAGGAGGGCAAGCGCCTCTCGTTCAGCGGCTCGGGACTGCGGTATCTGCCGGTCAGCCATGCGGGAAACCAGGCGCGGGCGCATGAAGAGGTGGCGGCCATTGCCTTGTTGGCCGGGGAGCTCCTGGCTTGCGGGCGCTTCCGGGATCATAACCAGGAGATCCGCGACCTGACGCCGGATGACATCCTGGTCGTCGCGCCTTATAACGCGCAGGTGGCGGCGCTGGCGGAGGCGTTGCCGGCCCTGGCGGGGCGGATCGGCACGGTGGACCGGTTCCAGGGGCAGGAGGCGCCGGTCGTTATTTATTCGATGACGTCGTCGAGCCCGGAGGATGCGCCGCGGGGGATGGAGTTTCTGTACAACGGGCACCGGTTCAATGTGGCGACGTCGCGGGCGAAGGCGTTGTGCATTTTGGTGGGAAGCCCGGCTCTTTTTGAGCCGGAGTGCCGGACGCCAAGGCAGATGAAGATGGCGAATGGGTTTTGCAGGTTTTTGGAGATGGCGGAGAACTCTCTAGGTTGGTGAACTCCGCTGGTCTCCGGCAGCTCAACCCGGTAATTTGGCTTTCATCGCGCGCACTTGTCTGAGAACGCTGTTCAATCCTCGGAATCTGTCGTTCTGAAACCCGCTCTCCAAATCCGAAAGCGTGGTACGTACCATGGTTACATCGCCAGCTTGAAGAAGAGTGTTTGCTTTCGCGAATGGGTTTGCAGGTTCTCGGAGCTGGTGGGCCTAGGCCGCCCGAATGATCCGCGACAAATGGAAGCTAGCCTGGCTGACGCGCTCAAGGTCGAGGGTCGCCTCTGTTTTGCCGAGAAAGCCGGGGAGCGCTTTGGCCGCGAGCACCCAGGTGTGGCGCATGCTGTCTCGCCCGGTCTGTTCGACCCACCATCCCGGAAACAGGATGACGGGCTTTACCCGGTAAGGGCACCCCGTCGATTCCTCGAGGCAATGACTTAGCCAACGAGCTTGTGCCTGGGCTTGGACGACCGGATTGCGATCAGGCTTGCGCCCGTCGATCGTCAGAGTTTCGCCATCAAAGAGGACCTTTGCATTGGGTCTTTTGCGATGGGTCTTGGTCTCGATCGTAAATACGCCGGCAGGTCCGATAAGGACGTGATCGATATTGAAACCAGGTCCGATAACGTCGTGAAACACCTGGTAGCCCTGCTTGCGCAACGTTTCCAACATCTGGCCGACGGATTTTTCACCTAGGCTGGCGAGTTGCAAGGCTTTGAGCTGAGGCAGCCCCTGCCGGACTCGATAGGCGGCGTAGCCTGCAGCCATCACCGCTAGCACGGTGAAGGCCCAGGGTTGGGGTGGTACGTCCGCATACGCGCGAAACCATTCCAGAGCGGCCAGTACGATCGCCCCTCCAGCCAACGTGACCGGCACCGCTACCCTGTCTACAAATATTTGCCGGCGGGTCTCGTCGACCGATTCCCCGGGGGCGCGGAGGGGTTTTTCTCTGAGGGGCGAGCGCTTTTCCATGTAGGTCTGCCTGGTCGAGGGCGGAATCATGCCTGAAAGGATGGCGTTCTTTGCGGCCGCGGGTCACATTAGGAGCGCTACTTGAGGGGATTCCGATCTGCGGGGCCGGATCGGACCGGACAAGTTTCAGGGGCAGGAGGCGCCGGTGGTGATCTACTCGATGACCTCCTCGAACCCGGAGGATACGCCGCGGGGGATGGAGTTCCTGTATGACGGGCACCGGTTCAATGTGGCGACGTCGCGGGCACGGGCGCTGTGTATCCTGGTGGGGAGCCCGGCGTTGTTTGAGCCGGAGTGCCGGACGCCGCGGCAGATGAAGATGGCGGATGGGTTCTGTAGGTTTTTGGAGTTATCGCAATAGAGAGCTGAATGCTTCGAGGTCGGATAGGTATATTCTCTTGTTGCCGGGCCAATCGGTAGTCTTCAAGAAGACGAAGTAATCGACGCTGATCAGCGCTTGGCCAATGCAAAGTGGGGTCAAATGTAGCCAGAGAAATGTGTCTGCCTAAGAGCGGACCCGACAACTTGCTTGGGATCCAAACGCTGAGAACTGCTTGGGCTCTCGGGGGCACTTCTGATCTGGCTGAAGGAAGCTGCTGCGGCTTCGAGGAAGTTTATGGGACAGTCTAGGTATCTAGCAGGACTCTCAAATGAACAGCGGGTTGAACTCGAGAAGAAATTGTCCGCCCGACAGCACGGGCGCTGCTTCATTTGTGATGAGCCAGTTGATCTGGTGCTACACAATGAGTTTCCCAAGGTTTCCCGGACACCTGCCTAAGCAAGACCGAACTGCTTCTCGAACTCCATCGGGCTGATCCCGCCCAGCGTCGAATGCCGGCGCCGGGGATTGTAGAACCGCTCGATGTAATCGAACACTTCGGCCCTGGCCTGATCTCGAGTGCTGAACCGTTGTCGGTTGACGCACTCGATCTTCATGCTCGAGAAGAAACTCTCCATCGGTGAATTATCCCAGACGTCGCCACGGCGGCTCATGCTGCAGGTGACACCGTGCGCGGCAAGCAACTGCTGGAACTCCTCACTCGTGTACTGGCTGCCCTGGTCGGAGTGGTGGAGCAGCTCCCGCGGCTGACCGCGCCGCCAGATCGCCATGAGGAGCGCGTCGATCACGAGCTCGGCGGTCATTCGGGTTCTCATGGCCCAGCCGACGACGCGACGTGAGCACAGATCGAGAACCACGGCCACGAACAGCCAGCCCTCGCCGGTCGGCACATACGTGAAGTCAGCGAGCCAGCTGCGGTTCGGTTCCTCGGCGGTGAACCGCCGATCCAGTACGTTCGGTGCGATCGCCGACACCGGCCGCTCGCCAATGTCCACCGGTTGCCTACGTGGCCGCGAACGGCCTTGAATCCCAGCCTGGCGCATCAGGCGCGCCACCCGATGCACGCTGCAGCGATAGCCCCAGTTGTAGAGATCAAGCCACACCCGCGGGCTACCGTAGGTCTTCCTGCTTTCCGCGAAGCTCGTGCGAATCACGCCGAGCAGGTCCCGGTCATCCCGGGCGCGGGCGCTCTCGGGCCTGCTCAACCATTCGTAGAAGCCGCTAGCCGAAACCTCCAGCACGCGGCACATCATCCGGACCGGCCAGATGTCCCGATGCTTCGCCATGAACCGGAACTTCACCGCGGTTCCTTGGCGAAGTAGGCGATCGTCTTTTTTAAAATGTCGCGCTCCATGCGGGTCTTGGACAGCTCCCGCTTCAAACGCGCCACCTCGGCATCATCCGGCTTCATCTTCCCGCGCCCCGGGAATGCCTGCTTCGGATCGCCTCTGACTTCTTTGACCCAGCGGCCCAGGACGCCCTCGTGAATCCCCAGATCCGCTGCCGCCTGCCGGATCGCTACCCCGCGCTCACGCACCAGGGCCACTGCTTCCCGCTTGAACTCGGCGCTGAATACTCGCCTTCCCATCGGACACCTCCGGTTGCATCATTACACCTAACTTGGTGTCCGGAAATCCCTGGGAAACTCAAACTGCCGCGAGTGCAAGCGGTCGACCGAGCGTTGCAGACATTGCGCGGAGAGCTAAAGGCGGTGCTGGGGGCGATAAATCTGGCGGCTGGCCAGCTAATGACCAAGGGTGACTATGCCGGGGCGGAGGCACTGGCCGAGCGTGGACGGCAGGTGCAGTCGTTTAAAGGTGACGTTGATGTCATTCGAGAACGGTGGCGCACTCTTAAGGGTGCGGGTTCGGCAATTGCTAAGGCCCGAACACCTCAATGGGCGTATTACCAGCCCATACTCAAGGCTCTCGTTGAGCTTGGCGGATCAGCAACACTTCCCGACATAGAGACGTCTGTGCATCGTAGTTTCGGCGGGGAATTGAAAACGGGGGATCGCCAAATGGTGGCTGGTCGTGAGCGGTGGCGGGTGATGATCCGGCGCGCACGCAAGCATATGACAGCAGAAGGTTGGATTGAGGCAAGGAAGGGCTCCGGTTGGGCTATCACTAACGTCGGTCGTCTCGCAGCGGAGAAGGAAACCACATCCCATAAATGAATCTGTAGAGTTCCCAAGAGGTTTATGGACAGGCTAGATCGATTTGATTCTCGGCTCGGATCTGCATGAATCTGACCGACTACCACACCAAGTACTTCGCATGGGAACTGACGAAGCGCTCGCCCTCCGACAGCCTGGAGAAGCTCGCCGGGGCAGTGGCGAGTGCGCAGGTGGATCTGAACCCCCACCAGGTCGATGCGGCGCTGTTTGCTTTCCAGTCGCCGCTATCTCGCGGCGCGCTTCTGGCGGACGAAGTGGGTCTCGGAAAGACCATCGAGGCTGGCCTGGTCCTTTCGCAGCGCTGGGCAGAACGTCGTCGGCGCATTCTGGTCATCACGCCATCAAATCTGCGCAAACAGTGGTTTCAGGAGCTGACCGAAAAGTTCTTCCTGCCGTGCACGATTCTGGAGGCGAAGTCTTACAACGCCGCGATCCGCGAGGGCCGTTTCAAGCCCTTCGAGGCCGATAACCTCATTGTCATCTGCTCCTACCAGTTTGCCCGGAGCAAGGCTGCAGACGTTGCCAATACGCCGTGGGACCTCGTCGTCATAGACGAGGCTCACCGCCTGCGCAATGTTTACAAGCCGGCGAACGTTATCGCGAATACGTTGAAGCAGGCGCTGAAAGATCGGCAGAAGCTGCTTCTCACCGCCACGCCGCTCCAGAACTCGCTGCTTGAGCTCTTTGGGCTGGCCAGCTTCGTCGACGAGCGGACCTTTGGCGATCTCCGCAGCTTCAAGGACCAATTCACCAACCTGAGCCAGTCGAGTGTGTTCGGCATATTGAAGGAGCGTCTCCGGCCAATTTGCCACCGGACGCTGAGGCGCCAGGTCACCGCCTACATCCCCTTTACACGCCGTCACCCGATCCTGGAGGAGTTCACGCCCGAGGAGGCCGAGGATCGCTTGTACGATCTCGTGTCGGAATACCTGCGCCGCGAGAATCTGCAGGCGCTCCCTTCCGGACAGCGATCTCTGATGACCCTCGTGCTGCGCAAGCTGCTGGCGTCTTCAACATTCGCCATTGCCGGCGCGCTGACTTCGATTGCGGAACGGTTGAAGGTGAAGCTACGAAGGGAGGAGTCAGCGCAATCCCTGGAAGACGAGCTGGATCAGGACTACGAGGCTCTGGACGAAACCGCTGAAGAGTGGAGTGAAGAACCCGAGGAGCCGCTGTCGCAGGACGATATTCGCGCCATCAAGCAGGAGATCGCGGACCTCGAGGAATTCGCCAAGCTGGCGTCCTCCATAGAGCACAACGCGAAGGGCAAGGTATTGGTCAAGGCATTGAAAGTTGCCTTTGCCAAAGCTCGTGAGCTCGGCGCTGCAGAGAAAGCCATCATTTTCACCGAGTCACGCCGCACCCAGAACTATCTGCTCCGGGTGCTGGCTGACAGTCCGTTCGCCGACGGCATCGTGCTGTTCAATGGCTCCAATTCTGACGCGAGGTCCAGGGACATCTATGCTGCCTGGCTGGAAGAGCACACCGGGTCCGATCGCGTCACAGGCTCGCGTTCAGCGGACATGCGCTCGGCGCTGGTGGATTACTTCCGCGAACAAGGCCGGATCATGATCGCTACCGAGGCGGGCGCCGAGGGCATCAACCTTCAGTTCTGCTCGCTCGTCGTTAACTATGACCTGCCCTGGAATCCGCAGCGTATCGAGCAGCGCATTGGCCGGTGCCACCGATACGGGCAGAAGCACGATGTCGTGGTGGTCAATTTCCTCAATCGGAAGAACGAGGCAGACCGCCGGGTCTTCGAACTGCTGGCGGAGAAGTTCAAGCTGTTCGATGGGGTATTCGGCACCAGCGATGAGGTACTCGGGGTCATCGAATCAGGCGTGGATTTCGAGAAGCGTATCGCTGGCATCTACCAGCGCTGCAGAAAGCGTGACGAGATTTCCGCAGCCTTTGATCAGCTCCAGCTGGAGCTGGGTCTTGAGATCAATGAGGCCATGACCCAGACACGCCGAAAGCTCCTGGAGCATTTCGATGACGAGGTCAGAGAGAAGCTGCGGATTCGGGACGTTGCATCCCGCGAGGTGCTGGGCCGATTCGAGCAACTGCTGATGCGTCTGACCCGCCATGAACTTAAGGGTTATGCCGAGTTTCCGGACGATTCCTCGTTCCGGCTGAGCCGGCTTCCAAAAGGAGCATCCGACAGGGACGTTCCGCTGGGCCTCTATGAGCTGCCACGTCGAACAGGTGAGGCGCATACCTATCGGCTCGGCCATCCGCTGGCAGACAACCTGATCGAAGCGGCCAAATGCCGCGAGTTACCCGAAGCGGAATTGCGGTTCGACTACGGCGCCCATGACGGCAAGGTCAGTCTCCTGGAGCCGCTCAGGGGAAAGGCGGGCCAGTTGCAGGTGACGGTCCTGACGGTTGCGGCGCTCGACCAAGCCGAAGATCACTTGACCTTCGCCGCGACGACCGCAGATGGTCAGATTCTGGACGAAGAAGTCGCCCGGCGACTCCTGTCACTACCGGGCAAAGTCATTCGGCCAGCATCGCGGGAGGGCGGATCCCCTTTGGCTGATATTACTGAGGGACGGCGGGGCGAGATCCTCGCTGATATCAGTGAACGCAACCATCGGTTCTTCGAGGCTGAGACTGAGAAACTGGAAGGCTGGGCGGATGATCTCAAGTTAGGTTTGGAACGTGAGCTGAAAGAACTGGATCGGCAGATTCGAGAAGCGAAGCGCCTCATGAAATCGTTGTCCACGTTGGAAGAAAAGCTGGCGGGACAGAAGCAGGTCAAGGCGCTTGAAGCTCTGCGGAACCAGAAGCGCCGTACGTTGTTCGAGGCGCAGGATGAGGTGGATCGGCAGCGGGAGAGCCTGATCGCAGCGATTGAGGGGAAGCTACAGCAAACGGTTTCATCGAAAGACCTGCTGACGATTCACTGGTCCCTTTAAGCTGACCCCAAACCGGCTGGCCGGACCGCGAGAGTCTTGCATTATTTGCAATGATTCGGCAATATAAGATGCAATAGTATATTGCACGACGGAGTCGATCACATGACCACCGAAAAGAACCTTAGCCCTGAGGTGGCCGCGATGGCGAGCCTGGAGTCCATTTTGGGATCGTTGGAGGAAGACGTTCGAAGCCGTGTCTTGAGGTGGGCCATCGAACGGTTTGGGAGGAGTTCCACCACTCGGGATATGAAGATTGAGGGCGAACGTCCGCGGGCTGCTGCGACGACTGACGACGTGACAGCACCGTTGGGCGGGATGCCGACGACACTGGCGGAGTTCTACTCGCAAGCAGCGCCGGAGTCGGACGCACAGAAGGCCTTGGTGGTTGGATACTGGTTTCAGTTCGTCGAGGGTGCTACGGACTTGGAAGCGCAGAAGCTCAATAGCGAGCTCAAGCATCTCGGCCACAGGGTTGGGAATATCACAAGAGCCCTGGATTCGTTGAAGGTACAAAAGCCGCAACTTGTGATCCAACGCCGCAAGGAAGGGAACACCCGGCAGGCGAGGAAGAAATACCAGCTTACCGGTGCGGGAAAGCAAGCCGTGGAGCAAATGGTTCGTTCTTTTGGTGCGGAAGCGCGGTGAGGAGACTTTAATGGAATTGCGAGCAGACTATGCAGAACTCGTTGCTCGAGCGGAGCAATCGGTGGCGGCGGTGCGGGACCCAGAATTGAAGCGGATTGCATTTCAAAAAATTTTAGATGATCTCTTGAAAGGATCGGCTACTTCTCGGCCAACTAGAAATAAAGCCGCCAAGAGGAAATATCCGGCCGCTAAATCGACTGGTGGATCGCGCGCGGGACCCCGTGCGTACGTGCAAGAACTGATCGCGGATGGTTTTTTTAAGAAGCCCAAGACTATCGCTGATGTGAAGGCAGAGCTGGAGAATCGCGGACACCATATTCCCCTGACAAGTCTCAGTGGCCCACTGCAGAGTCTATGTCAGCAGAAACGATTGCGGCGACAAAGGACATCAGGCGCTGGGAAGAAACAGACCTACACGTACTCCGAGTGGTAATGCATGAGTACGAAGCCGCCTCCGGATAGTAAGGCCGATCCTGTTGCCGAGATAGCACGCCTGACTGGTCAGTCATTGGCGCTTGCGAAGAAGGCACGAAGAAACAGGCAGAGTCTGAGCGGCGACAACTATTACGGCAACAAATTGGCGGAGTTGCGGGCCGATGCCGCGAATGCCTTTCGTGGACTGGCTACGGCATCGCTAGGGGACACTGCTGCCATCGCTGAACTGATCGAACTTGTTTTTGGGACCAGGACACCCATGACCGCTCGGAGGGATGCCGCTCGGGAATTGACGTACCGGCTCAAAACGACCGGAGTCAGGTCGCTGGACGAATTTTCAACAAATGACGACTCGCTATTTCCGTTGACCATTCTTGTGAGTTCTCGCCGCGGTTACCTGATTACGATCGGCCGGCAGATGAACGGCTGCTTCGCCGCTGGTTGGTACGACGCCTGCGCCGTAATGATGCGGCGACTTTTTGAGATTGCGATCATCGAGGCCTTTGAGGGGAAGGACATGGCTGCGGCGATCAAGAGCCCGGATGGAAGCACCGTGCAGCTTTCGGAATTGGTGACGCGAACCCTCTCTGAGTCTGCTTTGCACCTTTCCCGAAATACGCGAAAAGCATTGCCGGAGCTTCGAGATATGGGCAACTTGTCGGCACATGGCCGGTTCTACCATGCGCAAAAGCAAGATATCGACAGGGTACGGCTGAGCTTTCGTGTAGTAATCGAGGAGCTGCTTCACCACGCCGGGCTATTGGGCGCCCATAGTTCTCAGACTCCTTGAATTCACAACGGGACAGATTTCGGCGAGTCAAATGCAGAAAGGCAACAAGCTCGAGCTGACCTGGATCGGCAAGGAGAACCGGCCGAAGCTGGAGCCGCGGATTCTGTTGGGTGACCCCGAGAAGTCGTATCACGCAAAGCATCGGGTGACGGAGAACGACATCTTCGATAATCGGCTGATCTTTGGGGATAACCTGCTGGCGTTGAAGGCGCTTGAGGCCGATTTTGCGGGCACAGTGAAGTGCGTATTTATCGACCCGCCATATAACACCGGCAGCGCTTTCGAGCATTACGACGATGGACTAGAGCACTCATTGTGGTTGTCGCTAATGCGAGACCGGTTGGAGATTGTCCGGCGCCTGCTGTCCGACGACGGCTCGCTGTGGATAACGATTGATGACAATGAGGCCCACTACCTGAAAGTGATGTGCGATGAAATCTTTGGTCGCAGTAATTTCGTAAGCAACGTCATTTGGGAGAAGGCGGATTCTCCCCGGAACTCTGCGCGTCAGTTTTCGACTGATCACGATCACGTATTGGTTTTCTCGCGGAGCGCAGAGTGGGTTCCGAGCCGATTGGAAAGGACTGAGGAAGCGAATGCAATCTACACCAACCCAGATGACGATCCGAGGGGTACATGGCTACCTGGCGACCCTTATGCAAATAAGCCTTACTCGAAGGGCCGGTACACGATTACTGGGCCAACCGGCAGGACCTTCTCACCGCCTCCGGGTCGATTCTGGCGAGTCTCTGAGGAGCGCCTGAGAGAACTCGACGAGGATGGTCGCATTTGGTGGGGGCCAAACCGCAATGCACGCCCGAGCATTAAGCGATACCTTTCTGAAGTCGGAGATCTTGTTCCCCGAACATTGTGGACAAAGGAAGATGTGGGAAGTAATCGCACATCGAAAAATGAGATGAGAGCGCTCTTTCCGGGTGCAAGCTCGTTTGATACTCCGAAGCCGGAGAGACTGATTGAGCGAATTCTGAATATTGCGACAAACCCCGGCGACCTCGTCCTCGATTCATTCGCCGGTTCCGGCACCACCGGCGCCGTCGCTCACAAGATGGGCCGCCGCTGGATCATGGTCGAGCTGGGGGAGCACTGCCATACTCACATCATCCCGCGGCTGAAGAAGGTGATCGACGGCGAAGACCCGGGCGGGATCACCGAAGCCGTCGGCTGGAAGGGCGGCGGCGGCTTCCGCTATTACCGGCTTGCGCCGTCGCTCCTGGAGCAGGACAAGTGGGGCAATTGGGTCATCAACAAGGAATACAACGCCGCGATGCTGGCGGAAGCGTTGTGCAAGCTGGAGGGATTCACGTACGCACCCAGCGACTCGGTGTACTGGCAGCACGGCCACTCCACGGAGCGAGACTTCATCTACGTCACCACGCAGAATCTGAGCCAGGAGCAGCTTCAGCAACTGAGCGACGAGGTAGGCGCAGGACCGCAGCCTGCTCGTTCTATGCACAGCATTTCGCGCCAGCGCTGACGGATTTGCCAACCTCACCGTCAAGAAGATCCCGAAACAGGTGTTGTCCCGCTGCGAGTGGGGTCATGACGACTACAGCCTGAAGGTGGAGAACCTGCCGCAGAAGCCCCCTGAGGCTGGCCAGCAGGCGCTGTTCGAGGCCGAAGGCGGCGAATGAAATCCGAGGTCAACTCCATTGCCGGGCGGCTGAGCCTGCGTCCGCCCCAGCGCCGGTCACTCGAGATCCTCGACCGGTTGGTAGAGATCGTGCCGCCGCGAAAAGATGCCGATCCGGCCGCTGCCCTGGAGGTCATTCGCAGCGAATTTCAGTCCGTCACGGACTTCGAGCGGGATTTTCCCTCCGTGTGCTTCGCTCTGGCGACCGGTGTGGGCAAGACGCGCCTGATGGGCGCCTTCATCAGTTACCTGCATCTGGCGCACGGCATTCGCAACTTCTTCGTGCTCGCGCCGAATCTGACGATCTACAACAAGCTGATCGCCGACTTCACGCCCAATACGCCGAAGTACGTGTTCCGGGGAATTGCCGAGTTCGCGACGGAGCCGCCGGCGATCATCACCGGGGACAACTACGACCAGCGTGACCCGGCGACCGCCGGCCTGTTCGGCGGCGTCCGCGTGAACATCTTCAATATCTCGAAGATCAACTCGGAGGTGCGCGGCGGCAGATCGCCGCGCATCAAGCGGCTGTCGGAGTACATCGGCCAAAGCTACTTCGACTATCTTGCTGGGCTCCCGGATCTCGTTTTGATCATGGATGAGTCCCACCGGTATCGGGCGTCTGCCGGCGTTCGGGCGATCAACGAACTGAAGCCGGTGCTCGGATTGGAGCTGACGGCAACGCCGTTCGTGGAGTCGAGCCGCGGCGCCGTAGCGTTCAAGAATGTCGTCTATGACTATCCGCTGGCCCGGGCCATGGCCGATGGCTTCGTCAAGGAGCCGGCTGTCGTTACCCGCAAGGATTTCAATGCGGCCGGGATGTCACCGCAAGAGATCGAGCGGCTGAAGCTGGAGGACGGTATCCGGCTGCACGAAAGTGTCAAGGTCGAGCTCGAGACCTACGCGCGCGAGACCGAGAACTCCATCGTCAAGCCGTTCCTGCTGGTGATCGCGCGGGATACGACTCACGCCGCTGAGCTGGTGGCTCTGATCCAATCGGACGCTTTCTTTGATGGACGATACAAGGACAAAGTGATTCAGGTGGATTCCAGCCAGTCCGGCGCCGCCGAGGACGCCATGGTGGAACGGCTGCTCAAGGTGGAGCATACCGACGAGCCCACCGAAATCGTGGTGCATGTCAACATGCTCAAGGAGGGTTGGGACGTCACCAACCTCTACACAATTGTGCCGCTCCGCGCCGCGAACGCGAGGATTCTGATCGAGCAGTCCATCGGTCGCGGGTTGCGGTTGCCTTACGGGAAGCGCACGGGTGTCCCGTCGGTGGACCGCCTGAATATCGTCGCCCACGACCGCTTTCAGGAGATCGTTGACGAAGCCAGTCGGTCGGATTCTCCGATTCGCCTGCAGGCCCTCGTTATTGACCCGACCGACCTCGCCAAAAGCACCGTCACGGTGGTCTCGCAATCCCGGCTCGATAACTTGTTGGGCTTGATCCCTGATCAGGTAACGGCTGGCACGCTCGTCGCCGGTGCCGATGGAGAGCGGGCTTTCCAGGATGCCGCAGATCAGAAAGTGGCACAGCTCACGCGTGACGTGATCCGGACGCTTGAGAGCCAGCCACAGCGCTTGCCAGCGTTGGCGCATCTCGCCAAGCCCGAAATTCAGGCGGAGATTGTCGCAGCCGTCACGGAGATATATCAGCCCGCACAGATGGAACTGGAAGGCATCAGTCGTCAACCGGACATCGCGGCCGTCGTGGCGAAAACGACGGAGCTGATGACGCAGGGTACCATCGACATCCCGCGGATTCTGGTGGTGCCCAGGGGTGAGGTGAAGTCCGGCTTCAAGCCGTTTCAGTTGAAACTCGACACGCTGCGGTACGCGCCTGTGTCGGAGGATCTCTGGATACAGATACTCCGAACCGGGGAGGGCACCGTGGTAGCGCTCGGCCGAGGGGGCGCGACCGAAGTGCGGCCCGAGGATTACATCGTCAGCGGCCTCGTGGATTTCGACGACGTCGCCTATGATGACCATGCCGACTTGCTGTACGACCTGGCTGGCCAGGTAGTGCGGCATCTTCAGTCCTATCTCTCGGAGGATGATACGACTCGTGTCCTCCGCTGCTACCAGCGAGATATCGCCCGGTTCGTCCATGCCCAAATGCAGGAACACTACTGGGAGGATGCCGCTGGCTACGAAGTGAAAGTAACGAAGGGCTTTACAGAACTGAAGCGCAGCGCCTACACCTCCTCCGTGCAGGAGCCTACGGTGGAGTACCGCGTGGCACCGGCCGACAAGAGCAACATCGGCCGATATCTGTTCGGCGGTTTCCGTCGGTGCCTGTATGAGGTCCAGAAGTTCCAGTCTGATCCTGAACGACTGCTGGCTGCCATTCTCGAACGTGACTCCCTCCGGTGGTTCAAGCCGGCGAAGGGGCAATTCCAGATCTTCTACCGGTGGAATGGCGAGCATCCGGAGTACCAGCCCGACTTCGTGGCCGAGACAGCGGATGGAATTTTCATGCTGGAGCCAAAGCGGAAGTCCGAACTCGAGGATGCCGAGGTGCAGCTCAAGAAAGAGGTGGCAGTGAAGTGGTGCGCCATGGCCTCCGATTACAATCGGAGTAACGGTGGGAAACCATGGACCTATGCGCTTATTCCGCACGACGCGATCCAAGAAAACATGTCGCTGGCGGGGCTGGTGCGGCAGTTCCGCATTTCCTGAAGTGACAGTCGCGAGTCCTGCTTGAACACGGGGCTGAAGAAGCCGGACGTTTCCATCCTGTCGGATGAGTTCCTGGCCGCAGGGCATGCCGCAGCGCAACTTCGCGACCAAGCTCCTGCAGAAGCTGCTCAAGGGCGAGATCCGCACGTCCAGAGCAGCCTGGCGCCGTACTTCGGTTGGTGGTAGTCGACTGGTGAAACTCTACATAGGCGTCACCGACAAGGAATGGTTCTTCTTTTTGCGGGAGCGCCACCCGGACGAAGTTAACTTCTGGCAGCCGAGCGGGGGACGAAGTTTCAAGGCCATCCAGCCAGGCGAGCCTTTTCTGTTCAAACTACACAGTCCAACCAACTTTATCGTCGGGGGTGGTTTCTTCGTTCGCCACACTCCTTTGCCTTCGTCGCTGGCGTGGGAAGCGTTCGGAGAGAAAAACGGCGTCCCGGATCTCGAGATGTTGCGGAAACGCGTATCCAAATATCGGCGCGACATATCTCCCGCAGATAAGGACCCGATCATCGGCTGCTCGCTTCTGACAGAGCCATTCTTTTGGGAAGAGTCGGATTGGATTCCGGTGCCAAGTGATTGGGCGCCGAACATCGTCCAGGGAAAGACGTACTCCACCGAGGATCCGATCGGTGCGGATATTTGGAATTCAGTTCTTCAGCGCCGAGGCACACCTGCGGAACGTGTCGGAGATGAATTGTCTGAGGCTCGCTACGGTGCTGCATTCCTAGCCCGAGCTCGGCTGGGACAAGGAGCCTTTCGCATCTTGGTCACCGATGCCTACAGTCGCCGCTGTGCCATCACCGGTGAGCGCACGTTGCCGGTGTTAGAAGCCGCGCACATCAAACCCTACGCCGATGAAGGACCGCATCGGGTCTATAACGGGCTGCTACTGAGGTCTGACCTGCACATCCTGTTCGACAGGGGCTACATCACAGTAACGCCTGATAAGCACGTAGAGGTGAGTCGGCGCATTCGCGAGGAATTCGACAACGGGCGAGACTATTACGTCTATCACGGCCACGAGCTTGCGGTCCTACCGGAGACGGTCTCTGATCAGCCTGACGGTACGTTCCTGCGTTGGCACAACGAGCACGTATTCTCACCGTAATCGATGATGCTGCCGGCGAACGAGATGGAAGACGCAGCCAGCAGTGCCTGCCGAATGGCCGCTTTCCAGTGGCTACGGGCGCGTACGGATGCGCAAAGCGATGACGTGCTTGCTCTGCAAGTATTGCGAGAGGGATTCCCGTTCAATGGCCAGCAGGTACGGCTGGTCGGCCCACAAGGCATCTTCAAGCCGGCGCAGATTCGGCATTACCCGCTGACAATCACTACGACGTCGGGTGGTCCGTACGAGGACGCGTTCGATCCGGAAGGGAAGTATCTTCTCTATCGATATCGCGGAACTGACCCGCAGCATCACGAGAACCGCGGCTTGCGCGATGCGATGCGGGATCGCGTGCCCTTGATCTATTTTCACAGTACCGTGCCCGGCCGGTACTTGGCTGTATGGCCTGTCTATATCGTCCATGACGATCCGGGCCAGCTCACGTTCACGGTCGCCGTAGATGATCCCTTGCAGTTGTCCCATCAGAGTGATGACGCGGACGATGAAATCCGTCGCGGCTACATCACGCGGGTGGTTCGTCAGCGTATCCACCAGAGAACATTTCGAGATCGGGTGTTAATCGCCTACCGTGAGCAGTGCACCGTGTGTCGGTTGCGGCACACGAGCCTTCTCGACGCCGCGCATATTGTGGCGGACTCTGATCCCGAGGGAGAGCCGTTGGTGAGCAATGGTTTGTCCCTGTGCAAGCTCCATCATGCCGCGTATGACAGCTCATTTTTCGCCATCCGGCCGGACTACCGGGTGGAAGTGCGCCGGGACATCATGGAAGAAAGCGATGGACCGATGCTTCTGCACGGATTGCAGGAGATGAATAATGTGAGAATTGAGTTACCAACCAAGATTTGTGATCGACCTGACCCTATGCGCCTGGAGGCGCGGTATGAGACATTTCAGAGGCAGTGAGAAGATCTTAGCGCTGCTGATTTCGGCTTGGCTTGCGGTGCCGGCCGCGTGTGCGGCCGACACCACCGCGACCGGGCAGATAAAAAAGTCCTCAACAGGAATCTGCCACGCGCCTGGAACCGCATACTACGACCAGACCAACGACTTCACGCCCTACAAGACAATGCAGGACTGCCTGGATTCCGGCGGCCGGTATCCAAAGGGGCAAGAGCCAAGTGCAGGACCGCCGGTTAAGAAGTCGGTCAATGGAATTTGTCATGACAGCAGCAGTCCCTCTTATAGCCAGACGAAGAACTTCCTTCCATTCGACACGATGGAGGAGTGCATAAGGTCTGGTGGCCGAAGACCGAAGAGCTAGGAAATTTTCGTCATGTTGGGTCTCAGGTCAGGGGCCACCGTCAGCATTAGAATGATCGCGGTATGAGCAAGCACGAAACGCCGATGACCCGCTGGTACTGGCGCCAGGTCGGTGGCACGTTGATCGAAGAGTTCTGCGCCGTACCGCGCTCCAAGAAGTGTGGAACACGGGTTCTCGATGCCGTCATAGTCAAGGGGGGACCCGCCAAACGTGCGCGTCAATCCGAGGTACAGATCGAGGGCAAAGACATCATCGTGGTACAGACAAAGGCAGAACGCCTTGGCATGTACCTTATGGGTCAAGTCTTCTTCTCCGCCCAGCTGATGAAACGATTTAGGCCGCGATCCATTGAATCTGTCGCACTGGTAGCTCAGGACGACGCCGTGCTACGTCCGCTACTTGAGCGATACAAGGGTATGCGCGTGGTCGTCTATTCGAGGCACAAGAAGTGAAAGCGATCTGCCAAGCATCTAACAACCGGTCAGCGGACGCGCTAGCTGCGATGCGCCGGTGAGTTCAATCGTTAGGCGGCATTGTTAGGTGCTTGTAGATGAAGCGGCGCGAACTGCTTCAAGCCATCCAGAGTCGCACCGCTAGAGTTGCGATTACGGCGTCGGCCAGCCGCGGTCGCGGAAATGTTGGTGTAGTCGCGGTAGCTCGCAACTTTATGCGCGGTCTTGAACTGTCTCGCTTCAGTGCCGGTCCCGCCGCGTTTACCCGGGCCCTTGACGCCAGCACGCGTTCATTGCTTTCAGAGCTTCCTCGTTCCGCTCGTCACTGGGGCGTCGCGCGAAAGCTACTAAACATTTTTCTCCGCGATTGCCTTTATTCAAGACATCTTTGCGAAGCGTTCAAACTTCGGCGTTCCGAGGCAGCTTTCGAAGTACCTCTCGATTCGGTAACCGCTTTGTGCCTGAAACGCGCGGCGGGCCGAGGCGCGCTTCCTGCTTGGCCTGGTGTACGGCACGTTACACCGAAGTTAAGCAGTCTCTTCCAAGCAGCCGCCCAGGCTGAGGCAAAGAAGAGGAAAGTGGCAAGAGTCCATCTCGATGCGGTCTGGTGGTCCCAGAGCCGTGACTGAGATGCTAGAGATCAACATGCGTTTTGCAGTGATGCCCTCAGTCTCATGCCCTCACTTCACCGGCTTCCACTGCCCCGAATAGTCCGGCGGATAGCCGCTCTCCGGGCCGGCAACGGTGTGGCCGCTGTAATCGCGCCAGTAATGCGTCGCGGAATTGTCGACGTTCGTGCAGGTGCCGGGCTCGTCGCAGACATCGCGGTTGCCGCGGTTCGCGATGTCGCGCTGCCGCTCCACCTCCGGATCATGCGTCACCTTCGGCACGTCGCCTGAATTCGGATGGTTCCAGCATCGAGGACAACCCGGGATCGGGCCCAGGCATCCGCCATAATGGGGCATGACCCGTGCCGGCACGACAGCACTCGTTTTCCTGTCTGCCGCGCTGGCCGCAGCGTATCTTCCCGGGGCCCCGGCTGGCCCGCAGCCACGCCCGGCGAGTGATCCCAACCTCGTCCTGCCCGGCACCGTCGTCCGTGTCGTCGACGGCGACACCGCCGACGTACGTCTCGACAGCGGGGAAATTCGCGTGCGCTTCCACGGCATCGACGCCCCGGAAGCCCAGGCACCCTACGGCCGCCAGGCGACGGCGGCGCTGCGGGCGATCCTCACGGCCGGCCGCGACGTCGAGCTCATGCCCGTCGAGCAGGACCGCTACGACCGCCTCGTCGCGGTCGTCTACGCCGGCGGCGCGAGCGTCAACGAGGACATGATCGCGCAAGGGTTCGCCTGGGCCTATCGCGGCTATCTCGGCCAGGTGCCGGGCGACCAGCACTACTGCGAGCTCGAAGGGGAGGCCCGCGCGGCGCGCAGGGGCCTCTGGTCACAGCCGGCCGGGCTCTGGGTGCCGCCGTGGATCTGGCGCGAGCGGCAGCGGGCCGAGCCGGGCGCGAAGCTGCCGTCGAAGGACTACGCCGGGGAAACGGCGGCGGAGTGCATGGCGGAGATTGGCAGGAAGTCGGGGCTTGCGCCCCTCCTACAGCCGCTCCCACAACAGCAACCTGTGCCGGCTCCGGGCGCCGGCTGCGACATCAAGGGCAACATCAACGGCAAGGGCGCGAAGATCTACCACGTCCCCGGCGAGGCGAACTACGAGGCGACCCGCATCGACACCGCGCGCGGCGAGCGCTGGTTCTGCACCGAAGAAGAGGCGAGGGCGGCGGGGTGGCGGGCGGTGCGGTAGCTCGGTTCTCAATCTTGGGCAACGCAACAGAAACGACGCTGGTTTCCGGACGGGCCTTCGGTATCGTGCCCCGACACCGTCGGCAGGTACGCCATGAGGCACTCCGTGGACTATCTCTACTCGCTGTATGATGCGCTCATCAGCATCAACGTCCCGAACGATAAAGCCCGGGCCGTGGTGGATGCGATGGAGCGGGACATGGCGACGACGATCGCGACGAAAGCGGATCTGCAATTGCTGAAACAGGAACTCATTGCCCGGATGGACTTGATCCGCAAGGACATGGAAATTCAGTGTGCCAAGCTCGAGATGACGATGACTGTCCGGCTCGGTTCCATGCTGATAGTAAGTCTCGGGATCCTGTTCGCCGCGCTGAAACTCACCTGAGCCCGGGCCAGCTTGTGCAAAATTTGCACAAGCTCAAACTGAGGGTCTGAGGACCGTTACAAGGCTCGCGTGCGGCGTTGGTGTGACCTCTCTAAGATCACAAATTGTGATCTTAGAGAAATACCGGCTTCCTCACCGCGTATTTCCCGGAATCCGCCGGATTCACAGCTGGCTGCACTCGATCACGGCGAGCAATCTCTGCGGATGCCCCGCGCACTACAGCCGCCGGAGGATATTGTGGCGACCATTTCGCGTCGTTTGCGGGCAGCGCGTCCTGCTCGACGTCGATCTTGCTGCACTCTACGGGGTGCCGACCCGAAGGCTGAATGAGCAGGTACGAAGGAATCTCAAGAGGTTCCCTCCGGATTTCCTAATGAACCTGACGAATCAGGACCTTGCAATCTTGAAGTCGCATAATGCGACTTCAAGTTGGGGCGGCCGGCGCAAGCGGCCGCTGGCCTTCACGGAGCACGGCGCGATCATGGCGGCCACCATTCTCGACAGCCCTCGTGCTGTTCAGATGAGCGTGTATGTCGTGCGTGCGTTCGCGCGGCTGCGGCAGGTAGTGGCGGCGCACTCAAAGCTGGCGCAGGAACTGGAGACTCTCAAGCAATCCGTCGCCACGCTCGATGCCGACACCCGACGGCAGTTCGATCAGGTCTACGAGGCCATCCTGGGGCTGATGGCCACGTCGCCGCGCAAGCAATAGGCCTGGGACGCGCATGCGTTGATCGCGCAAGGGTTCGCCTGGGCCTATCGCGGCTATCTCGGCCAGGTGCCGGGCGACGGGCACTACTGCGAGCTCGAAGGGGAGACCCGCGCGGCGCGCAGGGGACTCTGGTCGCAGCCGGCCGGGCTCTGGGTGCCGCCGTGGATCTGGCGCGAGCGGCAGCGGGCGTCTGTGGGATGCGATGCCGGAGCTCGCCCTTTAATTATCCGGGCATCGCCGCCAACGCCTTCTCGATCGTGCGCACCGGCATGAACAAGCGCAGCCCCTCGCTGGGGAAGGGGATGAAGCCGTAACCGAGGTAGAAGGCCGCCGCGCCGACATCCTTGGCATCGACGACCAGGGCATGGAGGCCGATCCGGGCGGCAATTTCAAGTGTCCGGCGCATGGCATCCACCAGCAGCAATTCTCCAAAGCCGCGCTTCTGGAAGGCGCGGTCGACGGCGAGGCGCCCGAGCAGCGCCGCGGGCACGCGCGGATAGCGCGGCAGGCGGCGGCTCATGGCGACCGGCAGGTCGCCCACGTCGATGGCGTAGCTCGAGAGCGTGTAGTAGCCACGGACGGTGCGTTCGTCGGCGGATTCGGCGAGGACGTAGCAGGCGGCCACGTTGCTGCGCAGGTCCTGGCCGGCGCGCTGGCGCAGGTAGTCGTCGAGCTCGGGCACGCCGCAGGTGAAGGCCTCCCGCACGTGGTGGCCGGCCAGCGGCTCGATGCGAACCGCGGCGCTGCTTGTGGGCACGAGCCTACTGGCCCGCGGTGCGGCGATAGCGGCGGACAGCGGCCTTCAGTCGCGCATTCGGCTTCGGCGGCCTGAGGAGCGCGTTGACGAATGCGGCCTGGTCCCGCGGATCGGCCAGGACCAGGCCCTCGTAGCGTTCGATCGTGCGGTGCGCGGCCTCGCGCGCGCTGTTCACCACGAACTCGGTCAGGCTGCGGCCCGAGAGCCGCGCGGCCTTTTCAAGGAGCCGCTTCTCGGCGGCGGAGAGGCGGGCGTCGAAGCGCTCGGCTTTGCCTGAGTCAGTGGCCATGGGTGGTCTCCAACAGGGACTGTACGGCCAATTACCGTACAGAGCAAGGACACGGCTATCGGCAGCTTAAGCAAGCGGGGCTATTGATTCGCTTGGTGAAACTGTGGTTCTGGGCCGGAAATGCAGATGGGCGGGCGCAGTCATCGGGCTCGGGCCGTGGGCCATAATGCGTCATGGCCCGTGCCGGCACGACAGCACTCGTTTTCCTGTCTGCCGCGCTGGCCGCAGCGTTTTTTCCCGGGGCCCCGGCCGGCCAGCAGTCACGCCCGGCGAGTGAAATACCGCCGGACAACCGGGGGTATTGACGGAAGCTTTGTACGGGTCGGTATCATTCCCCCGATGCCGCCCTTTCTTCAAACATTCGTCGGATTCTCTACGACGCGCTCGTCAGCATCAACGTCCCGAACGACAAGGCGCGGGCGGTCGTCGATGCCATGGAGCGGGACATGACGACGACAATCGCGACGAAGGCAGATTTGCTGCTCGCCAAACAAGATCTCCAGCTCGTAAAGCAGGAGCTGCTGACCAAAATGGCCGGTCTGGCAACTCACGAGGAAACGCAGGCCATCCGGGCGGAAATCTCCAAGGTCACCATCCGCCTCGGATCCGGGATGCTCGCGGTCACCGGGCTGCTGTTCGTGGCGCTGAAGCTCACGTCGTAGGCCGCGCAGCCCGCCTCTCCCGAGGACTTATTGTGTGACCAGGCGCACCATAGCCCCATGTCACTCCCCGACACCTGGCCCCGACTCCCGCTGGCCGACTGGCAGGATACATACGACACGCTCCACATGTGGACGCAGATCGTCGGCAAGGTGCGCCTCGTGCAGAGCCCGCTCGTCAACCACTGGTGGCAGGTCGCGCTCTACGTCACGCCGTGCGGCCTGACGACCTCTGCCATTCCACACGGCACGCGGAGCTTCTTGCTTACGTTCGACTTCATCGCGCACGAGCTCGTCATCGAGACCTGCGAGGGCACGATCAGGACCATGAAGCTCGCGCCGCGCACGGTAGCGGACTTCTACCAGGAGCTCATGACGACGCTCGAGTCGCTCGGCCTCGGCGTCACGATCCGCGCCAAACCCGACGAGGTCGAAAACCCCATCCCCTTTGCAGAGGACAGGACGCACAAGAGCTACGACCCCGAATACGCCAACCGCCACTGGCGGCTCCTGGTGCAGGCCGACCGCGTGTTCAAGGAATTCCGCGCGCGCTGCATCGGCAAGTGCAGCCCGGTGCACTTCTTCTGGGGGAGCTTCGACCTCGCGGTAACGCGGTTCTCGGGCAGGCGCGCGCCGGAGATGCCGGGCGCCGACGCGATCACCCGCGAGGGCTACTCGCACGAGGTCATCAGCCACGGCTTCTGGCCGGGCGGCGACAATATTCTCGAGCCCGCTTTCTACGCCTACGCCGCGCCCGAGCCCGCGGGTTTCCAGCAGGCCGCGGTGAAACCGGCCGGCGCCTTCTACAACGCGCCGACCAACGGCTACATCCTTCGCTACGAGGACGTGCGCGGTGCCGCCGAGCCGGACCGCGTGCTGCTCGATTTCATGCAGAGCACCTACGGGGCCGGCGCGGACCTCGGGCGTTGGGACCGCGCGGCGCTCGAGCGCTGACGACAAGCGAATCGACGGTGACCGCCTCGTCGTCACTGAGCTCGATCACCACGCCAACCGCGCGCCCTGGGAGCGGCTCGCCTCCTGGCGGCCGGCCGCGACGTGGAGCTGATGCCGGTCGAGCAGGACCGCTACGACCGCCTCGTCACGGTCGTCTACGCCGGCGGCGCGAGCGTCAACGAGGACATGATCGCGCAGGGATTCGCCTGGGCCTATCGCGGCTATCTCGGCCAGGTGCCGGGCGACGAGCACTATTGCGAGCTCGAAGGGGAGGCCCGCGCGGCGCGCAGGGGACTCTGGTCGCAGCCGGCCGGGCTCTGGGTACCGCCGTGGATCTGGCGCGAGCGGCAGCGGGCCGGGCCGGGTGCGAAGGTGCCGTCGAAGGACTACTCCGCGGAGACGGCGGCAGACTGCGTTGCGGAGATCGGGGGATCGGGGCTTGCGCCCCTCCTACAGCAAACTGTGCCGGCTCCGGGAACCCAGTGCCGCATCAAGGGCAACATCAACGGCAAGGGCGCGAAGATCTACCACGTCCCCGGCGATGCGAACTACGAGGCGACGCGCATCGACAGCGATCGCGGCGAACGCGCAGGTTCGCCGCAATGCCAATCGGTTCCCCGACGACTTCCTGATTCGCCTTTCGAAACAGGACCTTGCAGTCTTGAGGTCGCATATTGGGGAAGGGTAAGGAAATTCTGTTGATGCCCATGCTCGGCAACACTGTCTATATAGCGTCTTACTTGGTCCGTTCTGGGCTAATTCGCATGCATGAACTCCAAGCATACGAAATCCCCTGTTGCATGGCGCGGATTCGGCCGGCAATGTCGTGCGTCCTCCGCATGGCGTCCACAGGCAGCAATTCGCCGAAGCGGCGCCTTCTGGAATGCCCTGTCGACGGCGAGGCGGCCGAGCAGTGCCGCGGGCACGCGTGGATAGCGCGGCAGGCGGCGACGTTGTTACGCAGATCCTGGCCGGCACGTTGGCTGAGATAATTGTCGAGATCGGCAACGCCGCAGGAGAAAGCGCCCCGCAGGTGGTCGCTGCCGAGCGTCTCGATGCGAACCGCAGCGGCGGGGATGGGCACGAACTTACTGGCCGGTGGCGCCGCGGTAGTGGGTGTCTGGGGCTTGGCGGACTTCAAGTTGGAGCAATGATCGGTGACAGAGAGCGAATTCGCGCAGCGTCGCGAGGCTATGGTGGACCGGCACATTGCGCGCCGTGGCGTGCGCTCCAGCCTGGTTCTCGATGCGATGCGCGCAGTGCCGCGCGAGCATTTCCTGCCCCCGGATCTGCGCGAATTCGCCTATGACGATGTGCCCCTGCCGATCGCAGCGGGCCAGACTATCTCGCAGCCCTATATCGTCGCGCTCATGGCCGAGGCTCTGGCGCTCGAGGGCGGTGAAAAGGTTCTGGAGATCGGTACCGGCTCGGGCTATGCGGCGGCCGTCCTCTCGCGAATTGCCGGCAGTGTTTACACAGTCGAGCGCATCGGCCAGCTCGCGGAGAAGGCCGCCGCGGTGCTCGCCGATCTCGGTTATGGGAATGTGCATGTGCTCCATGCCGACGGCACGCGCGGCTGGACCGATCACGCGCCTTACGATGCCATCGTGGTTGCGGCCGGCGGCCCCGAGGTCCCGGAATCGCTGAAGACGCAGCTCAAGATCGGCGGCCGGCTGGTGATCCCTGTCGGCCGTGATCGGCGGATCCAGGAATTGCTGCGCGTGGTCCGCGTAGCGGAGCACGACTACCAGACGGAAGACCTCGCGGACGTGCGCTTTGTCCCCTTGGTCGGACAGGAAGGCTGGGCGCCCGCGAAGGGCGACTCCGCTGTACCGGGACGTTGCCCGGCGGTCAGGACGGCCGAGCTGACGCTGGCGAAAACGATAGCGGCCTCCGGTGAGGCGTTCGACGCGATCGCCTCCGCGGATCTCGAGCCCCTGCTGCGGCGGATCGGCACGGCGCGCATCGTGCTGCTGGGCGAAGCAACCCATGGCACTTCGGAGTTCTATCGGATGCGCGACCGGATTTCCCGCGAGCTCATCGAGCGCAAGGGCTTCACCTTCATTGCCATCGAGGGCGATTGGCCGGATGCCGCGCGAATTGATCACTACGTGCGGCACGCGCAGTACCCCGCATCCGAATGGACCGCGTTCGCCCGTTTCCCGGTCTGGATGTGGCGCAACCGGGAGGTGCGGACGGTGGTCGACTGGTTGCGCGCGCGCAATGCCACCGCCGAACCCGGCAAGAGGGTGGCGTTTCATGGCCTCGATCTCTACAGCCTCTATAACTCGATCCGCTCGATCCTGACTTACCTGGACGATGTCGATCCCGAGACGGCGCGGGTCGCGCGCCACCGCTACGGATGCCTGACGCCGTGGCAGTCGGACCCTGCGACCTATGGCCACGCGGCGCTGACGGGCACTTACCAGACCTGCGAGCGTGAGGTGGTCGCGATGCTCACGGACCTCATGCAGAAGCACCGCGCCTATGCCGAGCATGATGGCGAGCGGTTTCTCGATGCCGTGCAGAATGCCCGCCTCGTCGCCAGTGCCGAGCGCTATTACCGGACGATGTACTACGGCTCCCGCGCCTCCTGGAACTTGCGCGACAGCCACATGTTCGAGACTTTGCAGAGCCTGCTCAAGTTTCACGGGCCCGACAGCAAGGCAATTGTCTGGGCGCACAATTCGCATGTGGGCGATTCGACGGCGACGGATATGTCCCTGCGCGGCGAATATAACCTTGGCCACCTGTGTCGCAAGGAGTTCGGCGCCGGGGCCTACCTGGTCGGCTTCGGGACGAACAGCGGCACGGTAGCGGCGGCCTCCAACTGGGATGGCCCCATGGAGGTCAAGGCCGTCCGCCCGGCCCTTGCCGAGAGTTATGAGCGGCTGTGCCATGAAGCGGACGTTCCGCAGTTCCTGCTGCCCTTGCGAGGGCCGGTTCCGACGGAGCTGAGCGAGCGGTTGTCGAAGCCGCGGCTCGAGCGCGCCATTGGCGTGATCTACCGGCCCGAGACCGAACTCGAAAGCCATTATTTTCAGGCGGTTTTGCCGCGCCAGTTTGACGAATACATCTGGTTCGACGAGACCGGGGCCGTGGCCCCGCTCGAGACCCAGGAACTCGAGGGCCTGCCGGACACGTACCCGTTTGGCCTCTGAGGCAGGCCAAGGCCGCGGCCGTTGTCCTATCCCAACCGGTTCCGGTCGCTGCGCGCGAAATAGTCGCGCGCATGCGCGACAATCTCGCCATCGGTGGCGCGGTCCAAGGTCTCGACCGCCACGACCTTATGACTGAGAGCCTCGTCATGTGTGGCAAGATGCTTGACGAACTCCGCCTTTGCCACGCCGGGCCCGGCAATCAGCACTTCGCCGGCGCCATGCAACGCCGCGGCGACGCGCCTGAAGAAATCGGGCTCCTCCTGGACTTTTCCCCCGCCGCGCACGCCCGACCTATGGTGCACGCGTTGACTGCCATGCGCCACACCGTGCGGGTCGGGATGCGCATGGACGACATGCGACTCGGTTTCAGCCTCGTTGAATTGGAAAACGCGGGCCTCGGCGTGGTCGAGCCAGACGACGGCGTGAAGGTGCGGCATCAAGAGACTCCATGAACAGACCTATGCGAAGAGCATCCTACGCCCGCCCGCCAGCCGTCGTGCTGCGGTCTTTACCTACGCCGTCCTGGCGGACGGGGCCATGATGGGGCCGCTGTTAACTCTAAAAGTACACGACTCATTGCGTGCCGCGGCACTCACCGGCGCGCACACCGTCGTGTGCTCGCTGGATCTGGAGCGTTCGACGACCACGGTGGAGGTGGGCGCTGAGGCCTGGATTTGGGAGGGCCGGCGGTTCCCGTACCTGGACGCCTGCAAAGACAGGACCGTCTACTACTGGGCCGATGACTCCTTCCAGCCGGTGGCGCGTTTCGCTACTTCGCTGATCAAGCTGGTGCCGACGGAGTGGGGGCCGCCGACGTTCGAGATCGACGGCATCAAGATGCTGCCCACCGCGAAGGTCTCGCCTTACGAGGATGCCCAACGCAAAGTCGGCCTGGTCGAACCGCGCGGCAAATCCATACTCGACACCTGCGGCGGCCTCGGTTACTACGCCGCGTGGTGCGTGCAGGGCGGGGCCGCGCAGGTGCTCTCCTTCGAGAAGAATCCCGACGTGCTGTGGCTGCGCAGCCTCAATCCCTGGTCGCCCGCGCCGGGCGGTGGACTGACCCTGACCCAGGGCGACATCGTCGAGCGGATCGCCGCGCTGCCTGCCGAATCCGTCGATGCGATCCTGCACGACCCGCCGCGTTTCGGCATTGCCGGCGAACTCTACTCGCAGGCCTTCTACGACCAGCTAGCCCGCGTGCTCAGGCGCAGGGGCAGGCTGTTTCACTACACCGGCACGCCGAACAAGCTCACCAGCGGCCGCGACGTGCCCAACGAGGTGGCGAAACGTCTGCGGCAGGCCGGATTCGCCACGGAGTTCAATGGCGATGGCGTGCTGGCGGTGAAGGAGCCCGGCCGGCCGGGGTGACATCCGTGCGGCAGCGTACCGACGGGTCGCTCCCGCGGGACTATCTTTGGCGCGTGCCAAAGGACAGCGCCGTGCCTCGATCCGACTTCGAAGCCTTCCTGTTTGCAACGATCGGAGACGATCAGAACGGCATGCTGCTCAGCGTGAATTCGGCGCTGGCGCGGTCGGACGTCGACCCGTGGGAGGAGGCCGCGGCACTCGCGCGGCTGCCTGCCGCGACGGCGACCCGCAAACTGGCCTCGTTGATTGCCGCTCTGCCTGCCGGGCCATTGGCGCGCCCGGACCCGGAGACCGTTGCCGCCCGATTGATCGCGCTCCTGCCCCGCCCGGGCGGTTCGGATAACCCATCGCGCCCAAGGCCGCCCGACGTTGGGGCGGCGAGATATTCCTGGGCACTCAAGTACATGATTGTTTTCGTGGTCTATCTGATCTTCATACTGGGCAGCCGCTGGCTCGGCGCAGCCTGACGAAGTTCGCCAGCGCTACTGATCCGGCGCGGACCCCATGAAAAGACCGTTCCCCGCATTCGCGTTGATCGCAGGACTCGCGTGCATGGCCGGGTGTGGCGAAGCGACGACGGGCGCCGAGATCGACCGGATCATGGCCGACGCGCGCAAGGACGCGGCCCGGGAGCAGGCCGGCGCTCACCACAATGGCGGCTATGCGGCCTGGGCCCGCAAGGATGAGGTACCGGTCGAACCCTCCGCCGCACTTCCATAGCGGCCGTTGACGAATGCGGGTGCCAGGAGATGCATGCCAGCGTGGTGCAAGTGATCTCCACCGTCTCCCGGAATCCGCCGGATTCATGAGAAATCTGGCCCAAAATCTTTTTGTCGGCACCCCCACCGCGATTCTCGGCGTCGATCAACAATCTACATAAATGGCTGCCGTTTGCGTGGTGCTTCGGGCTGGAAGAACCGGCAGGCTTGGAATCATGCTGCTGTCCAGACTGCAGTTCCCACAATGGGAACTCACTGCTATGCTTGCAGGCCAGTGAAGGTCGTCGGCCGGGACCGGCTCGGCTCTTTTTGCAGAAGACATCCCGATGCACGGGCCTGGCTGGAAAGCTGGTTATCGGAGGTCGAAGCGTCGTCGTGGGCATCACCGGCTGATATCCGGAAGCGCTACTCCACGGCAAGCTTTCTGGCCGCGAACACCGTCATCTTCAATGTCCGGGGCAATGTCTATCGGCTTGAAGTGACCGTTGCCTATCGGACTCGGGTCGTTGTCGTGAACTGGATCGGCACACACGCCGAATATGACAGGCGAAACGAGAGACGCTAAGCGGGTGAGACGCATGAAGCCGAAAACCGAGCCCCGGATCATCAAGACGAGCGAGCAATATCGTGCGTGCGTCGCGGAGGTCAAGCGTCTGGTGCGCAAGGACCCGGATCCTGACTCGGCGGCGGGTGCGCGCCTGGAGTTGATGGCCAAGCTCATTGAGGATTATGAGAGACAGCTTTTCATTTTTGAAAAGCCGGATCCGGTGGATGCCATCATCTTCCGGATGGAACAGCAAGGCCTCCGCCAGAAGGATGTCGCCGATTTGCTGGGTGGCAAGAACCGGGCATCCGAAGTCCTCGCGCGAAAGCGGCCGCTGACATTGCCGATGATCAGGGCGCTATACGAGCGGCTGGCGATTCCGCCGGAGCTCCTGATCCGCGAGCCGGCGGCGAGCTACAGGGTACCGCGCCGGAAATCGCGCCCCGGGCGATGATCCCCATGACTATCCCGCCCCCATCCGCCCTTACTCCCGCATCCCTCCGCGCCCACTTCCCCGCGCTCGCCCGCACTCACAATGGCCATCCCGTCGCCTACTTCGACGGCCCCGGCGGCACGCAGGCCCCGCGCGCCGTGGTGGAGGCGATGAACGACTATCTCCTCCATCACAACGCCAATACCCACTGGGAATACCCGACCAGCGCGGAGACCGACAGGCTCATCGCCAACGCCCGCGCCACCTTCGCCGATTTTCTCAACTGCCGCGCCGACGACGTCTCCTTCGGCGCCAACATGACCACCCTCACGTTTCATCTCGCGCGCGCGCTCGGCCGCGGCTGGGGGTCCGGCGACGAGATCGTCGTCACCGAGCTCGATCACCACGCCAACCGCGCGCCCTGGGAGGCGCTCGCGAAGGAGCGGGGCGTCGCGATCCGCGTCGTGCGCGTGATTGCGGAGAGCGGGCAGCTCGACTGGGAGGACCTCAGGCGCGCCATCACCCCGCGCACGCGTCTCCTCGCGATCGGCGCCGCGTCCAACGCGCTCGGCACGATCAGCGACGTCCGCGAGGCGGCGTACCTCGCCCACGCGCAGGGCGCGCTCTGCTTCGTCGACGCTGTCCACTACGCGCCGCACGTGCTCGTCGACGTGCGCGAGCTCGGCTGCGACTTCCTCGCCTGCTCGGCCTACAAGTTCTACGGCCCCCACATCGGCATCCTCTATGGCCGGCGCGAGCTGGTGGAAGAGCTCGACGTGCCCAAGCTCGACCCCGCGCCTTCGGAGGCGCCCGAGCGCATGGAGACCGGCACGCAGAATCACGAGGGCATCTGCGGTGCGGCCGCGGCGGTCGAGTTCCTCGCCTCGCTCGCGCCCGGCGCCTCGCGCCGCGAGCGCCTGAAGCGGAGCTACGAGGCATTGCACCGGCGCGGCCGGGAGCTGTTCGCCGCGCTGTGGGAGGGGCTGCGAGCGATCGACGGCGTGAAGGTCTACGGCCCCGGCCCGGACGAGCCCCGCACGCCCACCGTCGCCTTCGCCGTCGAAGGCATCGCTCCGGCCGCCGTCACGCGCGCGCTCGCGGCGCGCGGCGTCTTCACCTCGCACGGGGACTTCTACGCCACGACCGTCATCGAGCGTTTAGGCCGCAGTCCCGACGGCCTGGTGCGCGCCGGTTGCGCCTGCTACACGGTGCCGGAGGAAGTCGAGCGGCTGGTGGCGGGCGTGCGGGCGTTGAGGTCATAGGCAGCCGCATTTCTCACCCGATCCATAGGATTTGAAGCTCGGCTCTTCCTGCGCCCGACGGCATTCTTGCCGGAATGAGGCATAGGCCACTTCCACGTCTATACGTGAATCACGTATAGTTCGCATGAAGCTCACGTTCATCGAGGCGCCGGCTTTCAGCCGCTGGCGCGAGCGGTACCTGGATGCCGGAAGCTTCGCGGAACTCCAGGCGACGCTGCTGGCGAACCCCATGGCGGGCACCGTGATGTCCGGGACGCTGGGTCTTCGCAAGCTGCGCTGATCGGATGCCAGGCGCGGCAAGGGTAAGCGCGGCGGCCTGAGGGTCATCTATTACTTGTTGCCGGACGACGCGCAGATATGGCTGTTCACGCTCTACGACAAAAACGAGGCCAGCGATCTCTCCGCGCAGGAGAAGCGCGCACTGCGACAGGCGCTGTGCGCGGAGCTCGCAGCGCGAAGGGCAAAGCCGTGAGGCCCCGGCGGCTGGTCGACGACCTGATGGAAGGCGTCGCGGCGATGGCGGCTCACCGCACGGGCAAGATCACGCTGCGGACCCACGACGTGGAGGCGCTGCCGCCCCTGGCGATCAGCGGACCGGTGATTCGCTCGACGCGGGAGCGGATGGGCGTATCGCGTGCAGTGTTCGCGCGCCGGCTGCGGGTCTCGACGCGCACGCTCGAGAGCTGGGAGCAGGGGCGGTCGAGCCCGAATGCCCAGGCCGCGGCATTGATACTCATGGTGAGGGAATATCCGGATACTCTCGCGCGGTTGGGGACCTTGAGGAATTCCGCATGATGGACCCCAGGCTCAAAAGCGCGATCGAGAAGCTGCACGGCCCGACCGACTGGGTGCACTTCGCGACCACGGGGCCCGACGGCAGTCCGCACGTCACGCCGCTCATGATGGGCATCCGCGACCCGTACCTGCTCTTCAGCCTCACCGGCAAGCAGAAGGTCCGCAACCTCGGGCGCGACCCGCGCGCCTGCGTGGCGATCTCGAAACCCGTGACGATGGCGCACGTGATCGTCTGGGGCACGGTGGAGATCCGCTGGGACGAAGAGGCCCAGGCGATGTGGGATGACCTCATCCGCGCCGCGTTCGGAGCCGACGGCCTCGCGAAGCGCGCGCGCCGCCTCGCGCCCGACGCCACGATGCTCGGCCTCATGACGCCGCGCCGGCATCGCATTTATGGCGTGGACTAGGCCCTGTGGCCTCCGGGAGCGGATCTCACCCGCTTCTTGTTCGCCAGCGCCGTCAATGCCAGCAGCCACGACGGCACCGGCCGCTGGCCCTTCGCCACGCGCAGGAGCTGCGGCAAGACACCGCCTAACACCGCAGGGCTGAGGAGCAAGCGCCGGGCGCGGCTCCAGCCGAACAGGCCGCCGAGCAGCGCGGCGCCGAGGACCAGGCCCAACGGATGTTGCTCTGCCACCGGCTGAACCACGGCGGTCGCGGTATCGGCGGCCACCGTGGTCGGCTCGCGCATCGGATGCTTCGCCCACCAGCCGCGAACGGCCTCGATCACGACGCCGGCAGCGGGGATCGATTTCAGCCTGTCGAGCCATGCCCCGGCGAAGCCGCGCTCGTCGGGCACCTCGTCCCGCGGCGCCTCTGCTTCGCGCAGGGCCTGGCGCAAGCGCTCCCGCGACAGCATCAATCGGTCCAACGCGCCCGGTGGCACGGTGCTCACGACGCGCTCGCCTCGCGCAGCAGGGCCATGTCCTCCTTCACCTGCCGGCGAAGGTTGTCGAACGCGTGGCCGGCATCGCCCCGCCGCGCGGTCAGCAGGCACACGATGGCCACGGCGAGGGGCACCAGCGGCGCGGCGATCAGGACCCACGGCGCCTGCATCTGCTCCGCGGGGATCACGGCCCACAGCATCACGGCGACGCCCGCGAGCACCACGGCGGCCGCCCCGAAACACAGCGCGACCGCGTTGAGCAGCGTCCGCCGCTTCCAGGTTGCCGAGAAATCGCCAAGTTCCTCTGCGGCCAGCTCGGCATAGGCCTCTGCGTGGTCGGCCAGCAATTGCGGCTGGGTCGCGACCAGGTGGAGCAGGGGATGCAGCACGTCAGTCTACATCGCGCCTGCGGCTCGTCCGGCTGATCAACGCCCCCACTGTCGCGCCGACGGCTGCGGCAATCAGCATGGCCTTGACCGGCTCGGCCTTGATGTAGGTCATCGTGGTCTCGGAGGCGCGCTTGGCCTGGCCACGCAATTGCACCGAGCCGTCGCGCACGGCATCCATGCCCGCCTGCGCCAGCGCCTTGGCATGCTCGGTGGCACGGTTCAGCGACGGCGCGATCTCGCGACCGACGTCCTCGGCGGCATCCGCCACGCTGTCGAATGCCTTGTTGGCTGCACGCCTGGTCGACTTGACGGCGTCGTCCGCCGACTTTGCCGCCTGGTCCATTCCTTCAATCTGGTTCACGTTCATATCGAATCCTCTCTGAAGCTGGATGAGTTCGGGAGCGCGCGCCGGGAATTGTCCGCCACGGATATCCGCAAGTCTGTACGGCAGCGTACGCATTTCCGCACCGGCGCTGTCCTACAATCGGATGAGCCCGCGATTCATGGGGAGGCAATGCGGCTGGAGCCGGAGATGATGCCGCAGTTCTGAAAGATTCAGCCGCCGTTATTACTACCGCCAGCTCGGAGCCTTGATACCCTCCGTCACGCCCGCCGCGCGGCCACGCTCTTCGCCGCGATCCGCTCCATCAGGTCCTCCCACGACTTCACGAAGGCCTGCGCCCCCTCGCGCTGGAGCTGCGTCGCGAGCGCGCCGACGTCGATGCCGGCGCGCGCGAAGCGCGCGAGAACCGCCTCGGCGTCGCCGCCGTCCTCCGCCATCACGCCCTTCACCGCGCCGTGGTCGGCGAAGGCGAGCAGGGTCTTCGCGGGCATCGTGTTGATCGTGTCCGGCGCCGCCAGCGCCTCTATATATAGAGTGTCCGGGGCCGCGGGATCCTTGGTGCCCGTGCTCGCCCAGAGCAGGCGTTGCGGCCGCGCGCCGGCAGCCGCGAGCTTCCTCCAGCGCGGGGAGGCGAGGAGCTCGCGGTACACCGGCCAGGCGCGCGCGGCGATCGCGATGCCGAGCCGGTTCCTGAGCCCCGCCGGTACCTTGTCGCTCACCGCCTTGTCCCAGCGGCTGACGAAGAGGGAGGCCACCGAGCCGACCTTCGGGTCGAGCCCCGCGCTGAGGCGCCGCTCGATGCCGCGGCAATAGGCCTCGGCGGCGGCCCGGTACTGCTCGCGCGAGAAGAGCAGCGTCACGTTGATCGGCACGCCGTTGAAAATGGATTCCTCGATCGCCGGGAGGCCCGCGGGCGTGCCGGGGATCTTGACGAAGAGGTTCGCGCGGCCGGCCTGCGCGTGGATGCGCCGCGCCGCCTGGATGCTGCCCGCGGTGTCGTCCGCGAGGAGCGGGGAGACTTCCATGGAGACCCAGCCGTCGATGCCGCCGGTCGCCTCGAACACCGGCCGGAAGAGGTCCGCGGCGCGGCGGAGATCCTCGAGCGCCAGCTCCACGAAGAGCGCCTCGGCCGCGTGCCCGGTCTTCGTCTTCGCGCGGATTTCGCCGTCGTAGGCATCCGTGCCCGCGATCGCCTGGTCGAAGATCGTCGGGTTCGAGGTGAGGCCGGTGACCGAGTAGTCGGCGATGTAGCGCGCGAGCGTGCCATCGTCGAGCATCGCGCGCGTGATCTCGTCGAGCCAGAGGCTCTGGCCGAGGGCGTGGAGTTGCTGCGTGCTGTTCATATCCGGTCCCTCAGAAGGTGACCCCATTTTGGTCAATCTTAGCGCCTCGCGCGGAAGCTCACGTTACCGGCGAAACGGCTCAGTTTCCTGAATTGGTCCCTCGATTGCGGGCGGGCATTCTGGCCGCCCGTGCAGCCCAATGCGCGGCTGCTTCTTAAAGTACTACACTAAGTGATACAGTTATCAGTACGGCGGGTTTTCGTCACACGGGCCTTCGACAAGTGGATCCGCACCGTAGCCTTGCCGGAGGACCGCTGGTTCTTGCTGGTGGGTTTCCGCAAGAACGAACGCGATGACATCAGTGAGCGCGAGCTCCTGGCATTGCAAAGTCTGGCGACGGATCTGCTGAAGTTGACTGATATTGATCTCGACCGGCTCATCGTGAGCGAGGCCTTGAGGGAAATCTGTCATGAAGACGAGGAAGCAACGCCGCAGCCGGATCCTGAAGGCGGTACACGAAACCGCCCGCGATCTCGGCAGCGCCGGCTTCATTGACCGGCGTCGCATGCGCCAGTACGACGCTCTGTGCCTGGCGCCGATACCGGCCTACGACAGCGGGCGCATAAGGGCTTTGCGGCAGCGGCATCGCCTCAGTCAGGCCGTGTTGGCGGCCATGCTCAACACGAGCCTGTCAACGGTGCGCCAGTGGGAGCTCGGCGAAAAGCATCCCAGCGGCCCGTCACTGAAGCTTCTGAATCTCCTGGACCGCAAGGGGCTCGAGGCACTGATCTGAGCGGAGTGCCTTGGCCTACGGCTCCAACCGCAGCTCGTGCCGGGCATGCGCGGCGATGGCCGCGTCGCTGAACCACCAGTAGCGCGGCTCGCCGGTTCGCCAGGCGGGGAGCTGGTCCTTCATGTGCGCGTCGAACTGCCGGCCGCTGACGCCACCCGACACGACCGCCATGACCTTGTCCGGGTCCGCGAGGTCCGCGACGAAGCGCATCGAGGCGATGTAGACGGCCTCGTACGGCGCGCCGAACTTGTAGCTCGCGCGGTCGAGCGTCTCGCCCGAGCCCTCCTTGGGTTCCGTGCCGCCGCCGAGGACCGCCGCCGCCCATTTGCCGGGGATGGTCGGGCTCGCGAAGGTGAGCGTGTGCACGCGGCCCCAGCGCCAGGTCTTCATGTCGGCGCCGAAGCCCGCGGCGAGCTCCTCGCGCGCCGCGAGCGCCGCGCGGTGAAATATCTCGTCGCGCGTCTCGCGCTCCGGGGTGGCGACGTCGTCGAACCATGTGTTGTCGTTCGCCTGCGCGAGACGCACGAGCCGGTCCTGCCAGTAGTAGAAGTTCTCCAGCATCCGCCCCGTGACCTCGGCGCCGAGCTCGTCTTCGAAGGTTAGGCGTGCGAACTCGCGGCTGGTCGCCTGGAAGAGCGTCGGCGCGACGGCGTCCACGTCGTCGCGCAGGTTCCAGCCGCGGAGCACGTCCGCCATCGCCCTCGTGTCGTCGTGGGCCGCTAGCGCGGAGGCCATCGCCGGCGCCAGCGCCTCGGCCATGGTGTTCTTCGTGTCCCAGAGGAAACGCCAGTGGTCCTCGGCGGAGAGCACCGCCGGCCCGTCCAGCAATTCGAGCATGCGCCGGTAACGCCAGGAGGCGGAGAAGTAGCTCGAGTAGCGATAAGGGTAGCCGGCGGGCAGCGTGCGCTGGTTCGCGGTGCCCGCCCAGCCGCGCGGCGGATTGACGCTGCCGGGCATCTGGTCCGGCGGGATGATGCCGCCCCAGGCGTCCGTGCCGTCGGTGATGGGCAGCGGCGTCGAGCCGTCGCCACGCAGGCGAATGGGCACGCGCCCGCCGGTGAGGTGCGCGATGTTCCCGTCCACGTCGGCGACGACGTAGTTGTAGGGCGCGTTCACGCGCGCGACCACCTGGCGCGCGTCCTCGACGCTGCGCGCAAGCATGAGGTCGGTGCCGCCGCTGTCGTCCGGCCGCATCGCCTCCGCCACCGACCAGCGGAGCGACAGCAGCTTCCCCGGCGCGAGACCCATGCCGTGATCGGAGATGACCGGCCCGCGGTGCGTGACGCGGATGCGCAGCGGCACGTCGCGGTACCCGGCCGAGCTGCCGCGTTCCCGCACGCGCACCGTCTCCTCGATGATGTCGAAGGGCACCGACTGGTCGCCCTCGAGGTAGTGATCCGGGTTCGCCGGGTCCTCGCGCTCGACGAAGAGATCGATCGCGTCGCCGTAGGAATTGGTGATGCCGTAGGCAATCCGGTCGGTGCGCGCCACCCCGAGCCCGGGGATGCCGGCGCCGGCGGCGCCGACCGCGCGCAGCGTCGGCGTGATGAGTGCGACCGGGTACCAGATGCCGGGCAGCGTCCGGGAGTCGATGTGCGGATCGTTCACCACGATCGGCGCGTGGCCCGCCGAGCGCGCGGCGCCCATCACCCAGTTGTTGCTGCCGAGCGCGAGCGGCCGCGGCCCGCCCGCGAGCCAGTCGCCCGGCTGCAGGCCCCCGAGCCGGGCCGCCTGGAGAGGCTGCGCCGCCTGCTCGCAGTCGCAGTCCGGATTGATGGTGAGCTGCGAGATCTCGGCGGCGCGCGCCGGCCCGACCCGGTCGACGATCGCCTGGCTGATGAGCTCGGTGTCGAGGTTGGCCGAGCTCGACCAGTTCAGGAAATAGCTGAGCGTCACCGAGTCCGCGAGCGTCCAGGGCTCGGGCGTGATGCCGAGCAGCCGGAGCGCGACGGGGTGCTCGCCGGCGTGCTCGCGGATGTAGGCGTTCATGCCCTCGAGGTAGAGCTCGCGCCGGCGCCGCTCCTCGCCCTGCAGGAGCGCCGCGTGGCGCTGCGCGGCCCGCGGCACGCCCGCCACGCGCAGCGGGATGTCCACCTTCAGGCCGGGCTCGCCGATCAGCTCCGCGAGGCGGCCGTGGGAGAGATACCGGGTGACCTCTATCTGGAAGAGCCGGTCCTGCGCGGCGACGAAGCCTTGGGCGCGGAACGCGTCGTCGAGCGACTGCGCGTAGATGTAGGGCATGCCCTGCTCGTCGCGCACGACCCGCACCGGCGCTTCCAGCACCGCGAGGGTCATGGTGCCGTCCTGCTGGTATCGATCGGCCTGCCGGAGCCAGGCGTAGCCGCCCGCGAGCAGCAGGATTATGGTCAGCATGACGGCCAGCAGGAGACCCGCAAGGACCTTGCGCATGGCGCCCCTCCCCGGGTACGTGCGCTCCATCCTAGCCGACCCGGTTGCCGCAGGTTGTTGCGGGAAACCCGCATTGCGCGGGCGGTCTGCGGTGCCGATATTGAATATTGATCTGTCAGCGCCATCCGCGCCGAGGGGAGTGATCAGATGGCCAATGCCGGTCGCGGGGCCGTAAAGGCGCGCCGACGCGCGCCGCTGGCTATCGGGGATTATCTGGATTACCTGCGCCAGCACCCCGTCGCGAGCGTGGCCTTGGCCGTGGCCCTGGGGGCAGCGGGGCTTGCCATGCGCGGTGCGCAGTTGGCGCGGACGTCGCCGGCGGGCGCGAATGCGAAGATGAACGGGAAGGGCAGGCGGCGGACCCACGACGTCGGTGCGGCGGACATGGAGTTCAGCGCACGCCGCCCGGGCAGGAAGAACATCCTGTTCCGCTTCGCGTGGAAGAAGCGCCCCGTGGACGCGCCCGACGCGGATTGGCCGGTCGACACCATGGGGTTCGCGGCGGCCCACCCGAACGGCAGGTACACGGCGTTCCGGTTCACGCGGAAGACCCGGCCGGTGCCGGCCGCGCGGACGGGCGAGTCGCGCCCCGGGCTCGGCCAGGCGGAGATGGAGTTCGTCTCGAGTCGGCCGGGCCGCAAGGATTTCAGGTTCACCTGGAGCAAGGTGCCCCCGAACGCAACTGAGCGAAAAGGAGAAGATCATGGCAAAGAAAAACGCCCCGCAGCTGCGCCTCGTCGACCAGGCCGCAGAGAGCGCGCATGACGTAGTCACGCAATTGCACGAGCGGGCGGCGCAGGTCGAGGATGAGTTCCGCCAGGCCGCGAGCGCAGTGAGCGGCGGGTCGGAGCAGGGGACCACCGTTCAGCTCACCGATCTCGAAGGCACGGTGCGCAGGGTCGTGAGCTACATGGAGGAAAACCCGTTCGCCGCCGTGGCGCTGGCCGCCGGGGCGGGCGCGATGCTGACCTCCATGTACTGGGATCAGTTCGCCGGGATGCGGGCGGAACGGAAAGCGTCCCGCAGGCCCGTCGCGACGGCAGCCCGCGCAAGACCCGCGAAGGCGGCGAGGGTCAAGGCACCAAAGGCGAAGGCGCCCAAGGCGAAGGCACGCCGGGCAAGGCCGCCGAAGGCGGCCAGGGCGAAGGCGCCGAAAGTGAAGGCGCGCAAGGCGAAGGCGCGCCCGAAGAAGAAGAAATAGACGGCGCCCTCAGTTTCCGGATTCGAGGTCCGAGAGCCGCAGGTTGAGGTTTTCGATCACCTCGAGCAGGCGGCGCAAGGCCACCGGGGCCTTGGCGGCGGCCGTAAACGGGCTCTTTTCCATGACCGCGAGCGCGGTGCGCAGCGCCACGATCTCGTCGATGACGCGCGATGCGTCGGCTTTTTCCACGTCGAACTTTCCCGCCCCGGCCGGCCGGCTCGCGGGCTCGGCCTGCTTTCGTTGCTTCTTCATGACTTTCGACCTCGGCGATTGGGGCCAGTAGAGGAGGCTAAGCCTGCGGTCGGCCGCACGTCGATAGCGGCAAATCCGGATTGTGGCTGGACGCCTCTGGCGCGCATATTTGGATTGGGTTAGGTGCCCTAAGAAAGGAGTACTTTATGGACGCTAAGACAATGGACGTATCGTCTAACGTAGGGCGTTTCGTCGACAAAGCGGCAAAAACCGCTCACGAAAAGATCGAACACATGCATGGCCGCGTCGGCAGCATCGAAGATCGCGTGGGCGGCAAGGTGGAGGCTACCACTGAGCGCGTCGTAGCCAAGTTCGAAGAGCGCGCAAAGGCACTCGGGGACTACATCGAGGCCAACCCGGTGATGTCCACCGTGATCGCGTTCGGGATCGGCATGTGGGCCAGCCGGATGTTCAGGGGGATGGAGATCCTATCCCCCGGTCCGGGTGCCACGGCCACCACGGATAAGGCATCCGAGGCCAAAGTCGGCAAGGCTGCCTGACCGTGCGGCGCCCGCCGCTGCGGGATCTGCGTATTGCGATGCAAGGCGGCGGGCGAGACCATCAGCTTAGCTACACGCTCTTAATGAGGAGCAGGATCATGAGAACCAGGAAAAGCAGCCGCGATAACGTAGCCCGCCTGCACCGGCGGGCCGTCCAGGCGGAGAGTCAAGCAGCCCCGGTCGAGACGCCGGAGCCCGCTGCAACGACGCCGACCATGTCCATAGGGGGTCTGCAGATTCCAAGTCTGGACCTCGCCAACATGGAAGGCACCGTGCGCAACGTCGTCAATTACGTGCAGAAGAACCCGCTCGGTGCGGCGGCCATGGCCTTGGGGGCTGGCGTGGTGCTAACCTCCATGTACTGGGACCAGGTCTCTGACACGCGCAAGCGGCGTTCCCGCTAGCAGCAGGTCAGTCAGGCGCGGCACAAGACGTACAACGTCCGCGCCTGACTCGGCATAGAGGAAAAGCACATGGCCAGAATGTCGCGGAGTGCACGGCGCACGCTCAGGAACATCAACCGGGGCGCTGGCGACGTGAAGGGATTCATCGATGAGAATCCCGTGACCGCGGCGGTCATAGCGCTCGCGGCTGGCGTCGCGGCGACTTCCGCATTCAAGATGGTCACGGGGAAATCCGCGGCGCCCGAAGCGAAGGCGCCGGCCCGGAAAGCAAAAGCTGCCCCGAAGACCAGCCGGAAGACGGCCGCGAAAGCCAAGTAGGCGGGCGGCCTTTTTCTTATTTCAAGGCTGCGTGCGCCGCCGCCAGGCGCGCCACCGGGATCCTGAACGGCGAGCAGCTGACGTAGTCCAGCCCGATCCGGTGACAGAAGGCGATGCTCTTCGGGTCACCGCCGTGTTCGCCACACACCCCGACCTCGAGCTCCGGCCGCGCCCGGCGTCCCAGCTTCACGGCCATCTGCATCAGCTTGCCGACGCCATTCTCGTCGATGGAGGAGAAGGGGTTCTCGGGCAGGATGCCCTTGACGAGATACTCCAGCAGGAACCCCGTCTCCGCGTCGTCACGCGAGATCCCGAACGTGGTCTGGGTCAGGTCGTTCGTGCCGAACGAGAAGAACTGGGCATATTCGGCGATCTGGTCGGCGGTGACGGCCGCGCGCGGAATCTCGATCATCGTGCCGAACTGGTACCTGATCTTGTGGCCCTGCTCGGCCATGACCTTGCGCGCCTCGTCTTCCAGCACGGATTGTTCGACCTTCAGCTCGTTGTTGTGGGCGGTCAGCGGGATCATGACTTTCGGGTGGACCTTGATGCCCCGCCGCGCACAGCGGCACGCGGCCTCGAAGATGGCCCGGACCTGCATCCTGATCAGCGCCGGCAGATGGATGCCGAGCCGCACGCCGCGCAGGCCGAGCATCGGGTTCTGTTCGCGCACCCCTTCCACCGCCGCGAGCATCTTCTTCTGCTGCGCCAGTTCGACGCTCGACTTGGCCACCTCGTTTTCATACGTTCGTAGTCGCGATTCCAGTTCCTCGATCGACCGGGCCTGTCCCTCATGGGTGGGCACGCCCGCGCCGAGGACCAGGTGCTGCTCGCCGCGCATGGTGTCGATCTCGGCCAGCATCCGCTTGTTGCCCGCGACCCGCTCCCTCAGCGCCACCATGCGATCCTTCAGATCAGCCGCATGAGTCTCGATCTCGGAAACGCTGCGCAGCAGGTCGTCGTGGCCGGGCAGGAATTCGTGCAGCGGCGGGTCGATCAGCCGGATCGTCACCGGCAGGCCGTCCATGGCTCGGAACAGTCCCTCGAAATCCGCGCGCTGAAAGGGCAACAGCTTCGCGAGCGGCTCCTCGCGCTCCTCGTCGGTCCTCGCAAGGATCATCTGCTGCACGTAAGGCAGCCGGTCGCTCTCGAAGAACATGTGCTCCGTGCGGCACAGGCCGATGCCTTCGGCGCCGTAGGCTCGCGCTCGCTCGGCATCGCGGGGATAGTCGGCATTGGCCCAGACGCCCAGGCTGCGCACGTCGTCCGCCCACTTCAGGAGGCGCAGCAGATGCGGATCCTTGAAGTCGGGCACCACGGTCTTCAACTCGCCGGCGAAGAGCTCGCCGGTGGTGCCGTCGATGGAGACGACGTCACCCTGGTTGCACACGCGGGCGCCGATCCGGAAGGAGCGCTTCTCGACGTTGACTTCCATCTCCGCCACGCCGACGACGGCCGGCTTGCCGAATTGGCGCGCCACCAGCGCCGCGTGGCTGGTGCGGCCGCCGTGACTGGTGAGGATGCCCCGCGCGGCCAGCAGGCCGTGGACATCATCCGGCTTCGTTTCCGGCCGCACCATGATGACGGCCTTCTTCTCCCTGGCCCCCCACCGCTCCGCCGTGTCGGCATCGAACGCCAACGCGCCGCTGGCGGCGCCGGGGGAGACATTCAGACCGGTGGCGAGACGGTCGCCGCGCGCCGCCGCCGCCTTCTTCTCGCGGGGGTCGAACTGGGGATGGAGGAAGTAGTCGACGTGCGCGGGCTCCACCCGCAGCAGCGCCTCGCTCCGGCTGATCAATCTCTCCTGCGCGAGGTTCACGGCGATCCGCACCGCGGCCTGGGCGGAGCGCTTGGCCTCGCGGGTCTGGAGGATCCACAGCCGGCCGCGCTCGATGGTGAACTCCACGTCCTGGACCTCGCGGAAATGCTTCTCGAGCTTCCTGCAGATGCGCGCGAACTGCGCGTAGATGCGGGGCATCCGCCGCTTGAGGGCGGCGATGCGCTCGGTGGCGCGGATGCCCGCCACGACGTCCTCGCCCTGGGCGTTGAGGAGGAAGTCGCCCTCGATCTCGTTCTCGCCCGTGGTGACGTCGCGGGTCGTGACGACCCCGGTGCCCGAATCCCGGCCCATGTTGCCGAACACCATGGTCACGATGCTCACCGCGGTGCCGAGGTCGTGCGCGATGCCGGCGGCGTTGCGATAATCCACGGCCCGCCTGCCGTTCCAGGACCTGAACACGGCCTCGGTCGCGAGTTTCAGCTGCTCGAGCGGATCCGCCGGAAACTCGCGCCCCGAGACGCGCCGGACGATGCCCTTGAACTCCCGTGTGATGGCCGCGAGGTCCATGGCGCTGAGGTCGGCATCGTTGGCGACGCCGCGCCTCGCCCGGTAATCGGCCAGCACCGCTTCGAACGGCTCATCGGCGACCCCGAGGACGACGGTGCCGAACATCTGCACCAGCCGCCGGTAGGCGTCGTAGCCGAAGCGCGCGTCTGCCGTCAGAGCCGCCAGGCCTTCGACGACCTGGTCGTTGAGGCCGATGTTGAGCACCGTGTCCATCATGCCGGGCATCGAGAACCGGGCGCCGCTCCGGCAGGACACGAGCAGCGGATTGCCGGGATCGCCGAGCGTCTTGCCCGTCAGCTTTTCGAGCCTGCGCAGGGCGGCGACCTGTTGCTCCCACATGCCACGGGCGAAGCCGCCCGCCGCGAGATAGGCATTGCAGGCCGCCGTGGTCACGATGAACCCCGGCGGCACGGGTATCCCGATGCGGGTCATCTCGGCGAGATTCGCGCCCTTGCCGCCGAGGAGGGCACGCTGCTTCGCGCTGCCCTCGGAGAACATGTAGACCCACTTGGACCTGGTGCGTGCCATGTGCGCCCCCGTCAGCCAGACTCCACTATGCGGAAAGGGCCTGCCCGCTCAATACGCGGAAGCCGAAGGACTGCCTGTCCAGGCACTCATTGTGAAGGCGCCGCGGGTAGCTTATTTTGTGACCCGGCATTCCACGAAACACAACGGGGGCAGCTTCATTGAACATGCCCGATACCCGGCTCACCTCCGAGTCGGTCGCGGTACCCGGCTACCTGTCCCGGACCTACTGGTGGGCCTACCTGCATCCGCGGGCGGTCCACCTGTTCGAGCGCCAGTGGCTCGTCAACCTGATCCTCTGGGGCAATTTCAGCCGGCTGCGTGACGCCGCGCTGAACGCGCTCGGTTCGACACTGACGGGCGTGACATTGCAGGTGGCCTGCGTCTACGGGGACCTGACCAACCGGCTTGCCAAACGCGTCGCGCCCGATGCGCGCCTCGACGTGGTCGACGTGCTGCCGATCCAGCTCTACAACCTGGCGCGCAAGCTGCCGCTGGATGCGCCGGTGACGCTCCTGCACGGCGACAGCGCCGCGCTCGACCTGCCGACCTCGAGCTACGATCGCGCGCTGTTGTTCTTCCTGCTGCACGAGCAGCCCGAGGCCACGCGCCGCGCCACCCTCGCCGAGACGCTGCGGCTGGTGAAGCCGGGCGGGCGCATCGTGATCGTGGACTACCATCGGCCCCACCCCCTGAATCCGCTGTTCCTGCCCATGGCCGCCGTGCTGCGGCTCCTGGAACCGTTTGCCCGGGACCTGTGGTCGCACGAAATCAGCAAGTGGTTTCCGGCCGACGCGAAGGTGGCCGCGGTCGAGAAGAGGACGATCTTTGCCGGTCTGTATCAGTTGATCACGATCACCGTCTGACGGGCCGCCTGACGATGCAGGTGATCAAGGCGGACGTGGTGGTCGTCGGCGGCGGCGGCGCCGGCCTGCGCGCCGCGATTGCCGCCACGGAACGCGATCCCGGCCTGCGCGTGGCGCTCGTCTCCAAGGTCGTGCCGATGCGCAGCCACACGGTGGCGGCGGAGGGCGGCGCCGCGGCGAGCGTGCGTCCCGACGACAGCCTGGCGAAACACTTCGACGACACGGTCTCGGGCGGCGACTGGCTCTGCGACCAGGACGTGGTCGAGTACTTCGTGGCCCACTGCACGCGAGGAGCTGATGCGGCTCGAGCACTGGGGCTGCCCGTGGAGCCGCAAGCCCGACGGCAACGTCAACGTGCGCTTTTTCGGCGGCATGACCGTGCAGCGCACCTGGTTCGCCGCCGATCGCAGCGGCTTTCACATCCTGCACACGCTGTTCCAGACCTCGCTCAAGTACCCGTCGATCACCCGCTACGACGAGTTCTTCTGCGCCGACCTGATGGTCGAGGACGGGCGCGGTCCGCGGCGTGCTCGCGATCGAGATCGCCACCGGCGAAGTTCTTCCTGTTCGAGTGCGCCGCCGTGATCCTGTGCACCGGCGGCGCAGGGCGCGTCTTCCGGCAGAACACCAATGCCGGCACCGTCACGGGCGACGGCATGGGGCTCGCCTACCGCCACGGCGTGCCCCTGCGCGACATGGAGTTCGTGCAGTGGCACCCGACGGCCTGCCCGGCACGGGCATCCTGATGACCGAGGCTTGCCGGGGCGAGGGCGCGATCCTCGTCAACAAGGACGGCTACCGTTATCTGCAGGACTACGGCCTCGGGCCGGTGGACCCCTGGCCGCGCACGAAGGCCATGGAGCTCGGCCCGCGCGACCGCCTGTCACAGGCGTTCTGGCACGAGCTGCAGAAGGGCCGCACCGTCGACGACGCCGCAGGGGCCCGCGGTGCACCTCGACCTGCGCCATCTCGGCGCGAAGAAGATCCATGAGCGGCTGCCGCTCATCACCGAGGTGGCGAAGACTTTCGCCGGGCGTGGACGCGGTGAAGGAGCCGATCCCGGTCTGTCCCGCGGTGCACTACACGATGGGCGGCATCCTCACCGACGTCCGCTGCGCGACGCCGCTGCGCGGCCTGTACGCCGCGGGCGAGTGTTCGAGCGTCGGCATCCACGGCGCCAACCGCCTCGGCTCCAACTCGCTGGTCGAGCTCGTGGTGTTCGGCAAGGTGGCCGGCGAGAACGCCGCCGACTACGCGCGCACTGCGGGCCGGCGCGGCGGCCGACGCCATCCGCCGCCGTGCCGACGAGGTCGCACGGGGTTTCCTCGGCCTGTTGGGCGCCGGCGGCGGTGAGCGGCTCGCGACGTTGCGCGACGAGATGCTGGATGCCATGGAGGCGGGGGTCGGCATCTACCGGCGGGAGGCGACGCTGCGGCAGGCATGCGCTGCGCTTGCCGGGCTGCGTGAGCGTTATCGCCGCGGGGTGCACCTCGACGATCGCAGCCGTGCGTTCAACACCGAGTGGCTCACCGCCATCGAGCTCGGCTTCTCGCTGGAGGTGGCCGAGGCCGATGGCGCAGAGCGCGCTCGCGCGCCGGGAGTCGCGCGGGGCCCACATGCGGCTCGACGGCTTCGAGACCCGGGATGACGATCATTTCCTGAAGCACTCGCTCGCGTACCATGCGGGCGACGCTCCGCCGCGCATCGACTACATGCCGGTGACGATCACGCGCTCACCGCCCCGGGTCCGGGTGTACGGCGGCGCCGGCAAGCAGGCCGAGCTGTCCTAGGAGGGCGGCATGGACGAGACGGGCAACACGGCGGACAACCCCGCGGCAGGAAGATCATCGCGATCGACTGCCTGCGCTACGACCCTGGACCGACAGCCGAGCCGCGCCGGCAGACCTACCAGGTCCCCTTCACGGAGGACATGTCGGTGCTGCAGGGCCTGCAGTACATCAAGGACCATCTCGACGGCAGCCTGACGTTCCGCTGGTCGTGCCGCATGGCCATCTGCGGCAGTTGCGGCATGATGCTGAACGACGTGCCGGCCCTGTCCTGCCAGAGCTTCCTGCGGGACTACTATCCGGGCGGCCTGCGCGTCGACCCGCTGAGCCATTTCCCGGTCATGCGCGACCTCGTGATCGACCAGACGGATTTCCTGCGGAAGCTCGAGTCCATCAAGCCGTACATATTTCCCCGCGGGCCCAGGTCCGTCGCGGAGGGCACGTACCTGCAGACGCCGGCGCAGATGGACGAGTACTACCAGTATTCCCAGTGCATCAACTGCCTGCTCTGCTACGCGGCCTGCCCCCAATACGGGCTGAACTCGAACTTCACGGGACCGGGGGTGCTGGCGCTGCTCCAGCGTTACAACGCCGACTCGCGCGACGCGGGGACCGCCGGGCGGATGCCGATCGTCAACGCCGAGGACGGCGTGTGGGGCTGCACGCTGGTGGGGTACTGCTCGGAGGTCTGCCCCAAGGGCGTGGATCCGGCGCGGGCCGTGAACGTGAACAAGATCAATAGCACGAAGGACTACTTCCTCCGCTTCCTGACGCCGCGGGGCGGGGCCTGACGATGGCGAACGTGAAGACCTATGTCCGCCCCATGGGCGCGTGGTGGCGCCGCAATCCGTACTACGGCTGGTACATGCTGCGCGAGCTGAGCTGCGTGTTCGTCACGGCCTATGCGGTGGTGCTGCTCGTCGGACTGGCGCGCCTCGCGGAGGGGCGCGCGGCCTACGAGGCCTGGCGGCAGGGCCTGGCCAGTCCCGGCGCGTTGTCGTTCCACGTCATTGCGCTCGCGTTCGTCACCTACCACGCGTGGACCTGGTTCAAGGTGATGCCGAAGACCTTGCCGTTCATCAGGCTCGGGGGGCGGCGCGTCGGTGACCGCGCGATCATCGCGGCGGGCGTGACCGCCGCCGTCATGTCGTCGCTCTTCGTCTTCGCGGCGGTCGCGCTGGTGTCACGGTGACTGCCGGCATGAAACGCTCCAACAAGCCGATCTTCTGGTCCCTGTTTGGCGCGGGCGGCATGTTGTCCGCCCTGATCGGGCCGGTGCTGATCTTCATCACCGGCATCGCGGTGCCGCTCGGCCTCCTGCTGCCGCGCGAGACCATGAGCTACGAGCGCATGCTGGCATTCGCAGGCAACGGCTTCGGCAAACTCATCGTGCTCGCAGTCGTCGGGCTATTCCTGTTTCACGGACTACACCGCATGTACCACTGCCTGCACGACATCGGCATCCACGTCGGTGCCGGCCTCAAAGCGGTGTTCCACGGCCTGGCCATCGCCGGCACGCTCGCGACCGCCTATCTCCTGACCGTAGTTGGCTAGGCGGCGCGAGCTTTGCTCGGCGGCCAGAAACGGCAGCAACTCCCCCAGCTGCAGCTCGTTGAACATCAGCCCGACGCCGTGCGCCTGCTGGTGAACCACGAACGCGCTCCAGCGGCAGAGGCGACGATCCGCATAGGGCAGCCGGACCTGCAGTTCTACCAGGCCTCGCAAGATGAAGCGGCTCGGGACCGCGACGAAGACGCCGCCACAGCCGATATTCAGAATCCTTACCGGAACTCCGCTCCCTCCCGCGGTGTGCACGGAGGCCGGCAGGCTCATCGAGAGCCGCTGTCCGCAACGATGTTCCATCATGGCCTCCCCAGCCCGCTGGGCTGTCGCGCCAAGCCCTCCTCTAGGCCTGCGCCGTTCTGGATGTTCCCGTGTACTTTGTAACACAACGCCGCTGTGCTGCGGATCAGGGATGTCACGTAGGCCCTCGCGGAGAACGCGACAGGGCCGCGGCTCAGAAGCGGTAGCGCGCCGACATCATCACGACCTGCACGTCGTATTCGGGGGAGACCTCCCCGAAGCTGATCATGTTGGGGACGGTATCGGGAGCGACACCATCCAGCATCCAATCACTGGAATCGTAGTTCTCGTACCAATACGCGGCGTGCAACGTCAGGTTATCCCGCAGCCGGTAGTCAGCGTACAGCTGCACCTTGCGCAGATCGGTCTTCAGGTCGGGAAACGCCGCGTCGGGCGTACCGGTTTCGACGCTGACTTCACCGGTCGAGCGCGACAGGACGTAGTCGGCGCCGACGTCGATCTTGTCCTTGACGAGCTCGTGCTTCACGCTGATGCCGAAGCTGTCGATCGTGTCGTCATTCTTCGCAAACCAGTCGGCCGCCCCGAGGGCCTGGCTGCCGGCCTGCTCGGACTGTATCTCCTCCCGGCTGGCAAAGGCATGCAGGCTGGTCACGGCCGTGAGCATCACCGAGGCGTCGGCGGCGTAACTGGTCTCTTTGCTTTCGGTCAGGCCCAGTACCGAGTCTGAATAGTCATCCCGCGACAGATCGACGCTCAACCCGATGCTGATCCGCTCCGTCGGGCTGAACCCGACCTCGAGGCCACCGGTATCCCGGCTGCGATCGGCCAGGTTGTATTTGGTCATCAGCGGGTTCTGGGGCGGATCGATGCCGGCGACCAGGTGGAAGTCCGAGGCATCGCGTTCCGCGTGCGCAAGCCTGAGGGTGAAATCGACGTTGCGCATGGCTCGCATGCTGACCTTGCCCCAGTAGGTGTCCTCCTCCGTGTTGTCGACCTCCTGGTTGGTGAATTGCTTCTTCACATAGTCGTAGCCGGCGCTCAGTTTGACCCCTTTGGCGATCCGGTAGTCCGCCCCGAGCTTGAGCGTGTTGTCGGTAAAACTGTAGGGCAGGTTCGTGCGCGGCGCCGCGAGAAAGGCATCGGTCGTCACCCAGTCGAAGACCGCGACCGGCGTGGTGTTGTCGCGGTCGTCGTAGCGATAGGTCGCGTTGAGGCGCAGCTTACTGCTTACCGCGGAGTCTATTTTCAGGTTCGCGGTCAGGGTATCCACCTTGGCATCCGCGGCGCTTCGCGGCAACGTCGCGGCGATATTCGGGTTGATGGTGGCCGCCAGCAGGGTGTCATTTTGCTCCATGCGCCCACTGGCGATGTCGCCGCTGAGCCGGGTGCGTTCACTGAGCTGGTAGCCGGACGACAGCAGGATCTGGTTGAACTGGTTGTCGGGCGGCAGGGCGCGTTGGCCTGCGTCGGCGCCGGCGACGATGGGGTTGTAGGCGTTCTGCCAGGTCAGCGACTTGTCGTTGTTGTCGAAGAAGGACCCGTAATAGGCCAGCCTCGATTGCCACTTCGGCGTGGTATAGGTGGCGGACACCGATATCTCGTCGGTGACGTAGTCGACCGGTTCGACCAGCTGCGCGGTATTGAAGAAGAAAGCTCCGGCCGTACGCTTTTGCCCGTCCCGGGTCTCGTGGCGGAAATCGACGGCCGTTGCCCAGTTGCTGGCCGGGATGAAGGCCGCACCCAGATCCAGGCGCTTGCGCTCGGTTTTCAGGTCGACATCCCGCAGGCTGGCGTCGAGTTCCGTCATGCCGGCCGTCGAACCGGCGGTGACCCAGTTGGCCGGCAACGTCAGCAGGTCGCCTCCCGTGCCCACGTAGGGCGTCCTTGCGCTGTCGGAAATGTAATGCGGGATCTCGTCGTAATTCAGAAACAGCCGGTACCTGCCCTGGCGCCCGCCCTCGATGCCGACCGAACGGGTGTCGAGACCGAGATCGAGGACCCGCAGATCGAGATACCCGGCATTCTCACCGCGGTAGCGTGCCGTCGCATTGCCGATCGCGAAGGCGCCTTCGTCGTTCAGGCCGTTGTATTCGCCGAACTTGAAGGAATCGTCCGACACGTACCCGGCACCGGCCTCCACCTCGCCGCTGAACCCGTGCTCGAACAGGCAGCTCCCGCACTTCCAGGTGGACACATCGACGCCGGCCGGCACTTGCGACGTGGTAGCCGCCGCAGCGTATCCGGGGGATGCCGCGCCCAGCGTCAACAACAGCAATCGTCCGCTGCTGCCGGCGATGTTCGTGAGGCGCTTCTTCATTGCATTACCGATAGTTCAACCGCTGTGCGCCGCGTGCCCTAGCGCATCAGCTTCACGCCGGATGGATGGTTCGACCCGTGCACCTGCGAGTGACAGTTCACGCAGGATCCGGCCAGCAGGAACCCGGAGGGATTGCCGCCCGGCAGGCCCGCCGGGGTCTGCGCCACGCTCGGATGCCCGACCTGCGAGTGACATTGCTGGCACAGCAAAGGCGGCAGCTTCGTCAGCAATGCCGGGTGTATCGAGCCGTGCGGCGTATGGCACAGGGTGCAATCCTCCGATGCAGGTTCGTGCTCCCAAAGGAACGGGCCGCGTTTTTCCGCGTGGCAGCTGTAGCAGGTCTCGTTCAGCGTCGGCTTGTTCAGCAGGGTCGACGTGCCGGCACCGTGGCTGGCGTGACAATCGCTGCAGCCCAACTGGCCAAAACGCACCGGGTGAGTGGAGGTCTTGAAGAACTCGGCTCGTTCCTTCGCGTGACATTTGAAACACACGTCGGCCTGGGGCGCCCTGTCGAGCACGGGATCGCGCGGCGTATGGATCGTGTGACAACTGGCACAGGCGACCTCGCCGGTCTCGTGCGCGCTGCCCCGCCAGCCGATGTGCTGGTCGTCCTCGTGGCACTGGAGGCACTTGCCGTTCTGTGTTGCCACAGGTGCGTTCGACTTGGCGCCGAAACTCACGACTGGCGCGGCCGCGCCGAAGTGGCTGGCGGCCTCAGGGGCCGCCGCTGCAGACGAGGTGCCCGTGGCACCCCCTCCGTGGCAGGCCTCGCACTGCAGGCCTGCAAACGGCGTGCGCGGATCCGCCTTCACGGCATGTTTGGTCTTGAAGATGTCGAAGACCGGGTAGGCGCCGTGCTCGCCATGGCACATGATGCAGGTATCTGCGCCTTTCTCCGAGAAATTCACGGCGCCGACGGGATCCGGCGCGCCTTGCGGAGCCTCGCTGGTGACGCTCGCAGGTTCAGCCGGTTGGGCTGCGTGCCCTGCCTGGCCGATGACGACCGTCAGCATCCCCCATAGGAGCGGCGAAAGGGCGCGTGGCGAGCGTGTCCCGAAACGCGTCACGGCTATTGCAACTCCCCATCCAACGATCAGACGCAGGCCCGCACCGGCTACGGAATGAATTCTCCCAGGAAATTCGCGAAGGCCTCGTCGTGCACCAGTTTCACATCCGCCAGCTTCCCGGGCCCGTGGCAGACGGCGCACGCCTCGACGTTAGACTCCTGAGCGACCTGCTCGGAACCGGCGCCGCCGAAGATGCCGCCGTTGTCCTCCATGTGCGCGCGCGGCAGCGTGCCGTCGTGGCAGGCGGAGCACACGGATGCCGTCGGCGAGTACTTCCAATCCTCCGCCTGGTCGGCCAGTTTCGCGGCGAAGTCAGAACCGTCCAGCGCCGCGGTCGGTGACGAATCCACCGTGCTGCCCCTGATGCCGTTGAGCGCCGGCAGTTCCCAGTTGCCGCCGCCGGTGGCCGAGCGGTCGGCAAGCGTATAGGTATCCGGCAGGTGGCAGGTCTCGCATTTCGAGAGCACGCCGGGGAAGCGCACGTGGCTGAAGTCATTGGCACTCGCGCCGAACCCGTAAATGACCAGCCCTTGCTTGCGGAAGCCGTGGGCGTCGGTGCCGTCGAAATTCGCCTCCGAGGCGGCGTGTATGCCGTGGATCAACCGCTTGAAGTCGATCGATTCCTCTTTCTTGCCATCCAGCGTGGCCGAGGCATCCGGCAGTCCTGTCACCGCGTCCTTCGGGCGCCTGCCGACATCGGTGCCGCTCGGATTGTGGCACAGCACGCAGAGCTGGCCGTTGTTGTTGCGGGCATTGCCGTGGACGCTCAGCACGTCGTGGCAGCGGTCGCACTTGGTCGGCACGTCCACCACCTGGCGCCGGGGCTTCGGCGTGCTGTCGGTGATGCCGAAATAACTGACCTCGCTGTTGACCGCCACCTCCACGGTGAATGCGCCCGTGCCGTCATTCGCGGCAGGGTGACCTTCCAGGGCGATGGCGCCGCTGCCGGTGGCCGTGGCGGGAATCACCTCGGGGGTCGGAGTGACGGCTGCCCCGTTCATCGTGAAGGTGCCGTCCCCGTTGTCGGTGACGGCCGCGGAGGTCCGCACGTTGACGGAATTCGCCCGGGACGGGCGCGCGCCCTTGCCGCCGTCATTCGTATAGTCGCGGGTGTCCCATGCGATGAGCACGTTCAGGGACGCGGCGCTCGAATTGAATTCCTTGTCCGTGCCGTTCGAACGGATGTTGTACGCGTTGCCGTACTGGTGCGACGTGGCCCCGCTCGGGTCGGTGACGGAGAACTTGACCGTCGGATTCGACGAAGGGGCACAAACCGGATTCGACGCGACGGCCACGCCGCAGATCTCGAGGATGTTGAACTGGAACAGCGCGCGCTCGGCTTTGCCGGGGACGGTGTGCGATTCTGCGACGCTGCCGGCGACGCGGTTTTCCGCATGGCAGGTGATGCACTCGCTGTTGTCCGTAACGATGCCGCCCGGGTGCCCGTTCGGGTCCACCGGTGGAGTGCCCGAGCCGTCCTTGGAGAAATCGATGTCGTCATGGCAGGAGCCGCAGGCCGCCATGTTCGGCGTCTGCCAGTTGTTGCCCTGGGGCGTATCGGGATCGCTGCCATCGTGACACTTCGTGCAGTTGCGGATGTCCTGCGGGAATACGACGTCCGAGAAATCATGCGTGCCGACGGCATAGGAGCCGCCCGCTTCCACGCTGGGCAGGCCTTCGCCCCGGTGGATCTTGTGGATCATGACCTTGAAGTCGACGGTCGTGTTGCCCTCTGCAACCCAGGACCCGGGGTTGTGACAGGTCACGCAGAGCTTCATCTCGAAGCGCGAACCGTGGGCGGTAATCTTGTCGTGACACACGTTGCAGTTGGCGGTCTTCACGATCTCGCGCATGCTCGTGACGTCGCCGCCCGCGGGCACGACATCGTACAGGGCGTTGGCCATGGGCAGTTCGCTGTTGGCCTGCTGGATACTGACCCGGTGCGTCAGGCCAGACTGATAGGAGAGATCCAGGGCGTTGCCATCCGCATCCGTGCAGGGCGCGGGGCACGCGACGTTGGTGATGTCGGTGGCAAAGGTGTAGGTGTAGGTCCCGTCGCCGTGGTCGACGAGCATCCCGAAGGGATAGCCGCTGCGCAGGCGCTCCTGTGAGCCCTGCACGGCACCGCTGCTGACGCGGACGATATAGTTCTGCCACTGGCTGGGATTGCCGTTGGCGCCCGGGATCAGCTTGGCGATGTTGAAGCGCAGGTCGTTGCCGGTCAGGCCTGGGTAGGCAAAGCCGTCTTCGTTGGTCACCGTGAAGTTGACGACGGGCGGGCTCGCCACCTGGACGCTGTCGACGACGATGTTGAGCTCAGTTGCCGTCGCAGAGCCTCCCGGGGGTCCGGGTGGTCCCGGCGGTCCGGGCGGCCCCGTGTCCCCGTCGCTGCCGCAGCCCGCCAGGCCCAGCAGCAACAGGGACGAGCCGAGCAGGCGCAGTAACAAGACGGCGGTTCGCAACCGTTTCATGTTCTTTTTCCTTTTCTTGGTCAGCGTCCCGGGACCGCGCCGTCCACTCGCAGTTCCGATGGGCGGAAAGAATAGCATTTAGTGGCTAGGTAGGCACTAGCCTTCAGCCCACGCCGTAACTGTCGCTGCTTGCTCTCTGGGTTACCTTGGCGGGCGTCGGAGACACCCACAGCTGATACATCGACACGATCCACATGAATGCAAAGCACAGACCCATGGTTGCCCCGGCGAACATCACCACCCAGGCGAACGGATGATAGAGCTTGGTGAAGTACCAGGAGCTGACATCGAGCGAGACTGCAACGAAGGGCATTGCGATGACTGCGCACTTGAACCACACGGGGCGCACGTAGGCATGGCTGAAGATGATGCCCATTATGAAGAAGATGAGGCTCATTCCGAACAGGTGAATGTGCGATACGCGAACCAGCGTAAAAATGTCAGTGCCCGTGTCCCGCTCGGTCATCTTCATCAGGTTATCGTACCCGCCAAGGTTTGGCAGGTGCGGGTTGCTGCCATCGTGGCAACTCATGCAGCGCTCATCCAGCATCGGCCGGATTTTCGCCTCGTACGTGGAACGATCCGAGCCTTCCTGCACCCAGGTAATCATTGCGGTGAGTTCATCGGGTGGCAGCATGGTGGACATCGGTCCGCGCAAGGCCGATTCGAGGCGCGAGGCCTGGCCGCTGCCCGTGTAGGCGATGACGAGGTCCTCGTATGACAGGGTCAGCGGATTTCCGTCCCGCCCGGAATAGGTGTGATACAGGTAGAGCAGGGCGAAGATGTAGCCGAGGCTGAGTATGAAAAGCGCTGCCGTGTATAGCACGCGCAGGCTGTAAGGAAGCTCCGAATAGTGGTAATAGAGCCGGTGCAGCGGGGCGTCACTCATGATCGATTCCTTCGGCGCCAGTATGGTGCGCCATGCCTACTTTGTCGGTGGCAGCACGACGTACACGACCGCACGCGCCTTCTGACGCGCGTAGTGAGCCGCAAGGTTCTCGACATCCGCCTCGGTCAGCCCGCTTGACATTGCAGCCATCGCGGGGCTCTTGCGCGCGCCCGTCCGATAGTCATGCAACACCCTCAGCAGATAGTCGACGCGCTGAGCTGCAAGAGCCGGCATACGTGGGTCAGTGCTGTTGCCGTTGATGCCGTGGCAGCGGTCGCATCTTTGCGTCCATTCGGCGACAGACACGGGTTTGCTCACCTTCGGTGGCTGGGGTTGCTGAGCTGCGTAATAGGCCGCCAGGTCCCTCATGGCACGGTCATCGAGCGAGCCCGCCAGGCCTTTCATGGTCTGCTCGTTACGTGAGCCGTCCTTGTAGGCGCGCAGCGCGGCCGCGAGGTACTGCGCGTCCTGTCCGGCGAGGCTGGGATTGACGGGGTTCCCGCTGACGCCCTGGTCGCCATGGCACGCGGCACAAGCCGCGGCCCCCGCCTTGCCTGCCGCCTGATCACCGGGGGCGGGGGTTTGCGCCCTGGCGGGCGGTTGCAACGCATAGAAGAGCGCGATGTTATTCAGGTTCGCGTCGCTCACGGCCGCGAGCAACGACTTCATCATATCGTTCTTGCGTTGACCGTCCTTGTAGGCTTTCATGGCCACCACGAGGTACTTCGGGTCCAGTCCGACGAGGCTAGGCGTGCCGGCGATCTTGCTGACGCCGGTCTCGCCATGGCATCCCGCGCAACCGGCTGCGGCTGCCTTCCCGGCGCTGACCGGATCGGGGCTCACGGGGGCCGCCTTGGCGGTGTCCGCCGGCGCGGCTTCGGCTGGATCGAGACTCGCGTAGTAGGCCGCCACTTTCACCAGAGCGTCGTCGCTCAGGAACTCCACGGCGCCGTCCATCATGTCGTTGCCGCGAGCCCCCGACTTGTAAGCTCGCAGCTCGAGGTCGAGGTAGACCGGGCGCTGGCCGGCGAGGTGGGGCACGCCCTTCGCCGTGCTTATGCCATTTGCGCCGTGACAGCGGGCGCAGGAGGTCTCCGCCAGGCGTTTGCCTTCGGCAATGTCCTGCGGAGTTGCATATGCGGCGCGGAAATCGTCAGTCGCACCCGGCTGCACCGTCGCCGCCGATGCCGCGTTGCCGGGCAAGCTGCCCGCGCCGATGATTCCGGCGATCAACATCAACGCCAGGTGAAGAGTAGTCCTGGTGCGTCGTCTCATCGGATTCACCTTTCAGCCGGCAGATTGATCTGAGGTGACGCGGGCAATGAACCAGCAGTGCAATTTTCGCGTGAAAAGCGCGGCTATGGGTATTTGCGTACTGCCATTTATCGGCCACAGGGGTATATTTTTCGACAATTTAATATCGTCCATTGTCAACCTAAAAAGGAGAATGAGATGAGTCGGGCAATGTTCGTTGTGGTCGGCACAATAGCAGCCTCGCTGGCGGCCGGGTCGGTCGCTGCTGCAGACGGCAAGGCAGTATGGGACAAGACTTGCGCGGGTTGCCATACGGTAATGGCACCGAAGGTCGGCGACAAGACGGCGTGGGCGCCGCTCATCAAGAGGGGCGCCGCGGACTTGACGGCGTCCGTCATCAAGGGGAAGGCGCCGATGCCGCCCAAGGGAGGTGCCGCGTCGGATGAAGACGCCAAGGCCGCCGTCGAATACATCATCAGTCAGATGAAGTAGCAGCACGGGTGACCAGCACATTGAAAATGCTGGTCACAAGGTCGCAGGCCGGGCCATGGATCCACATCGCGCGTCGCGGCGAGCAACTCGGCGATCGCGATGTCGAGATACCCAGGGCCTGGGTGCAGGAAGGCGCGAAGAACAATTGAGGTTCATCCATATCAAGCCGTAAGCCGCGCACAACTCGAGATGGAAGCACCGAGACGCCATGCGCGATGCGGAAATCCATGCCTAAGCATATTATTCGTCTCGTCACGCTCATGGCCATATTCGCGGTGCTGGGGTACCTCGCAAAGATTTATTTGACTCCCCAGTCGTATTACGAATATGGAAACTATCGCGCCGCTTCGGTTTCCGAGATCGCTTCTCAGGAACCGGCCTATCAGACGCCGCTCTACTGCCAGACCTGCCATGCCGAGCGCCACGCAGAATGGTCGGCCAACAGCCACAAATCGGTAAGCTGCGAGGTATGCCACGGTGCAGCCCAGGGACATCCGCAGAACGGCAAGCTGCCGATACCCACCGACACGGTAAGGCTCTGCACGCTGTGCCACGAGACCATGCCCGGGCGACCGCGCACACAGCCGCAGGTTGAGGTGGCCGAGCATTCAGCGGGTCAACAGTGCATCGCCTGTCACAACCCCCACTCGCCCAGGATCGTGAGCGCTTCCGTGACGCTCGCCGGCGACGCCGTGGCAGGTGGAAAACGCGCAGCCGCCTGTAGCAGCTGTCATGGCGCCGATGGGATAAGCCCCAACGACACGTGGCCGAGCCTGGCCGGGCAACACGCCGCCTATCTCGCCCGGATGCTTGCCGCGTACAGATCCGGTGCGCAGAAAGACGTGGTGATGACACCTTTGGCGCAGGCCCTCAGCGATGCCGATATTCAGAATCTGGCCGTCCATTACGGCAGCTTGAGTTGTAAGACGACGGCAAGCGGGCCGCGTGTCGGCGATGCCGCCTCTGGCAAAGTCCTGGCGAACAACTGCGCAGCCTGCCACGGTGAGACCGGCGTCACGAGCAACCCTGCCTGGCCGAAACTTGCCGGCCAGAAGCCCGGTTATCTGGTGAACGTGCTCAAGGCCTTCAGGGCCGGCCTGCGCAAAGACCCGATGATGGCCGGTGTCGCTCGGAGCCTGAGTGACGTGGACATTGCGGACCTCGCTGCTTACTACGCAGGGCAGAGCTGCCGTCCTGCAACGCAATGAAGGGAGACACCATGGACGAGACATCCAAGCCTGCATCGGATGCGCGACGCGCGTTTCTGAGTCAGCTCGGCCTGGCTGCAGCCTATACCGGTGCCGTCGCAGGCCTCGGGCCCCTGGGCGTTGCGCAGAGCGTGGCCGCAAAGAGCGAGTCTACCGCCGCGAGCGGCTCGTTCCCGACGCCGGATTACGACTGGACCAGGCACCGTGGGCTTTCGGGGTCGATGCCACGAAGTGCATCGGCTGCCTGCGTTGCGTCGAGGCGTGCAAGCGTGAGAACGATGTCGCCGGGGACGCGCACCACTTCCGCACCTGGGTCGAGCGCTACGTCTATCTGGAAGGCGAGGACAGACCGCGCATCGACAGCCATCACGATCCGGTGAACATCGAGGCCTCAGGCTCGGAAAGGGAGTATCGATTCGCCAACCGCTACAAGGATGCGAAGGTGGAGAAGGCTTTCTTCGTGCCCAAGCTGTGCAACCAGTGCACTCATCCGGCCTGCGTGCAGGTGTGTCCCGTCGGCGCGACCTACAGGACCGAGGACGGTGTGGTGCTCATCGACCACACATACTGCATCGGTTGCCAGTACTGCGTGCAGGCCTGCCCCTACGGCGCGCGCTTCTTCAACGACGCCAAACGGGTTTCGGACAAGTGCACGTGGTGCTATCACCGCATCACCAAGGGCCTGCAGCCCGCATGCGTGGAGGTTTGCCCGGTCGGCGCGCGCATCTTCGGCGACCGGAAGGACAAGCAGAGTCCGATCAGCCTGTTCATTCGCAATAACCGCGTACAGGTGCTCCGGCCCGAATCCGGCAATGCCCCGAATGTTTTCTACGTCGGTATCGATCGGGAGGTGATCTAGTGGAACCTCTGGTTCACGCGGCCCCATTCACCGGCTACGTCTACCCCAACGAGACGATCATTCCCTGGGGCGTTCTCATCGTCGTCTACCCCTACCTGACCGGGCTGGTGGCCGGTTCGTTCACCGTCTCGAGCATGTATCAGGTATTCGGGATGCAGCGGTTCAGGCCGGTGGCACATTTTGCGTTGCTCACCTCGCTGTGCTGCATGCTCATCGTGCCGATGCCGCTGTTGCTGCACCTCGGTCATCCGGAGCGTGCTTTCAACTCCATGATCACGCCGCACTGGACCTCCGCCTTCGCGGTCTTCGGGTATGCAGCCAGCTTTTACGTCATTCTCCTGATGCTGGAGACCTGGTTCGTGTTCCGCCCCTACATCGTGCAGCAGGCGCAGGAAAGAAAAGGGCCGCTGCGGTGGTTTTATCGGCTGCTGTCGCTCGGGTCGTACGACTTGTCCGAGAAGGCGATGAAATACGACCGGAAATGGATATTCACGTTGGCGGTCATCGGTATCCCTGCCGCCCATGGCCTGCATGGCTACGTGGGGTTTGTGTACGGATCGCTCAAAGCCCGCGAATGGTGGTCCTCCGACCTCATGCCGGCCGTATTCCTGTTTTCCGCCATCATCTCCGGCACCGCGTTATTGATCGCGCTCTATGTCCTGTCCTGCAGGCTCCGCAAGGTCCCGGTCGACCTGGCCTGTCTGAAGGGCATGGCCTATACGCTATGGGGCTTCATGATGTTTACGCTTGTGCTCGAGGGGGTGGAGTTTGCAAGTCTCATCTACCGGGGCCGGGAGGGGATCGAGGTGATCATGGAATACGTAGCGGGCCCGCTGGTCATCCCCTTTTTCGTCCTGCAGTTTGGCGTCGGTTCCCTGGTTCCCCTCGGCCTGCTTTCGTACATGATCTGGCGGGGCACTACGGGACGCGCATTGATCGCCGGGGTCGCTACGAGCGCCTTCCTGGTGCTGCTGGCGGTGTTGATGATGCGCTGGAACGTGGTCATCGGCGGGCAGGAGATCGCGAAGACAGGCAAAGGACTGCTTAGCTATTATCCGCTCATCGTCGGTCGGGAAGGCCTCCTGGCCGCGGCCTCGTTGGTCGTCATGCCGTTCATTCTGTTATGGGTAATGGTTCATTTGCTGCCGCCCTGGGAACAACGGGTGACGTCGCCATCCTCGCCTGCAAACAGCTCGCCGTGATGCTGCAACTACGGCCTGCCGTCCCTCGCATCCAACTCTGCGATTCCAGCAAACCCGGGTGTCACGTTGCGTGTTGAACCGCTTGTCGCGTGGATCGCGGCGGCCATCCTTTGTTTCACAGGGCCGCTGGCCATGGCGGCGGTGGAAGCCACCGCTGCCGGCGGAACCGAACAAGCGGCCGGGCGACCCGACAATTCAACATGCCTGGCCTGTCACGGGATCGAGGGATTTGCAGTGCAGGGCGCCGACGGGCAAATGCGCCCGTTGCACGTGATCCAGGACAAGTTTGAAAAGAGCGTGCATGGAAAGCAGCAATGCGTCGGCTGTCACGAAGACATCACAGAAATACCGCACCGAAAGAACGGACGCATAAAAATCAGTTGCGTGAAGTGCCACGAGAACTTGTGGGCAACCGCCCAGAAGGAGGACAAGACCCGGGAGTTCGCAACTCTGGGAATGGTGGTACAGCAGATCGACCGATACATGAAATCCATTCATGCGCGGCCAAACATCGAGGACCAATCACGCACCAACGCGACCTGTTACAACTGCCATGACGCCCATTACGTTTACCCGAAAGGTAGTGCCATCCGCGCCGAGTGGCGCCTGAATATTCCGAACGTTTGCGGAAAGTGCCACGCCAGAGAGCTGGAAGCGTATTCGACTTCGGTGCACGGCATGCAAGTCCTGCAGAAAGGCAATCCCAAAGCGGCCATCTGCTCGGATTGCCATACCACCCATGACGTCGAAAGCCCGGCGATGGACTCAACCCGGCTCGTCATTACCAAGAACTGCGGAAACTGTCACGCAGAGAGTCTGGCGTCCTATACGCAAACCTATCATGGCCAGGTCAATACCCTGGGCTATGCCTATACCGCCAAGTGTTTCGACTGCCACGGAAGCCACTCGATCCAGCGGGTAAGCGATCCGAGGTCCAGCGTACATCCCGACAATCGCCTGCAGACCTGCCGGAAATGTCACGAGGGAGCGACCGCAGGGTTTGTCACTTTTCAACCGCACGCCACTACCCACGACTTCGATCGTTATCCCTACATGTGGATCGCGTCGAAGTTCATGCTCGTGCTGATAGTGGGTGTGTTTCTCTTCTTCTGGACGCACTCGGTGCTGTGGTTCTACCGCGAGTACAAGGACCGGCAGGAGCACAAGACCAGGCCACACGTGCAGACCAGTCAGCTGCCACAGCGGCTAGGCAGGTACTACCAGCGCTTCGGACTCGCTTGGCGGCTTGCCCACCTGCTGTTTGCAGTGGCGTTGATGATTCTTTCGTTGACCGGCATGGCGGCCTTCTACGCGGAGACGGCCTGGGCGGCGCCCGTCATGCGGGCACTCGGCGGCCCGAGGACAGCGGCGCTCATACACAGGGTATGTGCCGTCGTCATACTGGCAATATTCCTCGCGCACTTGCTCTATCTCGTCGTCCGCCTTGCCCCGCGCTGGAAGACATTCAAGTGGTTTGGCCACGCCTCGCTCGTTCCCGGCCCGCAGGATTTCCGGGATATCTTCGCCATGTTCAGGTGGTTCTTCGGCAAGGGGCCGAGGCCGGTTTTCGGCCGCTGGACCTATTGGGAGCGATTCGACTACTGGGCTCCGTTCTGGGGCCTGACGATCGTCGGCGGCAGTGGCCTTATGTTGTGGTTCAAGGAATTGACCGCGGCCGTCTGGCCCGGGTGGATCTTCAATATCGCCATGCTGGCCCACGGGGAAGAGGCCTTTCTCGCGATCGTCTTCCTTTTCACGGTGCACTTCTTCAACAATCACTTCAGGCCGGACAAGCTGCCACCTCCCGATATCTCGATGTTCACCGGCGTCGTATCCCTGGAAGAATTCAGGCGCGAGCACGCGATGGAATACGACGAACTGGTCGCGACGGGGCAACTCGAGAGGTATCTGGTGGACGCGCCGTCGCCGGCGATGACGCTTGGTTCCAGGATCCTGGGCATCGCACTGCTCGCTTTCGGGTTGACACTGCTGATCCTCGTGCTCGTCGGCTTCGCGGGCAGCGTGGCGGCAGGGGCGTGAGCGTGTAGTATCGTGACAAGAGGTCAGCACGGTATGGTCGACCGTACCAAGCCACGAGGTTTCAAATGAGACGTCTTATATTGGGCATCGCGTTGTCGGCGGCGCTGATCGGCTGCGGGGGTAAGGGGGACTCGTCCTCCGGCAAGTCCACCGCTGAGAAGCAGCCCGCGGCCGACGTCACTGCGGGCAAAGCCCTCGCGGAGCGGGAATGCAAGGGATGCCATGGGCTGGATGGCCGGGGCGTTGCGCCGGGCATTCCGAACCTGGCTGCGCAGCGAGCGGCTTATTTGCGGGCCTCGATCGATGCTTACAAGGAAGGAAAGCGCACCCATGCCGCCCTCAGGGAGATGGCGGGGCACATGAGCGACGCAGACATGCGCAATGTGGTTGGGTACTACGCGAGCCTGCCGCCCGTCGCGGCCTCCGAAGACACGAATGCGCAAGTCTTCCTTCCCTACGAGAATGGCAAGGCGCTCGCCTCCGCCTGCACGAAATGCCATGGCGAAGACGGCAACACCACGACCCCCGGCATACCGAGCGTAGCCGGCCAGCAACTGCGTTATCTCGTCGTTGCCGTCCAGGAGTACCTGACCGGGGTGCGCAAGACAGACCCGATGCACTCCTTGTTGCGCCCGCTCAGCAAGCTGGATGTGGAGAGCCTGGCGCTGTATTTCGCGTCCCAGACACCGGCGCAACGCGGCGCACCGTCATTCGGTGATCCGGCCGCGGGCGAACCGCAGACTGCCGTCTGTGGCGGCTGTCATGGCCCCCACGGCGTGAGCACCGATACGGCGACGCCGAATCTTGCGGGTCAGGATGCCCTGTATCTGGTCAATGCGATCAAGGCGTACCCGAAGACTCGCCGACATGCAGGCATGGAAGCCTACGTGGGTGATCTGGGTCAGCAGGACATCGAAAACATTGCCGCATTTTATGCGACACAGAAATCCAGGCCTGCGGAAAAGGGCCAGACCTTTGTCCAGGAGTTGATCGCCAAATGCGATCGTTGCCACGACGCCACGGTGGAGAACGCCTCGATGGCCGTGCCAAAGATCAGTGGACAGGACGTGGACTACCTGATCATGGCTCTGAGGGCGTACCGGGATGGCCGGCGGGAAAGTTCCATGATGCACAACATGAGCCTGCCCTACGGCGACTCCGTCATAGAAAGTCTCGCATCGCATTACGCGAGCCAGGCGGCGCGATGATGAGGGCTTGGCCCGGATGATCCGATCGGGAGCGCGTGGATCGCGCCCGCGCCCATGAGCATCACTACGTTTGCGGTGACCTTTATCCTGGTCGCCCTTGTCCTGTATACGATCGCGGTCTGGTCAGAACGCTTCGCCGGGCGTCTCAAGCCCTGGCACCTCGTGGTCTTCTGGTTGGGATTCGCGGCAGACACCGCCGGTACCTCGGCCATGATGAGGATCACACAGACCTTGCGGATCGAGCAGGACATCTCTCTTGCGGCCCATGGGAGTACGGGCGTGCTCGCCCTGCTGTTGATGTTCGTTCACTGTGCCTGGGCGAGCGTCGTCTTGCTCCGCAAGAATGAACCCGCGATTTTGAGGTTCCACAGGTTCAGCACTTTCGTCTGGTGCGTCTGGTTGATCCCGTTCTTCATCGGCGCGGTGATGTCAATGGCGAAATGAGGCCCCGGCCCTGGCACCGCACGCCGCCTATCGCCAGCTTTCGCTTGCACATCAGATTCGGCTCCCGTTCCTGCGAGACATAGAATCCGTGCGTTCGTGACAGAACTGGAAGTGAGGGAAGATGTCCAGGTCATGGTTCTGGTTGGCTGCCGCGGCCTGCGGCGCCGTCGCCGCCACGGCCTGCTCCAAGGCGGAGGTGAGCTACGCGAAGGCGGTTCAACCGATTTTCGACCAGCATTGCACCGTCTGCCATCAGCCCGGAGGCGAGGGCTTCGAAAAGAGCGGCTTTGCCACCACGTCGTATGAGAGCGTCATGAAAGGAACGAAATTCGGCCCCGTGATCGTGGCTGGCCACAGCCCCAGCAGCACGCTGGTGATCCTGGTGGAAGGAAAGGCCGATCCCTCCATCAACATGCCTCACGGCAAACCGAAGCTCACCGAGTCGGACATCAGGCTCCTCGAAGCCTGGGTCGATCAGGGCGCCAGGAACAACTGAAGCCGTTGCGGAGCGCCGCTCAGCGCACGCTGTCGAACGAGTCGAGCTGGACCTGCGGCGTGATGTAGCCGTCCTGGGGCGGCTCGGCTTCGGACAGCGCGGTAGACAGGTACTTCTTGTTGGAGTCGGGCAGCACGGTCACCACGACGGCGCCGGGCCCGAGCTCCGCTCCGAGCTTGATCGCGCCGAGGACGTTGGCACCGGAGGAAATGCCGAGGCCGAGCCCAAGCCGATGGCAGAGCGCCTGGGACATCAGGATGGCGTCGCCGTCCCAGACGTCCACCACCGGATCGAGCTCCGCGAGATTGAGGATGGACGGGACGAACTCGTCGCTGATGCCCTGGATCCGGTGCGTGCCGGTTCTCTTGCCGGTGCGCAGCGTAGGCGAGTTCGCCGGCTCCAGCGGGTGGACGCGCACGGGGCGGCCGGCCCGCCGCAGGTAGCGGCCCACGCCCATGACCGTGCCGCCGGTGCCGACGCCGGCCACGAAGGCATCGGCCTCGACGCCGAGCATGCGCAGTTGCGCCTCGATCTCGGGCCCGGTCATCACTTCATGGGCTTCGACGTTGTCCGGGTTGTCGAACTGCCGCGGCAGGAATACGTGCTCGTGCTCGGCGGCATACTGGCGGACGAGCTCGACGGCACCGACGAATCCACCCTGTGCCTTGGACACCGGCACGACGTCGGCGCCAAGGCTGTGCATGAGCTGCACGCGCTCGTGGCTCATCCAGTCCGGCATGTAGATGCGCACCCGATGGCCCAGCGCCCTGCCGATGGCGGCGAAGGAAATGCCGGTGTTGCCGCTGGTGGCCTCGGCGATGACGTCGCCGTCGTTCAGCTCGCCGCGCTCCCGGGCGCGGCGCAGGATGTGCAACGCCATGCGGTCCTTGACGCTGCCGGTCATGTTCATGGTCTCGTACTTGGCGAACAGGCGGCGGCTCTCGCCGTTGAAGCGGTAGCGGATCTCCAGCAGGGGCGTGCGCCCCACCAGGGCGGCCAGCGAGTCGACGGAGCGCATGGCGCCAGCTTCAGGGACCCTCGACACTGCCCGGAGATCCTGCATCAGATCTCCTCGGGCACCATGCGGATCGCGCCACACGGACACTCGGCGGCGCAAAGTCCGCAGCCCTTGCAGTAGTCGAGGTTGACCTCGTAGCGCCGTCCGGGGCCGAGCTTGATGATGGCGTTGTCGGGACAGACGCCGTAGCAGTTGTCGCACTCGAAACAGTTGCCGCAGGACAGGCAGCGCCGCGCCTCGTAGCGTGCCGTTGATTCATCGAGGCCACCGACGACCTCGTCGAAGGTCGACTGGCGTCGGACGATCTCCAGGACAGGAGCCACGGACTTGGGCGCGTCGGTGTAATACCAGGGATTCAGGCGCTCGAATGCGGCGATCTCGTGGCGCAACGGCGGTACGTGCCGCCCGCCGCGGAGCCAGGCGTCCACGTGGCGGGCTGCCTGCTTGCCGTGTCCGACCGCCACGGTCACGGTCCGCTCCGCGGGAACCATGTCACCGCCGGCGAAGATTCCCGCGTGGCCCGTCATCATCTCGGGTCCGACCTTGACGACGCCGTCTGCCACCTCGAGGCCGGGCACGCCCTCGAGGAGGCCGAGATCAACGTCCTGTCCGAGCGCCAGCACCAGCGAGTCCGCCGCCAGGTCCTCGAACTCGCCCGTGGGTTGCGGCTGGCCCGCGTCGTCGAGCCTCATCTTCTCGATGGTGATGGACTGGTCGCCGGCGTGGCGTATCGTCGACAGCCACTTGATGAGTACCCCTTCCTGAAGCGCCTCTTCGACCTCCGAATCGTGAGCCGGCATCTTTTCGCGTGTCCGGCGGTAGACGATGATGGCCTCGGTCGCGCCGAGTCTCCTGGCGGTGCGCGCGACGTCGACGGCCGTGTTGCCGCCGCCGTAGATGACCACCCGCCGGCCCAGCATCGGGGGCTCCGCGCCCTCCATGCTCTCGAGCACGGCAACCGCGTCCAGCACGCGCGCCGCGGTGCCCGCCGGTATGAAAGCCCGCCGCGCGATGTGCGCGCCCACCGCGAGGAATGCCGCGTCGAAACCGCCTTCGCGCATCGCCGCGAGTATGTTGTCCACCTTGGCATTCGTGCGCAGCGTGATGCCGAGCTCGAGAATGCGGCTGATTTCCGCATCGAGGACATCCCGCGGCATCCGGTATTTCGGGATCCCGAAGCGCATCATGCCGCCCGCAACCGGCCCGGCCTCGCGGATCGTCACACGGTGGCCTAGTCGCGCGAGGTGGTAGGCCGCGGACAGGCCGCTTGGGCCAGCTCCGACCACGAGCACGCTCTTGCTGGAGGACTGCTGCGGCGGCCGGAATTTCCAGCCATGCCGCAGGGCCTCGTCGCCGAGAAACCGCTCGACGCTGTTGATCCCCACGGCCGAGTCGAGGTGGGCGCGGTTGCAGACCGTCTCGCAGGGGTGGTAGCAGACGCGGCCCATGACGGCCGGCAGCGGGTTGTCCTCGGTCAGGCGCCGCCAGGCGGCTTCGTATTCCCCGGATTCGGCCAGGTAGAGCCAGCCCTGGATGTTTTCCCCCGCCGGGCAGGCATCGTTGCAGGGCGGAAGGCGGTCCACGTACTGCGGCCGCATGGTGCGCCAGGACCCCGTGTGGTTGGCGAGACTCGACCCGGGATCCAGCGTGATCGCGAAGGGCTTGCGGTTCATGGCTGGTGTACCTCCGGCCCGAGCAGCCCGTAGCGGCGGATATTGCGGTCGGCGATCGCCTGGATCCGCTCGATGAGGTCGCGTCGCGGGGGATCGCGGAACAGGTGGGCGAAGCGATGCTGCGGGCGCAGGTACTCCTCGACCGGCAGCCGTCGCCGGATGTGCGTCACACCCGTGACCTCGCCGGATTCCGCTTCGAACTCGGGGAACAACCCGGTCTCGCGCGCCAGGCGCGCGATCCGGATCGTCTGGTCGGACGCGTGCCCCCAGCCGAGCGGGCAGGGCACGAGGATGTGCACGTAGCGCGCACCGCGAAACTCCATGGCGCGGCGGATCTTCGCCTCGAGATCACGCAGATCGGCGACGGTCGCGGTGGCGACGTAGGGGATCTCGTGAGCCATGGCAATGGCCGGCACGAACTTGCCGGTCCCGAACGCGCTGCCCGCGGACTCGCCGAGCGGCATCGTGGTGTTGGTGCGGGCCGCCGCCGGCGTGGCGGAGGAGCGCTGCACGCCGGTGTTCATGTAACCGCCGTTGTCGTAGCAGACGTACAGGACGTCGTCGTTGCGCTCGAACATGCCGGACAGGCATGCGAAGCCGATATCCGTCGTGCCTCCATCGCCACCCTGGGCGACGACGCGAATCTCCGTGCGCCCCTTGACCCGCAGTGCGGCGGCTATGCCGGTGCCTACGGCGGCAGCGTTGCCGAAGAGCGAGTGTATCCAGGGGATCTGCCAGGACGTCTCGGGGTAGGGCGTCGAAAAGACCTCGAGGCAGCCCGTTGCGTTGGCGGCGATGAGCCGGCGCCCCGTGACTTCCATGGCCGTGTCGATGGCGTATCGGGCGCCGAGCGCTTCGCCGCAGCCCTGGCAGGCGCGGTGACCGGAGTTGAGCGAATTCGTGCGGCGCATGTTCGCCTGCACGGCGCGTTGCTCCGGTGGCAGCAGGCGGTTGCCCACCGTGAAAGTCCCGGTCTGGTAGAACTTGATCGGCTGGTCGGTCATGGCAGTGTCACCCCGTCTTGAGGGCCGCGACGCCGAGATCGCGCAGCACGCTCTCGGCAATCGGGCCGGACCGGCGCACCTCGCGCTCGCGCGCGAGCACGCGCTCGACGACCTCGCGATTGAGGTCGAGAAATGTGAGGGGGTCGAGTTTTCCGGCTACCGCCTGCCGGATGGCCCCCTGAAGCGACCGCTTCGTGATCGGTCTTCCACCCAGGCCGGCGATCACCGCATGGACGTCGTCCGGCCGCCCCGTGTAGGACCCGCGGACGTTTGCCGAGACGATCCCGCCGAGGCCGACGGCGAGACTCTTCTCGATCACGACGACCCGCCGCGCGCGCGCGAGGGCCTCCCGGATCGCCACATGCGGCCAGGGCCTGAAGCAGGTGAGGCCGAGCACGCCGACCCGCATTCCCTCCTCGCGCAGCTCGTCCACCGCATCCTTGATCGTGCCGAGCACGGAGCCGAGCGCCACGACGATCGTGTCGGCATCGGCGGCGCGGTAGAGGTGCATCAGCCCCCGGTCTCGCGCCCGAAGACGCGATGGAACTCCTCCGCCCAGGCCGGGATCAGCTCCAGTGCCTGCTGCTGCTTGGCATGCGCCAGGTAGCGGACTTCCAGGAAGGCTTCCGGGCCCACCATCGCGCCGATCGACAACGGCTCGTCGGGATCGAGCACCTGCCGCGGCTCGAAGCGCGGCAGGAACGCGTCCACCTGCTCCTGCACGGGCAGTTCCACGCGCTCGTAGGCGTGCGTCAGGATGTAGCCGTCCATGCACACCATGACGGGCAGGGAGAGTTCCTCGCCGAGGCGAAAGGCCTGGATGTGCAGGTCCACCGCTTCCTGGTTGTCCTCGGCGAAGAGCTGGATCCAGCCGCAGTCGCGCTGGCTCAACGCGTCGGTATGGTCGTTCCATATGTTGATGGGCGCGCCGATCGCGCGGTTTGCCACCGTCATGACGATGGGCAGGCCAAGACCCGCCGCATTGAAGACGGCCTCGGCCATGTAGAGGAGTCCCTGGCTGGCCGTGGCCGTGTAGGCGCGGGCGCCGGCAGCCGAGGCACCGATTGCCACGGACATCGCGGCGAACTCGGACTCGACATTGATGAACTCGCAGGGAGCGATCCGCCCGGCGGCCACCATGCGGCCGAGCGCCTCGACGATATGAGTCTGCGGCGATATCGGGTATGCGCAGATGACCTCGGGCCGGCACAGGGCCACCGCCTCGGCCACCGCCTGGGAACCTTCAATCTGTTTTAGCACTGGCTGTCTCCCGCATTTTCTCGCGCACGAATTCGAAAGCTTCCCGCGCCGCCGTGCAGTTTGTCTCGGCGATGCCCGCAGCAAACTTTTCGCGGATCGCTTCCGCAACCGAATCGATGCCGAGCAGTCCGGTCAACGCCGCGAAGCCTCCGAGCAGCGCTGCGTTCGGCACCGGCCGGCCGATGTGCCGGAGCGCCAGCTCGGTGGCCGGCACGGTGCACAGGTGGTCGGCGTGAAATCCCGTCACGAATTCACCGAGTCCGAGCGCATCGAAGTTACGCGACGTGTTGATGAGGATGTAGGCATCGCGAACCATTCCTGCGAAGACGTTGACCTGGTGGAGCAGGGTGGGGTCCTGGATGATGAGAGCGTCCGGGGCCATGACGGGTTCGCGGTTGCGGATCTCGCGGTCGTCAATCCGGCAGAAGGCAACCACCGGCGCCCCGGTGCGCTCGGACCCGAAGCTCGGAAAAGCCTGGGCGTGGCGTCCCTCGCGAAACGCTGCCATTGACAGCAATTCCGCCGCTGTCACCACGCCTTGGCCACCGCGCCCGTGAATCCGGATCTGGAACATCGCAAGGCCCCTAGCCCCGGCCCCGGCCGGGACGCAACGTCCCGACCACGAAGACCAGGGCGGCAACGGTCAACAGGCCCGCCGCGAAGAACGAGGCCCCGGAGAAGTGCAGGGGTGCTGCGGGACGCGTGAAGTAGCTGAAGAGCCCCGTCATCAGCAGCGGGCCGAAACAGGCGGTGATGCTGTGCAGGGCGGAGAGCGAGCCTTGCAGCTCGCCCTGCACGCCGGCCGGCACTCCCTTCGACAGGATGGCGGCGGTCGTCGGCCCGGCAATGCTGCCCACTGCGTAGGGCACCATCCAGGCGTACATGATCCAGCTCGCCTGCGCGAAGGCGAAGCCGAAGAAGCTCAGCGCGATCAGCACGAACCCGGCGATCACGGCCTGGTTCTCGCCGAGCCGCTTTACCAGTGGCGCGACGCTCAGGCCCTGGAACAGCGTCACGCAGATGCCCATGAGCGTCATGGACAGGCCAACGTCGAACGCGGTCCAGCCGAGTTTCTCCATCGTGACGAAGGTCCAGGTGGCGGGATTCGCATCGTGGGCGATGTTGTAGAGGAACAGCGCCGCGACCAGGCCGCGCACCATCGGGTAGCGCAGCAGGCGGCGGAGCGCGCCGACGGCATGGGCGCGTCGCAGGGAGAACGGCCGGCGATCCGCCGGTGCCAGGCTCTCGGGCAGGACGAAATAGCCGTATACGACATTCGCCGCGGCCAGGCCCGCCGCGACGAAAAACGGCAGGCGGTGAGCCGTGTTGCCGAGCAGGCCGCCGATCGCGGGCCCGACGACGAACCCCAATCCGAAGGCGGCGCCCATCCAGCCGAAGCTGCGCGCGCGGTTCTCCATCGCGGTCACGTCGGCGATGTAGGCGCTCGCGACGACATACGTGGCGCCGAAGATCCCGGACAGCGCGCGGCCGGCGAACAGCCAGCCGATCGTGGGCGCCGCCCCCATGATCGCGAGGTCCAGGCCGTAGGCGGCGAGCGACAGGAGCAGCACCGGCCGGCGGCCGAAGGCATCGCTGGCGTTGCCGAGCACCGGTGCGGACAGGAACTGCAGGGCGGCGAACAGGAACATCAGCCAGCCGCCGTAGACTGCAACCGTGCCGAGGCTGCCGCCCACCAGCTCCAGGAGCAGTGTCGGCATCACCGGGATGATGATGCCGATACCGACGGTATCGATGAATATCGTGATCAGGACGAACGCCAGCGCCTGGTCCCTGGACACTGCCGATCCTCTTTGAATCGGTCCTGCCGCGAGTGACGCTTCACTGTGTTCGGCCATGGGGGATCTCAATGGGCGTTCATATCGACGCGCGAAAGCACCTCGTGTTCGAACCTCCGATGCACGAAGCCAGGATCGGTCACCACGTGCGGCGTCTTGATCTGGGAGGCTGCGCCACCGGCCGCGACGCGCTGCTCGCGCTCCCGTTCGAAGGCGCCCGGCTTCAGCAGCAATACCGACATCGGCCCGAGCGTGCCGAGCTCCCGCTCCTCGTCATAATCCGGCGCGGTCTTGCGCAACGCTGCCTCGAAAGCCTCGAGCAGCCCGCGGACCATCTGGGCATTGTCGCAGCCGCCGTTCCAGCCCTCGATCGCGAGCACGTAGTGCGCGGGACTCTGCTGCGTATCGGGCGACACGAAGTAATCCACCAGCGGCGCGGTGACGGCGTGGCAGGCCGACTCCATGGCCGCGGCGATGTGATGCTCGGCCGTCTTCTCGCCGATGATGTCGATGACCTGGCCGCGGCGCTCGATGAACTCGACCACCGGGTTCTGCCCGAGCAGCTCCACGACCCGCACGATGTCGTGCAGCCGGTAGCGCGTGAAGCCGGCGCGCGTCGTGATGATCACCTCGTACTGGCTGCCGGCCTTCGCCTGCCAGGCGGGAATCGGCCGCGGGTGCGGGTCATCCATGTGCTCCACGGGCAGGAGCTCGATGTAGGCGAGGCTTGGCAACAACAGGTAATAGGGCTCCCGCGCGGAGAAGCCGAGCCCGATCGTTCCCTCGGAGGCGCCATAAACAGGCGAGAAGATCGGCACCTCGCCGAGGAACGGCTGCAGCTGGTCCACGTAGAAGTGGAACCCGCCGCCGGTGGCCGTGAGGATGGCGCCGAGATCCGGCCAGATGTCGCGCACCGTGAAACGGCCCCGCTCGAAGAGCCTGGTCAGGGCGCGGGCCCGGGCGCGTTCCGGGCGCAGGTTCCGTGACAGGCGCGCACGCGCGTCGGCGGGCAGTTCCAGCCCGGGGTCCAGCGTCCCGTCGGCGAGGTCGCGCAGCAACTGCGGCGCGCGCGCCTCGAGGTCGCGCAGGGCGAAGAGGATCGTGGCCGGGAAGAAGGCGACGATTGTCCACAGCCGCTCCTCGCGCAGCCCGAAGAGGAGGTGCAGGTAACGGGCGGTCGCCTGGTCGTGAGTGCGCGCGACGTCGGCGGGCGAGCTCAGGATCAGGTCGGAGAAGTGGCCGAGCTGCCGGAAGCCGCCCGTGGTCGCCGCGCCCTTCGGGAGTCCGCCGGCGGTGTTCCCGCCCACGTGCTCGGTCATGATCGTCATGAAGCGGCCGTGCATGGTGTTCAGGACGCCGGCGCGCAGCGCCAGGCCGAGGGAGAGGAGCCGCGTCGAGACGGCCATGCGCATCTGCTGGCGCGTGACCGGGATCATCTTCGGCGGTCCGGACGTGCCCGAGGTCGTCGAGAAGTAGACGACCGGCTCGCCACTGAGCAGCCCCTGTTCCCCCGCGGCAATGCGCTCGATGTACGGCACGTAGTCGGCGTAGGTCGTGAGCGGCAGTTCCTCGAAGGCGCGGCGGGGCGCGCGACCGCCGAGCCCGCAGCGCCGTCCGTATTCGGTGCGCCCGTTCAGCGCGAGGATCCTCTCCAGCGTCTGGCTGCTCGCGGCCTCGAATCGCGCGGTCTCGACCAGGAAGGTGTCGGCTGAACGCCGCATGGCCCAGCACATCCCCGGACCGGCGATCTCGAGGAAATTGCCCCGTCGAATTCTTTGTGATGCCATCGGCAAATGCTCCGCATTCGATTGTGAAGCGCGGCGATCGCTGCAGACAGCCGTATTTCCACGTACCGCCGTTGGGCTAGACTTTCCCCATGGCGATCCGGCGCGTCCTGCAGATGGGCCACCCCCTGTTGCGCGAGGTCGCGCGGGCGCTCCCGCGCGACGCCATCGGCAGCGAGGCGACGCGCCGCCTGATCGCCGAAATGGTGGACACGCTCCACGACTACGGCGGCATCGGCCTCGCCGCCCCGCAGATCGGGGAATCCGTGCGCCTCGCGATCATCGAGATCCCGGGTGGCCCGACCCGCTACGGCGAGCTCGCGCCCATGCCGCTCACCGTGTTCATCAACCCGGTGATCGAGGTGCTCGATCCCGCGACGAAGGGCTACTGGGAGGGCTGCCTCTCGGTGCCGGGCCTGCGCGGCTTTGTCGAGCGCCCGCAGCACGTCCGCGTGCGCTACACCTCGGAGCAGGGCGAGCAGAGGGAGGTGGAATTGCAGGGCTTCTTCGCGACCGTGTTCCAGCACGAGTTCGATCACCTCGACGGCAAGCTCTACGTCGACCGGCTCGCCGACACGCGGCTGCTCGTGTTCGAGCAGGAATACGAGCGGCATCACCGGACGGGGGAGGAGCTTTAGATCGGGAGGGTGGGAGCGACGCCAGTCGCGACGGCATCGGGGCTCGCGCCCCTCCTACAGGATCCGCTTCCAGAGGCGGTTCTTCATCAGGCAGAGCTTCTTCTGCTCCATATCGGAGAGTGTCTCGCCGTTCGCCCTGAGCTCCTGCTCCCATTCGGCGAGCGCCGCGCGCGACCGGATCGCCGCACCGCGCGTCTTCATCTCGTAATACAGGTCGGAGTATTGCCCGCAGAGCTCGCGGATGTAGTCGAACGAGCGGCGGTGGATCGGGCAGGGGCCGAGCTCGCGGATGGCGTTCTGGTGCTCGGGTGTCGCGTAGCCCTTGTGGCTCGCGAAGCCATAGCCGGGATAGCGCGAGTCGAGGTCGGTCATCAGCCGGTCGCGGTAGACCTTCGCGACGATGGAGGCGCAGGCGATGGAGAAGTTGATGCCATCGCCCTTGTCGAAGCTGTTCTGCGGCTGGGCGATGTCGGGGATCGTGCGGCTGTCCACCAGCACGTGCTGGGGCGCGATCGGGAGCTGCTCGAGCGCGACGCGCATCGCGCGCAGGCCCGCATGGTAGATGTTGAGGCGGTCGATCTCGATGACGTCCACGACGCCGATCGACACGGCCGCGGCCTTGCCGCGTATCTCGCCGTCGAGCGTCGCGCGGGTGCCGGGATCGAGCGCCTTGGAGTCGTCCACGCCGTCGATCACGGTGCCGGGCGGGAAGATCACGGCGGCCGCGACCACCGGGCCGGCGAGCGGGCCCATGCCGACCTCGTCCACCCCGGCGACGTGCATCACGCCGGCCTGCCACAGCACGCGCTCGAAGTGCAGCATGGACTCGAGGCGGTTCTTCTCCTTGCGCTGCTCCTTCGCGCGCCGGGCGAGGCTCTTGTAGAGCTTCTGCGCGCCGCTGCGTGGATCGCGCTGGAGCTTGCGCAGCAGCCCGGGAGAGACGTCGGCCGAATCGGCGTACTTCGCCTGGAGGTCCTTCAGCGAGAGGCGTGTCACTTCCGGCGGATCCCGTTGCACATCACCGGTGAGTCCTGGCCGCCGCGGCGACGGCGTCGTGGAGCATGTGGACGCCGGCCGACACGTCGCAGATCCTGCCGTTGAGGAACATGCCCGGCGTCGCGCGCACGCCGCTCTCGATGCCGCTTGCCTGGTGCTCGCGCACGCGCTGGCGGTAGATCTCGTCGTCCATCTCTGTCGTGAAGCGGGCCATGTCGAGCTCGAGCCGCTCGGCGCAGGCGCGCAGGTGCTTCGCGTCGAGATGGAGCTGGTTCTCGAAGAGGAGATCGTGCATCTCCCAGAACTTGCCCTGTGCGCCGGCCGCTTCCGCGGCCTCGGCGGCCTGCAGCGCGTGCGGATGGACCTCCTCGAGCGGGAAGTGGCGGTAGACGAAGCGGATGCGGTTGCGGAATTCGTTGAGCAGCAGCCTGACTGTCTGCGACGCCTGCTTGCATGTCGGGCACTCGAAGTCGCCGTACTCGACGATGGTGATGCGCGCGTGCTCCGCGCCTCTCACGTGGTCGGTGGCGTTCACCGGGACGACGAGCTCGAAGGGATGTTCTCGGTTCATGGGTGATCTCGGGCCGGGCTTGCCGCCCAATATCGGCCAAAATCGGGCGATGTCAAATGCGTGACGACTATACTCGGCCGATGCGATGGCGCTGCGCTGCTTCTCTCGTCGCGCCGGTGCTCGCGGCGCCCGCCCTGGCCGGACCGCCGTACGTGACGGACGATCCGGCGCCGACGGACGACGGCCACTACGAGATCTATGCCTTCGCGACCGGCACCTCGACCGCGGACGGCTCGGGTGGCGCGGCGGGCATCGACTTCAACTACGGCGCCGCGCCCGGCCTGCAGCTGACGGTCGCTGTGCCCGTGGCCTGGGAGCACCCGGACGAGGGGGGCAATTCCACCGGCCTCGGCAACGTCGAGATTGCGGCGAAGTATCGCTTCCTGCACGGCGGGGAATCCGGCTGGGACGTGGCCTTCTTCCCGCGCCTGTTCCTGCCGGCGAGCTCGGAGAAAGTCGGCGACACGCACGCCTCGCTGCTGCTGCCGTTCTGGCTCGGGAAGGAATGGGGCGACTGGTCCGCCTTCGGCGGCGGCGGTTGCGCGATCAACCCCGGCGGCGATTCGCAGGACTTCTGCCTCGCCGGCTGGGCGGTGACGCGCCAAGTCCTGCCCGGCCTGCAGCTCGGTGCGGAGATCTACCACGAGACCGCCGACACCGGGGACGGGGAGGACAGCACGGGCGTCGGCGGCGGCGTCGTCTACGACCTGAACGAGCATTACCACCTGCTCGCATGGGCGGGGCCCGGCATCCAGAACGCGGATGAGACCAACCGGCTGTCGTGGTATGCGTCCGTGCTGTTCACGTTCTAGCCTGCGATGGTCCTGCCCGGATACTCTTGCGTGATGGGAATGTCCGGGCGAGTGCTTCGAGGGTACGCCTGCGTGGCGGCGCCGATACTGATGGCGACGGCATGCAGCATGAGCGAGCGGCCGGCCGCCGCGCCCGATCCCGGGCCCGGCATATCGCTCGCGCTCGCCACCGCGCGCGCCGCCGCGATCCGCAACGTGCGCTACGAGCTCGCCTTCTCGATCCCCGCGGCGGAGACCGAGGCCGTCACCGGCCGCGCCGTGATCCGCTTCGAGCTCGCGGAAGGTGGCCGGCCGCTGGTGCTCGACTTCACGCCGGGCGCGGGCGCGGTCGAGTCGGTGGCGGTCAATGGCCGGCCGTCGGCCTTCCGGCGGGTGCCGGACCACATCGTGATTCCCGCGGGCGAGGTCGCGCGCGGCCGGAACTCGGTCGAGGTGGCGTTTCGTGCCGGCGACGCGGCGCTGAACCGCAACCCCGAGTTCCTGTACACGCTGTTCGTGCCGGCGCGCGCGCATCTCGCCTTTCCCTGTTTCGACCAGCCGGACCTGAAGGCGCGCTTTGCGCTCGAGCTGACGGTTCCCGCCGGCTGGCAGGCGGTTGCGAACGGCGCAGAGACGGACGAGGAGGGCGCCGCTGCGGGCCGCCGCCTGCGATTCGCCGAAACTCAGCCGATCCCGACCTATCTCTTCGCGTTCGCCGCCGGGCAATTCCAGGTCGAGACCGCGGAGCGCAACGGCCGGACCTTGCGCCTGTTCCATCGCGAGACCGATGCCACCAAGTTGGCCCGCAACCGCGAGGCGATCTTCGACCTGCACGCCGCCGCGCTCGCCTGGCTCGAGGACTACACCGCGATCCCGTACCAGTTCGGCAAGTTCGACTTCGTCGCGATCCCCTCGTTCCAGTTCACCGGCATGGAGCACCCGGGCGCGATCTTCTACAACGCGTCGAGCATGCTGCTCGAGGAGACCGCGACCGAGAACCAGCTGCTGCGCCGCGCGGCCGTGATCGCGCACGAGACCTCGCACATGTGGTTCGGCGATCTCGTGACGATGCGCTGGTTCGACGACGTCTGGCTCAAGGAGGTCTTCGCGAACTTCATGGCGGAGAAGATCGTCAACCCCTCGTTCCCGAAGCTCGATCACGCGCTGCGCTTTCTCGTCGCGCACTATCCGTCCGCCTACTCCGTGGACCGCACGGCCGGCACGCACCCGATCCGCCAGCCGCTCGACAACCTCGACGACGCCGGCACGCTGTACGGCTCGATCATCTACGACAAGGCGCCGATCGTGATGCGCCAGCTCGAGCGGCTCGTCGGCCCGGACGGCTTCCGCGACGGGTTGCGCGCGTACCTCAAGCAGTTCGCCTTCGGTAACGCGACCTGGCTCGATCTCGTCGGCGTGCTCGACGCTCGCACGCCGCTCGACGTCGCCGCGTGGAGCCGCGCCTGGGTGCAGGAGGCCGGCCGCCCGGCGGTGCGCACCGAGATCGCGGGCGGGCGCATCGCGCTCGTGCAGGCCGACCCGCGCTGGATCCAGCATGCCGAGGTCCTGGTCGGCACCGCCGCGGGCGAGAGCCTCGTGCCGCTCGAGCTCGACGCGACGCGGAACGAGCTGCCGGCGCCGGCGGAACTCAAGTTCGTGCTGCCGGCGGGCGGCGGGATCGCCTACGGCGACTTCACGCTGGATGAGGCGAGCCGCCGCCATCTCCTCGGCCACCTGCCCGAGCTCGGCGCGCCCGTGTCGCGCGGCGCGGCGTGGGTCACCCTCTGGGAGGAGCTGCTGGACGCGCGCCTGGCACCCGCCGACTTCGTGGAGCTCGCGCTCGCGGCGCTGCCGCGCGAGGACACGGAGCAGAACGTGCAGCTCGTGCTCGGCTACCTGCAGGACGCGTACTGGCGCTTCCTGCCGGAGGCCTCGCGACGGGACGACGCGCCGCGGCTCGAGCAGGCGCTGCGCGCGGGCCTGGAGCGTGCACAGTCGCGCAGCCTCAAGTCCGCCTACTTTTCGGCGCTGCGCAACTGCGTGACCACGCCGGAGGGCATCGCGTACCTCGAGCGCGTCTGGCGCCGGGAGGAGCAGATCCCGGGCCTCACCTTCGCCGAGGCCGACGAGGCGACGATGGCGCTCGAGCTCGCGGTGCGCGGCGTGCCCGGCGCGGCAGTCATTCTCGAGGAGCAACGCTCGCGCTTCACGAACCCCGACCAGCGCGCACGCTTCGAGTTCGTGATGCCCGCGCTCGCCGCGGATCCGGCCGTGCGCGACGCCTGGTTCGCGAGTCTCGCCGACGTGAAAAACCGCCGCCGGGAGCCCTGGGTGGTGGATGGCCTCCGCTACCTGCATCACCCGCTGCGCGCCGTGGAGTCGCGCCGCTACGTCCGCCCTGCGCTCGACCTGCTGGCCGAGATCCAGCGCACCGGCGACATCTTCTTCCCTACGAACTGGCTCGACGCGACGCTCGGCGGCCACAACGACGCGGAGACGGCGGCCATCGTGCGCGCGTTCCTCGCGGAAGGGCCGGAGTATCCGCTGCGCCTGCGCCGCATCGTCCTGCAGTCCGCCGACGACCTCTTCCGCGCGGCCCGCATCGTCGCCGGCACTTAAACTTACTCGAGCTTCGCGAAGACGGCCTGCATCGCCCTGAGCCGCGCGAGGTAGCGGGCGACGTCGTGGTCCCCGCAGCGCTGGCCGGCGGTCAGCCGGAAGCCGCGCCGCGCGTAGCGCTCGCCCGCGCCGGCGCCGCAGAGGTGGATCACGGCGGCGAGTCTGCGCCTTTGCGCGGGCGTGGCCGAGGCGATGTGGCGGTGCCTCAGCGTCGTCGCGACGTGGTGATCGAGGTACGCGGCGGTGAGCTCGACCGCGTGCGCGGGCACGACGCGCGCATAGAGGCCGTTGAACCAGCACGAGCGCCAGTCGTGCCACGGCCCGTCCTCCGCCACGGCGTGATCGTGGATGCAGTAGCGCCGCGCCTCCGCGAACGTGCCGTCGGTGATCTGGTACATGCCGACCGCGCTCGACGCCGGCCGGTACACCTCGAAGGGCTGCGACGTCAGCGCCCAGCGCCAGTAGGTCCGCGCCACCGGGTTGCCCGATCCCTCGACCTGCGCCAGCGCGGCGAGGAAATGCGGCGTGATCGCCGGCGTCGCGTGCTCGCGGAAGATCGGCGCGTACTGGCGCCAGGTCTCGGCGGGCGTCTTGTAGAGCGTGCCGCTCACCGGGAAGAAGAGCTCGGAGGGCTTGCGGACGACCTGGTAGCCCCAGTTGACCGCAGCGGCGGCCGCGAGGAGGAGCACCGCGGCGACGGTGAGCTGGATCGCGGGCGGCGCACGGCGGAGCGCACGCAGCCAGGGGTTGCTTGGATCGGCGCGGCGCGGCATCCGCAGATGATATCGCGCTCCGCTAGAATCCCCCGCAGCATCCTGTCGCGGAGGCCGTATGCGTCACGCCTGGTCCTGTGTGCTCCTGTTCGCCCTCGCCGGGCCGGCGGCGGCGGCCGACGACTTCCGCGTGACGAAGCTCGAGCAGGACGTCCGCAACCTCGAGCGCCAGGTGCAGGACCTCGAGCGCCAGGTGGACGACATGAAGCGCCAACTCGCGGGCGCGAGCACGCTGCCGCTCGGCCCTTCGCGCCCCGTGCCGCAGCCGCAGGCGACGGCGTGGCTCACGCCGGAGAACTGGAAGCGCCTGCGTCCGGGCATGAACGAGGCTGAGGTCGTCGGCATCCTCGGCGCGCCGACCTCCGCGCGCATGGAGGAGGGCGCGCGCATCCTCTTCTACGCGATGGAGGTGGGCGTCTCGGGGTTGATCGGCGGCCGCGTCACGCTCCGCGACGGCAAGGTCACGGACATCGCGGAGCCGGCGCTGAAATAGCCGCGGCGCTCAGCGCAGCAGCAGCGCCGGCGCGACGCGCTCCATGAAGAGCTCGCGATAGAGCTCGGCCTTGCGCACCTGCATGTGCTCCAGCGGATTGAAGTCGTCCGTGATGACGATGGCGCCCGCGCGCGGCGGCGCCTGCTCGAAGCGCGACACGCCCGCGAGGACCCCGCGCTCGAAGTCGTCCTGCGGCGTGAATTCGATGGGCCGCGTGGAGGCGAGGAACACGAAGTCGGTGAACTCCGCACCGGGCGCGGTCACGAAGACGCGCTGCTGCGGGAACACCTCGGCAAGCGTGCGGGCGACGGAGGCGGCCGCCTCCGCGCCCGGGCCGCGGGCGAAGCCGACGAAGTTCAGCGCGAGCAAGCCGTCGTCCGCGAGCTTCGCCCGCAGCTCGCGCAGCATCTCGACGCTCAGGAGATGGAAGGGCTCGGCGCCCCCGGTGAAGCAATCGTGGATGATGAAGTCGTAGCGCGCCGGTAGCTTGCGCACCTCGTAGCGCGCATCGCCCACCACGAAGCGCCCCGTCGGCCGGAAGCCGAACCAATTGACGGCCGCGCGCGCGACCGCGGGATCGATCTCGATCGTGTCGGTGACGATGCCACGCGACTTCATGTAGGTCGCCACGTGCCCGCCGCCGAGGCCGATGAGGAGCGCCGAGCGTTCGACCGCCGCCCGCGGGCGGAAGAGCGGCAGCACGTAGAGGAGCTGCTGGTATTCGAGCACCGTCTGGCCGCCCGGCTGGCGCACGGCGCTCAGGCTCGAGGCGTCCGAGAGCAGCAGCCGGAAGCCGTTGTGCTCGTCGTCGACGACGCGCACCCAGCCGTAGGTGCTCTCGGCCTCGTCGCGGACGACGAAGCCCTCCGCCATGCGCGACGGCGCGGGCGACCCGGCGAGCAGCAGCGCGCCCGCGACGGCGGCGATCGGGCCCGCGATCCAGCGGCCCCGCGCGCCGCGTGCCTGGTAGAAGCCGAGGCCGATGCCGAACACGAGCAGCGCGATGCCCGTGCCGTCGAGGATGCGCCGCGTGCCGACGAGCGGCAGCAGGTAGAAGCCGAGCGCGAGCGTGCCGAGCACGCTGCCGACCGTGCTCACGGCGTAGACGCCACCCGCCGAGCTGCCGACGCCCTCGAGATCGCGCGTGGCGAGCTTGATCACGTAGGGGCCCGCCATGCCGAGGCAGGTGAGCGGCAGGCCGAAGAGCGCGAGCGCGCTCGTGAAGGCGCCGGCGCGCATGCCGAGCGCGTCGGTGGCCATGAGCACCGGGCCGCTGGCGAGCGGGATCGCGAGCGTCGTGAGCGCCGCGGCGACCAGGAGATACGCGAGCCGCACGCGCGGCGCGTGATCCGCGCACCAGCCGCCGAGGTAGTAGCCGAGCGCGAGCGCGATCAGCGTCACCGCGATCAGGGACGACCACACGTAGAGGCTCGCGCCGTAGAACGGCGCGATGATCCGCGTGCCGAGCAACTCGAGCACCATGACCGCGGCGCCCGTCGACATCACCGTCGCGTACAGGACGAGCCGGTCCAGCGCGCCGAGCGGCGCCCGCTGATCGTCCCGGCTCAAGCGTGATCCCGTTGCATGTTGCGCTGCTATACTTTCCGGAGTATGAAATCTTGCACGATCGAGGGCAAACACAGTGCGTCATTTTGACGCGGACACACCCATGCAAACCCTGAAGCTCATCCTGGTCCCGGCACTCCTCTCCCTCGCGACCGGCTGCACACTCGGCAACGGCACCGCGAAGTCGGCCCATGCGAACATCCTGAACGCGCAGGGCGTGAAGATCGGTGTGGCCGACTTCACGGCCACGAAGGACGGCGTGAAAATGACCGTCAGCGTCGCCGGGCTGCCTGAGGGCGAGCACGGTATCCACATCCACGCGGCCGGCAAGTGCGAAGGCCCGGCGTTCACCACCGCGGGCGGCCACTTCAATCCCACGGGCGCGCATCACGGCGTCAACAACCCGCAGGAACCCCATCCGCACGCGGGCGACCTGCCGAACCTCGGGGTCGGCACGGACGGCAAGAGCACGCTCATGTTCGTGGACAACGCGGTGACGCTCGGCGACGGGGCGAACTCGCTCCTCCAGGAGGGCGGCACGGCGCTCGTGATCCACGCGAAGGCGGACGACCTCATGTCCGACCCGTCCGGCAATTCCGGCGACCGGATCGCCTGCGGCGTCATCCGGAAGTAAGCGCGCCGGCCGGGCGGGACGATGGAGAACCGGGCACAGCTCGTCGACGAGGGACGGCTGCGCTTCTCGCTGCTGCTGAAGCTGCGCTGGGCGAGCGTCGTCGCTCAGGTCGGCGTCGTCGCCCTCACCGCACTGGCCAGCAACCGCATCACGCTCGCGCTGACGGTGGTCGGTGCGGGCGCGCTCTCGAACCTCGGCGTGCAGGTCTGGATGGCGCGCCGCGAGCGGGTGCGCGACGGCGCGATCCTCGGCGCCATCGCCGCCGACATCCTGGTGCTGACCGCGCTGCTGGCCGTGACGGGCGGGCCGGTGAATCCCTTCACACTCCTTTATATGGTGCACGTGGCCGCCGCGAGCGTCGCGCTGTCGCGCCGCATGGCGATGGCAGTGGCCGGGATCGTCGTCGTCGCCTACGGCGTGCTGTTCCTGCCCGGCGTCGGCAGCCTGCCGGTGTTCGCCGATCATGCGCTGCACCTCGCGCCGCCGCTCGACGCCGGCACCGCCGACGGGGGCGGCTTCGCGATGCACACGCGCGGCATGTGGCTCGCGTTCGCCATCGCCTCGTTCTCGATCGTCGCCTTCGTCGGGCGGCTCCGCGCCGCGCTCGAGGAGCGCGAGGCCCGCGTCAGGGAGATGCGCGAGGACGTGGAGCGTTCCCGGCGCATCGGCTCGCTCGTCACGCTCGCGAGCGGGGCGGCGCACGAGCTCTCGACGCCGCTCTCCACGATCACCATCATCGCCGGCGAGCTCAAGCGCAAGCTCGGCGAGCACGCCGATCCCGCCATCCGCGACGACATCGCGCTGCTGCTCGCCGAGGTCGAGCGCTGCCGGAACGTGCTGCTGCAGCTCGCGAGCGACGCCGGCACCGCCGGCGGCGAGATGCGCACGACGCTGCGCATCTCGGACCTCCTCGGCGAAGTTCTCTCGCCGCTCCCGGCCGGGCGCATCCGCGTGGAGCTCGGCACCGACGCGCTGGTGCACGTGCCGCGCCGCGCGCTTTCCGCCGCCATGCGCGGCCTCGTCAAGAACGCGCTGCAGGCCGATGACGGCATCGTCGAGATCGACGTCCGCCCGGTGCCTTCCGGCACGAGCGTCGCGGTCATCGATCACGGCTCGGGGATGGACGGCGAGACGCTCGCGCGCGTCGGCGAGCCCTTCTTCACGACCAAGGAGCCGGGCCAGGGCATGGGCCTCGGCGTCTTCCTCGCCCGCGCCGTCGTCGAGCAATGCGGCGGCCTGCTCGAGCTCTCTTCCTGGCCGGGCGGCGGCACGCGGGCCGAGGTCACTCTGCCGAAGCCCGCGCAATGACGGACGACAAGGCCGGCGTCATCCCGCAGAGCGTGCTCGTCGTCGACGACGACGACGCGTTCCGCACGCGCGTCGCGAAAGGACTCGTGGACCGCGGCTTCGACGTGCGCACCGCGGCCAACGTGGACGAGGCGCTGCGCGAGGCACGCGCCGACCCGCCCGAGTTCGCGGTGGTGGACCTGCGCATGCCGGGCGGCTCCGGGCTCTCGCTCGTCGGCGAGCTCAAGGCGCTCGACCCGGCGACGCGCGTCGTCGTGCTGACGGGCTGGGGCAGCGTCGGCACCGCGGTCGACGCCATGAAGCGCGGCGCGACGCACTACCTGCAGAAGCCGGTCACGCTCGAGACGCTCGTCGCCGCGCTGCTCGGCGAAGAAAGCCCCGCGGCCGCGCCGGAAGAAGGCCTGCCGACGCTCGCGCGCCAGGAGTGGGAGTACATCCAGCGCGTCATGGCCGAGTGCGGGGACAACGTGTCCGAGGCGGCGCGACGGCTGCGCATGCATCGCCGCTCGCTGCAGCGGAAGCTGCAGAAGCGCCCGCCGGTCAGGTAAATATATGTAGGAGGGGCGCATGCCCCGATGCGGCTTCGGGGCATGCGCCCCTCCTACAAGGACCCGGCACCATTCGATAGCGAGCCGCCCGTGCGGCCGTGCACGTCCACCCAGTAGTGCGGCAGGCCCATCTTCGCGAGGAATGCCGGGCCGTCCGCCTCCAATAGCATGGCGATCGTCGAGGCGCTGCCGGCGACGACGCAGAAGTCGCCGACCACGCTGACGGAGGCCATCTGCCGCACCGGCCAGCCGGTCTTCGGGTTGAGCACGTGGCCGTAGCGCACGCCGTCCACGACGATGCAGCGCTCGTAGTCGCCGCTGCTCGCGACACTGCCGGCGCGCAGCGCCACCGACTCGATCATCGCGTCCTTGCGGCGCGGGTGCCGGATGCCGATGCGCCAGGGGCCGCCGTCGGGCAGCGGGCCGATCACCCGGACGTCGCCGCCGAGATTGACGATGCCGTGCCGGACGCCGGCGTTCCAGCAGAGCGTCGCGACGCGGTCCACCGCGTATTCCTTGACGATGCCGCCGAAGTCGAGCTCCATGCCGGGTGCGAATTCGAGCCGCGGGGATCGCCAGCGCAGCCGGTGCCAGCCGACGCGCGCGAGGAGGGCCTCGATCTGGCGCTGGTCCGGCAGCGCTCCGCGGTCGAAGCGCCAGGCGGCGCGCAGCAGCCCGGAGGTGACGTCGAAGAGGCCGTCGCTCTCGCGGTAGCAGGTTTCGGCGTAGTCGAGGAGCCCCGCGGTCTCCTCGTCGACCTCGATGCCCCCGCCCGCGGCGGCCGTACGGTTGAGCGCCGACAGCAGGCTGCTGTCGCGATAGCGCGAGTAGTTCTGCTCGAGCCGCTCGACCTCCGCGACGGCCGCCTCCGCGAAGCGGCGCGCCTCCGCGGCGTCAGGCGCGAAAAGCTGGATCTCGCACGGCGAGCCCATCGCCCTGAATGAATGTCTGAACGGCGCCGGCGCCACGGCGGGCGCTCAGAAGGAGAACGTCCAGGAGAAGGCCAGCGTGCCGTCGCGCTCCAGTTGGTAGCCGTTCAGGTCCTGGCTGACGGGCTCCAGCCACTCGAGCAGGATGCGATCGCCCTGCTCGGACCTGCCGGGCACGGCCGCGCTCAGCCCCACGCCGACGTCGGCCCAGCTGCCGCCGTAGTTCCCGGGCAGGTCCATCGGTCCCGAGACGGCCGGCGCCGGCTCGAACTCGCCGTCGATCTTGCCCTGGCTCGTGTAGACGCCGCGCGCGGAGGCGGAGAGCCAGTTCGTGAACCGGTAGTTCGTCCAGGCGGTGGACTGGAACACGTCGCCGAGCGTGTAGCCCGACTTGTTGGGGCCGTCGCCGCGGATGATGCCCGAGAGCTGCCCGCCCCAGGACCAGCGGCTGGCGCGGCCGGCATACGTGAGGCTCGGCTGCCAGTCCCAGGTGCCGCTGCCCGTCTGCATGCCGTAGTGCTGGAACTCGCCGTCGCTCAGCTCGATGTCCACGTCGCCGGTCGGCACGCTCACGCCGAGGCCGGCGTGCAGGTCCGTGCCCGGGGTATTCACCAGCCTCACCATCGCGGCGACGACCGTGTCGCCGATGCCGGCGGTGGTATGACGGTTGTGCCCGCCCGCGCCGTGCTGGTGCCCGCCGCTGCCGCCGCCGATCACGGCGCCCTCGAGCAGCCGGACCTTCATTTCCATGTCCATGAACTGGAACATCGTCATGAGCGTCAGCCAGTCGGTGGGCGCGTACATGACATCCACCATCTGCATGTTCATGGTCATGTCCTGCGCCGTGACGGTGCACTCGATGGCGCCGCAGCCGTTGGCGAGGATCTCCGCGTCGCTCGTCGCGTGCGAGCCGTGCAGCGTGTCGCCCGACTGCGCGTCGTGCACGTAGCGGTAGCCGAGCATGAAGTCGTTCGCCTTCTCCAGCATGTGCCCGTACATGAGCCCGCCCGGCAGGTCGTGCCCGGCATGCCCTTCGTGTCCCGCGTGCTCCCCGCCCGGGTCCGTCATGGCGCTCGTCGAGGCGCGGGGCGACTCGCTGCCGAGATCGATCTTAAGCGCGAGATTCACGACGTAGTAGTCGAAGTCGGCGTAGGCGTCCTCGCCGCCGCCGCCGAGCTTCAGGTCGCCCCCGTGCTCGTAGTACTCGGCGCCGCCCTCGAGGCTTACGCCGTTCCCGAACCGCTTCGTGAGCGTGATGCCGGCGCTGAGCGCGCCGAAGCCGGAGAGCCGGTGGTCGCTCGCGTAGTGGTCCACCGGAAAGCGCGTGAAGTCGAGCGGCCCGCCGGGCGACTGGACCGGCGCGGCCTCGCCGAAGATGAAATACGGCCGGTAGAAGTCGGCGGCGTCCTGCGAGTAGTAGCGGATGCGCGGCGCGACGATCAGGCTCGCGCCGACCCCCTGGCTCCAGCTCGCCTCGAGCGTGTGGGAGGTGATGCTCCAGTCGTCGTGGGAGAGGCGGTAGTCGAGGTGGAGCGCGGCGTCGGGCGCGGCGAAGTAATGCGAGAACTCCGTGTTCCACGTCCACAGGTTGCGCTCGTCGGGACGGTTCTCCGGCACGTTGAAGAGCCGGGTCAGGTCGAGCCCGCCGATGTTGATGCCCGGGTCGGCGAACGCGACCATCACGAGCTTGTAGGGATTCTCGAGGAAGCCGCTGCTCCGGGTGAAGGCGAGGCCGGTGGAGAGCGTCGAATTCCGGCCGAGCACCTGGGTGAGGCCCGCGGCCGCCGACCATTCCGTGCGGTTGCCGCTGAAGACCTGGATCTGTTGCCCGTTCGACTCGACGATCGTGATCTTCGGGTCGTCCGTCGCGTTGAGGTAATAGCCGTAGTCGGTCCAGTCGACCACCGGCCCGAGCGTCGCCTCGACGTCGCTGTCGGTGTAGCTGAGGCCCACGTTGACGGTCGTGAGCTTCTGGTTGAAGTCGCGCCGCGCGTTGATGCTGCCGAAATGCGAGGTGAAGTCGGGCTCGTCGGACACCCCCGCGCCGAGGTCGAGCGCCATCTCGTCCCACTCGCGCGTGAGCGTGAAGTCCGCCTGCCGGCGCGTCTCGGCGGAGGCCGAGGAGAGCATGTGGATGAGCTCCGGCTGCGCCACGCGCGTGCCGGAGGCATCGGGCCCATAGGGGACGAGGTCGCCGTCCGCGAACGAGGCGCTGCGCGGATAGGCGGAGGCGCCCGACACCGTCAGGAACGCCTCGGGCGCCGTGAGGATCGGGGTCGCGCCCGACCAGGTGTCCTGCAGGTAATTGAAGACGAGCTTCAGGCGGTCCGAAAGCCAGCCGGTCGCGGCATCGTGCAGCGTGTCCACCGAGATGGGATCGGGCACGTTCACGGTCCCGTCGGGCCCCCGCCAGGCGTCCCGCCCGCCTTCCTGGTAGTTGCTGTACTGGATCAGCGCCTCTTCGGGCTGCGCCGCGAGCGCCATGCCCGGCAGCGCCATCGCGGCGAGCGTGAGAGCGCGTTGCGGTCCACCGGTGTTCCCGGCGGGACGGGACGCCGGCCGGCGCCGCAGGACGGTGCGCAGCGATTCCCGGAGGCGATCGAAGGCGCGCGAGAACGAAAGCCGCGTCATTGCCCGGGCGGGAACAGCAGGGCGGCTAGTAGCAGCCGCACCCGCCGCCCTTGGCGGAGGTCTTGCCCGCGGCCGCCTCGCGGCTCTCATAGATGTGGTCGCGGACGGTACGCTGGGCGGCCTCGGCGTCTGCCGCCATCTGGGGCTTCGCGAGATTGCCTCGCTCCCACGGCGCGACCGCCGAGCAGCCGGCGAGCGCGAGGCCCGCGGCCAGCACGAGCACGCGGCCGTGCCAGCGCTTGCGAGCCATCATTGCGTCCCGGCGACCGGGCGGGGGGCCGGCGACTCCTCGGCGAGGAGCTCCTCCACCATGCGCCGGATCTCGCCGGTCTCCCCGGCGCGGAAGCCGACGAGGACGTGGCGGATCCTGCCTTCGCGATCCACGATGAAGGAGGAGGGCATGGCCACCACGCCGAAGTCGCGCGGACACTGTCCGGTCGCGTCGGCGGCGAGCGTGAAATTCGCCGGGCGCCTGACGAGGAACTCCTTCGCGCTCTCGCGATCCTCGTCGAGGTTGATGCCGACGATCTGCAGGCCGTCGTCACGCAGCTCGCTGTCGAGCGAGTTGAGGAAGGGGAAGGACTTCATGCACGACGTGCACCAGGACGCCCAGAAGTCGACGAAGAGCACCTTGCCCCGGTACTGGTTCATGTCGAAGGGCTGCGAGCTGTCGAAGGCCGTGAGCTTGCAGGCCGGCAGGGCCTTCGGCTCGCCGGCGAGGGCCAGCGCACCCGCGAGGAGCAGCGGCGTCACGCAAAACCCAGCCAGCATTCTCGTTTTCATGATCCCATTAACCTACCGGATCGGCGCCCGGCGGGACACTGCGACGAAATGTCGCAGGCGCGCGCAAAGCGTGTGGCGGATTGCCACGGCGGAAAAACTTTCGCGCGCCACTTGTCGTAATCGCGCGTCAATCTGTCGCATTGTGCGGGGTGTCCGAGTCCGATTAAATCCGGGGAGAAATACTGCGGCGAAGAGAACAACGGACTGAAGTCCTCGCGGCCACAATGATCAGAATTTTCTCCCGTCTCGCGCCCGTCGCGGTCCTGCTCTCCGCCCCCGCCGTCGCCCACATCGAATACTACGACCTGAACCAGGGGGCGCACGTGAGCGACCTCACCGCGTCGGGCAGGACCGCGTCCACGACCCAGTACGGCAACACGCCGGCCGACGTCCTGGCGCTGAACGGACCGCCGCGCGCGCCCGGCGTCGGCGGGCTCGGCATCTCCTCGCAGCAGAACATGCCGCTCAACAACCCGGCCCAGTGGAACGCCACCTACCAGCTGACGATCGGCGGCGGGACCTTTTCCGGCCTGACCTACACGCCGGCCTCGAGCACGGCGACGGTGGACGTCACCGACGTATACGACTGGGCCTGGTGGGACGGCACCAAGACGACGCTCGGCGACAGCCACAAGGTCGACTTCTTCAACTTCCGCCTGAGCCAGACCTCCACCGTGACCATCAGCTGGTACGTGGAACTGTCCGGCACCTACTTCGACAGCGCGTTCAGCCTGTACCGTGGCGTGCTGCCCTACCAGGGTCACGACGATGCCGCCGAGATCCTGAATCCGACGCAGGTCGGCGGCGGCAAGGTGCAGGACGCGCTCGACGACGGCACGCATCACGACGTGCAGGGCGTGCTCTCCACGTACCGCAACACGGGCCCGGGCGCGCCGACGTACAGCGGCCAGTTCAACGCGCTCGGCAACTGGAGCCAGGCGACTCCAGCGGTGTCGGCAGCCGGCTACTGGGGCGCGATCGAGTTCATCGCCTCCGCGAACCTGAAGACCACCATCTTCAGCACGACCGCGTCCGATACGCAGGAGTCGCTCACGCTCACTCTGCAGCCGGGGAACTACACGATCGCGGCCGCGGGCGCGCTCAGCAATCCCGGCTCGAGCTTCGGCCTTACCAACCTGCACGGCCATCTCACCTACAGCGCCGCCGCTGCCACCGATACCGATGGCGACGGGGTCGTGGACAACCAGGACAACTGCCGTCTGGTGTCGAACAACGACCCGGGCACGGTGCCTAATTCCAGCAGCGTGCCGAAGGCGCAGCTCGACGCCGATCACGACGGCTACGGCAACATCTGCGATGCCGACATCAACAATACCGGCAGCACGACGGTGGCCGACTACACGCGGCTGCGCAACGTCCTCAACCGCCCATACAACTACAACGCCGACGCGGCGGTCTCCGACATGAACGGCAGCGGCACGGTGACCACCGCCGACTACACGCTGCTGCGCATCCGGCTCAATACCGCGCCGGGCCCGTCGGGGCTCGCCTGTGCCGGAACCGTTCCGTGCCCATGACCCGCACGGTGTTTTACTTGGCTCTGACCTCCTGGCTGACGTTCAGCGTGCCGGGCTGGGCGCACGTGAGCTATATCGATCTCAGCAATCCCGCGATCTCACCCGGCGGCGTCAACGGCGCGAGCTTCGAGAACTATGGCTGGTTCGACGGCACGCGGGCCACCCTCGGCGACAGTCATCACCTTGCGGGCGCCACCCTGTTCAGCTTTCACCTCGATCACGACTCCTACGTCAGCATCACCTTCAGCGACACCGGGAGCACCGGTCTCCTCAATCCCGGCTTCAGCGTCTATCGCGGCCTGCTGCCCGACGAGGCGCACGATAATGCGAACTTCGATCCGCTGAATCCCGCGCATTTCGACCCGGGCCCGCCGCCGCACGCCGTGAAGGACCCGTCGCCGGTCGACAACGGCGTGACCGCCGACGCCTACGGGCGCATCTCCCCGTTCAGGGACACCGTGAATATCACCTTCGTCGGGCAGTTCGATGCCCTGCACACATGGAGCATGGCGAACGAGAGCAGCGAGTGGGCCGTCATCCAGTACATGGCTCACGCGTCGCCAACGGGTGGCAATTCGGTGTCGCTCACCAACCTGCTGCTCGCCGCGGGCGATTTCACGATCGCGGCTGGCGGCGGCGTGGACTGCGCGGGCAACCCGGGCTGTTACATCAGCAACATCGACGGGACGGTCGCCTTCTCCGCGACCGTCGCGCCGGACGGCGACAGCGACGGCCGGGCCGACGGCCTCGACAACTGCCGGCTCATCTCGAATAACGACCCGGGCACGGTGCCGAACTCCAACAGCGTGCCGAAGGCGCAGCTCGACGCCGATCACGACGGCTACGGCAACATCTGCGATGCCGACATCAACAATTCCAACTTCGTCACGACCGCCGACTACACGCGGCTGCGCAACGTGCTCAACCGCCCATACAACTACAACGCCGACGCTGCGGCCGCCGATATGAATGGCAGCGGAATGGTGACCGCCGCCGACTACACGCTGCTACGCAACCGGCTGAACACCACGCCGGGTCCTTCGGGGCTCGCCTGTGCGGGCACGGTGCCGTGCCCGTGATGAAATCGAAACAGATCAATGGAATTACCAGAGGGGAGAAGAGCGATGAATAACACCAGACTCACGATCACTGCCTGCACGCTTGGCCTGCTCGCGGCCGGGGAGGCGGGGGCGCACGTCGGCTACGGCTCGGCGCTGTATTCCGGCGCCGGAACCTACGACCCGATCGCCAATACGATCGGCACCGGCACATACGGGGCCGCTTCGAACTTCACCGCCACGGCGTCGAGCAACGCGGGCTTCCTGACCGGTCTCGACCCGGCGACACTCGGCAACACGCACGACATCCGCTTCCGCTACTTCACGCTGAGCCAGACCTCACAGGTGAGCTTCGCGATCAACGGGCTCGCCAACTCGATGGTCTCCGGCAACGCCAACCCGTACCTGAACGGGCTCACGGCGGACACGCTGAACCCGGCCTTCTCGCTGTACGCGGGCGTGGTCCCGGCCTCTTCCCATGACGGGGTCGGCGACATCGATCCGAACGTCGCCGGCTACGCGCCGATCGCCGCCTACCTCGCCACGGCGCCGGATTTCGCGCCCTGGTCACCGTTCGTGGACGTCAACGGCGTGCGCGGCGGTCCCGGTGCGGGCACGCCGGGAAACCCGGTGGGACTCTGGGGCGTGTACGACAGCAACGGCGACTGGACGATCGGCAACAACGGCCAGTTCAGCGCGACCGATACGTCGGCCGTGGATCCCGCCCCGGCGGACGGCATCGGGCCGTACATGGGCGGTCTCGGCGTGCCGAAGATCGGCACCGTGCACTATCTCGGGATCTCGGGTGCGGACGCCGCGACGGGCGCGACCTTCGTCGACTCGCAGGGCAACACGCAGTCGGTACTGAATCCCGACGGCACCGTGGACAACATGGTGGCGTGGTCGGGCGTGCTCGGCCCGGGCATCTACACGCTGGCGATCGGCGGGGCGAACCTCGTGGACTACGCGGCGCTCTACGCCGACGTGCGCGCCGCGATGGGCGGCCACGATACGACCACGATGTGCGGCACCACGACCTGCGCCAACCTCTACGCCGCCGACCGGCTCGCGCGTAACCTGAGCATCACCGGCTTCACGGTGAGCCCGGTCCCCGTGCCGGCGGTCGCCTGGCTGTTCGGGGCGGCGCTGGCCGGAGTGGGCGGATTAGCCCGACGCCGAGGAGCGGGCACGCGCGCCTAGCAGGCTGTTGGGTCAGTACTTCACGTCGCCGTGGATCACGCGCGGCGCGTGGGTCACGACGGGCTTGGTGCCGATGTAGACGTCGGAGTTCGGATCGGACGGGCTCTTGATGTCAGCGGCCGTGACGCGCCGTGCTACTCTCTCGTTCCCCGTTTCAACAGAAAAAGGAATCTCCCATGCGCAATTCCATAGCATTCGCCTGTGCCATCGCCCTGAGCGGACTCGTCGCCGCGCCCGCGTTCGCCGACTGTGCGGCGGACGTGAAGGCGGCGTCGGAGGCTGCTGCGAAGGCGGCCGACGCCACGAAGAAGGCCGCGGCCGAGAAGCACATCGCGGAGGCGAAGTCGCATCTCGCCATGGGCCACGAGGATGTCTGCGAGCAGCACGTCGCGCAGGCGAACGCAGCGCTGAAATAGCTCTCCGTCCTACAGCAACTCCGGTACGGCGCCGACAGGCGTCGTACCCGAGGCGCCACGACACTCGGGCTGAAGGAGTGCCGCCATGCCAGAAGCGACCCCTGGGCCTGTCGGAACCTGTGCCCATCTCCCGTGCTCCTGCGCCATCACCGCCCGCGACGCTTATCGCCAGGGCGGTGAGCTCTATTGCAGCCAGGGTTGCGCGCAGGCGGCCGGCTGTCACCACGAAAACTGCCACTGCGCCGACGACGACGAGAAGACGGCCTAAGTGCTCATCGCAGCGGACAGTCCCACGGCCGAGACGCTGATCGAGGCGGAGCTGTTCGGTCACGCCGAGGTGCTCGGCTGCAGTCTCAAGACCATCTACAACAAGCTCCACCGCTACGACTACGTTGCTGGCATCTAGCCCGGCGCCTCCGCAGTAGAAACTGCAGCGCAGCAGGAGCACTATTGGCCCGTCTCGGAACCGGGTTCATCCCGGAAAGAGGAGATGTGCCATGAGCAGAAGTCTCTGCTGTGTGCTGGCGTTGGCGTTCGTCGCCGCGGCCCTGCCGGCGTGCGAGCGCGTGCAGGAAACGGGTGCGCAACGGCGCGCCTCGCTCCGCTTCGACGAGAGCATGGATTCGGTGCCGCGCGACTACGGACACCTCGTCGGCGTGAGCCAGGCGGGCCAGAATCCGGCGAGCGTGTCGCTGTGGTTCGAGGCCGCCGACCAGACGATCACCGCCGTGCGCGTCAACACGTCCACCGGCGACATCAGCAGGCAGGTGATCAAGGTGCCGCGCGGTTGAGCGGCCGATCGAGGAGAGACCCATGACCGAAACGCTGTATCACTGGTTTTCCCGGTTGTTCTTCTTCGTCGGCTGCGGGCTGCTCGCCATCGCGGTCCTCGAAGCCGTGATGAACCTCGCCGGCTATACGATCCTGCGCGGCTATTACAGCAAGGGGCGGCTGATCGAGATCGCGGCCGCGCTGCTGGTATTCGTCATAACGGTCCTGCTGCGCCAGATCCGCGACGAGCTGAAGGCGGCCCGCCGGGCCTGACCCGACCGCGAGGGCGCCAACGGGTTTTCGCCCGTCCGGACACCGGCGGGCCTGCGGCGGCGCGTTGTATGATGGATCCGTGGCAAAGGACGGGGACAGCCAGTTTTTCCCGACGGCGACCCACTGGGGCGCCTATCGCGCCGAGGTGCGTGACGGCCGGCTCGTCGCGATGCACCCGTTCGCCGCCGATCCCGATCCCTCGCCGATCGGCAGCTCATACACCGACGCCCTGACCGACCGGCTGCGCATCCCGCGGCCGATGATCCGCAAGGGCTGGCTCGAGAAGGGTCCGCGCCTGAACGACAACGCGCGCGGCGCCGAGCCCTTCGTCTCGGTTCCCTGGGACGAGGCGCTCGACCTCGTGGCCGGCGAGCTGAAGCGCGTGAAGGAAGAGCACGGCAACCAGGCGATCTTCGCCGGCTCGTACGGCTGGGCGAGCGCGGGCCGCTTCCACCATGCGCAGAGCCAGCTCCGCCGCTTCTTCAACATGTGGGGCGGCCACGCGTACTCGGTCAACAGTTATTCCACCGCGGCCGGCGACGTCATCCTCACGCGCATCATGGGCGGCTTCCGCCGCTTCTGGGGCCAGATGCACAGCTGGGACCAGATCGCGCGGGACACCGAGCTCGTAGTCGCCTTCGGTGGCATCTCGCTCAAGAACGGCCAGGTTGAGGGCGGCGGCATGGGCCGTCACGCGGCGCGCGTCGGCCAGATGAAGTGCAAGGAGCGCGGGGTCGAGTTCGTCTGCGTGAGCGCAGTGCGCGACGACGCGGCGGACTTCCTGCAGGCGCAGTGGCTGACGCCGCGGCCGAACACGGACGTCGCGCTGATCCTCGGGCTCTGTCACACGCTGGTCGCTGAGCGCCTGCACGACGAGGACTTCCTCCGCCGCTGCTGCAACGGCTGGGAGAAGTTCCGGCCCTATCTCATGGGTGAGACGGACGGCGTGCCGAAGAGCGCGGAGTGGGCCGCGCAGATCTGCGCGCTGCCGGTGAATGCCATCCGCGACCTCGCGCGGCGCATGGCCGCGAAGCGCACCTACGTCACCATGTCGTGGTCGCTGCAGCGGGCCGATCACGGCGAGCAGTCATACTGGGCGGCGGTGACGCTCGCCTCCGTGCTCGGCCAGATCGGGCTCCCGGGCGGCGGCGTCGGCTTCGGCTACGGCGCGGTCAACGGCATCGGCGCCGCGGGCGCGGGGCTCGCTCCGCCGACGTTGCACGCCGACCGCAACCCGGTGACCGCGTTCATCCCCGTCGCCCGCATCAGCGAGATGCTCGAGAACCCGGGCGGCCCGTGCGATTACAACGGCCAGCGGCTCACGTTTCCCGACGCGCGCATCATCTACTGGGCAGGCGGCAACCCGTTCCATCATCACCAGGATCTCGGCCGGCTCGTGCGCGCCTGGCAGCGGCCGGAGACGATCGTCGTGCACGAGCCGTGGTGGAATGCGCAGGCGCGCTATGCGGACATCGTGCTGCCGGCGACGACGACGCTCGAGCGCAACGATTTCACGGGCTCGGGCCTCGACTGTTTCGTGCTCGCGATGCACAAGGTGGTGGAACCCTACGGCGAGGCGCGCAGCGACCACGACATCTTCGCCGGCCTCGCCGGGCGGCTCGGTTTCCGCGAGCAGTTCACCAAGGGCCGCGGCGAGCGCGAGTGGCTCGTGGCGATGTTTGCGCAGTGGCAGGGGCGGGTCGAGAAGGCGGGCCTGAAGCCGCCGAAGTTCTCGGAGTTCTGGCAGGCGGGCCACGTGGAGCTGCCGCTGCGTGCCTCCGAGACCGTGTTCCTCGCCGATTTCCGCGCCGATCCCGCCGCCTACCCGCTCGACACCGATTCCGGGAAGATCGAGATCTTCTCCGAAGCGATCGCGAGTTACGGCTACGACGACTGCCCCGGTCACTGCAGCTGGATGGAGCCCGCGGAGTGGCTGGGCGGAGAGCTGGCGCGGCGCTTCCCGCTGCATCTCATCTCGAACCAGCCGCGCACGCGCCTGCACAGCCAGCTCGACAACGGCAAGTACAGCCAGTCGAGCAAGATCCAGGGGCGCGAGCCCGTGTGGATCAACCCGCGCGATGCCGAGGCGCGCGACATCCAGGCCGGCGACGTCGTGCGGCTCTTCAACGACCGTGGCGCGTGTCTCGCCGGCGCGGTCATCACCGAGGTGGTGATGCCCGGTGCCGTGCAGCTCGCGACCGGCGCCTGGCTCTCGCCCGCGGAGAACGGCACGCCCGGCGGCAATCCGCGTTTCTGCGTGCACGGCAACGCCAACGTGCTGACGCGCGACGCTGGCACCTCCAAGCTCGCGCAGGGTCCGTCCTCGCACACCTGCCTGGTCGAGATGGAGAAGTTCCGCGGCGCCCTGCCGCGGGTCGCGGCGCTCGAGCCGCCGGTGGTGTTGGAGAAATGAAGAACATCGTCCGCCGCACCACGCTCATCGTCCGCGACGTGAAGAAGTCCGCGCACTGGTATGAGCACGTCATCGGCATGACGCGCTTTCACGAGGACGAGATCGTGCTCTCCGGGGAGGGCATGGCGGCCGGCGGTAAGGGGGATCGGACGTACCTCATCGTCATGAAGTGCGAGCACCCGGATATCGGCATGATCGGGCTCCTCGAGTGGCTCGAGCCGCGGATGCCGGCACCGAGGGCGATCCCGAAGAGCGTGACCTACGGGAATCCGACCTTCGTCTGCTCGACCGACGACTGCCACGAAGTCGTGCGTCGCGCGCGCGAACTCGGCACCCATATCCATTCCGAGCCGCACGAGTGGTCCATCATGGGCGCCGACGGCAGGATGAAACGCTTCCTCGGTTGCTCGCTCTTCGACCCGGACGGCTACTTCTACCAGTTCAATCAGCTGATCGGTTAATTGGGGTCAGACTGCTGACCGCAATCAGATCTCCGGCACGGTCGCCCTGTGCTTGTGGTGATCGGCCGCGATCACCAGGTAAACCGCCGGCACGACGAACAGCGTGAAGAAAGTGCCGATCGCGATCCCCGTGAAGATCACGATGCCGAGATTGAAGCGCGACGCAGCGCCCGCGCCGCTCGCGACCAGGAGCGGCACCACGCCGAGCACCATCGCCGCGGTCGTCATGAGGATCGGGCGCAGCCGGATGGCGGATGCCTGCTCCACGGCCTCGCGCTTGGTCTTGCCCTCCTGCTGCAGCCTGTTCGAGAAATCGACGATCAGGATGCCGTGCTTGCTGATCAGTCCCATGAGCGTCACGAGCCCGACCTGCGTGTAGATGTTGAGACTCGTGCCGCCGACGCCGAGACTGATGAAGATCAGCGCGCCGGCGATCGACATCGGCACCGAGATCAGGATGATCAGCGGGTCGCGGAAGCTCTCGAATAGCGCGGCGAGCGCGAGGAAGATGATGACCATCGCGAAAGCGATGGTGACGACGAAGCCGCTCGACTCCCGCACGTACTGTCGCGACTGCCCGCCGTAATCGACGCCGTAGCCCTGCGGCAGCACGCGCGCCGCGATGCCGTTCAGCGTGTCGAGCGCATCGCCGATGGAGATGCCCGGCATCATGATGCCGCTCACGGTCGCGGAATTGAGCTGCTGGAAGCGGTTGAGCGAGCGCGGCACGACGCTCGTGGTAATGCTGGCGACCGTCGAGAGGGGTACTGGCACGCCGTCGGACGTGCGCAGGTAATAGTCGTAGAGCTGATCGGCATTCAGGCGGTAGCGTTGCGCCGCCTGCGGCATCACCTTGTAGGAGCGCCCGGCGAGGCTGAAATAGTTGACGTAGCCGCCGCCGAGCATCGCGGACAGGCTGCCGCCGATGTCACTCATCTGCAGGCCGAGTCGCGCGGCCGCGTCCCGGTCGATGTCCACGGTCGCCTGCGGCTGGTCGATCCTGAGGTCGCTGTCGAGGAAGATGAACGTGCCGGTCTTGTTGGCCTCCTCCAGGAAGGTGTGCGCCACCTCGTTCAGCCGCGCGAACTCGTCCGTGCTGGTGAGGATGAACTCCACGGGCAGGCCCTGTGCGCCGGGCAGCGGCGGCAGCTGGAACACCGCGCCGCGCAGCCCCGCCACCTCGTCGTTGAAGGCCCGCTGCAGCATGGGCGCGAGCTGGTTCGCCGTCTCGGAGCGCTCGCTCCACGGCTTCATCACCGCGCCCGTGAATACCGAGCCCGCGGCCTCGAACTGGAAGACGTTCGTGAACACCGGGAACTTGCGCACGATGCGGAACACGTCGCGCGAGTAGGTGCGCAGCAACTCGTGGGTCGCGTTCGGCGCGCCGGTGAACTGGGCGAGCAGAAAACCCTGGTCCTCCTGCGGCGCGAGCTCCTTCCTGGCGTTGCCGTACAGGAAGTAGATCGCCACGAACACGATGCCGGCAAAGGCTATCGTCACGGACACCGTGTCGAGGCTCGCGTGCAGCGCGCGCTGGTAGGCGCTGCGCAGCCTGCCGAAGCCGCGATTGCTCAATTCCTCGAAGCGCGCCGTCCAGCCGTGCTCCTCCTGGAGTGGGCGCAGCAGCTTCGAGCACATCACCGGGGACAGCACGAGCGCGATGATGGTCGAGACCACGACCGCCGCGACCAGCGTGAACGCGAACTCCGTGAAGAGCGCGCCGGTGAGACCGCCCTGGAAACCGATCGGCACGTATACCGCGATCAGCACGACGCCCATCGCGACGATCGGCCCGCCGAGCTCGCGCGCCGCCTGCACCGCCGCCGCCATGCGGCGACATGCCTTCCTCGATGTGCCGGTTCACGTTCTCGACGACGATGATCGCGTCGTCCACCACGAGGCCGATCGCGAGCACGAGGGCCAGCAGCGTCAGCAGGTTGAACGAGAACCCGGCGATCAGCATCAGCGTGAACGCGCCGACCAGCGACAGCGGGATCGCCACCACGGGGATCACCACCGAGCGCGGCGAGCCGAGGAAGAAGAAGACGACGAAGCGTCACGATCAGCAGCGCCTCGGCGATCGTGTACGCCACCTCGCGGATGGAATCGCTCACGAATCGCGCCGAGTCGTAGACGATCTCCGCCTGCATCCCCCCGGGGAGGCGCGCGTGCAGCTCATCGAAGGCCTTCCTGACGCGGTCGGTCACCTCGAGGAGGTTGGCGCCCGGGGCCACGTTGATGCCGAGGGCGACCGCGTCGCGCCCGTTGAACGCGAACCCGGTCTCGTAGTCTTCCGAGCCGAGTGTCACGTTCGCGACGTCGCGCAGGCGCACGATGGCGCCGCCGGACTCCCGCACCACCAGGTTGCGGAACTCCTCGAGGGTGTGCAGCCCCGTCGACGCCACGAGGCCGACCTGCACCACGTCGCCCTGCGTCTTGCCGAGACTCGAGAGGAAGTTGTTCGCGGCGAGCGCCCGGTTGATGTCGGCGCCGGTGAGGCCGTATGCGGCGAGGCGCTCCGGGTCGAGCCAGGCGCGCAGGGCGAGATTCTGGGCGCCGAAGATGTCCACGCTCTGCACGCCCTCGAGCGCCTGCAGCCGCGGCTGCACGAGACGCACGACGTAATCGGTGATCTGGTTCGGCGCGAGCACGTCGGAGGAGAAGCCGATGTACATCGCGGCGAGCTGCTGCCCGACGCTGAGCGTGATCACCGGCAGCTGCGACTCGGGCGGCAGCTGGCCGCGGATCGAATTGACCCTGGTGCTGATCTCGTTCAGGGCCTTGTTCGGGTCCCAGTTGAGCAGCAGGTTGACGGTGACGGTGCTGATGCTGGTGCGGCTCGAGGAGACGATGTAGTCGATGCCCGTCGCCTGTGAGGCGGCGTTCTCGATCGGCGCGGTGATGAAGCTCGCGACGAGATCGGGCGAAGCGCCGAAATAGGCCGTGGTGACGGTGATGACGGCGCTATTGGTCGACGGGAACTCCTGCACGTGCAGCAGCCCCGCCGAGCGCAGTCCGAGCACGAGGATCAGCACGCTCGCGACGGTGGCGAGCACCGGCCGGTGGATGAAGTATCGGTGAAGTCTCATTGGCGCGCGCCCGGCTCGTCGGGCGGACTCGGCGCCGGGTTGTTGGGCGGCTGCACCGTGTTGTCGATCTTCACCGGCGTGCCATCCTGCAGCTTGATCTGGCCGGCGCTGACCACCGTCGCGCCTTCCTCGATGCCGCTCAGGATGGCGATCTGGTCCCCGCGGGTCGGTCCGACCTTGACGAATACCTGCCTCGCCACGAGCTGCGGTCCGGCCGCCCCGCCGGCCGCCGGTGCAGGCTTCGCGGGCTCAGGCGTCGCCGGACTCGTCACGACGAAGACGGTGTCGCCGAAGGAGTTGTAGACGACCGCGGTCTGCGGCAGCGTGAGGTAGCGCACCGGCGTGCCGGCGCTCGACGTCGACCGACACGTACATGCCGGGCAGGAGCTTGTGGCTCGGGTTGTCGATCCGTGCACGCACGGCCACGTTGCGGGTCTGCGGATCCACCTTCGAATCGATCGCGGTGATCTCACCGGTGAATTTCTCGTCGGGCCATGCGTCCGCCGTGGCCGTCACCTTCTGGTGGGCGGACAGGCGGCCCAGATCGCGCTGCGGCAGGTAGAAATCCGCGAGGAGCTGGTCGAGGGCCTGCAGGGTCGCGATCTTCGCGCCGGCGTTGAGAAACTGGCCGACGTCGACGACGCGCAGCCCGATGCGCCCGCCGAAGGGTGCGCGCACCGCGGTGCGCTTCACGCCCTCCCGCTGCTGGGCGAGCTGCGCCTCGGTGCTGCGCAGCTGGGCCGCGGATGTATCGAGCGCCGCCTGGCTCACGAGCCCCTGCGGCGCGAGGTCCTGGTTGCGGCGGTAGTCGTGCTGCGCCAGCTCGTACGCGGCCTCCGCCTCGCGGAGTCTTGCGAGGTCCACGCCGGCGCGCAGGCTGACGAGCACCTGGCCCGCCTTGACGTCGTCGCCGGACTCGAACCTGATCTCTTCGACGATGCCGGGCACTTCCGCGGAGACATCGGTGCCGTTCACGGCGCGCAGCGTGCCGACCGAGTTCAGCGTCGGCTGCCACTCGAGCGGCTCGGCCTTGACGGTCGAGACCGTCTGCGGCGGCATGCCCGCGGCGGCCATGCCCTTGCGCATCATGTACCTGCCGAAGGCCTGCCAGCCGAGGACGCCGCCGAAGATGACGACGGCGCCGATCAGCATGAAGATCATGCGACGCCGCGTCGGATTGCGTTGCGGCGCCTTCCAGTCGGGTCCTTGCAGCATGGCGGAAGCGGTCGGGGGGTCCATTCGGGTTTTGCGCCTTTTATGATACCCGGCTTCATTGCCCGTTGCGTCCGTGACCGCCGGGGGCAGTGGCTCATACTTCGCCCGCAAAGAGTTGACGGATGCACCTGGAACCCGGCCTGTTTCTGCTGCTCTCCTGGGGCGCCTGCCTCGTCTATTGGCTCGTGGCCGCGCGCCATACGAAGCGGGCGAAACGCCGCGCACCGACCCTGCAGCGCAATCTGGCCTATGCGGGCATGCTGGCGGCCGCCGCGCTCCTCTGGTATCCGCCCGACCGGCGGTTGCCCGTCGTGGGGCTGAGGGTGTGGCCGCAGACGCCGCTCGCCGCGTGGATCGGCATCGCGCTATGCATAGCAGGCGTCGCGTTCGCGATCTGGGCGCGCCGCACGCTGGCGGACAACTGGAGCGCCGACGTGCAGATCAAGACGGACCACGCGCTCGTGACGGCGGGTCCGTACGCCCTCGTCCGCCATCCGATCTACGCCGGCATCAGCACGGCGCTCGTCGGCACCTGGATGACGATCGGCACGCTCACGGGTCTCCTCGCGCTGTGCATCTCGTTCGTCGCTTTGTGGCGCAAATTGAGGCTCGAGGAGGCCTTCATGTCGGCGCAATTCCCGGACGCCTATCCAGCCTACGCCGCGAGGGTGAAGCGCCTCGTGCCGGGCCTGTTCTAGAATGGCCCCATGGTCACCGCCGACACGAAGGGTCCCGGCATCTTCCCGCGGCCGAGCCACGACGAGGCCGCGCGCCAGCGCTATGCGATGGGTTTCCGCCAGTACCTGTTCGGGCCGCTGCGCGAGGCGGTGGGCCGCGGCTTCCGAGCGGCGGTGCTGCCCGAATTCGAGGCGCGCGAGGGCAGGCCGCTCACGGATCGCCAGGAGGCGCGGGGCGAGATCCTGCGCCTGCCCGCCTACCAGTACTTCTCAGACCTGCACCGCATCAGCCAGGAGCTGATCTGGAACAGCGTCATCGACACGCTGGAGCGCGCCGGCGACTCGCTGCGCGAGCGCTACCGCGCGCTCGGCAGCGGCACGCTCGGCTCGCTCGAGCTCGACCCCGCGCTGCCGATCCCGAGATACCTGACGGCGATCGACATCCACTGCATGCCGGGCAACTACCACCGCTCGACGGGCGACGACGATCTCGTGGCCGGCGCGCTCTACGACCGCGGCGGCTATCTCTACGCGCCGGGCGGGGGTCCTGAGCGCGGCGGGATCGGCTACACGAGCCTCAAGTATCTCCGCGAGAAATTCCCCGACCTGAAGCCGCGGCGGATCCTCGACATGGGCTGCGGCATCGGCGGCCCGAGCGCGGTCTACGCGCAGGTCTTCCCGGACGCCGAGGTGCACGCGATCGACGTCGGCGCGGCGATGCTCCGCTACGGTCACCTGCGCGCGGAGGCCATGCGCCGGCGCGTGCACTTCAGCCAGCAGGACGCGGAGCACACGAAGTTCGCCGACGGCAGCTTCGATCTCGTGCTCTCGCACGTCATGTTCCACGAGACCTCGGCGAAGGCGGTGCAGCCGATCCTGCGGGAGTGCCGGCGCCTGCTCGCGCCGGGCGGCGTGACGCTGCACATCGACCTGCCGCCGCCCGAGAAGCTCCCCGACATCTACACGAAGGTCATCTTCGACGGCGACGCCTACTACAACAACGAGCCGTTCTGGATGCGCATGCACGAGCTCGACTGGCGCGCAATGCTGGAGCAGGCGGGCTTCGCCGCCGACCGGATCGCGTTCGACGTCGTCCGCGTGCAGTCCTACGCGCCGCCGGGCGCCGGGCATCCGGCGGGCCGCTGGGTGGACGGCGTCTTCTCGCTCTCCGCGATCGCGGCCTCGGTGCCGGCGTCGTGAGCATCGAGCGCACGGTGAAGGGCAAGCGCCCGGTGTTCGTCACCGGCGACACGGACGCGAACCTCAACCGGCTCCTCGCGATCATCTCCTCGCTCGCCGCCGAGGTCGCCGTGCTCCGCGACCGGCAGCGCACGCTCGAGCAGCTGCTCGCGCGGGACGGGAAGCTCAGTCCCGAGGCGATCGAGGAATTCGAGCCCGACGCCGCCGATGCCGCAGAACGGATGAAGTGGCAGGCGGAGTACCTCCGCCGCGTCTACGCGATCCTCGAGCGCGAGGCGGAGGAGGCGGCGGCCAGGGCCGGCAAGGCTGCCGGGCGCTGAGGCGCGCCTACTGCCAGGGCCGCGTGATGCTCGGGTCGAGCGCGGCGAAGGTCTTGTCGACCGTGCGCTCGTCGTCGAGGACGCCGACGATGAGCCGCGCGAGATCCGCGCGGTGGATGAACCCGAGCACCGAGCGGTCCTCCGTGAGATAGCCGAGGCCGGTCGGCGCCTTCGTCTTGCCGCGCAACCCGCCCGGACGAATGATCGTGTAGGGGAGACCACTCTCCTTCAGATGGTCCTCGGCCTGCGTCTTCAGCGGCAGCACCTTGCGGAGCACGATGCGCGAGAGGAGGTTGGCGGCCTCGTAGCTGTCGCCCGCGCCGATGGTCGAAACGAGGATCATGCGGGGAATGCCGGCCGCCTTCGCGGCGTCCACGATGTTGCGGTTGCCGGTGAAGTCCGGCGGCGGGTTGCAGGGCATGCAGCTCACGAGGCTCACCACGGCCTGGTAGCTCCCGGACGATGCGGCGGCCTGCACCGCGGCCGGGTCCATGGCATCGGCGACCACGAAGGTCACGCCGAGCGGCTCGAGCCGGCTCCTGTCGGAGCTCGGCCGCACCACCGCGGTCACGGGCTGGCCGCGGGCACGCAGGAGCTTCGCGATCTCGTAGCCGGTGGCGCTCGAGGCGCCGAAAATGAGGATCGGCCCGTGCGCCGCGCCGGCAGTGGCCTGGAGCTCGAATGTCGTCGTGGGCAGGCGCGTGCGCAGCTCCAGCACGAGGCCGGCCAGGACCAGGGCGAAGAGCAGAACGAGGACGCCGACGATCTTCGCCAGCGTGCGGAGGAGCCGCATGTGCCGTCGGGGGCGCTAGCTGCGGAAGGAGGCGGTCCCCGTCGCGCGCTCGGCTGCGCGGGCCGGGACGAGCGGCACCGGATCGAGGATCCAGCCCTTGTGCTCGCGGCGTGCGGGGCTCGGGATCGCGTAGGCGACGCGCTTCGCGGTGCGATTCACCTCGTCGGTGTCGATGCGCCAGCCGCGGTCCTCCCAGATCTTGAGCTTGTCGCGGTACTTCGCGACCGCGGTGTCCGCGGGCGTGAAGAATTCCTTGACGCGCGTGAGCGGCGTCAGCACCGGGCGCAGGTCGTAGAGCACGTCGCGGTCCTGTGTCGCCACGACCTCGTTGCGCGTCGTCATGCGCTTGTCGCCTTCCTCGTCGAGGAGGAAGTTGCGCAGGTTCACGAGGAATAGGCTCGTCTTGCCGTCGTCGATCGGCGTCTCGAAGAGGTACTGGTGAATGCTCATCGTCTCGGTCGGGTGGATCAGCGTCCAGATCTGCGCGGCGCCGTGGTGCCCGGTGCCGCCGCTGATCACGCCGTCCGTGTGCCGGCCCGAGGCCTCGCGCATGACCGGGTCAGCGAGCGGTGGCGCGCGCCGGCTGCTGAACATGCCGGTGTCCCACTCGGTATCCACCCAGCGATAGTTCTCGGTCGCGATACGGATGTCCTCGCGCTCCCCCGAGTAGCCGTGCGTCGGATGCACGAACTCGTTGTGCGCGCCGTCGATGCCGTTCTCCATCGAGCGCTGGAAGTCGAAGTCCCAGTCGAAGTGCTGGACCGTGCAGCGCCAGCCCTCGTCGGGCCGCGCGCCGCGGTATTCGGGGATGTCCATGATCGGACAGCGGTCCTCCTCGGGCAGATCGCCGAGGAAGGCGAAGACGAGGCCGTACTTCTCGTCCACCGGGTAGGAGTCGACGCGCACGCGCCCGGGAATCTTCGCGTCGTAACCGAGGGACGGAATCTTCGTGCAACGGCCCTCGCCGTTGAACCGCCAGCCGTGATACGGGCACATGACCTCGTCGCTCTTGATGCTGCCGCCGGCGAGCGAGCCGCCGCGGTGCACGCAGGTGTTCGCGAGGCAGTGCACCTTGCCGCCGGAGTCGCGCCAGAGCACGAATTCCTGGCCGAGCATGCGCCGCTTCACAGGCTTGTCGGCGATCTCCGAGCTAAGGCCGGCGGGGTACCAGAAATTGATGTACATGGCGTTTGCTCCAGCGGGGCTTTTCCCTGCTGCCCGAGCTTCAAGGTTACCACCAAGTCACGGTGCAGTAAGCCCCGGAAAGTACGCCTTCCGGCGCTTCGGATCATTTGATTATGCAAATAGAGAAGGGGTGCGGCAGACGGTCGCAGGTCAGGCCACGGTGACGGCCGGTTCGTCCCGCCAGTGTCGCTTGCCAGCCAGCGCCACCGGGCGCGAGATTGCCACTGGCAATCGCGGCGGAGAAATGTCCGGAGCATCGGGAAATCAGAAATTGACGATCCCCGACGGGCCAGGGGGCCTGTTTAGTGCATTGCGCAGGATTGTGTAGTCGACCACCGTCACCATACCGCTGCCGTTGAGATCGCAGGCTGCGGCATCGGCGTTGAAGCTGGCGGGCTGGTTCAGCACATTGCGCAGCCGCGTGTAATCGTTCACCGTAACCAAGCCGCTGCCGTTGATATCCGCATCGCAGAGGTTGCCATAGCCATCGCCGTTGGCATCGAGCTGGCTGTTATTGCCGGCATCGGGGATCAGCGGCCCGTTCGGCGCCAGCAGGCAGTTATCGCTGGCGTCCACCACGCCGTCCGCATCGCTGTCGTCCACGCCGTTGCAGAGATCGTCGTTGTCGAAGTCAGGACATGCGACCGGTGGCGAGAACTCCGACGTGTTGCCATTGGCATCCGTTGCGGTCGCTGTGATATTCGGGCCGGTCAGGGCGCCGCTGAATGTCCATGGGCAGCCGCTGATTTGCGGGACTTCAGCCGGGACCGCAGCAGTTCCCTGGTAGATCCTGCCCTCATCCGCCAGATCCGAATAGATATCCACAGACACGGCGGTGGTGCAGGCATTGACATGGCCACTCACTCCCGTGGCCGTCACCACGGAGATCGTCGGTGGCGCCAGCTCGATGTTGCCGCCGGCAACGTTGTTGATGCCAAGTCCGCCGTTGTCGTGGATCGAGTTGTAGCGAATTGGGTTCCTGGTAGCGAGCATGCCATCGACCCTCACGCCGTCGCCCTCGTTGAACGCTATGACGTTCGCCGGCGGTCCGATGACGCTGTTATTTATGGCGCCGGCTGTGAACCACACCCCGTGGCCGGTGCCATCGCCGGGGTCGTAATTCGGCAGACTCGTGCCACCGTCGGCTGCCGTCCCGATGAGATTCCCTCTGAGGACCACGTTCTGTGCACTGTCGAATCTGAGGCCCGCACCCGCATTGCCGGAGATCACGTTGCCCTCGATGATCCACCCTGTGGTGACGCCACCGCCGAGATTCGGTATGGCCGTCGTGCCGGCGGAATTCGTGCCGATGTAGTTACCCTGGATCGTGGCAACTGAGGAGCCGCCGATGCCGGCACCCGTGTTGCCGGAGATCACGTTCCGTGCTGCCGCGGTACCCCCGCCGATCATCACTGCGGCCCCGGTCAGCCCGGTTATCCCGACGGTATTGCCCATGTTTTCGCCTTCTTCGCCGAGCACGTTGGTGCCGATGAAATTGCCCTGTATCAGCGTATTGTCTGAGAACCCCTGGGCGTCGAACAGGATTCCCGCAAGAGTAACGTTGCCGGAAATCAGGTTGCACTCACCCGTGCAGGCCCCGCCTGGTGTCGTGCCCGCGGTGCCGCCTACCCTGATGTTGTCTCCCTGGAGGAGCACGCCGGTCCCGTTGCCCCGCATGATCAGGCCTGTGGGATCAGTGCCGATGTAGCTGCTGATCAGCACCGTACCGGCACCCTCGATGTGGATGGCCGTCAGGAAGTTGGACATCACCAGGAAGCGCAGGGTCGAGCTGCCGGCGGTCGGGCCGATGTGCAGGCCGGTGTTGCCGCCGGGCCCCCTCAGCTCCACGCGTGTGGCTCCGCCGGTATTGCCCGCAATCGTCACGCGGTCGGTGATCATGGGCAGTGGTGTCGCGCCGACATTGACGAACGGATTGCCCGCGCCAAGACCGAACCGGATCGAATCGATGCCCGTGCCCGTGCAACTGGGCGCGCTGGAATCCCCGGCGCCGTTGGTATTCGACGCGATGATCGCCTCGCGGAGCGAGCAGAAGCCATCGGGCGTCACGGTGTCGGCCGGGGTCGTAACCTGAATGATGCTGCCCACCTGCGCGTGGGCGGAGCTGGCGATCGCCAGCCACCCCAGGGTGGCGAGTATGGAGGTGGCGAGAACCCGAATCGACGCGCTGCGTGCCATGACAGGCATATTCAGCACCCCGCTGTTATTTGTATTGCTCTTGTTCCGCCCGCGAGGGGCGGGGATGCCCACGAACCGTTTTCTATCACTATCCTCGAAGCGCCGCCAGATACTATGTTTAGGTTCCCCGGAATCCGGCTAGGCCCATGTCAGCGCCTGCTCGAAGTCCGCGAGCAGGTCGCGCCAGTCCTCCACGCCGATCGCGAAGCGCACGAGGCCCTCGGTGACGCCCGCTTCGGCGAATTCCTCCTCGGTGAAGCCGGAATGCGTGGTCGAGCGCGGGTGGCAGACGAGCGTCTCGACGCTGCCGAGCGATACCGCGTTGCGCGCAAGGCGCAGACGCCGCAGGAATTCGAACGCCGCGGGCTTGCCGCCCGTGAGCTCCATAGAAAAGAGGGCTCCCGGGCCCTCGCACTGCGCGTCGCGGATGCGGATCTGCTCCGGATCGTCGAACTGCGAGGGGAACTGGATGCGCGCGATCTTGCGGTGTCGCGCCAGCGCGTCCACGATCAGCTCCGCGTTGCGCGTCACCTGTTGCATGCGCAGGGTCACCATCGGCAGCCGGCCGTTGAGGATCCAGCATTCGTCAGGCTGCAGGATGGTGCCGAACAGGCCGCGCAGGCCGCGGATCGGCGCGGCGATCGCCGGCTCGCGTGTGAGCGTGATGCCCCCGATCAGGTCGGAATAGCCGGAGAGATACTTCGTCGCCGAATAGATCACGACGTCCGCGCCGTGGCTGAACGGGTGCTGGAACACGGGCCCGAGCAGCGTGTTGTCGACCATGACGAGCGGGGGCCCCTTGCGGCGCGCGGCGCAGTCGGCGGCGAGGCGGATGTCCGTCATCGTGAGCGTGGGATTGGCGGGCGTCTCGATCAGCACGACGGCGAGCTCGGGCGTCTCGCGGATCGCGCGCTCCAGCGCCGCCGAATCGCCCGCGCGCACGGCCACGCCGCGCGCGCCCCACGGCTGGAGCACGTTCTGGATGAACTTCTGGGTACCGCCGTAGATCGGCACCGTGTAGACGACGGCGCGGCCCGGCTTCAGGTGGGCGAAAAGCGAGGTCACGATCGCCGCCATGCCGCAGTTGAAGACCACCGCAGCCCCGGCTCCGGGCTCGAGCGGCATGATCTGGTCTTCGAGGATCTCGGCATTCGGGTGATTGAAGCGCGAGTAGATGAGCGGCACGCTCTCCCCGGGCTCGCGCTGCGCGCGGCCCGCCGTGAGGTCGAACGCGCGCTCCGCTGCCTCGGGACTCGGGAAGACGTAGGTCGAGCTCCTGAACACCGCCGGGCGTGCGGAGCCGACCGAGAGCTTGGGATCGAAGCCGCGGGTCAGGACCTCGGTGGTGATGTGCAGAGGGGTGCGCGGATCGCTCATGGTGGCCTCCCGGGCGCTATTGATCCTCCGGAAAATAGCACAGGCCGACCACGTTTCCGCAGAAACGCGCCGGCCTGTGCCGATCGGCGTGCGCCGCAAAGCTTGACCTCGCCGTCCGCGCAGCGAGACTAGCGCCATGCCCCGACGGAGCCGCAGCGCCCAGCAGTTGAAAGTCGCGACGTTCAACGTGAACGGGATCAGCAAGCGCCTGCCGCGACTGCTCGAGTGGCTGGCGGCTTCGGCGCCAGACGTGGTCTGCCTCCAGGAGCTCAAGGCGATCGACAGCGGCTTTCCGCTGATGGCAATCCACGCGGCGGGCTACCGCGCGATCTGGCGCGGCCAGAAATCCTGGAACGGCGTGGCGATCCTCGCCAGGGACGCGGAGCCGGTCGAGATCTGCCGCTCGCTCCCCGGCGACGCGAGCGACGAGCAGGGCCGCTACATCGAGGCCCAGGTGAAAGGGATCATCGTCGGCTGCCTCTACCTGCCGAACGGCAATCCGCAGCCGGGGCCGAAGTTCGACTACAAGCTCGCGTGGTTCGAGCGACTCATCGCCCACGCGGCGCAACTGGTCGGGCGCGAGCAGCCGGTCGTGCTTGCCGGCGATTACAACGTCGTGCCGACGGACGCGGACATCTACTCGCCGGTGAACTGGCGCAAGGACGCGCTGCTCCAGCCCGGGAGCCGCGATGCGTACCGGCGGCTGCTGGCACAGGGCTGGACGGACGCGATCCGCGCGCGCCATCCGGACGAGCCGATCTACACGTTCTGGGATTTCTTCCGCAACCATTACGCGCGCAACGCGGGACTGCGCATCGATCACCTGCTGCTCAACCCGACGGCCGCCGCGGCGCTCGTCGACGCCAACGTGGACCGCGAGGTGCGCGGGCAGACGGGCGCGAGCGATCACGCGCCGACGTGGGTGGAGCTCGATCTCGGCGCCGGTTGAAAAGATTCTCCCCGGATTCCGGAGAGGATCACGACTCCGGATGCAGCACCTTGCTCAGGATGGTGCGGTAGCGGGCCATCGGGATGTCACGCGTGCTCACCACGCGGAAGCTCCGCGCCGCCAGGCCCTTCTCCAGGCCCGGCATGTGCATGGCACCCCAGGGAATGACGACCGTGTCGTAGTCGCCGGCCTGCCTGTCGAAGGCGTCGAGCAGGTGAATGTTGCGTTCGCCGACAATCTCCTCGAATACGCTTTGCTCGTCGGTCTTCGTGTAGTTGCGGCTCATTTTCGCCAGCCGGGAGAGAGCCTCGTTGGCGCTCGCGCTGCGCGTGATCGCATCCACGTCACGCAGATAACGGACGGCCTGCTCTGAAAACACCTCGGCATCCACGTCAGCACGCACCACGCGCGGCTCCGCCGCATCGGCTGCGGATTCCTCCGGCGCGTCCCCGGCCTCGTCCTCGTCTTCCGGCGGCGGCAGCAGGGCATTGAATACGTCCTGGGTGGACAGACCGAGCGCTCTGGCGGTCGCGCGCTGCGAAAAACCCTGCAGGCGGCCGCTGCGGTCGGTGATCCCCTCGACGAATACGAGCGCGTCGTCCGGGATGCTGTCGCGCAAGAGCCGGTAGAACTGCGGTTCGGCGATGTGAGCGGTCGCCACCAGATGCACGGTCGTATGACCGCGCTGCAACGTCGTCTCCCGCAACTCGATGCCCGTCCACGTGAACTGCATGTAGCCGCCGGTGACGCGCTCGAGAGACAAAACGACCGCCGCCGTCGCCAGGCCTGCCAGCGCGACCACGCCCAGGAAGACGGTCAGCGCCAGTGCGCCGAGCGTGCGAAGCCAGAGGCGGCCGATGACAGGCAGCCGCGCCGCGGAGAGGAGCCACTCGCCCGTGCGGCGCCGGATGAGCACGAATGCGACGGCGCCGAGCAGCAGTTGCGCCGTGGAAAGCGCGAGCGAGATCGCCGGGTTCATCTGCATCGCGGGCAGCGGCGGGGCGCCAAACGAGACCCAGAGCAGATAGGCGATCGGCGGCAGCATCACCGTGCGCGGCAGATGCGGCACGAAGATGGTCAGGAGCAGTGCGGGAAGCGTGGCCGTCAGCACGGCCACGGCCACCACGTTCCGGATAACGCCGAGAGGACTGGCGCCGAAGGCGAGCTTCGATATCTCGTCGAGCACCGAGAGCGTGGCATCGGTGGCGTAGCCGATGAGATAGACGCTGGCTGCCCAGGCGGCCAGCACCAGGAACCAGCTCCGGCGGTTTTCGCTCTCTTCCATGATCGTTGCTATACCACGTCCAGCGACAGTTTCAATTCCTCCCGTTCCGCATCGGACAGATCCGGGCTGAAGTGGAACACGCGCTCCCCGATGTCGTCGGTCTCGAAGTAGGCCTTGCGGCAGCCGAGGTGAATGAACCCTCCCGCCGAAAACTGGCCTTCTTCGTAGAACACGAGGCGGATGCGCCAGGCACCGCGCACGATCGGCTCGTGACAGTGGCGGCATTTGGCCTGTCCGCTCCTCGCCCGCTCGGCGCCGTCGATCCGTGGCAGACGCCGGTGCGCGAGGCTCGCGTGCGCCGCGCGCTCGAGGGTCTCCCGCTCCGGCAGGTCCTCCCGGGTCTCTGCCAATGCGGCAAGGAGGGGCTCCGGGCGCTTGAAAGCGGCGCACAACGGATGGAACCAGAGCGTCATTTCCCCTTCGCCGAAGGGGCTGGGGAGCCGTTCCCCGAGACGCAGCTCGCCCCGGGCAATGGCCCGTTCGCAGCCGCGGCATTTCGCGCGCCCGCTCGACGCCGGCTCGAGGGTATGTGGCATGTGACGCTACCGGGGCGTGACTGATTTACAGTGGACGGTGACGTCGGATATGTTACGCGGCTCGCAATTCAGAGACAGGCCATGCAAAAACCTCTTCGCAACGCAGTTATGGTCCTTTTTCTCGCGGCAATGGCGGTCGCCGGCGGCGCGATGGCTGACGAGAAGATCAGCCCGAGCCTCGCCAAGCCGATGAAAGAGGCGCAGCAGGCCATCCAGAAGAAGCAGTGGGACGTGGGACTGAAGAAGCTGGCCGACGCCGAGGCCCTCCCCGGCAAGACTCCTTACGATCAGTATCAGATTTACGAATTCCGCGGCTACATCCTGCTCCAGCAGAAGAAGTACGCCGACGTCGCCAAGGTCTACGAGCAGGGCCTCCCAATGGTGCCGGCCGCCAAGCTGAACGAGCGGCTGAAGACCCTCGTCCAGCTCAACTCCCAGATCAAGAATTATCCCAAGGTCGTGGAATTCGGCGAGCGGATGCTGAAGTCGGGCAACATGGACACCGACACGCGCGTGGCCCTGGCATCGGCGTACTACCAGCAGAAGAACTACAAGCGCGCGATCGCTGTCATGCAGGACACGATCAAGGCGGCGGAGCAGGCAGGCCAGCCGGTGCCCGAGAACTGGCTGCTGCTGGTCCGCGAATCACAGGTGCAGATGAACGATAAGGCCGGCGCCGCCAAGACGCTCGAAAAGCTCGTCCGGCTCTATCCGAAGCCCGACTACTGGGACTACCTGCTGGGTACGCGCCTCGCGCAGCAGAACAAGGACCGCGTGCAGATCAACCTGTTCCGCCTGCAGAGTTACGTCGGTGTCCTCAAGTCATCGCGCGATTATCTCGAGATGGCCGAAATCCTGCTGAGCTCGGGTTCCTTCGGCGAGGCGAAGAGCCTGCTGGAGGCGGGCCTGGCCGCAAAGGCCTTCGAGACGAATCCGGCCGACAAGGCCCGCGCCACGCGCTACCTGAGTAACGCCAACGCCGGCGTGAGCAAGGTCCAGCAGTCGCTGCCGAAGCTCGAACAGGACGCGGCGAAGTCGCCGACGGGCGACGGCGACGTCGCGCTGGGGATGGCATATTTCGGGCTCGGCCAGTACGACAAGGCCAGCGAGGCGCTCAACCGCGGGCTGAAGAAAGGCGGCGTCCAGGACCCGCAACGGACCCAGCTCCTGCTCGGCATTGCGCACCTCAAGGGCGGCAACAAGGCCGACGCGGTGAAGATCTTCGAGCAGGTGAAGGACCCGGACCAGGCCATGGTGGACGTCGCACAGCTCTGGGCGCTCGCCGCCCGCAGCGGAGCCGGCAGCCCGCGCCAGGAGGCTGCCAAGCCTCCCAAGGCCAAGGCCTGAAGCTGGCCGCGACGGGTGCGCGTCACGCGCTCCAGCCGAGGGCCTCGCGCAGCTCGAGGCCGGAGGCACCGCCGCTCGTCGTGCCGACCTTCAGCGGTCCGATGCGGCCGAGGCCCGCGAGGGCTCCAAAGAAGAAGAGGGCGTTCGACGCCAGCGTGAGCCAGAAAACGGCCAGGCAGAGGCCGGATGCGAGCGGAAGCTGCGGATCCATCATCCGGCTCACGAGCCAGGCCGCGAGCGGCGAGCCGACGTTGCCGGCCAGGTGCAGGACGACCCGCCGCCAGCGCGGCGCCGCCAGGTACGTGCCGTAACGCATCTTGAAGCGCGGCTCGGCGTTGCGCAGGTGGACGTAGTCGTAGCGCACGCCGAGCAGCGTGCCCACCGACACCTTGATCAGCGGCTGGAAGGTCGTGATCCAGAGTCCTGCGCCCGCCAGCGCCACCAGGTTGGAACCGAGAACGCGCGCGAGCCAGAGCAGCGCGCCACCGGCTGCCGTCGCCAGCAACTCCGCTCCTATCGCGGCAGCGACCGACACGGTCCGCAGCCCGTCGCGGGCGTGCAGCTTCCGGCTGACGCGGCTGACATCGGCCGCGAGCGCCTGGCGCTCGCTGATCGGGCGCCGGCGCGCGAGACGCAGCCACTGCGCCCACGGTCCGGGACGATAGCGGCCCGCATCGAGGTCCGCCTCGATCGCCAGCAGCCTCTCGCGGAGCTCGTTCGGCATCAGCGGCTGGCCGGCAGACTGTCGCTCTCGCGCTGCGCGAGCTCGATCCATTCGCGCTCGGTGCGGCGGAAGTGCTTGGGTGCGACGCGGGCGTCGCTGAGGATCGCGGCGAGGAGCTCCCGCGCCTTGCCCGTGTCGCCGAGCTTCTTGTGCAACAGCGCCTGGCGCACGCGCGCTTCGGCGCCGGGGTAGTAGCGCGCCAGCGTTTCGTATTCCTCGAGCGCCCGGCCCGTCGCCCCGTTTTCCTCGAGCGCACGCGCGTAGAGCAGGTGGCCCTCGGAGGAGCGGAGCGCCGGGTGCTCCGCGCGCAGCAGATCGAGCGTTGCGATCACGTCCGGGTAGCGCGCTGCCGCGAACTGTGCGCGCGCGAGCGACAGAAGAATCTTCGGATCGGCCTCGAACAGGCCGGTGCGCGCCTCGTTGCAGATGCGGATCGCCTCGTCGTACCGGCCCGCGGCGGTGAGGGCGTCCGCGAGGCTGCTCGCAGTCTCCACGCTGCGGTTGCGCTCGTAGTCGAGAGTCGCTTCCCGCAGGTCGCGGCCCGGATCCACCGTGTCGCGCATGCGGCGGGCGGCGCGGCGCGCCGTCGGGCTCTGATTCAGCGAAGGCATGACCTCGACGAAGAAATACACGAGTGCGCCGATGCCGGGCACGAACAGGATCAGGAATATCCAGCGCATGTCGCGTCCGGTGCGAACGACGTGCACGATCGCCAGCACCTGGATCGCTAGCGAAAGGATGAACATCGGCATCGTTGTGCTCCGCCTCTGGCGCCGCTGTACGCAGAGTATAGGTGGATCGCGTACCGGCAAGCCGCCTTCAGGCGCGCCGCGCGAGAGCCTTCTCGAAGTGCCAGACCTCCAGCGCAAACTCGCCCTGCGAGGTGTCCAGCCGCTCGACGATCGTGCCGGTGCGGCGCCATCCGCACTTTTCGTAGAACTTCGCGGCGCGGTCGTTGCCGATGGCGCAGGTGAGCCAGGCGGTCCCGACGCCGTCTTCGGCGAGCCGGGCCTCGGCATCGGCAACGAGCAGGGCGGCAACGCCCGAGCCGCGCGCCGGCGCGGCGACGAAGAGCTGGTAGAGCTCATCGGCCTTCACGAGGCAAAAGCCGACGGGCGCGCCACGCGGTCCGACGACCCGGACGCCTGGCAGCGCGGCCTGGAGGCGGTCCCTGAAACTCTCGAGCGTGCGCAGCCGGGTCAGCTCCGCCGGCACGATGCGCGCATGAGCGTCCTGCCAGCTGTCGTACCAGAGCCTGGCGAGGGCGTCGATCTCGGATGGATCGGCGGATCTGACGTCCATTGAAATCATCGCCGATGGACTTGCCAACCCGTCTGTTGTATACAGAGAAAACTATAAGAAGAAGATGGTATCCCTATGAGATTACATAAGCTTCTGGCAACCCTGACGGCGACAATCGTCACGGCCGCTCCGGCGCTCGCCCAGCAGATACCCACCGATGGCGTCTGCGAGAACTGCGACGCGGTGGGCAACCTGCCCGGCCCCGGGATGCTGAGCCTGGTGGTCGTTGGCATCGTCGCCGCGATAGGGCTCGCGCGCCGCCGCAGCTGACCTCGCACGGCGCTTCGCAAGAGGCCCGTCAGGGACAGGACTGTCCCGGGCGGTCTGCAGCTGCATCTTCGAGCGTGCCCCTGATTTCCTGTGTCGCCAGGAATTTTGCCATAGCCTGCCGCGCACCGGCCTCGCTGCCGATCTCCTCCGTCGAGAGTACGATCACCGCGGAACGGCGCTCGCCTCCGAGCAGGCTCGCTCGCGCCTGGATGAGTTTCGCGAGCCAGGCGCGATCGACGAACTGCCCGCCAACCCAGTACCAGTACCAGACCAGGCGGCGATGCCGGGCGGGTCCGGCCAGGCGCTCCGTCGCAACGCTCATCGGCTCTCCGGAAATTTGGACGGTGTCCGCGCCGCCGGAAAGGCGACGCCAGTGTCTGCCGTCAGAGAGCCGGTTGGAGGAGGCCACCAGTTCCCTGCCCCGGCCCTGCGCCCAGTAGTAGGCGATGAACAGGTCGATGGGCTGATCTTCGCTGCCGACCACGCGATGAACACGCACGCTCGCCCGTGGGAATGCCGGATGCCAGGCATCGGTACCGTCAGAGGGCTCGCGCGCCGGCGCCATCGTCGGCGGCAGGCAGAGTCGCACCGAGCCGGGCTCGACCACGCTGTCCAGCCGGAGCCGCGTGTAGGCGGGTGCTGCGGCCGCCACCAACACGATGCTGCACAGGGCCGCAACCTGCGCGGCGGCGCTCGCAGGCGGTACGGCATCCACTGCGGCGGAATCAGCGGCAGAGAGGGCGCCTGCGCGCGAATCGCGATAGCGAAACCCGATCGCCATCTGTGCCGCCATGGCAAGGAAGAACAGCAGCCAGCCGAATACCCGGTGATCGCTTGCGAGATCGACGCTGCGGCCGGTCGCGGCGGTGATGACGATCACGGCGGTGGTGCGCAGGCTGTTCGCCACGATGGCCAACGGCAGGGACGCGAGCACGTACAGGCCCTGCTTGAGCGGCTTGCGATAAAGCAGGTTGGCGAACACCAGCGAGACCAGCAGGTTGGCCACCAGGAAATCGAAGCCGGAGCATTCCGCCACGATCGCGTAGCGTGCACCGTCCACGGTCAACAGATTGCCGTCAGCTGTTACTGGCATGCCGACGAGCCGGAGCCCGGCAACGGTGAGATGCGTCGTCAGCTGCGTCAGCGGCGGGGTCAGCACGTCGCCAAAGGGCACCATCAGCCATAGCAGCGACAAGGGGAAGATCAGTGCGCGGCACACGCGCCACCCGAGCACCGTGAGGAATACCGCCTGCAGCATGCCGACGGCTGCGACCTGGGCCGCCACGGCGATCTGCGCCGCCTCTGCCACGAACCACAGGCATCCGAAGGGCAGGGCGTACAGAAGACCGAGGACGGAAGGGCGCGGCGACAGGGCCGCAACGACCGGCACGCGCAGCCAGGTGAAATAGAGAAACAGGAAGGGCACGAGAAACAGGAACCGATGTGCCGCACTGGTGGACCACACCGACACGAGGCTGGCAAAGCCTTCCGAGTACAGGGCGACGATTGCAGCCGAGCCGATCAGCACTGCGCCGGTCGCGTAACGCCAGGCCTTCACCGCATCTCCGTGGCGATTGGTTCTGAAAACCCTACCACATCAGGCAACATGGAGAGGTGCGGCCCATGAAGTTATGCCTGGTGAGTCACGGAGCCGGGACGGCGGCGCGCCTGGCGTGCCTGCTCAGTTACTTCGCTTTGGCTGCGAGCACTACGGCTGCCGGACAAACCGCGCCCGACGATGGCGCGCGCATGCAGCTCGCGGCGGAACAACTCATCCGCACGCAACTGCCCTCCGGGCTCTTCCCATATGACTACGACTTCGCGACGGGCGCCGCGGAGGACATGACGGCATTGAGCGGCCAGAACATCGTGCGCCAGGGCTGCGCGCTGTTCGGTCTCGTGCAGTACGGCGAGCTTGCGGATAGCGAGCGCCTGCATGAGACCGTGTCGAAGGCCCTCCGGGCATTCGCCGATCGCTCCCTGCCGGTGGGCAAGGGCACGGTACAGATATTCCTCGAGAACATCGGCTTCTACAACCGGTGGCAGCTCTGGGAAGTCATGCGCGCACCGTTGAATTTCTTCGGCCTGCTCTACAGCCCGAGGGGCGACGGCGCGCTCGTCTCCGGCAACGCCACCTACGAACGCGCCTGGCCCGGGGCGACCGCGCTCGCCCTGGTCTCGGAGCTGTACTACCGCAGATTGACCGGCGACGAGCGCTTCGCGGCCATGCGCGGGCAGTGGCTGCGCGGGCTCCTGGCACTGCACGTGCCGGGGCGTGGATTTCGCGTGGCGCCGCATTACCTGATCGAATCCGGTTACGTCAACGGCGAGGCGTGGCTCGCGCTCGCCGAATACTCCCGTGCGTTTCCAGTCGATTCCGCCGTTGCGGCCGTGCTCTCCGAGCTGGACGGCTACATGATCGACCGTTACGGTAAGTCCCCGAACGCGGAATTCTTTCACTGGGGCGCCATGGCGGCCGCGTCGCGATTGGAAATGACCGGCGATCCCCGCTTCGAGCGCTTCATCCGCGACCAGGCGGACTGGTTCCTGCGGCTCGTATCCGGAAAGGAAGGCGCGCGGCTCGTCGGTTGCGCCTGGGTCGAGGGCCTCGCCACCGCTTACGTGGCGCTGGAGCGCCAGTTGGGCGCGACGCACCCGCTCATGGTCGGCATCCGGCGCCGCGTCGAAACGGCGATGGCCCGCAATCGCGCGCTGCAGATCCTCCCTGGCCAGGAAACGTTCGTGCTCGACGACAGCACTGAAGTCCGGTCACCGGAATTCGCGCGCTATGCAGGCGGCTTCCTCGTGTCTTCGACGACGGCCACGATGCAGGTCGACGTGGCCGGGCATTGCCTGTCGGCACTGGTCAGGATGCAACGCGCGGGGCTTGGGCGCTCGACAGGCGTTCCGCCGCCGGCCGCGGGCCAGGCGCAACTTGCGCCGGCCAATTGACCTGCCGCGATGTCACGGTATTCGCGGGTAAACCGGACAGAGCCGCGGACGCGCTGCAGGCGGGTCGTCCGTGCGCCGGCTTCAATCAGCCCCAGCGGTTGGCGTTCTTAGGGAAACCCGGTCTTTGCACGCGCACGACGCAGAAGCGCTGGCCCGTGGGGGCCTGCATCACGATCCAGCGGGGCAGGCGCTCCGCGACCTTGGCGCCCAGTTTCTCGAGGCGCATGACTTCCGCGGCGATGTCGTCCGTCTCGATGTCTATGTGCGCGCGGCTCTCGTGATCCACTTTTTGCACCTCGACCATGATCTCGTCGGGCGGGGTCTCGAGCATGCGGTAGCGCGCACTGTTGCCCGTGTACGTGGAATCAATGGCGCGGCCTAGGGCGGCGCTCCAGAAGCGGGCGGCCTCGTCCAGGTCGGAGGTCTTGCAATCCAGCAGGACGGCACAGAGGCGAGAGTGGTGCATGATGGTTCCTGTGGTGAGAAATGAACTGTTGCCTCGCGGAAGACTCGAAACGCAAGGCTGATAGCGGCCGCGTGCCTGCAATGACCCCGAACACTTCCAACAATTCAAAGCCTTCCCCGCAGCAGGATGCCCAGCCGCACATCCTGAACGCGGCATCGAATCTCCTCGGCATCTGCTTCGTGCTCATCACCGGGCTGAAGGTCTCCGGCGCCAGTACGGGCACCCGCCTCGATGAAATCGCGATTTTCACCGCCCTGCTGTTCGTGAGCAGCTGCCTCCTGTCTTATGCCTCGCTTCGCACTCCGAAGCAGACCGCGCGACTCGAGCGCATGGCGGACATCTGTTTCCTGCTCGGGCTGGTCTGCCTGTCGATCGCCGTCCTTGCGTTCGGGCTTGGGGCATTGCGCTTCAAGTAAGGTTTACGACCGGAGCGCACCTATACAGCCACCGTCACCGGATTGTAGGAGTAGAGCCCCAGCGTCTCCGCCGTCTTGTGCGATGAGCTCGAGTAGTTGTCGGGATCGCGCGAGTACATGCGCCGCGCGTTGCCGTGCGATTCGCGCATGACGAAGGCGCCGCGCTCACGCCGCGCGGCTTCGTAACGCGCCAGCGCTTCCCGCCAGTCCTCTGCGACCTCGAACACGCGCGCGAGGATCATGCCATCCTCGATCGCCATGACCGCGCCCTGCGCCAGGAAGGGCGTCATGGGGTGGGCGGCGTCGCCGAGGAGCGTGGCGCGGCCTTGCGTCCACTGGGGTAGCGGCTCGCGATCGAAGAGGCCCCACTTGAAGCAGCGCTCGGGTGGGGTGGCCGCGATGATGGCCTGGACCTCGGGTGCGAAGTCGCTGAATTCCTTCTGCAGCTCCGCGATCTCCGAGTGCACGGACCAGCTCTCCTCCGCCCACTCGTCGCGCTTTGAGAAGGCGGCGTAATTGACGAGAGTGCCCTGGCGGACCTTGTAGCGGGCGAAGGTGCGAACGGGACCTGCGAAGGAGGCGGAATCGGGCGTGATGAGCCCGGGCTCGAGCCGATCGATGGGGACGAGCCCGCGCCAGGCGATGTAGCCGGTGAACGTGACTTCTTCCTCGCCCCAGAGCGCGCGGCGCACGGCGGAGCGGATGCCGTCGCAGCCGACGAGGACGTCGCCGGTCGCGCTCGCGCCGTTCCTGAACGTCGCGCGGATGTTGTCCTTCTGTTGCTCGAGCGTGCCGAAGCTGCAGCCGGTGTGGATGCAGTCGGGGTCCAGCGCGTGCACGGCCTCCGCGAGCGCGGCATGGAGATCGGCGCGGTGCGCCTGGCAGTAGGCGGCGCCGTACTGCTCCTTCATGCGGTCGCCGCGGTTGGTCTCGACGAGGATCGCGCCGGTCTTGTAGTGCTTGATGGCTCCCGCTGCCGGTGTGCGTGCGACGCGGCCCATGACCTCCTCGCCGAGCAGGTGATTCAGCACGTGTGCGCCGTTCGGCGTGATCGTCACCCCCGCGCCGACCTCGCCGAGCTCGGCCGCCTGCTCGTAGACGCGGACGCCGAAGCCGCGCTTGAGCAGGGCGAGCGCGGCGGTCAGGCCGCCGAGGCCTGCGCCGACGAGGATGATGTTCAGGTTCTTCACGGCAATGGCCAGCCCAGCAAGTAGATCACGCGTGCGACGGCGATGATACCCAGGGCGAACAAAATCACCGCGAGGCTCGCGATCGAGCCCGGCAGGTCCAGCGACGGGGGCACGAGACCGCGCGGGGCCAGGGAATCGCGCAATAGTCCTGCGGTTAGCTCTCCGCGGAGACCTGCTCGAGGAACAGCTCGATCTCGGTGAGGATGCTCTCCGCATCCCCGACGAACCACAGATGCGCGTCGCCCTCCAGCGCCCGCAGCCGGGCGCCGGGAATCCGCCGCGCGAGGTCTTCGCCGGCCTCGAAGCGGATGAGGCGGTCGCCGCGCCGATGCATGACCAGGGTCGGCGCGCGGATGCCCGGCAGCTCTTCGCGCACGTCGATGCCGAGGAGCGCCTCGAGGATCGCACGCACGCCGGCAGGTCCGACCGCCGAGCGCAGGTAGCGTGCCCAGCCCTCGCGGAACTCCTCGTCCTCCGCCACTCCCGGGGCGAACAACTCGATCGACGTGGCCCCGCCCCAGTTCTGCACCATCTCCTCGAGCCAGCGCTGATAGGTCTCCGCCGGCGGCAGGAACGGGTAGTCCGGGCTCTGCGTGCCCTTGGCGAAAGCGCCGTAGAGCATGAGCGCGCGCACGCGCTCCGGGTAGCGCGCGGCGAGCAACGCCGCGGCCGGGCCGCTCTCCGAGAAGCCGAAGATCACGGCGCGTTTGGCACCTGCGGCGTCGAGCACCGCCACCATGTCCTCCACCATCTCGTCGACTGTCGGCGGCCGGCTCACGCGGTCGGAGAGGCCGACGCCGCGCTTGTCGAAGACGATGACGCGCGCGTTCCTGGCGAGCCTGGCGTCGAAGTTGGCGACCGGCCGCACGCGGTAGCGCATGTCGAGATGCGACACGAACCCGGGCGCGATCAGCAGGTCGAGCGGACCGTCGCCTAGCGTGCGCCAGGCCAGGTACACGTCGTCCCGGCCGACGAAGTGGACCGGCGAGAGACCCTGCGGCTCGATGTGCAGCGGGTCGAAGGGGCGCGGCCTTTCGCCGGCGAGCGTCGCGACGAAACGGTAGCCCCGCCGCGGGACGGTGCGGATCACCGCCTGTTGTTTTGCGTCGTCGCCGACCACGCGGCGGGCCTTCATGACCGTGCGGTCGAGCGATGCCTCCGTCACGACGACGCCGGGCCAGATCCGGTCCTGCAGCTCTTCCTTCGAGACGACGCGGTCGCGGTGCGCCAGCAGGTAGGCGAGCAGGTCGAAGACTTTCGGCTCCGGCCGCTCGAGGTGCCCGGCACGGCGAAGCTCGCGCCGGGCGAGATCCAGCTCACAGTCGAGGAAGCGATAGCGGTCGTGGAGATCGGACGCGTCGGCCATGGTCAGGAATTCGTCAGGCAATCGTCAGGGGACCGTCGGGACTCAGCGCCATTGTAGGAGGACAGTTGCGACGTGGGCCAGCAGGCCCTCCTGTATGAATAAGGAGCAGGCGTCATGAAAGCAAGAGTCGGGGTGACCATCGTGGCTGCCGGTCTCGTCGCCGCCTTCGCGAGTGCCGTCGCTGGCGGTGAGCCGCTCAGCCCGGCGTACCGGGACCAGCTGCAGCGGTGCGTGGCCGCGATCAGGCCACGAGCGGTCGATCCTGCCGCCACGGCGATCCGCTACACCGTGACGGATGCGAGCGTGCGCGGCGTGTGGCGCCAGTTCATCGTGGAATCGGCGGTCCTGACCAGGGCCGGCGAGCGCATCGGCGGAGCGCGGTCGCGCTGCCGCGTGGAGCGCTGGGGCCCGGCGCTGCTGGTGAGGAACCTGGACGACGGCGCCGATGCGCCACAGCCGACCGCCGTCGCGGACAGGGGCTGACAGCGTTCGTTCGGTGCCACGTAACTTAGGTGCCGGGTCTTATTTGATAACTAATTTTCATCTGCAAATAAGTTAACAAATAAGACCCGGCACCTAAGTTACCCTATCGGCTAACATGCCGGCATGGATCAGGGTCGAATTCCAGCGCCCGGCCGGGATACGCAAGAATTTCTCGAGCGGGATCACCGCCTCTTCATCGGCGGTGACTGGATCGCGGCGCGTGCGGGCGAAGAGATCGAGGCCGTCGACCCTGCCACCGGCAAGCGGCTGGCGAGCGTCGACGCAGCGACCGCGCCGGACATCGACCAGGCAGTCGCCGCCGCGCGCAGGGCGTTCGAGTCCGGCCCCTGGCCCGCGATGTCGCCGTCCGCGCGCAGCGAGCTCCTCTGGAAGCTCGCGGATGCGATCGAGGCGAATCGCCAGCTCCTGACCGAGCTCGAGGTGCTGAACACCGGCATGCCGGTCAACCCGGGTGGCGCGCTCGCCGCGCCGGGCGCGGCGCGCATGCTGCGCTACTACGCGGGCTGGCCCACGAAGATCATGGGGCACACGGTGGCGGGCGATCCGCGGCCGGGCGCCAGGCACCAGCCGCTCACCTACACGCGCCGCGAGCCGATCGGCGTCGTCGGCCAGATCGTGCCGTGGAACTACCCGCTCGGCATGATGGCGATGAAGCTCGGCCCAGCGCTCGCCGCGGGCTGCACCGTCGTCATGAAGCCGGACGAGAAGACGCCGCTCTCCGCGCTCGCACTTGCGGAAATCATTCGCAAGGCCGGCGTGCCGCCCGGGGTGATCAACATCGTGCCCGGCCTTGGCGAGAAGGCCGGCGCGGCGCTCACCGCGCACCCGGGCGTGGACAAGATCGCCTTCACGGGCTCCACGGAGGTCGCGCGCAAGATCCTGCACGCCGCGACCGGAAACCTGAAGCGCGTGTCGCTCGAGCTCGGCGGCAAGTCGCCGTTCGTCGTCTTCCCCGACGCCGACATCGAACAGGTCATCGAGGCGGCGACGCGCTCGGCGTTCTTCCTGCAGGGACAGAACTGCCAGTGTGCCTCGCGTCTGCTGATCCACGAGCAGGTGGCCGAGCGCGTCGTCGCCGGCATCGCCGCCGCCGCTAAGGCCATGAAGATCGGCCCGGGCATGGATCCGCAGACGCAGATCGGTCCGCTCGTCTCCGCCGGGCATCTCGAGCGCGTGCAGGGGTACGTCACGAGCGGCAAGGCCGAGGGCGCGGAGCTCGTGACGGGCGGCAAACGGCTCGACCGGCCCGGGTTCTTCATGGAGCCTGCGGTCTTCGCGCGCACGAGTCCGAAGATGCGCATCGTGCGGGAGGAGATCTTCGGCCCGGTGACCTGCGTGGAGACCTTCGCCGACGACGATCTCGAAGCGCTCGCCCGGCGCGCCAACGACACGATCTACGGACTCGTCGCGAGCGTCTGGACGCGCGACCTGCGCCGCGCCCACCGCCTCGCCGAGCTGATCCGCGCCGGCATGGTCGGGATCAACCAGCACGGCAGCCCGAACATCTTCGCGCCGTTCGGCGGCTACAAGCAGTCGGGCTGGGGCCGGGAGTTCGGCCCGGAGAGCCTGGATCTCTATCTCGAGACCAAGACCGTCATTGTTCGCTATGACTAGGATTTCGGTATCCCCTTATGGCCGGCGCCGCCGGCCGCGCCATCATTGAGCGTTCGAAGTCGCTGACAGGGGTGCGTCGTGACATCCGTTGACCCGGTCGGTCTGAACGACATTCTCATCGCTGTGATGGCCGGCGCTCTCGTCGTGCTGTTCGGTGCCCTGTACGCAGGCGCTCTTGCTTTCGGCCGCCTGTACGGTAAGGCGGGGCTGGTGCTGGTGGCCTACGGCTTCTTCGCCCTGCTCGCCGCCTGCGTGTTCGTGCTATCGAGCGCACTTCATCTCACGGGCGGCTGGGAGATGCTCGTCGTCCTGCTGCTGGGGGGCTACCTGATCGCCCCGCACCTCATCTGGCGCCTCAGTCTTGCCACTCACGGCCGATGAACCGGAAAGGAGCGCACCATGAATGGCACCCCCTGGTGGGCGAGCGAGAGCTTCTGGCGCAAGACAGCGATCTGGGTGACCGCCGGCATGTTCGTCGTCCTGATTCTCCTCACCTTCGATTCGGTCGCGAAGATCACGGCGGGTTCGACGCGCGTGCCGGGCTACGACGTCATCAACCAGCGCATCTATTACCGCTGGTCCAGGGAGCGGAAGATCCAGGTTCCGGTGATCGGCGCGGAGGCGCCGCTGTTCGGCAGGCGCCTGTCGCCGGAGGAGGCGAAGGAGATGGTGAGCCACGGCAAGCTCACCTTCCAGGCGAAGAACTGCATCAACTGCCACACGCTGCTCGGCAACGGCGCCTACTACGCGCCGGACCTAACCAAGTCCTGGCTCGATCCGGCGTGGGCGGGCGAGGGCGTGCGCGAGAAGCTGATGGTCAGCTTCCTCATGGATCCGACCGTGAACGCGCGCGGCTACGGCACGACGCGGCGCATGCCGAAGCTCGGGCTCACGGAGGACGAGGCGCGCGGCGCTGGTGGCTTTCCTGAAGTGGAACGCGGCCATCGATACCAACGGCTTTCCGCGTAATTTCACGCCGATAGCACAGGAGGGCGACCTATGAGCATCGGTCAACTGGAGCTCTCCAATCTGAATGGCGGCCAGCGGCTTGCCATCAAGTACTTCACCGTCGCGGTCATCCTGTTCGCGGCGCAGATCCTGTTCGGCCTCTTCGCGGGCCTGCAATACCTCAAGCCCGAGCTCGGCTATGGATGGCTCGACTTCAACGTCAACCGCATGGTGCACATCAACGCCATGGTCGTGTGGATGCTGTACGGCTTCATCGGCTGCATCTACTGGCTGATCGAGGACGAGGCCGGGACCGAGGTGGTCGGCCTGAAGCTCGGCAACCTCGCGTTCTGGGTGCTGACGCTCGCCGTCGCCGTCGTGGTGGTGGTGTACCTGCTTCGTGCAGACCGGCGCGGGCGACATCAGGAGCATCTGGCTCATCAACGAGGGCCGCGAGTATATCGAGGCGCCGCGCTGGGCCGACATCGGCATCGTCGTCTGCGTGCTGATCTTCTTCTACAACGTGGCGGCCACGTTCATGAAGGGCCGCTGGAGCGGCATCTCCGGCGTGCTGGTGCTCGATCTCGTGGCCGTGGCCGGCATGTACACCGCCGGCATGTTCTACACGCCGAACGAGTCCGTGGACCAGTACTGGTGGTGGTGGGTCATCCACCTCTGGGTCGAAGCGACCTGGGAGGTGCTGGTCGGCTGCATCATGGCCTGGGGCCTCATGAAGACGCTCGGCGCGCGCCGGCGCATCGTTACGACCTGGCTCTATATCGAGGTGGCGCTGATGTTCGGCTCGGGCATTCTCGGGCCTCGGCCACCACTACTTCTGGATCGGCACGCCGGATTACTGGCTCGCGATCGGCGGCTTCTTCTCGGCGCTGGAGCCGATCCCGCTGGTCGCGATGGTGGTGCACGCGGTCTATGACTCGGGCGTGCACCGCTTCAAGACTGCGAATCACCCGGCGCTGGCCTGGCTGATCGCGCACGCCTTCGGCAACTTCTTCGGCGCCGGGGTGTGGGGCTTCATGCACACGCTGCCGCAGATCAACGTCTACACCCACGGCACGCAGTGGACGTCCTCCCACGGCCACCTGGCCTTCTTCGGCGCCTACGCGACGATCAACATCGCGGTGTTCTACCTCGCGCTGCAGAAGTGGCGCGGCAACGTGTATATGGGCGCGGGGCTTGCGGGCAACGGCTGGAAATGGAAGTGGTCGTTCGGGCTGCTGAACATGGGCGTGGTCGGCATGACGGTCGCGCTGCTGATCGCCGGCTACGAGCAGTCCTTCATCGAGCGCGCGCTGCAGGGCTCCACCTGGTCCGCGTTCTTCGAGGCGCAGCGCTCGGCCTGGTTCATGGAGGGTATGTTCTGGCGGCAGATCTTCGGCTATGTGACCGCCGCCGGGTTGGTTCTGCTGGTGTGGGACCTGGTAACCATTGGCCGCCGTGAGACCCGCCTGGCCGTGGCGTCGCCGATGGAAGCGGCGGAGGCGGCTACCTGAGGGAATCTGGAAGGAGACTTGTTGTGAACGCGAAAATTCTCATCCTGGCGGCGCTCGTCGCATGCAGCATGAGCCTCGATGCCGCCGCGGCCGATGCGAAAGCCGCCGCCGACAAGGCCCGCACCCTGTGCGCGGGCTGTCATGGACCGGTTGGCGTCAGCACCAACCCGCTCTGGCCCAACCTGGCCGGCCAGCAGAACGCGTACCTCGCAAAGAGCCTGCGCGACTACAAGAGCGGACAGCGCAACGATCCGGTCATGTCGGGTATCGCCGGGACTCTGACGGATGCCGAGATGGAGGATCTCGCCGCGTACTTCGCCGCACTGCCGCCCGGCGGCTGACCCTATGACCAGGATGGCGCAGGGCCTGCCGACGGTCGCCGGCATACTGCTCATCGCCGCGTGTGGCGGGAAACCACCCGCGCCGGTTGCCGACGCCGCGCCGCCCACGATGCCCGCCGATCACCCGCCGATCGGGGCAGCGGCCCCTGTGGCCGGCCCGCGGTTGCCACCGGCGACGGTGATGGCCCGGTATGGCGACGCCGTCATCACGGCAGGCGATCTCGACGAGGCCATGGCGGCCATGCCGGCAGCCGACCGTCTCGAGTACAACTCTGCCGAAACCGTGCGCGACCTCGTCGAATCGCTGGTCGACCGCCGGCTGATGGCTGCGCAGGCACGCAAGGCCGGGTTCGCCGATCCCGCGGCCGGCGATACGGACGAGGTGCTCGCCGCCCGCTGGCTCGAAAGGGAGCTCGCGAAGCTGCCGCCGCCGGGCGAGGCGGAGATCGAGCGTTACTACCGCGAGCACGCGGCCGAGTTCACCGAGCCGAGGCGCGTGCGGGTGACGCGGTTGATCACGCAACGCAGGGAAGCGGCCGAGCGCGTGCGTGGTGACCTCGGTCGCGGCGCCAGCCTCGACGCCATCAGGAACACGGCGTCTGGCGATCTCGTCGGCGCCGACGAGATCTGGCTGCAGGACGTGGCGCAGCCGCCGGACATGACGACCGTGGCGCTCGGGCTCAGGCCCGGCGAGGTGAGCCCGGTGCTGGCCGCGGACAGAGGCTTCATGGTGATGCGCGCCGAGCAGATCGTCTCAGCCCGTCTACGCCCGCTTGCGGAGTCGAAGTCCGGGATCGCGGCGTCGCTCGAAGAGACTGCACGGACGGCCGCGATGCAATCGATGCACGATCGTCTGCGCAAAGGTGTGCAAGTCACCATCGTCGAGGACGCAATCTCGTCTTATGCGTCCGCGTCCACAGCGCTGCCCGCGGCGTCCGCCGCAGGCCAATAGGGGCAGAACTCTCAGCCGGTTACGGGCGCATTTCAGCGCGCGCCTCAGACGTTCGTAGGTAGAACTACCTATCGACGCCCAGCCCGCCGTCGGACAGAAGGTCGGGCACAAGGCAAATGTCCTGTTGTCATGACGTCAATCCGCCCGATACCGGGCGCCGACGTCGTGCGACGCGCCACAGGGGAGAATGACATGATCAGGGGTCTCATACGCGGCTGCTTCACCGCACTTGCATCACTGTTTTTTCTGGCATTGGGCAATACGGCACTCGCAGAGTGTCGCGCGCCGGCCGCGTGCATCGCGTGCCACGCCAACATTCCGAACTCACCGCCGCCGGAAGTGCTGACGGCGATGGGGCCGGCGACATGCGAGGTGGGTGATTTCACCCGCGGCCTCAACATGACCACGCCGCGATTCATCCACCGTACGGCAAAGCTCAGCGACGGCCGCGTGCTGCTGACCGGCGGCGAGTCGGCCAATGCGCCGGCCGCGGTCATCACCAACACCGTGGATGCATTCGACCCGGCGACCAACTCGGTTTCGCCGGTCGCTCCCATGACGATCCGCCGCTGGTCGCACGCCGCGACGACGCTCGCCGACGGGCGGGTCCTGGTAACCGGTGGGCGTACCGGCGCCACGGCCGCCACCGGCATCGTCCTTGCGACCGCGGAAATCTACGACCCCGCGACCAACACCTGGACCGAGACCGCCGGCCCCATGAACGTCGCGCGGCGCAGTCACACCGCCACGCTCCTCCCGGGCGGCAAGGTGCTGATCGCCGGCGGCGGCAACGGCGTCAGCACGACCACGTCGCAGGCAATCCAGTCGGCCGAGCTGTTCGATCCTGCGACCGGCATGTTCACGCTCATCGGCGACATGCAGCAGCGTCGCTCGGCACACAGCGCCAACCTGCTCGGCGACGGCACCGTGCTGATCGCCGGCGGCTCGAACGGCACCGGCACGCTGTTCCCGACCAACACGGCGGAGATCTTCAATCCGGCCGACAACAGCTTCACCGTCGTAGGCCCTATGGTCACGTCGCACCTCGCCCAGCTGCCCGGCCAGCTGCGCGACGGCCGCATCGTGTGGGGCAGTTCCTACTTCAACGATACGCACACTTCCGCGGGCGGCCTGATCACCGATCAGAGCGAGATCTATGACCCCGCCGCGCGGAGCTTCATGTCGATCGCGCCCATGTTCAAGCAGCGCATCGACATCGGCGCACAGGGCCTGCTGGACGGCACGCTGCTGATCGCCGGCGGCGTGACCACCAGCCCGAACTTCCCGAGCATCTTCCAGCCGACTTCCGAGGTCTATGACGCCGCGTCGGGCGCATGGAAGCTCTCCGGGATCATGTCGAGCGGACGCGACGAGTTCAGCGGCCTGCGGCTCGACGACGGGCGCGTGATGATCTCCGGCGGGTTCGTCTCCCCGGGCGCGATCCTCCTCAACTCGGTGGAGGTGTACACGCCGGGCCTGATCCCGCAGGTCAATGGCCTGACCAACGTGCTCGCCGACACGCCCAACGCGCAGCTGCGCTTCGGTATCGTCAGCCGCCGGCTGCTGGAGGGCTGGATCTACCTGCTCGGCGTCACCGTCGGCAAGTATGATCCCGCGCACGTGAACCTGAGCTGGGCGGCGCAGTTGAGTGGCTTCTTCGACGATGCCCTGACGCGCCAGGTCAAGGACGCCACCCAGCGCGCGCGCATGCAGAACATCAACGGCGTGCTGGCCGACACGATAGACGCCAAGCTGCACCCGAACCTCTCGCCGACCGTCGCCCCGACTGCTGCGCCGAACACGGGGGTCGAGCCGCTGGGCGTGGGCTTCGCCGCCAACGCGCTCGATCCCGACGGGAGCATCGCCTCGATCGTGTGGAAGTTCGGCGACTTCACGAGCAGCACCGATCCCAACCCGTCGCACGTCTACCAGTGCGACGGCAACTACACCGCCTCGGTGGAGGTCGTGGACAACCGCGGCGCCGTGGCCTCGGCGACGGTGCCGGTCAGCGTGAGCTCGGCCGGCGGCCCCGTCACCCATGCCTGCGACGTGCAGCCCGTCTTCAACCGGGTGTGCACCGGCTGCCATGGCGCGGCGCGCGGCCTCTCGCTGACGACCTGCGAGAATCTGCAGCTCGGCAGCAATCCGCGGCCGCGTCCCGTGGTGACGCCGGGCGTGAAGGAAACCAGCATCCTCTGGCAGCGTATCAACAGCACCACGCAGCCCATGCCGCCGATCGGCGGGCTGCTGCCGGCTGCGGAGATCGCCGCCATCGGGACCTGGATCGACAGCCTGGATCCGTCGGACACGAACTACTGCGATTAGCTGTTCGGGGCTTACGCTCCTATATACAAGAGCATGAGCCGGGCGGGCCGGACCCTTTCGCGGGTCCGGCCTTTTCCTTCGAACGTGGCACAGCCGCGTTGACCGGGCCCCGGAGCTGGGTGAACATGCCCGTCCCCGCCAACAATCAATATGGAGTAACCGCATGAAACTCTACGGCGCCATTGCGTCCCCGTACGTCGCCCGTGTCCTGATGTTCGCAAAGATCAAGGGCATCGACCTGCCGCTGTCGGAACCACCCGGCGGCGGCATCAAGTCACCGGAATTCCTGAAGCTCAACCCGATCGGCAAGATGCCCGCGCTTGATGTCGGCGGCTACTGCATTCCCGAATCGACGATCATCTGCGCCTACCTCGAGGATACGCATCCGCAGAAGCCGGGCCTGCCCAAGGACCCGGTGGATCGCGCGAAGTCGCGCGTCGTCTCGCGCATCACCGACATCTATCTCGCGCCGGCGTTCGGCGTCTTCTTCCGCCACATGAACCCGGCGACCCGTGATCAGAAGGCGGTGGATGCCGCCGGCGCCGATCTCGCCAAGGTGTTCGGCTATTTCGAGCACTTCATGGGGCCCGGCCCGTTCGCGGTCGCGGGTCAGCCGACGTTCGGCGACTGCGCGCTCGCGCCTTACATGCTGCTGATCAAGAAGGTCGTGTTCGGGCAGTTCCCGACTGTCAAGGACCCGACCGAAGGCACCGGCCGCCTCGCGCAGTGGTGGAAAGCGGTGAACGGCAATCCGGAGATGAAGGAAGTCCTCGGCGAATACAGCGCTGCCGTGGACGGCTTCATGAAGACGATGGCCGCGCGGCGCGCAAGCGCGCAATAGATTTCAAAGGGGCATACGAGCGCCGGCCGGCACGCAAGTGTCGATCGGCGTTTCTTTATAATCGCGCCTCACGCACCCGTAGCTCAGTTGGATAGAGCACCTGGCTTCGAACCAGGGGGTCGGCGGTTCGAGTCCGTCCGGGTGCGCAAAGCAATCAACAACTTGGGACGGTTTGAGCACCCGGCTGCTGTCCAATATTCGTGCTCCTGTCCAATATGGGTGCGTGATCGCCCGCGGATAGGTTAACTCCGCGGCTCCGGCGCACCGGGCAGGGGTAAGATCGGCCGAAGAACAAGAACAACGGGAGCACCATGCGCCCGCGCGTCCTGCCCGGAATGATCCTCTGCCTGGCGGCGACCTCCGCCGCGGCGGCTCTGCACGGTCGACTTCCCGCCACGCCGGGCGGCAGCGACTACCAGGCCTACTACGACGACGTGCTCGGCATCACTTGGCTGGCCGATGCGAACTACGTGCAGTCCTCGGGCTTCCTCAGTAATGGTCTTGCGACCTGGACTTACGCCCAGGCGTGGATCATCACGTTGAACGGCGCCCATCATCTGGGGGTGAGCGACTGGCGGCTGCCGGCCAATACCGGTACGAGCAGCTGCAACTTCAGCTACAGCGGCACGAATTGCGGCTACAACGTCGACATGGCCAGCAGCGAGATGGCGCGCTTGTACTACAGCACGCTGGGCAATGGCTCTGCCTACACGACGTTCGGTATTCCGAGGCACTGTGGCAGCACGGCCCCGAACTACTGCCTGAGCAATACCGGCCCGTTCTCCAATCTGCAGCCCGCCGACTACTGGTCAGGCACGGAGAATTTCTATCCCTATGACGACGAGGCCTGGGCCTTCAATTTTGGCACCGGCGCTCAGCAGATCTCCGCGAAGAGCAGCCACTTCCGCGCCTGGGCCGTGCGCGACGGGGACATCGATGCCGATCTCGACGGGGTGGCAGAGAGTGAAGACAACTGCGTGCTGGTGGCTAATCCGGACCAGTACAACGCCGACAGCGACGGCTACGGCAACCTCTGCGATGCGGATCTGAATAACACCGGGCTGGTTACGGTGGCCGACTACACCCTCCTGCGCAACGCCCTCAACACGGTCAATGCTGTTGCCGACCTGAACCACAGCGGGCTGGTGACGGTGGCTGACTACACGATCCTGCGCAACAGACTCAATACGGCGCCGGGGCCTACCGGCCTGCCGCCGTGCACGCCGGGAGCGGTGGGTTGTGGATGGCAGCAGGGCCAGATGATGAGCTATCCCCAGGGCGACTGGGGTGACGATCCGGTGAGGTACCGGGCAGCGGGGCTGCTCGATCTGCTGTGGAACCAGGTTTTGAGCTTCGGCGTGCTGGAAGTCGGTATCCCAGGTTCCGCCGGATTCTCGATCGTCTTCGACGGCGCGAACGGCGCGCTCGCCTATTTGCCCGCGCTCGGGGCCGCGGGCGTGCTTACGAGCGATTATGTCGATCCAACCTCCACCTCCGCGGGAGGTTTCGGCGGCCACGTCGTGGCGCTCGCGTTAAATATCGACTTCTCGACGGCAGGTGTCCTTCCCGGCGTGGTGCCCTTCGGGAGTCTCAACCTCTGCGGCGTGGCCGGCCTGCCGAACATGAGCGTCGACGCGCTCCTGGGTGTCGCAAACAACCTCCTCGGTGGTGGTTCATCGGCGTTCAGTCTCAGTGACGTCGCGCTGGCCACCGGCTTGGTTAACGGAGGTTTCATCGGCGGCTCACCGTCGACGTTCGCGCAGCAGCACCTGTTCAACGGCGCGTGCCCGTGACAGATCGACGGAACAATAAGAACCGGGTGCCGCTCATGCTCCGGCGAATCCTCGCGGGCCTGATTCTTGGCCTGGTAACCGTCACGGCCGATGCCGCGCTGCACGGCCGTCTCCCGGTAACTCCTGGCGGCAACGACTACCAGGCCTACTACGACGATGCCCAGCTCATCACCTGGCTGGCGGACGCGAACGCGGCGCAGACCTCTGGCTACGACGGCGATGGCGCCATGAACTGGACCTCGGCCCAGGCTTGGATCACATCGCTCAACGCCACGATCGCCGCCATCAATGATGTCGTTGCAAACGTCAACACTGCGTTCGTCGACGGCGTACCGAGCCCGTTCGCCCAGGCTCACCTCGTCAACGGCGCCTGTCCGTGAAGAATCGGCTGTCCAAAATAGTGCGCCGCAAACACGGGAAACTAGGGCAATCCCGCGCAAACCGAGCGAAAGTATTGGACAGTTGAGACCACCACGATTGGCTCAACCACGGGCCTCGCGATCACATTTGTAGCGCTCGCTTCGAACCAGGGGGTCGGGAGTTCGAATCTCTCCGGGTGCGCCATTAAATCAATGGCGTTTGGATAGTTTGCGAAAAAGCCTCAGTTCGTATGAGCGCCATATGAGCACTCTATAAGTAGAGCGCAGGCCGCTACACGTGAGCTGTGTCCTTTCGGCAATACGCGACTGGCACACGCCACTAGCCGGATCGCGTGACATAACGCGCCCACCTGCTCGCTGCAGTGATAGACAGCAGTCAGGAAGTGTGGGACAAATGGCCCAGTAGAAGGGCCACAAAGAGCCAGAAGCATCCAGAAACGCCGGCACCGTCGATCCGGTCCCGGCGACAAGAAAAACCAGATCAAGGGTGCAGTCGGTACTACCTGTCGGTGTGTCTGGATCGAGAAAGCAGCCGTCTCGCCTTCGCTTCGGAAGGGGAATGCATGAGCTTGCGCCTGATCGCCCTTACCGCGGTCCTGCTCGCAGCGGGTTCCGCCAACGCGGCCAGTCTTAGCTACACCGCGACCAACCTCGGCGGCAGCAACTGGCGCTACGACTACGACGTGCGCAACGACAGCCTTGCCGGCACCATTGCCGAGTTCACCATTTACTTCGCCATCGGGCAGTACGCCAATCTCGCCGTCGCCGGCGCACCCGCCGGATGGGATCCGCTGGTAGTGCAGCCGGACGCGGGCATTCCGGACCGGGGCTTCTACGACGCGCTGGCGCTCACTTCCGGGATCGCGCCGGGTGGCCACCTTGCAGGCTTCGCCGTTACCTTCGACTACCTTGGCACCGGTGCGCCAGGCGCGCAGCCGTTCGACATCGTGGACCCGGTGACCTTTGAAGTTCTCTCCAGCGGGACGACGACTGCGGTACCCGTGCCCGGCGCCGCCTGGCTGATCTCTGCAGCCGTACTGGCAGGGGCGCGGCGCGCGCGTCGGCGTGTGTGAACACAAGACTTGCCCCATTGCTGCTCGCAGTCATGCTGTCCGCTTGCAACGGCGGAGGCCCGGGCGGCGATGGCACAACGACGCCGCCCGCGGGCGACGGGAGCAATTCCGCGCCGATGATCGCGCTGACGCTGGCCGGACCACCGGGCCTCAGCGCTGGCTCGATTACCCTCGTCGGCAGCGTGCGCGTCAGTCGCACGGTGTTTGACTACACCTACACGGCGCGTGCCACCAACGGTACCGGGGAGGCGCTTCAGAACGTCACGGCGATCGTCACCAGTGATGCGCCGACAACGGTGGTGACCGATTCCACGCTGGCCTTCGGGGGCCTCGCCGCCGGCGTCTCCGCCACCAGCAGCGACACGTTCACCATCCGGCAGGATCGCGTGGCGCCACTCGCGGCAGCAAACCTGACGATTACGCTCACGGGCGATCCCGTGATCCCGGGGCCGGCGGAGGGCGTTCTGCTCCAGGGGCAACCGGGCGACCTCGCCATCTCGGCGCTCACCGACATGTTCCCGATTCCCGCGCTCGACGCCGACATCGAGAACGGCGTGATCCTCACGCGCGTCGACGTGGCGCTGTTGGGCGATGCGACGGTCGGCGAGGTGAACAGTGCGTTGCAGTCGGTTGGTGGCGGCATCGTCGGCATGCGTGCGGGTTTTCCCACAGTCGTGGTCGCCGTGCCGCGCCAGACCGACGCCGCTGCGCTGCAGGCGCTGGCGGACGGCTTGTCGGCCGCAGCGGGGATCAACTTTGCGCTGATCGGACGGGAAGACGTGGCGAACATCGCTCCGCCTTCGCCGGCGAACGCCGAAGCCGCCATACGGCACCTGCAGGATTCGCGCTTTCCCGCGGCCTGGAACGTCAGTTCGCTGGCGGGTGGCTGCACGGACAGACCCGTGGTGATGGTCGCCGACTATTTTACGCGCCCGATTCCCGGCAACAGCGCGTATACGGATTTCCTGATCGAGGTCCCCAGCGTCGACGGTAACGGCATAGGCGGTGGCGGCACGAACCCGGGCGCGGGCTTCCACGGTTATGACGTCACGACAACGCTCGCCGCTACCCTCGATGGAAGGGTTCCGACGGGGGCCAACCCATTCCCCGAGTGCCTCGACATCCGCACCGTCCAACTGGAGGGATTGACCGGAACGGGCGTCGCGATTGGGGTTGGCGCATCGGTGCCGCCGACGGGAAAAGTCGTCGTCAACACGTCGATTGGCCTCCTGACGTGCTCGGATCCCTGCACGCCCGACCAGTTGGAGGCACCGGACGCATTGGAGCGCGGCAAGGCGGCGGCAGACGTGCGAGCCATCCTGGCGCCGCTGGCGGATCGCGTGCTGATCACCGCGGCCGCAGGCAACGAGGCCGACGAAGATATCGCCCGCATATACCCGGGTACCGCACTTGCGGACTTCGGTGGCCGTTTCAATGCTGCCGCGCGTGCGGATCCGGACCTGTCGTTCACGGCTGACAGGGCACTCTGGGAGCCGACCCGCCAGGCCTGTCCCGGCGACCCCTGCTTCCCGTCGCTGACGGTGACGCCGGACGAACGGGCGGAGCTCAATGATTACGTGGCTGCCCTGGGCCCGGCGGGCCGGATCCCGGCGGCGAACGTGCTGATCGTCGGCAGCACGCAGCCGGGGGCGATTCAGCGATCGGCCTTCTCCAACGCGGGCGAAGACGTGAGCGCCGTCGGCGAGGGCATCCCGACGATGGTGAATAACGGGACGACCCAGGGCACGAGTTTCGCCGCGCCGCAGGCGGCAGGTCTGGCGTCGTTCCTGTGGATGGTCTCGCCCGAATTGCGCGGACGGCCCCTGGCCGACACGATCTCGGCCATCACGGCCAATGCGTCCGAACCCCTTAACCAGATCGACGCCTACGCCACCGTGCTCAGCCTGGATCCCGCCAGCGACCCCGACCCGGCCACGTGGAAAGTGCGGCGCACGCTGCTCGACGTCAGCGAGGACGGGCAATTCACGGAGACCGACATCGCGGCCTTCATTCCCCGCTACTTCGAGGAACCGGACCTGGAGGTCGAGGTACAGCCTACTTCACGCGACTACAGCCGCTACGACCTGAACGGCGACGGCTACACCGGGGACGCCAACCGGCGAGAAGGGTTCGACCTCGACCGGACAGGGTCGGTACAGTTCGGTGCGCCGGTTCTCGACGCGTTGAATCTGCAGGTCGGCACGGAACGGCGACTGATCAGCGAAGCGTCCGCCACCGATCTCGACATCCTTTGTTATTACGCCTATTCGGCGCTGTTCCAGGGCTCCGAAACCGAGCGCGAGCGCTTGCTCGCTAACAAGTGCGTCAACATCAGCGTCGTTGTGACCCCGGGCGGCGCCATGGTGCAGCCCGGAGGGACAGTGAATTTCGCCGCTGATGTCCGTGGTACGACCGACCCGCGGGTCAACTGGTCCTTGCCCAATGGCGGTGGAACCATCACGGCGGCGGGTGTCTTCACGGCTGGAACTGGGACCGGCACGTTCACCGTGCGGGCCGCCAGCGTCGTAGATCCCAACGCCTTCGGGGAGGCCAGCGTTACGGTGGTTCCGGTGCTGACTGGTCAGCTGACTCAAACCTATGATGCTGAGTACGATGTCTTCGGCCCCACTCCCCATAGCGCTTTCCGTTCGACTCTCTCGGCATCCATCACGGTGCAGATGGGCGCGAACGAGACCTTCACGGTTCTCGAGGCCAGTGGAACGTATAGCGGAGTTTCGGAGTCTGCAAGACCGGGGGGCTCCGTCGGAATCGTGACATATAGCGGCACCGTCGGCCCAGCGGATCAAAGCAGCATCGGCGGCGGCAGCTTAGTCGTGCCCATCCATGGCACATTTACACCCCCGACCACCCAGTTCGGCGACAACGTCATCATGTCGTTCACGGTGATCCGGTCCCAGGACGGGCAGTCCATCGTTGCACTGGACTTCAACTCGAACGTGACCGAGGAAACCCCGGGAATAATTGGGCAGTCCATAGACAGGACGACGATCATCACGACCGGCCGGCTCGAGGTGGCGCCGTAACTCCTCTGAGTGTTTGCCGGATCAGTGCAGCGTGTAGGGGCAGGGGACTGCCTAATACTTACCCCCAGAACTGGTGACAACTACGCAAAACTGCGCGAAACCGGCCGAAAGTATTAGGCACTCAGCGGACTCGATGTCGAGAACGTTCAGCGAGTTAGGTGTGCATCGAGCCGCTCGCTTCGAACCAGGGGGTCGGCGGTTCGAGTCCGTCCGGGTGCGCAAATCGTCTAGCGCTGGATGCTGCGCAGAAATTCCACGAGCTGGTCGATCCTGCTCTGGGCGGCGCGACCCGGCTCGTCCGCCGGGGTCCCCGCCTCCAGCTCGTAGCCCCAGACCGGCATTTCCCGCGGGCCGTGGGCGCCGATGACGAAGCGCCCGTCGATCTTCTCGCGCGCGCGTTCGGCGGGAAACTCGCCGAAATTGCGGGCGCTGATGCGGGTGAGGTCGGAAGGCTCGGTGATCAGCGAGGGCGCCACCGGGCCGTCGCCGAGCCCGCGCGCGCCGTGGCAGCTCGCGCAGTAGCGGGCGAAGAGCTTCGCGCCGCTTTTTGTCGCGGTCGGCGGCGAGTCGGCGGCCGATAACGTACCGACGGCGAGCAGCGCGGCCGCGAAGGGGAACAGGATGCGGTTCATGGCGGCCTCTTGTGCAGCGGTCGGTATGAAGAAAGATTACGCCAGGTCGAAGCGGTCCAGGTTCATCACCCTGGTCCAGGCGGCCACGAAGTCCTGCACGAACTTCTTCTGCCCGTCCGAGCTGCCGTAGACCTCGGCCAGCGCGCGCAGCACCGAGTTCGAGCCGAAGACCAGGTCGACGCGCGTGCCCATCCACTTCACCTCACCGGTCTTGCGGTCGCGCCCTTCGAACACATCCGCGGCCTCCGAGGTCGCCTTCCATACCGTGCCCATGTCGAGCAGGTTCACGAAGAAGTCGTTGCTGAGCAGCCCGGGCTTCTTCGTGAAGACGCCGTGCTTCGAACCGCCGAGGTTGGCGCCCAGTACGCGCAGGCCGCCGACGAGCACCGTCATCTCGGGCGCGGTCAGCGTCAGCAGCTGCGCCTTGTCGATGAGCAGGTCCTCGCCCCTCGCGGCAAGCTTCGCCTTCTGGTAGTTGCGGAATCCATCCGCCACCGGCTCGAGGTAGGCGAAGGAGGCCACATCGGTCTGCTCCTGCGCGGCATCGGTGCGGCCCGGCGCGAAGGGGACTTCGACGCTGACATCTGCGGCCCTGGCCGCCTGTTCGATGCCCACGCCGCCAGCCAGCACGATGAGGTCGGCCAGTGACAGCTTGCCGGATGCCTTCCGGATCTCTTCCAGCGTGGCCAGCACTTCCGCCAGCTCGGGCGGGTTGTTGACCGCCCAATCCTTCTGCGGGTCCAGGCGAATGCGTGCGCCATTGGCGCCGCCGCGCTTGTCGCCGCCACGGAAGGTGGAGGCCGAGGCCCAGGCGGTCGACACCAGTTGCGCGATGGTGAGGCCGGAAGCGGTAATCTTCGCCTTCAGGTCGGCGATGTCGGCGGCGCCCGGCGGCGGCAGCGTCGCCTTGGGCAGCGGGTCCTGCCAGATCAGTTCTTCCTTCGGAACCTCGGGGCCGAGGTAGCGCGCACGCGGACCCATGTCGCGGTGGGTCAGCTTGAACCAGGCGCGGGCGAACGCCTCGGCGAAGGCCTGCGGGTTGTCGAGGAATTTGCGCGAGATCTTCTCGTAAGCCGGGTCGAAGCGCAGCGAGAGGTCGGTCGTCAGCATCGTTGGCTTGCGCTTCTTCGTCCTGTCGTGTGCGTCCGGGATGATGGCCTCGGCGCCCTTGGCCACCCACTGGATGGCGCCGGCCGGGCTCCTCTCCTGCACCCATTCGTACTTGAACAGGTTCTCGAAGAAGTTGTTGCTCCACTGCGCCGGCGTCGTCGTCCAGGTCACGTCCAGGCCGCTGCCGATCGCATCGCCGGCCACACCGGACTTGTAGCTGCTCGTCCAGCCCAGGCCCTGCGCCTCGAGGCCGGCGGCCTCGGGGGTGACGCCCACGTGCGTGGCGGGGCCGGCGCCATGGGTCTTGCCGAAGCTGTGGCCGCCCGCGATCAGCGCCACGGTCTCCTCGTCGTCCATCGCCATGCGGGCGAACGTCTCGCGGATGTCCTTCGCCGCGGAGACCGGATCGCCGTTGCCGTTCGGGCCTTCGGGATTCACATAGATGAGGCCCATCTGCACGGCGGCAAGCGGGTTCTCCAGATCGCGCTCGCCGGAGTAGCGCTTGTCCGCGCTCAGCCAGGTTTTCTCGTTGCCCCAGTAGACGTCCTGGTCCGGTTCCCAGGTGTCCTCGCGGCCGGCGCCGAAACCGAAGGTGCGAAAGCCCATGGACTCCAGCGCGACATTGCCGGCGAGGATGATCAGGTCGGCCCAGGAAATCTGCTGGCCGTACTTCTTCTTGATCGGCCACAGTAGACGGCGCGACTTGTCGATGTTGACGTTGTCGGGCCAGCTGTTGAGCGGAGCGAAGCGCTGCTGGCCACGGCCACCGCCACCGCGGCCATCACCGCTGCGGTAGGTGCCCGCGCTGTGCCAGGACATGCGGATGAACTGCGGGCCGTAGTGGCCGAAGTCTGCCGGCCACCAGTCCTGCGAGTCGGTCATCAACTTCAGCAGGTCCTTCTTCAACGCCGCGTAGTCGAGCTTCCTGAACTCTTTGGCGTAGTTGAAATTCGCGTCCAGCGGGTTGGACCTGGAGGAATGCTGGTTCAGCAGGTCCAGCTGCAGCTGGTTTGGCCACCAGTCCTTGTTGGACGCGCCCCCGCCCGCGGTGTGACTGAACGGGCACTTTGCTTCGGTTGGCATGGGCTCGCGGTTCCCCTTGGTTGTTCGGTGGATTGCTTCGTGCCGCCCAAGCTACGCCCGTGCCATGACAGCGTAAAGTCGGATGGATCCGCAATCGTCGCCGTCGGCTGCGCAGCGGCCGGGGCCTTTTCCTTTCGCCCTTCGGCGCTGGCGCTATTGGGGGCATCCGCGGGAGCGTGGCGTGCCGCTCTACATTTATGAAGGCCGGCGCACGACGAGCGCGGAGTTCATTCGCAAGATGCCGCAAGTCCATGGGCGCGAGGCCGATGAGGCTCTCGCTATCGTGATCGACCGTTCCGTACTGTGAGCAGCGGCCCGTAGCTGTCCAAAATCGTGCGCCGCAAACAAGGGAAAACGCGGTGATCCCGCGCAAACCGGGCGAAAGTATTGGACACTTTGGGTAGCTGAAATTGGCTCAACCACGGCCCGCGCGCTCACACTTGTAGCGCTGGCTTCGAACCAGGGGGTCGGGAGTTCGAATCTCTCCGGGTGCGCCAATTTGCGCGCTGGCGCTCACGAGATTCGAAGTCCAGGTTCGACAAAATCGCAGCGCGATTTTGGACAGCCGGAGGCTGCCCGAAGGGCGAGGGGCTGTAACCGGCCCCGAGTCAATCCGTCCGGGTGCGCAGTGCGTTCAAGGAGTTGCGAGCGGACTTGGACTCAGCCCGTGCCACGCCGCGCGAAACACCCGCCAGGCCGAGCGCAGGAACATCACCAGCAGCGCAGCCGCGACGACCAGGTCCGGCCACCCGGCCTCGAACAGCCACACGCCCGCGGCTGCGACGAGGACGGCGACGCCCTCATAGATGTCGTTGCGCGAGCATTCCCAGACCGAGCCCATGTTCACGTCGTCGTGCCGATACGGGGTGAGCAGGCGCAGGCACAGGGCATTCGCGATGAGGTTGAGCACGGCCGCGCCGGTCATGGCCTCGAAGAGAGGCACTGCCGGATGGACGATGCGCCACGCGATTCGCAGACCCACTGCCACGCCGGCAGACAGGATGAGCGTACCCTTGAACAGCGCGACGCGGCTCTTGGCTCGCGTGCTTGCTCCGACCACGGCCAGGCTGAGCGCATAAGTGAGCGCGTCGCCGAGGTTGTCGAGGCCGCCCGACAGCAACGACGACGATCCGCTATAGAGAGCAGCCGCCACGATCATCACGAAGGTCGCGGCATTGATGACGAGCACGATCTTCAGCACCCGGCGCTGCCCGGCATGCAACGCCTGTACATCCAGCTCCTGCTCACAACAACTGTCGCTCATGTGCCTCGATCTCTCCCGGGTCGCACACATTAGCGTGAGGCCTATACTTGCTACAGGGTCAAGACAGGTTCGAGGACTTGGTCATGCAGATTGGACAGTTCGCCGCCCGCAGCGGAACCATCGTCGAGACCATCAGGTACTACGAGCGGGTTGGATTGTTGCCGGCGCCGGATCGGAATCCGTCCGGGTATCGCCAGTACGGTGAGGACCACCTGCGCCGGCTGAAGTTCGTGCGTCACTACCGCGACCTTGGCTTCTCGGTAGCCGAGATCAGGAGCCTTCTCACGCTGGCGGATGATCCGGAGCGCTCCTGCACCGAGGTTACGTCGCTCGCACGAACGCACCTGATCGACGTCCGCCGCAAGCTGGCCAGTCTGCGGCGGCTCGAGCGGACTCTTGACCGGCTCGTGGGCTGCTGTCATGAGCACCGCGTAGCCGACTGCCGGATTCTCGAGGAGCTGACGCGCGTCGATCAGCAGGCCGTCCATCCGTAGTTCACGCCACTTGACCCTGTAGCGGCTACAGGGTTGATGCTTCGCATCCTCCGAATCCACCAGGACTCAGGGTGCCGTCATGAAAATGCGTCAAACAAGAATCGCTGTCCACGCCATGTGCGTTCTCGGGCTGCTGGTTGTCGGGCGCGGCCAGGCCGCGCCGCAGGCGACTTCGGACCAGGCGACGATCCAGCAATTGCAGAAGCAAGTGGACGATCTCAACAATGAGCTCTCGCGGCTGAAGAGCGCAACGGATCCCGCGGCGCAGAACCAGGCCATGCAACAACACTGGACGATGATGCAGGACTACATGCGCTCCGGAATGATGGGTTCGGGGATGATGGGACCGAGGATGATGATGGGCCCCGGTATGATGGGCTCGGGCTGGTGGATGATGGGTCACGGCATGGGCATGGGACCCGGCATGGGATGGGCTGTGCCTCCCGGCATGACCCCGAATGCCTATCAGCAGCAGATGAGCAAGCACATGCAGACGATGCGCTCGCAGATGGCGGCGATCGCCGCCGAGACCGACCCCGCAAAGCGTGAAAAGCTGATCCGCGAGCACTACGACACGATGTATCGCGACATGCAGACCATGCGGGGCATGGGATGGATGTGGGCGCCGAACGCCGCGGCTTCGCTGCCGGACGCCGGCTCGCAGGGCGCGAAGCTCGAATCACAGTACTGTTCGCAGTGCCATGCACCGCCGTCACCTTCGCTTCACACCGCGAAGGAATGGAGCGACGTTACGACGCGCATGCGAGCTCATATCGGCGACGCCCAGGCGACAGGGTCGACCGTGAAGATTCCGAGTGCTGCCGAGCTGGATTCGATCACGGCCTATCTCGGCAAGCACGGCAGGACCGGGGACTGAAGCGACAGAATCTGGCGTTATTTCGGGCATTGCCTAATCAGATGAGCGGCTCGGTTCCCGGAGCACCGGGCCCGGATCGCGAGTTCTGCGGTCGGATCACCTATGATTGCCGGGTTTCCATCCAATCCGGAGTACAACCATGAAAACTCGAACAACCGTTCTCGGTTTCATTTCTGCCGCGTTCTTGCTGATGTCCGTATCCCAGATCGCCTCGGCCGCGATTCAAACCAGGGAGACCCTCAAGACCTTTTTCGAAACCGGCGACGTCCCGACCCAGGATCAGTTCCAGAATCTCATCGACAGCTTCTTGAACTATAACGACGACGGCTTGTTCATCACCGGCGTCGTCCAGAACTCCAGCACCGGGGCTGCCGGCCGGAAATACGAGGACGATGTCATCGACAGCACCAGCGTCTTCGCGGCCATCGGCGGGCCAGGCGCGGTCGTCCCGCCCATGGCGCCCGAGTTCAGCGGCCAGTCAGGCTTCCTCGGTCTCAGGTTCTCCGACGCTTCCGCCCACACGTATTTCGGCTACTTCCAGCTCACCATGGACGACATTCTCCTGATCGACCCCGCCGGCATCCACGTCGACTACTTCGTCTTCAACGATGCGGTCGGCGAAGCTATCAGCGTCAACGCCGTTCCGGTGCCGGCTGCCGCGTGGCTGCTCGGCTCGGCACTCGGGATGCTCGGTGTAATGCGGCGGAAGGCCAACTGATCACCGCTGCCTGGGCACTCTTACGACTTCAGGTCTGCGGCCATTCTCGTGCAATTGATTGCACGACGAGATTGCCGGGCACGGAGACGTGCAACTTCTGTGAGGAGCGTTTCTTGTCGGGCCAAAGAAAAGGAACATCACATGACTAATAAGAAGGTGTGGCTCATCACAGGTGCAGGCCGGGGCATGGGCGTGGATATCGCGAAGGCCGCGCTGGCCACCGGCCACAACGATCTATTGAGCCTCAAGCTCGACGTCACCCGCCCCGAAGACGCTCGTGCCGCGGTCGATGCCGCCGTCGGCAAGTTCGGCCGGATTGATGTGCTGGTCAATAACGCGAGGAACTTCTACGCAGGCTTTTTCGAGGAGCTCAGTCCCGAACAGGTCCGCAACCAGATCGAGACGCTGCTGTTCGGTCCGATGAGTGCAGTTAGGGTAGTTCCGCGCCTCACGCCCGGTGCGTTTCTGGCGTGATTATCTAGAAATGCCTCACTCAAATGGGTGAGGCACCGGGCCTACTACGGGCGTAGCGTGGGTCAGTCGATCCCGCCGACCGAATAAGATTCAGACAGAAGCCTCAGCTCAGCGGTCGGTTTTCTGCCCATGTCTGCTGGGCGTTGCGACCTCCAGGGGAACTCCATGCGAACTTCTGCTCTGCGTGTTTTCGCGGTTCTGATGCTGCCGGGCATGGCCCATGCGGGTACTTTCACTCCGCTCGGTGCGCTTCCAGGTCTTCCCGGCAGCAGCGCGTCCGGAGTTTCCGCCGATGGCGCGATAGTGGTCGGGTCATCCGCCAATGCCGGAAATTATGAAGCCTTCCGCTGGACGGGCGGGGTGATCACCGGTCTTGGTGTCCTTCCGGGCGATTCCGACAGCTCCGCCTACAACGCCTCCGCCGATGGCGCGGTGGTGGTGGGGACATCGCTCAACGGTCCACTTCCTCTCACTTCCTCTCAAGCCTTCCGCTGGGAGGGCGGGGTGATGACCGGGCTTGGGTTTCTGCCGGGCGCCGTCAACAGCGCCGCCTCTGACGTGTCTGCCGACGGCGCGGTCGTGGTGGGGTCATCTGGCATGGGCGGTGCCTTCGAGGCCTTCCGCTGGACCGGTGGGGTGATGACCGGTCTGGGTTACCTTCCAGAGGATTTCATCAGCATCGCCAGAGGCGTCTCCGCCGATGGCGCGGTCGTGGTGGGGGAATCCAAAAGCTTTGTGGCCATTCAAGCCTTCCGCTGGACGGGCGGGGTGATGACCGGTCTCGGGGTCCTTCCTGGCGCCTTCAACAGCGTCGCCTTCGACGTGTCCGCCGACGGCGCGGTCGTGGTGGGGCAGTCTGACGATGGCGTGACCTCCGAGGCCTTCCGCTGGACCGGCGGCGTGATGACCGGGCTCGGCTTTTTTCCGGGTGCCTCCATCAGCATCGCCAAAGGCGTCTCCGCCGATGGCGCGGTGGTGGTGGGGAAATCCGACGGCCAGGCCTTCATCTGGACAGAGGCGACCGGCATGAAGCCACTTGTGGCCGTGCTCAGTGCCGGCGGCGCGACCGGACTCGCGGGCTGGACCCTGGATGACGCCACCGGCATCTCTGCGGACGGCCAGTGGGTCGCGGGGCACGGTAACCAGGGCGCTTTCCTGGCCAACTTCAGCCTCGCGGATCTCAATATGGTCCCGGACCCGTTCGCCTTCTCTGATCAGACCGGTGTGGCGCTGTCAACGCCAATAACTTCTGCACCGGTCACCATCACCGGGATTACGGCAATGGCACCGGTTTCCGTGACCGGCGGCCAGTACTCGGTCGGTTGCGGTGCTGTTTTTACGAGTGCGCCCGGGACCATCAGCAACGGCGAGACGATCTGCGTTCAGCACACGAGTGCTGCGACAAACTCCACGGACACCGACACCACGCTAACGGTTGGTGGAGTAGCGGATACCTTCACGAGTAGCACCCTCGCGGCAAGTGGCGGTGGTGGTGGTAGTGCGCTGGATGGATTCAGCCTGCTCGGCCTCGTCCTGATAGGCGTGGTGCGGCGGAAGGTCGGCTCATAGAGGTACGAGCACGGTCGCCGCCGGACTTTCTCAGACCGCAGGCGGCCACTGACGAGCCATCAGAAGTGCCTAATTTTCCACCCCGCGTCTGCGGAAAACTGGGGAAAAGTATTAGGCACTCACGACGCGTCATCGTGAGTCGCGTCAGCGAGTTAGATCCACATCGAGCCGCTCGCTTCGAACCAGGGGGTCGGCGGTTCGAGTCCGTCCGGGTGCGCCAAAATCAAGAGGTAGAGTTTGTAGTGGCGCTGTCAAATATTCGCGCTATTGTCCAAACGCCGGAGCAGCGGAAAGTCTACGATGAAGTCTTGACGACTAGCGGAACGACCACAATCAGCCGGCTAAGGAAATCAAATCATGACGCCAGACGCAGTGCGGTTCACCAATCCCGCAGAGCTTGCTCGACCTCCGGGCTACTCTAATGTTGTTGAGGTCTTACGTGGACGAATCGTGTATATCGCCGGACAGATCGCCGTCGATAAGAACGGCCAACTCGTGGGCAAAGGCGACTTCGAAGCACAAGCCCATCAAGCGTTTGGAAATGTTGGTATTGCGCTGCGCTCCGTTGGATGTGCGCCCAGGGACATTGTGAAGATGACTGTATACGTGCGCGACATGGCACAAGTCGCCCTCTATCGAAAGGCGCGCGACCGATTCTTGGGATCTACGACACCGCCAGCTGCACCCGCTATGACGCTGGTGGAAGTCTCGAGGCTATTCTCCGACGACTTTCTGATTGAAGTCGAAGCCGTTGCGGCAGCAGAAAACCAGGGTTAAGCCGTCCGGATTCGGTTTTGTCGGTGCTAATATGTTGGCCTGGCTGTGCCCGTCTCGACGAACTCTCGCGCACATCAACGAATAGAACTCAAACGTTTGCGTCAGAAGGGGATCATCATGCTGGCATCAGGTCGCGTCGCAGGCGCGTTGCTTGCGGCTCTGGCGATTTCAATCGTCGCGCCCGGGCCCGCATTGGCGCAAGACGCCGATACGCAGGAGGTGCTCCGCTTCACGCTTACGGATGCCGGACTTGCCAAGTACACCCAGGCGACACAAAAGCTCGCCGCACTGCCCGCCCGTACGGGCCAATGTGACGACGAAGATGGCGGCTCGCAGTCGCTCAACGACATGGCCGCGAAGCTCAAAGCGATACCCGGCGCCCAGGCGGCGTTCCAGTCCGCCGGCATGACGCCGCGGGAGTACATGGTCTTCTCGATGTCGCTCCTGCAAAACGGCATGGCCGCCTGGGCGCTGAAGCAGCCCGGCGGCAGCCTTCCACCCGGGGTCTCGAAGGCGAACGTGGACTTCGTGAACCGGCACGAAGGGGAGCTCAAGAAGCTCGAAGGGTTCAATCGCCAGGAGGAGTGTGACGACGGGGCCGTCGAGGACGAGCACGACGAATAGAACTCGACGGCATGAGGCGCCTGCTCTACTGGCTCGATGCCGCGCTGGCGAGGCTCGGCGACGGCTTCATCCGCGCGTGGACCCGCGTCGAACGCAGTTACCGCAGGCCCGCGGCGTGGCTCGCGCTGCGGCTGAAGTTCGCGTTCTACCCGCTGCTCGCGCTCGCCGCCATCGGCTGGCTTGCGTGGGACTGGAGCGGCGCGCGCTCGTTGGACGCGGCCGAGAACGCCATCTTCGATCGCGTCGTGCAGTGGCGCCCTTACGAACCGACGCCGTCGGGACGCGTCGTAGTCGTGGAAATCGACGAATGCTCGATCGAGTATTTCCGCGCTCGCGGCGAGGGCGGCTGGCCGTGGAGCCGGCAACGTCACGCGGATCTCCTCGACCGGCTGGATCGCGCGGGCGTGGCCGCTGTCGGCTACGACGTGCTGTTTGCCGATCTCTCGAAAGACGATCCCGCGGGCGACCAGACGCTTGAGGCCATCGCGGAGGGTGACGCCGGGCGCTTCGTGTTCGCGGCCACCCGCATGCACCCCGACTACGACGATGCCTCGCCCTTGCGGGCTTCGCAGGCACCTTCGGCGTTTCCGCTCACCAGTGACCCGCAGTCCGACCCGAAGGTCGCATTGCTCCTGCCGTACGGCGCGGCGATGGCGAGGAACAGCGCCATCGTCAACGTGAGCCGCAATGAAGACGGCATCATGCGCGACATCCCGCTCTACGAAGTGGCCGGCGACTGGGGCATTCCGTCGCTGCCGCTGCGCCTCGGAACTGCCTCGACCAGAGAGCCGCCGCAGCGATTCGCGGCCACCGTGCGGCCGAACTGGCGTGAGGCGACGCGGCTGCCGCGCGAGAGCGCTGCCAATCTTCTCGCCGACGGCGCTGCCGTATGCCGCAACCCTGCGGCACCGCCGCCTGAGCTGAAGAGCCGGATCGTGCTCGTGGGCTACACCGCTGCCGGCCTCAACGATGCGAAGCCGACGGCCGTTGACCCGGCCATGCCGGGCGTCGAGGTCCTGGCGGAGGCCACGGAGGCGCTGGTCGCCGGTCATGCCATTGGCGTGCCGCCCGCCTGGCTCAAGTACGTCCTCGCGGCACTCATGTCCCTGCTGACGGCCTACGCCTTCTTCCGCGGCGAGCCGCACAACGACGTCGACTCGATCTTCGTCGCTACCAACCTCGCGCTGCTGACTGCCGCCTTCATCGGGCTCACGTTCTTCGGCTACTTCTTCGACATTTTCGCCGCCGTCGGCTTCATCAGCCTTTTTTTCGGCCTGTGTCGCGTCTACGCGAAGACCCAGCGCGGGCGCGCGGTGGGCAACGGCGACTACCTGCCGGACTTCGACCCGGCGCGGGATCGCTGGCTCGTGGTTGCACGACTGCATTTCGTGCCGGACGCAGGCCACGACGCCCAGTCCGTCCGGCGGCGGCGCCGCGAGTACCGGCGCCGGCTGCGGCGTTTCCTGTATGCGGGCAGCGACGCCGTGATGCTCGAGGGTGTCGTCGAGGAGAAAACGTGGCTGCACGACGCGCTCAGTGACCTCGTCGTATTGATGTGGCACGGCGAGAGCGAGGCCGCGGCACGCGACGCCGCGGCCGGCGATCTCTCGAGACTCGAGCAGGAGCTCGCCGCGCAGGATGCCCGCCTGCCGGACGATGGCACGGTTCGCCTCGCGTTCGGCTTCGCCGAGATTGCGAAGGACGGTACGGCCGGGGTGCGCAAGGAGCTGCATGCACTGATCGGAGAGGTGCTGGCATCATCTACCCATTGGCCACTGGCGCCGCCCAGTATTGCGCGGCTGCAGCCACCCGGCCCGGCAGGAGAACACTGATGCGCCCGATATCACTGTGTTTCATCGTCGCCTTGCTTCCGGCCTGGGTCGCGCAGGCGGACGAGACCCATGCCGTTGTCCGCAAACCCAGCGTGGATGTCTACGCAGAGCCGAGGCTCGACGCCGGCAAGATCACGGCCCTCAAGCGCGATGCCGCGGTCGCCATCGCCACGCAGAACGGGCTCTGGTACGAGATCCACCTTCCGGACGGCAAGACAGGATTCGTCCGCGTCAACGACGTGCGGGTCGACTACGCGGGCGCGGAAAGCGGCGGCGCGGACCTGGGCGCACTGAAGAGCGGCAAGGCGGGCGTGGGCCGCGTCACCGAGACGGCCGGCGTGCGCGGAATCGACGAGAGCGACCTCAAGGCGGCAACCCGTGACCAGGCGCAGATCGACGCGATGGTGGGCCACCGCAAGGATGAGGTTGCGGGCTCCGCCTACGCCAGTGAGCACGGCTGGCAGGCGACGAAGGTCGCCTTCGCTCCGGAAGCGAAGCCGGCCGGGGACACAGTGTCCGCCGGCGAGGCTGCCGGCGCCGCGCAGGCGGCGGGCGGCCTGCTGGGGCTCGGCCAGAAGTTCGGCTCGTTGCTCGGCACCGCGCAGAAGGCGGCCCCGAAGCCGGAACAGGAACAGGTGGCAGAAGAGCTCGCGCTCGGACCGGAGATCGCCGGCCGGGTCCTCGGGGCACGGCCCCTGTGGAGCGACGCGGAGGCCCAGCAGCGCGTGAACGTCGTGGGCCGCTGGGTGGCTTCGCAGACCAGCCGCCCCGAGCTGCCGTGGACGTTCGGCGTCATCGACACGCCGGAAGTGAACGCGTTTGCGGCGCCAGGCGGCTACATCCTGGTGACGCGCGGACTCTACGAGCTCCTGTCCTCGGACAGCGAGCTCGCCGCGGTGCTGGGCCATGAGATCAGCCACTGCGTCCAGCGCGACCATTACAACGTCATCCGCAAGCAGGAGCTTGCCACGCTCGGGAAGGAAACGGTGTCCGGAAAGATCGACACCGGCGGTGGCGCCGCGGAAACGTTTGCACGCAATTACGTCGAGCAGCACGGAGCCACCGTCATGCTGACGGCGCTCGATCGCGATGCCGAGTTCCGCGCCGACGAGGCTTCGGAGATCTACGTCGCCCGGTCTGGCATGAACCCGATCGCGCTTTACTCCGTGCTGCAGAAAATGGTGGCGCTCGGCGAGAAGTCAGCGAGCCTGGCGGCGTTGTACAAGACCCATCCGCCGCTCGATGCGCGCCTCGATCGCATCGACAAGCGCGGCTACACCGGCCTCGCGGCCTATACCAGCAGGCAAGACTGAGTTCATCCGCAAAATGTCGGACGATGGGCTTCGGCAGTACGGCAAGCACAACGAGTGCAGCATCGATGGCCTTGGCGGTCTCGAAGTCGCCGCCGCACGACGCAAAAAATAGGAACATCACATGACTAGCAAAAAGGTGTGGCTCATCACAGGTGCCGGTCGGGGCATGGGCGTCGACATCGCGAAGGCCGCGCTGGCCGCCGGCAACGCCGTCGTCGCCACCGGCCGCGACCCCCGCAAGGTCGCGGCGGCAGTCGGTGACCACAACGATCTACTGAGCATCAAGCTCGACGTCACCCGCCCCGACGACGCCCGGACCGCAGTCGAGACCGCCGTCGGCAAGTTCGGCCGGATTGATGTGCTGGTCAATAACGCGGGCAACTTCTACGCAGGGTTCTTCGAGGAGCTCAGCCCCGAACAGGTTCGCTACCAGATCGAAACCCTGCTGTTCGGTCCGATGAATGTCACCCGCGCCGTGCTGCCGGTGATGCGCAAGCAGCGGTCAGGTTTGCTGCTCACCATTTCCTCGACCGCTGGCATTGCCGGCGGAATGTTTTGCACGGCGTATGCGGCCGCGAAATTCGGTATCGAAGGGTGGATAGAGTCGCTCGCCCCGGAGGTCGCCCCTTTCGGCATCCGCACAATGCTGGTCGAGCCCGGTTTCTTCCGCACCGAGCTGCTCAGCACCGACTCCACGACTTACGCCAAGCCCTCCATCGAGGACTATGCTGAGCGCACCAAGGCGACCGTCGCCGCCTGGAACAGCATGAACGGGAAGCAGGGCGGCGACCCCGCCAAGCTCGCCGACGCCCTCGTGCAGCTCGCCGGATTCGAGGAGCCGCCGGCCCGCTTCGCCGCCGGCGCCGATGCCGTGCAAACCTTTGAAACCAAGGCCAGCGCCTTGCTCGCACAGGCGGACGCCTACCGCGATTTGTCCTCCTCTCTCGCCCACGGCGAAAGTGCCTAATATTTCCAATCAGAACCGGGGAAAACTGAGGAAAACTGCGCGAAACTGGGGAAAAGTATTAGGCACTCAGCGAGCTCGATGATGAGCACCGTCAGCGAGTTAGGTATGCATCGAGCCACTCGCTTCGAACCAGGGGGTCGGCGTATCAGTGCCTAATATTTCGGGCATTGCCAAATCCTATTCGCCGATTCGCAAGACGGTAGAGCAGGTCGGAGTCGCGTTGAATCATTCAAAGAGACATCGACTGATGCACCAGATTTGGCTTGCGGCTTGCGTTGCGATCGTCGTACTCGTGGGCTGCAAACCGAACGAGGTTGACCGGGTGCAGCGGCCAGCCGCCAACGGCCTGGAAGCCACGGAGAAGAAAGCGGAGGCACTGGAGCAGAACGCTGCGGCCGACGGAGACAACACGGCGCCGTCTCTATCCGAGATCATCGGAAAGCGCGAAGCGCAGGCCGTCGATCCGCATGGCAAAGAACGGTTGGACGACGCGATCACCTGCCTTGCACGCACCATCTACTGGGAGGCAAGGGGCGAGAAGGCTGTCAGCATGGAAGCAGTCGCTAGTGTCGTCATGAACCGGCTGGGCCACGAGGGCTTTCCAAACACTGTTTGCGCAGTTGTCAGGCAAGGTAACGAGCAGGGTGCGTGCCAGTTTTCGTGGTGGTGCGATGGCCGTTCGGATCAGGCGAAGGACGATGAGTCTTACGCGATCGCTAAGGAGATCGCGCGACGAGCGCTCAACCTTCAACTCACGGACCGAACCGGGGGCGCCTTGTATTTCCATCACCGGAACGTGACGCCCAGTTGGTCCACGGAATACATGAAGACGGTCGAGATCGGTGAGTTCGTCTTCTACAAGCCACGCGGGGGTGATGCGAGATAGGTCGCGGTCTTGTTTATCCGTCCCGGCGGTGGCAGACGCCGAAACCGGGAAAAACTAAGGAAATCTGTGCGAAACTGAATGATCGCGAAGCCCCTTTCGGTGGTTGGCTTCTGGCGCCGAGGTCAAACCATCGGCACGTAGATCATCAACGAGGTGGATGCGGTGCCGCCCGGACCGCTGCAGGTCAACCCGAAGCGATTTCGTCCATAGGTCAGAGTGACCTGTCGCTGACCCGAGGGCTCAATCGTGCCTGACCACCCGCCGGATGTAGTGCACGTGCTGGCATCGGTGCTCGACCAGGTCAGAGTCGCCTGCGCAGGGAAATAGAAAAAGATGTGCCCGGAACTCGTGAGCACGACCGTCGGCGGCGGCACCGGCGGCCAGTTGGCGCGCGGATCCGGATAGCCTGGCACGGTGCTGAGATAGGCGTCGAAGCTCTGTGCCGCCGCATTGCCGTCAACGAGGGCGGTTTGTCCGGAAACCGCTGACACCAGGGCCAGGATGCCGACGTCGGAGCCAAACGTCTGTTCCGGGACAGCAAATCGTTGGATGTCGAACCCGTCGGGGAACTGGCTGGATGCGATGCTGGCCGGAATATCGGGAATGGAAATTCCATTCATCGGATCGCCGTCAGCATCCAGCGTCTGCAGGAAGCGCAGGAGATTGCGCAGCACGGTGTGCGGGCCGGACACCGTCGCGCCCGCATGGTCCACGAGATCCGCGGGCGAAACGACCACCGCCCCTGGCGCGGAACCCAGCTCCAGCACCCCTTGCGCCAGCGAAAACGTGACGGTGCCACCCGGGCTGTAGTGGAACTCACCGGCGCTGTTCGTCACGCCGGATTCGAGCAGTGCCCCGCCGGCGTCGTAGGCAGCGAACTCGAGCCCCTCGACCGGTGCGTCGACGAAGACGCCGGTGTCCAGGCTGGGGGCCGGGCCGCCCCCGCCATTCGAGCTACCCCCGCCACCGCACGCCGCTAAGGCGACAATGGCAAATAGACCCCAACTTCCGGACCACCCGGCCTTCGAAATGCTGTCTTTCATCGGTTGAGTCATGGCTCGCCCTCATTGGGCCGGCGCGTCAGGGCGACGCCCTGCGGTCATCGAGCTGTACCGAATCCGATGCGCTGCCACCCGCGCCGGTGCAGGTGAGCACGTAGATGTTTGGCAGGTAAAAGCGAGAGACCTGGAACTGCTCGTGACCGGAAGTCTCACGTGTGCCTGTCCAGCTTGTGCTTGTCCAGGCATTGGATGCCGTGCAAGTGCTGGCGTTGGTGCTGGACCAGGACAGAGTGACCTGCGGACTTGCGACATACGATTCAATCAGACGGCCCGAGAGCACGACCGTCGGTAGTGGCGGCCAGTCCGTCCGCGGATCCTGGTAACCCGGGACGGTGCTCACATAGGCGTCGAAACTCTGTATTGCCGTGCTGCCGTCGACAAGCTCGGTTAGTAGAGGATCGGTTTGTCCGGAAACCGCTGACACCAGGGCCAGGATGCCGACGTCGGAGCCAAACGTCTGTTCCGGGACAGCAAATCGTTGGATGTCGAACCCGTCGGGGAACTGGCTGGATGCGATGCTGGCCGGAATATCGGGAATGGAAATTCCATTCATCGGATCGCCGTCAGCATCCAGCGTCTGCAGGAAGCGCAGGAGATTGCGCAGCACGGTGTGCGGGCCGGACACCGTCGCGCCCGCATGGTCCACGAGATCCGCGGGCGAAACGACCACCGCCCCTGGCGCGGAACCCAGCTCCAGCACCCCTTGCGCCAGCGAAAACGTGACGGTGCCACCCGGGCTGTAGTGGAACTCACCGGCGCTGTTCGTCACGCCGGATTCGAGCAGTGCCCCGCCGGCGTCGTAGGCAGCGAACTCGAGCCCCTCGACCGGTGCGTCGACGAAGACGCCGGTGTCCAGGCTGGGGGCCGGGCCGCCCCCGCCATTCGAGCTACCCCCGCCACCGCACGCCGCCAAGGCGACAATGGCAAATAGACCCCAACTTCCGTACCACCCGGCCTTCGAAATGCTGTCTTTCATCGGTTGAGTCATGGCTCGCCCCCTGGTATGCGAGCCGACGGTAGCGCCGACAAGCGGCGGGGTATCAACAGAACCATGAAAATTGCGCTATAAATGGGCGAAACATTGCCACTCCCGGGGGCGAGGGGCAGGCAGGTATGCCGAAGCATCGCAGTTACTCCTTCGGTGAGTACACGCTCGATCTCGCGCGCGGCAGCCTGCTCAAGGCCGGTGCGGACGTGAGGCTCCGGCCGAAGTCCTTCCACGTGCTGCGCCTCCTCGTCGAGCGGCACGGCCAGCTCGTCACAAAAGACGAGCTCATCAGCGCCGTATGGGGCCAGGTCGTCGTCACCGAGGGCTCGCTCACCCAGTGCCTGATCGACGTGCGGCGCGCGATCGGGGACGAGTCGCAGCAGATGATTCGCACGGTGCCCCGTCGCGGCTTCATCTTCGACGTGCCGGTCGTCGAGATAGACGGCTCTGCTCAAGCAGACGCCCAGGCCCCCCATGCGTCTGCCTTGCCGGAACCGCAGGCCCGGAGGCGATCGTGGCGCGGTGCCGCGGTCCTGGCTTCCGTCGCCGCTGTCATGGCCGTGGCGACCTGGTGGGGCGTCACGACTCGCGGTGGGAATGTGGACTTGAGGACCACTGCCGCGCAGGCCCAGGCGAATTCCGTCGCCGTCCTGCCCTTCGTCGACATGAGCCCCGGCAAGGATCAGGCATACCTCGCCGATGGCATTTCGGAGGAAATTCTCAACCGGCTGGCACAGTCGGGCGGCCTGCGGGTGATTGCACGAACGTCGTCGTTCTCGTTTCGCGATCAGTCGGTGGACGTTCCTGAGCTCGCCACCAGGCTCAACGTTAGTCACGTCCTCGAAGGCAGCGTCCGCCGGTCGGGGGACCACGTGCGGATCACGGCCCAGTTGATCGCCGCGTCCAGCAACTCGCACGTCTGGTCGCAAACCTACGACCGCGAGCTCGGTGATGTATTTGCGGTCCAGGACGAGATTGCGGCCTCGGTCGCCTCGGCCCTGGACGCCACGCTCGCCGGGCGGGCGCCGCGGGGCGAGATGCCGGGAAACGCGCAGGCGTACGAGCGTTACCTGCAAGGCAAGTTCTTCTATGAGCGTCGCGCACCGGGTGACTTCGAGCGCGCCGTCAGGTACTTCGAGGAAGCGATCGCGCTCGATCCCGGCTATGCCAGGGCCTGGGCGGCGCTGTCCGGCGCGTACAGCTTCATGGTGCCGCCCGGCAGCCCGCCCACGGACGCGTGGCGGGTAAGACAGGGCGAGGCGGCGCGCAAGGCCGTCGAATTGGACCCCGGTCTCGCCGCGGCCCACGCGCGCCTCGCGCAGTTTTACCTCGAGACGGCGGACGGCAGGCGTGCCGGCGAGCACTGGCGCAGGGCGGTCGAACTCGACCCCGACGACCTCCTGGTCATGGCCGGGCTCGAGAGCGATGCCATATCGCGCGATGACCTCGACGAGGCCATCGCGCTGGGGCGCCGGGTGGTGGCACGCGACCCGCTGTCGCCGGTGGCGCGGGAAACCCTCGGCACACTGCTGCTCGGCACCGGTCGACTCGACGAGGCGCTGGCGGAGTATCGCAAGACGCTCGAACTCAATCCGGAGGCGGGACCGGATGTCAGGATCAGCATCCTGCAGATCCTCGTGCTCCAGGGGCGCTACGACGAGGCGCAGTCGGCCCTCGCACAGATCGCGGAAGGCAGCTTGCGCGATTACGGGTTGGCGCTCATGCACCAGGCGCCAGGCGTCCGTGCGGCAGCGGACGCCGCGCTCGGACGCCTGGCCGCCGCCAGCCCCAGCGACATCGCGGACAGCATCCGGCTCGCGGAGCTCTATGCCTTTCGTGGCATGAGCGACGAGGCGTTCTCGACGCTGCGACGGCAGAGCGATGCGCTCGAGGCGCGCGACAAGGCGATGGCACCCGCCTGGATCGGTTACCTGCACGACCAGATGCGGCTGTCACCCTTTCTGGGCGCGCTGCGCGCCGATCCTCGCTGGCCGGCTGTGCTCGCCGATAGCTAGAACCGCCAGCTCAGGTTCACGTAGTAGCGACGTCCCAGCACGTCGTACTGTGACGAGTCGGTATTCGCGTTGACGCTGCTCGGGAGCAGGGGTGGGTCCTCGTCGGTGAGGTTCTCGACGCCGGCCCGGAGCGTCAACCCGTCGAAACGTCCCGCTCCGAACACGTAGCCCGCATACAGGTCGAGGTACTCGTAGCTCGGCACGTGGTAGTCCGCCTCCGGGTTGACATCCTTCATGCCATCGACGTAGCGCCACTGCGTCCCCAGCGTCACGGGGCCCCGGTCATAGCGCAGGTCCACCAGGCCCTTCCACTCGGGCCGCGAGCCACCGATGTCGAAAATGACGAAGCCCGCCGTGTCGAAGCCGACGTACCCGACCTTGTTGCGTTTCGGCAGGCCGGGAGGAGGGTTCACCTCGAAGTAGTCCATCCAGGAGATCAGCGCGTTGAGGCGGACCTTGCCGGGGCCAGCGTCGAGGGTCCAGTCGAACTGCAGGTCCACGCCCGAGACCTCGTAGCCGTCGATGTTCACCAGCACGTCGGTGAAGTCCTCGATCTCGCCGGACTGCGCATTGCGCGAGAAGAAGCCGCACCACACGTTCGATACCGCGAAGGTGGGATTGGTGCGGGCGTCGAAGCACAGCGGAATGTAGTTGGGAGCGTAGACGTACTCAATCGCGTCCTCGACCTCGAACCGATACCAGTCGACCGATACCTGCGTTCCCGCGAGGTGCTCGCTGCTCGACCAGGAGTTGAGCACGAATCCCAGCGTCAGCGTGTCCGCGGTCTCGGGATCGAGGTTGGGGTTGCCGCCCTCTACACCGCGATGTATGAGGTCCTGGTCAGCGAAATCGGGGAGCAGCTCCGCCGGCACCCCCTGCGCGAGGCACAAGGCTTCCACCTGCGCGGCGTTCGCGCCGCTGCGCTGCGCGCTGCCCGCCTCGCAGGGGTCGACGAGCCCGCCGAAATCCCCATCCGCGGAGTAATCGACCGGCAGGCGCGGCTGATAGAGCTCGAACACGCTCGGCGCGCGCACGGCGTGCTGCAGCGAACCGCGCAGGCGCAGGGGCTCGACGGGCTGATAGAGCAGCTCGGCTTTCCAGGAGTCCGCTCCGCCTGCCGAGTCGTACTCCGAGTGGCGGAACCCCACGACGGCCTCGAGTCGCTGCACGCCCGGCCGGTCGGCGAGGAGCGGGACGAGCGCCTCGACATACAGGTCGGTGTTGTAATCCGAACCCTCGATGTCAGCGGCCGCATCAAAGCCGATGAGGTCCGGGAGCCCATCGCCGAGTATCACGCTGGCGATCGGGTCGGCCTCGTAGAGAAACTCGTCGCGCTTGTGCATGAGGCCGAGCGCGACGCGCATCTCGCCCGCCGGCAGGTCCATCACGGGGCCGCCAACGGACAACTCCAGCACGGTCTGCTTGTAGGTCTGGTGGTTGGCGCCACCAGCGGAGATGTAGTCGATGCAGGCATCGGACATGCGCCCGCTGCCGAGCACGCTGAACTCGCCGCAGATCGACGCGCCGCCGTCGGGCGCGTAGCTGAGATCATTGATGCGCGAGCGCAGGGCATTGCCCTGCTGGGTCTCGTCCCGGTCATTCTCGCCATGCAGTACATAGGCGTCGTACCGCCACTGGTCCGGCAGCGGCCCCGTTAACCCCGTGGTGAGCTGATATACGTCGTATTCGTTCGAGCTGATGCGCGGCCCCAGCTCGGAGAACCGCTTGAAAACGAGGACGCCGGCGGCGGGATCCGCGCGCGAATCGAGCAGGAACTTCAGGTCGGCAGGGATGAAAGGATTCGTCGCCGGGATCGTGATTTCAAAGCTCGGCGCGGGAGCGTGAGACTGGTCAGCCGTGTAGTCGGCATACAGCGCCTCGCCGTAGAGTTCGTGACCCGCGTCGAACTCGAAACTTGCGCGACCGTAGGCGGACACCCGTTCCAGCGGCATCTGCAGGTAGTTCCAAGGCGCGAAATTGAAGCCGTAACTGCCGTCATTGAAGAGCAAGGGGTCGCGCTCGCCACGGAAATTCGCGACGCTGCCCGGTTCGCCGTTGCCGAGCGTGAAGAGCGTGTCGTCGGCATTGACGCCGAGGTAATCCTGGTACGGCACTGTGCCGGCCGGATAGCCGTAGGACTGGAACAGCGCGTCGAACGCCTGCGGGCTCGCCTGCACGGCCGCGGGCGCGCCTTCCTCTATTGCAGGCGAGCCCCCGGCCAGGAACCCGCCGCCGGGACCGACGCCGCCGGCGCCGGGGCCTGCGTAGTAGAGCGCATACCGCGAGTAGTCGCGTTCGGAGTATCTGATCGCCTTCCGCTCCGAGTAACCCACGTGACCCAGCAGCCGGCCGCGACCGCCGGCGAAGCGCATGCCTCCCGTGACTTCAGCGTGGTACTCATCGCCGTCGCCCTGGCCGGTCCGCGCATAGCCGCCGTCGAACTGCAGCCCGCTGAACTCCTGCTTGAGCTTGAAATTCACCACGCCGGCCACGGCGTCCGAGCCGTAAACGGCCGAGGCGCCGCCGGTGATGATCTCGACACTTTCGATCAGCGCCGGCGGAATGATGTTGACGTCCACGACGCCCGTGCCATTCGCGGGAATCAGGCGGCGCCCGTCGAGCAGCACGAGAGTGTCGCGGGTACCGAGTCCGCGCAGCTGCAGGTTTCCCTGGCCACCGTTGCCGGGATTATTCGAAGTGCCGCTGAAGTCAGGCACGAACTGCGGAAAGCGGTTCATGACCGTGTCCACGCTCGTGGAACCGGTCTGCTCGAACGCCTCCTGCGGGACACTGACGATCGGGCTGATCGACTCGAAGTCGCGGCGCGCGATGCGCGAGCCGGTGACGGTGATTTCCTCGATGGGTTCGTCTTGCCCCGACGCTGCGCCGGTCAGGGCGAGGCCCGCGAAGAGCACGATGAACCGCGGCCTTCCGACAGTCGGCGAGCTGGCGGGGTAGTGCGCCGGCGATTCATCGTTGTCCATAGGCAATACGCGTGGCCTGTGATCCCTAGGTACAAGTTCCGATTGCGGCGCGATTCATCGGGGAGGACAATTTTTTTAGTATCAAGCTACGGGAGGTTTTCAGGAGAATGTCCGGAAACGATGACAAACGGCAGGAGACCATCGAGATTCTCGGCATGACCTGTACGGGTTGTGCGCGGACTCTGGAGAATGAATTCCGCAGGTTTCCGAACATTGAATATTCGGTGAGCCTTCCGCGGAAAAATATTGTCGTGCGATATTCTCCTGCGGGCTACCAGCGGGAAGATTTTGAAAAGGCGATCGAGTCCCACGGCTACAGAATAAAGGGAAAACATTATCAGGGGAACGCAGAACAGGAGTGACTCGTCATGACGCCATCAGAACCTGCCCCCCCGCAACAGGCACAGACGTGTGCGATGTGTGGTGAGACCACTAACTACCCGATAGAGCTGAATGACAAGTTTTACTGTTCACCTGGCTGCGTCAGTAAGTATCGGGACCAGGTCGGGCACCACCAGTTTCACAGGGACACTCTGGCCACGTTCCAGCAGAAGAAGAAATCGGGCCCGATTCCTGAGAGAGCGCTCTTGTATAACGACATGTGCCGACGCTGTCACAAGAACATGGCGGCGATGTGCAAGGCAAACCAATACATCAATGGCATGCACCGTGTGGAATTGAGAAGGACCGAGACCGTGCCTTGGTGCTGTCATGCAAGATATAACCTGAGTTCCTGTCTCTCGGACGGAACCGTGCCGATGGCGGCAGCCAGGAAGATTCAGGCGATGGCCGAGGAGATGGTAAGAAGTCACAGAAAAGTTGGCGAAGTCGTCGGTCCGGAGGCCCTTCGCCAGAAGATGGCAAAGCCGGGCGGGCTTAGTGGCGTGACCACCACCATCCTGGATATCGCTGCTGCGGAGATGGCAGTGAACCCCGAGTACGAGCCGATAGAGGATCAAACCCCTGAGCCATCCAAGGAGTTCATGGTTCACTATGCCGCTTGCATTGAATGTGATCCGGCGTTTGCTGCCGAATGTGGAGAGCAGGCGGTCGAAAAAGAATTAAACCAGTGCCTGGATGAAGTGCAGGCGATGACGACCGGGCGCTGGTGTGAACATACCTTGAACGCCTTGTCCGCCCTCCGGCTCAATAAGAATGTGACGCCCGAGAGACTGCAAGAACTCATCGACTCCGCTCAGAAATTGAAGGACGAGAGAGGCGATTTTGGGGTCACCACCAGGCATCTCTTCATTACCCTGGGACGAGCGGTCGAGCTCTAGCTGACGCAGCAGGCGAACGGTTCCGTTCAGATATGAGAGGGCACGTCACCGGAAAAGTCCTTATCCGGGTGGATCCTTTTCGCTTTTTCTATGAGCGCTGTCCGGTTCTCTATGACATTCTCGTCGGGGACACAGCATTCAGCGGGGCAAACGTCAGCGCAGCGCGTCGTCGCAAAAAAGCCGATGCATTCAGTGCATAGCTGAGGATCAATGACATATATCTTGTCTCCTGCAGAAATGGCCTCATTCGGGCATTCCGAAAGACATGCGTCACAGCACGTGCACTCACGTGTTATTTTCAGAGCCACTGCGCGACACCGTTCTCACAAGGAAAGCTCGACGAATAAAGTAGCGTAGCTCTGAGCTGCACGCTTCGAACCAGGGGCTCATACCGGAGACATAGGTAACACTCTATCAACGAATGGGTTCTCGGCGGGAGAACCGTTTGAGGAGCTCGAACCACATGAGGCAGATAAAGCCGGCGAGCAAACTCAGCAACAGATCATCGCTATGCAGCGGCGAAAAAGAGAACAGCCGTTGCAGGGCCGGCACTGTCAAGATCGCGGCAAGGAGCATCCCGGCTCCGCCCAGCACCCACCACATCGCAGCATTCGGCGCACGCATCATGCTCATGAGCGACCGCGTCCAGGACCGATTCATGAGAATGATCGTGAGGAAGGACACGACGAGTGCTGCGAATGCGAGTGCCCGAGCGGCATCCGGCCCGTGACCCGGGCGTGCGAGGGAAACGATCACCAAACACACTGCGAGCGTGCTCAGGCCCTGCAGGATCGCGAGTCCGACGATTCGGGTCGAGAATAGCCGCTCGGACGGGCTCCGCGGGCGGCGACGCATGATGTCAGCCTCGGCTTCCTCGGCCTCGAAGATGAGGGCACAGGACGGATCGATGATCAACTCGAGAAACGCGATGTGCACTGGCAGCAGTAGCAGGGGCCACCCGGGAAGGAGGATCGGTGCGATGGACAACCCGGCGATGGGGACATGAACCGCGAGCGTGAAGCTGATCGCCTTCTTGATATTGTCATAGATGCGACGGCCGAGCTTCACGGCGGCCACGATCGAAGAGAAGTCATCATCCAGCAAGACGAGCGCTGCAGCCTCGCGGGCAACGTCAGTCCCGCGGCCACCCATGGCGATCCCGATATGGGCGGCTTTCAAGGCGGGAGCGTCATTGACACCGTCACCCGTCATCGCAACGACTTCGGCGTTTGCCTTCAGAGCAAGGACGATCCGTAGCTTCTGTTCGGGTACGACGCGGGCGAAGACTTGCGTGTCCCGAATGCGGATCGCGAGCTCCGCATCCGACATGGGCTCGAGCTCCTGGCCCGTGATCACGGAGTCGGGTCGTTCGAGTCGCGCTTGGCGGGCAATGCTGCGGGCTGTCTCAGGATAGTCTCCGGTGATCATGATGATGCGAATACCGGCCGCGCGGCACTCCGCAACAGCCGCGGGGACACTGCTGCGCAGAGGATCCTCGAAGGCCACGAGCCCGAGAAATTCGGGCTCGAGTAGTCCGTGATCAGCTGGAAGTTGTTCGGCGGAGATTTCGGTTCGTGCGACGCCGAGCACCCGCAGGCCTCGCGAGGCAAGTGCCTTCACCTGTACAGCAAGACGAGCGCGCCGCTCGGAAGAGAGGCGGCACAAGTCGGCGATGGCTTCCGGGGCGCCCTTGGAGGCGACTAGCACGGTACCGTCGCCGTCTCGCCCCCAGCAGTGGCTGACGACGAGTAGTTCAGAGGTCAAGGGGTATTCCTGGATCAGCGCCCAATCCCGCTGAGCCTCCTTATGCTGTTGTAGTAGTCGATCGCGAGTTGCATGAAGCGCACGCTCCATCGGATCGAATGGGTCGGTCTTGCTGGCGAGGACTGCCGCTTGCAGGAGATCATGCAATTCGGCCGGGACCTCAGCGGTGCCGACTTGCACGTCAACCGTCATCTCGTCATTTGCAATCGCCCTCAAGGTCATCTGGTTCTGCGTGAGAGTTCCAGTCTTGTCGACACACAGCACGGTGGCCGAACCGAGCGTCTCGATGACGGGCAGGCGGCGAGTGAGCACGCGACTGCGCGAGATGCGCCAGGCGCCCAGTGCCAGAAAGACCGTCAGGATGACGGGGAACTCCTCGGGCAGGATCGACATTGCCATGGCGATTCCTGCGAGGAGTCCTTCCTTCCACACCTGCCATGTTCCCCCGCGGGAGAGACCGTAGCCCACCGCAACGGCGGTGCAGGCTATTAACCCGGCAGTCGCGAGGATCCGGACGACTCGCCCCGTCTCCCGCTGAAGCGGAGTGAGCTCAGGCTCGATCTTCTCCAGCGCCTTGCCGATTCGCCCCAGCTCCGTGCGGGTCCCTGTTCTTAGCACCTCAGCGACGCCTTGACCGGCGGTGATCAAAGTGCCGGAGAACAGCGAAGGCAAGTCATCTCCTCCAGGCTTCTCGAGCTCAAGTACGCTTTCGGAGGGCGACTTGCGGACCGGCAGGGATTCGCCCGTGAGCAGTGATTCATCCGTACTGAGGTTGGTGGAGCGTCTGAGAATTGCATCCGCAGGCACGCGATCGCCTTCCTTGAGCAGGAGGACATCTCCCCTCACCACCTCTCTGCCGGCGATTCGCTTTCGCTGGCCCCCGCGGATTACTAGTGCGCGAGGGCTCGACAGATCGCGCAGAGCATCCAGGGCACGCTCCGTGCGGCGCTCCTGAACGACCGTAATGCCCATGACCATGAAGACGAAGCCGAGCAGCACGAGCGCGTCCGCCACCTTGCCCATCGTGAGGTATAACGCGCCTGCGGCAACGAGCAGGACGAACATTGGCTGGCGAGCCACTTCCAGCGCGATCTTCGCAACCGAGCGGGACTTGCCGGTGGGTAGCTCGTTTGGGCCTTCGGCAGCAAGGCGTTGCGCGGCGGTGTGATCGTCGAGCCCTGTCAGTCCACTCAATTCGAGCTGAGGAGCGCGAGCGCGTCCGGCGACGACCTCAGCGCTACCGGTATTGGGTCGGCTCATGATGTGTGTGACCTGCGAACGAGCTGGAATTCCTCGTTCAACACCTCGGCTGAAGTATGCAACTCCGGGAAGATTTCATAGCCGGTCAGCAACCACCAGGCGGAGCGTCGCTCATGCCACGCAGCAGGGCGCGCAGCCCCGTATGAGGCTCACTCCGGTAACGAGGGCTGTCCAGTGCCGCCACTTCGACAATGTCGACATGGCCGAGCGCAGCGCACGGTTGCCGGGGGCATATCGCCGGTTTCGATCTGCACCCGGAGCTTCAGGCCCGGATGCACGATCAGCGGCCTGAGAACAGGATGCACGGACTCCCACAGCTGCGCCGCCAGAGTCGGGCGTGACCGGCTCCTCCAGGGTCATGCCGCAGATCGGGCAGTTGCCGGGGCCCGGCTGCCGGATCTGGGGATGCATCGGGCAGGTGTAGATGACGCCCGTGTCAGAATTCATCGGATGATAATAGCGAGGACTCTTATGACTCCCAAGCCAGGCTCGCGCGCCATTGCTCGAATTCCCAGGGGCATCTGGGCGCTGGGATTCGTGAGTCTGCTGATGGACATTTCATCCGAGCTGATTCACGGTCTCCTGCCGGTTTTCCTGGTCGGCACATTGGGCGCGAGTTTGTTCATGGTTGGGCTCATCGAAGGTGCCGGAGAGGCCACGGCGCTGGTCGTCAAAGTCTTTTCCGGCGTCCTGTCGGATTACTGGGGTAAGCGCAAGCCGCTGGCGGTGCTCGGCTATGGGCTGGGAGCCATTTCCAAACCACTGTTCGCACTGGCGCCATCGGCCGGTTTCGTGCTCGCCGCACGGCTGACCGATCGTGCGGGGAAAGGAATCCGGGGCGCGCCGCGCGATGCACTGGTCGCGGACATCACCCCGGCAGACATTCGGGGGGCGGCGTTCGGTCTGCGGCAGTCGCTGGACACCGTCGGCGCCTTCATCGGGCCGCTGCTCGGTATCGGTCTAATGCTCCTGTGGGCCAACGATTTTCGGGCGGTGTTCTGGGCTGCAATCATTCCGGGCGCCCTCGCGGTGCTGGTGCTGGTCTTCGGCGTCCAGGAACCCGAGAAGCCTCCGGGCATCGCCCGGATCAACCCGATTGCACGCGAGAACATCCGCCGATTGCCTGTCGCCTATTGGTGGATCGTTGGGATTGGCGCGGTGTTCACCCTGGCGCGATTCTCAGAAGCGTTTCTGATTCTCCGCGCCGTCCAGGGCGGTCTTTCTGTCGCCTTCAGTCCCATGGTCTTGGTGGGTATGAACGTGGTGTATGCCTTGTCCGCCTACCCGTTTGGCAAGCTCTCGGACAGCATGAGTCACGAAAGACTCCTGGCCGCGGGGCTCGCTGTTCTGATTGCAGCGGATCTGACGCTGGCCTGGAGCAATCATTGGATATCGGTCTGGGGAGGCATTGTGCTGTGGGGACTGCACATGGGCATGACGCAGGGACTGCTGGCGAGGATGGTGGCGGACAGCACGCCTGCGGAATTGCGGGGTACCGCTTACGGATTTTTCAATCTCGTGAGCGGCATCGCCTTGCTGATCGCCAGTGTCCTGGCCGGACTGTTATGGGACCGTTTCGGCGCGGCCCAGACCTTCGAGGCCGGTGCCGCGTTCAGCGCATTGGCACTCGCCGGAGTCATTTTAGAGCGGGAGAATGACGGGTGACTTACTGATCGAAAACGCCATCGTATCGCCTGGCGCAGGTGCCTAATATTCCACCCCGTAACCGGCGAAAAATGGGGAATACTGCGCGAGACTGGGAAAAAGTATTAGGCACTCGCGACACGTCATCGCGAGGCGCGAACGCCCAGTGGCGCATGCGATCTCCCCTTCTCGCGCGCGAGCAACGGCCGCGAGCCTAGCGTCGCTTCCCGGGCGGATCGCGCTTCTCGATGAAGGCATCCATGCCTTCACGTCCCTCCGCGTGGGCAAAGCTCGCCGAGATCACCGCCGAGGCTAGCTCGTAGGCCTTCGCCGGGCCAAGATCCATCTGCGCGTAGAAGGCTCGCTTCCCCGCCGCGAGCTGGACCGGCGGTTTTTCCGCTAGTTTTCTTGCCAGGGACAACGTCGCCTCATCCAGCTCGTCTTGTGGCACGACCTGGTTGACCAGTCCCCACTCCAGCGCCTTGTGCGCATCCACCATGTCGCCGGTGAGCAGCATCTCCATCGCGCGCTTGCGCGACAGGTTGCGGCTGACTGCCACGCCCGGTGTCGAGCAGAAAAAGCCCCAGGTCACGCCCGGTGTGGCGAATTTCGCTGCCTCGGACGCCACCGCGAGATCGCATTGCGCGACGAGCTGGCAGCCCGCGGCCGCCGCGGCGCCCTGCACGCGCGCGATCACCGGCTGCGGCAGGGCCGTGATGGTCTGCATCATGCGACCGCACCGCGCGAAGAGCTCCTCGATCTTCGGCTGCTCCTTCAGCGCGCGGATCTCCTTCAGGTCATGGCCGGCGCAGAACCCCTTGCCGGCGGCTGCCAGGATCACAACCCGGGCATCAGGGTCGTTCATCAAGGAATCGAAAGCTTCCTGCAGCGCCTCCAGCATCTCGGTGGTGAGAAGGTTCATCGTCGACGGCCGATTCATCGTCAAGGTGCAGATACCGTCGCGGTCCTCGCGCAGGAGAGGCGCAGGTTCGGCGTGTGGAATCGCGCTCATGTGTCGATGGCCTTCGTGGACTTCACTCTCTCGCGCAGCATGAATTTCTGGATCTTGCCAGTGGAGGTCTTCGGCAGTTCGCCGAAAATCACTGCACGCGGCGCCTTGAACTTTGCCAGATGCTCCTTGCAGAACTCGATGATCTCCTGTTCCGTCACCTCTTGATTAGCTCTCGTTTCGACGAATGCGCACGGCGCCTCGCCCCACTTCTCGTCGGGCATCGCGACCACTGCCGCGGCCAGAACGGCGGGATGGCGGTACAGCACGTCCTCCACTTCGATGGAGGAGATGTTCTCGCCGCCCGAGATGATGAGGTCCTTGGAGCGGTCCTTGATCTTGACGTAGCCGTCGGGGTGGACGACCGCCAGGTCACCCGAGTGGAACCAGCCGCCGGCGAAGGCTTCGCCCGTCGCCTTCGGGTTCTTGAGATACCCCTTCATCGTGATGTTGCCGCGGAACATGATCTCGCCCATGGTCTCGCCGTCCGCCGGCACGGGCTGCATCGTGGCGGGATCCATCACCGCGAGGCCTTCCTCCATCAGGTAGCGCACGCCCTGTCGGCCGTTCAGGCGTGCGCGCTCCGGGAGACCGAGCGCTTCCCACTCGGTATGTTTGGCGCACACGGTAGCGGGTCCGTACACCTCGGTGAGCCCGTAGGTGTGCGTGAGGTCGAAGCCCATGCGCTCCATGCCCTCGATCATGGCCGCGGGCGGTGACGCCCCGGCCACCATCCCGTGCACCTTGTGCGCAATGCCTTCCTTCAGCGACGCCGGGGCGTTGATCAGCGTCGAATGCACGATCGGCGCGCCGCAATAGTGCGTAACGCGATGCTCCCTGATCAGAGAGAGGACCTTTTCGGCTTCGACGCGCCGCAGACACACATTGGTCCCGGCGTTGGCGGCCATGCTCCAGGGGAACGTCCAGCCGTTGCAGTGGAACATCGGCAGTGTCCAGAGATACACCGAATGATGCGGCATTCCCCAGGTGACGATGTTGCACACGGCGGCGAGGTAAGCGCCGCGGTGGTGGTAGACGACGCCCTTCGGATTGCCGGTCGTGCCCGAAGTGTAGTTGAGGGCGATCGCCTCCCATTCGTCCTCCGGACAGCGCCACGCGAAGTCCGGGTCACCGGTCTCCAGGAAGGATTCGTAGTCGATTTCGCCGAGGCGCTTCCCTCCCTTGAACCCGGCGTCCTCGACGTCGATGACGGGGATCTTCGTCTTCAGAAGACTCAACGCCCGTCCGGCCGTGTCGGAAAACTCCGTGTCCACGATCAGCAGCTTCGCTTCTCCATGTTCGAGCATGAACGCGATGGCCTCGGCATTCAGCCGGATGTTGATGGCGTTCAGCACCGCGCCGCACATGGGCACGCCGAAGTGCGCTTCGTACATGGCCGTGACGTTCGGAAGCATCACGGCTACCGTGTCGCCGGAGCCGATGTCCCGCCTGGCAAGTGCGGAGGCAAGGCGGCGGCAGCGCGTGTACGTGTCGTTCCAGGTGAGCCGCCGGGCTCCGTCGACGACTGCGAGGCGCTGCGGATAGACGGCGGCGGCGCGCTCGATGAATGAGAGCGGGGTCAGGGGCGCGTGGTTTGCCGCGGTCTTGCCGAGGTGCTGCTCAAATTTGCCGCCCATGTGCGCAGTATAGGGCGAATGCCGTTCCCCCTACGGGCGCGGAGTTCATCCGCAAGATGTCGCTGCGGCAGTACGGCGTCGCGCAATTCCTTCAATAAGTTGCGAGAATTGGGGACCTCTTATGACTGATCTCAGCCAATGGCTCGTATTGGTGGCGACCGCGGCAGCCATGGCAGCGACGCCGCTCCCTGCGTCAGCGCAGGAGATGGACGAGTCGGTCGTCCAGGCTGGCGCGCCGGTGCTCGAGGCTTTGATCGTCCATTCACGCGATGAGGCGCTGGCAAGCGGCGTCGAGCCGGTCCCGGCCGAAATTCGTGCGAAGCTTGCCGGCTTCGTTTCTGAAGACGTGCTGAATGCGGCAAGGTTCCGCGTGCAGGGCGGCGATGCCCTGAGTTTGCAGTTCAACGCCATGCAGTACGGGGATACGCTCGCCATGACGCTGGACTACGTGATCGTCTTCAAAAGGAGCGATGAAGCGCTCCATGACACCAGCACCTGGGTGCACGAGCTCACCCATGTCGAGCAGTACCAACGCTGGGGCGTCAGGGATTTCGCCGTCAGGTATCTGCGGGATGCGGACGGCGTGGAGGCGGAAGCATACGAGGCCCAGAAGAGATACGCCGCATGGGAAGAGAAAGCTGCCGATCCGCCAGTATCGGACCCGACGGCTTCGCTGGATCAGGCCGGCGGACGGTTTCAGTGTTTGATGACACCCGGTCCGGCTTCCCAGTTCCGATACACCTCATCGGGCCACAGGCTTTGCACATAGGCAAGCGCGGCACGCCGCTCCGGTGCGGTCAGGACTTCGCGGAAGGGCGGCATGCGGCCGTTTCCCATCAGCCCGCCCAGCTCGATCTTGCCGAGCAGTTGATCGAGGCTGTGGTGGGCCACGTGACCGCTGCCGTTCAGCGGGGGTGGCAGCGAGGCGTGGTCATTCCACGCACCGGAGCCCTCGGCGTGGTCGCCATGACATCCGGCGCAATGGCCCCTATACACGTCGCGACCCCGTTGCACCTCGCTGTGCGTATACCAGCGGGCGGGTGGTGCCATGCGTGTCCCATCCGCGTGAGCCAGCAGCGGCACCAATCCGATCAACAGCCATAGATCTTTCATTACAAGTACCCTCTCCGGTCATGTATTCGCGCGAAAGACAAAACCGGATTCTGCTGGTGCCGACGGCGAATCCGTTTGGTGCGCCTTGTCGAAATGCTCTGGGTCACCGCCGTCAAGGAGCATTCAATGCGCATCGGGAACGTCAGTCGATCCTCCGGAATGTTGTTTTTGCTTGCGCTGATCGCCGCGCCGGCGATCGCGCACGTGCCATTTCTGGAGACATCGGACTACACCGCTGAAAGACCTTTCGTGGTGCACGACATCGACCAGTCGAAGGCTCTCTATGGCTGGTTGGGCGCCGCGGAAGACGTGGATTTCTACTCGATGCCGGTGAGCGAGCCCGCGCGCATTCAACTGCGCAGCCTCGTCCCGATGTGCGCCGAGACGCAGAAATTCAGGGTGACCTATGCCCTGGTCGGCCCCGGTCTACCCAAGCCGGCCGCGGAATTGCCCTTCGAGCTTGCGCCTGGCGACGGAGCGATAGTCGTCGCCGATTCGCTGGCCGATGCCGCGGAGCGCCCGACTGTCTACGAGAAAATCACCGGCCGCTATTACTTCCTGGGACCGGAGCTCGAGTACGAGGCGGCCTTGCCCGGCGAATACCGCATGGTGGTATGGGGAGATCAGCCTGGCGATTACGTCGCCGTGATCGGAGCCGCGGAAAGATTCAGCGCCAGCGACATGTGGCATGCGGCGCGGGAAATGCCGACGCTGCGACGCGCCCGGGAGCTGCATGCTGTCTGCACGGCGTTGCCGGGCAAAGCATCGACCGCCAGGGCGGGGCGCTAAGGCTGTTTTGCGGAAGTTTCAGTGCGAGTCGGATCGCAGTCCACCATGAGATTGCGGCCGTGCGCGAGAAGGGGCGCAGTCTGCTGCACCTGCCTGATCTCGGCGGGCCCGAAAATCTCCGCATCGCCGATCACGGCAATGTAGTCGCCTGTCCGCCCCTGCTCGTTCCAGACCACAAGCGTGTAGACGCCGGGCGGCGCTTGCCCCAGCTCATATTTCGGGCCTATCCAGGACTGTCGCCGGCTGTTGGGCTCGAAGAACAGCGGCCGCTGCCTCCCGTCCGCGAAGTCGTCCCGGACGACGACGGCGCCCTCACCGGGCCGGAGCGCGACCGGAATCCCATCGCTCGGCGGCAGGCCCGGTCCGACCAGCGCCATGGTCACGCCGAATCCGGCGTATTGCCGGCACATGGGCACGTTGCTGCCGAACACGATGCGGGCAGGCCTGGTCAGCTCGATGCGGTAGAAATCCACGTCGCCGGGCGTGCGGAGCTGAGCGTTGATGGCCTTGGAATTCTCCACGTCCGAGACGACGAAGGGGGCCTGCTCCGTGTAATCGCCCTGTTCGAGGAAGGGCACGTGCGCCGTTGCGGACAGCGGCAGGACTGTGGTGCAGGCTGAAACGACGAATCGATTTGCGGTGTTCATAACCGCATCTTCGTCGCGCACTGAGGATTGGATTCAAACCTTGCCTCGCGCAGCCAACCAGCGCGCCGCCGCGCGCTCGAGATCGGACTCGACGGTGGAACGCAGCGGGCGAGGCCCCGCTCGCTCTGCGCCGAGAAACGCGAGCTGCGCCAGGGCCGCCACCCGCATCAGGGCATCACGGTCCCCGATCGCGGGCAGGGCGCGCGCGAGCTCTGCGCGCTCCGTGGCCGTGAGATCGTCCGTCGCCTCTCCTGCCAGCAGTTCCGCGACCTTGTCCGGCAGCGCTTCCCGGGACTTCATGAGCCGTCCTCCCCGGACACCCGAATTCCGAGTAGCTCGCGCAGATGGATGAGACCGCGTCGTACACGGGTCTTCACCGTCCCCAGTGGAATCTCGAGCCGCTCGGCAATCTCCGTGTGCGTGTATCCCTCGTACAGGGACATCGAGAGGATGGTTCGTTGCTCCGGCGCCATCGTCTCGAGCGCGCGTGCCACGACGGCCGCATCCGCATCCTGCTCCATATGTGGCAGGACGGCTGGCTCGTATGGGCTCTTTTCGCCGTCCTCCCCATCGTCCAGTGACGCCATTGCCGGGCGGCGACCTTTCTGCCTCACGCGGTCGATCAGCCGGCGCCGGGCGATGGTCGCGACGAACGCTACCTCGGTCGCGACTTTGCGATCGAAACGCGCCGCGCTGTTCCAGAGCTCGATGAAGATCTCCTGAACGGCGTCCTCTGCATCGGCGTCATGGCGCAGGTAGCGCCGGGCGAGCGACCAGATGAGATCGCCGTACTGCCGGATGCAGTCCTGCACGGCGCGTGGATCGCTCCGTGCAATGCGTTCGAGTATCGTTTCTTCTTCGCGCGCCAAGGTGTGGCGAGCTTATAGCAGCCGGGCTCGATCCCGGAAGGCCACACGCGGCTCGGGCCAGCTGTGTTCCGGTCAGGCGCCCGTATTGACGAGCCGTTCGCCGAGGCTGACGGCCGCCGCCAGGTCAGCAGCGTAGCCGTCGGCACCTATCGTCTGCCAGAGCTGGGGGACACCCTCGAAGGCCGCCCCGCCGACGATCACCCGGACGCGGCGCTCGGCAAGCTTCCTCGCCAGCGCAATGGCGTCGGCCGCTGCCGGCAGTTGCGTCGCGAGTGTGACCCCGAGCAGCAGCACATCGGCGGCAGAGAAGCCGAGCATCGCGACGAGATCGGCCGGCGGGACGTCTGCCCCCAGGAATATCGTGCGCCAACCCGCCAGCTCGTAGAGGTCCGCCGCAGCGCGCAAGCCGATGTCGTGCGCGTTGCCGGCGACCGCGGCGACCACGACCGTGCGCCGGCCCGGCGTCGCGGGCGCGTTGAGGGTCGAGAGAACTGCCATCGTGCGCTGAATGGCGAAGCTCACCAGGTGTTCTTCGGCGACGTTCACCTGGGCCCCGTGCCAGAGCCGGCCGATTTCCCGCTCGGCGGGTAACAGGACTTCGAGATAGGCGGCTTGAACGCTCAGCCCCTCGTTGACCCTGCGGACGAGCTCTTCGATGGCGCCCGGGACGTCACCCGAGAGCACTTTCTCGAGATAGGCGAGCGCCAGGCGCCCGCCAGCCTGTGTCGGATCGAGCTCGCTCTCGAGCTTTGCCGGCGGTTCGGTCGTCAGCGCGGCGACGCCCTCGTCCAGGCACGCAATGGCCCTCTGTCGCGCCGGCTCCGGCAGCCGCTCGCCCAGCACTGCGCGCAGCGCCTGCAGGCTGTCGCGCAGATCCTCCAGACTGGCATCGCGCGAGCGGAAGGCCTTGAGCGCCCAGCAGACGCGCGCGCTGAAAAGCCTGTTCTCTCCCATCCGCAGCGCCGCGGCCAGCTCCATCACGCGCTGGCCCATGTGCGCCTTCCACGTGGTCAGCGCATCCGGGCCAAAGCGTGCCCGCCGCTCGGGATGCTGGTCCAGAAGGGTGGCGGCCGCATAGCCTGCGAACGCCTGCGAGCTCTTTTGCAAGAGCTCGGCGGCGAAAGCATCGGTTGCTGTGGGCTTCATGATCGGAGTCTACACGAGGATATTCGTCGCTCGGCTAGAACGGATTCGCCTGCTCCGGCCGAAATCCGGTTGCGGGGCCGCGGCGAATACACGCTTGCGACATTCGCGCCACAGCTCGGGAGACGGTGCATGCAAGTCCTAAGGCAACAACCGGCCGGTGAGACCGAATACATTGCGATCAGCGGGCATCCGGGCCCTCATGAGGCGGCTTTGCGGCCGGAGGCCGTCGCGGTCCGCGAAGCCCTCCGCAGGCGTGGCCTGGAAACCCCGATCGCCGACTCCAGGCTGCAAGCCCCGGAGAAGCGGTTGCGGATCCAGGCCCATGTCAGCGCAATCCTGGAGATACTGGGACTGGATCTAATCGACGACAGCCTGCTCGAGACGCCGGAACGCATCGCCAGGATGTACGTCGATGAGATCTTTCGCGGCCTCGACTACGGCAATTTTCCGAAGCTGACCGTGGTCGAGAACACCATGCGGTCCAACGAAATGATACGGGTGAGCGACATCAGCGTATCGTCCACCTGCGAACACCACTTCGTGCCGATCGACGGTGTGGCAACCGTGGCCTACATCCCGAAGGACAAGCTCATCGGTCTGTCCAAGATCAACCGCATCGTGTCGTTCTTCTCGCAGCGGCCTCAGATCCAGGAGCGCCTGACGGAGCAGGTGCTGCTCGCGCTGCAAACCCTGCTGCGAACACAAGACGTGGCAGTCAGTATCAGAGCCACGCACTTCTGCGTGAAAGCACGCGGCATCATGCACACCAATAGCCGCACGACCACGACGGCGCTCGGTGGCGCCTTCAAGGAATCGGCCGTAACGCGCAAGGAGTTCCTGCAGGGCGCTCCCGCCAGCTGAAGGGAGCATCAAGGCCTCATGCCGATCGCTCCCAACTCTCCACGGGACCCGGCACGACGCGGAATAGAGGGTGGGTCTGGGGCGCACGAGGCAGGCGTGAGAGCCACTCTGGATTGCGCGTACGGAGCTTCACGCGCAACCACTCCCTCTCGAAGGTCAGCTGACCCGCGGCGACCCGTAGCTGGGCGATCGCACGTGGACGCCGGCACTTGCGCCGATCGAAGCGATAGCCGCGAGCCCGCGCTTCCGCAAACAAGGCAGCGATGTAGAGATCGATCGCAGCGAGCGGCCGATCGTGTGCGCGAAAACGTGCGAGCTGTGGATGGTGACGGTAACCCTCCGTCTCTCCCCGCAATACCGCACTTGCGAGCAATGCCTCGCGCCAGAGGGCAACGAGTCCCTGTGGGTCCAGGTAGCGGGGATGAAGGGTCCAGAGGCGCATGGCCATTCCTTCGGCGCCCGGTGGACGGCGGATTCACCGTGGTCGTACCCTCTGGGGTCCCTCCGGCAGTACAACAGCGTGGTCAGTGCGTTACGCTCGTCTGAATTCCCCTGCAGGCAATTCGGGACCTGTTATGAATGATCTCAGCCAATGGCTCGTGCTGGCGGCGATGGCGGCAGCCATGGCAACGACGCCGCTCTCTGCGTCAGCGCAGGAGATCGACGAGTCGGTCGTCCAGGCTGGCGCGCCGGTGCTCGAGGCTTTGATCGTCCATTCACGCGATGAGGCGCTGGCAAGCGGCGTCGAACCGGTCCCGGCCGAAATTCGTGCGAAGCTTGCCGGCTTCGTTTCTGAAGACGTGCTGAATGCGGCAAGGTTCCGCGTGCAGGGCGGCGATGCCCTGAGTTTGCAGTTCAACGCCATGCAGTACGGGGATACGCTCGCCATGACGCTGGACTACGTGATCGTCTTCAAAAGGAGCGATGAAGCGCTCCATGACACCAGCACCTGGGTGCACGAGCTCACCCATGTCGAGCAGTACCAACGCTGGGGCGTCAGGGATTTCGCCGTCAGGTATCTGCGGGATGCGGACGGCGTGGAGGCGGAAGCATACGAGGCCCAGAAGAGATACGCCGCATGGGCAGAGAAAGCTGTCGATCCGCCAGTATCGCCGTGATTCGGCACTTGCTGGAATGGTTGCTCCTCGCGATGAGCTGTTCTTGCGCGCTCGCCCAAACCGAGGGACAGCAGGCACCGAACGCCGCCGCGGAAGCGCGACCGGCGGAGGCGGAGCAAGAAGAACGTTCCCCCTGGCTGCTCGCACCGGTGCTCAAGTCCGATCCGAAGCTCGGCACTGCGTTCGGCGCACTCGCGGGCTACCTGCACTATTTCGACGCGAAGTCGCGGCCCTCCATATTCGCGGTCACGGGCCAGTATACGAATACGGACTCGATCGTCGCCGGCGCCTTCGCCAGAACGTCCTTCGACGAGGATCGACAGCGGCTGCTCGCCGGACTCATGTACGGCAATATCAAAAACGATTACAACGACTATCTCGGGACCGGGGTGCCAGTCAAAACCAACGCCGAGCTCCGCTCCTTCATCAGCCGCTACCTGTACCGCGTCCGCGGTGACTGGTTCGTTGGCGCGCAGGGCATCTATCAGAACTTCGCCATTGGCGGCGAGTCGGCGTTCGACGACGAGGTGCTCGATATCCTGGCGGTCAGGCCCTACAAGTCGGGCGGGGTGGGCCTCGTCGTCTACCGTGATTCGCGCGACGACGAGAACATGCCGATGCGCGGCTCGCTACTCAACCTCAACAACATGGCCTATCGGGACTGGCTTGGCGGCGAGGAGAACTTCGACGTCTACCGCGTCGACGTCCGTTATTTCGTGCCACATGGTGACGGCAACGTGTTCGCCGTGCGTCAGCTGAACCATCTGACCCATGACGCACCGACCCAGGTCAAAGCGCCAGTCCAGCTTCGCGGTTACAAGATCGGGGAGTACAACGGCGAGTACATGTCCTCCATCGAGGGCGAGGAGCGGCTGCGGCTCGGAGAGAAATGGACGAGCACGTTGTTTCTGGGAGTCGCCTGCACATATGGGGGAGGCGAGGACTGCTCGACCAGCGTGAACCTTTATCCGGTCGTAGGCGCGGGCGTCCAATACGTCCTGAAGCCCAGGGAAGGCATCGTTCTGAACCTCGAGTACGCCCAAGGCAAGGACGCGAACTACGGTGTCTATCTGAAGATGGGATACGCCTACTGACGGCCGGCGCTCTGAATTGCGTAATATTCCGCACCTCAATTGGGGAAAACTGAAGGCTCCTAGTGCCCGGCGCTGGCGTCAAGCCGAGCCCGGGCTGTGGACATGAGTGCGGGATCTGCGAAATCGAGGTCCGAGATGTCGACCATCAGGCGCGTGGCTGGCGATTGCTCCAGCGGTGCGTAACGTGATTCGATCTCGCGCCTGCGGGCCGCACAGGCATCTGCAACGTGCACACTGGCCACCCCAAAATCGACGCGCAGCGGTCCATTGAGCACCAGCACATCACCCGACGTCTCGACGACGGCATCACCCGCGCATGAAATGCCCGGCCCCGCCGGCACGCGCAACGCCGCGAGGGGCGAATGACGCTGCGCGACCTCGGGCGCCGATACATCCTCTGCCGGCAGCCCGATCAGCAGGTAGTCCCCGGGCGGTAGCTGCCAACAAAAGAGGCCGTCGCTCGAAACCTCCGGTACGGCCACCTGTCGTTGCCCAAGACGCAGCAAGTAGAGGCGCAGTTCCGGACGCTGAGCCAGCCCCACTTCTGACCAGTCAGCCCCCGGATTGTCTGGAGGCGTGAGCGTGTCGCCCGAGCGGATGATGACATGGCCGAACACCGTGGAGCGGCCCTGCATTGCCGGAATCGGATGGCCGGGGGTAGGCGTCATCAGGAATGTGCATGAGGCCAGCTGCAGCGCGACCACAACTCCACACACGCTGCGGAAAATGGCACTTCTTTCCCGCACCTTCGCGCCCTCCATGATCTCCTCCATTGCGACCTCGCAACCGGGCGGGGAGGTCCACGCTGGCCACATCGCCCCCATGTCCGGCTCCGGAATGGCTTTCTTCTTTTCAGGTATCTCGGTCATCGTTGCCTCGCTGAGCAGGAGAATCTCGTGATTCGTGCAACTACGCGGGGAACGCCTATTCAAGGCGGCGTTGATCGCACAAGCGAATTGCCACCTCGGCTGAAGTAATTCCGGGAAGATTTCATAGCTGGTCAGCAACCACCGGGCGGAGCGTCGCTCATGGCGCGCAGCAGGGCGCGCAACCCCGTATGAGGCTCACTCCGGTAGCGAGGGCTGTCCAGTGCCGCCACTTCGACAATCTCGACATGACCGAGCGCACGGCGCACGGTTGCCGTGGGAATATCGCCAGTTTCGATCTGCACCCGGAGCTTCAGGTCCGGATGCACGATCAGCGGCCTGAGAACAGGATGCACGGACTCCCACAGCTGCGCCGCTAGAGTTTCGAGGAACGTCGTCTGGTGGCGCTCCGGAAGCTTCTCGAAGAGCTCGCGCAGGGTCCGCATCACCACGGCACTCCGTGGGCGGGTGAGCCGCCAAAGCATGCGCCGGCTTCGCAATCCGATTGCCGCCGCCCCATCGCCGGCTGCCTTCAGCGAGCGGACGAGGACCGCTGCCATGCAGTCATCGGGTGCCCGCATCAGCAGATCGCGCAGTGCGACCTGCAGCCGGACCGGCCTGAGGCATTGCGACGCGAACAGCGGGTCGTGCCGAGCGAGAATTACGGCAGTCGCCTTCTCGTCGAGCCTGCCCAGGTCGCCCTCGACGAATTCCACGATGGACTCGAACAAGTGCAGTTGACGATCGTGAATTCTGACTCCTAGCGTCGAGGTCAGCGCGAAGCTCCTCACGACATGTCTCGTGTCGAGATTCTCGACCGTCTGAAGCAGTCGTCGCATCGTCATGCCGGTATCGATGGCGTCGTCCACGACAACCACCGACTGGGGAGCAGCCGTGGTGAGCAACGTCTTCAATTCCGCCAATTCCTCGATGAGGAGGCCCGTGCTGGAGCCGTTCTTCCGTATCGCCATTGCCACCCGCAGCATGGGACGCAGGAAGGCGCTCTTTCCGAGGTTGAGCAGTGGTCGCGGCAGGAGCAGGCGTATCCAGGATCTCAGCGCTGTGGTATATCCCGCATCCGCCTGGCAGCTCACGAAGTGGGTCCGGACCGCGGATGCGCCCAGTGCGAAAGCGATCGCCACCGGCACGCCGGCCCGGCGGATTCCCAGCACAAGATCCGGCCGCCCGTAAAGCGAGGCCACCAGTAGCCCAGCCTGCCGGGCTCGCAACAACGCTTCATCATGGGACAGGTAAATGACCATAGTAGCGATGCAGGAATAGCAGAACCCGCTTCGTGGTCAAGCAATCCGTCCGCGAGCGCAGTGCGTTCACGGAGTTGCGAGCGGATTTTGGCTCGGCCCACGCCACGCTGTGCGAAACACGCGCCCGGCCGAGCGCAGAAACATCACCAGCAGCGCGGCCGCGACGACCAGGTCGGGCCACCCGGCCTCGAACAGCCACACGCCCGCGGCTGCGACGAGGACGGCGACGCCTTCATAGATGTCATTGCGCGAGCATTCCCACACCGAGCTCATGTTCACGTCGTCGTGCCGATACGGCGTCAAGAGGCGCAGGCACACGGCATTCGCGATGAGGTTGAGCACGGCCGCGCCGGTCATCGCCTCGAAGAGAGGCACCGCCGGATGAAGCACACTCCAGACGATCCGCAGGCCCACGGCCACGCCGGCCGAGAGGATCAACGCGCCCTTTAACAGCGCGACGCGGCTCTTGGCCTGCATGCTGGCTCCGACAACGGCAAGGCTGAGCGCGTAAGTGAGCGCGTCGCCGAGGTTGTCGAGGCCGCCCGACAGCAGGGATGAGGAGCCACTATACAGGGCGGCCGCCACGACCATCACGAAGGTTGCGGCATTGATGGCGAGTACGATTTTCAGCACCCGGCGCTGCCCGGCGTGCAGCGCCTGTACGTCCAACTCCTGTTCGCAGCAACTGTCGCTCATCCTCGCCCGTGGCTTGCCTGACGCGCAGTGCGGCTCCTACTTCGTCTTTAAACGTGTGCCGCAAGTTGCTTCCTATCTGTCTTGCACCCGAATGGTGACGGAGGCGCCGAAGAAAGACGAGAAGGGCGCCGTGGGCCGCCTTCAGCCCCGACGAATTGTTCAGGGGACTTGATAGACCATCGTTGGAATCACGGGCCGCCGGGCGTAATATCCCACCCGGATCGGTCGCCAACGATTCCAATAAGGTGCACCGCCATGAATACGCTCCCGCGCCGGACTCTCCAGCGCTATTCGGCGTGAGCGGTCAGCGTCGCCGTGAAATGGCATGTCAGGCCGCACTTATTTTCACGACATTTGCGGGCTTGACCCTGCGATTAGGAGAAGAATCATGAAGCAAGATTGGAAACTTTGGCACGCGATTCTGGTGGGATCCCTCGCTGGAGTCATTGCGCTGCCTTTGTTTGCTGTCGAGGTCGTGACGCAGGAGGACATGGTCAACGGCGTCATCAAGAAGGAGCAACTGGTCCGGGTTGCGGACAACGCAATCTTCCTCCTCGACACATCATCCTCTATGAACGAGGATTTCGCAGACACGAAGACACCCAAGATGCAGGTCATGTTAGACGAGCTGAAGAGGAGGAATTCCTACTTCCCCGAGATCGGGCACAACATGGGCATCTTCACTTATACGCCGTGGGAGGAAATCTACCCGACGCAGCTTTACAATCGAGAGAAGGTTGCCGCGGCGCTGGATACGATCACGGGGAAGGGCCAGGGAGGGACGCCTCTCAATCGTGCGCTGACGAAGCTCAAGGATGTCCTCAAGCCACTGTCGGGCAGGACGGTCGTCTTCCTGTTCTCCGACGGTGAATACACCGGAGAAAGCCCCAAAGAGACTGCCAGGAAGCTGGTCGCTAACTACGATGTCTGCTTCTACGTGATCAGCACCGCAAAGCCGAAGAAAGAGACCACTCTCAAAGAGGATGTCGCGTCGCTCAACACATGCTCGCGGGTGATCCCGCTTGCCGATTTCATCAACCGGCCCGACTACACGACCGGTGCACTGTTCGACGTGCGTGTTACGGAAAATGTCGTCACGACGACTGAGACCAAGATCGTCGGGCTTAAAGTGGACCCCATTAGCTTCGCCGTCAATCAGACCGCGCTTGCCGCCAAGGACAAGTCCGAGCTGGACGAGCTCGCCGAGTTCATGAAGGACCGTCCCAAATCCTACGCGCTCATCGCCGGGTATACCGACAACACCGGAAGCGAGGATCACAACGAGCGCCTCTCTCGTAGTCGCGCCGAGATGGTCGCGAGCTACCTGAAGGAAAAACATGGCATCGACGACTCGCGGACGGTGCTTTTCTGGTACGGATCCGATAACCCGATCGCGAGCAACGACACACCCGAAAACAGGGCGAAGAATCGGCGCGTCGAGGTTAACGTGGGAGGACTCTAGCCCGAGCTCCGTAGCTCGCCTGTCTTCTGCGTGGTGCCGACCGGCTCACGGCGGCCCGCGCAGCTGCGGGCACGAATGCGCAGGCTTCGCCGCCCAGAGCGGTACGAGGATCAAAGCCCGCGCAGGTCCGACTGTTTCAGCAGCTGCTGACCTGCGTCGTTCCTTACTGCGATTTGCTCACGGGCCGATACATCTCGCCACGCCTGGGCCTGAGAGCTTTCAGGCGACCAACCCAGCGTCATGGAAAAGCGCCACAGGTTTTTCCCGTCATGAAGGTCCGGAGTCAGCCGCAGCCGCAGGTTGTAAGGCGCCCCGTTGAAATCTACTTCGACAATATTCATCTGGGCATCCATGACTTCCCAGCCGAACGGCCAATCGGGATATTTGGCGCGCAACAACTCGAAGTACCGACGCCCAAAACTGCGCGCCTCCTCCTCGGTCAGAAACCACTGCGAGGCAGCGATATTGCCAATCGTCAGTGTCTCAGGCGTGGTCAGCAAAGCCACTTCCGCAATATCTGCCGGCTTGACAGGCTGCTCGGCGATGACGATCAGGTTGCCCGTTGTCGTTACCTGCTGCTCGGTGTTTGCACTGCGCTGATACTTGCCACCGAGCTTGTAACCCATGAAATCCCCGGTTCGGGCATCTGCCAGAGCATTGGCCGACATTGTGAGGAATAGAATCAGCGCAAATCGCATTAGCATAGAAAGGCTCCTGTGGTCATGAGGGTCCTGGCTGGATAGTCGCGTCTAAGTCAAACCCCGTCACATTGCGAGCTGTCCCCAAGTCCTTTAAGTTAACTGTTCCCTGAGGCAGCGGCGCCGAATGTTAGATTTGGCGCGACTCCCTCCGTCCGGGGCCTACGACAGCACAAGCAAAGGCCTGTACTTGAAAATCGAACGCCATCGTATGGCTGTCGCCCGAGCCGCGTCGGCGATCCTGGTCCTGGGCTTCGCCATCCTCGGCCAGGTCCATGCTTCGGTACTGCCGCAGGGTTTTCAGGAGACCATTGTCCTCAGCGGGCGCACTCAGCCCACCGCCATCCGGTTTGCTCCCAACGGGCATGTCTTCGTGACCGAAAAGAGCGGTGAGCTCTGGGCGTACCGCAGCCTCACCGACACGAATCCAGCGCTGGTGATCGATCTGCGTACCCAGACGCACAACTTCTGGGATCGCGGCATGATCGGTGTGGCCATTTCGCCGAACTATCCGACCGACAACAACGTGTACGTGAGCTACACGTTCGACGCACAGGCAGACGGCACCTTCCCGCGCTGGGGTGCTGCGGGGCAGACCGCCGATGACTGCCCGAATCCACCCGGCGCCACGGCGAGCGGCTGCGTCGTGTACGGCCGGCTGTCCCGGATCACGGTGAACCAGTCCACGATGCAGGGCACGGAAACGGTGTTGCTGTCCGCTCCCAACTGGTGCCAGCAATACCCGAGCCACTCCGTTGACGATCTCTTCTTTGGCGCCGACGGCTTTCTCTACATGAGCGCGGGCGATGGCGCGAATTTCTCCGGGGGCACACCGGATTACGGCCAGCTCGGCAATCCGCCGAATCCCTGCGGCGATCCGCCGAACGAGGGCGGCGCGCTGCGCACGCAGGACATCCTGACCCCGAATGACGCAACCGCCTTGAACGGCAGCGTGCTCCGGCTCGACGTCGGCGGCGGGAGTGTCGTGGCGGCTGCGGGCAATCCGCTCGTCGGCAATGCGGTCGCGGATGACGACTACGTCATCGCGATCGGCCTGCGCAATCCCTTCCGCATGGCGCGGCGCCCGGGCACAAATGAAATCTGGGTGGCCGACGTCGGCTGGAACACCTGGGAGGAGATCGACATCATCCCGAGCCCCACGGGGCCGGTGGAGGACTTCGGCTGGCCCTGTTACGAAGGCGGCAACGGCGCGAGCGTGCAGCAGGGGGGCTACTCGTCCCTCACGATGTGCCAGAACCTTTACAACGGCAACGTCCCTGCCGGGATCGTTTCCGTGCCGGCCTACTACGCCTATCAACACACGGCCGCCGTCGTTCCCGGTGATGGTTGCCCGACCGGCGGGTCGTCGGTGACGGGCATGGCGTTCAACACCGGCAACCGCTACCCGGCGGCCTACAGCAACGCGCTGTTCTTCGCAGACTCCTCGCGCAAATGCGCGTGGACGATGTTCGCTGACGGCACCGGAGTTCCGAACAAGGGCAACATCCAGAGCCTGATATCCAACGCTGCCGGTCGCATCGTGGACCTCCAGACAGGCCCTGATGGCTATCTCTATTACGTGGACTTCGACGGCGGGCGGATCTTCCGGATCGATTACTACCAGTTCAACGTGCCACCGACGGCCGGGATCACGGCCAGCCCGAGCTACGGGCCCGTACCCCTGGCGGTGCAATTCAACGGCGGCTCGTCCAGCGATCCGGAGGACGGCACCAATCTTCTCTACGCCTGGGATCTGGACGGCGATGGGCAGTTCAACGACTCGACCATAGTCGCGCCGGCGTGGACGTATGCGCAGTCGGGCAACTACACGGCCAGCCTGCGGGTCACCGACAGCGGCGGCCTCACCAACACCGTCAGCGTCCTCATTACCGCCGGAAGCTCCGCGCCGACGGTCACGATCACGGCTCCGCCGGAAGGAACCACCTGGGCCGTGGGCGATGTCGTCAATTTCGCCGGCCAGGCCGAGGACAGCCAGGGCGGATTGCTGCCGGACTCGGCGTTGACCTGGGATTTCATCCTCCATCACTGCTTCACGCCGGATAACTGCCATACGCATGGCGTAACGTCCTACACCGGCGTGTCCTCGGGAAGCATCACCACGCCGGATCACGATTATCCCGCGTTCCTGGAATTGCGCCTCACGGCAGATCCGACACCGGCGGACTGGTGGGACCACGCCTGGACACGGCGGGTGAAGCTCACGCTGAACAACAGCGGGCAGGCGGAGGCGCTGACCGACTTCCAGGTGCTGGTGACGTTGAGCAGCGCGCGGCTGAACTACGCCGATGCGCAGGCGGACGGGGCTGACATCCGGTTCACGGACGCCGATGGCAATCTCCTCTCCTACGAGATCGAGAGCTGGAACCCTGCCGGCACTTCCTACGTGTGGGTGCGGGTGCCGCAGATCGCGGCGAGCTCCAATACGGGCTACATCTATATGTACTACGGCAACACCGGCGCGAGCCTCGCGCAGGACGCCGCATCGGTGTGGACCGGTTACGGCGGCGTGTGGCACCTGAACGGCAATGGGGCGGATGCCACCAGCAATGGCAACAACGGCAGCATGGTGAGCACGACCACAACGTCAGGCAAGATCGGCAACGCGCTGAGCTTCAACGGCAGCAGCTCCTACGTGGACGTGCTCAACCCGGTGGGACTGGCGATCACCGGCACGCTGACCGGGGAGGCGTGGATCAAGGTGAACAACCTCAGCGATCCGGGTAACCCGCGCATCTACGACAAGAAGACCCCGCCGTGGCAGTCGGCGGCCGGCTACACGCTGGAGTACAAGCCGGGGCAGCGCAACATCACCGAGCTCGGTGGTGGTTCGAATCTCTTGCGGGCCGAGCCGATCACGCCAAACACCAGCTGGCATTACGTGGCGGCGGTACACCTCGGCAACGGCACGGGGCGGATCTACCAGGATGGTGTCGACATCACCACCGATTCCACGGTGGGTCAGCTCGTGGCCGACGGCACGCGCTTCCGCATCGGCCAGCAGGTGGGCGGCGGCGAGGCCTGGAACGGGGGCATCGACGAGGTGCGTATCAGTCCCAGCGCGCGAACCGCGGCATGGATTCGCGCCCAGAACCTTTCCATGCGCGATGCGTTCATTATCTACAACGGTCCGGAAAGCACCGGCGCCTCGCTCATCGCGAGCGCCGCGCTGTTCCTCGCGCCGAAGACCAGCACGATAGACATGATCTCTGCGCCGGCGGGCCTGCAACTGGCGCTGGGTGGCCGGATCGAGGCCGCGCCGTTCTCCGAGACGGTCATTCAGAACTCCGCCCAGCAGGCAGCCGCAAGCCTGACGCAGCTGCTGGGCGAAACGTCCTACGACTTTGCCGGATGGTCCGACGGCGGGCTGCCGACGCACATATTTGCCGCTCCACCGGGTACGTTTTCGCTGACGGCCACGTACACTCCCGCGGTGGCCAACACACCCCCCACGGTATCGATCACGAGCCCGCCAGACGGTGCGGTGATCGCAGCGCCGGGAGCGGTGACGATCACGGCGGACGCGGCGGATGCGGAGGGCCCGGTGCAGCGGGTGGAGTTCACCGTGGACGGCGGGCTGGTCGACACGGACTTCAGCGAGCCGTTTTCGGGCAATTGGAACGCGACCGCCGGCAGCCACAGCCTGACGGCGACCGCCTATGACGGCGGTGGCCTGTCCACCGGCTCCAGCCCAGTGTCAGTGACGGTAGGCGATGCGGATGGGGATGGCGTGCCGGACGCTCAGGACAATTGCACGAACGTGCGGAACGCCGACCAGTACGACGCCGACGGTGATGGCTACGGCAACATCTGCGACGCGGACCTGAACAACAGCGGGCAAGTCACGGTAGCCGACTACACGATCCTGCGAAATCGCCTGAATACGGCCGATCCAGTCGCAGACCTGAACCACAGTGGGAATGTGACAGTGGCCGACTACACCATCCTGCGCAACAGGCTCAACACGGCGCCTGGACCGTCGGGCTTGTGTGCCGCCACCCCGGTAATGCCGTGTACGCCGCCGTGATGGGGCCGACGCGTGCTACAGGCTGGCATTATGTCTAGCCACCCTGGCGCCTACCCCAAATGAGTGAAGACACGGGTCAGCCGACTGTGTAAGTTTGACGGAATAAGAACAACAAGAATTGTTCCTTCGGACGGGTAACGTGGCCGTTCTGAATTCGCCTGGCCCGGCCGGGTCTTGGGTTCATCGTGAATATGAATAGCTGCTTCGGTCGCTGGGCGGCTGCTGTGCTCATTTGCGCCTCTACGGCGTACCGCGCGAATGCACAGAACCCGATCGTGCTCGAGAACGAAAACCCCGGCACGGACCCGAGCGTCTGGTATGTCGAAGGTCCCGGGGACTCGAACATCCAGGGGTTCGGCACCGACATGAGCGTGAATCGGGGCGAGACGGTTCACTTCAAGATCGATACAGACGCCTCGGCCTACCACATCGATATCTATCGCCTGGGCTACTACCACGGCGATGGCGCGCGCAATGTCGGCACGGGAGTGATCACGGCGCCGCTGCCGCAGACCCAGCCCGCGTGCCTTTACGAGGAGACGACCGGGCTGACGGATTGCGGGAACTGGGCGGAGTCGGCGCACTGGGACGTGCCGGCGGGCGCCGTGTCCGGGATCTACGTGGCGAAGCTCACCCGCGACGACGCGACCGAGGGCACCAGCCACATCGTTTTCATCGTGCGCGATGACGCGAGCACATCGGATCTGTTGTTCCAGACCAGCGACGCCACGTGGCAGGCCTACAACCTCTACGGCGGCAAGAGCGTCTACCCCGCGGGCGGGGGGCCACCCGGGTTCAACCACGCGACCAAGGCAAGCTACAACCGGCCGTTTGATATTCGCCACGCCGATGGCGCGCCGGGAGACGACGTATTTGCTGCCGAGTACCCGATGGTGCGTTGGCTCGAGGCCAACGGCTACGACGTGAGCTACACCAGCAGTGTGGATACCGACCGGCGCGGTGGCCTCATTCAGCTGCACAAGGTGTTCTTGTCGGTCGGGCACGACGAGTACTGGTCCGGCCCGCAGCGCGCCAACGTGACGGCGGCCCGCGACGCGGGTGTCAACCTCGCATTCTTCAGCGGCAACGAGGTCTACTGGAAGACCCGCTACGAACCGAGCATCGATGGGTCGGGCACGCCGTACCGCACGATGGTCGTCTACAAGGAAGGCTCGCTGGGGGAAAACGTTTGCGGGACGAAGTGCGACCCGAACCTTGCGTGGACCGGCCTGTGGCGGGATGGGTGCGCGCCGCCCTACGATCCCGTCACCAACGGCGCATGCCTGCCCGAGAACGCGCTGACGGGCCAGATCAGCTGGGACGGCACCATCGGCGCGATCCAGGTACCGGACACCTACAAGGACCTGCGCTTCTGGCGGAACACCAGCATCGCTGCGCTGGCTCCGGGGCAGACCGCCACCCTGGGAGCGCAATCACTGGGTTCGGAGTGGGACTGGGAACATCCGCAATATCAGTCGAGCTACCCGCCACGGCGGATCAAGCTCTCGACCACCATCCTCAACGGTCTCACGCACCACCTCTCGCTCTATCGCGCCGACAGTGGCGCCCTGGTCTTCGGCGCGGGCACGATCCAGTGGTCCTGGGGGCTCGATTCCTTCCATACGTTCAGTCAGGTTGGTACCAACGCGGACATGCAGCAGGCGACCGTCAACCTGTTCGCCGACATGGGCGCGACACCCGGCTCGCTGCAACCTGGCCTCATCGAGGCCACCGCATCGAGCGACACGCAGAGCCCCGCATCCGTCATCACGGCACCCGCGGATGGCACAACGACTGCGCTCAACAACACGGTCAACATCCAGGGCACGGCTGCCGATGCCGGCGGCGGCGTGGTGGCCGGAGTCGAAGTGTCCGTCGACGGTGGCGCGACGTGGCATGCGGCTACGGGTGCGAGCACCTGGAGCTACGCGTGGTCGCCGACTGCCGAAGGATCCGTGACGATCAAGAGCCGCGCGTTCGATGACACCGGGAACCTGGAGAATCCCACCGGTTCTGCCAATGTGATCACGGCGACGGTGACGGCTCCGGAATGCCCCTGCAGCGTGTTCCCGCCGAGCGAGGCGCCCGCGACCCCGTCGGTCAACGACGGGTCGGGCGCAAATGAGCTCGGGATGAGGTTCCGCGCCGACGTCGATGGCTTCATCACGGCACTGCGCTACTACAAGCCGGCAGGTGCGACCGGCACGCACACCGGCAACCTCTGGACGAACACCGGCACCAATCTGGCCCGGCAGGAGTTCACCAACGAGAGCGCATCGGGCTGGCAGGAGGTGGCACTCCCGACGCCCGTCCCGATCACGGCCGGCACGACCTACGTCGTGTCGTACTTCAGCGCCTCCGGCGACTACCTGGGCGTGAACTACTACTTCACGCACCAGGTCGGCAACGGGCTGGTGCACGGCCTGGCCGACGGCGCGGACGGGGCGAACGGCCTGTATCAATACAACGCGACGACCACGTTCCCGACCCAGAGTTATAGGAGCAGCAACTACTACGCCGATGTGGTCTTCACCACGTCCACCGGACCGGATGTGACGCCGCCGACCGTGTCGAGCCACGTGCCTGCGACCGGCGCCACGGGGGTTACGGCGAGCTCCGCGGTCACCGTGACGTTCAGCGAGGCGCTCGATCCCGGCACGGTGAGCAGTGCCACGTTCGAACTCCGGGATCCGCTCGACGCGTCCGTGCCGGCGAGCGTCACCTATGACAGCGGCACGCATACGGCCACGCTCGTGCCTTCCGCGGCGCTCGACACGCTCACGACCTATACGGCGATCGTCCACGGCGGCACGGCCGACCCGCGCATCAAGGATGAGTCGGGCAATCCGCTAGCTGCGGATGTGAGCTGGTCGTTCACCACCGCCGGACCCGCTCCGCAATCCTTCATGGTATTTCCGCCGAGCCAGGTGCCCACGAGCCCACTCGTCAACGACAATGCGGGCGCGATGGAGCTCGGGATGAGGTTCCGCGCGGACGTCGATGGCGTCATCACGGCGCTGCGATACTACAAGCCCGCCGGTGCGACCGGCACGCATACCGGCAACCTGTGGACGGGCACCGGCACCAATCTCGCCCGGCAGGTGTTCACCAACGAGACCGCGTCGGGGTGGCAGGAGGTCACGCTCCCGACGCCGGTCCCGATCACCGCGGGCACGACCTACGTCGTGTCGTACTTCACTGCCTCCGGCGACTACCTGGGCGTGAACTACTACTTCACGCAACAGGCCGGCAATGGGTTGGTGCACGGACTGGCCGACGGGACGGACGGCCCCAACGGCCTGTATCAATACACCGCGACGACCGCGTTCCCGACGCAGTCGTTCAGAAGCAGTAATTACTATGCCGACGTGCTCTTCATCCCCGATGTTCCCGATATCACGCCTCCCACCGTGACCGCGCACGTGCCGGCGACGGCTGCCACGGGAGTGCCGTCGAACTCGACGGTCACCGTGACCTTCAGCGAAGCGCTCGATGCCAGCACGGTGAGCGGTGTCACGTTCGAGCTGCGGGACGCGCTCAACGCGTCCGTGCCGGCCAGCGTCACCTACGACAGCGGCACACAGACGGCTACGCTCACGCCCTCCACGACGCTCGGTCTGCTGGCGACCTATACCGCCATCGTCCATGGGGGCACGACCGACCCGCGCATCAGGGACCCGTCGGGCAATGCACTCGCTGCGGACGTGAGCTGGTCGTTCACCATCGCCGCAACGGCCGCGTGCCCGTGCCGGGTGTTCCCGCCGAGCGAAGCGCCCACGAACCCGGTCTCCAACGACCATGACCCGGCGGGCGGGATCGAGCTCGGGATGAGGTTCCGCGCGGACGCCGATGGCGTCATCACGGCGCTGCGCTACTACAAGCCCGCCGGTGCAACCGGCCTGCATACCGGGAACCTGTGGACGAGTGCCGGCACCAATCTCGCCCAACAGGCCTTCACCGGCGAGACCGCCTCCGGTTGGCAGGAGGTGGCGCTGCCGACACCCGTCCCGATCACGGCGGGCACGACCTACGTGGTGTCGTACTTCAGTGCCTCGGGCGATTACGTCAGCACGCTCGACTATTTCACCCAGCAGGTCGGTACCGGCCCGGTGCACGGCCTCGCCGATGGGACCGACGGCCCGAACGGGCTCTACCAATACACGGCGGCGACCACGCTCCCGACCCAGTCATTCAGGAGCAGCAACTACTACGTGGATGTGGTCTTCAACTTCAATGCATCGCTGCTGACCCAGAGCATCAGCTTCGCGGCGCTCGCCGACCGGCGCGTCGACAGCGGGGACTTCGCGGTCAGCGCCACGGCCAGCTCCGGCCTCGCGGTCAGCTTCAGCACCAGCACTCCGTTGGTCTGCACGGTCAGCGACACGACGGTCAGCCTGCACAGCACGGGCCCCTGCACGCTGCATGCCGACCAGGCCGGGGATGCCAGTTATGCGCCGGCGCCGCAGGTGACGCAGTCCTTCTCGGTCACGGCGGCGCTGCTCGCGCAGAGCATCGACTTCCCCGCCATTGCCGACCAGACCCTGAATACGAGTTCGTTTGCACCCTCCGTAAGCGCGACGTCGGGACTGCCGGTCACTCTGACCTCTCAGACACCGGCCAAGTGCACGGTCAGCGGGGCGACGGTCATGCTCGTTGCTACCGGCACATGCACATTGGAGGCTTCCCAGGCGGGGAACGGCACGTATGCCGCGGCAACGCCCGTGATGAGGAGCTTCGGCATCCTGGAGGACACGACCCCACCGGTCATCTCGAATGTGTCGATCGTCACACGTTCGGACGGTTCTGCCACCGTCTCCTGGCAAACGAACGAGCCGGCGGACGGCAGGCTTCTGATCCTGGCGCCGGTGTCGGAGCAGTTCTACGACGCGTTCATCCTGCCCGGGCACACCTTCAACCTGACGGGCCTGACGCTTGGTGAGACCTACAGCTACCGCATCACCGCTGCTGACCCGGCGCTCAACGAGTCAAGCCTGCCGGCCGAGGACCAGCCCCCCGCCACGTTCACGATGCCCCAGCCGGATGTCCCGGTCGTGTCGTTCCCGCTGGCGCTGGCGTCGCCGGTCGCCGCCGCGGATTACCGGCACGACATCGGCTTCAGCAGGTTGCAGCAGGAACTCGGTGCTTCCATCCCCGACGGTGCGGGCGTGATCGTCAGCCAGGTGGAACCAACCACCCAGGTCGGAGGGCAGCCGACGTGGATGCCCGACGTCTTCGATGCCGAGTTCGCCGGCAAGACCATCACCGACGAGTCCAATTCCAGCGCCGGGCTCTACTCGGGCTTCGCCACGGCCGTTGGCCGGGATTTCTACGGGATTTCCACGTCCATTGCCCCCGCTATCGGCAACATCGCAGTCTTCTCCGCGGGCCATTGGCTCGGCGGTGGACTCCTGCAAACCACCGCCGGCATCGGCGGCGCCGCTCCGCAGGTATCCACCAGCCGCATCACGAACCACAGCTGGGTGGGCACTGCCTCCAATTTCGATTCCTTCGTCCTGGCCCGCCTGGATTGGCTGGTCGGGACCGACGAATCAATCCAGGTCGTGGCGGTGGACAACGGCGATGGCAACACCGCCAACAATCTGGGCCTGCTGACCAGCGCCTACAACGTGATAGCGGTCGGTCGCAGCGATGGCCAGCAGTTGCTGGGCTCGGCGGCGGTGGATGGCACCTACACGGCGGGCCGCGCACGCCCCGATATCGTCGACCCGGCCGATTCCACGATCAGCACGACCCCGCACGTGTCTGCTGCCGCGGCGCTGCTGGTTCAGGCGGGCCACGCCAATTCGGGGCTGTCCACGGATCCGGTGTCGGTCAGCGTGACCAACCGCGCCGGCGACGTGGTGTGGAATGCGGAACGTTCCGAGGTGATCAAGGCGGCGCTGATGGCCGGTGCCGATCGTGTCACGCACAATGCGACTTCGATCGATCTCGCGAACTACCGGGGTACGGTCGCGGATCGGACCGACAACGGCCTGGATCGGCGCTACGGTGCAGGACAGCTGAATGTCCGCAACAGCTACTGGATCATCGCAGGCGGCGAGCAGAACAGCACGGAAGACGGCAACGCGGCCGCCACCGTCGCCAGCCGGGGCTTCGACTATGACCCGCATTTCGGCGGACTCAACGGCAGCAACACCACGGCCACTTATCCGCTTCCTGTCCAGGCTCAGCCGTCGCTGCTGACAGCCTCACTCGTCTGGAATCTGGCTATCGCGGGCGGAGCCGCCGACAATTTCGATCCGGCCGCAACGCTCGAGGATCTGAATGTGGCGGTGATCGATCTCGGCAACGGTGACGCGGTGGTCGCGAGCTCGGCGAGCGCTCTCGAGAACACCGAAAACATCTCGTTCGTGGTCCCCGCCAATGCGCAATACGCCTTGCGGGTGACGCGGACGGGGAGTTTCGATTGGGATTACGGTGTGGCCTGGCAGTTGCTCCCGGATGCCGATGCTGATGGTGCCTACGATAGTCGGGACAATTGCATCAGCGTCTACAATCGCGATCAATTCGACGCCGACGATGACGGATACGGCAATATCTGCGATGCGGACCTGAACAACAGCGGGGAAGTCACGGTAGCCGACTACACGATCCTGCGAAATCTCCTGAATACGGATGATCCAGTCGCAGACCTGAACCACAGTGGGCATGTGACAGTGGCCGACTACACCATCCTGCGAAACCGGCTCAACACGGCGCCTGGCCCGTCCGGATTGTGCGCGGCTACCCCGGCGATGCCGTGTACGCCACCGTGATGGGCCCGGCCCCGGGAGTTCGAGTCTCTCCGGGTGCGCCAACTTCCAACACACGCGCATAGTCACCGATGCCGATGACGTGCCGGAGGGTCGGCACCTTGTTGACATAAGGCGCCCCTGTTGATGGACAGAATGCGGCAACTATGAAATAAGAAGCAGGACAGCAAAGGGCCACAATCATAAAAAGACGCCTGGCCTACGAGCGGGATCCCGGTAGCAAGAAGAACAAACTCGAGGGTGCAGCCGCCGCTGCCTCCGGGTCTGCCTGCTGGAGTCTCGCCTTCGCGTCGAAGGGGAACGTATGGGCTTGCGCCTGATCGCTTTCACCACGGCCCTGCTTGCAGCGGGTTCCGCCTCCTCGACTACTCTCACCTACACCGCCACCAACCTCGGCGGTGACAGCTGGCGTTACGACTACACCCTCGGCAACGACACGCTGGACGGACCACTGCGCGAGGTCACGGTCTATTTCGACCTGGGCGTGTACGCAAATCTTGCCGTGGTGGCGTCGCCACCCGAGTGGAACTCCCTCGTAGTGCAACCGGACGCGGGGCTGCCAGACGCGGGCTTCTTCGACTCGCTGGCAGCGGCAGGCGGGCTTGCGCCGGGTGCCGTCCTTCCGGGGTTTGCCGTGAGCTTTGATTACCTGGGTGGAGGAACGCCCGGTTCGCAGTTATTTGAAATCGTGAACCCGGAACCCTTCGGCGTGATTGATGGCGGTAACACGGCCGTGGTCCTCCCGGCGCCCGCGGCCGGGTGGCTGCTCGGCACCACGTGGCTGGCCGTCGGTTGGCGTGCAGGCCGGCGGCGACGGTCATGACCATCATCGGTCGATCGATGTACCGCTTGCTCGCCATCGGCCTGGTCGCAACTCTGCCCGCAGCGTGCGGAGGAGGCGGCGGGTCTGCCGGCGGCGGCGATGGCGGAGGGGACCCGGCGGGCGGAGGCGCCGATCCGAGTGCCTTGATGCTGGCGGTGGCGGGGCCCGCAGGCCTGACCGCGGATTCGATAACGCTCGTTTCGAGCACGCGGGTCGGACGCACGGTCTTTGATTACACCTATACCGTTCGTGCCAACAACACCGGCACGCTGGGCCTGCAGAATGTCACCGGCACCGTGACGAGCGAGGCGGCGACGACGGTCGTCACTGATGCGGCGCTTGCCTTCGGCGACCTCGCGCCCGGTGCCGCGGCCACCAGCAGCGACACGTTCACCATCCGGCAGGATCGCGTGGCGCCACTCGCGGCAGCAAACCTGACGATTACGCTCACGGGCGATCCCGTGATCCCGGGGCCGGCGGAGGGCGTTCTGCTCCAGGGGCAACCGGGCGACCTCGCCATCTCGGCGCTCACCGACATGTTCCCGATTCCCGCGCTCGACGCCGACATCGAGAACGGCGTGATCCTCACGCGCGTCGACGTGGCGCTGTTGGGCGATGCGACGGTCGGCGAGGTGAACAGTGCGTTGCAGTCGGTTGGTGGCGGCATCGTCGGCATGCGTGCGGGTTTTCCCACAGTCGTGGTCGCCGTGCCGCGCCAGACCGACGCCGCTGCGCTGCAGGCGCTGGCGGACGGCTTGTCGGCCGCAGCGGGGATCAACTTTGCGCTGATCGGACGGGAAGACGTGGCGAACATCGCTCCGCCTTCGCCGGCGAACGCCGAAGCCGCCATACGGCACCTGCAGGATTCGCGCTTTCCCGCGGCCTGGAACGTCAGTTCGCTGGCGGGTGGCTGCACGGACAGACCCGTGGTGATGGTCGCCGACTATTTTACGCGCCCGATTCCCGGCAACAGCGCGTATACGGATTTCCTGATCGAGGTCCCCAGCGTCGACGGTAACGGCATAGGCGGTGGCGGCACGAACCCGGGCGCGGGCTTCCACGGTTATGACGTCACGACAACGCTCGCCGCTACCCTCGATGGAAGGGTTCCGACGGGGGCCAACCCATTCCCCGAGTGCCTCGACATCCGCACCGTCCAACTGGAGGGATTGACCGGAACCGGCGTCGCGATTGGGGTTGGCGCATCGGTGCCGCCGACGGGAAAAGTCGTCGTCAACACGTCGATTGGCCTCCTGACGTGCTCGGATCCCTGCACGCCCGACCAGTTGGAGGCACCGGACGCATTGGAGCGCGGAAAGGCGGCGGCAGACGTGCGAGCCATCCTGGCGCCGCTGGCGGATCGCGTGCTGATCACCGCGGCCGCAGGCAACGAGGCCGACGAAGATATCGCCCGCATATACCCGGGTACCGCACTTGCGGACTTCGGTGGCCGTTTCAATGCTGCCGCGCGTGCGGATCCGGACCTGTCGTTCACGGCTGACAGGGCACTCTGGGAGCCGACCCGCCAGGCCTGTCCCGGCGACCCCTGCTTCCCGTCGCTGACGGTGACGCCGGACGAACGGGCGGAGCTCAATGATTACGTGGCTGCCCTGGGCCCGGCGGGCCGGATCCCGGCGGCGAACGTGCTGATCGTCGGCAGCACGCAGCCGGGGGCGATTCAGCGATCGGCCTTCTCCAACGCGGGCGAAGACGTGAGCGCCGTCGGCGAGGGCATCCCGACGATGGTGAATAACGGGACGACCCAGGGCACGAGTTTCGCCGCGCCGCAGGCGGCAGGTCTGGCGTCGTTCCTGTGGATGGTCTCGCCCGAATTGCGCGGACGGCCCCTGGCCGACACGATCTCGGCCATCACGGCCAATGCGTCCGAACCCCTTAACCAGATCGACGCCTACGCCACCGTGCTCAGCCTGGATCCCGCCAGCGACCCCGACCCGGCCACGTGGAAAGTGCGGCGCACGCTGCTCGACGTCAGCGAGGACGGGCAATTCACGGAGACCGACATCGCGGCCTTCATTCCCCGCTACTTCGAGGAACCGGACCTGGAGGTCGAGGTACAGCCTACTTCACGCGACTACAGCCGCTACGACCTGAACGGCGACGGCTACACCGGGGACGCCAACCGGCGAGAAGGGTTCGACCTCGACCGGACAGGGTCGGTACAGTTCGGTGCGCCGGTTCTCGACGCGTTGAATCTGCAGGTCGGCACGGAACGGCGACTGATCAGCGAAGCGTCCGCCACCGATCTCGACATCCTTTGTTATTACGCCTATTCGGCGCTGTTCCAGGGCTCCGAAACCGAGCGCGAGCGCTTGCTCGCTAACAAGTGCGTCAACATCAGCGTCGTTGTGACTCCGGGCGGCGCCATGGTGCAGCCCGGAGGGACAGTGAATTTCGCCGCTGATGTCCATGGTACGACCGACCCGCGGGTCAACTGGTCCTTGCCCAATGGCGGTGGAACCATCACGGCGGCGGGTGTCTTCACGGCTGGAACTGGGACCGGCACGTTCACCGTGCGGGCCGCCAGCGTCGTGGATCCCGACGCCTTCGGGGAGGCCACGGTCGAGGTGGTTCCGGTGCTGACCGGTCAGGTGACTCAAACCATTCTTAGTGAGTTCGATGACTACCGCCCCGTTCCCCTTTCCCCCAACCATGGCACTTCCATAGCGACTATCTCGGCATCCATCACGGTGGAGGTGGGCGTGAACGAGACCTTCACGGTTCTCAATAACAGTGGAACCTATAGTGGAGTTACAGACTTATTCGACTTGAGCGGGCCGTGCCCCAGCAAAACCTTCTTAGCCAGCGGCATCGTCGCAGCAGACCGAAGCGGCACTACCCAGTCATCCGTGATCCTGCAAATCGATGGCTCATTTACAGGAGGATGTGTGGGAGTCCCCTCTGGCACCACACCGTTCAGCGAGAGCTTCGAAATGTTCTTTACGGTGATCCGGTCCCAGGACGGGCAGTCCATCGTTGCGCTGGACTTCAACCGGACCGACATCACGGAACCCGACGGAATCCAGCAGCTAGAAGCAAGGAAAACAACCACCGGGAGCGGACGGCTCGAGGTGGTGCCGTAACTTCCATCAGCCCCGGCTCAGTCAGGGCTTGGCGTCGGTTCTTTCCACGTCATCCGCCCGCGCGGCAGGGCGCGAGGCCTCTTCGAGCGTCGTCTTGCACGCGTCCGCTTCTCCCATGGCGCGGTCCGCGAGCCCTTGCGCGAGCACTGATGCGCCGCCGGTAGCCACGGCGAGGGCGCCGGATGCCGCGCCCTTCGCGCCGATTGCCACCATTGGGCTCGCGAGCGTCCCTTCGAGCTTGATGAAGGGGTTGGTAAACATTCCCACGCTGACGCCAATGCCCTCGCGCGGGCGGGTGCCGAAGTCAATCGTGAGCTCTTCGGTGTGCAGATTCACGTTGCCGTGGGCCGTGATGGTGACCTTCTTCGACTGCATGAGAACGGGCGCGACCGTCGCAAGGCCGTCTACTATGTCGACCCGGGCCACCATGCAGTCCAGCTCGGTGTATGGGTCCTGCGCCGAGAACGGGTTCAGCTTGCCCGCAAGTTCGGAGAAGATGCCGCCGCCGAACATGCCGATGAAGCCGCTCCGGATCCTGCCCGGTCCCTGCGTCAGCAGGACCTGGCCGTTGGCACGCGACGCCACCTGGCGTGCCGAAACGCCGCTCGTCCGGAGATGCGCCTCGATGCTCGTCGGCGGAACCTGGCGAGGGTCAATCCCTTCGCCGGCTGCAAAGCCGGCGCGCATGTTCTTCACGGCCAAGTTGAGGTCGATGTCGGCGGCTCCCTCGCTCGTCGTCTTCAGCTTGAGTGCGCTGTCGAGCGTACCCTCGGTGCCGTCTGTCGCGGTTCCCTCGAACGCCAGTTGACCGGCATCGACGACCAGCGTGCCATTGACGTCCTTCAGCATTCCCGCGCCGAGCTTTACTTCGCCGGCGGCGAAATGCAGCTTCGCGTCGATACCCTTCAACCCGTCGAGCTCCAGCGGTTTCTCGCTGAAGACGTACTTGCTCTTCGGCTCTTTCGGCGGCTTCTTGGCGTCCGCAGCCGAGGTGCTTGCCTTGCCGGCCGATTGCGCGGTGGCGTCGCCGCCAGTTTCCTTCCTGGAAAACGGCGTCAGGTCGAGGCGGGGTGTCGCTAGTTCTGCTTCGACATGTCTCTTGTCATTCCTGGTCACCGAGGCCCATCCGGAAAGCTCGGTTGCGCCGATGCGCGACTTGACGTCCTTCAGCTCGAGCTTGGCGCCGCTTTCGACGTATTTGCCGCTCATGGAGAACGGCATATCCGGCAGCCCCTTGCGCAGCTTCATCAGGTTCTCGACGCCGAGCTCGAATCGGATCTCGGCATCCCGGTCGCGAGCCAGGCGGATCGTGCCGTCGGCTTTCACCTGCGCCCCGGCGAGCTTGGCGCTGAGCCCGTCGAGCGTGATTTTCTCCGCCGAGGACGCGACGCGGCCGCCGGCCGTCAGGCGCCCGGCCGGCACGCCGGTCACATCGAAGACCCGCGCGAGCCGGCCGGCGTCGGCGACCGAGACTTCGAATCGCAGATCCGAGCCGGGGAGGCCGAGAGTCTGGAGCGTTCCGTCCGCCTTGGCCGTGATGTCGCCGAGCTTCGCATCGAGATCGAGCCGGCTCAGCTTGCCGGCGTCCTTCAGTCGGGCGTCGACGTTCAGAGTGCCCGTTGCGACGATTGGCATTCGAAGGTTCTCGAGCATCTTGCCAAGGTCCGGATGCTCGAGTTTCAGGCTGAGGTCCGCGCCGTCGAGCGGATCGAGACTGCCGATGCTGCCGTTGATGTCGAGTCGCAGCCTTTCGATCGCGGCCTGGATCGACATGCGGATGTTCCGCCCGGAGACGAGCGCATCGATGGGCCCCAGGTGTCCCGCCACGGTCGTGTTGTATTTGTCGAGTCTCCCCGTCCCGGAGAGCGCCAGGAGGCCATCTGTTCCCGGCTCGATGGCCAGCGTCTCGAGGAGCGCGACCCGGTCCGGCGTCCCGGGCTCGCGGTAGGTCACCTCGACGTTAGTGAGCTTTGCGTGCTGGATGACCGCCGGGACCTCGGTGACGCCCGCGTCGGGCGGGGGCGCCTCCTCTGGTGCAGCCCCGCTGCCGAAGGCCCAGTTGCCCTCGCCCTTGGAGTTCTTTTCGAGGAGAACCGAGACGTCGCTCAGCTCGAACGAACGGACATCCACGGGGCCCGAGATCAGCGACCACAGGCCGACGTGCGTCGAGAGGCGCCCGATCTCCAGCATCTGCGGCTTCGAGCCCCATTCGGCGTTGCCGAGGCGAACGCGCTCGGCGAGGAGAGATACTGACGGCAGCAGTTTGAGCTCGAGCGCCCCATCGATCGCGAAAGGCCGCCCGATCTGCTTCGTCACGAAGGCCTCGATCTGGCCCTTGTGTCGGCCCAGATCAGCGAAAGCGAGGTAGAGCACGATCGCGAGGAGTACTGCTCCCACGACGGAAAGCGCGATGACGACGAGACGGCGCAGTGACACGGCTTCGGTCGCTCCGGGCAGTATCTCGACTCTGACGCGCAGTGCGGTCCTCTTTAGCGCGCAGTGCGGTCCTCTTTAGCATGTGCCGCAAGTTGCGGCTAGCCAAAATAGTGGTGACTCGCGTTGCGCGGGCGACGGGCGAGCAGGTCAGGGACTGGGGCTGAATGTTGCCGAAGCCCGGACTTGGCACGGACGTGCATTCTTTGCGGTGGCCTGCTGAATGTCTTTTAAGGTGATGAAATACAATGTTTTCTATCTTTAGGTGAATCCGGAGGTCACCACATTATGTCGCGAGGTTAGTTCGTGTGACCTCACCCATTTGGGTGAAGACAGGCCCGGACAGAGGGATGTATTGTGGACTCGAGAAGAATCAAGACGATTCGGGGGAAATATTCCATGCCAACAGTAACGGTCCAGCGGCTCTCAGCCTTCGCCATAGCCACGTTGCTCCTCGCCGGTCCCGCATCCGCCATGACGGTTGTCTACGCGTGGACGCCTGATCCTGGGCAGGGCGGTTCTGGCAGCCTCACCTTCTCCAGCCCCAGTATCACGGACCCGGCCAACTTCGGGCCCATACCGGTAGGGGCGTTGATCAGTCTGAATTACCAGTGGAGCAACGGCGTTTCGATCAACCTGGCTTCGGTGACCACCAACACCGCCGCGAGTTACACCGCGGGCTGCGGCTACGTGATCAGCGCGTTCACGATGTCGGCAACGACACCGGTTCAATTCCAGTTGGCCAATTCAGCGGGCCAGTGCTTTCTGAATTTTCCGACCCCCGGGGTGAACACGCCTCTTCCCGGTCCAGCGTCCAATAATCTCCAGGGCAACGGCGTCTACTCCAGTGAAGTTGATGGCGGCCACTGGACGCTCCAAGCGGTACCGGTACCCGCGGCAATATGGCTGATGGGTTCAGCGCTTGCCGGGCTGGCAACCCTGCGACGTCGCAAGACCGTCTAGGCCTTCGCGAGCTTCAGCAGAAAACCCCGCCGCGTGCGGGGTTTTTCTTTTTGTGTGGCTGCCGCAGGGCTCCCTTAGAAGACTGCCGGGGCAAGGGCTCCCGTCGTCTCCTGGCGGAGAAAGCCCAGGATCGGCTGGCCGTCGACGCCGTCGAATGACACGCCGAACAGGGCGGTGATCGTGGGGGCCAGGTCCGCCACCGAGACCGCGCCGAGATAGCCGGGCGCCACGGCGCGCCCCAGCATGAACACCAGGCCGTCGTCCTCGGTGTGATCGCCGGTACGGTGGTTGGTGAACACGAATTTCCTCTCGACCCGTCCGATCCGCGGCGACGTCACCACGCCGATGGGGCCCACCCGGTTCCATTCGACCAGCAGGTCGGGCAGCAGGTCCACCTGCGGGCCCGGGTACTGATCCCGTGCCTTGGTGACACGGCGCACAAGTGGCTGGCCCGTGAGCTCGTTCGTCACTGCAAGCAGTTCCTGCTCCAGCATGCTGCAGGTCGCGTCGTACTCGGCCCCGCGCTCGACGATGCCGTCGGGCTCACGGCCGCGGACGTTGATCCGGATGCCGCCGATGGCGTCATTGACGATGATCTCGAAGAACTTCCGTCGGGCCTTGCCCGGCTGCACGAGGCTTGACTTCAGGCCGGGCCATAGTCGCTTCTGCAGGGGCGTCAGCCGGGTACGTGCGCCCTCGGGTAGACGCGTCCAGAGCGCGACCATCCGTTGGGCTACCGCATGACGCCTGCGTGGCGAGGCCCGGCCCTCGAGTCGCAGCAGAATCTCGTCGAGCACATGTGTGCCGGTATATGCCGGCCCGATGCCATGGCTGCAAAAGACCATCACGCGGGTTTCCGGCGCCACCGCCGCCAGCAGCCGGCCGATCCCCGCGTCCATCGCCCGATACACGGCGAGCAGCGGATCGCCGCCGAGCTCAGCCAGCAGCGCGGCGTCGTGCAGAGGATGGCTGGGATCGTGCACATGCCACATCTGATGACCGGCACAATGACATTCGCTGAAGACCTGCAGCAGCAGGTCCGCGGGCTCGATGGCGAGCAGGTCGAGCGTAAGCGCGGTTCGTTGTTCGATACGGCGGAGCAGGCCGTCGCGGAAGGCAACGAAGTCGGTCGGCGTGTCGAGCACGGCGAAGTCGCACTTGCCGACGGGATCGCGCCCATAGCGGTCGCGGACCTCATCGGTGAATTGCGGCGGCGAGCTGACTGTGACGCCTTCTTTCCAGGCGGAGTGCACGCACCAGTCCATGAGCTGCTTGACGTTCGGTGCCGTGCTCAGGAACGTGAACGGCGCATCGACGATGACGGACCGGCGGCCGGCCTCGCCGATCACGTCCCAGAAGGATGGGAAGGGGTGGTGCGCGAAATCGATGTCCTGGTGCAGGTAGGTGCCGGCCACGAACTGCGCCGTCGCGCGGAAGCGGCCGCTGCGCCCCGGACGCACGCCCGTATAGAAGGTGGGCCACACGGTCCCGGCCACCATGCCGGGCAAGTTTCCGGAATCCGCCCAGGCCGCCCTGGTGAAGAGCCGCCCGAAGTGGGGCAGGTCGCCGCTGTCGGCCCAGCGCCGCAACAAGTGGCGGTCACCCGAATCGATGCCGATGATCAGGAGTTTTGGCGCGCACTTCATCTTTGATTTGTCGGCGCGGTGTGCTTCATCAAGGATACCAAGCGTGTCGCATGCGTGGGTTTAATTTGCCGGATTATGTAATTGCGACGTCGCGGGTCGTGTGACTATGTCGCGAAGCCGCGGCGCCGCTTGACGGCTTCCACGAGCCCGTAGGGCAGCAGCAACAGCACGCACGTCTTTGCGACGCCGAGATAAGCGTGCACCGATCCGAAGGAGAAGTGCCTTCCTTGCGCGCGGAGCCGGTACAGCAGCGAAAGGCGACGTTTGCCGAGCGAAAGGCTTTTCGGGTGATTCTCCTTCTTGATCAGCACTTCCTGCAGGTTCGCCGTCGAGAAGGTGCGGGTCAGCCGGAAAAACATTTCGTAGTCGCCGGCGATCGGGAACGCCTCGTCGTAGAGACCGACGGCGACCAGCGCGCTCACCCGAATCATCGTGGCCGGATGCGTAAAGGCGGACACGTAAGGCATGCGGGTGTGGATCTCGGCCGCCGTCGCCGGGGCCCGGTGTACGAAGAGGTGCCGACCCGCCCGGTCGACGTATTCGGCCCACGCGCCTACCGCGGCGATGTCCGGATGAGTGTCGAGGAACTGCGCCTGGCGCGCAATTCGTTCACCGACGTCCACATCACCGGCATCCTGCAGGGCCACGTAATCGAAGCGCTCATCGAAGACCCGCGTGAGCGCCGCGTTGCGCGCCACCGTGCAGCCACGATTCACAGGCAGGGTGATGACGTGCAGTGGATGATGATAGGCGGCCGGGTCGAGCGAGAGCGGCGGCTTGCTGCCGTCATCCACGATGAAGAACTCGAACCACGCGTGCTGCCGATCCATCGAGGCAAGCGTCCGGGCGAGGTCGCCGGGCTGGTTGTACACGGGAATAGCGACGGCGATTCTGCTTGCTGGTCGCGCAGACTTAACGATCCCGGACGTCGGCCCCGTTTGCCCCACGGCGGAGGGCAGCTCCTGCGGCGGCGTGACCGGAAGCACCTGGGGCAGCGGCCCGTAGAAGCGTAACTTCAGGCTGTGGACGACCTCCTCGACCGGCGGGTAGAAGCCGGCCGCAATTTCGGCCGCAACGCGCGCCAGGTTCCAGTCGCGCAGCCACCAGCGAAGGAGCTGCAAGCGACAGCGGGCCCGGGTTCCGCGGTCATGCACGTGGGTGGTAACAGCCCGCCAGTAGTCGCCGTAGAGAAGCAGCGTTAGCGAACCTCGACGAGCTGCCGCCTGGCGATGCAGGACACGGGAGCCGCGAGCCGGGTGCTCCCGGTTCATGAACAGCGGCTTCGGCACGTGCACGAAACGGCCCAGCAGCACGAGCTCCGCGAGTCTGGCCCGGTCGCTGCCGTAGTAAGAGGCGAATGGCCGGGTCGCCCGCAGGGCCGCGGTGCGCACGAGGCCGAAGACGTGCGTGCATAGGTGTCGGGAGAGCACCGCTGCGAACCGCCTTGCCGGGTCCGATGATTCGGCGCCCGTCAGACCGCCGTCGTAGGTACCGATCACGCGATCGCTGCCGTCGATGACGTGCAGCCAGGACTGGCAGAGTACCGCATCCGGCGCCGCCTCGAGCTGCGCCAGACACGAGCTCAGATAGTCGGTCGCGATGAGGTCATCGCTCGCCGCCCAGCGGAAGTAGCGGCCACGCGCGAGCTCGAGGCTGCGATCGAAGTTCCCCTCCAGGCCGATGTTCGTTTCGTTTCGGAACACGCGCACGCGAGCATCCCTGGCGGCCCATGCCGCAGCGATTGCCGGGGTCGCGTCGGTGGAAGCGTTGTCGCAGACAATGACCTCGAAGTCCCTGAAATCCTGGGCGAGGATCGAGGCAATGGTGGCGTCAAGGTAAGGCTCACCGTTGTACACCGGCAGGCCGATGCTCACGCAGGGAACCTGCTCGCCGCGAGTGAGTGCATTCATTCGTTATTCATCCGGCGCATGACGCTCGGGGGCATCGATCATTATGCACTGCCGCAGTGTCGAGCGAGGACCGCACCGGGACGCAGTTACCATAATTGTGACTCCGTCACGGCTCGTTATGTTTCCCGGCTGCTTCGCGAACTTGCTTATAGCCATCAGGTCGCGAAGAGATTGAGACAACGTCATCGGCATTTGCCTGCACACAAGGGTAGGGTGCGGGCAAACCATAAGAAGATCAGGCACAGGAACATCATGTCACTCAGTGCAGAGCGGCTGCTCACTGGGCGCGCACAGACCAGCTACCGCAATCACCCGCTTTCCCAGAGCATCGTGGCGGGCATCGCGGGTATCGCGGATTTCAGCGCCTCACCACCCTGGCGGGACTCGCCATCTACTTCCTGTACGTCGCCCCGGTGGTGGAGGGGAAACTCGAGCTGTACTGCACGGCGATCGGGCTGTTCTCGTTGCTGCTGGTCCAGTCGCTGTACGCAGCGGGCATGTACCGGTTCTCGGTGCTGATGTCACCCGCGCGGCATGCAGGCCGGCAGTTCGCCGTCTATGCCGTGCTGTACCTGCTGTTCATCGCGTGCGGTTTTGCGCTGAAGATCTCCAACGGAGTTCTCCCGAGTATGGGCATTCACCTGGTTCGTGCTCATCGTTTCGCTGGGGATCGGGTCGCGCTTCGCGGTGGCGGAACTCGTGCGAAAGGGCGCGGTAGCGGGGCGCATCCGGCGCAACATTGTCGTCTATGGCGGTGGCGCGGCGGGCGAGCGGCTGATCCGGCACATCGAGAGGCTCAATGAACCGTGGAACGAAGTGTCGGTGTCTTCGACGACCGGCTCGGCCGTATCGGGAGCAGCGTCGCCGGGCGCCCGGTGCTCGGCAACATTGCCGACCTCGTCGCCTGGGCCCGCAATCACCGCGACGGACGAAGTGCTGATCGCGCTGCCATGGTCCGCCCAGGATCGCCTGCTCTCGATCATGCACTGCCTGTCGGTCTTGCCCACGAACGTGCGCCTGTCACCGGAGTTCATCGGCCTGGACCGGTTCCATCGCCGGCTCAGCCACCAGTTCGACGTGCCGATGCTCAACGTAATGGAAAAGCCCATCTCGAGCTGGGGCTCCCTGGCCAAGGGCCTGATGGACCGCGCGCTGGGAGTGCTCTTCACGCTGGTCGCCCTGCCCGTCATGGTGTTCGCCGCAATTGCCATCAGGCTGGAGAGCAAGGGCCCGGTGCTGTTTCGCCAGCAACGCCACGGCTTCAACAACCGGCTCATTGGCATCTACAAATTCCGCACGATGTACACGGATCGCACGGACAGTCAGGCCGACCAGCTCACCCGGCGCGACGATCCGCGCGTCACCCGCGTAGGCAGAGTCCTGCGCCGGTTCAGCATCGACGAACTGCCGCAACTGTTCAACGTGCTGCGAGGCGAGATGTCGGTGGTGGGGCCGCGGCCGCACGCACTCCAGGCAAAGGCGGGCGGCAAGCTCTATGAAGACGTGGTCGACCAGTATGCCACCCGGCACAAGGTGAAACCCGGCATCACTGGCTGGGCGCAGGTGAACGGCTGGAGAGGCAATACGGAAAGCGAGCGCGACCTCGTCGGCCGCGTAGAGCACGACATCTATTACATCGAGAACTGGTCCGTGCTCTTCGACCTGAGCATCATCGTCCGCACGATCTGGGTCTGCCTGCGGGGCACCAACAGCTACTGAGCGAGCAGCTCGCGGTACAGCGCGAGGGTGCGTTCCACCATGACATCCACGCCGAGGCCGGCGGCAATCGAGGCGGAGCGCCGCCCCATCTGCTCCCGGCGCGAGCGGTCGCGCACCAGCATCTCGATCGGCATCGCGAGCGCGGCGGCCATCTCCTCGGGTGCCCGGAGCTGCGGGACGATGAAGCCATTCTCGTCTGCCCGCACCACCGCGGAGACGCCGCCGACCTCCGTCGCGACGATCGGCAGCCCGCGAGCGGCGGCTTCGAGGAGCACGTAAGGGAAGGCTTCGTAAAGGCTCGGCAACACGAAGAGATCGAACCCCGCCATGAGCATGGGCCCGTCGCCTGGCCCCGCGAACGTCACACGATCGCGGGCTCCAGCGGCGTCCGCGAGCCTTTCGAGCGCGGCCCGTTCGGGACCTTCGCCCACGATCACGAGTCGCCCGCGCGAACCGGCGGGACACGCCCGGGCAAAGGCCGCGACGAGGCGTGCGACTGACTTCTGCGGCGAAAGCCGGCCGACGAAGCCTACGCACACCGTCGCCTCGCCGAGACCGAGCGCGCTTCGCGCGGCGCGCCGGTCCGCGGGGCGCAAAGGCGCCAGGCCATTCGGTATGACCGCGAGCCGGTGCTCTGCGATGCCGAGCGCCAGGGCGTGAGCCCGCTCCTCGGCGGAGACGCAGATCACGCGGTCGCCGAACCGGGACAGCATGCGCTCGGCGGTCCCGTAGAAAAGCCGCGCCACCCAGCCCAGCGCCGGATCGAGCGTGATGAACGCATGCGGCGTGTACAGCGTTGGCACCCGGCGACCCGCGCAGGCCATCCTGACGAGGGCGCCGGCCTTGGAGCTGTGCCCGTGCACGACGTCAAACCGGTGCGCGTCAAGCAGCCGCCGAAGCGTGCCGATAGCGGCGACGTCGTTCATGGACGGCGCGCGAGCCATCGTGATGGGGTGGCCGATGATCCCGGTCGCGTCGGCGAGGTCCGCCGTGAACCCGGGCTCGGCACGAACCGGGGACCAGGCCAGATGCACCTCGTGGCCGAGACGCTGCAGGCCGGCTGCGAGGTCGAGCACGTGCCGCCCGGCACCCCCGCCCGCGGACTCGAGCACGAGCAGAATGCGCAGGGGGCTTTTCCCCGGATCAGCCGCCGTAGTACTTCTCAAGCGCGCCGGTGTAGGCACCGGAATCGCCATACGAATACTGAGCATGCCGTTTCGCGTCCACCAGCGTCAGCACGGCGCCGATCGCGGCGGCGCCGTCGAGTTCGAGCTGCCGCAAGGCGAGCCGCACCGTCTCGCGCCGCGTCGAGGCCCAGCGCACCACCACCACGGTGGTATCAATCTTGCGCGCGAGAATGCGTGAATCCGACGCGGCCATGACGGGCGGGGAGTCGAGAATGACAAGGTCGAAACGTGCGGTCAGGTCCGCGAGCAGAGCGTCCATGCGCTGCGATGCCAGCAGGCTTGGCGTGTTGGGGGTCGGCGCGCCTGCCGGTATGACGTGGAATCCGCCGTCCTTCGCCTGCCGCAGTGCTTGTTCGAGCGTTGCACGTCCCGACAGGACGTCGAGCAGACCGGGCTCGCGAGGAACAGTGGTCACCTCGTGCAAGGTGGGCTGGCGCGTATCGGCGTCGATCAGCAGTACCCGCTGGCCCGCCAGCGCCTGTACCAGGGCGAGCGACGTTGCGACGCTCGTCTTCCCTTCGCCGGGTTGCGCGGACGTGATCAGCACGGTCTTCGGCGGCCGGTCGGGCGAGAGCAGCGCGACGCTCCAGTTGAGCGTCCGCAAGGCTTCGCCGAACGCCGAAGCGGGGCGCGTGCGGATCAACTCGTACAGCGACTGACCCGGCTCCAGGGGCGCCTTCGGAATGAAGCCGAGCGAGGCGACGCCGGTCGCCTGTTCCAGCTGCTCGCCACTGCGGAAGCCTCCGTCGAGGAGCTCCAGCACGAGGATCGTGAGCAGCCCGAGCACCCCCGAGGCTAGGAAGACCAGGCCCAGCACGACTGGCGTGTTGGGGAAGCTCGGCTCCACCGGCGCTCCGGCGGCGGCGATCACGCGTGCGTCCGCCTGCTGCGAGTCCAGGTCCCTCACCCGCCAGCGCCTCCTTCTGGCGCGCCAGCAGCGAGGCGAGCAGTGCCCGATTCGCCTCTGCCTCGCGCTCGGCGGCGCGGAGTGCGATCTCCTTCTCGTTGCCGAGTGCCACGCGATTCTGGCTGGCGTCGAGACTGGCAGCCAGCGCGGACTCGCGGGCAGATGCGATGCTGACCTCGTTCTGCAGGCCCGCTATGATCTTCCCGACCTCGGTATCGATCTTGGCCTGCAGGTCGGCCGCCTCTGCGCGGAGCTGCAGCATGCGCGGATGACGCTCGCCGAGCTCCGACGACAGCTCGGCAATGCTGCGGCGTAGCTCGGCTTCCTGCTCGCGCAGGCGCTGGATGAGCGGCGAGTCGAGCACTTCGGAAGCGGTGACGACGCCGCCCCCGGATCGCGCGAGTGTTTTCGCACGCCTGAGACGAGCCTGGGCCTCGGCACGCGCTGCGCGCGCCATGATGAGCTGCGTGTTTAGCTCCCCGAGCTCCTGGGCGGAGAGCGTGCCGCCAGTGCCAGCCACGAGACCGTAGCGGCGGCGCAGTTCCTCGACGTTCGATTCGGCTTTCTCCACGTTCACCCGCAACTCGGCGACCCGCGAGCCGAGCCAGACGGAGGTGCGCTGCGTGGCGTCGAACTTCGCCTCCAGTCCGGCGAGAAGATACTCATTGGTGAGCGTATTGACGATTTCGGCGGCCCGCTCCGGCTTCTCGGCCCTGAAAGTCACCGAGATGACCCGCGAGTTCTCCTGCGGCTGCACGTCCAGACGCTTGATGAAGAGGTCGATGACCCTGGTGTGGACTTCCGCTGCGTCGGCGTCCCCGCCCAGCTCACGGTTGAACTCCGGATCGCCGTCGAGCCGCAGCCGTCGGCTGACCCGCTCGGCGAGAGAGCGCGACGACAACACCCACATCTCGCTCTGCACGGTGGCCTCGTCCGCCGCGAGACCGCGTGAGACGGCCTCGAGCGAGGCGATGCTCGGATCCTTCGGATCGATCAGGACCAGCGCCTCGGCGGAGTAGAGGGGCGTCACCACCAGCGTCCAGAGGAAGGCGAGCACGAGTGAAGCCGCCATGATGCCGACGAGCAGCCAGCGATGCCGCGATATCACGCGGACCACCTCGTCGAGGCCGAGCGAGTCCTCGGTTTGCAGAGCCGTGATTGCCACCGGGCGTCCGAGCGCGGCGTCGGCGGTATCGGAAAGGTTTTTCATCAAAAGAACCTTTCGCGTACTTCGATCACGTCGCCCGGAAGAACGGGTGCTTCGAGCGGCAGACTGAGCTCCTGCTTCTCGTCGCCGTTCGTGCGAACCACGTGAACCTTGCTCTTCTTTGCACGGTAGGTGAAGCCGCCCGCGACCGCCACCGCGTTCATGATGGTCATGCCGTTGACGTAGGGATAACTGCCAGGCGTCTGGACTTCGCCCATGATGTAGAAGGGCCGGTAGTTGAGCACCGCGACGCTCACCTTCGGATCCTTCAGGTAGTCCGGCTTGAGCTTCGCGGTGATGGCCTCCTCGAGCTCGCGCGCCGTAAGCCCAGCGGCTGCCACTTCGCGGATGAGCGGCAGCGAAAGCCGCCCGGTGCCGTCGACCTCGAACTCACCCGAGAGATCCTCGTGGCCGTATACCGCTACGCGGACCTTGTCGCCCGCCGCGAGCCGGTAGCCCGGGTCCGGGGCGGCTGGCTGGGCCGTGGTATCGGCCCCGGCCGCGTGAGCGCTCGTCCCGAGCACAAGCAACGTTGCGAGGAGAGCGCGCAGCAGCGGCCGCAACGCCCGTGCTGCACCGAACGTGCGCTGGCCGGGGTCCTTCGTCATAGGTTCACCTGTAGCCGCAACCCGATTCTGTTGATGTTGTACTTCTGGCCGCTCGAGTCGCTGCCGGAGCTGTCGCGGTTCTCGTTTTCGAGGTCGAGCATCAGGTAAATGCGGCGATTCATGAGGTACCTGGCACCGAGGCCCAGCTCCCGCAGGTCGTCGTCGCGGTCGATGCCTTCGAAGTTCTCGGTCGCGGTCGAAGCTCTGGCCCACAGCAGGAGGTTGCGCAGCAGCTCATGGTCGGCCGACAGCCCGAAGGCGGTGCGCTGGATGCCGGCCGCGCCGACGATGGTCGTCGCTTCGATCGTGCTGTCGGCCGAGAGCTTGAGCGTCGTGAGGGGAGTGAGCGTCCATGTCACGTCGGCGCCGAATGCAGGCCCGTCTATCGTCTCGAAGCTGGGATCGTCGAAGGTCCAGTGGCGGAAGCCCGCATACACTTCCCCGAAGAGGGTGCTGCCGAAGTCGAAGGTGCTGCCCACCGCGGAGCTCGTAGCCGTTGGAGTTGCGCTCGAAGCCGGCGAAATCCACCTTGTCGTCGTAGTCCACCGACGTGAGCCGGCCTTCCAGGTACAGCAGGTATTCGGTGCTCATCTCGTAGCCGACACGCAAGCCGGCGTCGAGCACGTCGCGATCGCGGTCCGTGTTGGAGCAGGTCTCTACGCCGGGAGTCGCGGAGGGCTGGCATTGGGGAGGACCCGGGCTCGTCGTCGACGCGACAGGCGTGTCGTCGAAGCTGAACGAGAGGTGGCGGACATCCGGCCGGACGAGCAGGGCGCCCGGCTGAAACGTCCAGGCGAGCTCCGCAGCGGTCAGGCTGTATGTCGTCGGCTCGAGTCCGCCGAGGTCGTCCGGCGACGTGCGCTTCTCGTGCTGGTCCGACCGGCTGAGCCCCCCGGCCAGGCTGCCGCTCGGCAGGTCGATCCGCCCGTCCATGTAGAGGCGCGAGTCGTCGTAGTCCTCGCTGCCGTTGTCGTTGTAGCGCCCGATCCCGGCCTCCGCGCCCAACCGCAGGCTGTGACGACTCCAGCCGGAGGACAGCAGCAGCTTCGGCTCGATGAGGAGGATGTCGTCGTCGACCTCGGTAGTATCCGTCGCAAAGATGTTGTCATCGCGAAGGTATCCGAGTGCCGCCGAGGCATCGAGGTTCCAGGCGCCGAGCCGCATTCCCAGGGGATCGACCTCGGGCCGCACGCGCGTCGTGACCGTCTCACGGGGCGGGCGCTCGGCGGCACCCGCCGAAGCCGCAACCGCGAGCAGCAGGATCGAAAATCGGATCGTGACCGTAATGTTCCTGTTCACGCTCGTAACTTCCGGGGATAGGCTCGCCACGCGGCTCTCTGGCCCGCGGCTGCGGTCGCCAACGCGGAGCGCGTCGGCCGCGACCGGCGCCTGGCGACCGCGATCAGCGCCCAGCACAGGGCCAGCATCAACCACAGGTGGCGCCAATGCGTGCTGTCGATGAACAGGCTTTGCGCGAGGATGCCGAGCAATGCCGCGAACGCCACGATGAATTCGTCTCGCAAAGGCGAGTGCCAGCGCATCACGCGTCCCGCGCCGGCGAGGGTGAGCCCGATGACGCCCAGGAACGCGAGCCCTGCGATCCACCCGCCCTCGACGATGACGTGCAGATAGAGGTTGTGCGGCTCGAGGCCGAACTCTTCGTCGGTACGGCCCGGTCCGACGCCGAGCGGCGACCTGCCCATTCGCTCCAGGGCGAGCCGCTGCGTGTAGAAGCGGCCTCCCTCCCGCACGTCATAGTTCTTCGCAAACACCGCCCGGTCCTGGAAACGCTGCCCGGCGGTCGTGAAGCTGATCGCCCCGATCACGACGGCTGCTCCAGCCGCCAGCACGAGTCCGCTCGCCAGAGTGATGCCTACCTTTTCGCGGCGCGGCCTTCTGGTCGAGAGAATGAATAGGAGCAAGAGCGCCAGCGACAGCGAGAGATTCAGCCAGGCTCCGCGGGAAAAGCTGAGCAAAACGCCGAAGACGAACACGAGCAGCAGAGCACCGTAAATAATGCGCTGAGTCATTTCGGCGTGACGCAACCTGCTCACGCAGTACAGGGCGGCAGGTATCAGGAACGGGCCGTAGACATTGGGATCCTTGAATGGCCCCTTGGCCCGAAGGCCCCCGGCCCACTCGGCGTTGTGTACGAAGCCGTAGTACTCGAATACGCCGAAGACCGTCGCACCGAGGGCGGCGACCAGGTAGCCCTTCCACAGAGCCGGCAGGATCCGCTCCGGATCCGTGGCCACCAGGCAGACGAAGAAGAGCCACGCGAGCACCATGTAACTGCGGATGCTCAGCGAGCGCAGGGTCTGCAACGGATCGGGAGCAACGGCCGATGCCAGCAGGTTGCCAAACACGAAGGCCCCGAGCAGCAGCCCGACGACACGAATTTCGCGGGGCACGCGCATGCCGGCCGCGAAGAAGCACATGAGCATGCCGAGCAATGCGATATCGTAGGGCGCGGGTTCGATGAACACGAGTGAACTGATGGCCATCAGCGCAAAGACCAGCGGGCCCGCCAGCGCCACGAAGCGCGGTGTGGGTGACAAGCTATGCATGATTCGGAACTGTTTTGTCGCCTGTCTGTCCGGAAGAGCTTACCCTAAGGCCCCTGAGCAAAAAGGTGAGCCAGTCCCCAAATGATCCACGGACGGCGGCAATGACGGGGGTGCGCCCCCCGGCAAACAGCGACATGCCGGCCGAACCCCGCCGGGGTCAGCTCGCGCGCCTCATCGGTGGATCCCTTTTCGTCTTCGCCTGCAGGCTGGGCGGCGCGGGGTTGACCTTTGCCAGCCAGGTGCTCATGGCCCGCTGGATGGGCGCGAAGGAGTTCGGCATTTATGTCATCTCCTTCTCATGGTGCATCCTGCTCTCGACATGCGCGACGGCAGGGATGGCCCAGGGGGCAATACGCTTCGTGGGAAAGGGCCTGGCGACCGGCAATCTTGCTTATGTCCGGGGCTTCGTGCGGCGCGGCTTTCAGGTGTCGGCGATCGGCGGGCTCGTCACGGCGGCCGTCGGGAGCGTCATCGTCCTGATGGTACGGGACATCGTGCCGGCAGCCGGGCGAATGGCGATGCTGATGTCGATGGCGACGGTGCCCTTCTTCGCCGTGCTGAACTACTTCGGCGGCGCCGCAAACGCGTTCCCCTGGCTCGCGCAGAGCTTTCTCGGGGCGAACGTGGTCCGGCCGCTGCTGTTTCTCGCCGCTCTCTGGGCTCTCGCGCAGGAGCAACAGCACTACACGGCCACCGCAGCCATGGTCCTGCAATGGTTTTCCTTCGTCATCGTCGCCGTTCTCGCCGGATGGCTTTTTCAATACCGGCTCGCACGCGAGGTACCCACGACGGCGCGCGAATACGAGACGCGGCAGTGGCTGCGAGTCGCGGTGCCGCTCCTCGGGGTCTCCATCTTCAATGCCTACCTGCCGGAGATCACCGTCGTGATCTCCAGCTTCTACATGTCCACCGCAGAAGTGGGTGTCCTGCAGGTGAGCTACCGGATCGCGCTGCTGATCGCCTTCGGGCTGTTCGCCGTCGATTCCATCACTGCGCCGGAGGCGGCGCGGCTGGTCGCGCGGACCGAGCAGGCGGACCTGCAGAAGACCACGGACCGTGCCACGCGGCTGAGGTTCTGGCCCGCGCTGGCCGCGGTGATCGTGCTCGCATTGGCCGGACGGCGCATTCTCGCGATCTTCGGGCCCGAATTCGTGAGCGGCTACGCGGTGCTGGTGATTCTCGCGTCCGCGCAGCTGACCACGGCGGCGGTTGGACCGGTCATGCGGCTCATGATGCTCAGCGGACACATGGACCGCTCGCTGCTCGCCTCTGTCGGCTCTCTGCTGTTGCTGCCGCTGCTGCTTGCCGCGCTTGCTCCGCGTTACGGCGCGGTAGGCGCCGCCACCGCGGCGCTCATCGACATGGCCGTGTGGTCACTCTGGATGCGCTATCTGGTCGTCAAGACGCTCGACATCAGGCCCTCCATCATCTGAGCTGCCGATGCGGGCGCAATCCGTGCGCAGGACGGCCGCGCTCGCCGCGGGCAGGACGACCCGGTGCACGGGCCGGGCGTCGATCGCGAGATAGTCCGCGCCGAGGTCCGCCTCACGGGGCGGTGCCTCGGGCGGGTTGAGCAGGACAAGCCCGCAGCGGAACTCCCGTCGCAGCAGCTCCTGCCAGCGATGCCGCGGGCCGAGCGCGGGCCCGAGATCGAGCGTGTAACCGGGCCAGAAGCGGCCCGGCGCGGTCCAGCCGAGCTGGTCGGAGCTCATGAGGTCGCGGCCCGCGCTCACGAGAAGCCACGCGGCGAGCCCGTACTCGCGCTCCTTTGTCGTCCTGCCGTAATCCATCAGCACCACGGCCCGGCCCTGCCGGTGCACGGCATCGATGAACGAGAGGAACGTCTCGAAGCCGAACCGGCCGCCGCCGCCGCGCAAGCCGCGGTCCGTCGCGCCACGCTCCAGATTGATCCAGTCGGCGGCCGCAATCTGGCGCCGAATGAGCGGCTCCTCGGGAGAGCCGGCGTACCAGATGCTGTTGTGGGCAATCTCGGTCTCAGGCAGCGCACGGCGCAGCTCCTCCATGAACAGGGCGAAATAACCTCGCCAGTCCTGCAGCGTCATCGCCCGGCCGCTCCGCACGTCGCGGGGAATCACGCGCTTCCCGTCGCCGTTGGCGGTACGCCAATCCAGATTGACGTCGTCCACCCAGATACCGCGATAGCCGCGGCGGACGTAGTCGCGGGCACGGGAGATCCACCAGGCGCGAAAGCCGGGATTGCCGATGTCGGCCGCGTACTGGGGACAGCTTCCGTCCGAGCAACCCCAGTCGATGTAAAGCATGGCGCCGTCCTCGTCGCGCAGCACCCACTCCGGATGCTCGCGGAACACGGGCCAGGCCGGCTTGATCGCGTAGCTGTCCAGATAGACCCACGCCTGCGGGTACCAGGCGAGGCGCTCGTCGAAGTAAGGCGAGTACGTCTGCATGCGCGTGTAATGCGTGCGCATCCACTCCTGTTCCGCACGGGAAGGAGCGCGCGAATACTCGTCGAAGTCGGAATCGGCGATGTTGTAGAAGCGAACGCGCCCCTCCGGCGCCGGGGCGAGGGCGCCCGACGCCGCCGTCGCGACGAGAGCTACCAGGAGCCCCGCGATCAGCCGCCGTTGCAGTCGCTGTGGAGCACGCGCGCCTGGCGCGCACTGAGTGTCACGGAACTCACGCGCACGCCCGACAGGGTGGTGTAGGACACCGGCAGCGTGACGGTGGTGATCGGCGCCCCCGGTTGGTTGGCGAGCACCATGCCGCATTGGAAGTCGCGTCTGAGCAGGCCCTGCCACGTGTACCGCTTTCCGTTCGACTCGCCGATATCGGTATCGTAACCGGACCAACACTGATCCGGCGCGGTCCATGCGAGCTGGTTGCTGCTGAGCATGTCGCGGCCCGCATTGGCGAGCAGCATGCCGGCGAGGCCGAACTCGCGGTCGGTAGTGGTCGTGCCGTAGTCCATCATGATGACGCTGCGGCCACCGGAGGCGGGCATCTGCCTCACGGGGGCGTGCACGGCATCGCTGGGGTAGTGGCACAGAGGCCGGATGGCCCCGGCGCCGTGCTCAGCGTGTTGCGCACGATGGCGTAATCGGCTGCCGTGACCTGCCCGCTATGGTTCAGGTCGGCGACGGGGTGCGTCGTGCCGAGCGCGTTGCGAAAAATCGCGTAATCGGCGAATGTGACCAGTCCGGTATTGTTCAGGTCCGCATCGCAGATGTTGCCGTAGCCATCGCCATCGGCGTCGAACTGGTCGGGGTTGAAGACGGTGCTGCAATTGTCCTGACCGTATGCGACCCCGTCCTCATCAGAATCAATATCGCCGCCACCGGGAGTGCACTCGCTCCTGAGCACCTTCGCCTGCCGCGCCTGCAGGCTTGCGGACGACACCCGCGTCCCCTCGATAGTCGTGTAGGTGCCAGGCAGCGTCACGGTTGTTGCGGGCGCACCTGGCTGGTTAACCAACACCATTCCGCACTTGAAATCCCGACGCAGAAGTCCCTGCCATCTATAGCGCAATCCGTTGGATTCTCCGACATCGGTATCGTAACCGGACCACCACTGGACCGGCGTGGTCCATGCGAGCTGGTTGCTGCTGAGCATATCGCGGCCCGCATTGGCGAGCAGCATGCCAGCGAGGCCGAACTCGCGGTCGGTAGTGGTCGTGCCGTAGTCCATCATGATGACGCTGCGGCCCCGGCCGTGCACGAAGTCCACGAAATTGAGGAAAGTCTCGAATCCCCAACGGCTCGTGCCGTATACGAGCCCGCGGTCCGTCGCTCCGCGCTCGAGATTGATGTAGTCGGCGGCGTCGACCTGGCGCCGCACGTATGCATCCGTCGTGGAGCCCGCGTACCAGACCGCGTTGTGCGCGATTTCGGCGCCTGGCACCGCCGCGCGGATCTGCTCCATGAACTCCGCCATGTAGCGCCGCCAGTTGGCGATCGTCATGGTGGCGCCGGTGCGCGGATCGAAGGGCACCCTGTCGGTCCCGTTGCCGTCGCTGGTGCGGAAGTCCATGTTGACGTCGTCGATCCAGAGCCCCTTGTAACCTTTGGCGAGGACCTGCCGCGCCTGACTGATCCAGTACGAACGATAGGAGGGATTGCCGAAGTCGGCTGCGTACTGCGGGCAGGTGCCGCCGGAGCACGCCCAGTCGATATACAGCGCGTTGCCAGACGCATCGTGCAGGAGCCATTCCGGGTGTTGGACGGCAACCCAGGAGCCGGGCGGCGCGCCGAAGCTGTCCTTGTAGGCCCACGCATTCGGATACCAGGACAGCCGCGAGTCGAAGTACGGCGCGTAGACCTGCATGCGCGCGTAGTGAGTGCGCATCCACGCCTGCGTCTGCGAGGTTGGTGACTGCGAGTGGACATCGAAATCCGCGTCGGCGATATTGTAGAAACGGACCATGCCTGCCGGCGCATCCGGCAGTTGCGCCGCTCGCGCGGGCGCCAAGGTCCCGCAGCCAATCACAATTACGACGTGTGCAAGAAGAGCGGCCCCCGCCGCGTGCTCGCGATTCCCCATTCTTCAGCCTCCATGCTGAACGCAGGCGGCGGCCTCAGAGGCACCGCTGCCGGCGTGTCCAACAACAAACGGGCGCAAGCACGAAAGTGCGTTGACCCCTATCCCAGGCCGAGTATGCCATCGGGTCGCGCTCGGGCAAACGCTTTTTGTACGAGCGCGTGCCGCGATGCCGCGCTATCGCCGGGTATGCCGACAACACCGGAAGCGAGGATCACAACGAGCGCCTCTCTCGTAGTCGCGCCGAGATGGTCGCGAGCTACCTGAGGGAAAAGCATGGCATCGACGACTCGCGGATGGTGCTTTTCTGGTACGGATCCGATAACCCGATCGCGAGCAACGACACACCTGAAAACAGGGCGAAGAATCGGCGCGTCGAGGTTAACGTGGGAGGACTCTGACCCGAGCTCCGTAACTCGCCTGTCTTCTGCGCGGTGCCGACCGGGTCACGGCCGGCTTGAGGCGGTGCCGTAGCGGGATTATGTCCACGGCGCTCCGGTATCCCGAATGTGTGCGTCATCACAGTCCCGCACCCGTCGCCCTGACAGGATTCAACGGTTGGTGGAGACGGTATGGCGTTTGTGATTCTGTCCACGGGATCGGTCACCGGGTCGCGGCTGCGCACGCTCCGGGCCAGTACGCTATTGCTTGCCACCGCCGTGCTGCTGCTGGTCACGCTCGTCGGCGGCATCGGCCTTGGCTACGGGTACGGACAACGGGCTACCGACACCGCCGCCGCGACTCCGGCGCAGATTTCGTCGCTGGCCCGCAACCTGGAGGCGCCGGAGCGTCGCGCACTGATCGACCGGGTCGGCTCGCTCTCCGGCCGCCTGATCCAGCTCGAGAGTGAAGCCCAGGGGCTCGCCGGCCGGCTCGCGACGATCGAGGGCACGGGACCGAGGGCTGCTCCTGCGCCGGCAGGCGCCGTCCAGGCCGGCACGCAGGCCGAGAGACTGCCGGCAGAGACCACCGCGCCCAGCGGCGGGCCATGGGTGCCCGTGCCGGAGACGGGAGACGTGGATGACGAGATCGGGCTCACGCAGCTCGAGCGCGATCTCGACCAGGTCAGCATGAGGCTGGACGACGTCGAAGCCGCCATGGCGCCAAGAGAGCAGGCGAGCATGGCGTTCCCGAATCACATCCCGATCAGCCGCCGGATCACCTCGGGCTTCGGCATTCGCATCGATCCGTTCACGGGCCGGCGCGCCCGCCACACCGGCATCGACATCGGTGCGCCCATGAGGACTGCCATCCGGGCAGCCGGTGGAGGCAGAGTGACTTACGCGGGTTTCAGGCCGGCGTACGGCTACACGGTCGAGATCGACCACGGCAACGGCCTTTCGACACGCTACGGGCACGCATCGCGCGTGCTCGTGCGCCGCGGTGACGTGGTGCTGCCCGAGCAGATCATCGCGCTCGTCGGCTCGACCGGCCGCTCCACGGGACCCCATGTGCACTTCGAAGTCCTGCGCAACGGCGTGCCGGTGGAGCCGAGGACTTTTCTGCAGCACCGCGGCGCCTGAGTGGGGCTTTGAAAGGTGTCGCTCACGGCCCTTGACACGCAGCGCCTGACACGCGTGAGGCTGGAGCTGGTCGCCGGCCGGGGCGGCTGGCGCGGGTGGCTTCCGGGCGTGCTGATCGCGGTGCTCGTGATCGCTGCTGGAGTGGCGATCGTGCGGGCGCCGGAATCGCTGAATCCCGTCAGCCTGTTCACCACGAGCCGGGAGAACGCGCTCCTGCAGAACGAGCTGCAACGGACCCGCGTCGAGCTCGACGTGGAGCGTGCGACCCGAACCGAGCTCGAGCACCGCAACCAGGCACTCGGCGAACAGGTGACGGCACTGAATCAGCAGCTGGAATTCGTGAATTCACGTGTGAACCGACAAACGACGCCGCTGCCGCCTCCACGGCCGGCGGATAACCCGGAGGGTTAGTGGTCATGTTTCGAAGGAAAGGCAAGCACTTGATCGACGTGACGCGGCTTTCCAGCCTCGTAGGCACCAACGTGGAAATCCGCGGCGACATCATCTTCTCCGGCGGCCTGCGCATCGACGGCTACGTCGAGGGCAACGTCATCAGCGGCAAGGACGACAACGGCCTGCTGGTGCTCAGCGAGAAAGGCAGCATCAAGGGCAATGTCAAAGTCCACGATGCCGTCATCAACGGCACGATCGTGGGTGACCTCGAGGCCCAGCACTTCGTGGAGCTGCAGGCGGGCTCCCGCGTCACGGGTACCATCACCTATCGGCAGCTGCAGATGGACTGTGGCGCTACCGTCGAAGGCAAGCTCGACCGGCTCGGCGAGGCAGGGGAGGCGGCCGGCGGCAAAGTCGTGGACATCAACCCGGCGCCGCGCGCCGTAGTGCCCATCGGGACCTGAGGGATCGCACCGTACGCCGGAATAACATGGCAGACTGGGGGCCATGCCGGTAGTAGCACAAGAATGACGACCCCAACGGTCGCGTGCGCCTGGGGCCATCCCAAAGGACTGTTCTTTCTTGCCTTCACCGAGGCATGGGAGCGCTTCTCCTATTACGGGATGATGGCGCTGCTCGTGTTGTACATGGTGAACCAGCTGCTGCTTCCCGGGCACATCGAGCACATCGCCGGGTTCGCAGTTTTCCGCGCGGCGATCGAATCCGTCGTGGGGCCGCTCTCGACCCAGGCGCTCGCGTCGCAGATCTTCGGCCTGTACAGCGGGTTCGTGTACTTCACGCCTCTGCTCGGCGGGCTGATCGCCGACCGGTGGATCGGCCAGCGCAACGCCGTCGTGCTGGGTGCCATGTCGATGAGCGCCGGTCACCTGGCCATGGCGTTCGACCAGTCGTTCCTGCTCGCGCTGCTCTTGCTCGTCACCGGCTCGGGTCTCCTGAAGGGCAACATCTCGGCGCAGGTCGGCGCGCTCTATCCGGTCGCAGACGAGGCTCGCCGCACCCGCGCCTTCGCGATCTTCAGCATGGCCATCAACTTCGGCGCCGTCGTGGGGCCGCTGCTGTGCGGACTGCTCGCACAACTCTATGGCTGGCACACGGGGTTTGGCGTCGCGGCCATCTTCATGCTGTGCGGCCTGGCGACGTATCTCTATGGGTATCGCCACCTGCCGGCGAAGGTTGCACGCCGCGGAGAGGTCAGCCGTCTTCCCTTGACGCGCAGCGAATGGAAAGTCCTCGCCGCGCTCACGGTCGTCATCGCCATCACGATTTTCCAGAGCATCGCCTACTACCAGATCGCCAACGTGCTGCCGGTGTGGATCCAGCAGCACGTGGCGCTCGACGTCGGCGGCTTCACGATTCCGATTCCCTGGTACCAGTCCATCGACCCGCTGTTCAGCATCGCGGGTGTGCCCTTGCTGTTCTGGATCTGGGGTCGGCAGGCGCTGGGTCGCGGCGAGCCGGGGGAGCTCGCGAAGATCGGCACCGGGGCCTGGTTGTCCATGGCGAGCAACCTGGTCCTGGTTGCGGCGATCCTCGGCGCGGGCGACCGGCCGGTGCATCCGGTCTGGCCGTTCCTGTCCTGCGCAGGGCAGGGGGTGGCGTTCCTCTACTACTGGCCGACGCTGCTGGCACTCGTCTCGCGTGCCGCGCCGGCGCAGGTCAACGCGACGATGATGGGCTTCGCGTTCATGAGCCTCTTCGTCAGCAATAACCTGATCGGCTGGATCGGCGGTTTCTACGAGCGCATGAGCCCGCTCGAGTTCTGGGGCATGCACGCAGCGATCGCGGCGTGCGGCGGCTCACTGGTGCTCGTATTCGGACCGGGCCTGAGCCGGGTCCTCGCAGGCGGCGCGCACGAGCCGTTGCGGCCGTCGGCGCTGGTAGTCGAAGTGGAGCGCTAGACGCGCACTCTCCGCCCGCCACTCGAATGCCATGCGGAGCGCTGACAACGTTTCCACGATCAAGTCAGTTGGGCGGGTCAGTTTATTGCTGATGATGTCGCTGTCTTGCGCGGAGGTGCGCGGCGAGATCGATGGCCCTCCGATCGTGGACAACGATTACAACCTGGACCTGCGGCAGGGTCCCGTACTGGGTTCGGCCCGGCAGGTCGCATTGGGCGGGGCGTACATCGGGGTGGCCGAAGGCATCGCATCGCTCGGTTCCAATCCCGCAGGCGTGGCGTTTCGCCTGGAACGCTCGACAACGAAATTTGACTGGGACTGGACCGCCGGCCTGAATGGTCTGGATAGCAAGGACTTCGACAACAACGGCGAATCGCCGCCGGACTACAAGAGTCACCGGATCCGTTCCCTCGGGCTGATGGGCCAATATGGACCTTGGGGGCTGGGCGTACTGAGCAACTCGGAAATCGTCTCGCTCGATGGCCCCGATGCCGAGGAGGACGAATATGTCCTGAGCGTCACCTCGCTGCAGCTGGGCAGGCAGTTCCTGGATCGTGAATTGACGATCGGTGTCGGGATGCGTGCCACGACGACCAAGCTGCGCAGCGGGACAACCGATGCGACGCTCGGGAAACTCTCCGCCGTCGGTTGGGACGTGGGCGGCCTCTGGAACCCGGAACGAGGACCCTTCCGGCTCGGCGTGGCCTATTCCTCATCCATCAGTTCCGACGAGTCGCTCGACAATCCAGTCGACACGCCGGTGACCGTCAACGGCCTGATCATTCCGCAACAAGTGATCTTGCCCGCGAGCCTGGGGGTGGGCGCGTCCTACGCGGTCGATTCGGCGCCCTTCTGGAAAGATCACAAATGGCTGGTGACCGGCGATTTGCTCTACACCGAGTCGAGCGAGAACGCGGTGGGCCTGGAATCGGTGCTGGCCCAGATTGAACAACCCGTGGGAACCCATGACACCCTCGGCGTCCGGCTGGGTTCGGAGCTCGAGACATTGCCCGGCCGGTTGCGGCTGCGATTGGGGAGTTATTACGAGCCTTCGAATTACGAAGGCGTGTCGGGCCGGACGCATCTGACCGGCGGGTTTGAAGTTCGCCTCTTCCACACGAGTATCTGGGGCGAATACGACTGGGCTCTCACCACGACGGTTGATTCCGGACGGGACTACCTGAACATTCTCGTGTCGCTTGGCTTCTGGTATTTCTAGCGGGCAGGTTTGCCGGCAGCTCACGTGCCGGACTTCGACATCCACTTCATCATGCCGGCCATGCGCTCCACGAATGCGCGGGGGTCTTTTTCCCTGAGCCGCATCGCCTGCAGCGCCGCCTCGATGCCGATGACGAGCTCGTACTCCCGGTTCAGCATGCCTGTGACGACACGCTCGGCGCATTCCTCGGCGCTCATGCCGTTGCGATCGTCCCAGTTACTGGGTCCGTATTCGGAGCCGTCGCCCCTGAGTGCATGGCGGAAGACGTTGCTCCTGATGCCGGCGATGACCAGCAGGGTCACGTCGATGTTGTCCTGGAGGTGTTCGACACGAAGCGTGTCGAAGTAGCCGTGCAGGGCATGTTTCGCCGCGCAATAGGCGCTGTGATGCGGAACCGCGTGCTTGCCCGCCACCGATGACGTCACGACCAGATGGCCGCTTTTTTGCTCGATCATCCGCGGCAGCACCAGTTTGGTCAGGGCGATCGGCGCGAAGAAATCCACTTCCATGATGCGGCGATCCACGTCGAGCTGCGTGTCGATCGCCGCCGAGCGCTGGCCGATGCCGGCGTTGTTGACCAGCACGTCGAGCCGCTCGAATTCCCCGAGCACCTCGCGCGCGGCTTCCGCCCGCTCATCCGCGTCGGTGACATCGAACGGCAGGATGTGCACGCCACCCGGGCGTGCCGTGCAGGCCGCCTGGACCCGCTCGAGCTCGGCCTCGCGCCGCGCGGAGATGATGATGTCGGCGCCTTCGCGGTGAAACACCTTCGCCATGCCCTCGCCGACGCCGGATGAGGCGCCCGTGATCCAGATCGTCTTGTCTTTCAGTTTCATTTCTCTTGGTAACCGTGCACGGAGGGTCGGAAACTAGCTTCGCTGCCCGGAGAACCCGAGCTCGCGCACCAGCGCGTCGTACCGGGGGTCGGACCGCAGCGGGTCCATCACCGGATCGGTGAACACTGATCCCATCAGGCCGGGATCGCGCACGCGCCGCGCATTGTCCAGCCAGCGGAAAGCCTCGTCGCGGTCGCCGAGCGTCGCATTGATCTCGGCGTACTGGTACGACGCCGCGTCGCCGAACTTCTGGCGCATGGCCTCGATCTCCGCCCGGGCCTGGTCGGCCTTGCCGGTCTTCGCGAACACGAGCGCGCGGCCGGTCATGCGCTGCCAGTCGATGCTCTCCTTGTCGAATACGGCCAGCGCCTCGTCGTTCCGGCCCTGCAGGAAGAGCACGACACCGAGCGCGAAACGACCGCCCGACCGGTCGGGAGACAGGGCGAGCGCCTGTCGTGAAGCCTGCTCGGCCCGATCGTATTGCCGCGCTGCCAGCAACGCGCTCGCGAGGGTCACGCGCGCCTCGGGCGCGATGGGGTCGAGCTCGACGGCTTTTTCCGCAGCGGCGATCGCGCGCTCGGGCTGGCCGATGCTCGCCTGCAGACCCGAGTACCTTTGCTGGACCTGGTAGTTGCCCGGGCTGAGGCGCAAAGCGCGCTCGGCGGACTCGGCGGCCCCACGCAGGTCCGCGTCGACGGTCGCCTGGATGTAAGACACCGCCAGGAGTCCCTCGGCCAGGTCCGGCGCGAGCTCCAGCGCGCGTTTGGCCGCCTGCCGCGACTGCTCGAAGCCGGTGGAGAAGGGCAGGTAGGCGTTGGACGCCATCACCTGCAACGCATCGGCTTTGCCGGCGTACGCGCGCGCGTACGCCGGGTCGAGGCGGATGGCCTCGTCGAATGCCGCGAGGGCCTCTCGCAGGGTCGCCTCCGCCTCTCCCTTGAGCCGTGACTGCCGGCCGCGCAGGTAGGCCTCGTAGGCCTCGGGGACATGGGTGCTCCCCACCTCCGCGACGGACGCCTGCGGCTCGAGCAACCGCACCTTGAGCGCATCCACCACCTCGGAGGAGATCTCGTCCTGCACGGCGAAGATGTCGTCGAGCGTGCGGTCGTACGTCTGTGACCAGAGGTGCGAGCTGTCGGAGGAGCGAATCAACTGGGTCGTGATGCGGACGCGATTGCCGGACTTGCGGACGCTGCCCTCGAGCACGTGGTCGACGTTGAGGTCGCGCGCCACGTCCGCGATCTTGACCTCCTTGCCCTTGTAGGCGAACGACGACGTGCGGGCGATGACGCGCAGACCCGGGACGTTGGCGAGGACGTTGAGCAGCTCCTCGGTCAGGCCGTCGGAGAAGTAGTCGTTCGCCTTGTCCTCGCTCATGTTGACGAACGGCAGCACGGCGATCGAAGCGGCGACCGCGTCCGGCGCCGTTGCCGGCGATGGGGCGGCCGAGGAACCACTTGTGGGCGCACTTTCTGTTGCGACGGAAGTGGCGGGCTCCCCGGGCGTCGTGCGATCGATGAAACGGTCCGCGAGCAGCAGCGCGATCGCGGCGATCAGCAGCACCACGATCAGGACATTGAGCTTCCCCGCGGTCTGCCCCGTGATCGACACGCCGCGATCGACCTCCTGCTCGCGCTTGATCCCCTCGGGGGTGAGCTCGAAGATCCACGAGAACACGAGCGCCACCGGGAAGCCGAGCAGCAGCAGGCCGAGCAGCAGCTTCATGCCCCAGGGCGGAACCCCGAGCGCGCCGAAGAGCAGGTCGCCGACCTGCAGCAGCACCCAGCTCGCGACCGCATAGAACACCGCTACCCGAAATACGTTCCGGCGCTTCAGTTCCACGAACAGGGACATGGGCCACCTCTGCCGACTCGTTCGCAAGGATGACGGCACCGGCGCGATTGTCAATGTGGCTATGCGCGAACACGGAGACCCGGCAGCATTTCGGCCATCGACGCCAGCCCTGAAAGACTGGCTTACCCTACGCACCCCGGGCCGCAACCCGTCCCTTGCCGGTATCATTCATCGAGAGGGGAACGACTGGGAGGTACGCACATGAGGGCAAACAGGGCCTCTTGCTTCGCCGCTGGCGCAATGTTCGCGGCCGCGGCGGCATGTGCCGGCGAAACATTGATCGTGAGCGATGTCCTCGGGCCCGAGGGCCCGCTGTACGTCGACGGCAAGCTCTACTACGTCGGCTGGATCTCCAGCACGCTGTCGAGGTGGGATGGCCAGACGGCCGTCGTGTTGAATCACACGCCCGGTTGCGGCCACAACGGCCTGGCGCTGACGAAGCAGGAGACGTTCCTGCTCGCGTGCACCGAACACGGCGCGATCCTCGAACTGGACATGGCGGGAAAGCAGTTGCGCCACTGGGAAGCCGATGCCAACGGCAAGAAGTTCGATGGCGGCATCAACGACGTCGTCGTGACCACCGCCGGCGGCGCCTATGCGACGGTGTTTGGTCCATACCCCGACCCGCAGGCGCTCCCGACATCGGTGATCGGCAGGATCCTCTATCTCCCGCCGGGTGGCCGGCAATGGATCGAGGTGGCAGACGATCTCAATTACGCCAACGGCATAGGCGTCTCTCCCGACCAGAAGACACTCTATGTCAGCGAGACGGTCGGCAACTCCATCAAGAAGTTCACGATCAACGGCGACGGCTCGCTGAGCAACAGGGCCAATTTCGCCCTGCTGAACGTGCTGACGAGAAACCGGGTCGAGTCCTGGTGGACCGGACCCGACAGCATGAAGATCGACGGCAGGGGCAATATCTACGTTGCGCAGTGGGACGGCGGCAAGATCCAGAAGCTGTCTCCGGAAGGCAGGTTACTCCATGTCTTCGAGATCGCCGCGGGGAGCGGCACGACCAACGTCGCGTTCGGCCCAGGCGGGAAGGAGCTGTACGTGACCGTGGTGAAGGACACGAACGACCCGCAGGCGAAGGGCGGCGTCGTGAAGATAGAGAATGTCGAGTAGTCGCGGGCGACGCTGAACGGCTGGTGTCGGCCGGACGCTGGCGTCCTGAAATATGAAGAGACGCGATCTCCTGAAAACCGCGTTCGCCATCCCGCTGTCCGGGGTGATGTCGCATGCGGGCGCTGCGGCGGCAGTCAGCGCTGGGTCTGGCACCAACACACCCCGCTCGCGGGTGCGTCCCGGAGATCCGGGATGGCCTTCCCAGGCCAAGTGGGAGCGTCTGAAGGACGAGGTCGGCGGAAACCTGATCGAGGTGCGTTCCCTGTTCGGATCCTGCGGGACGGAACCGAACGGCCCGGCCTGCACCGACGCGCTCCGGAATATTCGCAACCCCTACTGGATCGGCGACCAGCCCGCGGGCACCGAGGTCTCGGGATGGCTGGATGCCTGGACGCCCGCGCCGAGCGCCTATGCGCTCAAGGCGCGAAACGCGGCGGACGTCGCCGCCGGCGTGAACTTCGCCCGCGAGAATAATCTCCGGCTCGTCGTCAAGGGCGCCAGCCACAGCTATCTCGGCACGTCCAACGCGCCGGACTCGCTGCTCATCTGGACCCGTGCGACGAGCAAGGTCACGCGGCACGACGCGTTCGTCGGCCAAGGGTGCGAAGGGCGCGTCGCGCCCGTGCCCGCCGTCAGCGCCGAGGCCGGCGCGGTCTGGATGGACCTCTACCAGGCCGTGACGACGGAGGGCGGCCGCTACGTGCAGGGCGGCGGTTGCACGACGGTCGGCGTCGCCGGGCTCGTTCAGAGCGGCGGCTTCGGCTCTTTCTCGAAGGGCTTCGGCACGGCGGCCGCGGGACTGCTCGAGGCCGAAATCGTCACCGCCGACGGCCGCGTGCGCGTCGTCAACGCCTGCACCGAGCCCGATCTCTTCTGGGCGCTCAAGGGCGGTGGCGGCGGCACGTTCGGCGTTGTCACCCGGCTCACGCTGCGCACCCACGATCTGCCGCAGTACTTCGGTGGCGCCGGCGGAAAGATCCAGGCGCATTCCGACGCGGCATTTCAGAGGCTGACCGCCCGTTTCATCGGCTTCTGTCGCGAGCAGCTGCTCAATCCGCACTGGGGCGAGCAGGTCAAGATTGGACCGGACAACACGCTCGAGATCTCGATGGTGAGCCAGGGCGTCGACAACACACAGACGAAGGAGACATGGCAAGCGTTCTCCGATTGGATCAATGCAGCGCCTAAGGATTTCACCGTGCTGTCGCCGCTTCGCTCCGGCGCCTGGGACTCGCGGGATTGGTGGGACGTCGAAGGCAATCCCTCGATGCTCCGGGATACCCGCGAGAATGCGCCGAGGTACCACGGGTGGTGGCAAGGCGACCAGGGCCAGGTAGGCGCCTTCCTTCACGGTTATGAGTCGTTGTGGCTGCCCGCGTCGCTCTTACGGGAAGATCGGCAAAAGGATCTGGCCGGCGCATTGTTCGCGGCGAGCCGCCACAAGGAGGTGGAGCTCCATCTCAACAAGGGGCTTGCCGGCGCGACGCCCGAGGCGCTGGCAGCGGCACGTGAGACCGCGACCCATCCCGCCGTGCTCGATGCGTTCGCGCTCGTCATCATCGCCGACGGGGAGGCGCCGGCGTATCCGGGTCTCACGCGCCCGCCCGTGGATCTGGCCGCGGCCCGCAAGGACGCGCATGACATCGACCTCGCGGCGGCGGAGCTGCGCAAGATCGTTCCGGACGCCGGCTCCTACGTCTCCGAGAGCAACTACTTCAACCGCTCCTGGCAGGACGCCTACTGGGGGCCGCACTATTCGCGACTGCGGGCCATCAAGAAGAAGTATGATCCCGACGGGCTGTTCTTCGTCCACCACGGCGTGGGCAGCGAAGAGTGGAGCGCCGACGGATTTACACGCGTCTGACGAATCCAGTCACAGACGGGCTCGTTGTTGTCAATGAGACCTGCGGGAGACGTGAAATGCTCATCGATCGCAATGTCTGGACGCCACGTGCCCTGGCGGTGCTTCGCATCGTCTGCGGATTCCTGTTCCTGCAGCACGGTGCCGCAAAATTGCTCGGCATCCCGCATGTGGCGATGTTCGACAATCTGACGCCGTTCTCGCTGATGGGCTTCGCCGGCGCGCTCGAGCTCGTGGGCGGCGCGCTGCTCGTCGTCGGCTGGTTCACGCGGCCGGTGGCCTTCATCCTGTCCGGCGAAATGGCCGCGGCGTACTTCATGGCGCATGCCCCCCGCGGAAACGCGCTGTCGCCGCTGATGAATCAGGGCGAGTCCGCCGTGTTGTACTGCTTCATCTTCCTGTTTCTTGCCGTGGCCGGCGCCGGGGCGTGGAGCATCGATAACAGGAGCTAGTTGCGCCTTGCGGGTGGACTGTCTCTGATCCGATCGGGCCGGGGCGCGGCACCCATGAACGGCCCGATAAGCTGATCGACGAGCGTCGGCAGCGGCGGCTCGCCGGTGCCGTAACGCTGCGGCCAGTCGTGCTTCGGCAGGTGCAGGGTGCCGAACAGCCGGTCCATCACGGGAAGGAGGGCGGCGTAGTTGGCATGCCGGCGGCCACCGGGTCCGAGGTCCTCGTGATGCCAGTGATGGAAGACCGGCGTCGCCACGAGCTGCTCCAGCCAGCCGAAGCGCCAGCGCAGGTTGGCGTGGATCAGGTAGCCCCACAGACTGCCGACGAGCGTCACCAGCAAGGGCACCCAGTCGGGCGCGGCGCGCTGCGGCTGCGCGAGACCGAGCGCGTACAGCGGCAGCAGCCCGCAGGAGCGCACGAGCAGCCAGTCGACCGGGTGGGCGCGCGTGTTGACCAGCCAGTCGAGCTCGGCCGCGCTGTGATGGATCGCGTGGAAGCGCCAGAGCACGGCGGATGCGTGCATCGCACGATGGCCCCAGTAGAACCCGACCTCGGCCACGAACATGGCGAGCGCGAAGCGCGGCAGCGCCGGCAATTCACCCAGCGCCGGCCACAGTCCGTGCGGCGCCATGCCGGCGAGCGCCCAGAGCAGCGCGGCCACCGGCAGCGCCAGCAACCGCGAGGGCAGCAGGCTCGTCAGGAAATACCAGGCGACGTCGGTGCCCCAGCCCGCACGCACCGTCGCCTGGCGGCGTAGAGCGAAATGCCGCTCCAGCGGCACGAACAGCAGCGCCAGCAACAGCAGGCCATTGGCGTAGCGCCAGCCGTCCGCCGCGAGAGGCGGCAGGCTGGCCTGCCATTGCAGCAGCGTGGAGAACACGCCGTGCGCCGCGCGTCAGCCCTGGCCGGTCAGTTGCCGCCAGCGCGTGCGCCGATAGACGCCCCCGAGCAGCACGCAGGCGGAGGACAGCATCCACAAAGCGCCCGGCACGGGCACCGGGTTGAGAGACACGCCATCGAGCAGCACCAGCGGCGGGTCACCCGTGCCGACCGACAGGAAGCTCAGCACCTCGGTCGCGTTCTGCGGGGTAAAGATCATGGTCTGAAGCTTCCACGGCGACCACACGGCGCTGCCCGGGCCGGCAATGCTGCCGTTGGCATTCATCAGGGGCGAATTGAGTATGGTGCTGCCCAGGCTGACCTGCCAGTAGCCGGTGACGAAGCCCGGCACGGTGATGTTCGGTTCCTTGTCCTGCGCCAGCGCCTGCCAGAAGTCGAGCTGGTAGGGCGTGTTCGGCGTGAGGCCGGTGAGCGTCTGGGTGATCGGCGAATTCATGAAGTCGCCGTCGGAGAACACGAAGTTGCCGCCGTCTGGGCTCGTCTGCGTCACCGGGCCGTCGAAGGTGACGGTCGGCACGGTCAGGTAGCCGTTGGTGAACCAGCTCGGTAGCACGATCGCTTCGCCGATGTTGCTGTTCGACCAGTTGTTGACGGTGACGCTGTTGAAATTGCTGGTGGTCGTGGCGGTCGTCAGCTCGAAGGAGCCGTTCAACACGTTGGCTTGCGCGAGACTACCGACCAGCGACAGGACTATCGCGAGTGTTATCCGCTTCATTGGAATTTCCCCCCGGGAGTTTTGAAGAATTGCTTTTCTGTATCGCCGGAGCGAGGAGGGGCCGGATTGTCCAGTCGTCCCCACCCGACCGACGTCAGCGGGAAGCTAGCATACAAACCCGGAACGTACGCAAGAGCTTACATAATCGGAGCGGTGCAAGAGCTCGCGCGCGTGGGGACATCGGTTCTCGATTGCTGCAATGGCGACGGCGCTATTTCCGGGCCGAAATCAACTCCACCAGCGGGCTCGGCAGCAGTCCATCCTCACGGTCGCCGAGATAACGGCTCGCGATGGTCTCGTGACCGAGGTAGGTGATCTCGCTGAAGCCGCATTCCCGCAGCAACGCTTTCATCTCCTCCGGCGTGAACCACGACTGCCAGCGCTCGCTCCTGCCGCGGTTGAAATCCATGAACTCGCGCAGGAGCTTCTGGTGGTGCGGCGCCACCGTGGACTCCGGGATCGCGAAATCGAAGACCACGCCGCTCGCCGCCTGCTGGCCGGCGATGAACCGCAGCGTCTCGCGAATGGAGGAGTGGGGCAGGTAGTAGACGACGCCGAGCCAGGAGAAGAGTGCGGGAATGTCGCGCCTGAAGCCGGCCTCCGCGAGCGCCGGCCCGAGCGTGCCGTGGTTGAAGTCCACCGGCACGAAATGCAGGTTCGGCGGGACGCCGATGCGCTCCTCCGCGAGCCGCGTCTTCTTCCACTCCTGTGTCGCCGGCTGATCGACTTCGTAGACTTCGAGCCGATCCGAGAGATCCGTGCGCCGGTAGGCGAACGTGTCGAGGCCCGCGCCGAGGATGACATACTGCCGGGTGCCGGCGGCCACCGCCCGCTCGAGCTCTTCCTCGGCGAAGCGGCTGCGGATCGTCACGCTGGCGCGCGCGCGGCGCAGGCCCTCGGTCGCATAGAACGCCGCGTTCTGATGCATCTGCGCCTCGCCACTAGGACCGATGATCTTCAGCGCGAGAGGGTCCCGGAAAATCAGAGGCTCCGCGTCCATGACCTGGTGCGCGGCGCGCGTGAGTGCCACGCCTTCTGCCGTCGCGCTGCGTTCGCCTGCCATGGTGCATACATTAGCAGTGTTGACGGCAGTTCCCCGGGGGTCCTATATTTCGACAATCATCGAAGAATAAGACGAATCATGAAGGCAAGCCACGCCGTCCACGCGCTGTCCGCGCTCGCTCACGAGCACCGTCTGAGCGTCTATCGCTTGCTCGTCGAGGCCGGACCGCAAGGGCTCAGCGCCGGGGCGATCGCCGGGCGGCTGCGACTGCCGCCGTCCTCTCTGACGTTTCATCTGAAGCATCTGCAACGCGCCGGTCTGATCGCCAGGGAGCGCAGCAGCCGCCAGCTCATCTATTCGGCGGACTTCGGCGTGATGAACGCTCTTGTGAGCTATCTCACCGAGAACTGCTGCGGAAAGATGCGTAGCGCAGCCACGGTCTGTGTGCCTGCACGGGCCGTGAAGAGGCGCGCGACGAGAGTCAGGGTGGCGTGAGCCATGAGCGAGCGGCCGTTCGACGTTCTCTTTCTCTGCACCGGTAACTCCGCGCGCAGCATCATGGCGGAGCAGTTAATCAACCATTGGGGGAGCGGCAGGTTCCATGGCTTCAGCGCCGGCAGCCATCCGAAGGGCACGGTGCACCCGATCGCGCTCGAGCTCTTGCGCCACATGAGGCTGCCGGTCGAAGGCCTGCGCAGCAAGAGCTGGGACGAGTTCGCGAGATCTGGCGCACCGCCGCTCGACTTCGTGTTCACGGTCTGTGACAACGCCGCCGGGGAGGTCTGTCCCGTCTGGCCCGGTCAGCCGTTGACCGCCCACTGGGGCATCGAGGACCCGGCGGCCGTCGATGGTCCTGAAACGGAGCGCTGGCTCGCCTTCCGCAAGGCGTTCAGGGAGCTCGAGAACCGCATCAAAGTCTTCACGAGCCTGCCGATCCGCTCGCTCGATCGCATCAAGCTGCAGGAGCACGTCGATGCGATCGGCAAGCTGCACACCGAAGACCCTGCATGACGCTCGGCCGGCGGCTGCTCGCCGAGGGCCTCGGCTCGATGATCCTCGCCGCGGCCGTCATCGGCTCCGGCATCATGGCCGAGCGGCTCGCCGGTGGAAACGCGGCGATCGCGCTGATCGCGAACACGGGGGCGACCGTCGCGGTGCTGGCGGTGCTGATCAGTCTGCTCATGGACGTCAGCGGCGCGCACTTCAATCCGGCCGTCACGCTCGTCATGGCGATTCGCCGCGACCTGGCGGCACCGGACGCCGGGCTTTATATCCTCGCGCAGGTCGCCGGTTGCTGTGCGGGTGCGCTCCTGGCGCACGCCATGTTCGGGCTGCCGCTGTTGCAGCTCGCGAGCCGCGTGCGCATCGGGCCGGCGCAATGGCTGGCCGAAGTGGTGGCCACCGCGGGACTGGTGACGGTGATCCTCGGTGCCCGGCGGCGCCAGGACCTGCCCTGGCTGGTCGCGGGCTGGATCGGCGCCGCATACTGGTTCACCGCGTCGACCTCGTTCGCCAATCCCGCCATCAGCATCGCCCGCTCGCTCACGGACACGTTCGCCGGCATCCGGCCGGCCGACGTGCCGGCCTTCATCGTCGCTCAACTCGTCGGGGCGCTGGCGGGGCTGCTGCTCGCCCGGGCGTTGTTCAGCCATGGAGCTGCCGATGACAGAGAGCGTCGTGCGCATCGCCCATGAGGTTTATGATGACAAGCCCCGAATGGAGGGCTGCGTCATGAATTCCAACTCCAGAAAGAATCCCTACCTCCTCATCCTCGGCGCGCTGCTCTCGGCGGTACTCGCCGCGCCGCCGGCGATCGCCGATGAGACCTGCAACTCGCCTTACATCAGCAGTCTCATCAAGGGCCAGGAGGATTTCATCCACGTCTGGACGCTCGGCGAGGAAGGGTGGGGCGACGGCTCCGACAAGCTCGTCACCATCGACGTCAACCCGGCCTCGAAGAGCTACGGCAAGGTCGTGTCGTCCGTCTCGGTAGGCGGCCGCGGCGAAGCGCACCACATGGGATTCACGGACGACCGCAAGTACCTGTGGGCCGGCGGTCTCGACGACAGCAGGATCTATGTCTTCGACGTCGGCACGGATCCGGCAAAACCGAGGCTGGTTCGCACGATCGCCGACTTGCCGAAGAATTCCGGCTACATCGGCCCGCACACGTTCTACGCGTTGCCGGGCCGCATGCTGATCGGCAATCTCTCCAATGCGGCCGACAAGGGTGGCGTCACCGGCCTCGCGCTCTACAACAACAAGGGCGCATACATCACGAAGTTCGCCCTGCCGACGGACAAGGTCGGCGGCGTGCAGGGCGATGGCTACGGCTACGACATCGCCGTCAATCCGGCGAAGAACGTGTTCCTGACCTCGAGCTTCACCGGCTGGCAGAACTACATGCGCAACCTCGGCGAGGTGGTGAAGGATCCGGAGGCGATGAAGCGCTTCGGCTCGACGATGGTCGTGTGGGATCTGAAGGCGATGAAGCCGACGCAGGTCCTGAGCGTGCCGGGCGCGCCGCTCGAGATCCGCTGGTCGCTCGCGCCGGGCCAGAACTGGGCGGTCACGGCCGCCGCGCTCACCTCGAAGCTCTGGCTGATCAGGCAGGACGGGCAGGGCGCATGGACCGCGAAGGAAGTCGGCACCATCGGCGACCCTGCCAAGATCCCGCTGCCGGTCGACATCTCCATCACCGCCGACGGCAAGGGCCTGTGGGTGAACACCTTCATGGACGGCATCACGCATTATTTCGACCTGTCCAACCCCGAGCAGCCGAAGGAGACTTACCAGAAGCACACGGGCCGGCAGGTCAACATGGTGTCGCAGAGCTGGGACGGCAAGCGCGTGTACATCACCTCGAGCCTGCTGTCGAAGTGGGACAAGGCCGGCGCGGACAACGAGCAGGTGCTGCGTGGTTACCGCTGGGACGGCCACGAGCTCGCGCAGGCGTTCGAGGTGGATTTCGCGAAGGAGAAGCTCGGGCGTCCGCACCACATGAAGTTCACGGCCGAACCGGCGCGACAGGCTTCACTGACGAATCTCGAGAGCGAAGCGCTCTGATGCGTAGGGGTCGCTGGCTGGCGCTCGGCATCATGCTGTGTGCCGCGACCGGCGCCTGGGGCGCCGTGGACCCCGGCGTGGCGACGGCGCCGCGCATGGAGTTCACGCCGCTCCCTGCGGGCACGTACACGTTGCAGAGGATCCAGCGGGTGGCGGACGCCACGCTGGTGGAGGCCGGCGGGCAATCGCAGCGGCTCTCCGCGGTAACGACGTCGAAGGTCACGCTGCTCACCTTCTTCTATACCTACTGCGTCGATCCGCTGGGCTGCCCCTTCGCCAGCAAGGTGCTCGCCGATCTTCGCGCGCGCCTCCTCGACGACGGGCAGCTCGCGCAGCGGGTGCGCTTCGTCAGCGTGAGCCTGGATCCGACCACGGACACGCCTGCGGCGCTCGCCCGTTATCGCGACTTCGTCGCCGCCGACCAGAGACTCGAGTGGCGGTTCCTGACCGCGCGCTCCGTGGGCCAGCTCCTGCCGGTGCTCGACGATTTCGGCCAGGACGTCAGCGTCGAGCGCGGGGCCGACGGCTCGGCGACTCGCACGCTGCACCACATGCTCAAGATGTTCCTCATTGACGAGCGCGGAGTCGTGCGCGAGATCTACACGCTCTCCTATCTCCAGCCGGAGGTGATGTTCAACGACATCCGGACACTCCTGCTCGAGGCGCCGCGCACGCCGGAGAGCCGGTCGTGACCGGTCCGCAGCTCGTGCGCAGCGATGGTACCTATCCCACCCGCACCCTGGAAAAGGACGTCGTGGTGGTCAAGGTGATCCAGAACGGGGTCACCAACCTCCAGCAGGCCGAAACCATCGAGGCCGGCCTGCGCGAGAACCTCGATCGCATGGCGAAGTTCGCGGAGCGGGCGTGCAGCGAGGGCCGCAAGCCCGATTTCCTGCTGTTCAACGAGTTCCCGCTCACGGGCTATTCGACCGGGACCCGGGACGAGAAACTGCGCTTTACGATCGCGATACCCGGCCCGGAAACGGAACGGCTCGGCGAAATCGCGAAGGCCCGGCGCACCTACATCATTTTCGGCAGCTACGCCCGCGACGATGACTGGCCGGGGCACATCCTCAGCATCAACGCGGTGATCGGCCGCGATGGCAGGGTGGTGCAGAAGTACTGGAAGACACGCAACGTCCTGCGCCTCACGCCGGGCACGGAGATCCCGACGACGACGATCGAGGGCGTGCGCGACCGGTACCGGGCGCGTTATGGCATCGAGGCGGAGTTCCCGGTGTTGCAGACGGAATTCGGCAACATCGCGGTCAGCACGGTGCAGATCGACCCCTTCGTGTTCGCGGCCTTCGCGATGCGCGGCGTCGAGATCATGTTCCGCACGGCGACGCTCTTCTCGCCGATCGATGTCCGCGCCGTCGCGATGTTCAACAACTTCTACTCGGCCATGTCGAACATCTGCTTCCCGCCGGGCAGCGATGCGGCGAAATTCGGCGGCGGCTCGCTGATCGTCTCGCCGCGCGGCGACGTGCTCGCCGAGGATCCGAGCAACGAGGAGAGCATCATCGAGGCCGAGATCCCGATCGCGAGCTTCCGCCGCGGCCGGAAGATCCCGCGCTACCCGCTCGAGGTCGTGGAAGCCGTGTTCCGCCAGTACCGGCCCGAGGTGCCGCCGAACCACATGGATCTGCCGCGCGCGGAGCTGCCCGCCACCGGTGAGGACATGAAGGCGCTCATTGACCGGGCCAGCCGCTGGCTCGGCTCATGACGGCCGTCGCGACCCTGCCCGCCAGCGTCGCAGGACGAGCCACGCCCCTGCCATGCCGCCGAGATGGGCGAAGTGGGCGACGCCCGCGGCCGTGCCCGTCACGCCCTGGACGAGCTCGGCGAGCGCATAGGCCGTCACGAAGAACCAGGCGGGCATCGGCACTGGCGGAAAGATGAGCATCACCCGACGGCGCGGGTAGAGCATGGCGAACGCGAGCAGCAGGCCGAACACGCCGCCCGATGCGCCGACCGTCGGGTAGGGCTCCGGCGCGGGCGCCAGCGAGATCACCGCGAGCTGGGTAATCCCGGCGGTGAGCACGCTTGCGAAGTACAACGTCGCGAACCGGCGGCTCCCCGCGACGAGCTCCAGCTCGCGTCCGAACATGTAGAGCCCGAACATGTTGAAGAAGAGGTGCATGACACTTCCGTGCAGGAAGGCATAGGTGACGAGCTGCCACGGCTCGAAGCCGACGCGGCCGGGAAAGCCGGGCACGACGTAGGAGCCCGGCGGCCAGAGCGCAAAGGCCGCCATGAGGCCAGGCCCCCACAGCGCTTCGGCCAGGAAGACCACGCAGTTGGCGACGATCAGGAGGCGGATCAGTGGCGGCACGATCGAATTCGCCGGGAAGGGAGGAGACGCGCTAGCTTATCTGAAAGCCGTGCGCATCGAATGCGCCCGCGGGCCGCTCGCGCCGGGCGGTGTTAACCTGTGACAGGAAGGCACGGCAATGACCAGGAAAATTCTCGTCCTCGACGGCCACCCGGATCCGGAGAATCACCGCTGGGTCCATGCGCTCGCCGCCGCGTACGTGGAAGCGGCCGGGCAGGCGAAGCACGAGGTCCATCAGATCCGGCTTGCGGATCTCGACTTTCCGATACTGCGCTCGCAGGCCGACTATGAAAACAACAAACCCGTCGAGGCGGTCCGGCGCTGTCAGTCCACGATGGAGTGGGCGGACCACGTCGTCATCGTCTATCCGCTCTGGCTCGGTTCCATGCCCGCCCTGCTCAAGGGATTGCTCGAGCAGATGCTGCGTCCGGGCTTCGCATACAGCACGCCCGCGCTCGGCTACGCACGCCCCGTGCGGTTCATGAAGGGCAAGACCGCGCGCGTCATCGTGACCATGGGCATGCCCGCGTTGACCTATCGCTGGTATTTCATGGCGCACAGCCTGCGCAGCCTCGAGCGCAACATTTTGGGGTTCGTGGGCTTCAGCCGGGTGCGTGCCACGGTGATCGGCAACGCCGCCGGGATGACCGGCGACGGGCGCGCGAGGTGGCTGGACAACGTCCGCGCCCTCGGGCGCAAGGGCGCCTGATCGGCTGATCGGTGAATTGGCCGGATAGGGCTGCATCCCTGACGAGACCGCCGAAGCTCGGCGCAGCGCTCGGCTCACTCGTGTTCCGGTGGCCGCTCGCAGCTCTGCTCGCGTTGACCGCCGCATGTGCCGGAGCAGGGGAGCCCGGCGGCGCCCCGCCGGCCGGGAGCGGCTTGAAGCCGGCCGAGCTCGGCCTCGTCATCAACACGGATGATCCCTGGAGCGAGGAGATCGCGCGCTATTACGTACTGAAGCGGGACATCCCGGCCGGTAACGTGGTGCGCGTCAGCCTCGGCAACAAGGTCGCCGTGTCGCGCTCGACGTTCGAGCAACAGAAAGCCATCGTCGATCGGGAACTGCCGGCGACGATCCGGGGGCTGGCGCTAGCATTTGCCCATCCGGTGATGGTCGATTCCTACAACTCGATCACCTCGGCGTTTTCTCACGGCTACTTCGTGCGCGCGCCACAAGCGAATGGCTCCGACTACGGCTATGCGAATCCCTACCCGCGCAGGCCGATGCGCATCTCCATGATGCTGACCGGGGTGAGCCTCGCGCACGTCAGGGCGCTGATCGACCGGGGCGTGGCGGCCGATCGCACTCATCCGAAGGGCGAGTTCCTCTGCCTGTTCACGACGGACCGGCTGCGCAGTCAGCGCTGTGGACCGGTGAGGCCGGGGCCGCCGCTCAGGGTGATCCGGGGCAACACCGTGAGCGGCGCGAGCGTGGTCGGCTACTTCCACGGCCTCGCCGTCATTGCCGAATTCAGCGGCACGTTTGCGCCGGGCAACACAGAATTCCCGACCGGTAACCGCTTCCTGCCGGGCGCCTGGGCAGACAACCTGACCTCTGCGGGCGCCATCGAGGGCGGGAGCCAGACGACGGTCTGGCAGATCCTCGCGGCGGGCGCGACGGGCAGCTACGGCACCGTGGAGGAGCCCTATGCCCTGACCGGGAAGTTCCCCGATCCCGCCGCCTTCGCCCGTAGTTATATGAGTGGGGACACGCTGATCGAGGCCGCCTGGAAGAGCGTGGGCTACCCCTACCAGGGACTCTTCGTCGGCGAGCCGCTCGCCAATCCCTGGATGCGCAGCCCGGAGTGACATGCGCCGGCGGCGCGACCGGCACCTCCCGGTCGTTTGTCCGTGACAGAATGACGAGGGCACCTATTGGTGCAGCCCGCACGAGGGGAAGCGAGTGGTAAACCGCATCACGCTGGCAAGAGCTGCCCTGTGGACGTCAATGGCTCTGATTGGCGCCATGCTCCAGGTGGCAGCCGTGTCCGAGAAGTCCCTGGCCGGGGCGCAGGGCATGGAAGGCATGGACCACGAGCACATGATGACGCCAGAGCAGATGGCCGAGCTCCGGCGCAAGATCCCGCTCTACAAGGACTATTCCGACGAAGAGATCATGGCCGGCATGATGCACATGCCGCCTGATTTCTGGAATCTGATCAGCAGCAAGGACATGCAGGGCAGCGTCGGCGTCCTGGCGCTGGGGCATGGCTACAAATTGGGCGGCAACGAGCAGTTCGAGAACTATGCGGGACCGATATCCCGGGTGCATCCCACCGCGGTGGCGCCCGGCATGGCGATGATGTCATCGTCCCATATCCAGCAAGCCGTCGACGAGCTTACCGGCAAGCACGGCGTGAAAACCCTCGTGGTCCTGCCCATGGAGCCGGACGAATCCTCGCTGGTCGGGCAGTGGCGGTATATCTTCGGCCTGCGCGATGATGCGCCTTACCTCTCGGTGCCTCGCGTCAGGACCACTGCCAGGATCGTCTTCGCAGACACCCCGGCGTCGGACCCGCGTATCGGCACGATCATGAAGGATTACGGCGTCGAGGCGAGCGCCCATCCCGACAAGGACCGTTTGATCCTCGTCTCTCACGGTCCGGATACGCCCGAGGCCAATCCGGCGGAGCTGGCGCTGCTGGAACGGCACGCGCAGGAGGTCCGGAGGAGCAGCCCGTTCAGGGACATCAAGGTGCTCTCCCTTCAGGACGATGCCGTGCCACCCATCCGCGCCGCCAACCTGGCGGAGCTTCGCCGCCTGATCGGGGAAGCGACCGCCGAGGGGCGAGAGGTCGTCGTCGTGCCCATGATTCTCACCCGCGGCGGCTTTCATGTGCGCCTGCAGAAGGATCTCGCCGGGCTGAACTACAAATTTGCGAACAAGGGCCTGATCGAGCACCCGCTGTTCCAGGAGTGGATCAGTCAGACGGTTCGCGCAGCCGGCGGTACCGGCGGCTGAGGCCGGACGAACCGGCCGGCTTCCGGTCCTGGTGCGCCAATTTGCCCCAGGCCCCGTCGGGGTTGCGCCGAAGTCACCTTGTATACTGCCCCGGGCATCGCACCGGCGATTGCCCGGAATGACGACAACAGGAGAAGAACAGATGAACTGCGCCGTGCCCGCCAGGATTACCGCCTTGCTCTGGGCGAAGACGACCCTCCTTGCCAGCGTATTCGTGATCGGCCTCGCCGCCTGCGGTCCGAACAAGCAGGCGCCCGCCGGGGCAAGCCCGCCGGAACAGGCCGCGGACACCGTCGCTACGCCGGAAAAGGTCCCCGGAGACGCGGAGAGCATGCAAGGCATGGAGGGCATGGATCATCAGCACACGATGACGTCGGAGCAGATGACTGAGCTCCGGCAGAAGATTCCGCTCTATAAAGAAGCGTCCAACGAAAGCATCATGGAGAACATGGGGCGCATGCCGCCCGATTTCTGGGGTCTCATCAGCAGCAAGGACATGCAGGGCAATATCGGCGTCCTCGCCCTCGGCCACGGCTATACCCTCGGTGGCAACGAACAGTTCGAGAACTATGCCGGCCCGATATCTAAGAAATATCCGACGGCCGTCGCACCGGGCATGGCGATGATGAAGTCGTCCCACATCCAGTCAGCCGTGGACGAGCTCACGGGCAAGCATGGCGTGAAGACCATCGTCGTGATGCCCATGGAGCCGGGCGACACGAGCTCGCTGAACGGGCAGTGGCAATACATCTTCGGTCTGCGCAAGGACGCGCCCTACCTGACGATCCCGCAGGTGAAGACCGACGCGAAGATCATCTTCACGAAGTCTCCCGCTGCGGATCCCCGCGTCTCGACCATCATGCGGGACTATGCGATCGCGGAGAGCGCCCATCCCGACAAGGACCGCCTGGTCCTCGTGTCTCACGGCCCCGAGGATCCGAAGGACAATCCGGCCGAGCTGGCGTTGCTCCAGCAGCACGCCGACAGGATCCGCGAGAGCAGCGCGTTCAGGGACATCAAGGTGCTCTCCGTGGAGGACGATGCCATACCTCCTGTCCGCGCCGCCCACATCGAGGAACTCCGCGCCCTGATCAAGGAGGCCACCGATCAGGGCCGCGACGTGGTCCTCGTGCCGTTGATCCTGACCAAGGGCGGGTTCCATGCCCGCCTGCAGAAGGACCTCACCGGGCTCAACTACAAGTTCGCCAACAAGGGCCTGATCGAGCATCCGCTGTTCCAGGACTGGATCAACAGCACCGTAACGCAGGCGGTCGCCAGCCAGTAGCGGTCAGCCCGATGCAGATCCACGTCATCCTCGAGCCGGACGTCACGCCGGACCAGCTCACGGAGCTCGGTCTCATGGCCGAGCGCTACGGCATCGCGGGGCTCTGGGTGCAGAACTACGCGACGGCCATGGACCCGTTCATGAGCCTCGTGCCGCTCGCCCGCATGTCGAAGCGCATCAGGCTCGGGGTGGTCATCGTCAGCCCGCACGAGATGCACCCGCTGAAAATGGCGACATCGCTCCTGACGCTGAACGAGATGTCGCGGGGCAGGGCATCTATCGTGATCGGCCGGGGCGGCGAATGGCTCGGCGTGATGGGAGCCGACTTCCGGCCGCGCGTGTCGGTCGTCGGTGACGCGGTCGAGATCGTGCGCCGCGCGGCGCGTGGCGGCGGCGTGAGCGGCACGCTCAACTATCCCGGCGAGAGCTACCAGGCCAAATGGTTCCGCACGCCGTGGGTGAAGGAGAAGCGGCCGGCGCTCGTCTACGCCGGCGTCACCAGGGACCGGATGCTCGCGCGTGCCGCCGAGTGCGCGGACGGCATCGTGCTCGCCGACCTCGGCATGCCGGCGGTGGCCGGCGAGCGGGTGCGGTTCGCGGAGCGCGCGCTCGAGGCGTGCGGGCGCAAGCGGTCCGAGTTTCGCGTGAGCGATTTCGTCGGCTGGCACGTGAAGACCGATCGTGAGGCTACCTACCGTGAGGCGCGGCGCGAGCTGATCATCCGCGCGTGGCTCGTCCGGGACTGGCTGCTGCCCTTCCTGACGGCGGAGGAGGCGGACCTGGTCGAGAAGAACAAGGGCGCGTTCCTCAAGGCTTACCGGGAGAAGACCGGCAACATCGAGGGCGTACCCGCCGAAATCGTCGACAAGCTGATCGGGGGACTCACCATCACCAGTCCGGCCGACCAGATGGACAAGCCGCTCGCGCGCCTGCGCGAATTCCAGGAGGCCGGCCTCGACGAGATCCTCCTGCGCCTGCACGACGACCCGGACCAGTCGATCCGCCTGATCGGCGAGCGGGTCGTGCCGCGCTTTCACTCCTGAGCTAAGGGCCGGCGCCACCTCCCGGACCCCGCCGTCAACCGCCCGGCGGAAGACCTCGAGCTCGCTGCGGCGATCCTTCCCGAAATGCCGCCTTACTCACACTTTCGGTGAACCAACCGCGATTTCGGTCACGCAAGCCGCAAGCGGCCGGCGACATAATCCCGCGGCGTCTGTGTGGTTGTCTCTCAGGTTAGGGTTTGTAATGAAGAAGCAATGTGGCCTCAATTCGTCCCGTGTTTCCGTGCTCCGCCGTCTGGTGCCGGGCGACGGATACTGAGATGGACACACGAGCGCACGCCAACCGCTCATCCGGTCCGCAGAATGCCCTGGTGCTGAGCGTCTCCGAACGCAAGGTACACGCGGGCCTGGAGAACATGCTGCAGGCGTTCGGCTTCGACGTCAGCTTCGTCCGCGACGGCGGCGAGATGGCGGCGGCGCTGACGAAGACACCCGAGCTCGTGGTACTGGACCTGGCGGCCCCGCCCGGCGAGGCGGTTGGTCATCTCAACCGACTGTCGCGGGTCAGTCCCGCGACGCAGACGGTGCTGATGGGAGCCGCAGTCAGCCAGCAGGGCATGGGCGTCGTCGAATTCAACCAGACGGTCGCCTTCGGCTGGCTCACGAAGGCCTGGCACGTCGACGACCTCGGCGAGCTGGAGCACCAGCTCCGCAGGAACGTGCCCTCGCCGGAGATCTCGAGGGACGCTCTGCTGCGCGCGCTCGACGTCCACGAGCTGACGCTGCATTACCAGCCCATCTTCGACCTGCGCAGACGCGATCCGGAGCTGGTCGCTGTCGAGGCGCTGGTCCGCTGGGCGCATCCGGAACTCGGCCTGCTGCTGCCCGGGCAGTTCCTGCCGAAGGCGGAGACCGAGGGGCTCATGCCGCTCGTCACCGATCGGACCCTGCAGCTGGCCGCCGAGCAGCTCACGGCATGGAAGCAGCAGGGTCGCAAGCTCGCGATCTCGGTGAACATCGGCGCGGAGCTGCTCACCGACCACCAGTTCCCGGTGCGCCTCACTCGCGTGCTGAAGGAGCTCGCCGTCGGTCCCGAGGACCTGATTCTCGAGGTGGCCGAGCGCGGCGTGATGAGCCAGCGGCCGGAACCCGTCGCGGTCGCGGCCGACCTGATCGAACACGGCTTCCGCCTCGTCATCGACGACTTCGGGCGCGGCTCGATCTCGCTCGCGCAGGTCATGAGCCTGCGCTTCTCCGCCATCAAGATCGACGAGAGCCTGATCCGCCAGGTGAGTCGCAGCGAGCGGGCGAAGCAGCTCGTCCGCGGCATCGTCCGGCTCGCGCACGATCTCGACATGCGCACCTGCGCCGAGAGCGTCGAGACGTCGGAGTCGCTGTTCCTGTTGAAGGGTCTCGGCTGCGACGAGGCCCAGGGGTGGTTTCTCGGCCGGCCCTTGCCGGCCTCTGAGCTGGCGCTCACCTGAGCGCGCCAGCTGAGCTTTCCGGCACAGGTGCGAATGGTCTGACTGTTACGGATTTGCGATCGGCGTCACGCCAGCGCCGATGGCCTGCGACATAAGTTGCTCGAGAGGATAACGATGTTCCAGCAGGACATGGCGAGCACGCAGACGCTACGGCTCACGCAGCTGTACTCGCACGATGTATTCTGCACGCCGCTGGAGGCGCGCTTCGACCGCCTGACCCGGCTCGCCCGCGCGAGCCTCAATATGCCCGTCGTCGCGATCACGGTGCGCTCCGGCGAGCGCCTCTGGTTCAAGTCCGTGATCGGCTGGGACGTGAGGGAGCTGCCGGTCGCGGACAGCCTCTCGGAGCGTACGCTCGCCACGAGCGACCCGGTGGTGATCGAGGACACGCGCCTCGACGAAGGCTATCGCGAGCACCCGCTCGTCGCGGAGCGCCCGAAATTCAGGTTCTACGCGGGGCAGAGCCTCGTCGATCATCGCGGGTTCGCCGCCGGCACGTTCGATCTCTACGACCTCAAGCCCCGCACCCTCGAACGGAAGGACCTGGAGATGCTGCACGACCTTGTGCAGCTCGCGCGCAAGGAGCTCCTGACGACCGATCTCCACGATGCGCAGGCGCAGATGGTGAAGAAGCTCAACGTCGCCCGCCGCGAAGCGCTCATGGACCCGCTGACGGCGACATGGAACCGCCGCGCCGCCGATGAGTTGCTGAAGCACGCAATCGAGACCGCGGACAAGGAAGGCACCGCGCTCGGCGTGTGCCTGATCGACGTCGACCGCTTCAAGCAGATCAACGACACCCACGGGCACGCTGCAGGCGACCTGGCGCTGCGCCGCGTGGCGCGCAGCCTCGTGGGCGGCGTCCGCGATGGCGACGCCGTCTGCCGCACCGGCGGCGACGAGTTCCTCGTCATCCTGCCGCTCGTCGGGCCCAACGACGCCGAGGAGGTCGCCGGGCGACTCCGGAAGAACATCGGCCAGGCGCCGCTGCGCGTCGGCCGCCCCGCGACCACCATCCCGGTCTCGATCTCCACCGGCACTGCGGTTCGCAAGCCGGGGGACCGGCGCTCCGCCGCCGAGCTGCTCCAGCAGGCCGACAGCGCCCTCTACCACGCCAAGGAACGGCGCGCCGCCGCCGATGCCTTCGCGCGCGGCGACTCCTAGACGCCATCATCCATGCTCCCGGAGTTTGACCTTCCGTGCGGGAAGGCATACCGTGTCGCCCGCACGGTCCGCTATGGCCCGTGTTCTTTGATCAGTGATTCAGGAGTGATTACGACGTGGCTACCGGTACAGTGAAGTGGTTCAACGCCCAAAAGGGCTTCGGTTTCATTCAGCCGTCCGACGGTTCGAAGGATGTCTTCGTCCATATCAGCGCCGTGCAGGCGGCTGGCATGGCAACGTTGACCGAGGGGCAGCAGGTTTCGTTCGAGGTCGTGACTGAGCGCGGCAAGCCTGCCGCATCCAAGCTCAAGGCTGCCTGAGCGCCAACCAGGCGAGCTAACAAGCCCCGGCACCGTCCGGGGCTTTTTTTTACTTCAGGTGTTCGAGCGCGCGGGCGAAGCGCCGCGCGTCGTAGCGCTCGTCGTTCTCGAGCGTGCGGAACAATTCGTCTATTGCGCCACGCGCGGTGTCCCGGCTGCCCGCCGTGGACAGCAACACCGCGACACCCATCGCCGCCTGTTCGGCGCCGGCGTAGTCGGGGTAGTCGCCGCGCGCGCCGGCCTGCGCGAGGGCGTCGAGCACCTGCATCGTTTCGTCGCGGTCGAGCGGCCGCGCCGCGAGGTCGGCGCCGATGGCGGTGAGCGTTGCCTCCAGCCTGGCCGCGGCCTGCATCACGGCGTCGCGTGGCGTCCCGGCGGCCTTCTGGAAGGCGGTGGCGTCCCGGCCGAGCCGGGATTGCAGAGCGGGCCGCGTGACCAGCGCGGTCTGCAGCACGACGAGGACGCTCTCGTCGAAGCGCAAGCGGCCCGGCTCGGCCTGCGCGTCGCGACCTTTGTCCTGCCAGTCCTTCAGGCGCATGGCGCGATGGCAGGAGTAGCAGTTGAAGAGCGCGAAGTCGGGGAGCGTGCCCTGCTCCGCGTAGCGGCGGGCCACCTGCGCCGTCATGGCCCCGGCACCGGCGATGAGCCCCGTAGTCCAGACGCGGCTGGCGGCCGGCGTGGGCTTCCGGCGCGCGTAATCGTCATCGCGCACGTAGTGCTCGCGGCCGCCGCTCGTGCGCCAGAGCTCCGTGAACGTGTCGAGCTCGAAGGACAGGCGCGGGTGGCCGGCCGCCATGAGGCGATGGCTCGCGTAGCGATCGGTCTCGTTCGCGTCCCCGAGATGGCAGCCCAGGCACACCGCGGCGCGAGCGGCCGGATCCTCGAGCGCCGTCAGGCCTTTCGCCAGGTTGTCCGCATGGCCGACGCCGGGGTCGTCGTGGCTGGCGAGCCAGCCTTCCGCGGCGCCGTGGCAGGTCTCGCAACCGATGCCGTCGTCGAGCTGGAAGCGCGCGCCACGCTCTTTTTCGGGCACGTCGTCGGCGTGGCAGCCGAGGCATTCGCTGGCCTCGTGGGCCCTGCCGATGCCGAGCCGGCGCGCGATGGCGATGGAGCGCTCGTCGAGGAGCGTGCGGTATGCGCCCGCGTGGGGGTCGAAGCGCGACCACGTGACGTATTCGTTTTGCTGAACGTTGCTCCCTTCCGTGGGCTTCGCCGAGCCGTGGCAGGTGGTGGAAGCGCAGGTCGCCACGCCGAGGTGCACGCCGGCTGCGGCGAGTGCCGGAGCGGCGAGCAGCATGGCGAGCACGATGGGTGCCCGCGCCACTCCCGTCAGGCGGGAGCGATTCTCAATCTTCCACATACCACGGATTCCCTTCGGGATCGAGATAGAGCTGCCGCATCTCCCCCGCGGTGAACGGCCGCGATCCGCGCCGGCCGAACACCGCGACCTGGCCGCCGGTCTCGTCGACCGCGCGATCGCGCTCGAGCGGGCGCGACAGCGAAAGCGCTGCCGAGCGCGTGGCGTAGCGCGCGATGAGCTGCGGCTTCGGCTCCGGACTGAAGCCGTAGAAGTTCGGCTGGGTGTCGGGTGCCGTGAGCTGGACTACCGCAAGGCCGTTGCGGCCGTCGGCGACGTAGGCGAAGAGGGACGCATTGGTCGAGGCGACGACGACGTCCTGCGCATCGCCGATCGCACCGCCCGCATCGAACAGGCCGTGGAGCCGCGGCGCCTCCGGCCGCTCGACGTCGACGATCGCGAGGCCATCCGCGCCGTCGGCGACATACGCATAGGTCCGCGCGACGAAGAGCTTGCGGGCTTCCCGCAGCGGCACCCGCGCGCCGGGCACGACCCGCGGCTCGGCGGGGCGCGTCACGTCGATCACGGCCAGCCCGTCGGCATCCGTCACGAAGAGATAGCGGAACTGGAGCATGGCCGCGCGCGGATCGCGCATCGGCACCGTGGCGAGGAGGCGTGGCTGCAGCGCGTCGCTGGCATCGACGACGGCGACGGCCGTGGCCGTCACGACGTAGAGCAGGCTCCCGCCGACGGCGACGTGGCGCGCGCCGGTCAGTGCGCCGCCGGGATTCCAGGTCAGCGCGCGCTCCAGGAAGTTGTTGCGGAACTCGCCGTCGGCCATGGTGTTGACGTCGACGAGGATCAGGCCTTCGACGGCGTCCGTCACGATCGCGTAGTTGTAGATGCCCGCGAACGGCTGCTCGAGGTTGTCTTCCCGCATGAGTGGACCGGCGTTCCGCGCCGGGTGCACCGGCTGGGTGGTCGCGAGCGCCACGCAGGTGGCGTCTGCGCTTGCGACTCGGGTGTCGTGGCCGAGCGGGGAGAAGGGCGCCGTCACGATCTTCTCGCTGACGCCCTTGTTGGCGATGCCGGCGACGTCGTAGACGCGCAGCCCGCGCGCGCCCTCGGCGACGTACAGGTATTCGCCGCGCAGCTGCAGGCAGCCTGCCCGGGCGGAGGCGTGAGCCTCCGCGTCATGCAACATGCGTCCCCGCGCCTCGTGTGCGCGGTAGTAATCGGGGTAGGCGTAACGTTGCAGGTAGCTGCCGATCACGGCCTGCGGCTCCTCCCACTCCGTGACGCGCACGGCAGTCACCGCATCCGCGCCGCCCACCCAGGCGTTGAGCCCGAGGAAGTTGATGAACTGCGTGCCCTGGCCGAGCGTCTGCGCCATGATCGCGTTGTTGTCACCCGCGCGCGCGAGATGGCAGTCGCTGCAGGTCCGGGTCTCGGTCTTGCGCTCCGTGTGCGGGTAGTGCGGGTTCATCGCCTGCGAGCTGTAGCCGGAGGCGGCGATCGGCGGCTGCTGGACGTAGATCCGTTCCCGGTTCGCATTGGTGGAGGAGAGCACGAGGGCGGAGGACGATCTCACGGGCGCGATCCTGAATCCCTCCGCCGGGCCACGCCGGCCGAGCATGAAGATGTCGTCGCGGGCGACCTGCGGGTTGTAAGTTGCGTAGTTGCGCGTGAAGCCGCCTTCGGGACGATGACGCTCCGTCTTCCAGTTGGCCTCGATCGGGAGGTGACAGCCGCCGCAGCTCGTGGTCCATGACGTGTGGCAGGCGTAGCACTCGAGCTGGTCGTCGCCGTGGGCGAGCCCGGCGGGTTCGATGCCGGAGCCCCGGCGCTGACCGAGCGGATCCCGCGACATGAGCTTGGCGCGCGCCGCTTTCTCGTTGTAGTGCGGATTCCCCGGCGTCACGCTGTCTTTCACGAGCGCGATCCGCCATTCCTTCGCGGGATCCACCGCCGAGCGCTGGATGAGCGTCGAGCCTTGCCATTCGAAGCGGCGGCGCCCGTCGGGGTTGCGGAGCAGGGAGAGATCGGTGCCGTTCGGTCCGGCGGCCGGACCCGAGGTGCGCAGTGTGGGGTAGGCGCGCACCGTGCCGTGGCAGTCGCTGCAGCCGATCTCCACCGCCTGCGCGACCTCGCCGTAGATGTGCCCGTTGCCGTGGGCGTCCTGCGCGAAGTGGCAGTCGACGCACTGCATGCCGGCATCCGCGTGCACGGACTGCAGCTGCACGGCCTTCGACCACTTCTGCGGATCGCCGCTCGCGACGACCGCGCCCCCGGCGTCGAGGAGGTTGCCCCTGCGGTCGCGCTTGAACACGGCGCGGAAGTTCCAGCCGTGGCCGTGATAGTCCGCGAACTGCGTGTCCTTCAGCGTCGGGTTGAGCTCCGACACCCGCTCGAGGAAGCCGACGTCCGCCCAGCGCCCGCGGGGCGCGGCGCCCTCGGGGTTCCTGTCCAGCACGCGCCGCGTCTCGTCCGCCGAGGGGTACTGTTGGCGGTCCGGCCACATCGCCGGCGCGTCTGATTCGTAGTCCCACATCGTGTAACCGAGATAGGTGTTCATGAACATGTTCGGCTGGTGCATGTGGCAGATCATGCACTGCTCGGTCGGGATCGCGCGCGTGAAGCTGTGGGTGAGCGGGTGGCCCTGCTCGTCGCGCGGGATCGTCGGATCGGCGGTCCGCGTGAGGCCGCGGTGCCCGAAAGCGGCATACGGTCCCGCGGCGCGCGGGTCGCGGTTGTTGGCGTAGATCACGTGACAGGCGCTGCAACCGGAGGAGCGGAAGTCGCCGGGCTGGTCGTTCGTGCCGAGGAACCACAGGTTCGGATCGTTGAGCCGCGTCTTGTGGATGTTGAGCACCGGCACGCCGATACGCGCGCCGGTCCCTGGCCCGCGGCTCGACTGCTTCACGTCGGGCCGGCCGGGCTCCTCGAGCCGCTGGATCTGGCCGCTCACGTTCGGCAACCCCGTCTCGGGGAACACGCTTGCGATGTTGCGTCCGCCGTCCTCGAAGACGCGGAACACGTCCGCGGGCTGCAGGTTCTCCCAGCGCGGCAGGGGATAGAGGGTGGCGATGACGCCGTGACGGCTCGCCTCGGCGGCGTCCACCGGTGCGCCCTTCAGCATCGCGGGGGCGCCGTCGCGCGTGTAGGCCTCGCCGAGGATGTAGTCCTTGAAGGGCAGCAGCCCGTTGTTGTACGCGGCGCCACCCCAGAACATCGCGTTCGTCGCCATCAGGCTCCGCTCGGAGGCCTCGATGACGGCGAGATGGCAGGCGCCGCAGGCCTCGCGTGCCGCGCGCAGGTCGCCGGGATTGACGAAGCGCACGAATTCCGGCGCCTCGCGGTTGAGGAGCGTGTAGCTCCGCTCCGGGTTGCCGCTGCGGCGCGCGGACCAGGCTCCGGGGAAGCGCGGCAGCACGTGCGCGCGGTCGCGGAGCGCGGCGTATTCGGCCGAGTCGCCGGCGGTTGCGGATGCGCGGCGCACGAGCGCGTCGCCGCCGTGGCAGTCGGTGCAGCCGAGGACGACGGCGGCGCTCGCGTGCATGGTCGGCTGGTCGGTCTGCGTGTGGCAGGTCGCGCAGCCGGCGCTCTTCGCCGCGGCCTGCTCCGCCGTCTGCCCCGACGGCGCCGCGGGCGCCGTGACGTAGCTCCGCTCGACGGCTCGCTCTCCCTCGGACGCAGCGGTCCAGAGCGGCATGAGCAGGGCAAGCGCCGCGGCGCCGATGAGCAGTGCGAGCAGCCGGGCGGGCCCGCTTGCCCTGCCGGCTTGCCCGCCGGAAGGCGGGTACCCTGCGCGGCTCGCTCGCCACGGTGTCCGCCGCACTCGCCATCCCTGGCTCGGTGCGGCGGATCGCCGGCGTCCCTGCCGGCGACCAGTAGGCAAGCCTCGCTCGCATCGCCGCGCAGGCAAGCCGGCCCCATGGGCTACACCGGCCCGCCCGGCCGCGGTGGCACCGCCGCATCGCCCGATGGCGTGCGCGCGTGCTGGCATCGGGACCGGAGCCGGTTCGCCTCCTGGCGGGTGTGAGGAGCGAGCGGAGCAGGATGCGGAGCGAAGCGACGACCCAAGCGAACGGAGTGCAGGGATGCACGCAGTGAGCGTCCCGCCGGGAGGCGGAAGCGGCTTCGGTCCTGGTTGCAGCACAGTGCGCATGTCAGTACGTCAGCACGACGTTGCCGAGGATGGAATACGACCAGTGGTCGCCGAAGAGCTCTTCGTAGCCCTGCCCGGGAATCAGGGCGGCGGCGGACAGACGCACCACGACGTTCTGGATCGCCAGCGGCCGCCAGGTCAACGCCGCCGATAAGTCCACGCCGATGTGCGGATCGATCCCGCCCTGGCTGCGCGCCGCCTCGACCGTGGCGGTGTCGGCGAACCACAGGTCGTTGGCATTGAGCGCGATGCGCAGCTCCGGGGTGAGGTCCACATCGGCGCCGGCGCCGATGAGGATCGTGCCTGGATTCGTGAAGTTCGACTGGCCGAAGTCCTTCGAGGAGCGCAGAGCGTTCAGCACGCCGTTGCGGCCGGAGAGCCCGACGCGCCCGCCGCCGATCAGCGGTACCGCCTGGCGGATCCAGAAGCTCGTGTCCGCCCCCGCAAAGAGCGGATTCTCGAAGATCGCGTCGAAGCCGGTGGCGAGGTCGTCGTAGGGGTCGTCGTCGCCGGAGGCGTAGAGCCCGGAGAGCCGGCCGCGGATCCAGTCGAAGTCGCGCGAGACCTCGGCGGCGGTGAAGAAGGCGCGCACGTCGTCGCCGGTCGTGACGAAGGTGCCGTGGTCTTCGTTACCTGCCACCCCGTAAACCGAGATGCTCAGGTTGTAGCGCCCGAAATGGCCGTCGCCGTTGTAACCGAGGTAGGTGACGTCGTAGTCACGGCCCTGCTCGGTGCCGATGGCGGCCGGCCGCTGGATGAAGCCGTTCTCGTCGTAGAAGACCTCGTCACCTTCGCGGTTGCGGTTGTGCGCGACCACGAGCTCGGAAGTGAAGCCGGGCCGCGGGAAGTCCTGGGCGTAGAGGTTGGCGACGATGACGTCGTCATCGCGCACGTCGCCGCCGAACTCGTTCAGCCCGCTGTTCGTGTCCTTCTCGAGCCGCCGGAACCAGGCGAGGTTGTACTGGTAGCGGTTATTGTCGCGGATGCCGAAGAGCCGGAGGCCGAGCGGCGCGTCGTTGAAGAGGAAACCGCGGAAATCGGCCGTGAACGGCTGGATCCCGAAGCGCACGCTGTCGAAGTCGTATCGCGGCGACACGTCGCGCAGATGCCTGTCCACGAAGAGGGCCTGCAGGCCGAGCGCCGCATCGGTGCGGGTGGTGTCGGCGCTCGCCGGCGCCTCGAGCACGCCGCGCTCGGACGCGCGCGCATAGTTCACGTTGACGACCGGGACGACGCGGAATTCCCACTCGGGCGGCTTGAAGACCGTATCGCCCTTGTAGACCACGGCCTCGAAGATGAAGCTCTGGGCGAGCACGAGCTGCTCGCCGTCGCCGATCTGGTCGAGCTCGCCGGGATCGTCCGTGACGGAACCGGCGCGGGGCGTTGCGACCCGCCGCGGCTCGACGATGCTGTCGGAGATGCCGGTGAGATTCACGAACCAGTCCTCGCCCCACCGCGGGCTGTCCGCCTTGAGCCAGTTGTTGCCGTGATAGGGATCGAGCAGGTTCTCCGGGTAGCCGAGCAGCGAGACGAGGCGCCAGCGGTCCGGCATGCCCTCGGCGGCGGGCGCGGTGCCGGATGCGGGCGGCGCCAGCGCCTGCGGGTTGCAGGGCGTTGGCAGGAACTCGCCACGCCCCTCGCCGGGCCGCTGCCGGCCGGGATCGACGGGCGCCTGCGGCGGGCAGGGCTCGACCGCGAGCGGCGGCGGCAACGGCTCCGCCGCCATGAGCCGTGCGGCGAGGATTGTGGCCAGCAGACCCGCGAGCCCGTTACTTGCCACCGCACGCGTCCTCCACCGTGGAGTCGAGGAACGGCGCCTGCGGGCAGTTCACGTAGCGCAACCGGCTGCCGGCGGGTGCCAGCATGTCGCTGCGCATGTCGTTCGGGGCGTTGTTGATCGTGCCGAGCAGGGCCGCGGCGTCGTGCACGCCGAGGAACGCGATCATGTCGTCCTGATCCACGCCGTCGCCGGAGACGCCGATGGCGCCGACGAGCGTGCCGCCCCGGTAGATCGGCACGCCGCCGGGGAATATCTGGAGCCCGTTGGCGAGAGCGCCGACCGGTGCGACCGGTGTGAAGCCCGAGTCGAAGCCGCTGACGCCGGTGCAGTTGGCTCCCGCATCGGCCGCCGCGCCGAGCACGAAGGCGACGTGCTGCACGATGGCGTTGTAGGCGACGTCGAGTTGCAGCCCGGTGTCGAACGGGCTCCAGGATCCTGCCGGCTTGCTGAGCGGACCGGCGGGCGCGCCGTCGACGCCGTCCGGGTAAAACGGGCGCGCGAGGTTGCCCGCCGCCCGCGCGCTGAATGCGACGCCGCCGTCGGCGAGCGCCGCGGGCAGGCCGAGGAAGTCGCGCAGCGCCGTGACGTAGTCCCCGGGTGGGCTGGTGCCGAGCACGGCGAGGCCGCCGTCGAGGTAGACCGCGGGCGGCAGCGCCGCGAGCGCCGCGGCCGCGGCGGGCGAGCTCAGGAGCGCCGCGGTGCGCGCCTTCTGCACGGACACGTCGAAGCCGAATACCGGCGCGTCGCGGCTGCGCACGACGCCGAGCGGCACGCCCGCGGTATCCACGACCGCGATCGTCACGCGCGCCGGCGAGCCGGGCGGCCGGCGGATCTGGCCGCGCGAGCGGTTCGCCACCGCGAGCGCGCTGCGCAGGAGCTCGTGCACCTCCGCCGCCGTGAGCAGGGCCGGAGTCTCGCTGCCGGCCTGCGGCGCGTAGCGCTCCGTGTCGGTGTCGTCCACCAGCACGAAGGCGTCGAGCGCCGGATAGTCCGCCGCGTCCGGACGGATGCCGGACCCCGGCTGGCCGAACGCCGTGCCGGCCTGCAGGGCGGCCGGGGCGTAGCCGGGCACGGCGGCGAGCGCGCCCGCGATGCCATCGATGTCGACGAATGCCGGTGCCGCCGCCGGGTCCGCCACGAGGTCCGTGAACCGCGCGTCGCTGAACCGAAGCGTCCTGCCGTCGGCGGTGATGCGATCGGCGCGCCGGTCGTCGGGAGCGGCGAGCCCGTAGCTCGCCGCGAGGGCGATCAGCTCCTCGCCGTCGAGATCGCGGTCGCCGACGTCCGCGTCGAGCCCGTACGCGGCGTCCGCCACGACGCCGATGCCTCCGACCGGCGTGCCCGCCTTGTAGAGCGGAAAGCCGCCGGGGTCGGCGGCGAGCCCGAGCGGTGCGCGCTTCGGTCCGGCATCGGGGACACCGCCGGCGTAACGGGTGACGGTATCGGCGCAGGGCAGCTGGCTGAACTGCACGCCGAAGAGCGGCCCGCCGGCCGCGAACGCCTCGCCGGGGTTGAAGTGCTGCTGGACGATCTGGCTCGCGGTGCGCGTGCTGAATGCGTTGCCTTCGCTGGAGAGATACGCCGCGGTGACGGCCTTCGAGATCGCCGCGAGCGTGTCGGGGACGATGGTGATGCCCTCGAGCCCCCCCACCGCGCCCGAGCCGGAGTCGACAGTGACGCTCGCGGCTGCGCCCGTCATGCGGAATACGCCGAGCACGTTGCCCGTGCGGTCGACGACCGCCAGCGTCGCCGGCGTGCCCAGCGCCGCGGCCTCCGCGACGCCGCGCGCGATCACCGCGCCGACGTCCGCCGCCGTGAGGAAAGTCGCGGCGCTCGCGCAGGAGCCGTCGCAGGGCGGCGCGGGATCTACCGCCGCGCCCGATCCCGCGGTCGAGCCGCCGCCGCAACTGGCGATCCCGGTTGCGGCGAGCACCGCGGCCGCGAGCCGTGCGGTGCCGCTCACCCGCCGCCTCCGCCGACCTGGCGGAGCGTCTTCGTCCAGAGCGGCTGCGTGTCGCGGTGGTAGCTGTGGCAGGTCATGCAGCCGCTGGCGACGACGTTCTTCCGGCCCGTGCCGGCGCTGCCCGCGTGACAGTCGCGGCAGACCCTGATCGTCGGCATCAGCACGTCGCGGGCGTCGCCGGAAGTCTCCGCCGCGTGACAGGTCGAGCAGGGGGTGAGCTCGGTGCCGTGGCGGCCGTGGTCGAAGTGCGCCTCCGGCATCCAGCTCGTCGTGAGCACGACCGGCCTGACCGACCAAGCCGGCAAGCCGTCCCGTGTCGCGATGCGGCTCACTTCGTGGCACACGCCACAGGAGCGCCGTTCGAAGAGATCACGGGCGGCATCCGCCGCGCGCAGGCGCGCCTGCTCGAGGGCCGCCGCACGCTCGGCCGCGCTGAGCACGCGGCCCGGACGCTGCAGCGGCTGCGCCGGCGCCGCGCGCGCGAGCGGATCCGGAAAGCCCTGCAGGTAGCGCCTGCTGTAATACTCGAGCAGCGTCTGGACCGCCGCCGCCGGGTCGCCGTGCGGCACGACGCGGCCGGGATCCGCGGGATCGAAGTCCAGCCGATGGCAGCCGGCGCAGTCGCGCTGCATGTCGATCGGCAGCATGCGCGCGCCGCCGGGCTCGGGGCGATGACAGTCGGCGCAGGTGAGCACGGCGTCGCCCACGGGCGACCGGATGCCGCGCTTGTCGAGATGGGTGTCGTGCTCGAAGACGAGGCCCGAATCCTCGGTGAAGCCCGCCTTGCCGGGCCGTCCGCGCACCGATGCCCGGACCCACGCGCCCGTGGCCGACGACGTCACGCGCAGCGTCGTGACGCGGAAATCGGGGTGGTCGGTCAGGAAGTCGCTCGCGTTGCCGGCGGTGGCAGCGGCGCCCGCTACGGCGGCGATGTCGCGATGGCAGGTCGCGCAGGTGGCGTCGCTCGAGCTGATCAGCAGCATCGAGCCATCGTGCTCGCGGTGACAGTCCGTGCAGGTCGGCGCAGCGGAGGAGGGAAGCGAGGCGAGCACGGGCGTCCGCCCCTGCACGCCAGCCAGCTCCGGAGACTTGTGCCGGCGGAGTTGCGACCCATGACAGGCGAGGCAGGCATCGTCACGGACGCGCACGAACGGACGCTCGTGGCAGGCGTCGCATTTCTCCGCGACGACGTGGTGCACGCTTGCAAGAGGACCGGCTGTCCACGCCGTATCGGCGGGCAACGCCGTCTCGCGCAGCCGCGCCTGCCAGGCGCCGTCGAACAGGCCGCTCGCCGGGATCCCAAGGAACAACGTCAGCACGAGCACGAACGAGAGCCACGACCAGCCGCGCATGCCGAGCAGGCTCTCGCGGAGCCGCAGCGGCAGGATCTCCGTCGCGGCCTCGCTCGCGCGCGCCGCCGGATCGAGCTCGAAGGTGAACGCGAGCTGGAAGCCGGCGGGCGGCTCGACGATACGGAAGAGGTTGGCGCCTATCTGCAGGGTATCGCCCGGCACGAGCCGCGCCTCGCGCACGAGGCTGCCGTTCACGGCGACCGTCGCCTGGCCGAGCACGGTCAGCGTCGGGTGCCCGCCGCGCAACACGATGCGTGCGTGTTCCAGCGCGACGCGCCTGTCCTTCAACTGGAGGATCTGGTCGGTGGCGCGACCGAGGGTCAGGGCTTCGCCCTCGAACACGCGCTCGCGCGTCTCGATGGCGCCGGCGGCGCCGCGGGTGAGGAAGCGGATCAGGCAGCGCACGGCATGCTACCAGTACACGAAGACCGACACCACGTGCGCAACGAGCGCCGCCAGCAACGCGAACGCGACGGGCACGTGGAAGAAAAGCCAGATCTCGAGCCAGGCCTGCAGTTTCAGGTCGCGGCGCAGGCGCTCGAGGGCCGTGCGTCTCGCGCCGGCCAGCGTCAGGAGGTCCTGGATCTTCGGTCCGATCGCGCCGTCGGTGTTGCGCGCCAGCCGGTCGCCGAGCCACGCGAGGGTCGCCGACTCGCCGGGATTGGGCACGGGCGCGGCCGTGGCGGGGAGGAGGACGCGGGAGCGATCGGCGCCGGACAGCAGCGTCAGCGCGCCGCCGCCGAGCACGGTGCGATCGCGGGCGCTCGCGACCAGCTCCGCGAACTCCGCCGGCATCCCTTTCGCGAGGCGGGCGGCCTTCTGGTCGAGGTCGGCGATCTCCATCCGCATCAGCTCGCGGTTGGCGCCGGCGCGATTGGCATTCATGCGCGCGGGGTAGCGGACATAGAACGCCGTGCCGACGAGTCCGCTCGCGATGACGAGACACATCAGCAGGTAAGCGAGCGTGTGCACGTTCCAGCCGAACTGGAAGCCCGTGTGCAGCGTCACGATGACGAGCAGCGCGCAACCGAGATAGACGTGGGCCGAGAGCCAGCTCTGCACCGTGCCTAGCCGTGAGGAATAGCTGCGCTTGCGCACGCCGAAGGCGATCAGCCCCAGGATCAGGAGCGCCCCGACCGTGCCGAGCGCGTAGCCGAGCCAGGTGCCGCCGTTTGGCGGCTCCGGCGGGTCGTGCCAGGCGTAGGCCGCCACGGCCGCGAGCGCCGCGGCGACCGCCGCCCAGAGATAGCGCTTGCGCCGGTAGGCGAGGATCGATTCGTGCATGGCGCTCACTCGCCGCCCCTGCTCGCGAGCTCGACGAAACGGTCGGGACTGATGCGGATGGCGGCTCCGGTCGGGCAGGCGCGCACGCAGGCCGGTCCGCCGGCGAGGTCCTTGCACATGTCGCACTTGACGGCTTTCTTCGGGGCGCCATTGCTCCCGGCGTCAGGAACCTCGCCGGGCCCGGGTCCGAGCCCGAACAGGAGCCAGCTCCAGAGGCCCGGCTTCGCCGGCGCGGCCGCCGCCATCTGGATCACGTCGTAGGGGCAGTTGCGCTCGCAGTTGCCGCAGCCGATGCAGCTGTCGAGGATGTAGACCTCGCCGTTCGGCGCGCGGCGGATCGCGTCCGGCGGACACTCGGTCATGCACTGCGGGTTTTCGCAGTGGCGGCAGGAGGTCGGGACGTGCACCTGGGCGAAGGAAGGCCCTGCTTCGCGGTCGAGGCGCGAGGTGCCGCCGTGGGTCTCGGCACAGGCCTTCTCGCAGTTGTCGCAGCCGATGCACAGCGTCTCGTCGATGAGCAGCACGTCGGTTGCCTCGCCGAGGCCCTGCTGCATGAAGAAGGAGATGAGATCGCCGGCGCGGGGTTGCGCCGCCATCTGCGCGTTGGCCGCGAGGCGCCTGCGCACCGTCTCCTGCACCTCGCCGCGCAGTCGCGGGTTCTTCTCGAGCAGGCGCTCGAAGCTCGCGGCGTCGAGCGTCACCGTCTCGGTGGCGACGGTCGCTTTCGCGGTCGCCGAGCGGCGGGTGTGGCCCATGAGCCCCATCTCGCCGACGTAGTTGCCGGCCGCGACGTAGGACGTCACCACCTCGCGCCCGCCGATGACGCGGGAGACTGCGACCGACCCGCTGCGGATGAGATGCAGGCAGTCGGCCTCGTCGCCCTCGCGGAACAGCGGCTCATCGGGCTTGAAGCGGCGGAGCGCGGCACCGCGCGCGACGTCCTTCAGCTCCTCGAAACCCGCATCCGGCGCGAAGCCGGACTGGATCGCGCGCACGATGAAGTGCTCGTCGATGACGCGGCGGACGGATTCGTCCGACTTGATGAGCTTCACGATCTCGCGGCGCGGCGATTCGATCAGCACGCAGTCCGGTCCCGCGAAGACCGTCGCGCTGCGCCGCCTGCCCGAGAGCAGGCCCATCTCGCCGAAGAATTCGCCCGGACCGAGGCGGTAACGGTTGCCCGCGTCCTCGTCCACGGCGACTTCGACGCTGCCGGCGAGGATGGTGAAGAACGTGTTGGTGTAGTCGTTCCTGCGGAAGATCGCGGTGCCCGGACCCGGCACGCGCACGTCGCTGCCGAGGATGAGCTCGCGGAACATCAGGCTGTTCACTTCGCGGAACACGGGGATCCGCTGCTGCATCAACGTGAGCGTCTCGTTGACGGAGAGTCCGAAGGGCAACGCGGCGAACTTCTGCGCGAGCAGCGGGTGGTCGGCCGGCTCGACGTCGCGTCCGAGCACGTACTCGACCACCTCGTAGCCCTGGTTCATCGCCTGCTTGATCAGCGGGTAGCCGCCGAGCGCGCCGATCACGTAGAGGCCCGGCACACTCGACTCGTAGCGTGCCGAGAGGACGGGCAGCGCGGTCGGATCGGCGTTCGGGAAGGCGATGCCGCAGGACTCCACGAGCTTGCGTGGCGGCGTCGCGCCGATGCGCGCGATGATGCGATTGCAGGCGATGCGCGCCTCGCCCTTGTCGGTCGCGAGGATCAGCACGTAGGGCCGCCCGGCGCCCGCGGGCGAGCGCTCGACGCCCGTGCATTGCGCGCGATAGAAGCAGGTGAGCCGGTCCTCGTCGATGGCCCTGGTGATCGCGGTCAGATTGCCTTCCTTGACGCGCGTGAACTCGTCGCTGCGGTTGACGATGAAGACCTGGTTCGCGCGCGCGAGGCCGATGGCGTTCTCGATCGCCGCATCGCCCGCGCCCACGACCACGACGGCCTCGTCGCGATACTCGTCCGGATCGTCGAGCGTGTATTGCACGCAGGGGAGGTCGTCGCCGGGCACGCCGAGCAGCCGGGGGTTGCCCTGCACGCCGATGGCGAAGACGACCTGCTCGGCCTCCAGGGTGTAGCCGTCCTTCGTGGCTATCACGAAGCGCGGGCGCCCGCCGCTGATGCGGGCCACCTCGCTGCCGTAGCGCGTCCGGATCCTGTGCCGGGCGATGCCCTCCGCCCAGCGCCCGAGCACGTTCTCGCGGGTGCCGGCGTCGAATGCGAGCGGGCTGCGCAAGGGCAGGACCGAGGGTTCGGCCATGACGTGCTTGCCCTTCTGATAGCGCTGGATCGTGTGGGCGTGCGCGGCGCTCTGCTCGAGGAGCAGGTGCTCGATGCCGAGCTCGGCCGCGTGTGCCGCGGCCGACAGTCCTCCGGGGCCCGCGCCGACGATTGCGATCTTGACCCGTTCGGTCATTGCCGGATCGCCCCCTTCATTGGCCGCCGTCGCGGCGGGCGGTCATGGAGCCTCGAATGCGGCCGCGCCCTGGACGCTCTGGAGGCCCGCGTCGTCGATCAGCGAATAGCTGAGCCCGACGCCGCCGGGCACGCCGGGCTGGGTGCCGCCCTGCGTGCTGAAGAATCCGGAGAATGTCCCGGTTCCCCCCGGGACCTGGCCGCCGGTGATGACGACGTTGTAGGCGCCGCCGAACTGGTGCGCGGCGACCCCGGCCTGGGCGCCGATCGCGCCCGCGCCGGTGGCGCTCCACTGCGTGCTGCCGATCGTGAGGTCGAGCCGGCTGGTGATGGTGGCGTTGGTGAAGTCGGCGTCGAGCTGAGCGCTGCCGAGCGTGCCGGTTGCACCGCTTCCGTCCGTCGGGCTGGTCGCTCCGAGCAGCGTGTAGCTGACGATGCCGTTCTGCGGGATTGCCGGCGGGATGTCGGCGTCGGGCGAGACGACCCAGTGGAGACTGCGCGTCAGCAGGTCGACCGGCTGCGTGTTGCCGGCGACCGTCGCCTGCGCGACGCCGCCCGACCAGCGGCCCCAGCGCAGCTCCGTGGCCGCATCTCCGCCGGACTCCGCGATCGTGGCCGTGCCGATCTGGTAATTCGCGACGGCCCCGAAGGCGGCGGCCGGGAACCGCGCGCCGAAGCCCACGAGGTCTGCGTTCGCGTCGAGCACATAGGCGCTCGGCGCGTCTTCCGAAACGTCGGTGAAGATCGGCGCCTGGCCGAGCGATGCGATGGCGAAGCCGACGTCGCGGCGCTGCGCGCCGGGCGGCGGGTTGCCGGAAGTGAGGTCGATGGGCCGGCCCTGCGGGTCGGTGCCCTGGATCGGCTGCTGCAGGGAAGGCTCGGTCTGCAGGCCCTGTGTGCCGGGCTCGGTCGGCGGCGGCGGGCCGCGGCGCTCGCCGAGCTCTGAGATGCCCTGGCCGCCCTCCGGCGCCGGCCCGCTCAGCCGGCCGACCTGCAGTTGCCCCGCGCCGTCTTCACGGAGGAACGCCGGCTCGGTCGGCAGCTGCTCGGGCGCGGGCGTTCTCAGCGGGATGAACACGAAATTGCCCGCATCGACGAGGATCTCCGGCCCGCCGGTGATGCGGAACGCGATCCGGCCGGTCGTCACGCCGAGATAGAGTCCGTCGCGGATGGCCTCGCCGGGCGCGACGCCCGGCGCATCATTGCAATCGCCCGCGCAGAACACGGCCGTGTAGTCGGTGCCGCGGATGCCGAGCACGCCGACCGGCGTGCGCACTTCGTAGGCGTTCGGATCAGTCTTGCCGATGCTGCCTGTCGACGTGCGGAACCCGCCCTTGAGCAGCGTCGCGATGCTGCTGCCGTCTTTCGCGGTCGCGGTCGCCTGGCCCGGTGCGTTCACGGCGGCCGGAAGCGTCAACGCGTCGATGCGAAAGCGCGAGCCCGAGCGCAACGCGATCTTCGCGCCGTCGGCCATCAGGAGCTGGGCACGCGACTTCGCGCCCGTCACCACGACATCCCCGACTTCGATCGCATCGCCCGCTGCGAGCGGCGTCGCTGCGGCGCGCTCGACGTGCACGTCGCCGGCCACGAAGAGCACCTTGCCTGCCGTCGCGGCGAGCGCCGTCCCGGCGGCGACGAAGAGGGCGAGGCCGATCAGCCAGCGGCCTCTCCGGAGATCGATGTTGAGCATGTCGAATACCCGTGTGGCGTGATTCATGGCGGCGTTCATCAGCGGAAGTCCCTTGTGAGCACGAAGCCGGCTTCCCAGCGGTCGTACTCGTAGAGCGAGATCGTGGAGTCGTTGCGCACGTAGCGGACATGGGGCGTCACGGTCCAGCCAGCAGCCGGCCAGTTTTCGACGTTCGCCGAGACGAGTGCCGTGTACTGGTCGTCCTCGCGATGGGTCAGCCCGCTGCCGTCGAAGAAGCCGGCGCCGTCGTCGTAGTCGCTGGCGAGATAGCCCGCTTCGGTGTACAGGCCGAAGTTCGCGCCCAGCGGCCAGTTCGCGGCGAGGCGCGCGCCGAGCTTGTCATTGCCGAAGAGCGAGGCGTCCTCGGTCGCATCGTCGCGGCCGCCGATGAGCGAGAGCGCGACGCGCGCCCCGGCCGTGCCGGCGTGGTAGCGGGTCAGCGTGAGGGCGCCGAGATAGCGGTCGACGTCGAGTGTTTCGAGCGCGTCCTGGTGATAGCGCAGCGGCCCGGCCGAGACCCGCGCGCCGATCTCCCAGACGTCACCGAGCAGACGCCCCGCGCCTGCGTTCAGGCCGAGATAGGACTCGTGCGGGTCGCCGTCCAGCCAGCCGTAGAAACCATTGACGCCGCCGCTCGCGCGCCACGGACCGCCGCTCCAGTAGAGATTCGTGGCCGCGGAGGCGACCGCCTGGTCGACGAAATGGGCGTCGGCGTTGTTGCGGTAGTCGAGCCGCAGCCCCGATGCGCTCGCGAGGCCGTTGGCGAAGCCGGTGCTGTGATCCACGCCGCCGGCGAGCGTGAAGTACGGCGAGTCCGTCTCCACATTCACGGGATCGAGATCGAAGCCGCCGAAGGTGTGGCTGCTGGTCGAGCCATTGGCGTTGCTGTCGTAGCCGGCGCCGGTCTCGACGAAAGCCGACCAGCGCTGGCCGCGGACGCCCGCGCGCGCATCGATGGCGTCGAGATAGCGGCCGATGACGCGATCCGCTTCCGCCGGCGGCTGCCGGGACGCGAGGTAGCGGAACTGTTCGCGGGCGGCGGCGAGGTCGCCGGACTCGAACTGCGCGCGGGCGAGCTCCATGCGCGCGCCGTCGAAATCGGGCTGCGCCGCCAGCACCCGCTCGAGGCTGAATACCGCGTCGGCGGGGTGTCCCGTATCGAGGGCCGCCACCCCGTAGAGGTAGTCGAACGCCGGAGCGCCGGACCAGTCGAGCTCCCGTGGCGCGAGGAGCGCCCGGGCTTCTTCCGCCTTGCCGGCGAGCAGGAGCTCCCGCGCGCGTGCGAGAGTCGCCTGGGCGTCGGCAGGCGACGGGGCGAGCGCCACCGTGTCGGCGGCGGGGGCCACCATGGCCGCCATAGCCGCGTGCACCACGAGGAGCGCGACGCCCGTGACGCGCACGGAGCGCCTCGTTATGTCTTTCCGTCCCATAGGCAGAACCTCTCCCCGTAAAGCGTTCAGAGCCGCGCCACGCAAGGCCCCGGTGCCCGTCGGATCCCGACCGTCGATCGCCCGCAGTGTGCCGCAAATGTTAAATGCAGAACGGGACGCAGTTCACGCTGGCGGCTCACTTGGTCTCGTGCACGAACACGCCGTCCCAGTCCGCAGGCGGGGGCTGCGCGCGGAAATGCCCGATGCGCTCCATATATATGGAGTAGATGCGGCGCGGGTCGGCTGCGGCCAGAGCGCGCAGCACGGCTTGCGCCTCGTCCCAGGCCTGTCGCCGGTAGCTCGCGAGAGCTGCGGCAAGCCGCGCGGCGGCGTCGAGCTCGGCGGCGCTCGCCGTGTCGCGCGGGCCGATCGGCTCGAAGATCGCGACGGGCTCGTGCTTGCCCTTCACGCGCACGAGGTCGAGCTCGCGGAACGCGTAGTCGGGCACCGCCGCCGCTGTCGCCGCGCTCACGGCGATCGCCACGCCGTACTGCTTCGTCAGCCCCTCGAGCCTCGAGCCCAGGTTCACGGTATCGCCGAGCACGGTGTAGGCCATGCGGAAGCGCGAGCCCATGTTGCCGACGTTCATCGTGCCGCTCGCGATTCCGACGCCGATGTTGATCTCGGGCCAGCCGCGCTCGCGGAATGCGGGCTTGAGCGCGTTCAGCCGCACCACCATGGCGAGGGCCGCCTCGAGCGCGTGCCGCGCGTGGGCGGGGTCCGGCAAGGGCGCGCCCCAGAAGGCCATCACCGCGTCCCCCATGTACTTGTCGATCGTGCCCCGGTGCTGCTGGATGACTTCCGTCATCGGCGTCAGGAACTCGTTCATGAGACGCGTGAGCTCGCGCGGGTCGAGACCCTCGGAGATCGTCGTGAAGCCGCGCACGTCGGAGAAGAGCACGGACATCTCGCGGCTTGCGCCCTCCAGCGAGGCGTCCGCTTCGGAGTTGTCGAGCTCCTCGACGATTTCCGGCGGCACGTACTGCCCGAAGAGGCGCGACAGGCGCCGCTTGCGGCGCGTCTCGACGAAGTACCCGTAGGTGAGCTGCAACAGGGCGGCCGCGAGGATGAGCGTGACGGAAGCGGCGATGGGCAGCCACAGGCCGGCGTAGAGCCAGGCGAGCCAGTCGAGCGCGACGGTGGCGGCGAGCGCCGCGCCGATCCAGACGAACCCCGCGAGCGGCGCGAGCCGCGGCAGCCAGAGCGCCGTCAGCAGTGCGAGCATGACGAGCGCGCCGAGCTCGATGGCCGTGGCGATCGCCGGCCGGAAGCGGATCGCCCCGTCGAGCATGCCGGCGATGAGGTTCGCGTGGGCCTCGACGCCGATGTAGATCTTCGACACCGGCGTGGCGCGGATGTCCACCAGCCCTGGCGCGCTCGTGCCCACGAGCACTATCCTGTCGGTCAGGAGAGCAGCGGGCACTGCGCCGCTCAGCACGTCGGTCGCGGACACGTAGGGGAAGCTGCCGACGCCCCCGCGGAACGGGATCAGCACCGCGCCGTCGGGGTCGACCGGCACGCGCCGCTCGCCGATCTCGACGAATTCGAGCCGGGAGAACTCGCCGCGCTCGCGGGCGAAGACGAGGGTGAGCGGCGGCGAGCCCGTGGCGACGCGGGTGACGGCGAGCGCCAGCGACTCGTAGAGCTGCCCGCGGTAGCGCTGGAAGAGCGGTGCGCGGCGCACCTTGCCGTCGTCATCCACGATCGGCGTATCGAAGAAGCCGCCGCTCGCGGCGTTGGCGGTCAGCGTCGCGAGGTTGCCGGTGTAGCCGGCCGGGCTAACCCAGTTCACCGCCGACACGTCGCCGCCGGAGATTGCGACCGGCGGCGGGAGCACGCCGAGCTCGGCCGGCTCGCCGCGCGCCACGCGCGGCTTGAACACGGTGCCCAGGACCACGTCGCGCGCGATAAGCGACTCGGCGAACTGCCGGTCGGTCTCGTGCCGGGCCCGCTCGGCGGCGAGCTGGGCACGTACCTGCGGAATCGCCCCCGCGGGGCTGCGTGCGAGGTCGTCGATGACCTCGAGGGCGGCAGGATCGTCGGCTTCCGGGAACACCACGTCGAAGCCGAGCGCCTTGATTCCGTACGTGTCGAAGAGCTGGTTCATCAGGCGCGCCAGCTTGTCGCGCCGCCACGGCCAGTGGCCCTCGATGCCGATGCTGCGCTCGTCGATATCGACGATGACGACGCGCGGATCGACGCCCCCGGGCATCGAAAGTGTGATGCGCAGGTCGTAGAAATAAGTCTCGAGGCGATCGACGAAGCCAAGCGGCAGGATGCGGGTGGCATGAAAGGCAAGGAAAGCGAGCGGCACGGCGCTGAGCGCCAGCCGCACCCATGTCCCCCGGGACCAGGCTGTCAGAAACCCGTGTTCGCGCACCCTGCGTGCACGATATCACCTCTCGCCGCATGTCGTCCGGCGACCGCCGCCGCCCGCGGGAGCCGCGCCCACCTGTCGGGAGCAGGGTTCGGGCTAAATCTCGCCGGCCATCCTTGGCCGATTTAGCTCAGGGCCTGCTCCGCCGGGCGCATTAGATGAATGCTGCTCACGGCCTGCGCATCACCTGATCGAAGAGCGCGCCGTCGTCGAAGTGCTTGGCCTGCGCAGCCTTCCAGCCGCCGAGCTCGCCGATCGTGACGAAATGCATCTTGGGAAATCGGTCCGCGTACTTCCCGGCAACGGATGCAAGGCGCGGCCGGTAGTAATTCCGGGCGATGAGCTCCTGCGCCTCCGGCGAGTACAGGTATTCGACATAGGCGCGCGCGATGGCCGCGGTGCCGTGCTTCTGCGCCGTGCGCTCGATGACCGCGACCGGGGGCTCCGCGAGGATGGTGAGGGAGGGCGCGACGATCTCGACCTGGTCCTTCCCGACCCGCTCCTGCGCGAGCAGGGCTTCGCTCTCCCACGCGATCAGCGCATCGCCGATGCCCCGCTGCACGAAGGTCATCGTCGCGCCGCGGGCGCCGGTGTCGAGCACCGGCACGTTGGCGAACAACCCGCGCATGAATCGGACGGTCGCGGTCTCGTCGCCGGCGTTCTTCGCGAGCGCCCAGGCCCAGACCGCCAGGTAATTCCAGCGCGCCCCGCCTGAGGTCTTCGGGTTCGGCGTGATCACCTCGACCCCGGGCCGCACGAGATCGCCCCAGTCGCGGATGTTCTTCGGATTGCCCTTCCTGACCAGCAGCACGATCGTGGACGTGTAGGGCGCGCTGTTCTCCGGCAGTCTCCGCTGCCAGTCGGTGGGCAGGAGCTGTGCCTTGCTCGCGATCATGTCGATGTCGTAGGCGAGCGCCAGCGTGACGACGTCCGCGGGCAGCCCCTCGATCACGGCCCGCGCCTGGCGCCCCGAGCCGCCGTGCGACTGCTGGATCTGCACATCCTCACCGGCGGTCTGCCGCCAGTGGGCGGCGAAGAGCTTGTTGTAGGCGTCGTAGAACTCGCGCGTCGCGTCGTACGACACGTTGAGCAGCTTCACGACCGGCGCCGCGCGGCTGCCGGGACTCGTCGCCACGAGCGCGCCCGCGACGAGCGCGAGAACGATTCTTCTTCTGGTTGTCATGTCGAAACCATGCGTAGCTCGCCAGAGACAGTCAAGGCTGGTGAGGACCCGGTGACGCGCAAGTCGTGACGGAGCGCACAGATCCCCCGAATGTCACCGCCTTGTCACCGGCGCCTAACCGATTTCGTGACCGCGGCTTCCTACCATGCGCAGGAGGGGAGGCCTCATGTCCATCCAGTTCGAGCAGGTCACGAAGCGTTACCGCGGCATGGCCGCGGTCAACGACGTCACGCTGGAGATCCAGCGGGGCGAGTTCTTCGTCCTGCTCGGCCCGAGCGGCAGCGGCAAGAGCACACTGCTGCGCGGGGTGGCCGGTCTCACCAGCTTCGACCATGGCCGCATTGCCCTGCACGGGCGCGACGTCACCTACATGAACCCGCGCGAGCGCGGCGTCGGCTTCGTGTTCCAGCACTACGCGCTCTTCCGCCACATGACGGTCGCCGAGAACATCGAATTCGCCTTGCGCGTCCGCCGCATGCGGGCGGCGCAGCGGCGCCAGCGGCGGAAGGAGCTCCTGCAGCTCGTCGCGCTCGAGGGCATGGACGACCGACTGCCGTCGCAGCTTTCCGGCGGCCAGCAGCAGCGCGTCGCCGTGGCACGCGCGCTCGCCCACGAGCCCGAGGTGTTGCTGCTCGACGAGCCGTTCGGCGCCCTCGATGCGAAGATCCGCACCGAGCTCCGCCGCACGGTCCGCGACGTGCAGCGGCGGCTCGGCACGACGACGATCCTGGTCACGCACGACCAGGAGGAAGCCTTCGCGCTCGCCGACCGCATCGGCGTCATGCACATGGGCCGGCTGCTCGAATCGGGCACGCCCGAGCAGCTCTACCGGCAGCCCGCCACGCGCTTCGTCGCGACGTTTCTCGGCGCGGCCAATCTCCTGCTCGGCAAGGTCGTGCCGCCCCGCATCCGGATCGGGGCCGCTGCGGTTCCCAGGCCGGGCCACAACCGGGCCGATGCCGGCGCGGGCAGCGAGGTCGTGACCGTCGTTCGGCCGGAGGACCTGGAGATAGCCGCGCGAACGGCGGCGCTCGCCAGCCCCTGTCTCGGCGAGGGCACGGTCGTCGAGACGCATTTCGGCGGCGGCGTCGAGCGCGTCGTGATGCAGATCGGCGCGGCGGCGAATCTGCGCTCGGCCGCGCGGCCGGACGCCCAGGCGAACATCGCGCTGCCGGCCGGGGCCTGTCTGCTCGAGGCGACCCGGACGGCGGCCGAGAGCGCCGCGATGCCAGCCCGCATCGGCCAGCAGGTGGCAGTCGGCATCCGGCGCGTGCACGTGCTGCCGACGCCTGTCTCGGGCTTCCTGCTCCGTGCGCCGACGGCCGAGGCGATCGCAGCGCTGCGCCAGTCCCCGCTCATCGCCCAACTCGTGCAGAGCACGCAGGCCAACTTCGCGGAAGAGATCGCGGATGGCGAGCCGGCGAGCGGCGATTTGCGCGGCTCGGGCGTGGTCGTCTTCGACGAGACGGGCCGCAGCACCGGGGCGATCGCCGAGCTCCTCCAGCGCGGTGCGAGGCGCCTCCTGTGCGTGCCGCGCGCGAGCCCGTTGCCGCGCCGCGTGATCATCTATTGTCCGGCGGAGGCGCCGCGGGCGGAAACGATGGCCCTCGTGGCGAGCCTCGTGCGCCACATCAACGCCGAAGCCACTTTCGTCAGCGTGCTGCCGCGAGCCGCGGATGCCGGCGCGCGCACGGCTGCGATCCGCCGGCTGCTCGATACCCGCGCCGAAGTGAGGGGCACGCACGGGCTCGACCTGCGCACCGAGGTGCGCGTCGGCGACGTCGGCAGCGAGCTCAGGAACATGGTGGACGGCTCGGACCCGGCGATGCTCGTCCTCGGCATAAGCGGGGAGCGCGCGGAAGTCGAGGCGGCCCTGGGCCGGGACCTCGCCTGGCTTTTCGCCGGCGGGCCGTCCTGTCCGCTGCTGATCGCGTACCAGGCCCTCCACACGCGCCCGGCCGCCGCGTGGTGACCGCGTTGCCGCGCCGCCGGAAGCGAGCCTTCCGCGAGCCCTCGATACTGCCGGGCTTCGGCCTGACTTTCGGTTACGCGGTCCTCTACCTCTCCCTGATAGTGCTGCTGCCCCTCTCGGCGCTCGTGTTCCGGACGGCGACGGCGCCGTTCGACAAGATCATCGAGACGCTCGCGGACCCGCGCGTGCTGGCGGCGCTGCGGCTCTCCTTCGGAGCTTCGCTGCTTGCCGCGAGCGTCAACGCCGTATTCGGCCTGGTGATCGCATGGACGCTCACCCGCTACACGTTCCCGGGACGGCGGCTGCTCGATGCGCTCATTGACCTGCCGTTCGCGCTGCCGACGGCCGTGTCCGGCATCGCGCTCGTCACGGTGTTCTCGGGCTCCGGCCTCATCGGGGCCTGGCTGGAATCGCTCGGCATCCGGGTCGCATATACGTGGCTGGGCATCACGCTCGCGCTGACGCTGATCGGCATCCCATTCGTGGTGCGCACGCTGCAGCCGGCGCTGATGGCGCTCGATCCCGCGGCGGAGGAGGCCGCGACCTCGCTCGGCGCGAGCCGCTGGCAGACCTTCCGCCGCGTGATCCTGCCGGCCATTCTGCCGGCGCTCCTCACCGGCTTCACGCTCGCCTTCGCGCGCGCGGTGGGCGAATACGGCTCGGTGATCTTCATCGCGGGCAACCTGCCCATGCGGACGGAGATCGTGCCGCTGCTCATCGTCATCAAGCTCGAGCAGTTCGACTACGCAGGCGCGGCGATCCTCGGCTTCCTCATGCTGGCGCTGTCCTTCAGCGTGCTGCTGGTGATCAATCTGCTGCAGGCCTGGCAGCGGCGGCGCACCGGACTGGTGACCTGACGTGGCCGCGACCGCACCGATGTTGCGTGCCACGGATCGGGATCCTTCCCGGCGCCGGCAGGTCGTCCGCGCCCTGCTGATCGGCGTCTCGGTCGCCTTCCTCGCCGTCATGCTGCTGGTGCCCCTCGCGACGGTGTTCTACGAGGCGTTCAGCCAGGGACTCGACGCCTACCGGCGGACATTCACCGACCCGGATGCCCTCGCCGCGATGCGCCTCACGCTCACCGTCGCGGCCATCGTCCTGCCGCTCAACACGCTCTTCGGCATCGCCGCGGCCTATGCGCTCGCGCGCTTCACCTTCCGCGGCAAGAATGTCCTGACGACCCTGATCGACCTGCCGCTGGCCATTTCGCCGGTGATCGCGGGTCTGGTCTTCGTGCTCCTCTTCGGCGCGAGCGGCTGGTTCGGGCCGTGGCTGGCTGCGCGCGACATCGCCGTGATATTCGCGGTGCCGGGCATCGTGCTGGCGACGACCTTCGTGACGTTCCCCTACGTCGCGCGGGAGCTGATCCCGCTCATGCAGATGCTCGGCACGGAGGAAGAGGAGGCGGCCATATCCCTGGGCGCGGGGGGCTGGACCACGTTCTTTCACGTGACGCTGCCCAAGATACAATGGGGCGTGGTATATGGAGTGATTCTCTGCAACGCGCGGGCCATGGGCGAATTCGGCGCCGTAGCGGTCGTGTCCGGCCACATCCGCGGGCTCACCGCGACGATGCCGCTCGAAGTGGAAATGCTGTACAACGAGTACAACGCTGCGGGCGCTTTCGCCGTGGCGTCCATCCTGAGCCTCCTCGCGGTCGTGACGCTCGTCATCAATACGGCGATCGAGCGGCGCACGGGGTTGCGTGGCCACTGAGGCGGATTCCCGGCGGGGCCGGCGCATGCCGCGCTTCCGGACCGCAGGGTTCGGGGTCTGGCTCGCCGCCGGCAGCGTCGCGATCGTGCTGATCGCGGTGATCTCCGTCGTCACGAGTTCGATCGGGATGCTCGGCAAGCTCGCCGAGCGCCAGGCCATCACCCGCGTCCAGCTCGCGGGCGCGTCGGCGACGGAGTACCTGCGCCGCAGCGGCGAAGACGTGTTGAGCGGCACGCGTGTGCTCGCCGAGCGGCCGACCCTCCGGCGGCTGCTGACGCAGGGCTTCGCCCGCGGCGTCGGCCCCACCTTGCAGCGCTCCTGTCAGAATGGCGGCTTCCATGCCTGCGCCATCTTCCAGGGCGACGAGCTCGCCGTGGCCGTGGGCGGGCAGATTCCGTGGGAGGAGGCGGCCGCCGCGCAGTCCGAGCAGGGCGAGCGGTTCCTGGTCGCTTCGCGGAACGGCGGCATGATCCTGATCGGAGCGTCCGCGGCCGTGCCGCAACTCGAAGGCTCCAAGGCGCTTGCCGTGAGGGAGGTCGATGCCGCGCTCCTCGCCGAAATCACCGAGCGCGCCGGTGCCACGGTCAGGATCACGAACTACGCGACCTACGTGGCTCCGCCCGAGGATCCGTTCACGGAGCTGCACACCCAGGCCCTCTCGACCGGCCGCATGGCCACGCGGCGGCTGAAGTCGCTGGACGTCTACGCGGCCACGCTCCCGTGGTCGGCGGTGACGGGCGAGATGATCGGGCTCATCGACGTGCAGGTGGACGCGGCGGCGTTCGATTCCTCGGTGAGGTCGCTCGGCTGGCGCCTGGCGGCGATCGCACTGCTGGTCGTGACCATCGCGGCGCTCAGTGGCGTCATCTATGGGCAGTGGCTGATGCGCCCGCTGAAGGCGCTGCGCTCGGCGGCCGACCGCATCGGCCGCGGCGACTTTTCCGTGGCGGTCCCGACTTCGAGCATCAACGAGATCGAGTCCCTGGCGCAGACCATGGACGAGATGCGCAGCAACCTGGTGGACCTGACCGCGGTGCTGCGCCGGCGCGAGGCCGAGGCCCAGGCCGTGCTCTCCGGCGTGGTGGAGGGCGTCTATGCCGTGGACTCGGCCCGAGTGATCCGCTACGCGAACAGCCAGGCCGCCCGCATGCTCGGACGCCCGCCGGAAGAGATCGTCGGCCGCTTCTGCGGCGACGTGCTGAACCCGGAGCGCAAGGACGGCATCCGGCCGTGCGACTTCGATTGCCCGATCCTCGCCGCGCGCCTGGCCTCCGAGGGCCGCGCCGCCGAGCGGCTCATCATGCCGGACGGCAGCGTGCGCTCCGTCGTGATCGTGAGCGCGGCGCCGATCGAAGGCCAGCAGGTGCAGGTGCTGCGCGACGAGACGGAGCTCGAGTCCGTGCGACGCGCCCGCGATGGCGTGCTCGCGAACATCTCCCACGAGTTCCGCACGCCGCTCGCGGCGCAGCTCGCCTCGATCGAGCTCCTGCGGGACGGCCTCGAGAACATGGCGCCCGAAGAGCAGCGCGAGCTCTTCCAGCATCTCGAGCGGGGTGTGCTGCGCCTCATGAGGCTCATCGACAACCTGCTCGAGAGCGTGCGCATCGAAGCGGGGCAGCTCAACATCCGCCGGCAGAACCTCGAGATCACCGCCATCGCCGAGGAGGCGGCGGCGCTCGTCGGACCGCTGCTGGCACAGCGCCGCCAGACGCTCGTCTCCGAGTGGCCCGAGGGCATCCCGCCGATCGCGGGCGACGGCCAGCGGCTCACGCAGGTCTTCGTCAACCTGCTGGCGAACGCCAGCAAGTATGCGCCCGAGGACACGGCGATCCGCATCGGCGGGGAGATGCGCGGCGACAAGCTCGTCGCCTGGGTGGAAGACGAAGGCTCCGGACTCACCGCCAGCGACCGGGACACCGTGTTCCAGCGTTTCCGTCGCTCGGGCGACGTCGAGCCCGAAGCGCCCGGTCTCGGCCTGGGGCTCTGGATCGTGCGCTCGATCGTCGAGCGTCACGGCGGCGAGGTCGGCATGGAGCGCACGCCCGCGGGCCGCACGCGCTTCTTCGTCGCGCTGCCGGCGGGGGAGAGCGCGTGAAGCTCCTGCTGGTGGACGACGACGCCGACCTGCGCGCCGTCACCACCTTCGCGCTGCAACAGGCCGGGTTTCTCGTCGTCGGCGCCGGCAGCGTGCCGGCGGCCGTGGCGGCGTTCGAGGCGGAGCGCCCCGACCTCGTGCTCCTGGACGTCAACCTGCCCGGCGGTTCGGGCTTCGACGTCTGCAGCGCGATCCGGCGCGCCTCGCGCGTGCCGATCATGATGCTGACGGTGCGTGGCGAGGAAGAGGATCTGGTGCATGCACTGGAGCTCGGCGCCGACGATTACCTCACCAAGCCCTTCAGCCCGCGCACGCTGATCGCCCGGGTGCGCGCCCTGCTGCGCCGCGCGGGCATCGAGGCGAGCGGCCGCACCGAGCTGGGCGACCTCGTGCTCGAGGCGGACACGCTGACCCTGCATCTCGGCGCCGCGCGCCCAGTGCGCGTCACGCGGCTCGAGTTCCGGCTGCTGCAGCTCCTCTTCGCCCACGCCGGCCAGCCGGTGCACACCGACCGGCTGCTCGCGCACGTCTGGGGGCACAAGGGCGGCGGCGACCGCCAGGTGCTGAAGCAGCTCGTGCACCGGCTGCGGTCGAAGCTCGGCGAGGACACCGAGACCGGCGGCCGCATCGAGACGGTGCCGGGGATCGGTTACCGGCTCGCTGTAGGAGCGGCGCAAGCCGCGAATTGACTCGGCGCGGTGACCGATCGGCCACCGCGCCGAGGCGCGATCACGGAGGTGGGCTCGCCGTCTGCGGCGTGGCCGGCACCGGCCCGGCCGCAGTCTCCGCAGGGAGTGGCATCGGAGCGAGCGGTGCCGTATCGGCGGGCTCGAGCGCAGCGACCGGCTCGGTCACCTTCACGTAGAACGTGACCTCCTGGCCGACCGCGATGGACTTGGGAGCCACCGCCTTGCCGTCGACCATTACGTTGCGCTTCGGGTCGATGGAGATGTCCCGGGCCTCGGCCTTGGTGCCGTCCGGGAGCAACGGCTGGATGCGCGCGGTCTTGCTGTCGACGCGGAGCAGGTCGCCCTTGACTACCGCGTAGTCCTGCCCGTCCTTCGTTATGACGTCCAGGCATACCTCGCGAATGCGCGGGAATTTCTGGACGACGGCCGCGCCGAACTGCGCGGTCTGGCACTTCGCGGGCTGCGCGTACGCCGGGCCCGCCGTGGCGATTGCAAGACCACCTACGGTGAGCGCTTTGACAACGGTCTTCGATCGCATGTTTTTCTCCTTGGTTTTCCTGCTTTGGGACAATTGCGGTTACCAGGCGTAGGTACCGCGTACGAGAAATCGCTTCGATTCTAACTAAATATACGCTCACCCTTACGGGGCGGCCAGAATGAAAGAGGGCGCCGTCCGGCGCCCTCCTGAGAACTCGAAAACCTGTCCCGGCGGGGTCAGCACGAAGTCCAGGCGGATGCCGATGCTGGCAAGCGCCGCTTCGCCATTTTGGCGCTCCTCCCACAACGTCAAGCACACAGTCTGATCCCGGACTCTCGCGGCAGTTGGGCCGGCGACCGCCCTATGCCGACGGCTTGATGTTCGGATTGAGGCGGAAGAGATTCTGCGGATCGTACTGGGTCTTGATCTTCACGAGCCGCTCGTAGTTGCCGCCGAAGTTCGCGCGCATGCGCTCCTGGTCCTCGGCCTGCGACGTGTTGATGTAGAACCCATTCGTGAACGGGCTGAGCTTCCCCCAGTAGCCGCGCAGCGCCGTGACGTTCGCTTCGTTCCGCGCGGCGTCGGCCCAGTCGCCCACCGTCAGCACCTCGTAAGGTGCCTTGCGGCCGGGATACGCCGTCGCGTCGGGGGCGACGCGACCCATCGCGCCGCCAAACTGCTGGATGCCGGTTGCCACGTTGTAATCGGCGCCAACCGGCAGATTCCCGAGGATCGTGTCGATAAGTTTCCCGTCGAGCCGGGACACGAAGCCCGACTTCACGTAGTACATGCGGCCGGCCGCATTGGCCTCGTCGCCGCTCGACTGGACCTTCACGTAGGACATGGGCGCGATGTGGTCGGCCATCGGCTTGCCGAGCTTCCTGAGCGGTGCGAGCACGCGCTCGCCCTCCGCTAGGTCGCCCGCGTAGCACGCCTCCACGGCCACGAAGGGCTTGCCCCCGGCGGGCGACACCGCGGCGAAGAAGAGGTAGAGCTCGTCGGGGATCTTCTGCGTGAAGTCGGCGTAGAAGTCGTAGACGTCGCGGGCCTGCTCGAAGGGATACACGATCTCGCCGCCGAGGACCGTGCCGCCGAAGGGATGGAGCTCGTACTCGAAGGAGGTGACGATGCCGAAATTGCCGCCGCCGCCGCGCAGGGCCCAGAACAGATCCGGATTTGCCGTGGCGCTCGCGCGGAGGAACTTGCCCTGCGCGGTGATGACATCCGCCGCGCGCAGGTTGTCGCAGGCGAGGCCGTGGATGCGGTGGAGCCGCCCCTGGCCGCCGCCGAGCGTGAGCCCGGCCGCCCCGGTATGCGACACGGTGCCGGCGGTCGTCACGAGGCCGAAGGCGGCGCTCTCGCGGTCGAGATCGCCGAGCAGCGAGCCAGCGCCGACGTATGCGCGCCGCGCTACCGGATCCACGCGGACACTGCGCATCGGCGAGAGGTCGATCATCAGGCCGCCGTCGCAGACCGATTGGCCGGAGACGCTGTGACCGCCGCCGCGCACGGCGACCAGCAGATCGTTGGCGCGCGCGAACTCGACCGAGCGCGCGACGTCGGCCGCGCCGGCGCAGCGCGCAATGATCGCGGGATGCTTGTCGAAGGCGCCGTTCCAGATGCGGCGCGCGGCGTCGTAGCCGGCATCGCCCGCGAGCAGCACGCCGCCGCGCAGGCTCGCCGCGAAATCCTTCACGGCCGAGGCCGGCACGATCGTCTCGCCCCCGCCGAGCGTCCTGGCGGGCAGGTCGCCCGCGACGGCCGCGGCCAGCAATCGGTTGATGGGCAACGTGGCCACCGCTACCGTGGCGGCCGCGGACTGGATGAACGTTCTTCTTCTCATGGGCGTCCTTCTTCTGCAGGCTGTCTGGGAAGCGGCGGCGCCAAGTATAGTGCAGCGATGAATTCCCAGGCACTACCGTTCTCGGAGGCGTGCGAGCGGAACAAGAGCCCCATACTCGGGATCCTGCGCGGCGCCTTCGCGGACGCCGGGCACGTGCTCGAGATCGGCAGCGGCACCGGCCAGCACGCCGTGTGGTTCGGCCAGCACCTGTCGCACCTCACCTGGCAGCCGAGCGACGTGGCAGAGGCGCTGCCGGCCCTGCGCGCGAGGCTGGAGGCGGAGGGGCCGGACAACGTGCTGGCGCCGATGGCGCTCGACGTCGCGCGGCATCCCTGGCCCGTGGCCGGCGTGGACGGCATCTTCAGCGCCAACACGCTGCACATCGTCTCGTGGGACCGCGTTCAGCACTTCTTCCGCGGGGTCGGCAAGACGCTCGCGCCGGGCGGCACACTCTGCGTCTACGGGCCGTTCCGCTACGGCGGGCAATTCACCACGCCGAGCAACGCGGAATTCGACGAGTGGCTGCGGCTCCGTGATCCCGTGAGCGGCGTGCGCGACTTCGAGGCGGTCGACGCGCTCGCCCGCGCCGAGGGGCTCACGCTCCTCGCCGACCACGCGATGCCGGCGAACAACCAGTGTCTCGTCTGGCGCAGGGCCGGAGCATCGTGAGCGCGGCGCTGCCCTCCCTCGGAGTCATGCGTTACCGCGATCTCCGGTTGTTTCTCGCGGGGCGGTTTCTCTCGGCGATGGCCGTGCAGATCCAGAACGTCGCGGTGGGCTGGCTCGTGTACGACATGACGCGCAGCCCGCTCGCGCTCGGGCTCGTCGGGCTCGCCGTATTCCTGCCTGCCGTCGGATTCGCGCTCGTCACCGGTCACGTCGCGGATCACTACGATCGCCGCCGTATCCTCATCGGCTGTTACGCGCTGACGGCGCTGACCGCGCTCGGCTTGCTGGCGTGCGCGTACACACGGGCCGACATCCGGCTGATCTACGCGCTGCTGCTGGTATTCGGCGTGACGCGGGCATTTGCCAATCCGGCCGGGCAGGCGCTGCTGCCGAATCTCGTGCCGAAGCACGAGCTCGGCAAGGCGATCGCGTGGGGCTCGTCCTTCTGGCAGACCGCGACGATCCTCGGGCCCGCCATCGGCGGCGCGCTCTACGTGTTCGGTGACGTCGTCGTCTTCGGCGCCGCTGCCCTCTCGTTCGCGGTGGCGGCCGTCATGTTCCTCGCGGTCGGCCATCGCCAGCCGCCGGCCGGGGACGCCGACATCGACTGGCGGACCGTCATGGCGGGCATTCGCTTCATCCGCTCGCAGCCCGCGATCTTCGGCGCGATCTCGCTCGATCTCTTCGCGGTGCTGCTGGGGGGCGCCACGGCGCTGCTGCCGATCTACGCCCGCGATATCCTTCAAGTCGGCCCCTCGGGCTTCGGAGTGCTGCGGAGCATGCCGGCCGCAGGCGCGCTCACCATGGCGCTCTATCTCGGCTGGCGCCCGCTGCAGCGGCACGTCGGCCGGCGGATGTTCGTCGCGGTCGCGATCTTCGGCGTTGCCACCATCGGTTTCGGCCTCTCGAAGAGCTTTCCGCTGTCCCTCGCGTGCCTCTACATATTGGGTGCGGCCGACATGGTGAGCGTCGTGATCCGGCAGACGCTCGTGCAGGCTGAGACGCCGGACGGCATGCGGGGCCGCGTGTCGGCCGTCAACGCAGTGTTCATCGGCGCCTCCAACGAGCTCGGCGAGTTCGAATCCGGGGCCGTCGCGGCGCTCATCGGCACCGTGGGTTCGGTCGTCGTCGGCGGCATCGGCACGCTGCTCGTGGCCGCGCTGTGGGCACAGTGGTTCCCCGCGCTGCGGGACCGGGACCGGCTCGTCAACTGAACGCGCCGGTCGAGTATGCTAGGGACATGAGACCGCTGAGCCGCAGGGAGCTTCTCGAGGCGGGGGTTGCGTTTGCAGCCGCGCCCGGGCTCGTCGCCTGCTCCGGTTCGCCCGGTGAGCCGCTGCCGCCGTTCCCCGGCGCGAAGCCGCCGCCGCGTTCCAATGCGTTCACGGGCCATTCCTCGGCGGAGGAGGTGACGAAGGGCCTCGACCTCACCGGCCACACGATCCTCGTCACGGGCACGACTTCCGGCATCGGTTTCGAGACCGCGCGCGTGCTGGCGATGCGCGGGGCGAACGTCATCGCGACGGGCCGCACGCTCGCGAAAGCGATCGATGCCTTCCAGGCGAACCCGGGTCACGTCACGCCGCTCGCGCTCGAGCTCGGGGACTGGGATTCGATCCGCACCTGCGCGGACAACGTGCGCAGGCTCGGCGTCGCGCTCGACGCGCTCGTCTGCAATGCCGGCATCATGGCGCTGCCCCAGCTCGAGCAGGTGCGCGGCCTCGAGAAGCAGTTCGCCGTGAACCATCTCGGCCACTTCATCCTGGTGAACCGGCTGCTGGATCAGGTGAAGGACGCGCGCGCCGGGCGCGTGGTCGTCGTCGGCAGCCGCGCCTATCGCTCGGCGCCGGAAGGTGGCATCCAGTTCGACAATCTCTCCGGCGAGCGCGGCTACAGCCCGCAGGGGGCGTACGGGCAGTCGAAGCTCGCCAATTACCTCTTCACGCGCGAGCTCGCGCGGCGTCTGCGCGGCAGCGCCGCCACCGCGAACGCGCTCCACCCGGGCGTCATCATCACCAACATCATCCGCAACATGCCGGACTGGCAGCAGCGGGCCGCGCGGCTCCTCGGCTGGACCTTCGCGAAGACGGCGGCGCAGGGCGCCGCGACCTCGTGCTATGTCGCGACGGCGCCGGCGCTCGATGGCGTCAGCGGATATTTCTTTTCAGACTGCAATGCCGTCAAGCCGGCGGGGCCGTACATGGAGGACGATGCGCTCGCGGCGAAGCTGTGGGCGGTGTCCGAAGAATTGACGCGCGAGTATCTCGCGTAAAGGAGAGGACTATGCAATTCGTCTGGTTCATACTGATAGGGCTGATCGCGGGTTGGCTCGCGGGGCAGATCATGAAGGGCGGCGGATACGGCGTCGTCGGCGACATCGTCGTGGGCGTGCTCGGCGCGGTGATCGGCGGCTGGCTGTTCAACGCGCTCGGCGTGGCCTGGGGCGGCCTGCTCGGCGCCCTCATTGTCGCCACCGTAGGGGCGGTCGTGCTGATCTTTCTCGTGCGGCTCGTCAAGAAGGCGTGACGGGGCGTTTACGAGACGCCCCGCAAGTCAGCCGTGAAAGCCATCGCATTGAAAATGCCCCGCCTTCTTTTGCGCGCGACCCTCCTCGCCGCCGTCGCGCTGCCCGCGGGAGCGCAGCAGCGCGATGCGCCGATGCCGGATGATGCTGGTGAAGCAGCCGCAGATCCCGGTGCTGAAGGCGGCCGCGGAGATGCACCTCCCGACGTTCAAGGCCGATCCGCCGCCGGTGCCCTGCACTAAGCACGCGCGGCGAGCTGCTCGACCCAGTCCCCCACGATCGGCAGCTTGAACCTTTCGCCCTGGAAGGCTTTCACCATCAGGACGACCCACAGCGCCAGCGCGAAGAGCCTGCCGAGCGCGAGCAGGCCCCACAGGCGGAACGGGCCGGCGAAGAAGAGCGTCGCGATGCCGATATAGATGACGTTCAGCAGCCCGAACACCACGATCGACTGCGCGGCGTGGAAGCGCACGAAAGGCCGCTTGTCGATCAGGTAAAAGATCAGGCCGGTGACCCAGCCACCCAGATAGCAGAGCACGCCCGCTACATTTTCGGCCATCGCGAATCCTCCACTGCCGCCCCCATTCTCCGCCCGCGACACGGACACTGACAAGCGGGCGGGCAGGTGTACGATATCTCCTGTACTGGCGTGAGCCGATCCACAACAAGACCAGGAGGATGCCATGCATCGATCGATATGGCTCAGTAGCGCGGCGTTCGCCGGCATGTTCGCTTTGAGCCTGATCGCCTCGGCGGGCGAATCACCCTATGGCCCGCAGCCCGAGGTGATCCAGTACCTGTTCTGCACCGCTGTTCGGTCCCAGCACGAACTGCCGGATGAAACGGTGGTGCCCGGAGCGATCTACTACAGCGGCGCCTTCGTCGTGAAGGGCCAGAACATCAATCCGGCGTCGGAAGGCTTCTTCAAGTTCCTCAGGGAGAAGTATTCGTTCGAGCCCGATCCCGGGGCGAGCTATCCTGTCACGTGCACGAGCGTTCATAGCCTCGAAGAGGCGCAGTCCATCGAGAAGATGCGCATCGAGCAGTCGCGCAAGAGCAGTGGTGGTGGCAAGGTCATCGAGACGGGCTGGACCTACGCTCCCGCCAAGCCGTAACGATCATGGTCACGCGAATCAATCAATTCGAAGCGAAGCAGGACCTCGCAGAGCAATTATTTGAGTTCCTGCGATCGGTGATTGCCATCGTCGAGAAGACGCCCGGCTGCATATCGTGCGAGCTTCTGCGCAGCGTCGACGATCCCGCCCAGCTCGCGATCATCGAGCGGTGGGACAGCATCGAAGATCACCGGAATGCCGCGAAGGCGATCCCGCGGGAGAAGATGGCTGAAGCCATGGCCCTCTTTGCCAGGCCGCCGTCTGGTACGTATTACGAGTAGGCCCGTGATCAGCCGCGGCTGCGTGCGCGCATGACGACGTCGCCCGGGCCCGCGCCCCACCGCACGGCCGAAGAGATCGGGCAGCTCGTGACCGCGTTCGAGGAGTGCTCGTTGTCGCCCGCGCAATTCAACCACCATGCGCACATGACGGTGGCGCTCTGGTACCTGGCGCACGATCACTACATGGGCGCGCTGGTGCGCATGCGGACTCAGATCCGCAAGTTTGCCGCTCATCACCAGCAGGACCGTCTGTACAATGAGACGATCACGCTCTTCTGGATGAAACTCCTGCGGCACCAGCTCGACGAGTCGGACCCGTCCGTGCCGCTTGCAGAGGTAGTGCACCGGATCCTGTCCGACTGGGGCAGCATGGAGTTCGTGTTCAGGCACTACAGCAGGGAGCGCGTCTTCTCCGACGAGGCGAGGCTCGGCTGGGTCGAACCGGATCTCCTGCCCCTCGGGTTCGAGGTCTGAAGCGTGCAGGGCCGCGTCGTCGCCGTCAGCGTCAATCCAGGCCACACGTTCTCGAAGCGGAACGTTCCGCGGATCACGCTCCTCGCGGGGCGCGGTGTCGAGGGCGATGCGCATTGCGGGGCGACGGTGAAGCACCGCTCGCGCCTGCACCGGGATCAGGCGCAGGCGAACCTGCGGCAGGTGCACCTGATTCACAACGAGCTCTACGACGAGCTGGTGGCAAAAGGCTTCGCGGTGGCACCCGGCAATCTCGGCGAGAACATCACCACCGCCGGGCTCGATCTGCTCGCGCTGCCAGCCGGTGCGGAGCTCGCGCTCGGCGATTCCGCCGTCGTGCGGATCACGGGGCTGCGGAATCCCTGCGCGCAGCTCGACGGGTTCCAGTCCGGCCTGACCGCCGCGGTGCTCGAGCGCCTGCCGGACGGCAAACTGCTGCGCAAGTCCGGGGTGATGAGTGTCGTCGTTGCCGCAGGTGTCGTGGAGGCCGGCGACGTCATCACCGTCACGCTGCCGCCGGAGCCGCACCGCGCGCTCGAGTGCGTGTAATCGGGGCTGGCGCCCCTCCCACAGGGGTTGATCGGGGCCTGCGCCCCTCCTACAGTTTCGTCATGGCCACCCGCATCGTTCAAGGCGCCTGCCCGCACGACTGCCCCGACACCTGCGCGCTGCACGTCACGGTGGAGGACGGGCGCGCGACGCGCGTGCAGGGCGACCCCGACCATCCGCTCACCGACGGCGCGCTGTGCACCAAGGTGTCGCGCTACACCGAGCGCACCTACCACCCCGAGCGTGTGCTGCATCCGCTGCGGCGCGTCGGTCCGAAGGGCGCGGGGCGCTTCGAGCGCGTGAGCTGGGACGAGGCGCTCGACGACATCGCCGCGCGCCTGAAGGCCATCGCCGCGCGCGACCCGCAGGCGAGTCGTGCCCTACAGCTACGCCGGCACCATGGGCCTGGTGCAGGGCGAGGGCATGGCGGCGCGCTTCTTCCACCAGCTCGGCGCCTCGCTGCTCGACCGCACCATCTGCTCGGCGGCCGGCGGCGAGGCGCTCGCCGCGACCTATGGCGCGCAAGGTCGGCATGCATCACGGAGTACTTCGCCGAATCGCAGCTGATCGTCATCTGGGGCAGCAACTCGATCACCTCGAACCTGCACTTCTGGACGCTGCGCGCAGGAGGCCAAGCGCCGCGGCGCGAAGCTCTGGTGCATCGATCCGCGCCGCACCGAGACCGCCGACAAGTGCCACCACCACCTCGCGCTGCTGCCCGGCACCGACGGCGCGCTGGCGCTGGCGCTGATGCACGAGCTGATCACGCAGCGACTGGCTCGACGACGACTACATCGCCCGCCACGTCGCTGGCTTCGACGCGCTGCGCGAGCGGGCGCTGCCTGGCCGCCCGAGCGCGCGGCGGAGGTCTGCGGCATGCCGGCCGACGGAGATCCGCGAGCTGGCGCGCGACTACGGCACCACGAAGCCGGCCGGCGATCCGCCTGAACTACGGCATGCAGCGCGTGCACGGCGGCGGCAACGCGGTGCGGCTGATCGCGCTGCTGCCGTGCCTGACCGGCGCCTGGCGGCACCGCGCCGGCGGCCTGCTGCTGTCGGCCTCGGGCTGGTTCAAGCCGGTGACGCGACGACGCCGCGCTGCAGCGGCCCGACCTGCTGGCCGGACGCCGGCCGCGCACGATCAACATGAGCACGATCGGCGACGACCTGCTGCGCGAGGCATCGCCCGGCGTTCGGCCCGACGATCGAGGCGCTGGTCGTCTACAACAGCAACCCGGTGGCGGTGGCGCCCGAGTCGCCGCAAGGTGGTGCGGGCTTTCGCGCGCGAGGACCTGTTCACCGTGGTGCTCGAGCATTTCCTGACCGACACCGCCGACCATGCCGACTACGTGCTGCCGGCCACCACGCAGCTCGAGCACCTGGACGTGCACACCAGCTACGGCCACACCTACGTGCTGCTCAACGAGCCGGCGATCGCGCCGCTCGGCGAGGCGAAGCCCAACACGCAGATCTTCCGCGAGCTGGCGCAGCGCATGGGCTTCACCGAGCCCTGCTTCGCCGACGACGACGAGACGCTGGCCCGCACCGCGTTGCCGCAGCGTCGACTTCGACGCGCTGCGCAGCAAGGGCTGGGCCACGCTGCCGCTGCCCGAGGCGCCGTTCGCCGAACGGCGGCTTCCCGACGCCCGACGGCAAGGCGCGAGTCGATCGCGCCCGGCCTGCGGCGTGCCCGACTACGTGCCGAAGTACGAGTGCCGCGAGTCGCGCGCCGGCAGCTCGCCGCGCGCTACCCGCTGGCGATGATCTCGCCGCCGGCGCGCAATTTCCTCAATTCGAGCTTCGTCAACGTGAAGAGCCTGCGCGACATCGAGGGCGAGCCGCTGCTCGAGATGCACGCCGGACGACGCCGCCGCGCGCGGCATCGCCGACGGCGCGATGGTGCGCGTCTTCAACGACCGCGGCGACTACCACTGCCGCGCCGAGGTCAGCGACGCGCGCGCGCCCGGGCGTGGTCAACGGCCTGGGCGTCTGGTGGCGCAAGCTCGGGCCTGGCCGGCACCAACGTCAACGAGCTGACCACCAGCGGCTCACCGACATCGGCGCGCGCCGACGTTCTACGACTGCCTGGTCGAGGTGGCGCTCGCCTGACTCATGAGCACGACTGATACATCGTCCTTTGAGGGTGGCTGCGATTGCCGCTTCGTGCGCTACCGCATGACGTCGAAGCCGCTCTTCGTGCACTGCTGCCACTGCCGCTGGTGCCAGCGCGAGACGGGTGCATCCTTCGCGCTGAACGCCATGATCGAGGCGGACCGCGTGCAGCTTCTGGCGGGGAGGTGGACGTCGTCCTGACGCCCTCCGCGAGCGGCAAGGGCCAGAAGATCGCGCGCTGCCCGAAGTGCCGGATCGCGGTGTGGAGCAACTACAGCGGCGGCGGCGACGCGGTGCGCTTCGTCCGCGTCGGCACGCTCGACGAACCGGACCGCCTGCCACCCGACATCCACATCTACGCCTCGACGAAGCAGCCCTGGGTGATCCTCCCGGCCGGGACGCCCGCGGTGCCCGAGTTCTACGTGCTCGACGAGCGCTGGCCGAAGGACAGTCTCGAGCGCCGCGCGGCGCTGAGGGTAAAGAAAGGTGCCGGGTCCTAAGTGATAACTTATTTGCGCCTGCAAATAAGTTATCACTTAGGACCCGGCACCTAATCCCGGTTCCATTCCTCGATCAGCTCCAGCCATTCGCCGACCGGGCCCTCGACGACGGCCACCCAGCGGCCGTCGTAACCGATGCCGTTAATGGCGCGCGGCGGCGCGCGCATCGGCAGGCGGATCTCCTCGAGGTCGTGCACCAGGAAGCTCACCATGGCGAATCCCGGGGGCAGGTGCCCGGCGCGGCGCGCGCGCGGCGGCACGCTCTCCGGGCACTCGTCCATCTCCACGAGGAACCGGCGCCCCGGGATCGCCGCCACCGCGGTCGGGAAGACGGTCGCGGCGGGCAGGCCGTAGAGGTAAGCGAGGATCGAATTGACGAACGGCGTGCGGTCCATGATGCGCAGGCCCAGCGTGCCCCCGTAGAACTCGTGCATCGCCGCGCAACTCGGCCCGCCGACCGTGACGATGAACGGCCGGTCCACATACGAGCGCGCCTGCTTCAGGCCGTAGCGGCTGCCGCCCGGGAGCAGGCGCGTGAAATAGACGAGCTCGCCCGAAGGGCCGATCACCTGCATGGCGCGCGGCGCGTTCGCTCGCGCGTACAGGTCGCCGGGACCGCCGAGGCGGCGGAAGCCGCTGCCGTCGAGACGCGTCGCGAGCTCGTCCACGTCCGTGACGAGCAGCTCCGTCGCGCTCCAGCCGCACGCGGCGGGTGGGCCGTGGCCTCGCTCACCCGTTTCGACGAAACGCAGATAGACCTCTTCGCCGCTCGCCGGCCGCATGAGGCAGTAAGGCTGGCCCACCGCCGCGGGCGTATCCCACGCCGCGCAGAGCTCCGCCGGGAGGCTGCCGCGCTCCACCGTCCGATAACCGGGCACCCCGGACCAGGCGGCCTCGGCGATGCCGAGGTCGGCGACGCAGTGGGTGACGATCGCGAGACCGCGCAGGAGTTTCGCGCTCACGTGCCCTTCCATTCGAGCGGCCATTCCTCCATCAGCGCCACCTGCTCGCGGAGCGCCAGTACGTGCTCGTCCCAGTAGCGCTGCGTGTTGAACCACGGGAACGCGATCCCGAAGGCCGGGTCCTGCCAGCGGCGGGCGAGCCAGGCGGCGTAATGCATGATCCGCAGCGTCCGCAGCGCCTCGATGAGGTGCAGCTCCTGCGCGTCGAACTCGCGAAACTCCGTGTAGCCGGCGAGCAGCTTCTCGAGCTGCGGCGTCTGCTCCTCGCGATTGCCCGACAGGAACATCCACAGGTCCTGCACCGCGGGGCCGGTGAGCGCGTCGTCGAGATCGACGATGTGCACCTGCTCGCCGAGCACGAGCACGTTGCCCGGATGAAAATCGCCGTGCAGGCGCAGTTCGCGCGGTCCGCCGGCGCGGTCCCAGCAGTCGCGAATCCCCGCAAAGGCGTGCTCGCACACCCCCTCGTAGGCGTCGCGCAGATCCGGCGGGATGAAGCCGGCGGCCAGCAGGTAATCGCGGGACTTCACGCCGTAGGTGTCGAGGCCGATGCGCAGGCGGTGGCGGAACGGAGCGCGCGCGCCCTGCAGATGGATGCGGGCGACGAGGCGGCCGAGCTGCTTCAGGAGCTCCATGTCGTCGAGCTCCGGCGCGCGGCCGCCGTGACAGGGATAGACCGCGAAGCGGAAGTCGCCGTGAAAGTGCAGCGTGCGCCCGTCGTGCACGAGCGGCGGCACCACGGGCACCTCCTGTGCCGCGAGCTCGTGCGCGAAGTCGTGCTCTTCGAGGATCGCCTTGTCCGTCCAGCGACCCGGGCGGTAGAACTTCGCGACCACCGGGGTCGCACTCTCGAGGCCGACGCGATAGACGCGGTTCTCGTAGCTGTTCAGCGCGAGCAGCCGCCCGTCGCAGGCGAGCCCGACGCTCTCGACGGACGCGATGATGTCGTCAGGAGTGAGGTCCTGGTAAGCGAGGCTCGCGTCGCGGTCCATGGGGAGGCGCAGTCTACCGGGAATTTCGCCGCCGGGCGCCGGGCCGCCGAGTCATCGTCTGATATCTGCCCGGGCAGGAACTTAACAAGTTAACACCCGCCACCGTATGATGCCCGGCCATGAGAATCGACATCATCCTCGAGTCCAACCTGATGCCGGAGCGGATTGCGGAGCTCGGCCAGCTCGCGGAGCGTCACGGGCTCGGCGGCGTGTGGGTCTCGAACATGAACGACGCCCGGGATCCATTCATCAATTTCGTGGACCTCGCGCGCGCGACGAGCCGCATCCGTCTCGGGCCGATCGCCGTCAGCCCCTTCGAGCTCCATCCCGCTCAAGATGACGAGCTCGCTGCTGACGCTGAACGAGGTGGCGAAGGGCAGGGCGCAGATCGTCGTCGGGGCCGGCGGCGGGATCGTCAGCTCGATGGGCCTGAAGCCGGTGCGCGTCGTGCGCGCCGTGCGCGAGTGCGTCGAGATCATCAAGGCCGGCGCCACGGGCAAGCCCGTGCGGTACAGGGGCGAGCTGTTCCAGGTCGGCTGGTACAACCCGTCGTGGGTCAGGAGCCCGCCGCCGACGATCTACGCCGGAGCAAACGGGCCGCAGATGCTCAAGGCGGCGCCCCGCTACGCGGACGGCATCATGGTCAGCGACTTCGTGGTGGACCACGTGCGCCGCGCCCGCACCATTGTCGATTCCACACTTCGCGAAATGCAGCGCGATCCGAAGACGTTCCCGATGAACAACTTCTGGGCCTGGCACGTGAAGGAGAGCCGCGAAGAGGCGTCCCGCGAGTCCCGCATCTGGCTGACGGTCCGCGGCACGCTCTATCCGCCCTAGATCAACGAGGTGCTCGATCCCGACGAGGCCGCGATCGTGAACAGGAACATCAACTCGTTCATCCGCGCCTACAACAGGAAATCAGACGTGATCGAAGGCGTGCCGAAAGAGATCGTCCAGAAGCTCGTGGACCGCTGTACGTCGGCCTCGCCGCTCGCCGAGCTCGACCGCGAGATCGAGCGGCTGCGGGAGTTCGAGCGCGCGGGGCTGACCCAGATCGCGCTCAGGATCTACGAGAATCCGGAGTGGACGATCCGTCTCCTCGGCGAGCGGGTCGTGCCGGCGCTCGCCTAGCAGGGCACGGGTCGCTTACTCCCGATTCCACCGCGATCGCGAAAACTCGCCCGCGCGCTCGAGCCGCGCCGACTGATACATGATCCATTGCTGGCGCCTCAGGACGTATGCCGAGGGCCGGTTCACGTGGAATCGCACGGGATTCGGCAACACGGCGGCGAGCAGCGCCGCCTCCGCGCGGCTCAGCTTCGCGGGCGGTTTGCCGAAATACAGCCGGCTCGCGGCCCCGGCGCCGAACACCGTCGGTCCGAACTGCGCGATGTTCACGTGCAGCTCGAGGATGCGCTCCTTCGGCAGCAGCAATTCCAGCCACGCCGTGAGCCAGGCCTCGATGCCCTTGCGAAACCAGCTCCGTCCCGGCCACAGGAACAGGTTCTTCGCGACCTGCTGGGTGATGGTCGAGGCCCCCTTCACGTGACGGCTGCGCTGGTTATGCTGGTAGGCCTTTTCGATGGACTGCAGGTCGAAGCCCGCGTGCTCGAAGAATTTCTGGTCTTCGGAAGCCATCACCGCGCTCGCCAGATTCGCTGCTGATGGCGCGGCGACCGACCCAGTCGTAGCGCATCTCGCCGGCGCCGGCAGGCTTCGTCGCCCAGGTGATGATCACGAAGCTCGTGGTGAGCGGAGGCAGCCAGCGCAGCGGCAGGATGAGCGCCACTGTCCCGAGCAGGACGGCCGCGACCACGCCCAGCGCAAGCCGTCCGAAGCTTCCGCGTTTCTTCACCCTGTACGATCCGCGCACCGCGATCCCGGCACGAAGGTAGCCGATGGCTGACAGGAACTCCAGCCGAAGATCAGCCGGGCGGCGGGCAGGAAGCCTCAGGCGGCCGTGGTGTCGACCTTGATTCCCGTACGACGGGCCTGCTTGGTGCGATACAGGGCCTGGTCCGCGAGTTCGAGCAGGTTCTCGCTCGTGATGCGCCGGCCCGGCGTGCGCAGCGCTATCCCGGTGCTGATGCTCACCGGGATCTGGCCCGACTTCGTCTTCATGGGGAATTCGCTGATGCGCTGGCAGATGCGCTGGGTGATGTGATCGACCTCTTCCTTGGTGGTCCTCTGCAGGATCAACAGGAACTCGTCCCCGCCGTAGCGGCACACCGAGTCGCCGTCGCGCACGTTACTCGTCAGGGTCGCGGCCACCTTGCGCAGCACCTGGTCGCCGACCTGGTGGCCCGCGGTATCGTTGATCTCTTTGAAGCTGATCGACGTCGAGCATGCACAGCGCGAGCGCCGTGTCGTCGCGCTCCGCCTGCTCCATCGCCACGGCCAGGAGCTCCTCGGCGGCCCGGCGGTTCCAGACGCGGGTGAGCGCATCGATCATCGCGCTGCGCCGTGCCAGATCGAGCTTCGCGACGATTTGTGCCTGGGCGTCGCAGAGCTCGGCCGTCAGAAATTCGCTCTGCGCGAGATCGGCGAGGTCGCGCAGCGCAAGCACGTCCGCTGGCGCAAGCTGCCTCGGGGCGCAATCGTAGACGGCGAGCGTGCCGACCACCATGCCCCCGCGGTCGCAGATCGGGAAACCCGCATAGAAGCGGAATTTCGGCGCCGCCTCCACCAGCTTGTGGCGCGCAAATTCAGGATCGAGGCGCGTGTCCTCGACGATGACGGGCTCGCCCTTGGTGATCGTGCGGGAGCAGAAGCTGTGCTTCAGCTCCAGCTCGTGAACGTTCCAGCCCTGCACGGACTTGAACCACAGCTTGCCGAGATGATGCAGGGCGATGGCGGCGACCGGCACGTTGAGCGCCTTTTGCGCGAGGCGCGTGAGACGGTCGAACCGTGCGTCGAGCGGCGTGTAGAAGATCGCCAGCGAATGAATGTCTGCCAGCTGCAGCGTTTCGGTATTGGCGAAAGGGCGCTCGAGCACGGTCGGAAGAGCCTTTGATAAGGTATCGGCCAACCCGGATTGTAGGAGTTGGCATAATCCTCGAGCGCGAAACCGGTCACGGTTTGCGCTGCTGTCCGGTGCGAATTGTGACGCGTTCTCCGGTTCAGCGTCCGCACGGGCCCGCCTTCCCTCATTCCCTCAGTGCGCCCGGCGGAGCAGGCCCTGAGCTAAATCGCGCCCGCCGTCCCTGGCGGTCGCGAAGCATATCGCGCCTGCTCCGGCATCCTGCCTCGCAGGCGCTCAATGCCGCTCAGGGCCTCTCCGCCAGGCGCCCTGAGACGTCATGCAGGCGCGTGGCCCGCGCAGCCGTCAACCGCCCGGCCGGCGGGAGAGGGTTCGGGCGGCATTGAGGGCGAGCGAGGCAGGATGCCGGAGCGAGACCGATATGCTTTGAGCCGGCCATGGATGGCCGGCGAGATTTAGCCCGAACCCTGCTATCGCCGGCCGGGCGCGCTGAGCGGAGGCGCAGTCGGCAGCGCCTGCTGCAGTGCTGTCAGGCGGCCTGGCGGTCCGGCGCCTCGATGGCTTCGGCGGGCAGGACGACTGGCTCGCCGAGCATGGCATGCTGCGTCTCCGGCACCGGCAGGCTGACGGCCTTCAGCGCCGGGCGCGCGTTCAGCAGCGACAGCCACAGCGCCGCCATGTACGGCACGGACTGCACCAGCAGCACCGCCACCCAGAGCTGGGTCTCGACGTAGCCGATGCCGTAACGCGCGGCGACGCAGATCGCCCCGATCCAGAGCCCGACGAGGAGCAGTGACTCCTCGCGCGCCGCGAGCACCGCGCGGATCATCGCCGGCTTGTCTTCCGCCTTGGGCGTGCGGAAGAACGGGGCGTTGGACGTATAGATGCCCTTGAGCATCGCGCGCGCGATGCCGTGCGTCAGTGCTGTCGCCGCCACCGCGGCGCCGACGCGCTGGCGCCACGTGCTCTCTACACGCGCCGAGTAGAGCCACAGGGAATGAAGCATCTTGAAGCCGAACATGCCGATGGTCGGGACGAGAAACGCGGCGATCGGAAATTCGAAGTTGCGCGGCGACGCCAGCATGCCGACGGTCCAGAAGAGTGCCGCGATCGTGAACACGAGCTGCAGGCCGTCCGCAAACCAGGGCGCCCAGCCGGTCAGGAAGTGATAGCGCTGTCCCTGCGTGAGCCTGCCCTTTGCCCATGGCAGGAGCTCGCGCCAGTAACGCTTCAGGATCTGCACGGCGCCATACGCCCATCGGTACCGCTGGCCCTTGTAGCCCGAGAAGGACTGGGCGGTCAGGCCGCGGCCGAAGACATGGTTCACGTACACGGACCGGTAACCGCCTGCGAGCAGCCGCAGACCGAGCTCCGCGTCCTCGCAGATGCACCACTCGGCCCAGCCGCCGAGGCTCGTCAGCGCAGCGCGCCGGATGAGCGTCATGGTGCCGTGCTGGATGATCGCATCGCGCTCGTTGCGGTGGACCATGCCGATGTGGAAGAAGCCCGTGTACTCGAAGTTGCACATCTCCTGGAAGCGGTCGCCGGCCCAGTCGCGATGATCCTGCGGCGCCTGCACGAAGCCGACTTCCGGGTCCTTGAAGTACGGCGCGAGCCTGGCGAGCCAGTCGCGCTCCACGACGTAGTCGGCATCCACGACCGCCACGACTTCGGCGTCGGGCGCCATCTCGCGCAGCCCGAAGTTGAGCGCGCCGGCCTTGAAGCCGGGCCACTTGCCCAGTGAGAAGAAGCGGAAGCGCTCGCCGAGCCGGCGGCAATGCGCCTCGACGGGGCGCCACGTCGCCTCGTCCCGGCTGTTGTTGTCGAGCACGAGCACGTCGAAGTTCGCGTAATCGAGGCGGGCGAGGCTGTCGAGCGTCTCGATGACGAGATGCGGCGGCTCGTTGCAGATCGGCAGGTGAATCGAGACTTTCGGCAGATACGCGGCCTCATCGCCGTGCAGCGGCCGGAATTGCCGCCGCAGCCGCCGCGTCCAGGTGAGCTCGGTGAGCTCGAGCCCGTTCACCAGCATGACGAGCACGATCAGGAATTGTGCCGGCAGCAACAGGCTCCACATCAGCGTCGCGCTGGCGCTCATGTATTCCGTGAAGGGCACGACGGCCGCCCAGGTGACGAGCGAGGCGGCGATCTGGATCAGGCCCGCATAGAAGAGCCGCCCGGGGCTGCGCACCTCGCGGCGGCGGCTCACGAACGATGCCATCGGGAGGAAGGCCAGCAGGCACGCGAAGGTGGCCTGCGCGGGCCACCACGTGTTTTCGACGATCGGCCCGGCCATCGAGAACTTGGGAGCGCGATCGACGTCGAGCAGCCCCCAGTAGGCGCCGACGGTGCCCTCGAGCGGCCGCTTCCACGGCTGATCGAAGGCCTCCATGAGGAAGTAATCCATGCCGTAGCTTTGCGCGGTGTTGAGAAAGCGGCGCAGGAAACGGGCCTGGTTGATCTGGGAGGCGACCGCCTGCATCTGGCGATTGCCGTGGCTCGGCCAGCCCACTTCGGCGATCAGGATGGGCTTGCCGGGAAAGGTGCGGCGCAACTGCTCGTAACGCTCGACCGTGAACTTGAGCGCCTGGTCGGCCGGCACGCCTTCCCAGTAGGGGAGGATGTGGGCGGCGATGAAGTCCACGTCTTGCGCGAGCTCGGGATGGCGGATCCAGACGTGCCAGGGTTCCGCGGTGCTGACCGGCTGTTTCACCTCGCTGCGCACCTTGCGCAGGATCTTCCCGAGCTCGGCCGGCCTGAACTCGCCGCGCAGGATCGTCTCGTTGCCGACGATCAGCCGCTCGACGTTGGACTGGGTGCGCGCCGTACGCACGAGGTTCCGCAATTCACGCTCGTTGCGCTCCTTGCGCTTGTCGAGCCAGGCACCGGCGGTCACCCTCAGCCCGTATTTCTTCGCGAGCCTCGGAATCTGTTCCATGCCGTCGGTGGAGGAGTAGGTGCGCACCCGGCCCACGCGGTCCGCGAGCAGTTGCAGGTCCCGGTCGATCGATGCTTCGGTCGGGAAGCGCTCCTTCAGCGGGTCGTCGCCCGCCCGGTATGGGGAAAAGGAGACGCCACGGATGACTCCCTTCCAGGCGATCTCCTCCTGGGGCCTGTTGAGCCATCCCCACAGCGCCAGATTTGCCAGTACTACGGCGCCGAGAATCGGGAGCGTGCGTCGGGGCATAGGGAAGCCGTTCGCCTCGTTAAAGGTCGGGTCTCAGTTCGCCGTCCGCCGGTATGACGTGCCCGCCGCGGGATCGTTCAGTCGCAGCCCATTCCCATTCGCGGCGGTTGTTGTCTTGATGTAAAGATTTTCTTGGGTGGCGCATTCTAAAGTTCCATGGCGCGCCTTGGGAAGGGGGCAATGGTGGACAGGCCGCGCGTCGGCGCCGGGCGGCGCGCCGGCGGCCGGCGTGCTAACCTTTCCGGCTCCCACGACTCTCCTGCCGAGGCCCTGATTTCCATGCCAGAACGACCCAATCGCGCGGGCGAACCGCAGATGAGCGCCGCCGATCTCTACCTTGAGGAGATCTTCACCGATCGCCGGGTGGGGACGATCCAGCGCCTGACCCCGGTCGACAGCTCCGGCCAGCCCGATCCGCAACGCCCGGTGCTGTATGTCGGCCAGACCCAGATCCTGACCCAGGCGGGAGCCCTCCCGCTGTCCTTCGAGATCGAGGCGAAGACGCTGGAGGAAGCGGCGCAGCGCTTTGGCGACGCCGCGAAGGTCGCATTGCAGCAGACGATGGATCGGCTGGACGAGCTGCGCCGCGAGGCGGCCTCCTCGATCATCGTTCCCGAGGCCGGTGCGGCCGGCCAGCTGGGTGGTCTCGGCGGCGTGCCTGGAGGCGGCAAGATCCGCATGCCGTGAGCCCCGGCGTGGTGAACCGCGCGGTGCCCGGCTACGGGCAGTCGCTGGCCGAGACGGTCGAAGCACGGGTGCAGACGGATCCCGATCGGGTGGCGGTTTGCACCCGGCTGCGCACCCTCACGTACGCGGAGCTGAACCACAGCGCCAATCGCCTGGCGCGGGCGCTCATCGAGCGCTGTGGCGAGGCGGCGCAGCCGGTCGCGCTGCTGCTCGGCGAGGACACGCGCCTCATCACCGCGATGCTGGCCGTGGCGAAGGCGGGGAAGTTCTACGTTCCGCTGGATCCGGCACACCCGCCGGGCCGGCTCGCCAACATCATCCGCTCCTCCGGCGCCGCGGGGCTGGTCGCCGATGCCACGTGCGGCGGCATCGTCGCGGGGTTCGAAAATGTCGACCTCCCGACGCTCGATATCGGCGTGGCGGGCGCGGACATGGCGGAGGACGACCTGCGGCTGCAGGTGCCGTCCGGCGCGCTCGCTCAGTTGCTCTTCACCTCGGGGTCCACCGGCGAGCCGAAAGGCGTGATGCACAGCCATCGCGCGCTCATGCACACCGTCTATCGCCATGCCTCGAGCCTCGCGATCACCGCGGCCGACCGGCTCACGCTGCTCGGCGCGCGCAGCTCCGCGCAGTGCATGACCGGCATCTGGAAGGCGCTGCTCAACGGGTCGTCGCTCTATCCCTACAAGATCCGCGACGAGGGCCTGCCGGGCCTGGCTGACTGGCTCGCGGCAAACGAGATCACGATCTACACCTCGAGCGCGTCGGTCTTCCGTTACTTCGGCGAGATGGTGGACAGCTCGCGGAGCTTCCCGAGCCTGCGCATCGTGCAGCTCGGCGGCGAGCCGATCGCGCGCCACGATTTCGGGCTCTTCCAGAAGCGTTTTCCGCCGACCTGTGTCATGGTCAACACGCTGTCGGCGACCGAGTGCGGCTCGCTGCGCCAGAACGTCCTGAAGAGCGACGCGACGGTCACGGAGACTCTCATCCCCGTCGGCTACCCGGTGCCGGAGGTGGACGTGCTCCTCTGGGACGACGAGGGCAGGGAGGTGCCGACGGGCGAAGCGGGGGAGCTCGTCGTGCGCAGCGCCTACCTCGCGGACGGCTACTGGCGGCAGCCCGAGCTCAGCGCCGCGTACTTCCTGCCGGATCCGGACGGGGGTGACCGCCGGCTCTTTCGCACCGGCGATCTCGGCCGCATCCGCGCCGACGGCTGCATGGAGCACCTCGGCCGCAAGGACTTCTGCCTGAAGATCCGCGGCAACCGCGTGGAGCTCGCCGAGATCGAGGCGGCGCTGCTCGAGATGCCGGGCGTGAAGCAGCAGGTCGTCATGGCGCGCGAGGACGGGCCCGGGGAGCCGCGCGTCGTCGCCTACATCGTGGCCGGCCCCGAGCGGCCGACTGTGCCGGCGCTCCGCGGTCATCTGGCGCGTTTCCTGCCTGACTACATGATCCCCTCGGCGTACGTGTTCATGGAGTCGCTGCCGACCGGCCCCACCGGCAAGGTGGACAGGAAGGCGCTGCCGCCGCCTGGCGAGTCGGCAACCGTGAGCGCGACTCGGGTCGCCCCGCGCACGCTGCTCGAGACCCAGCTCCTCGGCATCTGGCGCGAAGAGCTCGGCATTGCCGACTTCGGCATCCGGGATGATTTCTTCGACCTCGGTGGCAACTCGCTGCTCGCCAACCGCATGTTCCACCGCGTGGAGCAGGAGTGCGGCCAGCGCGTGGTCCCCGCGAATCTCCTGCCGGGGCTCACGGTCGAGCGCATGGCGGCGGAAATGGTGCGCAGCGATCGCGGCAGTCACACGCGCACGCTGCTCGCGGAGATCCAGCCCGGTGCGCCCGGGCGCGTGCCGTTCTTCTTCGTGCACGCCGACCACGAGAGCGGCGGCTTCTATTGCCGGCGCCTCGCGCGGCACATGGGCGAGGACCAGCCGTTCTACGCCTTCACGCCCCACGGCATGGACGGCGGGCCGATCCCGCCGTCGATCCAGGACATCGCGGCGGATCATCTCCGCGAGCTGCTCGCCTTCCGGCCGCAGGGTCCCTATCTCCTCGGCGGGTACTGCAACGGCGGCCTCATCGCCTACGAAATGGCGCAGCAGCTCAGGCGCCGCGGCGTCACGGTCGAGTGCGTGCTGATGGTCGATGCCCGCGCCTACAACGCCCCGCTGCTGCGGACGTGGCAGATGGCGAGCGCCATCGCGAAAGTCTTCCGGCTGCCACAGTCCGCGCAGCTCGCGCTCTTCCGCCGCATGCGCTGGTGGCGCGAAGACATCCGACAGGCTGGCCTGCCGCGCTTCCTGGCGCGCAAGGTGGCGCGCCTCGCGGGCTCGCCGGGGGGCGCGGCGCCGGCGACCGGCGCGGTCGCGGCGGAAGTCGTGGACGACGCGGCCGCCGAGATCGGCGGCTTGTGGCCCGCCTATCACGCGCGCGTCACGCTCTACGTCCCGGATCGTTATTCCGGGCGCGTCGTGCTCTTCCGTTCCAGCCACGTCGACCAGCGTCCGCCGGGCACCTGGGACGCGGGCTGGACGCCGGTGGCGAGCAACTTCGAGGTGCACCGCACGCCCGGCAATCACCGCGAGTGCCTCACGACCTACGCGGGTGAGCTCGCCCGCGCCATGCGGCCCTACCTCGATCAATACCAGGCTCATGCCGGCGCGTAAGATATGCGCGTTGCCGGAGCTTGCCGGCCTTGGGGGCCGCGGAGGCACGTCATGAAAACGCTCACGAGAAAACTCGTCGCCGGTTTGATGTTCCTGTGTACGATCACGCTCTCCGGCTGCGGCTACAACACGATCCAGGGCCAGGATGAGCAGATCAAGGCTGCGTGGTCCGAGGTCCTGAACCAGTATCAGCGCCGCGCCGACCTCATCCCGAACCTCGTCCGCACGGTGGAAGGATTCGCCGCGCAGGAACGCACCGTGCTCCTCGGCGTCACCGAGGCGCGAGCAAGGGTCGGCGCGATCCAGGCGACGCCCGAGCTCATCAACGATCCGGAGGCGTTCCAGAAGTTCCAGCAGGCGCAGGGCGAGCTCTCGAGCGCATTGGCGCGACTCCTGGCCGTCGTGGAGGCTTACCCGGATCTCAAGTCAGACCAGAACTTCCGGGATCTCCAGGCACAGCTCGAGGGCACGGAGAACCGCATCGCCGTGGCGCGCAACCGCTACATCGCGACGGTGCAGGAGTACAACACGACTGTGCGGCGGTTTCCGACCAACCTGACGGCGATGGTGTTCGGCTACAAGGTGAAGCCGAATTTCACCGTGCAGAACGAGGCAGAAATTTCCAAACCGCCAGAGGTCCGGTTCAACCAGCAGCAGTGACGCGGTCGTGAGCGCTTGCTGGCGACTCCGCCTCCCGGCGGGACGCTCACGGCGGCCGTCCCTGGCCGCCGTTCGCTTGGGTCGTCGCGGCGCTCCGCTCCTGCTCCGCTGGCTCCTCACACCCGCCGGGAGGCGAGCCGCCGACAAGCACTCGCTTCTCGCGCTGCTGCTGGTCGCGTCCGTCGCGCTGGCGGATGTGGCCGTTCCGCCGCTAAAGGCGAGAGTCACGGATCTGACCGGTACCTTGTCGTCGGCGCAGAGTTCGGCGCTCGAGCAGAAGCTGGCGGCGTTCGAGCAGCGCAAGGGGGCGCAGGTCGCGGTGCTGATCGTGCCGACGACCGAGCCCGAGACGATCGAGCAGTTCGGCATCCGCGTCGTGGACGCATGGAAACTCGGCCGAAAGGGTGTGGATGACGGCGCGTTGCTGCTCGTCGCGAAGGATGACCGCGCGCTCCGCATCGAAGTCGGCCGCGGGCTGGAAGGCGTGCTGACCGATGCGACAACGAATCGCATCATCGACGAGATCATCGCGCCGCACTTCCGGAACGGGGATTTCGCGGGCGGCATCGATGCGGGTGTCGACCGCATCCTCGCGGTGATCGACGGCGAGCCGCTGCCGGCGCCGGAGCCGCGGTGGAACCGCCGCAATGTCGACTCCCTGTTCCCGCTGCTGCCGGTACTCTTCATCTTCACCGTCACGTTCGGGGCGATCCTCAAGCGGATGATCGGCCAGCTTCCCGGTGCGGTCGCGACGGCGGGCCTCGCGGGGCTGCTCGCCTGGCTCTTCGTCGGCGTCGCGGCGGTTGCTCTCCTCGCGGCGGTCGCCGCATTCGTGCTCACGCTGTTCGCGCGGACCGGGCCGGGTGGCTGGGCGAGCGGCGGAAGCGGCTGGGGCGGAGGATTCGGCGGCGGCGGGGGTGGGGGCTTCAGTGGTGGGGGCGGGGGCTTCGCCGGCGGCGGCTCCTCCGGGCGCTGGTGAGGGCATGAACCGCACGCTCAGGCATCTGCTCGCGACGCGCTGGAGCCTGCGCCGCGCCTTTCCGCCTGCGGCACTCGCGGCGATCGAGGCCGCCGTGCGCGCGGGCGAGCGCGAGCACTCCGGCGAGATCCGCTTTGCGATCGAGGGCGGCCTCGACTTCCGCCATCTCCGCGCCGGGCATGGCTCACGCGAACGCGCGCTCGCCCTTTTTGCGAAGCTGCGCGTCTGGGACACCGCGCAGAACAACGGCGTGTTGATCTATCTCCTGCTCGCGGACCGCGACATCCAGATCGTCGCAGACCGCGGCTTTGCCGGCCGCGTCAGGGCGGAGGAGTGGGAGCGCGTGTGCCGCGCCATGGAGGCGGAACTGCGTGCTGGCCAGTACGAGGCCGGGGCGCTCGCGGGCATCCGCCGCGTATCGGCCCTCATCGCGCGCCACTTCCCGCCGAGGTCCGGCGACCGCAACGAGCTCCCGGACGCGCCGGCAGTCTTCGACTGACGCGCGAGGTGCCCGCGCGTCACAAAGTGACGCTTCTCGTCACCTGGTCGTCACCCGGCCGGACGTAATCCGGTGCGAATCGGGGACCGTTACCCGCTTATGTCGCTTGGTACGGCGCATGCTGCTCTCCGGGCGGCAAGTCGCTGTGAAAGGTTTTCAGACGTGAGCGTGCGCGTGATCCAGGACCAGGATCCTACCCAGACGGGAGACGACTTCCTGCGGGTATCGTGCCAGGGGCACGAGTCCACGGGCGTCTTCACGACGATCGAGCGCGTGCTGGGGCGCGCAGCCGCGACGGACGGCACGGGTGGCTGGCGGTTCCGGAAGCTCTTCGGTGGGCTGCTGGACAGTTACGAGGCCGCCGTCAAGCTCGCGATCTCGTACGCCGAGCACAAGGGCATTCCCGTGGTCTACACGGAGACGCACCGCCAGTAGAAATGTATCAGGGTGAGGATGGGCAACGAGGGGGGCTTCCGAGAGGAACGCCTCCCTTTCTTTTGCGGAATTTCGCGCGGGCCAGGACGCCTGCAAGGCCCGGGGCCAGGAGTCCCAGGGATCCCGGCAGCGGTATCTCCGCTGGCGTGACGGTCACGGCGAAGTTGTCGATCCCGTGCACGGTGACCACCGTGGCGGACTGACCGGTGTTGGTATTGCTGCGCGTGAAGCCGAAGGTGATGACGCCGCCGTTCTCCGAGAAATCCGGATGCGTCTGGCCGGCACCCAGCGTGTTGACGAAGTCATTTGCCGTCAGTCCCGTCAGGCTGATCGTCTGCCACGTCCGGTTCGTGAACACCGGCGGATCGGAGGCGACGAAGAACGCTCCGTTCTGGTACAGCCGAAAGAGGTGGCCCACGCCACCCGACGAGATCGAAGTGCCGTTGACGGTGATGTCGAACACGATCCGATCCATCGCCATGTCGATGTGGTCAATGGGGCCGGACACGGCCGGGTCGTAGCTCCAGTCGAGGCGGCGGAAGTTCAGGCCCACGAATGTCGAAGGCCCGCCCAGCGGGTCGACGGGGTTCGTGAACGTCATGAGGCGATACGGGCTCGGGTTGCCCCTGCCCGCCGTCGTGTCCTGGCCGACGGTGAAGAAGCTGACCGGGCTGACCGACGACGAGACGAGTTGCCAGTCGCTGTCGTTGAACTCCGTGTCCAGGAACGAGATCGGCGCCGCTTCCGTCACTGCGAAAGGTGACAGCGCGATGAGTGCGAGGCCGACGAGCCGTCGGCGCGAGGCGGGGGAGACGATCATAGACTGCCTCCTTCTATGACCGGCTTGTTATTGGTATTGATTTGCCGGTCGCTTTGTTTATATGCGCCTCCGGGGCGGGAATTGCAAGATTCCCCGGCCTGCTAATCTGGACGCTTTAAATCGCGGACCTACCAGATGCCGTGATCGGCGGCGGCGGCTTCCTTCATCGGCCCGGCCTCGGCGCCGAGGTAGCGGTCGATGATGCCGTGGAAGAGATAGATGACGGGCGTCATCAGGATCGCGGCGAGGAACTTGTAGCAGTAGTTGACGGTGCCCACCGCGAGGAACTGGCCCATGGGCCAGTGCTGCGGCCCGAGCACGAAGGCGATATAGAGAACGACGAAGCTGTCCACGAGCTGTGAGACGAGCGTCGAGCCCGTCGCGCGCAGCCAGATCTTGCCCTCGCCGGTGACGCGCCGCACGCGGTGATAGATGCCGACATCGAGGAGCTGGCCGATCATGAAGGCGGTCAGCGAGCCGCCGATCACCCACAACCCCTGGCCGAAGATGCCGGCGAAGGCCGCCTGCGCGTCCGTTATCCCCTGGCCTGCGTAGGATGTCAGCCACCAGTCCGCGGGCGTGATCGAGATCGCGACATAGGCGAACAGGAACGCGTAGACGATCAGAATCGCCGCGAGCCAGGAGATGAAGCGCACGCCGCGGCGGCCAAAGAACTCGTTGATGACGTCCGTCATCACGAACACGAACGGCCAGAGCAGGACGCCGGCCGTGAAATTGAGCGTGCCCTGCTGGCCGAAGAGGTGCCAGTTGAGGGTCGGGATGCCGAGCGTCGGCTCGAGCGCGAAGACCTTGACGCCGACGAACTCGGCGATGATGGCATTCGTCAGGAAGAAGCCCGACAGGATCGTGAAGAGCCGCCCGGGCTTATCGTGCATCCGGAGAGTCTAGCCGCAAAATTCTCACGCCGCCGCCTTCGTCCCCTCGGCTGCCGCGTCGCTCAGACGTCGTGGCGGCGCGGCTGGATCAGCTTTGCCACCAGCCCGGTCCAGCCGGTCTGGTGCGCGGCGCCGACGCCGCGGCCCGTGTCGCCGTCGAAGTATTCGTAGAACTGGATGTAGTCGCGGAAGTGCTCGTCGGTCTGCAGCTTCGGCGCGTGGTTGTCGACGGGGCGCAGACCGCGCTCGTCGCGGAGGAAGATGCGCTTCAGGCGCCGTGTCAGCTCCTCCGCGACCTGCTCGATCGTCAGGAACGTTCCAGAGCCCGTCGGGCACTCCACCTTGAAGTCGTCGCCGTAGTAATGGTGGAACTTCTGTAGCGACTCGATGATCAGGTAGTTCACCGGGAACCAGATGGGCCCGCGCCAGTTCGAGTTGCCGCCGAAGAGCCCGGAGTCGCTCTCGCCGGGCCGGTAAGTCACGGTAAGCTCCATGCCGTTCACCCGGTACACGTACGGGTGCTCGGCGTGGTAGCGCGACAGTGCGCGCACGCCGTAGTCGGACAGGAACTCGGTCTCGTCGAGCATCCGGGAAAGCAGCTTCTTCATGCGATGGCCGCGCAGGAGCGAGAGGAGACGGCGGCTGCCCTTGCCGGGCACCTCCCAGTGGGACACGAGTGCCGCCAGGTCGGGGCGGTAGTTGAGGTACCACTCGAGACGCGCCTTGAACTCGGGCACCTTGTCGAGGGTCTCCGGCTCGAGCGTCTCCACGGCAAAGAGCGGGATCAGCCCCACCATCGATCGCACCTTGAGCGACACCGTCTGCCCATTCGGCAGGTGCAGGACGTCGTAGAAGAACTTGTCTCCCTCGTCCCACAGTCCTGCGCCGTCGCGACCCATCATCGAGCTCATTGCATCGGCGATGTGCAGGAAGTGTTCGAAGAACTTGGTCGCGATGTCCTGGTACACCGGATTGTGGATCGCGAGTTCGAGCGCGATGCGCATGAGATTCAGGCTGTACATTGCCATCCAGCTCGTGCCGTCCGACTGGTCGATCTGACCACCGGTCGGCAGCTCGGAGCTGCGGTCGAAGACACCGATGTTGTCGAGGCCGAGGAAGCCCCCCTGGAAGACGTTCCTGTCGTCGGCATCCTTGCGGTTCACCCACCAGGTGAAATTCAGCATCAGCTTGTGGAAGACGCGCTCGAGGAACTCGAGGTCGCCCCTGCCGCCGCGATGCTTGCGGTCGATCTGATAGACGCGCCAGGTCGCCCAGGCATGCACCGGCGGGTTGACGTCACCGAAGGACCACTCGTAAGCGGGCATCTGGCCGTTCGGGTGCATGTACCACTCGCGCGTGAGCAACACGAGCTGGTCCTTCGCGAACCGGGGGTCGACGAGTGCGAGCGGGATGCAGTGGAAGGCGATATCCCAGGCCGCGTACCAGGGATACTCCCACTTGTCCGGCATCGAGATGACGTCCGCGTTGTTCAGGTGCATCCATTCGTGATTCCGGCCATTGCGCCGCCCGGCCGGCGGCGGGACCTGGGCTTCGTCGCCTTTCAGCCACTCAGGGATGTCGTAATAGAAGAACTGCTTGCTCCAGATCATTCCCGCGAACGCCTGACGCTGGACGTTGCGTTCGTCGGCGCTCGCGATGCCCTGCTGGAGCCCGGCATAGAACTCGTCGGCCTCGGCGCGGCGGGCGGCGAAGAGGGCGTCGAACTCCGCGAACGGCAGACTCATCGGCGCGCGTCTCAGGCGCAGTCGCAGTTGCGCCTGGCCGCCGCCAGGGATGTCCAGCCGGTAGAGCGCCGCGCACTTGGTGCCCTCGCGGGCCGGGTTGACCGCATCGTCACGGCCGCCGACCAGGTAGTCGTGGAAGGCGTCCTTGAAGTAGCCCGGCGCGTTCATCCCGTAGAGCCGCCGCACGTTGGTCTCGTTGTCGCAGAAGACGTAGCAGGGATTGCCGTCGGCGTAAAGGCGGTAGGTGCCGAGCGTCGGGTGCTCGGCCAGGACTTCGGACTCGTCCACCTGCGCCAGCCGCGGCTTCTTCGAGTCGCGATTCCAGCTCCAGGTGTTGCGGAACCAGAGCTGGGGCAGCAGGTGCAGGCGCGCGGTCTCCGGACCGCGGTTCACGGCGGTGACCCGCATGAGGATGTCGTCGGCTCCGTCCCTGGCGTACTCGACGAAGACATCGAAGTAGCGTCCTTCATCGAAGATGCCGGTATCGAGGATCTCGAATTCCGGCTCGTGCCGGCCGCGGCGGCGATTCTCGGCGAGGAGGGCGGCGTAGGGGAACTCGCCCTGGGGATACTTGTAGAGCATCTTCAGATAGGAGTGGCTGGGCGTGGCGTCGAGGTAGTAATAGATCTCCTTGACGTCTTCGCCGTGATTGCCCTCGCCGTTCGCCAGCCCGAACAGCCGCTCCTTGACGATCGGGTCGCGGCCGTTCCAGAGAGCGATGGCGAGGCAGAGGCGCTGCTCGATGTCGGAGAAGCCCGCGATGCCGTCCTCGCCCCAGCGATACGCGCGGCTGCGCGCGTGGTCGTGGGGGAAATAGCCCCACGGATTGCCGTCAACGCTGTAATCCTCGCGCACCGTGCCCCATTGGCGCTCGGAGAGATAGGGGCCCCATTTGCGCCAACCCCCGGTCGCGCTCGTCGCCTCCTTCATGCGCGCGTCTTCGAGTGACATGTTGAGGGGCGGCGCTGTCGCAGGCTCGTCCGGCCTCAGACCGGATCCGAGTTCCCACGGCGCTGGAACAGGAGATGATCGAGCGACAGCTTGCCCGGCCCGTACACCATGAGGACGATCAGCATGAAGCCCCACAGCACGTGCTGGGCGAGCGCCGCCTCGAAGCCCTCGGCGAGGAGCACCTGGCGGTAGGAGATCACCGCCATGGCATTGACGGCGAACATGCCGATCGCACCGATTCGGCCGAACAGCCCGAGGTACAGCAGCACCGGGAAGAAGAGCTCGCCGAACGTGCCCGCGACCGCCGCGATCTCCGGCGGCAGCACCGGCACGTGGTACTCCTCGCGGAACAGATACAGCGTCGAGTCCCAGGACTGGAGCTTGAGGAGGCCCGATTTCGAGAACTGCAGGCCGACCCAGATGCGCACGCCGAGCGCCAGCACGGGTTGCAGGCAGTCGAGGGCGCGGGCCAGCAGGTGCACCGGCCGTCCCACGGCTTCGACGAGGCCGCCCGGTGCGACACTCGCTGCGGTATTCATGCGGCGTCTCCTCTCACAGGTCCGTGAATTCGCCGAGCACGGAGAAATCCACGATGAAGCCGAGCTGTGCCCAACGGCGCAGCGCGAGGCTGAGATCGAATTCGCGATCGATTGCCGCGCCCTCTGCGAGCGCGGCGCCGAGCGGGCGGGCGCGGGAGAGCGCGGCGAGGCAGACATATTCGGCCCGCGGCAGCCGGTAGACGGAAACGCCGCGGGCGCGGCGCTGCACGATGGCCTGCTCGCCGCCGGCGCCGAGGTCGATCGGGCCGGGCTCGCGCCCATCCTGGTGCGCCTCCCAGATCCGCACGATGGGGTACCCGGAACTCACGAGACGCGAGGCGCGATCGAGCTCGAAGCGCAGCCGCGGATATTGGTCGGGCGATACGGTGGCGAGCCGCCCGACGTCGAGCGGGGCGTGATCGGGCGCCGCCAGCACCTCCTGGCATGCCCACTCGAGGCGCGCCACGTCGCCGAAGTACTCGTACTGGCTGTTCGCGAAGCGGCGCTCGAGGTATGCGGGCAGCCGCGCGCCGGCGTGAAACAGGTTGCCGGAGGGCGAGGGGAATTCGCGCTGGTACTCGCGCACGAGCCGGCGGAAGTAATCGTTGCCCGTCAGACGCTGCAGCACCGGGTAGCCCGCGGCGAGCGCGCTGAAGAAGCCCTCGCGGCAGTTGCCCCGGTAAACGCCGAGCCGCTCGGCGGCGGGCACGCCGCTGTCGCCGCCGTTGCCGATCAAGGGCACGAGCTCCGCGCCATCCTCGGAGAGGAGATCGCTCACGAAGCGCTGCTGCAATTCACGCAACGAGTGCATCGCGCTCCTCAAGCATGCGGTCGGCGCGGGCCGCCTCGTTCACGAGCACCTCGAGCCCGGGCAGCTCGATGTCCCACTCGATCAGCGTCGGCACGCGGCCGTAGAGCCGCAGCGCGAGGTCGTAGAGCTCCCATACCGGTGGGAAGACCGGGGCGCCGTGCGTATCGATGAGCAGCTCCCGGTCCCCGTGTTGCCGGACGCTGTAGCCTGCCAGGTGGATTTCGGCCACGCGCCCGCCTGGGATGCCGCGCAGGTAATCCACCGGGTCGAAGCCGTTGTTGCGGGCGCTGACGTAGATGTTGTTGACGTCGAGCAGGAGCGCGCAGTCGGTCGCGCCCGCCAGCTCGGTCAGGAATTCCCATTCCCGCATGACCGAGCAGTTGAATTCGAGATAGCTCGACGGATTCTCGATCAGGATCCGGCGGCCGAGATAGTCCTGCACCTCGCGCACGCGGCCGACCATGAGGGCCAGCGCCTCCTCGGTGTAGGGCAGCGGCAGGAGGTCGTTCACGAACCGGCCGCCGGCGGAGGCGAACGAGCAGTGCTCCGACACCAGCGCAGGCTCGAAGCGATCCACCAGCCGCTTCAGGTGGCGCAGGTGTTCGCGGTCGAGCGGGTCGGTCGAGCCGAGCGACAGCCCCACGCCGTGGCAGCTCAGCGCGTAGTGCGAGCGCACTTCCTCGAGCAGGGCGAGGTCGCGTCCCCCGTCGGCGAAGAAGTTCTCGCTATGGATTTCCACCCAGCCCACCGCGGGCCGCGTCTCGAGGAAGCGGTCGTGATGGGCGGCCCGGAGCCCGATCCCGGCCGACCTGGGGACCGGCTCGCGCTCCAAAGCGCGCCGGCCGATTCCGGCAGACACCGGAACCGGCCGCTCGCCTGCAACGCCAGTCGTCCTGTTCACTGACGTTGCGCCAGGTCAGGTCTTGGCGGTCGTGCTGCCGTTGACCAGCTTCTCGCAGGTTCCCTTCGGTACGCTGATGAACTCACCGCCGCTGCCGTCCGCCTTCGCCTGGCCGGCACAGGCATGAGCTTTGCCCGCGCAGTCGTTCTTGCCGGCCTTGGCGACGCCATAGCACTTCTCCATCTCGGGCTTGTCAGCCGCGGAAGCCGTCGTGACGGCGCCGAGCGCGATCACGCTACCGACCGCGGCGGAAATCATCAGGGCCCTGGTGTTCATTGCCTCTACTCCTCGATGTGTTGTCGTTACGGTTTGAAAGAGCCATCCGGAACGGCACGGGCCGCAGCCGACCATAACGCTTCCTTCAGGCTCTCTGGAATTTGCAACGCCCGTGCCAATTCTTAATCGTTTGATTTTCATGGCGATCGTACTCCGGCCCCGAATGCGCGGCCACCACATGCCGTGGCGCGCCGCAATATCCCGCGGGGCCGGGATCGCGGGCAGGCGAGGAGTGCGCCCAAGAAAAAAGCCCCGGCCGCGAGGCAGCCGGGGCTCTTCAAGTCTTCAGTCCGGTCGGCGCGCGCGTCAGCCGGGCGCTTCGCAATCCGTGCGCTTTAATACGACGCGGCGATTCTGCGCGCGGCCCTCGGCGGTCGAGTTGTCGGCGACCGGCTCGCTCTCGCCCGCACCGGAGACCGCGAGGCGGCCGCCGCCTGTGCCCTTCGCCTGCAGGTAGTCGGCCACGGTCTGCGCCCGGCGCTCGGACAGCGCCTGGTTGTACGCTTCACTGCCGCTGCTGTCGGTATGGCCGACGACCGTTCCGGACATGAACTTCAGACGCGTCAGGGTCTCGGCCAGTTCATCGAGCGCGGCCTTGCCCTCGTCCGTCAGCTCGGCGGAATTGTTGGCGAACTGCACCTGGCGCACGACGTCGCAGGAGCAGCCGAATGGCCCGACACGATCGCCCTTCGGCGTGTCGGGACACTGATCGTCGGCGTTCGCGACGCCGTCGCCGTCGCTGTCGAGCGTGCAGCCGAACTTGTCCACGCGGGTGCCGCCCGGGCTGCCGGGACACTTGTCGTTGCTGTCCAGGACGCCGTCACCATCGGAATCCACGTCGGGTGGCGGCGCGGGCGGCGGAGCCGCGACGGGCACTGGCGCCGGCGCAGGTTCCTCCCTGTTGCCGAGGGCGAACTGCAGGCCGACGTTCACGATCACGTCGCCGAAGTTGTCGTTGCTCCCGTTCCACCAGCGGTAGAGGGCCTCGGTGCGCAGCGCGATCCGCTGCTTCCAGAGATTCGTGAACACGCCGACGCCGCCTTGCGCCTGGAAGCCGCTGTCACTGTCGCCCTGCTTGAGCTGGTTGTCGAGGTAGCCGGCGCCGCCCAGCAGGTACGGGGCAAAGCGGCCGCCGCGGTTGTAGATGTTCAGAACGTTGAGGAGGTAGTTGTCCTGATCGACGTTGTTGTCCGTCGTGTCGCTGTCGAGATGGATGCGGCCGAGGGCAAACTCGGCGCTCCAGTGCTCGGCAAAGCCGTAGCCGAACGCCACCTGGCCCCCCTTGAAGCCGCTCTCGAGCTCGTTGCCGTCGAGCTCGCCATCGGGATTGATGTAGGTGAGCAGCGGCGTGATGTAGCCCTGTCCGACCTCCTCGATGGCATTGGCTGCCGACCAGCTGACCGCGAGCGCCAGGGTCAGAACTATTCTTCGCGTTGACATGATGAGCCTCTTGTTGCCTGTTCCCGTGCGGGCGTCTGCCCCCCCGTTCCCCCATGAGCCGCGGCATGGCTTCGAGACGCTGCCCTGCGCGGAACCTGCAGGATTATAGCCGAGCGCGTTGCCTTACGCCGCAGGCCACCCTAACATCCGGAGCGAGAAGCCGCAAAGCGGTCGGCGCTTCCGATGGCGAATCAGATCGTGTCGAAATCAGAAGGTCAGAATGCCGCAACCCCGACACATCTCCAAGCTGCGCATCCCGGCGGAGAAGAGTCTCGACGCAGACCTGCGGCATTACTTCGATATCTGCCGCGAGCGGCTCGGCCTCGTGCCGAATGTGCTCGCCGCCCTGAGCACCAAACCCGCCCGGCTGCGGAATTTCATCGCCACCTACAACGAGATCATGCTCGGCGAGGGCTCGCGTCTCGCGCGGCTCGAGCGCGAGATGATCGCGGTCGTCGTGTCGAGCCACAACCGCTGCTACTACTGCCTCGTCGCGCACGGCCAGGCGGTGCGCGAGCTGTCCGGCGACCCCGAGCTCGGCGAGCTCCTCGTGATGAACTACCGCGTCGCGGAGCTGCCGCCGCGACAGCGGGCGATGCTCGATTTCGCCTGGAAGCTGACGGCCTCGCCCGAAGCGATCGGTGACGCCGATCGCGCCGCGCTGCGTGCGGCCGGCTTCGACGACGGCGACATCTACGACATCTGCGAGATCACCGGGCTCTTCAATCTCTCGAACCGCATGGCGATGGGCCTCGACATGATGCCGAATCGCGAATACCACGCGATGCACCGCACCGCGGCGCGGACCCGCAAGACCGCCGCCCCCGGCGGGCGCCGCCGCAAGACGGGGCGCTAGGGATGTTCATCAACTTCTGGTATCCGGTGGTCCGCGGCGACGAGCTCGGTGACAAGCCGCTGAAGATCGGGATGCTCGGCTGCGAATTCGTCGTCTTCCGCACCGCCTCGGGCGAGGCCGTGTGTCTGTCCAACACCTGTGCCCACCGCGGCGGTTCCCTCGGCCACGGGCGCGTGCGCGGCGAGCGGATCGAGTGCCCGTACCACGGCTGGCAATACGATGCGGCCGGCCTCTGCAGGAAGATCCCGGCGCTCGGCGCCGATGGCCGCATTCCCGCACGGGCCACGGTCGACAGCTATCCGGTGCAGGAGCGCTACGGGATGGTCTTCGCCTTCCTCGGCGACCTGCCTGAGGCCGAGCGCCTGCCGCTCCAGTCCGTCGCCGAGTGGGACGACCCGGCCTGGCGCGGCACCTGGATCGGCTTCACCTACGAGGCCAACATCCAGCGCTGCATCGAGAACTCGCTCGACCCCGCGCACAACGAGTTCGTGCATTTCAACCACGGGTACCAGGGCGACCGCGCCGACTACCGGCTGCCGGCCATGGAAATTCGCGAGGAACCCTGGGGCGCCGCCGCGCACATGGTCATGCCCGCGCCGAAGATCAAGAAGGGCGCGCTCAAGGACCTGCGCACCGACGAAGGCAAGATGGACGCCGCCACCGGCTACCGCGGACCGCACCAGCACTGGAACCAGTTGCACATCTCGCCGACGAGCTGGCTGCACCAGTACCAGTTCGCCGTGCCGATCGATGCCAGGCGCAGCCGCTTCTTCCTGTTGAACATGCGCAACAGCTGGCTTGAGCCGGAGAACGACCAGCGCTTCGACGGGCGCAATGCCGCCACGACCGACGAGGACCACACGGTGCTGCGCGAAGTCCGGCCCGTCGTGCCGCCTGAGGGCGGCGCACGCGAGCTCCTCGTCGCCGGCGCCGGCGACGACCTCGTGGGGCACTACCGGCGCGCGCTCGAGCGCTGGACGGCGCAGGGCTGGCGGATCGATGCCGACCGACTGACCGAGCGGGCGCAGCGCGCCGTGCTGACCATCCCGAGCCCCGCGCGCCGGGAGCGCAGCGGCTGGGTGCTCGAGACCGTGCCGCTCGTGCCGGCGGTGGGAGGGGCGCAAGCCCCGATAGTCGCGGCTGGCGCCGCTCCCACACCACAATGATCGTCAACAACTGGTACGTCGCGTGCGAATCGGCGGAGCTCGCGGGCGATCCCGTGCCCGTGCGCATGCTCGGCTGTGATTTCGTCCTGTTCAGGGACGCACAGGGGAGCGCGGCGTGCCTGTCGGCGATCTGCTCGCATCGCGGTGGCGACCTCGGCCACGGCAGGAAGAGCGGCGACTGCCTGCGCTGCCCGTATCACGGCTGGGAGTACGACCGGAACGGCCGTTGCACGCGCATGCCGCCGCTCGGTGACGACGCGAAGCCGCCCGCCCGGGCGCGCGTGGATTGCTATCCGGTCGAGGAGCGCTATGGCTACGTCTGGGTGTTTCTCGGCGATCGCCCGCCCGCCGAGCGGGCCATGCTGCCGGACTTCCTGCCGGTCTACGACGATACGGAGCGCTGGCGTATGGTGCGGCTGCAGCGCGACTGGAACGCGCACTGGTCGCGCGTGCACGAGAACCTGCTCGACACCGCGCACGTGCACCTCGTGCACAGCTTCGGCCGGCATCTGCCGGCGAAGATGACGGTGTGGCCGACGGAGAAGACCTCCTGGGGCGGGCGGGTCGTCCAGCGCTTTCCGGCCAAGGCCGCGAGCGCCGCCGCCGGCCAGGCGCGCCCGCCGCGTCCGGAGTCCGTAGTCACCCTCGAGTTCAGCATCATCGGGCTGATGCACAAGAACAGCCAGCAGCTCTCCTCCGGCTACGACCAGGTCATCTGGAACTGCCTCACGCCGATCGACGCCTGTCGCACGCGGAGTTTCGGCCTGCAGTTCCGCAACTACCAGACGGATCCGAAGCACGACGCGACCATGCTGAAGGCACTGCTCGCCGGTCTCGACGAGGACGCCGGCGTGGTCGAGCGCCAGCGCCCGCGCTGGACGCCGGCATCGCCCGCGGGCGAGTTGTGGATGGCGACGGACGCCATGGAGCGCGTCTATCGCGACCAGGCCACGTTCTTCCGCCGGCGCCTGGGCGAGATCGACGTGCGCCGCTTCGAGGAGCTGTCCCGTGATCGCGTGATGGTGATACCGTCGCCCGCGCGCCGCGAGGCGCCGGGCGCCTGGGTGCACGAGTGCGTGCCGCTCGTGCGGTGGGAAGCGGCGGACGAGGCGTCGGTGGACGCCGTCAGCGGCATGGGAGTGTGAGCGGGCCATGACGGAGCAGGCCAGATCGCCGACCGATCGCGGCCTCATGTGGGCCTATCTTCTCGACCGCAAGGGCGGCGGGCATCGCATCGGCTGGGAGGGCATCGCGGCGTGGCGGCCGGAGCAGGGCCTGCTCTGGGCGCACTTCGACATCACCGACTGCGGGGCTGACGTCTGGCTCGAAGAGCAGAGCGGCCTCGAGGCGCAGATCGCCGCTGCGCTCCTCGCCGAGGACACGCGTCCCCGCAGCGCGCCCTCACGCAACGGGCTGCTCGTGATCCTGCGCGGCGTGAACCTCAACCCTGGCGCCGAGCCGGACGACATGGTCTCCGTCCGGGTCTGGCTCGAGCACGACCGCATCTTCACGACGCGACGGCGGCTCCTGCAGGCGAGCGGCGAGATCCGCGACGCCATCGAGGCGGGCGAGGGCCCGTCGAGCTCCGGCGAGTTCCTCACCTTCCTCGTCGAGCACCTGGTGGACCGCATTGGCGCGTCGGTGGACGAGCTCGACTCCAACATCGACGCGGTGGAGGAGAGCGTGACCCGGATGAGGGTGCTCGAGCTGCGCGACCGGCTCTCGGCTCTGCGTCGCGAGACGGCGCACCTGCGTCGCTATCTGTCGCCGCAGCGCGATGCGCTCGATCGCATCTACCGGCAGCCGGACCCGATACTCTCCGACAGCGACAACCTGAGCATCCGCGAGCAGGCCGACCGGGTGCAACGTTTTCTCGAGGACCTCGATCTCATCCGCGAGCGCGGCATGGTGGCGCAGGAAGAAATGCTGAGTCGCATCGCCTACGAGCAGAACCAGCAGATGTTGCTGTTGTCGGTCGTGGCGGCGATATTCCTGCCGTTGACTTTTCTCACTGGCTTGTGGGGAATGAACGTCGGCGGGGTTCCCGGCGGCGAATCGGTGCTCGGTTTCCTGGGCGTATCAGGGTTGCTGATCGGGCTCGGCGCCGCGATGGCCTACTATTTCAGGCGCAAGAACTGGCTGTGAGGCGTACTGCGATGCCGTTGAGAAGAGATGTCCTGAAGTGCCTGGCCGGGTCAGCGCTCGTCGTGGCCGCGGAGGTGGCGCCGTCGCTGGCGCGCCCCGCGCTGCCCGCGGGCGCGGTCGAGTCGGGCGCGCTCGACGCGCTGCCGGGGAAGAAGCCGCTCATCAAGCGCAGCTTCCGGCCGCCGAACTACGAGACGCCACTGAAGTATTTCAACGAGCTCTTCACGCCGAACGACACTTTCTTCGTCCGCTATCACCTGGCCGTGATCCCGCAGGTGGACAGGCGCGGCTGGCGCCTGCGTGTCGGTGGCGAGGCGGCGGAGAAGACAGTCGAGTTCTCGCTCGATGAGCTGAAGACGAACTTCGAGCACGCGGAGATCGTCGCGGTCAACCAATGCTCCGGCAACCGCCGCGGCCTCTACGAGCCGCACGTGCCGGGCATCCAGTGGGGCTACGGCGGCATGGGCAACGCGCGCTGGCGCGGCGTGCGGCTGAAGGACGTGCTGGCGAGAGCGGGTGTGCGCAAGGATGCCGTGGAGATCGTGCTCGACGGGGCCGACCAGGCGCTGCTTCCGGCCACGCCCGACTTCCAGAAGAGCATTCCGGTGTGGAAGGCGCTGGAGGAGAACACGCTCATCGTCTTCGAGATGAACGGACGGCCGCTGCCACACTGGCACGGTGCTCCGGTGCGGCTCGTCGTACCCGGCTGGACGGCAACTTACTGGGTGAAGCACCTGTCGTCGGTCCGCGTCGTGCCGAAGCCCTTCGACGGCTTCTGGATGAAGACCGCCTACCGCGTGCCGAAGGGCGCGTTCCCGGCGGCTGCGGTCTTCGCCTCGCAGGACAGCGAGACGAACACGCCGGTCACGGACATCATGGTCAACTCGCTCGTCACGAACATGGAGAGCGGACGGCAATTCGGTCCGGACCGGCCGATCGACGTCCGCGGCATCGCCTGGGATGGCGGGCACGGCATCCGGACGGTCGAGATCTCCGCAGACGGCGGACAGCTCTGGCAGGCGGCCGAGCTCGGCGAGAACGCGGGCCGTTTCTCGTGGCGGCAATGGCACTTCCCGTTCCGGCCGGCCGCCAGGGGCACGCACACCCTCATGGTCCGCGCGACCAATCATGCCGGCGCCATGCAGGCGACGAAACTCACGCCGAACCCGGCCGGCTATCACCACAACCTGATCCAGACGCTCGACGTCGTCGTCACCTGAGCGGAACTGCCATGAGCAATTCATCTTCGTTGCTGAGCGGCCTGGTCCTGGCGGCGCTTCCCATCATGGCGAGCCATGGCGCCGAGCAGGCGGTGCAACTGAAGGACGCGCCGGGCCGCGACCTCGTCCAGGCGAACTGCGTGATGTGCCACAGCCTCGATTACATCCAGATGAACTCGGTCTTCCTGGACCGCGAGGGCTGGCAGAAGAGCGTGGACAAGATGATCAAGGTCATGGGCGCGCCCATCCGGCCGGAAGACGTGGCGCCGATCGTCGATTACCTCGCGGCGGCCTACGGCAAGTGAGCGGCAGCTTGTGGGAGGGGCGCAAGCCCCGATCCAAGAGTCGGCACTCGCGTGCCTCCCACGGCGGTGCGATAATCGCCCCGGTTTTTCACGCTGCCAACACAAGAATCCAAAGGGGGGTCCCATGAGCGCAGCGCATCCCTGGCTCGAACCCGAGAACTGGCCGAAGACGCCGCTGCCGCGCAAGGCCCTCGAAGCTCGCATCGAGCGCATCCTCACTCTGACCAACATCGCCTACCTCGGCACGCTCGGCAAGAACGGGCCGATCGTGAGCCCGCTCGAGTTCTATGCGGACGGGTTCGATGTCTACGTCTTCCCGCAGCCGAACAGCCCGAAGCTCAAGGCGATGCAGCGCGATCCGCGCATCTGCCTCGCGGTCGCCAACCCGATGGCGGGCTGGGCGAGCGCGATGGGTTGCCAGCTCTTCGGCAACGCCGTGCTGCTCGACCCTGACACGCCGGACTGGAAGCGCGGCATGCAGGTATTCAAGTGGCCGGCATCGGCGTTCGAGATCGGCCGTCAGTCCAAGGATCCGCCGCGCGGCCAGCTGATGCGCCTGCGCCCCGATCGCATCGTCTATACCGAGCACTTCCTGCGCCGTGACGGCTTCGGCCCGCGGCAGATCTGGCTCCGCGAAGGCTGAAAGGTGCCGGTGTTAACTTATTAACTTATTCAGCAGCTGAATAAGTTAATAAGTTAACACCGGCACCATCGATCATGTTCATCAACTTCTGGTATCCGGCGGAGGAAAGCAGGAACCTCACGGACAAGCCGGTGAGGGTGCAGATGCTCGGGCTCTCGTTCGTGCTCTGGCGCGACTCGCAGGGCCGCGCGCACTGCGCCCACAACACCTGCAGCCACCGCGGCGGCTCGCTCGGCGACGGCAAGGTCGTCGGCGACTGCATCCAGTGCCCTTATCACGGCTGGAAGTTCGACGGCGAGGGCAACTGCGCGCGCATTCCCTCGCTCGGCCCGATCGAGAAGGTCCCGCGCCGCTCGCGGATCGACGCCTACCCGGTCGAGGAGCGCTACGGGCTCGTGTTCGTGTTCCTCGGCGATCTGCCGGAAGCCGAGCGGCCGACGATCATGCCGTGCGCGGAATACGGTAAGGACGGCTGGCGCACGCTCACGATGCGCTACCGCTGGAAGGCGAGCTTCGTGCGGCTCGTCGAGAACCAGTCAGACCCTTCGCACGTCGAGTACGTGCATGCCGGCATGGGGCTCGCGGGCGCGGACACGAACTACAAGGTGCCGAAGATCAACGTCGAGGAGTCGGGCCCGTGGGGCGCGGGCGCGATGGTGGTGTTCCAGTCACCGGCGCTGCCCGACGAGCAGATGCGTCCTCTCCAGCAGAGCCAGACCCGCAACGAGTCAGGCTCGGGCTACCACGGCGCGGCCTCGACCTGGACGCGCGTGAACTTCAGCCCCACCAACAAGATGCACCTTTATCTTTTCACCGTCCCGCGCGACGAGCTCGACCTCGAGCTCTTCCTCGTCATGAACCGCAATTGCATGATGGAGGACAAGTTCAACGAGAACTTCATGAAGCGCATGGGCGTCGCGGTCGAGGAGGACCGGGTCGTTGTCGAAAAGCTGGACCCGGCGGTGCCGTCGAAGGAAGCGGAGGGCGAGTTCATCGTCCCCGCCGACGACATCATCATGCACTATCGCCAGAAGCTCACGGTGTGGCAGAAGCGGGGCTGGCGCATCGACGTTGAAACACTGCACGCGAACCGCGGCCGCGTCGCGTATTCCATTCCCTCACCCGCGCGCAGGATGGATCCGGCTGACTGGGCGGTGACGCCAGTGCCGATGTTGTAGGAGGGGCGCAAGCCCCGATCACGGAATCGCGACCGGCGTCGCTCCTACGTCAATGCGCCGGCTTCGCCGCTATTCCCTTCACGCGGCTCGCCACCGGGAAGAACAACACTAGCGCCAGCAGGATGCAGGCCCCTGACACGGCGTTCACGGCGCTGAAGCTGCCCTCCGTCAGAAACTGCTTTACCACCGTCGGGCCGAGGAAGAATCCGCCGATCTGCGCCGTCGGGATGAGCAGGCTCACCTTGCCGGTAGTGTCGTTGAGGGCCACCGTGCCCATCATGTAGGGCCCCGCGAAGTTCCAGAACACCTGGAAGATCGCGATGCTCGCGGCGAATTGCAGCCAGCTCAACTCGCCCCGCAGCAGCACGAGCATCGCGAGCTGGATCAGGAGCGCGACGGTCACCGGCGGGATGCGGCCGAAGCGATCGGCGAGCGCGGCGGCGCCGAGCGCGCCCCCCACGGCGCAGAGTGTGGACAGTGCGAGCGCCTGGCCCACCGCCATCGCGGCGGCGGCCTTGTCGTCCCCGACGCAGCCATGACAGATCAGGTCCTGGCCGAGCAGCTTCACGAACGCCCAGATGGCGCCGAGCCCTGTGCTCCAGATCATCATAACGGCCAGCGCGGCCAGCGCCGGCAGCAGCGAGCCAGCCTTCGCGGCGCCGGCGCCCTGCGCCTGTGCGCTGCTCGCCGACTGCGGAATCCAGCCCACCGTCAGGAGAGCGACCAGGGCGAGGCCGCCGAGCGGCAGCATCAGGCCTGACAGGCCCGCATCACGCGGCATCGGCAGCGTCAGGAAGCAGGTGACGCCGAGCACGATCTGGGCGGCAATCACGAAGGCGAAATTGCGGTCCTTCTGCTGCGTGCCGCTGACGATGGCCATCGCCAGCGGGAATGCCGTGCCCTCACCGAGCAGGCCGACAATGAAGCGCACCATCTTCAGAGTGTTCAAGTCCGTCAACGTGGTCGAGAGCGCGTTGCCGCCTACGACCACCAGCAGTGCGAAGATGGCGGCGGGACGCCAGGGTACGCGCCGTATCCAGAAGAGTGCGAGCAGCGGTCCGAGCGCGGTGCCCAATGCCTCGACGGCGCTGATGCCGGCCGCTGCGCCGCGCTCGACGTTCATCTGCACCACGAGCAATTCGACCATGATCGGCTGCGCCAGGATCGCGAAGACGCCCACGCAACCCAGCAGCATCGCGGCGACGATGGATGTCGGCTTGTCGGCCATGTGGCTTTCCCCCAAAGAAAAAAGAGCTGGCCGCTAACGCAACCAGATGGCGATGAAGAGCAGGACGATCGCGAACGCCTGCAAGCCCACGCGTATCCACATGAGCGGCGTGCTGATCTCGCGATCGAGCGACTCGCCGCCGCCCATCGAGATCAGGCCCAGGAACATCGTGACGATCGTGGCGACGAGCGCCAGGACGACGACAATCGTCAGCAGATCCATGATCTTCACCCCCGGCTGTTCAGCCTACCCCGCGGGGAGTATACGACAGGACTCGTGCGCTCAGCGGCCGGCCCCGGTCAGCTCGGGCAGCAGGTGACGCCGCCACAGCGACTCCGCGAAGTGCGGGCGGAAGAAGCCGAAGTGACCGATACGCCGCACGCCGAGATCCGCCGGGCTGATTCTCTTGCGTACCTGCGGCGCGCCCGTGTAGAAGCCGTGCAGGGACGCGGTGTTCTCGGCCGACATGAATTCGTCGTCGGTGAAGGAGAGGCTCACCACGGGCGAGCGCACCGCCGCGTACTGGGCGCGCACGGCCTCGCCCTCGGCGCCGACCGCGTATTCCGGGTCGAGGCACCAGCGCCGCCACTGCTCGATGACGCCACGGGGCAGATCGCCCACCTTGCGGAGCCGGCGGCCCGGAAAGTACCCGAGCGCCGCGGTCGTGAGCGGCGCGGCCACGTACCACAGCCACCATGCGTAGTACTTGAGCGGCACGGCATTCTCGCGCCAGTACCCGCTGCCGGTCGCGACCGTCACCGCCTTGGCGAGCCGGCCATGACCGGGCACGAACGGGATGATCTGGCCGCCGAGGCTGTGCCCGATCCAGCAGAGCGGCGCGCCCGGCGCCTCGCGTGCGAGCGTGGCGAGCATCGCGCCGCAGTCGAGCCGCGCCCACCGGACGATGTCCGTGTCGAGCGCGCGGAGCGGACCGCGGCGCGAGGCGCCGACGCCGCGATAGTCGAACGTAAGGACGAGGCAGCCTTCCCCCGCGAGCCAGGACGCGAGCGGGGCATAGAAGGATTGCGTCACGCCCATTGCGGAGACCATGAGCACGGCGGTTCGTGGGGGACCTTCGGGCGGGAAGATGCGCGCGGCCAGGCGGTGCCCGTCGTCGGTCTCGATCTCACGCGTGAGTGGCTCGACCATGCTGCCCGCTACCGGATGCTGGAAGGCAAGTCCCCGAAGTCCTCCGTCCTCGGCAGGGAGCGGAGCGCGGCGAGCAGCGCGGCCGGCGGCGTCACGAGCTTCCTCGCCGCGAGGTCGAGCCAGCCGCCGGTGCTCGTGACGCGGGCTGCGAGCTTGCCGTCCGCGCGATAGAACTCGTTGCGGATCGAGAAGCGGCTGCCATCGTCGGCGAGCCCCGCGAGCGCGATCGTCACGCGGAGCGAATCCATGAGGCTGACTTCGCGGTAGTAGTCCACCTCGTCGCGCGAGACCACGGGCCCGATGCGCAGCTCCGCCATCCTGGCGCCAGGAAAGCCGTTGTCGGTGAAGAACATCAGGCGGATGTCGGCGGACTTGTCGAGGTAGGCGGTGTTGCGCATGTGGGAGTTGAAATCCATGTCTCCCCAGCCCGCGACGAAGGTCTTCTCATACATGGCGCCCTCGCTCTCAGCTCTTCTTCGGAGACACCCACATCGTGATCAGCGCGCGGAAGACCGTCTGGCCCGCCGTGTCGGTAACGGTGACCGGGACCGCGAGCTCCGCCGCCGCACCGAACGCCGGCACCGGCGCGAGCTCCGTCACCCCGCGGAGATCGGTCTCCGCCTTCCTGACATACTCTACCGTCATGCCCTTCGGGATCCACCGGTGCGTCGCCGGTATGCTGACCTCGGTCATGATGCCCGCCGCGAGCTCGGCCATGTTGCATATCGCGATCGCGTGCACGGTGCCGATGTGGTTCTGCACCGCCCAGCGCTTCCGGATGCGCACCTCGCAGTAGCCGGGCCGCAGCTCGACGAAAGCGGGCCGGATCGTCGCGAAGTACGGCGCCTTCCGGCACACGAGCCTCGCGAAGAGCCACTTCCCGCCCGGCGCGCCGGCGAGCCGGTTCCAGAGCTGCAGAAGGGGCGCAAGCCCCGCTCCGGTCACGTGAATTCCCCGCGCCCCTGGGGCAGCTCGCGCTCCCACTCGCGGCCGTTGAAGGGCGTGACGGTCATGTCCTCGACCGTGGCGGGATCGAGGCAGCGCGCGTTGACGCTGAAGCCGTCGGGATGCGAGCGCGGCACGTAGAAAGACTTGATGCCGCAGATTGAGCAGAAGAGGTGCCGCGCGGTGCCCGTGTTGAAGGTGTAGGTCGTGAGCGCCTCCCTGCCGGACAGCAGCGTGAATCGTTCCGCCGGCACGATGAGATGCAGGTACCCGGACTTGCTGCAGATGGAGCAGTTGCACTCGGCGACCGTGAGCTTCGCCGGCGCCACGACCTCGAATCGGACGCGCCCGCAGTGACAGCCGCCGGTGTGCGTGATCAACGCTCCCTCCCGCCCGCGCTGGCCCGGAGGAATGCTGACACAAGCGGCGGCACCTGTCCCCTCAGCGCGGCGCGCTCGGGCTGGAACAGCACGGCGACGAAGAATGGATGACCGTCGAGCTCGATTGCGCGCACGTCTCCCGTGGCGTCCACCGCCCCGATCCGGAGCGGCGCCGCGATGAGCCCCTCACGGAATTGCGGGTTCAGTCCGTAGCGGCAGCGGTACCCTTCGGTGGCCCGGTCCGCGCCGTAGGCCTCCGCGATGCGCGTACCAGGCAGGAGCCGCACGGTCTCCGTCGCTTCGACGAGCGCGCAGGACAGCTCGGTGACGACGGGACGCGCGGCGCGGGGAGCGGTCTCGGCATGCTCGGCATCGGCCCAGCCGAGCACGTTCCGCGCGTATTCGATCACGGCGTGCTGAAAGCCGCCGCAGGTGCCGAGAAAGGGCCGGCCCGACTCGCGCGCGAAGCGGATCGCGAGGAGCGCTCCATCCATGCTCCGGTACGGGCTCCCCGGCACGCACCAGAGACCGTCGAAGCCGTCCAGTCGAGCGGCGTCGCCAATCGCGTCGGTCGGCAGCCAGCGGTGCTCGACCGGCGTCCCGCTCGCCCCGCCCGCGAGCTCGAGCGCGACGGGAATTGCCTGGTGCGCCGTCACCGTGGGATCGAAGTCGCCGATGAGACCGACTCGCATGCTAGAGCCGCTTCGTCATGAAGACGCTGTTCGGGTCGTCCCAATAGTCGCCGAAGGGCGGACAGTACGCGAAACCGAAGCGCTCGTAGAGTTGTCGCGCGGGCTCAAAGGCCTTCATCGAGCCCGTTTCCAGGCTTAATCGTTCGTAGCCCCGAGTCCTCGCCTCGCGGATGATGTGCTCGAGCACCGCGCGGCCCACGCCTCTCCTGAGATGCGCGCGGGAAGTCCGCATCGACTTGATCTCGCCGTGCTTCGGATCGAGCTCGCGCAGCGCACCGCAACCGAGCAGGTCACCGTCCGCCCAGACGGTCCAGAACGTGACATCCGGCTGACGCAGCTTCTCGATGTCCAGCGCGTGCACGCTCTCCGGAGGAGAAAGCTCGTACATGCGCCGGAGGTGCTCCTCGAGCAACGCCCGGATCTCCGTGCCGGAGAGATCATCGAGTTTGATCTGCATCGTCGTCGAGCACCATTGCAACGCTAGCCCCGGCATCGCCCTTGGGCGGAGTGTCGAGCTCTTCGGTGATGCGCAGCCGCCGGACGACGAGCTCGTCGATTTCGAGGCGGTGGATACGCGCGCGCCTGATCGCCATGCGGCCGATGGCCACAGCGCCCAGGGCAACGGCGCCGATGGCCACGGCGCCCAGGGCCACGGCGCCGAAAACTGCCGCGCCCACGGCCAGCGCCGAGCGAGACTGCGGCCTGCCGCCACGGAGTTCGCGGGAATCGGCATCGGCGCCACGCGGGGCGACGGGATGTCGCGTGCGAAATCTCATTTGACGATGCTATTCAGGTGCATGCGGGCGGAGCAGCGAAGCGATGACGCGAAAGAACACGATGGCGCAGATGAGCAAGAGCGCGAGCAGGCCCGTGACATAGGTCGCGGACGGGTTGGTCGCGGGCACGCCGAGCGCGCACAGCACGAATGCCGTGGCGGCAACCCCCGCGAGCCCGAAGTTCACGAAGCTCGACCGCCTGTTGAACCCCGCGTACTGCCGCATGCGTTTCGTCCGCGTCACGACCCCGGGCGCGAAGACCACCAGCGTCACGATCGCGATGACGGCGCACGAGCGCCATACCAGCGTCCCGGTAAGCCTGAACAGAGCTGGCAGTGCCGGAGCGAGTGCGAGCATCGTCGTGCAGAGGCTCACGACGAGCATGTTCACGAGGCGCCCGGCGTCGACGCGCGACTCCTGGGGGCGTGCCCGCTCGCCGAATGCGCTCGCGAGGCTCGCGAAACCGGCGAACGCCACCGCGATCTGCGCCATCACCAGCAGCAGGTCAAATTCGCTCAGGGCCGGCATCGGCGACCACCTCGGCCGGAGTGGCGGATCTGGCAGCGGCGTCGAGTTCGGCGAGCGCCGCCTCGACGAGGCCGTGGTGCGCCGATCGCGTTCCAGTTCACGCCAATGCTTCCCTCACCGCTACCCGACCTGCCGCCGTTCCGGCAGGTTGCGCAGATGCCCGCGGACCGTGCGCAGGATCGCCTTCTCGCGCGGCTGGATGCGGTCCTTGGCGCCCACGACCGAGAGCGCGAGCGGTATGGCCGATTGAGTCTGGGGCAGCGGGACACAGATGGCGCCGACGCCCTTGAGAAAGATGTCGTAGCCGGCCAGGTATCCCTGGCTGCGGATCATCCGGATCTGCGCGGCGATCTGCTCGCGTTGCCGGCCGCCGCGGGGCGCGTCGCGGGGCTCGAGGCCATCCATGAATTCCTGCACCTCCCGGTCGCTGCGCATGCTGAGCAGCGTGCGGCCGACCGAGCTGCGCCAGAGCGCGCTCCCCATGCCCGCCGAGACCTGCACGGAGAGGGGCTGGTCTGCACGGCGCGCGTAGAGCACCTCGACGTGGCCGTAGGTCGCGGTGCTGAGGCAGGTCGTTTCGCCGAGCTCGCGGGCGATCACGTCCACGGCGAGGATGAGCGGCTCGTGCACGATGTGGCTGCCGCCGAGCCAGGCACCGAGCGTGCACAGCCGCGGAGTGGGGAAGTAGGTTTTCGCCGGCATCGTGTAAGCGAGATAGCCGATCTCGACGAGCTCCTTCAGCAACACGCGCGCGCTCGGCTGCGGGATCTTCAGCGCGTGCTGAATCTGCGCCGCGGTCATCGGCTTGCGCCCCTGCTGGAAGAGCTCGAGCAGGCGGAACGTCCGGCCCACCGACTTGCTGATGTTGGTCTGCGACGTCATGAGCAGTACGCCAGAGCGGGCGGCAATCAGAAGCGCGACGAGCTGAGCCTCACATCCGCCGCCTTCCATGCGGCGGCGAACTGCTCCGCCGTCTGCGCCGCGTCCGCCTCCTTGGCCTGCGCCGCCTGGGCCTTCTGCAACCCGAAGAGCGCGAAGCCGTTGCCCGGATTGCGCTGCAGGTCCTGCCAGTAGACGGTCTCCGCTTCCGCCGCGCGGCCCGCGTCGAGCAGCTCCGCGCCGAGGTAATGGCGCACGGGGAAGTACCAGTCGGGTGGCTCGTCGTAACGGAAACCATCCTGCAGGCGCACGGCACGCTCTAGGTGGGCGAGGGCCGAATCGTGATCGCCGCCGGCTGCGGCGATCTCCGCCGTCAGCACCTCCGTCGCCACCGTCAGCACGGCGGGCGCCGTCGCGAAGCCCACGAACTTGTCCTTCATGGCCGCACCGCCGGCTGTCTGCCGCAGCGCCCGCAGTTCCTGCTTCGCCGCGCGGCCCTTGCCCGTGTAGCGGTACGCCATCCCGCGCGCGTAGTGCCACATGGCGGTCATGAAGCCATAGTCCGCGGCCGGCTGCGGCTCGGCGAGGATGGCCTCCCACTGGCCGAAGCGCACCATCACGTACAGCGGCTGGCTCATGAGGTGCTGGAGCGTCTCCGAGAACGGCCCGGCGATCATCGCGGGCTCGAGGCCGACCGCGATCTTCCGCCCGACGCGCATCGCGTCCTGGCTGCGGCCCTGGAACATCGCCGCCCAGGTCTGGAAGTGCTGGTTGTGGCGGTGATAGAAGAGGGGATAGAAGCCCTGCGCGTTGCACTGCGCGACGTACCGGTCGTCGGCGGCGTCGGCCGCCGCGTTGGAGTCGTACGCATCGGCGTAACGCCCCACCGTCATGTAGATATGCGAAGGCATGTGGACCAGGTGGCCCGCCGCCGGCGCCATGCGCAGCAGATGGTCGGCGCTGACCTCGGCCCGTTTGCCGTTCACCGCCTCCAGCGCATGGATGTGGAGATGCAGCGCCCCCATGTGGTCCGGGTGCCGGCGCAGCACGCTTTCGAGCGTGTCCACGATGACCTCCGTGTTCTCGCGCGGGCTGCCGTCGGGATTCCAGTAGTTCCACGGCGAGAGGTTCATCAGCGCGTCGACATAGATCGTCGCGGCGTCGGGATCCGCCGGATGCTTCGCGGCGACGTCGCGCATCGCGTCGGCGTAGGCGCGGTCGAGCGGGGAGCGGTCCTCGGGCGCCGGATCGGCATAGCGCTTGGCCATCGCTTCGATGTAGTCGCGCTCGCCCGCGGACACCGTGGTGCGAAGCGACATCGCCTTCTGGATGGCCGCATACGCCTGCGCGTTGACCTCCGGCATCATCACCAGATTGATGTTTGGCCCCAGGGCATAGGCCCAGCCCCAGTAGGCCATCGCATTGTTCGGATCGAGGCGGGCGGCCTCCTTGAAGGCGCGCACCGCCTCGGAGTGGTTGAAGGCGTAGGTCAGCCGCAGGCCCTGGTCGAAGAAAGCCTGTGACTGCGGCTTCGAGGTCGTGACGGCGTGGTGCAGGTGGCCGACGCCGTCGAGGAGCGGTGCCACCGGCTCGGTCGCCGTCGCAGGGTCGATGGCGAGCACGCGGGGATCCCACATCTGGCTCGACGCTGGCGCCGCGAGGAGCGCGAGTGTCAGGATCGTGATCGGGAATCTGGCATTCATGGGATGCGCCTCCTCGGGTCTGCCTGCGTCATTTCTGGTATCGCGCCTTCCACTGCGCATACGGCATTCCGTAGATCCGCTCGCGCGCCGCTTCGTCGGTCACCGCGATGCCGCGCTCCTCGGCCGCCGCGCGATACCACTTCGCGAGACAGTTGCGACAGAAGCCGGCGAGATTCATGAGGTCGAGATTCTGCACGTCCTTGTGCGCGTCGAGATGCGCGATTAAACGGCGGAAGGCTGCCGCTTCGAGCTCCATCTGTGTCTGCTGGTCCATGCCGTGCTCTCCCGGGCTTCACGCGCGGCTGAAGATCTGCCGGGCGCCCGGCAGCGAATAGTCGCGCCAGTTCTTGATCTTGCCGTCCTTGAAGTGGAGCATCGCGGTGACGTTGAACTCCCAGTCGGGGTGCCCGTCGCGGCCCCTGTAGATTTCCGTGCGCTCGTGAACCACGAGCGAGCCCATGGCGCAGAGCCGGAAGATCCGGAACTCGATGCTCCGCCAGCGCTTCATGAACTCCGTCAGCGTGGCGTGGATCTCCGGGATGCCGCGCTTGACGGGGCCGCCTTCGTAGACCATGTAGACGACATCCGCGGCGAGATGACTGCAGATGCGCTCGGGGCTCATCGCCGACCAGGCGTCGCAGAAGCTGCGCGTCAGCGCCTCGTTCTCGCGCTCCGTCCGGTAGAGGAGCGGGTTTTCGTCCGGGCCGGCGCCGGCGGCCGGCCGTTGCTCCGCGCTGGTCATGGTGGCGCGCCCATCGTGAGCGACCGTCACTTCACCGGCGCGGGCTTCTGCTCGTGCGCGTAGTGTTCGAGGCTCGAGTGGCTGGGCCCGTAGTCCTCGGTGGGCGCCTTGAGCATGTCGGGCCTGTGCTTCATCGCGTAGTCGACCATCTGCTTCGGCAGCTTCTCGATCGAGTCGAACGACGTCATGGTCGAGGCATAGTAGCAGTGGCCCGGTGCCTGGCCCATGAGCATCCATGGCAGCCACGGCGAGATGCGGTGCCAGGTCCCGTAGAACGGCACGGCCGTGAGCTCGGGGTCCTCGAGGTGCTTGCGCCTGACGAAGTAGCGCATCATCTCGCTGACCTGCGCCTTCGGGCCGGATGACTCGCGCGGCCACTTGTCCCGCTGCAGCGGGTTCGGGTAGTTGAGGTGCATGTCGGTCGACAGCACCAGCAGCTCGGGCCCGAGCTCCGTCCAGGGGAAGATCAGCGGGAACTTGCGCGGCTCCTTCTTTTCGCCGCCGGGAATGTCTTCCGGCGCGAGGATGAGGAAGTCGCTGATCGTGTAGTTGAAGGGGTCGTTCCAGACGTGCACGACCTTGTTGGTCTCGCCGGTGAACGGGTTCTTGAACTCCTCGATGATCTCGGCCGGCTGGCCGAGGCGGTTGAGGCTCGTATAGAAGATGACTTCCTTGTTGACGCGGCGGATGTTGCCGTCGGGAAGCGGCAGGAGGCGGGTGACCAGGAACACCTGGAAGCCGAGGAATGGCATGAGCTTCTCGCCGGGGCGCACCGCGATCACCTGGCCCGCACAGTAGCCGACACGCTGCTTCTCCGAATTCATGTCGGCATGGATGCGCGCCCAGGCGTCGCGGTTCCAGCGGGGGCTCGTGAAATCGATCCTGGTCGTGAACGGGATGATCGCCATTGCGTTGTACCTTGCTGCTCGGCCTGTTCTTGCGCGTTATCCGGGCCGGTGGCCGCGGCGCACCGGGAGTGTAGCCGAATTCTCCGGAGCCGGTCCCCGGAATGCATTATTCTTGCCGTGTGTCCGCAGGAGAGACAGGGAGAGCCCCGCCGGGCCGGGGCTCGCGGGCCGCGATAGGCGTGTTCGACTCCGGCGTTGGCGGCCTCACGGTGCTGCGCGCGTTGCGGCGCGAGCTGCCCGCCGAAGACTTCATCTACCTCGGCGACACGGCGCGACTGCCCTATGGCACGAAGAGTCCGGCCTCGGTCGTTCGGTACGCCGAACAGGCGGCGGCTGCCCTCGTCCGGCGCGGCCTGCGCTGTCTCGTCGTCGCCTGCAACACCGCGTCCGCCGTGGCGCTGGATGCGCTGTCGCGGCGCTTCGCCCCGTTGCCCGTCGTCGGCGTCGTCGAGCCCGGCGCGCGTGCCGCCTGCGCGGCGACGCGCTCGGGGCGCATCGCCATCATCGCGACCGAGGGCACGGTGCGCGCGGCGGCCTACGAGCACGCCATCCACGGCCTCCGGCCCGACGCCGGCGTCGCATCCGCCGCCTGCCCGCTGTTCGTCGCGCTCGCGGAGGAAGGCTGGACCGAGGGCGAGGTCGTCGATCTCGTCGCGCGCCGCTATCTCGACCCGATCCTCTCGGGTCCCGAGCGCGCCGACGTGCTGCTGCTCGGCTGCACGCACTTCCCGGTGCTGGCCGCGGCCATCGGCCGGGTCGCGGGCAGCGGCGTCGTGCTCGTCGATTCCGCCGCGACCACGGCCGCTGCGGTGCGCGCCCTGCCGGGCATCGACGCGCGCAGCGACCGGAACGGCAGCGTCCGCCTGCTGGCGACAGACGGCGCCGCGCGCTTCGCGCGCGTCGGCTCGCGATTCCTCGGCGAGGACATCGCCGCCGGCGACGTGGAGATCGTGGACCTGGGGCCTGACGAGGTGATCCGATGAGCGGCGGCAATCAGCGCGTCGTGCTGACGCGGCCGATCGAGCGGATCCCGGAGCCCGCCGACTTCCGCGTGGTCGAGACTGACATCCCCGAACCCAGACCCGGGCAGTTCCTCGTCCGCAATCTCTTCCTCTCGCTCGATCCCTACCAGCGTCCGGCGATGGCGGGCCGGCACGGCGGCTCGCGGCCGCTCGCGCCGGGCGACATGCCGCCCGGGGAGACCGTCGGCCGCGTCGAGACGTCGCGGCACCAGGACTTTGCCGAAGGCGACCACGTGCGCCTCCCCGGCGGCTGGCAGACGCATTCGCTCTCCGACGGCACGGGCGCCTGCCGCGTGGACCCGGCGCGTGCGCCGCTGTCGGCGTATCTCGGTGTGCTCGGCATGCCGGGGCTCACCGCGTGGGCGAGCGCGGTCAGGCTCGCCGACGTGCGCGCCGGGCAGACCGTGCTCGTGTCGGCCGCCACCGGACCCGTGGGCGCCACGTTCGGCCAGATCGCCGTGCAGCGCGGCGCGCGGGCGATCGGCATCGCGGGCTCGGATGCGAAGTGCCGCCTCGCCACCACGCAACTCGGCTTCGCCGCCTGCATCAACCACAGGGCGCCCGCGTTCCGGGAGGAACTGCGCGCCGCGGCGGGCGAGGGCGTGCACTGCTATCACGACAACGTCGGCGGACCTTTGCTCGCCGAGGCCATGGCGGTGCTGAGACTCTACGGCACGGTCGTGCTTTGCGGGCTCGTGAGCGACTACAACACGCCGGAGGCCGAGCGGAGCTTCCGCTTCAACCTCGCGCTCCCCATTCTCAAGCGCGCCGTGATGAAGGGCCTGGTGGTCTACGACTTCGAGCCCGAACGCGAGCTCTTTTTTGACGAGATTGCGCCCTGGGTCGCAGCCGGCAGGATTCGCTATATAGAAGATAGGGCGGCCGGCATCGCCAACGCCGGCACGCAGTTCGCGCGCCTGATGCGCGGGGAGAACGTCGGGAAGACGCTCGTGGTTCTCGAATGAGCACTGCCCGGGAGCATTCTGTTAAGAACAGGGCGTTTGACAGCAGCGGCACATCACCCATACAGTCTCCACCAGAGGGACGATCAATGACCTGCAAGATTCGGACAGTCATCGGGGCGGCGCTGGCAGCCTTTGCGGCGGCGCTCACCGTGGTTTCCTGTGGCGGCGGCGGGGGCGGCTTCGCCGGCATCGACCGCATCGGGGTCTTCTCCGGTGAGGTTACGGCATTCGGCAGCGTCTTCGTGAACGGCGTCGAATGGGACACGAGTGGCGCGACGATCACTGTGGATGGCGCTGCCGGCACCCAATCGGACCTGAGGCTCGGCCAGATCGTCACCATCCACGGCACGCTTCATCCCGACGGCACCCAGGGCGATGCCGACACCGTCGAGTTCGAGAGCGCCGTCGAAGGGCCGATCGCCAGCATCGATACGGTGGCAAACACCTTCGTCGTGCTCGGCCAGATCGTGCTCGTCAGCGTCGACACCGAATTCGACGACGATATAGACGTCGGGTTCGACGGCGAGCGCACACTCGAAGACCTGAATGTGGACGACATCGTCGAGGTCAGCGGTTATCGCGACAGCGCGGGTGTCGTGCACGCCACGCGCATCGAGATCCCCGATGCGGCCAGTACGATCGAGGTGAGAGGCGTCGTCAGCAACCTCGACGCGCCCGGCCAGCTCTTCGAGATCGTCAGCGGCAACAGCACCCTGACCGTGGACTACTTCGGCGCGGTGCTGGTGGACTTCGGCAATCACGTCCTCGCCGACGGCGACTTCGTCGAGGTGCGGGGCACCTTCACGGACGTGCTCACGGCGGACACCCTGCAGCTCGAGGCACCGCCGACCGGCGGCGACGGCGATGCGAGCGAGGTCGAGGGCTACATCACCCGCTTCGCGTCCGCCAGCGATTTCGACGTGGCGGGCGTGACGGTGACCACCGACGGCGCCACGGAATTCGAGGGCGGAACCTCCGCGGACCTCGCCCTGGACGTCAAGGTCGAGGTCGAAGGTACCGTGAACGCGGAGGGCGTGGTCGTGGCCGACAAGGTGGACATCCGCGTCCAGCCGGAGGAGACCGACGTCGTGCTCATCGGCGACGTGAGCGCCGTCAATACGACGGCGGGCACGCTGAGCCTCGCGGGGCTGGACGTGCTGGTCAAGGTGAGCGGAGTCACGCGCTACAAGGACGAGAGCAACGCGCAGCTCGCGACCTTCTCGTTGAGTGACGTGCACATCGGGGACCACGTGGAGATCCGCGGCGCGGAAGACCTCGGCACCGCGGCGGCGAACGACGCGGTCGCCACGCGGGTGAAGCGCGAGAACCCCGACGACCTGGTCGTGCTGCAGGGGCCGGTCCAGGGCACTTCCGAGCCGAACCTGGAGGTGACCATTCTCGGCGTCACCGCGTCGGCAACGCTGGGCACGCACTTCCTCGGTCCGGACGGGCTCGAGCTCGACCCCAACCCCGCAACCGCCGCGGCGATGTTCTTTGCCCAAGCCGACATGCCCGGCGCCGTGGTCGCGGCCAGTGTCGCCGGCCTCGGCCTCGAGTTCCTCGCCGACGCGCTCCAGATCAAGGAGACCGACGACTGAGGCGATCCCCGGATAACCGGCAATGCTGGTTCTCTACGGGATCAACCTCTCGACGTTCACCCGCAAGGTGCGCCTCGCGCTAGCCGAGAAGCGGGTCGAATACCGCTTCGAGGTTGCGCCGATGGGCTCGCCCACCGTGCGCGCGCTGCATCCCCTCGGCAAGATTCCCGTCGTCGAGGCTGACGGGCTCGTCATCCCCGACTCCTCGGTCATCATCGCCTGGCTCGAGCGTGTCTTTCCCGAGCCCGCGCTCTACCCGGCTGAAGCCGGAGACCTCGCGCGCGCCCTCTGGCTCGAGGAGTACGCCGACACGAGGCTGCGTGAGGCGACGGTGCCCTTCTTCGCGGAGCGCGTGGTGAAGCCGGTGTTCCAGGGCAAGTCGGGCGACGCCGCGGCGCTCGCGCGCGCGGCACCGGTACGCGACGAGTGCTTCGACTACCTCGAGCGCGAGCTGGCGGGGCGGGAATTCGCGGTGGGGGAGACGCTGTCGGTCGCCGACGTCGCGATCGGCGCGCAGCTCGTCACGTACGAGCAGGGCGAGGGAGGGATCGCCCGCGAGCGGTGGCTGGAACTGGCCCGCTACCTTGCGGGTCTGAAGGCGCGGGCAGGCTGGGCGCCGATACTCGGCGAGGAGCGCCGCGCGCTCGAGAGCGCGCGCGAGAGAAAAAGGCCGGCGGGTTGAGCCGGCCTTTGGGTCCGATTCCTAACCTTCGCAGCCTTTGTCGTTGACGCTGGCGCCGGCCGGCGTGCCGGGGCAGTCATCGCCGTCGTCCATGACCCCGTCGCCATCGCTGTCTGCCGGCGGCGGCGGGTCTACCGCGGCGCCGGCCGCTGGCGGCGGAGGGGGAGGAGGCGGTGGCGCCGCCGTCTCCGGCGGACCGCCGAAGCTGTACTGCACGCCGATGTGCACCGCCCAGAGGTCGCCAACGCTGTTGTCGAAGCGCTCGTATTCCATGCGGATGCCGAACTGGTCCGCGACGTCGATGAGGGCGCCGGCGCCCCAGACCAGGCCGCTCTCGGAGGAATGCGAGGTGGTGCTGCTGCCGACAGTCAGGTCATCGTTGAAGTCGAAATAGCCGGCCTTGACGAACCCCTGCGCGTCCTCCGACAGCAACGGGAAGAGGACGAGGGCCTGGCCGGAAAATCCGTCGAACGACAGCGTGAGCTTGCCGGGGACACTTTCATCCTTGGACTGGTCTTCGAAATCGCTCAGCTTGTGATACGCGGCTTCCACGCCAAACCACTTGTTGAGCTGGTACTGGCCGTAGACCTTGAAGCCGACGGTGTCGTCTTCGATGAACTTGCTGCCGAGGTTGGGATCGGGGATGTCATCGCCCTGGAAGTCGGCGAAGCTTGCCTCTGCCCCCACTCTCCAGCCCCTTTCGCTGTGGGCCGCCTGGGCTGACCAGCTCACGAGGGCGAGCAGCCCCACCAATACCGCGCATTTCATATCCAGAGTCTCCTGCAAGTGCCGAGTCGCGCCCGCCGGGAATCCCGTCTTGGTGTCTCAACGGTGTCCGGTCCCGCAGAAGCTGCGGGCCGATCCGACCCCCCCGGCCGCTTGATTCTTGTGTTCGTGGCCGGCGCTGCTCTCCCCGGGGCAGATGCCGGCGGCCTTTCCAGAACCAGGCGAAGTATACGGGAGCCCGGCATCCGGTCAATGTCCGGGTAAGATGCGCGCATGGTTGCCGCAGTGGCAAAGGGCTCCGACGACAGCGGGCGCACGACTGACGTCGCGCCCTTCGACCCGGCCGCGGCCGTGTTCGTCGCTCAGCGCCAGCGACCGCGCCGGCTCGGGCCCGTGGACCTCGTTGCTCTCTCGCCGTTTCAACGCGGACTGCTCGTGATCGACGGCACGGTCACGAGCTTCATCGAAGCGTACGTTCTCGAGCCGATTGACGTGGTGCGGCTCGGCCAGGACGAGCTGACTCTCGCCGGTCGGGAGCCGTGGCTCGAACTGGCGGCGGGCACGAGCGCGCTCCGTCGGCAGGTGCTGTTGCGAGGGCGCCGGACGGGACGCTTCTTCGCGTGGGCGGACTCGCTGATCGCATCCGCCCGGCTCGTCCCGGCGATACGGCGCGCGTTGCAGACCGAAGGCGGTGGGCTCGGCAGAATCCTGGTCGACGCCCGCATCGAGACCCGCCGCGAATGCCTGTGGTACGGACGGGAGACCGGCGGTGAGACGCCGGCCGAAGTCGCGGCCCTGTGGCACGGAGCGTTCCTCAGCCGGACCTACCGCGTACTCTCCGGCAGCGAGCCGATCATGCTCATCACCGAACGGTTTCCACTTTAGTGACGGCCTCACCCATTCGGGTGAACGGCCTACGCGATCGTTGAGAACCAGTACGTAGCGGCGGCATCGCGGGGCCGTCTAGTCTCGCCCTGCTGACCCGGCGCGACTGACTCATTATGTTAACCATTCAGGAGCTCGTTCTGATCTTCGCCCTGATCGGGGTCCTTGGCGGCTGGGCCATGGGACGGATCGGGTCGTGGTTCAGCAATCGCCAGGCGGCAGCCCCCGGCGGAGAAGGCGTGAATCACCGGATCCGCGCCCTCGAGGCCGATCTTCGCGTCGCGCAGCGCAAGGCCGTGGAGGCCGAGCTGGCCCTCGAGCGCAATCGCGAGGATATCGAGACGGCGCAGCGGGAGATTCAGTTGAAGACCACCGCGCTGGCCGAGCGTGACGTCGAGGTCGAGAAGCTGCGCCAGAACCTCTCCGACGAATGCGCGAAGACCCTGGGCCTGCGCCAGGAATTGACGAACCGCGCGGAGGAAACGATCCGCGCGGGCGTGCGCATCAAGGATGCCGAGACGGAATTGAGCGTCGCGAGGGCCGGCTCCGACGCCGTGCTCGAGCAGATCCAGCGCCTGGCCGCCGAGCGTGAACAACTGACGGGGCGCCTGCGGGCCCTGCAGGCCGAAGTCACCAGTCGTGGCCACAAGCCGAAGGTCACCCACCTGCCGATGCGCGATCCGAAGGATCGCTGACCGTCTCTCGCCGGGAAACCTATAATCATCCGCTTTCGGCACGAAGGCGGATGCAATGCGGCTTGGTTTCGCGGCAGGTTACGGCACGACGCAGCTCGAGCTCCCCATCGCCGAGGTGATGGAAGCCGAGCGTCTCGGCTTCGATTCCGTCTGGACCTCCGAAGCCTATGGGACGGATGCTGTTTCCACGGCCGCCTGGATCCTGGCCCGCACCACTCGCATCCGCGTCGGCACCGCGATCATGCAGATGCCGGCGCGGACACCGACCTGTGCCGCGATGACGGCCATGACGCTCAACGCGATGTCGGGCGGGCGCTTCGTGCTCGGCATCGGGCCCTCCGGTCCGAGGGTCGTGGAGGGCTGGTACGGTGTGCCCTACGGGCGGCCGCTCGCCCGCACGCGCGAGTACGTCGACATCGTCCGCCGGATCGCGGCGCGCGAAGCGCCGCTCGTGCATCTCGGCCGTGACTACCGCATCCCCTACGACGGCCCGGGTGCCACCGGGCTCGGCGCGCCGATGAAGAGCATCCTGCATGCGGACCGGGACCTGAAGATCTACACCGCGGCGGTGACGCCGAAGGGCATCGCCTGCGCGGCGGAGATCGCGGATGGCGTGTTCCCGATCTGGATGAATCCGGAGCGGCCGGAGCTGATCGAGCCGCACGTGGCGGCGGGACTGGCCGCGGCGGGCAATTCGCGTGATCGGGCGAGCTTCGACGTGGCGCCGCTGGTCTCCGTGTCGCTGCACGACGATCTCGAGCACGCGCGGCGGCCCGTGCGCGAGCACATGGCGCTCTACATCGGCGGCATGGGTCCGCGCGGGCGCAACTTCTACAACGACTACGCGCGCCGCATGGGCTACGAGGAGGCGGCGGTGCGCATCCAGGACCTCTATCTCGACGGCAAGCGCGCCGCTGCCGCCGCCGCGGTGCCCGACCGGCTGCTCGACGAGGTGGCGCTGATCGGCCCCGCGGCGCGCATCCGCGCTCGCCTGCAGGCCTGGAAGGAGGCGGCGCGCTGCGGCCACGTCGGTTCGCTGCTCGCGGCGGGCTGCTCGATCGCGGCGCTGCGCCTGCTCGCGGAGGAATTGCTGTGATCGCCGTACCCCGAGTTACAGGCCCCGGACCGCGAAGCGAAACCCAAAGCCTGAACGGCCCGAGCTAGCCGCCATGCAGATCGACGTCATCCTGGACACACGCGCACCGGCACGCGAGCTCGCGGAGCTCGGCGTGCTCGCCGAGCGTCACGGCATCGGCGGTGTCTGGGTCTCGAGCCTCAATGACTCGCGCGATCCCTTCACCAATCTCGTGCCGCTCGCGCAGGCGACCTCGAAGCTGACCCTCGGCCCGATCGCCGTGAACCCGTTCGATACGCATCCGTTCAGGATCGCCTCGGGGTTCCTGACGCTCAACGAGCTCGCGCAGGGCCGCGCCCGCATCGTGGTCGGTGGCGGGGGCGAGGCCCTGCAGGCGCTCGGGCTCGCGCCGCTGCGCCGCGTGCGCGCGGTGCGCGAGGCCGTCGCGATCATCCGGCAGGCGCGCACGGGCGAGCGCGTCGATTTCGAGGGCGAGATCTACCAGGTCCGCAACTGCCGCTTCGGCTGGATCGAGGCGCCCGCGCCACCCGTCTACATCGGGGCGGGCCAGCCGCAGATGCTGCGCATGGCGGCCGGCGCCGGCGACGGCATCATGATGAGCGACGTGCCGCCGGGCCCGGCAGCCGCCGTGATCGCGACGCTCGATGCCGCGCTCGCGGCCGCGCACAAGAGCCGGCCGCGCGGAGGGGTCGGCGCGACAAGGCCTGTCGCCCCGGACAACTTCTGGACGAGCGTCTTCACCGCCTGGCACGTGTACTACGACGAAACAGAAGCGCGGCGCGAGGCGAAGCGCTGGCTGCTGCTGCGGGGAATCTTCCGGCCGTGGCTCCTGGCAGGGTTCCTGGAACCGGCCGACGTCGAGCTGGTGATGCGCAGCCGGCCGGCCTTCGCGAAGGCCTTCGCCGCCGGCAGTCATGTCGTCGAGGGCGTGCCCGATCGCGTGCTCGACGCGCTGGTCGACAACGTCACGCTGTGCGCAACGCCGCAGCAGCTCGACAGGATCGTCGCCAAGGTCCGTGCGCTCGGTGCCGCGGGTCTCGGCGGCATCGCGCTCAGGCTCTACGCGAAACCCGCCGAGTCGCTTCGGCTGATCGGCGAGCGCCTCATCCCCGCTTTGCGCTGAGCATGGAGAGCAGCTCTGTGGGAGCGGTGCCAGCCGCGACTAGACATCCGTGCGCACGTTTCTCCTCAACGCCTTCGTTCCCGCCGCTTTCCTCTTGCCCTCGAGGCGGCGCTCTTTCGACGCGCGCGTGGGGCGCGTGGGCTTGCGCGGCCTGCGCACGACGAGCGCGGCGCGGATCAGATCCTGGAGGCGCCGGAGGGCCTCGTCGCGATTCTTCTCCTGCGTGCGGTGCTGCTGCGCCTTGATGATGATCACGCCGTCTTCCGTGATCCGCCGGTCGCGCAGCGCGAGCACGCGCGCCCTGACGTCGGGCGGCAGCGACGAGGCGCGGACGTCGAAGCGCAGGTGAACCGCTGAGGCGACCTTGTTGACGTTCTGCCCGCCCGCGCCCTGCGCGCGTATCGCGGTCACCTCGATCTCAGCCGCGGGAATCGCAATGGTCGGTGAAATGCGCAGCATGTGGGCGATAGAAGGCGGACGGGGGTTTCGGAAACAATGGAGACGGCGTGAACGACGATCCGGTCAGACACCGGCGTTTCCGGGGCCCCCGTCCGCCTTCTATTCCCAATCCCCGCATCTACTCCACGGCGCCTTTTCGCCCCGCGCCGTGGCATTTCTTGAACTTCTTGCCACTGCCGCAGTGGCAGGGATCGTTGCGGCCGATCTTGGGATCATCGCGGCGGTAGGGCTCCGTCGGAGCGTGATGTTCTTGGTCATGATTGCAGTCGGGGCCGTGGACGTGCGGCTCCTGCGGGACAGGCCTGGGCTTCGCGGTCACGAGGCCGCCTTGTAGTCGCGCGCCGGCCGGAACTGCAATGCCGCCAGCGCCGGCGCGTCGTACGAGCGGCTGATGCGCTCGGCGGGCGGCTCGCGGTAGAGCGTGGTGCGATGCGCAGCCGGACGGCCGAGACGGGCGGCCAGCTCGTCCATCCGCTCGGGCGGCAGCTCCTGGCCGTGGGCCGCGCCCGCCGCGCGCGAGATCGACTCGTTCATCAGCGTGCCCCCGAGGTCGTTTGCGCCCGACTGCAGGCAGGCGGCTGCGCCCGCTTCGCCGAGCTTGGTCCACGACACCTGGATGTTCCGCACGGCCGGATGCAACACGAGGCGGGCGACGGCATGCATGAGTCGCGCCTCGCGCCACGTCGGCCCCTGTCGCGCGCGGCCGCGCCTGTAGAGCGGTGCCTCCATGTGCACGAAGGGCAGCGGCACGAACTCCGTGAGCCCGCCGGTCTGCTGCTGCAGGTCGCGGAGCGCGAGGAGATGCCGCGCCCAGTGGCGCGGCGCCTCGAGGTGTCCGAACATGATGGTCGCGGTCGTGGGCAGCCCCACGCGGTGGGCGACGGCGACGACATTGAGCCATTGCACCGTCGTGACCTTGTCCGGGCAGATCAGCCGGCGGATCTCGTCGTCGAGGATCTCCGCGGCCGTGCCCGGCAGGCTGCCGAGTCCGGCTTCCTTGAGACGCCTGAGGAACGCCTCGATCGTGAGCCCCAGCGTGCACGCCCCCTGCGTCACCTCGAGCGGCGAGAACGCGTGCACGTGCATCGCGGGTGCGGCTTCCTTCACGGCGCGCAGGACGTCGAGATAGGTCTGGCCCGTGAAGGCCGGGTGGATGCCGCCCTGCAGGCACACCTCGGTCGCGCCGCGCGCCCAGGCCTCGCCGGTGCGCCGCCCGATCTCGGCGAGATCCAGCACATAGGGCGCGCCGCGCAGGTCCTCGTCGGTCTTGCCCTTCGAGAACGCGCAGAACGCGCACTTGTACGCGCAGAGGTTGGTGTAGTTGATGTTGCGGTTGACGACGTACGTGATCGTGTCGCCGCAGACCTCGCGCCGCAACCCGTCCGCGGCCGCCGCGATGCGCTCGACGTCGTCACCCCGGGCGGCGAACAATGCCACGACCTCGGCTTCCTCGAGCCGCTGGCCGCGCCGGGCGCGATCGATCGCGGCGCCGATGCGGCGGTCCGCGAACGGCCCGCGCGCGGGCTGCGGCGCCGGCGCCCGCGCGGTGCTCTCGCCCGCATGCCAGTCGTCGCCGCGCGCGAAGCCTTCCGCGTCCGCCTCGTTCAGCACGGCGGTGACGAGACCCGCGTCGAGCCAGCGCGCGCGCGCGCGGACGTACTCGGGATACAACGTCAGTCTCTCGATCAGCACTTTGCCGGCGGCCGCGGTCTCGGCGGCGAGTACCGCGATCTGTGGCCAGGGCGACTCGGGATTGACGTGGTCGGGCGTGACGGGCGACACGCCGCCCCAGTCGTTGATGCCCGCGGCGACGATCTCGGCGAGCCGCCCGGCGTTCAGATTCGGCGGCGCCTGCAGATTCAGCGCGGGGCCGAAGGTCAGGCGCGCCACGGCGATGGTCCAGAGCAGCTCCTCGAACGCAGGGGCTGGAACGCCGGCCATGCGCGTGCCCGGCTTCGGCACGAAATTCTGGATGATCAGCTCCTGGAGGTGCCCGTGGCGCTCATGGAGCTCGCGCAGCGCGACGAGACTCGCGATGCGCTCGGCGCGCGTCTCGCCGATGCCGATCAGGAGCCCGGAGGTGAGCGGCACGCCGCACTCGCCCGCGTCGGCGATCGCCTTGAGCCGCACGGACGGCTCCTTGTCCGGCGAGCCGAAATGCGGCCCGCCTCGCCCTGCGAGCCGTTCGGACGCCGACTCCAGCATGATGCCCATGGACGGGGCGACCGGCCGGAGGCTCCGGTAGTCGTCCATCGTCAGTACGCCCGGGTTGAGATGCGGCAGCAGGCCCGTCTCGCGCAGCACCCGCTCCGCCATCGCGCGCAGGTACGCGAGGGTGGAGGAGAAACCGAGTGCGGCGAGGGCCTCGCGCGCCGTGCGGTAGCGCAGCTCCGGCTTGTCGCCGAGCGTGAACAGCGCCTCGCGGCAGCCCTGCGCCTTGCCGGCTTCGGCGATTGCCAGCACCTGGTCGGGCGTGAGGTAGGCGCCGCGCAGCCGGCGCGGCGTCTTCGCATACGTGCAGTAGTGGCAGACGTCGCGGCAGAGCTCGGTGAGCGGGATGAACACCTTGCGCGAATACGAGACCGTCGCACCCTTGCCCGCGTCGCGCAGCGCGGCCGCGCGGGCGATGAGCTCGCCGAGCGTCGTGCCTTCGGCACGCGCCACGATCTCGTCGGCTGTCAGCTGCTGCCAGTCGTCCATTTTTCTTCAGTCGAGTTTGGCCTCGCTCCATCGGGAGAGCCGCGCGCAGATGCCGCTCGCGTCGAGATACTCGCGGGTGGCCCCGCCCGCCGGCTGCCCGCAGAGCCAGCGCACATCATCCACGGTGTCGATGTCCCGCGCAAAGCCCGGCAGCGGCAGGAGCCCCGCGGCAAATCCGCGCAGCCGCGCGGCCGCGACATGCCGTCGCGCGCTGTCGGGACCGAAGCGGCATGCCCCGGCGTCCGGCGGGGTCATCACCAGTGCGTTGGTGCCGCCGTCGGCGCTCGCCGGGACGACCGTGACGCCCTCCCGGTGGGCGGCGAGGAGGGCGCTCACGTCGCCCGCAGTGAGACGGGGCAGATCGGCAGGCACGATCACGACGGTGCCGGCGCCTTCCGCGGCGAGGCCGGCGGCGGCGGCCTCGAGGCTCGCGGACATCCCGTCTCCCGGATCCTCGGCGAGAACCCGGCAGTGGAATTCCCCGGCTGCGGCTGCAACGCCCGCGTCCTGCGTGAGCAGGGCAATGCCCGCGAGACCGGGCGTCGCCGCGAGTGCACCGAGCACGTCCCGCATCATGTGCCGCGCGAGTTCCGCACGCTCGGTCGCGTTCAGGGCGGGCGCGAGCCTGGTCTTCGCCTGGTCGGGCGGCTTCACGGGCACCAGGGCCCAGATCGGATGCATGGTCCGGGGTTCAGTTCTTCTGCAACGTGGAGGCGAACTCGACCGCGAAGCGGGCCAGTGAAATCCTGTCCTCGAGAGAGCGCATGACCGTCGGCGTCGTCGCGATGGCGGCGGGATCGGCCAGGTCGGCCATACCGGCAACGTCCGCCGCATCGCGCTCGTCGAGTATGAAGCCGTCGAGAAATTCGCGGTAGTGCCGCGCGATGCTGGTCGAGGTCACGGGAAGCCCGAGCTCGGCCATGATCCTGGCGGTCGGCCCTTTCACGGCCGCGCCACCCACGATGGGCGACACGGCCACCACCGGCGCCCGCGACTCCCGCACGGCATCGCGCAGTTGCGGCACGGCGAGGATGGGATCGATGCTGAGCCAGGGATTCGAGGGCGCGATGAAGATGGCGCGCAGTCGCGGGTCGCGGAAAGTCTCGAGTGCTGCGGCCGGCGGCGCGGCACGCTCGGCGCCGACGTAGCGCAGTTTCCTGACCGCCGGCTGCGCCTGCCGGCGGACGAAGTAATCCTGAAAGGCGAGCTCGCCGTCCGCGGTCACGACGCGCGTCTCCACCCGCGTGTCGCTCATCGGCACCAGCCGGCTGGCGATGCCGAGCCGCTCGCAGAACGAGCGCGTGATCGCAGACAACGGCTCTCCGGCCGCGAGACGCCGCGTCCGCTCCGCATGCGTCGCGAGGTCGCGGTCGCCGAGCCGGAACCAGGTCTCGCCGCCGAGTCGCGCAAGCGCGTCCATGAAGTTCCAGGACTCGTCGCGCAGGCCCCAGCCCGTGTCCGGGTTCACGGCGTCGGCGAGCGTGTACATGAGCGTGTCGAGGTCGGGCGAGATCGCGAGGCCGAAATGCACGAAGTCATCGCCCGTGTTGGCGATCACCGTGAGCGCGCCCGGCGGCAGCAGCCGGTCGAGGCCGAGCGCGAGCTTCGCGCCGCCGACGCCCCCGGAAAGGATCAGCCACGTGTCGGCGGGGCTTGCCATGACGGCGAGTCAGCGGAACAGGTCTTCGGAGCGGGGTCGCAACGCCGCGCTGGCCGGCGCATCGGCCGTCCCGCCGCCGGCGCCGCGGATGAGGACCGCGGGCGTTCCTTCCGCGGCCTCGCCCATCAGCAGCACGGCGGCCGCCGCCAGGCTGTCGGCGGGCGCGATCTCGCTCACCTGCAGGGGCCGGCCAGCGCGGTCCGGCGCGCCGCGCAGGTCGCGGAATGGCGCGATGCCCGCGGTGCCGATCGCGGTCCCGACCGTGCCCCTGCGCCAGGCCCGGCCGACGCTGTCGGTGATCATCACGCCGAGACGTGCGCCGCTAGCCCGCTCGAGCAAGCGGCGCAGCTTCGCGGCGCTCGCGTCCGGATCCGCCGGCAGCAGCAGCACGGCCCCGTCGCCGTCCGCGATGTTGGAACGATCGACACCGGCGTTGGCGAGCACGATGCCGAGCCGATGCTCGGCGATGATGAGATCGGGGCGGGTGCGCACGATCTCGCGGGACTCGCCGAGGATCAGCTCCACGATCCGTGGATCCTTGCGGGTTTCGCCCGCCAGCGCGATCGCCCGCGGCGATGGCACGACGTCGGCGAGCCGCCGCGACCGCCCTTCGGCCTTGGATACGATCTTCTGGGTCACCGCGAGCACGTCGCCGTCGGCGAGCGACAGGGCGGCGGCCTGCAGGGCGTCGAGCAGCACGCGCGCCAGGTCGTCGCCGGGCCCGACTTCCGGCAGCCCGGGCACGGCGGTGAACGAGAGGACGGGCGCAGTCATCGGATGGACTCGGCCACTGCCTCGGCCCGAGAGCGGCTCAAAGAGCGGGGGCGTCGACGCCGGTGAGGCGTATGCCGGCGTGGTCGGAGCCGTAATGCCTGTTCAGGAAGATGAGCACGGAGGTCAGCGCCTCCATCGCTGCGGCGTTCGCGAGCGGACCGGCGTGCCAGGCGCGGAAGCCTGCCTTGCGCGCGAGGCCGATCACGAGCTCGCGCGCGTCCGCCTTGTCGCCGGCGACGAGCACGTCGCACTCGGGCTCTGCGTCGGAGGCGAGCAGGTCGGCGGCGATGTTCTGGAACGCGGACACGACGATCGTGTCGGCGCCGACGATGCCCTGGGTGATGAGCGCGGCGCAGCCTTCCCTGGGCAACTGCACCCGCATCACCTTGGGCGGCACGAGGGGCACCGTCGCATCCACCAGTATCTTGCCCTTCAGCGCGCCGCGGATCTCCTCGAGGATCGGCCGCTGGTGCGCGAACGGCACCGCCAGCACGACGAGATCGCCCGCCGCCGCAGCCGCCGGGTTGGCGTCCCCGCGGATGTCCGCTTGCGGCAAGCTTCCGGCGAGCTCACGCGCGGTGGCGGCCGCCTTGCTGCCATCGCGCGAGCCGATGATCACTCGATAACCGGCGCGTGCCCAGCGCCGGGCGAGGCCACCGCCGAGCGCACCCGTGCCGCCGATGACGGCGATGCTGCGAATGTCGAAGGTCCGAGGTGCCATCCGGGCATTGTGTCCGGCTGCCGCGGTGCCTGTCTACGCAGAGGCGCACCGCCGCCCGCCGCGGGCTCCGTCTGCCGGAGAAACCATGGCTTCCGGCGTGCACCCTGATGCAGAATACAGGCGCCCGCAAAAGTCTCACTCGATACCCGGAAAATAACCGACAGGCGGCCAGCTCGGAGACTCAGGCAGCTCACACCTCGTCGCGACCCGCGGCAACGCCCGCGCGGGACGGCACCGTGAATCCGCATGGAGATATATAAGGAGTTCATATTCGAGGCCGCGCACCGGCTGCCCAACGTGCCGGCGGGGCATCGTTGCGCCCGCCTGCATGGACACTCCTGGAAGGGGACGATCTACGTCCGCGGCACCGTCGGCGAGAAGACGGGCTGGATCATGGACTATGCGGACATCCGCCGCGTCTTCGATCCCATCTACGAGCGTCTCGACCACAATTACCTCAACGATATCGAAGGGCTCGAGAATCCGACCAGCGAGGTGCTCGCGAAGTGGATCTGGCAAATGCTCAAGCCGTCGCTGCCGGGCCTCTCCAGGGTCGTCATCAACGAGACCTGCACTTCGGGCTGCATCTATCGCGGTGAAGAAGAGGAAGAAGGCGGATGACCTGGCAGGCGGGGCGCGTAGCGCGCCCGGAACCGGCAACGTGCGCGAGCGACGAGGACGCGATGCGTCTCGCGCTCGAGGCGGCGCGGCGCGCCGGGCTCGCGGGCGAGCCGCCGATCGGCGCCTGCCTGGTACGCCACGGGCTGGTGATCGCTGTGGCGTCGAACTCGGTCGTCGCGGCGCTCGATCCGACCGCACACGCCGAGATCAATCTCATCCGCGATGCCTGCCGCCGTGAACGATCCCTCGATCTCGCCGGCTGCGAGCTCTTCGCGACGGTGGAGCCCTGCCCGATGTGCCTCACCGCCAGCCATTACGCGCGCATCGGTCGCGTCGTCTTCGGGGCGAGCCTCGAAGACCTCCATGCCCTGACCGGCTCCGAGCTGCTGGCGGGGCCGCGGCTGCCCGACGGGATCGTGTCGAAGAGCGGCTGCCTGCGCGACGAATCCCTGGCCCTCCTGCAGGCCTGGTCCGGCCGGAGGCACCCTTGAGCGCGGCGCCGCTCGACGTCGCGTCGCGCGCGGCCGCGCCGGCCACGCAGTACGACGCGATCGCCGCCGCCTATCAGCACTCGAAGCGCTCGCCCATACGCCACTACCTCGAGTCCTACAGCCTGTTCCGGATGCTGGGCGACGTCGGCGGGAAGGACGTGCTCGACCTCGCCTGCGGCGAGGGCTTCTATTCCCGCCAGTTGCGGCAGCGAGGCGCGCGCCGCGTGCTGGGGGTGGACATATCGGCGGCGATGATCGCGCTCGCGCGCAGCCAGGAGAGTGGCGCCGATGGCATCGACTACCGCGTCGGGGACGCCGGGGACCTGCCCGGACTCGGCCCTTTCGACGTCGTCTGCGCCGCCTACCTGCTGCACTACGCCCGCGACGTGGACGAGCTCTCCCGCATGTGCTCGAGCGTAGCGCGCCAGCTCGCGCCCGGCGGGCGCTTCGTCTCGATCAACGAGAACCCCGGGCAGCCGGAGGACCGTTACGGAGGGTATTTGCGCTACGGCTTCAGCAAGAGCGTGGCGACTCCGCGGCACGAGGGCTCGCCGATCACCTACGCGATGGTCAGCGGGCGCGAGATCTTTCGCTTCGAGGTCTACCACTTCGAGCGCGACACCTACGAGCGGCTGCTCGGCGCGGCGGGCTTCAGGGATATCCGCTGGGATGCCGTCGGGCTCGATCCGGCGGGCCTGGCCGCCATGGGCGAGGGCTACTGGCAGGAATACCTCGACAACCCGCCCATCATCGGGCTCTCCTGCAGGCTGGCCGGCTAGCCGGCGGCGCGCGGTGGGCGAGCAGAAGCGCAGCAGGGGTGGCAGCGGGCGCGTCTCCGCGCTGAGCCTGCCGCGCGTGGTCGAGCGGCACGCGCGCGAGACGCCGGCGGCGACGGCGCTCGCGTGGCCGGGGTCACCCGTCTCTTACTTTGAGCTGAACGCGCGCGCCAACCGGCTCGCGCGCCGCCTCGAGGACATGGGCGCGGCGCCGGGCGTGCTGATCGGTCTGCATCTGCCCCGCGGGCCGGAACTGATCGCCGCGCTGCTCGCCATTCTGAAGACCGGCGCGGCCTTCCTGCCGCTCGACCCGGAACACCCGGTCTCGCGCCTGCGCCGCATCGCGGGCCGGGCCCCGCCGCGTGCCCTCGTCACGGAGGAGGCGCTGCACGGGAGGCTCGAGCTCGGCGTCCCGGCACTCTGCGTCGACCGTGACGCTGCTGAGATCGGGCGCGAGAATCCGGCCGACTCGCCCGCGGAGCCCGAACCCGGCGCGCTCTGCTACGTCATGTTCACGTCGGGCTCGACCGGCGAGCCGAAGGGCGTGATGGTCAGCCACGGCAACGTTGCGCGGCTCTTCGACGACATCGGCCCGCTGCTGGGCCTGGGGCCGGCCGACGTCTGGAGCCAGATCCATTCCTGCGCCTTCGGCTTCTCGATATTCGAGGTCTGGGGCGCGCTCGTGCACGGCGCCTGCCTCGCCATCGCCCCGTCGACGGCGCGTGCCGACGCGGCCGTGCTGCGCGACTTCCTGCAGCGGAGCGGCGTGACGGTCCTGAGCCTGACCCCGTCGGCATTCCGCGAGACGGCGCTCGCGCCGGCGCTCGCGTCCGCCTGGCCGTCACTCCCGGTCCGAGCGCTGGTGCTGAGCGGCGAGGCCGTGCTCGGCGACGACCTCAGGCGCTGGTCGGAGCGCGCGGCGCACGGACCGCGGCTGGTGAACACCTACGCGATCACGGAGACGGGCGGCAACGTCATGTATCGCGAGTACGCCGCGCATGATCTCGACGCACGCAACATCGGCCGTCCGCTGCACGACGTAGTCCTGCATGTCCTCGATGGCGCCCGGCGGCCGGTGCCCGCCGGCGAGCCGGGCGAGCTGTACGTCGGCGGCCCCGGCATTGCCGCCGGCTACATCAACGACGCGGCGCTCACGGCCACGCGCTTCCTCGCCCTCGCGGGTGGCCGCGCTTACCGCACGGGAGACATGGTCCGGGCGCTGGCCGACGGCAGTCTCGAGTTCCTTGGACGGGCGGACGATCAGGTGAAGTGGCGGGGGCATCGCCTGGAGCTCGGCGAGATCGAATCGCTGCTCCGCACGCACCCGGGCGTGAGCGCCGCCGCCGCCGCCATCCGCGCCGACGATGCGGGCAACGAGAAGCTGGTCGCCTACGTCGTGCCGGGCGCCGGCGCGAGCCCGCCCCGGGAACCGGAGTTCTGGCCGTCCCTCGGCGGCTATCAGGTGTACGACGATTTTCTCTACGAGCTCATGAGCGCCGACACGGTGCGCAACGCCGCGTTCCGCGCCGCCTTCGCGCGCCATGCGCAGGATCGGGTCGTGCTCGATCTCGGCACCGGCCCGCAAGCGCAACTGGCGCGGCTGGCCGTCGAGGCGGGCGCGCGCAGGGTCTACGCGGTGGAAATCCTGCCAGGCGCGGCGGACAAGGCGCGGGCCGCGGTCGCCGCCGCCGGCCTCGCGGATCGCATCACCGTGATCACCGGCGACGCTGCGGCGATCCGGCTGCCGGAACGCGCGGAGGTCTGCACGCAGGGTATCGCCGGCAACATCGGCAGCGCCGATGGCATCGCGCCGCTCTGGAATCGCGTGCGCTCGCAATTCGGTGACCGGTGCGTGCCGGTGCCTGCGCGCTGCACGACGATGATCGCCGCGGTCGAGCTCCCCGACGCGCTGCGCGAGTCGCCGGCGTTCGCCCCGCTCGCGCTCGAATACCTGCGCAGGATCTTCACGGCGGAGGGCAGGCCCTTCGATCCGCGCCTCTGCATCCGCAACCTGGATCCCGCGCGCGTCATCACCGACCGGCTCGTTTTCGAGGATCTCGATTTCCGCGGCACGCTGCCGGAAGTCCTGCGCAACGCGGGCCGCTTCACGCTGCAGCGGGCCGGCCGGTTCGACGGCTTCCTGCTGTGGACGGTGGTGACGCTCGCCGAAGGGATCGAGCTCGACTACCTCGAGCACCAGCATGCCTGGCTGCCGGTCTTCATGCCGCTGCCCGGTGACGGGGCGCAGCTCGCGGCCGGCGCCGCCATCGACGCGGAGTGGGAGTGGGCCGCCGGCAGCGACGGCTTGCTGCCCGATTACACGATCCGCTGCGAGTTCACCGCCGCCGGCGCCGTGCAGCGCGCGACCTGCACTTCCCGCCACCACGAGACCGCGCGCGGCGGCACCGCGATCCATCGCCGGCTGCTGGCGCTGCGGGATGCGCCGGCCGAGAGCCTCGCGCCCGGCGAGCTGCGCGCCTGGCTGGCGCGCCACCTGCCGGAACCGCTGCTGCCGAACGCCTGGATGTATCTCGAGGCGCTGCCGCTCAACACGAGCGGCAAGCTCGACCGGCACGCCCTGCCCGCGCCGCAGGGACGCACCTGGGGCGGCCACGGTGGCGCCCCGCAGACGGCGCTCGAGTCGGATCTCGCCGGCCTCTGGTCCGAGATCCTCGGTGTGTCCGCCGTCGGCATGCAGGACAACTTCTTCGATCTCGGCGGCGACTCCATCGCGGCCGTGCGCCTGACGACACGGGTCCAGCAGCTCCTCGACGATGGCGTCATGCTTGCCGCGATCTTCGAGGCACCGACCATCGCCGCGCTCGCCCGCTATCTCGGTGAGCGCCATCGCGACGCGGTCGAGTCGCGCTACGGGGCGAACCGGCCGCGTGCCGGCAAGCGCAGCGCGCGACCCGGCAGCCGCCGCAAGCACGGCGAGCTATGAGCGCGAGCGAGCTCATCGAGAGCCTGCGCATGGCGGGAGTCGAGCTGTGGGCGGACGGCGAGCGGCTCCTCTATGATGCCCCTGCCGAGGCGCTGACCGATGAGCTGCTCGCGCAGCTGCGCGCGGGAAAGACCGAGATCCTCGAGCTCGTTCGCGGCGCGCCGGTTCGCAAACGCTCCGACCGCTTCCCGCTCGCGCCGCCACAGGAGGCGTTCTGGCTGCTGGACGCCCGCTATCCCGGCCAGGCGGCCGGGAACGAGCAATTCGCGCTGACGCTCGATGGACCGCTCGATCGCGCCGTGCTCGAGGAGGCTTGGGGCCGGGTCGTTGCGCGCCACGAGATCCTGCGCGCCCGCTTCGGCGAGGACGGCGGCGTGCCCTGGCAGCGGATCGCCGAGGAATCGCCCGGCGCGCCCGCAGCGCTCGATCTCGAGACTGCCGGCGCGGACCTGCGCGCGGTGGCAACGCGCGCGCTCTCGACGCCATTCGATCTCGCGCGCGGGCCGCTCGTGCGGGCGCTCCTGGTCCGCCGCGGCGCGCATTCCCATCTGCTGCTCGTGACGGTGCACCACATCGTGGCCGACGGCCTCTCCGTCCCGGTCATCCGTGACGAGCTCGCCGAGTGCTATGGCGAGCTGCGCGCCGGTCGCGAACCCGGCGCGGGGCGCGGGCGTCCCCGGTACGACGACTTCGCGATCCGCCGGCAGCTCACGCCGGAGCGCCTCGCGCACGACCTCGAGTGGTGGCGGCGCCGTCTCGAAGGCGCGCCGGCGCGGCACGCACTGCCGCGCCGCGCGCGCCCGTCACCGTCCAGCCTGGAGGCGCGTCGCGTCGCGTTCGAGGTCGATGCCGGTACCACGGCACGCCTGAAGATGCTGGCGCGCGAGGAGGGCGTGACGTTCTTCACGCTGCTGCTGGCGGCGTTCCGCGTGCTGCTCGTGCGCTACAGCGGCCACGACGACGTCCTCATCAGCTCGCCGGTGACGCTGCGTGACGAACCCGGCATGCGGCGCATGGTCGGGTGTCTCGTGAATAACGTCGTGTTCCGCACGCCTGCGGGCGGCGATCCGCGCTTCGCCGAGTTGCTCGCGCGCGAGCGCGCCACGGTGCTCGACGTGCTCGAGCACCGGCAGACGCCGTTCGCGCGGGTCGTCGCGGCGCTCGCCCCGGAGCGGCGGCCCGGCGAGCAGCCGCTATCGCAGCTCATGTTCCAGTTCGATACGGCGCCGGAGGCGCGGTCGGCAGCGGGCGTCACGTTCGGGGTCGCCACGGCCGGGGCCGACCGGCAATCGTGGTGGGATCTCGAGTGGTCGCTCACCGACCAGGGCGCCGGCCGCGGCCTGGCCGGGCACGTCTATTACCGGGCCGGGCTCTTCGACGGCTGGCTGGTCGAGGCGATGCCGCGGCATTTCGCGACGCTGCTCGCGGGCATCGCGGCAGATCCCCAGCTCCGCCTCTCGGAACTGCCTGTGCTCGACGAGGCGGAGCGGCGGCGCATCCTGGTCGATTGGAACGACACCGCGGCCGAATGCCCGGCCGCCACGCTGGATGAGCTCGTCGCCCGCCAGTGCGGGCGCACGCCCGCGGCGCCGGCGCTGCTCGCCGACGGCGAGTCCCTCAGCTATGGCGAGCTCGAGCGGCGGGTGGCGGTGCTCGCCGCGCGCCTGCGGGCGCTCGGTGCGGCGCCCGGGGAGCGCGTGGCGCTCTCCCTCGAGCCTTCCACGAGCCTCGTCGTCGCCCTGCTCGCGATCCTGCGCACCAGCGCCGCGTTCGTGCCTCTCGACCCGGCGTATCCGGCCGCGCGCCGCGAATTCATGCTGCGCGATTGCGGCGCGCGGCTGCTGCTGACGGACGAGGGTATCACGGAGCTCACCGGCACGACGGACGCCTTCGCCGGCGCGGGGCCCGACAGCCCCGCCTGCCTGCTCTATACCTCCGGATCGACCGGCGCGCCGAAGGGCGCGATCAATCTCCACCGCGGCGCCGTGAACCGCTGCCACTGGATGTGGCGCGAATATGCCTTCGCTGCGGACGACGTGTTCTGCCTGCGCACGAGCATCAACTTCGTGGATTCGCTGTGGGAGATCTTCGGCGCGCTGATGCACGGCATCCCGCTCGCGATCATCGCCGGCGAGACGGCGCGCGATCCCGCACTGCTGGTGCCCGCGCTCCAGCGTCACGGCGTCACGCAGCTCGTGCTCGTGCCGCCGCTGCTGCGCGCCCTGCTCGAGCTCGCACCGGATCTGGGCGAGCGCCTGCCGCGGCTGCGCCACGTGATCACGAGCGGCGAGCCCCTGGCGCCGGAGCTCCTTGCGGCTGCGCGCCGGGCGCTGCCGCGCGTGCGCATCCTCAACACGTGGGGCACCTCGGAGATCTGGGACGCGACCTGCTGCGACACCTCGACGCTCGATGCGGCCTCCGAGCGCGTGCCGATCGGCAAGCCGATCGCCAACGCGCGCTGCTACGTCCTCGACGCGCAGCTCCGGCCGGTGCCGGCCGGCGTGCCGGGCGAGCTGTGCGTCGCCGGCATCGGCATCGGCGCCGGCTACTGGCGCGAGCCCGGGCTCACCGCCGAGAAATTCGTCGCCGACCCGTTCGGCCGCGGCCCGGCCGCGAGGCTCTACCGCAGCGGCGACCTCGCGCGACATCTTCCGGACGGCACCATCGAGTGCCTCGGGCGTCTCGATCGCCAGCTCAAGCTGCACGGCTTTCGCATCGAGCCCGGCGAGATCGAGTCCGTGCTGCGCGGCTGCGCGGGCGTCGCCGATGCCGCCGTCGTCCTGCGGGAGCAGGAAGGATCGAGCCGGCTCGTCGCCTGGGTGGTCGGCGCGGGCGGCGGCCCCGACCTCGCGGCGCTGCGGGCGGAGGCGCGCTCTCTGTTACCGGACTTCATGCAGCCCTCGGCGTGGGTGAAGGTCGCGCGCCTGCCGCTCACGCCGAGCGGCAAGGTCGACCGCGATGCGCTGCCGGCGCCGCCTGCGGAGGCGCCGCGCGCGCACCGGCCCTTCGCCGACGGGATGGAGACGCGGCTCGCGGCTCTCTGGTCCGCCGTGCTCGGCCGCACGGTCGCGGGTCCCGACGATAACTTCTTCGAGCTCGGCGGCGAATCGCTGCTCGCGATGCGTCTCCTCGCACGCGTCACCGCGCAACTCGGCGTCACGCTGACGCTGCGCGACTTCTTCGAGTCGCCGACGGTCGCAGCGATGGCGGCGAGGCTGCGCGTCACACCGGGCGGGACCGCGGAGCCCGCGTTGCAGCCGCTGCCCCGCGCCGGCCCGCTGCCGTTGTCCTGGGGCCAGGAGCGCCTGTGGTTCCTCGACCAGCTCGATCCGGCGAGCCCGGCATACAACATCGCCTGGACCGTCGACATTCGAGGCGCCCTCGACGTGGCGCGTCTGCAACAGGCGCTCGATGCCGTCGTCGCCCGTCACGAGTCGCTGCGCACGACGTTTCCGAGCCGCGACGGCGTGCCCATGCAGGTGATCGCGCCGGCATTGCGCGTGCCGATCGAGCTCGTGGCGGCGGACGCCGCTGCCCGTGCCGCGCATCGCGACGCGCTGGCGCGCCGGCCCTTCGAGCTCGGCGCCGGGCCGCTCCTGCGCGCCGCGTTGTACCGGGCCCGCGACGACGAGCACGAGCTGCTCGTCGTCCTGCACCACGCGGTCACGGACGGGACGTCGAACGGCATCCTGTTCGGCGAGCTCACGGCCTGCTACGACGCGCTGTGCAACGGTCGCGAGCCCGGGCTGCCCGCGTTGGCCGTGCAGTACGCGGACTTCGCAGCCTGGCAACGGCGCTGGCTGGAAGGCGACCGCAGCGCCCGCCGGCTCGAATACTGGACGGAGAGACTGCGCGGCGCGCCGCCGGTGCTCGGGCTCCCCACCGATCACCCGCGGCCGGCGGAGCAGGGCTTCCGCGGCGCCTGGGTCTGGCGGTCGGTGCCGGCCGGGCGCGCGCAGGGGCTGCGGGAGTTTGCGCGCGGCCGCGGCGTCACGCCGTACCTGCTGCTGCTGGCGGCATTCAAGGCGCTGCTGCACCGGTACAGCGGCCAGCACGATCTCGTCGTCGGCACGCCGGTGTCCATGCGCCCGCACGCGGACCTCGATGGCCTCGTCGGTCTCTTCGTCAACACGGTGGTGCTGCGCACGGATGTGCAGGGCGATCCGTCCTTCGACGAATTCCTGGGCCGCGTGCGCGCGACCGCCATGGATGCGTTCGCGCACCAGGACGTGCCCTTCGAGCGGCTGGTGGAGAGTCTCAGGCCCGAGCGCACGCTCGCGCATGCGCCGGTCTTCCAGGTGATGTTCAACCTCGTGCCGATCCCGGCGCGGCGCCGCATGGCCGGCGGCGTCGAGTTCCGGCTCGACCGGCTGCTGGACCACGGCGTCTCCACCTTCGACCTGACGCTTACCGTCGGCGACGACGCGGAAGGGTTCGAGCTCGTCTTCGAGTTCGACACGGATCTGTTCCGGCGCGGACAGCATCGAGCGCATGGCCGACGCGTATGAGACGCTGCTCGAGGCGGCGTTGCGCGAGCCGGGCACGCGGATTTCGCGGCTGCCGCTGCTCACGCCGGCCGCGGCGGACAGGCAGGACGGGCTCCTGGCCGGCGCGCGTGCCGCGGCGCCGGTGGCGGAGACCGTGCTCCCGATCCTCGCCGGGTGCGTTGCCCGGTGCGGCGGCGCGGAGGCCGTGACGGGCGCCGGCACGCGCCTCACCTATGCCGGGCTCGACGCCCGTGCGAACCGCATCGCGCACGAGCTGCAGCGGCGGGGCTGCGGCCCCGGGCGGCGCGTGGGCGTGTGCATGCCCCGCGTGCCGGACCTGGTCGCCGCGCTCCTCGCCGTGCTGAGATCGGGCGCCGCCTTCGTCCCGCTCGACCCGGATTACCCCACCGCGCGGCTGCGCTTCATGGCGGCGGATGCGGAGCTCGCGCTGGTCGTCACGGCCGGCGGGGCGGCGGCCGCTGCCGGCGGTCTGGGCGTGCCGACGCTCGACCTCGACGCCGAGGCGGAACGTCTCGCGCGCGCGCCCGCGACCGCGCCGGCGGCGGGCGTCGCCCCCGCCGACATCGCCTATGTCATCTACACGTCCGGCTCGACGGGGGAGGCGAAGGGCGTTGCCGTCACGCATGCGAACCTCGCGGCCACGTTCCGCGGCTGGGAGAGCGTCTACGGGCTGACGGCCGACGACGTCCACCTGCAGATGGCGAGCGCGGCCTTCGACGTGTTCACCGGCGACTGGGCGCGTGCGCTCCTCTCCGGCGCGCGGCTGGTGTTGTGCCCGCGCGAGGTCCTGGCCGATCCGCCGAGGCTCTTCGGGCTGATGCGGCAGGAGGGCGTGACCGTCGCGGAGTTCGTGCCGGCCGTCCTGCGCGCGCTGCTCGAGCACTTGCGGAAGGCGGGCGACGACCTCGCGTTCATGCGCCTCGTCATGGTGGGCTCCGACACGTGGCACGCCGGCGAATACCGGGCGCTGCGCGCGCTCTGCGGCCGGCAGGCGCGCGTCGTCAATTCCTATGGCGTGGCCGAGGCCACGATCGACAGCACCTGGTTCGAGGGCGACGATCCGGGCGAGGCCGCGGTGCCGGTCGGCCGTCCGTTCCCGCAGGTGGCCGTGCGGATTCTCGACGCGCACCAGCAGCCGCTGCCGGCCGGCGTGCCCGGGGAGCTCTGCATCGGCGGCGCGGGCGTCGCGCAGGGTTACTGGCGCCGGCCGGATTTGACCGCCGCACGTTTCGTGAGCGTCGCCGGCGTGCGCCTCTATCGCACGGGCGACCGCGCGCGCGTGCGCGCCGATGGGGTCGTCGAGTTTCTCGGCCGTCTGGACCGGCAGGTGAAGGTGCGGGGATTCCGGATCGAGCCCGGGGAAGTGGAGGCGGTGCTCGGTGCGGTGGCGGGGGTGGCGGGCTGTGCGGTGGGGGTGCGCGAGGCGGCGCCCGGGGATGCGCGGCTGGTCGCCTGGGTGGTCGGCCAGCGCGGCGAGGGCGGCGCCGGGCTCGAGGCGGGGGCGCTGCGGGCGGCACTGCGGCGGCAGCTGCCCGATTACCTGGTGCCCTCGGCCTTCGTGGTGCTGGAGCGGCTGCCGCTGACGCCGAACGGCAAGCTCGATCGGCAGGCGTTGCCGGCGCCGGTGTGGGGCGCGGGGGGTGCGGGGCGCGCGGCGGCCGCGCGCAGCGCGCTGGAGGCGACACTCTGCGCGCTCTTCGCCGAAGTGCTGGGCGGCGCGGGGGTCGGGATCTGCGATGACTTCTTCGCCCTCGGCGGTCACTCGCTGCTCGCCACGCGGCTGGTGTCGCGGATCCGCGACGAGCTCGGGGTGGAGCTGGCGCTGCGGGAGCTGTTCACGCACCCGACCGTGGCCGAGCTCGGCCCGATCGTCGCGGCGCTGCCGCAGCCTTTCGACGATGAACGCTGACGGCCAGCCTCACGGTTCCGCCGCGCGTCCGGCCGCGGGCCTGCCGCGGCCGGAGGAGTGTCCGGTCTCCTTCGCGCAGCAACGGCTCTGGTTCCTCGATCAGCTCGAGGGCGCGGGTGCCGCCTACACGGTGCGGCTGCCTCTGCGGCTGCGTGGCCGTCTCGACGTGGCGCTGCTGCAGGGCTCGCTCGATGCGCTGGTCGCGCGACACGAGACCCTGCGCACCACGATCCGCGCCCGTCGCGGCCAGCCCGTACAGGTGATCGCGGCGCGTGTCGCGGTGCCGCTCGAGATCGTGCCGATGGAAGGGGCGCCGGAGAGCGAGGTGCGGCGGCGCGTGACCGATCTCGGCCGCCACAGGTTCGATCTGGCGCGGGGCCCGCTGTTGCGGGCCCATCTCCTGCGACTCGGCCCGGAGGATCACGTGCTGCTCATCCTCACGCACCACGTGATCTCCGATGCCTGGTCGTCGGGCGTGCTGTTCCGCGATCTCTGCGGCGATCTATGCCGCGCTCGCCGCCGGCGCCGGGCCGGCGTTGCCCGCGCTCGCCGTCCAGTACGCGGACTTCGCGGCCTGGCAGCGCGAGTGGCTGCAGGGCGCGGAGCTCGAGCGCCAGGCCGAGTTCTGGAAGCGCGCGCTCGCCGGCGCGCCGCCGCTGCTCGACCTGCGCGACGGATCGACCGCGACCGGCGCTCCAGTCCTATCGCGGGAGCCGCTGGACGCGGATTCTCGGGCGCGAGCTCGCGGCCGGGCTCGGCGTGTTCTCCGCCGCCGAAGGGGTGCACGCTGTTCATGACGCTGCTCGCGGGATTCTGCGTCCTGCTGTCGCGCTGCTCGGGTCAGGACGACATCGTGGTCGGCACGCCGGTGGCGGGCCGGCGGCGCACGGAGCTCGAACCGCTGATCGGCTTCTTCGCCAACACGCTGCCGATGCGCGGTCGACCTCGGCGGCGACCCGGACTTCCGCGAGCTGCTCGCGCGCGTGCGCCGCAGGGCGCTCGCCGCCTGGGAGCACCAGGACCTGCCGTTCGAGAAGCTCGTCGAAGCCGTGCGGCCGGAGCGCGCGCTCGCGCATGCGCCCGTGTTCCAGACGATGTTCGTCCTGCAGAACGTGCCGTGGGAGGCGGCGTCGCTACCCGGCCTCGAGATTGCCCCGGCCGAGACCGACCCTCCCGACACTGCGAAATACGACCTGACGTTGTCGGCCACCGAGTACGCGGGCGAGATCTGGCTCGCCTTCGAATACAGCACCGATCTGTTCGACGAGGCAACGGTCGCGCGGCTGAGTGCGCACTACGAGGCGCTGTTGCGCGGGGCGATCGCCGCGCCGGAGACGAGAGTCGACGACCTGCCGCTGCACGAGGATGCGGACTCGCGCGAGCGGCTGCGCGCATGGCGCGGGCCGGCCCCGTCACCCGTGCCGCAGGTCGGTGTGCATCGCCTCGTCGAGGACCGGGTCCGCGAGACTCCACTCGCCATCGCGATCGAGTCCGCTGGGCGCCGCTGGAGTTACGCCGGGCTCGACGACTGGGCGGATGCGCTCGCGGACCGCCTGCGTGGGCTCGGCGCGGGAAGGGGCGCGGTCGTCGGCATCTGCCTCGACCGGTCCCCGGAGCTGATCGGCGCTATGCTCGGCGTGGCGAAGAGCGGGGCCGCCTGGCTGCCGCTCGACCCCGCGTTCCCCGGCGCGCGCCTGCGCTTCATGCTGGAGGACTCAGGCGCCCGCTGGCTCGTCACCGCGCGGGATCTCGTGCAAGGGTTGCCGGCATTCGATGGCGGCGTGCTCTGCGTGGAGGACCTGGCGCCGGCGGCCTGCGCGGCGGCGGCGACGCCCGCGGACGCCGTCGCCGCGGACGACCCCGTCTATCTCATTTACACCTCCGGCAGCACCGGCCGTCCGAAGGGGGTGCCGATCACGCACGGTGGCGTGGCCAACTTCCTCGTGAGCATGCTGCGCGAGCCCGGATTCGGCGCGACGGACCGCCTGCTCGCGGTGACGACGCCATCCTTCGACATCGCGGTGCTCGAGCTGCTCGGTCCCCTCTGTGCCGGCGGCACGGTGGTGGTCGCGACGGCCGCAGATACCCGCGACGGTGCGGCGCTGGCGCGCCGGCTCGATGATGAGCGCATCACGGTGATGCAGGCGACGCCCGCGACCTGGCGTGCGCTCTTCGCCGCGGGCTGGCAGGGCCGCGCCGGTCTCAAGGCGCTCTGCGGCGGCGAGGCGCTCGACCCCGAGCTCGCGGCGAGACTGCTCGCGGGCACGGGCGCGCTCTGGAACATGTATGGGCCGACCGAGACGACGATCTGGTCCACCTGCGGCGAGATCCGCGCGGCGGACGACATCAGCATCGGCCGCCCCATCGCCAACACACAGCTCTGCGTGCTCGACGTGCGCGGACGGCCGGCGCCGTCCGGCGTGCCCGGGGAGCTCTGCATCGGCGGCGCGGGAGTAGCGCCCGGCTATCACGGTCGGCCCGAGCTCACGCGCGAGCGCTTCGTCCGCGACCGGCACGGGGTGGCGGACGGCGGCGTTCTCTACCGGACCGGGGATCGGGCGCGATTCCTGAATGATGGGCGGCTCCGGATCCTCGGCCGTCTCGACCGGCAGGTGAAGGTGCGGGGCTTCCGGATCGAGCCGGGGGAAGTGGAGGCGGCGCTCGGTGCGCTGCCGGGGGTGGCCGGCTGTGCGGTGGCGGTGCGCGAGGCGGCGCCCGGGGATGCGCGGCTGGTCGCCTGGGTGGTCGGCCAGCGCGGCGAGGGCGGCGCCGGGCTCGAGGCGGGGGCGCTGCGGGGGGCACTGCGGCGGCAGCTGCCCGATCACCTGGTGCCCTCGGCCTTCGTGGTGCTGGAGCGGCTGCCGCTGACGCCGAACGGCAAGCTCGATCGGCAGGCGCTGCCGGCGCCGGTGTGGGGCGCGGGGGGTGCGGGGCGCGCGGCGGCCGCGCGCAGCGCGCGGGAGGCGACACTCTGCGCGCTCTTCGCCGAAGTGCTGGGCGGCGCGGGGGTCGGGATCTGCGATGACTTCTTCGCTCTCGGCGGTCACTCGCTGCTCGCCACGCGGCTGGTGTCGCGGATCCGCGACGAGCTCGGGGTGGAGCTGGCGCTGCGGGAGCTGTTCACGCACCCGACCGTGGCCGATCTCGGCCCGATCGTCGCGGCGCTGCCGCAAGCAATGCCGAAGTCATCGCGGGGCGGGCTCATTCCCCGGCGCGTGCCGGCCGCCACCGCGCCGCTGTCCTTCGCCCAGCAGCGGCTGTGGTTCCTCGATCAGCTCGAGCCGGGCAACGCCGCCTACAACCTCCACACCGCGTTCCGGCTGCACGGCGCAGTGGACGCAACTGCGCTGGAGCGCGCTCTGCAGCTCATCGTTGCGCGGCACGAGGCGCTGCGCACCACGTTCGCGGTCCGGGACGGCGAGCCGGTGCAGGTGATCCATCCGCCGGACGGGGCCTCGTCCGCCGTCAGGCTGGCGCGTCTCGATCTGTGCGGGCTGTCGCCGGCCGGGCTGCGGGAGCGGCTGGTCGTCCTCGGCGAGGAGCCGTTCGACCTCGGGGCGGGACCGCTCGTGCGGGCGACGCTCGCGCGCTGCGGGAACGACGAACAGGTGCTCCTGATCGTCCTGCATCACATCGTCGGCGACGGCTGGTCGCTCGCGGTGCTCGTGCGCGAGCTGTCGGCGGCATACGCCGCGTGCGCGCGGGGCGTTGCGCCTGATCTGGCGCCGCTGCCGATCCAGTACGCGGACTACGCCCACTGGCAGAGACAGGCGCTCGCGAGCGGCGAGCTCGAACGCCAGCTCGCTTACTGGACGGAACGGCTGCGCGGCGCGCCGACGCTGATCAGCCTGCCGAACGATCGCCCGCGTCTGCCCGTGCAGCGCTACCGCGGCGCCTGGCACTCGGTGACGGTGCCGGCCGCGCTCACGGCGTCCCTCGGCGCCCTGGCGCAGCGCGAACAGGCGACGCTCTTCATGGTCCTGCTCGCCGCCTTCGAGGTCCTGCTGGCGAGGTTTGGCGGCGACGAGGACCTCGCGATCGGCGTGCCCATCGCGGGCCGCAACCGCACGGAGCTCGAGGGGCTCGTCGGGTTCTTCGTGAACACGCTGGTGCTGCGCGGTGATCTCCGTGGCAACCCCGCGTTCGGCGAGCTGCTGGCGCGCGTGCGGCGTGCCGCGCTGGACGCCTACGCCCGTGCCGACGTGCCGTTCGAGCGCCTCGTCGAGGCGCTCGACCCGCAGCGCAGCCGCGCGTGGTCACCGCTCACACAGGTCCTGTTCGTGTTCCACAACGAGCCGCGCGCGGACCTGCACCTGGCGGGCGTCGAGGTCACGGGCGAGATCGTGGCGAACCGGTCCGCCAAGTTCGATCTCAGCCTGCACGTTGCCCTGCACGGCGACGTGCTCATCGCGAGCTTCGGCTACAACACGGATCTCTTCGATCCCGGGACCGTGGCAGCGATGGCGGCGGGGTACGTGACGCTCCTCGACGGCATCGGGCGCGACGCCGGTCAGCGAGTCGGGGACCTCGAGCTGCTCGACGAAGATGCGCGCGCGCGGGCGGAGGCCGAGGCCGCGCGGGTGCGCCCGCGCGTCCCGTTCATCGAGTTGCCTGCCGCCGGTGGCACCATCCCGCGACTGTTCGTCGCGCAGGTGGCCGCCCGGCCCGAACGGGTCGCGGTGAGCTGGCCCGAAAAGCGCGGTCCCGCGGCGGCGGCAAAGGACGCGGCGCTTTGTCATTGGACCTACGCCGGGCTCGCCGCGCGTGCCCGCTCGCTCGCCGCCCGCATCCTGGCCGTCACGGATGGCGGCGCGGGCCGCATCGCGCTGCTGCTCGGGCACGACGGCCCGATGGTGGCGGGAATTCTCGCCGTGCTCGAGACGGGGAAGGCCTACGTGCCGCTCGATCCCTACGCCCCACGCCAGCGCACGGAGTGGATGCTGCGGGACGCGGGCGCCGCGGCGATCGTCACCGACGCCGCGCATCTCGCCTCTGCGCCCTGGCTCGCCGACTCCGGCTTGCCGGTCGTGGTCATGGATGAGGCGGCGCACGTCAGCGCCGACCGGCTGCCCTCTCGGCGGGCGGGGGTGCCCGCCTGCGGGCAGCCCGGCGCTGACGACCTCGCCTACATTCTCTATACCTCCGGCACCACGGGTCATCCGAAGGGCGTGGCACAGGCACATGGCCACGTGGTCGGGCACATCGCCTCCTGGACACGGCAGCTGCACATCAACGCGGACGACCGGGTAGCGCTCTTCTCCGGGTACGGCTACGACGCCGCCGTGCAGGACGTGTTCGGTGCGTTATTGAACGGCGCGAGCGTGCACGCGCTGGATCTGCGCGGCGGCGCATCGGCGGCCGAGCTCGTGGACCGCGTCGCGCGCGAACGGCTGACCGTGCTGCACATGACGCCCACCGTATACCGGCACCTCTTCGGCGGACGCGTGACCTGCGACCAGGATCTGGGCGCCGTGAGACTCGTCGTGCTCGGCGGTGAGGCCGCGCGGCGCAGCGATCTCGATCTCTTCAAGGTCCGCTTCCGGCGCGGCACGGTCTTCGCCAACGGCCTCGGCATGACGGAGAGCACGATGGCGCTGCAGTACTTCGCCGATCACGACACGCGGGTGCTGGGCCAGCGGCTGCCGGTCGGTCGTGCCGTGCCCGGCATCGGGGTGCGGCTCTGCAATGCGGACCATGGGTCCGCGCCGTGGCACGGGGAGATCGCCCTGTCGAATCCCCACCTGGCGCCGGGGTATCACGGCCGGGCGGATGCGCTCGCCGACCGGTCGGGGGATTGGCACACGGGCGACCTGGCACGTCGGCTCCCGGACGGGCAGCTGTTGCATACGGGGCGGACCGATGACCAGGTGAAGATCCGTGGCATCCGCATCGAGCCCGCCGAGATCGAGGCGGCGCTACGTTCCGATCCCTCGATCCACGACTGCATCGTGCTCGCCAGGGAAAACGAGCCCGATGACGCGGTCCTCGTTGCCTACGTCGTCGCGGTGGCGGGTCGCTGCGAGGCGCAGGCGCTGCGTGCCGGGCTGCGCGTGCTCCTGCCCGAGTATCTCGTCCCTTCCCGGTTCGTTCCCCTCGCGACGCTGCCGCGTCTTCCCAATGGCAAGGTAGACCGGCGTGCGCTGCCGGATCCCGCGCCCGACTCCCTCGCGCCGGGTGTCGTCGTGCCGGCGCGCACCGAGCTCGAGAAGCGGCTCGCGGTGTTGTGGTCCGGAGTGCTGAAGCGGGCGCCGATAGGCATCCACGACGACTTTTTCGCGCTCGGCGGCCACTCGCTGCTCGCTACGAGGCTCATTGCGCGCGTGCGTGACGCTTTCGGCCTCGAGGTACCGCTCGTCGCCCTGTTCGAGGGGCCGACGATCGCCGGCATGGCAGACGCCATCGAGCGGGCCGGTGTGCGGCCGCGCGACACCGGCCTGCCCGCGCTGACGCGGCGGCGGCGCGCCGCCGGCTCGGACAATGCGTGAAGGCACGGTATCATCGCCGTGCAGCCATGCCGCCAGCGGAGCACAACATGTCGGAAGAGGACAAGGTCATCGCCACCATGGAAGGTCACTTCCGGGAGATCATCACGCTGCTCGGGGAGGACGTGCGGCGTGACGGCCTGGCACGCACGCCGGAGCGCGCGGCAAAGGCGTTTCATTTCCTCACGCGCGGCTATCGCCAGAGCGTGGACGATCTCATCGGCGAGGCGGTGTTCAGCAGCGACACCGACGAGATGGTGATCGTCCGCAATATCGAGATGTACTCGCTCTGCGAGCATCACATGCTGCCGTTCATCGGCAAGTGCCACGTGGCCTACTTGCCGGACGGCCGCGTGCTCGGTCTCTCGAAGATCGCGCGCATCGTGGACCTCTTCGCCCGCCGGCTGCAGATCCAGGAAGTGCTGACCAAGCAGATCGCGGAGTCGGTGCAGGGCGCCATCCGTGCCAAGGGCGTTGGCGTGGTCATCGAGGCGCAGCACATGTGCATGATGATGCGCGGCGTCGAGAAGCAGAACTCCGTCATGACGACGTCCTGCATGCTCGGCAGCTTCCGCACCCAGCCGCAGACGCGGAACGAGTTCCTGGGGCTGATCGACTAGCAGGTCGTTGAAAAGCTGCTGCGGAGCCCGCTGGGTTTCAACAACCTGCTAGGGGGCGACGCCGGACGGGCCCGGCGCCAGGTTCATGCCATCGCGCAGGAGCGTGTAATCCGCCGAGGTGACCATCCCGCTGCCGTCGAGGTCGGCGTTCGAGCCCGCGGTGTTCAATGCGTTCCGCAGCATCAGGAAGTCGGCGGAAGTAACGACGCTGGTGTTGTTGAGGTCGCCGTCGCAGATGTTGCCGTAACCATCGCCGTCGCTATCCCGCTGGCTGGCGCCGCCGGCGTCGCGGATGATCGGACCGTTGGCGCCGTGGATGCAATTGTCCTCGCGATCGTTCGCGCCGTCTGCATCCGCGTCGTTGATCAGTTGCCAGGCGATGGCGTAGTCGTAGTTGTATGCCGCGCCGGCAGCTCGAGTCACGCGCAGCTCGTACCGGGCCCAGGCGGGCACCACGAGCCAGGCGTTCTCCGTGTTGTCCGCCGCGCCCTGGGCGGTGAAGACCGTCGCCCCGTTGCTGATGTTGACCACGCTGAGCGCGAGGTGGTGAACGTAGGCCGTGCCGCTGAAAGTGCTCGTGCCGCCGAGGATATCCAGGTTCCACACCAGCGCCGCCGTGAGGAGGCGCGGCACGCCCGACACCGGCAGCACGTAGGTGGCCGTGGCGTTCGTGCCGGTGGCACCGCCGAATCGCGGGTCGTAGTCGAAGCCGGCGTCCGCCGTGCCGGAGGCCGGCCCGCCGTCCTCCGCGCTGTTCTGCTCGCGGCTGGCGATGATGTGGTAGCTGTTCAGGACGTTGACCTGGCCCGCGCCGTAGCGCGAGTCGAGCCCGTTCGCCGTGCGATTCGCCGCCGCGACGCGATACATGGAGAGATTGGAGGTGGTCGAGTTGTGCGTCACGCGGTCGGCGCCCGCCATGAGCGCGGCCTTGACCACTTCCGAGCGCTCGGCGTTCCGCACGAGCACTCCGGCACGGTTGACGGAGCTCGCGACGACGGGGTCCGTGGACAGGGCGGCATTGGCGTGTCCGGCCTGAACCAGCAACGCGGCTGCCGCCGAAACCCGCGGCGTCGCCTGGCTCAGGCTCGTAGCGGGGATCACCAGGTCCGGTCGTGTGCGTCCGGCGACGTAAGTGGAGTCGATCGCGAGCGACCCGGTGCCATGCAGGCCGTCGCTACGGCCGACAGTGATCACGTTGAAGGCGTTTGCAAGCAGGGTGCTCGGGACCGCCTCGCCCGGCGTGCGCTCCGCGACGACCTGGATGAACTCGTCCGTCTCGACCACCCAGTCGAGACGACGCAGGATGTTCGCGTCCGGCGTGTCCCCGGAGCCGATCCAGCTGTGGTTGCCGATGCGGGCCGTCGAGGTTCGCGGCAGGCTCGTCGTGCCGAACTGGAGGAAGTCTCCCGCCACCCAGCGATTTGCGTTATACCCCGCCACGCTCGTGATGCCGGGGGCGATCGAGTTCGAGGTGCCGTAGAACTGCAGGCCGACGCCGGTGGCGTGGCTGGAATACACGCCGTCCGGTCCGTTCGAGAGATCCGTCAGCACCTTGCCGCTGAACTCAGCGGGGTTCGGCATCCACGCGCCCTCGACGCCGACGATCACGGGCGCTTCGACCTGGCTGACCGCGACGCCGGCGCCGGTCGGCGCCGCGGCGCCGTATTGAGCACTGAGCTCGGTGAAATGAACGTCGTCGTCGTACGCCGCCGGCACTACCCGGCTGAGCGCGCACAGCGTAACGCACAGGATCGCGCCCACACGCCGGGGCGCAGCACGATGTCGCGACTTCTGCAAAGACCCATCACTCCCCACAAGTGACGGGCGCGACTCTGCCCATCCGGCCGGAGTAGGTCAAGTCCTACGGCCAATTATGTCCACGGCGGCCTGAAGCACGGCGCCAAAACGTGTCGGGCGTCATTGCGTCGCCTCGCGGCGCGGGGTAGATTGATTTCAATAGTAAGAATAAGAAACACCGCGCTCATGACATCGCTTCGAACTCTTTTGCCTGTTTCGATCGGGCTCGTGTCCCTCGGCGCATCTGCGGCATCACCGGTCGCCGGCATCTATTCGCTGCGCTCGCCCGTGAACGTCACCGCGCAGATTCCGTACACGACCGTCATCCAGCCCGGCGACGGCACGAACACGATCGAGGTGCTCATGCAGCCCGGGCAGCCGCCCGATCACGGCACGGTGAACTATCCGTCCGTCTATACGGGTGCCGGACAGCATTTCTCCTATGTTCCCGATGCGGGCTACGCGGGGCTCGACAGCTTTTACTACAAGGTGACCGATCAGGACGGGGAGGTCAGCTTCGGTCTGATCAGCCTCAATATCGGCAACGTGCCGGCCGTCGTGACCGACGATGACGTCATCGTCGGCCCGATGGAGACCTTCCTCGACATCCTGTTCAACGACATGGGCTTTGCGGACCCGGTGACGTTCAGCATCACGCAGCAGCCGGCGCACGGCACGCTGACAATCGACGTCCCGGTGCCGTTGCCGGGCCCGTTCTGGCAATCCGAGGTCGGCGTCTTCTACACGCCGAATGCGGGCTACACCGGTCCCGACCAGTTCCGGTACCACATGAGCGACGGCATCGATCAGGGTAACGGCACCGTGACCGTGACGGTGTCCGGGGACACCGACGGCGACCTCGTGCTCGATGCCTTCGACAATTGCAGGCTGATGCCGAATGCCGACCAGCGCGACACCGATGGCGATGGCTACGGAAACTGGTGCGATGCCGACCTCAACAACTCCGGCCGCGTGACCACCGCCGACTACACGATCCTGAGGAACAGGCTGAACTCGACCGACCCGGATGCCGATCTCAACGGCAGCGGACGCGTCACTGTCGTCGACTACACCATCCTGCGCGACGCCCTGAACCAACCGCCCGGGCCTTCCGCCCTGGCGCCCTGAGATTCATCGGGCCCTGACGGGTCCGGCCAATCCGGTGATAATCGCCGGATGCCATCTCCAGCCGTCCCCGGCCCGCGTCTCCGCATCATCGCCGGGGCCGGGCTGTTCTCCACGGGCGGGCTCGCGATCAAGCTGTGCTCGCTCACGGCCTGGCAGGTGGCGACCTTCCGCTCGGCCGTGGCGGCGGTCGCCCTCGCGGTGCTGTTCCCGGCCGCCCGCCGCGGCTGGACCTGGCGCACGCTGGTCGTGGCGCTGCCGTACGCCGCGACGCTCTTCCTCTTCACGCTGGCAACGCGCACCACGACCGCCGCGCACGCGATCTTCCTGCAGGACACGGCGCCTCTCTATCTGCTGCTGCTCGGCCCCTGGCTGCTGCGCGAGCGCGTCACCCGCCGGGATCTCTGGTTCATGGGGGCGCTCGCGCTCGGGATGGTTTGCCTCTTCGCGGGCTCCGTGCAGGCGGGCACGACGGCGCCCGACCCCGCGCGCGGCAACCTGCTGGCCGCCGCATCCGGGCTCAGCTGGGCGCTGACGCTCACGGGACTCCGCTGGCTCGGCACCGCGGAGGGGGGTGGGAGCCACGCCTCGCTCGCCGCGGCACTGGCCGGCAATGCGTTCGCCGGACTGGCGGGCGCTTTCTTCGCATTCCCGGTGCTGCATTCGACGCCGGGCGACTGGGCGCTCATCGCCTACCTCGGCGTGATCCAGATCGGCTGTGCATACGCGCTGGTCGCCTCCGCGATGCCGTACCTGCCGGCGCTCGAGATCTCGCTCCTGCTGCTGGTCGAGCCGGTGCTGAACCCGCTCTGGGTCTGGCTCGGCCTCGGCGAGCGGATCGGGCCGCTCGCCATCGCCGGTTGCGTCCTGATCCTCGTGGCAACCGCGCTGCATGCCTGGCAGGCGCGCGAGTCTGCCGCGCCGCTCGCGGTCTCTCCCGACTGAGTGGCGTCGTTGCCGGTTTGCATCGGGCGGGGCAATGTCCGCAGAATGCCGGGGTGTCGACGACTCCAAACCGGCAAGAGCTACTCACCGAGCCCGATGCGCCCGCGGACGACGGGCTCACCGCCTGGATCGCGCGGCTGTATGCGTATCCGGGCATGCTGCGGATGGGGCACAACCAGTGCGCCGGCGATCTCAACCTCGGGCTCGGCTGGATCTACTACGGGCTCGCGCGGCTCGCGCGTCCGGCGCACGCCGTGGTCATCGGCTCCTGGCGCGGCTTCGTGCCGATGCTGATCGCGCGCGCCTGCCAGGACAACTGTCGCGGCCAGTCGGCCACGCCCGCCGAGGTGACGTTCATCGACCCGTCGCTGGTCGACGATTTCTGGAAGAGTCCCGAGAAGACGCGGGCGCATTTCGCGGAGTTCGGCATCCACAACATCCGGCATCACCTGGCGACCACGCAGCAGTTCGTGGAGACCGAGGCCTGGCGACGGAACACCGACGTCGGGCTGCTCTTCATCGACGGTTATCACACCGCCGAGCAGGCGCGCTTCGACTATCTCGCCTTCGAGAAGCGCCTCGCGCCGCGCGCGCTCGTGCTGTTCCACGACAGCATGGGCGAGCGGACGTCGGGCATCTACGGCAAGGACCGGGCCTACGAGGTGACCGTGCGCGACTACATGGACCAGTTGCGGCGCGATCCGGCCCTGCAGCTCATCGATCTGCCCTGGGGGACGGGCCTCACCGTCATGCGCAAGGTGCCGGAGGGCGCCGACGACCCGCTCGTCGAGGGAATCATGCACCGCTTCTGACGGTGGCCCGCTCCGGTCACCGCTTCCCCGACGCCGCCTCGAGGCCCGCCAGCCACGCGTCGTCCGAGCCATCCGGCACGTCGTCGAACAGGAAGGTCGAGAGATAGCGCTCGCCGGTGTCGGGCAGCATCACGAGCAGCACCGAGCCCTGCTGCGCCTTCTGGGCGACCTTGAGCGCGGCGGCGAGCGTGCCGCCCGCCGAGATGCCGACGAAGATGCCTTCCTCCGCGGCGAGCCGGCGCGCGGCGGCCTTCGCCTCGTCGTCGGTCACCGGCACGAGCTCGTCGTGCAGCTCGCGGTTCAGGACATCGGGCAGGAAGTCCGGGGTCCAGCCCTGGATCTTGTGCGGCTTCCACTCGGCGCCGCCGAGCAGTGACGCGCCGGCGGGTTCGGTCGCGATGATCTTCACGTCCGGTCGTGCGAGGCGGATGACCTCGCCCGCGCCGGTGAGCGTGCCGCCGGTGCCCCAGCCCGTGACCCAGAAGTCCAGGCGGCGCGCGGCGAAGTCCTTGAGGATCTCCGGGCCCGTGGTCTGCCGGTGATAGGCCGGATTCGCCGGGTTCTCGAACTGCCGCGCGAGGAACCAGCCGTGGCGCTTCGCGAGCTCCTCCGCGCGGCGCACCATGCCCGTGCCGCGCTCGGCCGCCGGCGTGAGGATCACTTTCGCGCCGAAGGCACGCATGATCTTGCGCCGCTCCACGGAGAAGGTCTCCACCATGGTCGCGACGAACGGATAGCCCTTGGCCGCGCACACCATGGCAAGCGCTATGCCCGTGTTGCCGGAGGTCGCTTCGACGACCGTCTGGCCCGGCTTGATCGTGCCACGCCGCTCGGCATCGTCGATGATGGCCAGCGCCAGCCGGTCCTTCACCGATGAGGCGCGGGTTGAACGCCTCGATCTTCACGTACATCTCGACGTGCTTCGGCGCCACGCGGTTCAGCCGCACGACGGGTGTGTTGCCGATGGTCTCGAGGATGTTGTTGTAGATCATGGAGCCCTCCTGTTGCGCCTATTTTGAACCGGCCAAGGCCATTTCGACAGCCGTCAGGCAGCTGAGTTAGCCCGATGCCGGCCGCGACTGGCTCCATGCGGCTGCGCGGCTTTTTCAAAAACAAAGTGGTAAGGTTTACCGCCAATGGGGGAGGTAGCTTCATGACATCCACGGTTTCCCGTCGCACGTTGATCGGCGCGTCGCGCCTGCTCATCGCCGGCACCGCGCTCAACGCGCTGCCGCGCTCCGTCCTCGCGCAGAACTACCCGGCGGCGGCCGCGGCGGCCGCGCAGGGGCTCGTCCGGCTCTCGGCCAACGAGAATCCGCACGGTCCCGGCCCGGCGGCGCGCGCGGCGATCCAGGCCGCGATCGGGGACGGCTGGAAGTACCCGATGACCGAGGAGATGACGCTGAAGAAGCAGATCGCCGAGCGCGAGGGCCTGACGCCCCAGCACGTGATGATCGGCGACGGCTCCACCGAGATCCTGCACATCACCGGCCTGCTCGCCGGCATCAGCGACGGCGAGGTGATCCTCGCGAAGCCGACCTTCGGGCTCGCCGGCGATCACGCGAAGGCGGTCGGCGCCACGCTCCGCGAGATCCCCCTCGACGGCGAGTTCCGTCACGACCTCAAGGCCATGAAGGCGGCAATAAACGCGAACACGCGGCTCATCTACATCTGCAATCCGAACAATCCGACCGGCACGGCGCTATCGGGCGCGGCGCTCCGGGAGTTCATCGCGGGCGTGCCGCCCGCGGTCACCGTCCTCGTGGACGAGGCCTATCTCGAGCTCGCCTCGGACATGGCCGAGAACTCGATGGTCTCGCGCGTGAAGGCGAACGACAACGTGATCGTGGCGCGCACCTTCTCGAAGCTCCACGGACTCGCGGGACTGCGCATCGGCTACGGGCTCGCGCGCCCGGACCTGATCGAGAGCATGTCGAAGGTGAAGCTGACCGTCGCCAGCAGTCTCGGCCTCGCGGCGGCGATAGCGAGCTACAACGACATGAAGTTCCAGGACGCGAGCCGCAGCGCCATCGCCGAGGGCGTGGCCATCGCCGAGGGGACGCTGCGGGATCTCAAGGTGCGCTACGTGCCGACCAAGGGGAACTTCGTGTTCTTCGACACGGGGAAACCCGCCAGCGAATTCCTCGGCGACATGCGGAAGAGGGGCTTCAGTCTCGGCAGGCCGTTTCCACCCTACGACACCTGGTGCCGCGTGAGCGTCGGCAAGGTGGAGGAGATGCAGGCGCTGTCGAAGGTGCTGCGCGAGTACTTCGGAGCCGCCTGACCGCGGACGCGGCCGCCGGGCAGGGCTGCATGGTCATGCGGCCCGCGCCGGAAAGGTGAAGTGGCAAGTCGCGTGCTGTAACATTCGGCTCCCGATTTACGGCACGCCCATGACACAGACTCTCGCGCTCATCTACGACGTCGCCAAGGTGCGGCTCGGCTTCCTCATCACCGCCTGCGCGATTGCCGGTCTGGCCATGAGCTCCGGAACGGGCCTCTCGGGAGGCCAGATCGCGCTCCTCGGCCTCTCGGTGCTGCTTTCGTCGGCGGCTGCCGGGGCATTCAACCAGTATTACGAGCGCGAGCTCGACCGCGCCATGACCCGCACGCAGGGCCGGCCGTTCGTGACCGGGCGCTTCAGAGCCGGCTGGGCCTGGCCCGCCGGCATCGGCCTCACGCTCGCGATCGCCCTGTGCGCCGCCGCCTGGGCGACCAATCTTGCTGCGATGGCGTATGTGTTCCTCGGCGCCTTCACCTACGGCGTCGTCTACACGGTGTGGCTGAAGCGGCGCACGTGGCTCAACATCGTCATCGGCGGGCTGTCCGGCAGCTTCGCCGTCATGGCGGGAGCGGCGGCCGTCGGCGCAGCCTTCCAGCCGGCGCCCCTGATCCTCGCGGTGGTCCTCTTCCTCTGGACGCCGCCGCATTTCTGGGCGCTCGCCTTCGCGTGCAAGCGCGATTACCAGAAGGCGGGCGTGCCGATGCTGCCCAACGTCGTGAGCGACGCCGTCGCCACGCGCACCATCTTCGGCCATGCCGTCGTGCTGGTGCTGCTGTCGCTGCTGCCCTTCTTCTACGGCATGGGCTGGATCTATCTCGTGAGCGCGGTGACCGGCGGCGCGTATTTCATCGCCTCGAGCTGGAAGCTCATGCGCACGCCGACCGTGCCCCAGGGCTGGCGCGTCTTCGCGGCCTCGATCGCGCAGCTCGGCCTGCTGCTGACGGGCGCGATCATCGACGGCGTCGTCTGACGCGCGGCCGATGATGCAGGCAACGCGCCGGGACTTACTCTCCTTCGCCTCCGTCGGCGCCGCCGGCGCGATCACCCTGGCACTCGAGGCGCGCGCCGCCGACGCCTCGCGCCCCGCCATGGGCAGCGTGGCGGGCAAAGGCCCCGCGATCGAGGGTCCGTATCTCGATCTGCGCACTGGCAGAGGCAACCAGATCGCCTTCGCACGCATCCAGGGCGACCTCGACTTCGGCCGGCAGAAATTTTTCTGGTTCAAGGGCTACGTCAATGCGGTGCAGCCCGGCAAGCGCATCGTGGATCTCGTCGGTGCCCAGGGCTTCGGCGCCATCCGGCTGAATCGGCGGCCGGACGGGGTCATCGAGCGGCTGTGCCGTGAGATCGTTCTCTACACCGACCTGAAGAGTGGCGAGGTGCTGCAGGAGTGGCGCAATGCGCTCACGGACGAAACGGTGAGAGTCGTGCACGTCGACAACGATCCGTTCAATTACCTGATCGAGGAGTATTTCCCGCTGCCGCCCCAATTCGGCGGCCTCAACAAGGAGACGCCGCCGCGCGTGCCTTTCGTGCTGCCGTGGTACCAGCACGGCGACTGGCTCGAGATGGAGATCCACATCCATCTCGCCTACCCGAGCGCGCTCCAGCCCGACAAGTGGCCGCGCGAGTCGGCCGGCCCGACGGCGCAGGTCTCGGAGTATTTCGCACACCACATCCGGGCCGGGGACATGCAGAATCCCAAGCTCACGACGCTCGACTACCGCGGCACCTGGAACCGCGTCACGCCCTGGCTGCCCTGGATGCTGATGGGCCAGGCGCCGGGCTGCTGTCTCTACAACTGCTTCATGGGCACGACCGCGAATCTCGACGAGATCTTCCCGCGGCCGTTGCTCGACTACGCTGAGAAGAACTATGCGAAGTACTTCACGGCGCCGGAGAAATGGACCGGCGAGCCGAGCCTCTCGAGTCTCGAGCGCTACGCACAGACGCAACGCCCGGCCCCTGCCAGGCCCTGAGGTGATGCCATGAGTCTCAAGTTCGGCGATCGCCTGATGTTCATCGGCGGGGAGTTCGTCGCCGGCGCGGGCGGGCAGTGGCTCGAGTCGGTGAATCCCGCGACCGAAGAGGTGCATGGCCGCGTCGCGCTCGGCGGCGCCGAGGACGTGGACCGCGCCGTGCGCGCCGCCGAGGCTGCGCAACCGGGCTGGGCCGCGCTCTCCGTGTGGGACCGCCGGGACGCGTTGCGGAAGTTCGCGGCGGCCATGCGCGGGCGCACGCAGGAGGTCCTCCCGCTCGAGGCTGCCGACACCGGCAACACGATCGCGAGCCTCGCCCGCGACGTCGAGATTTCCGCGAACTACATCGAGTACTTCGCGGGGCTGGGCACGGAATTGAAAGGCGAGACCGTCCCGGCATCCGCCGGCGGCATCCACTTCTCGCTGCGCGAGCCCTACGGCGTGGTCGCGCGCATCCTGCCCTTCAACCATCCCTTCCTGTTTGCCGGCGCCCATCTCGCCGCGCCGCTGATGGCCGGCAACGCCGTGATCGTGAAGCCGCCGGAGACGAGCCCGCTGTCCGCCACCATCATCGCGGAGCTCTGCCGCGAGGTTCTGCCTCCGGGCGTCGTCAACATCGTGCAGGGCCCGGGGCTGCCGACGGGCGATGCGCTGGTGCGCCACCCGCGCATCTGGCGCATCGGCTTCACGGGCTCCGTGCCGACCGGCATGGCCATTCAGCGCGCCGCCGCCGAAGTCGCGGTCAAGCACGTCTCGCTCGAGCTCGGCGGCAAGAACCCGATGATCGTCTGCGCTGACGCGGACCCCGCCGAGGTGGCGCAGGCGGCCGTCAACGGCATGAACTTCGCGTGGGCCGGGCAGTCCTGCGGCTCCAACAGCCGGCTGCTGCTCCACGAGTCGCTGCACGACGAGGTCGCCAGCCGCATCGTCGCTCTGGTGGAAGCGATCAGGATCGCCGACCCGCTCGACCCGGCCTCGCGGATGGGGCCGGTCAACTCCGCGGGCCATTACAAGCGCGTGCTCGGCTTCATCGAGTCCGCGAAGTCGGATGGGGCGAAGCTCCTCACCGGCGGCACGCGGCCCGAAGGTGAGGCATTTCGTCGCGGCTACTGGATCAGGCCCACCGTCTATGCCAATGTCACGCCCGCCATGCGCATCGCCCGGGAGGAGATCTTCGGACCCGTGCTGGCCATAATGAGATGGCGCACGGAGGACGAGGCGATCGCCATGGCGAATTCCACCGACTACGGCCTTGCCTCGGGCGTGTGGACGCACGACCTCACGACGGCGATGCGCATGGCGCGCGGGCTGCAGTCCGGCTTCGTGTGGGTGAACACGACGGCGCGCCATTTCCTCGGCACGCCGTTCGGCGGCTGGAAGAACAGCGGCCTCGGCGTCGAGGAATGCCTCGGCGAGCTCCTGGGCTACACGCGCAACAAGGCCGTGCACATCTTTACCTGACCGGATCCGGAAGGACGTACTGCGAATGGATGGTTCCACGAAATTCGGGCCAGTCTGGCTCCAGCCCGGCGTGCGGCCATCGCACATCTGGTCGCTGCTCTTCGGTGCTTTCTGGTCTATCGGCCTGCTCTTTTTCGTGACCCTGGCAACACCGTATGTAATGACGGTGTCCCTCCACATACCGCAGGGAGAGCAGGGCGCGCTGAGCGGTGACCTGCAGGTCTGGCAGGAGATAGCGATGCTGCTGACGTTCGGGCCGATCGGCATCATCGCGGACCGCATCGGGCGGCGCCAGGTGTACGCGGCTGGACTGTTGTTCATGGGCATCGGCTATGCGCTTTACAGCTATGCGACCTCGGTCCCCGAGCTCGTCGTCTACCGCGTGATCTACGCGATCGGTGTCGCGGGTGCCACGGCCATGCTCGGCACTGTGATCGCTGATTACCCGGAGAATCGCTCGCGCGGCTTTACCGTCGCGATTACCGGTGTGCTCAACGCATTGGGGATCATTTTCGTAATCGTGGTCTTCGGTCGTCTACCCCAGGTGTTCGCCCAGCGCGGGGCAGATGCCGTTTCAGCTGGCCATTACGCCAATCTGGTCGTGGCCGGCGTCTGCGTCCTGACCGCGGTTGTGCTCGCCGTCGGCCTGAAGCCCGGCCTCCCGGTCCACAAGACCGAGCGGCCGCCGTTCCTGGAGCTCGCCCGCCGGGCTTTCGCGGAGGGGCGCAACCCGAGGATTGCCCTTGCCTACGCGTGCGGCTTCATCATGCGGGGCCAGCTCGTGATTCTTGGCACGTTCACCATGCTCTGGGGCGCGAATGCAGCCATGGGGCAGGGGCTGTCCGCAGCCGACGCCATGGCCAGAGGGCGCCTCGTCGCTTTCATTCCCGCCACGGCCGCGCTGGTGTGGCAGCTGTTCGTCATGACCTGGCTGCTCGATCGCCTCAATCGCGTGACTGGGGTCGTGATCTGCACCGCGCTCGGCGTCGCAGGCTATGTCGGGACGATGTTCATCGGCGATCCGTTGGCGCGCGAATCAATACCGTTGCTGATACTGCTCGGCGTCGGCCAGATCAGCACATTTGCCGGCGCCACGACACTGATCAGCCAGGAGGCGCCCGCGGAGGCCCGGGGATCGGTCATCGGCATGTTCAATATCTTCGGCGCAGCCGGCATTCTTTTCTTGACGGCCATCGGCGGCCGTCTGTTCGATTCCGTTCATCCGTCAGCGCCGTTCGTATTTACCGGCAGCCTGACGGGAATCGTTCTGATTCTCGCCATCATCTGTCGCATACGCGCTCCAGGCGAAGGCGTCGGCCGTCGCGCGCCGACCGCGGCTTGAAGGAATAAATAGAAAAGGGCGCCTCCCGGACGGGAGGCGCCCTTGTATTTGAAGGTGTCAGGCTGCGACCTTGAAGCCCGCTTCCGCGATTGCCTTCTCCAGCGCCGGGCGCTGAATCAGGGCAGGATCGAACTCCACGGCGACGACGCCGGCGTTGCGATCCGCCTTCGCGGCGCTGACGCCCTTGCGGCTCGTCAGTGCGTTCTGCACGCTCCGCTCGCAGCCGCCACAGGTCATGCCCGAAACCTTGATCTGAATCTTCTCCATGCTCTGGTCTCCCTTATCGAACGCTAATGAATGGTCGCGCGTCATTTCCTGGCGCGCGCGGTAAAGCCGGGTTTCCAGCGGCGCAGCAGGAGCGAATTGCTCACGACGCTGACGCTGCTCATCGCCATGGCGGCGCCGGCGATCGCCGGGCTCAGCATGCCGAGTGCCGCCAGCGGGATGCCGATGACATTGTAAATGAAGGCCCAGAAGAGGTTCTGCCGTATTTTCCGGAACGTCGCGCGGCTCGCCGCGATCGCCGCCGCCACGAGGCGCGGGTCGGCGCGCATCAGCGTGATGCCGGCCGTCTCCATGGCGATGTCCGTGCCGGTGCCCATGGCAATGCCGACGTCGGCGGCAGCGAGCGCGGGCGCATCGTTGATGCCGTCGCCCACCATGCCGACCGCGTGACCCTGCGCCGAGAGCTCTTCGACGACCCGGGCCTTCTCCTCCGGCCGCACCTCGCCACGCGCGTCGCTCACGCCCGCCTGGCGGCCGATCTCCGCGGCGACCAGTGTGGCATCGCCGGAGAGGAGCAGCGTGCGGATGCCCATGGCGGCCAGCGTCGCGACGGCCTCGCGGGACTGCGGCCGCAGCGGGTCGATGATGCCGAGCACGCCGGCAAGGTCGCGCCCGTCGGCGACGTACACCACGGTCTGGGCATGCTCCTGCCACTCGCGCGCCCGTGAGGACTCGGCGGCCACGTCGACGCCACGCTCCTCCATGAAGCGCTGGTTGCCGATCGCAACCTCACGGCCGCCGACGGTCGCGGCGACGCCTTTGCCCGTGTGGCTGCGGAACTCCGTCATCGGCTCGAGCTTGAGGCCGCGCTCCACGGCGCGATCGAGGATCGCGCGGGCGAGCGGATGCTCGCTGCCCTGCTGGACGGCGGCGGCCAGGCGCAGGACGTCGTCGTCCGTGCCGCGCACGGCGTGCACCGAGACGAGGCGTGGCCGTCCTTCGGTGAGCGTGCCGGTCTTGTCGAAGATGACTGCGTCGACCCTGTGAGCCCGCTCGAGCGAGGCCACGTCCTTGATCAGGATGCCGGAGCGCGCCGCCGCACCCGTGCCGGTCATGATCGCGGTCGGGGTGGCGAGCCCGAGGGCACAGGGGCAGGCGATGACGAGCACGGAAACCGCGGCGACGAACGCATGCTCGAAGATGCCGTCGTAGAGCATCCAGCCCGCGAAGGTCATGACGGCGATGGCGACGACGATCGGCACGAACACCGCGCTGATGCGATCCACGAGCCGCTGCACCGGCGCCTTGCCGGCCTGGGCGCTCTCGACCATGCGGATGATCTTGGCGAGCGTCGAATCCTCGCCGACCGCGGTCGCCTCGACCTCGAGCATGCCGGTCCCGTTGATTGCACCGCCGGTGACGGTGGCTCCCGGCGCCTTCTCGACCGGCAGGCTCTCGCCGGTGATGAGCGACTCGTCGATCTCGCTGCGGCCGCTCAGCACCTTGCCGTCGACCGGCACGCGCTCGCCAGGCCGGATGATCACGAGGTCGCCGGCGCGCACCTCGTCGACCGGAACCTCGCTCTCCGTGCCGTCGGCGCGCCGGACGCAGGCGGTCTGCGGACGCAGGTTCATGAGCTGCCGGATGGCCTTGGTCGTGCCGCGCTTGGCGCGGGCCTCGAGGAACTTGCCGAGCATCACGAGCGTGATGACGACGGCGGAGGCCTCGAAGTACAGGTGCCCCATCGCCCCGGGGCCGAGCGTGCCGAGGAGGTAATAGCTGTAGAAATAGGCGGCGCTCGTGCCCAGCGCCACGAGCAGGTCCATGTTGCCCGACTTGGCGCGCAGCGCCTTCCACGCGCCGCGGTAGAAGCGCGCGCCGCAGACGAACTGCACCGGCGTCGCCAACAGCAGCTCCATCGAGGGCGTGAGATGGAACGGCAGCCCGAGAGTCATGGCCGCCATCTGCACGATCAGCGGCGCGGTGAGGAAGATCGCGACGAGCAGCATCATGAATTCCCGCCGCAGCGCCTGCTCCTCGCGCAGCCGGTGCTCCTCGTCCGCCTTCGCGCGTTCCTCGGAGGCGGAACGGATGTGGGCCTCGTAGCCCGCGCGCTCCACGGCGCGCGCCAGGTCCTGGATGGTGACGATTCCCGTCACACCCTTGATGTCGGCGCGCTCGAGCGCCAGGTTGACGTTGGCCTCGGTCACGCCGGGCACGGCGCTCAGGGCCTTCTCGACACGGGTCGAGCAGGCGCTGCAGGTCATGCCGCCGATCGGAAACGAGAAGGACTGCTGGGGGACCTGGAAGCCCGCGCGCCGGACGGCCTCGGCCACGCTGGCCGCGCTGGTCTCGGCCGGGTCGAAGGCCACGTCGGCGCGCTCCAGGGCGAAATTCACGGTGGCACTGCGCACCCCGGGTGCCTGCGAGAGCGCACCCTCCAGGCGGGTCGCGCAGGCGCTGCACGTCATGCCCTGGATGGGCAGGTCCACGTGGCCCTGCGCGGTGTCGGGCCTGTTAAGTTCAATGGCGGTTGCGCTCACGGCTTTTCTTTCTGCAAGTCCCTGTTTCGCATGGTAGACCGGGCGGGGCGGCGGCGGCAATAGTTTGGAGGCGAAACTATCTCACACAGATGGGGCCGGCGCGGCTTGTTTGCAAGGCGCCAATATTCAGATCCGGCAGAGAATCTCGGTCGCGCGACCCAAGGTCTCTCCGTCCTTCGCGAAACAGAAGCGCAGCAGCGTGGCGTCCGGCGGTTCGCGGTAGAACACCGACACCGGGATGCTGGCGATGCCCGCCTCGCGCGTGAGGCGCCGGGCATAGTCGACGTCGCGCTCCCGCGTGATTCCGCCGTAGTCGAGGAGCTGGAAGTAGGTTCCCTGCGAAGGCGTCAGGCGAAAGCGCGACGACGCCAGGAGCTCGCAGAAGACGTCGCGCTTGGCCTCGTAGAACGCCGGCAGATCCAGGTAGTGGGACGGCGCGCTCTCCAGGAATTCCGCGAGCGCAAGCTGCACGGGAGTGACGACGCAGAACTGCACGAACTGGTGAATCTTGCGGAACTCGCCCATGAGTGCCGGGGGTGCCGCGCAGTAGCCGACCTTCCAGCCCGTGGCGTGATAGGTCTTGCCAAAAGAGGACACCACGAAGCTCCGGCCGGCGAGCTCCTCGTGACGGTGCAGACTCTCGTGTCGCCGGCCATCGAAGACGATGTGCTCGTAGACCTCGTCGCTCACGATCACGATCGGCCGCTCGCGCGTGATCGCGGCGAGCGATTCCAGATCGGACGCGGACAGCGTCGCCCCCGTCGGGTTGTGGGGCGAGTTCACGATGATCATGCGCGTGCGCCCGGTGAGCGCGTCGCGGACGCGCTGCCAGTCGATGCTGAACGCCGGCGGCAGCAGCGGCACATGCGTGGCGGTTCCGCCCGCGAGGCGCACCGCCGGCTCGTAGGAATCGTAGGCAGGATCGAAGACGAGCACGTCGTCTCCCGGGTGCACGAAAGCCTGGATCGCGCAATAGAGCGCTTCGGTGGCACCGGAGGTGACCGTGATCTCGGTCACCGGATCGACCCGCCGGCCGTACAGCCGCGCGGTCTTGAGCGCGATCTGCTCGCGCAACTCCGGCACGCCGGCCATGGGCGCGTACTGGTTGTGGCCCGCGCGCAAGTGTCTCGTCACCCGGTCGAGCAACTCGGGTGGAGCGTCGAAATCGGGAAAGCCCTGCGACAGGTTGAGGGCGCGGCATTCGGCCGCGAGCTGGGACATCACGGTGAAGATGGTCGTACCGACATCGGGCAGCTTGCCGGCGGACCGGTCCATCGCAGGCGTCTCCGGGAGAGCGTTGTTAGCGTTTGCGCGCGCAGTGTGACGGGCCGGGCGCGCCGCGCGGATCATAGCAGCCGGATTCCAACGCGGCCGGCTGCGTCCGGCACGGCCAGCCGGAATGACCTCAGGAAGTCGCTGCAAGCAACTGTCGAATAAAGCTATTTTCATGAAGAAACGGTGCGTGCCGCGCCGGCTGGCGAATGAGGCCGCCGTAACGGCGGCGGTCCCGTCACGCGTCCTGTAGCGGTCATCCGCAATAGGTGAGAGTGCCCGGGCTTTGATAAGGTTTCGGCATTGGAGTCACTCAGGCACGGGGTAGAAGAAGTATGGCCGGCAAGAACGTCATCGTGTTCCCGACGGATTTCTCGGAGCTGTCGCTCGCGGCATTACCTTGGGCGCGCCGCATGGCGGACCAGATGCAGGCGGAGATCCACTGTCTCTACGTGGTGGAGGAGCCTCACATCTATGCGACGCTCGACATGGGTCCCGTGCCGATCCCCTCCGTCGACGAGCTGACCCGCAGCGCCGAAAAGCGCATGGCCTCCTTTGCCAGCTCGCACCTGAAAGCGCTCGGCAACGTCACGACCCGGGTCCTGGTCGGCCGCCCCGCCGAAGAGGTCGTGGACTATGCAAAGGAAAAAGGCGCGGCCCTGATCATCATGACGACGCACGGGTACAGCGGCGTGAAACACGTGCTCCTCGGCAGTACGACCGAGGCCGTGTTGCGCCACGCCACCTGTCCGGTGTTGTCGATCCGCAATAACTGACTTTGCGAATCCTCACGGTCTGCGCCGAATTCGCCCCGCTGGCGAAGGTCGGCGGTCTCGGCGACGTCACTGCGGGTTTGACGTCCCATCTCACGCGCCGCGGCCACGATGTCGCGGTCGTGATGCCATCCTACGGCGTGATGGACGCGCAGGCGCGCGATCCCGCGCCCGTGCTGGGACCCCGCCGGTTCCGCGCCGGGACGCGCGAGGTCTCCTATGCCGTGCATCGCGCGCTCCTGCCCGAATCGGGAGCGGCGATCTATCTCGTCGATTGTCCGGCGCTATTCGGCCGTGACGTGTACGAGGCGGGCGAGCTCGAGGCGCGCCGCTTCATGCTCCTCTCGCACGCGGCGCTGCAGACCGCAGCCGCCCTGGGGCTGAGTCCCGACGTGGTTCATTGCCACGACTGGCACGCGGCGCCGGCCATCGTCATGCTCAAGGGCCCGTATGCCGGCGAGCGCGCCTTCCGCCAGGCCTATGCGGTGCTCACCATACACAACATCGGTTACCAGGGGATCTTCGACGCCACCGTGCTGACGGGCGACGACCCGCGCCTGCGCCCGCTGCTTGCGCCGGTCGGAACCACGGCCGGGACCGCGGGCGGGGAAGTCAACTTCCTGCGCGCCGGGATCGCCTGCGCCGATGCGCTGACGACCGTGAGCCCGACGCATGCCCGCGAGATCCAGACCCCCGAGTACGGGATGGGTCTCGATGAACTGCTGCGCCAGCGCCGCCACCGCCTGGCTGGCATCCTCAACGGGGTCGACTACGAGCTGTGGAGCCCCGAGACGGACCGGATGCTGCCCGCGCACTATTCCGCGGCCGACACGAGCGGCAAGCGTGTGGTGCGCGCAGAGCTCCTGCGCGAGCTCTCGCTCGATGCCGCCCCGGAAACTCCCATTGTCGGGCTGGTCTCCCGTCTGGCGGAGCAGAAGGGCATCGACCTGATCGTCGATGCGCTTCCGGCGCTCCTGTCCGAGCGGGCATTCGTGTGCGCGTTTCTGGGCAACGGCGAGCCGCTCTATGCCGAGGCGCTGCGCAAGCTCGCCGTCGGCTACCCGGGCCGCGTCGTGCACGTGGACGGATACGACGAGCGGCTCGCGCACCTGATACTCGCCGGCAGCGACGTCGTCCTGCTGCCGTCCCGGTACGAGCCCTGCGGGCTCACGCAGATGTACGCGATGCGCTACGGGACCGTGCCCGTGGTGCGGCGGACCGGTGGGCTTGCCGATACCGTGGAGCATTTCGATCCCGCGACCGGGCAGGGCACGGGCAGCGTGTTCCGTGATGCGGACGTGGGCGGTCTCACCTGGGGCCTCGCCACCGCGCTCAACTGGTTCCGCGATCCCCGCGCCTGGGCACAGCTCATGCGCAACGGCATGGCGCGCGATTTTTCCTGGGAACGCCAGGGGCCGAAGTACGAGGCGCTCTTCGCCCGTCTCGTCAACGGCGGCTGAATCCGCTCAGACGCGGCCCGACATCACTGCGAGGCGGTGGCAGCGCTGCGCAAGATCGGGATCGATCTGGTCCCAGCGCAAGCGCCAGGTCCAGTTGCCGGCCTTCGTGCCCGGCGTATTCATGCGCGCCTCGGAGTCGAGGCCGAGCAGGTCCTGCATCGGTAGCACCGCGAGTTGTGCCGGCGAGGCATAGGCCGCACGGATCAGCGCGCCCGGCATGTCGCCGGGCGTGCTCGCGAGAACAGCGTCCACGCGCGCGCGCGTGCCGGCATCGAGGCTCGTGTACCAGCCCATCGTCGTGTCGTTGTCGTGGGTGCCGGTGTACACGACGGCGTTGGCGACGTGATTCGCCGGCAGGTAGGGGTTCTGCGGCGAGCCATCGAAGGCGAATTGCAGGACGAGCATGCCGGGCAGATCGAACTCGTCGCGCAGCGCCCGCACCTCGGCCGTGATGGTGCCGAGATCCTCGGCAACGAGGGGCATCTCGGGCAGCTCCTCCCGGAATGCGGTCAGCAGCGCGGCGCCGGGTGCCGGCCGCCAGCGCCCCTGCCGCGCCGACGCCGCTCCGGCGGGCACCTCCCAGTAGGATTCAAGCGCCCGGAAATGATCGAGGCGCACGAGGTCGAAGAAGCGCGCCTGGCCACGTAGCCGTTCGACCCACCAGCGGAAACCGTCCGCGCGCAGCGCGTCCCAGTCATAGAGCGGGTTACCCCAGAGCTGTCCTTCCGAATTGAAGTAGTCGGGGGGCACGCCCGCGACCGCCTCCGGCCGGCCGGCGGCATCCACCCGGAACATGCGCCGGTGCCACCAGACTTCCACGCTGTCGAGATCCACGTAGAACGGCATGTCGCCGAAGAGCCGGACGCCTTTCGAGCTCGCGTAGTCCCGGAGGCGTTGCCATTGGCGGTCGAGCACGTACTGCTCGAAGGCCACCGCGCGCAGGCTGTCGCGGGCTGCGGCGAGCGTCGCCGTCAGCGTGGCGGCGTCGCGGTTCCGGATCGCGTCCGGCCACTCCCACCAGGGCTTCTGTCCGAAGGCGCGACGGTGGTGCTCGAACAGCGCATAGGGCAGGAGCCAGCCGCGCTGTTGCTGCACGAAGTGATCGAAGGCCGCGCGTTCGGCGCTGTCTGCGGCTTGGCGAAAAGTCTCGTAGGCGCCCTCGAGGCGCGTGGCCGGGTCGGCATCGAGACGCTCCTCGGGGAGCCAGCCGCGCGCCACGAGCTCTGCAGGATCGATGAGCGGCGCATTGGCCGCGTGGGCGGATTTCATCTGGTAGGGCGAGCGGCTCGCATCCGTCGGCCCGAGTGGCAGCGTCTGCCAGACGGTGAACCCGGCAGCGGCCAGAAAGTCCACGAAGCGCCGCGTTTCCTCGCCGATGACACCGCCGGCAGATGGTCCCGGCAGAGAGGTTGGATGGAGCAGCACGCCGGCGGAGCGCCGGTCGAGGGGCATGGTCATTCTCGGAGCCGCTTCAGCCGCGACTCGCAGCCTCTGCGCGGGTTGCCATTTCGGCGCTCTGACCCGCGGGAAGCGCAACGAGCATCTCCGGCGTGACCAGCACGACGCCGCGTTCGGTCACGTGGAAGCGCTCCGCGTCCAGAGCCAGGTTCTCGCCGATCCGCGTGCCGTCGGGCACGACACAGCCTTCGTCGAGGATGGCCTTGCTGATCCGGCAATTGCGCCCGATGCGCACGTGCGGGAGCAGCACCGAGCGGTAGACCTCAGAGCGCTCCTCGAGATGGGAATTGAAGAACAGCAGCGACTCGCGCACGGTCGCGCCCGAGATGATGCAGCCGCCCGAAACCAGGGAATTGATGGCTTCGCCGCGCCGCCCGTCCTCATCCAGCACGAACTTGGCCGAGGGCACATGCTCCTGGTAAGTCCAGATGGGCCAGTCTTCGTCGTAGAGATTCAGCTCCGGCGTCACGTAGACGAGCTCCATGTTCGCCTCGAAGAACGCATCCACGGTGCCGACGTCGCGCCAGTACGCCTGGGCCGCGGTCTTGACGTCCTGGAACGGATACGCGTAGACGCGGCCCGAGCGGATCGTGCCCGGGATGATGTTCCTGCCGAAATCGTGCCCCGAGCGCGGATCGTTCGCATCCGCCTCCAGGCGCTTCTTCAGGAACTCCCGGCTGAACACGTAGATGCCCATGGAGGCGAGCGTGACATCGCTGCGGCCGGGCGTCGGCTCCGGTCGCGCCGGCTTCTCCGCGAAACGGATGATGCGCTGCGTATCGTCCACCGTCATGACGCCGTACTGGTGGGCCTGCGTCACCGGCACCTGCACGACGCCCACCGTGATGTCCGCGTCCTTTTCGACGTGGTAGGCGATCATCGGGCCGTAGTCCATCTTGTAGACGTGGTCGCCGGCGAGCACGAGCACGAGGTCGGGATGGTAGGCCTCGATGATGTCGAGATTCTGGTAGAGCGAGTCCGCCGTGCCTCGGTACCAGACCTCGCCGATCTGCTGCTGCGCGGGCACGAGCTGCACGAACTCGCCGAGCTCGCCGCGCAGATAGCCCCAGCCGCGCTGGATGTGCTGGATCAGCGAGTGCGCCTTGTACTGGGTGAGCACCAGGATCTGGCGGATGCCCGAGTTCACGCAGTTCGAGAGCGAGAAGTCGATGATCCGGTACTTGCCGCCGAAGGGCATCGCGGGTTTGGCGCGGTTGCGCGTGAGATGCTTGAGGCGCTCGCCACGTCCGCCGGCCATGACCACGGCCATGGTGCTTTTCGTGAGCTGGCTGACGAAGCGGCCGGACTTTCGCGGTTTCACGGGGCGCCTCTGAGCTGTTATGTCTTTGCAGGGGCGGCGGCTAAAGGCAGTATAACCCGTGCCGAATTAGGGCACTATGACAATTGGCCAGAATGTTTCGCGCTGAGCAGCAGTGAACGCAACCGATCCGCCCGCCGACCACGCGCCTCGGCCCGCGCCCGATCCCGCCATCGAGCTGTTGCTCACGGCGCGCCATCACGATCCTTTTGCCGTGCTGGGCCGCCAACCGCTGCCCGGCGGGAGTTGCGTCGTCCGTGTGTTCCGGCCGGCGACCGTGTGCGTAGAGCTGCCGGAGATCGGCGCGATGCTCGAGCGGGTCGGCGACACGGATCTGTTCGAGTACCGCGGCGACACGAGCAGGCTGCCGGACCGCTATCGCGTGCGCTGGCAGACCGATCGCGGCACGATCCTCGAGGAGGTCGACGCCTATTGCTTCCCGCCACAGCTCGCCGAGGCCGATATCGCCGCGTTCAACGCCGGCCGGCACTGGCACGCCTGGTGGCTGCTCGGCGCGCACCTCGTCGTCGCCGATGGCGTGGCGGGGACGCGCTTCGCGGTGTGGGCGCCGGAGGCCGAGCGCGTCAGCGTCGTCGGCGGCTTCAACGAGTGGGACGGCCGGCGCCATCCCATGCGCTGCCGCGGGAGCTCCGGGGTATGGGAACTGTTCGTGCCTGGGCTCGGGGCCGGCGAGCTCTACAAGTACGAAATCCGCAACCGCTGGAGCGGCGAGCTGCTGCTCAAGAGCGATCCCTTCGCGCGGCTGACCGAGCTGCGCCCGTCCACCGCCTCCGCGGTTGCGCCGCCCTCGAAACACGCCTGGGGCGACGAGGACTGGCTGGCGCAACGCGTGGGGGAGGGCTGGCTGCACAGGCCGTTGTCGGTGTACGAGGTGCATCTCGGCTCGTGGCGCAGGCGGGCGGACGGCGCGTTCCTCAATTACCGGGAGATCGCCGACCAGCTCGCGCCGTGGGTCGCGGAGCTCGGCTTCACGCACGTCGAGCTCCTGCCGATCACCGAGCATCCGCTCGACGAATCCTGGGGCTACCAGCCCGCGGGCTACTTCGCGCCGACCCGCCGTTTCGGCGAGCCCGATGACCTGCGTTACTTCGTGGACCGGCTGCACCAGTCCGGCATCGGCGTGATCCTCGACTGGGTGCCTGGCCATTTCCCGAAGGATGCCCACGGCCTGGCGCGGTTCGACGGCAGCGCGCTCTTCGAGTACGCCGACACGCGCAAGGGCGAGCACGTCGAGTGGGGCACGCTCGTCTTCAATTACGACCGCAACGAGGTGCGCAGCTTCCTCTATTCGAGCGCGCTCTACTGGCTGAAGGAATTTCACTTCGATGGTCTGCGCGTCGACGCGGTCGCCTCCATGCTCTACCTCGACTATTCGCGCAAGCCGGGCGAGTGGACGCCGAACGTCTATGGCGGCAACGAGAACATCGAGGCCGTGCAGTTCCTGCGGCGGCTCAACGAGCTCACCCATGCCGAGGCGCCGGGCAGCATCACGATCGCCGAGGAGTCCACGGCGTGGCCGGCCGTGTCGCGGCCGACGCACCACGGCGGGCTGGGATTCTCCATGAAATGGAACATGGGCTGGATGCACGACACGCTGAAATACATGGCGCACGATCCGGTGCACCGGCGTTTCCATCACAATCTGCTCACGTTCGGCCCGATCTACGCCTTCACCGAGAACTTCGTGCTGCCGCTGTCGCACGACGAAGTCGTGCACGGCAAGCGCTCGCTGCTCGGCCGCATGCCGGGGGACGAGTGGCAGCGCTTCGCCAACCTGCGGCTGCTCTTCACCTTTCAGTGGACCTACCCCGGCAAGAAGCTGTTGTTCATGGGTGGCGAGCTGGCCCAGCCCGGCGAATGGGATCACCGCGGCGCGCTGCCGTGGCACCTGCTGCAGGAGCCGGCACACGGCGGCGTGCGCCGGCTCGTGGCTGACCTCAACCGACTGTATCGCGAGCGCGGGCAGCTTCACCGTCACGACTTCGAGCCGCGGGGCTTCTACTGGCTGCGCTGGGACGACGCGGACAATTCGATATTGACCTTCGTGCGCCGTGACGACGAGAGCGAGCTCGTGGTCGCGCTCAACTTCACGCCGGTGCCGCGCGATGGCTATCGCGTCGGCGTGCCACGCGCCGGCCGATGGCGCGAGATCTTGAATTCGGATTCGCGCTTCTACGGCGGCAGCGATCTCGGCAATCCGCTGCCGCTCGAGGCCGAGCCCATTGCCTGGATGGGACAGCCGCAGTCGCTGGTCGTGACGCTGCCGCCCCTGGCGGGAATCGTCCTCGCGCATGATGCGGGAGCCGCCGGCCGACGATGATCGCGCCGTCGGAGGCCACGCGGATCTACCTGGCCCGGGCCCTGCGTGACTTCGCCGATGGGTTCGTCGCACTGCTGCTGCCGGTCTATCTGGCGGCGCGCGGACTCGATGTGTTCGGAATCGGCCTCACGGCCACCCTGGCGCTGCTCGGCTCGGCGCTGACCACGCTCGCGATCGGCGTCCTGGGCGCCCGCTTCGGCCAGCGCACGCTGCTGCTCGCGGCGGCGGCATTGATGAGCATCACGGGGCTCGCCTTCGCCGCCGCCGATCTCGCCGCCATCATCTACCTCGTCGCCTTCGTCGGCACGATCAATCCGACCGCGGGCTCGGTGTCGGTCCTCGTGCCTCTCGAGCACGCGGTGCTCGCGCGCGGCGCTGCCGCCGAAGAGCGGACGCGCACGTTTGCCCGCTACAGCCTGATCGGCGCCCTGGCGGCCGCGCTGGGTTCGCTGGCGGCGACCGCCCCGCCACTCCTGCAGCGCACGGGCCTGTCCGCCCTCGAAGCACTGCAGGCCATGTTCGTCGTCTACGCCGTGCTCGGTGTGGCAGCCGGAACGATCTATGCGGGGCTACCGCGCGACGCGCCGGTCGCCGGGACCCCCGTGGCGGCGCTCGGCCCGTCGCGGGCGATCGTCCTGAGGCTTGCGGCACTGTTCAGCGTGGACGCCTTCGCCGGCGGCTTCGCCGTGCAATCGCTGCTGGCGTTGTGGCTGTTTCACAAGTTCGGGCTCTCGCTCGCCACGGCGGGCGGGTTCTTCTTCGCCGCCGGCCTGCTCGGCGCGCTGTCGCAGCCGGCGGCGGGATGGCTCGCGCAGCGTATCGGCCTGGTCAACACCATGGTCTGGACGCACATCCCGTCCAGCATCGCCCTCATAGCCGCGGCGCTCGTTCCCAGTCTCGGGGCCGCGCTGGCGCTGTTGCTCCTGCGCTCGCTCCTGTCGCAGATGGACGTGCCCGCGCGTTCCTCTTACGTCATGGCCGTTGTGAGGCCGGAGGAGCGGACGGCCGCGGCGAGTTTCACGTCCGTGCCGCGCAGCCTGGCGGCAGCCGCGAGTCCCGTACTGGCCGGCGCCCTGATGGGGGCGGGATTTGCGGCGCTACCGCTCGTGATCTGCGGCGTGCTGAAGATCGCCTACGATCTCGCGCTGCTCTGGACGTTCGGCCACGTCAAGCCGCCGGAGGAGAGGCAGGCGCGGTAGCGCTCTCGCGGTCAGTCCCGCCAGGACTCGAGCACCACGACTGTCCGTGGTCCGACACCGTACTTGCTTCCCGCAACGGCCGGCTGCTGTTCCGGCGGCGCGATGTCATCGGGCGCGGTGAGCGAGGTGTCGATCGCGCGCCGCCACGAGCGGCCCGCGATGTCCGGAAGCTTCGCGGACACCGCGGCGGCCTGCATGTTCAGGATGACATGCAGATGCGGCTCCGCCGGCTCGCGGCCGGAGAGCGTGAACGCGAGCCAGCCGGTCGTGCGGTCGTTCCAGTCGGGCGGGTCGCCGTCCGTGCCGTGCCAAAGGATGTCCGGCAGGCCATCCTGGCCGCTGCCGGGCTTCCCCGTCAGGAACCGGGTCCTGCGCAGCGAGCGGTGACGCCGGCGCAGCCGGATCAGCTCGCGCACGAAGCGCAGGAAATCGGCGTTGCGGTCCGTCAGCGTCCAGTCGAGCCACGAGATCTCGTTGTCCTGGCAGTAGGCGTTGTTGTTGCCCCGCTGCGTGCGCAGCACCTCGTCGCCCGCGAGCAGCATCGGCACGCCCTGCGAGAGCAGCAGGATCGCGAGATGGTTGCGTGCGAGCCGGCGCCGCAGCGCGAGCACGCCCGGCGTCGTCCGTCTCGCCCTCGACGCCGCAGTTCCAGCTGAAGTTCTCGGCCAGCCCGTCGCGGTTGCCCTCGCCGTTGGCTTCGTTGTGCCGGCGGTTGTAGCTCACGAGGTCGTTGAGGGTGAAGCCGTCGTGGCAGGTGACGAAGTTGATGCTGTTGATCGGCAGCCGGCCGCTGATGCCGTAGAGGTCGCTGCTGCCGGCGACGCGCGAGGCGATCTCGCCGAGCAGCCCACCGTCGCCACGCACGAAGCGGCGCACCGAGTCGCGGTAGCGACCATTCCATTCGGCCCAGCGGAAGCCGGGGAAGTCGCCGACCTGATAGAGACCCGCCGCGTCCCAGGCCTCGGCGATGAGGCGCGTGTGGGCAAGGACCGCCGAGAACTCGATGTTCCAGAGCACCGGCGCGTGATACATCGGCTGGCCATCCTCGCCGCGGGCGAGCACGCTCGCGAGATCGAAGCGGAAACCGTCGACGTGCATCTCGCGTACCCAGTATTCGAGGCACTGCAGGATGTAACGCGCAACCAGCGGGTGGTTGCAGTTGATGGTGTTGCCGCAGCCGGAGTAGTCGCGGTAGCGGCGTCGGTCCTTCGGGTCGAGATGGTAGAAGATCTCGTTGGCGAAGCCCTTGAAGCTGATGACCGGTCCGTCCTCGCCGTCCTCGGCCGTGTGGTTGAAGACGACGTCGAGGATGACGCCGATCCCGGCGCGGTGCAGTGCCCTGACCATGTCCCGGAACTCGCGCCGGCCGTCCGGCGTGAGGCAATAGCCGTCGTGAGGCGCGAAGAAGCCATACGGGCTGTATCCCCAGTAGTTCACGAGGCCGCGCGCGGCGGTGGCCGCGGGCACGTCGCCCGTGTCGAACGCCATTACCGGCATGAGCTCGACGTCGGTAATCCCGAGACTCTGCAGGTACGGGATCTTCTCGATGATCGCGCCGAAGGTGCCCGGCGCTCCGGCGCGGGCCGAAGGATCACGGGTGAAGCCGCGGACGTGCATCTCGTAGATGACGGTGTCCTCGGGCGGATGATTCAGCGGCGCATCGCCCAGCCACTCGTAGGGCTCCTCCGCGATGATCCGCGCGCGATACCTTTCTCGGCGCGCCGGACCGCCATCCGCACCCGGGCCGGACACCGCACGGGCCCAGGGATCGAGCAGCTCGCGTGCGGGATCGAAGCGGAATCCCGTGCGCGCGGTGTCGCCCGGCCCGTCGGCGCGCCATGCATACCAGTATCCGGGCCGCGCGCCGTCCACCAGCACATGCCAGAAGAAAAAGGTCCTGTTGTTGACCGGATCGAGGGAGATGACCTGCAGTGGCACCGCGTCGTCTGCGCGCTCGTAGAGCAGCAGCGACACGGCCGTCGCGTGACGACTGAAGACGGCGAAGTTTACGCCGGTGGGCGTGACGTACGTGCCGGCGGGGAAGGGCTCACCGGCCAGGACTCTGAAGGGTCCCGATGACACGTCACAACCAGCGCATCAGGCCGGTCTCATAAGGGTGGGTCAGGTACTGGTGTTGTGGCACGGCCCGGATCTCGTAGTGCAGGGCGCCGCACCAGGGCGCAGAGAGCTCGAGCCGGTACGTGCATTCACCGCCCGCCCCGGCGGCTGCAGGTTTCAGTTGCGCCACGAACACCGTCTCATCGCCGACATGACACACGCCGTCGTGATCGCGGCCATGCTCGGAGTATTGCTTCAGCGGCACGGTGAGCTGCGAACACACGTCGCGGTGCACGACGCATTCGACGCGGAGATCCGCCGGCTGCAGGCCGTTCAATTGGGCGACGACCTCGAGGGTGATCTTGCCCTCGAAATCGACGCTGTCGGCGACGGGATTGGCGAGGCGCAGCGCGACGCCGGACCAGGCGGCGTGCACGCGCGCCTTCCAGTCGGCGAGCTCGCGCGCCGGCGCGTAACCGTCCGCCGAGATCGTCCTGCCCTGGGCTGCCGCCGGCCCATAGAACGAGCAGGCATAGTCGTGCAACAGACGACTGCTGTTGAAGTGCGGCAGCACGGAAGCCATCGAGCGCTTGCAGATGTGCACCCACCCCGGCGCGTAGCCGAGCTTCTCGTCGTGACGGTAATACAGCGGGATGACGTCGTCCTGCAGGATCTCGTAGAGCGTGCGTGCGTCCTGGCGGTCGCGCTCGCCGTCGTCGCCGTTGTTCGAGGCCGGCGGTATCGCCCAGCCATTGGCGCTGTCGTAGCCCTCGGCCCACCAGCCATCGAGGACGCTCAGGTTGACCGTGCCGTTGATCGCCGCCTTCATGCCGGAGGTGCCGCTCGCCTCCATGGGAAAGATCGGGTTGTTGAGCCAGATGTCCACGCCGGAGGTGAGCAGGCTCCCGAGATCCATGTCGTAACCTTCGACGAGCAGGATCCTCCCGAAGAACTCGGGCAGATTGGCCACCCGGTGTACCTCCTGCATCAGGCGCTGGCCGGGTTCGTCTGCCGGGTGCGCCTTGCCGGCGTAGATGAAGACCACGGGCCGGGCCTCGTTGTCCACGATCTGCCTGAGCCAGCCGAGGTCGGAGAAGAGCAGCGTGGCGCGCTTGTAGGTGACGAAACGCCTGGCGAAGCCGATGGTCAGCACGTTCGCGTTGTCGGGATCGATGTACTTCAGGAGCCGGTGGATGTGCGCGCCGCTGACGCGGTTGCGGGCATGCTGGCGTTCGATGCGGGTACGCAGTGCATTCAGCATCTCGCTCTTCACCTGCTGCTTCACGTACCAGAAGCGCCCGTCGGGGATGTCCATGACGCTCTCGATGAGCTGGCGGTCCATCAGCTCGTAACGCCAGGAGGCCCCGAGGTGCTGATCGAGGAGCTCGGCCCACTCCTGGCGCAGGAACGTGGGCACGTGGACGCCGTTGGTGACGTAACCGACCGGGTTTTCCCGCGGCGGTACTTCGGGCCACGCGCTCGCCAGAATCTCGGCCGAGACGCCGCCATGGATCCGGCTGACGCCGTTGATCGAGCGTGCGCCGGAGACCGCGAGCCGTGTCATGTTGAACTGCTGGTCGCCGTCTCCATACCGGCCGAGCGCAAGGAATGCTTCCGGGGTGATGCCGAGCTCGCGGATCAGGTCCTTGAAATGCTCGAGCACCATGTCGCGCGGAAACTTGTCGTGCCCCGCCGCGACCGGCGTGTGCGTCGTGAACACGGTGCAGGCGGCCACGGCTTCGAGCGCCGCGGCGAAGGCGAGCCCCTGGCTGGTCAGCTCGCGCATGCGCTCTATCACCATGAAGGCAGAATGCCCTTCGTTGATGTGCCACACCGTGGGCTTGAAGCCCGCGGCGCGGAGTCCGCGCACGCCGCCGATGCCGAGCACGATCTCCTGCATGATCCGTGTGGATCCGTCGCCGCCATAGAGGATCTGCGTGATCTTGCGATCGGCGGGATCGTTGCCGGGCACCTCGGTGTCGAGGAGGAGCACGGGGACCCGGCCCACATCGGCGCGCCAGACCTTGGCGGCCACGTTGCGGCCGGGGAAGGCGATCTGCACCAGGATCTCCTGGCCCTCGGGGTTGCGTGCCGGGCTGACCGGCAACTCGCTCGCCGGCGTATGGCGATATTCCGCAAGCTGGCGGCCGTGTTCGTCGATGCGCTGGGTGAAATAGCCCTGACGGTACAGCAGCCCCACCGCCACGAAGGGCAGGCGCATGTCGCTCGCGGTCTTGCAGTGATCGCCCGCGAGAATGCCGAGCCCGCCTGAGTACAGCGGCACGCTGTCGTGAAACCCATACTCGGCGCAGAAGTACGCCACGCGGTCGTCTTCGCGCAGGTCCGCCGGCTTGTAGCTGGTCAGACCCTGGTCGTGATAGGAATCGAACTCGGCCAGCACGCGGCGGTAGGCGCCGAGAAAGGTCTCGTTGTCGGCGGCCATGCTGAGCACGCTCTGGTCCACGCAGCGCAGAAAGACCTTGGGATTGCGGCCGACGCGCCACCAGAGCTCGCGGTCGAGCATGCCGAAGAGCTGCCGCGTCGGCCGGTGCCAGCTGAACCAGAGATTGCCGGAGAGGTCGGTGAGCCGTCCGATCTTCTTCGGCAGCTTCGCGCTCACCTGCAGTGAGAATTCTTGCCCGGCCATGAGGTCAGGCCCCTTAACGCGCCATGCAGCGACAACGATTGAGAAGGACGCGGATTATCGTATGGATATGCTGTCGCCGGCAAACAATCACACGACGCGCGCGCGGGAGGCCGGTGGCGTCCATGGTTTATACTCGCGACAAACGATCAGAAGGGGTCGCCGATGGTCACCTACGTTGCTACCGTGTGGGCGAAACCCGGTCACGAGAACGAAGTCGCCGCGTTCTACCGGGATCTCGAGCCTCTGCTCAAAGAGGCGCCGGGATATCGCGGCAGGCAGATCCTGCGTGCCCGCAGCGGCACCATGGCCGACGCATTGCGCACGTCCATGCCCGCCGGGCCGCCGGCGGCTGGCCATGCGGAGCCGCCAGGTCCCGCCGGCACGCACTTCGTGATGGTCGAGCGCTGGGACAGTGTCGAGCAGCGCATTGCCTTTTCGCGCAGCTCGGGGCGCAGCAGGCAGTTGCTGCCGCACATCCTTCCCGAGCACAGCCACGAATTCTACGAAGACATCACCCCGGACTGAGACGATGCAGCCGTGAGTGGTCTCCCGGCTCTGCGCGCAGCGTTGCTTCGGCGCCGCCGCCTCATTGCCGGCATCGTTGGCGCCGTAGTTCTGTACGCGCTGGCCGGGTTCCTGCTCGCCCCATGGCTCGTGCGCAAGGAGCTCGTGGCGGTCGCCCGGGAAGAGCTCGGCCGCGCGGCGGAAGTGGAGCGCGTCCAGATCAATCCCTTTACCCTGAGGATGCGCATCCGGGGTTTCCGGCTGAAGGACACCGACGGCTCGAATCTCATCGGTCTCGACGATCTGGTCGTCAACTTCGAGGCCGAGAGCCTCCTTCGCCGCGCCTGGACCTTCAGCGAGGTGCGGCTGGGCGGCCCGTATCTGAACGTGAAGCGCGATCACGAGGGCGGCGTCAATCTCACGAAGCTCGTGCCACCGGCGACTTCCCGGCAGCCGGAGCCTGAGCCGTCGGGCCTCCCGCGCCTCATCGTGCGCAAGTTTGCGCTCGGCAGGGGCGTGATCGATTTCGATGACCGCGTGCCGGCGGAAGGATTCAACACGCGCGTCGGGCCCTTCGGCATCGAGCTGGAGGAGTTCAGCACCCTGCCGGATGAGACGGGAAAGCAGAATGTCGCGATCACGTTCGAGTCCGGCTCGCGCCTCGGCTGGTCCGGAAGTCTTGCGGTCACGCCGCTCGCCTCCGAGGGCGAGCTGAGTCTCGCAGGCCCGTTCCTCGGGCTGGCGCAGCGCTACCTGAGACAGGAGCTTCCGTTCACGATCGCCGACGGCAGCAGCATCGCCGCCTCGGCCCACTATCGCCTGACTGGCGCCCCCGGTGGCGGCGTCGCATTCGCACTGAAAGACTTCGAGGTCACGGTCTCGGGCGTCGACCTCTCCGCTCCAGAAGCGCCCTCGTTCCTCGCCTGGTCGGAGTTGCGGGCGGCTGGCGGCGAGGCTCGCTGGCCGGCACGCGAGGCAAGCCTCGGGAGCGTGACGCTCACGGGACTGAGGGCGAAGGTCAATCGCGCCGCCGATGGGACGCTCGATGTCGTGAGGCTGCTCACGCCAGCGGCCGGCGAGACCGCGGCTGGGCCCGACGCGTCGGCACGGCCGGCGGGCGACGACGCAAATCCCTGGAAGCTCAGGATCGGGGAAGTCGCGCTGCGCGACCTGGCGCTCGAGCTCACCGACGCGGGCCCGAAGACGCCGGCGTCGCTCACGGTCGCCGACCTCGATCTCACGCTGCGCGACGTCAGCAACGAACCTGACGCGCGCTTTCCGCTGCAGGCTTCGGTCGCGCTCGGCGGGGGCGGCACCGTCAACCTCGAGGGCACCGTGGCCGCGCTGCCGGCGTTCGCGCTCGACGGGAACCTGAAGATAGACGGGTTGAAGCTCGACCAGGCCCAGCCCTATGTCAGTGACGTCGCTCGAATCGGCATCCGCGACGGGGTGCTCGTGGTGGACGGCCATGTCACCTCCGGCGAGAAGGAGCAGCTCGCATTCGACGGCGATATCCGGGTTCTGAGGCTCGACACGCAGGACCTCGTGAGGCAACAGAACCTGGTCGCGTGGTCCGAGCTCGACCTCGACGATGCGCAGATCTTCGCGACGGGCGGCAGCGCGAAAATCGCGCGCGCACGCCTCGTGCGGCCGTTCGGCCGCATCTTCATCGCGCCGGACAAGACGACCAACATCGGCGCGCTGTTCGTCGAGGAGCAGCCGGGCTACCGCGGGCCTGCGAAGAGCGCGCCAGCATCCGCGGCGGGCGGCGCGGCCGGGAAGCCCTTCCGCGTGCGCGTCGGCAAGGTGGTGATCGCGAATGGCGAGGCCGACTTCACCGATCTCAGCCTGCCGCTGCCGTTCGCGGCGCGGGTGCAGGACCTGAAAGGCGAGCTCACGACGATCGATACCGGCAGCAAGGCGCCGTCGCGCATCTCGCTCGAGGGCCGGGTGGATGAGTTCGGTCTCGCGCGCGTGAATGGCGAGATCCGCATCAGCGCGCCTACGGAGCTCGCCGACATCGGCGTCCTGTTCCGCAACATCGAGATGCCGCCGCTCTCGCCCTACACGGTGGAGTTTGCGGGTCGCAAGATCGCGCGTGGCAAGATCGACCTCGACCTGCGCTATAAGCTCGACAACCGGCAGATGGCCGGCAGCAACAAGATCGTGATCGACGAGCTTGAGCTCGGCGAGAAGGTGCCGAGCCCGGATGCCATGGACCTGCCGCTCGGTCTCGCCGTGGCGCTGCTCAAGGACGCCGATGGCCGCATCGATCTCGACATGCCCGTCAGCGGCAGCCTCGACGACCCGGAGTTCGGCGTCGGCAAGGTCATCTGGAAGGCGTTCGTCAACCTGATCACGAAGGTCGTCACGGCGCCATTCCGGCTGCTCGGCAGTCTCCTCGGCATCGAGTCCGAAGACCTGGGCAAGATCGAGTTCTCTCCCGGGCGCAGCGACCTGCTGCCGCCCGAAAAGGAGAAACTGATGCGGATCGTGGAGGCGCTCGGCAAGCGGCCGAACCTGAGCGTGGAAATTCCGGCCGTGGTGGATCCCGCGGCGGACGGCGAAGCGCTGCGCACGGCAAAGATGGCGGCCCTGGTGGACACGGAGCTCGCCGCGTCGGGCAAGCCGGAAACAGGCCGGGGACTGGAGAAGAGGACCCGCAAGGCGATCGAGGACCTGTTTGAGCGCCAGTTCCCCGGAGAGAGGCTCGACCCGGTCCGGGAGAAATTCACGCTGCCGCCGCCGGAGGATCCCGCAGGCAAACCGCGCCTGGATGAGCTGGCCTATCTCGATGAACTGCGGCGCCGGATCGCCGCGGCACAGGTGCTCAGCGATGCAGAGCTCGCCGGCCTCGGCACCGCGCGTGCGGAGGCGGTCCGCGCCGAGTTGGCCGCCTCGGGCGCGATTCCCGCCGACCGCCTCCGGGTAGGAGAAAGGAAAGAAGCGAAAGCCCGTGACGGCGCGTGGATACCCGTGGAGTTATCGTTGGCGGCTCCGTCCCAATAAAAGAAACGGCCAGACGTCCCGCTGCTTCGCGGGACGTCTGACCGTCGACACTTTCGAGGTCTCCGGCGTGGCCGGAGACGGCAACTTACCAGGAGCGTCCGCGACCGCCGCGGTCGTTACCGCGCGGCGGGCCGCCACGATCACCACCGCGCGGTCCGCCAAAACCCCGCCACCGCCCCGGGGACGATCCTCACGCGGACGGGCGACATTCACCTTCAGCGACCGGTCCTGGAAGGACTGGCCGTTGAACTGGCTGATCGCCTTCTGCGCATCCTCGTCGTTCCCCATCTCCACGAAGGCAAAGCCCTTCGAGCGGCCGGTGTCACGGTCCTTGATCACCGACACCGACTTCACGTTCCCGGCCTGCGCGAACAGCTGGCGCAGGTCATCCTCCGTCGTCGAGTACGACAGATTTCCAACATACAACTTAGATTCCATCTCTGCTCCTGATCTCTCGGATCAATATCAAGTCAAATGGCTTTTCTTCGACGGAGTTGCCGCAGGCTGGTATCAGTTCGGTTAGGAGCCGATTTCGCTGTGTAGCTCTGTCTTCTAGCCGGTCAGACGAAAAAGAACCGCCAACGTGTCGCCGTCATTGCCCCGTTGGCGCAGAGCGATGATGGAAAAACACGCTGATGATCCCGATAGGTGGATTTAACACCCTCCCAGTTTCGCAGTTTACCTCCGGGCGGGGCGATCCACCACCTCGATTTGGGGTAGTGGCGATGCAAAACCCGGGCCGCGGTGATGCCCGGTCCATCCCGCCAGGCCACATCAATCAATGGCAACGTCAACGCCCAGGCGGGCTGATTATGCAAACCCGCCCGCCGTGGGAGGTCAACCGGCCACCCTGCCGGCGCGTTGTGGTTTCCATGGAAGGAGCAACGGCCGTGACTCCCATGATCGGCATCGCAACGGGTGCGCTCATGCTCACGTTGCTCGTGCTCTCCGGCTGCGCCACATCGCCGGCCGCACCCTCGGCCGCGCAGCCTGGACCGGTCGCGCCGCCGCCATCCACGCGGGTCTTCGTCTACCCATCAGGCGGTCAGACGGCCGCGCGGCTCGACCGTGACCGCTACGAGTGTCACGTGTGGGCCGTGAACCAATCGCGCTTCGATCCGAGCCTGCCCGACCTCGCTCCGCACCAGCGGATCGAAGTCGTGGCCATGCCGCCGCCCGGCACCTCGACCCTGGCCGGCGCCGCGACAGGTGCGATTATCGGTGCGGCAGTCTCCAACCCGTACCACAGCGGCGACGGCGCCGCCGTCGGCGCCGTCGCCGGCGCAATGCTCGGCGCTGCCGCCGATTCGGCCCGTGTCCAGCAGGCGAACCGCTTTAACCAGGCATACCGCGACGATGACGCGCGGCTCCAGGCCATCCGCGAGGAGCAGGCCAGCGCCTACCAGCGCGCGATCGGCGCATGTCTCGAGGGCAGGGGCTACACGGTGAAGTGACGCGTGGCGCAGATCGCCCGCAATGCTTCGGAAAGGATTCGAATATGAATGCGAAACTGACCAGAGTCGCCGCCGTCTTGATCGGCGCAACACTCGCGATCGTTGCGACGCCGGCCGATGCGCGCGGCGGCAAACCGGATCGCGGTTATTCCTACGATCGTCGTTACAACCACGATCGCTACTATCCGTCCCGCGGTTACAGGGTCCCGGCGCTGCCCGCGGGACACTACACCGTCCGCTATCGCGGCTACCCTTATTATTTTCACGGCGGGGCATGGTATCGGCCCTATGGGCCGCGCTTCGTCGTCGTGGCTCCGCCGGTCGGCATCGTGGTGCCGTTTCTGCCGCCGTTCTATACCACGGTCTGGTTTGGCGGCAGTCCCTATTATTACGCCGACGAGGTCTATTACCGTTGGCGACCCGCCGATCGCGGCTACGTCGTGGCCGCGCCACCAGGCCCGGAGAGCGCAGCTACGACCGCGCAGCCCGACCAGGAAGAGTTGTACGTGTATCCGACGCGAGGGCAGAGCGATGACCGACAGGCGAGCGACCGTTACGAGTGTCATCGCTGGGCCGCCGACCAGACCGGTTTCGACCCGACCGAGCCGCTCGGCGGCGTCCGGGCCGGCGAATCGATCGGCAAACGCGCGGACTATCAGCGCGCCGAAACCGCCTGCCTGGAGGCCCGCGGCTACAGCGTGAAATGACCTGGCGGGCACTCCCGGCCCCCAGGCCGTTGCCGGAATTTCTTCCTCGCATCTCTTGTCCAACCGACTACCTGCCCGCCCCGCACCGTAGCGGGCGAGCCCGCCACACACGTGATCCACACCACAGCATGAACATCAGGCACCCCGCCCTCCGGGTGGTCGCAGTAGCGGCCACGTTCGCGCTCCTGCTCGGCGCCGCCGCATGGTATCGGGACGCGACCCGTGCTGCGGACGAGCAATATCAGACGGTGCCGGTGACCAGGGGCCGCGTTGTCGCCCGCGTCACGGCCACCGGCACGTTGTCCGCGCTCGTCACCGTGCAGGTGGGCAGCCAGATCTCGGGCCGCATCAGCGACATCCTCGTGGACTTCAACTCGCCGGTGCGCAAGGGTCAGGTCCTGGCACGCATCGATCCGCTCCTGCTGCGCGCGGCCGTGGCGCAGGCGCAGGCCAACCTGCGTGCATCAGAGGGGGAATTGACGGCGGCGCGGGTGCGAGCGACAGACGCGGGCCGCCAGGCCGAGCGCGCCCGCGACCTGCGCCGGCAAAATCTGGTCGCGCAGGCCGACCTGGACACGGCGCAGGCCAATGCCGATGCAGCCTGGGCCGAGGTCGCCTCCGCCGACGGGCACCTGGCGCAGGCACGTGCGGCATTGAATCAGGCCGAGGTCAACCTTGGCTACGCGACGATCGTGTCACCGACCGACGGAGTGGTGATCTCACGCAATGTGGATGTCGGCCAGACCGTGGCGGCTTCGCTGCAGGCGCCGACGCTCTTCGTCATCGCTCAGGACCTGCGCAGGATGCAGGTGGATACCAGCGTCGCGGAGGCGGATGTGGGGCACCTGTCGCCGGGCATGAGCGCCACGTTCGCCGTTGACGCCTATCCCGGCGAGGTGTTCGGCGGCCAGGTCCGGCAAGTGCGCGATGCGCCGCAGATCGTGCAGAACGTGGTCACATACGACGCGGTGATCGACGTCTCCAACGAGAACCTCAAGCTCAAGCCGGGGATGACCGCCAATGTCACCTTCGTCTATGCCGATCGTGACGACGTATTGCGGGTGCCGAACGCCGGCCTGCGCTTCCGCCCGCCGGCCGCCTGGGTCGCGGCACAGCCGCCCGATCGTGCGCGGGGCGAGCGCTTGATCTGGGTGCTCCGCGAAGGCAAACCCGTCCCCTTGACGGTGGCAGTTGGCGTGACCGACGGCACCGCCACGGAGGTCACCCGTGGCGACGTCCGCGATGGCGACGCAGTCTTGACCGAAGTGACTGGCGGCAACACGCGCGCCGCCGGCGGAACGCCGGGCACGAATGCGCTCCGGCGCGTTTTCTGAAGAGACGCTGTGGCCGCCGCAGCCGCATTGCTGGAGCTCGACGCCGTGTGCAAGGTCTATCGCATGGGCGACATCCGCCTCGCCGCCCTGCGCGACGTCGATCTCCGCGTGGATGCCGGCGAATTCGTTGCGATCATGGGAGCATCGGGATCGGGCAAGTCCACTCTGATGAACCTGCTCGGCTGCCTCGATCGACCGACCGAGGGTAGGTATCGGATCGATGGCCGCGACGTCTCGAGGCTCGATCGCAACGCGCTGGCTGCGGTGCGCAGCTCCCTCATCGGCTTCGTGTTCCAGAGCTATAACCTGCTGGCACGCACGAGCGCGCTCGAAAACGTCGAGCTCCCTTTGCTATACACCGGCGTGCCAGCGGCCGAGCGCCGCCGTCGCGCGCGCGAGGCGCTCGTGCGCGTCGGGCTCGGCGACCGGCTCGGGCACCTGCCGAGCCAGCTCTCCGGCGGGCAGCAGCAACGCGTGGCGATTGCGAGAGCCCTCGTCAATCGCCCGCGGCTGATTCTTGCCGATGAGCCGACCGGCAACCTCGACTCGAACACGAGCATCGAGATCATGGCTCTGTTCCAGGAGCTGTGGGACGCGGGCATGACGCTCGTGCTCGTCACGCACGAGACCGACATCGCTGCCTTCGCGGCCCGGCGCCTGCAGATGCGCGACGGCCGCCTCGTCGCCGACGAGCGCCAGGCACCGCAGCGCGCGCGCGACCTCCTGCCGGACGCAGCCGCGTGACGATCCCGCAGACGTTCCGCGTCGCCGGCCGCGCGCTCCTGCGCAACAAGCTGCGCGCCTTCCTGACGACGCTCGGCATGATCATCGGCGTGTCCGCCGTGATCGCCATGGTGGCCATCGGGGAGGGCGCGCAGCGCCAGGTCGAGCAGTCTTTCGCTTCGATGGGCTCGAACGTGCTGATCGTGCTGCCGGGCACGACCACACGCGGCGGGGCCTTCGGCGGCTTCGGCAGCATGCCGACGCTCACCTGGGACGATCTCAAGGCCTTGCGCACCGAGGTGCCGACGGTGCGGGCCGCGGCCGCCCTGCTGCGCACCACCGCCGCGGTCATGAGCGAGGAACAGAACTGGACCACCGTGATCAACGGTACGACGCCCGAATATCTCGACATCCGCGACTGGACGGTCGCCCGCGGCGCGCCTTTCGGCTCCTCGGATGTCGACAGTGGCAACAAGGTGGCGCTGCTCGGCCAGACCGTCGCCGACCAGCTCTTCGGCGCCAACGCCGAGGTTGTCGGCGAGTCGATCCGCATCAAGAACATCCCGTTCCAGGTGGCCGGCGTGCTCGCCCGCAAGGGGCAGTCGCCCGGCGGTCAGGACCTCGACGACGTCGTCATCGTGCCGCAGACGACGTACGAGGCGAAGATCCAGGGAGGACTGCAGAAGTACATCGCCGGCACGCTCTTCGTCGCCGCGACCTCGCCGGATGCCACGGCCCGCACGGAGGAGGAGATCACGCGGCTCCTGGAAGAGCGCCATCACATCCAGCCGGGCGCGAACGACGACTTCTCGATCCGCAACATGGCCGAGGTCGCGAGCGCTCAGCAGCAGGGCACCGAGACTCTGACCGCGCTGCTCGCGAGCATCGCCGCCGTCTCGCTGATCGTCGGCGGCATCGGCATCATGAACATCATGCTGGTGAGCGTGACCGAGCGCACCCGGGAGATCGGGTTGCGCATGGCCGTGGGCGCGAAACCTCGCGACATCCTGGCGCAGTTCCTGGTCGAGGCGCTGACGCTGGCGCTCGCCGGCGGTGTGGTCGGCGTTGCACTGGGGCTCATGGTCGCCGCGTGGCTCGCGGGCCGCTTCGGCTGGCCGTTGCTCGTGCGGCCGGACATCGTGCTGATTGCGGTGGCATTCAGCGCCGCGGTCGGCGTGGGTTTCGGTCTCTACCCTGCGCGCAAGGCGTCGCTGCTCGAGCCCATCGAGGCGCTCAAGTACGAATGAACCGCGGTCGGCGCTTTTGTCAGATCCGGGAGGTGGGTCACACTTATGCGCTCCCCGACCGTCCGGGAAGGTCGGGCCTGTGGATACTGCGACTCCAGTGGCGGCAGTCACGGCCGTCCGGCCGCTAAGGTGGAAGCACCTGATTTCGCCCGTGGTCGCGATGATCCAGCTCGCCGAACTGCTTCGCGTTCAGCCGCCGCCTCCCGGCGTCCTCCTGCGCGGCATGCCCGTGGCCGAGGGCAGGGAGGATCATCTCGTGCGCCAGGTGATGGCGCTCGCCAACGCCGAGCTCGAGGGCCCGCGGTGCCTGGTGTTCGGCGTGGAGCAGGGGGCGGGCGGCGCGCACACCGTGTTAGGACTCGTCGAGGCGGACATCGGGCGTCTGCACGCGCAGCGCGAGGCCTGCATCGCCGCCATCGAGCCCGCTCTCGAGCTCGTTGTGATCACGGAAGAGCTTGCCGGCAAGACGGTCGCCACGCTCGTGCTCATGTCGTTTCGCGATACTCCATACGTCGCCGGCGAGCGCGCGAGCGCCCCGTTGAGGCCCGGCGAATGCTGGCTCTTCGATGCGCAGGGCATGCGCCCTGCGACGCGCGCGGACCTCGATGCGATGTACGCGACGCGCCGGCAACGCCGTGGCGAGATCGTGCTCGTCGGCCTCGGCAACGATCCGCGTTGCGACTGCGTGGAGCTGCGCGTTCCGGATGCCTCGTGTCCGCCGTCGCGGATGGCGGCGCTGAAGCTCAAGTCCGCGATCGCCGCGAAGAGGACCGCGCTGGCGGTCATCGGCAGGGACGATACGGAGATCGGCCGCCTCGCTCACGCGCGCATCTATGGACCGGACGCCGCGTTCCGCCAGCAGAGCATGGACACGCTTTCGCGGTCGCTGCAGAGCGTGGATGGCGACTATCGCGAAGCCGACCTGCACTATCACTTCGAGCAGAACGCCGTGCGGCTGAATCTGGCCGTGATGAATGCCGGCGCGCAGCCGCTGAGGGGCGCCGTCATCGAGATCACGCTGCCGGATGTGCCGGGACTCACGGTCGCGCCCCGGCTGTATGCCGGAGCCGCATCGCCCGCGACCGGCGAGCACTATCCGGAAGTGCGCCGCGATGCCGGCCGTGTCAGGGTGCGATCGGCGCTGGGGGATCTCGCCCCGGACAGCGTGAAGGCCGCGTTCGCCACCGCGTTACGGCTGCGGGTGGAACGTGCGCTGCTCGGCCATAAGGTCGCGATCCGTTACGCCGTCGTCGCCGAGAACCTGAGCTCGGCCGTTGCCGGCCGTCTGCGCGTGAGGCTCGTCCGCTGACGACCTTGGTTTCCGGGCCCGCATCCGTCAATAATGACGCCACCGCCAACCGGGCAACGAATAACGGGGAGACCACGCCGTGCGTCTGTATACGTTCACGATCACGCCCAATAATCGCAAAGTCGAGGCGTTCGTCAGGCACTTCGATCTCGATGTGGATGTCCATCACGTCAGCTTCAAGGACGAGGAGCAGAAGCAGCCCGAGTACCTCGCGATCAACCCGATGGGCAAAGTGCCCGCGCTCGTCGATGGCGACTTCAGGCTCTGGGAGTCGAACGCGATCCTGACCTATCTCGCGACGAAATTTCCCGCCACCGGGGCGCTCCCGACGGACCCGCGCGGACGCGCGGACGTGGACCGGTGGCTCCACTGGCAGAGCTGCCACCTCATGCCGGCGATGGGTTCGCTGAAGACCGCCGACGAGAAGGACGTCAGCACCGTGACGCCGCTGCTGAAGATCCTGGACCAGCAGCTCAAGGGGCGCGAATACGTCCTGGGCAGTCTCACCGTCGTGGACTTCGCCATCGCGGCGTATCTGATGACGAAGCTCGGCCGCCAGCTCGATTATTCCGGCGTTCCGAATCTCGCCGCCTGGCGGGAGCGCATGGCGAAGCTCAAGGGCTTCGTGGAGACCCAGATGAAGGCGCCACCCGCAGCGGCGTAGCGAGGGGGGATGGACATGCAGGACTACAGAGTCAATCCGGTCGCCGTGCTCATCGCGGCCGTCGCCGTCTACGCGGTCGGTTTCGTGATCTACGGGCTGATCGTGCCGCCCGAGACCTGGATGCGGTGGTCCGGCATCACGCAGGCGGACATGGACGCGATCGGCGCGTCGCGCATGCCGCTGTCGCCGGTCATGCCGCTCATGATTTCTTTCGGCACGGCCCTCACGCTCAAATGGCGGGGCGCCAGCGGTCTCGCCGGCGGCGCGGGCACCGGCTTCCTGATGGCGTTGCTCTTTCTGGTCGGCGGACGACTGTACAGCTTCGTTTATGGAGTCGAGGGCATCGAGGTCGTGGCCCTCGACAGCGCGCACCTGCTGCTGAATGGCGTCGTGGCGGGAGCCGTGATCGGGGCGTGGCCGCGGAAGAACTGACAACGGATCGCGTGCCTCTGCGGAGCCACGGTGCGTCGCCCGGGCCGGTGCGGGGCATCGACGTTCACGCCGCGATAGACGCTCACGGTCTGCTGCACCTTTCCTGGCGGCTCGACGCAGAGCTCCCGGCGCTCCGCCTGCCCGCACCCGCCGCGCCGGTGCGCGCTGATGGGCTCTGGCGTCACAGCTGTTTCGAGGCGTTCATCGCCGCGGCGGATTCGCCCGGTTACTGCGAGCTCAATTTTTCGCCGTCCGGTCAATGGGCCGCCTGGAACTTCACGGGATATCGGAGCGGCATGAGGCCGCTCGTCCTGCCGGCTCCCCCCGCTGCCCGATGGCGGCTCGGCCCGGCGGGGCTCGCGCTCGACGTGGCGGTGCGCGCCGCCGATCTGCTCCCGGGCGCGGAGGCGAGCCGGCTCCGTGTCGCGCTCGGCGCCGTCATCGAGGAGCAATCGGGCACAATGGGCTACTGGGCGCTGCGGCATCCTCCGGGCCAACCGGACTTTCACCATGCCGAAGGCTTTGCGCTGGGTCTCGACGGTGCCGGGCCTGCAGTGCTCAGGGGAGCCGACAGCACATGAAGTTCGGTATTGACCGGCTGCTCGCCGAGGGTGCGCTGCGCAGGGGACTCGCCGGCCGGCGTCTCGCCTTGCTCGCTCACCCGGCCTCGTCGACCGCCGAACTCGTTCACTCGCTCGACGCGCTGATCGCCGTCGGCGACCTCACGGTGACGAGCGCCTTTGGTCCGCAGCACGGCCTGCGCGGCGACAAGCAGGACAACATGGTCGAGTCGCCGGATTTCGAGGATCCGGTGCACCACATTCCCGTCTTCAGCCTGTACGGGGCCGCGCGCCGTCCGACGCCCGCGATGCTCGACACCTTCGACGTGCTGCTCGTGGATCTGCAGGACGTCGGCTGCCGGGTCTATACGTTCATCACGACCCTGCGTTACGTGCTGGAGGAAGCGGCGCGTCACGGCAAGGCCGTGCGCGTGCTCGACCGGCCGAATCCGGCGGGGCGGCCGGTCGAAGGGCTCACGCTGCGGGAGGGTTGGGAGAGCTTTGTCGGTGCCGGGCCGCTGCCCATGCGCCATGGTCTGACGCTCGGCGAGCTCGGGAACTGGTTCGTGCGGGCTCTGAAGCTCGACGTGGACTACCAGGTCGTGGCGATGAAAGGCTGGCGGCCGGACGCTGCGCCAGGCTTCGGCTGGCCCGTGCGGGAGCGGAGCTGGATCAATCCGAGCCCGAATGCGCCGAACCCGTTCATGCCTCGCTGTTATCCCGGCACGGTCCTGGTCGAGGGCACGACGCTTTCCGAGGGACGGGGCACGACGCGCCCGCTGGAGCTCTTCGGCGCCCCCGGTGTTGACGGCGCCTCGCTGTTGACCGAGATGCGCCGGCAGGCTCCGGAGTGGCTCGAGGGCTGCCGGCTGCGGCCCTGCTGGTTCGAGCCGACCTTCCACAAGCATGCGGGCGCGCTGTGCGGCGGTCTCCAGATCCACGTGGACGACCAGGCTTACGATCACGCCCGCTTCCGGCCCTGGCGCCTGCAGGCGCTCGCGCTCAAGGCGCTGCGTGAGCTGCAACCCGAATACCCGCTCTGGCGCGATTTCGTCTACGAATACGAGAGCGGCCGCCTCGCGATCGATATCATCAGCGGCAGCGAGCTGCTGCGCCAGTGGGTTGACGACCCGCATGCCACCGCCGGCGATCTCGAGGCGATGGCAGCGCGCGACGAAGGGGAGTGGCTGGAGGCGCGTCGGGAATCGCTGCTGTATTGAGAGACCCGTCCCGCGTAGGACTTCGGCGGACAAGGGCGGGCGCGGTCTGGCCGACACATTCGGGCAAATCGGGGCGTTAAAATAGGCAGGAGGCTGCTCGCCCGGCCAGCACGGTCGGCGCGGAAGATCAACGGAGAACGAATGGCGCAGCTCGCCGACATCCCCGCACAGCGCACGTACTACGACCGCCGCTGGACCGAGACCGGCGACGATTACGCCAACCTGCTGCAGCTCGGCCGCGCCATCGCGGTGCTGGAGGGCCTTCGGCTCATCAACCAGAGGTCACCGCGCATCCTCGATCTCGGCTGCGGCTCGGGCTGGCTGACGAGCATGCTCGGACGGTTCGGGCCGACGACCGGAATCGACCTCTCGCCCATCGCCATCGCGAAAGCCAGCGAGCGCTACCCGGACATCGACTTCGTCGCCGGCGACTTCTTCGAGGCCGGCCTCACCGAGAGATCCTTCGACGTCGTCGTGAGCTGCCAGGTCCTGGACCACATGCCGGATCACGCCGGATTCTTCGACCTGGTCTGGCGGCTGCTCAAGCCGCACGGCCATTTCATCGTCGTGACCACGAATCCGTGGCCGATCCGTCGCTGGGATCAGGACGACTTCGTCGGATTTTCCGGCGGCCTGCAGCCGATCGAGCACTGGCTGACGCGCGCGCAACTCGGCGCGATTCTCAGGGAACGGTTCCGCATCAGGCGCCTGCGCACGCTGCTGCCGGGCTACGGGAATCGCGGCGCCCTGCGCCTGCTCCATTCCGCCAGGCTGGCGCACGGCCTGCGTGCGCTCGGCCTGCTCGATTTCTACCACAACGTCCTGTTGCGCTGCGGGTGCGGGCTGCTGCTGTACGCCGTCGCCCAGCGGCGCACGCTGGACGAGTGGTCGCTCCCCCGTGTCGCCAGCCGGTAAGCGGCTTCAGAACCGGATCGTCGGCGGCATGTTCGCCATCGAGCCGACCTCGAACGGCACGACCTTGGTCGAGAACGGATCGACGAAGAGCTGATCCGTGAGCCAGCGCTGGCGCATGTCGTCGCGTCGCGCCTCGTCCTCCGCGGTATAGGGCTGCGCAGCGCGGCGCGCCAGGATCTCGAGGTACGCGTCGTTGACCTGCTCGAACAGTCCCTCGGCGAGGTCGTAGGATTTCGCCACGTCGCCGGGGAACGTCGGCGGGCCGTACAGGCTCACGCCCGAGGGATCCGGTTCGCGCCGGTACTTCGGGTCGGTGTCCGGCGGCGGCTGCAGGATCAGCTTGTGCCAGAGCAGCGGGCTCCGGCCGAACTTCGCGAACCGGTCGTCCACTACCTTCCCGAGCTGCGCCATGTCCTCGGTGTTCCGCGTGCCGTTCATCACGCCGAGCCAGCCGCCGACGAAACCCGTGCCGTCCTCGTAGAACTGCAGCACGAGCGCCGAGTGCAACATGCCGACGAGCGGGGTCTTCGCGTGGTAGTCGAGGGAATAGAAGCGGCTCCAGACGAGCGGTGAGCCCTGCCGGCCCGGCTGCTGCTTCTTCGCTTCGGCGAGCATGCTGCCGAGCTTCTCGATCACCGGGCCGCGCGTCACCCAGACATCGTAGATGGAATATTCGGTGTCGCGGTGCAGGGTCTCCGGCGCCGACGTGGCGCCATTCAGCTGCATGGCGCGGTCGCGGTATTTCTGGTTCCAGCGTGCGACGCTTGCCAGCATCCGCTGGGCGATCGCCTTGTTCGCGGGGGAGAGCTGTTCCATGCGCGCGTCATCCGCGTGGGCGACGGAGCCCGCCATGACGGCCGTGGCGGCCATGGCCTGGGCAATGCCCTTCAACGCTTGTGGTTTTTCCATTCTCGCGATCTCCCCGGTTGGCGTCCGGTTGACAACTCTCCGCCAGATTCCACCGGCGGGCAAGTCCCGCTCAGGCCTTGAGCCGATATCCCGTCTTGAACACCCACCAGATGACGGCGAGGCAGAGGGTCATGAAGACGAGCGTCATGCCGAGACTCGTGCCCACGCTGACGTCCGAGATCCCGTAGAAGCTCCAGCGAAAGCCGTTGACGAGGTAGACGACGGGATTGAACAGCGTGACCTTCTGCCACAGGGGCGGCAGCATGCTGATCGAGTAGAAGCTGCCGCCGAGGAAGGTGAGGGGCGTCACGATCATGATGGGCACGATCTGGAGCTTTTCCCAGCCGGTGGCCCAGATGCCTAGGATGAAGCCGAAGAGGCTGAAGGTCACCGACGTCAGCACCAGGAATCCGGCCATCCAGACCGGATGGACGATCGAAAACGGCACGAACAGGCGCGCGGTCGCGAGGATGATGAGGCCCAGCATGACGGACTTGGTGGCCGCGGCTCCCGACGTAGCCGATGACGATCTCGAGATAGGAGATCGGCGCCGACAGCACCTCGTAGATCGCGCCGTTGTATTTCGGCATGTAGATCCCGAACGAGGAATTGGAGATGCTCTCGGTCAGCACGGAGAGCATGATCAGGCCGGGCACGATGAACGCGCCGTAACTCACGCCGTCGATCTGCGCGATGCGCCCGCCGATGGCGGCGCCGAATACGACGAAGTAGAGCGAAGTCGAGATGACGGGCGAGAGGATGCTCTGCACCAGCGTCCGGAACCAGCGGGCGAGCTCGAACGTGTAGATGGCGCGGATCGCCTGGGCGTTCATCGCCGCGTGCTCACGAGGCTGACGAAGATGTCCTCGAGCGAGCTCTCGCTCGTGTGCAGGTCCTTGAAGTCGATGCCCTGATCGCGGATCTCCCGGAGCAGGCTCGCGATGCCCGTGGTTTCGGCCTGCGTGTCGAAGGTGTAGAGGAGGCGCAGGCCGTCGGGCGAGAGCTCGAGCTGGCGGTTGGCGAGCGCGGGAGGAATGCGCGCGAGTGGGCTCTGCAGGTCCAGGGTCAGCTGCTTGCGGCCGAGCTTGCGCATCAGCACGTGCTTGTCCTCGACGAGGATGATCTCGCCCCTGCTCATGACGCCGATGCGATCGGCCATCTCTTCTGCTTCCTCGATGTAGTGCGTGGTGAGGATGATCGTGACGCCGCTCGACCGCAACCCGCGGACCATCTCCCACATGTCACGGCGCAGTTCCACGTCGACGCCCGCGGTCGGCTCGTCGAGGAACAGTATCTGCGGCTCGTGCGCCAGCGCCTTGGCGATCATCACCCGTCGTTTCATGCCGCCCGAGAGCGTGAGGATGCTGGTATCCCGCTTGTCCCACAGCGACAGGCTGCGCAGCACCCGCTCGATGTGGGCGGGATCGGGCCGCTTGCCGAAGATGCCGCGGCTGAAGCGCATCGTCGACCACACGCTCTCGAAGGCGTCGCCCGCGATCTCCTGGGGCACGAGGCCGATCTGCGCGCGCGCGGCGCGAAACTCGCGCACGATGTCGTGACCGCCCGCTGTCACCCTGCCGGAGGTCGCGTTGACGATGCCGCAGATGATGCTGATCAGCGTCGTCTTGCCGGCGCCGTTCGGGCCGAGCAGCGCGAAGATCTCGCCCCGGAAGATCTCCAGGTTCACGCCCTTCAGCGCCTGGAATCCCGACGCATAGGTCTTGACGAGATTCGAGACGGAGATGACCGGTTCCACGGCGCGGGCCCGCCCGCCGGCTAGAGGACGCGATCGATGGTGATGCGGACGGGTTTGCCCGCGCGTGGATCGACCGGGCCGAGCGTGCCGATCAGGTCGCCGGGCTGGGCGATGGCATTGCCGGAGCGGGAGATGCGGGCCTCGACCTGGACCGTGCCGGCATGCGAGAGGTCCCGCCCCGGGATCATGGCGCTACTGTCGTCGAGCGTGAAACTGACGGGCCAGCCCTCCGCGGCGACGCGGACGACCGCGAGCGGCGGGCCGGCGGCACCGGGCTCTTTGGCGTAGATGAAGAGCGTGGCGCCGGCCGCGGCGCGGTCGCGGACCTTTGCGCCGAGCTCGACGGTGCCGGCAATGCGCGCGGTCTTGGCGGCAGGCGCGGCGGCTGGCACGGGAACGCCGGCGAGACGCGCGGACTCCTCGAGGTTCGCTTCGACGGTGGCGCGGTCGGGCGAGCCCTCCGGGAGCGACGCGAGCAGGGCCGACCATCCCGCGACCGCATCCTTGTAGCGCTTCTCCTGGTAGGCGAGGCTCGCCTTGAGCCAGAGCGCTTTCGCATGCCGCGGGTCCTGACGCAGCGCCTCCTCGATGAAACGTGCCGGCTCGCCGGCGAGCTTGCCGTCGTTCAGGGAGGCGGCGACGTCGGCGTAGTCGGCCCAGCTGTCGGCGGTCATGGCGCCGCGGGCGGCGAGGGCCGCGTATATCGCCGCGGCGCCCTTGTAGTCCTGCTGGCTGCGCAGCGCGTTGGCCTTGTCGAGCTCGGCACGATCGGCGGCGGCGAGCGACGGGGCTGCGGCGGCGGGTGCGCCCGCGATGCCGCCGTCCGGGCTCGCGGCGGCACGCTCGCGGGCCGCGGCGGCTTCTTGCGGCCGGCCGAGGAAATCGTAGGACTGTGCGAGCAGCTCCCAGTCGGCGCGCGTGCCACCGCCCGCGTCGAGGCGCGCCGCGAGTCGCGCGGTCGCATCCTCCATCGACAGCGCCGTGCCGGCTCCCGCTCCCGGCTCCGCCGGGTGGGGCGCCTCGCCGGTGCCGGCCATGCCGGCTCCTCCCGTGCCTATGGCCGAGGGCGTGCCGAGCCAGCTGTAGAGTCCGACGACCGCTGCGGCGAGCACGAGGACAAGCGCGGCCGCGATCCAGACGCGCGGCCGGAGGCGTGGACCCGCTTCGTCGCGTTGCGAGCGGAAGAGCGGGATGGCCACGATCAATGCGGCGATGGCCGTCAGCAGACCCGCCACGAACCAGAAGAGATCCCTCGTCACTGCAGCTCCTTCGCGCGCCGATCGACAACGCCGGCGCGCATGTTATCGGCTCGATTCTCCGGTGCCAATTGCGCCGGCGCGTCGCCGGCCGGCACGCTGGCGCTGAGCCGCCAGAGCCGGGCGAGGCTCGCGACGACCGCGCCCTGTGCCGCAACGCGCAGGTGGAGCTTCGAGCCCGCGAACGCCGGCGTCTCGACGACGATCACCGTCGGCGCGTGAGGGCCGCGTACCGCCGTCCCGTCGCTGAACACGGTCGCGGCGGAGAGCAGCTCGTCGATGGAGCCGTCGCGGATGGGCAGTCCCTTGTCGTCGCGGCTGATCACGCCGCCGGCGATGGGCTCGCCGAAGCGCGTGCGCCCGGAGAGCCGCAGCGGGATCCCGGACGACTGCAGCAGACGCACGATCTCCGCGCCGACCGGGTTGGCGTCCGCCTGCGTGCCCTGGGAATAGATGTAGCCGCCCGCCGTCGAGAGCTCGTCCTCGTGCAGGTCGAGCACGAGGCGCGGCGGGAACGATGCCGCCTCGCGCAGCACGAACTCCGTGAGCGCGCGCGTCTCCGGACCCGGCGGACGCGCGGCGCGCGGCGCGACACCCGCCCCGGTGTCCGGCAGCAGGTACTCGGAGTCGCCGACGCTGTAACCGCCCTTGCGCCAGTCGCGCTCCGCGGTGTTCGGGTAGCGCCAGTTGTTGCGATATCCCCTGGGGTTGCAGACGGGGATCACCACCATCGGCACGCCGGAGGCCGCGAGATCGACGATGCTCTGCAGGTTGTCCGCGATGGCGTTCGGCCCGGCGGGTTCCTCGCCGTGAATGCCGGCGAGGAGCCACAGCGCCTCGCCGCGCCGCGGTGTGCGCCAGGCGCGGATCGCGAGCGTGGCATCGTCCGGATAGGTGTAAACGGTCTCCATCTGCCAGCCGTGGTCCGCGGACAGCGATTCGAAGCGGCGCTGCAATTCGTCGAGGGGTTGCCGGCCGTCGCCCGCCGCCGCGGCTCCGGCCGGACCGGCGGATATTGCCAGCAATGCGCAGGCGGCGAGGAGATGCGGGGCGGCTGGTCTGGCGCTCACGGGGTCATTGTCGCGGGATCAGCCGGCCGAGTCATCCCGCCGGCGGGTAGTGGCGGGGTGCGAGGGCGAATACAATCCGGGCATCGGGGCATCAGCAGCACGCCAAATGACCGGTGCCGAGTCAGCGTCGAGCCGTTTATACCGACCGCCCATGGTGGGCGTGATCGCGCTGGTGGTGGTATTCCTCGCGCTCCCGGTCACCCATAGCCTGTCCATGCTCGCGCTGACGGTGGCCGGTCGCGAGGAGAGCTTCTATTTTTACTTTCCCCTCGGGGTCATCGCGCTGCCGATCCTCGTCTGGGGCATCCGCCGGAACACCGAGGTGGCGGGCACGCTGATCGGTTTTGGCGCGGGCCTGCTGCTCTGGACCGGCTGGGCCTCCTATGCCTTTCGCTTCAACGAGATCTCACTCGGCCTGCCGATGCCCGCGCTCTCCGAGGACGTGCGCCGGCCGATCAACCTCCTGTTCATCCAGGGCTCGCTCGGCATCTGCGTGGTGACGATGCTCTATTTCGTCTTCAACCGCGACACCCGCTGCAACGCCTTCCTCTGGCTGCAACGCCTGCTGCGCATCGATTTCGGCCGGCCCGACACCGCGCAGGGCCGCAACTACTGCCGCGTGACCTTCATCGAAACCGTCTACGTGACCTGGTTCTGTTACGGCGCGTCGCTCTTCATCAGCGATCCCCGCTATCTCGGCTACCAGCACCCGGTCACCTATCTCCTCGTGGGCGGGCTCGTCGTCTGGGGGTTGTACCTGTTCTGGCGGCTGACGAAGTTCACGCGAATCATGGCCGGCATCCGCTACGCCATCCCGACCAAGGCGATACTGTGGATCCCGTTCGGCGAGGCATTCCCGAAGTACGGGCTCTACGAGGAAGTCTGGTTGCGGCCCTGGGATTACCCGCGCTTCATGTTGTCCGTGCTCGCGGTCTTCGCCGCCCTGTTCGTCATCACGGTGTTCCTGCCGCAGCGCCGGCAGGCCTGATCACGCGCGAAAAAAGACGTGGCGGGCCGGCCTCGGGCTGCGCAGGCCTGGCCCGCCACGCTGGGGGGTAACCCATTCAGGCGACGCTGCCGCGCTGAACGCGCGCCGCGTGAATTGCCGCCAGCCTTTCGTTGCCGACGCCGGCGACGGCTCTCTCGATCGCGTCCGCCCTGCAGGCGCGCATCGCGGCCACGCGCGCAGGCTCACGCGAGTAGTCGGGGCAGACCTGGCGGGCAGCCGCGGCGATGCGCCGGTAGAGCGCGCTGGCGCCCGCGTCCGTCTGCAGGTCGAGGTTCGTGTAGCGCACGACGTACTGCGCCGGCGTGTCTTCGCCGGCCGCACGGGCCGGCGCCGCGGCAATGATCAGCGTGGCGGCGCTGAGGATCGCCGCGAGACCGGCGCGCAGCGCCGTCGGCCATACCCGCGAGACGAGTCGGATGGTGTCGTTCATGGTCGCTTGCTCCTGTGGTTGGGATCTGAGTCGCGCTTCGTGTCGATCACTGTCGACGGCGCTATGAGAAACCGCGGGGCGGTGCGAAGCGACGGGCCGATCTCGCATTCATCCCTCTCTCCTACGTCTTCGTACCGCGGCGACTCGTCAAACCCGTGAGCCCATCCGCCCGCGGCAACGGCCGTATCCCGTGGACTTGCGACCTCGTCCCCGCGCCCGACGCCCTGATCCCCGGGACGAATGCCGTGCGGGGACGCGCATCCGGAGTGGAGTAACCTATGACGCATATGATCACTACGGCGAGAGGCCCGCATTGAGCGCAGAAGTCATCTATCCGGCGGCGGCACCGGCGGCGAGTGCCGTGGCCAACGGCGCGTCGGTCGCCGGCGCCAGCCTCCGGTTCAGGCCGTTTCTCGCCATCGTCTGCCTGTTCTGGCTGTACGCGACGGTGTCCGCGGTGCTGTACGTCTACGGGCTCGATGCGAGCTTCCAGGGCATGACGGGGAAGGTGCTGTTCGCGTCGTGGCGGGCACGCGTCCTGCAATACCTGTTCCTGCTGCCGCCACTGCTCGGCTGCTACTGGTTCTCGTTGCGTCTCGGCTGGCAGCCGCTGCGCCGGCGACTCGCGCCGCAACTGGCGCTCGCGCTCGTGTTCGCGATACTCGCCAGCCCCGCACTGTGGATCGCCGTCGCTGTGCTCGGCGAGGACAAGGCGCCGGGCATGGAGGAGCACACCTGGTCGACCCTGATGTGGGATATCCGCAAGGAGATGTCCTCGACGTGGCTCGCCAGCACCACCGACTTCGAGGTGCGCTATGGCTTCGGCCTCGCGCTCGTCACGGGTTTCGCGATGTACAAGCGGTATCGCGATTCGGAGACCCGCGTGGGTGCGCTCGAGCGGCAGTGGAGCGCGGCCCGCCTCGCGGCCCTGCGCATGCAGCTCTCGCCACACACGCTATTCAATCTCCTGCACACGATCCGTGGCCAGATCGCCTGGGATCCCGCGGCCGCACAGACGATGGTCGTGCAGCTCGCCGACCTCCTGCGCCGTCTGCTCAACGCGGGTGAGCGCGATTTCTCGCGGCTCGCGGACGAGGTGCAGTTCGTCCGTCTGTACCTGGAACTGCAGCGCAGCCGTTTCCCCGAGCGGCTGGTGCTCTCACTGCCTGATGGCACGGCGCTCCCCGCGTTGTGGGTGCCGAGCCTCATCCTCCAGCCGCTCGTCGAGAATGCCGTGAAGCATGGACTCGCCGGCCACGATGGCCAGATTTCCATCGAGGTGGAGGCCGCAGTGGCAGGCGACGTCCTGCGACTCACGGTGACGAACGGGATGGCGCCCGGTGCGGTCGGGCGCGAGGGCATCGGCCTGCGCAACGTCCGCGAGCGCCTCGCGGTGCAGTTCGGTGAGCGCGCGCGCTTCAGCGCGGGCCCGGTGGCGGCGTCCTGGGTCGCCGTCATCGAGCTGCCGGTGCTGCGCGACACGCCGCCACCGCGCATGGACGGCTGACGGCGCCGATGGCCGCGCTCACGGTCATGATCGTCGACGACGAGCCGGCCGGCCGGCGCACCTTGCGCGAGTTCTGCGCCGCCGAGTCCGACCTCGAGATCCTGGGCGAGTATGGCGATCCGAGGGCGGCCCTTGAGGCCATCCGCGAGCGGCGCCCGCATCTCGTCTTTCTCGACATCCAGATGGACACGATGACGGGCATCGAGGTCGCGCGGGCGCTCGACCCGAAGACTCTGCCGCTGCTGGTGTTCGTCACCGCCTACGACCAGTACGCGCTCGAGGCTTTCGAGGTCAGCGCGACGGACTATCTGTTGAAACCCTTCGACGAGGAGCGCTTCGCCAGGACCATGGAGCGCATCCGCAGGCGCCACGCCGCGGAGAGCGCCGCGGACCGGCAGACCTCGCTCGAGGCGCTGCTCGAGCGCCTGGAAAGGGGCGGCCAGGGACCGGCCGGCGAGCGGCCACGGCTGCTGGCCGAGGCCGGCGGGCGGATGCACATGCTCGATGCGGCGGACATCGAGCTCGTGGAAGCGGACCGCAACTACGTGAAGATCCGCGTCGGCAAGGAGATCTATCACGCGCGCAGCACGCTCCAGCAGGCCGAGAAGGTGCTCGTCTCGCAGTCCATGCTGAAGGTCAGCCGGTCCTGCCTGGTCAACATGGGCCACGTCTGCGAGGTGAGCCGCACGCTGCGGGGCGACTTCATCCTGGTGCTCGGCGGCGGTGCCACCGTCACGAGCAGCGAGGGTTACCGGGAGCGGGTACGCGAGTACGTTGACCGGTTGCGTCTCGGGCGTCAGGCGCGCTAGCCGCGCGGCCGTCTCACTCGCCAAGCTCGCGTGCCACGCGGACTATGGCCGCGATGCTGCGCTCGACGTCTTCATCTGTCGTGGCCCAGGATGAGACGCTGATGCGCATCGCCGTGCGGGCCTGCCACACCGTGACGCCACACCAGCACGTGCCTTCGGCCTGCACTGCCTCGATGACGCGCCGCGTGCGTTCCGCAGGGCCGAACGATACGAGCACCTGGTTCAGCACGACGTCGTTTAGGATCGCGAAACCCGCGGCACGCAGCCCGTCGGCGAAGCGGCGCGCGTGACGGCAGGTCCCGTCGATCATTTCCACGACGCCGCTCCTGCCGAGACTCGCAAGTGCCGCCCACACCTCCACGCCACGCGCCCGGCGGGAGAGCTCCGGTGTGAAATCCGACGGATTGCGTTGCTGCGCATCCGTCGGCAGATACGCGGCGGTGACGCTCATCGCGGCGCGCAGTGTTGCGACGTTCCGCACCAGGGCGATGCCGCTGTCGTAGGGCACGTTGAGCCATTTATGCGCGTCGGTACACCAGGAATCGGCAAGCTCCAGTCCGGCGGTGAGGCCGGCGAGAGCCGGCACGGCCAGCGCCCAGAGCCCAAAAGCGCCATCCACGTGCACCCAGGCGCCGGCCTGCCGCGCTCTTGCGCATATCTCCGCCGCGGGGTCGAAGGCGCCGGTGTTCACGTTGCCGGCCTGCACGCACACGATCGTCGGCCCGGCGATCGGCGGCAGCGCCTGCGCGACCATCCGGCCCTGGCCGTCCACCGGCACGCGGACGACCCGCTCGCGCCCGAGGCCGAGAACTCCGAGGGCCTTGAACAGCGTCGGGTGGGCCTCGGCGCCTACGATCACGGTGATCGGCGGGGCGCCGAACAGGCCATTGGCTTCGACGTCCCAGCCCGCGCGCGCGAGCACGTCATGGCGCGCCGCCGCCAGCGCGGTGAGGTTCGCCATCGTGGCGCCCGTGACGAACCCTCCAGCCGCGTCTTTCGGCAGGCCCAGCAGCTCGCGGATCCACCCGAGAGCCACCTGCTCGACGTGCGCGACGCCCGGGGCGGGCGCATACAGCGCCGCGTTCTGGTCCCACGCCGTGGCGAGCCAGTTGCTCGCCACCGTGACCGGCAGCGCGCCGCCGATCACGAAGCCGAAGAAGCGCGGCCCCGCCACGGCCATGGTGGCGGGCGACACGAGCGCATCGAGGCGCGCGATCACTTCGGCGGCATCCACGGGATGTGCCGGGAGGGGCACGTCGAGCTCTCTCAGGGCTGCGACTGCCGCCGGGGCGGGCGCGACGGCCCGTTCCGGCAACGACTCGAGATAGGCGAGGGCGCGGCGCGCCGCGTCGGCGAGCAGGCCGCGCGTCGCGTCCGGCGCGTCAGGCGGTGCCACTAGTGCTTCACCATGACATGACGCACCACGCTGTAGTCCTCGAGCGCGTACATCGAGAGGTCCTTGCCGTAGCCCGAGCGCTTGAGCCCGCCATGCGGCATCTCGCTCACCAGCATGAAATGGGTGTTGACCCAGGTGCAGCCGTACTGGAGTGCCGCCGCCACGCGCATCGCCTTGCCCAGGTCCCTGGTCCAGACGGATGACGCGAGGCCGTAGTCGGAGTCGTTCGCCCAGGCGATGGCCTGATCGGCATCCTTGAAACGCGTCACGGAGACGACCGGGCCGAACACCTCGCGCCGCACGATCTCGTCGGACTGCCTGGCGCCGGCGACGACCGTCGGCTCGTAGAAGAACCCGGCGCCCGCGCGGCTCTTGCCGCCGGTCGTGATCTCCATGTGGCGCTTGCCGGCCGCGCGGTCCACGAAGCCGGAGACACGCGCGCGCTGGGCCGCGGTGATGAGCGGCCCCATCTCCACGCCCTTGTCGGTCTGCGCGCCGACCTTCAGCGTTGCGACGCTCGCGCTGAGATCCGCGACGAGCTTGTCGTAGATCTTCGCCCCCGCGTAGAGGCGGCACGCCGCCGTGCAGTCCTGGCCGGCGTTGTAGAACCCGAACGTGCGCACGCCCGACACCACGGACTCGAGATCCGCGTCGTCGAACACGATCACCGGCGCCTTGCCGCCGAGCTCGAGATGCGTGCGCTTCAGCCCCCTGGCGGCGCTCGCGAGGATCTTCTCGCCCGTCGCGGCGTCGCCCGTCAGCGAGATCATGCGCACCGCGGGCTCGGCGATGAGCCGCGCACCGACGCTCTGGCCGCGTCCGGTGATCACGTTCACGACGCCCGGCGGGAAGATCTCGGCGAGGAGCTCCGCGAGCAGCAGCGTCGTGAGCGGTGTCTGTTCCGACGGCTTGATGACCACGGTGTTGCCGGCGGCTAGCGCAGGGGAGAGCTTCCACGCGGCCATCATCAGCGGGTAGTTCCAGGGCGCGATCGAGGCGACCACGCCGAGCGGGTCGCGGCGGATCATGCTCGTGAAGCCCGGCAGGTACTCGCCCGCGAGTGCGCCTTGCTGGGCGCGCGCGGCGCCCGCGAAGAAGCGGAAGACATCGGTGATCGCCGGGATCTCGTCGTTCAGCACGGCGGCGAGCGGCTTCCCGCAATTGCGCGATTCGAGCTCAGCGAACTCCTGCGCCGCGGCCTCGAGCCGGTCGGCGAGCTTCAGCAGCAGCGTGGCGCGGTCTTTCGGAGTCGTGCGCGCCCACGCCGGGAAGGCGGCGTCCGCGGCCTTCACCGCGCCGGCGACCTGCTCGGAGGACGCCTCGGGGATCTCCGCGATGACCTTGCCCGTCGCCGGGTCGCGCACCTTCTCGCGGTGCTCGCCCTTGCCAGCGACGAAGCGGCCCCTGATCAGGAGTTTCGTGTTCATGTTGTCCTCGCTAGGTTCTTTCCTCGGCGGCTCTCGTCAGCCGGTAAGCCGCCACGATCGGCAGGAGAGTGATCAGGATCACCATCACGGCGACGACGTTCGTCAGCGGACGCTCGCGCGGGCGGAAGAGCTGATCGTAGATCCAGATCGGCAGCGTCTTCTCGTGGCCGGCGGTGAAGAGGGTGACGATGATCTCGTCGAAGGAGAGCGCGAAGGCGAGCATGCCGCCGGCGAGCAGCGCGCCAGCCAGCTGCGGCAGGACCACGTAGCGCAGCGTCTGCAGCCCGTCCGCTCCGAGGTCCATCGAGGCCTCGACGAGGCTCGCCGGCAGCCTCCGCAGCCGCGCGATCACGTTGTTGTAGACGATGACGAGGCAGAAGGTGGCATGGCCGAGGACGATCGTCCAGAAACCGAGCTCGATCCGTGCGAGGTTGAGCGCGGACAGGAGCGCAATGCCGGTGACGATGCCCGGCAGCGCGATCGGCAGGACCAGTGCCAGCGTGATCGCCTCCTTGCCCCGGAACCGGCTGCGGGCGAGGCCGAGCGCAGCAAGCGAGCCGAGCACCAGTGCCACGGCGGTGGCCGAAGCCGCCACGCCGAGCGAGAGCCCGAGCGCCGCCCAGACGTCGCGCCGGGCGAGGGCGTCGCCGAACCAGTGCAGCGTCAGCCCCGGCGGCGGAAAGTCGTATGTGCGGTCCTCTGTCGTGAAGGCATAGAGCACGATGATGAGAACCGGGAAGTGCATGAAGAGCAGGCCGCCGAACGCGGCGATCCGGTGCAGCAGACCCGCGCGCTCGGGGTCAGAGCGCATCGAAGGCTCCGAAGCGCTTCACGATCGTGAGGTAGATGCCGATGAGCACGATCGGCACGACGGAGAAGGCCGCGGCCAGCGGGATGTTTCCGGCGGTACCCTGCTGCTGGTACACCATCATGCCGATGAAATAGCCCGGCGCACCGACCACACCCGGGATGATGTAGTCGCCGAGCGTGAGCGAGAACGTGAACACGGAGCCGGCGGCGACGCCCGGAAAGGCGAGAGGCAGCACGACGTGGCGGAACGTCTGGTGCGGCCGCGCCCCAAGGTCCGCGGAGGCCTGGATGAGCGAGCGCGGCACGCGCTCGAGCGCCGCGTGGATTGGCAGGATCATGAACGGCAGCCACATGTAGACGAACACGATGAACATGCCGATATAGGAGGAGGCGAGCGTCGGTCCGCCGATGACGGGCGTGGCGAGGACCGAGTCGAGCGCCGGCGTGAGGCCGAGCGCGCCGATCAACCACGCGAGGATGCCCTGCTTCGCGAGGATCAGCCGCCATGCATAGACCTTCACCAGGTAACTCGTCCACATCGGCAGAAGCACGCCGATGTAGAAGAAAGTCTTCATGCGCCGCGTCGCGAAGCGGGCCATGTAATAGGCGATCGGGAAGCCGAGCAGGGCGCAGGCGATGGTCGTCGCGAGCGCCATGCAGAGAGTGCGCAGGACGATGTCGACGTGCGCGGGCTGCGAGACGAGCTGCTTGTAGGTGGCGAGCGTCGGCTCGCGCACGATCTCGGCGGTGAAGTCGTTGATCGAGTAGAAACTCTGCAACAGCAGCGACAGCAGGGAGCCGAGGTAGACGGTGCCGAACCACAGGAGCGGCGGCACGAGGAGCAGCATGAGGTAGGCGTTGGGCCGCCGGTAGAAGTAGCTCGAGAGCGCCCTCGACCAGTCGCCGGCGCTCACGTGCCGCCCTCGAGCCCGATGACACTCGCCCTCGGCCAGCCGACGCTGACCGTCGCGCCGATGCCGACCGCCTCCGCCGTGTCCGGCTCGGCGACCGTCAGCAGGGTGCCGTCGGCGATCCGCACCTGCACGCGCCGTGTCGCGCCGTGGTACTGGCTGTCGGCGACCGTGCCGGGGCACACGACCCAGCCCGCCTCGGGCGCAGTGCCCGGGCGCAGGATCCGCATCTGCTCGGGCCTTACGGCGACGGGCCTCGAGAGTCCGAGCAGCGTCTGCGAGAGCTTCGCCGGCAGCACGTTCGCGCCGCCGACGAACTCGGCGACGAAGGGATTCCGTGGGTGCGAATAGAGCGCGCGTGGCGTATCCACCTGCACGATGCGCCCGTGGTCGAACACCGCGACCCGGTCCGACATGCTGAGCGCCTCGCCCTGGTCGTGTGTCACGTACACGAAAGTGATGCCGAGCTCGCGCTGCAGGCCCTTCAACTCGATCTGCATCGCCTCGCGCAGCTTGAGATCCAGCGCGCCGAGCGGCTCATCGAGCAGCAGCACCTTCGGCTCGTTGATCAGCGCGCGCGCCAGCGCGACACGCTGGCGCTGCCCGCCGGAGAGCTCGCCCGGTCGCCGTTCGCCGAGATCGCCGAGCTTCACGAGGCCGAGCATCGCGCGCGCGCGCGTGGCGCGCTCGGCGGCCGGGACGTGGCGCACCTTCGGGCCATAGGCCACGTTCTCGAGCACCGACATGTGCGGGAAGAGGGCGTAGTCTTGGAAGACGGTATTGACGTCGCGGTCGTACGCGGGAACCTCCGACACGTCGACCCCTTCGAGCACGATCCGCCCGGCGTCGGGCAGCTCGAAGCCGGCGATCAGCCGCAGGCAGGTCGTCTTGCCGGAGCCGGACGGCCCGAGCATGGAGAAGAACTCGCCCGCCGCCACCTCGACGGAGACGCCGTCGACGGCCCGCACACTGCCGAAGCTCCGCGTGACGCCGTGAAACTCGATGGCGGCTGGCATCGTCACGCGCGACGGCGGAGAGGCCCCGCTGCGCGCCGTTATCTGCCGCCCATGATCGCCACGTAATCGGTTGACCAGCGCGCGTAGGGCACGCAGCCGCCCCCGGGGCAGTCCGCGACCGGCGTGCGCCAGAACCAGATCTTCTCGAAATTCTCCGAGCCGTTCGTCTTGCAGCCTTCCTCGCCGAGCAGCGCGTTGCCGGTGCAGGCGGCCGGTACGGCCGGATTGGAGCCGAACCACGCGGCGACGTCGCCCTGCACCTTCGGGTTGATGGACCACTCGAGCCACTGGTAGGCGCAGTTCGGGTGCTTCGCTTCCGCGTGCATCATCGTCGTGTCGGCCCACCCCGTCGCGCCTTCTTTCGGCACGACGTAGGCGACGGGCTGGTTCGCAGCCTTCAGCGTGTTGTACTGGTAGGCCCACGAGCTCGACGCCACGACACCTTCGCTGGTGAAGTCCTGCACCTGCACCGTGGCGTCGTGCCAGTAGCGGTGCACGAGCGGATGCTGTTTGCGCAGCACGTCGAGCGCCGCCGCGTATTGGGCGTCGTTGAGCTCGTAGGGGTTCTTGATGCCGAGCTCCGGACGTTTCGTCATCAGGTACAGCGCGGCGTCGGCAATGTAGATCGGGCCGTCGTAGGCCTGGATCCTGCCCTTGTTCGGCTTGCCGTCGGGGAGCTTCCCGGGCTCGAGGACGACGGACCAGGAGTCCGGCGGCTTCGGGAACACCTTCGTGCTGTACAGGAGCACGTTGGGGCCCCACTGGTAGGGCACGCCGTAGTGCTTGCCGTTCACGGTATGCCAGGGCGCCTCCTGCAGGCGCGGATCGACCGTGGAGTAGCTGGGGATCCGCGCGAGATCGATCGGCTGCACCCTGTTGCCCAAGACAAGTCGCAGCGAGGCGTCCCCGGAGGCGGTGACGAGGTCGTAGCCGCCCTGGTTCATGAGCGCGACCATCTCGTCCGAGGTGCCCGCCGTCTTCACGTTGACCTTGCAGCTCGTGGCATTCTCGAACGGCGTCACCCAGTCGTAGTTCTTGTCGCTCTCGCCGCGCTCCACGTAACCCGGCCAGGCGATGATGTCGAGCTGGCCCTCACCGGCCGTGGCGGGGGCTTTTGCCTCGGTGGTGGGCTCCGGCGGCGGAGCGGGCGGCTTGCGGCCGCAGGCCGCGAGCAGCAGGACACCTGCTGCGATCACCAGGAAGGAACGGGACGCCGTTAGTGCACGCATGTTCTTCTCCTTGTCGGGCACCGCGTGGTTAGATTCCCGACCGGCCGGCCCCGCCCGGTCGGGATGCGGACTTCAGTCGAGGCTGACCAGGCGCATCACCTCGAAGATGATTCCCGCCGCAAAGATCAGCAGGATGATCTCGGCCCCGAGGTACGCCGTGCGCAGGTCGCGGATGGCGGTCATGATCTCGCGTATGTCCTGCCCTTCGGTGGACACGACGCGGCGGAAGTTATCGAGCGGTCGCATGAACAGCCAGCCGAGGCCGAGGATCAATATGGCGACCGCGAGGCTGATCCAGCGCCCGGTCGGGTCCGGCAACATGAATGATTCGACGAGCTGCAAGAGACCGAGCACGAGGAAGAGGATCGAGATGTGCAGCAGCTTGCGTGCCAGACTTTCGATGTGGCGGTTTTCTTGAGCGGAGAATTCGTATTCGGCCATGGTGTCCTCGAATCAGGTCAGCTCATCCGGATCAGCACGTAGGCGATGACGCGGGCAACGACGAACGCCGCGATCAGCACGCGGAAGACGCCGTGCGCCGTATCGAGGTATTTCAGGGCGTCCATGAGCTTCGTGACGTCACCGCCCCGCGTGCGGACGATGTTCGTGAAGCTGACCCGCGGCCGGAGAAACAGGATGCCGCCTGCCATCGCCACGACGCCGAGCACGATGAGCGCCGGGCCGGACAACGTGGACGCGTACCCGCCGGTACGCATCGCCGCTATGCCGAGTCCGATCAGCGCGAGGCCGACGACGCCGGTGATGATGGAAAACCGCCACAGCCCTTCGGAGAGCTGATTGAACGCCTCATTGTCGTCGACGTCGAACTCGTGCTCGGTGCGCTCCATATCCCCTCCCGAATGCGATGCCGGGGTATTCTAAACCATGCGGGCGCGGGACTTCACCGCAGGGTGGCCAGGATTGCGAAGAATGCGTCGAGCCTCGCGCGGCGGTCCGGCGGCAGGTACGAGAAGTTCGCCCCCCGGTCGTTGATTTCCCAGTAGCTCGGCGACAGCTCTTTCTCGAGCTGCTCCCGTGCCGCCGCGAGCAGGGCCGGACGCTCCCCGGCGAGATCCTGCGCGATACGGCGCGCCGCTACCGGCTCGTCGCGCGCGAGAAAGAACGTGGCGAGTTGTATCTGTGCGCGGCGCACCCCCAGCAGATGCTCCGCGCCTTCCTCATCGATCGCCAGCACCACCTCGAGCAGCGCATCGCGGACCCCCGGATCGCCGGCTGCCGCCTCGACCAGGTGCGCGACGTCGTAGGCGGCGACTTCGAGCAGGAAGGGCAGGCCTTTTGCGCCCGCGAGCCGGCCATAGAAGCGGATGCGCTTCGCGACTTCCAGCGCCGCCGGCGCGAGACCCTTCGCGAGCAGGATCTCCCCGAGCAGCCGGTACTGGTGCAGGACGAAATACGCGGTGCGGGGGTCGGCGCCGTTGATGGCGGCGCGCAGGTAGCTGTGGAAGGCGCGCTGGCACAGGTCGAGGAAGGCCGGCGGCTCGGTGGCAAAGGTCTCCCCGAGGCGGCGTGTGTGGATCGCGATCATGCTCGCCACGTCGCGTGCGATGCCCACCGAATCCGTGAACAGCGCGAGGTACTGGCGCAATACCTTGGCCTCGAACCAGCTCCGCTCGCGCACGACCTCGTCGAGGGCGCTCTGGGCCATGGCGACGAAGTCCGGATCGTGCGAAACAACGTCGTCCACGCGGAACCATGCTTCGGGAAGTGACGGGCGCAGGGCCGTGATATCCGTCAGCAGCCTCGCCAGCGCCTCCACGGCCGCCATTGCGATGCCGCGGTCGCTGTTTTTCATGGCCCCACGCGCGACGTCCTCGATATCCTCCAGCGCGTTGATCACCGCATGCTTCACGATTCCGACGTCGCTGTCATCGGCGCGCCGGGCGCGGCGGAGCGCGTCGGCGCGGATGCGTACGATTACGCCGAGCGGCGACACGAACCGGAACACGTAAAGGAAGTAAGGCACCAGTGCGAGGATGCACACCGTGATCATGCCCATCGCGACCATGAAACCGCCGCGGGGAATCAGCGGCGGCTGCGCCAGTTCCCCGGTGAGCGCCACCGCCAGCCATATGCAGAGCACGGTGGTCAGCACGTAGAACGCGAGGACGGCGAGGTTGACCGGATCGCGCGCAAAGAGCGCGGTGACCCGGTGCGTGTACCGCGTTGCTGCCAGTTCCAGCACGATGGCGACGACGGTGACGAGGATCGCGAGCGCTCCGGCCACGATCTGGGCCATGCCTCCGAGGAGCGCAAGCGTAGCGTCCTGGTCGAGCGTGGCGAGCCATGTCAGCGGGTGTCGCCACGCGCCGCTGCCCTCGAGCCAGCCCGACAGGGCGACGAGTAGCGTGGAGAGCACGAACAGCGCGACGAAGGAGCGGAACTCTCGGCCACGCCCCGACGATTCCCCTGCTGCCATGCCGCCGACGCTACTCTGGATGCGGTCCGTGGGTCAACGGCGAGGAAGAGCCGATGGCTGCGCGCGCCGAGCGCCGCGGACGGAGCCCGCCATGAGCCCGTGTAGAATCACCGGGCAACCGAGACCGAGCCGAAATGGACCCGACAGCAACCATCCGCATCCTGCAGGTGACCGACACGCACCTGCGGGCGGCGCAGGACGGCGAGCTCTACGGCGTGCGCACGAACGCCTCGTTCCGCGCCGTCATGGAGCGCGCGCTCGGCGACGTGGCTTGGCGCCCGGCGGCGGTGCTCGTCACCGGCGATCTCGCGGAAGATCCGACGCGCGAGGTCTACGAGCGCTTCCGCGCCGCGGTGTCGTCGCTCGCCATGCCAATCCTTTGTCTTCCCGGCAACCACGATGACCCGGCCGTCATGGCGCAGGTGCTCGACGGCTCTCCGCTATCGTATTGCGGCAGCTGGTCGGCGAATGGGTGGCGGCTCGTCCTGCTCGACACGGTCGTGCCAGGCGAGGCAGGCGGTTTCCTGAAGGACGGCGAGCTGGCACGGCTGCAGCGCACGCTCGAGGCGGCGTCCGGGCAATGGGTCCTCGTTGCCGTTCATCATCAGCCGCTGCCGATGGGATCTGCGTGGCTCGACGAGCTCGGTCTGCGCAACGGGCCGGCGCTGCTGTCGTTGCTCGGCGAGCATCGCCACGCGCGCGCGGTCGTGTGGGGGCACGTGCATCAGGCCTCCGACCGGCATCACCTGGGCCTCCGGATGCTGAGCACGCCCTCGACCTGCGCGCAATTCACGCCCGCCACCCCGACGTGTGTGATGGACCTGCGCCCTCCGGGGTTCCGCCGCCTCGAGCTCTGCCCGGACGGAGAGATCCGCAGCGATGTCGTCTGGCTCGACGACTGGGCGATGCATGGCCGCCCGCCGGATTCGCGCGCGATGCGCCCATGATGGCGGCGCAGGCGGAGCGGCTTGGCGTCGACATCCGTCTCTTCGAGGGCCCCAGCGTGCTCGCGCCATTTCCGGCGGTCGTGGCCGACTTCGCGGCGCGGCCCGTCCGCGCGGTGACGGCGCGACAGGCCGAGGGGCAGCTGCGCAAGTTTCTGGCGGCGGAGCTCGTGGAACGCCTCACGTTTCCGTTGCGCGACGGGGCGTTCGAAACGATGGCGGCGGCGCTCGCGGGCGCGCTGCAGGATTGTCGCGGACTGCCCGGTCTCGAGGCGCGTGCGCAGCGCGCCGCCGACGGCCGCTGTCGCATCGTCATGGGCTATCTGGACGCCTCCGCCGCGGCGCTCGCCATGCGGACCGGACTGGAAGTCGCGGCGGGTTTCTTCAGCTTCATCGAGACCGGCTGGTTCGACCGCGAGGCGCTCAACGCCGCGATCCGGCGCGCCGCCGCGGCGCTGTTCGCCAGCGAGCCGGACCCGCTGTCGCGCGCGTTGATCTGCGCGGCTCGCCGGCGGCGCATTCCGGTTTACCCGGTCGCCCCCGCTCGGCGCATCTGGCTCTACGGTCAGGGCAGCGAGGGCGTGCAGTTCGTGGAGACGGCGAGCGAGTTCGACGCCTTCACCGGGGCGAAGCTCGCCCGCGACAAGTTCCACAGCAATCAATTCATCACGAGGCTCGGGCTGCCGGGTGTCCGGCACGGCATCGCACGCGATGTCGCGACCGCTTCGAAGGTCGCCCGTGAGCTGGGGTTTCCGGTCGTCGTGAAGCCCTCGACGAGCAACAAGGGCAGGGGCGTGACGGTGGACGTCGGCACGGAGGAGGAGCTCGCGGCGGCGTTCGCGCTCGCTCGCGGCATCACGCAGGGCGACGTGCTGGTCGAGAGGCAGGTCGCAGGCGACGATCACCGCCTCGCCGTGTTCGGCGGCAAGCTCGCCTGGGCCGTGCGGCGTTCGCCGCCGCGGCTCGTGGCCGACGGCGCACACACGGTCACGGAGCTCGTCGCGATGGAGAACGGACGGCGGACGGCTGCGCCCGCGGCCGACATCACGGCGGCGCCGATCGCGCTCGACGATACGGCGCTCGCGCTGCTCGCGAAACAGGGGCTGAAGCCCGACGACCGGCCCGCGGCCGGAACCTCGATATTGCTCGGCCGCGTCGCGAACATCGCGCGCGGCGCCACGGTCAGCGACTGCACGGCGGTGGTCCATCCGGACAACCGCGAGCTCGCCGAGACGATCGCGCGCTGCTTCCGGCTCGATGCGGCCGGCATCGATTTCATGACGCCCGACATCGCCACGTCCTGGCGCGACGTCGCGTGCGCGGTCCTGGAGGTGAATTCGCCGACCGGATTTTCCATCGAGGCGCGCGCCGACGTGATCCTCGAGGCGAAGTTTCCCTCGCCCTGCGATGGCCGGATTCCCAGCATCGTGCTGGTCGGCGCGAGCCAGCGCGCGACCGGGCGCGTCGTGCAAATCATGGAGGACGCCGGCAGGTGCGTGGGCTGGAGCGACGGCCGGACGACGTTCGTCGGTGGCGAACGGCGGTTCTCGCACGCGGCATCGGTCCCCTCGCGCGTGGCGGCCCTCGTACTCGACGCCTCCTGCGAGGCGCTCGTCGTCGCCGTCACGGCCGCGGAGCTGGAGGCCCACGGCTTTCCGCTCGATCGCTGTGACCTCGCGCTCGTCTGCGAGGAGGCCGGGCTCTCCGCCCCGCTGGAACAGCTCGTCGGGGCCTGCGCGGCTAGGGTCATCCGCCCGGCGGCGCCGGATGACATCGACGCGGGGTGTCAGAGCGCCATCGCGGACGTATTGCGCGCCAGGCCGCAGGTGATGCCATGAACTACGAAGACATCTTCCGGAATCGCGGCGGCGCCTATCACGAGGCGATGCGCAGGTGGCCGGACGCGCGGCGTGACGAATTCCTCGTGCCGCTGAAATGGGCCGCGCCGGCGCCGGGCGAGAGGATCGTCGACGTGCCGGCCGGCGGCGGCTACCTCAGGCGCTATCTGCCCGAGTCCAGCACCTGGCTCGGCCACGAGCCCTGTGCCAGCTTTCTGCCGGATGCGGCTGCGCCCGAGCAGGGCCTGCTGCCGCTGCCCTGGCCGGCGGCGTCCGCCGACGTCGCGATCAGCATCGCGGGCGTGCACCATCTCGCCGACAAGCGCCCTCTGTTCCGCGAGCTGCATCGCGTGGTCCGCCCGGGCGGACGCTTCGTGCTGGCGGACATCCGCGAGCACTCGCGGCCGGCGCGGTTTCTCGACGAATTCGTGGACCGCTGGAACAGCACCGGTCATCGGGGCGATTACCTGGATGATCGCGCCATCAGGGATCTGCGGGACTGCGGCTTCGAGGTCGTGCGCGCGGAGCCGGCGGCGTATTGCTGGTGGTTCGCGGACAGGCAGGAGATGGGTGCCTTCTGCCGGCTCCTGTTCGACATGCGCCGCATCGAGGCCGGTGACGTCGCCGACGAGATCGAGGAGCGCCTCGGCGTGACGCGGGCCGGCGGGCGGATCGGCCTCAACTGGGAGCTGCTGCTGGTGCTCGCCCTGCGGTGCTGAGCCCGTCAGGCCCCCACGGCCGCCACGGCCCGGGCACGGCGCCGGTGCAGGAAGCACGCGACGGCGGCCACCGCGAGGCAGGCGAGACTCGCGTAGAGCTGGCTCGCGAGCCCGGCCGTGAAGGCCATGGCCGTGAGCACCGCGACGATCGCGAACACGACCGCCCAGCTTGCCCAGGGGAAGAGCCACATGCGGATCGTGAGCCGCGCGGGGTCCTCGCGCTCCAGCCGCCGGCGCAACCTGATCTGCGCGAGCGCCGTCAGCAGATAGATCATCAGCATGATGGCGCCGGAGGCATTCACGAGGAAGGCGAAGACGAGCGATGGGGAAATGATCGACGCGATCACGCCGACATAGCCGAAGGAGCTCCCGATCAGGATCGCGCGTGCCGGCACCCGGCGCGCGCTCAGCGCCACCAGCGATTGCGGCGCGTCGCCGTTGGCCGCCAGCGTGAAGAGCACGCGCGAGGTCACGTAGACGCCGGAATTCAGGCACGACAGCACGGCGGTGAGCACGATGGCGTTCATCATCGTCGCGGCATAGGGAATGCCGATGCGATCGAGCGCGGCGCGAAAGGCGACAGCCCGGGCTTGATCTCCGGCCAGGGCACGATGGCGACGATCAGCAGGATCGACAGCACGTAGAACAGCACGATGCGCAGGATGATCGTGATGGTCAGGCGCGAGATCGTGCGCGCGGATTCGTTGGACTCGGCGGCCGCAATGGTCGCGATCTCCGCGCCGCAGAGGGAGAAGATCACCGTGGTGACGCCGGCGAGCACGGCCACCGGTCCGAACGGCGCGAAGCCGCCGTGCGCGACGAGATTGCCGAAGCCGAGCGCCGGTCCGGGCCCGAGCCCGAGCACGCGCGAGCCCGCGATCACGATGAAGACGATGATCGCCGCTACCTTGATCGACGCAAACCAGAACTCGAACTCGCCATAGGAACGCGTGGACATCAGGTTGACGATCGTGAGCAGCACCATCAGCCCGAGACCGATCTGCCAGACGGGCGCCGGGATCCAGAGGTTGAGCAGTTGCGCGCCGGCGATCGCCTCGACGGCGACGACCACGACCCAGAAATACCAGTACAGCCAGCCCGGACATGAATCCCGCCCAGGGCCCGAGCGCGAGACGCGGGAATTCCGTGAATGAGCCGACCTGCAGGATTGGCGATCGCCATCTCGCTCAGCATGCGCATGACGAGCAGGATCACGAGCCCCGCGAGCAGGTAGCTCACGATGATGGCCGGTCCGACCGCGGCGATGGCGGCGCTGCTGCCGACGAAGAGCCCCGCGCCGATGATGCCGCCGATGGCGATCATCGTGACGTGCCGCGAGCGCAGGCTCCGCGTCAGCCTGCCCGCGCCGAATTCAGCCAGGATCTCGGTCACTCGTGCTTCCCCCAAAGGGCCCCGCGGGCATCTTGACGTCGAGGCACTCGGCCCGGCAAGCCGCGGATTGGCGGGGTGTTTGACCTGGACCGCAAATTCAGTGTAATTAGCCCCTTCCGGCAATAATTAGAAGAGGACTAGCACCCATGGCTCTATGGAAAGATCAGGCCCCGCCGGCCGCCACGCCCAGCCCGCCCGTCACTCCCGCCCCGCGGGAAGTGGAGCGCCCGACGCCGATTCCGCTGAACGTCGAGGCCGCACGGCGCGAGCGGCCCGCGGCGAGCGCACCGAAAGAAACGCTGATCGCCGCCGACCTCGCCATCGAGGGCAAGATCGAGGGCGCCGGCCACGTGCGGCTCGCCGGACGATTCAAGGGCGACGTGCACGTCGACGGCAATCTCACGATCGAACAGGGCGCCCATCTGACCGGGCAGGTCTTCGCGAAGACCGTCGTGATCGCCGGGGAGCTGCACGGCAATATCAACGGCGCGATGCGCGTGGAGTTGCTCGAGTCGGGCGTGCTTGCCGGCGACGTGAAGGCCGGCTCGCTCACCGTCGCCGCCGGCTCGAAGATGCGCGGCCAGGCCGAGTTCGGCTGGGAAGAAAAGGGCATGAAGTCAGTCGCCGCGAGCTGAGACGGCGCCCTTCGTGGCTAACAATCCGCGAGCGACCTTCCTCGGATTAGGCGCGCAGCCGAAGTCTGCCGCCGGCAAGACGCGGGTCTGCCCGCACTGCAAGGCGACGATCCTCGACAGTGCGAGCATCTGTCCGGCATGCCAGGGTTATCTCCGGTTCGCGCCATCCACCGACTGGCAGGTGGTCCCCGATCTCTCCCCGCTGCGCATCGCCGCGACGATCCAGCATCCGGAGTCGGGGGAGCCGTGGGAATATTCGGTCGTGCTCTCGGTGCGCAACGAGAAAGACGAGGAGATCACGCGCCAGGTGGTGGGCGTCGGCTCGCTCCAGCCGCTGGAGCGGCGGACCTTCAACCTCGCGGTCGAGATCTTCTGCTCCAAGCCTCAGAAGAAGAGCTGAGCGCCCCGTCGCCGGCGCCAGGCGGAATTGCCCATGTCGAACAGGACCCTGAATCTCACGGCCGATCTCTATCGGTACCTGCTCGAACAGGGCGTGCGGGAATCGGACGCTGCCCGGCGGCTGCGCGAGGAGACGGCAAAGTTGCCGATGGCGCGGATGCAGATCTCGCCGGAGCAGGGCGCGTTCATGCAGATGCTCGTGAGGCTTCTCGGCGCGCGCCGCACGCTGGAAGTCGGGACGTTCACCGGCTACTCGGCGCTGGTGGTGGCCGAGGCGCTGCCCGCGGACGGGCGGCTCATCGCCTGCGACGTCTCGGCCGAGTGGACCGCGATCGGGCGGCGCTACTGGGCGCAGGCCGGCGTCGCGGAGCGCATCGATCTGCGCCTGCGGCCGGCCATCGAGACGCTGGACGAGCTGCTGAAGGGCGGCGGCAAGGGCAGCTTCGATTTTTCCTTCATCGATGCCGACAAGACGAGCTATGAGGTCTACTACGAGCGTTCGCTCGCGCTGCTGCGCCAGGGCGGTCTCGTCGCCATCGACAACACGCTGTGGGACGGCGCGGTGATCGATCCCGCACGCAACGACGAGGACACCGCGGCCATTCGCGCCATCAACAGCAAGATCAGGCAGGATTCGCGCGTGGACATGGTGCTGCTGCCGGTCGGCGACGGCCTGACACTGGCGCGCAAGAAGTAGGCCCGGGGCCGAAGCGACCCGTGCAAGCCAGATCGTACGAGCCAGTGGCGCCGCAGCCGGTAGCATTCCTGGGACTGGGCGTGATGGGCTATCCCATGGCCGGCCATCTCGCACGCGCCGGCCACGACGTTACCGTCTACAACCGCACGGCCGCGAAGGTCCGGCGCTGGGTGGCGGAATACGGCGGCACCGCGGCGGCGACGCCGCGCGAGGCGGCGGCCGGCGCCCGCATCGTCTTCGCCTGCGTCGGCAACGACGACGATCTGCGCGGCGTGACGCTCGGAGCGGACGGCGCGTTCGCCGGAATGGCGGTGGACGCTATCTTCTTCGACGACACGACGACTTCTGCGCAGGCGGCGCGCGAGCTCGCACGCCATGCCGCCGGCCGCGGCATTCACTTCATCGACGCACCCGTCTCGGGCGGCGAGGCCGGGGCCGTCAAGGGCGCGCTCACGGTCATGTGCGGCGGCGACGCGGCCGCGTACGCCCGCGCGCGGCCCGTGGCCATGGCCTTCGCGAAGGCGGTGACGCGAATCGGGACCTCGGGCGCGGGCCAGCTTGCGAAAATGGTGAACCAGATCTGCATCGCAGGGCTGGTCGAAGGGCTCGCCGAGGGCATCGTGTTCGGCGAGCGGGCGGGGCTCGACATGAAGCTCGTCCTGCAGGTCATCGGGCAGGGCGCGGCGCAGAGCTGGCAGCTGGACAACCGCGGCGGCACGATGATCGCCGATGAGTTCGACTTCGGCTTCGCCGTGGACTGGATGCGCAAGGACCTGGGATTCTGTCTCGACGAGGCGCGCCGCAACGGGGCGCCGCTGCCCGTCGCCGAGCTCGTCGACCGCTTTTACTCCGAGATCCAGGCGATGGGCGGCGGGCGCTGGGATACCTCGAGCCTGATCCGGCGGCTGCGGCGCGTTAACGGGCGCTCATAATGCGGTAGGATCGGCCGCGGGAGGCGACCAGTGACCATCACCGGCGGATGCCTGTGCAAGGCGGTGCGGTACCAGATCACGGCCGAGCCGGTCGTGACGCGCGTGTGCTGGTGCCGCCTGTGCCAGTACCTCGGCGCGGGCAGCGGCACGGTGAACGTCTGCTTTCCGACGAAGGCCGTCACGATCCGCGGCGAGTTGCGCGATTTCGCGAGCACCGCCGACAGCGGTAACGTCATGCACCGGCGCTTCTGTCCGCAGTGCGGCACCCCGCTCTTCAGCGAGGCCGAGGTGCGCCCGCATCTCATCTTCGTGCGCGCCGGCACACTGGACGACCCCGAGGTCGCGAAGCCTGCCGCGACCATCTGGACCGACGCGGCGCCGACCTGGGCTTGCATCAGCGACAGCCTGCCGCGGGTGGCCGGTCAGCCGCCGCCGGCCGGCTGACAACGAGAGGAGAGCTCCAGTGGCCCGACTACCGACACGCGCTGAAATCGGTCGCATGAAGCGCAACGCCGTGCGGCGGCGCCAGATCGCAGGCACGCTCGAGGAGTGGCGCGCGTCGGCGTTCGAGAATGCGCTGGAGCAGTTCGACGAGGCGGCGCGCCGGCTGCATCTGCCGGAAAACCAGATCGCGATGATCAAGCTGCCGCGGCGGATCACCGAGGTGCTGCTGCCCGTGCGCATGGACGACGGCACGATCAGGAACTTCAGGGCCTTCCGCGTGCAGCACAACATCGCCCGCGGACCGGCGAAGGGCGGCATCCGCTTCCACCAGGACGTGAACGTGGACGAGGTGAAGGCGCTCGCCTTCTGGATGACCTACAAGTGCGCCGTGGTCGGCATCCCGATGGGCGGCGCCAAGGGCGGCGTGATCGTGGATCCGCGCAAGCTCTCGATGGGCGAGCGCGAGCGGCTCTCGCGTCGTTACATGGCCGAGATGATCGATCTCTTCGGACCCGACCGCGACGTCCCGGCGCCGGACGTGAACACCGGCCCGCAGGTGATGACCTGGATGATGGACACCTACAGCATGCACAAGCACGACTTCGTGCCGGGCGTCATCACCGGGAAGCCGACGGAGCTCGGCGGTTCCGCGGGGCGCAAGACCGCGACCTCGCTCGGCATCGTCTATCTGCATCCGCAAGGCCGCGGCGAAGCTCAAGCTCGACCTCGGGCATGCCACGGCCGCGATCCAGGGCTTCGGCAACGTCGGCAGCTACGCGGCGAAATTCCTGTCGGAAGACGGCGTGCGCGTCGTCGCGGTGAGCGACGTGGACGGCTGCTATCCACGATCCGGACGGCATCAACGTGCGCGCGGCGATGGACTACGTCGCGCGGCGCGGGTCGCTGCGCGGCTTCCGCGGCGCCGCGCCGATGCGCAGCCCGATGAAGCTGCTCGAGCTGCCGGTGGACATCCTGGTGCCCGCGGCGCTCGAGAACCAGATCACGACGCAGAATGCCGCGCGCGTGAAGGCCAGGATCCTCGCCGAGGGCGCCAACGGACCGACGACACCCGGGGCGGACGCGATCCTCAACAAGAAGGGGGTGTTCGTCATCCCCGACATCCTCTGCAACGCCGGCGGCGTGACGGTCTCCTACCTCGAGTGGGTGCAGAACCGGATGGGCTATTACTGGACCGAGGAGCGCGTCAACCAGGACCTGAAGCGGATCATGGAGACCTCCTTCGACAAGGTCTACGCAGACGATGAAGAAGAAGCGCGTGAGCATGCGCATCGCCGCCTTCATGGTGGCGATCCAGCGCGTGACCGAGGCCTCCGAGATGCGCGGCCTCTACGCCTGAACGGTGCCGCACCTGTAACTTAAGTACCGGGTCAAATTTGTTAACTTATTTGGGAAGGTCAATAAGTTAACAAATTTGACCCGGCACCCAAGTTACGCGGCACCTTCTTCGATCAGTGGCTGTTGATCCAGTTCAGAACGTCCAGCTGGTCGATGCGATAGCCGAAATCGGTCCCACGACACAGTGCATTCAGCCCGAACGACGTCACCGCGACGATCGTGTTGGACGGAAATCCGCCGAGGAACACCGGACCGCCGGAGTCCCCGGAACAGGTGCCGCCGCGGTCGTTGCCATTGCCCTGCGTCTGGATGTTGTAACCACCGGTGTTGGCGCTGCCGAGATTGACGAGCGTGGAGTTCGCCATCAGCCGTATGCGGTACGAGATGCTCGGAACGGCGGAGTGCTCCTGCGTTCGCTTGGAGAGTCCGTAGCCGCTCACGGTGAATATGGTCTTCTTCGTCCCACGTGCCTTGTCGAGCCCATCGAGTGCACCGGCGGCGGGTAAGATGCCGTACTCCGGCATGGCTATCGGCTGGTCGAGGATGAGCAGGCCCGCATCATGGGTGTTCGGGAAGCCTGCAAAATTCGCGAAGCCATAATTGAAGATCTGATTGGACGTGGCGCACAGCGTGCCAAGGGTGCCGGGCGCGCAGTCGTTCGGATAGAGCGTGACCGGGTCATACCCCAGCACCGGATCGTAGTTGGCTCCGGCATCCTGCTGGAAATAGACGCGGGCCGACGCCGCGCCCTGCGCGGTATCGGCACAGTGCCCGGCGGTGAGGAACTTGGTCGGGCTGATGAGCGACCCGCTGCAGCGCCAGATGAAGGCGCCGCTCGCGTCATAGAACACCGCGAGCCCCACGAACGGATGCTCGTTGTCTTCGACCCAGTCGTTCGTGATGGCGAACGCGGGCGCCATGGCCACAACCAGTGCGGCCGCGACGAGCGCGGAGACTTTCCTGATTCTGCTCATTGTCGTTGCTCCCGTGATTCTGTTGTTGTTGGACTGGGATCTTGTCGGCCCAGAACCGATGACGGGGAGCATAGTCCCCACGATCGGACAGGCACAACGGGAGAAGGGAATGCTGGCGAGCTGCGGCACCGCGAACTTCGCGAGGCCGCGGTTCATTCGACATAAGGCGCTGCTTCAGGGCTGCGCGCTGACCACCGGGACTTGCGGTTGTACCAGCACGAGCCGTGTCGGCTGGCCGCCGGTCGTGATGCGCCGCACGACCTTGCCGGCGGCGAGATCGGCCTCCACGATCACGCCTTCCGGCGGAATCGAGATCCAGGCGCGATCACCGGCAGAGACGATGCTTGGCAGCAGCGCCTTGTCCACGTGCTCGTGGTAGTCGGCGGCGAAGGCGGCGGAGATTGGGAAGCGATGTTGCACGGCTCCGGTGCCGCCATCGCGGACGTCGAGGTTGCCGTTGCGTGAGTAGATCAGAAGGCGGCCGCCGTCCGCGGTCGTCGCCTGCTGGATCGAGTCGTCCACGGGCACCGACTCGAAGGCGTAGCTCTTCTTTCCGGGATCGAGACGCTGGAGCGCGGGAATGGCGCCCTCGGTCTTGCCCCAGAGGATGCGGCCCTTGCCCTTCATGAACGTGGCGACCCGTTGGGTGGAGGGGTAGGGGATCCGCGCGACCTCCTGGTTGAGCTCGGCGCCCTTCGTGCCGACGACGAGCACGCCATTGATGCAGCCGAAGAAGAGGCGCCCCGACTCCGGGTCCTCGGCCGCGCCGTGGAGCACTGGACAATTGCCGATCCGGCCGACTTCGGATCCCGTGTCCCGGTCGATGATCTGCACGAAGCCCCGGGCCAGGTGGCCGACGTAGAGGTACTTGCCGACCTCGAGATAGTGGTAGTGATCCGGCGCTGCCAGCTTCATCTGCGCCATCGGCGAGTAGCTGCCAGGCTCGAGGATGTCGATCCGTGCGCTGCCCTCCTGGAAGATCGCATCGCGTCCGCCCACGGCAAACAGGCGCCCCTCGTGCTCGCCTCCCGGCGCGTTGCCGGCGAGCGTGCGGACGATGGTCGGGAAGCGTACCTGCGCGCCGTCGAACCCGCTGTCAATGAAAGTGATCGTGTCGCGATCCGTATTGCGGCCGCGCATCGCAACGACGTGCCGCGCATCGGTCGAGAGGGCAAGCAGGATGATGTTCGGCGGCGTCGCGAGGCGGGCGACGATCTCGCCGCCCGGGATGTCCACCACGATCACCTGGCCGGTGGCCGAATCGGAGGTAAAGAGTCTCGCCGTCGCCGTGCCGGCTTCGGGCACTCTCGGCACCGGGCCGTGAGCTCCGCTCGCGAAGGGGAGCAGTGCCGCCAGGACTGCGGCGCCGGTCGAAACGAGACGCGTCATGTGATTCCTCGCGCGGAGTCGGTTGTGCTCAGTGCTCGTGTCCCGGCATGGGCGGCGGCTTCGCCTCGCCCCGATCGATCGCCGCCCAGCTCTCGTACATGTCGTCGGGCCACAGGCTCTGGACGTAAGCGATGACCGCGCGCTTCGCGTCGTCATCGAGAATCCCGGAGAACGACGGCATCGTTCCGCCGCTCGGCCCGCCGCCCAGCTCCAGGGTCTGCAGCATGTCGGCGAGCGGATGATGCCAGGCGTGGCCGGTCGGGTTCAGCGGTGGCGCCGGATAGAAACCCATCTCATCGGGCTGGTCCCAGTTCGGCTGGCCTTCGCCGGACTTGCCGTGGCAGACGGCGCAGTTCTCGGCGTAGATCGTCAGGCCGCGCTCCATCTGGCCCGGCGTGTACCAGCGAGCAGGAGAAGCCGCCAACGCGGCCACCGCGCAGAAGGCGAGGAGCAAAGCTCCGCGAAAGGCCCGGGCAGGTCCTGTGTCCATGTTCATGAGTTGGCGCGAATCGATGCAGTAACTTCGTCGCGGCGGTCAGACTGGATACGGTCGGCCCGCGACGGCGCATTATGCGATAAGAGCGCGCGCTGCCGGAATACGGGTTGGCCGCAAGCCGGCCGTGCGGACGATCGGCGCTTCAGAGTGCGCCGTAGCGGCCGCGCGCCATCACCAGCAGTCTGCCGATGATGCGCCTCGATTCATGCCGTGCTCGCGCGATGCGGCGCGCGAATGCGCGCCGGCGCCACGCCGTGCCGAAGCGGAGATGTCGTCTGGTTCTCAAGAGAGAGAGCGACGTCGGAACGCCGTCCGTTCGTTGTTGTTCTGTCGACAAATATAACTAATTAGAATAATAAGTTACAGGGTGTTTTTAACAATTGTCCTTGCCGTGCGGCAAGGAAGGCTGGCGAATGGGCCGGCGGATGGCGCGCCCGGACGGATTCGAACCGCCGACCCCCAAGTTCGTAGCCTGGTGCTCTATCCAACTGAGCTACGGGCGCGTCGAAAAGAGGCGGCATTCTACCCGTCGCGCGCGAGGCCTCTCAATGGCGACTTGGCAGCGCGCCCGGAGGATTGATTCGCAGCGGGGTGCCGCTGCTCACCCCGCTTCAGGCCTGATCCGCCTGCACGTCCACGAGCTCGCCGTCGTCGGCCGTGACGACGACGCGCATCGGGTGGCAGCACACCGGGCAGTCCTCGATGTATTCCTGGCGGTCCTCGGAGAGGTCGAGCGTGAGCGAGACGGTCTCCCAGCAATGCGGGCAGGTGACGGTCGTCTCTTCGAGCATGCCTAGAACTCGTTGCGCCTGCGGCGCGTCTCCGCGAACACGTCGACGAGCGGGGCGCCGGCGAGACCGAGGGTCTGCTGGAGATTCGGGCTGTCGGGACGCAGGAACGGGTTCGTCCTGCGCTCGCGGCCGATGGTCGAGGGCACCGTGGGCAGGCCCTTGCTGCGGATCTGGTCCACCTCGGCAGCCCGCGCGACGAGATCGCGATTGCCGGGCTCCACCGTGAGCGCGAAGCGCGCGTTCTTCTGCGTGTATTCGTGCGCACAGTAGACGCGCGTCTCGTCCGGCAGCGCGAGGAGCTTCTGCAGCGAGTTCCACATCTGCGCGGGCGTGCCCTCGAAGAGCCGGCCGCAACCCATGACGAAGAGCGTGTCGCCGACGAACGCGGCATGGTCGTCATCGAACACGTAGACGATGTGACCGCGCGTGTGGCCCGGCGTGTCGAAGACGCGCGCGCGCCGCGAGCCGAAATCGAAGGTGTCGCCGTCGCCGACCGTGACGTCGATGCCGGGAATGCGCGTGGCGTCCGCACGCGGCCCGATGATGCGGCAGCCGGTCTTCCGCTTGATCTCGAGGTTGCCGCCGGCGTGATCCGCGTGGTGATGCGTGTTGAGGATGTAGTCGAGCTCCCAGCCCTTGTGCGCCAGCGCCTTCAGTATCGCCGTCGGGGTCGGGCGTGTCGATGGTGGCCGTGACGCCGGTTTCCGGATCGCGGATGAGATAACCGTAGTTGTCCTCGAGGCAGGGGATCTGGAGGACCTCGAGATCCGCCGGCTGTGCTCGCGATGACGGCTGCATGTTTACTTCTCCGTCAGGCGGGGAATGAGCTCCACGAAGTTGCAGGGCCGGGTGCGGTAGTCGAGCTGGTGGGCGAGGATCTTGTCCCAGCCGGTCGCGCAGGCGCCCGTCGACCCTGGCAGGCAGAAAAGGAAGGTGCCGTTGGCGACGCCGCCGAGGCAGCGCGAATTCAGCGTGGATGTGCCGATCTCCTCGTAGGAGATCGCGCGGAAGAGCTCGCCGAAGCCGAGGATCTCCTTGTCGAGGAGCGGCAGCAGCGCCTCGGGCGTGCCGTCCCGTCCGGTGAGCCCGGTGCCGCCGGTCGTGATCACGGCGTCCACCCCGGGATCGGCGATCCAGGCCGAGACGATCGCCCGCAAGCGATAGCGGTCGTCCTTCTCGATCTTCTTCGCGGCCACGCAGTGGCCCGACTCCCTGATGCGCGCGACCAGCAGCTGTCCGGAGGTGTCGTTCTCCTCCGTGCGGCTGTCCGACACCGTGAGCACCGCGATGTTGAGCGGCCGGAAGTCGCGCGGAGTTTTCTTGTCGTGGGCCAAGGGCGTCCTCCCGTCGGGCGCTTCAGGCGGCATCGCCGCCGCCGGCGCGGCGGAACTGCTCGCGCAGGAAGTCGGCGAAATGCCGGCAGGCATCGGTGGTCGTAAAGACGCCCGCGAGCTTGCCCTCGCGCGTGACGAGCGCAGAGCCGAGCTGGTGCGCCGCCATGTGATGCAGCACGTCGTCGAGCCGCGTGTCGAGGTCCACGACGTACGGATCCCGCACCATGACGTCGCCGACGCGCAGCTCCTTGCCGTTCGGATAGGCGAAGTCGGGGCCGAGCACGAGCTTGATGTCGCGATCGGAAATGATTCCGGACAGCCTGCCGTTCTCGGTCACGGGCAGATGGCGGATGCGATGCTCGCGCATGAAGTCCTGGGCCTGCGCGACGGGCGCGCTCGCCTCCACCGAGTACGGGAAGGGCGTCATTGCGGTCTTGATGGCGGGGATGCGTTTCATCGGTGAAATTCTAGCGCCCCCGGGTCTGGCGGGCCATTCGGAAACACGCTACGGTACGAGAACGCCTCCGTCCCCGTGTTCGTCCCGGATGCCGTCATGAGCCCAGCCGCCGCGACCCCGTTACCGGACCTCGAAGCGCTGTGGATGCCCTTCACGCCGAACCGGCAGTTCAAGAAGGATCCGCGCCTCCTGGTCGCGGCGGAGGGCATGCATTACACCACGCACGACGGCCGGCGCATTCTCGATGCGATCGCGGGGCTGTGGTGCTGCAATGCCGGCCACTGTCATCCGAAGATCGTCGCCGCCGTGCGCGAGCAGGCGGGCAGGCTCGACTACGCGACCGCGTTCAATCTGGGTCATCCGGCCGCCTTCGAGCTGGCCGCGCGCATCGCGGGGCTGGCGCCGGGGAGCCTCGACCACGTCTTCTTCGTGAACTCGGGCTCGGAGGCCGTGGACACGGCGCTGAAGATCGCCATCGGCTATCACCGCGCGCGCGGCGAGGCGCAGCGCACGCGGCTCATCGGCCGGGAGAAGGGCTACCACGGCGTGGGTTTCGGCGGCCTCTCGGTCGGCGGCATGGTCGCGAACCGCAAGATGTTCGCGGCGAGCATGCTGCCCGGCGTGGACCACCTGCCGCACACGCACGACCTCGAGCACAACGCGTTCAGCCGCGGCCAGCCGGCCTGGGGCGCTCACCTGGCGGATGAGCTCGAGCGGCTCGTCGCGCTGCACGACGCCTCGACCATCGCGGCGGTGATCGTCGAGCCCATCGCCGGGTCCGCGGGCGTGCTGCCCCCGCCGCAGGGCTATCTCGAGCGCCTGCGCGCGATCTGCTCGAAACATGGCATCCTGCTGATCCTGGACGAGGTCATCACCGGCTTCGGCCGCACGGGCGAGAGCTTCGCCGCGAAGACTTTCGGCATCCAGCCGGACATCGTGACCACGGCGAAAGGCCTCACGAGCGGGGTCGTGCCGATGGGCGCCGTGATCGTGGACCGGCGCATCTACGAGGCGTTCATGACGGGGCCGGACTACGCGGTGGAGTTCTTCCACGGCTACACCTACTCGGGGCACCCGCTCGCCACGGCCGCGGCGCTGGCGGCGCTCGAGGTCTACCGCGAGGAGGACCTGTTCGCGCGCGCGAAGAAGATCGCGCCGGTCTTCGAGGAGGCGCTGCACTCGCTGAAGGGCTGTCGGCACGTGATCGACATCCGCAACGCCGGCCTCATGGGCGCGGTCGAGCTCGCGCCGCGCGCGGGCGCGCCGACGCTGCGCGCCATGGACGTGTTCCGCCGCTGCTACGACGCCGGCGTGCTGGTGCGCACGACCGGCGACATCATCGCCCTGACTCCGCCGCTGATCGTCGCGGAGAAGGACATCGCGCAGATCGCCGGGACGCTGCGCGCCGCGATCCAGGCCGTGGATTGACGGGCAGCATGCAGCAGCAGGCCCGCAAGGCCCGGACGAGCGCGCCGATCCCGCACTGGATCGGCGGCCGCGCGGTGGCGGGCGCCGGGCGCCACGGCGAGGTCTTCGATCCCGCGACCGGCGAGGTGACGGGGGACGTGCCGTTCGCCGACGCGGGGCTCGTGGCGAGCGCCGTGGCCATCGCGCAGGCCGCGTTTCCCGCCTGGCGCGACACGCCACCCGTGCAGCGCGCGCGCGTCCTGTTCCGCTACAAGGAGCTCATCGAGCGGCAGCGCGCCGAGCTTGCGCGGATCGTCACGGCCGAGCACGGCAAGACCCTCGCCGACGCGGAGGGCTCCGTGCAGCGGGGTCTGGAAGTGGTCGAGTTCGCCTGCGGCATCCCGCATCTCCTCAAGGGCGAGTTCAGCCGCGACGTCGGCTCCGGGATCGACTGCGCGTCCATGCGCGAGCCGCTCGGCGTGTGCGCCGGCGTGAGCCCGTTCAATTTCCCGGCCATGGTGCCGCTCTGGATGTTTCCGCTGGCGATCGCCTGCGGAAACACCTTCGTCATGAAGCCCTCCGAGAAGGACCCGTCCTGCGCGGTGCGGCTCGCGGAGCTCTTCGCGCAGGCGGGTCTGCCGCCCGGCGTCTTCAACGTCGTGCACGGCGATCGCGTGGCGGTGGACGCGCTGCTCGATCATCCCGGCGTGGCAGCGCTGAGCTTCGTCGGCTCGACGCCCGTGGCCCGGCACGTGTACGAGCGCGGCGCGGCGGCGGGCAAACGCGTGCAGGCCCTTGGCGGCGCCAAGAATCACATGGTCGTCATGCCCGATGCCGACATGGAGCAGGCGGCCGCCGCGCTCATGGGCGCGGCCTACGGCTCGGCCGGCGAGCGCTGCATGGCGATTGCGGTCGCGGTCGCGGTCGGAGCGGCGGGCGAGCGGCTGCGCGCGGCGCTGACCGCGCGCATCGCGCGGCTGCGCGTCGGGCCGGGCACGGACGCCGCGACCGACATGGGACCACTCATCAGCGCCGAGCACCGGCAGCGCGTGCTCGCCTGTGTCGAGGCGGGCATCGAAGAGGGCGCGGAGCTCGCCGCCGACGGCCGCGGCACGCGGGTCGCCGGTCACGAGCGCGGATTCTTCCTCGGGCCGACGCTCTTCGACCGGGTGAGCCCTGCGATGCGCGTCTGGCGCGAGGAGATCTTCGGGCCGGTACTGTGCATCGTGCGGGTCGCGAACGCGGAGGAGGCCCTCGCGGTCGTGAACGGCCACGAGTACGCGAACGGCGCCGCGATCTTCACGGCGAGCGGCGGCGCGGCGCGCGAGTTCGCGGCGCACGTTGACGCCGGCATGGTCGGCATCAACGTCGCGATCCCCGTGCCCATGGCCTTCCACAGCTTCGGCGGCCACAAGCACTCGCTCTTCGGCGACAGCAACATGCACGGCGCCGAAGGCGTGCGGTTCTATACCCGGATGAAGACGGTGACGTCGCGCTGGCCGGCTGGTCAGGACGGTGTGGATGGTTTTTCACGCCAACCTGGACAGGAAGCCGGCCAGGACGACGCCGGCGGTTTTTCCATGCCCACGATGTAGGTGCCGGGCCTTAAGTTGTTAAGTTATGGCGGCGACTCTAACAATAACTTAACAACTTAAGACCCGGCACCCAGGAGACGACCATGCGCATCGGAGTCCCGAAGGAAATCAAGAAAGACGAATACCGGGTGGGGCTGACGCCGACCAGCGTGCGCGAGCTCGTCGCACGCCGGCACGAGGTGATGGTCGAGACCGGCACCGGCATCGGCATCGGCGTGAACGACGAGCACTACCGGCGCGCGGGCGCCGCGATCGGCAAGGCCGCGACCGAGGTGTGGTCCTGGGCCGACATGATCGTGAAGGTGAAGGAGCCGCAGGCGAACGAGTTCCCGCTGATGAAGAAGGGGCAGGTGCTGTTCACGTACCTGCACCTCGCGCCCGACCCCGAGCAGACCCGGAGCCTGCTCGCGGCCGACGTCGTCGGCATCGCCTACGAGACGGTCACGGGCCCGGGCAACACGCTGCCGCTGCTCTCGCCGATGAGCGAGGTCGCGGGACGCATGGCCGTGCAGGCGGGCGCGCATTGCCTCGAGCGCGAGGCCGGCGGGGCGGGGATCCTGCTCGGCGGCGTGCCCGGCGTGAAGGCGGCGAACGTCGTCGTGATCGGCGGGGGCGTCGTCGGCACGAACGCCATCCGGGTGGCGATGGGCATGGAGTCGCAGGTCACGGTGATCGACCGCTCGCTGCCGCGCCTGAAGGAGCTCGACTTCCAGTTCGGCGGCCGGCTCAACACGATCTACTCGACGGTCGAGGCGATCGAGCAGTACGTCGCCGACGCCGACCTCGTGATCGGCGCGGTGCTCGTGCCGGGCGCGGAGGCGCCGCGGCTCGTCACGCGCGCGATGCTGAAGGAGATGCGCCCCGGCTCCGTGCTGGTGGACGTCGCGATCGACCAGGGCGGCTGCTTCGAGACGAGCCGCCCGACGACCCACTCCAACCCGACCTATGTCGAGGAGCGCGTCGTGCACTACTGCGTCGCGAACATGCCGGGAGCCGTGCCGCGCACCTCGACCTTCGCGCTCAACAACGCGACGCTGCCCTACACGCTCGCGCTCGCCGACAAGGGCTACAGGAAGGCGCTGCTCGACGAACCCGGGCTCCTCGCCGGGTTGAACGTGCACCGCGGCGTCATCACCTTCGAGGCCGTGGCGAAGGCGCTGGGCCAGCCCTGGACCCCGCCGCAGAAGGCGCTCGCCTGATCGGGCGTTACGGCCCGCGGTCCGCCGGCGCGGGGATCCTGGTCATCAGCGTCGCGGCGTACGCCGGGGCGGTCAGCTCGTGCATGAAGTACGCGAAGATCTCCTGCCAGCCCGTCGCCGCGAGCCGGTCCGCCCAGCGCGCGAGGTCCGCATCGGAGTACTGCTCGAGCCGCAGCCGCACGTAGCCCCACGGCGCCGTCTCGACGAGCGGCGGCGGCTCGTCGTCTGCGCGCTCCGAGAGGCAGAGCGCCGCGCCCGCGCCGCGCAGCGCGTCATAGACGTCGTCGGCGAACCAGCTGGCGTTCCTGAACTCGAACGCGGCGCGGTGACCCTCGGGCAGCAGCGCGAGGAATTCGGCGAGCCGCGCCAGGTCCTTCTTCATGAAAGGCGGGAGCTGGAAGAGTACTGCGCCGAGCTTCGGGCCGAGAGCGGCAAGAGTGCTGTAGAGATAGCCGACCGGCTCGCGCGCCGCGTCGGCCTTGAGGCGCGCCATGTGCGTGATGCGCCGCGGGGCCTTGATCGCGAAGCGGAAGCGCTCGGGCGTCGCCCGTGCCCAGTTGTCGAGCACTTCCTGTTTCGGCATCCGGTAGAAGGTGTTGTTGATCTCGACGGTCGGCAGGCGCTCGCCGTAATACGCGAGCATCGCCTCAGGCTTCAGGTCCTGCGGGTAGAAGCTGCCCTTCCACTCCTTGTAGGAATAACCGCTCGCGCCGGCGAGGAGCCGCGACGCGAAAAGGCGATTGGCTGCTTTCCGGGGCGGTGCTGTCACGGTCGTGCCCTGAACTACCTAGAATAAGAGGATGGCCAGGACCAAGCTTAGCGAATACGCCGCGAAGCGGAAGTTCACCGCGACGCCGGAGCCGGCGCCGGCAGTGAGCGCGCCGGGCAGTGGGCCGCTCCTCTTCGTCGTGCAGCAGCACTCGGCGCGACGGATGCACTACGACTTCCGCCTCGAGTGCGACGGGGTGCTCAAGTCCTGGGCCGTGCCGAAGGGTCCGTCGCTCGATCCCGCCGACAAGCGCCTCGCGGTGCACGTCGAGGACCATCCCTACGACTACGGCTCGTTCGAGGGCGTCATCCCCGCCAAGCAGTACGGCGCGGGCGAGGTGATCGTCTGGGACTGCGGCGTCTATTCGCCCGACGAGGGCGGCGCGACCTGGTTTCACGATCGCAAGCGCGCCGAGCGCGACGTTCGCGAGGGGATCGGGAAGGGCAAGCTCAGCATCCAGCTCCGCGGCGAGAAGCTCAAGGGTTCATTCGCCCTGGTGCGCACGAAGGATGCGAAGAGCTGGCTCCTCATCAAGCACAAGGACCGTTTCGTGTCGAAGGAGGACGTGACGCGGAACGACCGCTCGGTGCTCTCCGGCGCGACGGTCGAGGAGATCGCGGCCGTTCCCCTCCACCGCATCCCGGCCGCCCGGCTCGTGCCGAGCGGCGAGCCCGCGCCGATGCCCGCGCGGCTCGCGCCCATGCTCGCCGAGATCGGCGAGCAGCCCTTCAACAAGCCGGGCTGGATGTGGGAGCCGAAGCTCGACGGTTACCGCGTGCTCGCCTTCATCGAGGGCTCCGGGGTCAGGCTGCGCTCGCGGCGCGGGCTCGATCTCTCGGCGAGCTTCCCGGCGCTCGTCGCCGAGCTCGCGACGCAGGGCGCCGATATGATCCTCGATGGCGAGATCGTCTGCTTCGACGCAGGCGGCCGGCCCTCGTTCAACGCGCTGCAGAACCGCGTGCAGCTCAGGACCGAGCGGGAGATCGCCGCGGCCGACCGCAACATGCCGGCCGTGTTCTACGCCTTCGACCTGCCGCATTTCGGCGGCGTCGACCTGCGCAAGACGCCCTACCAGGACCGGCGGCGCTATCTCGCGCAATGCCTGCTGCCGTCACCGCTCGTCCGGCTCGTGCACGCGTCGAACGACGGGCTCGCCATGCGCGACGCCGCGCTCGCGAGCGGCTTCGAGGGCGTCGTCGGCAAGCGCGCCGAGAGCCGCTACGAGGCGGGCAAGCGTTCGCCTTCGTGGCTGAAGGTGAAGCCCACGCTGACGGCGGAGTTCGTCATCGGCGGCTACACGCAGGGCCGGAACTCGCGCGGTCCGCTCGGGGCGCTCCTCGTCGGCTACCGGGACAAGGGGAAGCTCCGCTACGCCTCGCACGTCGGCTCCGGCTTCGACAGCCGCACGCTCGGCCAGGTCCGGGCGCGGCTGGAGAGGCTGAAGCGCAAGACCAGCCCGTTCGCCGACAAGCCCCCGCTGAACGGCCCGGTCACCTGGGTCGAGCCGAAGACGGTCGCGGAGATCCGCTTCCACAGCTGGACGGACGACGACGCGCTGCGCGCCCCGGTCTTCGTGCGCCTGCGCGACGACATCGATCCGAAGACGGTCAGGCGCGCCGCGGCGGCGCAGGCGGCCAAGCCGGGCACGGGGCGGTCCGGAAACCACGCGGACGGCGAGATCGGCGAAGTACTGTCCCAGCTCGAGAGCCCGAAGGCCGCCTTCGCGCTCGCGGTCGGCCCGCATCGCATCCGCCTCACCCATCTCGACCGGGTCTACTGGCCCGAGGACGAATCGCTCCAGCAGCCCGCGCTCACGAAGCGCGACCTGCTGCGCTACTTCGCGCAGGTCTCGCCCTACATCCTGCCGCATCTCGCCGACCGCCCGCTGACGATGATCCGCATGCCGGACGGCATCGGCGGGCAGCGCTTCTTCCAGAAGCACTGGGACCAGGAGAAACCCGGCTTTGCGGACACCATCACGGTTTTCTCCGGCACCAAGGAAGAAAGTCACGAGTATCTCGTGTGCAACAACCTGCCGACGCTCCTGTGGCTCGCGCAGTCGGGGACGCTCGAGTTCCACGTGTGGCACTCGAGCGCGCGCCCGGGTCCCGATGCGGTGACGGACAGCACGGATTACGCGAGCTCGCTCGCATCGCTGGAAGGGTCGATCCTCAACTACCCGGATTACATCGTGTTCGATCTCGATCCTTACATTTATTCCGGCAAGGAGGCGGCCGGTGCGGAGCCGGAGCTGAACACGGCCGCCTTCGAGACGTGCAAGGAGGTGGCGTCCTGGCTGCGCGACCTGCTGCAGACCATGTCGCTCGAGCCGATCGTCAAGACCTCCGGCAAGACGGGACTGCACATCTTCGTGCCGGTCAAGCGCACGCTCGATTTCGATGCCGCGCGCCAGTTCTCCGAGCTGGTCGGCCGCCATCTCATGCGCCAGCACCCCCGTGACATCACGCTCGAATGGAGCGTGACCAGGCGGACAGGCAAGATCTTCATGGACTACAATATGAACGTTCGCGGCAAGACGCTGAACGTCGCGTACTCGCCGCGGGGGGTGGCAGGAGCGCCGGTGTCCATGCCGCTCGACTGGGACGAGTTGACCGGGGCGCATCCGCTCGATTTCAGGATCACGAACGTGGCGCAGCGCCTCTCCGAGACCGGCGACCGGTGGCGGGAGGCGTTGAGCAGGAAGCAGAGTGTCGAGCGCGCACTCAAGCGCGCGAAGATCTGAGGACGGGGAGATCAAGCATGGCTGCACGATCCATTGGTTCACTGACGATCTCGTTCGGGCTCGTCTCCATCCCGGTGAAGCTCTACTCGGCCACCGAGGCGAGCCGCGGGATATCGTTCAATCTCCTGCACAAGACCTGCGGCTCGCGCGTCAGGCAGCAGTACATGTGCATCAAGGAGGACATCCCGGTGCCGCGCGAGGACATGGCGAAGGGCTATGAATTCGCGAAGGACCGGTACGTGATGTTCACGCCGGAGGAATTGAAGGCGCTGGAGGAAGTGGGCACGCATGCCGCCGACATCACCGAATTTCTGCCGATCAAGGCCATCGATCCGGTCTACTTCGACAAGGCCTACTACCTCGGCCCCGACAAGGGCGGCGCGAAGCCGTACGCGCTCTTCACGAGGGCACTGCGGGAGTCCGGGCGCTGCGCGATCGGCCGCTGGGCGGCGCGCGGCAAGCAGTACATCGTCATGATCCGTCCCGTGGAGGACGGGCTCGTCATGCAGCAGCTCCTCTATGCGGCCGAGGTCCGCTCGATCAAGGATCTCGACATCCCGAAGACCGACGTGAGGCCGGCCGAGCTGAAGCTCGCCGAGCAGCTGATCGATCAGCAGACTTCCGACCGCTTCGACCCGACCGCGTACAAGGACGAGGTGCGCGAGCGCGTCGAGGCGGCGATCCAGAAGAAGGTGGAGGGCGAGGAGATCACGCTCGCCGAGGAGCCCGAGGGGCGCGGCGCACAGGTCATCGACCTCATGGAGGCGCTGCGCGCGAGCCTCGAGAAGAAGGCGCCGGCGAAGGCGCGGGCGCGTCCGGCCGAGGCGCCGGCTCCGGCGCGCAAGCCACCCAAGCGGGCGGTGGCCGCCCCGGCGGCGCGCCGGGCGAGGAAGTAGGGGCGACGGCAAGCGGAATTCATGGAGCAGTACGGGGTCCGCGAGATCGAGAAGCTGCTGCACCTGTCGCGCAGCACGATCCGTTCGTTCGTCACCGCCGGGTTCGTCTCGCCGCAGCGCGGCCCGGGCCGCAGCCTGCGCTTCTCCTTCCAGGACCTGATCGTGTTGCGCACGGCGCAGACGCTCGCGAGCGCCAACGTCTCGCGCCAGCGGATCACGCGCTCGGTCAAGGAGCTGCGGCGGCGCCTGCCGGCGGCCATGCCGCTCTCGGGCTTGAGCATCTGTGCGGTCGGAGACCGCATCGTGGTGAAGGAGGGCGGCAGCCGCTGGCACCCAGGCTCCGGCCAGTACCTGCTCGCCTTCGACGGCGACCCGGCCGACGGCTCGCTCAGCGTGCTCGAGCAGAAGAGCGCTCCGGCTGCCGACGACGAGGAATGGTTCGCGCGGGGCGTTGCGCTCGAGCACGAGGATCCGGAGAGCGCCATCCACGCGTACGAGGAAGCCATCGCATCGGACGGCACGTGCGCGGAGCCGCGCGTCAATCTCGGCCGCCTGTTGCACGAGTCCGGGCAGCTCGCGAAGGCCGAGGCGGTCTACCGCGAGGCGATCGAGGCCTGCGGCGCGCAGCCGCTGCTCCTCTTCAACCTCGGCGTGCTGCTCGAGGATCTCGGCCGCACTCGCGAGGCTCACGAGTCCTACGTCGCGGCGCTGAGCGCCGATCCGCAGCTCGCCGACTGCCACTACAACCTGGCGCTACTCTGCAAGGTGCTCCGCAAGCCGCGCGAGGCTATCCGCCACATGGCGGAGTACCGGCGTCTCACGTCCGGCCGGACGGACTAACAGGTTGATGCAAAACTGCTGACTCAGGGCGCGAACCCGGAGGGCCCGGGCGGCGTGTTGAGCCGGTTGCGCAGGAGGGTGTAGTCGGCCGTGGTCACGCTGCCGCTGCCGTTCATGTCGGCCGCGGCGGAGTCGGCGTTGTAGTTGTAGGGGCGGTTCAGCACGTTGCGCAGCCGCGTGTAGTCGGCCACCGTCGTGCTGCCGCTCTGGTTGATGTCCGCATCGCAGAAGTTGCCGTAGCCGTCGCCATCGGCGTCGAGCTGCGTCTTCGGCACGCTGTTGGAATTCGGCACGGTCCCCGCGTCGTTGTTCGCCACCGACATGCAGTTGTCGATGGCGTTGGGCACGCCGTCGCCGTCGCCGTCGGCGGGCGGACCGTAGAGCGTCTGCATCCCGGCGACGTCGTCCGGCTCGGGCTGGCGGTTGATGACGTAAGTCTGCGGATCATCATAGGTGCACGGATGCGGCCAGCCGCACATCACCGCGCTCGCGACGTCGGTGTGATCGAGGCCGAGCGCGTGACCGATCTCGTGCAGGACCAGCCCCTGGAAGTCGTTGAGGAAGGAGCCGCCGCCCTCCGGATAGGACTCGAGGGGCGATCCTTCCGCGCCGGCGGGATTCTGGAAGGCATAGATGCTGTTGCTGTTGAAGATCACGTCGCCGGCGCCGGTCGCGAAGTCGAGACTGTTGGGATAGAAGCCGTTCGGCGGCGGCGCATAGCCGAGCGCGGGTCCGTTGAACCCCATGTCGAAGACGCCGATGCGGATCTGCCCGGTCGCGGGCGGCTCGGCCGCCGGGTCGTTGATCGCCACGCCGGAATCGTTCGGCACGTAGACGAAGTTGACGCCCGCGGCCGCGCCCCAGGCGCGGAACGCCGCGCGGATGTAGCCGAAGATCGCCGGATCCGTGAGCTGAACGGGCGAGAAGCTGTGCGTCGTCCAGTCGTAGAAGTTCGGCAGCGTGAGCGTGCTCGTGCCCGGGCACGCCGAGCTGCAGTACTCCGAGCCCGCAGTGCCGACGGGCATCAGGCTCCAGTACACCGTCGCGCCGGTCGGGATCGCCGGGTCGCCCCACTTTTCATACGTGTAGGGGGGAAGCCAGCTCGCGTCGTAAAAGGCAAAGGCCAGGAGCGCCGGCGTCGCGACGAGCAGGACGAGCGCGCGCACGATCTGCGCGCGGAGCGGCAGTGGGGTCACGGCGGAATCTCGTTATCGTTCTTCTTGCGTAAACAGTAGCAGCCGTCTTCACGAGCCGCCAGCGGTGCCCGAACTGCCCGGTGTTATGTCGCCTTGCGGCAGCCACGCATCGATCGCCGGCAGCCGCTCCGCGCGTACTCTCACGCGGTAGGCGACGCCGGCGGCAGCGGTTTCCGCGTCACGACGCGCGCTCGCCGGGAGATGCGCGGCGGCATAGGCGTTGATCTTGGCGATCATCGCGGGATCGGTGGAGCGCTCGGCCAGTGAGGGCAGGAAGCGCGTCTGAGACGGCGCGTCCACCTTCTCCATCACGGCATCGAGATGCCCTAGCGCGAAGTCGAAGGCGAGATCGGGATGCAGCTGCGCCACGGCGGTGATCATGTTCGGACTCGTCGTCGCGCCGGGCTCGGGCGTCAGCGCGAGCTCGAGCGCGCGCCGCGCGAGCGCCGGGTCCTCGGCGGAGGCGAGCAGCTCGTAGTAACGGTCCCTGACGAGCGGAGACTTCTCGGCGCGCGCCGCCGCGTGCAGCTCCTCCCAGGTCGCCGCGTCCGCATGGCGCGCGACGACGCCGAGGACCGGCAGGCGCAGCGGCACCGGCAGCGCGGCGGGATCGCTCTCGCGCGCGGCGTAACGGCGCCGCGCCTCGGCGACGACCGCCGGATCGCCGAGCGCGCCCAGCGTCTGTATCAGCCTGCCGCGCAGGATGGCGACATCGTTGCGCTCGCCGGGCTGCGCCACCCAGCCGACGCGCGCCATGACCGGCGCGAGCAGCGCGGCCGCGAAATGGCGGAAGCGGGCCTGCTGTGCGGGCTCGCCGTCGTAGTAGTCGTTGATGCTGTTCAGGACGCCGGCGATCCGCCGCCAGACCTGCGGCTCGGCGGTCACGGGGGTCGCCACGGCGAGCTCGAGGAAGTCCGTCACCGGCTGCAGGCCCGCGAGCCCGAGCGCCCAGCTGTCGGCCAGGACGCCGAGCTGGTCGATCGGCGCGACCGCGGCGAAGTTGCCAGCGACACGCGCAAAGTGCTTCTCGCCGTAGAGCGTGCGGTAGTAGCCGCTCTGGCCGGCGTTGACGATCACGGGCCCGCAGCCGGGCACCTCGAGCGTCGCCTTGCCGCCCTCGACCAGCGTGCGCGCCGGCGCCGCGCCGCCCACGGTCGCCGCGATCAGGGGCACGCGCCAGGTGAGCGGCCGCTTGCCGGCCCGGTCCTTCGTGTACTCGCCCTGCGTCAGGCGGAGCTTTGTGACATTGCCTTCACAGCTCGCGGCCTCGACGCGGATGAGCGGCACGCCCGGCTGCAGCGTGAAGTCCTTCGCCACCGCACCGACCGGGAGCTTCGCGGTGGCCTCGATCGCTCGCCACAGATCTTCCGACACGGTACTGTCGTAGGCATGGTCGCGCATGTACGCGCGCACGCCGGCGCGCCAGGCATCGTCGCCGACGTAGCTCTCGAGCATGTGGATGACGGACTCGCCCTTCATGTAGGTGATGGCATCGAATGCCTGGTCTGCTTGCACGACGGTCTCCACGTGCTGCACGACCGGATGCGTGGTGGCGAGTGCGTCGCGTTCCATCGCCACGTCGCGGCCGCCGACCGATTGCAGCGCGGTGTGCCATTCCGGGTGCAGCCGCGCCGTCATGCGGCTCTCCATCCAGGACGCGAATCCCTCGTTGAGCCAGAGATCGTCCCACCACTGCATGGTGACGAGGTCGCCGAACCACTGGTGGGCCATCTCGTGGGCGGCCATCGTGAAGGCGAGCTCCGTGTCGGCGGCGGTCGCGATCGTCGGGTCGAGGAGGATCGCGTACTCGAAGGTGAGGATCGCGCCCCAGTTCTCCATGCCACCGAACTGCTGGCTCCCGCCCGGTGCGGCGACGTTGTCGAGCTTCGGCAGCGCGTAGGGGATGCCGAAGTATTCGTCGTACTCGTGCATGATCGCCCTGGAGGACTCGAGCACGAACGCCGCCTGTGCGGTGAGCCCGCGTTGCGTGACGACGCCGACCTCGGCATCGTCCGCCTTCGCCGTGGCCCGCTCGAAGTCGCCGACAGCGAAGAAGACAAGATAGCTCGACATCTTCGGCGTCTGCGCGAAGTGGGTGCGCGTCCGGCCGCCGCCGATGTCCTCCGACCTTTCGGGCGGCATGTTGCCGACCACCATCATGCCGTTCGCGGCGCTCACGGCGAGCGTGAACGTGGCCTTGTAGGCGGGCTCGTCCCAGCTCGGGATGACGCGACGAGCGTCGCCGCTCTCGAATTGCGTGAAGAGCGCGCGCCTCGGCCCGGCCGCGCTCGTGTAGTCGATGGCGAAAAGCCCGTACGCCTGGGTGTTGATGCGGCCCTCGTAGTCGAGCACGAGCTGGTGGCGCCCTGCGGGGATGCGGCTCGCGAACGTGAACGTGGCCGTCTGATCGCTTTCGCGCATCTCGGTGCCCACGGGACGCGAGTCGGGTGCGCCGCCGCCCGTGAGCACGACGTTCGTGAACCTGATGTCGGCCGCGTTGAGCGTGATGCGGTCGGTCGGCTGCAGGACCTCGATGTCGATCGCGACGTGACCGGAATAGGTCAGGGCCCCGGGATCGGGGTCCAGGGACACGTCGTAGTGCAACGGCCGCACCGTGCGCGGCAGCTGCGTAGGCACCGCGCTGGCTGCCGACGCCTGGCCGCACAGGAATGCCGCGGCCAGGAGAAGCGCGAGGTGAACGTTACGGGAAGTTTCGGACTTTGCTGTCATGCAGTCTCCTCTGAGTCAGCAAAGTATAAGGCCTGTCACGTTTTCACGGCTCGGCCTGATCGACGGTGATGATCACCTTGCCGCGGGCGTGGCCCTCTTCGAGATACCGGATCGCGGCCGGCGTTTCCGCGAGCGGATAGCGCCTGTCGACGACCGGCGTCACCTGGCCGTCCAGCATCAGCTCGCGCATGACCGCGAGATCGTCGCCGGTCAGCTCAGCCAGGAAGAAGATGAACTGCTGGCTCACGAATGGCGACAACAGCATGCCCTTGAGCGGGATGGTCAGCGCCCCGATCCAGTCGCCCTCGCTCGGCCCGCCGACGATGACGAGAGCGCCGTCGGGCTCGAGGACGCGCCGGTACTCCAGGAACGGGTGATTGCCGACGTTGTCGAGGATCAGGTCGTAGCGCTGCGCGCCCTTCGTGAAATCCTCCTGCGTGTAATCGATGACGTGATCCGCGCCAATCGATCGCACCATCTCCACGTTGCGCGTGCTGCAGACCCCGGTCACCTCGGCGCCGAACGACTTGGCGATCTGCACCGCGAAGGTGCCGACCCCGCCGGACGCGCCGTTGATGAGGACCTTCTGTCCGGCCTGGACCCGGCCCTTGTCGCGCAGCGCCTGCAGGGCGGTGATGCCTGCGACCGCCACGCCGCCGGCCTGCTCGAACGTCACGTCGGGCGGCTTCAGCGCCAGCGCCCGGCTCTCGCGCACCGTCACGTACTCTGCGAAGGCGCCGGTCTTGCCGCCGAAGACCTCGTCGCCCGGCTTGAACCGCGTGACGCTCTTGCCGACCGCCTCGACCGTGCCGGCGAAGTCCACGCCGAGTCGCGGGATCTTAGGCGCGCCGATGCCGGCGTCGAGCCGCATGATATAGGGCTTGCCGCGCACGTAGTGCCAGTCGAGCGGGTTGACGGACGCCGCGTGCACTTTCACCAGCACCTCGTCGTCCGCGGGGACGGGCGTGACGATCTCCTCGAGCCTGAGCACGTCCGGTGAGCCGTAGCAGCGATAGACGATCGCCTTCATCAGGCTCGCGTTCGCCGGGTGAGCCGGCGAGGGAGGACACGGCGACTCGTAGCTCAGGGCGATTGCCAGCGCCGACAGCGCGGCCACGAGCAGGATCGCGATCGAAAGGAGCCAGCGTTTCATGGTCAGGCCCTCGCCTGGTTGCCGGGCGACGCTTGCGCCGGAGCCAGCCGGCGCCCGAGCGCCGCGCCGGCCAGGACCGCCGGCACCAGCGTCAGGAGGAAAAAGAGGTGATACCAGGCGGGGAACTTGTCCCACAAGAAATAGTGCACCGGCAGGAACAGCAGGAGCAGGAGGCCGGCGACCACCTTCGGTGCGGGGCTGCCCGGGCGCACGATCGCCGCACAGACCACGCCCGCGCACAGCGAAGACGCGAGGCCGAGAACGAGGCGGCCGATCTGCATCGGCAGCGTGAAGTCCATGGCGGCTTCGACCGCGGCATAGCCGGGGAGGGCAGCGCGCAGCACCCAGTTGCAGACGGTGGCCGTCGCGAACCAGGCGATGATGGCGAGAACGACGGCACTGATGGATCTGACCATACGAGCCTCGCTGCGGGACTTAACGACGGCGCTTGAACGTCAGGCGTCTGCCCGCGACTGAAAACGAAAGTAGATGAAACGCTGCTCCGACTGCCACGGCGTCACGTGCGTCTCGCGGCGCACCTCCCGCAGCTCGAAACCCGCCCCCAGCTCCGCGAGAATGGAGTGCTCATCGTAACGCATGACGTCGAGGCCGCTGCACTTCGGCGGGCCGTCCGGCGCGAAGGTGGCGATGACGACCACGCCGCCCGGCTGCAGAGTGCGTGCCAGCGTCGCCGCGTACTCGCGGCGGTCGTCCGCCTCCGTCAGGAAATGAAACACCGCCCGGTCGTGCCACAGGCCGAAGCGGCGCGGCGGCTCGAACACGGTCACGTCCGCCTCGAACCACTCGACCGCCCCGGCACGCGCGCCGAGGCGCTCGCGGCTGCGCGCCAGCGCCGCGCCCGACACATCCAGCACGGCCAGGCGCGTGTAGCCCTGGTCGAGCAGGCAATCGACGAGGGTGGAGGCGCCGGCGCCGACGTCGATGATGCCGGCGTCCTTGCCCACGCCGGAGGCGGCGATCAGCGCCAGCGACGCATCCGGGCGGCGCTGATACCAGCTCACGTCCTGCGCCGCCTTGGTCTCGTAGACGTTATTCCAGTGGGCCTGACGGTTCATGGCGTCCTGCGATGCGAGGATGCGTTACCGGGTGGTCACGATGTCGCCGCTCTGGATCGGCCGCGGCTCATCCGCCCAGAGAATTGTAACGTTGCCGAAGTCCACGGGGATGCCGGCGCACATCAGCGGATCGGGCTGGTCGCAGACCTGGAAGTGGAGATGTGGTTCGGTCGAGTTTCCCGACGAGCCGAGCTTGCCGAGCACCTCGCCCGCCTTGACCCGGTCGCCGGCGTGGACGCGCACGCTGCCCGGCTGCAGATGGGCGTACAACGCATACTGGCCCTTGCCGTGGTCGATGATCACGTAGTTGCCGGCAATGGCGTCCGCGCTCTTCGCGAGCAGGCCCGCCTGGTTCTTCTGTTGTCGCACCGAGTAGGCCTCCTGGCTTTCACCCGGTCGCTGCAGGAAATGGGGGTCTTCGGGCTGGTCGTTCGTCGCGTGCACCACGACACCGTCCGCCGCCGCGAGCACATCGGCGCCATAGGCGTAATAGTCCTCGAAGCGGACGCCATCGCCCCGATGGGTCAGCCCGTTGCCGCCGAGCTTCGCGATGTCGAGCGCGAACTCCTCGGGAATCAGCCAGCGATGCCCGGTGTGGAGCGAGGGCCCCCAACCGACGAAGTACGTGCCGCGCAGGGGGAAGACATAGTCGTTCCGGGCGGCATCCGAGCTGATCGCGAGCGTGCCGCTCACTTCCACTGGCTTACCGCCGATCTCGCCGTGCACGCGGGCGCGCACCGTGTCGCCCTCTTCATCAAAGGCGAAGACCTGCTGGACGACGAGCAGCGCCTGGTTACGGCTGAGGGTTGGACCGGCCAGCGTGACCGAGGGCGGGATCAGGTCCGTGCCACAGAACTGAAACGCCACCTGTTGCAGCACTCCGGAGGCCTGCAGCTTCGCGCCGCGCTCCGCCGCCTGCCGGACCGCAGTTTCGTCCAGTCTCTTCGATTCGAAGACCTGGCCGTCTTGCAGGAGCTCCAGGTCGATCGCCTCGACCTCGAAGGCTGCCGCGCCGCGATTGATGACGGCCATGTTCTGCAGGACGAGGCTGCGAAGCTCGCGCCGGCTCTCCATCGGATAGGTGCGGACCGCAGAGGCCGGGCAGAAGCGAACCTCGACAGCCGGCGTATCGGCTGCCACTGCCGGCGACGAGCACGACGCCACGAACGAAAGCGCGGCACACGACCATTTGGCAATCTTGCACATGTGCTGTGCCTCACTCATCCGGCAGCATCTGTGGATTCCATGCCACCTCCCACAAGTGCTGATCGGGATCCTGGAAATACCCGGCATATCCTCCCCAGAACGTGTCCTGCGCCGGCTTCACGATTACGGCGCCGGCGGCGCGCCCCTGGCCCATCACGGCATCGACTTCCGCCTTCGAGCGGACATTGTGCGCGAGGCAGAAGTCCGTTGCGCCCGGCGCTCCGACCGGCAGCCCGGAATCGTGCGACAGGCTTCCGCGTGGCCAGAGCGCCAGCCGAAGACCCGGCTGCAAATCGAAGAACGCCACGGCGCCGTGCTCGAATTCCCTCCCGACGACGCCTTCGGTCTCGAAGCCAAGATTCTGGTAGAACCGCACGGACCTTTCGAGGTCGTCGACCGCCAGCGTAATGAGCGTCACTCTTGGTTTCATGAAAGGCCGCGGTGTTCAGTTGCGCCGGCGGTGAACCGTTCGCATTGTTAAGACGTCGCTGAGGTCGTCAGCTCAAACCGCACCTCGCCGTTTCCTTCCATGCCGATCCGGCGCCATCCCGCGGCGACATAGAAACGTTCGGCTCGCGTGCCCGGTTCGGTGGTAAGCCAGATGGTCCCAGGCCCAGCGCGAAAGAGCCACTCGACCATCGTGTCGTGCAAGGTTCGCCCGATACCATGACCTTCGTGTTCCGGCGCCACGAACAGTGCCCAGATGTTTCGTCTGACGCGATCGGCAATGGCGAAACCCACAATTTTGCCATCGAGCTCATAAACCCAACCTCTGCCATCTGTCTCGAGCATGCGCTGATAATCGTCCGGTTGAACCCGTGCCGGATCCCGAAGCCGATTCTCCAGCACCGCAAGGCGTATACGGTGCATGGACCCGATGTCGGCGGCCACTGCGCTGCGCAGCCTCATGGCGCCTTTAGCGGCTGAGCTCACCGCCGCTCCGGGCTGGCGCGGCTTTTGTGCAGGCGTGACGACCCAGGCGCGCAGGATGGATCGATTTGTCATACGGCATGATCGATTGCCACATTAATGAGGCTGGCGAGCTCGGCATACTCGCTGTCAGCCAGGCGCCGCTCCGGCATTTCCCCTCGATGAGTCATCCAGATGGGCCTGCCCCATCTCCCGTCGACCTTGTATCTCGGCAGAATATGAAAATGCAGATGTGGCACAGTGTTTCCCAGGCTCTCCACATTGACGTGATCGGGCTTGAAGACTCGATAGACGGCTGATTCGGCCACCTGGATATCAGTCGCGAACTGCTGCCATTCCTGCGACGAGAACTGGTCGATGCGAACGACATGTCGCGGATCGTAAACGAGCGTGCTGGCCCCTCGATACGTTTGGTCCCGCGAAAGGTACAACGACGACACCGTCATCCTTCTGACGAAGTAGTGATACCCGGTGTATATCGGACGTGGAAGACACAGGGGACAGTCAGTCCCTGCGATCAAGCTCTCCCACGCGGCTAGCTTTGCCATGGCCAGTCTCCTTCCCCGGCGATCGAGCTTCGGTCCAGAGGTGGACAAACTCCTGGGGTCGCTCCGGCGAAATGAGCCAGGGGCGCCCAGCCGTGCGTTCAATCCATACCAGATCATTGATGCGGGAAATATACATCTGCACGATCCCTCGTCGCTGAGTCCAGAGCCAGCCAAACCCACCCCAGAGCCCGCCGGCCCCAACCCGCATGCACCAGCCGACGTCCCGTTTCAGATCCCGACCATTGACGATGCGCACGTCCGAGATGCTGTCGCGCGCAATCTGCCGCCGCTTGAGTGGCCAGATGATCTCCAGGGAATTCTGGTGCACCACGAACCGAGTGGGACGGAAGCGAAGCCATACCCAGGCGTAAATTGCCACCAGCAGGATGGCGGGTCCAAGAAACAAAGCCCTGCCGAATGCTGCGCTGAGCACGAATGGGATTGGCAACGCCAGGAGCACGAGCGTGACCGCTCGAATCATCCCGCACATCGGAGCAAGCCGAAAGATCGTGGTTGAAGGCACGCTTTCGCTCAGCGGGACGCCCAACGCCACGGCTGCATGCGTTTGTCAGGCCGCAGAGATCGCATTGATCGTCACGTAATACCCGTCGGGGTCTCGGAGTGAGAACTCCTCGGTTCCAGTGTTCGGGTTGACGTGGGGCTCTTCTTCGAGCCGCGCGACGAGAGCGCGTGCCCTTGCCAGGGCCATGCGGAAATCATCGACACGGAAGAACAAGAGGAGGCCGTTGCCGGGCGTCGCGTGATCGGGGCTCGTCAGGGTAGGATGCTCGTGGGCGCCCCACTCGTGGAGGCAAAGCAGGACAGTTCCATCCGAGTCGAGGATTTGCCCAAAGTAGGTGTGGGCTGGAGTCATCTCGGGCTGGCCGAACAGCGACTGGTACCAGCGGAAGCTGCCAGGCACATCGCGTACCCCGATAATCGTCCACGTGCGCTTCATGGGGTTCCTCCTGCGGCCTGACGTCTCCTTAGACTGCTCCCGCTGAGTTTCCCAAGGTTTCCCGGACACCTGCCTAAGCAAGACCGAACTGCTTCTCGAACTCCATCGGGCTGATCCCGCCCAGCGTCGAATGCCGGCGCCGGGGATTGTAGAACCGCTCGATGTAATCGAACACTTCGGCCCTGGCCTGATCTCGAGTGCTGAACCGTTGTCGGTTGACGCACTCGATCTTCATGCTCGAGAAGAAACTCTCCATCGGTGAATTATCCCAGACGTCGCCACGGCGGCTCATGCTGCAGGTGACACCGTGCGCGGCAAGCAACTGCTGGAACTCCTCACTCGTGTACTGGCTGCCCTGGTCGGAGTGGTGGAGCAGCTCCCGCGGCTGACCGCGCCGCCAGATCGCCATGAGGAGCGCGTCGATCACGAGCTCGGCGGTCATTCGGGTTCTCATGGCCCAGCCGACTACGCGACGTGAGCACAGATCGAGAACCACGGCCACGAACAGCCAGCCCTCGCCGGTCGGCACATACGTGAAGTCAGCGAGCCAGCTGCGGTTCGGTTCCTCGGCGGTGAACCGCCGATCCAGTACGTTCGGTGCGATCGCCGACACCGGCCGCTCGCCAATGTCCACCGGTTGCCTACGTGGCCGCGAACGGCCTTGAATCCCAGCCTGGCGCATCAGGCGCGCCACCCGATGCACGCTGCAGCGATAGCCCCAGTTGTAGAGATCAAGCCACACCCGCGGGCTACCGTAGGTCTTCCTGCTTTCCGCGAAGCTCGTGCGAATCACGCCGAGCAGGTCCCGGTCATCCCGGGCGCGGGCGCTCTCGGGCCTGCTCAACCATTCGTAGAAGCCGCTAGCCGAAACCTCCAGCACGCGGCACATCATCCGGACCGGCCAGATGTCCCGATGCTTCGCCATGAACCGGAACTTCACCGCGGTTCCTTGGCGAAGTAGGCGATCGTCTTTTTTAAAATGTCGCGCTCCATGCGGGTCTTGGACAGCTCCCGCTTCAAACGCGCCACCTCGGCATCATCCGGCTTCATCTTCCCGCGCCCCGGGAATGCCTGCTTCGGATCGCCTCTGACTTCTTTGACCCAGCGGCCCAGGACGCCCTCGTGAATCCCCAGATCCGCTGCCGCCTGCCGGATCGCTACCCCGCGCTCACGCACCAGGGCCACTGCTTCCCGCTTGAACTCGGCGCTGAATACTCGCCTTCCCATCGGACACCTCCGGTTGCATCATTACACCTAACTTGGTGTCCGGAAATCCCTGGGAAACTCACGCGTCGCGTGCGACCTGGAGCGTGTCGAGGTATTGCTGGAACTTGACGGCCCGACCGTCGCGAATCGTCCAGACGTGGGCGACCTGTGCTTTGCGCTCCTCAGCTTGCCCGTGAAACCTGAAGTAATAGTAGCCGAGAGCCACAACTCTCTCGCCGTCGTTGGACTCAAAGATCTCGTCCACGTCAAAGATGAGTTTGTCGAAACCCGCCGTTAGGCGTTCGAAAACGCCTGAGCGCACCTCAGCTATGCCGTGATAAGGGCTGCGGTCCGCCAACGGCGAATTGTCAGCCACGATCCAGACAATGTCGTCAGCCAAATACGACATCACTGCTTCGTAGTCGCGTTCGCCTAGACGTGCGTAGAGGGTTTCAATATCTGCGACGGTATTCATGCTCGATGGCATAGCTTTGATAGCCTTTGTGCGAACGACAAAGAATCAATTGACCACACTTCTCTGAAGGTCGAACGTGGCGCGGCTCGCATTGGCGGTCACAGCGCTCATGGCGAAGCATCCTGCTGGTCTCGCCATTTCGGCAAGCCGCAGTGAACGCATCTTCGCGCGAACATGTCTCCACGCCACCAGTTGTGGAAGAACGGCTTCGCACACTGCGGACAAGGAAAGGAATTGAGTCTGATCGTGGCAAACGCGAAAAGAGCCAGCCATATGCCTCCGATTACTCTGAAATTGGACTCACAGCCAGCCCGCAGTTGGCAATCGTTTACCGTTCCGGCCAAGTAGCTTATGCCGAACACGGCGGGAATTGAGCCAAGGAATACAAGCAGCCAAATTTGAAACCGGCGCTGATACTCATGCCAAGGAGAGTTGAGCGGTAGACGTCGGGCCATATGTGACCGCTAACGTCTGAGCTCACCGGCGCGCGCCAGGCTGGCGCGCCTCTTGCTCCCTGCAAGAGGCGTGACGGACCAGGCGCGACCGGTGGAGCGATTTGTTAGGCCGCTCCCGGAGCACGGCCTCGCCCTCGCGCTCACCCTCGACGTACCGCAACCTCTGCCAGACCCGCATGATTCCTATTGCGTGGTCATCAGCGAATAGTGATTAGCCACCAGCTGCCACCTCCCGTCCGTCATGACCCAGACGCGCGTGAACCGATTTTCGCGCGGGACGTCCTTGCCCCTGTCCTGTCCGACCATCGTGGAGCGACCGGTTTCCACCGCGGTATTTCCATACACGCGCACGCGAACCTCGGCGGTGGTGATGGATTGGTACATCAGCGCATGCGTTGTGAAGTCAGCGATGACCTCTGCCTTGTTGCGCACGACGCCGGTCGGCCCGATGCCGAGAAAGTCATCGGCATAGATCCGGCGAAGCGCGATGGTGTCGGCCGTGATCTGCGCGCGAATCCGCTCCTGATCCTGCTGCTGCACGGCCTGCTCGGTGCTCGCCGCATCTCGTGTCCGTGCGCTCTGCTGCTGCGCCATGACGCTCGAGACAGCCGACAGCACGAGCGCAGTGATGATCGACGTTCGTTTCATTAGACCCTCCATAGGAGCCTGATCGTAAGCTACTGCGGGTAGAGATGGCTGCGTCGAACGGCCGGTGGGTTGGCCTTAGGGTTCGCGCTGGGCATGTAGCGAGCCCGCATTTGCCGGAGCAGTCTCGTGTCGCATGGTCGATTCGGCGGAATTTGGCTGCGGCCTAAAAATCGAGGCGAGCGGCGCTCGCGTCTTCGTTCAACGGAGGAAGGCCCGGGCAAGCGTCCGCTCGGCTGGATAGTTGGGTCGCACGCTGCCGGCGGAGTGCCAGCAGAACCTGATTCGGAGCCGGCAGGCCGAACGCGACGAAACTGAACCTCCGCGAAATCAATGTCGTCTCCGAAGCCGAAAAGGCGACCGGTTCAAAGGCGACTTTGACCGGAGCCTTTTTGGTTCGGAGATACCATCTTTTTCAAAATTTCTCATGCGGCCTTTCTCGGCTAACCAAGCAGATTCTCCTTGGCACGCCAATTCCGTGCCGACTCAACTATATGTGTACGTCAGAAATGGGGTGATGAAACGCCCCAAAACCGTCGTATATGGGAGTGACGCGAGGGCAAGCTTCTGATTCCCTTGTCGTGCGTGGTGTAATTGTCGCCTAACCTGCCGGAGGTGAATGCGACATTCCACTCTCACAAGTCCGGCCAGGGCGCGGTGGAGCAATTCTTTACCTATCCGCCCGCGCGTCGCAAGTTCACCGGCCGTACCCGCCACCACCCGGCGTCTCGATGATGAACGAGTCTCCGGCCTGCATCTGCACCTCCGCGGTCGCCGGGAGGATCTCCGTCCGGCCGTCGGCGCGCTCGAGGCGGTTCACGCCGCAGGCGCCGTCGCCGCCGCCCGCGAGGCCTTGCGGCGCCACGCGGCGGCGGTTCGAGAGGATCGCGGCCGTCATCGGCTCGAGGAAGCGCACGCGCCGGACGACGCCGTCGCCGCCGGGATGGCGTCCGCTGCCGCCCGAGCCCCGGCGGATCGCGAAGGCCTCCACACGCACCGGGAAGCGGCATTCGAGCACCTCGGGGTCGGTGATGCGCGAATTCGTCATGTGGGTCTGCACCGCGCTCGCGCCGGCGAAGGCCGGTCCCGCGCCGGCGCCACCGCAGACGGTCTCGTAGTATTGGTAGCGGTCGTTCCCGAACGTGAAGTTGTTCATCGTGCCCTGCGAGCCCGCGAGCGCGCCGAGCGCGGCATAGAGCGCATCCACCACGGCCTGGCTGGTCTCGACGTTGCCGGCGACGACGGCGGCCGGCGGGCGCGGGTTCAGCAGCGAGCCCTCAGGCACGACGATCTCGAGCGGCCGCAGGCACCCCTCGTTCAACGGGATGGCGTGCTCGACCAGCGTGCGGAACACGTAGACGACTGCCGCGTTGGTAATGGCGCGGGGCGCGTTGAAGTTGCTCTCGCGCTGCGCGGAGGTGCCGACGAACTCGATGCGCGCAGATCCGTGTGCGCGGTCCACGGTGATGCGCACGTGGATCTTCGCGCCGTCGTCCATCTCGAGCGTCGCGGCGCCGTCGGTGAGCCGCGCAATCGCCGCGCGCACGCAGCCTTCCGCGTTGGCCTGCACGTGGCCCATGTACGCGCGCACGGCCTCGGCGCCGAATACGTCGCAAAGACGTCGCAGCTCTTCCACGCCGCGCGTGCAGGCGGCGACCTGCGCCTTGAGATCGGCCACGTTCTGGTCGGGGTTGCGGGCGGGCCAGGGCCCGCGCCCGAGCTCCGCGCGGATCGCCGCTTCCCTGATCGTGCCCGCCTCGACGATCAGCGCATCGCGGATCAGCGCGCCTTCCTGTTCGATATTCGACGAGAAGGGTGGCATCGAGCCCGGCGTCATGCCGCCGACGTCGGCGTGATGGCCGCGCGCGGCGACGAAAAAGTCCGGCGCCGCCTGCGGCCCGACGAAGACCGGCGCGATCACCGTGATGTCCGGCAGGTGCGTGCCGCCGTGGTAGGGGTCGTTCAGCATGTAGACGTCGCCGGGCTTCATGCCGCGCGGGCTCGAGCGGCGGTTGCGGATGATCTCCCGCACGCTCTCGCCCATGGAGCCGAGGTGCACCGGCATGTGCGGCGCATTGGCGACCAGCCCGCCCTCGGGATCGAACACCGCGCAGGAGAAGTCGAGCCGCTCCTTGATATTGACCGAGTGGGCCGTGTGCTGGAGCGCGAGGCCCATCTCCTCCGCGCAGGCCATGAAGCGGTTGTTGAAGACCTCGAGCAGGATGGGGTCGGCCGCTGTGCCCACCGCCTGGCGGCGCGGACGCGCCTCGTGGCGACGGAAGACGACGTCGCGCCGCGCGTCCACTTCCGCCGACCAGCCCGGCTCCAGCACCAGCGTCGAGAGCTCCTCGATGATCAGCGCGGGCCCGGCGATCTTCGTGTCTGCCGGCAGCCCGGTTCGATGGTATAGCGGCACGTCGCGCCAGCCGCCGGTGAGGTAGACCGGCACGCGCTCCGCCGCCGCGCTCGTCCGGGGCGGCGCCGGCGGCGGCACGGCGTCCGCAGCCGCGCTGTGGCCGATGGCCTCGGCCTCGATGCGGTCCACTTCGAGCGCCGTCGTGTTGGGGACGAAGCCGAACTGGCGCCGGTGGGCCGTGCGGAATTCCTCGCGCAGCTCGCCGGGTCCGGCCATGGCGAGCGCGATCGTCGTGTTGGCGCCCGCCACGCGCACGTGCAGGCGGAGCTCGAGCGACACGCGCTCGAAGTCGAGCCCCTGGGCGAGGAGGGCGGCGCGCGCCTCCTCACCGAGCGCGGCGATCGCCGCCTCGATCGCGGGCCAGCGCGCCTCGTCGAGCGCGAAGCGCAGCGACCGCTCGCGGATCACCCGCACGTCCGCGAGTCCCATGCCGAAGGCCGAGAGCACGCCCGCGAGCGGGTGCAGGAGGATCGTGTCGATGCCGAGCGCGTCCGCCACGAGGCAGGCGTGCTGTCCGCCCGCGCCGCCGAAGGCGATGAGCGCATGGCGCGTGACGTCGTGGCCCTTCTGCACCGAGACCTGCCGGATGGCGGCAGCCATGGACTCGACCGCGATGACGAGGAACCCCGCCGCGAGCTCCTCCGGTGCCACCTTGCGGCGGGAGCCCGTCCCGACCGCGCGCGCCAGCGCGTCGAACGCCGAACGCACGCCGTCGGCATCGAGCGGCTGGCTGCCGTCCGGACCGAACACGGCGGGGAAGTGCCGTGCCTGGATCTTGCCGAGGAGCACGTTGCAGTCGGTGATGGTGAGCGGGCCGCCGCGCCGGTAGGCCCGCGGGCCCGGGTTCGCGCCCGCCGACCGCGGGCCCACCTGCAGGCGGCCGTCCTCGAAGCGGCAGATCGAGCCGCCGCCCGCGGCGACGGTGTGCACGGCGAGCATCGGCGTGCGCAGGCGCACGCCCGCGGTCACGGTCTCGAACACGCGCTCGAAGTGGCCCGCGTAGCGGGTGACGTCCGTGGAAGTGCCGCCCATGTCGAAGCCGATGCACTCGGCGCAGCCAGCGGCGCGGGCGACGGCGGCGAGCGCGACCGCGCCGCCCGCGGGGCCGGAGAGGATCGCGTCCTTGCCACGGAAGCTGCCGGCCCCGGCGAGCCCGCCGTTCGACTGCATGAAGAGGAGGCGCGCGCTCGCTGGCAGCGCGGCGACCACCCCGTCGATGTACCGGCGCAGCACCGGCGAGAGATACGCATCCACGCAGGCGGTGTCGCCGCGCGGGACGGCCCTGATCACCGGTGCGAGCTCGCAGCCGAGGCTGACCTGCGTGAAGCCGAGCTCGCGCGCGATCTCGCCGACGCGCTGCTCGTGGCGCGGGAACGCGTAGGAATGCAGCAGCACTACGGCGAGCGCGCGGAAACCCTCGGCGTGAGCCGCGGCGAGCGCGGCGCGCACCGCCGTCTCGTCGAGAGGCTGCACCTCGGTCCCGTCCGCCGCGAGACGGCCCGGCACCTCGATGACCCGCTCATATAAGGGAACCGGTTTGCGGATCTCCAGCGCGAAGATGTCGGGCCGGCTCTGGTAGCCGATGTCGAGCAGGTCGCGGAAACCCGCGGTCACCGCCAGCACGAGCGGCTCGCCCTTGCGCTCGAGGAGGGCGTTGGTTGCGACCGTCGTGCCCATGCGCACGGCGCGCAGGGCGGAGAGATCGCGGCCCTCCGTCTCGAGCACGTCGCGGATGCCCTGGACGGCGGCGTCGGGGTAGCGCCCGGGATTGTCGGACAGGAGTTTCCGTGTGAGCAGTCGCCCGTCGGGCGTGCGGGCGATCACGTCGGTGAAGGTCCCGCCGCGATCGATCCAGAAATCGAAGTCCCGCATGCGCCATGACGCTATCACACGCGAGCGCAGTGACACCGACGTGCCGGGTGAGACGGCCCGCGCAGATTTCACCTGATTAAAGTTAAGTAAGGGTCTGTTGTTACGCAAAAACTTAATCTGAATGTCTTTTCACTGAAACGTGAGCCCGCCAGACTGCCGCCGTGTGGGTAAGGACGGGAGGGCAGTCAGGATGACATCACCCGATCAGGGCGCGCGCTGGCGCAGCGTGTTCCTCTCCGACATCCATCTCGGCTCGCGCGGCTGCCGCGCCGGGCTCCTCGCCGGGTTCCTGCGCGAGCTGCGCGCGGACCAGCTCTTTCTGCTGGGCGACATCGTCGATCTCGAGAGCATGCGGCGGGAGTTCTACTGGCCGCAGGCCCACGAGCGCATCTACCAGAGTTTTCTGCAGCTCGCGGCAAGCGGCACCCGCGTGGTCTACGTGCCCGGCAATCACGACGCCGCGCTCCGGCGCTTCTGTGGCTCGCGCCTCGGCGAGATCGAGATCCATCACTCGCTGATCCACGAGACGGCGGCCGGCGAGCGCCTGCTGCTCGCGCACGGCGATGAGTTCGACGTGCGCCGCGACTACAGTCCAGCCGTGGCCCGCGCAGCGGCCATCGCGTACCGCTACGCGCTGCGGCTGAGCGCCGTCGTGCATGCCGGACGCAACTGGGCCGGACGGCCCTACTGGTCGCTGCTCACTGCGCTGAAGCTGCGGGTGGAGGCGGTGCGCGCCGCGATCGCGAGGTTCGAGGACCTGGCGGCCCGCACGGCGGCGGAAGCCGGGCTGGACGGCGTCGTCTGCGGGCACATCCACCGGCCGGTCATCCGCGAGCTGCATGGCGTGCGTTACCTGAACACGGGCGACTGGGTCGAGCACTGCACGGCGCTGGCCGAGAGTGCCGACGGGCGCCTCGCGCTGATCGACTGGGCGAACGGCCGTTCGCTCGAGCCGAACCGCGTGACCGGCGAGCCGCTCCCGGCGGCGGCCTGACCGGGCCGCGCGTCTCGGCCTGCATGACCCCATTTCCGCGGCAGGCAGCGGCGCGCGTGTGGCGGCTGCTGCCCCATCTCGCCGCCCTCGGCATCTGCGTCGCGGCCATCATCGTGCTGGCCGACCAGCTTGCCGCCATCGGCCCGGTCTTGCGGCGCCGGGCTTGAAGCGCGGCGATCCTTTCCGGTCCAGAATGCCGCACCTCAACGGAGGTTCGATCCATGCGCGTAAAGGACAGCCCCGCGGGCGCGCCGGTCACCCGCCGGCGGGTCGTGACGACAGGACTCGGCGCGGTCGCCGCCACAATAGTGCCTGCGCCGCTGCGTGCGGCGTCGGGTGCGGCGCTGCGCGACAACCCGTTCACGCTCGGCGTCGCCTCCGGGTATCCACAACCGGACGGCATGGTGCTGTGGACGCGCCTCGCCCCGCAGCCGCTCGTGCCCGGTGGCGGCCTGCCGGCGGATGCGGTGATCCCGGTCACCTGGGAAATCGCGGGTGACGAGCGCTTCGGCCGCATCGTGCAGTCGGGCACGGCCCATGCCGCCGCCGAGTGGGCGCACTCGGTGCACGTCGAGCCGACGGGACTCCTGCCGGATCGCGACTACTGGTACCGCTTCCGCGCGGGCAATCACGTGAGTCCGCCCGGCCGGACGCGCACGAGCGTCGCCCTCGGTGCGGCGCTCGCGAAACTGCGGCTCGCGGTCGTGTCCTGTCAGCAGTACGAGCACGGCTACTACGCGGCGTACCGGCACATCGTGGCCGACGATCCCGGCCTCGTCGTGCATCTCGGCGACTACATCTACGAGCTCACCTGGGGCACGAACCTGGTGCGCAGCCACGGCGCGCCCGAGTGCTACACACTCGACGACTACCGCGCGCGTTACGCGCTTTACAAGAGCGACCCCGACCTGCAGGCCGCGCACGCGGCGGCGCCGTGGCTCCTCACCTGGGACGATCACGAGGTGGACAACGACTATGCCGCCGACGCCGATGAGGAGAACGATCCCCCCGCGCTCTTCCTCGCGCGCCGGGCGGCCGCCTACCGCGCCTACTACGAACACCTGCCGCTGCCACGGCGCGCGGTGCCGTTCGGCCCGTACATGCGGATCCATGCGGCACGCGCGTGCGGCGACCTCGCGCGGATCGTCATGCTCGACGGCCGCCAGTACCGCTCGCGCCAGGCCTGCGCGACGGCGGGCCAGGGTGGCGGGCGCACCACCTGGTGCGAGGAGCTCTTCGCAGAGGATCGCACGATGCTCGGCGCCGCGCAGGAGGACTGGCTCGGCGCGCGACTCGCACGCGGCGGCACGGCCTGGAACCTGATCGCTCAGCAGACGGTGATGACCCGCATCGACGAGCAGGGCGGGCCCGGCGAACGCTACTGGACCGATTCCTGGAACGGCTACCCGGCGGCGCGTGCGCGCCTGATGGGAACGCTGGGCCGCCTGAAGGACGCGAATCCGGTCGTCCTCAGCGGGGACATCCATGCCTTCGGCGTCGCAAACCTGAACGCCGTCGCGGAAAACCCCGAGTCGCCCATCGTGGCGAGTGAATTCGTCACGACTTCGGTCACCTCGCAGGCGGTGGCCGACAAGCTCGCCGGCCACGTGCTCGGCGAGAATCCGAATCTTCTCTTCGGCTCGCCGCAATATCGCGGCTACCTGCGCCTGGACCTCACCCGCGACACGCTGCGTGCCGACCTCGTCGCGCTCGACGATGCGACGCGCCGCGACTCGGGGCGGCGCGTGCTCCGTTCGTATGTCGTGGAATCGGGGCGCCCGGGGCCGAAGCCCGCATAGTGGCGACTGCTGCCTTCCGTGGTCGCGGTGGCCCGGGCGCCGACAGGATGAGGGACACCTGCTCTCGCCGCGGGCCACCGCCCCACGCTTGCGGAACAGGTGAGCGTGATCCTTGGGGTGGGACCTGCTGGGCTAAGGCAGGCTCCGGAGATTTGGGGGTTCGCGCTCTTTTTGTTCCGCGAGGCCAGTCTCGCCGCTCTTGATGAAGCGCGTATGGCGCCGTCGTGTCAGTCAGTTCATCAACAGCCCGCGCGCCGGCGCGAGGCGAGGGTCAGAGCAGCAGGCTCAGGTAGCCGATCGCACCGCCGAGGAGCGCGCCGGCCAGCACGTCGGTGGGGTAGTGCAGGCCGAGGACGACGCGCGACAGGGCGACGCTCAGGGCGAAGGGCACGACCAGGATCAGCAGGACGGGGAAGTAACTCGCAATCATCACCGTGAACGCTGCGGCGTGCATCGTGTGACCCGAAGGGAAGCTGTAGCGGTCGAGCGGCGGCAGCAGGGCCTTCACGCTGTGATTCGAGGTGTAAGGCCGTTCGCGCTCGAGACCCGATTTGATCAGCTTGTAGATCAGCACCGCGGCACCGGCGGTGAGCGCCATGTGCAGCGTGGGGACGATGGCCTCGGTGCCCGCGGCGACTGGCAGCGCCACCAGGAGCGCGTACCAGGCGATGCCGTCGCCGAGCCGGCTGACCAGCGAGAAGTACCGGCGTACTGCGGGGGCGAGCGCCAGGCGATTGCACCGCAGGCAGAAACCGGCTTCCCAGTCGTTCAGCCTGGCGAAGGACGCTTGCGCTGCGAGCTCAACGTAGCGTGGCATGGTCCCTCCTTTCCACGCTCCAAATTGTCGGGCTGGCAGGTGACGACGCCTTGACGGTTGCTTGAATCTTTTGTGACAGGGGCGAGCTGTCATCTGACTGCAACCGTGTGGTCACGTGACGGTAATGCGCCGCAGCCATTATGGTTACATGAAGATTGCGATCGTGACGGATGCCTGGAGCCCGCAGGTCAACGGCGTCGTCACCACGCTGTCGCGCACGCGGGACACGCTGACCGGATTCGGGCACGACGTGGAGGTCGTGCATCCCGGTGACTTCCGCACTTTTCCGTGCCCGACATATCCCGAGATCCGGCTCGCGTGGCGGCCGACGTGCGGAATCCGCAGGCGGCTCGAGGCGTTCGCCCCGGAGCGCATCCACATCGCGACCGAGGGACCGCTCGGGCTCGCGGCGCGCAACTTCTGCCGCCGCACGAAGCGCCGTTTCACGACCTCCTATCACACGCAGTTCCCCCAATACGTGCGCGCGCGGCTGCCCGTGCCGCTCGGCGCGAGCTACGCCTTCCTGCGCTGGTTCCACGGTGGCGCCGCCCGCACGATGGTGGCGACCGCGAGCCAGCGCGAGCACCTGGCGAACCGCGGGTTCGAAAATCTCGCGCCCTGGACGCGCGGCGTGGACACGGAGCTCTTCCGGCCCGGCGAGCCGCACACGCTGCCGGATCCTCGTCCTATCTGGATCTACGTCGGGCGGGTCGCCGTCGAGAAGTCGATCGAGGACTTCCTGCGCCTGGACCTGCCCGGCACCAAGTACGTGGTCGGCGACGGCCCGGAGCGCGTCGCGCTGGCCCGCGACTACCCGGCCGTCCGCTTCACGGGCTACCGGTTCGGTCGCGAGCTGGCGGAGATCCTGGGGGCGGCCGACGTGTTCGTGTTCCCGAGCCGGACCGACACCTTCGGGGTGGTCATGCTGGAGGCGATGGCCTGCGGCCTGCCGGTCGCGGCGTACCCGGTGACGGGGCCCGCGGACGTGGTCGAGCACGGGGTCACCGGGATCCTCGACACGGACCTGCGCCGCGCCGCGCTCGCGGCGCTCGAGCTCGACGGCGACCGGTGCCGCCAGGCGGCGCTCGCCTGTTCCTGGGAGGAGGCGACCCGGCAGTTCTTCGGGAATCTCGTGCCCGCCTGATCGGCCGGGCGCAGGGGTCGCGTCGCGGCGTCAGGCCCCCGACTGCCGCCCGCCTTTCAGGTAATCCCGCACCCAGTCGGCCATCGTGTTGTAGCGCAGGTCCGTGAGCTCGCCGGCATCGAAGAATACGCCCTGACACGCGGGGCACTGCTCCAGCCAGATGTGCGGCTGGTCATCCACCGAGATCGGCCGCATGCGGACTTCGCACTTCGGGCAGTCGATGTCGCCTATTTCGTCGAAGCGCTTGCCGATCGCCGGGTCACCCGAGTCCACGCTGTGGCTGTCCGACTTCGGCCACAACGCCCAGTCCTTTTCGAGAAGGCTCAACGCATCCCGGCTCACGAACAGTCCGTGGCAACGGTCGCAGCGCTCGACCGTCTCGTTGTAGGCCGTTCTCACGGCTTGCATTGACGAGCCGCACTTGGAGCACTTCATGGACTGGTTTCTCGCTGCGGATGCTAAACGCGGCAGTGGATGGCGGTGCTACATGCCTTAACGGCAGCAGCTTACGCCACTAATTTTAAATTCCTGTGAACACGGAGCAGGGCCCACGGCCGTGTGGCTGCTCGGCTCGGCGGTCGGGGCACTGCTCGGTTTCCAGCGGCATCAGCACGGCTGATCCCAGAGCTCAGGAATCGCGACGAAGAGTCCCGCTTCCGCGGGGCTTTTTCTTATCGGTACCCCTCCGCCTGGAGCCGGAAGAGCCTCGCGTAGAGACCGTTCTTCTCCAGCAATTCCTCGTGCGTGCCGTACTCCGTGATGCGGCCGTGCTCGATGACGGCGATGCGATCCGCCTTGCGCACGGTGGAGAACCGGTGCGAGATGAGGATCGAGATCCGCCCGCGAGTGTGCTCCTTGAAATAGGCGAAGAGCTCCGCCTCGGCACCGGCGTCCATGGAGGCGGTCGGCTCGTCGAGCACGAGCACGTCGGCGGTCATGCGCATGAAGGCGCGTGAGAGCGCCATCTTCTGCCATTGGCCGGTGGAGAGCTCCTTGCCGCCCTTGAACCAGCTGCCGAGCTGGGTCGCGAATCGCCGCTCCAGCCGCTCGATGAAGGGCATGGCCATGCCCTTGCGCGCGGAGTCCGCCCAGCGCAGCTCGTCCTCGAATGCCGTGACATCACCCGCGCCGATGTTCTCGCCGACCGTGAACTGGTATTTGTTGAAGTCCTGGAAGATCACGCCGATCTGGCGGCGCAGCGCCTGCGGGTCCCATTCGCGCACGTCGAGGCCGTGCAGCAGCACGCGGCCGCTCGCCGGCTGGTACAGGCCGCACAGCAGCTTGATGAGCGTGGACTTGCCCGCGCCGTTCTCGCCGACGAGCGCCAGGCTCTCCCCGGGGCGGATCTGCAGGTCGATGTCCTTGAGCGCGGGCGCGGTCGCGCCGGGATAGTTGAAGGAGACGTGCTCGAAGCGCACGCCGTCTTCGGGGTGCGGGCCTCTCGCGACCTTTCCCCAGCTATAGGCCGGCTCCTGCTCGAGGTATTCGTAGAGATTGGTGAGATAGAGATTGTCCTCGTACATGCCGCCGATGGAGCCGAGGCTTGCCGAGACCGACGCCTGGCCCTGGCGGAATAGCAGGAGGTACATGGTCATCTCGCCGAGGGTGATCGCGGCGCGCACGGCCGCCATCGCGATCCACGCGTACGCGCCATAGAGCGCTAGCGTGCCCACGAGCGCGAGCACCATGCCCCAGCTCTCCCGGCGCAGTGTCAGCGCGCGGTCCTCGAGATAGATCTTCCGGAAGATCGCCCGGTAGCGGTCGAGCAGCAGCGGGCCGAGCTGGAAGAGCTGCACCTCCTTGGCGTGGTCCTCGCGCGACATCACGATCTCGAGGTAGTTCTGCAGCCGCGATTCGGGCGCGCGCATGCGAAAGAGGCGGAAGTTGTCGCCGGAGAACTTGGTCTCGGCGATGAAGGCGGGCAGGCCGGCCAGGATGAGCAGCACGAGGGCCCAAAGCGAAAACCGCGCGATGAGCACGCCGAAGCTCACGAGCGACACGACCTGCTGGAAGAGCGCGAAGGTGCGCATGACGAGACTCAGCGGGCGCGTCGAGGCCTCGCGTCGGGCGCGCTGGAGCTTGTCGTAGAACTCGGCATCCTCGAACTGCGTGAGGTCGAGCGTCAGCGCCTTTTCGAGGATCATCTCGTTCACGCGCTGGCCGAGCTGGGCGCGGAGCAGCGCCTGGCAGGCGTTGATGCCGCGTTGTGCGCCGCCGAGCAACGCGATGAACAGTCCCTCCAGCGCGACGAGCTCGAGCACGTGCGTGTACACCGGCGCCGCGCCCGCATGCACGGCGGTCATCTGGCCGACCACGGCATCCACCACGAGCTTGCCGATCCAGGCCGCCACGGCGGGCAGCACGCCGGCGGCAACGGTGATGGCGCCAAGGAGGATCGCGAGTTGCCGGTTCGTCGACCAGACCAGCTCCACGGCGCGGCGCGTGTACTTCAGCACGCCGGCGTTGCGCGTAAATTCCTCGAACCAGTTGCCGGCAGGGGGCGCCGCGCGGACGGCGCCCTGGGCGTGAGCGGGAAGCTGCGGAAGCGGTGTCGACATCGGGTCTACCAGTTGAAAAATGTGGCCGCGTATCCCGCCGGGAAATAGTCCTGCCCGCGCTGCAGCTCGACGAAGCCGTCGCTGCCGCGGAGCGAGACGAAGTCGCCGGAGGTATTGGTCGGCTTCGGATGGGCCGTGACCTCGCCATTGTCGCTCCAGGCCAGCGTCACGGGAAGGAAATAAGTGAGGTCGGGCCTGAACTCCACGGCCGCGCCGAGCCGCACGCGCACCGGCGGCCGTGCGCCGGCGCCGAGCGCCGTCTCGATCGCCGGACCCACGTAGCGCGCCGCGCAGACCAGCGCCGACACCGGGTTGCCGGGCAGGGCGAAGACCGCCTTGCCGGAGGCATCCTGCCCGAACCACATCGGCATGCCAGGCCGCTGGCTCACCTTGTGGAATACGGCACGCACGCCGAGATCGGCGAGCGTCGCCGGCACGTGGTCGAATTGGCCCATCGAGACGCCGCCGGAGAGGATCAGCAGGTCGCAGGCCGCGTGCAGCCGTCCGATCTCCCGGCGCAGCAGCGCCGGATCGTCCCGCAGCGTGACCCGCGTGATCGCGGCGACGCCGCGGCGCTGCAGGGACGCGGCGATCGCATGGCTGTTCGACGCGCGCACCTGGAAGTCGGCGATGGGCGCTCCCGCTTCGACCAGCTCGTCGCCGGTGGACGCGATCGCGACGTGCGGCCTGCGCGTGACGGCGACGTCCGCCCGTCCGCCGATGGTGAGGACGGCCGCCTCCGCGGGGCCGATGGTCATGCCCGGCTCGAGCAGTGTCGCGCCGCGTGCGTGATCGGAGCCACGGCAGTGAACGAACTGGCCGGTGCTCGCGGCGTAGTCCGCTTCGACGCGGGTCACGTCGCCCGAGCGCACCGTGCGCTCCACGGGAACGACCGTATCGGCGCCGTGCGGCAGCGCGCTGCCGGTCATGACCTCGACGCACTCGTCATCCCCGCCGAGACGCAGGGCCGCCGCGCCGGCGCCCTGCGTGCCGGCCACCCTGAATTCCCGCCGTCCGGCCGCCCAGGCCCGGCCCGCGATCGCGATGCCATCCATGGTCACGCGGTCGAACGGCGGCTGGTCGCGTTCGGCCACGACCGCCTCGCGCAACACGCCACCCACGGCGTCCGCGAGCGGCACGCGCACCGCGGGCCAGCGCGGCATGTGCTCGCGAATGAGCCGCACGGCGTCCTCGACGTCGATGCGCCGGGCTGCCGGCGTCACCTCAGTGCTCTCCCCGGTGCGTGTGGATCTCGGCGAGGATCGCGAGCGCGATGGATTCGGGTGAGTCGGCCCCGATCCGCAGTCCGGCGGGGGCGTGCAGCCGCGGGCGGAGCGGCGCGGCGGCGGCGCCGAGATCGGCGAGCAGACGGTCGCGCCGCGCGGGCGGTCCGAGCAGCCCAACGTAGGGCACCCGCGATTGCGCCAGCACGCGGAGGTACTCGCGGTCGGAATCCAGATGATGGCTCATGACGATGGCGGCGGCGACATCGTCGAGCCGCAGGCCGTCGGCGAGGGCCCCGCTGATCCCGGCAGGCAGAACCTCGCGCACGGCGTCCGCGAGGCCGAGGTCGCCGCGTTCGAGGTAGGCGGGCCTGTGATCGGTCACGAGCACGCGCCAGCCGAGCTGGCGGGCGAGCTCGACGAGCGGGACCGCGTCGAGCCCGGCGCCGAGCACGAGGAGCCACGGCAGCGGCCGCAACGGCGCATAGAGCGCGCGCAGCGTCGTGCCGTCATGCTCTTCGGCGACTGCCGCGGATCCGCCCTCGGGCAGGCGCTGGCGGCAGCCCGCCAGGAGCCGCTCCTCCCACTGCGGCGGCACGCGCCAGGCCGTGGCGGTTCCGCCGGCGATGGTGAGCGTCGCCCCGGCCGGCACCTGCGCGTCTTCGCTTGCGGCAACGATCGCGGCGACACCGGCAACATGCCCTGCGAGCACTGCAGCGATCGTCCGGAACGGTTCGTAGTCGTCCGCGGGCGTCAGCGGCTGCAGCAGCACGCGGAACACGCCGTTGCACCCGATGCCGAGTCCCCAGAGCTCGTCCTCGCCCTCGCGCAGGTCATATGTCACGAGCTTCGGCCTGCCCGTGGCGAGCACTGCGTGCGCGTGTGCCGCCAGGTCGCCTTCGAGGCAGCCCCCGCTCACCAGTCCCTGGAACTCGCCGCCGCCCGTCATGAGGATGCGATGCCCCGCCTTGGTGTAGGTGGAGCCCTCGGTCTCGATGACCGTGACGAGCACGAGCGGCACGCGGTCCGCGCGCCAGCGCTCGAACGCTTCCAGCACCCGGCGGGTGCTCACGGCGACTCCCGGATGCGGCGGGTGTCAGAGGGTCGCATCGACGATGAGCGCGATCTTGCCGAGCGTCCGGTTCGCCTCGAGGATCTCGTGGGCCCCTCTCGCGTCCGCCAGCGGGAACGTCGCCTGCACGACGGGCGCCACGGTGCGCCGCTCGAGCAGCGGCCAGACGCGCTCGCGCAGGGCGCTCGCAATGCGGCCCTTTTCCCCGGGGCTGCGATTGCGCAGCGTCGAGCCGGTGACCGTCAGGCGTTTCATGTAGACCTCGGCGAGATTGATCTCGGCCCGGGGCCCGCCGAGCGTGGCGATCATGACCAGGCGGCCATCCTGGCGCAGGAGGCCGATGTTGTCGGCGAGGTACGGTCCGCCGACGATGTCGAGAATCACGTCCACTCCGCCGTCCTGCGTCAGCTCACGCACGACGTCTGCGAAATTCCCGGTGTGGTAGTCGACGGCGCGCTCGGCGCCGAGGCGCTCGCATAGCGCGCGTTTCTCCGCGCTGCCCACCGTCGCGAACACGCGCGCGCCGAAGGCGCGGGCGAGGGGAATCGCGGCGGTGCCGATGCCGCTGGCGCCGCCATGCACGAGGAACGTCTCGCCGGCCTGCAGCCGCCCGCGCTCGAACACGTTCGTCCATACGGTGAAGAACGTCTCCGGCAGCACGGCGGCTTCGACGAAGGAGAATCCCGCGGGCACGGGCAGGCACTGCACCGCCGGCACGCTGCAGTATTCGGCGTATCCGCCACCGGCGAGGAGCGCGCAGACGCGTTCGCCCTCCGCGGGCGTCGTCACGCCCGGGCCGCGACCGGTCACCACGCCGGCGACCTCGAGCCCCGGGATGTCGGAGGCGCCGGGTGGGGGCGGGTAGGCACCGCGACGCTGCAGGCAGTCCGGGCGGTTCACGCCCGCGGCGGCGACGCGGATCAGCACCTCTCCCGGTCCGGGGACCGGCAGCAGCCGCTCGGTGAGGACGAGCACCTCCGGCGGACCAGGCCTCGCAATTTCGACCGCGCGCATATGATCGGGCAGTGCCACGGCTCACGGCTCAACAGGAACGCCGGCCAGTATATAAGGAATGGCGCGGCCCGTTGGACGCAGCCCCGGCGTGTGCTAGCGTCGGCAGCCCGGGATGCGGGTGATGCGAATCAGCAATGAGCGAAAAGAGAGCCACTGAGAGGGTCGTTACCTGGCTGCCGTCGCGCGATGGTGGTGCGGTGGTCCGCGACCGGCTGCAGCGGCCGCTGCGCGACCTGCGCATCTCCGTCATGGACCGCTGCAACTTCCGCTGTCCCTATTGCATGCCGGAGGACAAGTACCACAAGGACTTCGAGTTCCTGAAGAGCAGTGAGCGGCTCTCCTTCGAGGAGATCCTGCGACTGGCCCAGCTCTTCGCCGGTCTCGGCGTGACGAAGCTGCGCATCACCGGCGGCGAGCCGCTGCTGCGGCCCAATCTCCATGACCTCGTCGGCGACCTGTCGCGCATTGCGGGCATCGACGACGTCGCGCTCACCACCAACGGCGTACTGCTCGCCCAGCACGCGGCCGCGCTGAAGGCGGCGGGGCTCGCCCGCGTGACCGTGAGTCTCGATTCGCTGGACGAGGCGGTGTTCGTCGCGATGAGCGGCGGCCGCGGCAACCGGGAGCGCGTCCTCGAAGGCATCAGGGAGGCGATCCAGGCCGGCCTGACGCCGCTCAAGATCAACACCGTCGTCATCCGCGGCGTCAACGACCGCAGCGTGCTGGACCTCGTCGGGCATTTCCGCGGTACAGGCGTGATCGTGCGCTTCATCGAATACATGGATGTCGGCACGATCAATCACTGGAAGCGCACCGACACCGTCCCCTCACGCGAGCTCGTGCGGATGATCGGCGAGCGCTGGCCGTTGCGGGCCGTCGACAGCAACTACCACGGCGAGGTGGCGAGCCGCTACGCGTTCGAGGATGGGGCGGGGGAGGTCGGGTTCATCTCCTCCGTCACCGCGCCCTTCTGCGGGTCCTGTACGCGGGCGCGCCTGTCTTCCGATGGCCAGTTCTTCACCTGCCTCTTCGCCTCGCGTGGCCTCGACCTCAAGGGACCCATGCGCGCCGGCGCGACGGACGACGAGCTGCGGCAGATCATCGCCGGCGTATGGCACGCGCGCGAGGACCGGTACAGCGAGTTGCGCGCGGGGCTCGAGCCCGGCGCCGACAAGGTCGAGATGTATTACATCGGTGGCTGATTCACGCCGGCGCGTTCCCGTGCGGCGCCTGGCCGGGCAGGGCCCGCGCGACGACACCGACTGGGTCGCCGTCGAGGAACCGCTGGAGATCCGCGTGGTGCTGCCGGGCTCGCCGCCGGAAGGCGAGAACCTGGTCGTCACGATGCGCACGCCGGGCCACGACGCGGACCTCGCGCGCGGCTTCCTGTTCACGGAAGGGCTGATCGCGGCAGCGGACGACGTCACCGATATCAGGGTCGCTGATCCCGCCACGACGGCCAACGTCGTCACCGTCGCGCTGCGCGGCGCCCTGCGGGCCGAGCTCGACCGGCTGCGGCGCAACTTCTATGCGACTTCGTCCTGCGGCGTCTGCGGCAAGGCATCGCTCGAGGCGCTGCGGGCGCGGGCACGGCTCGAGGTCCGCGGCGAGGATCTTCACGTCACCGCCGCCGTCCTGAGCGGCCTGCCGGAAGCCCTCGCGGCCCGTCAGCCGACCTTCGCTTCCACCGGGGGACTCCATGCCGCCGCGCTCTTCGGCGCCGACGGCGCGATCCGCGACGTCCGCGAGGACGTCGGCCGTCACAACGCCGTGGACAAGCTCATCGGCGCCGCCTTGCGCGCGGGCGCGTTGCCCTTCTGGAATCTCGGCATCCTCGTCAGCGGCCGCGCGAGTTTCGAGATCGTCGAGAAGGCGCGGATGGCGGGCTGCCCGCTCCTCGCCGCCGTGGGCGCACCGTCGAGCCTCGCGATCGACGCGGCATGGGAGTCGGGCATCACGCTCGTCGGCTTCCTCCGCGACGGGCGCTTCAACGTCTACACGATGCCGGCGCGGGTCGGCTGAAGTCGCGCGGGCGGGCGCGATCGCCCGCGTCAGTTCGCCTTCGCCTTCTTCATGTCGCTCACGACCGCCAGCGACTTCGTGACGTGGTCCGCCGGGGAGATCTTGTCCTCGCTGGAGGATAGCGTCGCGACGATCTTCGCATCCGGGCCGATCACGAAGGTGGTGCGCTCGGTGAGCGGATGGTCCACGTCCTGGCCACGGGTGTCCTTGATCGACTGCTTGAGCGTCATCGCCTTCAGGTCGTAGGACTCGGCGATCTTGCCGTCGGCGTCGGAGGCGACCGGGAACTTGCCCGCGCAATATTCCGGATCCGCGGAGAAATCGTTGAGCCGCGCGATGCTGTCGCGCGAGACGCCGATGATGGTCGCGCCGACGGCGTCGAACTTCTCCTTGTTCTCGGCGAACGTGTGCGCCTCGATGTTGCAGCCTCCCGTGTAGGCCGACGGATAGAAGTACACGACGACCGGCCCTTTTTTCAGCGCGGACGCGAGCGAGAAGTCGAACTCCTTGCCGGCAAGCGATGCCTTGGTGGAGAAGTCGGGAGCTTTCGCGCCCGGCTTGAGCGCCGCGTGGGCGGGAAGCGCAATGGCCGCAGACATCAGCACACCGAGCACGAGATGTTTCATGGGATTCTCCTGTGAGGCCGGCCGAGTATAGGCGAAACTGATCGTCCGCTCACCGCCCCGGTGCCGCTCACCGGGCCCGGCCGGCGTACGCGGCCCGCGGGTTGCCGCGTCTTCACGCCCTCGTTTTCCTGAAGATCTTGTTGGGCACCACTTCCTGGTAGCGCGGGTCGCGCCTGACGAGGAGATCGAGTATCAGGCCCACCTGTTGCGCATCGATCTGCTCTTCCGTGTAGCGCCGGGCGGTTTCCGGGTACGCGATCGGATTCAGATAGGGCGACTTGCGCAGGCTCCAGGAATAGTCGTCCAGATCCACGTAACCGCCCACCTTCAGCAGCCGGTCCACGAGCAGGAAGGCGAGGGCGTCCAGGTTCCAGGTATGCGCGCCGTCGATGAAGACGTAGTCGTAGATGGGCTCGCGGTGCTGCTGCAGCGCCCGCATCAGGCTCCAGTTGTAGGAGTCCAGGGTCTTCGACGTGTTCGGAATCCCGCGCGCGTTCCTGAACCCGGCGTCGTTCAGTTTCCTGAGCACGGCTGCGACCTTGTAGTCGTAGTCGAAGAGATGCAGCTCGCCCTGGCCATTCAGGAACCGGGCGAATCCCTCCGACGTGTGGCCGTTGTAGATGCCGATCTCGGCGATCGTGCGGCAGTCCGTCGTCGCGATGAATTCGAGCGTCGTGCGGTTCGCGTTGCGCACCCCGAGCTTCGAGGGGTAGCTGCGCCCCGCGATCGTGGTCAGTGCATTGATGGCCCTGTTCTTCAGCAATCGCAGCGTTTTCATCGCGGCAGTATAGGACGAACACCGCGGCGCAAAGAGATTTCTCCGGGCGGTTGGCCGGCGGTGGCTCGAAAGGGTATAAATGGAGCCGGACCGTTCCTCCCAAATATATATGGTGCACACCGGCTTCCATCCTGCCGTGGCCGACTGGTTCGGTTCACGGTTCACGGGACCGACGCCCGTTCAGCAACGGGCGTGGCCGGCGATCCGCTCGGGGCGGCACGCGCTGCTCGCCGCGCCGACCGGCTCGGGCAAGACGCTCGCCGCCTTCCTTGCGGCGATCGACGACCTCGTGAGGGAGGCCGAGGAGACGCCACTCCCCAACGAGGTGCGCGTCCTGTATGTCTCGCCGCTCAAGGCGCTTTCGAACGACATCCGCAAGAACCTGGAGGAACCCCTCGCCGGGATCCAGGAGCGGGTGCTGCGACCGCTCGGCATCCGCGCCGCGGTGCGCACCGGTGACACGCTCCCCGCCGAACGGGCCCGCATGCGTCGCGACCCGCCGCACATCCTGGTGACGACGCCCGAATCGCTCTACATCCTGCTCACCTCGGAATCAGGCCGCCGCATGCTCGGCACCGTTCGCACGGTGATCGTGGACGAGCTGCATGCGCTGGCCGACAACAAGCGCGGTGCGCACCTGATGCTCTCCCTGGAGCGCCTGCACGGCCTCTGCGCCGTGCCGCCGCTGCGTATCGGCATCTCCGCCACCCAGAAACCGATCGAGCGCATGGCCCGCTTCCTGCTGGGCGACCGTGCGGAACCCTGCGAGATCGTGGACACCGGCTTCACGCGCGCGCGGGACCTCGCGATCGAGCTGCCGTCCTCCGCGCTCGCGCCCGTCATGGCCGGGGAGGTGTGGACCGAGATCTACGACAGGCTGGCCGCCCTGGTGCGCGAGCACCGCTCCACGCTGATCTTCGTCAACACGCGGCGGCTCGCCGAGCGTGTCGCGCGGCACCTTGCCGAACGCCTCGAGCCGGACGTCGTGACTGCCCATCACGGCAGCCTCGCGCGCGAGCACCGCCTCGATGCCGAGCAACGGCTGAAGGCGGGCAGGCTGCGCGCGCTGGTTGCCACCGCCTCGCTCGAGCTCGGCATCGACATCGGCGACGTGGACCTCTGCTGTCAGCTCGGCAGTCCCCGTGCGATCGCGACCTTCCTCCAGCGCGTGGGGCGCTCGGGTCACGGCGTCGGCGCCGTGCCGAAGGGCCGGCTGTTTCCGCTCTCGAGGGACGATCTGGTCGAATGCGCGGCGCTGCTCGATGCCGTGCGGCGCGAGGAGCTCGACGTGCTGCAGGTGCAGGGGCCGGCGCTCGACGTGCTCGCTCAGCAGATCGTCGCCGAGGTCGCCTGCCACGAGTGGCAGGTGGACGAGCTCTTCGCGCTGGTGCGCCGCGCGGCGCCCTACAGCGGCCTCGCGCGCAGCTCGTTCGATCAGGTGGTGCAGATGCTGGCCGACGGGTTTACCACGCGGCGCGGCCGCACGGCGCTGCACATCCACTACGACGCCGTGAACGGCAGGCTGCGCGGGCGGCCGGGCGCGCGCCTGACCGCCATCACGAACGGCGGCGCGATTCCCGACCAGTTCGACTACGACGTGGTGCTGCTGCCCGAGGAGGTGCCGATCGGCACGCTCAACGAGGACTTCGCCTTCGAGAGCCTGCCCGGCGACATCTTCCAGCTCGGCAACACGTCGTATCGCATCCTGAAGGTCGAGACCGGCCGGGTTCTGGTCGAGGACGCCCGCGGCCAGCCGCCGAACATCCCGTTCTGGTTCGGTGAGGCGCCAGGGCGCAGCGACGAGCTCTCCGCGGCCGTGTCGCGCCTGCGCGACCAGGTGTCCGAGCGACTCGACTTCGGCGAGCCGCACGCGCTCGGCTGGCTCCAGCAGCATCTCGGCCTCTCGCCGGCGGCGAGTGCGCAGCTCCTCGAGTATCTCGCCGCGGCGCGGGTCGCGCTCGGTGAGCTGCCGACACGCGACACGATCATCCTCGAGCGTTTCTTCGACGAGATCGGCGACAGCCACCTCGTGATTCACTCGGCCTACGGCTCGCGCATCAACCGCGCGTGGGGGCTGGCGCTGCGCAAGCGCTTCTGCCGCAAGTTCAACTACGAGCTGCAGGCGGCGGCGCTCGAGGACAGCATCGTTGTATCGCTCGGCCCGGTCCACAGCTTTCCGCTGGCGGAGGTGGCGGGCTACCTGAACGCCGACACCGTGCGCCAGGTGCTGACCCAGGCGCTGCTCGCGGCGCCGATGTTCCCGACGCGCTGGCGCTGGGTGGCGACGACGTCGCTGGCGCTGCGCCGTTTCCGCAACGGCAGGAAGGTCCCGCCGCAGTTCCAGCGCAGCGACGCCGAGGACCTGCTCGCGGTGGTGTTCCCGGACGCAGATCGCCTGCGTTGAGAACATCGTCGGCGACCGCGAGATCCCCGATCACCCGCTGGTCGCGCAGACGCTGCACGACTGCCTGCTACGAGCTGATGGACGTCGAGGGACTCGAGGCGCTGCTCCGGCGCATCGCCGCCGGCGAGGTGCGCATCGAGGCGCGCGACGTGACCACACCGTCACCGCTCGCCCAGGAGATCCTCACCGCGCGCCCGTACGCCTTCCTCGACGACGCTCCGGCCGAGGAGCGCCGCACCCAGGCGGTCCGCACGCGTCATCTGCTCGATCCCGGCGACGCGGCGAACCTCGCGCGCCTCGACCCGGCGGCCATCGCGCGCGTCTCGCCAGGAGGCGTGGCCGGATCCACGCAACCCCGATGAGCTGCACGACGCGCTCGTGCTCAGCGGCTTCATCACCGAGGAGGAAACGGGGCTCGAGTCCTCTACCGGCGGCGACGGTGTCGTGACCTGGCTCGCGATGCTGGAGTCGCTCGCGCGCGAGCGGCGCGCGACGATCGCCGTGACACCCGCCAGCCGCCGCCTGTGGGTCGCCGCCGAGCGGCTCGGGCAGCTGCTGCAGGTCCTGCCGGATCTCACCCTGCTGCCGGCGATCGCGCCGGTGCGCGCAGGCGCCCGCGGCGCTTCGGGGTCGCGCACCGAAGCGCTGCGCGAGCTCGTGAGGGGGCGACTCGAGACGCTCGGTCCCGTGACCGCCGACGAGCTCGCCGCACCACTCGGCCTCGCCGGCGGCGAGATCACGAACGCGCTCTTCGCGCTGGAAGCCGAGGGCGTCGCGATGCGCGGCCGTTACCGCGACCCGCTCCCGGACGGTGCCACCGAGGAATGGTGCGACCGGCGGCTGCTGGCGCGCATCCACCGGCAGACGCTGCAGCGCCTGCGCGAGCAGGTCGAGCCGGTGAGCCCGGCGGTGCTGATGCAGTTCCTGTTCGCCTGGCACGGGCTCGGGGACGAGCGTGCGGAGGGCGCCGAGGCCGTGCGCCGCGCGCTGCGACAAGCTGCGCGGATTTCCGGCGCCCGCCGCCGCGTGGGAGGGCTCGCTGCTGCCGGCCCGCATCGAACGCTACACGGCGGCGGATCTCGACGGCGTGCTCGCGTCCGGGCAGTTCGTCTGGTTGCGCGCCGGTGCCGAGCCCGGGCCGGGCCAGCGCAAGGCCGGCCCGGTGCGCTCGACGCCGATCGTGTTCCTCGAGCGGGCCGAAGCGGAGAGCTGGATACGGCTCGCCGCGGCCGTGCCCGCCGCGGAAGCGCCGCTCTCGTCCGCGGCGTGCGCGATCCGGGCCGCGCTCGCGAGCCGCGGCGCGATGTTTTTCGTGGACCTGGTGCGGGCGACCGGGCTCCTGCGCACGCACGTGGAACAGGGCCTGTCGGAGCTCGTCGCGTGGGGCCTGGTCACGTCCGACAGCTTCACCGGACTGCGGGCGCTGATCACGCCCGCCAGCCGGCGGGCGAGCTTCTCGCGGCCCGTGCGCGGCGGCGCAGTCAGCGTGGACAGCGCCGGGCGCTGGGCGCTGGTCGAAGCGCCGGCCGCTCTTCAGGACGGCGACGCGGACGAGGCGAGTGCAGCAACTGAGGCACCACTGGCGATCGCGCAGGCGCTGCTCGCGCGCTACGGCGTCGTGTTCCGCGCGCTCCTGCGCCGCGAGGCGTGGTTCCTGCCGCCGTGGCGCGAGCTGGCGCGGGTGTACCGCAAGCTGGAGGCGCGCGGCGAGATCCGCGGCGGACGCTTCGTGACCGGTTTCAGCGGCGAGCAGTTCGCCTTGCCCGAAGCCGTGGAGGAGCTGCGTGCGATGCGCCGGCAGGCCCGTCAGGACGAGATCGTGGTGTCAGCGGCCGATCCGCTGAGTCTCTGCGGCATCACGACCCCCGGCCCGCGCGTGCCGGCGGCGCCGCGCAATCGCGTGCTCTATCGCGGTGGGGTGGCGGTGGCGACCTATGTCGCGGGCGAGGTCGGATGGCTGGTTCAGCCGGATCCGCGGCAGGAGTGGGCGGCGCGCAATCTCCTGATCCGCAGCGATCGCGAGCGTTTCTATCTGCAGGGGGCCGCCCGCCAGAACTGAGGGCGGCCGCTCGGAGCCTACTTGCCCTTCGCCGCCGCGGCGTCCTTGCCGAAGATCGTCTCCGCGAAGCGTTCGTCCAGATCCTGCAGTCGCAGCATGCCCGTGGCGCTGGTGTCGTCGGCGCTCATGAGGGGCAATGAGCTGTCCGCCGGAGGCGGTGGCGGGGCCTCGGGCGGGCCGAAGACGGCGGCCGTCGGCGACTTGGCCTCGGAAGCGAGGGACACGGGCGGCCGGCCGTTCACGTCGGAATTGCGAAGCTGCAATGTCATCTCGCTGGCGGCCAGCTTCGGCGGCGCCGTCGTGCCCGACGACTTCTTCGCCGGCCGCTGCGAGCTCTCGGTTGCGGTTTGCGGAGGTGTCATCGGCTTCCAGCCGAGGCTGTCGGCCACGCGCTTGATGAGGTTGCCGTCCGGCCGCTGCAGCTTCTGCAGGGCCGCCTCGCTCAGCGTGGCGTCGAGCAGCGTGTTGATGAGTCTCGGCACGCCGGCAACATAGCAATACACGGCGGCCGCCACGCTGCTCGATATCAGGGCCGTTGGATCGCCGCCCACGGCCTCGAGCTGGTGGCGTATGTAGCGATCGGTTTCGGTCAGCGTCAGCGGCCGGGCGCGATAGCGGAAGCCGATGCGCTGGCGCAGCTGGATGAGGGCCGGCAGGTCGAGCTGCTGGTGCAGCGGGTGCGGACCCATCAGCAGAACGTTCATCTGGCAATCGCGCTCGCCGGCGAGATTGACGACGCGGAGCAGATGCTTGGCGACCTCGACGCTGATGCCGCCGACGTCGAGACAGAGAATGAGCCGGTGGTCCTCGCGCACGAGGTGGCCCATCGCCTGGCGCAGGACATGGAGTGCCTGCACCGGCTGCAGCCCGGCGACATCGCTGCCGAGGCCGAGCAGGATCGCGGAGCAGAGGTCTTCGGGTTCACCATAGCGCAGGTCGACGCGGACGACGGCCGCGCGATCCCGAGCGCTCGCCAGCGCGCACTCCGCGAGGGTCGACTTGCCGACGCCGGGCCCGCCCGTCATCAGCGCGATGGCGTCCCGCGCCTGCAGCAGATGCTCCAGCCTGCCGACCGCGTCGGTGACGCCGGCGTTGGGCGCATGAAACCGCTGCCCAGGCGCCTGCGTGAACGGTCGTTCCTTCAGATTGAAATGTGCGCGGTACACAAGGGCAGTCTGGATTATGTGGCCCGCCCGGGTCGTTGACGACGGTCACACTCGGGCCCGGCAGCGCGTCCCTGCGCGGGGGGTGGCAGCCCCCGCAGTGTGATGAGCCTTCAATTCCGGTGCCGGGGACACTAACATGCGGCATTAGCCGCGAAGCAATAAGCAGGAATCCGGCCTGGTGGCCCCGATGTCCGCAAACCCCCTGCCAACGAGCGACGCATTCCTGCGCCAGATCGCCGGCATCATCGGCGCCGAGAACGTCATCACGGACGCCGTCGAGCGTCAGTTCTACGCGACGGACGTCTACAACACGCTCGAGTTGCCCATGGCCGTGGTGCGGCCGGGCTCCGTGGCGGATCTGCAGGCGGTCGTGCGCGCGGCGGGCGGCGCCGGCGTCGCGCTCGTGGCGCGCGGTGGCGGCGCGTCGTACACGGACGGCTATCTGCCGGCGACTGCGAACTCGCTGCTGATCGATATCTCGCGGCTGAACCGCATCGTGGAGATCAATGCTGAGGACATGTACGTCACGGTCGAGCCCGGCGTCACCTGGCACGACCTGTGGCGCGCCTTGCAGGCGAAGGGCCTGCGGACCTCGTTCTGGGGGCCATTCTCCGGTCTCAGGGCGACGGTCGGCGGATCGGCGTCGCAAAATAGCGCGAGCCTCGGTTCCGGCAATTACGGTATTTCTGCGGATGCCATCCTCGGCTTCGAGATCGTGCTCGCCGGCGGTGACATCCTGCGCACCGGCTCGCATGCGGCCGCGAACGGCAGGCCGTTCTTCCGCTGGTATGGGCCGGACCTGACCGGGCTCTTCTGCGGCGATGCCGGCGCGTTCGGCATCAAGGCGAGCATCACGCTGCGGCTGATCCGGGAGCCCGCGTTCTTCGGCGCCGCCTCCTTCGGCTTCGCCACCTGGGAGCAGATGGCCGCAGGCATAGCGGCCGCCGCCCGCGAGAACGTGGTGGCCGACAACTTCGGCGTCGATCCGAAGCTGCAGCAGGGTCAACTGAGCAAGGCGAGCCCGCAAGATGCGATGACCGCGGCGATGGCGGTCGCGAGGGCCGCGCGCAATCCTCTGGAAGCGGCGGGACGCCTCGGCCGGATGGCCCTCGCGGGCAGGCGCTTTCTCGCCCGCCACAACTATTCCGCGCACTTCACCGTCGAGGGCGTATCGCGAGGCGAGATCAGGGGCAAGCTGGCCGTGCTGCGCAAGGCTGTCGCGGGTCACGGCGAGGAAACCGCCAACACGATTCCCACCGTGCTGCGGGCGATGCCTTTTCTGCCGCTGTACCCGGTGCTCGGGCCGAAGGGCGAGCGCTGGGTGCCGCAGCACGGCCTGATGCCGTTCTCCGTGATGAAGCTCTTCCATGACCGGCTGACGCGTCTCTACGCCGATCAGGCCGGCCGCATGCAGCGCCACAAGGTGGAGAAGGGCGCCATGTTCATGGCGATCAATGCGCAGGCCTTCCTCTACGAGCCCGTGTTTTACTGGGAAGACGAGCGCACGATATTCCACCAGCGCTACCTGCCGGCGGATTATCTCAAGACGCTGCCGGTCTACCCGGCGAATCCGGACGGCCGGGCGCTGGTGCGGGAGCTGCGCGCCGAAATCCGCAAGCTCTTCGCCTCGGTCGGCGCCGTCCACATGCAGGTGGGGAAGACCTATCCCTACCTGGAAGGCCGCCAGCCCGAGGCGGCGCGTGCGCTGCGGGAACTGAAGAAGGTCCTCGATCCGCGCGGCCTCATGAATCCGGGCGCGCTGCAACTCTGACGACCTGCATGGACGCCGCCTGGAGCTTGCGGATGAGAGCCAGCGTCTTTGCCACGATGGCCGCCGCCCTGGCGCTCGCAGTCGCCGCGCCCGCGCACGCTCAGGATCAGAACATCGCGCTGCCCGTCGCCGAGCTGGAGGCGATGCTGCAGTCCGAGCCGCTGCACATCGCGAGCGCGGAGATCAGCCGCCCGAAGGCGGTCGGCGACATCACGCTCAAGGCCGAGGTCGCGTTCGGCGAGAGGGCGCCCATGCGGACGAAGGTGCGCAAGGCCGAGCCTGGCGCCGAGAGCTTCAACAACGTGCCGCGTTACGACATCGCGGCTTACGAGTTGCAGAAGCTGCTCATGGATCCGCCGGAGTATGTCGTGCCGCCCACCGCGCTGCGCATGATACCGCTCGCGGAGCTGCGCACTTACTCGCCGGACGTCAAGCCCACCTTCAGGGGCGCCGACGAAGTGCTCTGCGTCGTGCAGTACTGGCTGCAGGACGTGGGCGTGCCGGCGGACGTGCTCGATCCCGCTAGATTCGCGATGGACCCCGTCTACGCCCGGCACATCGGCCAGCTCAACGTCTTCACTTACCTGATCCGTCATGGCGACTCGAACGCCGGCAACTTCCTCATCTCCCGGGCGCCGGCCGGCGCGCGCGTGTTCTCGGTGGACAACGGTGTCGCGTTCGGATCCGCGGAGAGCGATCGCGGCAAGCTGTGGCAGCACCTGCGGGTCGAGCGGCTGCCCGCCGACACGGTGGAGCGGCTGCGCGCGCTGACCCCGGCGGAGCTCCAGGCAAGACTCGGCGTCGTGGCGCAGTGGGAGCTGCGCGACGGGAAGTACGTCCCGGTCGCGGCCGACGCAAACCTGACGCCGACGAGCGGCGTGCGCCGTCACAAGAACGTCGTGCAGATGGGCCTCACACGCGGCGAGATCAACGACGTCTGGCGGCGGGTCGGGCTGCTCCTGAAGCGGATCGACAGTGGCGACATCCACGTCGACTGAGCGCCCGCGGGCGCTGCGCACGAACGCGTCCCGTTTCGCGCTGGCCGCGCTGGCGCTGTGCGCGACCGCTGCCTGCCCGGGCGTCACGCGCCCGGAGGCGCAGCAGGGCGCGCAGCCGGCGGATCGTGTCATCGCCTTCGCCGACGTGCACGGCGCGTACGCGGAGCTCACGGAGCTGCTGCGCGCCGCAGGCATCGCGGATGCCGGCCTGCACTGGTCCGCGGGCCGGACCCGGGTGGTGAGTCTCGGGGATCTGCTCGACCGCGGCGCCGACTCGCGGCGGATCATGGATCTGGTGATGCGCCTCCAGGGAGAGGCGCAAGCGGCGGGCGGCTCCCTGCAGGTCGTCCTCGGCAATCACGAGGCGATGAACCTGCTCGGCGATCTGCGCTATGTGGCGCCCGCCGACTTCGCCGCCTACGCGGCCGGGGAGCCTGCGGACCTGCGCGAACGCGCACGCGCCGGCTGGCAGGGCCGCAGCGGACAAACCGCAGCGGAGTTCGACACGCGCTTTCCGCCGGGCTGGTTTGCTAGGCGTGCCGCGTTCGCCGCGGACGGCGTGTATGGACGCTGGCTCCTCGGCCTGCCGGTCGCGATCGTCATCGGCGACACGCTCTTCATGCACGGAGGCCCGTCCCCGGTCCTGGCCGGACTTTCGCTGGACGAGATCAATCTGCGCTATCGCGCCGCGCTCGCCGACTACCTCGCGGCGCTGGCGCCGCTGGAGGCTGCCGGTCTCGTGCAGATCGAGGACGCCTACGAGGATCGCGCCGCGGCCGTGCGCCAGCGTCTCGCCGCGGCGGATCCCGCCCTGCGGGCGCGGCTGACGGGCGCAGTCGAGGGCTTCGCCGCGGCCGACGGCAGTGCCATGCTGGGCGTGGACGGGCCGAACTGGTATCGCGGCGCGGCGCTGTGCAATGCCTGCTCCGAGAGCGACGTGCTGCGCCCCGTGCTCGAGGGCCTGCGGGTCGCGCGACTCGTCATCGGGCACACCGTCGCGCACGGCGGCAGGGTGGCGACGCGCTTCGACGGGGCCGTGATCAAGCTCGATGCCGGCATGAATCACGCCGTGTTCGGCGGTCACCCGGCGGCCCTCGTCCTGGCGGGCGGCGGCGCGCGGGTCCTCTATGCCGACAGCGGCGGGGCCGAGGAGGCGATACCCGCGGAGCCGCTCTACATCGCTCCCGCAGGGATCCCCGACGCCGACGTCGCCGCCCTGCTCACGCAGGGCGCGGTGACGGTCGTCGGTCCGCGCTCGCCCGGCATGCTCGACGTGCAGGTGGAAGCGGAGGGCAGGCGCACTCCCGCCGTCTTCATCGCGGCCGGCGCCGCCGCGTTGAACCGCGAGCTGGCCGCCTACCGGCTCGACCGGCTGCTCGCCCTCGGCCTCGTGCCGGCCACCGTCGTGCGCGAGGTCCAGGGCCAGCGCGGCTATCTCCAGGCGCGGCCGACACGCTGGGTGACGCAGGCGGACGTGCAGCGCGAGTCACTGCGTCCCGGCGGCTGGTGCGCGGTCGCGCCGCAGCTCGAGCTGGTGTATGCCTTCGATGCGCTGATCGGCAACGGCGGGCGGACGGCCGAGCGCGTGCTGTACGACGCCGCCGAATGGAATGTGCTGCTCACGGGGCACGACCGCGCCTTCGGGCGAGACGTGGGATTGCCGGAGCACCTGCGGGCGCGACCGCCCGTGCCGGGTGCGGAGCTGCGCCGGCGCCTGGCGGCGCTCGACGACGCCGCTCTCGCCGCCGCCCTCGGCGACGTGCTCGACGCGCGCGAGCGCGCCGCGATCCTGAAGCGCCGCGACGGCCTGCTGACCCGGCCCGCGGGCGTCGCAGCGGCCGGGGCGTTCAGCCGCGCCCGGCCACCCTAACGCTCGCGCTCCAGCCGGATCACCCGCCGCATCACGAAGCAGCTCGAGGTCTCCAGCCCGTCCACATCGCTGGCGACCACCATTACCATCAGGTCCTCTTCGATCTCGACGGGCACTTTGCCCGTGAAGGCGCGCCGGCGGCTGTCGAACTGGACCCAGCGCGGCAGCGGACGGCCGTCGGCGAGGCGCGCGCTGAGGATCAGGACGTCGCCCGGATCGGCGTCGTGGAAGGCGTCCACGGCGACGAGATGGCGGAACTCTTGCCCCGGCTCGCAGGCGAGATCGGGGATGGGCTGGCCCACTTCCGGCGCGACGTTGAAGACGTTCTCGCGCGCCATGCGGCTGAACTCGCGCCCGATCGCGTGCGCGAGCGCCAGCCAGAGGAGCGCCACCCCGAGGTTCAGCACGGCGAACTGCGAACCCGACCAGCCGAGCCAGTTGAGGCCGGCAAAGACGACGCCCGCCTGGATCAGATCGCCGAAGCGCCAGAAGAAGGTGTCGATCGCGGTCTTGCCGTCGTACTTCGCGTCGCGGTCCACCGGCAGGAACAACGCATGTCGCGTCGTGTTCATCAGGCTGTAGTCGACGGCATTCTCCGCGATCTTCACGAGCCGGATGATGGAGAGGATCGGGACGAACACGATCAGCCCGTAACCCAGAGCCACGATGAGAGGCTGCACGAGCAGCGCGCCCTTCACGCCCACCCGGCGATAGATCCGCGCCACGAAGAAGATCTGGATGACGAGCCCGACCAGCGTGAACCAGAACTGGTAATCGCCGTAGAACGCGGCGATGAGCTCGCCCTTGTCGAGCCCCCCCGCCGCGGCAGCGATCTGCCTGTCGGCATGGCGCGAGACGACGTCGGCGAGGATGAATTCGCCGGTCGAGTTGATCCAGTTGAGCAGCACGACCAGCAGCGCGATCAGGGACAGGTAGCGGTCGGCGAGCACGAGCCCGATTCCGCCGAGGAGGCGCGGCCGCGGCGCGCGCACTTCCCCGGCCAGCGCCCGTGAGCCTTCCGGCACGCCGGCCCGGGCGGCCGCCGGGAACGCCAGCGTGAGGAGCAGGACGAGCGTCGCGCCAATCATCAGGCCGACGGGACTCAGAGCGGCGACGGTCAGGCTCGCGGTCTTGGCGCCCGCCAACGCGCCGAGATTGCCGCCGACCATGATCACCGGAAACAGGCGCTGGCCGCTTTTCAGGTTGTAGGTGTCGGCGGCGAACGCCCAGAACTGCGCCGCGATCATCACGCCGAAGATGCTGACCCACACGAAGAAGGCGAAGCCGATATGCACGCCGTATGACGCCAGCCCCGCGAAGACCACCATGTTCGCCGCGAAGAACAGCGTCACGGCGCGCAGGAGCCGGGCGCCGTCGAGCTGCCGGCGCACCACGCCGTAGGCGGGGACGAGCGCCATCAGCAGCAGTGCGATGACGGCTACGGCGTAGGCGCGCACCTCCGCGGAGAACTCCGTGAGGATGAAGGCCTCGCGCAGCGACTTGACGATGTAGTACGAGAACAGGAGCAGGCCGGCCTGGGTAAAGAACAGCAGCGCGCCGCGCCCCTCCCCGGGCCGCACCCGCGTGAACAGCGTGAGAGCCCGCTCCGTCGGACTGAGACCGGCGTGATCGGTCAGCATGATGGCGCGCACCACCGGGCGCGCATCACGGGCCGAACCGCGAAATCAACGGGGCGGGGGGCGCAGTCTGATCCGGGCGGGACCGAGCCGCTGGCGACCGCCCTGGCCCGTCTTGACACCGGCTCGTTCCCGACGGCTGAATAGGCACCGCGCCAGGTTGGATACGAATGCGGCCTGATCGACCGATGCCGCCGGTCGGGCCGGACACACAATAATTTCGGGCTGGGCCAGAGCCGCATCAGCGCACAATACACTATGCACAAGTCCGCGTGTCCTGGCGCCCGCGTCATCCTGAGCTGTCTGCTCGTGTTGTGCGCCTTGATTGCCGATGACTGCGTCGCCGGTTCCAATCCCGTCGGCTCGCCCCTGCTGGAGCGGCTGCCGCAGAACTGGCGTGACGACCTGGGGCGCGACACCACGCTCGCGGATTTTCGCGGCCGGCGCGTGTATTTGACGATGGCCTACGCCACCTGTCGCAGCATATGTCCGATGACCATGGCGCACCTGAAGAAACTGCAGGCCGAGCTTGACGCACGCGGCGAGGCGGCCGAATTCGTCGTCGTCGGCTACGATCCCACACTCGATGACCCGCCGGCGTGGCGCCAGTATCGAAGCAGCCGGGGACTGCTTCGCGAAAACTGGCATTTCCTGACTGGCACCGTCGCGACCACGGGGGAGCTCGCCCGCAGTCTCGGGTTCGGTTTCTGGAAATACGACCGGCACGTGATGCACGGCTATCGCATCGTCATGCTGGACGAGCATGGGGAACTGGCCGAAGAGTATGGCCCGGCGCCGTGAAGGCGGCGGTCGCGCCAGCTGCCAACAAAAAATCGAGTCAGCGCGAGAAGTGAAGGTAGAGCTCATGCATAGCCTGAACTGCAGTGCGAGTTCCGTGTGCGCCATGGCGGTGCTCGCCATGGCCTGCGCGCCTTTCGGTGCGGCACATGCCGCGGGCGCGGACGACGTCGCCCAGCTCGAGAAGCGACTCGACGAGAGTCTGAAGGCGATCGAACAGCTCAACGCGAAGGTCCGCGAGCTCGAGGCTCGCCTCGACGCGGCTCAGGCCACCGCACCGGCCGCAGCGGCGGCGACGGCACCGGCGCCGGCCGAATCGAACGAGCGGCTCGCGTCAGTCGAGCGCGGGGTCGCGGAGATCGCGGCCGCCAATGCGGCGCGTCACGACGAGGTCGGTCTGCCGCTGCACGGCTTCGCGGATGTCGGCGCCGGAAACCGCAATCCGGTCAACCCGGACCTGCACGGTGCCGCGGTCGGATCACTCGACTTCTACCTCACGCCGCAGCTCGGTGAGCATACCCGGGCGCTGTTCGAGCTCAATTTCAAATTGACCACGACCGGCGACTTCGTCACCGACCTCGAGCGGGCACAGCTGGGCTACCAGTTTGCGGACGCAGCGACGCTCTGGCTGGGGCGGTTCCATACGCCGTACGGCTACTACAACACGGCCTTTCATCATGGCCAGTGGATCTCCACGTCGCTGCGCCGGCCGCAGGTCGTCCAGTTCGAGCGCACGGGCGGCATCATGCCCGCGCACACCGTCGGCGCGTGGCTCGCAGGTAATCCCAGGTTTGGCCCCGGGAGGCTGACCTACGACGTCTATGTGGGCAACGCCCAGCGGATCGCCGGCGGGCTGATCAACACGAACAACGCCGGCAACCCGCACAGCGACGCGATCGTCGGCGGCAACCTGGGCTTCCTCCCGGAGGCGATCGACGGTCTCAAGATCGGCGCGAGCGCCTTCACCGCCAAGATCGAGGACGACCAGGCGCCACACAATCTCACGCGGGTCAATAACTATGGCCTGTATGCCGTGTATGACACCGATCGGTGGGAGAATATCGCGGAGTTCTACCTGTTCGACGACGACGATCTGTCGGGCAACACCGGCAGCCATCAGAGCGAGACCGGCTTCGTGCAGCTGGCGTACCGCCTCCCCCCGTGGATCCCTTACGTGCGCTACGAGCGCGCCAATCTCGACCAGGACGACAACTATTTCGCCGTGCAGACTTACGGCAATTCCTATTACCGCGCCGCGCTGGGCCTGCGTTACGACATCGACCTGTCGTCGGCGCTGAAGTTCGAGCTGGCAGAGACGCATGTGACCGACGGCGTATCCGACGAGTACGGCGAGGCTTTGATGCAGTATGCGATACGTTTCTAGCCGAAAGCGCATGCGGCCCATGGCACGTCGGGCGGCTGCGCTGCTGCTCGCCACCTTCGTGCTCGAGGGCTCGGCGGCCGCGGACCCGGACGGAAGCCTCTACGTGATCTGCCACCCGTCGGTCTCGATTTCCGCGGCCGATCTGCGCGATGTCTTTCTCGGCGAGAAGCAATTCGCCGGCGCAGTCAGGCTTGCACCGGCGGACAACAGTGCGGCGCGGGCAACGTTCCTGGAGAGAGTCCTGAAGATGGACACCGCGAAGTATCTCACCGCCTGGACGAAGAAGTCGTTTCGAGACGGCGTGAATCCGCCGGCGGTGAGCGGCAGCGATGCCGAAGCGCTCGAGTACGTCAGACGCGCGCCGGGTCGCTGCAGTTACATCACGACGCCACCCGGCGCAGGCGTACTGGTCGTGGCCACGTTCTGACTGGCGGGGGAGTCGCTACTCCGGGGGGGATTCGCGAATCACGTTGTAAGCGGGCACCGGCTTGAGGAACCCCTTGAGCAGCAGCTCGCCGACGTGCTCGACGTCGACAAAGTCCTCGACAGAAGCGAGCACGCGCTGTGAGATCAGGGTCTGGCCGGGTTTCGCTTCACCACACAGGCGCGCGGCCAGATTGGTGACGGTGCCGATCGCACCGTAGTCCAGGCGCTCCTCGAAGCCGACCGCGCCGATCGTGGCGTACCCTTGCGCTATGCCGGCGCCGAACTGGAGGTTGTAGCCGCGTTTGTGCCAGGTCACTGCCAGCGGTGCGAGCTCCCGGTGCATGGCGAGCACCATGCGCACCGCGCGCGCCGCAGCGTCGGGCACCGGCACGGGATCGTTGAAGAAGACCATCATCCCGTCCCCCGCAAAGCGCTCGAGCGTGCCCTCGTGGGCGAGGATCACGCGTCCCATCTCACCGTGATACTCGCGCAGGACGCCCATGACCTCCTCGGGTTCCGCCGTCTCCGCAAAAGCAGTGAAGCCACGCAGGTCGATGAACACTACGGCCACTTCGCGACGGTGGCTCTTGAGCGGATCGTCGGCACCCCCTTCGACGATCATCTGTGCGAGCTGAGGCGAGAAGAAGCGCTTCAGCCGCCCGAGCCGCTCCAGCGCCGTGACCTGACTGGCGACGCGCTCCTCCAGCGTCCGGTTGTATGCCTGAAGCTGCGCCGCCTGCTCCTGGACGGTGTCCTGCAGAGCCTTGATCCGCAGCATGGACTTCACCCGGGCGACCAGTGCGCTCTGATCCACGGGCTTGGTGAGAAACTCGTCGCCGCCCGCCTCGAGCGCCGCGACGACGTCGCTCGGCTCCGACTTCGCCGTCAGCAGGACTACCGGGATGAAGGGGATCGAGGAATCGGAGCGCAAGCGGCGGCAGACCTCGATCCCATCGAGCCTGGGCATCATCACGTCGAGCAGGATGAGATCGGGCAGGTGCTCGCGCACCGCCGCGAGCGCTTCTTCGCCATCGCTCGCGGTGACGATCTCGTAGCCGTGCGCGGTGAGCCGCGTACCCAGGATGTCCAGGTTCATCGCGACATCGTCGACGATGAGGATGCGGGGCGGGCTACGCATGGCGGAAGGGCCTGGCCTGCTACGGCAGGTATTCCCTGATCTTCGCCAGTAGCACTTTCGGGCTCACAGGCTTGGTCAGATAGCCGTCGCACCCCGCGGCGAAAGCCTTCTGATCGTCGCCGCTCAGCGCGTAAGACGTCACGGCAATGATCGGAATGTGCTTCAGGGCCGTGTTGACCTTGATGCGGCGCGTGACTTCGTAGCCGTCCATCTTCGGGAGCTGGATGTCCATCAGGATCAGGTCGGGCTTCTCACGCTCGGCGAGCGTAAGTCCGTCTTCCCCCGTGGTCGCCTCGAAGGAGTCAAAGCCATTGGCCGCCAGCACATCGTGCATGATCTGCCGGTTGTCCTCCTGGTCCTCGATGATCAAGATGCGCTTGTTCACGGTATGCCTCGCTGCTGCTCGGTACGCACCGGGATTCTGAAATAGAAGGTGGAGCCCCTTCCGAGGATGGACTCGACCCACAGACGACCACCATGCATCTCCACGATGCGCTTGGCAATCGCCAGTCCCAGTCCGGTCCCGCCCTTGGCGCGGGTCGATGAACTGTCCACCTGCTGAAACTCCTCGAAAATCCGTTGCTGGTCGGACTCGGCGATCCCGGACCCCGTGTCGGCCACCGACACGAGAAATGTCCCGTCGGATCTGGCGGCGGAGACCGTGAGGTCGCCCTTGTCCGTGAACTTGATTGCGTTGCCCAGCAGGTTCAGCAGGACCTGGGCGATGCGGCGCTCGTCGCCCAGCGCCACGGGCAGGTCCGGCTCGACATTGACCACGAAATGCAACCCTTTTTCGGCGGCCAGGGACTCCATCGCACCGGCGACGGTATGAACCATGTCGCCGAAAGAGTAGTCGTTGAGCGACAGCGTGAGCTGGCCCGCCTCGATCTTCGACAGATCGAGCACGTCGTTGATGAGGGCCAGGAGATGACGGCCGCTCTTCTGCACACGGTCCATCACCGCGCGTATCTTGGCCGGCACCTGCCCGTAGATGCCGTCGGTGATGAGCTCCGTGTATCCCAGGATGGCATTGAGCGGTGTGCGGAGCTCGTGGCTCATGTTCGCGAGGAACTGCGACTTGTGCTGGCTGGCGGCCTCCAGTTCCCGGCTCTTCTGGGCGATCTCGCGGAACAGGTGTGCATTCTGAATGGCGAGGGTGGACTGCGTGGCGAACGTCTGGAGCAGCTCCACGACTTCTCGCGGAAAGCCGCCCGTGCTCCTTCGCGCCAGGGTGAGCGCGCCGAACACGCGGTCCTCCCGCAGCAACGGTAGCGCCAGCACCGTGCGCAATCCCGCCTGATCCAGGATGTCCCGCAAGGGCCCCTCGTACGGATTCGGCATCTTGTGCAGGTCGGCTATCTCGACGGGCTCGCGCGTCACGGCGGCCCGGCCGGTCGCGCCCTCGCCCAGTTGCAATGATCTCGCACGCAGTCTCTCCGTCAGTGACGGGGGCATACCGGACATGGCACGTATGCGCAGTTCCTGCGCGGCTTCGTCGAACTCATAGATGACGCCGACATCCACTTCCGACAGCTGCACGGCGCGCGCCACGATCGTTTCGAGGACCTGCTGCAGGTCGAGCGTCGAGTTGACGGCCTGGCCCACCTCGGCCAGTGCCTGCAGGCGCCGCACCGAGTAGCCGAGCTCGCGCGTCCGCTCCGCGATCTTGCCCTCCAGGCGGCGCTCCTCGTCCTGCACCTGCTGCCGGTATTCGTGCAGGCTCGCGTTCATCCGGGCGAGCGACTGCAGCAGCCCGCCGATGTCGTGGTCGGTGCGGATCTTCTCCTGGTCGACGAGGTCGCCACCCGCAATCCGGTTCGCCACGTCGATGGCCTGGGAGAGGGGCCGCGTCAGGTCGAGAATCATGCTGCGGATGAAGATCATCGCGAGCACCACGCTGAGCAGCGTTGCGAACAGGACGATCCAGTTCTGCCTGTTCGCGTTCTCGATCGCCTCGGCGATCGAAAGCTCCTGCTGACGCTGATAATAGAGTCTGTTCTCGGTGAGGTCGCGATCCACCTGGTTCGCGATGAGCCGCAACGACAGGATCGAGGGCAACGACGAGTCGTTCCGCACCGTCTGGGATATCTCGCCGATCAGCTTGGCCGTGCCGTCGACATTGTGTCTCGGATCGATCCGCTTCTGCTCGTCGAGGATCGTGGTCACGGTGCTCAGCACGGCCACCCTGGTCGGGCTCATGGTGCCGGTGTCCACTGCGTCCAGCACGCCCTCGATGAACCGGGCGTACGTGTCCTTGGCCTCGAGGGACAGCTCCCGCAGCCGCAGGGAGTCTTCGAGCGCGGCCGTACGCTGCAGGTCGAAATAGGTCAGGATCAGGAGCACCGCGGAAAAGGGCGCGATGATGATCAGGAATTGCAGGATGATGCGATTGCGCAGCGACTGAGCTTTGATCATGCGCTGCTGCTCCGATGGTCAGATGCGATCTTATTCGTGAGTGGTCCTGTTTTCTCGCCTGTGGCGGCGGCGGACTCGCCGTCGCCGCCCGGACAAAATGATAGCGCATTAGCCCCCGGCGCTGGCGCCCCGGAGGCCGATTACAGGCCATATGTCTGCGCCGGCGAGAGCCGTGCCGGCGGGCCGGGCGATTCTCAGATCGCGAAGTCGATGCCCTGGGCGAGGGGCAGGTCACGGCCCCAGTTGATCGTCACCGTCTGGCGGCGCATGTATGCCTTCCACGAATCCGAGCCTGCCTCGCGGCCACCGCCCGTTTCCTTCTCGCCGCCGAAGGCGCCGCCGATCTCGGCGCCGGAAGTGCCGATGTTCACGTTGGCGATTCCGCAGTCGCTGCCCGCGGCAGAAAGAAAGAGCTCCGCGTTCTGCATGCGGTCGGTGAATATGGCGGAGGACAGTCCCTGCGGCACCGCGTTCTGCCGCGCGATCGCTTCAGTCACGTCCTTGCAGGGAATCACGTAGAGGATCGGCGCGAAGGTCTCGCGCCGCACCGGCGGCCAGTCGTGATTCGCCATGACGACCGTCGGCTCGACGAAGTACCCGGGCCGCTTCACGCGGTGGCCGCCATGCAGGATCCTTGCGCCGAGCTTCCTGAGCTCCGTGATCGTCGCGAGATACCGCTCCACCGCCGCCTCGTCGATGAGCGGGCCCATCAGGGTGCCCTTCTTCAGCGGGTCGCCGATCGGCACCTGGCGGTAGGCGGTCACGAGCTTCGTCGTCAGCTCCTTCACGCGCGAACGATGCACGAGCAGCCGGCGCGTGGACGTGCAGCGCTGGCCGGCGGTGCCCACGGCGCCGAAGAGGACGGCGGGTACGGCGAGATCGAGATCGGCATGCTCGTCCACGACGATCGCGTTGTTGCCGCCGAGCTCCAGCAGGAACTTGCCGAGCCGCCCCGCGACGCGCTGCGCGACCTGGCGGCCGACGGCGGTCGAGCCGGTGAAGGACACGAGGTCCACCCGCGGGTCATCGACGAAGCGCTCGGCAAGTTTGACGTCCGCGGCGTTGAGGAGGCTGAAGATCGGCGGATAACCGCCGTCGGCCAGCGCCTCGTTGCAGATTCTCTGCACGGCGATGCTCGCGAGCGGCGTCTTTGGCGACGGCTTCCACACGCAGGCGTTGCCGCACACCGCGGCGATGAACGCGTTCCAGGACCAGACCGCCACCGGAAAGTTGAAGGCCGAGATGATGCCGACGATCCCGAGCGGATGCCATTGCTCGTACAGCCGGTGCCTCGGCCGCTCGGACGGCATCGTGAGCCCGTAGAGCATGCGCGAGAGCCCGACCGCGAAGTCGGCGATGTCGATCATCTCCTGGACTTCGCCGTCACCCTCGGCCTTGATCTTGCCGGACTCCATGCTCACGAGGCTGCCGAGTGCGTCCTTGTGGAGGCGCAGCGCGTCGGCGACGCGCCGGATGGCCTCGCCGCGCCGCGGGGCGGGAACCTCGCGCCACTGCAGGAAGGCGTCCCAGGTGGCGCCGATCAGCTCTTCGTAATCGCGGGGAGTGGCGCCGGCAACTTTCGCGATCGTCCTGCCGGTCGCCGGATTCACCGAGGCGAACTGGGGCGCTTTGGGCGTGCGGTGCCAGCCGCCGGCCGATGAGACGCCGGGGTTCGACTTCGCGATGCCGAGTTCCTTGAGGATTGCGGGCATACGTCAGGCCTGCGCCTTCGTCCGCTGATGGCCGGTCTTGCCGGCGGCGACCAGGCGCAGGGACACCTCCTTGCTCGATTGCTCGTTGAAGTAGCGCCCGAAACGGTTCGCCAGCACCTGCGGCAGCGGGAATTGTTCCTGGCGCACGAAGCCGCGATATTTTCCGGGAGAGGAGAACACGAGGTCGAGCACGGCGCAGAGGCCCGAGGCCGTCGTGACCTGGATCGCCGACCAGAGGCGCCCGGAGATCACCTGCGGGTAGACCTTGTTGACGTAGTTTTCCTCGCGCAGCTCGCCGTCCTGCATGCCCGTCACGGCGACGTAGATGATCACGACGTCCTGCAGCGTCTGCGGCACCGCGTTCTCGAGGATCCGCTTCAGCGTGCCACGGTCGTGGTTGAGCTTCAGTCCGTTCATGAGCAGCCGCATCTGCTCGCAGTGACCGGGATAGCGGATCGTCTTGTAGTCCATGCTCTCGACGCCCGCCCCGAAAGTCTCGGCGAGCGAGCCGAGGCCGCCCGAGGTATTGAACGCCTCGTAGAGCTGGCCGTCGATCTCGATCTCCTCCAGGCCCTCGAGCGGCAGCAGCTCGCGCTGCGCGCCGTCCGCCACCGACAGGCACGGATTGCCGTACTCGTTGATGAGGCCGTCGGTCGACCATGTGAGCGAATACTTGAGGACGTTGTTCGGGTGCTGTGGCAGTGCGCCGACCCGCAGCTTCACCGTGCGCACACTCTGGAAGTGGTGGATCAGCTCCGCACCCGCGATGCTCACGAAGCCGGGGGCAAGTCCGCACTGCGGCGCGAAGGCCGTGCCGGCGTCGAGCGACAGGCGATGCACCGCCGCCGCGACGTTCACGTCCTCGGTAAGGTCGAAGTAGTGACAACCGGCCGCGCGCGCCGCCTGTGCGACGCCCTCGTTGAGGTAATAGGGGAGGCCCGACACCAGCGCCTCGATCCTGTTCGTCCTCGCGTAGCGTTCGAGCTCTGCGCGCCGCGTGGCGTCGAACTCGATCGGCCTGACGGCGGGAGACGCATGGGCCACGGCTACTTCCTGAGCTGCGCCCGCGCGGCTGTCGGCGAGGTGAATCTCGTAGTCGCCGCTCTCCGCGAGCAGCCCCGCGATCAGGGAGCCGATCTTGCCAGAACCAAGGACGAGCACACGATGCATGATGAGTCTCCGGGCGTGGTCGCCCATTCTGCCAGCCGCTGTCTCATTGCGCGAGACGCGTTACACTAGCTGCCATGGTCAAATTCCGGCTGAACGGCAGCGAAGTGAGCGCGGATGTCCCCGGCGACATGCCACTGCTGTGGGTGTTGCGCGATACGCTCGGCTTCACGGGCACGAAGTACGGCTGCGGCATGGCGCTCTGCGGAGCATGCACCGTCCATATCGACGGCCAGGCGACGCGTTCCTGCGTGCTGCCGGTCGCCGGCATCGAGGGACGCGACATCACGACGATCGAAGGCATCGGCAGTCTCGAAAAGCTGCATCCCGTACAGCAGGCCTGGATCGAAGAGCAGGTGCCCCAGTGCGGCTACTGCCAGCCGGGCATGATCATGGCGGTCGCCGCGTTCCTGGAGACCAATCCCGCGCCCGACGACGATGCAATCAATCGCTCCATCACCAACATCTGCCGCTGCGGAACTTATCCGCGCATTCGCCGTGCGATCTACCGGGCGGCCGAGCTCCGTCGCGGCACGACCTGAAGACAGCATGACCCGGACCCGCAGCCGGCCGGCCACGCGCGCGCGCAGGACGGTTTTCCTCTGCATCGGCGTGCTCGCTCTCGCCGCATGCGGCGCGCGCAACAAGGCGCCGCATGCCACTGCCGCAGAGGGCGCATCGCCCCCGCCGGCGCAACCCGCCGGCTCCGCGGTGACCACCCCGGTCTCCGCCGATGTCGAGAGCCGGATCGCCGCGGCGGATCCCGCGCAGGGAAAGATCCAGTTCATCCAGTGCCGCGCGTGCCACAGCCTCGTGCCCGAAAGTGAGCCCGGCAAGATCGGGCCGACGCTCTACGGCGTCATCGGCCGTCGAGCCGGTGCCGTGCCGGGATATTCCTACTCGCAGGCCGTCGCCAGCTCGGGCATCACCTGGACCGCGGACCAGGTCGACAAGTGGCTGCAGCATCCGAGCGAGTTCCTGCCCGGCAACAAGATGGTGTTCGTCGGCATCCGGAGTCCCGGGGACCGGGCCAATATAATCGAGTACATCCGGCAGGAATCTGCGAAAGCACCTGAGTAAACGCCCGCCCGGCGGCCCGGCGAGCGCCTGCGGGGCAGCGAGTGACGGGACGGCGCGTGTTCCCCCAGGGCGGCGATCGGGCTAGACTCATGTCCCTGCGCGCTGCCCGGAGAAGGCAGAGCAGCCACCGATGGGCCGACGACGGGGGAACTTGTGGCGACATTTGAGGAAGCAGCTGATGCGGCGACTCGAGCGGCAGCAGCATCCGATGATGCGCTGCCGCCTGGCAGTCAGTCCGCGAGCGACCACTGGCGCGTGCGGAACCACGAACTGCGAGAGGAGTTCATCGCCCTGATGGACCAGCTCGCTGACAACGAGATCACGACCACAAAAGTGCGGATCGAAACCGACCGCATCAATCGCGAAATGGCGACACTCATCAAGCTGACGCTGCAGAGGCGGAAGAGCTCTGCCGCTCCATAGTCCCCGCCGCGTCGCGAAGCCTTCGCGCCGCTTCACTGTTGTCAGGTCTGCTCCGCCGCGCGTGTGACCGCGGGGGCAGCGAGGTCGAGTCTCGCGCGGGGCACAGGCGCGACCGCATTCGTGGTGAACCGGTAGCCGACGCCGCGCACCGTCTGGATCATGCGATCGTGCCCGCCGGGTTCCAGCGCCAGGCGCAGGCGCCTCACGTGCACGTCCACCGTGCGCTCGTCCACGTAGGCGTCGGAGCGCCACACCTTGTCCACGATCTGCGTGCGGCTCATCGCGCGGTCCGGCTGGCTCATGAACAGGTTCAGCAGCCGGAACTCGATCGGACCGAGCGAGACCGGCTTGTCGTTTGCCGTTACGCGCAGGCTGCGGACGTCGAGGACGAGCCCCGCCACCTGGCGGGATTCGATCGCGTTGTTCTTTGAGTGCGCCGAGCGCCTCAGCACGGCGTGGATGCGCGCCAGCAGCTCGTCACGTGAAAAAGGCTTGCCGATGTAATCATCCGCGCCGGCGCGAAGGCCGGTGACGCGGTCGGATTCCGTGATGCGCGCGCTCACGATGATGACCGGGATCCTGGCGGTGACTTCGTCGGCCCGCCACAGTTTCAGCAGGCGCAGGCCATCCATGTCCGGCAACTGCCAGTCGAGCAGCACCAGGTCCGGTGGCGCCTTGGTGACCTCGTCGATGGCGGACACGGCATCGGCCGCTTCGGCGGTCGCGTAGCCCGCCGGTCTCAGGATGAAGCTGAGCAACTGCCGGATGGCGCGCTCGTCTTCCACGATCAGAATGGTCTGCATGGCCGATTCCCCCGCAGGATTGGCGTTCTGGTTGGCTTCCACCGCTGTCGCGTAGCACACCAGACGAATGTGACGATTGGATGGCAGTCCGGTAACGAAAATCAGCGCGGCGAATGAGACGAGGGATCGCTTCGCGGCTCAAGTCGCTTTCGTACAAGGAGAATTCCGAGAAAATACGCCGTGAGTGCCGAACGGTCTCGGGCCCATGAGTGCCGGCGGCCACAGCCCGCGGTCGTAATACGGCTGTCACATTCGACTGCTGAAGTGACGAATTCCTGCGGGGGCTTCAGCGAACTCGAGCGCACGTGCACTTTTTTCCGCATTTACTCGCGCGATCAGCCTGCATGGGCGGTCTTGCCCTCACTCTCATGATGGCGGCCGCGGCTCCCGCGGAGGAATCCCCGGGCCCGGAGCAGCAGCAGCCCGAAGCGCGGTTCGACGTCTGGGAATACGCCATATCCGGCAATGCCGTCCTGGACACGCGCGCGATCGAGAAGGCCGTGTATCCGTTTCTCGGTCCGAACCGCACGGTCGGTGACGTCGAGTTCGCCCGCCGCGCGCTCGAGACCCTCTACAAGGATGCCGGTTACGGGACCGTCGTCGTCACGATCCCGGAGCAGGACGTCAACGAGGGACTGGTGAGGCTGGAAGTACTCGAAGGCAAGGTGGACCGGCTCGTCGTGACCGGCGCCACCTACTATTCGCCCCTGCGGATCAAGAACGCGGTGCCCGCGCTCGCCAAGGGCGAGGTTCCCGAGCTGCCGAAGGTGCAGCAGGAGCTGCTGGCGCTGAACTCGACGACCGCCGATCGTCGCATCACGCCGGTGCTCCGCGCCGGCCGCTATCCCGGCACCGTCGAAGCGGAGCTGAAGGTCGACGACTCGCTGCCTCTGCATGGCAATCTCGAAGTCAACAACGAGTACACGCGCGACACCACGCACACGCGCGTCTCGGGTCTGCTGAGCTACGACAACTTCTGGCAGCGCGAGCACTCGCTCGGGCTCGGTTTCCAGACCGCGCCCGAGAACCGCGACGAGGTAAGCGTGCTCTTCGGCACCTACACGGCGAGGTTTCAGGGCTCGCCGTGGCTCGTCTCCGGCTACTACATCGACAGCGACTCGGATGTCGCCTCGCTCGGCACGCTGGGTGTCGTCGGCAAGGGCAAGATCGCCGGCCTGCGCTTCATCCGTCCGTTGCCGATACTCGCGGGCGGTTTCCAGCGCGCGACGTTCGGCCTCGACTACAAGGACTTCGACGAGAACGTGGCCCTCACCGGCGGCCAGGGTGCCATCGAGACGCCGATCCAGTACGGCACGATGAGCGCCGACTGGGGAATCACGTTCGCCGCCGAGGGACGCACGACGACGCTCGACGTGCTCGCCGTATTCGGCGCACCGTTCTTCGGCAACGACCCCACCGAGTTCGAGAACAAGCGTGCTGGCGCAACGCCGAACTTCGCGTACCTCGGTGTCAACGTCTCCCTCGAGCAGCAATTGCCGGCCGACTTCCGGCTGCGGCTCGCGGGGCGGGGCCAGCTCGCCGACTCGCCCCTCATCAGCAACGAACAGTTCAGCTTCGGCGGGGCGGCGAGCGTGCGCGGTTATCTCGAGGCCCAGCAGTTCGTGGACAACGGCGCGTCCGCGCAGCTCGAGCTCCTGTCGCCGAACTGGGGCCACGAGCTGCTCGGCATGACGTCCGGCAGATTGCTCGCGTTCGTGGACGCCGGAGGCGGCATGCTGCAGGACCCCCTGCCCGAGCAGGACGACTCCTTCTTCTTATGGAGCGCCGGGCTCGGCTTCCGCGCGGTCCTCTGGAACCACCTGACGCCCGAGTTCGACTGGGCCTATCCGCTGGAGGATACCGCCGACGGCAGCGTCCAGGCCGGGGATTCCCGTTGGCACTTCAAGGTCCGCTACGGCTTCTGATTCCGCACCCCGAATATTGCAAAAGCTTCATATGGTCATCACTTCGGTGTCACACGGATGGCTCAAGCTGCCCCCCTGACGAGAACTGACGGAAGCGGCACACGGGCCCGGGCAGCCCCTGTTCCGCGCCGGTTGGCCCTCGGATGCGCGAGGAGTACGCGCGAAAACAACAGCGATGAAACGCAAAGGGGAGAACTCGAATGAGTGCTTTTAGAATTGCTGCTGCCGCCACCGCCCTCGGACTGCTAGTGACCGGCACCGCCAACGCGGCGCTGCAGAACGGCTACAGCGACGCCAGCAACAACACCAGCGTATTCATTTCGGTCGTCGAGCGCGACGCGGCCAACGCGGTGCTGCGGAACCTCGTCATCGATACCGGTGCGCGGACACTGCAGACATTCGGTGGCACACCCTGGTCCACGACGGCGGCGCAGGAAGCGGCGATCCTAAATTTCCTCGCTACCGCAACGGGCAGCGTGCGGTTCAACGTAGGCGGTGGGCTGAACGACCAGTCGTTCTCGACCGACCTCAATGGCTTCCTGACGACAGGCACGGCTGCCGGCCCCGGCAGCGCCGACTACGCCGCTCTCGGCTCGGGCGTGGGGAGCGTCGATACGCACATCGGCAATGCCAACCTCGGCACGTTCAATGCAGCCGGCGTCCTCGCCGCCAACGCCGCCACCGACCCGGGCTGGCACAGCAACACCTGGGGCAACGACGTGGGCGGCGCGATCCAGCCGAGCAACGAGATCCTCTTCGGCCTGAACTCGCAGCTCGTCGGCTGGAAGACCGCGCCCGGCACTTTCGAGATCGTGCGGACGGCGCTCGGCCCGATTACCAGCAACCTGGCGACCGGCGACATCACCTTCGGCAACGTGCCGGTCCCGGCCGCCATCTGGCTGCTCGGTAGCGCGCTCGCCGCGCTCGGCGCGCTGAAGCGCCGGGCCCTCGCCGCGTGAGAGTTGGGCCGCGTGAGAGCAATAGCGATCACTGGCTGGATTCACAGATTCACAAGATGAGTAAGCCCGTGGAGGGCCGACGATGAGACAGAACGAAGAGAGTTTGATGGGTCGGACCGCGGCTGTGATCCTGGCGGTCACGGCGCTCGCGGCGGGCCGCGCCGACGCCGCGCTCATGAACGGCTACTCGGATGCGAGCAACGACACCAGCGTGTTCATCTCGGTGGTCGAGCGCAATGGCATCGGGCAGACGCTGCGCAACCTCGTGATCGATACCGGTGCGCGCACGCTCGCCACCTTCGCCTTCACGGGCTGGTCGACGACGGCCGCGCAGGAGACGCAGATCCTCGCCTTCGTGACCTCCGCCGGGGCGGGGGACAGCGTGCTGTTCAACGTCGGCGGCGGGCTGAACGACCAGTCCTTCAGCACCGATCGCTACGGCTTCCTTACCACGGGCAACGCGGTTGGTCCTGACATCAACGACTACACGGCGCTCGGCACGGGCGTGACCAATATCGATACGCACATCCTCGACGTCAACTCGGGCACCTTCAATGCCGCCAACATCGTGGTCGCCAATGCGGCGACGGACGCGGGCTGGCACGAGGTGGCGTGGGGCAACTCGGTGGGTGGCGCGATCATGCCGAGCAACGAGATCCTGTTCGGCCAGAGCGGGCCGCTGGTGGGGTGGCGTACCGCGACGGGTACCTTCGAGATCGTCCGCACCGAGCTCGGCGGGGTGACGAGCGATGCGGCGAGCGGTGACATCACGTTCAACCCCGTGCCGCTGCCCGGCGTCGCCTGGCTCGCCGTCACGGCGTTTGCCGGCGCGTTCGGCCTGCGCGGCGTGCGGCGTCGCCGTTGAGCAGTCTTCGGGCCGATCTTTTTTGAGTTTGAACAGAACAAGCTAACTCAGGAGTGAAGTTGATGTTTAAGAAAATACTTCCGGTTGCTGCCGCAGCGGTCTTCGCCGCCGGCAATGCTTCCGCAGGCGCGCTCGGCTCACCGAACGAGATCTTCATTGGCGGCGCCACGGCGGTGCAGGAGACGTTCGTCGAGGACATCCTGCTGCGCTTCTGCGCCTACGACGGCAACGTGAATGACGCCGACGGCGTGATCACGCCGCAGATCTTCGTCGACAGCTTCAGCGTACTGCCGGGCGGCGGCGACGGCGCGGCCGCGTTGCCGGCCTTCAAGCACGGCACCGAGTCCGTCACGCACTGCACCTTCAAGTCGACCTTCGGCAACAACCTGGACGGCGCGCAAGTCGCGGTTTACAAGTTCAACGGCGGTTCGGGCACGGGAGTCCAGCCGGTCGTCAGCCCAGCAACTACGCCCGCGGCCGATCAGGGCTACATGGATGCCTCGACCGGTGCCTGTCCCCAAGTGGTTCCCACCAGCAATCCGGGTGCGGCCAATACCTTCCTGGCCATCGACGGCGCCACGCGCTTCAAGTTCTACGACTGCCCGGCCACTCGCGTCACGCAGGGTCCGGACGGCGGCATCTCGGACGTGGAGCCGAAGATGTTCGTAGGCCAGCTCGCGACCGGCTTCGGCTCGAGCGTACCTGGCATCACGCCCGACAAGCCCACGAATGAGTTCGTCGACCAGGGCAACCTGATCGTGAAGCCCGGTCCCGGCGTGGTGTTCGGCGTGGCGGTCACGCTGGCCTTCTACGACGAGCTGATCAACGACCAGCGGGCTGCCGGCCTCCTGCCGGACTGCCCGGCGTCGCCGACGCGTGCCCAGCGCGATTCACTCGCCTGCATGCCGAGCCTCCCGACGCCGCTCATCCAGTCCGCGTTCACGGGCGAGATCAGCAGCTGGACGACCCGCTCGATCTACGGACAGACGCTGAGCCCGCCGGCCTTCGTCGGCCCGCCGTACGTGCCGGCCTACTCACGCGGCGCGGATGGTCCGAAGGTCAACTTCTGCCGCCGCACCGCGGGATCCGGCACGAATGCCCAATTCAGCGTGGAATACCTGCGCACGAACTGCATCAACAACGCCCCCGTGCTGCGTACCTTTGCGAACAACGTGCCGCAGGCGGTACCGGCGCCGGAGGTTTACGAGAACGAGGGCTCCTCGCAGCTCGACTCCTGCATGAACGCGCTGGGCACGGGAGCCGGCTTTAACGGCGGCTTCACGAACGGCATCACGGACTTCCCGGCGGCTCCGACGCCCGCCAACGGCGGCACGTCGAGCGTGGTGCCCCAGGGCCGCACGGCCTATGCCATTGCCTACAACAGCCTCGAGCGCAACAACGCCCTCACCAATGCCTATCGTTTCGTGAAAGTCGACTTCGTGGCGCCGACGCTCGAGAACGCCTACAACGGCTCGTACCAGGACGTCTACTACACGAGCTATCAGAACCGCGTGAACGGCACGGGCGACCCGACCCCGGTGCTCGGCGCCATCCGGACGGTGGCGGCGGACGCGGGCGAGATCTCGGTGATGAAGGACTTCTTCGCGATCTGGGAGAGCCCGACGCCGTCCTCCGTGGACGCGGTCAACGACGGCCTGATCGTGAATCCGGACGGCCTGCCCGACGGCGGAGCGAATCCGGTCGACAGCTGGCAGGGTGGCCTCGTATCGCCGAGCAAGACGGCGCCCGCCGTCTGGTCCGGTGGTCCGGCTTCCGGCAACGATCCGCGTACGCCGTGGTCCCGTCAGACCGCCGGCGGCACCGCGGACAGCTGCCAGAATCTCTCGCTCGTCAACTGAGTGTTAGCATCTGCCGGCCCACGTGAGTCGGCCGGCAGATGGAACCTAAGCAGCCGGGGCGGGTCCGCCCAAGGGACCCGCCCCGGCTTTTTGGACGTCATACTGAGCATCTGACTCCAGAAATCCGTATGCACCTCATTCGCCACGTCCAGGCCCTGCTGCGAAGACTTGGCCGCGCCGCCGTCGCGGCCGTCATCGGATGTCCTGCCGTGCAGCGCGCGACCTGGGTCTGCGCCGGCATGCTGCTCGTCCTGATCCAGGGACAGACGGCCGCGCAGGCCGGCGAGCTGCCCCAGGTGCTGACCGGCGCCAACGCCCGTTTCACGGGGGCGCAGACCCCCGTCGTCACGGGCAACGACATGGTGATCAACCAGTTCGCCGACAAGGCGACGCTGCACTGGCAGAGCTTCAACATCGGCGCGGAAAACCAGGTCGAGTTCAAGCAACCGTCGGCATCGGCCGTGGCGCTCAACCGCATCTTCGACGCGGCGCCGAGCCAGGTGAACGGCAAACTCAAGGCCAACGGCCAAGTCTACCTCATCAACCAGAACGGCATCGTGTTCGGCCAGGGCGCCCAGGTGAACACGCAGAGCCTCGTCGCCTCGACGCTCGACATCGACGATCGCGTCTACGAGCAGATCGGCTTCGTCAATGCGATCAACGAGCCCTCCGGCGCGTTGCCGGCATTCGACAGCTTCGGGCATCCCATGGGGGAGATTCACGTCGGTGAAGGCGCGAAGCTCGAGTCGGCGAAAGGGGGCCGGATCCTGATCTTCGCGCCCACGATCGTCAACGAGGGCACGATCACCACGCCGGAGGGCCAGCAGGTGCTGGCGGCCTCTCAGGACAAGGTGCTGATCGCTGCCTCCAACGATGCCGACCTGCGGGGACTCCTCGTCGAGGTCAGCACCGGCGGCGACGTGACGAACCTCGGCTCGCTGATCGCCGAGCGCGGCAACATCAGCCTGCTCGGGCTCGCCGTCAACCAGGAGGGCATCGCGCGCGCGACGACCAGCGTGTCGCTGAACGGCAGCATCCGGCTGATGGCGCAGGACATGAACGGCACCATCAACGTCGCCAGCTCGCTGCCACGGACGCCGAGCGCCACCCGTGGCGGAGACGTGCGCCTCGGCAGCGGCAGCGTCACCGAAGTCGTGCCGGACACGACGCCGGACAAGGACGGCAAGGCGATCCTCGCGGTGGACGCGCAGTCGCAGCCGCTGTCCCGGATCGACATCGCGGGCAAGCGCGTCCGGCTGGAATCGGGCTCCACGGTCACCAGCACCGGCGGCGACATCAGGCTGACCGCCGCAGTCAACCCGTTCCAGCCCCTGCTGCAGCTGCGGGATCCGACCGCGACGGATTCCGAAGTCGTCGTGGAGGCGGGGGCCGTCGTCGATGCCTCCGGCGACGACACCACCGTGGTGTCCGTCGCGCGCAATGTCGTCAACGTCGAGGCGCGCGGCAACGAGCTCGCGGATTCGCCCGTCCAGCGCAACGGCCCGATCCGCAACAAGACCCTGCAGGTGGACCTCCGCCGCGGCACGGACTTCCTCAACATCGAAGGCGGCGTGGCCTCGATCAGGCGCTCGGCCAACGAGCGGCAGTCGGCCGGCGGCACGATCAACGTGACGACCGAGGGGCGTTTCCGGCTGGAGGAAGGGGCGCGGCTCGACGTCAGCGGGGGTCAGGTCACGTATACGGAAGGCCTGGTCAGCACCAGCCGGCTGCAGCAGACCAACGGCAAGGTCGTGGGGATCTCCGCCGCCGATCCCGACCAGACCTACGTGGGGCTGGTAGGCAACGCCGTGACCCGCGAGGCCGGCTACGTCGAGGGCAAGGACGCCGGCGGCCTGAACGTCACGGCGAGCGGCATCGAGCTCTCGGGCGAGTTGCGGGCCGGCAGCGTGCAGGGCGCGAACCAGCGGCGCCGTGCGGAGGATCTGGCGACGGCCAACCTGCCCACTTTCGCGCGGCCGTATGACGAGGCGCCGCTGGGCGGTGCGCTCGCCCTGAGCCTGTGGCGCTCCGGGCAGCCCGAGCTGATCGTCGGCCACGCACCCGCCGGGCCTCCCCCCGGCGCACCGCCGCTCGTGCTTTCGATGGCGCAGATCCTGGCTTCGGGCGCCGGACGGATCGGCCTCGGCAACAAGGGCGGCGCGGTGATCCTGAACGACCCGCTGGAGCTGCCTGCATGGAGCGAGCTCACTCTTACCGGAACGCAGGCCAGCGTGCTGAGTGACGTTCGCATTCCCGGCGGAGAACTGCGGTTGAATTCCACCCACGGCGGGATCAGCCCGCCGGTCGTGCTCGACCAGGACCTGCTGGTGCGTATCGACGGCGCGGTGGACCTGAGCGGCACCTGGGTCAACGACAACCCGCTGCTCAACACCTCGCGTCCTACCGCGCCGATTGTGCTCGATGGCGGGCGCCTGATCGTCGACTCGGGTTTCTCGATCGACGTCAGCGCGGACAGCCGTCTCGACGTGAGCGCGGGCGCGTACCGCGCCGCCGACGGCGGCTTCAAAGGCGGCAGGGGCGGCAGTATGGGATTCGCGACGGGTACCAGCGCCGTCAATCCATTCCTGGGGGCGAGACTGGCGCTGGCCGGGGAAATGCGGGCATTCGGCTTTACCGGCGGCGGCAGTCTGACGATCGAGGCGGAGCGCATCGAGATCGTTCCCGAGCCGGGCGTCACCGGCGACGAGGACGTGCTGCTCGATGGCAGCCGCCAGTTCGGCCTCCGCGAAGTCAGCGACGTGCAGGGCAACAGCCAGTTCATCCTCGAGGTGGGGGCCGGCACTTTCCAGCAGGGCGGCTTCAGCTCCTACAGCCTGTCATCTTCACGGTCCGATCTGGCAGTCATGCCGGGCGCGGCGGTCAGGCTGCGTACCGCCAACTACCTCCTGACCGGAAACGCCTCGTCGCTGGCGCCGAGCGGGACCGACGTCGCGAGTCTTGCCACCCCGGTGCTCAACCCGGACTTCATGCGCTCGCCGGCGGCGTTGACGCTCAGCACCGACGAGTCTCTGGCCAATGCGATCGGCCCGGTCGCGGATCTCAGCGTCGGTGCCGGAGCCAGCATCGTCGCCGACGCGGGCAGCAGCATCCGCCTGCGCTCGACCACGAGCATGTTCATCGACGGCGGCCTTGACGCGCCCGCGGGGCAGATCCGCCTGGAGCTGGGCGACGGCGCCCCGACCTTCACGCCCGAGCAGATGATCTGGCTGGGGGCGGGAGCCTCCCTGACCGCGAACGGTACTGCACTGATCGACACGCTCGATCCGCTGGGCATCCGCCGCGGCGAGGTGCTGGACGCGGGCCGCGTGTCCGTGCGGGCCAGCCAGGGCTCCATCGTGGGGGCGGCGGGCGCGAGGATCGCGGTAGACGGCGCCGTGGCGAGTCTCGACACCGGCTTCGGGATACCGGTGCGCACCCAGGTGGGTTCCGCCGCGGGCACGATCGAGCTGATTGCGGCCGAGTCCCTGCTGTACCAGGGCATGCTGAGCGGCGCCGCGCCCGCCGGGTTCGCCGTTCCGGGCGGACGGCTCACCGTCGCGCTCGACCCGACCAATCGGAAGGTCCCGCCGCTGCTGGGTCCGGACGCCACGCCGCGGGGGCCGAACAGGCTCATCGTGCAGGACTTCACGGGAACACTGCCCGGGGCCGGCATGCCGGTCGATCCATCGCTCTACAGCACCGGCTTCGTGCCGCTGGCACAGCTCAGGGCCGGCGGCTTTTCGAGCCTGGACCTGATCGCCAGGAGTTCTGCCGTCGGCACGAGCGATGTCGGCGCACCTGTGCCGGATACGCCCCAGTCCCTGCCGGTGATCGAGTTCCCGAACGATCTCGACCTCCATCTCGACAGGTCCATCCGCCTCGATGCGGCCATCCTGAAGACGGAGGGCGCCCAGGTCGCACTGACGGCGCCCTACGTCTCGATCGGTTACAGCGACACGCGCGTGCGGCTCGACGGCACGATCCCGGACAAGACCAGCACGAGCAACCCGCAGGACACGACGACGCCGATCCGGCTCACGCCGACCGCCGGTCCGGGCGCGCTCACTGTGACCGGTGAGCTCATCGAGCTCGTCGGCGAGTCGGTCACGCAGGGCTTCGGGGACGCGGCGGCGGGCCGCGACGGCGTCACGCTGAGCGCGAGCGGGGACGTGCGCATGCGCGGCGTCCGCGCCACGCTCAAGGATGACTACGCCGGGTTGTTCCGCACCGCGGGTAACCTGGTGATCGACGCCGAGCGCATCTATCCGACGACGCTCACCTCGTTCGAGGTCCGCGTCGAAGGCGCCGGCGGGCGCATCAGCCTCGCGGGTGGCGGCGGGCACGGCGCGCCGCTCTCGGTGGGCGGCACGCTCGACCTCGCCGCGGATGAAATCGTCCAGGGCGGCGCGTTATTCGCGCCCCTGGGCGAGGTGAACCTGCTGGCCAATTCCACCCTGCGCTTCACCGCGGGCAGCCTGACCTCCACCTCGGCGGCGGGCGTGAACGCGCCGTTCTTCCGCACCGAGCCCGGTGGCGCCCTGATCCTGCCCGCGCCGGACAGCGGCCAAAAGCAGATCGTCTTTGCCGAGACGGTCACGAATCCGGCTTTCGAGCGCGCGCTGCCGGAGCAGCACATCAATCTGGCCGCGCCGGTCGTCGAGCTCCAGCCCGGCTCGCAGTTCGACATTAACGGTGGCAGCGACGTGCGCGCGACGCAGTTCCTGCCCGGACCGGGCGGATCGCGGGACATCCTGCTGGCGGATCTCGCGGCCGGCGCCGCGGTGGAGCCGAACGGTTCCTTCGCGATCGTGCCGGGCATCAGCGGCTTCGCGCCGTACGATCCGCTCGAGACGCCGTCCGCGGAGAGCGTCCAGGGCCTGCGGATCGGTGACACGCTGGTCCTCGAGGACGGCCTGCAGGGGTTGCCGGCCGGGGAATACGCGATCCTCCCGGCGCGTTACGCGCTCTTCGGCGGCTTCCTGGTGACCCCGGCCGCCGGGACGCAGGACATCGCTGCCGGACAGTCCCTGCAGCTGCTCGACGGGACGCCGATACTCGCCGGCCGGCTCGGCGTGGCCGGCAGCGATGCGGCGGATTTGCGCAGCCAGGGATTCGCCGTCGAGACGGGCAGCCATGTGCGGCAGCGGGCCGAGTATCTCGAGACGCGGCTGGATGACTTCTATACCGAAGGCATCCTGCGCGCGCCGCGCGATGCCGGCAATCTCGTCATCAGCGCCGGCGACAGCCTGCAGTTGCAGGGCGAGCTCATCCGCGGCGTCGATAGCCATGGTCTCGGTGCAGCCGTCGACATCGCCAGCGCGGCGGCGCTTTCGGTCGTCAACGAGCTCACCGGGACGAATGGCATCGAGCTGCGGGCCACCGACCTCACGAACCTCGGCGCCGACAGTCTCCTGCTCGGCGGCTCGCGCATCCGCGAAACCGACGGGCTGCATCTGGATGCCACGAGCAGCATGGTCACGGTGGAGGCGGGCGTCGCGCTCGAGGTACCTGAGCTCCTTCTGGTCGGCGGGCGCATCGTCGTGGACGGATCCGCCGCGCAATCCACACGGCTGGCATCGACCTCCGCGCCGACCGGACAGTCCGCGGGGCTCGTCATCGATGACGATGCAGCCGTGCTCGCCGTTTCGGACCGCCAGCTCACGCTGCAAAGGACCTCCGGCGTCGCGGGTGCGTCCAGCGTGACGATTTCCGCGGACGCCACACTCGAAGCGCGCGGCGGCCTGGTGCTCGACGCGGCGGGCGACGTCGACGCCGCGGGCCGGCTCGAGGGAGGCGAGGGCACCATCAGCCTCGGCGCCGGCCGCATCAGCATCGGCGCGACAGACGGACAGGTCATCGATGGCGGCCTCATCCTATCGAACGCCGACTTGCACGACATCGCCGGCAGCGACCTGAGACTGCGGAGCAACGGTGCGATCGACGTCTACGGCGAGGTGGGCGGCGACGCGACCGAGCCGCTCGCGTTTCGCCGACTCGCCCTCGACGCGCCGGGCATTCGCGGGAATGTGAACGAGGACGTGACCGCCGTGCTCCGGGCAGACTTGATCGAGCTCGGCAACAGCTCGGGCACCGGGCTGACGGCGCCGGTTGCGGACCCGGCCCCTGGCAGCGTGCTGGAGCTGCAGGCGGGCAAGATTCAACTCGGGGACGGCGCCGTGACGATACAGGGCTACGGTGAGACCCGGATCGCCGCGACGTCCGCGGTGCTCCTGACGGGAAACCATTCGCTGCAGACCGCGGGCAACCTGAGCATCGACACGCCACTCATCATGGCCACGGCGGCGAGGAGCGGCAGCATCGACGTATCAGGTCACCTCGACGTGACGGGCGGTGACGCCAGCGCCACCGTGCCCGATCCCGGCCTGGGAGCCGTGCTCAGGATCAGCGCGAGCGACATCGATTTCGCCGGTCGCATCGTGCTGCCCTCGGGTGAGGTGCACATGACCCAGGAGGGCGACCCGGCCGCTCCGGTGCCCGGGGCTGGCCTGCGCCTCGCCGGGAGCGCGATCATCGACGTCGCGGGCGACGCGGTGAAGATGGGACCCAGGGTGCTGGGAACCCCGGGTGGGCTGATCGAGCTCGGCGCACAGACAGGCGATCTCGACCTGTCGGCCGCGCTGCTCGATGTCTCCGCGCCCTCGGCGGGAGGCGAGGCGGGCGAGCTGCGTCTGCGCGCGCCATCCGGTGCCGTGATGTTTTCGCCGGGGCTGCATCTCGCGGCCGGCGATGCTGCCGGTACCACGGGACGCTTCGTCCTCGATGCGCGCAGCGTCGTGAACAGCGACGCCGCGGTCGACAACCCGGTGACTTCACTGACCGATCTCCTCGGCGGCTTCAGGGACAGCATCGCGCTCCGGCTCCGCCAGCAGGACGTCACGATCGGAGCCGGCAGCACGATCGCAGCCCGGCAGGTCCGGCTCGTGAGCGATACCGGCTCGATCGACATCGGCGGCACGCTGAACGCCTCCGGCGTGCAGGCGGGCAGCATCTGGCTGGCTGCCGGCGACCGGCTGGACGTCTCGGGGACGCTCACCGCGCGCGCCAGTGCCGCGCATGCCGGCGGGGGACGCGTGGACCTCTACGCGCTCGATGCCGATGGCGACGATCCGACGGGTACGGCCGACGTCGTCAACCTGTTCGCCGGCTCGCTGATCGACGTCACGGCGGGGCCGGGGGGCAGCGGTGGCGACATCTTCGTGCACGGCCGGCGCCTCGACACCAACGGCGACGGCCAGACCGACAGCGTGCTGCCGGGCGTCCTCGCCGGCGACCTAGCCGGCGCCGGACGCGCGCAGCTCGTGGCGACCCGCGTGCTGCGCGACCCCAACGCCACGCAATTCGTGGATCAGGACACGGGCGGGCTCGTCACGCGCGTCACGATCACGAGCACCGACATCGAGGCCTGGCGTGGCGAGACCGACGCGTTCCTCGCGGGTCTGTCGTCGCCCGCCGCCGGCCCGCTCGAGATCACCGCGGGGCTCCAGGTGGAAAGCAGCGGCGACCTCGTGCTGCGCGATCCGTGGAACTTCATGGAGGGCTGGCATTTCGGCCGGGACCTGAGCGATCCCATGGCCCCGCGCCTCGGGCTGACGGGCATCGCGACCCTGCGTGCCGGACGGAATGTGGAGCTGCAGGCGGATCTCACCGACTCCTTCTCGCAACAGTTCCTGTTCGGATTCCTGCCGATCGACGCCGTGGCGGGGGCGGTCGCGAGGACGGACGGCAGCGGCGCCGTGATCGAGGAGTTCGTTCCCGGGTCCTGGGGCTACCGCATCACGGCGGGAGCGGACCTCGCGAGTGCGGACGTGATGGCAGGCGGCGGGCCGGCCGGCGCGCTGAGCCTGGGCTCCGCAGTCCGGATTCGCACGGGTACCGCCGACATCGATCTTGCGGCGAGCGGCGACGTGCGTCTCGGCGACGGCGCGGCGGTCTACGCCGCAGGCTGGGACCGCGGGCTCTCCGCGCAGCTGAAACAGGCAATGGCGCCGGTCACGGAGCCATTCGCGCTGACGGCCTATGACTTCTTCGGCACTTTCCTCAATGGCGGCCAGTTCGCGGACGGTGGCGGCACCGTGACGATCGCCTCCGGCGGCAGCCTGATCGCGGCCACCGCGCCGTCCTCCATCACCAACTGGCTGACGCGGGTGGGTTCCGGCGAGATCAATGACGACATCAACCTGTACTCCACGACGGTAGGCTTTGGCGCCATACCGACTCACTGGGGAGTCGCCTACAACGAATTCCGCAACGGCATCGCCGCCTTCGGCGGCGGCGACCTGCGTATCACCGTCGCGGGGAACGTGACGAATGCCGTCGTGGCGCTGCCGACGACCGGGCGTGCCGCCGATGGCGTCGTCGCCGATACTTCCACGGGCCAGATCCTCTTCCAGCCGTCCACGCGCACGACGGAGATCCTCGGCGGCGGGGAGCTCGAGCTGCGGGCGGGCGGCGCGCTCGCCGGGGGACAGCTGGTGATCGGCCGCGGCACGGCGTTCGTGCGCACCGGCGCGGATACCGGCGCTACGGGCGCTCCGCAGCTCTACGTCGGCGCCGACGCGGACGTGGACTGGATCTCCGGCGGCAGCCTGCAACTGGGTGGGATGCAGGATCCGACCGTCCTGGCCCTGAGCGACAGTCAGCTGGCGCTGATGACCCAGCTCTTCGCGACCATTCAATCGACTGCCGACTTCGACAACCGCTTCTTCACGTACACGGACGGCTCGAGAGTGCACCTGACCTCACTGGGAGGCGACGTGACGCTCGACGGGACCGGCTTCGGCACGTTTCTGCCGCCGAGCCTGACGGCCGTCGCGCACGGCGGAGACGTCGACGTGGTCGCGCAGACGCTGGACTTCTTCCCGGCAGCAACGGGAACGCTCGAGCTGCTGGCGCGCGACAACGTGACGGGGAACTTCGTTGGCTCGACCGAAGCGCGCATACGCCAGTCCGATCAGGACCGCAGCCTCCTGCCGAGCGTGGACCGGCCCGACATCGCCGGCGCCGCCCCGGCCTCGGCGAAAGTGCCCGTTCATACGGGCGACACGGTGCCGAATCTGATCGTCGCACGGGACGGTTCCATCCAGTCCCGCCCGGGCAACGCCGGGTTCTGGACGCTCGCATTCGCCAAGCCCGCGACGCTCCTGGCGGGGACGGATATCAGCAACGTGTCCGTGCGAGTGCAGCACATCGCGACCGACGCGCTCAGCTCCTTCCAGGCGGGACGCGACATCGTCCAGGGCGATCTGCGCGACAACACCGGGCGCTTCGACCCCAACGACCGGCGCATCTTCGAGATCTGGGGACCGGGTTCCGCCGAGTTCGTGGCGGCCAGGAACATCTCGCTCGGGACCAGCGCCGGCATCGAGACGATCGGCAACATCAGGAACTCGGCGCTCTCGAGCCAGGGCGCCGCCCTGCGCCTCATGGCCGGCACGGGCGGCGAGCCCGCCTACGAGCGCTTCATCGACGTGTACCTTTCGACGGCGCCGAGCGCCTATCGCGACGAGCTGAACGCGTTCCTCGCGCAGGTCGAGGCGGGGCGCACGGGCTTCCCGAGCAGCAACGAGGAGCCGCACCCGCTGCCGATCGTCGCCGGCGCATACGACGAGGCGCTCGCCAGGTTCCTGGATGACCGCGGCATTACCGTCGTGGACGACGACCCGGTCGGCACGTTCCGCACGCTCGATCGCTCCGTGCAGCGCGCGTTCCTGACGGACACCCTGTTCAAGGAGATCAAGGACTGGGGCACGGCGGCGGAGACGGCCGACCGCGCCGACAGGCTGAACTACATCCGCGCGTACACCGCGCTCGATACTCTGTTCGAGCTGGGTGATCCGCTCGGGATCAGGGCCGGGGAATTTCCACCCAACGCGGTTGCGCAGTCGATACAGGACTTCCTGACCATCACGGATGCACAGGCGGCGAACGACGCGCAGGTGGCGCTCTTCGGCGCGCTCTTCCCGCAGGGCGAGCGGCGGGGTGACATCAGCCTGCTGCTGAGCCAGGTCCAGACGCTCGCCGGCGGGAGCCTGTCGATCCTCGCGCCAGGCGGCGACATCAATGCCGGCGCGGCCGATGCCGACGTCATCGACAAGGCGCCCGCGGACCTCGGCATCGTGACCGCCCGCGGCGGCGACATCAACATCGCGGTCGACCGTGATCTCCTGGTCAACTCGACACGCGTCTTCGCGCTCCAGGACGATCTCCTGATCTGGTCGTCGAACGGCAACATCGATGCCGGCAAGGGAGCGAAGACCGTCACGTCCGTGCCCGATCCGATCACGCGCATCGATCCCAACACGGGCAACACGATCATCGAATTTCCGCCGGCCGTGTCCGGCAGCGGCCTGCAGGGCGAGAACGCGGCGCTGTTCGCGCCGCGCGGTGCGGTGAATGCCGGCGACGCGGGCATCCGCACGAGCGGCAACCTCACGATAGGCGCGGTTGAGATCGTCGGCTCGGACAACATCGACGTCGGCGGCATCGAGATCGGCTTCTCCACGTCCGAGGTCGTGGCGGTCGCGCCGCCGGGCGCGTCAGCGGCGAGCACGGCCGCCACCAAGGGCGTGGATTCTCAGGCCGGTCTGCTCGGCGAAGAGGACGAGCGCGGCGAACGCAAGATCCTCGGCACGGACGTCTCGTTCATCTCGGTGGAGGTGCTGTCCTTCGGCGACGAGGATTGCAAGCCGGAGGACAAGGACAAGAAATGCGAGTGAGCGCGGCGCGCTCCGCAGCAGCTTTTCGACAACCTGCTAGCCGCGACCCTGGTAATGCCAGGTGCACTGCTCGACGTCATTCTCGACCGAGCACGTGCTGAGATAGCGGCAGCCCGAGGAGTTGCGCAGCGCGTCGGCCGTCGCCTGCGTGCTTCCGGCGGGCAGCGTGCGCGGACACTCCTGCGGCGCCGGCCCGTAATCCATTTCAACCTCGCCGGAGTCGGCAGCCGTGGCGTCGGCCACGCCCGCATCGTCCTCGACGGCGCCATCGGTGGCCGCCCAGTGGCCGGCGTCCTCGACCCGGCCGAGGTTGTCGATCCGGGGCGGCCGGTCGCCCGCGCGGCCCCAGTGGTAGTAGGTGTGCTCTCCAATGATCGTCAGGAACAACACGCGAGCGCCGTCGGCGTAAGCGGCCTCCCCGGCGGACGCGACGGCAGAGGAGGGTGCGTCGGCCTGTGGCACCGCCCTGTCGGCTGCTACGACCGGTTCAGCCACCGGCAGCGGGGTGGGATCCCCGGGCGCGGCGACAACCGGCAGCTGCCTGTTCCCGTTGGCAGCGCCCGGCTGCGGCTGCACGGACGCGACCTGCCGAGCCGGTGCGGGACGGGTTCCCGGCGCACGAATCAACCATACCGCGCCCGCCACCAGTGCGATGGCCAGGGCTCCCGCGGATACGAACCACCAACGCAGTCGGAACGCCAATCTCGGACCCTCTGCGACTCTTGATGTTATGGGTGAGCGTCTTTGCTCAAGAATCAGCGAATTGACGCTAACAGGCAATTATTGCGACGCGGTTAATGAGACGCACCGGACGGGGCATCCTGTTTTGTCCGTTTTGTAAGATTTCCGAAATATTTGGCCCGGATAATGCCTTCTTGCCCGTCTCACGGCCCCATTCTGGACCGCTGCAACTATGCGCCTGCTCGTCGTCCTCATCGGCCTGTGCTATTCCTTCAACGCCTTCGGTTGGTGGAACGATGCCTGGACACAGCGCAAGCAGATCACGATCAACACCAAGGCCGATGGCGCGAACACGCAGGCAGCACTCAAGGACGTTCCGGTCCTCGTACGGCTGCATTCCGGCAATTTCCCCCAATTCCTGACCCTGAGTGACAACGGCGCGGATTTCCGCTTCGTCGATGCCGACGACAAGACGCCGCTGAAGTATCACATCGAGCGCTTCGACGCGGTGGGCGAAATGGCCTTCGTCTGGGTCAGGGTGCCGACCGTCAATCCGCAGACCGACAAGGGCACCGTCTATCTCTATTTCGGCAATGCCGCAGCGCCCAAAGGGGAAGATCCCGGCGCGACTTTCGACGTCAATACGGTGGCGGCATTTCATTTCAACGAGTCGACCGGCCTGCCGATGGACAGCACCGCGTTTCACACCGCCGTGTCGTCCGGAAAGACCTTTCCCGCACCGGCCTCGCTCATCGGCGGCGGCGCGACACTCTCGGGCACCGAGCCTCTCGTGATCGGGGCGGTACCGCAGCTGCAACTGAACCCCGAGACCGGCTGGACGTTCGAGACCTGGATTCGACTGAACGGCCAGCCGGCGGAGCCCGCCTATCTCCTCGACATGAAAGGCGAGGATGGGGGCCGGCTCTCGCTCATCGTCAGCGGCACAGGGCTCACCGCCAGCCTCGACGACAGCCAGATCGACTCGCCGGCGCCGCTCGCGCCGACCGAGTGGCATCACGTCTCCCTCGTCGTCGCGAAGGACGGCATGCAACTCTTCGTGGACGGCAACCAGGCGGGCAGCGCGCAGCTCGTCCCGAAGGCGATCGCCGGACCGGTCTTCGTGGGTGGATCCGTCGACGGCGGCGGCCTGCTCGCGGGCGATCTCGACGAGTTGCGGATCTCGAACATCGCGCGCAGCGCCGACTGGGTAGGTCTCGACGCCAGGGTGCAGGGCGTGCGCAACGATCACGTGCTCGCCTACAGCCTCGACATGTCCGACGACGGCGGTCCGAAGCACGCAGGCAGCTTCGGCATCATCTTCCAGAACGTCTTCGGCAAACGGGACGCCTGGGTGGAGCAGAGCGTGATCGTCCTCTGCGGCCTGATGATGCTCGCCGCGGCAGTGATCATGTTCCTCAAGATCGTGGACCTTTCGCGGGCCGGCGCTGCATCGAAGGGGTTCCTCGTCGCCTACGGCAAGCTCGGCCAGAAGAAGGACGTGGACGATCTCGACTCCCTCTACGAGGCGCGTCACCAGTTCCGGGACTCGCCGCTCTGGCGCGTGTATCACGTCGGCATAGACGAGATCCACCGGCGCATGTCGCCGGCGGTGGGCTCCCAGTTCGCGGGCCTCGATTCAAAGTCGCTGGCGGCCGTGCGCGCCGCGATGGACGCGATCATGGTCCGTGAGACGCAGCGGCTCGGCAGCCGCCTGGTGCTGCTGACCATCGCGATCTCGGGCGGACCCTTCATCGGACTGTTCGGTACCGTCGTGGGCGTGATGGTCACCTTTGCCGCGATCGCCGCGACCGGCGACGTGAACATCGCCGCCATCGCGCCAGGCATGGCCGCAGCGTTACTGGCCACCGTGGCGGGTCTCGGCGTCGCGATACCGTCGCTCTTCGGCTACAACTGGCTGAGCTCGCGCGTCAAGGAGCAGGTCGCGGACATGCGCGTGTTCGCCGACGAGTTCGAAGCCCGCTTCGACGAGCAGTACGGGCGCTGAGCAGCGGACGGGCATTGAAGTGACTGCAGACGTCAAACCCGATTCGGAGCCCTACGACAGCATCAACATCACGCCGATGGTCGATCTGACGCTGGTGTTGCTGATTATCTTCATCATCATGACGACTGCGGCCATCCAGGGCGTGACGGTAAACCTGCCGAAGGCGAGCACGCAGGCGAGCCTTGCCGAATCGAAGACCAAGGCGATCACCATCACCGCGGAGGGAACGATCTACCTCGACACGTACCCGGTCAGCATGAGCGAGCTGGAGAGCCGGCTCGCCGGCTACTACGCGGCCGATCCGAGCCTGCCCGTCGTCATCCGGGGCGACTCCACCGTCCAGTACCAGCTGGTGATGGACGTGCTGGACCTCGTCGGCCGGATCGGGATCACGCAAGTCGGCCTCGTGACGCAAAAACTCGTCAAATAACGGGCTGCGGAGGATTCCACCTTGAACGCAAGAAGAGAATGGCACCACTTCGACGTGGACGAGGGCGATCCTGACGAGTCGAAGGCGCGCAAGTGGCTGCCGATCGCCGGTGCCGCCGTCCTGGTCATGGTGCTGAGTGGTGGCGCCGCGGCGCTGATCGGCATGATGTCGGGGACGTCGGCGCCGCAGCAGCCGCTCGTGCAGCAGATTTCCGTCATCATGCCGCCACCGCCACCGCCGCCGCCGGAGATCCAGCAGCCCAAGCCCGAAGAGGTCAAGATCGACGAGCCGGAGCCCGAGCCCCTGGCCGACACGGACCAGCAGGCCCCCGGAGATGAGCTCGGCCTCGACGCCGACGGCGTGGCCGGCGGCGACGCCTTCGGCCTGCTGGCCAAGAAGGGCGGGCGCGGGTTGCTCGGCAACGGCAATCCCTATGCCTGGTACGCGGGCGTGCTGCAGCGGGACCTGCAGTCTTTCCTGTCGGATGACGAGACGATCCGGAATCTCGGATCCTACGCGGTCATCGTCAGCATCAGGCTGAGCCCGGACGGTTACATCCAGGAGAGCCAGCTCCTCAGCGGCAGCAACAACCCGCAACTCGACGCCGCCTTGAAACACGCGCTGTCCGCCGGCGTGCGGATCAGCCGCGAGCCGCCCGAGGACCTGCCACAGCCCATTCGCCTGCGGATCAGCTCGCGCGGCTGAGCCTCGAACAACGCCGAATTCCCGTCCAACAAGCGAGTTGACCACCATGCGCGCGAAATTCATGGCCATCACGTTGGCCGGCTTTGGCATGTGCTCGGTTTGCGCAACGACTGCCGGCGCCGCGAACGCGGAGTTGCTCGAGCTGAAGAACACGATCCTCAACCTGGTCGATGAGCTGGTCAAACAGGGCGTCATCAGCGCCGACAAGGCCGAGGAGATGAAGCGTGAAGCCGCGCTGAAGGCGCGCGAGCAGGCGGCCCAGGCCGACATTGCCGAGGGCAAGGCGACCACGGTGGCGCCCGCGGAGGCCGGCAGCTCCGTCGTCCGCGTGCCCTATGTGCCGGAGTTCGTCAAGGACGAGATCCGCGCGGACGTGCGCTCCGAGCTGCGCCAGGACGTGACGAACGACGTGGTGGCGGTCGCGAAGGCCGAGAAATGGGGCACGCCGGAGGCACTGCCCGGCTGGGTATCGCGGCTGGAGTTCTCCGGGGACGCGCGCCTGCGTGGCCTCGGCGTATTCATGGGGGACGACAACAACGCCACCGTGCCGAACTTCCAGGCCATCAACGACGCCGGCGGCTCCTCTGCAGCGGGTGCGAATGTCTTCCTCAACACGACCGAGGACTACAATCGCCTACAAATGCGTCTGCGCCTCGGGGTCGAGGCGAAGCTCACCGATAACGTTTCCGTCACGACGCGGCTCGCGACCGGCAACGACACCGACCCGACCACGCGCAACCAGCGCCTCGGCGACTACAACCGCCCCTACAGCATCTTCTTCGACGAGATTTATATGGAATGGCGCTCGGACCGGTCCGAGGCGGCGCCGCCGGCTTTCACCGTGCGCGGCGGGCGGCTGCCGAACCCGTTCCGGAACACGGCGCTCGTCTTCGACGACGATCTCACGTTCGACGGCCTGACCGTGGGCTACCGCAGCGACCTGTTCGACACGCGCCAGGCCGTCTTCGCTAACGCGGGCTTCTTCACGCTGCTGGCCGAACAGCCCAACCTGATCGACGGGGGGACGGATGACAAGAACTGGTGGGGCGCCCAGCTCGGCTTCGATTTCCGCCTGACCGAGGAGCTGGGCCTCATGGTGGCCGGCGCCTACTACGACTTCATGAACGTCGTCGGCGAGCGCAACGACTTCAACAGCACGAGCAAGGACTGGACCGCGCCGGCCTTCATCGCCAAGGGCAATACCGTCTTCGACATCCGCAACGACGACGATCCCGATACCCAGCTGTTCGCGCTCGCCTCCGACTTCCAGCTGCTGGACGCACTGGTCGAGCTGCGCTACCGGGGGTTCGACCCGGTGCACGTCGTGCTGCGGGGCGACTACGTGCAGAACCTCGGCTTCGACGCAGGCGACATCGCCGCCCGCGCGGGCACCGCCGTCTCCGAGCGCAACAAGGGCTGGACCACCGAGCTCGAGGTCGGCTACCCGAAGGTGCGCGCTGCCGGGCAGTGGAATCTGCTCGCCGGTTACCGCTATCTCCAGCGCGACGCCGTCCTCGATTCCTTCGCGGATTCCGACTTCCATGCCGGGGGCACCGATGCGCAGGGCTGGATCGCGTCCGCGAGTTTCGGGCTCGCCTCCAACCTGTGGCTGCGGGCGCGCTGGCTGTCCGCGGACGAGATAGACGGGGCGCCCGCGGGATTCGGTACCTCGTTCGCGCCACTCGCCATCGACGTGCTGCAGATCGATCTCAATGCGCTGTTCTAGAGTCAACGCGGCCGTCTGCATCTCTGCGCTGCTGTTCGTCGGCGCCCCGGCCACCGCGCAGGACGCGAACCAGCAGGCGCTGGCCCGCGCGCAGGCGCTGCTGCGACAGGTCTCGGCCCAGAAGCAGGAGCTGGAGATCGCGAAGGCCCGACTGACCGCGGAGCTCGACGCGGCGAAGACGCAGCTGAGCGGCACGGAGTCCCGGCTGAAGAATACGGCCGCCAATCTCGAGTCGGAGCAGCGCAAGTCAACGCGCACGGACGGGGTCCTGCAAAGCACGCAGGAGCGCCTCACGCGCACCGAGGAGACGCTGAAGGAGGCGATCGAGCGCCTGCGTAACACCAGCGCCGACCTGCAACAGAGCAAGCGGGAGGGCGCCGATCTCGCGGCGCGACTCGCGCAGGCGGAAGCGGAGCTCAAGGACAGCGAACGCAAGAACCTGCAGCTCTATCAGGCGAACGTGGAGTTGATGGAGCTGTACCGCAAGAAGGGCGTCTGGTCGGCCATGATGCAACACGAGCCGACGGGACTGAAGAACGTCGAGATCGAAAATATCCTGCAGGAATACCAGAACAAGCTGGACGATTCGCTGACCGAATCGAACCGCGACGCCGCACGCGATGCCTCGGCGCCGCCGGACAAGCAGTGACGGATCATGCCGGCGAAGGGCCTATCATGGGCCCATCATGGATAACCGCCCGGCTCCGGCTGGCCGCTCTGCTCTGGTGCGGGGCAATCGTCTCCTGCAGCGGGATGAACGGGACGGCTGAGTCCCATTACAGAGGCAGCCTGGAGGTCTTCCTCGAGCCGAACGACCCGCAGGGCGTGTGCTCGGCGACGATCGGCTTGCGCAACGTTTCGGGTGCCCGGCAGGGAGAGGCCTGGCTCCGGCTCGCGTGGTTCGATGCGGCGGGGAAGCTGCTCGACGACCAGCGCCTGCGGATGGACGCGCTGGAAGTCAATCGTTACGACGCGAAGAACCTGGCGGTGCCCGGGAATTGCGACCGGGTCAGCCGGATGCGGGTTACGTCCGCTGAATGGACGCTTCCCCAAACCGGCAGTTCTCCGGACCGCACCGTCGTCACGATCGAAGGTGTCGAGCGCACCGAGTGGGCGTTCCACTGGGATCCGAAGATCTCGCTCTTCGCCGGCGTGCCGCAGTCCGGCTGACGCCGGGGCCGCGATTCATTCGGCGACGGCCAGCAGCTCCACGTCGAAGGTCAGCGCCGCGCCGCCCGGGATCCTGGTGTTGCCGCGCTCGCCGTAGGCGAGATCCGGCGGGCAGGTGATCTTTGCCTTGCCGCCCACCCTCATCAGCGGAATGGCTTCCGCCCAGCAGCGGATCGCGCTCGTGAGCCGGATCTCCAGCGGCGCACCGCGCTCACGCGAGCTGTCGAACACCTTGCCGTCCCGCAGGGTCCCGACGTAGTGGACCTTTGCCCTCGATTCGGCGGTCGGTTGTGCGCCGTCGCCGCGCACGAGCTCACGGTAAACGGCGCCGGACTTGGTTGTGATCGCGCCCTTCTCTCTGGCCATCGTGCCGACATACGCGCCGGCGAACGCCGTCTCGGCCTCGGCGGCCTGCTTCGTCCGCCTGACGAGGTAGTTGTTGAGGAGCGAGCGGTATTCTTCGCCGAACGCCGGGGCCCTGCCTGACGCCCGGTCCTGCAGGCCCCTGGCCACCCACTCTAGATCCTTCGGATCCGTGATGCCCCCGGCCTCCACCTGCTGTCCGAAGGTGGTCCCCCAGTAATACAGGAGCTCCTGGTCGTCGGTCTTGAAGACCGGCCGTTCCGCCGTCCCGGCGATGCCGCTGCCGGCCGCCAGATATGTCGTAGTCAAAGCGAGTCCGCAGGTCCGGAGGAACGACGCCATGCTGGGGATACTTGTGGTTGTTGATCGGAGCTGGGGAAATTACAGTGGCAAGGTTACAAATTTGTTGCCCGCGCCACGGGCGGGAACGTCACTGAGGAGTCGTCGGGCCGGCCGTCAACCGGGCCCGAAACGGTCCCAGGCTATGGCGGCCCAGATGCCTGCGGCGAGCAGAAGGCTCATCAACACGGCCGCGGATCCCATGTCCTTTGCCTGTCCGGAAAGCTCGTGGATGTCGTTTCCGATGCGGTCGACCACGGCCTCTATGCCGGAATTGAGGAGTTCCACGATCAGGATGAGCAGCAGGCAGCCGATCAGCAATGCACGCTGCAGCGCGGTCTGGCCGAGCCAGATGGCGAGCGGCGTGAGCGCGATCGCGAGCATGGCCTCCTGGCGGAAAGCCTCCTCGTGCCGCCAGGCGGCGCGCAGTCCCGCTGCGGAGAACCGGGTCGCGTCGACCAACCGCCGCCAACCCCCATTTGGATTCTTGGGCACTGACCTGAAGGGCTTCCTGGTGGCGCGACTTGCCGCGACCGCACATAATACCAGCGCGGGTTTTCGCCCGATGTACGAATCATAACAACCGGACCGCGCGCCCCGTCGCGGGCGCGCGAACGACGAGATCGGCCTCTCTATGGCTTACGTAGTTCGACGCAAGGAACCTGTGCAGGCGGAGACTCGTCGCATCGTCATCGAGCAGTGCCGTCGGGCACGAATGCTGCTTGGCCAGTGGCGCGAAGATCCGCGCAACCACGTGCACCAGGTGCGCCAAGCGTTCAAGCGGATACGCGCGCTGTTCCGGCTGGTCAGGCCTGGGGCCCGCTACGTCTATCGCGTGGAGAACCAGTTCTTCAGGGACCTCGGCCGCAACCTCGCCTACGCCCGGGACTCGGAGGCCGTGATCGACGCGCTGGGTCTCGTTGAGGCACGGGTCTCCGGTCCCCTGGCGCAGGATTCACTGCGCATGCTTCGCGTTGGTCTCCAGCAGCGCGCGGCTCGCGAGCGGGACTGCGGGCTGCACGACCTGCACGGCAGGATCAAGTCGGCATGCGAAGCCCTCGCGAGCGCGGAGAAGCGCTATCGCGATCTGCCCCTCGGCGGCCTGCGCCTGAAGGATCTCAGGCGCGGCACGCAGAACACGCTGCGCCGCTGCACCGAAAGCTTTGACCTGGCGACGCATACCGGCGCGCCCGCCGACTTCCACACCTGGCGCAAGGAAGTCAAATACGCCTATCACCAGACGCGGCTGATGCAGCAGATCATGCCGCGCTGGGCCAACGCCCGTGGCCCGGCGCTCGGCGACCTCGCCGATACGCTGGGCCACTATCACGACCTCGTGGTCCTGGAGACCCTGCTGCGCACCCAGGCCGACGAGCTCAATGTCGACATGCATCTGCGCTCGATGAGAAACGCCGTGCGGAACGCGAAGGCCGAGATCGCCGACACCGCGCTCGCGATGGGGCGGGAGGCTTTCGGCGATCGGCGGGCGGCGACCGGGGACGTTACCGGCGTGGCCTCCCGAGCCTGAACCCGCCGCGCCGATTGCCGCACCCGCGGCCCATGCGACCCGTTCCTGCCGCCATCGCGGGCGCGCAATTAACCGTAATGCAACAATGGCGTAATGTTGCTGCAACATGCTGTTCATTAGCATGTCCGGCCATCGCAGGCAGAGATTTGCAGTGGCCAAGCTTCTTATCGTTGACGGCAATGCGGAGGACTGTGCCCGCCTGAGCCGGCATCTCCACGACGCCGGTCACGAGACAATTTGCGTTACGGACGCCGCCGCCGCGGTCGCGACAGTTCGTGGCGGGCACTTCGACGCGGTGATCAGCGAGTGGAACCTGGCGGACTGTTCCGCACTCGAGCTCGCGGCGATTCTGCGCCGCGACCCACAGGGATCCGCGGCGCGCATCCTCGTCGCGTCGATGCGCAGTGAGCCCCGCGACATCGTCCGTGCGCTGGACGGCGGGATCGATGATTACCTGATCAAGAACGGGCGGCCGGAAGAGCTGGTCGCACGCGTGAACGCGGCGCTGCGAAGGCCCGCCGCGGGGGCGCGGGACCGTCTGCAGGTGGGCGCCATCATCCTCGATCGCCTCAGCCACAAGGTGACTGTCACCGGCCAGGAGATCGAGCTCGCTCCGGCCGAGTTCCGGCTCATCGCTCACTTCATGGAGAATCAGGGCCGCGTGCTGGGCCGCAAGCAATTGCTCGCCCAGGTCTGGAATCGCCGCAAGGGCATCGGCGAGCGCACCGTGGACGTGCATGTGCGACGTCTGCGCGCGGCGCTACATCCACATGGCTGCGACGATCTGCTGCAGACGGTGCGAGGATTCGGGTACCGGTTCGGTTGACAGGGCCGACTGCTGCGCGCGCGAAGTTCCCGGACCACGCCCAATCCCATCAGGGTTTTCAGTAACTTCCGGTTGATTCAGTAACGCGTTTGTAATACAAAGCTGCTGGAATCCCGGGTTATGGTGGTCAACCCAGCCTATATGGCTCCACGGAAGGTCCTGATCGTCGAGGATGAGGCGCCCATCCGGCAGATGATTGCCTTCAACCTGACGCGTGCGGGCTTCGAGGTGGAAGAGGCCGAGGACTGCCACTCTGCGCGGACGCGCATCGCAGACGGACACCCCGACATCGTGCTGGTCGACTGGATGCTCCCTGATGCGAGCGGACTCGAGCTCACGCGTTCCCTGCGTCGCGAGGAGGCGAACCGCGACCTGCCGATCATCATGCTCACGGCTCGCGCGGAAGAACGCGACAAGGTGACCGGTCTCGAAGGCGGGGCCGATGATTACATCACCAAGCCATTCTCCGCCCGGGAACTGCTCGCCCGCATCAATGCGCTCCTGCGCCGCACCGGCTCGGCCGACGATACGGTGCTGGAAGCGGGGAGTCTGCGCCTCGATCCGGTCGGCCACCGCGTCCGCGCGGGCGAGGCCGACGTCAATCTCGGGCCGACCGAATACCGCCTCCTGAAATTCCTGATGGAGAATCCCGAGCGGGTCTTCAGCCGCGGTCAGCTGCTCGACCGCGTATGGGGCCATAACGTCTACGTCGAGGAGCGTACGGTTGACGTGCACGTGCGCCGCTTGCGCCAGGCCCTCGAGCCCTACGGCGTCGACGGATTCGTGCAGACCGTCCGAGGCGCAGGCTATCGCCTCTCGGCCCGTTAGGGCGTCACTTTGACACCGCGCCTGCCGCCGGTCTGGACATCGGCACTGCTCAGATTGCTCGGTGCGCTGCTGCTCGGCGCGGCCATCGGCGCGGTGTACGGCAAGCCTTTTCTCGGCATGCTGCTGATGGCACTCGGGGCGCTGGCCTGGCACCTCTTCAATCTCTACCGCCTCGACCAGTGGTTGCGCACGGGAGAAATCGCCAATATCCCGGACGGCATCGGCGTCTGGCCGCCGGTCTTTGCCAAAGTCGAATACATCAGGGAGAAGGCCAAGCGGCGCCGGCGGCGCTGGCGGCAGCTCGTGCGCGAGCTGCGGGCATCCGCGGGCGCATTCCCCGACGGCGGCCTGCTCCTCAACGCCAAGCACGAAATCGTCACCTACAACCAGGCAGCCCAGCGCCTGCTCAGCCTGAAGAAGTCACGGGATCGCGGCCAGCGCATCGAGAACCTGCTGCGGCATCCGGATTTCATCGCCTATCTCGATGGGGGCGACTACGCGAAGGGAATCGAATTGCCGGCGCCCGCCGGCGGCGATTCCTGGATCTCCTGTCTCATGATCCCCTATGGACCCGAGCAGAGCCTGCTCCTGATCCGCGACATCACTTCGACCGTCCGCATGGAGCGCACGCGGCGTGACTTCGTTGCCAATGCCTCCCACGAGTTGCGCACGCCGCTGACGGTCATCACCGGCTACCTCGAGGCCCTCGCGGAGGACGCGAGCGCACCGGCTGCCTGGCACCAGCCGGTGGCGGAGATGCGGGCCCAGGCGGCGCGGATGGCCCATCTGCTGGACGATCTCCTGCAGCTTTCGCGTCTCGAATCCGCGCCGCCGTGCTCGCTCGAACGTGCGGTGGACATGGTCGCGGTGGTGCAGACGGCCCGCAAGGAGGCGCTCGCCATGCGGGAACACCCGCAAAAGGTCGACGTGGAGATCGGCAGCACGGTAGGTGTGCTGGGCGAGCAGACCGAGATCCACTCCGTCGTCTCGAACCTGGTATCCAATGCCGTGCGCTACACCCCGCCCGAGGGCTCGATCCGGATCAGCTGGAACGTCGATTCCGCCGGCGGGCATCTCGCGGTCTCCGATACCGGCATCGGTATCGCCGAGGACGAGATCCCCCGCATCACCGAGCGGTTCTACAGGACCGACCGGGGCCGCGCGCAGCAGAAAGGCGGCACAGGGCTTGGCCTCGCGATCGTGAAGCATTCACTGCGCCGCCACGACGCCGATCTCGAGGTCCGCAGCCGGCTGGGAGAAGGGAGCTCCTTCATCTGTCATTTCCCGCCGCACCGGCTTGCTTTATCCTGAGCGCATCTGACGTAGGGCGTACCGCACCGGCCCAGGCGAGGTCATCGTGGAAACCGAACGCTTCAGTCATCACATCTCCAGGCGCTTCAACGAAGAGCTGGAACACCTGCGCAGCGAAGTGCTGCGCATGGGCGGGCTGGTCGAGCAGCATCTCGGTGTGGCGATAGAGTCGATCGTCAGCGGCGACAGCGAGATGGGGCTGCGGATCGCAGCCGAGGACTACAAGATCAATCAGCTGGAAGTCTCGATCGACGAGGAGTGCACGACGGTCCTGGCGACCCGCGGCCCGACCGCCGCCGACCTGCGCCTCATCATCGCGGTGATCAAGACGATCACCGATCTCGAGCGCATCGGCGACGAGGCGCGGAAGATCGCATTGCTGGCCGCGCACCTTGCCGCCGAGAAGCGCGAGCACGACGAATACCACGAACTGGAAGTGCTCGCAGAGCACGTGCAGGAGATGGTGCGCGACTCACTCGACGCATTCTCCCGGATGGACGCCGAGGATGCGCTCGGCGTGGTCGAAGAAGACAAGCTCGTGGACGAGCAGTACGACATGATCACGCGTCAGTGCATATCCCTCATGATGGAGGATCCGCGCACGATCCGCCGCTTCCTCGACGTGACCTGGGCGGCGCGGGCGCTGGAACGCATCGGCGACCATGCCAAGAACATTTCCGAATACGTCGTCTATCTCGTTCATGGCAAAGACATCCGGCACGTCGGCATCGAGACGGTGAAGCAGGAAATGGGCGTGAGCTGAGAGCGGTTGAAATAATTCCTTAACAAAGCATTCCTAGACTGGCCGGGTTCGAGGGAAGCTGTCCAGGCGGAGGTCAGTGTGCAAAACAGAAATCGTTGGGTCGTTGCAGCCATCGCTCTTGCAGCCGTGGCGATGGCTGCGCCGCTGGCGTGGGCGCAGGCGGCCCGGGACTACATCAGCATCGTCGGCTCGTCGACCGTTTACCCGTTTGCAACCGTAGTCGCCGAGCAATTCGGGCGCAGCTCGAAGTTCAAGACGCCGAAGATCGAATCGACCGGTTCGGGAGGAGGGATCAAGCTGTTCTGCGCGGGCGTCGGTGTCCAGCACCCCGACATCGTCAATTCGTCACGCCGCATCAAGCCCTCGGAGATGGTGGAATGCACGAAGAACGGTGTCAAGGATATCGTGGAGGTCAAGATTGGGTATGACGGCATCGTCCTCGCCGACTCCGTCGCTTCGCCGCGCTTCAACCTGACCCGGAGAGCCATTTTCCTCGCGCTCGCGAAGCAGGTGCCGGATCCCAAGGGCGGTGAGTCGGTGATCGCCAATCCGTACAAGGTGTGGCATGAGGTAGATCCCGCGCTGCCGAGCCGGCCTATCTCGGTGCTCGGCCCCCCGCCGACGTCCGGAACCCGCGATGCGTTCGTCGAGCTCGCGATGGAGGGAGGCTGCAAGGCATTCCCCTGGATCGCTGCGCTCAAGGAGAAGGACGAAGCCCGGTACAAGACGATCTGCCAGACGCTGCGCGAGGACGGGCGCTTCATCGAGGCGGGCGAGAACGATAACCTGATCGTCCAGAAGTTGAAGGCGGACCCGAATGCGATAGGCATTTTCGGCTACAGCTTCCTCGAGCAGAACGAGGATACGGTGCAGGGCTCGACCGTCGACGGCCAGGCTCCGACCTTTGAAACCATATCGTCCGGCACCTATCCCGTCTCGCGTCCCCTGTTCTTCTATGTCAAGAAGGCTCACATCGGATCCATTCCGGGCATCCGCGAATACATTGCGGAATTCACCAGTGCCAAAGCCATGGGCGAAGATGGATATCTCGCTGACAAGGGTCTGATTCCGCTCACTAAACCGGAGTTGGCCGCTGCACAGAAGGCGGCTGCATCGCTGCAGACGATGAGCGCTACCGGCTAGGCGTGTCCGGGTGCTGCGGCGCCCGACAGAAATACGGGCCAGGCGGCGACTCCGCGCGGGCCGCCGCCTGGCTTTTCATTCCGCATGACAACGGGCACCTGAAGCAATGCGGCTCCCCACGCTGCTCCTGATCCTCACCGGCCTCGTTGTCGCCACGTTCATGCTCGCCAGGCATCGCGCCATCGTCGTGGCAGGCGGTCATCGCAAGATCCGTACTCTGCATTCCCTCCCGAAGTATTACGGCTACTACGCAGCGCTCTGGGCAGCAATCCCGGCGTTGCTGCTGCTCCTCGTCTGGCTGGCGTCCAGCGAGGGCTTGATCATGTCGAGGGTCGCCGAAGCCCTGCCCGAGCCATACGGTTCACTGCGAGGCCCGGAACTCGGCCTCGTCCTGAATGACGTGCGCGCCATTGCGAGTGGCCAGGCGGCGCGCAGCGAGCGGCAGGCCGAGTTGCAGGGCGCCGCCGATCTGTTCGTGGCGATGAACGCATCCTCGCGTTGGGTGCTGTCCATGCTCGCGATTGGACTTGCGCTTGCCGGGGGGCTGTTCGCCTATCGCGCGATCCGGCCCCAGCTGCGGGCACGCAACAAGGTGGAGGCGGTGATCAAGCTGGCGCTGATCGGCGCTTCGACCCTGGCGATATTCACGACCGTCGGGATTCTGCTGTCGGTGTTGTTCGAGGCGGCGCGATTCTTCCGTTACGTACCGATCACCGATTTCCTGTTCGGCCTGGACTGGAGCCCGCAGACGGCGATTCGGGCAGATCAGGTGGGGTCTTCCGGCGCTTTCGGTGCCGTGCCCCTTTTTGTGGGCACGCTGCTCATCTCCGGCATTGCGATGCTGGTGGCCGTGCCCGTGGGCCTGATGATCGCCATCTACTTGTCCGAGTATGCCGCGCCCCGGGTGCGGTCCGTGGTCAAGCCTGTGCTGGAGCTGCTGGCCGGCATTCCGACCGTGGTCTACGGTTATTTCGCAGCCCTCACGGTCGCGCCGCTGCTGCGCCAGGCAGGCGCCGCCGTCGGTCTGAGCGTCGCTTCGGAGAGCGCGCTCGGGGCCGGCCTGGTCATGGGCGTCATGATCATTCCGTTCGTCTCCTCGTTGTCAGACGACGTCATCAACGCCGTACCCCAGGCGATGCGTGACGGCTCGCTCGCACTCGGCGCCACCGCATCCGAGACGATCAAGCGGGTGGTGCTGCCGGCGGCGCTGCCCGGCATCGTCGGAGGCGTGCTGTTGGCCGTGTCGAGGGCTATCGGCGAGACGATGATCGTGGTGATGGCGGCCGGACTGTCCGCCAATCTGACTGCAAATCCACTCCAGGCGGTCACGACGGTGACCGTCCAGATCGTGACGCTGCTGGTGGGCGATCAGGAATTCGATAGTCCGAAGACCCTCTCGGCGTTCGCGTTGGGTCTCGTTCTCTTCATCGTGACGCTGGTCCTGAACATCGTCGCCCTGCAGGTCGTCCGCAGATACCGGGAGCAATACGAGTGACCGATCGCCAGAATATCTCGGACTCGCAGACGGCCCGGATTCTGTCGGAGACACGCCAGCGCGTGGAGGCGGGTCTTGCGCGGCGCTACGGACGCGAGCGGCGTTTCCGTCTCTACGGCCTGCTGTCGGTCGTATTTGGCGTGGCGTTTCTTGGGTTCCTGCTGTTCACGATCGTCGGCAACGCGTACACGGCGTTCCGCCAGACGTACGTGTGCCTCGACATTGCCTTCGACGCCGCCATTCTCGATCCCGATGGAACGCGCGATCCGGCAAAGCTCGCAGATGCGGACTACCGGACGCTGATCAGGGCTGCCATCGGCAGTCTCTTCCCGGATGTGACCGACCGGCGGGCACGCCGCGATCTGAATGCCCTGGTCAGTTCGGCCGCGGAATACAGCCTGCGCGACATGACGCTCGCATCTCCGGATATCATCGGCCAGCAGCGCAGCCTGTGGCTCCTGGCCGACGACGAGGTCGACATGCTCGTGAAAGGACACGTGGGCCGCGCCGCGACTGAAGGCGGACAGCTCACCCCGCAACAGCTCGCCTGGGTGGACAAGCTGCGGGCCGACGGCAGGATCGAAGAGCGTTTCAATAGCCTGTTCTTCACGTCTGGCGATTCGCGTGAACCCGAGCTGGCGGGCATATGGGGCGCCACGAAGGGCTCGTTCTTCATGCTCCTCGTCACTCTCGTGTTGTCCTTTCCACTCGGAGTTGCTGCTGCAATCTACCTCGAGGAGTTCGCACCTCACAATCGCTGGATAGATTTCATCGAGGTCAACATCAACAACCTCGCGGCGGTGCCGTCGATCGTCTTCGGCCTGCTGGGACTCGCCGTATTCATCAACTTCTTCGGGTTGCCACGATCCGCGCCCGTCGTCGGCGGTCTCGTGCTCACGCTGATGACGCTGCCGGTCGTGATCATCGCCTCCCGCGCGTCGATCAAGTCCGTTCCGCCTTCGGTGCGCGAGGCGGCTCTTAGCGTGGGCGCGTCACCGATGCAGATGGTATTCAACCACGTCCTGCCGCTTGCCATGCCGGGCATGCTGACGGGCGCCATCATCGGAATGGCCCGGGCGCTCGGCGAGTCGGCGCCGTTGCTGATGATCGGCATGGTCGCCTTCATCGTCGAGATACCGATGACACCACTCGATCCTGCCACGGCGCTGCCCGTCCAGATCTACCTCTGGGCGGACAGCCCGGAACGGGCCTTTGTCGAGAAGACCTCCGCGGCGATCGTCGTGCTGCTCGTGTTCCTGCTGGTCATGAACCTGACGGCTGTATGGCTCCGCAACCGGTTCGAACGGCGCTGGTAGCGCCGGCAGCGTTCACGGGAGTGACCGGAGTGTCGGCGTTGTGGTAACAAGAGACGGGGAAATTACGTTCTCTCGAGAAGATAGGCCTGTGGTCACAGCAGACACGAATGCAGTAGCCGCGCCGGGCACCGCTCCGGTGGACAGCGTCTTCAAGACGGTGGGAACCATCGAGGCCAGGAATCCCGTCATCACCGTTCGCGGGAGCGACGTCTGGTATGGCGACACACATGCCTTGAAGCAGGTGAGCCTCGACATCGGACGTAACGAGGTCGTGGCGCTCATCGGGCCGTCTGGCTGTGGGAAGTCGACGTTCATCCGTTGCCTGAACCGGATGAACGACACGATCGAAACCGCACGAGTCACGGGCGACTTCAGGCTCGACGGCCAGGATATCTACGCCAAAGACATGGACGTGGTGCTGCTCCGGGCACGGGTCGGCATGGTCTTTCAGAAACCCAATCCGTTTCCGAAGTCCATCTACGAGAATGTCGCGTATGGCCCGCGGATTCATGGCATTGCGAGCAGTCGCGGGGAGCTGGACGATATCGTCTATGGGAGTCTCGAGAGGGCGGGTCTCCTCGACGAGGTGAGGAATCGCCTCGACGAGCCGGGCACGGGCCTGTCAGGCGGACAACAGCAGCGCCTGTGCATCGCCCGTGCGATCGCAGTGAATCCGGAAGTGATCCTCATGGACGAGCCGTGCTCGGCTCTCGACCCGATTGCCACGGCCCGCATCGAGGACCTGATGGACGAGCTTTCGCAGAAATATGCGATTGCCATCGTCACGCATTCGATGCAACAGGCTGCGCGCGTGTCCCAGCGCACGGCCTATTTTCACCTCGGCAACCTGATCGAGGTCGGACTGACCAACAAGCTCTTCACGAATCCGAGCCACCAACTCACCGAAGACTACGTGACAGGCCGTTTCGGCTGAGCTCCGCGTGTTGCCGCAGCACGCGGGCTCGCGGCTGTCACAATTCCGTAACGTAGCCGAAACACAATTCCTGCCCAGCGTTGGTTGGACAGGAGAGTATCGATGTCGAGGCTCAATCGAATGGCGCTCGTGGGCGCGCTGGTCTTCGTGAGTCCCTTGGCGATGGCGGCCGTGAGTGATGCCGAGTTCCAGGCGCTCAAGGACAGTCTCGCCGCACTCACGCAGAAGCTCGAAGTCATGGAACAGGAGAGGGCGGCTGAAAAAGCAAAAGCGGCGCAAGCGCCGGCTCCGGTCCCGGCGCCGGTTGCGGTGGCGAAGCCCGCGCCGTCGGCCTGGGCGGACAGGGTGGCCTTGCAGGGGGACTTCCGGTACCGCTACGACACCATCGACCCGGAGAATGCGCCGGATCGCAACCGGCAGCGGATTCGTGCCCGCGCCGCGATCATCGCGAAGCCGGTCGATAATGTCGAGGTGGGGTTCGGACTGTCGACAACGGAGAACAACAATCCGACCTCCGCCAACCAGACCCTCGGTAACGGTGGTTCGCGCAAGAACCTGTACTTCGATCTCGCCTATTTCAACTGGACCGCAGCCGAAGGGTTGAACCTCCTGGGTGGCAAGTTCAAGAACAATCTGTATCGCCCCGGCAAGAACTCGCTGATCTGGGACAACGACCTGAACCCCGAAGGCTTTGGGGCAAGCTATCTCCATGGGCCGTTCTTTGCCAACATCCTCTCGGCCTGGATAGAAAGTGACAGCGGCGACAACACCAGGAGTCAGGCGGTCGCTGTTGGCGGACAGGCGGGCGTGATGTGGCCGCTGACCGATAGCGTGAAGCTCACGGCCGGCGCCGGCTACGTCCGTCTGAACACCGAGGGGAAGGGTGTCTTTTACCAGCCCGGTGCGACGCCGAGATTCTTCGGCAACAGCGTGGATGCCAACAACCGCTACTTGTTCGACTACGACGAAATGGAAGGCTTCGCGGAACTCGGCCTCAAGCTGTTCGGGCAACCGGCGCTCGTGTTCTTCGATTACGTGCAGAACACCGACGCCGATGCTTTCGATACCGGGTGGTCGGCGGGAGCCACGCTCGGTGCCGCCAAGGGGAAGGGCAGCTGGGAAGTGGGTTACACCTACCAGGATCTCGAGGCGGACGCCGTGTTCGGGTTGTGGACGGACGACGACTTCGGTGGCGGCGGTGCCGATACGCGAGGTCACCTCATCCGCGGTGCCTACGCGCTCAGCGACCGCACCAATCTCGCGATGAGTTATTACCTGACCCAGTTCGGCAAGAACGCCGGCAACGAGCTCGACTACAACCGACTCTTTCTCGACCTGAACTTCAGGTACTGAGCGAACATATGACAGGGGTTGGACTGGCCCGCAGTCCGACCCCTTCTTTTTCAGGCCGCGGCGTTGACGCCCCAACCGCCGCGTGAGTAGCCCTTCGGCAGCCCGGCATCCGGCGTGAAGCCATAGATCTGCTCGCCGGGCAGCGCGGCCCTGACGATGTCCCTCACCTTCAGCAGGCCCTCGAGGTCGATGCCGGTTCGCAGCCCCATGGCGTCCAGCATGAATACCAGGTCCTCGGTCACGATGTTGCCGCTCGCGCCCGGCGCGTAGGGACAGCCGCCGAGACCGCCGAGCGAGCTGTCGAGCGTCGTGATGCCTTCCTCCATCGCGGCGAGCGCGTTGGCGAGGCCGAGACCGCGGGTGTTGTGCAGGTGCACGCTGTTGATGCGCTCGCTTCCGATTGCGGCGCGCACCAGGCGGATCAGGCGCTTCACCTGGTTCGGATTGGCGTAACCGGTCGTGTCCGACAGGCCGACTTCGTCGCAGCCGGCCGCCACGAGCGCGACCGCGAGCTCGACCACCTTGCCCTCGGGCACCTCGCCTTCGAGCGTGCAGCCGAAGGCCGTGGAGACGTTACCTTCGAACCCCGGCCGCGCTTCGCGCGGCAGCGTCCCGATCAGCTCCGCGATCCGGCTGACTTCGTCGAGCACCTGCGCGTGCGACTTCCGCAGGTTGGCCTTGCTATGGGTTTCGCTCGCCGAGAGCGGCAGGGCGATCTTGTGGACGCCCGCGGCGATCGCATTTTCCGCGCCCTTGAAGTTCGGCACGAGCGCCAGCACCGTGAGGCCGGGAATCGTGCGGGCGTAGCGGACGACCTCCGCCGCGTCCGCCATCTGCGGCAGCAGCGTCGCCGGGACGAACGAGGCGACCTCGATTTCCCGCACGCCGGCGGCCGCTTCCGCCGCGATCCAGGCCTTCTTCGCCGCGGTCGGCATGATGGACTTGATGCTCTGCAGGCCGTCCCGCAGACCCACTTCGCTCACCAGGATGTCTATGTCACTCGTGCTGGCCAACGTGCCTCTCCGGGGAATTCGAGGATGCGATGCTTGGCTCTATTCTATCTGTCCGGGGCGTGGGGGATAATGCGCCCCCGCAGCAGCCCGGCATCGCCGGGAGCCGCGCCGCTTCTCACATAACACGGCAATCCAGAGCATCCGGATGACAGCACAGCAGAGCTTGCCCCTGGCGGGCGTCAGGGTCATCGAGTTCACGCACATGGTGATGGGTCCGGCGGCCGGGCTCATCCTCGCCGATCTCGGCGCGGACGTGATCAAGATCGAACCGGCCGAAGGCGACGGCACACGCAACCTGCCGGGGTCGGGCGCCGGATATTTTCCGATGTACAACCGCAACAAGCGCAGCCTGTGCGTGGATCTCAAGTCCGATGCGGGCCGCGACGCGGTCCTGAAGCTCATCGACTCCGCCGACGTCCTTATCGAGAACTTCCGTCCGGGCACGATGGACCGCCTCGGATTCGGCTATGGCGCGCTCGAGGCGCACAACCCGCGGCTGATCTACTGCTCAGAGAAGGGGTTCCTCGCGGGGCCCTACGAGAACCGCACGGCGCTCGACGAAGTGGCGCAGATGATGGGTGGTCTCGCCTACATGACTGGGCCGCCCGGCAAGCCCCTGCGTGCCGGGACCTCGGTGATCGACGTCCAGGGCGGAATGTTCGGCGCGCTGGGCGTGATCGCGGCGCTGTATCAGCGCCAGGCGACCGGCCGCGGGCAGTACGTGGTGGCCTCGCTCTACGAGAGCACCGTCTTCCTCGTGGGCCAGCACATGGCGCAATTCGCGGTCACCGGCCAGGCCGCCGCGCCGATGCCGGTACGCGTCTCCGCCTGGGCCATCTACCAGGTGTTCGATACGGCGGACGGCGAGCAGGTGTTCGTCGGCGTGGTGAGCGACAAGCAATGGAAGCTGCTCTGCGAGGCGTTCGGTCTCGCGGAACTCGCGGCGGACAGGAGTCTCGACACCAATAACGATCGCGTCACGCACAAGGACCGCATCCTGCCGGTCATCAGGCAGACGTTCCTGAGGTACGCCAAGCAGGAGCTCATGGACAAGCTCGAGAAGACGGGACTACCCTTTGCGCCCATCACGAGACCCGAACAGCTGTTCGACGATCCGCACCTCGCCGCCGGCGGCGGCCTGCTGCCGCTCACGGTGACCGACGGCGCACGCAGGGGCAGCAGCACCATGCTCCCGGCGCTCCCGCTCGAGATGGATGGACATCGCTTCGGCGTGCGGCGCGACGTGCCGCGCGCGGGCCAGCACTCGCGGGAGATTCTCGCTGAGGCCGGTTACACCGCCGCGGAAATCGCCGCGATGAAAGAGAAGGGCGTCATCGGCGCGGAATAGCCCGGGCGTTCGCCGTGACGCTTCTTGCCCGTGCCGGGTTGCCGGCGCAGACTATCGGCACGGAAATCACAGGAGAGAGAAGATGCGGAGCCCTTTTCGTGCTCTCGCCGCCGCATTGCTGGCTGCGGGACTTGCCGGGTGCGCTTCCGGGCCGGACATTCGCGCGGACCAGGATCCGGCCGCGAACTTGTCGGCCTATAGGACGTTCGGCTTTTTCGAGCCGCTCGCCACCAATAAGGCCGGCTATTCGACGATTCTGTCCGCTCGTCTCAAGGATGCCGCGCGCCGCGAACTCGAGACCCGCGGGTACGAGTACGATGCAGTCAATCCGGAGCTCCTCGTGAACTTCAACCTCAACATCCAGGAGAAGACCGAGATTCGCAGTACGCCGAGCGCGTCGGCCGGTTACGGCTACTACGGCTATCGGGCCGGCATGTACGGCGCGTGGTCGGGTTATCCGTACGACGTGGAGACCACCAACTATAAACAAGGAACCCTGACGGTTGATGTCGTGGATGCCGGCCGCAAGGAGCTGGTCTGGCAGGGTGTCGCAGAAGGTCGCGTCAGCAAGAAGGCCATGGAGAATCCGGCTGCTGCCATAGACGCGGTCATGCCGCAGATATTCGCCAAGTTCCCGGGCAGGAATCCAGCCCCCGCCGCCCCTTAAGTCACCGCGATCAAAGATAGATCCAGGGCCTGCGCAGCCGGTCGCGGCCCTGAAAGGCGAAGATCTCGTCGTCGCGTTTCATCGTGACGGCGATGGCGTCGAGTCCTTCCAGCAGCATCTCCCGGTCCGCCGGAGCGATGTCGAATGCATGCCGCGCGCCGTCAGGCGCGATGACCACACGGGTCTCGAGGTCAACCGTCACCAGATTCTTCGCCGGATCCGCGGCTACCAGGTGAGCGATCCGTTCCACTTCCGCGTTGTCCAGCACGACCGGCAGCAGGCCGTTGCGCACGCAGTTGCCATAGAAGATTCCGCCATAACCCGGCGCGATGATCGCGCGGATGCCCCATTCGTGCAGCGCCCAGACGGCGTGCTCCCGGGACGAGCCGCAGCCAAAGTTCGTCCCGGATAGCAGGATCCGCGCCCGCCGGTAAGGCTCCCGGTTGAGGATGAAGCTCGGGTCCTCGTCGCGCGAACCCGGCGTCCTGTAGCGCCAGCCCGCGAAGAGGCCGTCGGCGAGACCCGTCTTCGACACCCTCTTCATCTCGCGGCTCGGAATGATCGCGTCGGTGTCCACGTTGATCCGCAGAAGCGGCGCGGCGATGGCGGTAAGCGTCGTGAATTTTTCCATGAGGCCCGCTCAGCGCGCGAATTCACGCGCGTCGCTGAGTCGGCCGGAGAGGGCGGACGCGGCGACCGTTGCGGGACTCGCAAGATGCGTGCGCGTCCGCGGCCCCTGGCGGTTCTCGAAGTTGCGGTTCGTGCTCGACACCACGCGCTCCTCGTGACCGAAGCCTTCGCCGCCCGCGTAAAAGCACATCGAGCAGCCGGACTCGCGCCACTCGAAGCCGGCATCGCGGAAGATCCGGTCGAGGCCCTCTCGCTCGGCCGCGAGCTTCACCTGCGTGGACCCCGGCACGCAGATCGCCCTGATCCCGGGCGCAACCTTGCGCCCCCTGAGAACGGCGGCGGCCGTCCGCAGGTCCGACAGCCGGCTGTTGGTGCAGGAGCCGATGAACGCAGCCCTGATCGGAATCTCGCGCATCGGCGTGCCGGGCGTGAGCGCCATGTATTCGAGCGCGCGCTCCATGGATAGCCGGCGGTTCGCGTCGGGCTCGCGCGCGGGATCCGGCACGCTGCCGTCGATGCCCGTCTCGTGCTGCGGGCTGGTGCCCCAGGTGACCTGTGGGACGAGAGTGTCGCAGGAGATCGTGAGCTCGCGATCGAAGCGGGCATCCGCGTCGGTATGCAGCGTCCGCCAGTAGGCTTCCGCCTGTTCGAACGCCTGACCGCCGGGGGCGAAGGACCGGCCCTTCACGTACTCGAAGACTGACTCATCGGGCGCGATGATGACCGTCCAGGCGCCGAACTCGACGCCCATGTTGCAGAGCGTGAGCCGCGCCTCGACCGGCAGCTTCTGCACGACCTCACCGGCGAACTCGATGACATAACCGACGCCACCGGATGCGCCGTGCTCGCCGATGAGGCGCAGGATCATGTCCTTGGCCGTCACGCCGTCGGACAGGCGCCCCTCGAAGCGCACCCGCATGGATTTCGGCCTCCGCACCACGAGCGTCTTCGTCGCCAGCGCGTGCTCGGCCTCGGTCGAGCCGATGCCCCAGGCGAGAGCGCCTATGCCGCCCAGCGTGCAGGTATGACTGTCCGGACAGACGAGCGTGACGCCTGGCAGAGCGATGCCCTGCTCGGGCGAGACGACGTGCACGATGCCCTGGCGATCGTCGCCGAGATCGAAGAGGTGGATGCCGGCCGCCCTGGCGGCCTCGCGGGTCTGCGTGATGAACTCGATGCCGCCCGGCATCCGCGTGTTGTCATTGCGTCCGGGCAGCGTGTCGACGATGTGGTCCATCGTGCAGAAGGCCTGCTCGGGATTGCGCACGCGGCGATGTGCCGCGGCGAGTTCCTTGAGCGCAACGCTGCCGGTGCGCTCATGCAGGAATACGCGGTCTATGTAGAGCAGGCTGGTGCCGTCGCCGAGGTCGCTGATCTCATGATCGGCCCAGACTTTTTCGATGATGGTGCGTCCCATATGTCCTTCGCAGATGATATCAGGTCACCTGCAGCGGGCATTGCAGCGGACTATAATCGCAGCATGTTTTCCCACGTGGACGACGCGAACCAGCCCACCATGGTGGACGTGAGCGGCAAGCCGACGACGGCCCGTTCGGCGCACGCCCGCGCACGGATCTGGCTGCCCGAGGAGATCCGTCGCGGTCTCGCCGGTGGCGAGCTCCAGAGCCCGAAAGGGCCCGTGTTCCAGACGGCGATCGTCGCCGGCACCATGGCGGCGAAGAGAACACACGAACTGATCCCCTTCTGTCATCCGCTGGGACTGGATGCCTGCCGGATCACGATCGCGATGGAAGAGTCTGGCCACGCCGTCATCGATTGCGTCACGCGGATCGAGCACAGGACCGGCGTCGAGATGGAGGCGCTGACGGGCGCCGCCGTCGCCGCGCTCACGATCTACGACATGTGCAAGGCCGTCTCGCATGGCATGGTCATTTCCGAAGTGAGGCTGATCGCGAAGACCGGCGGCAAAGGCGATGTCGCGGCGGCCGGGCACAAGGGTTCGCCCGCCCGGCATGCCTAGTCCAGGAGCCGACGCGCCGGAGCTGCGCGGTCTCGTGCTCGCCGGCGGACACAGCGCGCGTCTCGGCCGCGACAAGGCGGCTCTCGAAGTGGGAGGACAGGCGCTGCTGGAGCGCGCAGTGACGACGCTCGGTCGAGTCGTCACCGAGATCTGCGTCGCCGTGCGGCCCGACCAGGCGAGCGATTCATTGCGTGGCCGCTTCAGTCTTCTGCTGGATGTCGCCGAAGGCATCGGCCCCGCGGCAGGGATACTGGCCGCTCATCGCGCATTCCCGGCGGCCGCCTGGCTCGTGGTCGCCTGTGACATGCCGCATGTCACGACCGAGCTGCTGGCCGAGCTCGTGAGTCGTCGCGATGCGACCCGTCCGGCAACGGCGTTCCGCGCGCCTGCCGACGGCCTGCCCGAGCCGTTGTGCGCCATCTATGAACCCGCTACGCTGGCGCGGTTCCGTCGCGAGGTCGAAGCGGGGGGTGATCCGAGCCCGCGCGCCTGGCTCGTGGCGGAGCGTCCCGTGTTGCTCGACGCGCCCGGCCCGGACGCCCTGGACAGCATCAATACGCCCGCCGATCTGGGTCGGCTGGGCGGGCGCTGACCGATGATCGCGAGGAGACCGTCAGTCCCGATGGCCAGGAAGAAGCGAGGCTCCCGTCCGACGCGTGCCGCGGCCGAAAACGCCGTGCGAGTGCTGCTGGGGTGGACCGGCGACGACGCAAACCGGCCCGGCCTGCGACGCACCCCCGCGCGCGTCGTCGGCGCGCTGGAGGACTGGTTTTCAGGTTACGCCGTCGATCCGCACGAGCTGCTCGGCCGCTCGTTCCAGCAGGTGAATCACTACAACCGCGTCGTCACCCTGCGCGACATCGATTTCGAATCGCATTGCGAACACCACATGGCGCCGATGCTCGGCCGTGTGCATCTCGCCTACCTGCCGAACCGGCGTCTCGCGGGCATCAGCAAGCTGATCCGCGTCGTCGGGGCCTACACCCGGCGGCTCCAGGTGCAGGAGCGCCTCACCTCCGAGATCGCGCGTTGCGTCTACGACGTCCTCGAGCCCCGCGGGGTGGCGGTGATGGTGGAGGCGCGCCATCTGTGCATCACGACCCGCGGCGTGCATCGGCCGAACGTCAGGATGGTCACGACGGAGATGCTGGGCGCGTTCCAGGACGACGACCGGATCCGCGACGAATTCCTGTCCGCGATCGGTGACTGAGGCACGCGTGGCACGGGTCGTCCGCAATCTGGAGGAAGCGAGAGCCCTGGTCGGCCAGGACCTCGGCGTATCCGGCTGGGTGCTCGTGGATCAGGAGCGGATCGACCGGTTCGCGGCCGCGACGGACGACCACCAGTGGATCCACACCGACCCCGCGCGCGCGCAGGCCGAGATGCCCGGCGGCAGGACGATCGCCCACGGCTACCTGCTCCTCTCGCTCATGCCCGCGCTGATGGACATGATCGTGGAGCTGCCGACCCTGCAACGCGCCATCAACTACGGGCTGAACAAGGTGCGCTTCAAGAATCCGGTGCCTGCCGGCAGCCGCGTGCGCATGCGCAGCCTGCTGGTTCAGGCGCAAAAGCGTGCCGGCGCGATGCAGGTCATTCTCGAGAACACGCTGGAGATCGAGGGTCAGGACAAGCCCGCCTTCGTGGCCGAAGTGATCGCGCTCTATTTCCTGGGAGACGCCTGAGGGTCAGCTCAGGAGGCTCATGATGGCCGCGTGCGTCGCCGGGTCGACAGCCACGACCATGTCCACGGCCTCCTGAGGATCGAAGTCATCGAAGATGCCGAGCGGGCTGCCGTCGAGGCGCGATGCCTTGCCTCCCGCCTGCGTCGCGATGAATGCCGCCGCTCCCCAGTCGAGGCATTCGCCCGCCCGGCAGGCCAACGCCGCGAGACGGCCGCTGTAGAACTCGTTGAGATTGTCGAGCCCGCGGGCCGGGTCGTCGTCGGCGACGATGTCGTAGCACTGGAATTGCCCGCGCAGCCGCTCGTGGAGCTCCGGCACCTGATAAGTGAGGCACTGGCGGCTGCCCGGCCGGGTATGCAGTGGCACGAGATCGGCAAGCCTTGCGTGACGCCGCTCGCCGGTGAGCGCGCCCTGGCCACGGATGGCGAGATAGAAGCGCCCGCTCGAGGGCACGTAGCTCACCGCCGCCATGAGCCGCCGCTTCTCAGCGATGCTGATGATGATGTCCCAGCCCGGGCGCTGGTTCTGGTAGAGGAATGTGGCGTTGATCGGGTCGAGATGCACGGAGACGTCGGCATCCGCCGGGAAGTACTTCTGGTTCAGCGATTGCGCATGCTCCTCGCCGTAGAAGCGCAGATGCGGATGGCGCGCGAGCGTCGCCACCTCGACGAAGTTCTGCACCGAGAGGTCGGCATCGGTGAGCGCGCTGACCCACTCGTTGTGACCGTCCTTGGCTCCGGGGCCGGCGATGCGAGGCTGGATCGCCAGTGCATAATCGCCGGCCGTTATGAGCAGGCCAAGAAAGAACTCGACGAGTTCCCCGATCGCGGGCGAAGACACGTGCGGAGGCGCTCCGTCTGGACGCGTCCACAGACGTTAACACAGCTCACGCGCGCCGTAGCGGCGGAGGCGCGTATAGAATAGTTGCGGTCGGCTGACGGTGGGAGCGATGGACCAGGCGTTGCAGGAGCTCATCACGCTGCTCGAACTCGAGCCGCTCGAGGAGAACATCTTTCGCGGGCAGAGCCACGACATCGGCACCCCGCGAGTGTTCGGCGGCCAGGTGCTGGGGCAAGCGCTCGCCGCCGCAAGCCGTACGGTGGAGGGCCGCCGCGTGCATTCGCTGCACGCCTATTTCCTGCAGTGGGGCGACGTGGATGCCCCGATCGTCTACGAGGTGGACCGCGCCCGTGACGGCGGCAGCTTCAGCAACCGCCGCGTCGTCGCGATCCAGCACGGCGCGCAGATCTTCAACATGGCCGCGTCCTTTCAGGTGCCCGAAACCGGTCTCGAATACCAAGTCGCGATGCCGCAGGTGCCGGGGCCCGAGAACCTGAAGGACATCGGTGAGCTCGCGCGTTTGTACGGCGCCGACCTGCCCCCGCGGCTGCAGCGGTTCCTGAACTACCGCCGGCCTTTCCTCGTGAAGCCCGTGCAGCCGGAGCAGTTTCTCGCCTCCGAGAAGGTTGAGCCCGTGAAGCGCGTCTGGATGAAGGCGGTCGATCGCCTGCCGGCCGACCAGTTCCTCCACCACGCGCTGTTCGCCTATATCTCCGACTATGAGCTGATCGGCACGGCCACGCTCGCGCACGGGCTCCACGCCACACGCGGTGGCCTGCAGATGGCGAGCCTCGACCACGCCATGTGGTTTCACCGCCCGTTGCGCGTGGACGAGTGGCTGCTGTTCGACCTCGAAAGTCCGAATTCCTCCGGTGCTCGCGGTCTCGCGCGCGGTCAGGTCTTCACGCAGGAAGGCATGCTGGTGGCATCGCTCGCACAGGAGGGGCTGATACGCCTGCGCAAGCCGCGCAGCGAGGCGTAGGCGCCGTTACCAGTTGACCGTGGCGCCCGTGTGATCGCGGTAGCAGCCGCTGTCGGCGAGGGTCAGCCCGGCGATCACGCGGCGCATGCCGCTGACGCTCTCCGCCGGTTCCAGCGTCGCGCCTTCGCCGCCGAGGTCGGTCTTCACGTGTCCCGGGCAGAGCGCCGCGCAGACGATGCCCCGCTCCCTGAGCGTCATCGCCAGCATCGTGACCACCTTGTTGAGTGCTGCCTTGCTGGAGCAGTAGGCGATCACGGCGTGCCTGCCCGCGGCATTGGAACCAGTGTGGCTGGAGATGAAGATCATCTTCTTCTGCGCGCCCGCCGCGACGTTCCCGGCGAATGCCTCGGCCACCTTGAGGGGCGCCAGCGTATTGACCTCGAACACGCGGCGCCAGGCCGCGTAATTCATGGTGCCGAAGAGCTGCTCGGACAGGCGCGTCAGGCCGGGGTCGCGCGGGCCGATCTCGCCCGCGTTGTTGACGAGGATGTCGACCGGCGTGCCGCGATACGCAGCGGCCAGCGCGTCCACGGCGGCATGATCGGTCACGTCGAGTCGTTCGACGCGGATCCGCGACGCAGCCGCACGCGCCACGTCGGCGAGACCCGTCGCGGCCGCGGGGTCGCGGCAAGTGGCGATCACCTGGCAGCCGGCGGCAGCGTATTGGCGCGTGAATTCGAGGCCGAGCCCGCGGCTCGCGCCCGTGATGAGGACGGTCGTGGTCGTCGCCGCCATTCAGATACCGCGCAGCGTCTGGCGGTACGTGCCGGCGCGGTCGATGTAGCGCTGGGCGCCGGCGCGCATGCGTGCCAGCTCGGCATCGGTGAGCTTGCGCGCGATCTTGGCGGGCGAGCCGATGATCAGCACGCCGTCCGGAAACTCCTTGCCCTCGGTGACGAGCGCGCCCGCGCCGACGATGCAGCGCGCGCCGATGCGCGCGTGATTCATGACGATGGCGCCGATGCCGATGAGCGATTCCGCGCCGACCTCGCAGCCGTGCAGCGTCACCAGGTGCCCCACGGTCACCCGCTCGGCGAGCGTGAGCGGCGCGCCCGGATCGGAATGCAGCACGGAATTGTCCTGGATGTTGCTGCCGCGGCCGATGGTGAGCCGCTCGACGTCGCCACGGAGCACGGCCCCGAACCAGACGCTTGCCTGCGACGCGAGCTTCACGTCCCCGATCACCGCTGCCGTCGGGGCGACGTACGCGTCTCCGGCGATATCGGGCACGCGGCCATCGACGGCGAAGATCACCGCGCCTTCCCCTGGGCGGCTACGGCAGCCGCGGCCCTGCTGATCGCATCCGGATCCCCCAGGTAACGGCGCTCGCGCGGGCGCAGCGCATCGTCGAGCTCGTACAGCAGGGGTATCCCGGTCGGTATGTTGAGCTCGGTGATGTCCCGGTCTGAAATCCGGTCGAGCATTTTCACGAGGGCGCGCAGGCTGTTGCCGTGCGCCGCGACCAGCACGTTCTCGCCGGCGCGCAGGCGCGGCGCGATGCTGGCGTCCCAGTAGGGCAGCACGCGCTCGAGCGTGTCCTTGAGCGACTCGGTGGCCGGCAGTGGCGACACGCCGCGGTAGCGGGGATCGAAGCGCGGATGCCGCGGGTCATCATCGGGCAGGGGCGGCGGCGGAGTGTCGTAGCTGCGGCGCCAGATCTTGACCATGTCCTCGCCGTGCTTCGCAGCGGTTTGTGCCTTGTTGAGCCCCTGCAGCGCACCGTAGTGACGCTCGTTCAGGCGCCAGCTCCTCTCCACCGGGATCCACATGAGATCCATCTCGTCGAGGATGATCCACAAGGTGCGGATGGCGCGCTTCAGGACCGACGTGTACGCGAAATCAAAGGGCACTCCCAGCGCCTTCAGCTGGCGGCCGGCCTCGACGGCTTCCGCCCGGCCCTGCTCAGTGAGATCGACGTCCATCCAGCCTGTGAACAGGTTCTCGAGGTTCCAGGTGCTCTGGCCATGGCGGCACAGGACGAGCTTGCCGGGCATGCGCGGGTTCCTTTCGGGTTCGGCGTCAGCGTAGTCTATCGCGGCCGCGATCGGGGATCGCGCCCGGTGCGATCACGGCACATGAGGTGCGGCCAGGTAGTCGTGCGACTGCATCTCCGCCAGGCGGCTGCGGGTACGCTCGAACTCGCGCAGCAGCCGCGTGCCGCGATAGAGGTCGCAGATCGGCGCCGCCGCGGACACGATCAGCTTGACCTTGCGGTCGTAGAACTCGTCCACCAGCGCGATGAAACGCCGCGCCTGATCGTCGTGAGCCTCGTCCAATACCGGGACTGCGGACAGGACCACCGTCTGGAACGCACGGGCAATCTCGATGTAGTCGTCCTGGCTGCGGGCGCCGTCGCAGAGGGCGGCGAAATCGAACCACACGATCCCGTCGGCGCGCCTGCGCGTCGGAATATCGCGGCCATTGATCTCGATCGGCCGGGCGGCCGTGCCCGCGTCCGGCGCTATCTCGCCGAACCAGCGGGCGAGGTTCGAGTCCGCACTCGCATCGAGCGGAGCGTGGTAGATCTCCGCCCGCTCCAGCACGCGCAGCCGGTAATCCGTCGCGGAGTCGAAGTACACGACTTCCGCATTGGCGACGATCAGTCCGATCGCAGGCAGGAACCGCTGGCGCTGCAGCCCGCCTCTGTAGAGAGCCTCCGGCGACATGTTGGAGGTGGCAACGAGCGTGAGGCCGCGGCGAAACAGCGCGTCGAGCAGCCTGGCGAGGATCATGGCGTCGGCGATGTCGCTGACGAAGAATTCGTCGAGGCAGATCACCCGCGCCTGGTCCGCGAACTCGGCCGCGACGCGCTCGAGCGGGTCTTCCACGTTGTCGAGCGACTTCAGGCGTCCGTGGACCCGGTACATGAGCCGGTGAAAGTGGTATCGCAGCCGTGCATCGAACGGCAGGCTGTCAAAGAACACGTCCATGACGAACGTCTTGCCGCGGCCGACGCCGCCCCACAACCAGGCGCCGCGCACCGGCTCGACGGCCTCGCGTCGCAGACGCCGTCCGATTCGTCGCAGTCGGGCATTGGGCCGCGCCTCGGCGATGAGCCTACCGCGCACCCGCTCGAGAGCTGCGATCGCCCGTGCCTGGGCGGGATCCGGGGTAAACGATTTCTGCGCCAGCGTGGCGCTGTAACGGGCGTGTAGATCCGGCACGGGCGGCTAGCGTACTGGCATCGGGCGCCCCGGCAAAGAGGCAGCGTATGCGGCCACGGGTCCCACAGTAGAATGTCGCGATGTCTGAGCGCGAGGCGATGGAGTTCGACGTGGTGATCGTGGGTGCGGGGCCCTGCGGTCTTGCCGCGGCCTGCCGCCTGATGCAGCTCGCGCGCGCTGCAGGCGCTGAGCTCGCGGTGGCGGTCGTCGAGAAGGGCGCCGCGGTCGGCGCCCACATCATGTCCGGCGCCGTGCTCGAGCCGAGGGCCCTCGACGAGCTCTTTCCCGACTGGCGCTCGCGCGGCGCGCCTGCCGCCGTGCCGGTGGCAAGTGACGAGTTCTATTTCCTGACGGGGCGAGGCGGCTGGCGGGTGCCGCACGCCCTGGTCCCGCGGCCGGCGCGAAACGAGGGCAACTACATCGTGAGCCTGGGCGACTTCTGCCGCTGGCTCGGGCGGCAGGCGGAGGAACTCGGCGTGAACGTGTTCCCGGGTTTCGCCGCGGCGGAGGTTCTCTACGACGAGGGGCGCGTCGTCGGCGTCGCCACCGGCGACATGGGCCGCGACCGGGAAGGCCGGCCGAAGCCCGGCTTCCAGCCCGGTTACGAGCTGCGCGCCCCGTGCACGATCTTCGCCGAAGGATGCCGCGGGAGCCTCGGCAAGGAGCTCATGCGGGTCTACGACCTGCGCAGGGACTGCGATCCGCAGCACTATGGCATCGGGCTGAAGGAAGTCTGGAGCGTCGATCCGGCGCGCCACCGCGAGGGACTGGTCGTACACACGCTCGGTTGGCCGCTCAGGAACGACACGGAAGGCGGCGGCTTCCTTTATCACGCCGCCGGCCAGCAGGTGTATCTCGGTTTGATCGTCGCGCTGAATTATTCGAATCCGTGGCTCGATCCGTACGCGGAGTTCCAGCGCTGGAAGCACCACCCGCGGATCAGCCGGTTCATCGAAGGCGGCAAGCGCGTGTTCTACGGCGCAAGGGCGGTGAACAAGGGCGGTCTGCAGTCGCTGCCGCGCCTCACGTTCCCGGGCGGGCTGCTCGCCGGCTGCGAGGCCGGCTTTCTGAATGGCGCAAAGATCAAGGGCTCGCACACCGCCATGAAGACCGGCATGCTCGCCGCGGAATCCGTGTTCGCGGCGCTGCGGGCCGGCGGCGAACCGCACCCGGTTCCCGACGATTTCGAGCGGCGGGTGCGCGAATCATGGGTGCATCGGGAGCTCGAGGAGGCGCGGAATTTCGGCCCCGCGCAACACCACTTCGGCACGTTCCTGGGCGCAGCGTTCACGTGGTTGGACCAGAATGTCGCCCGCGGCCGTCTGCCCTTCACGCTGCGGAACCGCGTGCCGGATCACGCGTGCCTGCAACGCGCCACCGACGCCCGCCCGATCGACTACCCGAAACCGGACGGGGTCATCAGCTTCGATCGTCTTTCTTCCGTGTTTCTCTCGAGCACCAATCACGAGGAAGATCAGCCCAATCATCTGCAACTGGCCGATCCTGCGATTCCGATCCAGCACAACCTGCCGCTCTATGGAGAGCCGGCCCAGCGCTACTGCCCGGCAGGCGTTTATGAGATCGTCGACTCCGACCAGGGGCCGCGATTCCAGATCAACGCGCAGAATTGCGTGCACTGCAAGACCTGCGACATCAAGGATCCGGCCCAGAACATCAACTGGGTGGTGCCCGAAGGCGGTGGCGGGCCGAACTACTCCGGAATGTAGGTCCGCTAGGGAATTTCGAGCGCCACGGCCAGGGCCTCGCCGCCGCCAATGCACAGAGCAGCGATGCCGCGCCGCCCGCCGCGCCGGCGCAGCGCGTGCGTCAGGGAGACGATGAGTCGTGCGCCGGTCGCACCGATCGGATGACCCAGCGCGCAGGCGCCGCCGTTCACGTTCACCCGTACCGGATCGAGGTCGAGCTCGCGAATCGTACCGAGTGTCACGCAGGCGAATGCCTCGTTGATCTCGTAGAGGTCCACGTCTCCCGCTTTCCAGCCCGTCCTCGTCAGCATGGCTCTCACGACATGTGTCGGTGCGGTCGTGAACCATTCGGGCTCGTGGGCGAAGACTTCGAAGTCGACGATCCTCGCAAGTGGCGTGAGAGCCCACCGCGCCGCTTCGTTCTCACTCGCGACGATGAGCGACGCGGCACCATCCGAAATGGACGACGAGCTCGCTGCCGTGACGGTCCCGTCTGCGGCGAACGCGGGTTTCAACGTGGGTATGCGTGCAACGTCGGCCCGAAACGGCTCCTCGTCCTGTTCCACCGCGTGACTCTCTTTGCGGCCATTCACGATTACCGGCACGATCTCGGCGCGGAAATGACCCTCGCGACAGGCGGACAGCGCGCGCCGGACCGATTCGGCGGCGAACGCGTCCTGCTCCTCACGGCTGAATCCGTAGTGTCGCGCCGTGCGCTCGGCAAATTGTCCCATCATGTTGCCGTCATACGGATTCTGCAGTCCGTCGTAGAACATGTGATCGAGCACTTCCTGGTGACCCATGCGATATCCCGTGCGTGCCTTGGGCAGCAGGTACGGCGCGTTGCTCATGGATTCCATCCCGCCGGCCAGCACGATGCCCGCGCTCCCGGCGCGGATCAGGTCGCGGGCGAGCATCACGGTCATCATGCCCGACCCGCACACCTTGTTGACGGTCACGGCGGGCAGCGATACGGGCAGGCCGGCGGCGAGCACTGCCTGGCGTGCGGGCGCCTGACCCACGCCGGCCTGTAGCACGCAACCGATGAGAGCATGGTCGAGCACATCAGCCGCGAGCTTGGTATCGGCGAGGCAGGCTTTCGTCGCCGCGGCGGAGAGTTGCGGCGCGGTCAGCGACGCGAGCGCACCCTGAAATGCCCCGATGGGTGTACGGCGGGCGGCGACGATGACTGTGGATGCTGAGCTCACGATATTTCTTCCTGCGTCCAAACGGCGCGGATTGGCTGCGGCGGAGACCGATTATGCAGTGCAAGAAGATGCCCGCCAAGGCACTGGCGCTCGTTCACCTCGCACGGGTAATCAGGCGACCTGGCCAACCAGGTCGGGCTCGTCCAGATCTTCCAGGATGCTGCAGCGGCATGCGCGGAGCAGCTCCGCGGCGGCATCGGCCGCGCCGTTATGGTGTAAAGGAGGTTTGACGATAACCACGAGCTGGGCGCGCCGCGGGAGCCACATGTTGGCGGAGAGCATCTGGCGCGCGCCACGTATCACGACGGGAACCAAGGGCACGTTGCCGCGCACTGCCGCGGCAAAGGCCCCGTTCTGAAACCGGCGCAGACCGGGCTCTGCGCGAAACGTGCCCTCCGGGAAAGAACGCGAGGCTGTTCTGCGACTCCGCCAGGGCCAGGATGCGCCGCGCATCGGAGGCGCCGCGGCGGGTATCGAAACGCTCCACGAACTGTGAACCAATTCGCCGCAGGAAGAAATGAACGAGCGGCACGCTCGTCACCTCGCGCTTTATGACGAACCTGAAACGTGGCGGCAACACGGCCGCGAGCAGGACCCCGTCCATGTAGCTCGAGTGGTTGGCGGCCACGATGCAGGGCTCTGGCGGCAGGTGCTCGAGACCTTCGACACGCAGCGGCGCGCCAGAGAGGGAAAGAAACAGGCAGGCGGCTTGCCGCATCGCAGTCCGCCGCCGCTGCTCGCCCGGAAGGATGGTGACCACGACGAGCAGTGCGGAGGAAACGACCAGAAATGCGAACCACGCCGCAATCCCATACAGGACTTGCGCCAGTGCGGCGAGAGTCATTGTTGGGGATCGCATTCTGTAAACACCGAAATTTATGTAACCCGTTGAAGGATTTGTGAGTGCTATCACGTCGGGGCAACACTCTTGCCGCACATACTTTAAGACAGCATCCGCCACCTGAGGGCTCTCGTGAAGCGCCTCGTCCATACGCAGGTAAGGTCGATGCCGGAATCAGCCGCGAGGCCGATGCGTATTATCGGTAAGCGTGTGCAGCGACTTCAATCGTCCGGTGCGGACCACGGATGGTCTGCGAACGGCGGCAACGGAATTGCTGAGCGGAGTGAAGTTAAGTAATGTCCCCGATATCAGTAAACACGGTAGCACGGCGCCAATACGTCGCCGCCGAATTCCACTGAGGCCGTCATTGACAAGTTCCTCGATGCCATCTGGATGGAGCGCGGGCTCTCCGCCAATACGCTGGGAGCATACCGCGCCGATCTGATCGCGCTCCAGCGCTGGCTGGCCCAGCGCGACAAGAGCCTGATCTATGCCGGGCGCGCGGATCTGCTGGCCTTCATCGCCTGGCGTGCGAAAGAGGGAGCCAAGCCTCGTTCGACGGCGCGTCAGCTCTCGAGCTTCCGGCGCTTTTTCCGCTTCCTGCTGCGCGAGGGGACGATTGCCGAAGATCCGACGCTGAAGATCGATATGCCCAAGATCGGCCGGGCACTGCCGCAGTCGCTCACCGAATCGGAAGTGGAATCCCTGCTCGGCGCGCCCGATGTCAGCGACCCCATCGGGCACCGCGACCGCACGATGCTCGAGGTCCTTTACGCGACGGGCCTGCGGGTCTCCGAGCTGATCAACCTGCGCCAGGGGCAGATCAATCTGAACCAGGGCGTGCTTCGCGTGCGCGGCAAGGGTGATCGCGAACGGCTGATCCCGATCGGCGAGGAGTCTCAGCGCTGGCTGCGGGAGTTCGTCTCCGGCCCCCGCGTCGAAATTCTTCTGGAGCGTCAGACCGAGTACCTGTTCCCGACGCGGCGGGGTGATCGCATGACGCGCCAGGCCTTCTGGCACATCATCAAGCGTTACGCAAAGAAGGCCGACATTCTCGGCAAGCTGTCGCCCCACACCCTGCGGCACGCCTTCGCGACCCATCTGCTGAACAACGGCGCGGACCTGCGCGTCGTGCAGATGCTCCTCGGCCACAGCGACCTGTCCACGACGCAGATCTACACGCACGTGGCTCGCGAGCGCATGAAGGAAATGCACGCCCAGCATCACCCGCGGGGCTGATGTCCTGCCCGCGGCTTCCGGACCCGGCCGGCCGCGCCCCTGTGCTAGACTTCCTGACACTCGGAACCGCGCTCCCCGGGCGCGGTCTGAGAGGTCACGCGCCGTTCGTTTCAATAGGCAACACTATGCGCACTTTCCTCTTTGTCGTTCTCAGCTGCTTCGTCGTGCCGGCATTTGCCGCGGGCGAGGAGGAAGCCATCCAGAAGGAACTGGCGGTGACGTTACCCGACCATACGCACCGATCAGATCTCGCCGTCGCCGATACCGGGCCTGTACGAGCTGCGCATCGGTCCCCAGGTCCTGTACGTATCCGCCGATGGCCGTTATCTCGTTCAGGGAGACATCGTCGACGTCAGGACGGACGCGAATATCACGGAAGAGCGGCGCAGTGCCGCTCGGCTCGCGGCTATCGAGGATGTCGGTGAGAGCAAGATGATCATCTTCTCGCCGAAACAGGTGAAGCACACGATCGACGTCTTCACCGACGTGGATTGCGGCTACTGCCGCAAGCTCCATCGGCAGATCGACAAGTACCTCGCACAGGGCATCCGTGTGCGCTACCTGTTCTTCCCGCGCAGCGGCCCGAACACCGAGAGCTGGACCAAGGCGGAGCAGGTGTGGTGCTCGGAGGACCGGAACGCCGCTTTGACCCGATCGAAACTTGGCGAGGTGCTGACGACGAAGGTCTGCAATCCGACCCCCGTCCAGGAGCATTATTCGCTGGGCCTGAAGTTCGGGGTCCAGGGCACGCCGGCGATCATCACGGATACGGGCGAGCTCCTGCCCGGCTACATGGATCCGGGTGAGCTTGCCGATTATCTCGACGGCAAGAAGGGCTAGGGACTTCGCGCGCCCTGGCTAGCAGATTTTCGACACCTGCTAGCGCTCGAGGTACTTGAGCTTCCCTTCCACCTTGGTCCATTCGTCGGCATCTTTCGGCGGCGTGCCGACCTCCGTGATCACCGGCCAGGCTTTCGAGAGCTCCGCGTTCAATTTCTTGAAGACTTCCTGATCGGCCGGCACTTCGTCCTCCGACATGATGGCCTCGACGGGGCACTCCGGCTCGCACAGCGTGCAGTCGATGCATTCCTCCGGGTCGATCACCAGCATGTTGGGCCCCTCGTGGAAGCAGTCCACGGGGCAGACCTCGACGCAGTCCATGTATTTGCATTTGATGCACTTTTCGGTGACGACGAATGTCATGCTCTTCTCCTGCGACGCACGCCGGGGTCGGCACCGGCGGGCCGCGCTAATGTAGGCATTCCTCGCCGGAAAATCAATCGGAATTTTCCCCGGGGCACGCAATTCTGTGGCGATTCGCCACGTGTCGCGGCCGGTCAGGCGAGGCGGAACCTGGGAGCGGAGGCGAGATGCACCGGGCCGCCGCCGCGATCGACCAGGTATTGGCGCAGCGCGATCGTGACGCTCGGAAATGCGATCTCGTCCCATGGCACCTCGTCCGGTCGCACGAGTCTCGCCTCGAGCGTCTCTTCGCCCGCTGCGAATGCCGGTTGCGACATCGTGCCGCGGAAGAAGACATGGACCTGGCGCGCATGCACGACGTCGACGACGGCGAACAGGGCGCCAAGCTCGACGCGGGCCTGCGCTTCCTCCCAAGTCTCGCGGATCGCCGCCTCGGCGAGCGTCTCGCCCAGTTCCATGAATCCCGCCGGCACGGTCCAGAAACCACGACGCGGCTCGATGGCACGCCGGCAGAGGAGGATCGAACCCTCGGACTCCGCCACGCACCCCACGACGACCCGCGGGTTTTCATAATGTACCCGCCCGCAGCTCCGGCAGACGTGCCGCGGCCGGTTGTCCCCCGGGGGAACTTCCACGACGACGGGTTGCCCGCAGTGGCTGCAGTAGTTCATCGGTGCCGATCGGCGCTTGCCAGAGCCTGCATTGTACGTATCCGCTCGCGGCCGCGCTTCGGGACCCGGAGCGCCAGTTTCCATACGAGACGCCAATCCCCTAACATCATCGCTTCCACTCCGGGAGGGGGGGTCCGATGCGCCACGTGTTCGTCTGCACCACCGAATATTCGGACCACTGGGCGAAGACCATCGCGAAGAAGAAAGCCCAGGCCGAGGCGATGAGCGAAGAGGAGCGCGCGAAGATTCGCGACGCGGTCCCCGAAGAGCACGCCGACGGCCATCGCGGCCAGCATTGCGGACAGACCATGGGCGGGCGCATCTACGAGACCTACCAGCGGCGGCTGCAGGAAGCGGGCATCAATGACGTGGTCGTCAGTCCAAACGCCTGCATTGCGCAGCACGCCTGGGGCTGCGTGGTGATGGTGTATCCCGACGGGATCTGGTACCGCATTCAGAACATGGCCGATGCCGAACGGATCCTCGAACAGCATCTCATCGGCGGCAGGCCGGTGATGGAGCTGATCCACCGGCGTCTCAGCCCGCCGGCTGCCGGCGGCGTCCAGACGTCGCCGCCCGCCGCCGCCCGCGCGGCATCCTGAAGGGCCGGGGCCATGGCCGAAGAGCACGAACATTGCGTCGCCGCCCCGTTCGAGCCATCCGAATTCAGGGTGCTCGACAAGCTGCGCTACCACATCTTCGTCTGCACCGACGCGAAGAGCTTCTGCGGCTGTGAAGCCGCCGGCTCGGGCGCGCTGCTCGCCGCGCTACGCAGGGAGCTGGTCATGCGGCGGCTGATGACGCAGGTCAAGATCAACATCATGCAATGCCGGCAGCAGGGAACCGCGGGGCCGGTGCTCGTGGTTCACCCGGATGGAGTCTGGTACGAAGGCCTCAAGCCGGAGAACGTCACCGAGTTCGTCGAAGAGCAGATCCTGAAAGGGCGGCCCGTGAGCCGTTTCGTCATGCGCTCCGCCCTGAAGCCCGTCACCGCCGTGCCAGCGCACGTCGCGGCCGGCCATCAGGATTCCAGTGGCTCTGCCGCCGGCGGACCGCCTGGTGCCGGGAGAGGGACTTGAACCCACACGGTGTCGCCACCAACGGATTTTGAGTCCGCCGCGTCTACCAATTCCGCCATCCCGGCTCGGGGGGGCGTCAGGATACACGCGGCTCCCGGGACAATGAAACAGCGACGCCGGGCGCGCACGACCTCAACCCCGGGTTTTTGACCCGATGGACGCTGGCGGCCTGGCGCGCTCTCCTGCGCGGACGCGGCGTAACGACAGTAGAATCCGCGGCCGTGACACCGGCCGATTTCGATTACGAGCTGCCCGAACGGCTGATCGCCCAACAACCGCTGCCCGGGCGCACGGACAGCCGGTTGCTGCACCTGGATGCCGCCGGTATCCCACGGGACCTGCACTTCCCCGATCTCGAGCGGCTGCTGCGGCCGGGGGACCTGCTCGTCGTCAACGAGTCGCGCGTGATTCCGGCGCGTGTGTTCGGACGCAAGGCGAGCGGCGGGCACATCGAAATGCTGATCGAGCGCATCCTCGAGGCGGACACCGCACTCGCACAGTTGCGTGCCAGTCACGCCCCGAAAGCCGGGGGCAGGCTCGAATTCGAAGGCGGCATCGAGGCACTCGTGGTCGAGAGGCGCGAGCCCTTCTTCCTGCTGCGATTCACGGCGCCCCTCGCCACGCTCCTCGAGCGCGCCGGACACGTGCCGTTGCCACCCTATATCCACCGGCCCGACTCGACTGCCGACCGCGAGCGCTACCAGACGATATTCGCGCGACATCCGGGTTCCGTCGCCGCGCCGACGGCGGGCCTGCACTTCGACCGGTCACTGCTCGACCGGCTGCTTGCGAGAGGAGTGAGGCTCGCCGCGGTCACCTTGCACGTCGGCGCGGGAACGTTTGCGCCACTCCGCGAATCGGCGCTCGTCGACGGGCGGCTGCATGCCGAGCGGGTGCGGGTGGGGCCCGATGTATGCGAAGCGATCGGCGCGGTTCAGGAGAGCGGCGCCCGCGTCGTCGCCGTCGGCACGACCGCGGTGCGGGCACTCGAAACCGCGGCCGCTGCCGGCCATCTCGCCCCATTCGAGGGCGACACCGAGCTCTTCATCAGGCCGGGCTACCAGTTTCGGGTCGTGGACGCGCTGGTGACCAACTTTCATCTGCCCCGTTCTTCGTTGCTCATGCTGGTGTGCGCGTTCGGGGGCAGGGATCAGGTGATGGCGGCCTACCGCCACGCCGTGGCGAATGGCTACCGATTTTTCAGTTATGGTGACGCGATGTTCGTGGAGCGCAACGCGTGAGATCTGCCGACGCCGTGACGAGAGCGTTCGAATTCGAGATCACCGCGGGCTGCGGGCCTGCGCGGCGCGGGCGGCTCCGCTTCGCCCGCGGCGTAGTCGATACGCCGGCGTTCATGCCCGTCGGCACCTACGGCACGGTCAAGGCAATGACGCCGGAAGAACTCGACGGGCTGGGCGCACAGATCGTGCTCGGCAACACCTTTCATCTCATGCTGCGCCCGGGCGACGAGATCATCCGCAAGCTCGGCGGGCTGCACCGCTTCATGCATTGGGAGCGGCCGATCCTCACCGACTCGGGCGGGTTTCAGGTCTTCAGTCTCGGCGGTAGGACGAAGATCACGGAGGAGGGCGTCGAGTTCAGCTCTCCTCTCGACGGCGACCGCGTATTCCTCACGCCCGCCCGGTCGCTCGCCGTACAGGCCGCACTCGGCGCCGACGTCCACATGGTGTTCGACGACTGTACGCCATGGCCGGCCCCGGAGGCGGCGACGCGCGAGTCCATGGAGCGCTCGCTGCGCTGGGCGCGCGCGAGCCGCGCGGCATTCGACAATCACGATGGTGCCGCGGCCGGGCGCGCGCTGTTCGGCATCGTCCAGGGCGGCATGTATCTGCCGCTGAGGACGGCGTCTCTGGAGGGTTTGCTGGGGACCGGTTTCGAGGGCATTGCGATCGGGGGCCTTTCGGTGGGCGAGCCCGAGACCGAGCGGATGGCCGTCCTCGAGCACACGCTGCCCCAGATCCCGCCGCGTCTGCCACGCTACCTGATGGGCGTCGGGACGCCGGCGGACATCGTGAAGGCGGTGTGCCTCGGAGTGGACATGTTCGACTGCGTGCTCCCTACGCGCAACGCACGCAACGGCCATCTGTTCACGGAAGAGGGCGTCGTGCGCATCCGCAATGCCTGCTATCGGGACGACCCCCGGCCGCTGCAGGCGGGATGCGGCTGTTACACCTGCCGCAACTACAGCCGCGCCTACCTGCGCCACCTGGACGCAGCCGGTGAGATCCTTGGTGCCCGCCTCAACACGATCCACAACCTGCACTTCTATCTCGAGCTGATGCGGCGGCTGCGGGCAGCCATAGAGGGCGGCAGTCTCGCGGGATTCGCGCGGGATTTCCTGGCGTGCCAGGCGGGTGCCCAGGCGCCGCTCGCCGAAATAACTGTGCAATAATACGCCGCCATTTTTCCGGACCCCGCCGAGGACCCATGGGTTTCCTGATAGAAGATGCCTGGGCGCAGGCTGCGCCATCGCCGCCGGGCGATTTCTCGCTCCCCCTGATGATGGTGGGATTTGTCGCGATTTTCTATTTCCTGGTCATCCGGCCGCAGAACAAGCGCCAGAAGGAGCACAAGGAGATGCTGTCGAAGCTCGCGGTAGGCGACGAGGTCGTCACCGCCGGCGGCGTGCTCGGCAAGGTGGCGGAAGTGGGCGACCAGTTCGTGCAGGTCGAGGTTGCGAATGGCGTCCGCATAACGGTTCAGCGTCACACCATCGGTGCGATCATGCCGAAGGGCACGATCAAGAGCGTCTGAGCCGGATCGTCGCTGCATGAATCGCTATCCGTTGTGGAAGAACGCGCTCGTCATCGTGGTCATGTTGGCGGGCTTTCTCGTCGCCCTCCCGAACGTGTTCGGCGAGGAGCCCGCGATCGAGGTGAGCCTCGAACGCGGTGCCAAGCTGGGCGATCCGGAGATCGAGGAGATAAAACGTAACCTGGAGCCGGCCGGCATTCCGTATACGGCCGCAGCCGCCTCGAACGGGCGTCTGATTCTGCGGTTCGGCAGTGTCGAGGATCAGCTCAAGGCGGCTGAACAGGTCAAGGCGGCTCTCGGCAAGGGCTACCTCACCGCGCTGATGATGGCGCCACGCACGCCGCGCTGGCTGGCCGCGCTCGGGTTGAAGCCAGTGAGCCTCGGTCTCGATCTGCGCGGCGGCGTCCATTTTCTGTTCCAGGTGGACATGCAGACCGCATTGCGCCAGCGCCTCGACAACTATGCCAATGATTTCAGCCGGATCCTGCGCGACAACCGCATCCGCCGTAACCTCCGGGTGGAGGGCGATACCCTGCGGATCGAGATCGCCGATCCCGCCGATGCCGACAAGGCGCGGAGCCTGATCCAGAAGTCGGACCCCAATCTCAGCATCAGCACCGAGAACACCGGCACCGCGGTGACCCTCGTCGCGCACATGACGGAGAAACAGATTCGCGAGCGCCAGGACGCCGCCATCGAAAAGAATACGCTGACGCTGCGCAATCGCGTCAACGAGCTCGGCGTGTCCGAGCCCGTAGTCCAGCGGCAGGGCGTCGACCGCATCGTCGTGCAGTTGCCGGGCGTGCAAGATCCCAGCCAGGCCGAGCGCGTGCTCGGGGCTACGGCGACGCTGGAATTCCATCTCGTGTGCGAGGGGGAGAACCCGCTGGAGGCCCAGCAGAAGGGCCGCGCGCCGGTCGGATGCGAGCTCTACAAGGACCGCAGCGCCGCGCCCGTGCTGTTGCGCCGGCGGGCGATCGTCACGGGCGATCAGCTCACCGACGCCTCCCAGACTTTCCAGCAGGGCATGCCCGCGGTGTCGGTCCGGCTCGATGCCAAGGGAGGCCGCGAGATGCTGGAGACGACGAAGGCCAACCTCAACAAGCCCATGGCGGTGGTCTTCGTCGAGCAGAAGCGCGACCGGGTCGAGCGCGACGGCCAGATGATCGATGTGCCCCGTGAAGAGAAGGAAGTCATCAACATCGCGACGATCAAGGGCGTGTTTTCCAGCCAGTTCCAGATCACCGGACTCGGCGTGATGGAGGCGCGTGATCTCGCGCTGCTGCTGCGCGCGGGCTCGCTGGCGGCGCCGATTTTCAAGGTGGAGGAGCGCACGATCGGCCCGAGCCTGGGACAGGACAACATCGACCGCGGCATCCGCGCGACGCTCGTGGGCCTGTTGCTGGTGGTCACCTTCATGGCGATCTATTACCGCGGTTTCGGCCTCGTTGCCGACCTCGGCCTGATCGCCAACCTGGTCCTGCTCGTGGCCCTGCTGTCGCTGCTGCAGGCCTCGCTGACGTTGCCCGGCATCGCCGGCATCGTGCTGACGGTTGGCATGGCGGTGGATGCCAACGTGCTGATCTACGAGCGGATCCGCGAAGAGCTCCGCAACGGCAACACGCCGCAGGCCAGCATCCAGGCCGGCTTCGAAAAGGCCTTCGGCACGATCGCGGACTCGAACATCACCACGCTGATCGCCGGCCTGGTGCTGTTCGCGTTCGGAACCGGTCCCATCAAGGGCTTCGCGGTCGTGCTGTGCCTCGGCATTCTGACGACGATGTTCACGGCGGTCGTCGTGAGCCGCGCGATCGATCAACGCGTCTGTTCGGCGGCCGTTCGCTGCGCAGTCTTCCGGTGTAGGGGATCCGGCGATGGAATTCTTCAGGGGCAAGACGAACATCGACTTCATGGGCAAGTCGACGCTGACGACCGTGCTTTCCCTGATCATGTTCACGGTGAGCATGGGTTCCTTCCTCGTGCGGGGTCTGAATCTCGGCATCGACTTCACCGGCGGCGTGCTGGTCGAGGTGGGCTTCGAGCAGGTGGCCGATCTCGGGAAGATCCGCAGCCAGCTCGAGGCGGCAGGGTTTCGGCGAGGCGCAGGTGCAGAACATCGGCACTTCGCGCGAAGTGCTGATCCGCCTGCCGCCGAGCGAGACCGCGGACAGCGGCAAGATCGGCCAGCAGGTCCTCAGCGTGCTGCGGCAATCCGACGCCACCGTGAGCCTGCGCCGCGTGGAGTTCGTCGGTCCGCAGGTCGGCAAGGATCTCACCGAGAGCGGCGTGTTGGCGATGCTGAGCTGCCTCGCCCTCATCGGCATCTATATCATGTTCCGCTTCCAGTGGAAGTTCGCGGTCGGAGCCATCGTCGGGGTGATCCATGACCCGATCATCACGCTCGGCATATTCTCGGAATTCGGCATCCCGTTCGATCTGTCGGTCGTGGCCGGGCGTGCTGGCCATCACCGGCTATTCGCTCAATGACACGATCGTGATCTTCGACCGCATGCGTGAGAATTTCCGCAAAGCGCGCCGGGGCTCGGTCCCCGAGATCATGAACCGGTCGATCAACGAGACCCTGAGCCGCACGTTGATGACGCACGCGACTACTTCGACGGTCATCATCGCGCTGTTGTTGTTTGGCGGCGAAGCACTGCGCGGCTTTTCGATCGCGCTCGCCATCGGCATGGTGATCTGCACGTATTCATCGATCTACTGTGCCGGCAGCACCGCCATGTATCTGAAGGTGACTCCCGCGGACTTCGCCGCCGTCAAGAAGGAAACGGGCACGGCGACGACATGCCGTAAGACCGGGCGGGACGCCGCCGGGATTTCAGGGAAGCGTGGCGAACAGCTTGTGAGCGCGTCGTGGACTTTCGGTGACCCGGCAAGCACGTCGCCCGCTCTCGAGGACGTCCTTGCGCGGCGTCAGGCTCGTCACGACGCCGCCCGCCTCGCGGATCATCAGCGACCCTGCCGCGATGTCCCAGAGGTTCAGCCCGAATTCCCAGAACCCATCCAGCCGTCCGGCGGCGACGTAGCACAGGTCGAGCGCCGCGGATCCCGGGCGGCGGACGCCGGCCGTGTTTTCCATGACCGCGCGCAGCATCGCCATGTACCGCGGCAGCCAGGTGGTGTTGCTGCGATAGGGAAAACCGGTGCCGATGAGCGCGCCTTCCAGTGCGTGGGCGGCGCTGACGCGGATGCGACGCCCGTCGAGCTGGGCGCCGCCACCGCGGGTCGCAGTGAACAGTTCCTGCCGGCATGGGTCGTAGACCACGCCGACCTCGAGCTGGTCGCGCACGCGCAAGGCGATCGACACCGAGAACACCGGAAAGCCGTGCACGAAGTTGGTCGTGCCGTCGAGCGGGTCGATGATCCAGACGTACTCGTCGCCCGGATGATGCCCGCTCTCCTCGGCGAGAAAGCCGTGGTCCGGGTAGCGCTCGCGGATGCTCTCGATGATGGCAGCCTCTGCGGCATGGTCCACCTGGGTGACGAACTCGTTGCGCGCCTTGCTGCGGACCTCGAGGTCGCTCAGTCGGTTCAGGTAGCGCAGCGCGATGTCGCCGCCCTTGCGCGCCGCCTTGACGGCCGTATTGAGTAGTGCCTGCATGACCGGGCGCCATTCTAAGGGATCGGTCCCGCAGGAGTTCGCTAGAATCCGCGCCATGGCCGCGAACGTCCGCTTCGTGCTGTTTCGAGCCGACCCATCCCGGGAATGTCGGGGCGGCCGCGCGTGCCATGAAGACCATGGGTTTTCGCGACCTGGTGGTCGTCGGTCCGGCATCGCTGGCGGCGCCCGAGGCGCGCGCGCGCGCGTCGGGCGCGCTGGATGTGCTGGAGTCTGCGACGCTGGCGGCGACTCTGCCCGAGGCCCTGAGAGGTTGCGGGCTGGTCATCGGCGCCAGCGCGCGACATCGCCGGCTGGGCGTGCCGCAGATGGAGCCCCGTGAGTGCGCCGTGGAGGTGTTGAGGGCATGTGCGACGAAGCCCGCCGCGATCGTGTTCGGGCCGGAGCGGACCGGGCTCAGCAACGCGGAGCTCGATCTCTGCCAGGCGATCGTCTACATCCCCGCGAGCCCCGAATACAGCGTCGCTCAATCTCGCGGCAGCCGTACAGGTGATCGCGTGGGAGTTGCGCTGTGCGCAAGGCATCGTCACCGAGTCGCCACCGCCCGAGTCGCCGCCCGCGAGCCTGGAGGACATGGAGCTGTTCTACGAGCACCTGGAGCGCGTGCTGCTCGCGAGCGGCTTCCTCGACCCGGCCCAGCCGCGTCATCTCATGCGCCGCTTGCGGCGGCTGTTCAATCGCGCGCGTCTCGATCAGAACGAGCTGAACATCCTGCGCGGCATTCTCGCCGCCATCGCGCCTGGTTCTGGCGAGCGCGCCTGGCGGGGGACGAGCGCGTCTTCGGATAGCGTATCCGGAGAACGCGACTCGCAGGGAACCGCTCTATCTTCGGATCGCGGATCCGGCGAGCGCGCCTGGCGGGGGACGAGCGCGGCTTCGGACAGAGAACGCAGTCGGCAGGGCTCGAATGCGCCCGCGCGGTGCGATCCGCAGGAAGCCGGCCCGGTCCCGGGCGCAGAGCCGTGACCATCTATCTCGACCATGCGGCATCGACGCCCGTCGATCCCGCGGTGGCGGACGCCATGGCGGAGGTGCTGCGGTCGCCGGAACTGCAGGCGAACTGCGCCTCGTCCCATGCCCCCGGCAGAGCTGCGCAGGATCGGATCGAGGCCGCCCGCGCCGAGGTCGCGGCGCTCGTCGGCGCGCGTCCGGAGGAGATCGTCTGGACATCGGGCGCGACGGAGTCGAACAACCTCGCCGTGCTCGGCGCGGCGCGCTTCCGGACGGGGCGCGGCCGTCACCTCGTGACGGCCGCCACCGAGCATCCCTCCGTGCTCGAGAGTTTTCGTTTCCTCGAGCGCGAGGGTTTCAGCGTGACTTATCTCGCGCCGGACGCCGCGGGCATCGTCCATCCGGGCGTGGTCGCTGAGGCGATCCGCCCGGACACGACGCTCGTGTCGGTGATGCACGTGAACAACGAGACCGGCGTGATCCAGGATATCGCCGCGATCGGCGGGATTTGCCGTGAGCGAGGCACGCTGTTCCATGTGGACGCCGTGCAGGCCGCGGGCCGGGAGCCGATCGACGTCGGAGCGCAGCGCATCGACCTGCTGTCGCTGTCGGCACACAAGATGCACGGGCCGAAGGGTGTGGGTGCGCTCTTCCTCAGTCGCGAGCGCATCCGCCGCGTCGAGCCGCTGTTCCATGGCGGGGGCCAGGAGCGCGGGCTGCGGCCTGGGACGGTCGCTACGCATCAGGTGATCGGCTCGGCGTCGCCGCGCGGCTCGCCCGCGAGCGGTGGCCCGGAGACAAGGCACGTCTGACGGGCCTGCGGGACCAACTGTGGACCGAGTTGCAAAAGGTGCCGGGCGTCCTCCTCAACGGCCACCCCGCGAGGCGCGCCTGTCACATTCTCAGCGTGAGTGTCACCGGCGTCGAAGGCGAGAGCCTGCTCCACGCGTTGCGCGGGCTCGCGGTGTCGAGCGGCTCGGCCTGCGACTCGGACAGCCAACGAGCCTTCGGCGGTACTGCGGCACCTCGGCCGGCCGGACGAGCTCGCGCGCAGCTCCATCCGCTTCAGTCTCGGCCGCCCCACGACGCAGCATGACGTTGCGCAGGCGGCGGCGACGTTCGCAGCGGCGGCGGCACATCTGCGCCGCGTGTCGCCAGTCGACTGCCGCCTGAGGGGACACGCGTGGGCTACCCGCCGACCGTGGAGCGTCACTTCTGGCACCCGGCGAATGTCGGCCCGCTCCGCGCAGCGGCGGCCGTCGCGCGGGGCGAGGCGGGCTCTGCCGCGGGAGGCGCCTGGGTCGTGATCGAGGCGGATATCGGCGGCAACGTCGTCCGGCGCCTGGCGTTCCGGGCTCTCGGCTGTCCTTACCTGATCGCGGCGTGCAGTCTCGCCACGGAGCGGCTGACGGGTATGCCTGCCGCGGCGCTTGCCGCCTTCGAAGTCGCGCTCCTGGCCGCGGAGCTTGAAGCTCCTGCCGAAAAGCTGGGCAGCCTGCTGATTCTCCAGGATGCCTTGCGGAACTGCTTTCGGGATTGGGATACTACGCAGCCCGCCGGTGCGGAATAGCGCGGCCAGCGCCCCAGGCATCGCTCAGCGCGTGAGCCGACCTTGTTTTCATAATGCTTGTCAGGAGATGTAATGGCTATTGAGAGGACTCTCTCGATCGTGAAGCCCGATGGCGTCAGCAAGAACCTGATCGGCGAGGTGTACCGGCGGTTCGAGCAGGCGGGGCTGCGGATCGTCGCGGCGCGGATGCTGCAACTCGGCCAGGCTCAGACGGAGGGATTTTACGCCGTGCATCGCGAACGCCCGTTCTACAAGGATCTCGTCCGCTACATGACCTCCGGTCCCGTGATGGTGCAGGTGCTCGAGGGGGAGAACGCCATCGAGCGCAATCGCGACATCATGGGCGCGACCGATCCGAAGAAGGCGGCGAAGGGCACGATCCGCGCGGACCTCGCGACGAGCATCGAGGAAAACGTGGTGCACGGCTCCGATGGTCCCGAGACGGCCCGCCAGGAAATCGCGTTCTTCTTCAGCCAGAGCGACCTCTGTCCGCGCCCGCGCTGAATTCCCATGACCGAGCCGACCGTCAACCTGCTGGGACTGCCGCGCCGCGAGCTCGAGCAGCTGTTCGTCGAGCATCGGCGAGAAGCCGTTCCGCGCCCGCCAGATCATGAAGTGGCTGTATGCCCGCGGCGTGCTGGATCCGACGCAGATGACGGACCTCGGCCTGGCGCTTCGCCAGGAGCTCAGCACGCGCGCTCCGGTTCGCCTGCCTGATGTCGTGGCGGTGCAGGAATCCGCCGACGGCACGGTCAAGTGGCGGCTGGACGCGGGCGTCGGTCAGGCGATCGAGACGGTGTTCATCCCGAGCCCGGTCGCGGCACGCTGTGCGTGTCCTCGCAGGTCGGCTGCGCGATGGACTGCACGTTCTGCGCGACCGGCCACCAGGGCTTCAATCGCAACCTGTCGCGCGGCGGAGATCATCGGCCAGGTGGCTGCTGGCGCGGCGCGAGCTCGGAGATCCCGATGGCCGCTCGCCGATCACCAACGTCGTGTTCATGGGCATGGGCGAGCCGCTCGCCAACTTCCGGGCCGTGGTCCAGGCTTGCGACGTGCTCGTCGACGATCTCGCGTTGCAAGCTCTCGCGTCGCCGCGTGACCGTCAGCACCTCGGGGTTGGTTCCGCAGATTCGCCGCCTGGCGCAGGAGTCGCGTGTCGCGCTGGCGGTGTCGCTGCACGCCGCGGACGACGAGTTGCGCAACGAGCTGGTGCCGATCAACCGCCGGCATCCGATCACCGAGCTGCTCGAGGCCTGCTGGGAATACGTGGAGGCCACGAATATCCACGAGATCACCATCGAGTACGTGATGCTCGACGGCATCAACGATTCGCCGGTCCATGCCGAGCGCCTGGCGGCGTTGCTGCAACAACCGCCCGGCGAAGGTCAACCTGATCCCGTTCAATCCTTTTCCCGGGACCGTCTATCGCCGCTCGCCTCCCGGAGTCGTGAATGACTTCCGCTGACGTGCTATCGGCGGCGGGCATCGTCACCGTCACGCGCCGCACGCGCGGTGACGACATCGCCGCCGCCTGCGGTCAGCTCGCCGGGAGTGTGAACAATCGCGTGCGCGTGCCCCTCGGAGAGCGGATGCAGGAAGTCGACATGGTTGCCATGATCCTCAGGAGTGCGCTGGCGGCGGTGGCTGCGATGGCAATGGCCGGCTGCATCTCGGGGAGCACGAGGCCGGAGCCCGCCGTGTCGACGAAGGAAGCAGCCCAATTCAACGTGCAACTCGGCGTCACCTACCTCCGCCAGGGCGACCTGAAAAGTGCCCAGGACGAAGCTCGAGAGAGCCATCAAGCAGGACAGCAGCCTGCCGACCGCCTACTCGGCACTGGGTCTCGTCTATGAACGGCTGGGCGATTATGCAGGCGCGGAGAAGAATTACCGCCACGCGGTCAGTCTCGCGCCCGGTGACCCGGATACCCTGAACGCGCTGGCCGTGTTCCTGTGCCTGCAAAAGCAGGAGCCGGCGGAAGCGCTGCGCTATTTCGAGAAGGCGCTCTCCGTGCCCTTGTCGAAGACCTACTCCAACAAGGCGATGGTCTATACCAACGCCGGTGTGTGCGCCAAGCGCGTGGACATGGACAAGGCGGAAAGCTACCTGCGCAGCGCGCTGGCCGCGGATCAGAACTTCAGTCTCGCGCTGCTGCAACTCGCCGACGTCGCATTCACCCGCGCGAACTACCTCCAGTCGCGCGCCTTCCTGGAGCGGTTTCTCGCCGGGGCGCCGCCCACGCCCGACGCGCTCTGGCTTGGCTACCGCGTGGAGCAGGCGCTCGGCGAGACCTCCGCCGCGCGCGCCTACGGCGAGCGGCTCAAGAAGGAATTTCCGCAGGCGGTGGAGACGCGGCTGCTACTCGAGACCCAGCGCAATGCCGGATAACAGCGATCCTCGCGAGATGGCGCGTGCCCAGCCACCTGGGCTCGGGCTCGGCGAGCGGTTGCGATCGGCGCGCAAGGCACGGGCTCTCTCCGTCAGCCAGGTCGCAGAAGCGCTGCGGCTCGAGGAGGCGAGCATCGTCGCCCTCGAAGAAGGCCGTTTCGACACGATGGGTGCGCCGGTGTTCGTGCGGGGCCACCTGAAGCGCTATGCCCAGCTCATCGGCCTTTCCGAACAACAAGTACTGGATGCCTACCGCGCGGCGGTTCCCGACAGCGATGCACCTCCTTCGCTGGCCCGTCCCAAGCAACAGTCGGACACCGCGCACATGGGCCCCTGGGGGCTATGGCTCGCGGCGGCCCTGCTGCTGGCCATCGTAATCATCGCCATCAGCAGCCGCGACCGGGAGGAGCCCGTCGCCCCGCCAGCTCCAGCCGCCGGTACGGGCGCAACCGCGCCGGAGGCCGTCGCCCCCGCCACTTCGACCGGCCCCGGAGCAGCGGCCGCCGATTCCGCTCCGTCCGAAGACGCGGCGACGCCCCCGCAGTGACCGAACAAATCCAGGCAATCCGGGGCATGGGCGACATACTGCCGGCGGATGCCGCGGTGTGGTCGCGCGTCGAGAGTGCGCTGCACGGCGTGCTGCGCGCCTATGGATATCGCGAAATCCGTGTGCCGCTGCTCGAGCGAACCGAATTGTTCAAGCGCTCCATCGGCGAGGTGACGGATATCGTCGAGAAGGAGATGTACACCTTCGACGACCGCAACGGCATGAGCATTACGCTGCGCCCGGAGGCCACGGCGGGAATCGTGCGCGCGGCCATCGAAAATGGCCTGCTGCACAATCAACGCCACAAGCTGTGGTGCGCGGGCCCCATGTTCCGCTACGAAAAGCCGCAGAAGGGGCGTTTCCGCCAGTTCCATCAGACCGACATCGAGGCTCTCGGCCAAGCGGGCCCGGACATCGACGCCGAGCTCATCATCATGACGGCGCGCGCCTGGCGCATACTCGGTGTTGGCCTCGATCTCGAGCTCAACTCGCTTGGCATGCCGGAGGGCCGCGCACGCTATCGGCAGGAGCTCACGGCGTATTTCCGGGCCCGCAGCGACGAGCTGGACGAAGACAGCCGGCGGCGCCTCGAGCGCAATCCGATGCGCATCCTCGACAGCAAGAACCCCGCCATGCAGGACGTGATCTCCGGTGCGCCAACCCTCGCCGAATTTCTCGATGCGGAGTCCGTGAGCCACTTCGAGACCTTGCAGCAGCTACTGAGCGGAGCCGGCATCCGATTCCGCCTGAACCCGCGGCTCGTCAGGGGTCTCGATTATTACAACCGTACCGTGTTCGAGTGGATCACGGACCGGCTCGGTTCCCAGGGGGCGGTATGCGCCGGAGGGCGTTACGATGGCCTCGTGGAGCAGCTCGGCGGCTCTCCGACACCGGCCATCGGCTGCGCCATCGGGATGGAGCGGTTGGTCGAGCTCTATCGTCTGGCGGGCGGCGGGCGTGTGATCACCGAGCCCGACGTCTATGTCGTCGCCGTCGGCGTGGGCGCGCTGGAGGCCGCCCTGCGGCTTGCGGAGAATCTGCGTGATGCACGACCGGAGCTGAGCATCGAAACGAATTTCGGCGGCGGCGGTTTTCGCGCTCAGATGCGTCGCGCGGACGCGAGCGGCGCGGCTGCGGCGCTGATCATCGGAGAAGACGAGCTGGCGGCCGGCACGGTGGGCGTGAAGCCGCTGCGACGCGAAAGCGAGCAGCATACCGTGGCGGTGAGCGGGGTGCTGGCTGCGCTGGCGCCCTATGTGCCTGGGAACCGATCTGAAAAGGCGGATGACGAGTCGTGGAAGACAATCTGACTGATCAACAACGGGCGGAACAGGTCCGTATCTGGTTACGCGAGAACGGCTGGTATCTTCTCGCGGGGCTTGCGCTTGGCGTAGCCGCGCTCTTCGGGTGGAACCGGTGGAATGCTTACACGTCCGGTCGTGGCGAGGCAGCATCGGCGCTGTACGAGGAACTGCTGTCCGCCATTCGCGTGGAGCGCCCCTCACGCGCCGAAGAAATTGCCGCCCAGCTCGCGAAGGACTATGCGTCGACGCCATACCTGGACCAGGCCCGCCTCGCTCTGGCCAAGATGCAGATGGATCACAGTCGCCCCGAGGAGGCGGCCAGGTACCTGGAGCAGGTCGTCCGCGATACCGGCAGCGACGAAATCGAGGCCATCGCCCGTCTGCGTCTTGCCCGCGTGCTCGGCCAGGAGGACAAGTACGACGACGCCCTCAAGGTGCTCGCGGTGCCGAAGGACTCCGCCTTCGAGCCGCAGTTCCACGAAGTGCGCGGCGACGTCTACTACGCGATGAAACGTTTCGACGAGGCGCGATCCGAGTACGAAGCGGCGCTCCAGGCCGACCCCTCCGTCGCCGGTGACCAGGCATTCCTGCGCGCCAAGCTTGCCGAGCTGCCCGGGCCGGCGCCGCCGCCGGCAGCGGCAAATCCGCTTCCCGGAGCGGCGAATACGGCGCCGGCGGCCGCGGCGAATCCCGCGCCGACCGAGTAAGCGGCGCAGACTCCGATGCGAATCACGCGTCGAAACGCGGGCCTTGCGGCGCTGGCCGTTTGCGGCGTCGTGGCCGGGGTGGCCGGCTGCAGCCACGACGAAAAGACCGACGCACCGGCGGAACTCGTCGACTTCAAGCCTGCAGTCAAGATCAAGAAAGTCTGGGATGCGGGAATCGGCGGCGGCAACGAGATCCTCCGGCTCGCGCTGACACCCGCCAGTGACGGCACGCGCATTTTCGCCGCCGACAACGACGGACGCATTTCCGGCTTCGATGCGGCGCGCGGCAAGCGCCTGTGGCGTACCAATACGAAGCTGCCGCTGGCGGGCGGCCCCGCGGTGGGGAGCGGACACGTCGTCGCGGGCTCGAGCGACGGGTTCGTCGTTTCGTTACGCGCCGAGGATGGCAAGGAGGAATGGCGCGCCAACGTCGCGAGCGAGGTGCTCGCCGCGCCCGCGGTCGGCACGCAGCACGCATACGTGCGGACCGTCGACGGCAAGCTGATCGCGCTCAACGTCGCCGACGGCAGCCAGGCCTGGTTCGCGCAACAGACCATGCCGCGGCTGTCGGTGCGCGGTACCGGTGCGCCCGTGCTGGATGGCAACCAGGTCATCGCCGGCTTCGACAACGGCAGGGTTGCGGCGTACGACATCAACGACGGATCGGTCATCTGGGACGTGCTGGTGGAGCCCCCGGCGGGGCGGAGCGAGGTGGAAAGACTCTCCGATCTCAACGCCACGGTGCAGGTCGTCGGCACGGATGTCTATGCCGTCGGGTACCAGGGCCGCCTCGTTGCCCTGGCGCGCGAGTCCGGCCAGATCCTCTGGAGCGTGGATTTCTCGAGCTACAGCGGACTCGCTGCCGACCTCAACAATCTCTATGTCTCGGGCGCCTCGGGCGAGATCATGGCCGTCGAGCGCAGCTCCGGCCGCGAGCTGTGGCGCCAGACCGAGCTTGCCTTCCGCGACCTGACCGCGCCCACGCCTTTCGGCAGCGCGGTCGTCGTCGGCGATCTCGACGGTTATCTGCATTTCTTCGACACCGGCACCGGCGCGCTGCGCGCGCGCGTGCGCGCCGATTCCTCGCGCATCACATCGGCGCCCCTCGTCGTGAACGACACGCTCTTCGTCGTCACCGACAGCGGTGAGCTCGTGGCCTTCAGGGACGCCACGTCGCGGGGGAAGTGACTTCTGTTGCCCGTTGTCGCCCTGATCGGGCGCCCCAATGTCGGCAAGTCCACGTTGTTCAATCGCCTCACGGGCACCCGCGACGCGCTCGTCGCCGATTATCCCGGGTTGACGCGTGATCGGCTCTACGGCTTCACGTCCGCGCGATTGCGACCCGCCATTGTCATCGACACCGGCGGCCTGACGGAACGCGGCGACGAGCTCGCCGCGCTCATGCGCCGGCAGATCCGGCTCGCGGTGGAGGAGGCCGATGCCATCATCATGGTGACCGACGGGCGCGAAGGCCTCACGAACGAAGACCGCTTCGTCGCCCGGCTGGTGCGTGAGTCGGGGAAGGACTGTGTCGTGGCCGTCAACAAGACGGAAGGCCGCGTCCCCGCGGAGTCCATCGCCGAGTTCTTCGAGCTCGGCCTCGACACGCCGCAAGCCGTCTCGGCGAGTCACGGCGATGGCATCGGCGATCTGTTCGACGCCGCACTGGCACGCAATCCGGTCGCGACGGGAACCGGTTCGGAGGCGACGGCCGGCGGCGCGCGCATCGCCGTCATTGGCCGGCCGAATGTCGGCAAGTCCACGCTGATCAACCGGCTGCTCCACGAGGAGCGACTCATGACTCGCGACGAGCCCGGCACGACGCGGGACGCCGTTGCAATTCGCTTCGAAGTGGAGGGGCGGCCCTACACGCTCGTCGATACGGCTGGCATCCGCCGGCGCGCACGAGTCACGGAGTCGATCGAGAAATTCAGCGTCGCCAAGGCGTTGCAGGCCGTGGACGAGGCCGACGCCGTGATCGTGCTGCTCGACGCCCGCGAAGGCGTCACGGAACAGGACGTCTCCCTCATCGGCCTGGTGCTGGAGCGCGGGCGTGCGCTGACGGTCGGCATCAACAAGTGGGACGGACTGACCGAACGCCAGCGGGGGAGCGTGATGCGCGCGATCGCCCGCGACCTGCCGTTCCTCGATTTCGTCGAGATCCACCCGATCTCCGCCCTTCACGGCAGCAACATCCAGGAGCTGTTCGGGAGCGCCGCCAGGGCGGTGGCGGCGGCGCATGCCGAGCTGCCCACGCGCCAGCTGAACGCGCTGCTGGAGGAGATCGTCCACACGCATCCGCCGCCGGTCGTGCGCCGTCACCGCATACGGCTGACCTACGCGCACCAGGGCGGCCGCTGCCCTCCGCTCATCGTCGTTCACGGTAACCAGACCGAATTGCTGCCGGCGAGCTACCGGCGTTATCTCGTCGGACGGTTCCGTGCGGCTTTCAATCTCGCCGGGACCCCGATCCGGCTAGAATTGCGGACCGGGCGCAACCCTTACTCAGGGCGACGCAACGAGCTGACGCAGCGCCAGGTCCGCAAGCGCCGCAGGCTGCATCGCTGAGGTACGCCATGTGAGCGCACGACGGATCCTCGAGCTTCCGGGCACTTTCCCGATGCGTCGCGGCGGGGTGCTCGAGCGCCCCGTGATCGCCTATGAAACCTGGGGGGAGCTCAATCCTGCCCGCGACAACGCGGTCTTCATCTTCACGGGATTGTCGCCGTCTGCCCATGCGACGTCCTGTCCGCAGGACCCGGCTCAGGGATGGTGGGAGGAGGTCGTCGGGCCCTCGCGGCCCATCGATACAGGCAGATATTTCGTCGTCTGCGCCAACTCGCTCGGCAGCTGCTTCGGCTCGACGGGGCCCGCCTCGGTGGATCCGCGCACCGGAAATCGCTACGGCATGAGTTTCCCGGTGCTGTCGCTCGAGGACATCGCCGCGGCGGGGCGCCGGTTGCTCGATCACCTGGGCGTCGATGCCCTGCACACGTTGGTAGGACCCTCGATGGGCGGCATGACGGCCCTCGGTTACACCGCGCTGTTCCCCGGGAAGACGCGGCGCCTGTTGCTGATCTCATGCGGGCCGCGTTCGCTGCCGTTTGCGATTGCGCTGCGTTCGCTGCAGCGGGAAATGATCCGCCGTGACCCGGCCTGGGCCGGCGGCGCCTACGAGCCCGGTGCGGGGCCTGTCGCCGGTATGCGCCTCGCGCGCAAGCTCGGCATGATCACCTATCGCTCGGCCCAGGAGTGGGAACAGCGCTTCGGCCGCGAGCGGATCCCAGGGGAGCGGCAGAGCGGTGATTCCTTTGCGCTCGACTTCGAGATCGAGGCCTATCTGGAGGCGCATGCGCAACGGTTCACCGGCCAGTTCGACGCGAACTGTTATCTCTATCTGTCACGCGCCAGCGATCTGTTCGACCTCGCCGAGCACGGCGGCTCGGTCATGGCCGGCCTGAAGCGCGTACGCGTGGCACGCGCGCTCGTGATCGGCGTGACGACCGATTTCCTGTTCCCGATCCACCAGCAACGCGAGCTCGCGGCCGGGCTCGCGCAGAGCTGCGGCGAAGTGGTCCTGGAGGAGCTGCCGTCCATCCAGGGACACGACTCGTTCCTCGTCGACATGGACCGCTTCCGCCCGGTGATCCGACGCTTTTTCGATGGGGAGTGAACGGCTTCAGGTGGGACGGATCTTGCTGACGATCGCCTCGAAGCCGCCTTCGGCAAGCCGGCCATCGATGACCTGATCGGGCTTCAGGTCCCGGGCACGCCGCAATACCCTGCCGGACCGGGCATCGCTGACGATCGCGTAACCGCGCTCGAGCGTCTGCAGCGGGCTGAAGGCATGCAGGGCGGCGGCTGCTGCCGCCAGGCGTCCGCCGGTCGCGGCGACGAGCACCCTGACGGCCCCCGCCAGCCGCAGACGCTGGCGTGCAACCTCGTCGGAGCGCCCGCGCAGCAGCGCGCGTGGGGTGGCCGCCCGCAGCCGCGACAGCGCGTGATCGGCCTGCAGCCGGTAAAGGCCGGCGGCACGCCGCATGCCGACCGCAAGGCGGCCTGTGAGCTCATCGAGCCGCTGGCCATGCTGGCGCAGGATGAATCCGGGGTGCGTGCGTTGCAGACGCCGTCCCAGGGTGTTGCAGTGGGTACGGATGCGTTCGAGGCAGCGCCCGGTCGCGACCGTCGCCCTGCGCTCGAGGATGCGGATTCGCTGCGACCACTCGCGCCAGTCCGGCGCGACGAGCTCTGCAGCCCCCGACGGAGTGGGTGCGCGGACGTCTGCAACCAGGTCGGCGATGGTGAAATCGATCTCGTGCCCGATGCCGGTGACCACCGGCAGCGGGCACGCGAATATCGCGCGGGCCACGCTCTCCTCGTTGAAGGCCCAGAGGTCTTCGAGGGAGCCACCGCCGCGAGCGAGAATCAGGACGTCGCAGTCACAACGGGCGGCGGCGGTCGCGAGGGCAGCCGCGATTTCGCCCCTGGCCTGCTCGCCCTGGACCTGCACGGCATAAATCACCACCGGGATCGCGGGAAAGCGCCGCCTGAGGACGTGCAGGATGTCCCGCACGGCCGCCCCGGTGGGTGAGGTGATGATGCCGATCCGCCGGGGCAGGGTGGGCAGGGCCTTCTTGCGGGCCGCCTCAAACAGTCCTTCGGCGGCGAGCCGCTTCTTCAATTCCTCCAGCCGCCGCAACAGCACGCCATCGCCGGCGGGCTCCAGGTAGTCGACGATCAGCTGAAACTCGCCACGGGCCTCGTACAGGCTGATCCGACCCCTCGCCAGCACCTGCTGACCGTTCTCGGGCCGGAAGCGGGCCACGCGGCCGGCGCTGCGGAACATCGCGCAGCGCAGCTGCGCCTGCGCATCCTTCAGGGAGAAATACAGGTGCCCCGAACCCGGCCTGGCCAGATTGGAGACCTCGCCCGTCACCCATAGAGTCGGAAAGCCCCGTTCCAGCAGAATCCGCGCCTCGCGGTTCACCTGCGACACGGTATGGACGGGCTCCCCCGCGGGCTTTTCCATGGCGGCGGGAGTTTACCGTGCCCGAATGGCTGCGTACCATTACGCGTTTCCTCCGTCGTTCCGGCAGGAGCCGCCATGCGCATAGCCGAGGAAGCACTCACCTTCGACGATGTCCTGCTGCAGCCCGCGTACTCCGACGTGCTGCCGCGGGACGTGAGTCTCGCGACCCGGCTGACGCGCGCCATCAGTCTGAATATCCCCCTGGTCTCGGCCGCGATGGACACCGTTACCGAGGGCCGCCTCGCGATCGCCATGGCGCAGGAAGGCGGGATCGGCATCGTTCACAAGAACATGAGTCCCGCCGAGCAGGCGCGCCATGTGGCGCTCGTCAAGAAGTTCGAAAGCGGCATGGTCAAGGACCCGATCACGGTATCGCCCGAGATGACCATTCGCGAAGTCATGGCGATGACGCGAGCCAACAACATCTCGGGCATGCCGGTCGTGGACAAGGGACGCACGGTCGGCATCGTCACCAACCGGGACCTGCGCTTCGAGACGCGTCTCGACGAGCCCGTCGCCATCGTCATGACGCCCAAGGAGAAGCTCGTGACGGTGAAGGAGGGCGCGAGCAAGGAACAGGTATTGGCGCTGCTCCACAAGCACCGTATCGAGAAGGTTCTCGTCGTCAACGACAGGTTCGAGCTGCGCGGCCTGATCACCGCGAAGGATTTCCAGAAGGCGAAAGATTACCCCTACGCCTGCAAGGACAGCCGCGGCGCGTTGCGCGTCGGCGCCGCCGTCGGTACCGGCGGCGAGACCGACGAGCGCGTGCCCGCGCTGGTAGAGGCGGGAGTGGACGTCATCGTCGTCGATACCGCACACGGTCATTCCCGCGGCGTGATCGAGCGGGTGCGCGCGATCAAGAAGGCGTTTTCCGGACTGGAGGTCGTCGCCGGGAACATCATCAGCGCCGAGGCGGCCAGGGCACTGATCGATGCCGGCGTGGACGGACTCAAGGTCGGCATCGGGCCCGGATCGATCTGCACGACACGCGTGGTGAGCGGGGTCGGCGTGCCGCAGATCACGGCCGTGTCGAACGTGGCGAAAGTCGCCTCGGCAGCCGGTGTGCCCGTGATCGCGGACGGCGGTATCCGCTACTCCGGCGACATTGCCAAGGCCATTGCGGCGGGCGCCGATTGCACGATGATCGGCAGCCTCTTTGCGGGCACGGAGGAGTCCCCCGGCGAGGTCGAGCTGTTCCAGGGGCGCTCCTACAAGTCCTATCGCGGCATGGGGTCACTCGGCGCCATGGCGCAGAAGCATGGCTCGACCGACCGGTACTTCCAGGATCCGACGGCGGAACTCGAGAAGCTGGTGCCGGAAGGGATAGAGGGACGTGTGCCGTACAAGGGCAGTCTCGTCGCGATCGTCCACCAGCTGACCGGGGGCCTGCGTGCGGCAATGGGCTACACCGGCTGCAGCACGGTTGAGCACATGCGTACGCGGCCGGTGTTCGTGCGCATTACGGGCGCCGGCATCGCCGAGAGCCATGTGCATGACGTGACGATAACGAAGGAAGCGCCGAATTACAGGACCGACATCTAGTCACGCACACATGCCCGAGCAGACCGCGACTCAGGCCAGCCCGACGCCCGACATGGCGGCTTCGCCGGCGGAACATCGGATCCTCATACTCGACTTCGGTTCCCAATACACGCAACTGATCGCGCGGCGCGTGCGCGAAGAAGGTGTGTACAGCGAGGTCCTGCCCTGGGATGCCGAGCCTGCCGCCATTCGCGCTGTTGCGCCGGACGGCGTGATCCTCTCGGGCGGCCCGGAGTCGGTCGTCGAGGGCCCGGTCTCGCCGCAGGCACCCGAGGTCGTCTTCGGACTCGGAGTTCCGGTTCTCGGCATCTGCTACGGCATGCAGACCATGGCCGCCCAGCTCGGCGGTGCTGTCGAGGCGTCGTCCCACCGCGAGTTCGGTCATGCATTGGTAACGCCGCGGGGCAAGGACCGATTGTTGCGCGATCTGGCCGACGTCCGGCAGGACACGGGCTGCGCCGGGCTCAACGTCTGGATGAGCCATGGCGACCGTGTGTCGAGACTGCCGCCCGGATTCGAGTCCATTGCGAGCAGCCGCAACGCGCCGCTTGCCGGCATGGCCGACGAAAAGCGGCGCTTCTATGGCCTGCAGTTCCACCCCGAGGTTACCCATACCGCGCAGGGGCAGCGCATCCTGTCGCACTTCGTGCACGATATCTGCGGCTGCCCGAGCGACTGGCAGCCCGGCAATATCATCGCGCGGGACATCGCGCGGATTCGTGCGCAGGTCGGCCGGGACGGGGTGCTGCTGGGACTTTCGGGGGGCGTGGACTCTTCGGTGGTCGGAGCGCTGCTGCACGAGGCGCTCGGCGACCAGCTCACCTGCGTTTTCGTCGATACGGGGCTGCTGCGCCTGCACGAGGGCGATCAGCTCATGCATCTCTTCGCGGATCATCTCGGCGTTCGCGTCATCCGCGTGGATGCCGAGGCGCGCTTCCTCGCGGCCCTGCGCGGCGTTGCCGACCCGGAGGAGAAGCGGAAGATCATCGGTCGGCTCTTCATCGAGCTCTTCGAGGAGGAGGCGGAAAAGCTCAAGGACGTGCGCTGGCTCGCGCAGGGGACGATCTATCCGGATGTCATCGAGTCTGCGGGCGCCCGGACCGGCAAGGCGCATGTCATCAAGTCGCATCACAACGTCGGGGGTCTGCCCGCGCAGATGAAGCTCCGCCTGATCGAGCCGTTGCGCGATCTCTTCAAGGACGAGGTGCGCCGGATCGGGCTCGAGCTCGGGCTGCCGCGTGAGCTCGTGTACCGGCATCCGTTCCCCGGTCCTGGACTCGGCGTGCGCATCCTCGGCGAAGTGAAGAAGGACTATGCGGATCTGCTGCGGCGCGCGGACGACATATTCATCACTGAGCTCCGGCGGGCGGATCTCTACGACAAGGTGAGCCAGGCGTTCGCCGTGTTCCTGCCGGTGAAGTCCGTGGGCGTCATGGGCGATGGACGCCGTTACGACTACGTCGTGGCCCTGCGCGCAGTCGAGACCGTCGACTTCATGACCGCGCGCTGGGCGCACCTGCCGTACGAATTTCTCGATCACGTGTCCCGGCGCATCATCAACGAAGTGCGCGGCATCTCGCGCGTCACCTACGACATCTCGGGCAAGCCGCCCGCCACGATAGAGTGGGAATAGGCGCCGACGAAGCCCGTCCCGAAGACGAGCGCCACATGCGGCTTGCGCTGGAGCTCGCGCGGCGCGCCGAAGGGGCTGGCGAAGTGCCGGTGGGCGCCGTCGTCGTGGACGACGATCGCGTCATCGCGATGGGGTGGAACCGGCCGATCTCGAGCTGCGATCCCACGGCCCACGCGGAGATCGAGGCGCTGAGGGCCGCCGCGCGCGTCGCTGGGAACTACCGGCTGCCCCAGTGCACCCTGTACGTCACGCTCGAGCCGTGCCCCATGTGCGCCGGTGCGATGGTGCATGCGCGCATCCGGCGTCTGGTCTACGGCGCGGCCGATCCCCGCGCAGGAGCCGCCGGGACGCTCTTCAATCTCGCGCAATCCGCGGAACTGAACCACCGGATGCTCGTCACGGGCGGAGTGCTCGGAGACGAAAGCCGTGCTCTGTTGCAGGATTTCTTCAGGAGCAGACGCTGACCGTCGTCGCGGGTAGCCCGGCGGTCTCAGCTGCGCCGGTCCGGCACGGACGTCAGGGCGACTTTCCGGTCAGGGTTCGGCACTGGCGCGTTGCGCAATTGCATCCAGCCCGCGTCATCGCCGATGCCGGGATTGAGGAAGCTCAGCACGTTGTAGTAGTTGCGAACGTTATTCACGAAATACAGGGTCTCGCCGCCGCGGGCAAAGCCGTGGCGGGTCTGCGCCGAGAATTCCGGCGTCGAGAGCAGCCGGATGCTGGGCTGAACGTCCGCCCAGCGATTCCAGTCGCCTCCCCGGCTCTTCGTCAACCGCCGCGCATCCAGCAGATGACCGTAGCCGATGTTGTAGGCCGCGAGAGCAAAAAAAGTCCGGTCGGGTTCCTGCACCTGCGGCGGCAGCTTGCCCATGATGTGCGCGAGGTAGCGGGCACCTCCACCGATGCTCTGAGCGGGGTCGGTGCGGTCGTCTATGCCGAACGTGAGAGCGGTCTCCTCCGTCAGCATCATGAGACCGCGCACGCCGGTCGGTGAGACCGCCTGCGGGTCCCATTTGGATTCCTGGTAGCCGATCGCCGCGAGCAGCCGCCAGTCGACTCCATGCTGGTCGCCCGCACTCTTGAACAGGTGGACATAGGCGGGCAGCCGGGCGCGCACGTCCTTCATGTACTGGCGCGTGCCGACGTAGTCCACCCGCGGGATATGGCTGTAGTAATGATCCATGATCCGCCCAAGCTCGCCGCTCGCACGGATGCTCTCGAAATAGCCAGACGCGGCCTCGAGCAGGCTCCGGTCGGAGCGTTTCGGGAACGCCCAGGCCAGTGACTCGCCTTCCGCGAGGTTGAAGGCCACGCGGATCTCCGGGATGTAGCTGCTATAGATGGCGAAGGCGTTTGACTTGACGACGGTGTAATCGAGGGTGCCGTCCGCAACCTGGGTGAGAAGCTCCTGCTGGTCCGCGTTCGGATTCTCAGTCCATATGAGATCCGGGTGCAGCGCCTGTGCGAGTGTGAGCGTCCTCACGTGGCTGGTCCCGGAGGCGACCTCCAGGCGCTTGCCTCGCAGCTGGAGCAGGTTTGCCGGGCGCCGATGGCCGTCGCGATAGACCAGGTGTTCGGTCACCTGCTGATAGACCGGCCCGAAATCCACGTCTTCCTCGGCCTCGCGGCTGACGGTGAGAGCAGCCGCCGCAAGATGGGCCTCGCCGCCGATGACGGCCGGCACGACGTCCGTGGCCCGGTCCACGACGATCAGCCGCAGGCGCACGCCGAGATACCTGGCGAACCCCTTCAGCAGCTCGTATTCCGGCCCCGTCGGCCCATCACCGTCGGTGTAATAGGTGTTGGGGCCATTGCGGGTGACCGCCCGCAACTCGCCGAGGGCCTTGACCTCGTCCAGCAGCGACGGCGGGCGCGCGCACGTGCCGAGAATTGCCGCGGCGCACAGCAACAGGACGAGCTTGGCTGAACGGTATGACTGCAACGACTACCTCCGCCCAGGTGTGCCGCAACGCCGTAATCGGGGCACCCGTGGACGTTTAAACTTACCATGCACTTGGAGCGTTCCACTATTGGAAAGTGTCACTGTTCCGGCATGAGTGATTATGTGCATTACTTTAAAGAACAATGACTTATATGCTGTGACCGGCCGGCCCGACCAGCTGCGGGCGATCTGGCGGAGTGGCCCGAATGCCTGACGCCCAGCCACCCGACTGGGTCCGTCTCTGCCTGGGCGAAGGCCTGGATCCGGCCGAAGTCAGGCTCGTCCTGGATCGCTACAGGGCGTACGAGCGCTATTACCGGTCCGGCAGCCGAGGGGAGCCGCTGCCCCTCGCCGCCTGGTTCAACTGGTACCGGATGGAAACGGCCAGTGAAGCCACGCAGCAGGGCCCTTCGCCGTCCGGCTGCTCGGTGGAGGACGATGCCCGCAACCGCGGCGTGATCCTGAGGCCTCAGGCATTCCTGAAAGTTCTCTCGGTGGCTGCCGGCGCCGCATAAAGGCGCCCCGCTCGGGTTCGGTGAACTGCTTATAATTTGCCGCCCGCGCAAACGGGCACCGGAGGGATGCCGGAGCGGCTAAACGGCCCTGACTCGAAATCAGTGGGACGGTAACGTCACGGGGGTTCGAATCCCTCTCCCTCCGCCAACTACTTTTCTGAAGAGACCCTGAGAGACACGACAACCCCGCGTAACTGCGGGGCTTTTCTTGTCTGAGGCCTCTCACAGACACCCGTATGGGGATCATGGTTGCGAGTGCCAATTCAACTCACACGTCGTTCGACCGGGAATCCACGGACGAGCTGGTGCTGGAGGTGCTCACAAACATTTTCGAGGGCCCAAGTCCGATCTGCACGGTTGGGGTTACGAGTCTGCTGCGCTAACGGCCGAGATGATGACGCTGGACGACGTGAAACTGATCCATGCAACGTTGCCCTTCCGCGCAACGATCAAAGGCGCGGGAGCGCACCTTGCGACCGACGAACACTTTGCGCGGGCCTTGGTGGAATCGGCGAAGAAGCAGAGCTTGTTTGCTGAGTTGACCGACAAGCAGGAAGCTGAGTATTTGCTCATAGTTACTCTCCTTCGACGCCGAACCGGGGTTCCTGCTGGCAGGCTGAGAAAACGTGAACGATTCAGGCGATAGCTTTGCGCCTTGCTACACCGAGCAATTCCGAGCGCCGAGCCGAGCAGTCAGGGCGCGGACTTTGATTTGTGGATAATCGGTTCACTCATTGCCAGTGGGCGGGGGGTATTGGGCTGGTGTTGCGGACACAGGGCCTTTGTTATCGGTCCTGATCGCAGTTGGGCTCGCCTGCTGGGTAGCCTCCTCTTCCTGATGTGAGGGAGACCCGGCGGCAGAAGCGGAGTCGCTACTCGAGTCTCGTGACACTTCTGGGTGCATCAGGCCGCGCTGCGTGGTTCCCCACCCTTGCAGGCCCCGGAGTAAGGCCGAAAGTGCCTGTCGCTGAACGATCGCTGCCGCGCTGCGCAGCTCATGCTTTATGGCTTTGCCCGATACGCGTGCCCTGTCTTCAGGGCCCGATAATTGCTTCCACGGCCTCAAGTGGCGAATCAGCTCCGCGACTCGTGCCCGTCGCTTCCGGGTCCAGCCTGAACGTCTCATTGGGTTTGGCCTTCAATTGGTTTTGGCCTTCACAAGTCCTTACGTTCTTCTTCTGCGGCCAATCCTACGCCGGACGGAGGTTCATCAGGCGACGGACTTTACGTATAGTCGCTCCGTATTGGGGGTATTTCTGGGGGTATATTTCCGCACTTGCACCTATCAGGCGGAGATCGTGAAACGCTTCCCGGACCAGGTCGTGCCGACCGTCAGGCCGGACCGATACTTGTCACCGGCGGAGATTGCCGCGGCACTCGCGCCGATGGCGACGGGGCGAGGCTACGTGACTCGCTGAAGCAACGCCTCGACGGCCTGCAGGCGCTTCTCGATAGTTTCTAGGGAAGCCAGCGTGCCCGTATCAGCGGCGAGCTGGCTCTGTATCTCGGCAAGGTCCGCACAAATGGCCCCGAACACGCACATCCAATCCGGTGTGCCCTGGCAGGAGACCTCGCAGAACTGCAGGTCTAAAAGCAGGGCGTCGAGGCTGATCTCGCCGCGCCGGTAACGGCCGATGTCGTGGAGCAGGGTCCGTGCCATACGCACTTCTTCGGAATCCATGCGTTCTGCCTCGTTGGTAGCAGAAACCCCGCCGAAGCGGGTTTTGCAGCCGGATGGAAAGTTCGCCTAGGAGAGAGTAGAGCTTGCGGACGGTCTGATCTTGTCATTTCAGGTCATCATCTATACCAATCGCTCCATCAGGTCAGGTGTGGCATGACACAGCCCGGAGACATCACGGCGTGCTGGATCAACTGACAACCTTGAGTTCGCTCGCACGAGTGGTGATGGACACGCTGAAGACTGACTATGGGGTTGCCCCGGCGCCGGTTTTCAAAGCGGCAGGCTTGGATGGTGACAAGCTCTATGCGCCGAGGGCGCGTTACCCCGTCGCGGAGATGCAGCGGCTGTGGCTGGCCGCGAAGAGCGCCTCTGGGGATCCGTGTTTCGGGCTACGGGTCGGCGCAAACGTGCGGCCTACCACCTTAACCGTATTAGGTGTGGCATGGCTGGCGAGCGACACGCTGCGTGATGCCCTGCGGAGGCTGTGCCGTTACTCCCGCGTCGTTAGTACCGCTCTGGATGATCTTCACTTCGAAAAAGATCCGCAGCAGCGCTCGCTCGAGTTGGATGCCCCCGAGAACATCGCGCTGGATGTTGTGGTTGACTGTTTTTTTACCACGGTGCTGAAGCTGACCAGGCTGGTCACGCAGCCCGATGCCCATCCCGCGGAGCTGCGGCTACGCCATGACGATGGCGAACACGCTAGCCGTTATGAAGACGTGTTCGGCTGTCCAGTGCGGTTCAACGCATCGGGCGACGCCATGGACTTTGATGCTGCTCAGCTCGATGAACGGCTGATAGGCCAGGAAAGTGAGATTGCCTGGACGAGCGACTTTGCGGCAGAGCGTTACCTGCAGGAAATAGACTCTGGTCGGGTCACAGCAGAAGTGCGGCGCCTTTTGAGTAAGCTCATGCCGGCCGGGCAGGTGACGATTGAGCTGATGGCGACGCGTCTGAACCGCAGTGTGAGCACCCTGCAGCGGGAGCTGCGGGACGAAGGCACGACTTTTACCGAGGTTTTGGATCAGACTCGCCGCCTGGCGGCTCAGGGATATCTGGCCGAACAGGCGATCTCGCTAAGCGAGATCGCCTACCTTCTGGGTTTCTCGGACGAGAGCAGCTTCTCACGCGCATTTCGCCGCTGGACTGGCCTCACCCCTAATCAATTTCGCGACAGTTAGGCCCGGTCGCATTTCCCGGCGTTCCGGTCAGAAGCTCAGTCGGCACCGCCCGGCACACTCACCGCCATAGATCGCACCGCCACGACTTGGCGCCGTACCGTGGCGCTGCTGACCGCTGCCGAAGCTGAGGTAGACGCTGGCGCTGTTCCAGCCGAGCTGGCGCTCGCGCACCTGGGGGGTGCCTGTCCTTGAGAGATAGCTTTCACCGTAGCGGGATGATTTGTCGGAAACTGGAATCGGGCCCCCCGCCACGCCATGCGATGGCGGACTTTACGTCTAGCTCCCGTGTCTTGGGGGTATTTCTGGGGGTATATTTCCGCACTTGTGGCTGAATACCGCGGGGTAGTGGGCTTTTGGAATCCCTCTCCCTCCGCCAGTTCTTTAGGATGAGGGCTGTCACATCACGCCCTGGGAGCCGCCATGAAAATCCGCGTTGCCTTACTGCTTCTCTTTCCCTCGTTCGCGATGGCGGGCGAGATCTACGGCAGCATCACCTCGGGCGGCGCATCCGTCGGCGAAGGCGTCGAAGTGTCAGCCACATGCGGCGGCAAGACCTATCCTGCCGTCAAGACCGACAAGGCCGGGAGCTTTCACCTCGTCGTGGCGGAAACCGGTAAGTGCACGCTGACCGTGATTCGCGCCGCAGCCAGCGCGAGCGTGGAAGTCGCCTCCTACGACGAAGGCACTCAGGCCGACATCGTGCTCGAGGTCAAGGACGGCAAGCTGACGGCCCGCCGCCGATAGGGCGCCGATGACCGACGAACCGAAACGCAAGGATTTCTGGGACAAGGCGGCTGTCCTCCTGCATCCCGTTGGCGGGCTGCTGACCGCTTTCGCCGTCGCCTATGTGGGCATGACCGGATCGCAGCTCCTGGAGCGCCGCCAATCCCTGGATACCAACGCCAGACTCTACTCCGAGCTCATGAGTCGCCGCGAAGAAGCGGAAGCGAGTCTGCGTAAGGACATGTTGGTCACGATCATCACGTCGTTCCTGAAGCCCTCTCCCGGCGATCTCGATGGCAAAGTCCTGAATCTGGAACTCCTGGCCTATAACTTTCATGACTCGCTCAACCTGAAGCCGTTGTTTCTGGATATCCAGCGGCGGTTGCGCCAGTCGAGTGATCCGCGGCGCGCGGAATATCTCGCACGAATCAATCGTGTCGCGCGCGAGATCACCGCCAAACAGATGTTCTCACTAGAGGGGCACGGAGCGAGCTTCCGCCGGTCGGTGGATTTCGAGGAGCTGGCTGCGGCCGGGCAGGCGGGACTTCTGCTGGATCCGGAGCTCATCACCGTCGGCCGGATGAAGGTCGAGGTGAGAGTGCGCGTCCTGAAGGTCGACAAAGAACAGCAGCAGCTCTCCGTTCGACTCGAAGTCCGGTCTCCGGATGGCGAGGCTCAGCTCCCGGATTCGAGGGCGAGCTTCTCGGTGGGGTTCTATGATTTCCCCGTCATCGATAACACGCGATTGGCGAGCGACATGCGTTGCGCCGTCACTCTGGCAAATTTCTCGGTCGTTGCGGCAGACTTGGCGACCGTGTGTTTTCCGGGCGAATACGCGAGCCTGAGGGATCGGCCCTATTACGACGAAGTCATCCAGAAACTGCGGGAAGCGGACGAGGAGGAGCGCGGCCGGCCGGCGGGCTGAGCGCGAGGCGCCACCGGAAGATTGTCTTCGTACTGTCAAAGCGCGCTCGACACCGGTCCCGGATGTGGTAGCCTCTGACCCGCAAAGAACTATCGGTCGGCCCCGTGGAGCGGGGTGACGAGAGGCTGGAGAAGCCGCCGGCAGTGTCGAGTGGCTTTACAAATCTGCCTCAGGTGCCCGCGGCCTGAGCGGGGAACGTACTGAAGAAGCACACAAAGCAGCGATTGGCATAGTTCTTGTATCTTATGTAGTGCCGTGGCCTGCGCCCGGCGAGTAGGAACCGAAAAAAATGAACAACAAACTCCTCGGTGGTCTGGCAGCAATCGGGCTTCTGGTGTCCGGTGCGGCTAGCGCCGTCCCCTGCGGCTGGTTCGGGGTCGAGCCCACCCAGCAGTGCCAGAACGGCACCGGGCCCATCGATTCCGAGAGCCTGGTGAATGCCGGCAGCTACTTCGGGGCGAAGAACTGGAAGTTCCTGGACAAGGTTGGCGCCAACGACCTGTCGAATACCGATTTCTGGACGGTGGTCGGCGCGCACCGCGGACTGCCGTCGGGCAGCTTCACGCTCGCGGGCGACATCTGGGATCGGTATGCCATGCTGGCCGTCTCCCTGCAGAGCACCGGCGCATGGCCGACAGGCGCCTCGAGCTCGACGCCGCCCGTGTACTGGTCCCTGTACCAGCTCATTCCGGGCACCTACATTTACGACTGGGTTTATGGCGCCACTCGCAGCGGGTTCCTGCGCAACGTGATGAACGTGACCCTTTATGGCGTCGTCCGCGCGACCAGCGTGACCGAGCCGGGTTCGCTCGCGTTGGTGCTCATGGGTCTCGGCGGACTGATGCTGGCGGTGCGGCGCCAGGCACCGACCAAGCTCTGAGCCCATTCAAAGTTTGCTGAACACGAAGCCCCGCTCCTGCGGGGCTTCGCTTTTCTGTGCCTCCGTAATCACGGTTTGCGGCGATAGAAGCGCAGCGGCACCTCTTTTGTCTTCGCGCCGGACGATGCGTCGCAATCGCCGCATGTCCCGCGGGAAGCGCGGCGGCGCCACCTGCGCCACAGCCCGATTGCGACGACGAGCAGGACAATTGCGACTGCCAGGGCTTCCTGCAGGTCAGGCATGATCGGTGTGCCTCAGGCGCCTCATGAGCCGAGTTGGAATACGAGCATTGCGCCGAAGTAGCCCATCCCGGTCATATAGAACCAGGCGAACGCCGGCCATGCCCAGCTGTTGGTTTCCCGCCTGATCATGGCGATGGTCGCCGCACACTGCAGGCAGAAGGCGTAGAAGACGAGCAGTCCGATGGCCATCGGCAGCGTGAACACCAGGCGTCCGTCGGGCCAGGTCGCCGATCGCAGGCGTTCGATCAGCGCATCGTCGTCGGATGCCGCGTCACTGCCGACCGCATAGATCGTGCCGAGCGCGGCCACGACGACCTCCCGGGCCGGAAACCCGGCGATCACCGCAGCCGAGACCTTCCAGTCCCAACCGAGCGGCGCGAAGACGGGGGCGACGAGCTTGCCGAGTCGCCCGAGGTAGCTGCCTTCAAGGTTCGCCGCCGTCTCGGCAGTGTCCACCGCGCGCAGCCGCGCGGCGAGCGCCCTGCCGGTCAGTGTCGCCGCAGCTTCGGTCCGTTGCGCCTCGAAGATTTCCGCGGTCGCGTCCGGTCGCGGGAAGTAAGCCAGGCACCAGATCACGACTGCTACCGAGAAGATGACCGTGCCGGCCCGAGTCAGGAAGATGCGCCCGCGTTCGAGCAGGCGCAGGAATACCGAGCGCAGATTCGGCAGCCGGTACGGCGGCAACTCGATCAGGAACGTCGGGGTCGGGCCACGGAGCATGGTGCGCTTCATGAGCAGGGCGGTAAACACGCCGGCCAGGATCCCGAGAAGATACAGGCCGAGCAGCACGAGCCCCTGAAGACTGACCAGGCCCCCAAGAAAATGCCGGTTGGGGATGAATGCGCCAATCAGGAGCGCGTATACCGGGAGCCGCGCGGAGCAGGTCATGAAGGGGGCCGCGAGTATGGTCGCCAGGCGGTCGCGACGTTCGGGAATGACGCGCGTTGCCATGATGCCCGGAACCGCGCAGGCGAAACTGGACAACATCGGAATGAAGGACTGTCCCGACAATCCGCAGATCCGCATGAGCCTGTCGATTAGGAATGCCACGCGCGGCATATAGCCCGTGTCTTCGAGGAGGATGATGAATGCGAAGAGGATGAGGATCTGCGGAAGGAACACCACGACGCTGCCGACGCCGGCAATCGCGCCGTCCACCAGCAGGCTGGTGAGCGCGCCGGGCGGTAGTGTTGCTCTGGCTGCGTCCGAGATTAGCGCCGTGCCGCGATCGATGAGCGCCATCAAAGGCGTCGCCCAGGAAAAGACGGCCTGGAAGACGATCCCCATGACCACGACGAAGAGAACCGCGCCGACGACTGGCTGGTTGGTGATGCGGTCCAGCCGTTCGTATACGGTGATGCGAGGCGGCTCCCGCCGCTCCACTTCGCCGATCACGCCATGAATGAAGTCGTAACGCGCCCTGGCCTCGAGCGCGGCCAGCGAACTCCCCGTGCTGAGCAGCGCGCGCAGGTCCAGCAGGCGGGTCACGAGATCGGGGCTCGTCGCATATTCGAAGCGCCGCTCCGCCACTCCCTTGGCATCGATGAGCGCCCGCTCGACTTCGTAGGACGAAAGGTGATGGCCCGCCTCGGTCAGCAGCCGGCACAAATCGTCGGCGGCACTGCGTACCTCGGACAGGAGGACGAGCGGCTGTCGGGATGGCTCCTTGAGCGCCGCTCCGAGCGCGGCGCGCAGCTCCGGCAGTCCGGAGCCGGTGGTAGCAACGACCGGGATCACTGCCGCTCCCATGCGCTCGCCCAGTCGGGCGGCATCGATGTGGATGCCGTTCGCGGCCGCCACGTCCACCATGTTCAGGGCGAGCACCAGCGGCACGCCGAGTTCGGCAAGCTGCGTCGCCAGGAACAGATTGCGACGCAGATTGGTGGCGTCGATGACGACGAGAATCGCCCGTGGCGGTGCGAGGTCCTCGACGTGACCCAGGAGAACGTCGATCGCAATCATCTCATCCGGCGACTGGGCGGCTAGGGAATATGTTCCGGGCAGGTCGACCAGGCTCACCTCGCGGCCGGCGAGTTCGATGGATCCCGTGTGACGCTCCACGGTGACGCCCGGATAGTTCGCGGTCTTCTGCCTGAGACCCGTGAGGGCATTGAACAAGGTGCTCTTGCCCGTATTCGGGTTGCCGATGACGGCAATGACGGGGGCAATGTGCGGGATGGGTACCGCCGCCGGGAGCGACGCTGCGCCGACCGGTGAGATAGTGCTCATGTGAGCAGGCGGATCTCGACGCGTCGTGCCTCCTCCCGCCGCAGCGACAGCGCATAGCCCATGATCTGGACCTCGACAGGGTCGCCGCCTATGGCGCGCCGTGTCATGGCCACTTCGGATCCCTCGAGCATGCCAAGCGCCATCAGCCGCTGCACGAGCGGCCCCTCGCCAACGATCCTGAGGATCGCGGCTCGCTGGCCAGGCTTCAGCTCGTCAAGGGTCATTCAGGTGATACCGTGGCTGGAGCCACAATATTCATATTCTAGAGGAGATCGCCCGGAGCCGCGCGCGGCAGGCCACGGGAGGTCGCACGCAGCCTGCGGTCAGCCAGCCTGCGCGGGATGCGGCGCGATGGGACGTGTCGCGCCATGCTGCAGAGTTTCGAGCTCCTGCTCGTAGGCACGGGTCAACTCGTCGATGACGAGCTGGGGCATCGGCGCGCCTTCTTCCCGTTGCGTGATGACATGGTAGCTGTCTTCGTACAGGTCCCAGTATTTGAGCTTGTTGGTGGTGGCGAGGAGCGGGGAACGCTTCAGACCCCGATCGAAGCGCGCACGCAGCTCATCCGGGTCGAGCCGCTCGGCGAAGTCACGCACGGCATGGATCATCGCCTTGAAGAGAGCCTGCTGGTGATTCTTCACGTCCTGGAATGCACCGATGACGGCGCGATCCGGAGGCAGATAGGACTGTCCCTGTTCGCCGAGCAGGTACTTCAGGGCATCGGAAACGTTCGGAGAGAACTTGAGCGGATTGTTCTGGGCGGGACGGATGATCGTCTGCGGGAGTCGCAACGCGTCCTTCATGCGGGCACGCGTCTGCAGGAGATCGGCGAGTCCCGTGAGCAGCTCGCGCGTCAGTCTTCCGGCTGCCTGCAGCACCTCTTCCGGATTCGAGCCGCGCAGGTCCGAGGGCTTCAACCCCGCCGACTTGCAGAACAACTCGACGGCCAGCGCGGCGGCCGACGGCGCCGGCTTCGATTTCGGTTCCGCCGGTTGCGGGGCGGACGCTGCAGGCTTGCGGCGTGAACCGGTGCCATCCGCGTCCGCAGGCTTCACATGCCGCTCCAGGGCGTTGTATTCGAAAGCCCGCATCTTGCTCTCATCGACGAGCTTCAATTCGGCTGACTCGTCGACGGGCACGAGCTGCGCGCGCACGACGGAGTCGCGCATGCCGTCATCGGCAACGCGTTCGTCTCCTCCGGTCACTTCGACGACGACCTCATACTCGCCGAGCCGCAATTTGTCGCCGTTGAACAGACGCTGTGGATGGCCGCGTCCGACCGCGGTGTCGGCGCCGTTGACGTAGACGCCATTGCGACTGGTATCGACCAGATAATACGCGCCGGCCTGGAAGTCGATGAGGGCATGCCGGCTGGAGATGAAGCGCTTTTCGTCGGGCAGGACCCAGTCGTTGTCCGCGGCACGGCCGATCGTCCCGCCACAGGCAACGAACTCCCGCACGTGGGAGTTGCCCAGCTTACCCTTCTGTTGGCTGACGACTCGCAGACGCAACGCCATGGCGATGTTTCCCGCGCGGGCTCGTTCGGACGCTTGCACGAGGCGACCGATCGGCCCGGAATGCTGTTTCCGCTCGCCGAATAATGGACCCGGGTGTCCACTCCTGCCGTCATCCAGTTCACATTTTCCCGGCGCTACGTGCCGGGGTATTGGCCGAATCGGCTGCGCTATAATGGCGCCCCGGTCTGGCAGGGCAGCGCTTTGCTCGCGGACTGCCAGAATCGATCGACGTCCCGATGTCCTCCAGGCGACTTTACAAAATCTGGTTTGTGAACCAGGGCAAGGTTTACGAGATCTATGCCCGGTCCGTCGCCCAGGGGGCGTTATTCGGCTTCATCGAGGTGGAGAAGCTCGTCTTTGGCGAGCGCAGTACCGTCGTCGTGGACCCGTCCGAGGAGCGCATCAAGAGCGAATTCGAGGGCGTGAGGCGCACCTACATCCCCATGCACTCCGTCCTGCGCATCGATGAGGTCGACAAGGAAGGCATCAGCAAGATCAGCAAGGCGGAGGGGGGCAACATCGCGCAGTTCCCGGTCCCCATGTATTCGCCCGGTACGCGCAACGAGGGCGGCGATTGAAGCGAGTCTTTCGACGTTCATGACCGAACATGCTTGAGATCGCCGGGTCGCCGGCACTTTCCGAGTTTCGCCTCCAGAAGCTGCTTTGCCTGCTGCAGCCCCTCGCGCCGCGGCTCCGGGCCATCGATGCCTGCTTCGCCCATTACGTAGACACGGAACGGGAACTCGACGACGCGCGAACGGCGCGTGCTCGAAGATCTGCTCCGCTACGGCCCGTCTCACGACACCCGCGCAAGAGAGCCCGGCGGCGCTCTGGGTCATTCCCCGGGTTGGCACGATCTCGCCCTGGTCGAGCAAGGCGACCGACATCGCCCGCATCTGCGGCCTCGACGCAGTCCGGCGCTGCGAGCGCGGGCTCGTCTATGGCTTCGAGCCGGAGGGGGCCGTCTCGAAGGCGGAACTCGATGGCATCGCGCCGCTGCTTCACGACCGCATGACGGAGACGGCGCTGAGCCGCCCTGTGACTCGCCGGGATCTCTTCGACCGCCACGAGCCGGCGCCGCTCCGCCGTGTGCCGCTCAGGTCTGGCGGCCGCGCCGCCCTCAAAGCCGCCAACCGCGAGCTGGGTCTCGCCTTGTCGGAGGACGAGATCGGCTATCTCGCAGAGCGCTACGCCGAGCTGGCGCGGGATCCCACCGACGCGGAGCTCCTGATGTTCGCGCAGGCCAATTCCGAGCATTGTCGTCACAAGATCTTCAACGCCAGCTGGATCATTGACGGCGTCGCGCAGGAACAGAGCCTGTTCGACATGGTTCGCACCACTCACGCCACGAATCCACGCGGTGTATTGAGCGCGTATTGCGATAATGCCGCCGTGGTGGAGGGCAGCGTTGTCGGGCGGGTGCTCGCCGATCCCGACAGCGGCGAATACCGCCTGCAGCGGGAAGCCGTGCACACCCTGATGAAGGTCGAAACGCACAACCATCCGACGGCGATCTCCCCGTTCCCGGGCGCCGCCACCGGGGCCGGCGGCGAGATCCGCGACGAGGGCGCCACGGGGCGCGGGGCCCGTCCGAAGGCGGGACTCGCGGGCTTCACCGTTTCGCACCTGCGCGTGCCGGATTTCCTTCAGCCCTGGGAGGCTGGCGACGCGCAGCGCCCCGGGCGCATCGCGTCGCCGCTGCAGATCATGCTCGAGGGACCAATCGGTGCCGCCGCTTTCAACAACGAATTTGGCCGGCCGAACATCGCCGGATATTTCCGCACCTTCGAACAGCCGGCTGGAGAGCCGGGCCTCGCCTGGGGTTATCACAAGCCGATCATGATCGCCGGCGGCGTCGGCAACATTCGCGAGCCGGATGTGCAAAAGGCCGACGTGCCGCCCGGCGCGCTGCTGATCGTGCTCGGCGGACCGGCGATGCTCATCGGCCTCGGTGGCGGGGCGGCGTCCTCCATGGCGAGCGGCGCGAGCAGCGAGGACCTCGACTTCGCTTCCGTACAGCGGGGCAACCCGGAGATGCAGCGCCGGGCACAGCAGGTGATCGAGGCGTGCTGGGCGGCCGGCACGGCTCCTGCCGGCCGCAATCCGATCCTGAGCATTCACGACGTCGGTGCCGGCGGGTTGTCGAACGCGATACCGGAGCTCGTGGACCAGAGCGGAAGGGGTGCTGTGGTCGAGCTGCGCGAGATCCCGAACGCCGAACCGGGGATGTCACCGGCGGGTATCTGGTGCAACGAGGCGCAGGAGCGCTATGTCTTGGCGATCGAGCCCGCGGATCTCGGGCGATTTCGTGCGATCTGCGAGCGCGAGCGTTGCCCGTTCGCTGTCCTCGGCGCGACCGACGACAGCCGTCGTCTGACGGTTCGCGACCGCTTCTTCGCTGATGTTCCGGTGGACATGCCGCTCGCGGCTCTCTTCGGCAAGCCGCCGCGCACGGTGAAACGGGTCACACGGCCGCGGCGGCGACATGCGGACGGCGATTTCTCGAACATCGACCCGGTCGAGGCGTGCCGGCGCGTGTTGCGGTACCCGGCCGTGGCGGACAAGTCGTTCCTCATTCACATCGGCGACCGTACCGTGGGCGGTCTCGTGAGCCGCGATCAGCTCGTGGGTCCCTGGCAGGTGCCGGTGAGCGATGTCGCCGTCACCGCGCTCGGTTTCGACACGGTCGCCGGCGAGGCCATGGCGATGGGTGAGCGCACGCCGCTCGCCGTGCTGGATGCGCCCGCGTCCGGGCGCATCGCCGTCGGCGAGGCATTGACCAATCTGCTCGCGGCAGGACCACTCGATCTCGACCAGGTACGGCTGTCGGCAAACTGGATGGCCGCGAGCGGCGTCGGCAGTGAAGATGCGGCGCTCTTCGACACCGTCGCGGCCGTGACGGAGCTCTGCCGGGCCCTGTGCATCGCCATTCCCGTAGGCAAGGACTCGCTGTCGATGAGCACCGCCTGGCAAGCGCCGGACGGGCCCAGGACGGTCATAGCCCCGGTGTCGCTGATCGTCTCCGCCTTCGCCCCGGTCGCCGACGTGCGCCGGGTGCTGACGCCCCAGTTGCGGGCCGACGAGGGGTCCCTGCTCTATCTGCTCGATGTCGGCGCCGGCCATAACCGCCTCGGCGGCTCCTGCCTCGCCCAGAGTCACGGCATTGCCGGCGGGCAGAGTCCGGACGTCGACGAGCCACGGCCGCTGCAGCAGTTGTATGCCTGTCTCGCGGATCTCCAGCGGCGTGGCCTCGTGCTGGCATACCACGATCGCGCCGATGGCGGGTTGTTCGTCACGCTGTGCGAGATGGCCTTCGCCGGTCGCGCCGGATTCGACGTAGAGCTGCCGGGCGGCGGGAGGGGAGACCTGCTGGCCGCACTGTTCGCGGAGGAGCTCGGTGTCGTGCTGCAGGTCTGCGCCGCGGACGCGGCAGACGTCGAAGCCACGTTCACGGCCCATGACATGACGGGCTGGGCGCGGCGGCTCGGCCGCGTGACCCGCGGCGAGGCGCTCGTTTTCGGGCAGGCAGGGAAGACCGTGCTCAGGTTCGACCGCAGCGAGCTGCACGCGATCTGGTCGGAGTTGAGCTTCCGCATGCAGAGCCTAAGGGATAACCCGGCGACCGCCGCCGAAGCCCATGCCGCGGTCAGCGACGCGCGCGATCCGGGACTCTCGCCGCGGCTGACGTTCGATCCTGCCGAGGACCCCGCGAGGGATCTCGTCGCGAGGTCGAAAGCGGCCAGACCGCGCGTCGCCATTCTCCGCGAGCAGGGCGTCAACAGCCAGGTGGAAATGGCGGCCGCCTTCACGCGTGCAGGCTTCATCGCCGTCGACGTGCACATGTCGGACATCCTGGAGGGGCGCCGTGGCCTAGAGGAGTTTCGCGGACTCGTCGCCTGCGGCGGGTTTTCTTTCGGCGACGTGCTTGGCGCCGGCGGGGGCTGGGCGAAATCGATACTGCACAATGCGCGGGGCCGGGAGCAGTTCCGGGGGTTCTTCGAGCGGCCGGACACGTTCACGCTCGGCATCTGCAATGGCTGCCAGATGCTGGCGACGCTGCGAACGCTCATTCCCGGCACGGAGCACTGGCCGCGTTTCGTGCAGAACCTCTCGGAGCAGTTCGAAGCCCGGCTGAGTCTCGTGGAGATCCTCGCATCCAGGTCGCTCTTGCTGGACGGAATGGCGGGCAGCCGGCTCCTCGTCCCCACCTCCCACGGTGAGGGGCGGGCGGAATTCGCGGCCTCCGGCGATCTGCCGGCCTGTTACGAGAACCGGCAGATCACGGTCCGCTACGTGGACAATGTCGGCCGCCCGGCGCGGACCTATCCGGCGAATCCGAACGGCTCTCCGGACGGTGTGACTGGTCTGTGCTCCGCAGACGGGCGCGTCACCGTCTTCATGCCCCACCCGGAGCGGGTTCACCGCACGATCCAGCACTCCTGGCATCCGGATGGCTGGGGCGAGGACGGGCCGTGGATGCGGATGTTCCGCAACGCCCGCGTCTGGGTGGCGTGAGGCCGGTCAGCGTCCGGCAATGCGCGGCGCCGGCTTCTCTTCGGCGCCCGATGCGACGATCGTCTGTTCGGTGGGAAAGTGGCGCAGGCGCAGGGCCTGCTGCAGTTTGGCGCGACGCACGTACGTCTGATAGAGCAGATCCTTCATGGTCTCCAGCAGGACCGCGGCCTGCAGGCGGTTGAGCGGCTGGGTCGCCTGGCCGTGCGACAGGCTCGCCTTCGAAGAGCACGCGGCGTATCGCGTTGAACGTGCCGTCGTCCATGTCGGCCATCGTGCGTACTTCGGCGACCTGATCGAAGATCCGCAACCGGCTGCGCTCGCCGAGGTCCTCGACGATCGCCTGGGTGGTGGCGCGACACATGACCGCGAATGCCTGCAACAGCCCGGCGCCATAGACAGGCGAGCGCCTCGCGGAACGCGGCGGCGACTTCTCTCCGGAAGATGCACGTAGGCGAAACGTTCCGGAGCCCGCTCCATCTCCTCGGGATGCACGTGGAATTCCACGCGATCGTCCTGCCAGGCGCGCACCCGGTAACGGACGAAGAGCGGCGTGCGGCAGGCGTCGCACTGGAACACGACGCCGACACGCGCGGGTCGATCATTACGCAGCCGCGTGAACGAAGGGCAGGCAAGCAGCGACAGATGCGCCATTGTCCCGCAATGCGGACATTCCGCGCGTCACCGATTCACGGTGAAGACGGTTCTGGCTGTCGAGGTAGGCAGGCGTCATCGTCACGTCCCGTTCAGGCACCGGCCCGGCAAGTTCAGTGCTGCAGCGGTCTGTAGCGAATCCGGTGCGGCTGGTCGGCGTCGTCGCCAAGGCGGCGGTGGAGGTCCTGCTGATACTCCGCATAGTTTCCCGCAAACAGCGTCAGCTGGCTATCACCTTCGAAAGCCAGGATGTGGGTGGCGATCCGGTCGAGGAACCAGCGGTCATGGGAGATCACGACGGCGCAGCCCGGGAAGTCCAGCAGGGCCTCCTCCAGCGCCCGCAGCGTCTCGACGTCGAGATCATTGGTCGGTTCGTCCAGCAGCAGGACGTTGGCACCTGACTTCAGTACCTTTGCAAGGTGCACGCGATTGCGCTCTCCGCCCGAGAGCGACGCCGATCTTCTGCTGTTGCTGGGCGCCCTTGAAGTTGAATCTGCCCACGTAGTTGCGCGAGGAGGTCTCGTACCTGCCGACCCGGATCAGCTCCTGGCCTCCCGATAGTTCTTCCCAGACCGTCTTGTCCGTCGTCGAGGGTCTGGCGCGACTGGTCGACGTAGGCGAGGTGCACGCGTCGGGCCTATGCGGATTTCGCCGCTGTCCGGCTGCTCCTGCCCGGTCAGCATCCTGAACAGCGTGGTCTTGCCCGCGCCGTTCGGCCCGATGACGCCGACGATCGCCCCCGGCGGGATGAGACCGCTGAAATTGTCGATCAGCAACCGGTCGCCGAAGCCCTTGGTGAGCCGGCTCACCTCGATGACGAGCTGCCCGAGCCGTTCGCCGGGCGGGATGTAGATCTCGTTGGTTTCCTGCCGCGCTGGAAATCCTGCGAACACAGCTCCTCGAAGCGCTGCAGCCGCGCCTTGCTCTTCGCCCGCCGGGCCGAGGGGTTGGCACGCACCCATTCCAGCTCGGCCTTGATCGTCTTCTGGCGCGCAGCCTCCTGCTTTTCCTCGACCGCCAGGCGGGCCTCCTTCTGTTCGAGCCAGGACGAGTAGTTGCCCTTCCAGGGAATGCCGTGGCCGCGGTCGAGCTCGAGGATCCAGCCGGCCACGTTGTCGAGGAAATACCGGTCGTGCGTGACGGCGATGACCGTCCCGGGGTAGCGCTCCAGGAACTTCTCGAGCCACGCGACCGACTGGGCGTCGAGGTGATTGGTGGGCTCGTCGAGCAACAGCATGTCCGGCTCCGCAAGCAGCAGGCGGCAGAGCGCGACACGGCGGCGCTCACCGCCGGAAAGCGTCCGGATCGAGGTGTCCCATTCGGGCAGCCGCAGCGCGTCCGCGGCGATTTCGAGCTTGCGGTCGATTTCCCAGCCGCCCTTCGCATCGATCAGCTCCTGAAGGCGCGCCTGTTCTTCCAGCAGCTTTGCCATTTCGTCATCGTCGACGGGCTCGGCGAAACGCTCCGAGATGGCGTTGAACCGATGCAGGAGTCCGAGGGTTTCGGCTACTCCTTCCTCGACGATCTGGCGGACGGTCTTCGATGGGTCGATGTCCGGCTCCTGCTGCAGATAGCCGATCCTGATTCCCGGTTGCGGGCGGGCGTCGCCCTCGAATTCCTTGTCGACGCCGGCCATGATCCGCAGCAGGGTGGACTTGCCGGCGCCGTTCAGGCCGAGCACGCCGATCTTGGCGCCGGGAAAGAAGCTCAGGGAGATATCGCGGAGGATGAACCGCTTCGGGGGCACGATCTTGCCCACCCGGTTCATGGTGAAGACGTACTGACTCATCTGTGGATCACGGCCTGCGCAGGGAGGCGCGATTATTCCCCAAGCACTGCGCCCGCGCCAGTTTGCCCGCCTATAATCCGCTCAAGATGTCTTCGCCAGCCGGTGTCCTGGTCATACGCGATCCGCGTACGGCGGCGTACGGATTCGGTCGCGGACATCCGTTCGGCCCCGATCGCCACGACGAGTTCCACGCGGAGCTCGGGCGCTCCGGAGTTGCGGCCGATGTGATCCTGCGCGCGGGCCGTGCGGCGACGGCGGAGGAGTTGCTGGCCTTTCACGATGCGGGCTATGTCGCGTTGGTGCAGCGGCTGTGCCAGCGGGGTGAAGGCTATCTCGACGGTGGTGACACCCCGGCAGAGCCGGGACTGGATGCCGCCGCCATCGCCGTGGTCGGGGCGAGCGTTTCCGCCATGGAGGCGATCGTGGCCGGGGAAGTCCGGCGTGCGTTCGTGCCCATCGCCGGGCTGCACCATGCCGGCCGGGATCATGCCGCCGGCTTCTGCGTCTTCAACGACTGCGGCGTCGTGATCGAGCTGCTGCGCTCCCGCCACGGGATGCGGCGCATTGCATACGTGGACATCGACGCACATCACGGAGACGGAGTCTTCTACGCCTTCGAATCCGACCCGGACATCATCTTCGCAGACGTCCATGAGGATGGCCGCTATCTCTACCCGGGCACGGGTTCCGCCCACGAGACCGGCACCGGGCAGGCACGAGGCGCCAAGCTCAACCTGCCGATGCCGCCCGGCGCCGGCGATGCCGAGTTCCGTGCCGCGTGGGAGCAGGTCGAATCACATCTCGCCCGTGCCCGCCCGGACTTCGTGCTCCTCCAATGCGGGGCGGACAGCCTGGACGGCGACCCGCTCACGCATCTGCGGTTTACGCCCGCAGCGCATGCCTGGGCAGCGGAGCGGCTCTGCGTCCTTGCCGACCGGCACTGCCAGGGACGGCTGCTGGCGACCGGCGGTGGCGGCTACAACCGCAGAAATCTCGCGACGGCGTGGACGGCGGTCGTGCGCGCCTTCGTGGCGGCCGAGAAGGCATAATCGCGCGTCCTCGCCGAGCGCTGCCGGACGGGGCAGCGCGGTACACTACACCCCGTGATTTCGCGGAGACCGGAATGTTCAAGAAGAGCCTGAAGATAGCCGATTTCGACCCGGAGCTGGCCGCGGCCATTGCGGGCGAGGAGCGACGCCAGGAAGAGCACATCGAGCTCATCGCGTCGGAGAACTACGCCAGCCCGCGTGTGCTCGAGGCGCAGGGCACCGTGCTCACCAACAAGTACGCCGAGGGGTATCCGGGCAAGCGCTACTACGGTGGTTGCGAATTCGTCGACCAGGCCGAGGAGCTTGCGATCCAGCGCGCGAAGAAGCTGTTCGGGGCCGCGTACGCAAACGTGCAGCCGCATTCCGGCTCCCAGGCGAACGCCGCCGTCTACATGGCCCTGCTCAATCCGGGTGAAACCGTCCTCGGCATGAGCCTCGCGCATGGCGGACACCTGACGCACGGCTCGCCGGTCAATTTCTCGGGCCGGCTGTACCACATCGTCTCGTATGGCCTCGATCCGGCCACCGGCGAGATCGATTACGGCGCCGTGGAAAGACTGTCGCGCGAGCATCGCCCCAAGATGATCATTGCGGGCTTTTCGGCTTATTCCCGCATCGTCGACTGGCAGCGCTTCCGCGAGATCGCGGACGAGGTCGGTGCATATTTCTTCGTGGACATGGCGCACGTGGCGGGACTGGTCGCGGCGGGCGAATATCCCAACCCGGTCGAGATCGCCGACGTCACGACCACGACCACGCACAAGACGCTGCGTGGACCCCGCGGCGGCCTCATTCTCGCCAGGGAAAACGAGGAAATAACGAAGAAGCTCGCTTCGCTGGTGTTCCCTGGAACACAGGGCGGACCGCTGATGCACGTGATCGCGGCCAAGGCGGTCGCGCTGCTGGAGGCGATGCAGCCTGACTTCAGGAAATATCAGGCACAGGTCAAGGCCAATGCGCGACAGCTCGCGGCGGGGCTCGCACGCCGCGGCTACAGGATCGTGTCTGGCGGCACGGATAACCACATGTTCCTTGTGGACCTGATCGACAGGAACATGACGGGCAAGGACGCCGACGCCGCGCTCGGGCGCGCGAACATCACGGTCAACAAGAATGCGGTGCCGAACGACCCGCGCTCGCCCTTCGTGACCAGCGGCCTGCGCATGGGGACTCCGGCGATCACGACACGTGGATTCGGCGACGCCGAGGTCGCGACCCTGACGAACTGGATCGGCGACGTGCTCGATCGCATGGGCGACGAGAAGGTCGTTGCGCGGGTCCGCGCCGAGGTCGTCGAGCTCTGCCGGAGATTCCCGGTGTACGGCGACTGAGGGCCGACCGCACCGCCAGAGCCGCGGGCGCGAGACTTCCGGTTGAGCAGGCATGCATTGCCCCTTCTGCAGTCACGAAGAGACGAAAGTCATCGACTCGCGCCTGGCAGGCGAGGGCCGGCAGATCCGCAGGCGGCGCGAGTGTCTCGCGTGCGGGGAGCGCTTCACGACCTTCGAGACGGCAGAGCTCGTGATGCCCCGACTCGTGAAGCGGGACGAAGCGCGCGAGCCGTTCGACGAGGCGAAGCTTCGCAGCGGCATGGTGCGCGCTCTGGAGAAGAGGCCGGTGAGCATGGAGGCAGTGGAAGCCGCCATAGCCCGCATCATCCATCGTATGCAGACCATGGGCGAGCGTGAGATCGCTTCGCGGGTTGTCGGTGAGATGGTCATGGAAGAATTGCGCAACCTCGACGAGGTTGCTTACGTGCGCTTCGCCTCGGTGTACCGCAGTTTTCAGGACGTGACCGCCTTTCAGGACGAGATCCGGCGGTTGCGGGAGCTGGCGGAGGCCGAGAGCCGCCGGGACCAGCTCTCGCTCCTGCCCGACGATCAATGAGCAGCACCGCCGAGGATTTCCGCTGGATGGCCCGGGCGTTGCAGCTCGCACGCCTGGGCCTGTATACCGCCCACCCGAATCCGCGCGTCGGCTGCGTCATCGTTGCTGCGGGCGAACTGGTTGGGGAGGGCTGGCACCAGCGCACGGGCGGCCCGCATGCCGAGGTGGTCGCGCTGGCTCACGCGGACACGCGGGCGGCGGGGGCCACGGCTTACGTGACTCTCGAACCCTGCTGCCACCAGGGCCGCACGCCGCCCTGCACGGACGCCCTGAAGCGCGCAGCCGTGCGCCGGGTCGTGTTCGCCGCGCCTGATCCGAATCCGAAGGTGAGCGGCGGCGGCGCGCGGGCGCTGGCGGAAGCCGGCATCGCGGTGCTGGGGGGCGTTCTCGAAGAGCAGGCGCGAGCGCTCAATCCCGGCTACGTGTCGCGCATGGAACGGCGCCGTCCTTACGTGCGCGTGAAGATCGCGGCCAGCCTCGACGGCCGCACGGCTCTCTCAGGCGGACAGAGCCATTGGATCACGAGCGAACAGTCGCGACATGACGCGCAGGAGCTGCGCGCGCGGAGCTCTGCGATACTCACCGGCGTCGGCACCGTGGCGGCCGACGACCCGTTGCTGACCGTGCGGCGCACCGATCTCGGAGACGTGACTCAGCCCGAGCGCTGCGTGCTCGATACGGCCCTGCGCACGCCGCCCGGCGCACGGCTCGTGCGCGGGCCCGGACGCACGCGCATTTTCTGCAGCCGGCCGGACGGGGAGCGGCGCCGCGCGCTCGAGGCTGCGGGGGCGGTCATCGAAGTGGTGCCCGAGCGGGACGGGCGCCCGGATCTCGCGGCCGCCATGCTGCGGCTCGCCGAGCTCGAGACGAACGAGCTGCTGGTGGAGGCCGGCCCGCGCCTGAACGGCGCGTTGCTCGACGCCGGGCTGGTGGATGAACTCGTCGTCTACCTGGCCGCGTGCGTGCTCGGCACTGACGCGCTCGGGATGTTCGCCAGCCGGCCGCTGACATCGCTCGAAGGGCGTCACGAGCTCCAGCTCGCCGAGACGCGTCGCATGGGACCGGACTGCCGGCTGACTTTTCTCAGGAGGGTGCGCTGATGTTCACCGGCATCGTGCAGCACGTTGGAGGCGTAGTGGCGGTCGAGGCGCGCGATGGTGACATCACGCTGCGCATCGATGCCGGCCCCTTGCCCGTCACGCGGCTGGACGTCGGTGCGAGCGTTGCGGTCAACGGCGTGTGTCTCACCGTCGCCGGAGGCGCCGGCTCGACGGCGGCCTTCGACGTGTCCCGGGAGACGCTCGCGCGGACGACGCTCGGCGGGCTCGCAATGGGAGGCCGCGTAAACCTGGAGCCGGCCCTGACGCTGAACGAGCCGCTGGGCGGCCATCTGGTGGCCGGCCACGTCGACGGTGTAGCAGAGGTGGTCGCGGTCGAGCGCGACGCGCGATCGACACGTATGGCTTTCCGTCTGCCCGCCGACTTGATGCGCTACATTGCCCGGAAGGGATCTCTGTGCGTCGACGGCGTGAGCCTCACCGTCAATGGCGTCTCCGGGGACCGGGCCGAGGTGAATGTCGTGCCCTACACACTGCAGAGCACTATCATGGGAGGATACGCCACGGGCACTCGGGTCAACATAGAGGTGGACCTCATCGCCCGATACCTGGAACGGCTCCTCGAGGGCCGCAGCGCGGGACCGCAACATCGGATCTAGCCATGCAAGAGCCCGTCAGCACTGCTGCCACACAGTTCAGCGATGTTCGCGACATCATCGCCGACATCCGTGACGGGCGGATGGCGATCGTCGTCGACGACGAAGACCGGGAGAACGAGGGCGACCTGATCATGGCCGCGGCAAAGGTGCGGCCGGAGGACGTGAATTTCATGGCGCGTTACGGTCGCGGGCTGATCTGCCTGACGCTGACGCGCAACCGTTGTCAGCAGCTGCGCCTGCCGTTGATGGTGACTGGCACCGATGAGCAACAGGCGACCAACTTCACCATCTCCATCGAAGCTGCCGAGGGCGTGACGACCGGGATATCCGCGCATGATCGCGCGCGCACGATCCGCGTAGCCGTCGCGCCGGAGGCCCGCCCGGAGGACCTGCGCCAGCCGGGGCACGTATTCCCGCTGATGGCGCAGCCCGGCGGCGTGCTGACACGTGCCGGTCACACGGAGGCCGGCTGCGATCTCGCGCGGCTCGCGGGTCTCGAGCCCGCGGCCGTGATAGTCGAGATCCTGAACGAGGACGGCACGATGGCGCGTCGACTGCAGCTCGAGGCATTCGCGAAACGGCACGGCCTGAAGATCGGTAGCATCGCCGATCTCATCCGCTTCCGCCTCCAGAACGAGGTGTCCGTGGAGCGCATCTCCGAACAGGTGGTGCATACCGAGTTCGGGCAGTTTCGCCTGTTCTGCTATGAGGACCATGTCAACCGCAACGTTCACCTGGCGCTGGTTCACGGCGACCTGGCGAGCGGCGCAATGCCGCTCGTGCGGGTGCACGTGCAGGACACGCTCGGGGACGTGATCGGCGTGCAGAGCCCACGGCTGGGATGGCCGCTGCGCGCGGCGATGCGCCGGATCGCCGGCACCGGGGCCGGCGTCGTCGTCCTGCTCCGCTATCCGGAGACACCGCGTCAGCTCGTCGGTGCCGTGCGCTCGCTCGCCGCCGCTGTCCCGCCCGAGAGCGCGCGACGTGAGCATGTGGCGGTATTGCGCACCTTCGGCACCGGCGCGCAGATCCTCCGGGATCTCGGTGTCACGCGCATGCGCGTGCTGAGCGCGCCAAAGCAGATGCACGCGATTTCCGGCTTCGGGCTGGAGATAGTAGAGTACGTGGACGACCCGGTCTGAGGTCGCACGCAGATTGACGAAGTCCGGACATGCGCACGATCGAAGGCCATCTCAACATACGCGATGCCAGATTCTGCATCCTCGCTGCCCGCTTCAACGACCGTATCGTCGAAGATCTCGTGCGCGGCGCCCTCGATGTATTGCACAGGCACGGGGTTCCCGAGTCCGCGATCGATGTCATCCGTGTGCCGGGCGCTTTCGAGCTGCCGCTGGCGGCGAAGAAGGTCGCTCGCACACGGCAATACGACGGGCTCGTGGCCCTCGCCGTCGTGATCCGGGGCGCTACGCCTCATTTCGACTACGTCTGCGCCGAGTGTGCAGCGGGTCTCAGCCACGTCAGCAGGGAATTCGAGGTGCCGGTCGGTTTCGGGGTCCTCACCTGCGACACTGTCGACCAGGCCATCGAGCGGTCCGGCCTGAAGCACGGCAACAAGGGCGCTGATGCCGCGCTGGCCGCCATGGAAATGGTGAGCCTGCTGCGGCAGATCGTGCCCTGACGAGGCAATCTCCATGGCACGCGGACGCCACGGCGCGCGTCGCTTGCTGGTGCAGGCGCTGTATCAGCGCCAGTTGAGCGGGCACAGCGCGGCGGAGCTCCTCGAGCAGTTCTCCGTGAGCAAGGAGTTCCGCGGCATCGATGCCGCTTACTTCCGGACGCTCATCGAGGAGATCATCGCCGCCGAGCGCGCGCTGGACGAGCTCATCTCCGTCGCCGCGGACCGGCCCGTGGCGCAGCTCGATCCGGTGGAGAGGGGCGTGCTGTGGATCGGTCTGACGGAACTGCGCGCGCATCCCGACGTGCCGAGCCGCGTCGTCATCGACGAGGCGGTGGAGCTTGCCAGGGAATTCGGGGCGCAGGACAGTTTCCGCTACGTCAACGCGGTGCTGGATGGCATGACACAGCGGTTGCGGCCGGCGGAGGCTCGCTGAGGCGTGGCGAGACGCGGCAGCGACAGGGCTCGAGGAGCGGCCAGTCGGCGCGGGCTCGACGAGCAGACGTTGATTCGGCGCTACTTCCTGCGGCGTGGTGCCGGGCGGCGCGACGTCGTCGTCGGGATCGGAGACGATGCGGCCGTCACGAGGCTCGCGCGCGGCTATGACCTCGTCACGGCGACGGATGCGCTGTGCGAGGGCGTTCATTTTGCGCGAGGCACGCCGCCGCGCGCCCTCGGTCACCGCTGTCTGGCGGTGAACCTGAGCGATCTGGCGGCGTGCGGCGCAGAGCCGCTCTGGACAACGCTCACGCTGAGCATGCCCGCCGCCCGCGGCGCCTGGCTCCGGGAATTCTCCCGCGGCTTCTTCGGGCTCGCAGACAGATTCGACGTCTCCCTGATCGGGGGAGACACCGTACGTGGACCGCTTGGCATGTCCGTGACCGTGCTCGGGCGCGTGCGGCCCGGTCGTTTCGTTCCCCGCGATGGCGCCCGTCCCGGAGACGGCCTGTACGTGACCGGGCACCCGGGCGACGCCGTGGCAGGACGCCTGTTGGCCGACGCCGGTCGCATTGGTCGCGGGTCCGCGGCGCTCCGCCGCCGCTTCCTGTTTCCACTGCCGCGCGTGCCTGAAGGAGCGGAGCTTGCCGGGATTGCCTCCGCCATGCTGGATGTTTCCGACGGGCTGCACGACGATGCCCGCAAGCTGCTCTCTGCCAGCGGCGGCGGCGCGGAGCTCGACGCCGGGTTGCTGCCGTTATCACCCGGGTTGATCCGCTTCGCGGGGCGTAACGCGGCGCGTGAGCTGGCACTGACGGGCGGCGACGACTACGAGTTGCTATTCACCGTGCCGCCGGCGAAGGAGGCGCGGCTGCGCCGTCTCGTGAGCCGTTGGTCGTGCGCGGTGACGCGTCTCGGCACTGTCACCGCCCGGCGCGACGTGCGCTGGCGTCTCGCAGGCAGGCCGTACGTCTTCAGCGATCGGACCTTCCGGCATTTTGTCGTAACACGGGCGATGACCGTCGTGTCGGGGCAACTGTTGAAGCGCGTTCTTCGCGATCCCGTGCACTGGATCCCGTTCGGACTTGGCGCCGGCCTGCTACCCGTCGCACCTGGCACCTGGGGTTCGCTGCTCGCGGCCGCGCTGTTCTGGCTCGTACCGCCGCTGCCGGCGCCAGTCCATGTCGCCGCCGTCACCGCGCGGATTCCTGGTGGGAGTCTGGCTGTGCGGCGCGAGCGCGAGGCGCCTGGGCGTCCACGATCATCCCGGCATCGTCTTCGACGAAATTGTCGCGATGTGGGCAGTCCTGGCCGTGCTGCCGCGCGAGCCGCTGTGGTCGGTGATGGGACTGCTTCTGTTCCGGATTCTCGACGTCTGGAAACCGTGGCCGATCCGGGAGGCCGATCACAGAATAGGCGGCGGGCTCGGCATTATGCTGGATGATGTGTTGGCGGCCGCTCTTGCGGCCGCGGTGTTGTTGGGCGCACAGAAAGCAGCGACGCTTCTCATCTGACAGGTGGCGCATTTTGTCCGGGGCACAGCCTGAGGTAGTCGTGGCCGCGGCGCCGATTCCGGAGAGAATCGGCAAGTACGTCATCGTCAACGAAGTGGGCAGGGGCACCACCGGCACGATCTACCTGTCGCACGATCCCTACTTCAAGCGCGACGTCGCGATCAAGGTATACAACGTCGTCACCAACGATGACGCCGAGCGGGCGAAGATCACCCGCAAGATGTTCTTCAACGAGGCGCGCATGGTGGGAATGCTCCAGCATCCCAACATCCTCCCGATTTACGACGCGGGCGAGGAGAACGGACACTATTACGTCGTCATGGAGCACGTGCAGGGCGCCCGTACGCTCGCGGCGTACTGCCGGCCGGACAACCTGCTGCGGGTGGACGACGTCATCAAGATCATCTATCAGTGTGCCCGAGCGCTCCAATACGCACACAGGCGCGGCGTGATCCATCGCGACATCAAGCCCAGCAATATCATGCTCACGCGCGACAACGACGTGCGAATCATCGATTTCGGCATTGCAATACTGCGCGATGCTGATGTGTCGAAGATCGAAGGCATCGCCGGCTCGCCGAGCTACATGGCGCCGGAACAGGTCGAGTCGGCCGAAATCACGCCGGCTTCCGACATCTACGCGATCGGCGCCGTGATGTACGAGCTGCTCACGGGATTCCGCCCGTTCCGGGCGAGCACGCTGTCGCGGCTGCTCAACCAGATCGTCTATGCGACGCCGCCGCCACTGCACACTCTGCGCGCCGGCATACCCGACGAGCTCGAGCAGGTGGTCATGACGGCCCTTGCCAAGGATCCGGCGTCACGTTTCGGCAGTGGCGCGGAATTCCCGGCGCGCCTCACGCGCGTGTACCAACAGCTCCGCGACCAATACTCGAAGGCGGACAACCAGGAGCACTTCGACCAGCTGCGGCGGCTGCGCTTCTTTCACGACTTCTCCGGTCCCGAGATCTGGGAGTTGCTGCGGGCGAGCGAGTGGCGAGAGTACGCGAGCGGCGGCGAAATCGTTCGGGAAGGCGAGATGGACGATCACTTTTACGTGATCGTCGCTGGCAGCGTCACCGTAGAGATGAGCGGGAGCGCCGTAGGAGTGCTCGGCGACGGTGAGTGCTTCGGTGAAAGCAGCTACGTGAGCGGCGTGAAGAGAAATTCGACCATCAGGGCGGACGGTCTGGTGACGGTTTTGAGTGTGAGCGCGACGCTGCTCGAGCAGGTATCCACCGACTGTCAGCTCCGCTTCAACAAGGTGTTTCTGCGCTCGCTCATACGCCGCCTACAGGGCTCGAACGGCACGCGCACCTGAGGATTCAGGATTCTTCGTCGTCCTCGGCTTCGCCGTCCATGGCGGCCAGCGTACCCGGATCGAGATCCTTGAGTTCGGACTCCATCAGGATCTGAACGCGCTGCTCCGCGTCCTTGAGAGCCGACTGGCACTCGCGCGACAGGCGAACGCCCCGCTCGAATTGCTTCAGAGACTTCTCCAGCGGCAAATCTCCGGACTCGAGTTGTTCCACGATCTCTTCGAGCTCGGCCAAGGCCTTTTCGAGATCGATACGCGGGCGGCGCAGTTCCGTCATGTGGAAGACGCATGATGATGAGAGAAGAAGCTAAGGTCGCATACGTATTTCTGCCGGTCAATGCGGCGGAAACGGCGCGTATAGTGCCTCGTTGCGGATTGACAGCGCGGGATGGGTGTGGCTATATTTAGAATAAGTCTAAACTATCGGTGCAGTATCGGAGGAGGACAAGGTGAATCTCAAAGGCAGCAAGACGGAAAAGAACCTGAAAGATGCGTTCGCGGGCGAGTCCCAGGCGAACCGCCGTTATCTGTATTTCGCAGGGAAGGCGGATATCGAAGGTTACAACGACGTGGCGGCGGTGTTTCGCTCCACGGCGGAAGGCGAGACCGGCCATGCCCACGGGCATCTCGAGTATCTCGAAGCCGTGGGAGACCCGGCGACTGGCCTGCCGATCGGCGAGACGTCGGCAAATCTGAAGGCGGCCATCGCGGGCGAGACGCACGAGTACACGGACATGTATCCGGGTATGGCGAAGGCAGCGCGTGACGAAGGATTCGGCGAGATTGCCGACTGGTTCGAGACGCTCGCCAAGGCCGAGCGTTCACACGCCAATCGATTCACGAAGGCTCTGGACACCCTGGGCCGCTGACCAGGTGCCGCGAAAGCCGGCGGTGGGCACCCGGCAACGCGGGCGCTTGGCCTCGCCTGGCTGCAGCGTGACGCGACACTAATGGCCGATCCTCCCAGGTTGCGCGAAGGTAGTCTCGAAGCCCCGCAGCGGCATCCGCTCGAGTGGCAGTCGGAGGCATTCTACGATGCTGCCGCGCTCCACCAGGAGCTAGAGCGCGTCTTCGACGTCTGCCACGGCTGCCGCCGCTGCTTCAGCCTCTGCAACGCTTTCCCCACGCTGTTCGATGCGATCGATGCCACCGACAGCGGCGAGCTCGAAGGCGTGCCGCGCAAGGCGTTCTGGGAAGTCGTGGATCATTGCTATGTCTGCGACATGTGCTTCATGTCGAAATGTCCCTACGTGCCCCCGCATCCATGGAACATCGACTTTCCGCACCTGATGTTGCGCGCGAAAGCCAAGCGACTTCGCGACGAAGGCGCGAGCTGGCGCGACCGGGTGCTGGCAGATACGGACAGGGTCGGCTCGCTCGCCGGAGTCCCTGTCGTCGCGGAGGTCGTCAACGCGGTCAATGCCACGGCCGCGGGACGGGCGGTGCTGGAAGCTACACTCGGGGTGGCGCGCGATGCACCGATTCCGCGCTTCGAAAGCCGCTCAGCAAGGAGCAGGCTCGCGCGGACCCGTCCGGTGCAGTCGCCATCGGGTGAGGCAGGCGGCACGTTCGGAAGGGTCGTGCTGTTCACGACTTGCTACGGCAACCGCAATCTCCCGCAGCTGTGCGAGGACCTGGTTGCCATATACGAGCATAACGGCATTGAGGTGACACTGGCCGCAACGGAAAAGTGTTGCGGCATGCCGAGTTTCGAGCTCGGTGACCTGGAATCCATCGCCGACGCGAAGGCCATCAATGTGCCGGAGCTCGCGCGCTGGGTGCGCGAGGGGTGGGACATCGTCGCACCCATACCGTCCTGTGTGCTGATGTTCAAACAGGAGCTGCCGCTCATGTTCCCGGACGATGCCGAGGTGAAAGCGGTCGCCGAGGCATTCCACGATCCGTTCGAGTATCTGATGCTGCGTCACAGGGCTGGCAAATTCAGGACCGATTTCAAGACCAGTCTCGGCAAGGTCGCATACCAGGTGCCCTGCCACCTGCGCGTGCAGAATATTGGCCTGAAGACGAAGGAGGCGCTCGAGCTGGTGCCCGGCACCGAGGTGCACGCGATCGAGCGCTGCTCGGGTCATGACGGCACGTATGGCATCAAGAAGCGGTTCCGCGAAGCCTCACTCAAGATCGCCAGACCGGTGATGACGCGCGTGAATGACCTCGGCGCCTCTCATTTCACGAGCGACTGCCCGATGGCAGGCGCGCAGATCGATGGCGGCCTCTCGCAGCACAATCATTCGCATCCCCTGGCGTTGCTGCGCCAGGCTTACGGCATCTGAGCCGCGACGCGCGGTGTCCCCGGCATGAACAAGCTCGATATCGGCGATCTCTACAAGCTGGAAGAGTACGCCCGGCACAGGGACGAGTTCCGCGCCCGTGTCATCGAGCACAAGCGACACCGGCGGCTGCATCTGGGGGAACACCTGACGCTGTGTTTCGAGGATCGGCTGACCATGCAGTACCAGGTGCAGGAAATGCTGCGCACTGAGCGGATCTTCGAGGAGGAGGGAATCCGCGAGGAGCTCGAAGCCTATAACCCGTTGATCCCGGATGGGAGTAACTGGAAGGCGACCCTGCTCATAGAATTCCCGGACCCGGCGGAGCGACAGCGTGAGCTCGAGCGGCTGGTGGGTATCGAGCACCGGGTGTGGGTCCAGGTGGACGATCTGCAACCGGTAACGGCGATCGCCGACGAGGACCTCGAGCGCAGCACCGAGACCAAGACCTCATCAGTTCACTTTCTCCGTTTCGAGCTGACGCCCGCGATGATTGCCGCGCTCAAGGAAGGCGCGGCGTTGCGCGCGGGAGTCGACCATCCCCTCTGCGCGGTGCGCATCGACGAGGTGCCCGAAGTCGTGCGCGAATCGCTCATCGCCGACCTCGACTAGCGCCTCCGGCTTCCGCCGGCACTGGCCTCGGCGCCGTGGCGGTAATACTATTCGCAGCGTTGTGCGCGTTCCCCCACGGCCGGCAGCGTCGGCCAGACGATCCTCGTCGTCGCGGAGCAATCCGGGCGAGGGCGGCGCCGGTTGCCTGGCGGGCACGCACCTTTGTACATCCGCGAGAATGCCGAGCATATGAGCGCCAAGTACGATGCGTCAGCGATCGAGGTCCTCAGCGGCCTCGACCCGGTCCGGCGTCGGCCGGGTATGTATACCGACACCTCCCGGCCGAATCACCTCGCCCACGAAGTGATAGACAACAGCGTGGACGAAGCGCTGGCGGGTCATTGCGGCCGCATCGACGTGACGTTGCACCGGGACGGTTCGCTGCAGGTCTCGGACGACGGCCGGGGCATGCCGGTGGACGTTCATCCCCAGGAGAAGGTGCCGGGCGTGGAGCTGATCCTGACGCGGCTGCACTCGGGCGCAAAGTTTTCTACGAAGAACTACCGCTTCTCGGGTGGTCTGCACGGCGTCGGCGTCTCTGTGGTGAATGCCCTCTCGAAGAACCTCGAAGTCTGGGTTCGTCGCGACGGCCAGGAATACAACATGAGCTTCCGCGGCGGCAACCGCGCGAGCAAGCTCGAGGTCGTTGGCAAGGTCGGCAAGAACAATTCGGGCACCACGTTGCGCTTCTGGCCGGATCCGAAGTATTTCGATACCGACAAGTTTTCCGTGCCCGAATTGCGGCACGCGCTGCAGGCGAAGGCGGTGCTCTGTCCGGGGCTCAAGATAGGCTTCGAGATCGAGCACCCGAAACAGTCCTTCGCGTGGGAGTACCGCGACGGACTCGGCCAGTACCTCAGCGAATCCGTCGGCGATGCCGGCACGCTGCCCTCACAGCCATTCACCGGCGAGGCCAAAGGCCAGCGTGAAGAGGTGCAGTGGGCATTGTTCTGGGTGACCGGTGATGCGAAACCGCCCGCCGAATCCTATGTGAACCTCATACCCACCACGCAGGGCGGCACGCACGTCAGCGGGCTGCGCTCCGGTCTGACCGATGCGCTCCGCGAGTATTGCGAGTTCCGGAGTCTCCTGCCGCGCGGCGTCCGTCTCGCGCCCGAGGATGTGTGGGACGGTGTGGCGTACGTGCTCTCCGTCAAGCTCGAGGACCCGCAGTTCTCCGGCCAGACGAAGGAGCGGCTGTCGTCGCGTGAATGCGCGGCCTTCGTCTCCGGCATCGTCAAGGATGCGTTCGCGCTCTGGCTCAATCAGCATCCCGAGACCGGCGACCAGATTGCGATGCGGGCCATAAGCGCGGCACAGGAGCGCCTCAAGGCCGGCAAGGCGATCGTGCGCAAGAAGATCACCTCCGGTCCGGCGTTGCCGGGCAAGCTGGCCGACTGCACGAGCGAAGACGCCGAGCGAGGCGAGTTGTTCCTGGTGGAAGGAGACTCGGCAGGCGGCTCGGCCAAACAGGCGCGCAACCGTGAGTTCCAGGCCGTGCTGCCGCTGCGGGGCAAGATCCTGAATGCCTGGGAGGTCGAGCAGGCGGAGCTCCTCGCCTCCCAGGAAGTCCACAATATCAGTCTCGCTCTGGGGGTGGACCCTGGAAGCGTGGACCTGTCCAATCTCCGTTATCACAAGGTGTGCATCCTGGCGGATGCGGATTCGGACGGGCTGCACATCGCGACCCTCATCTGCGCGCTGTTCGTCAGGCACTTCCCCCGGCTGGTGCAGGCGGGACACGTGCACGTCGCGATGCCGCCGCTCTACCGGATCGATGTCGGCAAGGAAGTCTTCTATGCGCTGGACGATGCCGAGCGCCAGGGCGTTCTTGACCGCGTGGAAGCGGAGCACATCAAGGGCAAGGTGAGCGTCACCCGCTTCAAGGGGCTCGGAGAGATGAGCCCGTCGCAGCTGCGGGAGACGACGATGGCGCCGGAAACGCGCCGTCTCGTCCGGCTCACGATAGATGCGCGCGACAAGACTGAACAGCTGCTCGACATGCTGCTCGGCAAGAAACGGGCGGCGGACCGGCGTAGCTGGATCGAGACGAAGGGCAATCTCGCGCAGGTCCAGGTGTGACGAAGCAGGACAAACTGGACTTCGAAGGCATCGAACAGATGCCGCTCCGCCAGTACACGGAGCGCGCGTACCTCGACTACTCGATGTACGTGATCCTCGACCGCGCATTGCCCCACATCGCCGACGGCCTGAAGCCCGTGCAGCGTCGCATCATCTACGCAATGAGCGAGCTCGGCCTCGCCGCCGGGGCCAAGCACAAGAAGTCCGCGCGCACTGTCGGGGATGTCATCGGCAAGTTCCACCCGCACGGCGACAGCGCCTGTTACGAGGCCATGGTGCACATGGCTCAGGACTTCTCCTATCGCTATCCCATCATCGACGGGCAGGGCAACTGGGGCTCGGCCGACGACCCGAAGTCATTCGCGGCCATGCGCTACACGGAATCGCGGCTGCGTCCCTATGCGTCGGTGCTGCTTGCGGAGCTGGAGGAGGGCACGGTCGAGTGGGTCCCGAACTTCGACGGCACGCTGCGTGAGCCGGCGCTGCTGCCCGCGCGGCTGCCGAATCTGCTGTTGAACGGCGCGATGGGCATCGCGGTCGGCATGTCTACGGACGTGCCGCCGCACAACCTGCGCGAAGTGGCGGCCGGTCTGGTCAAGCTGCTCGAAGAACCGGACCTCTCGATCCGCCAGCTGATGCGGATCATCAAGGGCCCGGATTTTCCGACCGGAGGAGAGATCGTCTCTTCCCGGGACGAGATGGTGGAGGTCTATTCGAAGGGCCTGGGCACGCTGCGCGTGCGGGCGACCTATAGCGTCGAAGACAGCAACGTCGTCATCGACAGCCTGCCTTACCAGGCCTCGGGTGCCCGGATCCTCGAGCAGATCGCCGGCCAGATGCGGGCGAAGAAACTGCCGATGGTCGAGGACCTGCGCGACGAGTCGGACGAAGAAGAGCCGACGCGACTGGTCATCGCCATGCGCTCGAACCGCGTGGACGTGGGGGCGCTGATGCTGCACCTCTTTGCCACGACGGATCTCGAGAGGACACTGCGCGTCAACCTCAACGTGATCGGCACCGACGGGCGGCCGGCGGTACGCGACCTGCGCACGCTCCTCAAGGACTGGCTCGCCTTCCGCATCGATACCGTAAAAAAGCGGCTGCGCTTCCGCCTGGAGCGCGTCGAGGAGCGGCTGCATGTTCTCGATGGCCTGCTGATCGCGTATCTGAATATCGACGAGGTGATCAGGATCATCCGGCGCGAGGACGAGCCAAAACCGGTCCTGATGAAGAAGTTCCGGCTGACGGACGTACAGGCCGAGGCGATTCTGAATCTGCGCCTTCGCAACCTGGCGAAGCTCGAGGAGATCAAGATCAAGGGTGAACAGGCCGAGCTCGCCGCCGAACGCGAACGGCTCGACAAGATCCTGCGCAGCCCAACGAAACTGCGCTCGCTCGTGCGCGAAGAAATAGAGAGTCTCGCCGCCGAGTTCGGCGACGAGCGGCGCACCGGCCTGATCGAGCGCCCGGCGGCGCAGGCGCTGGCGGAGGAGGAGCTGGTGGCCTCCGAGCCGGTGACCGTCGTGTTGTCCCAGCGCGGCTGGGCGCGGGCGGCGAAGGGCCACGACATCGATCCCGCGACCCTGAGCTTCAAGACCGGTGATTCGTTTTTGTGTGCCGCGCGCGGCCGCAGCACCCAGCTCGCAGTGTTCCTCGACTCTACAGGGCGGGCGTATAGCCTGCCGGCGCATTCGCTGCCCTCGGCGCGCGGTCAGGGCGAGCCGCTCTCGGGGCGACTCAATCCTCCGGATGGGGCCAGCTTTCGCGGGGCGATGATCGGGGAGCCGGACGCGCGCTGGCTCCTCGCCAGCACCGCCGGCTACGGCTTCTTCGCCCGATTGGCCGAACTGCACACCCGCAACAGGGCCGGAAAGGCAGCATTGCGGCTGAAGCCGGGTTGGGACGTCGTCGTGCCGGCCCCGTGCCCGGCGGGTGATTTCCCGGGGGACGCGCTCGTCGCGGCCGTGAGCTCCGAGGGGCACATGCTGGTATTCCCCGCGCGCGAGCTCCCGGAGCTGCCACGCGGAAAGGGCAACCGCATCCTCGGGATTCCCGCGGGCAAGCTGAAATCAGGCGAGGAACGGCTCGCGGCGATCACGGTGCTCGGGCCCGCGGACGATCTCCTCGTGAGCAGCGGCCAGCGTGTCATGACGTTGAAGGCGGCGGACCTCGGCCATTACGCCGGCGAGCGCGGCCGCAGGGGACTGGTGCTGCCCCGTGGATGGCGTTCCGTCGATGGCCTCGAGCCCCGTCGGCCTGCTGACTGAATGCTCGTCTAGCGGCGCGGGCGCGGATTGTGGTCGGTGCCGGTGCGCACCAGAGTGTCTTCCTCGTTACCCGCGTCCAGAACCTCTTTCAGCTTGCGCTGGTCGATGACCTGACTCGCGGTCAGCTCCTCTTCGTAGTCGCTTTCGAGCAGGTTGAGCGCCTCCTTCAGTGTCTGGGAGATCCTGGGATCGTCCGGCGCCTTCTCGGAGAGCGTCTGCAGATCGATATGCTCCGTTTCGATGCCGCCGGCATCCCCGACGGCGGCCGACTGCTGGGTCGCCGTGAGTGCAGTCTCGTCGCCGATCCAGCCGATATCCTCGTCGATGGTGACATCGGGTGCAGCAGCGCTCAGGTCGAGATCGAGACCGGCCTCTGACTGTGCCGGTTCCTGCTCATAACTCTCCAGCGAATGCAGGTCGTTGTCGTCGCCGAACAGGCTCGACAGTTCGTTCTCGGCCGTAATCTCTATCGCTGCCGGTTGTACGGCCGGGCGGCGGGCGGGTGGCGGAGCAGTCTCGGCAGCGACCGGCTCGGCCTCGTCGTGTCTTTCCTCGACCACGACCATGGAGGGCTCGGGCGGCAGCAGCGTCCTTCCGACCCGCGGAGGAACGTTCGTACTGCTTGCCGGAGCGGCCTGGGCGGCGACCGGCTCTCCGTCCCGGGACAGGAGCGTACGCAGGGCTTCCGTCAGCCGCTCGCGCAGAAGAACAAGGCTCGCGGCCGCGCCGATCAGGAGGCCGATGAGCGCCGCGAGCCACGGCGGCGCGCCGGGGCTCCGCGCGGGTTCGGGCGGCGCCGAAGCGGTTGCTTCCTGCGTTGCCGCCGTCGTGACGGCCGGCGCCTGCTCGTCCTGGAACACCGGCGCCGGCGCTGCGGGCGTCGGAGCTTCTTCGGCGCGCGGTGTCGTAACGACGGCAGCGCTGCCGGTCGCGACCTGCGGTTCTGCGGGAGCGACATCGGCGGGCAGGGGCGCCGCCGGGGGCGCTTCCACCTTCGGCAACCCGGGAGGCGTGGCAAGAGCAACGGCGGCCGAGGACTCGGGCATGACAGCTGGGTGGTCGGGCGCCGCCGGGATCGAGATCTCGCTGCCGAGCTTGATCAGGTCCTGGCTGCCCCCGATGAAGGCGTGCGGATTGGCTTCGAAGATGAGATCCACCGTCCGCCAGAGCCCGCGACCGCCCCGGTCGCTGACGCGGGCGGCAATGGTCGACAACGTGTCACCCGCGGTGACGCGATAGGTGGATCCCGGCGCGATCGGAGTCCCGAGCGTGACGCGATGTTGGGGATGCGGTGGGCGGGCGGCAACGGGAGCCTGTGGCGGCTCGGCACGCGCGGGCAGCGCCGCGGTCACCGCAGGCGCCGGCGGCAGGACTTCCGCAACGGCCGGCGCCGCGACCGTCGCCGCGGCCGGCAGATCGAGCATCAACACGTACTGACGGACCAGGAGGGCGGTCCCGGTACAGCGCACCTGCACCTGCAGCTCGTACATCGGCTCGTAGAGCGGGCCGCTGGTCGTGACGCGCAGCGAATGCGTTCCTGGCACGGCCGTCTCGGGCACGGTCAAGACCGGTCGCGGCACGTTCGCAAGCTCGGTCGTCCGGGACGCGGGCGAACTCACGCAACCCGCACCTATCGATTCGCCCGCGGTGAGGTCCACGGGAATTCTGGCGGAGAGCGGCTGGCCGAGCGTAGATTCGACGATCACCTCGCCGAGCGACACGGCGTGGGCGGGGGCGAGCACCGACATCGCGGCGCCTGTCGTGGCGAGCGCCCTGACGAGGCTGCGTATCGGGATGACCGTCGCTTCACCGGCCACGACGAACAGCGGCGACCGCACGATTCCTTTCGAACCGTGCTGGCGTGATTTCAAGCGGCGACGACCGCGGGCCATGATTCTCGCTCCGAATTCAATCCCATTGTTGGTAGCAGATGCGTCGTCGCGCAGGAGACCATTTGTCAATAAGTCCGTAAACGAATCCCGTCTCGTTTCATGCCCTTGGCGGCGGCTTTCGTTGCAGGCGTGCTCAAATTGTGAAGGGCGTCACGCACGGTGACGATGAGCACGAGTGGAGGCGGACTAGCCGACGGCGCGGCCGTCGTTGGCCTGGGCGGTCTCCAGGACGACGCCACCGCTCTGCACGAAATTCCCCTGAAAGTAGGCGATGCCGATCTGCCACAGGACGGCCATGGTCTTGGCATCCTCCACCCGTTCGGCGATCGTCTGGATATTGAGCTTGCGGGCCACCTGGGCGAGATTCGTCACCTTGCGCTGCTGATCGGGGTCGCGATTCAGGCCCTGCATCAGGCTGCCGTCAATCTTCATGAACTGCATGGGCACATGATGCAGAAGCTGCGAAGAATCGCGGCCCATGCCGACGTGATCGACCGCGAACCGGAACCCCGCTTTTGCCAGTTTCTCGGCCAGGTCCTTCGTCCGCTTCAGCTGCTGGGCGGCGACTTCCTCGCTCACCTGGAAACACAACCGCTGCGGCGGCACCTTCATGCTCCGCAGGCGCGCGTTCAGCCATTCGGGCAGCGTCTCATCCAGGACGGAATCGCGCGACAGGCGCACGAACACGAGCGTCGGCTGCTTCGAGGCGCAGAACGAGAGCGATGCGCCGATGACCCAGCGATCGACGTTCTTGATCATCCCGGCTCTCTCGGCCGGCGGCACGAATTCGTTCGGCAGTACGAGGTTGCCCGCTTCGTCGACCATCCTGACAAGGGTGTCGAACATCCCCTGCATCTCTTCGGTCAGGCTGGCGATCGGCTGATGCACGAGTCGGAAGCGGTTCTGCATGAGGGCCGCGCGGATGCGCGGCACCCAGTTGGCGTCGGCAATCCGCAACTTCTGCGTTACCGATGTCGTGTCGCAGAGCTCGATCTTGTTGCCGCCCGCGTCGCGTCCCACGCGGCAGGCCTTCTCGGCGGCGGTCAGCAGCTCGGCGAAAGTCAGCGAGTTGACGTCGCCTTCCGTGAGACCGATCGTGCATGTCAGCGTCGTCGACTGGTGATCCACCTCGAAGACCCGGCCCGCGACCGCCTTGCGGACCTGCTCGGCCCAGGCCTCGACGTCGGTCATCGTGCCGCGCTCCAGCAGCGCCGTGAAAATGGTGCCCCCGAAGCGGCCGCAGATGTCGTTCGGCTGCAGGAGCTCCCGAAGAATTTCCGCGAAACGCATGATGAGCGCCTCGGTGCCGAGGAGACCGACGTCGCCATGAACACGGGAAAAATGATCGGGACGGATGTAGGCGATCGCGCGGACTCCGGCCGCGGCAGGTTTCGCCAGTCTCGCCTCCACCTGCTCCAGGAAATGATGGCGCAACAGGAAGCCGGTCGACGGATCCTTGCACAGGGCCTGTTCCACGAGCTCCTCGGTCGAAGTACCGGCCGGCCGCTCGCTCGGCACGATCACTCGCACGGCAGGCTCGGCGTCCACCGTGACGCGCTCCAGCTTGAGCTCGAGGCCGATTGTCGAGCCGTCGCGCCGCTGTCCCGTCACCTGCAGCGCGCTGTTCGTCCATTTGCCTTTGAGGCAAGCCTGCATCGCGCCCTTGAGGCTCGCCTGGTCCTTATCCGAGAACAGGTCCATGAAGGGCTGGCCGGCCAGCTCCTGCTCCTGCTCGAGGCCGAACATCCCGAGCCAGGCGGGATTCGCGGTGATGACGATCCCTTCCTGGACATCGGAAATTGCCTCGGTGGCGCCTTTCATCAGGCTGCGCAGTTCCTGCTGGTACTGGCTCGCCGATGACAGCACGCCATCCAGCGCCGCCTGCAGCCGCCGCGCCCGCAGCTCGCGTTCCACGACTGCCTGCAGACGGCCCCGGTGAGTCAGCGACACGACGTCGCGTGCACCAGCTGCGATGGCGTCGGCGATCATCCGCTCCGTCACCTGCTGTCGCACGATCAGCGCCGGGATGGGCGGGTTGCGTCGGAAGATGGTCCCCGAGAGTCCGGTGAGGTCGAGGTCGGACTCGTCAGCGAAGATCATCACGAGCTCCGGGTTCAGCTCGGAGATGGCTTCCTCCAGGGCGGCAGGCTCGGCAACACGCGTGCAGTGAACCGCATGACCGGCTTCCCGGAGCACGCCGTTGATGGCAGCAATGTTGTCGTCGAGTTGACTGACGATTATGAGAGGCACACCGACGGCGTCGCGCAAGGTCCGCATCCCCGGAAACCAGTTGATCCACGGCAGCCCTGGCGGACTGACCGGGCAATGATTCTGGCAGGCGGGACCGCGCGGATTATGTGACCCGTGTCTGGTTATGTGACCTCGCCACGATTATGTAGAACAAGTGTGGGCAGTTCCTTAGAATGGCGCGCCTATGGCGAGCTACACCACCAGCGAATTCAAGTCCGGCATCAAGCTCCTTCTCGATGGGGACCCCTACGTCGTCATCGAGAACGAATTCGTCAAGCCCGGCAAGGGCCAGGCGTTCAACCGGGTGCGCGTCCGCAACCTGAAGACCGGCCGGACCGTGGAAAAGACCTTCAAGTCCGGCGATACGGCGGAGGCGGCGGACGTGGTGACCGCTCCCATGCAGTACCTCTACAGCGACGGCGACATCTGGTACTTCATGGAGCCCGAGAGCTTCGAGCAGCATGGTGCCGGCGCCGCGGCCGTTGCGGACGCAAAGAGCTGGCTCAAGGAACAGATGCTCTGCAACATCACGCTGTGGAATGGGCAGCCGCTGCTGGTCGAGCCGCCCCCGCACGTCGAGCTCAAGATCGTCCGGACGGACCCGGGAATACGCGGCGATACCGCCACGGGCGGCATGAAGCCGGCGACTCTCGAGACAGGGGCCGTCGTGAAGGTGCCGCTCTTCGTGGAGGAGGGTGAAATGATCAAGGTAGATACGCGCACGAAGGAATACATTTCGCGCGTGAGGTAAGAGCCGACGGTCAGACGTCCCCGGGCGTCGGGAAGCTCATCACCTCCGCAATCCGGCCGAACCCGCCACAGGCCATCAGCAGGCGATCGAATCCCAGCGCGACGCCGCAGCAGTCCGGAAGCCCGGACTCCATCGCCGCCAGCAGCGCGGTGTCGGGCGGCGCATCGGGCAGCCCGAGCCTCCTGCGCTCCAACCGATCGGCGGCGAACCGGCGCCGCTGCTCGGCGGCGTCGGTGAGCTCGTGGTAGCCGTTCGCGAGCTCGATGCCGTCCCAATAGACCTCGAAGCGCTCGGCGACGCGCGTGTCCCCTGCATCCAGGCGCGCAAGCGCCGCCTGTCCGGCCGGGTAGCGATCGATGACGACCAGGCCGCGGTCGCGCAAACCGGGCTCGACGACTGCCACCATCAACAGATCCAGCCAGGCGCCGTGGTCCTCGCCGATGCTGTCGCAGAGGTCGCGGGAAACGCCGCCGGGGAGTAGCGCCGCGGCACGTTCGCGCAGCACGTCGGGACCGGCAGACAGCGGGTCAAGCGAGCAGATCTCCCCGAAGAGGTCGCAGTACCCGCGGCGCACTGGCGGCGGCGGCTCGCGGCCCCAGCCGTTTGCAATGCACGCCACGAGCTCGCATGTCTCCGCGATGATGGCATCGAAGGCAAAGCCCAGGCGGTACCACTCGACCAGTGTGAATTCCGCGAGGTGGCGCAGGCCGGACTCGCCGTCGCGGAATACCTTGCAGACCTGGTAGATATCCGGAAATCCCGCGGCAAGCAGTCGTTTCATGTGATATTCGGGCGAGGTCTGCAGGTAGTGGGGTATACCGGGCCGCACGCCGAGCTCGCAGCGAACGTTTTGCAGTTTCGGATCGCTCACCGGGTGACCGACGACGACCGGTGTCTCGCACTCGAGGACGGCACGCGCGGCGAAGAACTCGCGGAGCTGCGCCAGCGCGCGAGCGCGCCGGCGCGCGGTGGCAACGTCGGCAACGGGTCGCCATGCGCTGCCGGCCGAGGTCATGCCACGGCCCGCGCGCCGTGGAGATTGCCGAGGGCAGCGCCGGTGCGCACGGCCTCACCGGCACCGAGATCGTCCCGCCACGAGACTGCGCCCGCGGGCAGGAGCAACACGACCGTGGAACCCATGTTGAACTGGCCGAGCAGCGCGCCGCGCACGATCGTCACCTCGCCCGCGGCGTAATCCCAGTGCGTGATCTCCCGCGTCCGGCGCGGCAACACTTCCCCGGCCCAGGCCGTGGAAATGCTGCCCACATTGAGTGCCCCGACCAGGATGACTGCGAACGGACCCCAATCCGCTTCGCAGTGGCAGATCAGCCGCTCGTTGCGCGCGAACACGCCAGGCACGCGTGCCGTCGTCGTCGCGTTGACGGCCCACAATTCACCAGGCACGTGGGTCATGCGGACCACCCGGCCGGATGCCGGCATGTGCACGCGATGATAGTCGCGCGGCGCGAGGTAGATCGTGACGAACGATCCGTCGCGATACGGTTGAGCCCGCTCGCCGCCGAGAAGTGCCGTGGCACTGTAGTCGACGCCTTTCACCTGGGGAATCCGGTCGGCGCAGACGCGGCCCATCCGCTGGATCGTCCCATCGGCCGGACTGACCACGGCCAGCGGGTCCGGGTCGAGCGGCCGCGCGCCGGGCCTGAGCGCGCGCGTGAAGAACGCATTGAAACAGTCGTATCCATCCGGGACCGGCTCTGCTGCCTCGCTCGTGTCCACACGATAGAGGCGGACGAAGCCCCGGACGAGCAGGTTCTTCACGAGAGGGCGGCGACTGCGGGCGATGACGTACACGCCGCGGGCGAGCAGCCGGGCGGGCAGTGCCCGCTGCAGAGCGAGGTACAGTCTTTCGGCAATGCGCTGGAGCAAACTCGGCGGGCTCCGCACCTGATCGTGCGCTGGTGGCAAACTAAGCGGTGTCATTCTACAGGGAGGCGCGCCGGGACGGCGCACGCCGCCGCACACACGTCGATGAACACCGATCCGCAGCGTGAGACCGTGGCCGACCTCATCCGACGCGGCGAGCGCGAGTTGGCGCGGGCAGGCGTCGTGTGCGCGCACGGTACTGCAAACTGCCGCGATGAAGCCGCAGCAATCGTCTATCACGCGCTCGGCCTCGATCACTCGGAGCCGGGCACGTATCAACGGCCGGTCAGCGTGCGCGAGCGCGAGCTTTGCGAATCGCTGTTCCTGCGGCGTATCGAGAGCCGCGTCCCTGCCGCCTATCTTCTCGGCGAGGCATGGTTCGCGGGCCTGCCCTTCCACGTCGATTCCCGCGTGCTGATCCCGCGTTCGCCGTTTGCGGAGCTGGTCGCGTCGCGCTTCGAGCCGTGGCTGCGTCCGGCGGGAGGGCTGCGCATCCTCGAGATCGGCACGGGCAGCGGCTGCATCGCTGTCGCATGTGCCCTGGCTTTCCCCGGCAGCACGGTCCTGGCAACCGACACCTCAGCGGAGGCGCTGGAGGTCGCGCGGCTCAACGTCAGGCGCCATCGCGTGGGGGACCGCGTCCGTCTGATGGCGGCCGATCTCTTCGCCGGTGTCGCCGGGAAATTCGATCTCGTCGTATCGAACCCGCCGTACGTGCCTGACGCGGAGCTCGAGCATATGCCGCCGGAGTTTGCCTGCGAGCCCCGCGGCGCTCTCGCCGGAGGAGCGGACGGCCTGGACCTGGTGCGGAGGATCGTCACGGGCGCCGGCGCGCGTCTCGCCGCCGACGGGTGGCTGGCCGTGGAGGTGGGTGCGGGAGCCCAGGCGCTCGAGGCCGCCTTTCCGTCCATTCCATTCATCTGGCCCGAATTCGAACATGGCGGTGACGGCATCGCCCTAGTGGCGGCCGCCGACCTGCCGCGCGAGAATGACGGCGGCGGGCACAGTGCCCGCGCAGGATGAGGCAAGACCATGGCCGGCAACACCATCGGCAAGGCATTCGCGGTGACGACGTTCGGCGAGAGTCATGGCCCCGGGCTCGGCTGCATCGTCGATGGCTGTCCTCCTGGCCTGGCGCTCTGCGAGGATGACATTCAACGGGATCTCGAACGCCGTCGCCCGGGGAAATCGCGACACACGACGCAGCGCAAGGAGCCGGACGTCGTGCGCATCATGTCCGGTGTCTTCGAGGGCGTCACTACCGGAACCCCGATCGGCCTCCTGGTGGAGAACGTCGACCAGCGTGCGCGCGACTATACGAACATCAAGGACAAGTTCCGTCCCGGTCACGCCGACTATACGTACCAGCAGAAATACGGGATCCGCGATTATCGCGGCGGCGGCCGGTCATCGGCCCGAGAAACGGTCATGCGCGTCGCTGCGGGAGCCATCGCCCGGAAGTATCTGCGCGAGCGTCTCGGTGTCGAGATCTGGGCCTATCTCGCCCAGCTCGGGCCCATCCGCCTTGGCGTCACGGACCCGTCCGTCATCGACGACAACCCGTTCTTCTGCGCCGATCCCTCGCGGGTTCCCGAACTGGAGGCCTATATGGACGCACTCCGCCAGGAGGGCGATTCGATCGGCGCACGGATCAACATCGTCGCATCAGGGGTCCCGGTCGGGCTCGGCGAGCCGGTGTTCGACAAGCTCGACGCAGAGATCGCCCACGCGATGATGGGCATCAATGCCGTGAAGGGCGTCGAGCTCGGCGACGGCTTTGCCGTCGTGGAGCAGAAGGGTTCCCGTCACCGTGACGAGATCTCGCCGACCGGTTTCATGAAGAATTCCTCCGGTGGCACGCTGGGAGGCATTTCCTCCGGGCAGGACATCGTCGTCAGCATTGCCCTCAAGCCGACGTCGAGCATCCGCCTCCCCGGAGAGACCGTGACTCGCGGTGGCGGGTCAGCGGAGATCGTGACGACCGGGCGGCACGATCCATGCGTTGGCCTGCGCGCGGCGCCCATTGCCGAGGCGATGCTCGCTCTGGTGATCATCGATCAGTACCTCCGCAACAGGTCTCAGAACGCGGACGTGCGTTCCGGCATGGCGCCCATCGCCGCCAGCGCCGGCACGTGATGAGCGCGTCGCAGCTCGGCCCGGCGGATTTTGGTGCGGCCTTGCTTTTAGGCTATAGTGACGCCGCCTTATCAGGGGTTTGCGAGCGATTTGTGCGTCTTCCCTTCTGAGCACCCTGGGGTGGCCAGAATGATGTTTGTTGGGGACCGGTGATGTCACGAATTCCCGCTTTCGGAAGTGCCGCGCTGGCAGGGCTGCTGCCTGTCTGCGCAGCCGCCCTTGGCCTTGGTGAGATCGAGTCGAAGTCATATCTGAATCAGCCGTTCGCGGCAGAAATCCCCGTCTTCAGCGAGGTCCAGAGTGAGATCACCGGCCTGAGCGTGTCGCTGGCATCCGCTGACACGTTCTCGCAGTACGGCTTGCAGCGGCCTACGTTTCTCGGCGATCTCACGTTTGCCGTGGTCCCGGGCCCGCGCGGCGCCGTGATTCGCGTGAGCTCGACGCAGGCCGTCGGGGAGCCCTTCGTCACGCTGCTGCTCGAGGTTCGCTGGCCGCAGGGGCGCCTGCTGCGCGAGTACACCGTGCTGCTCGACCCCCCGGCGTTTGCGGCAGGCGCGGGGCAGCAGTCCATGCCGGCGCAGCCGGCTGCGGCGCGCCCGGCTCCCCCGCCGCCGGCCGCAGTGGCCCCGCCCGCGGCCGCTCCCGTGCAGGCGGAGAGCGCGCAGCCGCCGGCAGAAGGCGGCGCGCACACCGTGCTGCGCAACGAAACGCTCTGGGGCATCTCCGATCGCTATCGGCCGGATCGGGCGACCGACATCAATAGAGTCATGCTCGCGATCTATCGCGCGAATCCCGAAGCGTTCGCCGGCAATATCAACCGGCTTCAGGCGGGCGCTGTCCTGCGTATGCCCGATCGCACGGCGGTGGACAGCCTCGCTCGCGACGACGCTGCCGCGGAAGTGCGTCGGCAGAACATGGAGTGGCAGGCAGGCGTCGCGCGCGCGACAGGTGGCGCGGGCGGCACGGCGCGATTGGAGCTCGTCCCCCCTGCGCAGCAGCCTGCGCCTGAGGCGGCACCAGCGGCCAGCCAGGCGGAAGTGCAGAAGCTGCGGGCAGAGGCCGAGGAAAACAGGCGACTGCTGGCGCTCAGGGACGCGGAGCTGAAGAATCTCCGCGACCAGCTCTCCCGCGCCGAGGGCGGGGAGGTCGCGGTCGAGCCCAAGACCGGGCTCGCCCCCGCTCCCGGCGAGCCCGCCGCGGTCGCCCCTCCGGCCGCCACACCTCCGCCCCCAACCCAGGCTGCGCAAGAACCGGCGGTGGCAAAGCCGGCGAAGCCGCCGAAGCCGGAAAGACCGTCGGAACCAGGCTTCCTGCAGACCATCGCCGACCTCGCACTCTCGAAGTGGCTCTGGATCGCCGCGGCTGTCGTGCTCATTGGCGCCTTGCTCGTCGCCCGGCGGCGATCGGCCGGGGAGGGCGCCCCACCGTGGCGGCCGGCCGCCGTGCGTGCTCGCGCCGGCGCGGCCGATGAGGCCGAAGAAGCCGCACCGCGCGGACGGCGCGACGAGGACATGATCGTCATCGAGGAGCCGGCCCGTGCGACTGGCGGCTTCGAGCGCCGCGCCGTGCCGCGTGGTGACGACGAGACTCCGCTCGAGCGGACCATCAGCACGGACAGCCCCGTCAATCTCGATCAGGCCGATCCCCTCGCCGAGGCGGACTTTCACATGGCCTACGGCCTGTATGACCAGGCCGGCGATCTTCTCACCGCCGCGCTGGCCCGGGAACCGGCGCGTCGCGATCTGCAGCTGAAGTTGCTCGATGTCTATTTCGTCTGGGAAAACCGCGAGGGATTCCTGAAGGAGGCGCGCGCGCTGCGCGAGCGCGTGGGTTCCGATACGGATCCGGACTGGAAGCGCGTCGTCATCATGGGCAAGCAGCTGTGCCCGTCCGATGCGATGTTCGCCGGCGCCGCGGGGCCGGCCGCCGAGGAGATGGACCTGGCGCTCACGGCGGGCGGCGGGGGCACCGTCGATCTGGCGCTCGGAGACGCCGGCGGTCTCGACTTCGATCTCAGCGGCCAGACGGGGGAGCTGGAATCGGAACTGCCGACGCAGGTCGCGCGCCCGTGGACGTCGGCGCGGACGCAGGAGATCCAGACGCTCGAGGCGCCCGGAATAGACGCTGCTTCCACGATGGAGACGCCGACGATCGAGAGCCAGACCATCTCCGGATACGAATCGCCGACCATCGAGACGCCGCTCGGCGAGCGCACGTTGGAGACGCCGACGGTCGAGACGACGGCACGTATCAGCGCCGGCGGCGCGGAGGACCGTGCCGAGTCGACCGCGGAAATCGACGTGGAGGACCTGGGGCTCGACCTGACCGGTCTCGATCAGGCGGCGCACAGCATGGCCACCGGAATCCAGGAGGCGCTGCCCGAAGAGGGCGCAGCCGTCGATTTCGACATGAGCGAGGCGGCGCGCACCGGCGAGCCCGAGGAATCCACGGCGGAGATGGAGAAGGCTCCCACGCTCAGGAACCTCGCCACGGCCATGAGCAAGAGCGATGCGGGCGACACCGCGGAGCAGCCGCGGACGGACGATTCATTGATCACCCCCGGGCTCAGCGCCACGACCGGGGAGCTCGAGGCGCTCAACGTGGATCTCGATCTCACGGTTTCAGAGCCCTCGCCCGAGGATCTCACTGCGACGGGCCTGAGAAAGCTGCGCGTGAAGGGTCCCGAAGACCCGACGATGACCGAAGTCGGCACGAAACTCGACCTCGCGCGAGCCTACGTCGACATGGGTGACCCGGACGGGGCGCGCAGCATCCTGAACGAGGTGCTGGAAGAGGGAGATCCATCCCAGCGCCAGGAAGCGCGGCAGCTGCTCGACAGCCTGGATCACTGACGTTCGCGGGAGCGGTTCCCGTTCCCGGGTGGCCCGGACATGCCACGGTTGGCCATCGGTCTCGAATACGACGGCACTCGCTTCTGCGGGTGGCAGCGCCAGGACCACGCCGATTCCATTCAGGCCGTCGTGGAAGACGCGCTGTCGCGCGTTGCCGATGAAGCGGTGAACGTGGTGGCGGCGGGCCGCACCGATGCCGGCGTTCATGCGACGGCCCAGGTGGCACATGTCGATACTCGGGCCCGCCGGGAAAGCCGTGCGTGGATGCTGGGTGCCAACAGCAATCTGCCGCCCGAGGTCAGCATCGGATGGGCGCAGGAAACCATGGTTAGCTTCAATGCGCGCTATTCGGCAACCGCGCGCACCTATCACTATCTGATACTCAACCGGCCGACGCGCTCCGCCTTGCGGCGCGACCGCGCGTGGTGGCTTCACGGCGACCTGGACCTGGCGGCAATGCAGGCGGCAGCGCCCGTCATCCTGGGAGAGCATGATTTCAGCGCTTTCCGCGCGGCGCAATGCCAGGCGCGGTCACCGATGCGCGAGCTTCAGCACCTCGAAGTGTCGTGCCACGGTCCGTTCATCGTCGTGGAATGCCGCGCCAATGCTTTTTTGCACCACATGGTGCGCAACATCGTTGGCTCGCTCGTGCACATCGGCCGTGGCGAGGCACCGCCCGGCTGGCTGCGCGAAGTCCTCGAGAGCAGAGACCGCCGCGCCGCGGGCACGACGGCGCCTGCTGCCGGTCTGTACCTCACGCGCGTTCACTATCCCGCGGAACTCGCCATCCCGGAGCCGGAGCCTTTCTGGCCCGGTGATCTATAGCTTCCTCTTGATTATGATGACGGGCAGATGACCTGGTTCGAGAAGCTGATGCCGTCGCGGATCAAGACGGAGCGCAAGACGCGCTCCGTCCCGGAGGGCATCTGGATCAAGTGCCCTGAATGCGGCGCCCAGCTCTATCGGGCCGAACTCGAACGCAACCTGTACGTCTGCCCGAAATGCGATCATCACATGCGGCTGTCCGCGCGCAGCCGGCTCGAGGTTTTTCTCGACCCCGATTCCGGCCGCGAAATCGCCGAGCGTCTCGTGCCGCAGGATCCGCTCAGGTTCCGGGACAGCAAGCGTTATCGGGACCGGATCGCTCAGGCGCAGAAGGAAACCGGCGAAAACGACGCCCTGGTGGCAATGACGGGTCTGCTCAAAGGTCAGCCGGTGGTTGCCTGCGCCTTCGAGTTCCGGTTCATGGGCGGTTCGATGGGTTCGGTTGTCGGCGAGAAATTTACCCGTGCTGCCAGTTATAGCCGGGACAACAAGATGCCGCTGATCAATTTTGCGGCGAGCGGCGGGGCACGGATGCAGGAGGCCCTGTTCTCGCTCATGCAGATGGCAAAGACGAGTGCGGCGCTCGCGAGACTGGCGGAAGCCCGGATCCCGTTCATTTCCGTGCTCACCGACCCTACGACCGGCGGGGTTTCCGCGAGCCTCGGGATGCTCGGCGACATCAATATCGCGGAGCCCAAGGCGCTCATCGGATTCGCCGGGCCGCGCGTGATCCAGCAGACGATGCGGGAAACCCTGCCGGAGGGTTTTCAGCGCAGCGAGTTTCTGCTCGAGCACGGCGCAATCGACATGATCATGGACAGACGCCGGATGCGCGACGAGACGGCGGCGTTGCTCGCGAGGCTGATGAAGCGGCCTGCTCCCGAAGCCTGATGCGCACATGAGCGGGCGGACCCTCCCGCAGTGGCTCCGCTGGCAGGAGTCGCTGCATCCGCGATGGATGGATCTCGGACTCGACCGCGTGGCGTCCGTCGCGGGCCGGCTCGGCATCGGGCAGCCCCCAGGACCGGTATTCACCGTGGCCGGCACGAACGGCAAGGGATCGACGGTTGCCCTGCTGGAAGCGTTCATGATCCTCGCCGGCAGGACACCCGGCGTCTATACGTCGCCGCATCTGCTTGCCTACAACGAGCGGATCCGCCTGGGCGGCCGCGCCGTGGCCGACGACGAGCTGATCGAGGCTTTCGACCAGGTTGAAGCCGCGCGCGGCGATGTCCCCCTGACGTTCTTCGAATTCGGCACGCTCGCCGCGCTCTGCGTTTTCCGGCGGCGTGGATGCGACGTCCTGGATACTCGAGGTCGGCATGGGTGGGCGGCTGGATGCCGTCAACATCGTCGATCCGGACTACGCGCTGATCACGACGGTGGCCCTCGATCACCAGGAGTTTCTCGGCCACACGATCGAGGAGATCGCCGCGGAGAAGGCGGGGATCCTGCGCGGCGGGCGCCCCGGGTTCTACGGCGACTGGCCGGTGCCGACGGCGGTGCGTCGGGTCGCCGCGGAGCGTGGGACCCGGCTGTACTGCCTCGGCGAGCAGTTCGATTTCACGCCGTCCCGACCCCTCTGGGCCTGGCGGGGTGAGAGCCGCCTGATCGAGGGACTGCGTTACCCGCAGGCGGCAACCGCGGCACAGCTCCGTAACGTCAGCGTCGTGCTGGCCGCCCTGGAACAGCACGATCCCGCACTGCTTCAGGACGTCGGCGCCATCAACGAGGTCATCGAGGCGGCCCGGCCTCCGGGGCGCTTCCAGATCATCGGGCAGGCGCACGAATGGATACTCGATGTCGCACACAATCCCCAGGCGGTCGAAACCCTGCGGGCCCAGCTCGACACCCTGCCGCGCTCCCCGGAGACGACCATCGTGATCGGCCTGCTGGGCGACAAGAGTCTCGACGCGTTCGCCGCGTCGCTGGGTCCGCTGGCGCGCCGCTGGATCTGCTGCACGGTTGACGACCCGCGCGCGCGGTCTGCTTCGTCCATCGCAGCGCGACTGCGCGAGCTCGGCATTGCAAACGTGCTCGAGGCCGATGCTCCGGCGCAGGCTCTTGCGCTTGCGCGCGAACTCACGGCTCGCCCGGGACGGATTCTGGTATGCGGCTCCTTCCGCGTGGTCGGGCCCGCGCTGCGCTGGCTTGGCATATACTGAACCGGGCTGCTGAATCCCGGAATTCATGGAGCGAAGACTGCAGGAAAGAATGGTGGGTGCCGGCGTGCTGATCCTGGCACTCGTCATCGTCGGGCCGATGATTCTCGACGGCCGGTCTGGCGAAGTGCCGGAGGAAGCCGTCCCGGGACAGCGCAGCGAAGAGCTGCGTACTCATACCTTTCAGTTGAACGACACCGCGTCGTCGTCCACACGGCTCCCGCAAGCGCCCCAGTCCCCGTCCCTGCCGGCAGAGAATCCGCCCGCGGTGGCGCCACCCGCGGCCCCGCCAGTTGCGGCGCCGGTGGCGGCGTCCGCCGGCGCGACTGTCGCGGCGGCTCCCCCGGCACCGAAGCCCGCAAGCGTGCCGGCGGAGCCTCCGTCAACGCCGGCCTCCGCATCGTCACCGGTCTCGGGCTCCTGGCTGGTGCAGGTCGGCACTTTCGGCCAGAAGGGAAACGCCGACCGGCTTACGACCAGCCTGAAGCAGCGCGGTTTCGCCGCGTTCGTCAGCTCTGCCGCGCGCAGCGGCAAGACGCTCTACCGCGTACGGGTGGGACCCGCCGGCTCGCGCGAGGATGCGGCCGCGATCGCGGGCCGGCTCGCCGCCGCGGGACAGACCGGGCAGGTCGTGGCCCAGTAGGTCGGGCCGCGTGCATCTCCTGACGCCGCTCGACTATGTACTGCTCGCCGCCGTGGTCCTGTCCACGGTCATCGGCCTGTTCCGCGGGCTCTTTCGCGAAGCGATGTCGCTCGTCGTGTGGATCGCTGCGGTGTGGATAGCGGAGCGCTATGCGGCAACGCTCGCGCCGCACCTGGCGGGATTCGTGCCGAACGGTCAACTGCGAATCTGGGCTGCTCGCCTCGTGTTGCTGGTCGGCGTCCTCATCGTCGGCGGCGTCGTGAGCTGGGCCATCGCGCTGATCGTGCACAGCACGCGACTTGGCGGGGCGGACCGGGCGGCCGGCATGGTCTTCGGCCTCGCGCGCGGCGTTCTGCTGGCGGGCCTCGTCGTGATCACGATCCAGTTGGCGGGACTCACCGATGAGCCTTGGTGGCGCGAGTCGAAACTGGTACCGTATGCGGCACCCGTGGCGGATGCCCTGCGCAAGGCTGCAGAGGCGGGGCTTGCAAGGCCCGCCACGTCGTCGTTTTCCCCTCTGCCCGTAGCCGCCGACTCTCGACGTTCCAGGAGCTGATCGCGTGTGTGGCATCGTCGGCATAGTTGCTAAACGCCCCGTCAACCAGGCGCTCTATGACGCCCTGACGGTGCTTCAGCACCGCGGCCAGGACGCAGCCGGCATCAATACCGAGGAAGGCGGGACGCTGTACAGCCGCAAGGCGCTCGGCCTCGTGCGGGACGTGTTCCAGGAGCGCCACATGCTGCGTCTCAAGGGCAACATCGGCATCGGGCATACCCGCTATCCGACCGCGGGTTGCTCGAGCTCCTCCGAAGCACAGCCGTTCTACGTCAACTCGCCGTATGGCATCTGCCTCGCGCACAACGGCAACCTCACGAATGCGACGGAACTGAAGGAGTTGCTGGTCAACCACGACCGGCGGCATCTGAACACCGGGTCCGATACCGAGGCACTGCTCAATGTGTTCGCCGATGAATTGCAGCGCCAGAGCGGCCGAAAGCTCACTCCCCGCGGCGTCTTTGCCGCAGTTGCCGGGCTGCACCGGCGCTGCCGCGGCGGCTACGCGGTCGTCGCGATGATCATCGGGCACGGCATCGTCGCGTTCCGCGATCCGCACGGTATACGGCCGGTATGTCTCGGCCGACGTGATACGCCCGAGGGGCCGGAATACATCGTGGCCTCGGAGAGCGTCGCGATGGATGCTCTCGATTTCGAGCTGGTGCGCGACATCCTGCCGGGCGAGGCGGTGTTCATCGAAAGCAATGGCCGCCTGCACAGCAATCCCTGCGGCGGTCCACGGAGTTACACGCCGTGCATTTTCGAATACGTGTATTTCTGCGCGTCCGGACTCGATCATCGACAGGATTTCGGTTTACAAGTCCAGGCTGCGCATGGGCGAACGTCTGGCCGACAAGATCCTGCGCGAGCGCCCCGATCATGACATCGATGTTGTCATCCCGATTCCGGATTCCAGCCGGACGAGCGCGCTCGAAGTGGCTCACCGGCTCGGAGTGAAGTACCGCGAGGGTTTCATCAAGAACCGCTACATCGGGCGGACGTTCATCATGCCGGGCCAGGAAATACGCCGGCAGTCGGTGCGCCGGAAGCTCAATGCCATCGAGCTCGAATTCCGCGACAAGAACGTGCTGCTCGTGGACGACTCGATCGTGCGCGGAACCACCTCGCGACAGATCATCGAGATGGCGCGGGAGGCGGGCGCCCGCCGCGTGTACTTCGCCTCGGCTTCGCCGCCGGTACGCTATCCGAATGTCTATGGCATCGACATGCCGGCAACCCGGGAGCTCGTCGCGGCCGGTCGCACGGATCAGGAAGTTGCCGAGTTGATCGGCGCGGACTGGCTGATCTACCAGGATCTGGAGGATCTCGTGCGGGCTGTGCGCTATGACAATGGCGCGATAACCGAATTCGACACGTCGTGTTTTTCGGGACGCTATGTGACTGCCGACGTGACGCCCGATTACCTGGCGCGGCTCCAGGAGGAACGTTCCGACGATGCCCGGAGCCGCCGCGACCTGGATGCCAGGGATTCCCACGAAGACGATGCGGCGGACGTCGAGGTGATAACGCACCGCTCCAGGGCCGGGGCGGCCTGACCTCCGCCCTGATGGGCCGGCCCCCGGACAGCAACGCGCCGCAGTGCCGGCGCAGCCTCGCGTCATGACGGGTCCCCGTATCTTCATCATCGACGACCAGGCCGATTTCCGGCGATTGCTGGGCCATCACATCACCGCGCGGTGGCCCGGCGCGGTGGTGCAGTACTACGATCCTGCCGCGTCGGGCCGTCTGCCAGCGGCTTTTTCCGGCGCCGGCAGCGATATCGTGCTGCTGGGTCATCCGGCAGGCCACGGTGATGCCATCGACTGGATCCGGCAGCTGCGTAAAGTGCCGCGCTTCCCGCCCATCGTTTTTCTCGGCACGGGCGAGGAGCACCAGATCGTCGCGGCCATCAAGGCCGGGGCCGAAGACTACGTGACTCGCACCACTCTCACCCATCCACGCCTGATAGGGGCCATGGAGCAGGCACTCGCCGCTGGCGGCGCCGCAGGCAACGGCAGCGGAAAGGCGGGAGATGCGGGAAGGCAGGGCCTGCCTGGCCTGCCCGGTTACGAACTCGTGCGCACTCTCAGCGACGGCGACATCTCCTCGGTCTACCTGACTCGTCAGCTCGCAGCCGGAAGAATGGCGGTCCTGAAGGTGCTGCGCCAGGTCCCCGATTCGGGCAGCGAGAAGCACTTCGACAGGTTTCTCCAGGAGTACGAGCTCATCGCGCAGGTGAATCATCCGAATGTCGTGCGCATCTTCGACCTCGGTGTGGCGGACGATCACGCGTATATCGCGATGGAATACTGCAGCCGCGGCAGCCTGAAGCGGCGCATCAGCGGAGGGCATCAGCAGCGAACAGGCGTTCGCCTGGATGCACGTCATCGCGGGCGCGCTGGGTGCGCTGCACGCGGTCGGCATCTATCACCGCGACCTCAAGCCCACCAACGTCATGTTCCGCGAGGACGAGACGCCGGTGCTCATCGATTTCGGGCTCGCCAAGCATGCGCAATTCAAGGCGGGAATCACGGGGACGGGCGCCATCTTCGGAACGCCTTACTACATGAGTCCCGAGCAGGGCGAGGGCAATCCGGTGGACCAGCGCAGCGACATCTACAGCCTCGGCATCGTGTTCTACGAGATGCTCACCGGACAGAAGCCCTACGACGGGCCGGCCGCGATGTCGGTCATCATCCAGCATCGTGAGGCGCCGATACCGCAGCTGACCGGGCGCCTCACGCGTTTCCAGCCGGCGATCGAGCGCATGCTCGCCAAGGATCCCGAGGCGACGGTTCCAGTCCGCGAGCGAAGTGCTCGCCTGGCGGCCTGCATCCGCCTGAAGCAACGCCTGCTCAGGCGAACGCGAGCGCCGTGAGTTCGAATCCGGACGGCGACCAGCGGAGCACGCTGCCCTGCTCGTACCAGTCGCCGAGCACGATGCGCGTCGCCGGCCGGCCGTCGAGCTCCAGATGGTGGACGGCCGGCCGGTGGGTGTGGCCATGAAGGAGGATGCGTACGCCGGCCCGAGCCATGGCGACGGCGACGGCAGCCGGGCTCACGTCCATGATGCCCGGCGGTCCGCTCGCGGTGTAGGAGCGGCTCCTGCGTCTGCCGGTGGCCGCAGCGGCACGGCGCCACGACCTCGGCAGGCCAAGGAAGAGGCGCTGTAGCACGCGGTTGTTGACGATTCTCCGAAAGCGCTGATACGCCCGGTCATCCGTGCAGAGCAGGTCGCCGTGCATGATGAGGACGCGCTCGCCGAACATGTCTTCCACGGTGGGATCGGCGAGCAACCGCGCCCCGGTGCGTTCCTCGAAGCGCCTGCCGAGGAGGAAATCCCGGTTGCCGCGCATCGCGAGGCACGGCCGGCCGCTCGCGGTGTAATCGCGCAGCGCGGCCAGCACCTCGCAGCGAGTGAGTGTCGTCATCGTCGTCGCCGATCCAGAACTCGAACAGGTCGCCGAGAATGTAAAGCCGCTCGGCACGCAGTGCATCGGTTCGCAGGAATTTCAGGAATGCCGCGGTTGCCAGCGGGCGCGACGGAGTCGAGGTGCAGGTCGGAGATGAACAGCCGCTCGGTCACGGTGCCGCGCCGGAGAGCACCACGACTCGCTTGATCAAGACTGGTTGCGCGGGGACGTCCGGCAGCTGGTCTCTCGTTACGGTGGCGCGGTGGCCGATGTCGTCCACGACCTCCATGCCCTCGACACTTCTCCGAACACGGCGTAGCCCCAGCGCGTCGGCTTCGGATCGAGCGCCACGTTGTCGGCGAGGTTGATGTAGAACTGTGCGTCGGCCGAGTGAGGATCGGCGATTGCGCGCCATGGCGATCGTGCCGCGTCGGTTGCTCAGCCCGTTGCCGGATTCGTTCGGTATGCCCGGACGCACGGGTTTCAGCGTCATCTTTTCGTCGTAGCCGCCCCCCTGGATGACGAACCCATTCACGACCCGGTGAAAGACCGTGCCGTCGTAAAACCCCTCACGCGCGTATTCAAGGAAGTTCTTCACGCTGAGCGGCGCCCGCTCGGAATCGAGCTGCACGACGATGTTTCCGGCCTCCGTTTCGATCCTGACCTGCGTCGCATCCGCCCAACCCGGTGTCGCGCTGCACATCCCGGCCAGGACCAGCGCCGCAAGCAGTGGAAATCGGTTCCGTCTCGTCATGTGGGCATTTCCGCGTTCCTCAGCCGGGATGTCAGGCAACGCCGGCGCGGCTGCCGGGCGGCACTTCGAACAGCTTCGCGCCCGGCGATCGCTGCGGCCAGCGTGTTCTGCAGCAGTATCGCGACGGTCATCGGACCGACTCCGCCCGGCACCGGCGTGATCCAGGCGGCTCTTTCGCTCGCGGCTTCGAAAACGACATCGCCGGCAAGCCTGCCGTCCGGCAGGCGGGTGATGCCGATGTCCATGACCACCGATCCCGGTTTGACCCATTCGCCGGGGATGAGGCCCGGCTTTCCCACCGCGACGGCAAGGATGTCGGCGCCCGCGACGCAGCCGCGCAGGTCGCGCGTGAAGCGATGGGCCACCGTCGTGGTCGCCCCGGTGAGCAGGAATTCGAGCGCAAGAGGGCGGCCGACGTGATTCGACGCGCCGACGACCACCGCATGCTGTCCCTTCGGATCCACACCGATCCGCCGCAGCAGGGTCATGACGCCGAACGGCGTGCAGGGGCGCAGCATCGGGATGCGCTGCGCCAGCCGGCCGACCGTATAGGGATGAAAGCCATCGACGTCCTTCACCGGGCTGATGTGCTCGATGATCGCGAGCTCGTTGATGTGGGTTGGCAACGGCAGCTGCACGAGTATGCCGTCGATGGCCGGATCCGCGTTGAGTTCGGCGATGAGGCGCAGCAGCTCCGCCTCGCTCGTCTCGCGCGGCAGGTCGTAGTCGCGCGACGTGATCCCGACCTCCTCGCAGGCGGTGCGCTTGTTGCGCACGTAGATCTGCGAGGCCTGGTCGCTGCCGACCAAGACAACCGCCAGTCCAGGCGGGCGATGGCCTTCGGCGCGCCGTTCATCCGACGCGGCTGCGGATCTCCTCCCGAATCTCGCGGGAGATGGCGCGTCCATCGATGAGGCGGGCGGTCATGGCGCTTCGCTCGGCAGCGTTCGTGCGCACGGTATGGCGGCACAACATACCAGACCGGGTTGCCTGCAGAAACCCGCACGAGGGCGCGCCGCGGACGTTCAATTGACGGGGTATTCGCTCCTCCTTATCATCCTGCCGCCCAATCGCGGGACCGTTATAATGACCGCGCCTGTCGTGGCCGGCGAACGTCGGGGCATGGCGCAGTCTGGTAGCGCATCTGCTTTGGGAGCAGAGGGTCGTCGGTTCGAATCCGACTGCCCCGACCATTTTCCGGCTCGTCAGGTTTGCTGAGCGCAGTGCGCCCGTAGCTCAACGGATAGAGCACCGGCCTTTGAGTGAGATCGAGTGAAGGAGCCTCTGGCGGGAAACGAAACCGCCTGAGTGGACTGCACCGTAACGGGGAAACCTTAGCAGGTAGTGCTGATGGCAATCCCGTGGAAACCTTTGGTTGGCCCATAGGGTGGTGTAACCTTTGCCAGGACTGCGAATCGGTCCTGGCAGTTCACCACACGAAATGGAAGGGTGACCTGGGTGTCTTGAAGGCTCAGGTCGAGTTGTTCGAGCAGGAATTCACCATACTGGCGCCGATAGCGCACGCTCGAACACGGCCTGGAGGGTAAAGACGCCCAAGAATGGTCAGCATTATCTTTGCTGCTGACTATCGAAGGGTTCCGTAGAGACTAGATGTGCAGCACCTGAAATGGTGAAGGGATAGTCCAGACCACGAACATCGCCCCTGCGGGCGCTGGCTGCGAAAGCAGTGGTGGTACGCTAAGCCGGGGGTTGCAGGTTCGATTCCTGCCGGGCGCGCCAGCAAGTAGTGCAGTTACGGATTGTTTTTGAGTCGTTGGTGGACGTAGCTCAGTTGGTAGAGCCCCGGATTGTGATTCCGGCCGTCGTGGGTTCGAGTCCCATCGTCCACCCCAGTCCGCTTCATGTATTGATGGAATGCTGAAGATTTGAGGCGGACTGACTTTTGGAATTCGGTTAACTGAATTGCGCTGGTGTGCCAGCGCAGGGCGATTCCATCGTGGGTCGTTAGCTCAATTGGTAGAGCAGCGGACTCTTAATCCGTTGGTTGAAGGTTCGATTCCTTCACGGCCCACCAAATTCCAATCCGGCATCGCGCCTCGTCATGTTTTCGGGCCACCGAGGCCCACGTCGTTCGGATTGCGGTTGTCGCCCATGGCGCCGATCTTCCATGCGCCATCTTTGCGCACGAGCAGGTACACCTCCATGAACTTGTCGCGTGCCGTCGTCTTGTCGGAATGAACCGATTCGGTGGCGATCTTTGCCCATACCGTGGCAAGGTCACCGTCCGCGTAGGCGTTGACGATCTCCGCCTTCCGTGAGTAGCCCGCCGTGGCGGAAAACAGGACGGGTCCAATCATCGACCAATGCGCGCGCAAGTCCGATGCCAGGGCGGGCTGTCCACCAAGCCCGGTATGGGACGGGCGCAGACTGAGCTGCACGCCGCCGGGCGCAAGAAGTGTCGTGGCCTTGTCGAGATTGCGACTGCTGATGGCGGTGTTGAACGCGGTGACTACCGCGGCTGCCTCCTGGGCAGGATCTGCAGCGAGCGCGGCGCCTGTCGCCATTGACAGTGCCATGGTGACGATGGCGGGCGCGAATGATCTTGCTGTTCTCACGGCGGGCTCCTTCGATCGGTTGTCTCGCCGACTAGATAACACACGCGCACCTGTTGCGATGGCGCAGACCCAATGAAGCGGAAATAGAGCTGAACGAATTCTATATAAAAGTCTCTTAACAATATGTTATAAAAGGAGTTATCAGATGGCGTGCCGAGCTCAGTCCATTCGGCGCGGTGACAGTGGCCGCATTGTGTGTGGGCGAGGCGGATCCGGGGACGCCGGAGGCTCTTGGTTATAATGAGGAACCGTCGCCGGGTGGCGGCCGCTCGCGAAAGTGGCGGAACTGGTAGACGCGCAGGATTTAGGTTCCTGTGGGGCAACCCGTGAGAGTTCGAGTCTCTCCTTTCGCACCACTGCGGGTCCCCATGTCCCCGCTCCGCAAGAGGAATCGGCGTTGACTGATGTTCAGGTCTCATTGGAAGCGGGCGCGGGCCTGGAACGGCGCATGCGCGTCCAGGTTCCGGCGGGGCGCATCGAGCAGGAGTTCGAGGCGCGCCTGAAGTCCGCCAGCAAAACCGCGGCCCTCAAGGGCTTCCGGCCGGGCAAGGTTCCCGCCCACGTCATCCGCCAGCGGTTCGGGCCACGCATCCGGCAGGAAGTGCTACAGGAGGTCGTCCAGTCGAGCTATACGGAGGCCATCGCGCAGGAGAAGCTCCGGCCGGCCGGCAGTCCGCGGATCGAGGCCGATCCTCCGCAATCGGGCCAGGACTTCTCGTACACGGCCGTCTTCGAGGTGTATCCCGAGTTCAGCGTCGCCGGCATCGACCAGTTGCGCATAGACAAGCCGGAGACTCACGTCACCGATGCCGATATCGACCGTACGTTAGAACGGCTGCGGCGACAGAGGGCTGGCTGGAAGGCCGTCGAACGCGAGTCCGCCCAGGGGGACCGGGTCGTGCTGGATTTCGAGGGCACGCTGAACGGACAACCCATCGAAGGCGGCAAGGCGGAACAACTGGGGATCGTGATAGGGGAAGGCCGGATGCTCGCCGATTTCGAGTCGAACCTGATCGGACTCACCGCGGGCGCAAGGAAGACTTTCACGACCAGATTCCCCGCCGACTATCGCGAGGAGAAGCTGCGTGGCGAGAACGTGATCTTCGACGTGCTGGTGCACGAGGTCACCGCGACCGATCTGCCGGCGGTTGACGAGCAGTTCATCCGGGGCTTTGGCGTCGGCAGCGGCGATCTGGCCGAGTTCCGTCGCCAGATCCGCGAGAATCTCGAGCGCGAAGCGGCATCGAGGACCAGTGCCGAGATGCGCCGCCAGATCATGGAGCAGCTGCTCGCCGCCAATAGCGTGGCGCTGCCGCTGGTGATGGTGGCGCGTGAGGCCGCCAGTCTCCAGTCCGAGGCGATGGGCAACCTCGGCATCAAGGACGTGAAGGATGCACCGCCCCTCAGCGCATACGAGGAGGTGGCTGAGCGCCGCGTCCGGCTGGGCCTCATCATCGGCGCGTTGATCCGTGAGCACGGACTCACAGCCGATCCTGCCGAGGTCGCCCGCAAGCTCGATGAGATTTGCCGGCCCTACGAGCGGCCTGAGGAAGTGAAGAGCCTGTATTTGCAGAATCCCGGGCTGATGGCCCAGGTGGAGAACGCGGCCCTCGAGGACCACGTGTTGAACTGGCTCATCAGCCGCAGTCAGGTCACCGCCCGGATGGTGAATCTCGGCGAGCTGATCGGAAGCTGAACGGCAACAGAAGTTCGGAAGTATCAGGAGGATTATCCCGCAAATGGAAACCAAGGCCCTCAATCTCGTGCCGATGGTCGTCGAGCAGACCGCCCGTGGCGAACGCGCCTATGACATCTATTCGCGCCTCCTGAAGGAGCGGGTCGTGTTCATCGTCGGCCCCGTGGAGGACCAGATGGCGAATCTCGTCGTCGCGCAGCTGCTGTTCCTCGAATCGGAGAATCCCGACAAGGACATTCATCTGTATATCAACTCCCCCGGTGGCTCCGTGAGCTCGGGGCTTTCCATCTATGACACGATGCAGTTCATCAAGCCCGACGTCAGCACGATCTGCGTCGGCCAGGCCGCCAGCATGGGGGCCGTGCTGCTGGCCGGCGGCGCGAAGTCAAAGCGCTTCTGCCTGCCGCATTCCCGCATCATGATTCATCAGCCCCTGGGCGGATTTCAGGGACAGGCTGTCGATTTCGATCGGTATGCAAAGGAAATCCTGCAGACGCGCTCGCGTCTGAACGACATTCTCGTGAAACATACCGGCCAGCTGCTCGACAGAATCGAGCGTGACACCGACCGCGATTATTTCATGAGCGGTCAGGAAGCGGCTGAATACGGCCTGATCGACACCGTGCTGGCGCGCCGCGCGACGCCGGAAGCCGGTGCACCGGGTTAATATCGTTCGGAAACGCGACGTAGGTGCTTTGCGCGGGCTGCGGCCTGCATGATATATACGAGCTAGGCGAAAGGGTGGAGCAGGCCCGGACGCCGGCACTGCAACAGAGGGCAATATGTCGAACGAGACCCGCGGACGAAACGACGACGGCAAGCTGCTCTACTGCTCGTTCTGCGGCAAGAGCCAGCACGAGGTCCGCAAGCTCATTGCCGGCCCGTCGGTGTTCATCTGTGACGAATGCGTCGAGTTATGCAACGACATCATTCGTGAGGAGCTCGAGGATCGTACCGAGCAACGCGGCACGAAGCTTCCCAAGCCCCACGAGATCAAGGCCGTCCTGGACGAGTACGTGATTGGCCAGGAGCGCGCGAAGAAGGTGCTCTCGGTCGCCGTATACAACCACTACAAGCGGCTCGAGAACCGCGCGGTTGACTCCGGCAAGAAGGACGTCGAGATAGCGAAGAGCAACATCCTCCTGATCGGGCCGACCGGTTGCGGGAAGACGCTCCTCGCGGAAACGCTCGCCCGGCTGCTGAACGTGCCATTCACGATTGCCGATGCGACGACGCTGACCGAGGCGGGTTATGTCGGCGAGGACGTCGAAAACATAATCCAGAAGCTACTGCAGAAGTGCGACTACGACGTGGAGAAGGCCCAGACGGGCATCGTCTACATCGACGAGATCGACAAGATCTCCCGCAAGTCGGACAACCCCTCGATCACCCGGGACGTCTCCGGCGAAGGCGTGCAGCAGGCGCTGCTGAAGCTCATTGAGGGGACGATCGCATCCGTGCCACCGCAGGGCGGTCGGAAGCATCCGCAGCAGGAATTCCTGCAGGTCGACACGACCAACATTCTCTTTGTCGTAGGGGGCGCCTTCGCCGGGCTCGAGAAGATCATCCGCAAGCGTTCCCAGCGTGGCGGCATCGGTTTCGTCGCGGACATCAAGAGCAGCGCCGAGGAGCCCAACATCGGCCAGCTGCTGACGGACGTCGAGCCGGAAGACCTGATCAAGTACGGGCTCATTCCGGAGTTCGTCGGCCGTCTCCCGGTCGTCGCGACCCTGGACGAGCTCGACGAGGCCGCGCTGATCAGCATCCTCGTCGACCCGCGCAACGCGCTGACGAAGCAGTACCGCAGGCTCTTCGAGATGGAGGGCTGTGACCTCGAATTCAGGGACGACGCGTTGCGCGCCATCGCTCTGAAAGCAATGCAGCGCAAGACCGGCGCCCGGGGGCTTCGCACCATTCTCGAGGGCGTCCTGCTCGACACGATGTACGAGCTCCCCTCCACGAGTAACGCGCGGAAAGTCGTCGTCGACGAGGCCGTGATCCTCGGCGAGACGAAGCCGTACATCATTTACGAATCCGGCGAGGCCGTGCCGCGCCTCCTCGAGGACGAGCGTTTGAAGACGGGGTCAGGCAGGTCCTGATCCGGACCGCTCGATACCGGCAGCACACCCGGCCGACCGCCTGAATGTCTGAATTTCCAGGGAAGACGGAGACCCCGATGTCTGACGACCATCAGCAGATCCGCAAGAGCGTGCCCATCCTGCCGCTGCGTGACGTCGTGGTCTATCCACACATGGTGATCCCGCTCTTCGTGGGCAGACAGAAATCGATACTGGCGCTGGACGTCGCCATGAACGCCGGCAAGCAGATCCTGCTCGTCGCGCAGAAACAGGCCGACGTCGACGATCCGACGCTGACCGACATCTACGCCATCGGCACGCTGGCGACAATTCTGCAGCTCCTCAAGCTTCCCGACGGCACCGTCAAGGTCCTCGTCGAGGGTGGTTCGCGCGCCCGGCTGCTGCAATGTTATTCGGGCGAGCACTTCTCAGCCGATATCGAGCTCACCTCGGAAGATGGCGAAATTGAAGCGCGCGAGCTCGATGTCCTGAAGCGCTCGATCGTGTCGCAGTTCGAGAACTACGTGAAGCTCAACAAGAAGGTTCCGCCCGAGATCCTGACCTCGCTGATGGGCATAGACCAGCCGGGCCGGCTGGCCGACACGGTCGTGGCGCACATGTCCCTCAAACTGGAGGCCAAGCAGAAGGTCCTGGAGATCAACTCTGTCCGCGAGCGTCTCGAGCACGTGCTCGGGCTCGTCGACACCGAGATCGACATGCTGCAGATCGAGAAGCGCATCCGCGGACGCGTGAAGCAGCAGATGGAGAAGAGCCAGCGGGAGTACTACCTCAACGAGCAGATGAAGGCGATCCAGAAAGAGCTTGGTGACATGGAGGATTCGCCCAACGAGATCACCGATCTCGAGCAGAAGATCACGCGCGCAGGTATGCCGCAGGAGGCCAAGGACAAGGCGACCGCAGAGCTCAACAAGCTGAAGATGATGTCGCCGATGTCTGCGGAGGCGACCGTCGTCCGCAATTACATCGACTGGCTCGTGAAGTCCCCGTGGCGCAGGCGCACCAAGATAAACCGCGATCTGCGGCATGCAGCCGAGGTCCTCGAGAAGGATCACTACGGACTCGAGAAGGTCAAGGAACGCATCCTCGAGTACCTCGCCGTCCAGCAGCGCGTGCGCAAGACCAAGGGTCCGATCCTGTGTCTCGTGGGGCCGCCGGGCGTGGGCAAGACTTCACTCGGGCAGAGCATGGCCAGGGCGACGAATCGCAAGTTCATCCGCATGTCGCTCGGTGGAGTGCGAGACGAGGCGGAGATCCGCGGCCATCGCCGGACTTACATAGGCTCGATGCCCGGCAAGATCATACAGAACCTGGCCAAGGCGGGCGTGCGCAATCCGCTGTTCCTGCTCGACGAGGTGGACAAGATGTCCACGGATTTCCGCGGCGATCCTTCCGCCGCGCTTCTGGAGGTGCTGGATCCCGAGCAGAACTCGGCGTTCAACGACCACTATCTCGAAGTGGACTTCGATCTCTCGGACGTGATGTTCGTCTGCACTGCGAACACGCTGAACATCCCGCCACCGCTTCTGGACAGGATGGAGGTCATCCGTCTCCCGGGGTACACGGAGGACGAGAAACTCAACATCGCCCGCAGCTATCTCATCCCGAAGCAGATGAAGGCGAACGGCCTGAAGGACAAGGAGCTCGTGATCGGCGATGCCGCGGTCCGCGACATCATTCGTTATTACACGCGCGAGTCGGGAGTACGCAATCTCGAGCGGGAGATCGCAAAGATCTGCCGCAAGGTCGTCAAGGCGCTGCTGTTGAAGCCGAGAGAAGGCCAGAGTCAGATCGTGCCGAAGGGGCTCGCAAAGCATCTGGGCGTCCGGCGCTTCCGCTATGGCCGTGTGGAGGAGAACGATCAGGTCGGACAGGTGACCGGTCTCGCCTGGACGGAGGTCGGGGGTGAACTGCTGACGATCGAGGCCGCCGTAGTCCCGGGCAAGGGCAAGCTGATCCATACCGGACAGCTCGGCGATGTCATGCAGGAGTCGATCCAGGCCGCGACGACCGTCGTGCGCAGTCGGGCCAGCGTGCTGGGCATCGACGAGGATTTTCATCAGCGCTTCGATCTGCATGTGCACGTCCCGGAGGGCGCGACGCCGAAGGACGGGCCGAGCGCAGGCGTTGGCATGTGCACCGCGCTCGTATCGGCGCTGACGCGCATTCCCGTGCGATCCGACGTTGCGATGACAGGCGAGATAACGCTGCGAGGCGAGATTTTGCCGATCGGTGGGCTGAAGGAAAAATTACTTGCCGCTCATCGCGGCGGTATCGTCACTGCGCTCATTCCGAAAGAGAACGAAAAGGATCTGGCCGAAATACCGAAAAACATCAAGGACAAACTGCAGATTGTTCCCGTGAGATGGATAGACGAAGTCTTGCAGCTCGCTTTGCAGAGAATGCCGGTGCCGAAGCCCGTTGGCGCTGCTACGGCCGCCGATGCTCCGAAGAAATCTCCTGAGGCCGGTACTGGCGAAGTGCGCGCACACTAAGCGCGGCGCGGCTTTCAGGGCGTTTTCTGTTGACAGCTCTTTTTCGGCCTTGGTATAAGGTCCGCGTATTCACCGCCGCGTTCCTCGACATCTTCATTGTTTTCTTCATGGAGCCGCGATGCGCAGGGAGCGCGATTGTCGCGACGAAGGTGCGTTGCCGACGCTGAATACTATTCCGGAACGTCGCCGCCCTGGAGCGGTGGCGGGGGGTTCTCAACCTGACACATGATGAAGGTACTCTTTCGATGAACAAGGGCGATCTGATCGAAGTCGTTTCGGGTGACGCGGGGCTTTCGAAAGCTGACGCGTCGCGGGCCGTGGATTCCGTGATCGGGGCCATCACCAAGGCGCTGAAGGGCGGCAACCAGGTTTCGCTGGTGGGCTTCGGTACTTTCGCTGTGAAGAAACGAGCAGCACGCACCGGGCGCAATCCCCGCACGGGCGAGGCGATCCAGATCCGGGCGAGCAAGGTTCCGGGATTCCGAGCTGGCAAGGCTCTGAAGGATGCCGTAAACTGACGCGCCTTTTCGGGATGATCGGCGAACCCGGTCATCCTGCAGAGAGCGGGTGTGCGATCCGCCAGCATTCGAGCCGCGGCGGCTGCTGAGAGCGGCATAGCGTCGGACTGCAAGACATCCCCCGGCCGGGTGCTTAGCTCAGCTGGGAGAGCGTCGCCCTTACAAGGCGAAGGTCGGGGGTTCGAGACCCTCAGCACCCACCAATACCGCGGAGTGGTAGTTCAGCTGGTTAGAATACCGGCCTGTCACGCCGGGGGTCGCGGGTTCGAGTCCCGTCCACTCCGCCAGACAGTAGAGACGGGCGCCACCGCGGCGCCCGTTCTTTTTTTGCATCGTTAGACTGTCCACAGGGTTTTTCCAGACGGAGTCGTCATGCTGCAGACCATTCGCGATCGCTTCACCGGGGTATTGGCGGTCCTGATCGTCGGCGCCATCGGCGTGGCGCTGACCATCACGCTCGTGAAGACGGACACTTTCACGAGCTCCACCAATTTCGCCGCACGGGTCAACGGCGAAGAGATACCGCTCGTCGACTTCAAGCAGGTCGCCGAGCAGCAGGTGCTGAAGCAGGAAGAAGTCACCCGGGCAGAGATGCCGAAGGAGGCTCGCCAGCAGCTGGAGAGCAACGTCCTGGAGAACATGGTGCGTAACCGGGTCGTGTCCCAGTACGTGCGCGAGCAGGGTTACCGGGTGAGCGACCAGAAGGTGGCCGAACACATCCGGCAGATTCCCGCATTCCAGGTGGCCGGCAAATTCTCGAGCGACGGCTATCTCGCAGCGCTGGCAAGCCAGGGCATCTCCACTACGGCGTTCGAGGAGGAGCGTCGCGCGGCGCTGCTGATCGAGCAGCTTCAGAACGGGATTCTCGACAGTTCCTTCTTCACGCCTGCCGAATATCGCCGCTTCGTTCTTCTCGAGGGCGAGCGCCGTCGGGCCTCATTCGCGCTGCTCGATCCGCAGCGCATCGCCGCCGAGGTGACGGCGAGCGACGATGAGATCAAGACCTATTACGACGCCCACCCGGACAAGTACGAGTCCCAGGAGAGTGTGGCGCTCGATTACGTGGAGGCGAAGCTGAGCGACCTGCCGCCTGCTACGGAGCCGACCGACGCGGAATTGCACGCCGTCTACGACGCGAATCCGGAGCGCTTTCGCAGCACTGAGGAGCGGCGCGCACGGCACATTCTCATCGCCGTGGACAATGACACGAGTGAGGACGCTGCGCTCAAGCTGGCGGACGAGATCAGGGGGCGGCTGGAGAAGGGCGAGGACTTCGCCGCTCTGGCGCGCAAGTATTCCGACGATCCTGGCTCGGCTGCGGTCGGCGGTGAGCTCGGCTGGGCAGGCAAGGGAACGTACGTCGGGCCATTCGAGGCCATCCTTTTTGCCGAGAACCTGGGTGAGACGTCTCAGCCCGTAAAGACCCAATTCGGCTACCACATCATTCAACTCGAGGAAGTGCGTCCGGGCGCCGAGCGGCCGTTCGAGGAGGTCCGCGGGGAACTCGCCGCCGAGGCCCGTTCGAAAGGCTCCCAGGACCGCTTCTTCGCGCTGACCGACAAGATGGACGACGCGGCGCTCGAGAATCCGGGGAGTCTGGATGCCGTCGCGGCCGCGACAGGGCTGCCCGTCAGGCATATCGACGTCTTCACGCGAGCGGGCGGTGAGCCCCTCGGCGCCAATCCCGCGGTCATCGATGCGGCATTCAGCGCCGCCGTGACCGAGGAGGGCGAGAACAGCCCCGTCATCAAGGCGGGGGAGGATCGCGCGGTGGTCCTGCGGGTGACTGAGCACCGTCCAGTACGACTCCGGCCCCTCGAGGAGGTGCGCGGCGACGTCGAAAAAGCCGTTAAAGACGAAAAGACCGCTGCCCTGGCCGCGCAGCGGGGCGCGACCCTGATCGAGCGGGCGAGGGCCGGCAGCGACTTCGCCATTCTGGCGGTGGAGGCGGGCGCGAGTGTAGTGCGTACCGATCAGATGCTCGGCCGGACGAGCCAGGATGCACCGGCGGAGGTGTTGACGGCGATCTTTCGCGCGCCGCGTCCCGCCGACGGCAAGCCGTCGTACGAGGGCGTCGCTCTCCCGGCCGGTGGCTTCTCTGTCTTCCGGGTGGACGAGATCGTCCCGGGCAATCCGGAGGATATCCCGCGGGAGCAGAGCGATGCGCGCAAGACGTTGCTCGCACGTCAGGCCGGCATCTCCGAAGTGACCACCCTTGCCATCGACCTCAGAAAGGACGCGAAGGTCGTGGTCGCGCCCAACCTGTTCGATCAGCAGGATGAACCCTGACCTCTGCTGCAGCTTGCCTGTTCCGCCGCCGAATCAATGGCGATCCTGAGGCTCAAGCTGCACTGGCAGATGCTCCTGGCCGTAGTCCTTGCCGTCGTGGTCGGCAAGGCGGTGGGAGAAAATGCCACGGTGGCAGGGCTGCCGCTATCCCGCGGGTTCGACTTCCTTGGCACATTGTTCGTCAGTGCTCTCAGGATGCTGATTGTGCCGCTCGTGTGTTCTTCGATCATCGTCGGCGTCGCGGGCGCAGGCAGCGCCGGCAGTCTGGGGCGCCTGGGGCTGCGCACGGTCACGTTCTACCTGTTCACGACGATCTCTGCCGTTCTGCTCGGACTGCTTCTCGTCAATGTCGTAGAGCCGGGCATCGTTGGCGGTCAGCCGGCCGCCGAGATCCTGGCGCTGCAGAAGGCGGGCGCCAACCTTGCGGAGGAGATCGGCGACAAGGGACTGGGCGATATCCTCGACGTCCTGCTGGGCATCGTCCCCACGAATGTGATCAACGCCGCGGCCGATGACGACGTGCTCGGCGTCATCTTCTTCTCCATCCTGTTCGGTTTCTTCATGGGCCGGCTCGATCACAGCTATGCGGATCCCTTGTTCCGCTTCTGGACGGGGGTCTTCCAGATCATGATGCGGATGACCGAATGGGTAATGAAGTTCGCTCCGATCGGCGTATTCGCGCTGGTTGCCCAGGTGGTCGCCAGGACCGGGCTCGCTGCGGCCGCACCGCTCGTGGCCTTCGCGGCCGTCGTGCTGGCCGCCCTCGCGGGGCACGCGTTGGTCACGCTGCCCATGCTCATGCGCTTCGTGGCGCGGGTCTCGCCGCTGGCGTTCTATCGTGCCGTGGCGCCGGCCATCCTCACGGCGGTGTCGACGGCATCCTCCTCTACGACGTTGCCCGTCACGATGGAGTGCGTCGAGAAGAACGCCGGCGTGTCCAACCGCGTCTCGAGCTTCGTACTGCCGCTCGGCGCGACAGTCAACATGAACGGCACCGCGCTCTACGAGGGCGTGGCGGCGATCTTTCTCGCGCAGGCGTACGGGTTGGCGCTCGGACTTTCCGTGCAGCTGATGGTGCTTGCGATCGCTGTCGTTACTTCCATCGGCGTCCCCGGGATTCCATCGGCATCGCTGGTCGCGATCACCGTCATACTCGCCGCCGTCGGTCTGCCCGGCGAGGCGATCGGCATGCTGCTCGTCTTCGATCGGGTGCTCGACATGGCGCGCACCGGCGTCAATGTTCTGGGGGACGCTGTCTGCGCCGTGATCGTCGCGCGCCTCGATGGCGAGCGAGACATCGTGGGCGCCATTCCGGCGACTCCCGATTGAAGCCGCGAGCTACTCGGGGCTCATGCCGATGACGTGGTAGCCGCCGTCGACGTACACCGTTTGCCCGGTTATGCCGCTGGCGAGATCCGAGCACAGAAATGCGGCCGTGTTGCCGACCTCCTCGATCGTGACGCCGCGGCGCAGGGGCGCGGTCCTTTCCATGTAGCGGAGCATGATCCGCATGCCACCGATGCCGGCCGCTGCCAGAGTCTTGATGGGTCCTGCAGAAATGCAGTTGACGCGTATCCCTGATGGCCCGAGGTCCGAGGCCATGAAGCGGACATTGGCTTCCAGGCTCGCTTTGGCGGGACCCATGACGTTGTAGTTGGGCAGCGTGCGCACCGCGGCGAGGTAGCTGATCGTCAGCAGCGCGCTCCCCGCGCGGAGTCGCGGGCGCGCGGCTTTGGCGAGTGCCACGAAGCTGTAGCTGCTGATGTCCTGCGCCGTCTGGAATCCAAGGCGGGTCACTGTGTCGACGTAACTGCCCGACAGCTGCTCGCGCGGGGCGTAGGCGACGGAGTGGATGATGATGTCGATATGCGGCCATTCCCTGCCGAGGGTCGCGAATGCGGCATCGATCTGGCCGTCCTCGGCTACGTCCATGGGCAGAACGATCCTCGAGCGCGTCTGCGCGGCGAGTTCCTCGACACGCGCCTTGAGCTTGTCGTTCTGATACGAATAGCCGATTTCGGCGCCTTCCCGCGCCATGGCGGCGGCGATGCCCCAGGCAATCGACCGCTCGCTGGCGACGCCGACAACGAAGGCGCGTTTCCCCTGAAGGAACCCCATGGTACGTGCTCGGCAATTCGACCAGGGCCGATTGTAAGCTCAGCCCGGCGATTCGTCACAGGAAGTGCCATGTCTGGCGGAGCCATTGCGGTCCGGTATGATTGGAAAATATGCCGGCCTCACAAACTCGTCGGGATTGTTGACCACCAGCGCACGGTGTATGCCGATCGATGACGCAGCCCCCTGATTGGTTGAACACGCTGACCGGCCGCAACCTGCTGCGCGAAGAGGTGCGTCAGGTCCGCCGCGCGCTCGACAGCATATTTGGCGACCAGTTCGTGCAGATCGGCGCGTGGGGCGATGCGGGCCTGTTTCGCAGACTGGCCCGGACCCGGCGCACCGCGGTCTTCACCGCAGCGCCCCAGGCGGGGTCCGACGCGGTTTCGGCCCCCGACGCGATCGCGATCGCGTCGGACTCCATAGATGCAGTGCTTCTGCCACACACGCTGGAACTCGCGGACGATCCGCACGCAGTGTTGCGGGAGGTCGACCGGATCCTGCGTCCGGACGGCAATCTCGTCGCACTCGGCTTCAATCCCTGGGGCTGGTGGGGTCTGCGTCACGTGGCCTCACGAAACAGATTCCCGCCGGATACCCAGAGGATGATCTCTGATGGACGCCTGTGCGACTGGCTGCGCCTGCTCGATTTCCGCGTCCACCACTCGGCTTTTTATTATTTCGTGCCGCCGCTTCTGCGCGGCCCGGCCCCCCGCCAGGGCCGCGCCGTGCGCCCGGACGAAGCCGCGCAGCAGGTCGGGGCGGTGCGGCCGGAGGGCACCGGCCGCGTGGGTCGCGAATCCGGCTCGGCCCGCGCGGGCGCCGGACTCGCCGCCCGGGGTCTCGGTATTTTCCGGCGTGTGCCCGCGTTTGCGGGATGCTACATACTCGTCGCGCGCAAACAGACATACGTCGTCACGCCGATACGTCCGGCGTGGCGTCGCCGCACTGCGCTCGTGGGTGGTCTGGTGAACCCCACGACGCGGAACGTAGCGTGACAGCGGTGGAGATTCACACCGATGGCGCCTGTCGCGGGAACCCGGGTCCGGGCGGCTGGGGGGCCGTGCTGCGTGCGACGGGAGGCGAGAAGGAGATCTGGGGCGGTGAGACGTCGACGACCAACAACCGCATGGAGCTGACAGCCGCCATCCGGGCGCTCGAGTCCCTGCGCCGGCCCTGCCGCGTGCAGGCCTACACGGATTCGGAGTACCTGCGCCGCGGCATCACGGAATGGTTGAGCGAGTGGAAACGGCGCGGATGGCGGACCGCCGCGCGGAAACCCGTGAAGAACGAGGATCTCTGGCGCCAGCTCGATGGCCTGGCCGCCGTTCACGACGTGCACTGGCATTGGGTGAAGGGCCATTCCGGCAACCGCGACAACGAGCGCGCGGACGAGCTCGCCAATCGCGGACTCGAAGAAGTACTGGAATCACGATGAGGACCCGGACTTGAGGCAAATCGTCCTCGATACGGAAACCACCGGTCTCGAAACGGAGCAGGGTCACCGCATCATCGAGATCGGCTGCGTCGAGCTGATCAACCGCCGACGCACCAATCGCACGTTTCACCGCTATGTGCACCCGGGCCGCGAAATCGACAGTGCGGCCGAGCAGGTGCACGGCATCACGCGCGAGATGCTCGAGAACCAGCCGCGCTTCGCGGAAATCGCTGCGGAGCTGATGGATTTCATCGGTGGTGCGGAGCTCGTGATCCACAACGCCGACTTCGATATCGCGTTCCTCGATTACGAGTTCCGGCTGGCGGGTCACGAGGACGCCAGCGTCCGCCGGCGCTGCCAGGTCGTGGACACGCTCGCACTCGCGCGCCGCTTCCATCCGGGCCAGAAGAACGGCCTGGATGCGCTCTGCAAGCGCTATGGCATCGACGACTCGGGTCGCGAATTTCACGGGGCGCTGCTGGACGCGCAACTCCTGACCGACGTATATCTGGCGATGACCGGCGGCCAGGCAAGTCTGTCGCTCGACACCGCGCCATCTGCAACGACTGCACTCTCCGTCGGGGATGGCTTCGACAGGGCCGGACTGAAGCTCATAGTGATCCGGGCCACTGAGGCCGAGCTCGCGGCGCACGAGAAGCAACTCGACCTCCTGCAGGTTGCCTGCCCGGAGGGGGCGTTGTGGCGCGTCCTCGGCTGTTGATGCCAGCTATTTACATATCGCGCCCGGCCGCCACGGCGGCCGCCGTGCCGCCAGGAGATTGTGAAAGCTGTTCTGGCATGCACCGGCGCCACACCGCACAATACGCGTCTTCGGCAGCGGCTCCGGGTCGCGGATAGATCACTGCAACCGGTCGGCCTGTCATCAAAACACGAATGTGAACTCATGCTGGAACTGGACAAGCTGAACCAGACGCGTATCGCGATCGTCGGGCTCGGCTACGTAGGGCTGCCCCTGGCGGTCGAATTCGGACGCCGCTACGACACCGTCGGCTTCGACATCGACGCCGGCCGCATCGCCGAACTCACGGCCGGCACGGACTCGACGCTCGAGGCGAGCAAGGAGGAGCTGGCCGCCGCGAAGCATCTGCGCTGCACCACCGACCTTGAAATGCTCAGGGACCGGCATGTCTACATCGTCACCGTGCCGACGCCGATCGACGACGCCAAGCGTCCCGACCTCGGCGCGCTCATGAGTGCCAGCCGCACGGTGGGGAAGGTGCTCAAGCAGGGCGACATCGTCGTTTACGAGTCGACGGTCTACCCGGGGGCGACGGAAGAGGACTGCGTGCCGGTGCTGGAACAGCTGTCGGGTCTGAAGCTCAACCGCGATTTCTTCGTCGGCTACAGTCCAGAGCGCATCAATCCCGGCGACAAGGAGCACCGTCTCACGACGATCCGCAAGATCACGGCGGGGTCCACGCCGGAGGCGGGGCGCTTCATCGATCGGTTGTATGGCAGCATCATCAGCGCCGGCACGTATCCCGTGTCGAGCATACGCGTTGCCGAGGCGGCCAAGGTGATCGAGAACACGCAGCGCGACGTCAATATCGCGCTGGTGAACGAGCTCGCGCTGATCTTCAACCGCATGGGTCTCGACACGCTCGAGGTCCTGGAGGCAGCCGGCACGAAGTGGAATTTCCTGCCTTTCCGTCCCGGGCTGGTCGGCGGCCACTGCATCGGCGTCGACCCGTATTACCTCACGCACAAGTCCCAGCAGATCGGCTATCACCCGGAAATGATCCTCGCCGGCCGGCGGATCAACGACAATATGGGCCTGTACGTCGCTTCTGAGGTCGTGAAACTCATGGTCCGCAAGGGCATGAACCTGCCAAAATCGCGGATCCTGGTGCTCGGTTTCACGTTCAAGGAGAACTGTCCCGACGTGCGCAACACGCGCGTGGTGGACCTCATCCAGGAGCTGCGCGGATATGGTTCAGCCGTGGACATCTATGACCCCTGGGCCGACCCGGAGGCCGTGCAGGAGGAGTATGGAATCGAGCTCCTGCGCCAGCCGCCCCGGCGCGCCTCGTACGAGGCCGTCGTGCTCGCAGTCGCCCACCGGCAGTTCCGCGAGATGGGCGCGAAAGCGATACGTGAGTTCGGCACCGGGGATCATGTGCTTTACGACATCAAGAGCGTTCTGCCGGTTGACCAGGTCGATGCACGGCTCTGAAGCTCCACCGAAGCCGGGCTGATGAAGATTCTCGTCACGGGCGCGGCCGGCTTCGTCGGCATGTTCGTCTCCCGCATGCTGCTCGCGCGGGGCGACGAGGTCGTCGGGCTCGACAATCTCAACGAGTACTACGACGTCAACCTGAAGAAGAGCCGTCTGGCGTTGCTGCAAAAGATGCCGGGGTTCAGCTTCGTGCGACTCGATCTGGCGGACCGTGCCGGCATGGAGCGTCTGTTCCAGGGGCAGAAATTCCAGCGTGTCGTGCACCTGGCCGCGCAGGCCGGGGTGCGCTACTCGCTGATCAACCCGCACGCCTACATCGACAGCAATCTGGTCGGCACCTTTCATCTGTTCGAGGGCTGCCGCACGACGGGCGTCGAACACGTCGTCTACGCTTCGACGAGCTCGGTCTACGGCGCCAACACGCTCATGCCCTTCTCGCCGCATCGGCCGGCCGACCATCCGATTTCGCTGTACGCGGCGACCAAGAAGGCCAACGAGATGATGGCGCACAGTTATTCGATGCTCCATCGACTGCCGACCACGGGCCTGCGCTTCTTCACCGTGTATGGTCCGTACGGGCGGCCCGACATGGCCTTGTTCCAGTTCACCCGCAACATCCTCGAAGACAAGCCGATCGATGTGTTCAACTTCGGCCGGCACCGCAGGGACTTCACCTACATCGATGACATCGCCGAGGGCGTAGTGCGCTCGCTGGACCGCGTGGCGGCGCCGGCTCCGGACTGGAATTCCGACAATCCCGATCCCGCATCGAGCGCCGCGCCGTTTCGCATCTATAACATCGGCAACAGCCAGCCCGTCGAGTTGCTCCGCTACGTCGAGGTGCTCGAGAATTGTCTCGGCCGCACCGCGCGCAAGAACCTGTTGCCGATGCAGCCGGGCGATGTTCCGGACACGTTCGCGGACGTGACCGACCTCGTCGCCGAAGTGGGCTATCGGCCGGCGACGCCGGTCGAGGTGGGCGTGGCCCGCTTCGTGGAGTGGTATCTCGACTATTACGGGGTCAAGACCGACCGCAAATCATGAGCCAGGCCATCCCGCCGGTCGCCCTCGGGGAGCTGGAGGCCCGTTCCGCGGGCCTGCGCTCGTGCGCGGCCTGGCAGGAGCTCGAGCGCCTGGCGAAGAGGCTCTCCGCGACGCCGCTGCGGGAGCTTCTGGACCAACCGGGACGATACCAGCGCTTCTCGCGGGCAAGCGCCGGCCTGCGACTCGATTTCTCGCGCCAGCGGCTCGACACCGACGCGCTGGCCGCGCTGTTCCGCCTGGCACGGCAGCGCGATCTCGATGACTGGATCGCACATCTCTTCGCCGGGGACCGGGTGAACAGCACCGAGGACCGGCCCGCGCTGCACATGGCGCTGCGCGACCGCGGTCGCGCGTTCATCGTCGACGGCAAGGATGTGATGCCCGAGGTCAGCCGCGAGCTCGACCGCGTGCTGCGGCTTGCGGACGCCCTGGGAGCAGGGGACCTCAGGGGCCACACCGGCAGGCCGATCACGGACGTCGTGAACATCGGCATCGGCGGCTCGGATCTCGGGCTCGTCATGGCGGTCGAGGCGCTGCGGCCGTTTCGCAACCCGGCCCTGCGCCTGCATTTCGTGTCGAATATCGATGGCACGCAGCTGATGGATGCGCTGGAAGCCCTGGACCCGGCACGGACGCTCTTCATCATCTGCTCGAAGAGCTTCACGACACTCGAAACGCGGCTCAACGCCGAGGCCGCGCGGGCGTGGCTGCTGCGGCATCTCCCCGAGCCGGCGGTCGGCCGTCATTTCGTTGCGGTTTCCGTCAACGATGCCGCGATGGACCGCTTCGGGATAGGCCCGGAGAACCGCTACCGGATCTGGGACTGGGTCGGTGGGCGTTACTCGCTATGGTCGGCGGTCGGGCTTGCGATAGCGATCGCGATAGGCTCGAAGCACTTCGAGCAATTACTGGCCGGCGCGTCGGACCTCGATGAGCACTTCCGGTCGGCGTCGCCCGAGGAGAATCTGCCCGTGCTGCTCGGGCTGATCGCGGTCTGGAATCAGAATCTGCTCGGCACGACCAGTCACGTGATCCTGCCTTATACCCAGCGGTTGCACCGGCTGCCCGCGTTCCTGCAGCAGCTGGAGATGGAGAGCAACGGCAAGAGCGTGACGCGCGATGGCCGGCCGGTGTCGTGGAGCACGGGTACCGTCATCTGGGGCGAGCCCGGCTCGAACGCGCAGCATGCCTTCTTTCAGCTGCTGCACCAGGGGACCGCGCCCTTCGCCGCCGACTTCATCGCACCCGCTCGCGCGGCTGGAGGGCCGGCGAGCCAGCATCTCGCGGGTCTGGCCAACATGTTGGCTCAGGCGGAAGCCTTCGCCCGCGGGCGGACCGAGAGCGAAGTGCTTGCGGAGCTCTCGAAGGCGGGCGTCGCGGCAGCAGCGGCGAAGAAGCTTGGCGCCCACAAGGTCCACCCCGGCAACCATCCGAGCAACGTGATCCTGTTCGATGCCCTCGAGCCCCGGCGGCTGGGTGCGCTCGTTGCCCTGTACGAGCACAAGGTATTCGTGCAGAGCGTCATCTGGGGGATCAACCCGTTCGACCAGTGGGGCGTCGAGCTCGGCAAGACTCTGGCGCAGACACTCGGCGACGCCCTTGCCGGAAGCGCTCCCGTCGGCTCGTTGCCGGGCATAGCCGCGGAGATCATCGCGGCACAGAAGAGCTAGGCGTGGGTCATCGCGCCTGCGCCATTCACTTTGCGTCTGCGAGCGACTAACCTTTAGCGCCTTCAGCTGCCCTCGATCCGGAAAGACATAACACCTCATGCGAGTCACGGTTCACGGAACGGGCTACGTTGGGCTGGTGACCGGAGCCTGTCTCGCGGAGGTCGGCAACCACGTAACCTGCGTCGACATCGACGAGGCGAAGATCGCGACGCTCAAACGCGGTCATGTTCCGATTTTTGAACCGGGCCTCGAGGACATCGTCCGTCGCAACGCCGAAGCGGGCCGGCTCATCTTCACCACGGACGTCGCCGCTGGCGTGCGGCATGGGGCGATCCAGTTCATCGCCGTCGGCACTCCGAAGGACGAAGACGGTTCCGCAGACCTCACGCATGTGCTGACCGTGGCCCGCGCGATCGGGCGCGAGATGTCCGATTACAAGGTCGTCGTGACGAAGTCCACCGTGCCCGTCGGCACTGCCGACAAGGTGCGCGATGCCCTGTCCGAGACGCTCGCCAGGCGCACGCCCGCTCCTGAATTCGACGTTGTCTCCAATCCGGAGTTTCTGAAGGAAGGCGCGGCCGTCGGGGATTTCATGAAGCCCGACCGTATCATCGTAGGCTCGGAGCGCGCGCGCGCTACAGAGACGCTCCGCGCGCTGTACGAGCCGTTCAGCCGCAACCATGACAAGGTGATCGTCATGGACGTGCGCTCGGCCGAGCTGACCAAGTATGCGGCCAACGCGATGCTCGCTACGAAGATCAGCTTCATGAACGAGCTCGCCAACCTGGCGGAAACCTGCGGCGCCGACATCGAGCACGTCCGCATCGGCATCGGCTCGGATCCGCGCATCGGGTTCGAGTTCATCTATCCGGGATGTGGCTACGGCGGATCGTGTTTTCCGAAGGACGTGAGTGCTCTCGTCCGTTCGGCACACGAGCACGGTTACGACATGGAGCTGGTACGCTCGGTAGAGAGCGTCAACGATCGGCAAAAGCGGGTGTTGTTCGCGAAGATCGAGCGTTTTTTCGGCGGCAACGTGCGCGGGCGGACGATAGCGCTCTGGGGCCTGGCCTTCAAGCCGAATACGGATGACATGCGGGAAGCTTCCAGCGCGGTGCTCATGGAACAGGCCTGGGCGGCGGGTGCCAAAATCCGCGCCTACGATCCGAAGGCACAGGCCGAGGCGCGGCGCATCTTCGGCGAGCGCAAGGACCTCGCCTATTGCCGGACTGCTTACGACGCCCTGGAGGGCGCGGACGTGCTTGCCGTCGTGACCGAGTGGCAGGAATTCCGCAGCCCCGATTTCGACGTGATCCGCGAGAAGCTCTCGGAGCGCGCGATCTTCGACGGGCGCAACATCTACGATCCCGCGATGGTCGGACGCCTCGGGCTGAAGTACTTCGGCATCGGGCGGGACAGCAGCGCCGGGATCCGCTGATGAATCCGGTCCCGGTGATCCTCTGCGGCGGTTCCGGGACGCGGCTCTGGCCGCTGTCGAGAGCGCTCTATCCGAAGCAGCTTCTGCCTCTCACAGGCTCGCGCTCGCTGCTGCAGGAGACGTTTGCGAGGCTTGGCGATGCCGGACCGGGTCTGATACCGCCCGTCGTCGTATGCAACGAATCGCATCGCTTTCTCGTCGAGTCGGAGTTGCGCGAGGTGAGGGCCGTGCCGTCCCTCATTCTCGAGCCCGAGGGCCGCAACACGGCTCCGGCGGTAGCCGTGGCGGCGCTGAGGACGGCGGCGCGCGGCGGAACCGACGCACTCCTGCTGGTCCTGCCGTCGGACCACGTGATCCGGGATGTTGCCGCGTTCCGGCGGGCAGTGCAGGCCGCGGTTCCCGCGGCAGCAGCCGGGGCGCTCGTCACGTTCGGAGTGGTGCCCGACCGGCCCGAAACGGGATACGGATACATCCGGGCAGCCGCGGGCGACGGGGTGCGCGCGGTGGAGGAGTTCGTGGAAAAACCGGATCTCGGGACGGCGCGCAAGTACGTGGCATCGGGCCGGCACTTCTGGAACAGCGGCATGTTCCTCTTTACGGCGGCGGCATACCTGCGCGAGTTGCGCGCGCATGCGCCTGACATCCTCGCTTGCTGCGAGCGCGCCACCGCCGAAGGAATGGCGGAGGGCTGCCTGTTCAGGCCCGGCAAGGAGGCCTTCCTCGGCTGCCGCGCGCAGTCGATCGACTACGCGGTAATGGAGAAGACCTCCGCGGCGCGCGTGATAGCACTCGACGCCGGATGGAGTGACGTCGGCTCGTGGGCAGCGCTGCATGACGTCTCCCCCCGCGATGTGGCTGGCAACACCTGCGCAGGCGACGTGGTTGCTCTGGACTGCCGCGACTCGTACGTGCGCGCCGAGAGCCGCCTGGTCGGCGCGGTCGGACTCGAGGGCTGCATCGTCGTCGAGACCAAGGACGCCGTGCTCGTGGTGCCACGAGCGCGTGCGCAGGACGTGAAGCGGCTGGTCGACGAGCTCTCGGCGCGCAGGCGCCAGGAAGTGACGCAGGGGAGGGAAGTGTTCCGGCCGTGGGGCAGCTACGACAGCCTGGAATCACGCCCGGGCTTCCAGGTCAAGCGCCTGGCCGTGCTGCCAGGGGCGGTGCTCTCCCTGCAGCTCCATCACCGCCGCGCGGAACACTGGGTGGTCGTCACGGGCGTCGCCCGGATCACCCGCGACGACGAAGTCTTCGAGCTCCGGCGCAACCAGCACACGTTCATCCCCCTCGGGGCGCGACACCGCATCGAGAATCCCGGCACCGAGCTGCTCGAGATCATCGAGGTGCAGGTCGGGGATTATCTCGGCGAGGACGACATCGTGAGGCTCGAAGACAAGTACGGGCGCCAGGGCCGCACGGACTGACGATGGCCTCCGGTCTGAGCTGTTTCAAGGCTTACGACATCCGCGGCCGCATTCCCGATGAGCTGAACGAGGACGTGGCCTATCGCATCGGCAGGGCCTTCGTGGAGCTGCTGAGCCCGGCGACCGTGGTCGTGGGCCACGACATCCGGCTCTCCGGTCCCGCGCTGTCCGCCGCGTTGAGCGACGGGCTGCGCGATGCAGGCGCGGACGTCCTCGACATCGGCCTCTGTGGTACGGAAGAAGTGTATTTCGCGACCTGGCACCTCCGCGCCGGCGGCGGGATCATGGTCACGGCGAGTCACAATCCGGCCGACTACAACGGCATGAAGCTCGTCCGCGAAGAGGCGCGGCCGGTGAGCGGCGACAGCGGGCTCGACGACATCCGGCGCCGCGCCGAGCAGCTGGCGGGCTCTGCCCGAGGCCCTGCGCCGGGACGGCGGCGCGGTGCGATGAAGCCGGCCGATCCGCGCGAGTCCTACATCCGGCATCTGCTCGGTTACGTGGATGCCTCGCGGCTCAAGCCCCTCAAGCTCGTCGTGAATGCCGGCAACGGCAGCGCGGGGCCGGTGGTCGACCGTCTGGAGCGCGAGCTGCCCTTCCATCTGGTCAAGATCCAGCACGAGCCGGACGGCCATTTCCCGCATGGCGTGCCGAACCCGTTGCTGCCCGAGAACCGGGCTGCGACGAGCGCGGCGATCCGCTCCTCCGGCGCCGATTTCGGCGTCGCCTGGGACGGCGACTTCGATCGTTGCTTTCTCTTCGACGAGCGCGGCGAATTCATCGAGGGCTACTACGTCGTGGGACTGCTCGCCGACGCCATGCTGGCGGCCCACCCGGCGAGCCGGATCGTGCACGACCCGCGACTCGTCTGGAACACCCGCGAGATCGTGCAGCGGCGGGGCGGCGTGGCCGTGCAGAGCAAGACCGGTCATGCCTTCATCAAGGAGCGCATGCGCGCGGAAGATGCCGTGTACGGCGGCGAGATGAGCGCGCATCATTATTTCCGGGACTTCGCCTACTGCGACAGCGGCATGATTCCCTGGCTGCTCGTGGCCGGGCTCGTCAGCGAAAGTGGACGCACGCTGTCCGCGCTCGTGGCCGACCGGCAGGCGCTTTATCCCGTCAGCGGCGAGATCAATCGGCGCCTCGCGGATCCCGCCGCCGCGATGGCGCGCGTGCGCGAGCGCTACGCCGCCGCGGCGCGCGGCGAAGATTCCACCGATGGCCTCGGCTTCGAGTTCGAGGACTGGCGGTTCAACTTGCGCATGTCGAACACGGAACCGGTGATCCGGCTCAACGTGGAGACTCGCGCGGACCGGGCGCTGCTCGAGCGCCGGACGCGCGAGATCCTGGCCTTGCTCGACGCCGGCTGACCTTGCCGGCGCGCGCTCATCCGCCCCGGTCGGCCTGCCGGGCAGCAGGGCCGGGCGATGCGATCGGCTTGCTGGAGATGATCACCTCGTCGTACCACAGGGACGCCTTCTCGTGCGTCTCCTTGGGGTCCTTTTGAGTGTGATAGGGCGTGAGCCACACCTTGCCGTACTCGGCCTGCGGGTGGCCGTCGGCGGCCGACCAGCCGCTGGCGTAACCCGGATCGTGCAGCACGTCGGGATCCACCCCGGTGGCTGCGTTCCAGTACTGCCCGCGCGGGATCACCAGGCCGTCCTGGTGGTGGGCGAGGGCGAGGGGCTCGCCCTGGCGGGCAACGTAGAGGTCGTAGCTGCTGTTGACGAAGCCCGGCTGCGATTTCCTGCCGGCGCTGCTCACCGCGCGGCCCTCCGGCCCCATGCGCAGGTGCACCATGAAGGTCATCCACTCGTTGGGGTAGTAGCGCAGGCAGCCCGATGTATCCATGTTGCGCGGGAAGAAGATGCAGTGATTCCTGGCGTTCTGCCGGGTGATCTTGACCGAGCCCTTGCTGGTCGTTCCCAGCCCGTCCTCGAAGTTGTTGTAGCGGCCGCACTCGATGTAGCTGCTCGGGAAATCGCGGTTGCCGGCGTTCACCACCACGATCTGCGCCTCCGAGCAGGCGTTCGCCAGCAGCACCCGGCCGTTGGCGAGGCGGCGGTTGCCCTGGGCGATGATCACCTGCTTCCATTCACCGCCGCCGCCGCCGCCGATCTCCTCGTAGTCGTGCTCGATTACGTAGGGATCAAAGCGCTGGCGCCACTGCAGCCAGAACTCCTCATTCGCTCCGAACTGCGTCTGCAGGTCCTCGGAGAAGTTCACCACGATGTTGCCCCCGCCGCCCTGGCCGGTGTTGGAGCGGATGTCGAAGCGCACCGAGCCCGCGCCTGAGGCCTTGATGCCGCTGTCCCAGGCGTTGGCGCGACAGCCAGGGGCGTAGTCGGCGCTACAACCCTCCTTGTCCCACACCCGCGTGAGCCACTCCTGCTGCGTGTCGAAACCGACTGCATTGGTGACGCCCGGGGCGCGGGCGCGCGCGAGCCAGTCGGCATCGGCCGTCGTGGCCCCACTAGCCGCCGGCACGGCCGGAGCATCGGTGCGCGCCGCCACGGGCGCGGCAATCGCGGCGCTCCCTGCAGTACCTGTGGCGGCGGCGGGCGCGGCGGTTCCCGCAGGGCGGGCTGCAACCGGTGCGGCTGCCGGCGCGGTGGACGGTGCGGTAGTGCCCCCGCTGCTGAAACGATAAGCGTAGACATCGCTGTCGATGGTGGTGGCGAGCAGGAAGGCGTTGGCGGCGGGCATGTAGCGCCAGCGCCCGAAGGTGCCGTGGTAGTTGTCTGCCTGCGGGGCACCGGGGCTGACACTGCCCGTGCCAGCATGGCGCGTCCACACGCGGCTGCCGAGCTCCAGGCTGTACACCTCCGCCCCGCTGCACCAGGCCACCAGGCGATCGCTCACCGGATCGTAGTCGAGCCCCGGCGCATCACAGCTCTCGATCTCGGTGGCGCCGCTGGCGGCGAGGTTCGCGCGCGCGCTGAAGTGCCCGCCCGCATCGATCGTGTAGCGGTACGCCGTGCCGCGGCCGATGGAGACAAACAGCCGCCGCGTCGGGTCGAAGGCCCCGCTGTGCCCGAGCGAGCGGGTCGGCTGACTGCCCTGCAGCGTCCAGCCGTCCGCCCCGGGGCGGTAGCTCGCCGCCGCCGAGTAGCCCTCCATCAGCACCTGCTCACCGGCCGCATCGTAGGCGGTGGTCATGTTGAACTCGTAGGCCCCGTAGACCTTGCCGGGAATGTTCGCCGCCTGCCGCCAGGCGTTGCTGGTGAGGTCAAAGAGCCAGGTCTCGCGGCTCGCATTGCCATTGGGCCAGGTCGAGCCCCCGGCGGCGAACAGCGCATCCTGCCGGGGCAGGTACTCGAGCTGGTCGTAGCTGTGCACCGAAACTGGCGCAGCACTCGGATTGCTCAGCCGCGTCCAGCGTCCGCTCGCCACCTCGAAGGCGTACACCTCGTTGCCGGCGTAGTCGTGGTGACCGCCGCCGAACACGAGCAGGCGGTTGCGCCGCGTGTCGAACGCCCCGCCGCTCCAGGCCCCGGTGATCGCCCGCGGATTCCCCTCGGGCCGTGGGTCCGGCAACACGTCGCGAATCCGGGAGCCCGGAAACTGGTACCACTGGCCCGGCTGCAATGTCTCCACGGGGCCGGCGAGCGCGCCTGCCGGAAGCAGGGCGAGCAGCGCGCGGACTATTCCTGGCCCGACATGTCGATGCATTGTTTTACCTGTCGCCGTCAGTGAGACAGTATAGGCCTGCGCGCGCACGGCGTTATGTCCTGCGCGTGGCCCTGGATATCGGCGTGCGCGTCGCTCGCGCCGTGCCGGGTGTAACCATTCGCACAGAATCGCAGAGACCCGTCTGGCATACTCGGCGGCCAACTCGTACGACCAAGACCGGCAGCACGATGCTCACAATTCCGGGATTCGAGCGCGACCCGCACGGCAAACCGCTCATCGGGCTCGACGACGAGAGCATCTATGCCTTCGGGCATCTCGTGCGGAGCACGGAGCTCTTGATTCTCGACCTGTTCAGCCGCGGCCTGCTCTCCGGCACCACGCATACCTGCGTAGGACAGGAGCTCTGCCAGATGTCCGTGGTTCGCGCGCTGTCTCATCCGGACGATGTCGTGCTCTCGAACCACCGCAACCACGGTCATTTCCTGACCTACTCCGGGGACTTCCTGGGGCTCGTGGCCGAAATCATGGGCCGTGAGGCAGGCGTGGCACGAGGCTACGGTGGCAGCCAGCACATCGCCTTCCGGCATTTCCACAGCAACGGCGTGCAGGCCGGAATGACCGCGATCGGCGCCGGCATCGCGCTATCCCTGCGTCAGCGCGGCAGCGGCGGCATCGTCGCTATCCTGGTCGGCGACGGCACCCTCGGCGAGGGGCTGCTCTACGAGAGCATGAACCTCGCCTCGATCTGGAATGCCCCGGCGCTCTTCGTCGTCGAGAACAATGGCATCGCGCAGACCACGCCGACGGCAGGCACTGTCGGTGGCGGCATCGCCGCTCGCGGCGAGGCGTTCGGCCTGCGGACCTGGGAGCTGGATGACTCGGCGCCGGGTTTCATGGCCGCGGCGGCCGCCGTCGTCGCCGACATGCGCGCGGCGCGCAAGCCCGGCATGCTCGTCATTCATACGCGCCGCATGGGTCCGCACAGCAAGGGGGATGACCTGCGCGACGACGCCGAGAAGCGCAGCATCGCGGAGCGCGACCCGCTCGCCGCCGCCGGGCGACGCCTGCGCCCGGAGGTGCGGAGCGGGATCGAGGGGCGCACCAGGCAGTTCCTCGCCGACGTCGAGGCACAGGCGCTCGCCTCGCCACCGTCAGCCTTCGAGAACGTGCCCCGGTACGCGTTTCGTCCGCTCGGGACAGCGACTGCAAACGGCCCTCCGCAGAGCGCGAAGGCGGCCAACGTGCGCACCGCGATCAATGCGGCGCTGACGAGTCTTCTCGCGACCGACGAGCGCGTCGTTCTGCTCGGCGAGGACCTCCACGAACCCTACGGCGGGGCATTCAAGGTGACCGCCGGCTTGTCGGCCAGTTACCCCGGGCGTGTCATTTCCACGCCGATCAGCGAGGCCGGCATCTGTGGCGCGGGCATCGGTCTCGCACTGGTCGGACGACGTCCCGTCGTCGAGATCATGTTTGCCGATTTCCTCAGCCTCTGCGCCGACCAGCTGTACAACCACGCGGTCAAGTTCCCGGCGATGTTCCCGCATGCCGCCGTCCCGCTCGTCGTACGCACGCCGTGCGGCGGCCGCCGCGGCTATGGCCCGACGCACAGCCAGAGCCCGGAGAATGTCTTCGTGTCCATCCCGGGCCTTACCGTGGTGTACGGCAGCCACCGCCACAACGTCGGGCAATTGCTCGTGGACATGGTGGGACGCTGGCCGAATCCTTCGCTATTCCTGGAGCACAAGCTCCTGTATGCCGAGGTGCAGGACCCTGCGGACTACGAGGTCGTGCCGGCCGACCCGCGCGACCACGGCGCCGCCATCTTTCCGACGCTGCGCCGCGGGCCGGACGAGCCGGATCTCACCCTGGTCGCTTTCGGTGGCATGCTTCCCGTCGCCGAGAAGGCGGCGCAACGGCTTGCCGACGAGGAGGAATTGAACGTCGAGATCGTGGTGCCCTCGTTGCTGGCGCCCATGCCGCGCCACACGCTGCTGAGCGCCCTGCTGGGCAGGCAGCGCGTCGTGGTCGTGGAGGAATCGCACCACGAGTACGGCTTCAGCGCGGAATTGCTCGCGTTTCTGGCAGAATCCGGTTTTCGTGGCCAGCTGGTGCGCATCGGCACGCCGTCCGTGCCGATCGCCTCCGCTCGTAGCCTCGAGCGCGCCCTGTTGCCTGATGAGCACGCAATCGTCGCCAATATCGTCGCCGGGCTCTGATCCGGTGGAGCCCTGACCGATGGCTCAGGCCATACCCGTTCCGCGCATCAACAATAACGACGACGAGGTCAAGCTCGTGAACCTCGCGTGCGCACGCGGCGACAAGGTGTCGCAGGGGCAGGTCGTTGCGCAGATCGAGTCGGCTAAGGCCGTGATGGACGTCGTCGCGTCGTGCGAAGGCTATGTCATCGACATCGAAGGGGAACTCGATGGCATGGTCGCAGTGGGCAGCACGCTCGTGTGGGTCGGTAACACTCCGGACGAGGTCGTGCCTCGGAAGACGCAGGAGGCCGCGCCTCAGGCGCGGACGGCACCGACCGGCCGTGCACGCCTGCTGCTGCGCCAGTACGGGTTGACCGTCGCCGACATCGTCCCGAGCGGGGACCGTCTGACGGTGGAGGACATCGAGCGGCACGTGGCTCAGAAGAACTCCGGGGGGCGGGCGCCGGTTGCGGGCGAACGACCGGTCGCGATGCGCGAGCCGGAAATCCCCGGCAGGCGCGTCCCTTTGCGCAGCGATGAGGCGGGGATGCTCCAGACGGTCGCCTGGCAACGCGAACATGCCACTGTGGGCTACGTCGAAATCGAGTACGAGGCATCGGCATGGGAAGCCTATGCGAAGGATTTCGCCGCCGAGCACAAGCTGATGCTCAGTCCGCTGCTCTCCCTGATGGCCTGGCGTCTCGTCGGTCTCGCCAGGGCGCAGCCGAAGCTGAACAGCACGATCGTCGGCAACATGCGTCACGAATACACCCAGGTCAATCTCGGGTTCACCGTGCAGGCCGGTGAAACGCTCTACCTTTGCGTGCAGCGCGATGCCGGCGCGCTCGATGCGCTCGCCTTCGTCAACGCCCTGGGTGAGCTGCAGCGGCGGGCAGCCGTGCACAAGCTCGCGGCGGCCGAGACGTTCGGCGCGACCATAGCCTTCTCCAGCATGGCGCGCTGGAAGGTGTCACGGCATATTCCTGTGCTCGCGCCGGACACGAGCGTGATGATCGCCCACGCGGTATCCGCGGACGGTAGAGCCGTGCTCGGTGCCAGCTACGACCACCGGGTCATCAATGGCTTCCACGCCGTATCGATGCTCCGCAAGCTCGCGACGCCTCCGGGCCGGGAAGCAACGTCGACATGACCCTCGATCGCGCATCCGTGGAGGACGACATCAAGGCGAGGATCGTCGAGATCGCCGCGGCGCTGGGTGACGACGCCAGCGGGCTCGGCCGCGACGAGATCATTCCGGCTTCCGGTCTCATCGATTCGGCGGGGCTCATCGAGCTACTCGCGTGGTTCGAGGACCGTTATGAACTCACGCTGTCGCAGGACGAGATCACGATCGACAATCTGGGTTCGATTGCGCTGATGGCCGCGTTCGCGCTCAGGCGCAAGGGGCTCGCCTGACGGTCTCCGCTGTTCGGCGGAGACTCGTGCGGGAAGCCGGCACGCCGGGTTGCCGATGGTCATGGACGTGAAGCGCTCGATGCGGTGCGGGGTCGATCCCTTCTATCTCGACTCCCCGCAGGGCGCGCTCTTTTGCGCATATCACAGGCCGGCCCCCGAGGCCGCCTGCCGCGGCCAGGTCCTGGTCGTCGCGCCGTTCAACGAGGAGATGAATCGCTGCCGCAGCATGGTGACGTTGCAGGCGCAGGCCCTCGCGGCGGAAGGCGTCGGCACGCTCGTGGTGGACCTCTTCGGCACCGGCGACAGCGCGGGAGAGTTCCGAGACGCGCGGTGGGATCTCTGGCTCTCCAATCTCGAGCAGGCGCTCGACTGGCTCGATCGGCAGGCCGGGACGTGGCGGGCATTGCTCGGCATCCGCCTCGGTGCCCTCGCGGGGGCGGAATTCATCGCGCGCGCCGGGCGCACCACGGGCCTCGACCTGATCGCGTGGCAGCCCGTTGTCGAGGGCAGGACGCACTTCACGCAGTTTCTCCGCATCCGTCTCGCCGCGCAGATGGACCGGCCCGACCTCTCCAGGGAGAGCACGGCGAGTCTGCGCGAGGCACTCGCATCGGGCAGGAACATCGAAGTGGGTGGCTACGAGGTGAGCCCGGCGTTGGCCGCGGCCATCGAAGGCGCTGCGCTGTCGCGCACCGCGCTGCCGCCGGCGACGTCGGTGTTATGGCTGGAGCAGGCCCCGCCCGGCTCGGATTCCGTGCCGCCCGCGAGCCGGAAGCAGATCGATGCATGGGCCGCGGCCGGCGTGCGGGTGGACGCGCGCCTGTTCGAGGGGCCCGCATTCTGGCAGATGCATGAACGGGTCACCGCCCCGCAGGCCATCGAGAAGACGAGCGCCTGGGTCGGCGCGCGCCTCGCGGGCAGCGAGGCGGCCTGATGGAAAAGGCGGTCACATTCGCCTGCGGCGGCGACGACCTCGTCGGCATACTGCACGCCGCCGGGCGGGAGGCGCGCCGCGGCGTCGTCGTCGTGGTCGGCGGCGGGCCGCAATACCGCGTCGGGGGTCACCGGCAGCTGGTCCTGTGGGCACGCCGGCTCGCGGCCGAGGGGTTTCCGGTCCTGCGCTTCGATTACCGCGGCATGGGCGACAGCCATGGCCGGTTCACCGGCTACGAGACGATCGATGACGATATCCGGGCCGCGATCGACTGCATTCAGCACGAGGTCCCATCACTGCGGGAAATCGTGCTGTGGGGCGAATGCGATGCTTCCTCCGCCATCCTCTTCTATGCCTATCGCGATCCGCGCGTGACGGGAATCGTGCTGCTCAATCCATGGGCACGCACCGAGGCGGGCCAGGCCAGGACCATACTCAAGTACTACTACCTGCAGCGCCTCATGCAGCCGAGTTTCTGGAAGAAGGTCCTGAGTCTTCGCTTCAATCCGGTGTCCGCGGTGCGCGACTTGTTCCGCGTCGCTCGCGTGAGCAGGGCCACCACACCGGCCGCGCGTGCCCCCGAGGAGAGTCGGCTGGCGGCCGCGATTTCGCGCGAGCTGCCCTTGCCGCAGCGCCTGCTGACGGGCTTCCAGCGCTTTTCCGGTCCGGTCCTGCTGGTGATGAGCCGCCGTGACTTCATCGCGCGCGAGTTCGACGAGTTGCTGGCGGCGGATCCGGCATGGGGTGAGGCGATTGCGGCCAAGCGGTTCGTACGCCACGACATGGCTGAGGGCGATCACACGTTCTCGTCGGCCGAGCAGCGCGACCGGGTGATCGGCTGGGCGCTCGATTGGCTCCGACAGGCTCCGCCGGCGCCGTGACACGCATGGGCAGATCGTCGATCGAAGCCGTGACGGACGAAACGCTTGGCGAGTTCGCCGGGTTTCTCAAGCAGCACCTCGACCCGGCGCGCAGCGTCGAGGACTGGACGGCGGGTCTTCGCACGGGCTGGTGTGCCGACCGGCCGAACTATGGCTACGTGCTTCGCGATGCGGGACGCATCGTGGGCGGCATCGGCGCGATCTATGCGACCCGGCTCATCCGGGGACGGCAGGAGCGTTTCTGCAACATCACCAGCTGGTGCGTGCTCGACGACTACAGGCAGCAGAGCATGCGGCTCGCCATGAGCCTCATCGGCCAGAGCGGTTTTCACTTCACGGACTTTTCGCCGACCCGGGTCGTCGCCGCGTCGCTGCTCTTCCTCAAATTCAGGCCGATGGATGACCGGCAGATCGTGATGTTCAACCTCCCCGCGCTGTCGCGGGGGAGGGTGCTCTCGTCTCCGGCGGCCATTCGGGACGTCCTGGCCGGCCAGGCCCTGCAGGCCTACGAGGACCACGCCGTCTTTCCGTGGCTCGAGCATGTGGCGCTCGGGGCGGATGGGAAATGGTGTCACGTGATCTACAAGCCCATGCGCTTCAGGCGCCTGAAGGCGGCGCGCGTGCTGCACGTGAGCGATCGCGCCATCTTTGGCACAGCGCTGCGCGCGTTCGGCAGCTACCTGCTGTGGCGGGGCGTCGCGACGACCCACATCGACTTCCGCCAGGCCCCCGGGCTTTCCGCGCCGCACGCGGTGCGGAGCGGGTTCGTCCCGAAGGTCTATCGCAGCGAGTCCCTTGGCGAGGACGACATCGACTATCTGTATTCCGAGTCGATGGCGTTTGACCTGATCTAGCAGCGTGGCCGCCGGCGTGAAGCACATCCTGATGATCGCCTACCACTACCCGCCGGTGCGGGTGAGCAGCGGCATACAGCGCACGCTCAAGTTCTCCTCGTACCTGCGCGACCATGGCTGGGAGCCGCTCGTCCTCACCATATCGCCGCGCGCGTACGAGCGCGTCAGCGACGACCAGATGAACGAGATCCCCGCAGGGATGGTGGTCAAGCGCGCATTCGGCCTGGACACCTCGCGGCATCTGGCAATCGGCGGACATTATCTGCGCTGGATGGCGCAGCCGGACCGCTGGGTCTCGTGGTTGCCCGCCGCCGTCTGGTCGGGCCTGCGGCTGATCCGCAGCCACCGACCCGAAGTCATCATGTCGACGTACCCGATCGCGACGGCGCATCTCATCGGCTACACGCTGTCGAGACTGACGGGCCTGCCCTGGGTCGCCGACTTCCGTGACTCGATGACGGAGCCCGGCTACCCGACCGACCCGCAGACATGGAAGGTCCATCGGGCGCTCGAGGCACGCTTCGTCAGGCAGTGTGCGCGCGCGGTCTTCACGGCGCCGGGTACATTAGAGATGTATGCGGAACGCTATCCGCAGATCGCCCGTACTCGCTGGCAGGTCATAGAGAATGGCTTCGACGAGGAGAATTTCCGCGCAGCAGAGGCGGGATTGTCGCGGACTCCCCCGGGCAGCGGCGGGCAGATCACGCTGATCCACAGCGGGCTGCTGTATCCGCAGGAGCGCGACCCGCGGCCTTTCTTCGCGGCCCTCGGCCGGCTTGCGCAGGCAGGCGAGATCGCGCCGGCGACGCTCAGGATCGTGCTGCGCGCGACCGGCAGCGACGCGCTCTACGCGCCCATGCTCGCGGCAGGCGGCTTGTCGGGGATCGTGAGCCTCGAACCGACCGTGGGCTATGAGGAGGCGCTTCGCGAGATGCTGCGCGCCGACGGCCTGCTGTTGTTCCAGGCCACGATGTGCAACCACCAGATCCCGGCGAAGCTCTATGAATACATGCGGGCGGGGAGGCCGGTCCTCACGCTCACCGATCCCGCCGGGAACACGGCCGAAGCGGCCCGCAAGGCGGGAGCGACAGACGTCGTGAACATCGCCGACGCGGACGACATCGAACGGGGCCTGCGGAGATTCATCGAGCGCGTGCGCGCCGGTGCCGTGCGCGGCGTCGAGCCGGCCGTCGCCGCGGCGCATTCGCGCCGCGCGCGCACGGCCGAACTGGCTCAGTTGCTCGAAGGCCTCCGGTCGCCCGCCGGCTTGTAGCGGCGCCTCGCGAGTCCGGCTCCGGCCATGAGCGCCGGCAGGAGCAGGCCGATGCTGCCGCTGCCGCCGCCGCTGTTGTCACTCGTCCCCGACGACGACACGCTGAGCGGTCCGCTCGGATCCACGATGACGCCGTTCACGACGCCGTCGAAATCCCCGAGACCGCCGTCCACGAGCTCGATCAACGCCGTGTCGCCTTCGAACGTCACGTTGTCCGCGACCTCGAAGACGGCGCCGGTTGCGGGGTCCACCTTGTACCACTTGACCTGACCCTCCGGCCGCCGCGGCAGCTGGACACGGATCACCGTGCGCGCCGGATTGGCGGGATCGACGCGCAGGCCCTCGATGCGGAAACTGAACAGTCCGTACGGGAACTGGGTCTCCGCGATCGGGGGCTGGGGCACATCGGCGCCGGCGAGCGCGCGATAGCACTGCACATCGCCGCTGCTCGACTCGAGGCTGACGATGCCGCCGCTTTGGGCATCCACAAGGTTGCAGATGCCGGTTTCGTCGGCATCGTTGACGGCATTGCCGTTGCTGTCTATGAAGCCGAAGACCTCCGAGTCGTCGGCGGTGCCGTTGCCGTTGGCATCACCGGCGAGCTCGCCGGCGGTCGTCAGCGTGACGGGGGCAGACCAGTTCGAGCTGAGACCCTGCGCATCGTAGTAGCGGGCACGCACCCAATAGTGCATCGAGGATTCGAGCACGCCGGCCGTGAGCGTCAGCGAGGTCTCGCCAACGATGCGTCTGGATAGCACGGCTTCCGCGAAATCCTGATTCTCCGAGATCTCCCATTCGGCGGATTCGAACGCATCACCGTCCGGATCGGAGTAGGCGCTTGCGATGTCGAGTCGTGCCTCGTCCAGTGCGACGGGAGCAACGGGAGCGGCCACGACGGGCGCGGCGGGCGGCTGATTGCTGCCGCCACCGCCGCCACCACCACCGCCACCGCCGCCACCACCACCGCCACCGCCGCCACCACCGCCGCCGCCACCACCGCCGCCACCACCGCCGCCGTCAGACTGCACGCCAATCGTGACCGAGCGCGAGACGGTGCCAGTCGCGCCCGTGCAGCTCAGCGTGTACGTGGTGCTGGCGGTCAATGGGCCGACGGACTCATGTCCGCCGGTCTCGCGCGAGCCGCTCCAGTCGCCGGACGCCGTACAGGAACTGACGTTCTGGGACGACCAGGACAGGGTCGACGATCCGCCCGCCGCGACCATTCCCGGACTGGCGGAGAAGGAGAGCGAAGCAGACACGGGCGCCGGTGCGCCGCCCGGGGAAGCGATGGGCTGGCTGGAGATGATGACCTCGTCGTACCACATCGAGGCGTTCTCGGTGACCTCGGCGGGGTCCTTGAAGGTGTGATAGGGGGTGAGCCAGACCTTGCCGTATTCGGCCTGCGGGTGGCCGTCGGCGCCCGACCAGCCGCTGGCGTAACCCGGATCGTGCAGCACGTCGGGATCCACCCCGGTGGCTGCGTTCCAGTACTGCCCGCGCGGGATCACCAGGCCGTCCTGGTGGTGGGCGAGGGCGAGGGGCTCGCCCTGGCGGGCGACGTAGAGATCGTAGCTGCTGTCGATGAAGCCCGGCTGCTCGACATGGCTGCCGGCGCTGCTCACCGCGCGGCCCTCCGGCCCCATGCGCAGGTGCACCATGAAGGTCATCCACTCGTTGGGGTAGTAGCGCAGGCAGCCTGCGGTGTCGAGGTTCTGCGGGAAGTACACGCAGTGGCTGCGCGCATTCTGGCGCGTGATCATGGTCGAGCCGGTCGGGGTGGTGCCGAGGCCATCCTCGAAGTTGAGGTAGCGGCCGCACTCGATGTAGTTGCTGGGGAAGTCGCGGTTGCCCGCGTTCACCACCACGATCTGCGCCTCGGTGCAGGCCCCGGCCACCAGGGTGTGGCCGTCGGCCAGGCGCCGGTTGCCCTGGGCGATGATCACCTGCTTCCACTCCCCGCCGCTGCCCCCGCCGATCTCCTGGTAGTTGTGCTCGATCAAATAGGGGTCGAAGCGCTGGCGCCACTGCAGCCAGAACTCCTCATTCGCCCCGAACTGCGTCTGCAGGTCCTCGGAGAAGTTCACCACGATGTTGCCGGCCCCGGCTTGGCCGGTGTTGGAGAGGATGTCAAAGCGCACCGAGCCCGCGCCCGAGGCCTTCATGTTCGGGTCCCAGGCATTGCGCCGGCAGCCCGGCGCGTAGGCCGCCTGGCAGCCGTCGTGGTCCCACACCCGGGTCAGCCACTCCTGCTGGGTGTCGAAGCCCACCGCATTGCTGACGCCGGGGGCGTGCGCGCGCGCCAGCCAGTCGGCATCGGCGCTGCCGCTGCCACCGGTACCGCCACCGGTGCCACCACCGGTGCCACCGCCGGTGCCACCACCGGTACCGCCGCCCGTGCCGCCGCCGGTCCCACCGCCGCCGGTGCTGCTCACGGTGACGGTCGCGGTGTCACTCGCCGTGCCGTTCGCCCCGTTGCAGCTGAGCGTATAGCTGCCGCTGGCACTGAGCGGGCCGACACTCAACTGCCCGCTGGTGGCGCGACTCCCGGTCCAGCCGCCCGAGGCCGTGCAGCTGCTCGCATTGAGCGCGCTCCAGGCCAGTGTCACCGTCCCCCCGCTCGCCACCGTGGCCGGGCTGGCGCTGAGGTTCACCGAGGGGGCGGGCGGGGGCACGCTGCCGCTGCCGCTGCTGAACTTGTAGGCGTAGACATCGCTGTCGATGGTGGTGGCGAGCAGGAAGGCGTTGGCGGCGGGCATGTAGCGCCAGCGCCCGAAGGTGCCGTGGTAGTTGTCTGCCTGCGGGGCACCGGGGCTGACACTGCCCGTGCCAGCATGGCGCGTCCACACGCGGCTGCCGAGCTCCAGGCTGTACACCTCCGCCCCGCTGCACCAGGCCACCAGGCGATCGCTCACCGGATCGTAGTCGAGCCCCGGGGCATCACAGCTTTCGATCTCGGTGGCGCCGCTGGCGCCCAAGTTCGCGCGCGCGCTGAAGTGCCCGCCCGCATCGATCGTGTAGCGGTACGCCGTGCCGCGGCCGATGGAGACAAACAGGCGGCGCGTCGGGTCGAAGGCCCCGCTGTGCCCGAGCGAGCGGGTCGGCTGACTGCCCTGCAGCGTCCAGCTGTCCGCCCCGGGGCGGTAGCTGGCATCGGCCGAGTAGCCCTCCATCAGCACCTGCTCACCGGCCGCATCGTAGGCGGTGGTCATGTTGAACTCGTAGGCCCCGTAGACGTTGCCGACGATGTTCGCCGCCTGCCGCCAGGCGTTGCTGCTCAAGTCAAAGAGCCAGGTCTCGCGGCTCGCATTGCCATTGGGCCAGGTCGAGCCCCCGGCGGCGAAGAGTGCATCCTGTCCGGGCAGGTACTCGAGCTGGTCGTAGCTGTGCACCGCCACGGGTGCCGCGCTCGGATTGCTCAGCCGCACCCAGCGCCCGCTCGCCACCTCGAAGGCATACACCTCGTTGCCGGCGTAGTCGTGGTGGCCGCCGCCGAACACGAGCAGGCGGTTCCTCCGCGTGTCGAACGCCCCGCCGCTCCAGGCCCCCGTGATCGCCACCGGGTTGCCCTCCGGCAGCGGGCTCGGCAGCACCGCGCGCAGGTGCGAGCCCGGAAACTGATACCACTGCCCGGGTTGCAGCGTGTCGATGGGCCCGGCGAGGACGTTCGGCGTCAACAGGACTGCTGAGGCGAACACGGCAGGAATCCCGCACACGATCTTTTGCATTACTACTCCAACATTCGTGACAACTCGGGCGGCAACCATCCGAACGGTGCCACCGAGCGGGACGCTCAAGTCGGGGTAGTGCGCAGATCCAGAGAGCTGCCTCCGCAAGCAGCTCATGGTTCGTATCTGGCGACCCCGCTGTCCCTGGAACGAATTCCTGACGGACCGGAAGCTTTGCGCCCCCGCCTTCCGGCGGGTTTGCCCTTTTCAGATGCGGCTTGAAATATGCCGGAGGCCTTCCCGAAAAAGTGTGATCCGTGTCACCCGTTCGGGATCTGACCGAAATGCCCGATCCGTGGACGCCGTTCCAGACGCGCCGGAGGTTAACATATGCTTTTGACGAGCTGCGGCACGCGTCCCTGGCACCGTTTTCGGGTTCGGTGTTTTCCGATGAATGCTGGTCGGTTATCGCGGTTTTCTTTGGCGGAGTCTGCATGGCCGTCCGGGCGCGGGCGGCGTCTGCCAGCCCCGTTTGCGCGGCGCTCGCCCGTACCTGCACGACCGACGGCTGATCGAGCACCGGCAACACCGTGACGTCGTGTGGTGCCTTTTCAAAGGCGATCCCTCTAGAATCCGCACCTTGCCCGCCGGGCACAGCCTTGTCCTGGCCGGTCGTCGGTACGTGGACAGCGCCTGGCCCATGACTGATGGTGCCGATCACGAAGACGCCACGCTTCATGCCGCACGACGAAGCCACATCGATTTCCGCTCCATGATCGCGATTCGACGGCGCGGCGGCCTGCCGCGCGTGATGACATTGCTGGTCCTGGGCGTGCTGATGGCGGCATGCCGGCCTTCGCCGGAGCAACTGTGGGAGAAGGCGCAGGCGGCGGGCGCGGCCGGGGACCTGCCGACGGCCGTCATTCACCTCAAGAGCCTGCTGCAGCAGCAACCGGACAACGGACCGGCGCGCGCCGCGCTCGGTCAGGCGACGCTCGCGCTCGGCGATCCCGGGGCGGCCGAAAAGGAAATCCGCAGGGCTATCGCGCTGGGGCAGGACACGAGAGACCTGCACCTGACGCTCGTCGAGACCCTGCTCGCACAGGGCCGTTTCCAGGACGCACTGACCGAGCTCGGCCCGGCGGCGGACGCGCAATCACCGGACGTCCGTCCGCTGCTGCTTGCCGGGCGTGCTTTTGAGGGGATCGGCAACACGAGCGAGGCCGAGGTGCGTTACCGCCGTGCGATGGAAGTGGCCCCCGGAGAACCCGCTCCGCTGGTTGCCACCGCGACCGTACTGCTCGGCAAAGGCGAGGCGACCGAGGCCGACGTGCTCATAGAAAAAGCGCTGAGCCTCGACCACGGCAACATTCCGGCGCTCGTGGTGAAGGGCCGGCGCATTCTGGAAACCCGTGGGGCGAAGGATGCCGCCGAATTCTTCCGGGGCGCCCTCGCTGCTGCATCCGCCCCGCGGGACCAGGCCGAGATTCTCGTCAACCTCGCCGAATCGCAGCTCATCCTCGAGGACGCGAAGGACGCGGCGGAATCCGTGCGGCGCCTGGAGGCGATCGCGCCGGGCGACATCCTGACGCGTTACCTGCGCGCGCGCGTCCAGGCCCAGACCGGCGACTACGCCGGCGCGATCCTCGGACTCCAGAAGATCATGAATGACGCTCCCGACTTCGTGCCCGCCGAACGCCTGCTCGGCACGGTCCACTATCTCAACGGGAATCTCGAGCAGGCGGCGATGCATATTTCGCGGGTGATAGGCGAAGGCGGCGTCACGGACCCGTTCCTGGTGCGCCTCCTGGCCGAACTGCGGCTCCAGCAGGGGCGACCGGAGCAGGCGCTGCAGACCTTGCTCCCGATGATCAGGCAGGGACCTGGGGCGGCATTCGACCAGGGACTGCTGGTCCTCGCCGGGCAGGCGAGCCTGCGGCTCGGCGACAGCGCTTCGGCGCTCTCCTATTTCCAGAAGGGCAGCGAGCAGTATCCGGACGATGAACGCTTCCGGCTCGGCGAGATCAGTGCGCGGCTCGCCAGCGGCGACGCTGCCACGGCCCGGACCATGCTGGAGAGCATGCGTGCGTCCTCCTCGAACCGTCTGGCCGTCGATTACCTCTCGGTGATGGCCTACCTGATCGACAAGGACAATGCCCATGCCCGCACCCTTGCGTCGCGGCTCGCCACGGAGAACGCCGCCGCGCCGTGGGCACACCTGCTGCTGGCGACCGTGTTTCTCGTGGACGGGCAAGCGCGCGAAGCGCGGCAGGAGTTCGAGCAGGTATTGAAGCTCGACCCCGCCAACAAGGAGGCGCTCCTGAACCTGGCCCGTCTCGATTACCAGGATGGAAACGCAGCCTCGGGAGAAAAGCGCCTGCTCGGCGTGATCAAGGCGCATCCGGATGATGTCCGGCCGTATCTGCTTCTCGCCGAGGCACAACTGGCCGCTCGCCGTTTCGACGACGCCCTCGACCAGGCGCGCCAGGCAGCGCGGCTCGCGCCGGACATGCCGGCCGCACTGAACCTGCTCGGGCGCGTCGCGGCGGCCGCGGGTCGCTGGGATGAGGCGCGCGAAAGCTTCAGCAGAATCACGACGCTCGATCCCGGCAATGCGCGGGCGTGGCTCAACCTGGCGCGCGCCACGGTGGCAGCCGGACAGAAAGGGGGATTGCCGGATAGCCTGCAGAAAGCCATGGAGATGGCGCCCCGCGATCCGGCCGTTCTCGTTACCGCTGGCGACCTGATGATGGAGCTCGGCCAGAACGAAGTCGCCGCCGGCTATTTCGAGCGCGCTTACGGCATTGCCCCCAGCGGGGAGGTCGCGATCCGCGCGTGCCGGGCCCGCATGACGGGCGGCTCGACGGCGCCATGCTCACTGCTGTCGTCCTGGCTCGCGAAGAGTCCGCAGGACATGGTCGCCCGTCTTTTCAAGGCCGCCTGGCACCAGACCCGCGGGGAGACCCGTGAGGCCACCGCGGAGTATGAAGCCGCGGTCCGGCAGGATCCGCGCCAGCCCGTAGCCTTGAACAACCTGGCCTGGCTCTACTTTCAACAGAGCGATCCGCGGGCGCTCGGGCTCGCCGAGCGCGCGCTCGAAGTCCAGCCGGACTCCGCATCGGTGATGGACACGCTCGGCTGGATCCAGACCCACCAGGGCGACAAACAGCGCGGCCTGCAGCTGATCTCGTCAGCCGCAAAGGCGATACCGGGCAATGCCGACATCCAGTATCACCTCGCCTTTGCGCTGGTCGAGAATGGCGACGTCGCGCAGGCCCGCAGGACGCTGTCGGCCGTGCTCGCGGCGGTGCCGAAATTCGAGAGCCGCAACGACGCGGAGGCGCTGCTCCGCCAGCTCGAACAGCGCTCCGCAGGCGCCGGCGGCTGATGGCGATCCGCGAGCTCGCAGATCGCGCGGACCATGCCCGCTGGGATGCGTTCGTCGCGGCGTGTCCCGAGGCGACGTTCTTTCACCTCGCCGGCTGGCGCGACGTGATCGGTGAAACCTTTGGCCAGGCGACGCACTTCCTGTATGCCGAGAACCGGGGCGCGATTACCGGTGTGTTGCCGCTCGCCCACGTGCGCAGCCGCCTGTTCGGCCGCAAGCTGATATCGCTGCCGTTCTGCGTCTACGGCGGCGTGGCGGCGACCGACGAGCAGAGCAGGACGGCGCTGGTCCGGCAGGCTGGCGAGCTCGCGCGCCGGCTCAGGGTGGATTTCCTGGAGCTTCGCAACCGCAGGTTGCAACAGGAGCTGCCTGCGACGGATCGATACGTCACGTTCCGCAAGCAGCTCGATCCGGATCCGGAGCGTAACCTGAATGCCGTTCCACGCAAGCAACGGGCAATGATCCGGAAGGGTGCTGCGAAAGGATTGATCGCCAGGGTCGGCTCGGATGTGGCCGATTTCTACCGGGTATACGCCGAGAGTCTCAGGAATCTCGGCACGCCCGTGTTACCGCTGCGGTATTTCCAGACCCTGCAGCGGGTATTCGGTGACCGTTGCGAGATCCTGACCGTCGGCGCCGGCGCGGGAGGCCGGCCCGTCGCGGCCGTGATGAGCTTCTATTTCAGGGATGAGGTGCTGCCCTACTACGGCGGCGGCACTGCCAGCGCGCGCGAACTGCACGCCTACGACTTCATGTACTGGGAGCTCCTGGTGCACGCTCTCGGCCGGGGCGCACGTGTCTTCGACTTCGGCCGCAGCCGCCGTGGCACGGGCTCGTTCCGGTTCAAGACTCATTGGGGCTTCGAGCCCGAGCCGCTGCCCTACCAGTACGATCTCGTCTCGGCCGCGCACATCCCCAACACGACGCCCGACAATCCGAAATATCAGGCGTTGATCGGGCTCTGGCAGAGACTGCCCGTGCCGGTGACGCGAGTGATCGGCCCGTGGCTGGCGAGGAATCTCGGATGAGCACCCAGCTGGAATCCGCGCGCGACCAGCCGCACGCCGGAGTCAGCCGCGGCGCGTTGCCGCTCGCGCTGGTTCTCGTCACGGCGGGCGTGGTGCTGTTGATCTACCGGACGACTTTCGCGTCCATGGTCGGGGTCTGGTTGCGGTCGGAGACGTTTGCCCATGGCCTCGTGATCCTGCCCGTCGCGATAGCGTTGCTGGTACGCCGGCGCGTGCAGCTGGCGCAGAGCGTGCCGGCAGTCGACTGGTGGGCGGTCGTGCCGCTGGCCGCCTGCGTTGCCGTCTGGCTGGTCGCAGCGGTGGTGCAGGCCGATGTCGTCGCGCAGCTCGCCATGATGGCCATGATCCCCGTGGTACTGCTCCTCGTGCTCGGCCGTGCGGCGGTTCGCGCGATCGCGTTCCCGCTCCTGTTTGCCCTGCTGGCCGTACCGGTGGGCGAGTTCCTGATTGCGCCGATGATGAACCTCACCGCGAACGGCAGCGTGATGCTGCTGCAGCTGAGCGGCGTGCCCGTCTACCAGGACGGATGGCTCATCAGCATCCCGGCGGGAAATTTCCAGGTGGCCGACGCCTGCAGCGGCGTCCGCTACCTGATCGGCGCCGTGACCACGGGCGTGCTGTTTGCCTACCTGTTCTTCAGATCATGGAAAAAACGTATATTTTTCATGATCTTTACAATTGTTCTTACTATAATGGCGAATGTGCTGCGGGCTTATATAATTATCCTGCTCGCGCACCTGACGGAGATGCGACTCGCAGTGGGAGTCGATCACTTCATCTATGGATGGTTCCTGTTTTCGCTGCTGCTGCTCGTCGTGCTCGGCGTGGGCCTGCGCTTTGCCGATGGGCCGGAGCCAGCGCGTCCAGCGGCGCCGCTGCAATTCGTGGACGTGCTGCGGACTCGCAGCCAGAGCCATGCGCTCGCCGCCGCCATCGGGATCGCGGTGTTGATTTCTGGGCCGTTCCTGCTGGGGCGGCTCTCGGCTGCGGCGCCAGAGGAGGGAGTCGCTGTGCCTGCGCGGCTTGCCACGGCGCAGCTCGCCGGCGAAACGGGGCGGCCCTCGTGGCTGCGCCCGGATAGCGGGTGGCGCATGAGGCACCTCGCTTTCGCAGGCACTCCGCCGTTCGAAGTCCACCTGTTCCGGGGCGGCTCGGGGCCGAGTGGTCACGACCTGACCGCGCTACGCGAGCAGCTCGCGCCGAAGGGGGTCACGCTCGTGGCCGACGACGAGATTACGGTTCCGGCGCCGGGTGGCGGCCTGCAGGTGCGGCAAATGCGCCTGCAACAGGGGCGGCGCGGGCTCATCGTGGGTTACTGGTTCGCCGTCGGGAGCGGGCGAAGTGCGAACCCGGTCACTGCAAAGTTGCTGGAAATCCGGACAATGTTGGCAGGCGAGCATAAGAAGCCGGCACTCATAGCCGTCGTGCTGGAAACCAATGGGCTCGACCGGCCAGGAGCATCCCTGAATGAGATCATCGCCGAGCTTGCGGCTGCGTGCCGGGGGCCGGAGATGGGAGGCAGCACGCGCTGCGATTCGTTCGTTCCCGTGAGCGGCTGAGTGCTGTCCGAGACAGGGGTTTGATGGGGAGAATTGAAATGACCTGGCAATCAATGAAACCAATTGCGCTACTTCTCGTGGTTCTCGTGGTCGGCTGCGCATCGACGAGCAGCAAGAAGCCGGCCCCGCCGGCCCCGGCCATGCCCAGTCAGTACCTGATCGGCCCCGGCGACGAGCTCGAGATATTCGTCTGGGGGAACAAGGATCTGACGGTCACGGTGCCGGTACGCCCGGACGGGCGCATATCCACGCCGCTCGTCGAGGACATGCAGGCCGTCGGCAAGACGCCGACACAGCTCGCGCGGGACCTCGAAGTGGCCCTCGGCAATTACGTCAAGGCCCCGCAGGTGAACGTGGTCGTCCGCGGCTTCGTTGGCACCTTCGCCGAGCAGATCCGCGTCGTCGGCAAGGCGACAACGCCGAAGGCGCTGCCATATCGCCGCAGCCTGACGCTGCTCGATGTCATGATCGAGGTGGGCGGCCTCGCTCCCGGCGCCGCGGGCAACCGGGCGAAGATCATCCGCACCTTCGGCGGCCAGCAGACCGAGATCAAGGTCCGGCTGGATGACCTGCTCAACGAGGGCCACATCTCCGAGAATGTCGAAATGCTTCCGGGCGACGTGTTGATCATCCCGGAATCGAGATTGTAGGCCGGAGCATTGCATGCCTGACGCCGCGCGGCACAAAGCGCTCGATCCGTCCGAAATCGCGGACTACATCCGGAGCACGCTCTGGGGGTGCTGGCGTTTTCGCTGGCTCGCCATTGCGACGGCCTGGGCCGTTTGCCTGACCGGGTGGGTGATCGTCGCGCTCATGCCGGACATCCATCGCGCCTCCGCGCGCGTTTACGTCGACACCCAGAGCACGTTGCGGCCGCTGCTGCAGGGCCTTGCCGTCAATTCCGACGTGATGACCGACGTCAACATGATGCAGCGGGCGATCATGAGCCGGCCCAACCTCGAGAAGCTGGCGAGGGACGCCGATCTCGATATCCAGGCGAAGAACCAGGCCGCCTTCGAGGGGCTGATCAACCAGCTCCAGGCGAGCATTCAGCTCGAGCGCGAGGGCAAGGACATCGTCAGGATCAGCTACGAGAACCAGGATCCCCGCAAGGCGCTGGGCGTCGTGACGGCTCTGCTGAACAACTTCATCGAGGGCTCGCTCGGCGAGAATCGCACCGATAGCTCCGCTGCCGAGAAGTTCCTCGTGGACAAGTTGCGGGACTACGAGCGGCGGTTGAACGAGGCGGAAGCGAATCTCGCCGAGTTCAAGCGCAAGAACGTGGGGCTCCTGCCCGGCGAGGGATCGGACTATTACGCGAGCCTGCAGACCGAGCAGGGCAAGCTCCAGGACATCGACGGCAGGCTGCGGGTCGCGCGCAACCGCCGCGCCGAGCTGCAACGGCAGATCGAGGGCGAGGAACCCGTGTTCGGCCTGGCGCCGTCCGACGAGAAGGCCGATCTCAGCACCTCGCCACAGGACCGGCAGATCGCGCAATTCGAGCAGCAGCTGGCCGATCTGCGGCTGAAATATACGGAGACCCATCCCGACATCGTCCAGATCAAGAAGACGCTCGCCGATTTGCGTGCCCAGAAGGCCGCAGCCGCCGGCGCAGGCGGCGCGCAGAAACGCGCGTATTCCCCGCTCGACATGAACCCCGTGTATCAGCAGATGAAGATCCAGCTCTCGCAGGTCGACGTCGAGATCGCCCAGCTCCAGACCGAATACGCCGACCAGGCGGGAGTAGTCGGCGGGCTGAAGCGCAAGGTGGACACCGTTCCCGCGATCGAGGCGGAGATGAAGCGGTTCACGCGCGATTACGACGTGACGAAGACCCAGTACGACGAGCTGCTGCGCCGCGTGGAGTCCGCACGGTTGTCGGAGGACGCGGAGCAGAGCAAGAGCGACATCACCTTCAGGATCATCGATCCGCCGACGGTGCCCTCGTTCCCGGTCGGTCCGCACCGCAGGCTGCTGATGACCGGCGTGCTCGTGCTGGCGCTGTTCGCGGGCTTCGGACTGACGCTGGCACTCAACGTGATGAAGCCCGTCTTCTACACCGGCAAGGACCTGGAACGCCGGTACGGGATACCCGTGCTCGGCGCGATCCGTCTCGTGCGCAGCGACCTCGAGCTGGCGGTCGTACGGCAGAAGACCCGGCTCGTGGCGATCAGCGTCGGCGCCCTCGTATTGTGCTACGGACTGATCCTGTTGTTCGCGACGTCGCCGACGGCGGATACGGCCCGGGGAGTTCTCGGTCTATGAGTATCGTGGAAAAAGCGATGATCCGCTCGCAGGCCGAGCGAGCCAAGGCGCCGGCCGCGGCTCCTGCGCCGCCGCCCGCGGCTCCTGCGCCGCCGCCCATCTCCGAGATGATGTCGAAGCCCGAGCTGACGGACCTCGTCGCCGCGGATGCGCCGCGTGTGCTCCTCAGGAGCAAGATGGCGCTGGAGCAGTTTCCGCAGCTGGCGCGTGATTTCCGGTTTCTGAAGCGCCCCGTTCTCGCCCGCGTGTTCGGCCTGTCGAAGACGAGCCAGAGATCGGGAAATCTGGTGATGATCACGAGCGACCTGCCCCAGGCAGGCAAGTCGTTCGTCTCGCTCAACCTAGCGGGAAGCATGGCGAGCGAACAGATGATGCACGTGCTGCTGATCGATGCCGATCCGGTGCGCCATACACTCAGCTCGAGATTCGACGTCGAGTCGCGGCCCGGTCTCCTGGAGCTGCTCTCCGGGGAGGCGCAGCGCCTTTCCGACGTGGTACTGCCTACGGACGTGCAATCGCTGTATTTCATGCCCGCCGGCAAGTCGCGCCCCAATGCCACGGAGTTGCTGGCGAGCGCGCGCATGTCGGAGGTGCTGAAGTCTCTCGATAATCCCAATCTCGTCGTCCTGCTGGATTCGCCGCCGCTGTTGCTGTCGAGCGAGGGCCGTGTCCTTGCGGATCAGGTGCAACACGCGCTGATCGTGGTCGAGGCCGGACGCTCCACGGCCAGCGAGGTTGGCAACGTCCTGCAACTGCTGCAGGGGTCGGCCGCGGCCGTCAATCTGGTGCTCAACAAGACGCCGGTCGCTGGCTCAACGCGCTACAGGGACTATTACTATCCTTACTAGCAAGGTGCCGGGCAGGTGGTCCAGCGAGCCGACGCGCGCGGCCTGCCTGGCGCTCTTTCTCGCGCTGTATCCACTGAGCGGTTCTGCGCTGGACATCGTGCCGTCGATCACGGTCGGCGAGATCTACAGCAGCAACGTCAACCTCACGAGCGACAGCAACCCGCCTCCGGCCGGGCAGTCGAAGGACGACTGGGTCACCCGGATTGCGCCACACGTGGCCGTGGGTTATCAGGGCAGCAGGCTCGATCTGGACATCGATTACACCCTCGAGGCGCTTTTCTATGCCAAGGAGTCGGGCCGCAACGAGGCTTACAACCAGTTGAGCGCCGCGGGTCTCCTCGACCTGATCGGCGAGGACCTGCAGTTTCGCGCCGACGCTTCCATTTCCCAGATGAATATCTCGCCGGAGCTGGCGGTCACGAATTCCAACATCAACACGACGGGCAATCGCACGGACGCGCTGATCTGGAACGTCGGCCCGGAATGGCGCCACCGCGTGTTCGGCAATTCCGTGATCGACGGTCATCTCACGACCGGCCGGGTCGACTACAACGAGCCGAGCAACCAGGACGCCGGTGCGGCCCCGATCCAGGACGTCACGACGACGAGTGGGCGCATGTCTCTGCACACGGCCGACGACACCCTGAGCGCGATCAGCTACGAGGCCACCTACGAATACGACAACCTCGAATACAACGTCAGCGGAGATTCCGTGGTGGCCTCTGCGTGGCTCCAGATGGGCTATCAGATCAACGAGTCATTCCAGGTCTTCGGGCTGGCCGGCGCGGACAGCGACTTCGCGAAGATCGACGATCCCGCCCTGACCGAGCCGCGCTGGGAGCTCGGAGTGGCTTCGACCTTCACCGCGGACACGCTCCGGGCATCGTTCGGGCACCGCTTCTTCGGCACGACGTATAACCTGAGCTGGGAGCACGAAACCGATATAGCCACTTACGGCGTAAGCTACAGCGAGACGCCGACGACGTCGGACCTGAATTCCGTGCGCCAGATACCGACGGTTCCGCCCGGCACCGAACCCGGGACACCGCCTCCGGATTCCGGCCTCGACCGTCCCGGCAATCCCACGCGGTACATCCGCAAGCGGGCGGACGCCGACATATCCTGGAACCTGTACCGCAGCCGGGTCACGGCGAATGCGTTCTGGGAGGACAGGCAGGACCAGACCGTGCAGACGCCGGACAGCGCCGAGCCCGTGACGCCGTTGAACAACGAGACCTCGTATGGCGCCAACCTCGACGTCCGCTGGGAGCTCGGTTCGCGCACCGACACGACGTTCGGCGCCGGCTGGACGCATCGCGAATTCAACGATCTGACGACCTGTCAGACGACCGGGGACTGCTCCGACATCACGACGGACGGAGATGATCTCTACACTTTGCGCGCGGCCCTTGATCACGAGCTCGGACTGCGCACCAGCCTCCAGCTCGAGACCGGTTACCAGAGCCGGCAGGGGACGAGCGGCGGGCAGAGCGACTACGACGAGTTCTGGGCCAGCGTGCAGGTGATCCGCACTTTCGGATCGGCGGCCGCGGCCGCGGCCGCGGGACCCTGAGCGCGGCGTTGGCGTCTGCAGTGGAATAATTGCAAAGAACCGCATCGAGAATCATGAACGCCCTGTCGGTCGACGTGGAAGATTATTTCCACGTCTCCGCCTTTCGCCCATACATCAGTCCGCAGGACTGGGACCGGCATCCGCTGCGTCTCGAGCGCAACGTGCGCCGTCTGCTGGAGCTCTTCGCCGCCAGGAACGTCAAGGCGACTTTCTTCTGGCTCGGATGGGCGGCGGAGCGGCTCCCGCGACTCGTCCGGGACGTCGCGGAGGCGGGCCATGAAACCGCCAGCCACGGCTACAGCCACGTTCGCGTGCACGACCAGCAGCCACGCGAATTCCGCGCTGACGTCGCGAAGACCAGGGCGCTGCTCGAAGAACTCTCCGGCCGGGAAGTCATCGGCTACCGGGCAGCCAGCTTTTCCATCGACGAGCGTAACCTCTGGGCCCTGGACGAATTGCGTGAGGCGGGCTATCGCTACAGCTCCAGCATCAATCCCATCAGCCACGATCACTACGGCATGCGCGACGCGCCCCGTTTTCCGTTCCGGCCCACGGCCTCCGGGCTGCTCGAGATCCCGATCACCACGACGGAGTGTTGCGGCTTCCGCATGCCCTGCGGCGGCGGCGGATACTTCCGCCTGCTGCCGTACGCCTGGAGCCGCTGGGCCCTGCGTCGGGTATGCGACGGCGAGCGGCGGGCCGCAGTGTTCTACTTTCATCCGTGGGAGATCGACCCGGCGCAGCCGCGGATCACCGGGATCGACGCGCGCTCACGCTTTCGCCACTATGTGAACCTCGGTGGTTTCGAGGCGAAGCTGACTCGCCTGCTCGGCGACTTCCGCTGGGCCTCCGTCAGGGATGTCTTTGCGGCCGAGATCTGAGCCGGCCGCCGCGGCGGCCGGACCGACGCCGGGAAACGCGAGGTGCGTGCATGACAGGGAAAATCAGGATCGCGCACGTCGTGCACCGCTTTGACTGCGGCGGGTTGCAGAATGGCATGGTCAACATAATCGCCCGGCTTCCCGCGCACGAGTTCGAGCACACGATCATTTCGCTGACAGACTCGACGGAATTCCGCGAGCGACTGCCCGAAGATGTGCCGCTCGTGGAACTGCATAAACGGCCGGGCGCGAGCCCGGCCTATCTGTATCGGGTCTGGAAAGTGCTGAGAAAAGAGCGGTTCCATATCCTGCATACCCGCAATCTGCCCTGTCTCGAGACGCAGCTCGCGGGGCTGTTCGCCGGCATCTCCGTGCGCATACATGGCGAACACGGCTGGGATGTATTCGACCTGCACGGCACCACCCGCCGCTATCGCTGGTTGCGCCGGGCGTTCAGGGCCGTCGTCAGCCGCTACGTCGTGGTGTCCCGCCACCTCCAGGAATACCTGGTCACCGTCATCGGCGTGGCGCCGGACTGCGTCACGCGCATCTGCAACGGCGTCGATACGGAGAAGTTCCGGCCGGCAGACCCGGCTGCGCGCGCGGACCCGTTCGTGGTCGGCTCTGTCGGCCGCCTGGAGCGAGTCAAGGACTACATCACCCTTGCCCGCGCGTTCGCGCTCGTCGCGCGCGAGTCGCCGGTATCGCCGCGACTCGTGCTGGTCGGAGAGGGTTCGGAGCGCGCCGCCATAGCGGGTTACCTGGAGGCCCAGGGGCTGACGCACTCCTGCGAGCTCGCTGGAGCGCGGGACGACGTTCCCGATCTCATCAGACGGTTCAGCGTGTTCGTGCTCCCGTCGCGCGCCGAGGGCATCTCGAACACGATACTGGAAGCGATGGCCTGCGGCGTGCCGGTGATCGCGACGAATGTGGGCGGCAATCGCGAGCTCGTCGTGGACGGCGAAACCGGATTCCTGGTGCCCTCCGGAGACGCCGGGGCGATCGCGGGTCGCCTGACGTTCTACCGCGAGAATCCCGAGGTGCTGGCGCGCCATGGCAGGGCCGGGCGCGAGCGTGCGCTGCGCGAATTCAGTCTGGACGTCATGGTGGACGGCTATCGCCGGCTGTACCGGGAATGCGCGGACCCCGCCGGGCTGCGCCACGCGGTGGCATAGTGGCAGGCCACTAGCAATGTGCGGCATCAGCGGCATCTTCGACTTTCGCGAGGCGCGGCCGATCGACGAGCAGGCGCTGCGGGCGATGAACGACGTCCAGCGCCATCGGGGCCCCGACGACGAGGGCTTCCACATCGAGCCGGGCATCGGGCTGGGACACCGGCGCCTGTCGATCATCGACCTCTCGACCGGGCATCAGCCGATTTACAACGAGGACGACTCGGTCGCGGTCGTCTACAACGGCGAGATCTACAACTTCATGGAGCTGCGTCGCGAGCTGGAGGGTCACGGCCACCGCTTTCGCACGCGCACGGATACGGAGGTCATCGCCCACGGCTGGGAGCAGTGGGGGCGGGAGTGCGTGCGCCGCTTCCGCGGCATGTTTGCGCTGGCCCTCTGGGACCGGAACCGGCGCGAGCTGTTCCTGGCCCGCGATCGGCTCGGCAAAAAGCCGCTCTACTATGCCGTGCTCGGCGACGGGCGGCTCATCTTCGGGTCCGAGCTGAAGGCGTTGCTTCGCCACGGGGGCGTGCGCCGCGACATCGATCCTTGCGCCGTCGAGGAATACTTTTCGCTCGGCTACGTGGCCGACCCCCGCTGCATACTGTCGTCCGTGCGCAAGCTGCCCGCGGCGACGACGCTGGTCGTCGGGCGGACCGGCGGTGTGCCCGAGCCCGTCTCGTACTGGGACGTCAGTTTTGCGCGCCCGTCGCCGGCCGAGGAGGAAGAGGTCGTCGGGGCGTTGCTGGCGCGGCTCGAGGAGGCGGTGCGGCTGCGCATGATCGCAGACGTGCCCGTAGGCGCCTTCCTCTCGGGTGGCGTCGATTCGAGCGGCGTCGTCGCCATGATGGCGAGGGCCTCGGCTCAGCCCGTGAACACCTGCTCCATCTCCTTCGGTGATCCCGCCTTCAACGAGTCGGCGCAGGCGCAACGCGTGGCGGAGGCGCTCCATACCCGCCACTTCGTCGAGCGCGTCGATCCGGATGACTTCAGTCTGGTCGATCGGCTCGCCGCGATCTATGACGAGCCCTTTGCCGACAGCTCTGCGCTCCCGACTTACCGCGTCTGCGAGCTGGCTCGCAAGCACGTCAAGGTCGCGCTTTCCGGCGACGGCGGCGACGAGGTGTTCGCCGGTTATCGTCGCTACCGCTGGCACATGCGCGAGGAGCGCGTCCGCGGACTGGTGCCCAGCAGCCTGCGCCGTCCGCTGTTCGGCCTCCTCGGCAGCATTTACCCGAAGGCCGACTGGGCGCCACGCGTCTTCCGGGCCAAGGCAACGCTCGAGTCGCTGGCGCGCTCGAGCGTCGAGGCATATTTCGACAGCATCGCCATCTCCGGCCGGCGCATCCGCGAGCGGCTGTTCTCGGGCCGCCAGCGCTCGGCATTGCAGGGTTACAGCGCCCTCGACATCTTCCGCCGCCACGAGCGCGAGCTCGACGGCGTGCATCGGCTCTCGCAGATCCAGTACATCGATATCAAGACGTACCTCGTCGGCGATATCCTCACGAAAGTGGACCGCGCGAGCATGGCGCACAGCCTGGAGGTGAGAGTGCCGATCCTCGATCACGTGTTCGTTGAATGGGCGGCAGGTCTGCCACCGGACCTGAAGCTGCGGCGCGGGGAGGGCAAGTACGTCTTCAAGAAAGCCGTGGCGACGCAGGTGCCGCGTGACGTCGTGTACCGGCCGAAGATGGGCTTCGCGGTGCCGCTCGCGCGATGGTTCCGCGCGGAGCTCCGCGAGCATGTGCGCGGCCGCCTGCTGGACGGCTCGCTCGCCGATACCGGCATCTTCGACATGGCGACGGTGGGCACGCTGGTCAGCCAGCACCAGTCGGGTCTCCGGGATCACAGCGCGGTGCTGTGGTCGCTGCTGATCTACGAGTCCTTCAACCGCGAGGTCCTGGCGGCGTAGGCGCCTCGCGCGCTCCACCGCTACTCTTTCCCATGTGCGGCATCCACGGCGCTCTCGCACTGCAGTCCACGCGGCGGCTCGAGCCGGCATGGGCGGATCACATGGGTGCCGTGACCATCCACCGCGGGCCCGACGATTCCGGCCTCTACGCCACGGATCAACTGCTGCTCGGCATGCGGCGGCTCTCGATCATCGACGTGGCCGGCGGCCACCAGCCGCTCCACACGGCGGACGGTTCGATCCAGCTGGTCTGTAACGGCGAGATCTACAACTTCCGCGAACTGCGGCGTGAGCTGCAGCAGCGCGGCTACCGCTTCGCGACCGGCAGTGACTGCGAAGTGCTCGTGCACCTGTACGCCGCCGAGGGCGAGTCGATGGTGCAGCGGCTCGACGGCATGTTTGCGTTTGCGCTCTGGGACGAGCGCCGCCGTCGCCTGGTGCTCGGCCGTGACCGTCTCGGCATCAAGCCGCTGTATTACTGGACGGATGGCGCGACGCTCGTCTTCGCCTCGGAGGTCAAGTCCCTGCTCGCGTTCCCAGGCATCCGGGCCGAGCTCGACGGCGAAAGCCTCGACCAGCTCCTCTATCTCGGCTACGTGGCGGCCCCGCGCACCATGTTCCGCGGCATCCGCAAGCTCCCTCCCGGGCACCTGTTGATCGCGGAGGGCGGCAAGTTCGAAGTGAGGCCGTTCTGGAACGCGACCGCAACGTCAGACCCGGCGCTCGGCGAAGCGGAGGCGCGCGAGGAGCTCGTGGCGACGCTGCGTGCATCGGTGCAGGCCCAGATGGTCGCCGACGTGCCGCTCGGGGCATTCCTGAGCGGGGGGCTCGATTCCAGCGCCGTGGTCGCGATGATGTCCCAGGCGGGCAGTGGGCCGGTAAAGACTTATTCCATCGGGTTCGATCTCGGTGGGGCGGGCGCCTACTACAACGAATTGCCGGACGCGCGCCGCGTGGCGCGGCACTTCGGCACGGATCATCACGAGATCATCGTGCGGCCCGACGTGGCGACGCTGTTGCCGAAGCTGATCTGGCACATGGACGAGCCGCTGGCCGATTCCGCCATCGTCACGACGTTCCTCGTGGCGGAGTTCGCGCGGCGCGGCGTAACCGTCATCCTCTCCGGCGTCGGCGGTGACGAGCTGTTCGGCGGCTACCGGCGTTACCTCGGCTCGCATTACCTGAGGCGCTTCAACCACATTCCACAGTGGGTCCGTGAACGCTGCCTGGTGCCGCTGGCGCGCCTGCTGCCGAGTGACCGGCATGGGCGCGTCACGAACATGCTGCGCTACGCGCGCGAATTCATCAGCCATTCGACCCTGTCGCCGCAGGAGCAGTACATCGCGTACGTGCGGCTGTTTGACGCGGCCTCGCGGCGCGGTCTGCTCCGCGGTGCGGCCACGGCGGCGGCCGACCCTCTGGCGGATGCGTTCCGCCGCCACGGCGGCGGCGACTTCGTCAACCGCCTCATGCAGGTCGACATGGCGACGCAGCTCCCCGACGACCTGCTGCTCCTGACCGACAAGACCACGATGGCCTGCTCACTCGAGTGCCGCGTGCCGCTGCTCGGCAACGCGATGGTGGACCTCGCGGCACGCCTGCCCTCGGGGATGAAGATCCACGGCAGCCGGTTGAAGTACCTGTTCCGTTCGGCGATGCGGGGCGTGCTGCCTCCCGCCACTCTCGACAAGGCGAAGCGCGGCTTCGGGGCGCCGATGGGCGCATGGCTGAAGAAGGAGCTGCGTCCGCTCATGCACCTCGCCCTGTCTCCCGAATCGCTCGAACGCAGGGGGCTGTTCGATCCGGCGGCGGTACGCGAAGTGATCGCGCTGCACGAGTCGGCGCGGCGGGACTACTCCGATCACCTGCAGTGCCTGATGAATCTCGAGATCTGGTGCCGCATCTTCCTCGACGGCCGCGGCGCCGACGACGTCGCCGCCGAGCTCACCGATCACGCCAGGGAATCGGTGGCGGCGTGAAGGTGCTGTTCGTCTGTCACCGGTTCCCCTATCCGCCGGTCCGGGGTGGCAAGATCCGGCCGTTCAATATCATCCGGCATCTCGGCGGTTATGCGCGGGTGACCGTCGCCTCACTGCTTCGCTCCGACGAGGAGGCGCAGGCGGGAGCGGGACTCGCGGCGCACTGCTGCGGCATCATCGCGGAGCGGATCGGCCGTGCGCCGGCCGCGTGGCGCATGGTGAGCCGGCTGCCGACGCCGGCGCCTTCCTCTTTCGGCTACTTCTATTCCCCGGCGCTGGCCGTCCGCATCGCGAGCGAGCTCGCGAGCGGCGGGTACGACCTCGTCTTCGTCCACTGCTCCTCGGTCGCTCCGTACGTGGCGGATTACCGGGGTGCTGCGAAAGTGCTCGACTTCGGCGACATGGATTCCGAGAAATGGGCGATGTATGCGCTGGAGCGCCGGTTCCCGCTGTCGGCAGGATACTGGCTGGAGAGCGTCAAGCTGCGCCGCGTGGAGCGGGATCTCGCCGCACAGTTCGATCTCTGCACCTGCACCACCGCGGCGGAGTTCGAATCGCTGCACGCGCTCGGCACGGCGCGCATGTCCGGCTGGTTTCCGAACGGCGTGGATGCCGAATTCTTTCGCCCGGCGCCGGAGCCCGCGGATCCGGACCTCGTGTGCTTCTCCGGGCGCATGGACTATTTTCCGAACCAGCAGGCCGTGGAGCGGTTCTGCGACAGCGTGCTCCCGCTGATCCGCCAGCGCCGGCCCGCGACGCGATTCGTCATCATCGGCGCGGAGCCGCCGCCCGCCATACGCCGGCTGGCGGAACGGCCTGGTGTCACCGTGACCGGCACCGTCGAGGACGTCCGTCCGCACGTGCGCCGCGCCACCGTCAGCGTCGCGCCGCTCGACGTGGCCCGGGGCACGCAGAACAAGATCCTCGAATCCATGGCGATGGGTGTCGCGGTCGTCTGCACGCCGCTCGCGGCAAAGGGCGTGGATGCGGAACCCGGGCGCCACCTGATCACCGCCAGCGGGGCGCGGGAGACCGCCGCCGCGGTGTTGCAGCTGCTGGACGATCCGGCGCGCAGGCAGGATCTCGTGACGCAGGCGCGCCAGCGCGTCCTCAGTCATCATAGCTGGGAGAGTTCGCTGCGCCGGATGGATGGATACCTCGAGAAATGCCTGAGCAGCCGAGTCAGCGCGTAGTGCCCGGCACCACGCCGGGAAAGAGGAGCGTGCGCAGCCTGTCGCTGGCGATGACGCTGACGGCGGTGGCCCTGCTTGCCGTAACGGCCGGCCTCGCGAGTCTCGCCGTGCCCTCCACCGAAGCCGTGCGGGTCCGCAACTCGATGATCGCCACGGTGGGCACGGATGCCGACTTCGACTGGCGTCCACCGGACGTGCCGCCGGGGTTCCTGCAGCAGAGAGGCGAGGCACCGGATCTCTTCCGGCAGACGGTGGCGGCGGTTGCCCCGGAAGGCTCCGCATTCGAGCGGACCGTGGCGCTGGTGCGCGACCTCGATTCAGGGCCAGAGCACGGCGGGCCCATCCAGTCGAGCACGCTCGCGACGTTCAGGACCATCAAGGCGAAGGGGCAGGGCTATTGCGCCGACTACACGCAGGTGCTGAACGGCCTCGCCTGGGCCGCCGGCATCCCCGTACGCGAGTGGGGATTGTCGTTCGACGGATTCGGCGGATGGGGACATGCGTTCAACGAGGTCTACGATCAGGGCCTCCGCAAATGGGTCATGGTCGACCCCTTCTATGCGTTCTGGGTCCGGGATTCCGCCACCGGCGTGCCGCTCTCGGCAATCGAATTCCGCGATCGCCTGCGCCTCCCCGATCCGCTGCAGTCGATGCAGGTCGTGAGACTGGTCCCTGCCGCGTACGACTGGACGAGCGACGAGAAGATGCTCGGGTTCTACCGCCGCGGCGTGGACCAGTTCTACCTGTGGTGGGGCAACAACGTATTCGACTACGACGATCAGCCGCTGGTGCGGGCGGTTGGCCCGCTCTCCAGAAGCCTCGAACAGCTCGCGGCGATGCTCACGGGCGTGCATCCCGGCATTCGCATCCTGCCGACGGCCGGCAATGCAGAGATGATCCAGGGCCTGCGGCGCACGCGCGGCGAGGTCCTCGTGCTGATGGCACTCTGCACCGCGCTGTTCCTGCTGCTCATGCTCGAGTGGCGCCTGCGGCGGCGGGCCGTGCGCGCGGCGGGGGAGCGCTAGGTGCGCATCCTGCACGTCCTCGACCATTCGCTCCCGCTGCAGAGCGGTTATGCCTTTCGCAGCGCCGCGATCCTGCGCGAGCAGCAGCGCCTGGGCTGGACGACGACGCAGGTCACGGGCCCCAAGCACGCGTGCGCGGGACGCGAGGAAACCGTTGACGGCATCCGTTACCTGCGCACGCCGCATACCCATGCCGTGCTGGCGCGGCTGCCGGTATTGAACCAGGTGGACGTGATCCGGGCGCTGCGCCGTAATCTCATGCGTGTCGCCGCCGACTTCGACCCGCAGCTCATCCACGCCCATTCGCCCTGCCTGAACGGCTTCGCGGCCGCGGCCGTGGCGCGCCGGCGCCGCATCCCGTTCGTGTATGAAATGCGCGCGTCGTGGGAGGACGCGGCGGTCAGTCATGGCACGACCACGGAAGGCAGCCCGAGATACCGCGTGTCGCGCGCCCTGGAGACCCACGTGCTGCGTTCGGCGGCCGCCGTCACGACGATCTGCGACGGGCTTCGCCGGGACATCCTGGGCCGCGGCGTCGCCCCGGATCGCGTGACGGTGATCCCGAACGCCGTCGATCCCGAACACTTCAGCGCCAACACGCGGGCCGATCCCGCGCTCAAGGCCCGTTTCGGCGCGCCCGGTGCGCGGATCGTGGCCTTCCTCGGCTCCTACTACGCGTACGAGGGCCTCGACCTGCTGCTGCAGGCCGTGCCGGCGCTGCGCGCCGCCGTGCCGGACATCCATGTGCTGCTGGCCGGAGGAGGACCGGAAGAGGAGCGACTGCAGGCCCTGGCCCGGAGCCTCGGGATCGGCGCCTGCGTGAGCTTCGCGGGCCGCGTGCCGCAGGCTGCCATCCCGTCCTATTACGCGATAGCGGACATCATGGTCTATCCGCGGCGCAGGAACCGCCTCACCGATCTCGTGACGCCGCTCAAGCCGCTCGAAGCGATGGCGCAGGGGCGGATCGTCGCCGCCTCCGACGTCGGCGGACACCGGGAGCTGATCAGCGACCGGCACACCGGCTTCCTGTTCCGCGCGGACGATCCGCAGGCGATCGCGGAGACGGTGAGCGCCGCCCTCGCCGATCCGGGCCTGGACGCCATGAAGGACCGTGCCCGCCGCTGGGTCGCCGAGACCCGCACGTGGGCGCGCGTCGTGGCCGGCTATCGCCCCGTGTACGAAGGCCTCGTCGCGGGCGGACCCGCTCGTATCCAGGGGGCGGAGGCACGGCGCTGACATGCTGCGCCCGCTCGCCATCCGCTCATTCGAGGGCCTGACCCGCCTGCGGGCGGGCGAGAACCGCCTGCTGGTGCTGATCTATCACCGCGTGCTGCCGCAGCCGGACCCGATGTATCCGTACGATCCCGATGTCGCGAGCTTCCGCCGGCACATGCGTGCGCTCGCCGAGGACTTCAACGTCATCCGCCTCGCCGAGGCCGTCCGGCGCCTGGAACGCGGCGATCTCCCCGCGCGGGCGGTGGCCATCACGTTCGACGACGGATTCGCGGACAACGTCACGCAGGCACTGCCCGTCCTGAGAGAGCTCGGACTGGCCGCCACGTTCTTCGTCGCGTCCGCTTACCTGCGCGGCGGCTGCATGTTCAACGACTGCCTCATCGAGGCCTGCCGGCGGGTGCCGGCCGGGACGTGGGCGACCGGCACGCGCGAATTCGGCGACGTCGTCGTCGGCGAGGCTTCGAGCCGCCCCGCTCTCGCCTACGCGATGATCGCGCAGCTGAAACACGTCGATCCCGCGCGTCGGGCCGAGTGCACGCTGCAGCTGATGGAGTCTGCGCGGGCGGTGCCGCCGGCGGATATCATGATGACCGCTGTCCAGCTTCGCGAGCTGCCCGCGGCCGGCATGGACGTGGGCGGCCACACCCGCAGCCACCCGATCCTCCTCGGGCTGCCCGATGCCGACGCGGAGGTCGAGATCGGAGGAGGGAAGGCCGACCTGGAAGACGTCATCCGTGACCGCATCGAGCTCTTTGCCTACCCGAACGGGCTGCCGGGAAGCGATTATGGTCCGCGCGACGTCGCGCTCGTGCGGCGGCTCGGATTCCGGGCCGCGGTGTCCACCGCCTGGGGTTTCGCAGACCGGCACTCGGATCTTCTGCAGCTCGGCCGCGTCGGTTCCTGGGGTGACAGCGCCTGGCGCTTCTCGGGGCGGCTCGCGCTCACGCGCGCCGGGTCGCGCGGCAGCTCCGTGCGGGCCGGCAGCCGCTGAGGAATCGCCGTGACGGGTCTCAGAGACATCTTCGTCACCCTGATCGTCTTCTTCGTGGTGCCCTTCGTGCTCGTCCGCCCGTGGCTCGGCATCCTGCTGTGGAGCTGGCTCGGCTACATGAATCCGCACCGGCTGAGCTGGGGTTTCGCATACGACTTCCCGTTCGCCCAGGTCGCGGCTATCGCGACGCTGACGGGGCTGGTCTTCACGCGCGAGCGCCGCGGGCTGCCCATGACGGGAATGATGGCGGTCTGGCTCCTGTTCCTCGTCTGGATGACCATCACGACGTTTTACGCACTGGACCAGACCGAGGCCTGGATCGACTGGCAGAAAGTGATGAAGATCCAGCTCTTCGCCCTGCTCACGATCGTCCTCATCCGCAACCGCGAGCGCCTCACGGCCCTCGTCTGGGTGGTGGCGCTCTCGATCGGTTTCTTCGGCATCAAGGGCGGCCTGTACGTGCTCCAGGGCGGCGGCGTGTGGCGGGTGTGGGGACCGCCGGGCAGCTTCATCGAGGACAACAACGCCCTCGCGCTCGCGATCATCATGGTGCTGCCGTTCCTGTGGTTCCTGTTCACGTCCAGCAGCCGGCGCTGGCTGCGCTGGGGTATCGGCATCGCCATGGTCCTGTCCTGCGCTTCGATCCTCGGTTCTCACTCCCGGGGCGCGGCCATTGCTGGCGTCGTCATGCTGGCGAGCCTGTGGCTCAAGACGAAGGGCAAGATCCTCGTCGGCGCCGCCATGCTCATCGTGCTGCCGGTGCTGGTCATGACCATGCCGGAGAAGTGGTTCACGCGCATGGAGACGGTCGCCAGCTACGAGCAGGACCGGTCGGCGATGGAGCGGCTGCGGGCATGGGAGTTCGCGATCGACATCGCGAGCCAGCGCGCGCTCGGCGGCGGTCTCGGCAGTTTCACCGAGGCCAACTACCGGCGCTTCGCTCCGGACATCGCGGACGTGATCGACAAGACCGACGGCCGCTTCCAGGACGCGCACAGCATCTATTTCAAAGTGCTCGGCGACCACGGCTTTCCGGGCCTCGCGCTATTCCTCCTGCTCGGCATCATCGGCTACCGGTCCGCGAGCCTCGTGATCCGCCAGGCGCGCGATTCCCCATCGCTGCAATGGGCGGGTAACCTCGCGGCCATGACGCAGGTGAGCATGATCGGCTTCGCAGTGGGCGGCGCTTTCCTCGGCCTGTCTTACTTCGACCTGTACTATCACCTCATCGCGATCATCGTCGTGCTGCGCGCGATCGTCACGGAGGAGGCGCAGCCGGCGGCCGCTCTCATCGAAGGCGCCGCCGAGCCCAAGCCCCAGGCGACGGCCGGTTGACCGCCGCCGCCCGCGGCGTCCCGATGATCGCCCCTGCAGAGACAACCGTCGGCGGACCGGGCAGGCCACAACTGCTGGTGCTGAGCTCTCTGTTCCCGAGCCCGCAGGAGCCTCTTGCCGGGCTGTTCATCCGCGAGCGCGCGTTCCGGGTCGCCGAGCGACTGCCCGTCACCGTCGTGGCGCCGGCGGGCTGGTCGCCCATAGACGGCCTGATCCGCCGCTGGCGTCCGCACTACAGGCCGACCGCGGCCGCCGACACGATCGATCGCGGAATCCGCGTCCTGCGTCCCCGCTACGCCTCGGTGCCGGGTCCCATCCTGCTGGATGGCGCCAGCATGGCCGCCGGGACAATCGGCACCGCGCGCCGCATCACGGGCACCGGCGGCACATGGATCATCGACGCGCACTTCGCCTATCCGGACGGCTACGCCGCGAGCGTGCTGGCGCGCCGGCTCGGTCTCCCTTACACGATCACCCTGCGCGGCACCGAGATCCGGCACAGTCGCATGCCGGCCATCCGGCGCCGCATCGTGCGCGCTCTCAAGGGCGCCGATCGCGTGTTCACGGTGTCGGAGTCGCTCCGCCGCCTGGCGCTCGAGCTCGGCGTCGGCGCGGAGCGCGCGATCGTCGTCCCGAACGGCGTCGATACGCGGCGGTTTCATCCGCTGCCACGGCCCGAAGCCCGCCGGCGGCTCGGCATTCCCGAAAACGCGAAGGTGCTCGTGACCGTCGGCGGACTCGTCCGTCGCAAGGGTCACGACCGCGTGATCGCCAGGCTCCCCGAGCTGCGCGGACGCTGGGGCGAGGTGATCCATCTCGTCGTCGGCGGCGCCTCGAGGGAGGGCGACGAGCGCGCGGCGCTCGGGGCGCGGGCGGTTGCGGCCGGCGTCGGCGGGCAGGTGAGGTTTCTCGGCCCGGTCCCGCCCGACGACCTGCACGTGCCCATGTCGGCCGCGGATGTCCTCGTGCTGGCCAGCACCAACGAAGGCTGGGCCAACGTGCTCCTGGAATCCATGGCCTGCGGCACGCCCGTGGTCGCGAGCGACGTGGGTGGCAACCGGGAGGTGGTCGCCGATGACAGCGTCGGTTTGATATTCGCGCTCGGCGACGACGCCGCGTTCCGTGCCGCGCTCGATCGTGCGCTCGAAGGCCGCTGGGACCGCGATGCGCTCGTCGCCTTCGCCCGGAGAAACTCCTGGCAATCCCGCGTGGACAGGCTCGTCGCCGAGTTCACGGCGATCGCGGCGGCCCGGGCGCCGCACGCTGCGGCACGGGCGGAGCCTGGCCGATGAGACCGTACACGCTGATCGCCGCGAACGTCATGTTCCCGGCGCACGAGCTCGCGAAGCGCCATGACAGCGTGGCGCTGCGCCGGCAGCTCGAACGGACGCAGTGGCTCGAGCCCGCGAGACTCGAGCGCCTGCGGGAGGAGCGCCTCGGCAGCTTCCTGCAGGCGGCCGGCCGGCACGTGGCCTATTACCGGGAGCTGTTCGGCGCCAGCGGATTCCGCGCGGAGCCCGTCATGCCCGTCGCGGCTCTCGCCGCCGTGCCCTTTCTCGACAAGCCCGCCATCCGCGCCCACGGGGAACGCATGAAGTCCGGATGCGCCGGGCCGCTGAAGCCATACAACACCGGCGGCTCGAGCGGCGAGCCGCTGCGCTTCTGGATCGATCGCCAGCGCGTGAGCCACGACGTCGCCGCGAAATGGCGGGCGACCCGGTGGTGGGACGTGGACATCGGCGATCGGGAGATCGTGGTCTGGGGGTCGCCGATCGAGATCGGCGCGCAGGACCGCCTGCGGCAGCTCCGCGACCTCGTCCTGCGCACGCGGCTCCTCTCGGCATTCCGGCTCGACGACGCGACCCTGGACCACTGTCTCGACATCATGCAGCGCTTCAGGCCGCGCATGCTGTTCGGCTACCCCTCCGCGCTCGCCCGCATCGCCGCGCACGCCCGCCAGCGGGGCCGCCTGCTCGATCGCCTCGGGGTGGCGGTCGCTTTCGTGACCTCGGAGCAGCTCTTCCCCGATCAGCGTGCGCTCATAGAGGAGACGTTCGCATGCCGGGTCGCCAACGGCTACGGCGGGCGCGACTTCGGTTTCGTCGCCCACGAGTGCGCGTCAGGCAGCCTGCACGTGTCGGCCGAGGACATCATCGTGGAGATCGTGGATCCGCAGGGCAGGGTGCAGGCGCCGGGCACGCCGGGCGAAGTCGTGGTGACGCATCTGCGCACGCCGGGCTTCCCGTTCATCCGCTACCGCACGGGCGACGTCGCCGTCCTCGATCCGCGGCCCTGCGCCTGTGGCCGCGGCCTGCCGGTGCTCCGCGAGGTGCAGGGTCGCACCACGGATTTCCTGGTCGCGACCGACGGCGCGAAGGTGCACGCGCTGGCGCTGATCTACGTGCTGCGCGACCTGGAGGGAATCCGGCAGTTCCGCATCACGCAGGAAGCGCCGGACCTCCTCCGGCTCGAGCTGGTGACCGACGCCGGGTTCGACAGGGAGCTCCTGCCGGAGATCGAGCGCCAGTTCCGGCGCCGCCTCGGCGAGCCGCTGCGCGTGCAGTTCGAGTTCGTCGCCGACATCCCGCCGGCGGCATCCGGCAAGCACCGGTACGTCGTGAACAATACCGGCCCGCCCTGACGCCGCGCCTGGCCGTTACGGGGCGTGCGCCAGCAGCCATTCCTCGAGCATGAAGAGCTGCCAGAGCAGCGCGCCGTAATAGACGGCGTGTGTCGTCTGCTGCAGGCGCAACAGCTCGTCGATGAACGGTTGCCGGACGATGCCGCGGCGACCGAGGGAGGCGAGGCGGGAGTGCACCCGTTCGCGCAGCGCCGGGTCTTCGGTGATCCAGATGCCGACCGGCACGCCGAACCCGTGCTTCGACTTGGCGATGACCTCCGGCGGCAGGAACCCGCGGAAGGCGCGCTTGTAGAAGCGGCGCAATTCGCGGAGCGTGAGCTTCTCGTTGCTCGGCACGCGCGTCGACAGCCGCACGACCTCCGGGTCGAGCATCGGAAAGTGCACGGCGACGCCCGCGAGGTCGCAGGCAGCCCTGACCTTGGGCAGGTCGTTGTCGGTGAGCGTCAGCGTCCAGTCGAGATACAGCATGCGGTCGAGCGCGTCGCCGTCCGCGGGCTCCGCATAGATCGACCGGGCGTAGTCGTAGGGCTCCCGTGGATCGATGTTCTTCAGGAATTCGGGCGTCAGGACCGTGCCCGGATCGTTGCGCGCGAGCAGGTTGTAGCCGAACAGCCGGTCGGGAAGCGGGATGCGCGCCTGCTCGACATAGCTCGCGAGCTTCCCGAGCGGCGCCGGCGCGACCCGGCTCATCCGGGCGAGCGGATCGATTGCGGCGCCGCGCAGCCAGCCCGGCAGCTCGCCGTAGACGTTGAAGACGCGCTGCTTCTGGTAGCGCTCGTTGCCCGCGAAGAGCTCGTCGCCGCCGTCGCCGGCCAGGAGGTGGCGGACGCCGGCTTCGCGCGCGAGCTCGGCACACAGGTAGGCGGATACGGCGGAGGCATTACCGAACGGTTCTGGAAACGCGCCGATCACCCGGTCGAGGCAGGCCGTCACGTCGGCCGAGCCGATCCGCTTCGCGCGCAGGTCGAGCCCGAAATGCCGCGCGGAAATCTGCGCGTAACGGCTTTCGTCGTAGTCCGGAACGTCGAAGCCTATCGTGAAGGCGCGGACCTTTCCCGGCATGTGACGGGCGGCGAAGCCGCACACGCTCGAGCTGTCGAGTCCGCCGCTCAGGAAGCAGCCGGCATCCGGGAGCGACGCGAGGCGCGCGACCGCGGCGGAGAGCGCGTCGAACGTAAGGGCGCCAAGGTTCTCCGGGGCGTGCCCGCCGCGGCTGAAATCCGGCCGCCAGTAACGCAGCACCTCCGTGTGCCCGTCGCGGGCGATCAGCATGCTCGCGGGCGGCAGCCTGCGCGCGCCCGAGAGGATGCTGCGATTCGACGGCACCACAGAAAAGAAGAGGTAGTCGTAGAGCGCCTGCGGGTCGAGCCCCACGGCCGCCGGCAGGCACTCCTTCAACGACGCGGGATCGGTGCCGAAGGCGATCTCGTCCGCGCCGGTCGCGTAGTAAAGCGGGATGCTGGCAAATCGGTCGGTGGCGAGAATCAGCACGCGTGCCCGCGTGTCGAACCACGCGAGGACGAATTCACCGCCGAGCCCTGCGAGCAGGTCCGCGCCGCGCGTGCCGAACCCGCCGAGCGCGGTGCCGGCGTCCGCGGCGCCGGAGGCGGCATAGGGCGCGCCGACGCAGGCGAGCCAGCTCGTGGCCTCGCGGCGCTCATGGACGCGGCCGGCGAGGCCCGAAGCGGAGTATTCGAAGCCCGCCCCCGAGCCGCGCACGGCGTCCTGGCCCGGGACCGCGGCGGTCCCGCGATCGGCCTGGGCCGGCCGCGCAGGGGAGGTGATGCGCCCGGTCAGGCGATCCAAAGAGACACACTCTGGCCGGAGCGACCGGGCACTACCGCGTCGCTTTGCTCGCCACGAACTGCACGAGCGACCCGAACGTGGCGAAGGTCTCCGCGGAGATCTCGTCGTCCTCGACGACGAAACCGAACTGGTCTTCGAGCGCGGTGATCAGGGTCACCACCGCCATGGAGTCGAGCTCCGGAATCGAGCCGAGGAGCGCCGAGCTCGAGTTCAGGCGCGTGGCGCGGTCCCCGAGCTGTAACGTGTCTCTGAGGATCGCCCGTACCTGCTGCTCGACCATGCGCACCTCCATGCCGTCACACGCCGGATGCTTCCCGGCTTCCGGAAGCGCGAAATTCTAGCAGGTTGTTGAAAAGCTGCTGCGGAGCCCGGCTCACCGCGTCGGGAGCACCGAATCGCTCGGCGTCGCTCGCCCGTGAGGCGCTTCGTTGCCCGGTGCTCGGAATCCTCATGTACTGGCGTGTACACTGCGGTTCCTGCGCCCCGGGCGCCTCGCCATCGGGCCCCTCGCGACGCTTTTCAACGACCTGCTAGAGTAAAAACAAGGCAGCCACCGAGCACGACCATGCGGCAGTTCGCAGCCGCGGGCCCGTGCCTTGTTTAGAATAGCGGCCTCCACGAAACCGGGCCGGCCCGCGAGCGTGCGCCTGCAAGCTGACGGCAAAGTCCAATCAAGAAACGGGCCTACGGTATGAGCGATCTCCTGCATCAACTCCTCATGTCTTCCGCGGACAGGCACGGCGACCGGCCGGCGCTCAAGGACGGCGCGCACGAGAGCACGTATGCCGAACTGGCCACCACCGTCGGCACGACGGCGGCCGGGCTGGCACGCACCGGCATGACGCGATTCACGCGAGTGGGCGTGTACCTGCCGAAGAGCACCGACACGGTCGTCGCGTTCTTCGCGACCGCGATGGGTGGCGGCATCTTCGTGCCGATCAACCCGCTGCTGAAGCCGAAGCAGGTGGCCTACATCCTCCAGGACTCGCAGGCCGGCATGCTCGTCACGTCCGCGGACCGGCTGGAAGGTCTTCGCTCCGAGCTCGCGCTCTGCCCCGACCTCGCGACGGTCATCACCGTGGACGGGCCGCCCGCCGAGCCGGGTTACAGGCAGCGCGTGCTCTCGCTCGCGGCGCTGCGCGCAGATCCGGCGGCGCCGAGGCAGATGCCCACCGTGGACGACGACGTCGTGTCGATCTTCTACACCTCCGGCAGCACGGGCCGCCCGAAGGGCGTCGTGCTGAGTCACCGCAACATGGTGGCGGGGGCAAAGAGCGTCGCGAGCTATCTCGGCAATCATTGCGCGGACAGCCTGCTCGCGGTCCTGCCGTTCAGCTTCGATTACGGGTTCAGCCAGCTCAGCACGGCGTTTCACGCGGGCGCCCGTGTCGTGCTGCTCAACTACCTGCTGCCGAACGACGTCCTGCGCGCGGCGGAGCGCGAACGCATCACGGGCCTCGCCGGCGTCCCGCCGCTGTGGATCCAGCTCGCCGCCATGGAGTGGCCGGCGGGCGTCCGCCCCCGGCTGCGCTACCTCACCAATTCCGGCGGCAAGCTGCCGGTGTCTACAATACGCAGGTTGCGCCAGCGCCTGCCCGACACCAGGATCTTTCTGATGTACGGCCTCACCGAGGCATTCCGCTCCACCTATCTGCCGCCCGAGCTGGTCGATGAGCGCCCCACCTCCATCGGCAAGGCGATTCCGAATGCGGAGATACTGGTCGTGCGGCCGGACGGCAGCGAATGCGCGCCGGACGAGCCGGGCGAGCTCGTGCATCGCGGGGCGCTGGTGGCGAAGGGCTACTGGCGCGATCCGGAGCGGACGCGCGAACGGTTCCGCCCGGCGCCCGGCCAGCTTCCCGGAGTGCCGCTCGAGGAGATCGCGGTCTGGTCGGGCGACGTCGTGCGACGCGACGCCGACGGCTTCCTCTACTTCGTGGGGCGCAACGACGAGCTCATCAAGACGTCGGGTTACCGCGTGAGCCCGACCGAGGTGGAGGAGGCGATCTACGCGACCCATCTCGCCGCCGCTGCCGTCGTCTTCGGGGTGAGCCACCCCACGCTCGGGCAGAGCATTGCGGCCGTGGTCGAGGCGGCTTCGGGCCATGGCGATTCCGAGCGGCTGCTCGAGGAGTGCCGCAAGGCGCTGCCGCCGTTCATGGTGCCGGGCACGGTCATCTGGGAGGCCGATCTGCCCCGCAACCCGAACGGCAAGCTCGATCGCAGCGGCATCATCGGCCGCTTCCGGCCGGCGCTGGAGCAGGGCGTTGGCGAGGAGTAACGCCCAGCACGCGGCCCTCGCGCGGCTGCGGACCGCCGGCCGTGATCTCCTCGTCGGCGGCCGCACGGTTGCGGCGATCGTGGCGGGCGCGGGGCGCACGCCCGTGTACGCCTACGACCGGCAGGCGATGTCTGACCGGGTCGCCGGGCTGCGGGCGGCGTTGCCCGCCGGGATGCACCTCCACTACGCGGTGAAGGCGAACCCGATGCCGGCGCTCGTGCGTCACATGGCCGGCATCGTGGATGGGTTCGACGTGGCGTCGGCCGGCGAGCTGCGGGTGGCGCTCGAGGCGGGCATGGACCCCCGGCGCGTGAGCATCGCGGGCCCAGGCAAGAGCGTGGACGAATTGCGCGCGGCGGTGGCCGCCGATATCACCGTCCACGTCGAATCGCAGAGGGAGCTCGCCGAGTTGCATCGCCTGGCGGGCGAGCTGCGTACGCGGCCGCGGTTCGCGGTGCGCGTCAATCCCGATTTCGAGCTCAAGGCCGCCGGCATGAAGATGGGCGGCGGGGCCGCGCAGTTCGGCATCGACGCGGAAGAAGTGCCCGGCGTCCTGCGGGGCATCGATCCCGAACGCGTCGAGTTCCGGGGTTTCCACATATTCGCGGGATCGCAGAACCTGAGCGCGGCGGCGATCAGCGAGGCGCAGAACCTGACGCTGGCCCTGGCGGAGCGCCTGGCGCGGGAAGCGCCGGGCCCCGTCCTCGAGCTGAATATCGGCGGCGGCTTCGGCATCCCGTATTTTCCCGGCGAACAGCCGCTCGATCTCGCGGCCGTCGGCGACAACCTGCACGCGCTCAGCGCGCGCGCGAAGCAGTCACTGCCCCGGGCGCAGCTGATCGTCGAGCTGGGGCGTTATCTCGTCGGCGAGGCCGGCTACTATATCTGTCGCGTGATCGACCGGAAGATCTCCCGCGGCCGCGTCTTCCTCGTGACCGATGGCGGCTTGCATCATCATCTCGCGGCGAGCGGCAACTTCGGCCAGGTCATACGCAAGAATTACCCGGTCGTGATGGGCAATCGCATGGGCGAAGAGGTCACCGAGCCGGCTTCCGTGGTCGGCCCGCTGTGCACGCCGCTCGACCTGCTCGCAGATGCCATGATGCTGCCGCGGGCCGTGCCCGGCGATCTCGTCGTCGTGCTCCAGTCCGGTGCCTATGGCTTCTCGGCGAGCCCGCGCGGCTTCCTGAGCCACCCGGAACCGCTCGAAGTCTTGGTCTGACCGCCGATGACGGATTCGCAGCCGCTCTCACGGCATGGCGGGAGCTCGAGCCCGGGGCGCTACCGGCCGGCCCTGGTCGCGGCGTCGATGCTCGGCCCCATCGCCGCACTGCTCGCGGTGTGGCTGCCGGAAGTCCATCACTATTACGTCGCGACGCCCCGCATCGGGCCTGACGTCGTCGCCGAGCTACGGCGGGTGCCGGACGACTCGACGCTCGGGCGCATCGACGGCATCCGCTTCGCGCTGTCGGGCCCCGACGACCCGCGGATCCTGGCCGACGAGATGCTCGCGGGCCGGTACCACACGCCGCAAGGGGAAGTGTTGCCGGCCTTGCTCGAGCCGACGGACGCGTATCTGCGAGCCGGCTCGGGGGCGGCGCAACTGCAGACGAGCTCCCTGATCGTCGTCGAAACGCTGCTCGACGCCTACCGCGAGACCGGCAACGAGCGGTATTTCGATGCCGCGCTGACGTCGGTGCTCGGCTGGGCGCGCTTCGAGCGCAACGCCTGGCTGCCGCCCGGTTTCCTCTGGAACGACCACGCCGTCGCGGCGCGGGTCCTCGTGCTCACCCGCTTCTGGCGCGAGTACAGGAAGCGACCGGATTTCGATGCCGAGCGCGGGGCGGAAATACTCGCCTTCGTCGCGCGCTCGACGGAGCTCCTCGCCCGGCCCTCGCACTACACGGTGCGCACGAACCACGGCATCATGCAGGACCTCGCGCTGCTGCATGCGGGCGTCGCCTTCCCGCGGCTGCCGCAGACGGCGGAACACGAGGCCGTCGCACTCGACCGGCTGGCGATGCACCTGCCTTTCTACGTGAGCCCCGGCGGCATCACCCTCGAGCACTCGACCGGCTACCAGGAGTTGGCGATTCACCTGCTGCGCAGCGCGCTCGTCTACGCGCAGTTGCTGGACGCGCCCATTGCGGGGGAGCTCGCCGGCCGTTACGCGGCCGCGGAGTGCCTGCAGCGCCATGTCACCCGCCCGGACGGTTCGCTCCCGTACTACGGGGACACGCTGGCCGGCGTGCGGCAGGGCGCGCTGATCGCGGCGAACGCGGGCGTTGCCTGCGGCGATCAGCCGGAGCGGCGGCTGGACGAGGATTTCGGCATCGCGTCTGTCCACGACGCCGTGGGAACGGGCGCCAGGCTCTTCATGACCTGGGCGAACTTTCCGGGTCGCTCGCACAAGCACGACGACGAGCTCTCGACGTGGCTCTGGCTCGATGGCCAGGACTGGTGGACGGCATCCGGCTACTGGCCCTACGACGATGTCGACCGGTCGTCGGCCCTGTCCTGGCGCGGGGCCAACGCGCCACACGCGGCAGGGGAGGGACGGGGCAACGGCTCGGACAGCAGGCTGCTGACCCGGCTCCGCGACGGGCCGGTGCAGTTCCTCGACGTGGAACGGCGGGCGCCGGACGGACGCGCGTACCGGCGCCAGGTCGTGTGGGGCGCCGCGCTCGGTTTCCTGGTCGTGGATTCGGCCACGGGTGGTGACGCCGATGCGCGCTTCGAATCGGTGTGGACGCTCGTTCCCGGCATCACCGTGCAGCCTGTCGCTGGCGCGCCGCGCTCATTCGAGTTGAGAGACCCGCGTACCGGTCGCGCCCTGGAGGCGAGCTTCGCGGGTGAAGGCCAGGAAGTCGCGCGCCTCTTCGGATCGCGCTATCCGTTCGGCGGCCTGGTCGCGCGCGATGACGGAATCCGCCCGAGCGCGGCGCTCGTGGTGAGCGCTCCTTTCGACGGCGCGTCGGTAGCCAGGTGGCGGTCCGCAGGCGGTCCCGGGACCGCGACGGCGCTCGCGGTTCCGGCGTGGCGTGGACCCGAGCAGTGGACGCTTTCGGTGGCGGGGCCCGGCGGTGACTGGCTCCTTGCGCGCAGCGGCTCCGAGCTGAGCATCACCGCGCCCCACGAGGCGAGGCGGAGCTGGCGCCTCGAGCCCGGCGCTCCGGCGCGGCCGGCGCTCGACCGTGCCGCGGCGCTCTATGCGGAAGCCGCGGCGCGTTACCCGCCGTTCCGCGATTACGTCGAATACCGCGTGCGCGCGACGGTGGCCGTTGCGGGACTCTTCGTCGCCCAGTACCTGCTGCTCTGGTTGTGCCTCCGGCTGGGCATCTCCCGCGTGGTGTGCGTCACGCTCCTGCTGCTCGCCTGGGCGGCAACGACAGGGTGGCTGTACTATGAGTACCTGGTCTGAGCGCTGCCGGCAGGTGCCTGAGGCTTCTTCATGACGTCAAATGCGCGGAACCGGATGGACGCGTTCCCTGCGACCGCCGCCCGCATGACGGTACTCGCGGCGCTCGTGCTCGCGGCCCCGGCCGGGCTGCGCGCGGCGCCGGACGAGTCGAGCGGCCTGTGCGGCAATCCGTTCACGAACGGCGTCGGGCCGTACGACTACAACAACGGCACCGAGCGCACGAATCCTCTGAAGATCCCGCTCGTCGAGAAGTTCCACTTCACGTCCACGGTGGAAAGCCTGGGGCACGGATCCACCGGCCAGTCGGCGATGGGCGACATCGAATACACGCTGCGCGCCATCCCGAATCATCACCGCGCGCTGAATGCGATGGCGCGTTTCGATCTGGAGAAGGGCGGGATCCCGCCGAAATGGTACTCCGCCCAATGCTGGTTCGAGCGCGCGACCACGTTCCGTCCGGATGACGGCCAGGTGTGGCTGATCTACGCCAACTGGAACGCCCGCAAGCACCAGAACGAGAAGGCGCTCGAGTCCTATACACGCGCCAAGCAGCTGCTGCCCGAAAGCATCGAGGTCGATTACAACCTCGGGCTGCTCTATTTCAACATGGGTGATTACGAAAAGGCGCTCGCCCACGCGAAAGTCGCCTACGCCGGCGACTACCCGTTACCGGGCCTGCGGCGCAAGCTTGAAGAAAAAGGCTACCCGGTAGGTCCCTGACGCGGCCGTCTAGCCAGCCTGGAATTCGATCTTCGCGCCGAAGAAGCCTTCCGCGTAGCCGCTGCCGGCGCCGCACTCGATGCCCCGCAGCCGCATCAGCGCGTTGAAAGTCTCGGCCGACCACCAGTGCTTGTCACGCTGCGACCTGAAATGCCGCAGCACGAGCTCGACTTTGCGCGCGCGCAGCTCGTCGGGCAGCGGCACGAAGACGTTGGGCCGCCCGAGGTCGCCGTCGTACTTCGGGATCTCGTATTCGAGGATCAGGTGGTTGCGGAACGTGTTCCACGTGAGCTCGCCGAGCACGCGGTGGTCCTGGTGAAAGTCGCCGCGCTGGTGGGTCAGCACGAGATCCGGGCTCGATGAGGTCTTGAGCTGCTCGAAGCAGTCCTTGATGTCGGCCGCGACGCTCGGGAAATAGCCGTTGCGGAACCTGTGTATCGTGATGCCGCGGTTCGCGGCGACGCCGAGGAAGTCGGCCGCGCTGGCGCGCGCTTCGGCCTCGCGGGCCGCGTCGGAGCTGAAGACGACCCAGTCGACCGCGAGCTGCGGATTGCCCGCGAGCAGCGCGAGCACCGTGCCGCCGCAGCCGATCTCGATGTCGTCGCAGTGTGCGCCGATGCACAGGAGCCGCCGCAGCCGTTCCGGTCGATTCAGCGCCAGGGCGAGCATGGTGCGGCGTCAGCGCCTGCGCCAGACTTCCCAGGGCGTTTCGCCCTGGCCGTGCATGCGGTCGTAGGTGATCTTGTCCTTGAAGGTGTCCATCGACTTCCAGAAGCCCTGGTAGCGGTAGGCGAACAACTTACGCTCGGCGATGAGCCGCTGGAATGGCGCCTCGACCAGCTCGTCCCTGTCGCGGATGTAGTCGAATATCGAGCGGCGCAGGGCGAGGTAGCCGCCGTTGATCCAGATGTCGGAGTCGTGGACCGTGCCCATCGCCGTGACGATGCCGTCGGCGCCGGACCTGGCCGTATGGAAGCTCTGCGACGGCCGGACGGCCACGAAGCCCGCGATGGCGCCGCTCGCGTCGAATTTCTGGAGATACTCGGGCAGCGGCAGATCCGAGAGCTGGTCGCCGTAGTTGGCGAGGAAGACCTCGTCGTCGCCGAGGTACTGGCGCACCGCGCAGAGCCGCTGGCCGATGTTGGCGTGCAGCCCCGTCTCCGCGAAGGTGATGCTCCAGTCCTCGATGTCGCTCGTCGGCGGCTCGAGCCTGCGCCCGCCCTGACGCATCACGAAGTCGATCGACTGATAGGGATCGTAATGGCGGAAATAGTCCTTGATGAGGTCGCCGCGATAACCGAGGCAGAGGATGAATTCCTTGTGGCCGTGGTGCGCATAGAATTTCATCAGGTGCCAGAGGATCGGGCGATAGCCGATGTTGACGAGCGGCTTCGGAATCGTGTCCGAATGCTCCCGCAGCCGCGTGCCGAGGCCGCCGCAGAACAGGACGACCTTCATGCGTACCCCCTGAACGCGGTGAAGGCGTCCGGCCGGAAGTCGGGGTAATTGCGATCCCGGTCGGTCATGGCCGCCGGCTCCGCAATGGGCCAGCGGATGCCGAACGCCGGATCGTTCCAGCGCACGCCCGCCGACAGGCTGGCATCGTAGAAATCGCCCATCGCATAGACCACCTCCGTGTCGTCGGCCAGGGTCTCGAAGCCGTGGGCAAAGCCTGGCGGCACGTAGAGCGACTGGCCGTTGGCGGGGGACAATATCACACCGTAATGGCGCAGGAAGGTGGCCGAGTCCCGGCGCAGATCGACGATGACGTCGAACAGCTCGCCCCGCGCGCAGCGCACGAGCTTCGCCTCGCGGCTGGGCGGGAGCTGGAAGTGCAGGCCGCGGAGCGTCCCGCGCCGGCGGTTCGTCGAGGCGTTGCCTTGCACGAAATCCGTCCTGATGCCGTGAGCCTCGAATTCGCGCCGGCACCAGAGCCGCGCGAAATGGCCGCGCTCGTCCTCGTGCCGCTCCGCTTCGATGAGCCACGCGCCGCCGAGTCCCGTCTCCACGAAGCGCATCAGGTCCGCCAGAAGAACTCGTCGTCGACCTGGTGCGTGCTGATCAGGTGCTTCAGCTCCTTCAGCCGCGTGTACGCGCGGAACTCGAAGGTCTCGCGATCCATGGCAATGCGCTCGAAGAGCTGGCGCAATTGCACGGCCCCCTTGCGGGCGTCCCACTCGCACCTGAAGCCCGGCAGCCCGGCGTGGATCTTGTCGAAGGACACGCGGTAGCTGCGATTGTCGGCGGAACTCGCGCCCATCGTGACCTCGCAGGACGGGAACACCTCGCCGACGATCGCCGCGATCTCGCGCACCCGGTAGTTCTGCGAGTTGTCGCCCACGTTGAAGATCTGGCCGCGGATGCTGGCCTCATCCGCACGCAACGCGCACAGGATCGCGCGACTGATGTCGAGCACGTGCACCAGCGGCCGCCACGGCGTGCCGTCGCTCACCATGGCGATGCGGCCGGTCGTCCAGGCGAGCCCGGCGAGGTTGTTGAGCACGATGTCGAAGCGCATGCGGGGCGATGCGCCGAAGGCGGTGGAGTTGCGCAGGAACACGGGCGCGAAGCTCGCGTCGGCCATCGCGCCGACATCCCGCTCGACCCTGACCTTGCATTCGGCGTACGCGGTCTGCGGGCTCACCGGCGATGCCTCGGTCATGAAATCGCCGCTGCCCACGCCGTAGACGCTGCAGGAGGAGGTGTAGACAAAGCGGCGCACCCCGGCCTCCTTCGCGGCCCGGGCGAGACCGAGCGAGCCGAGGTGGTTGATCTTCCGCGTCACCTCCGGATTGTTCTCGCCGAGCGGGTCGTTGGAGAGCTCCGCGAGGTGGACGACCGCGTCGAATCCCGCGAGGTCGGCGGCGGTCAGCGTGCGGATGTCGCGGCAGAGAGTCGCCGGCGTCTGCCACAGAGAGCGGGTATCGCTGTAGAGCCAGCCGTCGCGGTAGTAGCCGGTGTCTAGACCCGTGACCTCGATACCTTCGCGCAACAGATAGGGAGCGAGAATGGCGCCGATGTAGCCGTCAGTTCCGGTGACCAGGACTCTCATGCGCAGATTCGCTTCTTGGCTATTGACGGCAACGCTGGCAGGAAAGCAGGTGCCGGTTGGCGCGACGCCGCGGCGCGCGGGCGGATAGTACCATAATGCGTTTGGTGACCTGCTTCCCGGCGAGCCTCGTGAGAATAGGCCAAAATACGCGGCCGAACCGTGAACAACGCACAAAACCATGAAGTCGCTGAGCCTGAAAGCAGGGGAATGGGTCGAGGTCCGCAGTCGCGAGGAAATACTCGCCACACTGGACTCGAGCGGCAGTCTCGACGGTCTGCCGTTCATGCCCGAGATGCTCGCCTGGTGCGGCCGCCGGCTGCAGGTGTTCAAGCGGGCCCACAAGACCTGCGACACGGCGGAGAAGACAGGCGGCCGGCGTATGCCCGCGGCGGTGCACCTGGAGGGTGCGCGCTGTGACGGCGGCGGGCACGGCGGCTGCGAAGCGGGTTGCCTCATCTTCTGGAAAGAAGCATGGCTGAAGCGCATCGGCGGGGAGACCATTCCGGCGCCGGGTAGCGCGGATGCTTCCGGCGGCGACGACGTCGTTGCGCGGGGCGCCTGTTTCAGCGGTCGCGGCGGGCCGGAGTCGGAAATCCGCTACCGCTGCCAGGCCACCGAGCTCACGCGCGCGACGTCGCTCCTGCCCTGGTGGGACGCCCGGCAGTACGTCGAGGATGTCGTGTCCCGGAACGTGGGCGCCGGCGCGCTCGTCCGTGGCGCCGCCTTTTCCGCCTTCAGGAAGCTCATAGAGATCGGCATCGGTTATCGGCTGCTGGTGCGTCTCTACAACCGGTGGGCGCGGCTCGCCGGCGTCAGCTCCTTTCCGCTCAGCCACGGCACGCTGGCGAAGACGCCCTCCGCGGAGCTCGGGCTGCGCCCGGGCGAGTGGGTGCGCGTCAAGCCGTTCGAAGAGATCCTGGAGACGCTCGACGCGAACAATCGCAACCGCGGCCTCTTCTTCGACGTCGAGGCTACGAAGTTCTGCGGCAGGACCTTCCGCGTCCTGCGACGGGTCACCCGCATCCTCGACGAACGCACCGGCGAAATGCTGCACTTCCGGAATCCGTGCATCGTGCTGGAGCAGGTGTATTGCGGCGGCGAGATGAGCAAATACAGGCTGTTCTGTCCGCGCGCGATCTACCCTTACTGGCGCGAGATCTGGCTCGAGCGGGTGCCGCCACCGCGCGCATGACCTCCGACGCTCACCGTACGACGGTCGCCATCGGCATGCCCGTGTACAACGGCGAGCGCTGGCTGCGCCAGTCGGTCGCCTCGTTGCTGGTGCAGACGCGTGCCGACTTCACGCTGGTCATCACCGACAACGCCTCGACCGACCGGACCGGTGCGATCTGCCGCGAGCTCGCCGCCGCCGATCCACGGGTCCGCTACCACCGCAACGAGACCAATCTCGGCGTCTTCCGCAATTACAACCGCGCTTTCGAGCTGACGGAGTCCACCTACTTCAAGTGGGCCTCCGCGAACGACCTCTGCGCTCCGGGGTTCCTCGCACGCTGCATCGACGTGCTCGAGGCGACGCCCGCGGCCGTCCTGGTCTATCCCTCCACGGTCCTCTTCGCGGACGATCCCGCCACGGGTGAGAAGTACGCGTTCGATCCTGACGTGCAGGACGCCGATCCCGTGGTCCGGTTCCGCCGGGTGATCGGGGAGATCCGTCTCAACAACGCATTCAACGGCGTCTATCGCGCGGCCGCCCTGCGACGCACCTCGCTCAACGGCCCGTTCATGGGTTCCGACATCGTGATGATGGCGGAGCTCGCACTCGACGGCATGCTGGTGAGGCTGCCGGAGGCGCTGTTCTACCGGCGCATGACCGCCGATGCGGCGAGCGCCCGGAAGGACGACGAAGCCCGCCGGGAGTTTTTCGCGGGCTCGGGTCGTGACGTGGAGGGCACGCCCGCCTGGGACGTGCAGCGCGGCCTGGTCCGCGCGGTCGGCGCGAGCGGCCTCGGCGCCGCCGCGCGCCTGCAGGCATGGTGGTATCTCGCCCATCGCATGTGGTGGAGCAGGGCGGAGCTCGCGCGCGAATGGGGCCGGTCGAGCAGCGCACGATGAGCGCCGGCAGCCGGGACTGCGAGCCCGCCGGCTCGCCAGCCGATCAAGCGTCGGGCATCATGGAGCCCGCTGACCCGGGAACGTCGTGATCATGGCAGTTTCGCCCACGTCCAACGCAGATCTGCCGGCGGAGGCCGGAGCGACGGCACCCCGCTGCCGTGCATGCGGCGCCGAGCTGACGCATACGTTTCTCGATCTCGGCATGTCGCCGCTCTGCCAGACGCAGATCCAGCCACACGAGCTCAACCGCGGCGAGAACTTCTATCCCCTGCACACCTGGCTCTGCACCCGCTGCTACCTGGTGCAACTCGAGGAGTACGTGGCACCCGCCGTGATCTTCAATGCCGCCTACCCGTATTTCTCGAGCTACTCCGACTCGTGGGTCGAGCACGCGCGCCGTTACACGGACAGGATGATCGCCGAGCAGGGAATCGGCACGCGGTCGCTGGTCGTCGAGCTCGCGAGCAACGACGGCTACCTGCTCCAGCACTTCAGGGCCCTGGGCGTGCGCTGCCTCGGCGTCGAGCCGACCGCCGGGACCGCCCGGGCTGCCGTCGCCAGGGGCATTCCGACCGTCGTGGAGTTCTTCGGCAGCCGGCTCGCCGCGCGACTCCGTGCCGAGCACGGCGGCGCCGACCTCGTGCTCGGCAACAACGTGCTCGCCCACGTTCCGGACCTGAACGACTTCGTGGCGGGCGTCGCGGCGCTGCTCGCGCCGGGCGGGTTCTGCACGTTCGAGTTTCCCCACCTGATGCGGCTCATCGAGCTCAACCAGTTCGACACGATCTACCACGAGCACTTCTCTTATTTCTCGTTCACGACGGTCTGCGGCGTGTTCGCCGCGCTTGGCCTGGCGATGTTCGACGTCGAGGAGCTGCCGACCCACGGGGGCTCGTTGCGGATCTACGCGCAGCCCGCGGCGACCGGCGCCCGCGCGCGCACGGCCCGGGTGGATTCGCTGCTGGCGGCCGAGGAGCGGGAAGGCGTGCGCGACCCCGCGATGTATGGCCGCTTCGGGACGCGCGTGCACGCGACCAAGCGCGGCCTGCTGAGATTCCTGATCGAGGCCCGGGAGTCCGGCAAGAGGGTGGTCGGCTATGGCGCGCCCGGCAAGGGGAACACGCTCCTCAACTACTGCGGGATCGGCACCGATTTCCTGGAATACACGGTGGACCGCAATCCCATGAAGAAGGGCACCTACACGCCGGGGACGCGCATTCCCATCCTGGATCCGGAGGTGATCAGGCAGACCCGGCCCGACTACGTGCTGATCCTGCCGTGGAACCTCCGCGACGAGATCGAGCGCAAGACGTCGTACATCCGCGACTGGGGCGGACGCTTCGTCGTGCCGATTCCCGCCGTCGAGGTCTTCTGAGCCGGCCGCCAGCGGCATCGGGCAACCATGAGCTCCAGCCAGAGACCGCGCGATTCGACGGAGGCCATGCTCGGCCTCATCCGCGAGCTCTATCCGCTGAACCGGAGCATCACGGGGGAGGGCGTGCGCCAGACGCTTGCGCGGGTCGGCCAGGTCGCGCCGCTCACCGTGCACGAGGTGCCCACGGGCACGCGCGTCTTCGACTGGGAGGTGCCGCGCGAATGGAACGTGCGCGAGGCTTACGTCCGCAATGGCGCGGGCGAGCGCATCATCGATTTCAGCAAGTGCAACCTGCACCTCATGGGGTACAGCACGCCCGTGCGCCGTCGCATGACGCTCGCCGAGCTCAGGCCGCATCTCCACAGCGATCCCGAACGGCCGCGCGCCATCCCCTACCGCACGAGCTATTACGCCGAGAACTGGGGCTTCTGTCTCAGCCACGAGCAGCTGCAGTCGCTGCCGGATGGCGAGTACGAGGTGGTCATAGACTCCACGCTGCGCGAGGGCTCGCTCACCTACGGCGAGGCGGTCATCCCGGGGCGGACCAGCGAAGAGATGCTGTTCTACACGCACACCTGCCACCCCTCGCTCGCCAACGACAATCTGTCCGGGATCGCCGTCTGCGCGGAGCTGGCACGCTGGCTCAGGGGCCGCGACAGCCGCCTGAGTTATCGCATCGTCTTCGGGCCGGGTACGATCGGCTCCCTCACCTGGCTCGCCCGCAACCGCGACGTGCTGCCGCGGATCCGGCACGGGCTCGTCGTCGTGCTCGCCGGCAATCGCGCGCCGCTCACCTACAAGCAGACTCGTACCGGCACCGCCGACATCGACCGCGTCAGCGCCGCCTGTCTCGCGAACGAGGCGCCGGGCAGCGCGGTCGTGCCATTCTCCGCATGGGGGTACGACGAGCGCCAGTTCGGCTCGCCGGGCTTCGCGCTGCCGGTCGGGCGCCTCACGCGCTCGCCGGAGGAGGGATATCCGGAATATCACAGCTCGGGCGACGACCTGTCCGTCGTGGACGGCGCGGCGCTGGCGGGGACGCTTCGCGCGTGCCAGACGATCGTGGAGGTCATCGACGCGAATGCGACGTATCGGAACACGGCGCCCTACGGCGAGCCGCAGCTCGGCCGTCGCGGGATCTACCGCGCGATCGGCGGCTCCGCGAGCGCCGACCTGCAGAAGGCGATGCTCTGGATGTTGAGTCTCTCGGACGGCAGCCAGGACGTGGCGGCGATCTACCAGCGCGCGCGCCTTCCCTGGCATGAGCTCGAGCGCGCGATCGGGCTGCTGCGTTCCGCGGGCCTGCTGGAGCCGGTAGCGGCGTCCCCATGAAACCCGGCGAGATCCGTGGCGCGCGCATCCTGGTCACGGGGGCCGCGGGGTTCATCGGCCGGCACCTGACCGCGGAATTGATCCGGCAGGGCGCGGAAGTGCACGGCACCTCGAGGATCGCACGCCCGGCCGATGCAACGGGCGTGCACTGGCATCGTTGCGACATGGAGCAGGCCGAGGACGTGCGGCGCCTCTTCGCCGACGCCCGGCCCGACTGCGTCTTTCACCTGAGCTCGATGGCGGACGGGCGGCGCGATCGTGAGCTCGTCATTCCCGTCTTCCGGAGCGAGACGGTCGCGGCGGTCAACGTGCTGACCGCCGCGGCCGAAGCCCAGGTCCGGCGGCTGATACTCCCCGGCTCGCTGGAGGAGCCCGAGGCAGGCGAGGCAGCTTCGTCGCCGTACGCGGCCGCGAAGGCCGCCTCGCGCCTCTACGCCCGCCTGTTCCATCGGCTCTACGGGATGCCGGTCGTCGTCGCGCGCATCTTCATGACCTACGGCCCGGGGCAGCCCGGCTGGAAGCTGATCCCCGCCACGGCCGGCCGGTTCCTCCGCGGGGAAGCGCCCGTCATTGCCAGTCCGGATCGCGAAGTGGACTGGATATACGTCACCGACGTCGTGGCAGGACTCCTTTCCATCCTCACGACTCCGGATCTGGAGGGGAGCTCGGTCGATCTCGGCTCCGCGCGCCTCGTCGCGATCCGGGACGTCGTCGAAAGACTGCGGCTGCTCATCAACCCGGCCATCGAGGCGAGATACGGCGACGCACCGCCTCGCCGCGAGGAGCAGATCCGCAGGGCCGATCCCGCCGACCGCGCGCGCCTGGGCGGCTGGGAGCCCGGGGTGCCGCTGGACGAGGGGCTGCGGCGGACGGTTCTTGCCCTGCAACAGGGGATCGCAACCGCCGGCTGACCACGTTATGTGGAGTGATGGCCGCCGATGAGAGCTATTCGCTGGAATCGGCGCGAGCGTATACCTATAATTCCCGCCAGCTGCTCTGCAGGTCGCCGTCGGCGAGCCTGCGGCCCAAAAAATAACCAACGAGAACAGGTCCCGTGCTCTCTCCTTTTACCGCGGCAGGTCAGCGTCCTTGAACCCCATTCAACGCCTCATCCGGCGTCTGTCCAACCCGTTGCTGATGCTGCTGCCGGCGGATTTCGCCGTGGCGTTCCTGTCCCTGTACGCGGGGGCCTGGGCCCGGTTCGGTTTCGACCTCGATCGCGCCGGCCAGACCCTCGGGCCGATCATGCCGCGGGCGACGAGCTACGCCTTCTGCATCATGATCGGCCTCGTCACCATGGGGCTGTATCGGGCCCGGCAGCGTCCGACGCTCTGGGAAGGCATCGCCCGCGTGATGGTCGGCGTCGGGGTCGGCGGCCTCGGCTACGTGCTGTTTTTCTACCTGTTCCCGTTGCACAACACCGGCCGCCTGACGCTCGCGATTGCCATGGTGATCAGCTTCGTGCTGCTGTCCGTGATCCGGCTGATCCTGCTCCGCGTCCTCGACAGCAGTCCCGCCAAGCGCAGGGTGCTGATCATCGGTTCCGGGCGCGTGGCCGCCAGGGTGGGCATGCTGAGGCGGCGGTCCGACCGCCGGCGCTTCGACGTGATCGGATTCGTGCCGGGTAACGAGGCGGAGCGCGAATTCGCCATGCGCAATGGCATAGGTCCGCTGTATCTGCAGGAAGCGGATCTCGAGAATCTCCGCGTCGACGAGGTCGTCGTGGCGCTCGACGAGCGGCGCGGCTCGTTTCCGACCGCGCGGCTCCTGCGCCATCGCTACCTCGGCATCCCCGTGCGCGACATCGTCGATTTCCTCGAGTCCGAGACCGGCAAGATAGACCTCGACGTCCTGCATCCGGGCTGGCTGATCTTTGCGGCGAGCGGCCACAGCCGCTGGGGCGCGCGCCTGTTGAAGCGGTTCTTCGACGTCGCCGCCGCGGTCACCCTGCTCATCGTGACGTCGCCGTTCCAGGCGGCGGTGATCCTCAGCATCTGGGCCGAGGAAGGAATCCGCGCTCCGCTGCTCTACCGGCAGCAGAGGGTCGGGCGCGGCGGCAAGGTGTTCGAGCTGCTCAAGTTCCGCAGCATGAACGTGGATGCGGAGAGCGCGTCCGGCCCGCTGTGGGCGCCACGCAAGAACGACGGGCGGGTCACGCGCACCGGCCGATTGATCCGCCGCTTCCGGATCGATGAACTGCCGCAGCTCGTGAACGTCATCCGCGGCGAGATGAGCATCGTCGGGCCGCGACCCGAGCGGCCGGAGTTCGTCGAGCAGCTCAACGGCAACGTGTCGCTGTACGACTACCGTCATTGCATGCAGCCCGGGCTCACCGGCTGGGCCCAGCTCAATTTCCCGTACGGGGCATCGGTGGAGGATGCCACCGAGAAGCTCAAGTACGACCTCTTCTACATCAAGAACACGAGCATCGTGTTCGACCTGTTCATTCTCATGCAGACCCTGGAAGTCGTCATCTGGGGCCGTGCGATCAGCATGGCGGGTCCACGGGTCGCGGACGACCACGTGGCGCAGCGCCCGGTCGATACTCCTACTTTGCAGTTGCTTCCCGCACGCAAGCGCGACGTCGCATGATGCGTGCGGAGTCAGATTCAGGCGCGTAGCTCAGCGGCAGAGCGCTGCTTCAACAAGGCAGAGGTCGAAGGTTCAAATCCTGTCCGCGCCTACCAGTTCCGCACGTTCTTCGTTCAGGGCAGCTCCACGACGCCGCGCTTCTTGCGCCGGGCGGTATGCTCGATCTCGTCGCCGCCCTCGGCAGGCTTGTCGTCGCCGGCAGGCGCGGCTTCGCTGACGACCGCGAGGGTCGGGCCGGCCGTGTCCTTGGCCGCCGCGCGGTCCATGTAGAAGACCACGTCCATCTGGCCGAACGTGATGATGTCCCCCGACCGCAGCAGCGCGCGCAACCGGTGTTTGCGGTTCACCAGGATGCCGTTCTTGCTGTTCAGGTCCTCGACGACGTAGATGCCCCCGATGCAATCGATGATCGCGTGCCGGCGGCTGACTTCCTTGTCGATGATGACGAGATCGTTGGCGTTGCTGCGCCCGATGACGAAGGGAAATTGCGCCGCCTGCACCTGCTCGATGAACTGCCCCGACTTGTAGACCATGAGCATGATGCGCGGGGCGCGGCCCTTCGGCTGGCCCGCCGCCTGTTCCTTCGCGGCCGGGCTTTCGTGATGCCGACGCTCCTCGAACCACTGCCAGCGCAGCTCCTGCACGACCTCGTCGATGATTTCCAGCGTCACCTTGGGCAGGTCGTCCACCATGCAGGCGGTGAGCGCGGTGTCGCACAGCGTGTTGATGAGCCGGGGAATGCCCTGCGTGAGGCGGTGGATGTCCTTGACGGCCGCCGGGTCGAATATCTGGTCGACGTCGCCGCCGGCGACGGCCAGGCGGTGCTTCACGTAATCGACGCTCTCGTCCTCGGTCAGCGCCTCCAGGCGCTGGCGGAGCCGCGCCCGCTGGCGGAGCTGGATCAGGCCCGGGGAGTCGAGCAGGTCGTCGAGGTTCGGCTGGCCCGTGAGGACGATGCTCAGGATCTTCCGGTCCGCCGTGTCGATGCACGAGAGCAGACGCAGCTCCTCCAGCGCGGGGCCGGTCAGGTTCTGCGCCTCGTCCACGACGATGACGACGTGCTTGCCTTCCGCGTGCTTCTTGAGAAAAAAGGCGCGCAGCGTGTCGAGCAGCAGCACCTTCTTCTTCTTGTAGATCGGCATGCCGAACTCGGAGAGCAGGGCCTGCAGGAGCTCGATGTGCGACAGCGTCGTATGCGTGAGCTTGGCCGTGACGAAGTCGGGACCGAGCTCCTCGAGGACGGTATTGATGATGGTGGTCTTGCCGATGCCAATCTCGCCCGTGATGATCACGAAGCTGTCCCCGTTCAGCAGGGCGAACTTCATGTTCGCGACCGCCCGGGAGTGCTGGGCGGTCATGTAGAGGAAGCGCGGATCGGGCGCCAGGTCGAAGGGCCTGCAGGTCAGGCCGAAATGTTTTTCGTACATCGCGGAGCGATCTTGGTGGTCGGCTGCCTTGCCAACCCGTATGTTATTACAAGCGCCGACTTCCGGCGTGCATGCGGTTCGCTTATTATGTCGCTGTTTCGCCTGGGATAGTTTCCTGTCACGTCCATCGGGCGATTAGCTCAGCGGGAGAGCGCTCCCTTCACACGGGAGAGGTCGTAGGTTCGATCCCTACATCGCCCACCAGAAATCAACGAGTTAGGGGTATACCCGCCCGTGTTGTCACGGCGGGCCCGCCGGCTGCGACGGCTTCGGCACCGAGGCGGATCCGTTGCCGGGCACGGCCGGCGCGCCGGCGAGCACCGGGCGCGCGAACACCCGGGCTTCGAGTTTCGGATTGATCAGCACCTTGTCGATGATGAGCTTGTCCGCCTTCTGGGGCGGCGAGAGCCCCTGTGCGGTGCCGACCTCGATCCGACGCGGGATCTGCAGCCCGTCGACCGCCTGGTAGTCGTGGTAGTAGGTCGCTACGCGCGCGCCCGGCTGCATTGGATTTAACGAGGGCCGGTCGTAGCGCAGCGCGAGGTTGGTCTTCGTGTCGATCCAGACATTGCGCGCGGCTCCCGAGGGCAACTTCAGGCCCAGGCGGTAGGCCTGATGCCCCTCGATGAAGTCGAGCCCCTCCAGCGTGACGCTCACGCCCTTCGCCTCGTAGTCGAGGAGCGGGCCGTCGATGACGAACTCCTGGCGCGCGTAGCCGACTTCCTCCGGCGAGAAGGGCCTGACGTCCTGGCCGCCACTGCTCGAGGGGCGGATTCTCCAGCCCTGCACGCCGTCAAAGATGCGCGTGGATCGTGCTCCCGTGCCGCTGATCTCGAAGCGCACGGCGTTGGGACGCTTCATCTGCATGACGAAGGGCATGGACTGGACGGAAGGGTCGGCGCCGGCCGTGTGGCCGAGCCACACCATGGTCTCGACCTTGCGCCAGGCATCGAGCCCGCCGAGCGCCTCGGCGTAGCGGGCGATGACGTCTGCCGCCGTCGAGGCCGGCGGCAGCAGCGTCTGGCAGAAAGTCGCGGGCGCGAAGCTCAGCAGCGCGGCCGCCAACAGCAGCGACCGGAAAGATGAAGATGTTGTCATAACGCGGGAAATTTCATGGTGATCTTCTGTCGGGGAACGAAGCGTCGTGCCCGTCAATGTATCACCAAGCCGTCGCTGTGCACCGCGTGCTTTTCGTTCCCATTCGGTTCGCAGTGACGCTGCACCATGCGTACAGGATTTCCCCCGTGCCCGTGTGTACACCCTTACATAATCGCCAGAATCTGGACTCCGGCGATGGATGGGCGTAGGGTTTCTGACAGGATCGGGGAGATGGTCCGCACACCAACAACAAGGAACAAGCAATGAGCGCTCGTTGGTATTTCCTTTCGTCATGGGTCGCGCTGCTGTCGTGCTGCGTGCTGGCCGGTGCGGCCAGCGCGGCGCCCATCATCGTGCAGTACACCTTCCAGGGCGGCACCTGCACGCTGACCGACCCGACCGTGTGCACGGCGACGACGACCGCCCTGAACACCACCGCGTCCACGGTGAACAACACCGGTTCTTCCGCCGACCTCTTGTATAGTGCCGCACCACCCAGCTCGGCTTTCGTCGAGCAGCTCATTCTTTCGACGACTCCCGCAGACGCGGTGGCCAACAACCAGTACTTCCAGTTCACGATCGCGGCAAATGTCGGCTACTCACTCGCCCTCAGCGACATCACCTTCGACGCCGCGCGTGGCGGTTCGAGCACTCCGCGGGGCTGGGTGCTGCGTTCGAGCGTCGATGGCTTCGCGGCAGATATCGCCACCGACACGGTTCCCACGGTGCAGCCCACGTTCACCGGTTTTAACACGAGCCTTGCTGCTGGCGCGTATCAGGGCCTGACGTCTCCCGTGACGTTCCGCATCTACGGATTCGCCCCCGGGGCGCCCGGAGTCGGGATCTTGTACGACAACCTGACGGTCCATGGCAACGTCATGATGTCGCAGCCCGTGCCAATTCCGGGCGCGCTGATGATGCTCCTCGGCGGCTTGGGCGCACTGGCTTCGCTGGCGAAGCGGGCATCCTGGCGCTGATCCCGTTGAGTCGCTGAGCCGTCGCGGCTCACCACGCGACCTCCAAGTTCCTCCGCAGCCTGTGAGCTGCGCCGCGGCTGAGGGTGCCGGTGTTCACTTATTGCCTTTCCTGGCACCGGTCCGAAGCCGGTTCATGCCTCGGCATAGCCCGGAGGAGTTGCGGTTGAAGCGTCGCGCCACTTCGGCCAGCGACGCCACACGCCCATCGACTGCGGCAATACCGATTTCGGCGCGTACCTGCGCGTGATGCCTTACACGCGAATGTGAAGCCAGGTCCCGCTCGCTGACACCATGTCGCTGACATGCGTCCTCAATCAGGTCATCGAGACTACCGTACCTGGCCGGCCTGGCGCTCTGCGCGTCGGCTGTCCGCGCGAAATCATCGTCCCCGAGGATGCGGGGGTCGTCATCGCGCCCGGTTCTCAATTGCTGCCAGAGCGATTCATCCGCGGGTGCGTCCATGAAACGGACGTAGTGAAGACGTGCTTTGCCAACTGCCGGTCCCAATAGCGACAGCACCCGGTCCAGGGTCAGCCAGTCAGGCCCATTGGCTGACAGGTAGGCCCGGTGGCTGCTCCACCGGTACTCTCCCGGGCGCGGCACGATGCCCGCCCGCACTGGATTGAGATGTATGTAGCGGACCAGTTCCAGGAGATGTGTATCCGCCTGCACGAGGATAGCCCGATACCGACGCTCGAACAGGTGCCCGGACCGGCTGTTCTTCCGGTTCGTCATCCGGGCGTAGCGACTGGCCACGAATGCAACGAATCGCGACAGCGGCTCGGCATGGGCCTGCACCGCCAGATGCACGTGGTTCGTCATCCAGCAGTAGGCATGGACTCGGTGCGGGTAATGATGCAGGCCATCGGCCAGCAGGGCCTCCCAGCGGTCGCGGTCGTCGGCATCGAAGAAAATGGCCTGACGGCCGTTGCCTCTGAGGATTATGTGATAGAAGCCACCGGGAATGTGAAGTCTCGGTCGTCGCGCCATCGTGGCTGCCACCTAGCAGTGGGCCGTGTGAGGCTGATGCTAGGCGGCGGCCTGCTGTGGAGTGGCGGCGAATTTCTGGCGGATAAGTCAACAAACAAGTAAATAAGTGAACACCGGCACCATTCTCTCCCATTAACACCGGCACCATTCTCTCAGGGCACGATCCAGCCGCCGTCGGCGACGATCCGCGGGCCGGTGGGCTCCGCGAAGTGGACGATGTATCCCCCCTTGGATGCGAAGCGCTGCCCGGGTGCGAGTGAGAGTCGCGGGTAGTATCCGGTGACGGTCCGGTGCTCCAGGATCTGCTCGATCCGCTCGACGAGGTAATCGCGCACGAAGGCATCCACCATGTGGTTGATGGTATCCGACACGATGCCACATGAGAGATACGTATCGGCCTGTGCCTGCTCGGCCACGACCTTGATCTTCCGGATGGAGAACCACCCGCGCGCGAAGTCCACGCGCACCCGGCGCCGGTCGGGGAGGTCGAAGGGATAGGCCATGCGCGTGACGCCGCGCCAGTCGGCGGGAAGCGGCGCGCGCTCCAGGCCGCCCATGCGGCCCGACATGTATGCGATCGCGCCTTGCCGGGGCGTGCCGAGCGCCGCGATGTCGTCGCTCCGCAGCCAGAGCACGAGTGCGTCCCCCGCGCCTGCATCGCCCATCGCGGCCGCGAGCTCGCCGGCGCGCGATCCGGCGGGGAGGCTGCGGCTGTCGAGCGTGAGGCCGCTCCCCGCGAGCGCCGCCGCGAGCGCGCCCGCGGCAGCCGCACCGACATCCCCTGCGCGAAACACCTGCACCACCCGGCGCAGCCCCGGCCGCGCGCTCAGGTCACGGGCGATCAGCCGCGCCTCGAGCAGCACGCCCTCGGACAGGTACACCGTGTCGAAGTCGTCTTCCGCGACGACCGGCAGATCGACGTTCGGGAAGAGGCAGGGCAGCGCCTGCGCCTCGCAGAACTGCTGCACGGGCGCCCACGTCGCGCCGCCGATCCCGGAAATCACGGCGAAGACGGGCTCTGCGGCCAGGCGCTGGCGCAGCTGCGTCTGCCACGTGTCGGGGGCGCCGGTGAGCCGCCAGACGTGCAGCTCCCAGCGACGGTTGACCTTGAACATCAGGCGGCGGGAGGAGCGCACCGGCGGGCTCTCGGCGCGCGTGTAGTGATTCTTGTCCTCGAAGAACTTCTGCAGCACCTCGAGCACGCCATCGCGCGTCACAGGGTCGGCATCGGGCGTGACGATCGTCGCGAAGTGCAACACCGAGTCCGTGACGCCCGGCACCGGCCCGGGGGACAGCTTGTTCAGATGGCCGATCAGCGCGGCCATGTCCGCATCGCCGAGCGTGTAGCGCGGCATCAGCACGCTGAGCGGCTTGCCGTCGCCGCCGATCCCCTCGCGGATGGCGCGCGCGAGCGTGGCATCGGTGTAGGGATCACGGTTGGTGCGCATGCCCTCGACGTAGGGCAGGTCCAGGGCGTCGCCCGTCTCCACGCGCGGATGAAACAGGTAGCTGCCGGCAACCGGCGGGATGATGCGGCGCCCTTCGCGCATCCCCAGGCCGCTGCGCCGGTGGCAATTGACGCAGGCCGCGGCCGCGCCCTCGATGCCGATGCCGCCCTCCCGTTCAGCCCGCAGCGGCTGGCCGGAGGGCAGGATGCCGTCGCGATAAATCGCCGCGCCGGCATCGGGAGCACCCGGCGCGGCGCGCGCGGGCAGGCAGAGGGCCAGCGCGAACGCCAGGAGCGGCAGGCCGCGCAACGCTGGCGTCGGTGCCGCCGGGCTCACTGCGAGGCGAGCAGCCGCCGGTATTCGTGCAGCAATTCGTCGGACGTGACGAAGCCTTCGATGCGCCGCCACGGCTCGCCGGGCGCGGCGCGCAGCAGGGTCACCGGCGCGTGGCTCATCTTGTCGCCCCGGTAGACGTCGAAAGCCCGCTGCGCCTTGAGGCTGGCGTCCAGCGTGCCCGTGTAGTGCTGCCACCCGGGCCCGGCGCCGAACCTGCGCGCGTATTCCACGAGCCGCTCGGGCGTGTCGTATTCCGGGTCGATGGAGATCGACATCAGGTGGAACCTGGGCCGCTCGTCGCCGAGCTTCGCCTGGAATTGCGCGAAGATCTGGCTCATCAGCGGGCAGATCGAGCCGCAGCTCGTGAAGATGAAGTTGAGCAGCACGGGCCGGCCGTCGTCCATCTCCCGGGCGAGCGACACGGTCTTGCCGTCGTCGCGCACGAGCGTGATGTCGGGCACGACGTACGGCACCGTCCGGGGCTCCGGCACCCGGTCCAGGGAGGGGATCGGCGCCGCGACGTGTTCCTGCGGCTCCATCCCGGAGGAGTCGGCCACGGCGGCGCCGGCGGCGCAGATCGCCAGGAGCGCCGTGCAGAGGAGCGCGAGTCGTGGGTCCAGCCGTCGCGGGGCCATGGCGGGCGTCTCAGGTAGGCCTCGCGAAGCGCGATTCCTGGAGCGGCGGGTTCACCACGACCTTCTCGACCAGGATCTTCTCCGTTCGCGGGAGACCTTCCACGCGGGTCTCGATCAGGTGGGGGATCATCAGGCCGTCCACCTTGCGGTAGTCGCTCAGGTAGATCGCTACGGGATGGACTTTCTTGTCGAGGCGCCGAGGCGTGCCCTCGACCTTGACCTCGAGGAACGTGGCGGCATCCACCCATTCGTGCATGACGTGGCCGTTCTTGAGCGTGAGCTTCAGCTTGTAGGCCGGTTTGCCGTCCACGGCCTCGGTGCCCGCCAGCTCGATCTTGGTGCCCTTGGCGGCGTAATCGACCAGCGCACCGTCGAGATCCGACTGGGTCTCGGCCGTCTTCAATTCATCCGCCGTGAAATTCTCCACCTGGTGACGGTTCAGGAAGGGCCGCAGCTTCCAGCCCTGGGTGCCGTCGTAGACCTGCACCGCGGTCTCCCCCTTGAACTCGATCTCCAGGCGCGACTTGCGCCCACGCTCCATCTCGAACACGAAGGGCAGCTGCGCCTGTGCGGCCGGTTGCTGGGAAGGCGCAGGCCGCGGAATGCCCGGGATCTGCGGCTGGTTGCCACCTCCCGCATCCATCTTCCCGGACCACGACAGGGTGCGCACCGCGCGCCACGCGGCGAGGCCGCCGCGGGCGGCGACGTTCCTCTCGACGATCTGCGCCGCGGAGAGTTTCGCGGGGGCCGCGGCGTTGTCCGCGCCGAGGGCAAGTGCCGGCAGCAGCGCCAGCATGAGGCAGGTGAACATGCTCGTTCGGGACATCAATGACTCCTGTCGATCCCGTGGATGGGGGACTCAGGGCTGGACTACCAGCCCGTCGACGCGAAACGGTCCGATCGTGACGCTGACGCGATGGCCGGCCTTGACGATGTTGCCCTTGTTCGAGAACACCATCCAGTACGCCTTGCCTTCCTCCGGCGGCGTGGACTGGCGCAGGGGTCCGACTTTCTCCATCGTCGGGACCTCCAATACCGCGCGCGCCTCCTCATCCAGCAGATACGGGCTCGAGGCCCGGTCGTTCAGGGGGGCGGCCTTCGTCGTGTCCACGACCCGGTAGCTGAAGCGCACCAGCTGGCCCGATTGCGCCAGCTGTGCCGAGAGCTGGTCCACGCCCCAGGTCATCGCGTAGAACTGCCTGGCGCTGTCCGGCATGCCGCCGGCGGGATATCGCGAGGAATTCTTCGCCGCCGCGGTCGGGGATTTCGTCGCGCTCGCGGTCTTGCCTTGCGTCGCCTGCGCAGCCTGCGATGCGGTGGACCCGGGGGCGCCGCCCAAGAGCAGGCCTGCGAGGAGCAGCGCCAGGGTGGTGTGCCGGTTCATGCGCTTGGTGACACGTCCAGGTTGCCGATATTCCATTGTTGCCCCGGCAGACAGGGCTGGCAAGCTGCGCCGGCCTCTGTTCAACCTTGCCGCCATCCTCTGGCAGTGCGTCCGGTTCCCGGAGCGATCTGGCGAGGGGGCTGCCGCCCCCTCGCCATCGCTTTCAACCTGCTAGTTGGCGTTGAAGTTCGAACCGTTCTGGGTCGTCGTCGCCGCTCCCGTGTCGGTCAGCACGATGTGCGCGGTCGCCGTCGTCGTGAATCCGTTCGGATTGTACTGAACGACGATCGTGCATGTCCCGCCCGTCGGGGCAACCACCAGGCCGTTGGTGCACGTTCCTCCCGTGATCGAGAACGTGGAGGCCGCGTTGCCGGCGGTTTTGACGACCGCAGGGTTCGCCGTCAACGTCAGTGGTCCGGTGCCGCTGTTGGTCACGGTGACGGTCCCGGTCCTGATCTGGCTCAGGTTCGGCCCACCCGTGGTCAGCGCCGGAGACGGAGCCGAGATGGCCACCGTCGCCTGGACGCCCGTTCCCGAGAGCGCATCGGTCGCGAACGCGGTCGTGGACGCTGCAGCGTAGATGTTCAGCGTCGCCGACCGCGCGCCCAGGGCGCTCGGCGTGAACGTCAGGTTGACCACACACGTGCCACCCGCCGGAATCACCGCGTTGTTGGTGCAGGTCGTGCCCGCAGCAATCGCGAAGTTCGTGGCGTTAGTCCCGGTGAGGCCCACCGCCGGGCCATTGGCGTTGCTCAGGGTCCCGGAGGTCCCGGCGCGCAGCGTGAGCGCAGCACCCGAGTTGTTGGTGAACGTCACGGGCGTCGGCGCGCTGGTGGTGCTCAGCTGTTGATTGCCGAACGCGACCGGGCTGGGCGCAAACGCCCCGCTGGGAGCAACGATCGTATCGGTGTCGTTCGCCGTGTTGTTGGCCGTGTTCGGATCCGTGATCCCGCCTGGCTGCGTGATCGTGACGGTGTTGGTCGACGGCCCCGTGGCTGCGACCGGGATGTTACCCGTCAGCGTGAACGTCGCCGTTCCGCCGCTGAGCAGGCTGGCCGTACCCGTCCGCGTCACGTTGCCGGTGCCGGTCGCCGCGCAACTCGATCCTGCGGACGCCGAGCAGGTCCACCCCGTCGCCGTTACCGTGAAGCGCGTCGCCCCGGGTAACGTGTCGGACAGCGTCGCATTCGCCACCGCGTTCGGGCCGCCGTTGGTCACGACGATGGTGTAGGTCACGTTCGGAGTGCCCCGTACCACGGACGTAACCCCGTCCGTCTTGGTGATGGACAGATCCGCCGCCGCCGTTCCGGTGAGCTCCATCGCCCCGATCTCGAAACCGCCGCCCTGCGGCCTGGCAGCGTTGAAGAAGTCGTGGCCGGGCGCGGAAACGCCCGTCGCGATGGGGTTGACGGCGTTGTTGGTCGCCGGCGAGCCCGGGAACAGCGAGTAGTCACCGAGCGGCGCCAGCGGCGTATTCGGGACCGTGTACGACGACGCGTTGCTCAGCGACAGCGGACCATAGCCCAGGTTGATCCAGTTGTTGCCCTCGTCCACCGTCGAAGCCACGGTGACCTGGTTCAGCGCGAAGACCGGGTAGAGCCCCGTGGACTCCGAGTGTCCGGGCGGCGCGTTGAAGCCGTGGAACAATCCGCCGCCCTCGGGTGGCAGCCGCGAGCCGTTGCAATACTGCCGGATCACGGTCGGGTCGCCGCCCAGGTTGCTCTGGCCCGGGTAGTCGCCCGCGTTGGTCAGGATCGAGAAGCGCGGCTGCAGCGCGTATCCCGAGCCGGAGTTCGGCGTGGGGCTCGTGTCGCCCCGCACGCCGATTTCCCAGTAGTTGACCGGGCCCGTATCCGCAGTCATCGGACCGCCGTTGTCGACATCGTCCCCCATGAGGTCGCAGAAGCCGGTGATCGTCTGGTTCAGCGCCGGCACCAGTGTGACCACGCTCTGCTGATTCTGGAGATCGGTGCCGAGGGCTCCCACCTCGACGTGGAAGGCGCGGTTCTGCCAGAAGATGTTGTTGGCCAGCATCGGCAGTGAGATCTGTCTGCACAAGCCGTCGTTGAGGGTGGCTCCATAGCCGAAGCCGGTCGGGCAGGCCACCTGCGTGCCCGAGACGTCCGGGGGCAGCGCCGAGACCAGGTACGGCGTGTTCTTCATCGTGACCAGTCCCGCGGGCTGGTTGGTCGACGTGGTCGTCGGATCGCAGGTCGGATTCAGATCCGACGGCGCGCAATCCGGCGGCGGCGTCGACGCAAAGGGTGCGGCGAGGGTGTTGAAGAGCACGCCGGCCGAGGCCGTCGTGTCGTTCGAGACCACCGTGTTGTTGAAGAACCTCACCTTCAACGCATCCTGCATCGAGACTCCGCCGCCGTCCCAGCCGGCCACGTTGTTCGCGATGATGTTGTTGGTGATCGTGACGTCGTTCCAGTTGCCCGAATTCGTCGGGAACGCGAGGACGTCGTCGCCGTTGAGCTTCTGCAGCCGCAGACCGCCGCCGGTGCCGCTCTCGGCGCTGTTGCCCATGATCAGGTTGGCGTCGATCACGAGGTTATGGCCGGTACCTTCCGACAGCCCCGGCGGGCAGTCCTGGTCGGTCACGCCGCCGCATTCGAGGCCGGGGCCGATGAGGCGATCCGGGGCGGTGCCCAGGATGCCGAGACCGCCGCCGTTGGTCGGAATCGTCGGGCTGGCGCTCTGGTTGAAGAGGATCCAGTTGTTCAGGATCTTGCCGTCGTTGATGAAACCGGAGTGGACCACGCCGCCGCCGTCGCCCGTGCTCAGGTTGCCGGCGATCCAGTTGTTATTGAACGTGTAGCCGTCCGCACCCGGCGAGAAGGTGACGCCGCCGCCGCCCGAGTTGGTCCCGGAGTACAGCGCGTCGCCGACCGACAGGTTGCTGGTGACCGAGTTGTGGTGCACTTTCACGTTGCGGTTCAACGCGTAGCCGGCCTGCAGGCCGTTCGTGCCGGATGTCGCCTGAGGATGGCCGGTCGGCGGTGGGTTATCACCGCCGATGATGAACGGATCGGCGAACTCGCCGCTGCCGATGGTGATGCCGCCCGTGAGCGTGCCGTGGTTGCCGTGGATCCGTGTGTTGGCGATCTCCAGATAGTGGTTCCAGCCGTGGGCGAAGATCCCGCCGCCACCCTGGGAGCTGTTGACAACGCTCACGCCGTCGATGCGCGACGGGTTGCACAGGAAGTTGCTGGTGCCGTAGTCGCGGCCGACGGGGCTGTTGCCGGCATTATTGTTGCAGTAGGTGCTGCTGTTAGTCAGGTACTGGTACCCGACCGGGAACCCGCCCTCGGCGCCGACGCCGAACTCCTCGGACCCTGGCGGCAGCCAGATGCCCTTGGCGAGGACCGTGATGGCACCGCCCTCGTACGCACCCATCAGCGTGGGCTCCTGGAGCATCTGCGCCAGGTTGCCGTTGCCGGTGACGTCCCAGCCGAGTATGGGCTCGAGTGGATTGCGGTCGGCCTGCTGGCGCATGGTGGCTGGACAGACATAGGCGGTCGCGGAGTCGTAGGGGTTGCCTGCGCTGATGCCCTGGCCGTTCAGCGCGAGGCCGAACACGCAGTTGACCTGCCTGCGCCACGGATCGAGCTTGCCGGCGGGATGCGCGTCCCCGTTGATCGTCACGGAGGCCGCACCGACGCCCTGCAGGCGGACCGGCTTCCACATCAGCAGCATTTCCTTGTACGTGCCCGGCCCGACGAGGATCAGGCTGCCGGGCGACGCGTTGTCGATGGCCGTCTGCAGCGGGGTCGGCTCGATGTCGCCGAACATGGCCGCGCTGCGGCTCGGGCTCGCCGGCGTCACGTACGTCGGCGTGGTGCCGGCGACTGTCACGGTGACCGTGTCGATCGACTTCTTGCCGTTGGCTGCCGTCACGACGAGCTGGCCGCAGCGGTAATTCGTGCGTTCCGTCGGGGTCGCGACGCGCGGGGGTGGCGTCTGTCCCGCGGGGATGGTCGTCGACGTGCCGTTGTAACACGTCGACCCGGTAGCCGCTGCCACGGTCATGCCCGCCGGCGTAGTCAGGGTGGTCGGGATGGTCGGCACCTGGCCGATGATCGTCCCGTCCGTCCACGTCGCGACGTTCTGCATCGGGATGCCGGCGATCGTCACGTCGGGGCAGGCTCCGGACGCCGGGCAGGTCGCCGGGCGGGGACCGAAGCCGTAGTGCCGCGTGATGAACTTCTGGTTGTACGGAGCCATCGTCGCATTGGGCCCGGAGTAGGCATGGTTGAGCACCTGCTGGTCACCCAGCGCGGTGATGGTCAGGTTGTGACCTGAGCCCGTGGCGATGACCCAGGGCCCGCGGCCGGCGGGGAACGACCCTTCCGTATTGGTGTTGACCACCGACCTGATGGCCGGGGTCGTGTCCGGGTACTCCACGTCGGGCAGGTTGTATCCCGCCGCGAACGCCATGGTCGGGACGACCGGCGTGTCGAGGTGGCTGGTCTGTCCCGGCATGAACGGGATCTCGTAGCAGAAGTCGCTGTAGGCCGGGTTGTACAGCGGATCCGTGATCATCTGACCGATGGTCGGGGAGCCGGCGCGCGTGTCGAGTATCGGGCCGGGGTCGTTCATGCACAGCGTCATCATCTGCGGGATATATCCGCTGGGGCTGGGCGGCCACACCGAATAGGTCGAGTAGTTCAGGCCGTTGTACAGGCCCCACTGGTCGGAATAGACCCGGTAGATTTCCTTGCCGGCGAAATCGCGGACCGCGACCGGCGTGTTGGGCACCGCGAACTTCTCGCCGAACTGCGGCGAGAACGGGTCGAACTCGGACGCGAAGTCATTCGTGATGGTGCCGGTGAAGTGGCCGGCGATGTGCGTCGAGGTGAAGAGATAGAACTTCGCGAGCACGGTCATCTCGTCCTTGAGCATGACCGCCTTGCGGTCGCACAGGGGCCGTGACGCACCCGCGAACGGCGCCTGTTGCCCGGCCTCGGGGTAGAGGCTGATCAGGTCGGGCACGATGCGCATCTCGCCGACGCAGGGCCAGAAGACCTCGACCGAGCCGGTGTCGCCCTCGCGCAGCGGTGACGCGCCGTTGTTCGTGGTCGACTGGAGCACGTTCACGGGGTTGTAGAAGGCGTTGATCGCCGCCTGGTCGGGCATGATGAAGATGTTGCCAAAGCCCGCGAACTGCTGCGTGACCGGCGCGATGTAGGCGTCGCCGATCAGGATGTTCTTGTCCTCCTCCTTCACCACCTCGTAGCCCTCGGGCAGGACCACTTCGACGACGTAGTCGCCGGGGGGCAGCATGGGCGCGCCGTCGTCGGGGTTCGCAGAACAGATCGTGCAGTTCGAACCTGCCTGCGTACCCGGCGTGCCGTTGACCGATCCGGCGCCCGTCGGCGCTCCGGTGCCCGGGTCGCGGCCGATGATGCTCGGGAACTTGTACGCCCCGTTGTAGACCGCCGGCTGGACCTGGTTCAGCATCGACCAGCCGTCGTAGCACTTGAATCGCGAGTCCTCGGGCAGATCCGTCTTCGGGTCGGACGGATCGAGCCATTGCGTGCTGTTCTGCAGGGTGAAGTAGAACGGGCTGTCCGGTTCCGGGCCGCCCGGGCAGTTCATGTTGGGGACGCCATCCGAGCGGAAGCCCTGGGCCCAGTCGTCCCAGCTGTCGGTCCTGGTGGTGTCCACGAGCGTCAGGGTCTCCGTGCCGTCCAGGGGCGACGGGTCCTTCCTGTACAGATTGACCGTCACGTTCGGTATGCCGGGTGCCCAGCTCAGCTGGAACAGCAGCGCCGGCTCGTCGAACGGCCGCGTCGGGGTATAGGTGACGATGCCCTTGATGCCGCCGTTCTCGCCGGGCTCGAAAGGCTTCATGCCGAATTCGACGTAGCTGTTCTGGCCGAGCAGGCCCTGCCAGCCTTCGCTCGTGACCCAGCCCGGGTCGACCCGGCCGGTTGAACCGTCTTCAGCCAGATCGGGATCAAATCCCGGATCGGCGGCCGGACAATCGGCCGACTCGCAATAGCGCGAGCCCGGGAAGCGCAGGGGCGTGGGCAGGTGAGCCGTGGGCGATTCGCGCGTGTTCCCGAAACCGGCCAGGACATCCGAGTCGCCGCAACTCGCGTCGTCTCCACAGCCGTCCACGGGCCCGCCGGCGTCGTAAGCGACGTGGATGCCGGTGAACTTGTGCCGCGCCTGGTCGATGTCCACGACGAGCCAGTTGAGGATCGGGAAGACCTCGTTGAAGCCCGCGTAGCCCGCCAGATCGGTGTTGTTATAGTTGTGATAGCTGCCGTCGCGCATCCGGATGTTGAACGGCACCAGCGGCAGGCCCGGCTCGTCGGGCTGCGACACGCCGTCCTCATTCTCGTCGATGTAGACGCGGCCGGCGAGATTCGTCCGCCATTGCGTGACGGGGATTTCCATCCGGTTGCCAGGGGTGGCGCCAAGCTGCGTGTCGAGCCGGGTGATCGGCGTGGACAGGCCATCGACGAGCAGGTCGTTCCACTGGTCGAAGACCGTGACGCGCAGGTTGCCCACCGGAATGTCCTGGAACTCGAAGTTACCGTCCGCATCGCACTTGGCGAACTGGAAATCGGCACTGTCCGGTGCGCCCAGGCTCACGTAGCACTGCGCGAAGCCGTACATGTCGTAGCTGCCGCTGCTGTAGGTGCGCATATCCGGCGTGCGGCTCATACGCAGTCCCGTCACCTTGCCGTAGAAGTCGCGGGTGCAGTCGACGCCCGCGGTGCAGACGGCGCTGGCCTTGCGCGCATTGATGATCTTCGGGTTCGCGAAGCCGATGGCGACGTGGAAGCCGCCCGGCCCGAACTCCTGGAAGTAGGCTGGCTCGCCGGGCTTGATGAAGGCCTCGATGCCCTTGGTGCCGTCGAGCGTGTTCGTCTGCAGCCATTCCTCGCCGCGCGCGATCCGGTCGGCCGCCGCTGAGGCCACGACCTCATAGAAGCCGGCATACATGTTGGCGATGACGGCGTGTCCCGCCAGCGGCGACATGATCGGAGGCGTGTCGGGAGTATCGGTGGGCAGGGCGCCCTCGAATGTCGGACAGGTGACGATCATGCCGATCAGCCCGTCGGTCGCCGTCTTCGAGATCGGGCAGGCATCGCGGCCCGTGGCGGGATCGATCGTGTTCGCCAGCGAGTTGCTCACGGGCATGCCGAACATGTCGTAGGTGATCTGGCCGACTGAGTCACCGAGCTGACCCGCCTTGTCGAGCAGCACGAGATTGAAGCCGCCGAGGCCCGCCTCGTTGGGGGCGAGCTGGTCGACGCCGCCGCCGGCATCGGCTTCGCCGTTGAGCGGGTTGTCGTCCTGGAAGACGAACACCGCGATCTTCGCCGGCTCGAGGGGCGTCTGCTCCACGATGACGTCGACGGCCGTCTGTTCCGGAGCGATTTGTGCGCCGCCCATCGTATGGCCGGTTTCGGCATCATCGGTGATCCAGCCGTCGCCCGGCAGGATGGTGATGTGATAGTGCTTGTCCGGGTCGAGGTGGACCTGGCTCGGGCGCACCGCCACCTTGTGGGTGGCATCCGTGCGGCACTTGCCGTTGCCGACGTCGCACACCGCATCCATGTGCTCGCCCGTATCCGGGTCGAGCACGGTCTGTCCGGCCTCGCACGAGACGGTGCCGACGCAGCCCTGCGCCACGACCGGCATGTGGCTGGTGTAGAAGTTCAGCGCGAGGTTCTGGATCGGCGTGTCGCTGCATCCCGGCGGCGTCGCCGACCCCGGCGGATCGCAGAGCGGTACCGATTCCTCGTTGGGATCGATCTGAACGGTGCGGTCTTCCTCGATGATCCAGCGGTAGTCATTGGGCAGCGTTGCGCCGCTCTTGCCGTCCTTGACCGTGACGACGAGGCCGCTCGGGGCGCCGAAGTCCACCGTGACCGTCGCCGTGGTCGGAGCACTCGACGTATTCTGAGAGTTGACCGCGTTGTATTGGAAAGTGACGTCCGGTATCGCCATACCGACCGGGCAGTTGGGGGCGCATGTCGGGACGGCGGTGAAGGAACCGTCCGGATTGAGCGTGACGGTGCCGCCCGTGGCCGAACCGGAAATGACGGCCTTCAGCGGAAACCCGGAGGGATCCGTGTCGTTCATCAGCACGCCGGGCGACCCGATCTGCGCGCGGGACGCAATGTTGCTGGTGAACGTGTCGTTCGTGGCGACAGGTGCCCCGCCGAGACAACCGACGTCGCAGAGCGCCAGGGTGACCGTGGCACAGGCCGCGCCCATAGTCGCTCCATTGCCGCAATAGCCGAACGTGATAGGAACGCCCACTGTGGGCGGAGCACCGTTATAAGCAAAGGTACCGTTGGGATTCAGGCTGAGTCCCGTTGGGGCCGGGCCCGAAACCTGGACTCCATAGATGCCGATGTCATTGGCGACCACGCTCTTCGCGAGATCCGACACGCTCAGCGGATTACCCGCGACGACGTAATAGGTGTCGGGATTGGCCAGGACCGCGGCTGCGGCTGCAGTCGCCGCTGCGGCGGAGCCGACGCCCGAGGCGGCGCCGCCGGAGATCTGGATATATGCCTGCATGCCGCCGTCGCGCTGGTTGTTGGTGGACAGGCTCAGCGCGCGGTCGAAGACCGGGTAGGTGGCCGCGACATAGTAGGACAGCTCGGGTATTTCTTCCACGTGCCTCTCGGGCTCGATCGTGACGTCGTAGGTCTTGCCCGCGGGCAGGAACAGCTGGCTCTGCTTCTTGGGCACGCCCGGCAGCACGTTGCCGTCCTCCGCGTACAGCGTCATGTCCGCCCCGACGATGGAGGGCACGTGCATGCGCAGGCCGCCGTTCACGAAGCGAAGCAACACGCGGCCCTGGGTGGTGGGCGTAGTAAACGGAACCTCAGCCACGGCGCTGGCCGCGCTCGCGCGGTCGAAGGAGACGCCGTTGACGAGGAAATACAGCGGGCTGTAATTGACCGCCGGCGGATAGCAGGTGTGCACGTCCGGGTGCCCGCATTGGCCTTCCTGGCCATTCCACATCAGCTCGTCGCTAAATCCCGGGGTCCCCACGGCCTGCGTGACCGTCGTGTTCAGCACCGGGTCGATCTCGCTCAGCAGCAGCGTGACGTCCTTGTCGAAGGCCACGCCGGGGTAGGTTGCGTCGTCGGTGACCACCAGCACGCCGTAAAGGCCCATCGAGGCCTGGATCGACGGCTGCGTGCCGGACTGGATCAGGTAGGTGCCGGGGCGGAGACTGGGCCAGGTCAGCGTGCTGCCCGATGCGACCTGCGGTGCGACGGGAATCGCGCCGTCCGTGGCAACCTCGGTCGCGAGCGAGCGGATGCGGGCCGCCTGTTCGGGCGGGCAGAACGTGCCGGCCGCGCCTGCCGGGGTCTGTTCACCCGGAGCGTTGGGAGGCGCCAAGCAGGCCCCGGCGTCAGCGTCGCCCGGGGTTCCCGGCCAGCTCGTGCCCTGCGCCGGATGCGAGACGGGGCCTGACATCGTCGTCCGCTGCGAGACGTCGCCCAGACCGCCACCGAGCTGGCCGACGATCACGAGCGACGTCGGCGCGTTGTAGCCGGCGAAGCTCAGCTGGTTGTGGAGGTTGATCGTGAGCGTCGTGCCGGCGGCCACCGTGATCAGCGGCGGCTGCCACGACCCGTTCGGAACCGCGCCCTTGAGGGTCTTGCAGGTCGCGCCGTCCGCATCACTCAGATCGGGCGTGAACGTCGACCCGATGAACGTGCCGCACATCAGGCCCCACATCGGTACGGCCTGCCCGTCGGGGAGCGCGGTCGTCGTCGGCTTCGCCGTCAGCGTGACGGTCTGTGCCGTCGCGGCGACGCTGGCGAGGAGGAGAACACAGGAGGCGATTCCCGTCAGCGACAGGGTCGTCTTCGACACGGTGGAGCTCATTGCCATTCTCCTCACGCTAATTCGCTTCGCTGATGTCAAAGGTCCAGGGGTCGACCAGCATCATCATCAGCATTCCGCCGGGGAAGGCGTTGTTCGTCGTGATCTCGCGCTCGTTATGCGAGTGCCACATGAATGCAAAACCGGCCGATTCGTTGCCGACCGTGCCGGACGGCGGGATCGGCGTGCCGCCGGACGAGCGGGCCGTCGCGTCCGGACCGAGGTAGGGGCTGCCGCCATACCACGGGCCGAGGGCGAAGAGGTTGGGGTCGGGCAGGGTGACGGGGCCGCCGTTGCCGACGTCACCGAACGGCTTCGATTCCAGCGCTTTCTCGTGGTCCCCGCACCACTCGTAGTAGTTCGGCGCTGCCGGGGCCGACGTGTAGTAGCCGTTCGCGTCCGGGAGGCAGGTGTCAGCCGTGATGCCGTCCGCATGCGCGTAGACGTCCCAGTTCAGGCCCTTGCCCGTCCACTGGAAGATGCCGTCGAGCGTCTGGCCCGGCGTGGTCGTCGTCGTGAAGAGCAGCGGACCGGCGAGCTTCGTCGGATCCGTCTGGCTCAGCAGCAGGTTGCCGTCGCGTGCCAGCACGCGCACGTGGTTGCCGTGCTCGTGGAACGGATGTTGCCAGCGGCCATTGCCGATGACCCGCAGCAGCACGAGCTCACCCGGGTGCATGTGCGGGTTGCCGTTGTAGGGCTGGTGCGGATACTGCAGCGCGTAGTTCGGCTCCATGTCGTCCGGCATCGAGCGGCCGTTGATCATGAAATATGTCGGCACGTAGGGCTCGGTGGCCACCACCATGCAGCCCGTCGGCTGGCCCACACAGGGGAGCCCGGACTGCAGCTCGGCCTGCCGGTGGATCGCGGGGTCGATCTCCGAAAACTGGAACAGGTACTCGCGGTCGTAGCAGGCGGACGCGTGGTTGTATGCGGCCGTGGCGAGACGGAAGTCGGCTTGACCGTTGGCGACTCTGGCCGCGTTGTTCTGTGTGTTGCAGGCCGGAACTGTGGCAGGAAGGACGATGATCGCGCCGTAGAGGCCCATCTCGATCTGCAGGTCGCCCTGGGTGCCGCTGTAGTAGGTGTGAGTTCCCGGCGTCTCGGCCGTGAATCTGTAGGTTACGGTTCCACCGTTCGCGGCTTCCTGAGTCAGCAGGCCGGGCACGCCACCGGTGGTGGCCGTGAGTTTGAAGCCCGGGAACAGAATCGACGTGTTGCCCGCGGCTGCCGGGAGGTTGTTTTGCAGCCTGATCTTCACGTCGTCACCCTCGTGCACGATCAGCGTCGGTCCGGGGATTTGCATGGATGGGCAGGTCGGGTCGCTGATGGTCGCCGGTGCAAACCCGCCGGGCTCCCCGTCGCAGCCGTAACCCCAGGAATAGATGCTGGTTCCATCCGGCTGGGAAATGTATGCGGCCTCTGCAGTCAACGTGAAGTCTGGACCCGTCCCACCGTCAGGAAGAAGTGTAGTGATGCCCGGAGCGGCCGCCTGTGCGGTGACGGCGAGCAGCGAGCCGAACGCAACCGCGGCGCCTGGCAGGAGCCGCCCGATCAAGGTTTTCGTATCGCGCATGGCTGCTCTCCTAGATGGTGCAGGCTTTGGTCGTCGCGTCGACCGAAGTGCAGATGTTGACCTCGGTCATCATGCCGCCGAAGTTCTCGGCGTCATTCGAGAGGTGGTCGAGTTGCGGCGTGTAGAGGTAGAACTTCTGGCCGGCGGTATGGCCCGTCGCATCGAGGATGACGTCGATCGATTCGCCGCCGCCGAGGGTGATCGAGTTCGTGTCGTAGTACATGTTGTTGCCGGCCTGGTCGCGCAACAGCCGGGCGTTGATGGCGATCACCTTCATCGGGATGCCGAGAGACTGGAGCGTGTGGAACTCGGTGACGTTGAGGTCGGAGAGCCGCAGCAGCGCCCTGCCACCCACCGGGATGTTGACGATCGCCGGCATCGGCTGCGAGGCGCGTTCGACGCCGTCCGTCGACTGCGTGGCCAGCGGCCCTTCCTTGATGGTGTCCGGGTAGCCGCGTCCGTTCAGCATGAAGTACTTGTCCTTCATCTCCGCGAACGCGCCCGGGTTGAAGGTCATGCTGATGAAGTGGAAGTTCGGGTCGAAGCTCATCATCTGCATCGGGTACTCCACGTCGTAGCGCGTGGAACCGTCACCGTCGTTGTAGGCGTACTTCTTCGTGCCGTCGTTCGTTTCCAGATTTGCCGCCGGCAGATTGTTCGAGCAGAGGATGTCGTTGCCGCAGCGCTTGCGCAGGCGCTCGTAGTACGCAATCGAGCCAACCGTCTCACCGGGCGGCGCTGTTTCGTAAGCATTCAGGGCGTCGCGCAAGAGACCGCTTACTTTGTTCTGCCGCGGCCGCACGTAGATCTGGCCGACCATGCCCATCTGCAGGTGCTCGGGCGGCGTGATGTGGCAGTGCCAGAAATAGGTGCCGGCTTCCGGGGCCAGGTAGTAGTAGGTGAAGCTGGCAGCCGATGTTGATGGCCACGGACGCGTCCGGCACGCCGTCAAAGAACGCCGAGGCGTTCGGATAGCCGTGGAAGTGAACCGTGTGCTGCTCGAACAGGTCGGGTCGCATGACCTGGCCGACGTTGGTCAGCGTGAGGAAGAACTCGTCGTCCTCGTCGATCGCCATCAGCGGGGCCGGCAGGCTGCCGTTCATGACGCCGACGTCCATGATCGGGCGCGCATCCACGTGACCGTCGAGCCCGGTCGTACAGTAGGTCGGCCGATCGAGGAGCGGAGTCGGCGCGAAGCACTCGGGATGGAGATTGATGTCGCCGACGTCGGGATCAGGAACCAGGCCGACCGCGCCGTTGAAGGCGTACGGAGTAGCCATAGGGTCAGGGTTGTGCGGGGCTCCGACGAAGAGGGCGTCCGTGTTGTCCTCCGAATTCACGTTGAACTCTGCGGCTGTCCCCGTTCCCGGCAGGGCCTTGACGATATCCGCCATGCCCGACAGCGGACCGAACGAGAACATGTAGGTCTGCGTGCCGTCGCCCAGCGTGGCGAAGCCGTCGCCGCCGGAGATCTGCTGGCACTTGATGTCGGGATTGGCTCCCCTGGGATTGTCCAGCGTCGGTGTGACCGCAGGATGCATTGTTGTGGATTCCGGACATTGCACCCGGAAGGACTGCGCCGCCGCCGGCATCGCCGCCGCGAGCAGCAGCGCGAGCGCCGCCGTCTGTATCGAAATCACTCGCCAGCTCATGGTGGAGGTCCCCTCTGTCTGGTTGCGGTCTCACGGCGGGGAGCGCATGAACGAAAAGTTCCCCGCATGGGACACTGTGTCGCAGCCGGGGGCCGCTGGCGATTCGGTCGAATACTTCCGTACCGTGGGTAAGTTTTCGTAGGGGAGTAGGGTGTAACCCTACGCGGTCAGTCGCGCCTCACGGCTGCGCGGCCGGCGAGGACGGGGCGCGGACAGGCACGCGCGCGGCGCGCACCACGGGCACGAACGTCCAGCCCGCGTAGTCCTCGGCCTCTTCGAAGCCTGCATCTTCGGCGTCGAATCCGACGCGCTTCAGGGGCGTGTCGTGCGAGGCGCTCGCCACGCCCAGGATGCCGCCCTGGGGCGCGGGGATCAGCGTCCACTCGCCCCCGGGCGTCATCGGGTCGCGGTACAGGCGCCGGATGAAGCGGGTCGACGTCGAGCCGCCGGTGTCCATGCCGGTCAGTTCGTCGAGCGCCTCGGGGAAGCGGTGCAATTGCACGTAGAAGCGCCGGATCGCTTCGCGGTACTGGTGGCCGGCGTACAGCAGCTCCTGCTCCCGCTCGCGCCGCGCCGCCGTGCTTGCCACCTCGCCCGCCGCGCCGAGCGCGAGGCCGATCAGCAGCACGAGCAGCAGCACGCCGAGGTAGGTGAACCCGGCGGCGTTTGCCATAAGCTGGCGCTCACCACTCCGCATAGGGCACGCCGTTCTCGCCCGTGCCTTCGGCGCCGCTGTGGACGTCCGCGACACCGGGGTCGTCGGGATCCTCGGACGGCACCTCGATCCAGCGGTCGGCGGCCTTGGCGATCGGGTCGACCGGGATCTGGCGCAGGTAGCGCTGCTCCACGAGCACGGCCAGCGACTCCGGGAACTTGCCGGTGTCGCCGTGATACTTGTCGATGATGTCGCGCAGCGTGGCGATGTCCTGCTTCAGCACCGTCTCCCTGGAGCGCTCCAGCGACCGGAAGTAGCGCGGCGAGGCGATGGCCAGCAGCGTCGCGATGATCGCCATCACGACCAGGAGCTCGAGCAGCGTGAAGCCGCGGGCGCGCTCACCACTCACGGTAGGGCACCCCGTTGAGCCCGGTGCGGGCGGAGCGCGAGTACACGTCGTACACGTCGTCGCCGGGCTGCGGGTCGTCCGGCGGGCTCTCGTAGGAGCGCAGGCCCCAGGTGTCCGCCGGCGGCGTCGTGGCATCCGGCCAGAACGGGTCGGGCGGTATGCGGCGCAGGAAGTAGATCTTCCGCTCCGACTCGGTGGCCATCAGGTCGTCCACGCCATCCACCAGCACCTGCAGGTCGGGCGGGTAGCCGCTCTCGTCGGCCTGCTTCTCGATGCGCCCCTGGTCGCCCGCCTTCTTGTAGGCGTCGAGCGCGGTGCGGAGCGTGCGGAGCGCGGTGCGCAGCTCCGCCTCGCGCTGCCGCTGGAACACGAGCTGGGCGGAGGGGACCACCGCGGTCGCGAGCAGCGCCACGATGGCGAGCGTGATCACGAGCTCGACGAGCGTGAACCCGCGCGGGCGCACGGCCGCCGGTATCGGCGTGATGGCTGCGCGGCCCGCGGTCATGGCGTGGCGTTGATCTTGAGCGACGTGGCGGGCGTCGCGCCGAGCGCCGCGCCATCTGCGCCGAGCGTCACGACCTGCGTGGTGACCACGGCCGGCCGGGGCGCCACGACGCGGAAGCGCAGGTTCAGCATGCTGCCGGAATTCGCCTCGACGCCCGCGAACTCGACCTGCGCGCCGCCGCTGCGCAGGTCCACCTTCGGCGTCTCGCCGGAGGGGGCGAGGTCGCCGGGCTCGGCGCTCACGAGCTGCAGCGCGCTCGCGTCGTATCGCACCTGCGCGCGGATGCGGCCGAGAGGCTGGCCGGACGTGACTTTCACGGCGACGTCGATCTCCTGGCCGACGCTCGCGCTGTCCGGGCCCTCGATGGTCACCTCGGGCTTCGCGGGCGGCGTCGCGGCGCCCCCCTCGGCCGCGGTCGCCCCCGCCGCTCCCGCGGCGCCGGCGACCGCACCGGCCGCCACGGCGCCCTCGGCCGTCCCGGCTGCGGTCGTCCCCGCGGCGCCCGCCGCCGCATCGGTGGCCGGCGCGGCCGCGACCGTCGCGCCGAGCTGCTCGGGGACGGCGCGCGCGGCGGGCGCTGGCGCGGCAGCCGTCGTCCCGACGGAGCCGCCGCCCACGCCCACGATGCCGGGTGTCACCGGGCCCGCCGGTGCGGCCATCGGCGTCGTCGAGGCGACGGTGAGCGGCGCCGAGCGCGTCTGCGACTCGCTGCCGTACCAGAATTCCAGGTTCTCGCCCGGAGGCCGTGGCTGGCCGCGGATGATGCGCGGGGTGATCGACAGGACGATCTCGTTCTTGTCGCGCGTCGTGTTGGAGGAGCCGAACAGGTGGCCGAGGAGCGGCAGGTCGCTCAGGCCCGGGATGCCCGTGGAGCTGCGCCGGTCGGAATCCTGGATCAGGCCGGCGAGCACCTGGGTCTCGCCGTCCTTCAGCTCGAGCAGCGTGTTCGCGTTGCGGGTACCGATCTGGTAGGCGAGGGTGGTGCCGCCGTTGCCGATCGGCACGGTGATCTCCTTGACGATCCTGCTCACCTCGAGGGCGACCTTGATGGCGACGTCGCCGTCGTTGTGGATCGTCGGTTGCACGTCGAGCGTCAGGCCGACGTCGAGATACTGCACGCTGCTCGTCGAGTAGGTGCCGCCCGTGGTGGCGCTCGAGCCCGACGTGATGACGGGCACCCGGTCGCCGATCAGGATCTTCGCCTTCTCCTTGTTGCGCGCGCGGATGCGCGGGCTCGACAGCACGTTGGTCTGGCCGCTGGTCTTGAGCGCGTCCACCGTGACGCTGAGCGGGGACACGGTGATCGTGTTCTTGTCCTGGTTGAGGACGTCGTTCACGGTCATGTTCTTGGAGCCGGACGGGGAATTCGCGGTGAAGGTCACGCTGCTCGGGTAGGCGATGCCGAGCTGCTGCAGCGTGCTGTGCGTGATCTCGAGCACCTCGACCTCCAGGATCACCTCGGCCTCGGCGACGTCGAGCGTCGCCACGAGCTTCTCCGCCATGCGCACGTGCTCGGGGGTGTCGCGCATCACCACGACGTTCGCCCGCTCGTCGACGAAGAGCGTCTTCGTGCCGAGCACGGTTTTGAGCATCGACTCGGCGTCTTTGGGCGCCGCGCTCGTGAGATAGAAAGTGCGGACGATCTCGTCCTGGTAGTCCTTCTGCTTGGCGGGCGTGCCCGGATACACGAGCATGGTGTTCTCCGAGAGCACCTGGCGCGCGAGCTGGTTCTGCGCGAGGACGAGATCGACCGCCTGCTCGATCGGCACCTGATTCACGAAGATCGTGGTCTTGCCGTCGGACTTGATGTCCTTGTCGAAGATGAAGTTGATGCCGGACTGGCGTGCGAGCACCTCGAAGACCATCTTGGTCGGCGCGTCGCGGAACTGCAGGGAGACGAGCTTGCCCTGCGGCTTCAGTCGCGGCACCGCGGTGACCGGGCCGCGTTCCCGGCCGAGACGCGCGGCGAGGGCGACGGCCGGGGCGTAGGCCGGGTCGTCGGTGAGGATCGCGCGGATGGCGTCGTCGGCCGCCTCGTATTCTTTCGCGTCGAGGAGCTCCGCCGCTTTCGCGACCCCCTCGGCGTGCTCACGGTCGGCGTGGAGGGCGGCGAGTCCCGCGCGCGCGCGGGCGTTGCCGGGCTCGAGCGCGAGCACCTGGCCGTAGGCCGCCTCGGCCGCCTCGGCGTTGTCGCCCGCGCGCGCCGCGTCGCCGGCGGCGATGAGCTGCTGCACGGCCTTCTCCTTGCGCGAGCGCAGATCGACGCGATAGGAGGTGTTGTCCGGCGCCTCCCGCACGGCGCGCTCGAGATTCGCGATGCCCGCCACGTAGTCGCCACGGTCGAAGGCGGCGATGCCCTGGCGATGGGCGCTCTGCGCGGCGCAGCCGGCGACGAGCAGGGCAGGGAGGAAGACCAGGATGTATTTCGTGTATTTCATGTTCATGGCGCGGCTCCGGCCGGCACGGACTGGCGGATGTTGAGTGGCAGGTAGTTGAAGACGAGTTGTCCGCCGGTGGCGCTCTCGAATTCGTAGACGTCGTCGAGGTGGTCCCCGACGTGGGCCTCGAACACGCGGTCGTCGCGTGCCAGGTAGTACACGGCGGTCTCGCCGTCGGGCGAGACGCTGCCTATGTAGGTGTAGGGAAACGGCGGTGCGGTCGGCGCCGGCGGCGGCGCGGGCTGGACGGGCGGCGGCGGCGCCGGCGGCGGCTGCCACGAGCGCGAGGCGAAGAGATCGTCCGCCAGCGCATCGTCGGCCACGCGTTTGTCCGCGTCCTCGACGGTCGCGGGAACTGCCGCGGTGGGAGCGACCGGTTCGGTCTGCGGCGCCGGCGCGGTTGCGGCGACGGGGGCGTCTTTTGCGGCTGGCGCCTCCACCGGCTCCGAATGTGGCACGGTGCCCGTGACGAGCAACGAGGTGACGGCGAGCACCGTGGCGGCATACCACCCGGTCGGCCAGGTCAGGGCACGTTGAGCCGGCAGGGGGTGGTCGGCGTGGCTCATGGCGCCTCCCGCAGGAACAGCGTCAGGCTGACGTTGGCATCCACGGCCACGTCGCCGACCGCACGCCGTTCGAGGCTGAGCCCGCTCAGAGAAGCGTAGGGCAGCTTCTCGAGGATGGCGTCCACGAACATGCGCACCTGGCGGTAGCGGCCATTCACGGGGAAGGTGACGCGGTAGCGCACCACGCTGCCCGAGCTGCTGACGGCGGTCTCGTACTTGCCGCTCGTGAGCTCGAGGCCGGCGGCGCCGGCTTCCGCGACCACGCGGCCCAGCACTTCCGGCAGCTCCTTGCGTTCGGGAAGCTGCGCGATGATCCCCAGCGGGTCGGCCGGGTTGAGCTGCGCGCGGGCCACCGCCGGATGGGCGGCGAGCTCCTGGCCGAGACGCTCCACTTCCGCGACGAGCGGTGCGCGCGTGGAGAACTGGAACACCGCGGTCCCGGCGAGGAGCCCGATGCCGACGAGCCCGGCGAGCCCGAGGCGCTGCGCGCGGAACAGCAGCAACGGCCACCCTTCGTCCCGCAGCGCGACGAGCCAGCCGCGCCCGAGTCGCGCCAGACGGCGTGGTGCGCCGGCCGCGACGTCCGATGCGGCGCCGGTGAAGCGGATGACCGAGGGGGCGACGCTCACAGCCGCCACCCCGCGACGATCTTCACCCGCACGGCGTGCTGCGGGTCGTCGGTGCGGGTCTCGTGACTCTCGAGCACGGGATAGCGCAGGACCGGAACGGCGTACAGCCGCTCGACGTAGGTCAGCGCATCGGCGAGGGTGCGTGCCTCGGCGACTATCCGCACCTGCCGCTTGTCCGGGTCCGGCTCGACGCCGAGCACCGCCACGGCGTTCGCCGTGTCGTGGCTCGCGCTCTCTAGCTCGCCGAACAGCCGCGACCATGGCAATTCGAGCTCGCGGCGCATGGCCGCCGCCTCCTGGCTCGCGCGGGTTTCCTTCTCGCTCGGCGCGACCGGCGCCGCCGCGCCGCTGCGCGCGTCGAGCTCCGTGGCGAGATCGGCCCGCCGGGCCGCGAGGGCGAGGACGTCGCCGACCGCCAGCCCGGCGGCGAGGAGGCCGGCGAGCACGAGCAGCGCACCCGCGCCGGTCACCCGCCGCGGACGGGCCACGAAGTCGAGCTCGATCGGGCGATTGCTCATGCGCAGGCCCTCTGCAGCAGCACGAGCTCCTGCCCGTTGCTGGCGCGCGCGGCATTGACGTCCAGCCAGTCGACGCCGGCAAGATCCCGCGCAGCCGTCTCGCGCAGCGCACGCGGGGCCGCCACGTACATCGGTGTGCAGCCCTGCGCGCCGGCCGCGAGGTCGCCGAACGCCTGCAGGCGCCTGAGCTCCAGCGCATGGTCTCCGCCGCGCAGCATGTGCACGCGTTGCCACGTCCCGCCCACGATATGCACGGCCGCGATCGCGGTCTCGTCCATGGCCACGAACCACGCGTCGCCCGGCAGCACGCGGCGCCAGGCATTGAATGCGCAGACGAGCCATGGCCGCAGTGATGTGAGCCGCAGTCCCGCTGCCGGCAGGAGTGCGCCGAGGCCGCTGAGAACATCGGGGCGCAGTCCACAGACGAGGCTCGCGCGCCCCGGGACGGGCTCGGCAACGGCGATCGTCCAGTCCTTCACGACGTCGCCGTACGCGTCCGCGAGGGCGTAGCGCGCCTGGCCGAGGCGCTCGGCGCCATCGAGCCACACGCGGCCCCAGGGCACGAGCGCGAACCGTGCCCAGGCGTCGGCGACGATCACCCGCGCGTTCGCGTCGCGCCAGCTCGGTTCCTCCAGCATCCCTGCGAGGACGCCCAGCGCCGGTGCGACGTCGGCCGCGGACCCCGGCATGACCCGGGCGTCGGCGGTCGCCACGATGCGGGGCCGCAGCCCGCGCCCGCGCCGCGCGAGCGCGACGCGCGTCGGGGCGACGTAGATCGTCACTTCGTCACGCCAGAGCGGTGACACGGTTCGCCTCCGGGAGTGTGGTGAGCCCGGCCTTGACGAGGTCGAGCGCCGAGGTGCGCATCAGCCGCACGCCCGCGCCAAGCGCCAGCTCTTTCAGGCGGCGTACCGGCGCGCGGGCGATGATCGCCTCGGAGAGGTCGTCATCGAGGAGGAGCAGCTCGCCGATGGCGCGACGGCCGCGGTAACCGGTGCCGCGGCAGTGCACGCAGCCGCGACCCTCGCGGAAGTTCCAGTCCGCCACGGCGCGCACCTGGAGCCCCGACGCCCGGATGTCCTCGGCGCCGGGCCGCGCCGGCCCCGCGCAGTGGTCGCAGATCATGCGCAGCAGGCGCTGCGCCAGGATGCCGTTCAGCGCGCTGACGAAGCCGTGCACGTCGACTCCCATGTGCGCGAAGCGGCTGACGACGTCGAAGACGTTGTTGGCGTGCACGGTGGTGAACACGAGGTGACCGGTCAGCGCCGACTGGATGGCGATCTGTGCGGTCTCGGGGTCGCGGATCTCGCCGACCATGATCTTGTCCGGGTCGTGACGCAGGATCGAGCGCAGCCCGCGCGCGAACGTCAGGCCCTTCTTCTCGTTCACGGGGATCTGCAGCACGCCGGGCAGCTGGTACTCGACGGGGTCCTCGATCGTCACGATCTTGTCCTGGCCGGTGTTGGTCTCGGTGATCGCGGCGTAGAGCGTCGTCGTCTTGCCGCTGCCGGTCGGTCCGGTGACGAGCAGCATTCCGTACGGCCGCCGGCTCAGCGACCGCAGCCGCGCGACGATATCGGAGTCGAAGCCGAGCACGTCGAGGCGCAGACCCCGCAGCTCGTCCGTCAGCGCCTGCTTGTCGAGGATGCGCAGCACCGCGTCCTCGCCGTGCGCGCTCGGGATCACCGAGACGCGGAAGTCGATCGCGCGCCCGTCGATGCCGATCTTGAAGCGGCCGTCCTGCGGGATGCGCCGTTCGGCGATGTCGAGCTCCGACATCACCTTGATGCGCGAGATCACCTGCTCGCCGAGCTCGGGCCCCGGCACGCTCGCGATGTTCAGCAGCACGCCGTCGAGGCGGTAGCGCACCGTAAGGCCGCCGGGGACGGTCTCGATGTGGATGTCGCTCGCGCCCGCGCGCAGCGCGTCGAACACGGTCGAGTTGACGAGCTTCACGACCGGGCTCTCGTCACGGCTGATCGAGGCGAGCGACAGGCTCTCCACTGCCGCGTCGATGCTCTCGGCCGGCGCCGCGGCGAGGGCCGCGTCGATGGCGCGCATGCCATGCTCGTGGCGCGCGACGTGCGAGGCGATCGCCTCGGCCGTGGACACGACCCAGACGAGCGGCACGGTGACGCGCAGCTCGAGCCAGCCTCGCAGGGTCACGTCGAACGGATCGGAGGTGACGGCGATGCAGTCGCTCCCGCGCCGCACCACGACCACGCCCCGGCGCGCCGCGTCGGCCGGCCCGAGGAGATCGAAGGCGGGATCCAGGTTCCCGAGCTCCGCCTCGGTGAGCACCGGGTAATGCAGCAGGGCGCCGAGCGCCGTGGCGAGGGCCTCCGCGTCGAGTCCGGCTCCGTCGCGGAGCGCCGCGAGCGGCGAGCGGCCCTCGCGCAGGGCCGCGCTCACCGCGGCGCCGAGCGCCGCCGCATCCGGCGTGCTGGATCGATCGTGCCCGTCCGCCGCGGGCGAGGCCGCTGCCAGCGCGTCCGCGTCCGGTGTCCGCGCGTCCGCGTCCGGTGTCCGCGCGTCCGCGTCCGGCAGGCCGGTCAATTCGAGCGCGGCGCTCATTGCACTGTCCCCGCGAGCTCGAAGATCGGGAAGTACATCAGCACCACGACCGTGCCGATCACGAGCCCGATGATCGTCATCATGGCGGGCTCGATCAGCCGGGTGGCCACGTCCACCCAGCGCGCCAGCTCGTCGTCGTAGAAGGTCGCGATGCGTTCCATCATCTCGCCCATCTCGCCGCTCCGCTCGCCGACCCGGAGCATGCGGTCGGCGACAGGCGTGGTGAGCCCGTGGCTTGCAAGCGCGTCGCAGAGCGAGCGGCCGGCGCGCACCTCGCGCGCAGCGAGCGCCAGGCGTGACTGCAGGGCGGGGCCCAGCAGGCCGATGCTCATGTCGAAGGCCGTGACCACGGGCGTGCCCCCGCGGAGCAGCATGCCGACGGTGCGGTAGAAGCGTGCGAGCTGGTACAGGTGCCACTGGCGGCCGAGGGCTGGGATGCGCGCAAGGGCGCCCGCGACGGCAGCGCGCGTGGCGGGGCGCGTCGCCGAGTAGACCAGGCCGGCCAGCGTGGCGGCGCCGGCGAGCGCCACCGCGAGGCCATGCTGGTCGAGGAGCTGGCCCCATTGCATGAGCATGCGCGAAGCCCAGGGCAGCTCGTGACCGACGTCGGCATAGATGCTGCTGAAGCGCGGCACGACGTAGCCGACGAGGAACAGGGTGACGAGGCCCCCGGCGGCCAGCAGGACGCAGGGGTAGATCGCGGCGCTGGCGACGCGCTTGCGCAGGACGTCGAGCTGCTCCTGGTAGCGCACGAAGCGCGTCAGAGCCTCGGCGATCGCACCCGTGCGCTCGCTCGCCCGCAGCGTGGCGACATAGAGCGGCGGGAAGGTGTGCGGCTGCTCGGCCGCGGCCACGGACAGGCTGCGGCCCTCGTGCAGACGCTGCTGCAGCTTCTCCAGGGTGGCGCGCGTGCTCGCGTGGGATTCCTTCTCCACCAGCGCCGACATCGCCTCGGTCAGAGTCAGGCCGGCGCCGAGCAGCGCGGTGAGCTCCTGGCTGAAATGCACGAGCGGGAATCGGGTGCGCCGGCCGGGTCGTGCGCGGTCACGGGCGACCGACAGCACGCGCAGCCCGTTCAGCACCGCCTGGCTGCGCGCGTCGGTCTCGTCCACCGCGTCGAACGTCCGGCGTGCGACGACGTTTGCGGCATCAACGGTGGTCACCCGGTAGCGCATCCCTGTCACCAGTTGCCGATATCGGCGTCTTCGCCCGCGCCGCCGGCCCGTCCGTCCCTGCCGTAGCTCAGCAGGTCGAAGTCGCCGTGCGCGCCGGGCTGTGCGTATACATAGGGGTGCCCCCACGGATCGGGCGGCACGGCCTTCTTGAGATAGGGGCCGGCCCAGTTCGGCTCGCTCGGCGGGGCCGCGTTGAGCGCCGCGAGACCCTCCTCCACGGTGGGGAGCCGGCCGACGTCGAGCCGGTACTGCTCGAGGGCCTTGTCGAACGCATCGATCTGCGCGCGCGTCGCCTTCACCTGCGACTTTCCGACCTGCGCAAAGTAGCGCGGCGCCACGAAGCCCGCGAGGAGCCCGATGATGACCATCACGACCAGCAGCTCCAGCAGCGTGAATCCACGCATGCGATGGACCGATTTCAGTTGATGCATGTTGCCTCCCGTACGGTCGCGTCCGACGCCAGCGGCCAGGCGACCTCGACGGTCGTGCCACGACCAGGTGCCGAGAGCACGACGAACCGGCCGCCGACCCGCTCCGCGCGCTCGCGCATGCTGCGCAGACCATGAGAACGGATGCCGCTGCCCGTGAGGGCAATCGGCTGAAAACCGCGGCCGTCGTCCTGCACCCTCAGCTCGACGTTGTCCCCGATGCGGCGGATGGTGACGATGACCTGCGACGCGTCGGCGTGTTTCGCGATGTTGTTGAGCGATTCCTGGATCGTGCGGAACACCGTGGTGGCGAGCTCCGGCGGAATGTCGCCGTCCTCCACCTCGATATTCGCCATCAGGTCGATCCCCGCGTAGACCGTGGACCATTCGCGGCAGAGCCAGCGCGCAGCCGACGCGGCGCCGAACTGGTCGAGCACGGAGGGCCGCAGGTTCATCGAGATCATGCGCACCTCGTCGACGACCCGCTGCACGCGGGCTACGGCGCCTTCCAGCACCGGGCCCACCGGGCCGAGGCTCGGGCGGACGAGATGCTCCATCGCGCGCTCGAGCGAATACTTGATCGCGCTCAGGGATTGGCCGACCGCGTCGTGGAGATCGTCGGCGATGCGCTTGCGCTCCTGCTCCTGGAGCTGCACTCGCTGATCGGCGAGCTGCTGCAGCTCGTTGCGTGAATTCCTGAGCGATGCCTCGGCTGCCAGGCGGCGGTCGATCTCGTCACGGAGCGCCACGTTGGCTTTCGTGAGCGCGCCGGTGCGTTCCATCACGCGCCGCTCGAGCGTCGAGTTCGCCTCCTGCAGGAGGCGCCGCGCACGGCGCAGCGGCGTGACTTCCGTGATCGCGAAGGCTGCGCTACTGACCCGGGTCGGATCGGCCGCGGTCGTGCGGCCGTTCGTGCGCAGCAGGTGGATGTGCCAGTCCACCGTGTTGACCGTGTCCTCGAACTCGGCCTCCACGGCGCCATGCGTGAGCACGTCCGACCAGGCCTCGCGCAGTGTCGCGGCGAGGCCGCAGCCGTCGTTCCGGCAGGTCGGATGCAGGGCGTCGTGCAGGGTCCGGCCGCGGGCCTGGCGCACCGGCAGACCCGCCGCCCGCTCGATCGCGCGATTGACCCGCAGCACGCGCCCGTCCCGGCCGAGCAGGCCGAGCACTACGGGCAACGCGTCGGCGGCGTGCTCCCATTCGCGTTTGGCGCGGCGGATCGCGTGGAACAGAGGGTCCGCGCTCGGCCGGCCGATGGGCGATTCCATCAGCACCGCGAGCAGCGAGCGGACGATGTCGATCGCCTGCGCGAGCTCGTCACGCACCGACTCCGCGTTCGGCGCGAGCAGGGTGACGAGAATGTTCGCGCTGGCACGTGCGGGCACGGCTGCGCACAGCAACTCGACCGGCCCGCCGTTGTGCCCGATGCCGATGGCGCGCAGGTCCCGCGCATGCACGACGCGATCGGAGCTCTTGAGAGCGCTGGTCAACAGGGGCGCGGCGCCGATGGGCAGGCGCCTCCCGACAGGCCAGTGCGGCATGTTGGCGACGGCGACGGGGCGCAGATATTCCGGATGCCGCGTGCGGACCGCGACCGCCGCACCGGCGTCGGGGACAAGTCCGGCGAGCTCGGCGACGGCGACGTCGGCGACCGTTACCCAGGAGTTCGTCGTTACCGACGCGGACGACAGGCGGCAGGCCAGTTCGGCGAGCCGCGACGGATGGACGGAGGGCGCTGCGACATGGGGAGCCACGGCGTGGATGCTGCCCGAATGGACCGCACTTCCCCAGTCGGCTGGCTCTCCATCGCCGAACGGGCTAGTGCGTAGCCGCTTGTAGGGGAACTACGTAGGCTCTCGCGTGCGGTGTTGCAGCTCGCGGTAGATCCGGAGGACGGCGGGCACGTAGGCCTGAGTCTCGGCGAAAGGCGGGATGCGGCGGCCGTAGCGTTCGACGGCCGCCTCGCCCGCGTTATAGGCGGCGAGCGCGAGCCCGACGTCGTTGTACCGTGACAGCAGCCCGCGCAGATAGCGTGTTCCGGCGTGGACGTTCTGCTCGGGGTTGAAGGGATCGACGACGCCGAAGCGCCGGGCGGTGCCGTCAGCCAGTTGCATGAGGCCGCGCGCACCGCGCGGTGAAACTGCGCGCGGGTCGAAGGCGGATTCGACTGCGATGACCGCGCGGATGAGAGCCGCATCGACGCGATGCTGCCGGGCCGCGCGGTCGACGAGGGCATCGAATCGCGGCGCCTTGGTGCGCCAGGACGAGGGTCGCACCGCTTCGCGCGTGGGCGCCGTTTCACTGCGCAGGAAGAGCTCGAAGCGCGGATCGGACGGCACATTGGAGAAGTGCCTGACGCCGCCCGCATCCGTATACGTATAAATGTCTGCGCTGGCCTGGCCGGAGCCGGCGAGAAGCGCGAAGAAGAACACGAGGGATCTACCCGGCATGACGCTGCCTAGTAGAGCACAGATGTCGGAGGCGGCAAGGCGGAAGACGCTGTACGGGAACACCCGCGCTGACGGCACGCGCGTTACGGTGAAGACCCTCGGAATACAGCGAATCCCGCAGAGTATTATGTCAAATGGCGCACTGCAGGCAGGTTTTTCCTGTCAGATTCCGCCTACGCCGACCTCATCTCTTCGAACAACAATATATAGAAGGGGACCGACGTTGCTGAATGAAAAGCCTCGGGAAGAGGCAGCTGAGCCGTGCCCGCGTGCGCGTCTGGTACTGGTCGACGACCACGCGATACTCCGCGACGGCCTGAAGGCGATACTCGAGCTCGAGCCGGACCTCGAAGTAGTCGGTGAGGCGGGGACCATCAAGGAAGCCCTGGAAGTCATCCGGTCAGCCAGCCCCGATCTCATTGTCACGGACCTCTCGCTGCCGGGCAATGCCGGTCCGCAGGGCATTCTCGAGATGCGCATGACCTGTCCCGCGGCCCGGATCCTGGTGCTGACGGTGCACAACACCGTCGAGCACATTCGCGTGGCGCTGGCCGCGGGAGCTTCCGGCTACATTCTCAAGGACGCGAGCCGCGCCGCACTGATCAGCGCGGTGCGTCTCGTGCTGAAAGGGGAGCGGCATCTGTGCGCGCTTTCCTCGGCGCGGATGCTGCAGACCTTCCTCGGCGAGGACATGCGGCCCGCTCGTGCGCCCCGACAGCCGTCAGTCGTCACGGGCCGCGAACGGCAGATCGTAGCCATGATCGCGGGCGGCGCCTCGACCAAGCGCATCGCCAGGGCGTTGAACCTGAGCGTCAAGACGATCGAGAAGCACCGCTCGAACCTGATGCGCAAACTGGGGCTTCACAACGTCGCCGGCGTCACCCGCTTCGCGATCGAAAGTGGCCTGATCAATCCCCCGGATGATCTCCACGAGAGCGACGCGGCGCCGATGCGGGCGTTCGCGAGCGCGCCGTCGACCATCCCATGACGCACAGGGTGACAGCCGGCTGCTAGACGAGCGTCTGCGCGGCCGCATCGCATGGCCTTGCTGCCGGCGATCGCAGATCCCGGCGCCGACGGCTCAGTCAGAACTGTTCACCCGAGCGCTGATCTCGGGCACCCCCGGCGGACCGGGTCCGTCTCACCAGGCTATGCCTTCGTACGGCACGGACGCCGGCGGGGCCTTGAGGCGCACGAAGTCGATGACGTGCTGAGCGGGCGAAAGTCGCTGCACGATTCCGGCGAATTCTTCGCCGGCGTTGCCGACGATCACGACTTCCGAGAAATCCACGATCTCATCGGCGGAATCCACCAGCAGACGTGCGATGTGCGGGATGTGCCGCAGGATGTATTCGCGGTTGGCGCCGATCAGGCGGGAGAGGCTGACGTTGCGGTCATACAGACGCACTTCGTAACCCTTGCCGATCAGCCGCTCGGTGATCTCCACCATCGGGCTGTGGCGCAGGTCGTCGGTGCCCGCCTTGAAGCTCAGCCCGAGCACGCCGATCCGCTTGCGACCGTGCCGCATGACCATCTCGAGCGCGCGCTCGACGTGCAGCCGGTTGCTCTCCATGATCGCCTCGAGAACCGGGAGCGTGAGGTCCAGGCGCCCCGATTCGTAGACCAGCGCGGATACGTCCTTCGGCAGGCAGGAGCCGCCGAAGGCGAATCCCGGCTTGAGGTAATGAGACGAGATGTTGAGCTTGCGGTCCTGGCAGAAGATGTCCATTACCGCATGACTGTCCATGTTCAGGCGCTTGCAGACCGAGCCGATCTCGTTGGCGAACGCCACCTTCAGCGCGTGCCAGGCGTTGTCCACGTATTTCGCCATCTCCGCCGTTTCCACGCTCGTCCTGATGAGCGGAGCGGTCAGTGCGGAGTACAGCTCGGCGAGGCGGTCGCCACTCGCCCCGTCCAGGGAGCCAATGACGGTCTTCGGCGGGTTGTCGTAATCATGTATGGCGGTGCCCTCGCGCAGGAACTCGGGGTTGTTGCAGACGCCAAAATCGCTTCCGGCCTTGCGTCCGGACGCCGCTTCGAGCGCGGGAATTACCGTGCCGCGCATCGTCCCGGGCAGGACCGTGCTGCGCATGACGACCGTGTGATATCCCGGCTTGTCCCGCAGGCAGCCGCCGATCTCGTCGCACACTGCGCGGACGAACCGCAGGTTGAGACTGCCGTTCGCCTCGGACGGCGTGCCGACACAGACGAGCGACAGCTCCGACTCCTGGATCGCGAGGCGCGCGTCCGTAACCGCCTTCAGCCGCGCGCCGGCCACGGCGGAGGCGATCAGCTCCTCGAGCCCTTTCTCGATGATCGGCGATCGGCCGGCATTGATCAGCCCGACCTTGGTCTCATTGGGGTCGACGCCTGTGACCTGGTGCCCGTCCCGCGCGAGGCACGCCGCTGACACGGCCCCCACGTAGCCAAGGCCAAAGACGCTGATTCTCATCGCAATCAGTGCTTGCCGAGAGCGGCGTAACGCAGCTCGACGCTCACGCTGTGGTTGTCCGTCGTGTACGTGGCGCCGCTCTTCTGCTCGTCGTGCGTATAGCCGTAAAGTGTCACGAGATACCAGGTCCGGGTCAGCTGCCAGGATAGGGACGCATTCAGCCGTGTGTAATCCCGGTCGAAACGGTTCGCCGCGCTGCCCGCCACATCGGCACCCACGGCCTTCTGGCGCACATAGATCGCCCCGAGCTTGCCCGATAGCGTGGGCGAGAATTGCTTGTCGAGGAAGGCGTTGATGGAGTCCTGCGTCACCTGTGCGCCGTCCGAGTTCGGCTGCAGGGAACGCGACACGCTGAATTCGGTCGTGATGGTCTCCGACGTCTTCTGCTGGACGAACGCCCGGCCCACGAAGTTCTTTTCGTTGGCCTTGAGCTCGCACAATACCAGCTCGCCGGTATCGGGATCGCGGCAGGGGATGGGGTTGCCATTGGCGTCGTCGACGGTGGCGAGGCCGGTGACGTCGATGTCGCTTCTGGACGAGCCCAGAGTGAGGCCGACCGTCGTGAGGTCCGACCACATGTACTCGTATCCGGCGTCGGCCCCGTAACTGATGGTCTTGTTCTCCACCGGGCTGCCCGGCCGGTCGGCATTGAACCCATTGACGTTGACGCTACCCGTGACGCGGCTCTTCGGGCCGAGCGTGCGGGTCCAGGAAAACGACGTGTCGCCGTATATGTAGTTGGAACGCTGGGTGACCTCGGCCTTCGTGTAAGTCACATCGTCCAGGCTGAAGGACAGCTGCAGGAGATCCCTCTGGCTCAACTGAAAGGCGACGGTGGGATACAGGTAGCCGCGCTCCTGGTCCTCGTCGACCGAGACGATACGACCCGAGCTGCCCGTCTGCCCGGAATCGTTTGGATCCGTGATCCTCACCTCGCTGTTCCGCGTGGACACCCGGCTGTAGCCCCCGTTCAGGCTATATTGCGTCCTTTGGGAGCGCCAGCTGGCATAGAGCGGCAGGTAATAGTCCGCCGAATTGAGGTCGCTCGCATTGTCCGCGCCGGTGTAGACGGTGATTCGCGTGCGGGGCCTGAAACTCAACTGGCTCCGCCCGGTTTCTCCGCTTATGGCCACGGTCGCATCCAGAAAGCCGCCGTACCCGTCGTCAATGAGATTGCTGTCGGAGAAATAAAAGGGATTGGTCTCGTAAATCGCGCCGACGCTGACGATGGGCGTGTATTCCCAGCTATAGGCAAGGACCCTCGCCGGAGCGAGTGCTACGCCGCACGCGGCGGCTGACAGCAGCAAGCGGGGGATATTCGGCGCCGGGACCATTCAGGGCAATACTCGAGGCGTGGCTCAGGGCACGACGACGATGTCGCCCGCGCGCAGGAGGATGTTCTGCTCGAGTTTTTTGCCGGCTTCGAGGTCGCCGTACTTGAAGGAGATGGCAGTCTGCGAGCCCTGGTCACGGCGCAGGATCTTGATCCCGTTGACGTCCGCGAACGGCGTCGGGCCTCCGGCGAGACTGATCGCCTGCATCACGTCGGTCACCCGGTTCATGACGAAGGGACCGGGCCGGGCCACCTGGCCGAGGACATACACGATGTTGCCGTCGACCTTTATCGCGGCCACCGTGACCACGACATCCGGAATGAAGCGGCTGAGCTTTTCGGTGATCTCCTGGCGCAGCTGCTCGACGGTCTTGCCCGTGGCGACGAGGTCACCGGCAAGCGGAAACGCGAAATGCCCGTCGGGATTCACGAGGAGCTGCCGTTGCAGATCTTCTTCCTTCCAGACCGACACCTCGAGGACGTCGCCCGGATTGATCTTGTAGCGTTCGAGCGCGGGAACGACGTCTGCCGCGAACCCGGTCCGGCCGACGGCCAGCGCGGCCAGTAGCACGACAGCGGCGAGCCCGTTGTTGGTGACGAATTTGAGGATCATGCTGAGAACTCCAACTGTGCAGATGCAAATTTCATACCTTGCGGGCGGCTGCTGGCGACTGCCGACCCGTGTCTCGAAACGACAAGTTGCTGCATTAACCTTAAGCGTTGTTTAAGTTTCTCGGGAAATCATCGACGGGATCGTCGTGGGGCTCGGCAGTGGGAGAGGAATGTCCGGGCCTTAATCCCTGATCTTGCGACATAATTCCGGTCGCGAGCCACATCGGCCGCCGTGCAGTTGATCGCAGAAAAGCGCTTATTATTAGACGATACTTCGATACAAGATACAAAGTTTTACAGCACATTTTGAATAATGGGGCCAGGTACCCGAAGCTGAGCGCTCGATGACACCGGTTCTGGCACCCCTGCTGGCCTGCGCGGCGACGGCCATGCTGATCGTCGTGATGCGGCCGATTGCCATGACCATCGGGCTCGTCGACCTTCCCGATGCCCGCAAGAGCCACCATGGCCCGATCCCGTTGATCGGCGGCCTGGCAATATTCGTCGCGGTCGCCGCGGCATCGCTGGTGCCTGGACTCACCAGCCCGTCCGCCGGCGCGCCGCAGATGGTGAGCTTCCTCCTCGGCGGCGTGCTGCTCGTCGCGGTTGGCGTGATCGACGACTTCGTCGAGCTCTCGCCCATGATCCGCTTCGTCGCCCAGGCCGCGGCCGCGCTCGTGATGATCTTCGGCGCCGGTGTCGTATTGTCCGACCTCGGCGGCATGACCCTCACCGGCGGGCCGCTCGAGCTCGGCGTCCTGGCCATTCCCTTCACCATCTTTGCGACGATCGGCGTCATCAACGCGCTCAACATGTGCGACGGGCTCGACGGGTTGAGCGGCAGCCAGACCCTGGTGTCACTCGCCGGCTTCGGCATTGCGCAGTCGCTTTGGGGCCACGGCGCCAGCACGGGCCTGCTGCTGGCACTCGGCGGCGGCGTCATCGGCTTCCTGTTGTTCAACCTGCGCCTGCTGGGTCGTTCCCGTGCGGCCATATTCCTGGGCGACGCGGGCAGCATGTTCATCGGATTTGCGCTGACCTGGTTTGCGATTTCGCTGTCCCAGGGACCGGATCGCGTGCTCAAGCCTGCCGCGGCGCTGTGGTTCATCATGGTCCCGATCATGGACGCGGTCGCCATGATGCTGCGGCGGATCCTCAACGGCCGGTCGCCATTCGCGGCGGACCGCGAGCACCTGCACCATATATTCCTGCTGGCGGGCTATGGCGTGAATCAGACGGTGGCGATCATGGCGACGCTCGGCGCCGTCGGCGTGGTGGTCGGTCTCGCCAGCGTGTGGTGGGACTGGCCGGATCTGGCGGTGGCAGGCGCGTTCCTCGGTGTCGGCCTCCTGTATTTCTGGATGATCACGCACGCCTGGCGCGCGATGCGTTTCTTGCGCCGGTCCATCTGCCGCCGCCGCAATACCACCGATCGTCGCCACGGCCATGCGCAGAACTACACCGGTCCCGAGCGGCGTGCCGGCCTCGATCGCCGCCAGCTTCCGGTGAAACGATCCGCCGAGAAGGCGCGCTGCCAGCCATTGTCGCGACCGCCGCAGAGCCACCTGCAAAGCGTCATTGGCGCGGGGCGCGCGCGCATGTCTTCGCTCGGTGACGCCGCGTCGCGCCGCGGATCGTTGGGGCTCTGAAAGGCGTCAGCGGGCCGGCAATGCGGCGCCGGCGACGAAGAAATCCTGCAGGCACAGATAACGTCCCGCGATCCGCGCAGCGAGACCGGCGGGGCAGCGGCCGCTTCGCGAGATCACGCGGAATTCAGAGCTGCCCGCCTCGAGCAGAATTTCCAGCTCGTGGAAGTCGAGCACGAGCCGCAGCTCCGGCCACAGGGCTTTGTACGCGGCTTCCTTGATACAGAAGATCATCTTCGCGGCCTGACCGGGATCGCCGGCCGCGAGCGCCGTGCACTCGACCTCCGCGGGCAGGCAGATACGCGGTATCAGCGCCGGCTCCAGGGGTGTCGCGGGCTCGAGGTCGAGCCCCAACGCAGCGAAGTTGGTCGCGCGCGCGACCGCGGCCGCAGCCCTGTTGCCGTCGTGTGTGATGCTGCCGACGATGCCCACCGGCCACAAGGGCTCGCGGGCCGGACCGACAGGGATATCGCTGGCCGTCGCACCGAGTCGCATGAGTGCACGGCGGACGCAGGCGCGGCCGTGACGGAATTCCGCCAGCCGCTTCGGGACGAAGTTCGCCGCCGCCGCAGTTTCGCGAGGGCCGAGCTCCACCGGATCGTCCGGGCTCAATGACAGCACTGTCGCCACGTTTGCCGGAAAGAGCGCGTCGAGCGTGGTCGTGAGATCCGGGCCTGGCATGGTCCGAGTTTGCCAAGCGGAGCCATGCGTGCCAATGCCGGGTAGAATCCGCGCCTCTGTCCGGCCAAGCCCAGTATGAACATCAGGACCCGCTTCGCCCCCAGTCCCACGGGCTATCTGCATATCGGCGGCGTGCGCACGGCGCTGTTTTCGTGGCTTTTCGCCCGCCATCACGGCGGGAGCTTCGTGCTGCGCATCGAGGATACGGACCGGGAGCGTTCCACGGATGCCTCGATCCAGGCAATTCTCGACGGCATGGCCTGGGTCGGTCTGGACTACGACGAGGGCCCGTTCCGCCAGACGGAGCGCTTGGATCGCTACGCGGCTGTCGCCGAAGAGATGCTCGCCCGTGGCACGGCGTATCGATGTTATTGCTCGCGCGAGGAGCTCGAGGCGATGCGCGCGGCGCAGGTCGCCCGCGGGGAGAATCCCCGCTACGACGGCCGGTGCCGAGAGCGGCGCAGCGCAGTCCCCGGCGTGGTGCCCGTCATCCGCCTGCGCAACCCCACCGAGGGCAAGGTCATCGTGCCCGATCTCGTGCACGGCGACGTCGAGTTCGACAACGCGTCCCTCGACGACCTGATCCTGATGCGTTCCGACGGCGTGCCGACGTTTCACTTCGGCGTCGTCGTGGACGATGCCGACATGGCCATCACGCACGTCATCCGCGGCGACGATCATCTGACCAACACGCCACGGCAGATCAACATCCTGCGAGCCCTGGATCTCGCGCCGCCGGCCTACGCGCACCTGCCGATGATCCTCGGGCCGGATGGCGCACGGCTGTCCAAGCGTCACGGCGCCGTCAACGTCCTGGAATATCGCGAGCAGGGCTACCTGCCGGAGGCCATGCTCAATTATCTCGTCCGTCTCGGCTGGTCTCACGGGGACCAGGAGTTGTTTTCACGGGACGAGATGGTGAGGCTTTTCGACGTCTCGGGCGTCAATGCCGCGGCGTCACGGTTCAATCCCGAGAAGCTCGCGTGGCTCAATCAGCACTACATCATCAATGGCGATCGGGAACGGCTGGCCCTCGAGCTCGCTGCGCACATGGACCGGCGCGGCATCGACCGGCGCGGCGGGCCGGCGCTCGAAAAGATCGTGGATGCATTCCGCGAACGGGCGGTGACGCTCGACGACATGGTGCAATCGAGCTGGTATGCGTTCCGGGACTTCGATTCCTACGACGACAAGGCGGCGAAACATCTCAAACCGGCCGTCGCCGAGCCGCTGGCGTTCGTACGCACGAGGCTCGCTTCGCTGGACGAATGGCGTCGCGACAGGATTCACGACGTGATCGCGGGCGTGGCCGCACAAACCGGCCTCGGCTTCGGCAAGATCGGTCAGCCCCTGCGGGTCGCGGTGACCGGCGGCACCGTCTCGCCGCCCATCGACGTGACGCTCGAGCTCGTCGGCCGCGATCGCGTCATCGCGCGGCTCACGCGGGCGCTGAAGCACATCGAAGCGACGGGAGGAACTGCACGGGCGCCGCTTTCTTGACACGCCCGGCGGGCCTTTCGTACAGTCCGCTGCCGCGTGGGGCTATAGCTCAGCTGGGAGAGCGCTTGCATGGCATGCAAGAGGTCGGCGGTTCGATCCCGCCTAGCTCCACCAGCCAGCCCCGGCTCACCCGACTGCGTCCCCATCGTCTAGAGGCCTAGGACATCGCCCTTTCACGGCGGTAACGGGGGTTCGACTCCCCCTGGGGACGCCAATAAAATCAGCCTGTTATCAGGATTTGCCTTGGTCGTTGGCCTCACGTGTCGCGATGGTGTCGCGGATGCGTCCTACGGAAGGCCGGAAATTGCCATTGTTCGCCTTATGCCGCCTTGCAAGAATGGCTTCGGGGATGGGAAGAAGCTTGCCAATAGATCAGGCAGTACGTCGCAATGTGTCTGGAGGGACAATGAGAATCACAATTACGTGCCTCACTTTGGTCATATTTATTTCAGGATGTTCAAGTACTACGTTAATAAACTCTGAGCCGAGTGGCGCTGAGGTCTACCTCAACGGCGAAAAAGTCGGAGAAACTCCATATACATACACCGATACCAAAATAGTCGGCTCCACTACCACGGTCTTGCTCAGGAAAACCGGCTATCAGGATTTCTCTTCAGCGTTTAGCCGCAACGAAGAAGTAAACGCGGGTGCCATTGTGGGCGGGATACTCGTTCTGGTCCCGTTCTTCTGGGTAATGGACTACAAACCAACCCATCACTACGAGATGGTACCGTTGAAACCTGCGGCGACCGAGGACTGACCGTCCTCAACGCCGGATTGAACACTTCGCAACAGCAGAGAGAGCGCCTGTCTTTGCGCGATGGCTGAACGCGTGCGCTGCCCGTGCTTTAGTCTGTTTCTTGAGGATCGCGCTTTGCCCTCAGGGCTTCTCGGGCCGGTGGACTGCTCCCAGGGTTTCCAGCGGTAAATCAGCTCTGCGGCCCGTGCCCGCCGTTGCGGTGTCCAGCCTGAGCGTCTCATAAGATCTCGCCTCCAGAAGTTCGGTTGACGGAATCGGGACAGCTTCGCGTGCGGGTGGCGGCGGGCCGTTGTTCACTTGTTGTTGTTCCGCAATATTCGCCTGGCGAATGAACGTGGCGGACTTCGGGAACTTCACGTTCGCCAAGGTTTCGAGAGTAGCGCGACACTGATTCTGCGCCCGTAGTGCCAGCCCGAGCAGAGTTTGCATGGGGTCGAGGTAGGGCCCTTGCTTCTGTGCCCGTTCGGCCAGGTTTACGAAGATCGCGTTAAGGGCCTGAGCTTGGGATGTCAGCAGCCTTTCAACGTGTGACAAGTCACCGCGCCCGATAGCCCCGCCAATGTCCGTCAGCTCGGCCGTCACCTTATCGAGGTCGAGTCCATGACTGGGCGTGAAATCCAGCAGCACGCGGGCCGTTGTTGCTTCGGGGTTGACGGCCAGGCGGGCGAGCTGCGGCCGGGCCTCGGTCTCGGTGCCTACCTCAAGCTGAATGTTCTTTCGATTCTCGAGCGCTTTAGCGGAGAGCAGCCCGCCGTTCGGCTTCGGCGCGATTGAGCCCGGCGTCAAATTCGTAGATTGCGGCCCTTTCCTCGAGCGCTTCCCGGTCGGCTTCACTTTTCTGCTCCGTGACGTTGGCTAAGGCTAATGTTGCTAATGCGGCTAAAGGTCCCGGCTCCATCCCGCCATCGTTAGCAGAATTAGCCGCTTTAGCCTTAGCAATGGGTCCGGATAACCAATCACGAAAGCTCATGTCTTGAGCAAAGCGGGGTTAAGCCGAATCCGCTTCTGCCGTCCGAATTGCTCAACGCGAATGCGGCCGGATTCGATCAGCAGGTTAAGAGCTTTGTCTCGCACGTCCGCTCGCCGGACCGAGTGCGGGCCGTATTGCAGAACGTCACCAGTCAGGACGGTAGCGGTCCCAAGTTCCCCGCAACGTTGAATTAGCCATTCATTGAGTCTGACTGCATTCGCGAGCTCCGGTGGCAGGGCTAATGCGCCCAAGAACCGCCGTGCCTCCGTCAGATGCCACGCGACAAGGCGGGCGGCCGACGTGATGCTTTCAGGGCTTATCGCACCGGCCGGGCCATGCTCGAGAACGTGGAACAGGCACGCCAGGCGAGCGGCGTTGTCCGCTGCTTTTGCCGCTACGTCACGCACGTCCGCCAGTTCGCCGCCCGACTTCAGCTCTGCCTCTACGTCATTGTGAAACTTGATCCAAAGGGATTTCCCTTCTGATGACAGCTCGAGTAGCGCGGGGCTCAATGCGCCGTCGGCCTGAATCGGAGGCGGAATTTCGAGTAACCGCAAGAGCCGACGTCGGTACGCCTCGAGCGCGGGCCAGGCTTCGGGCGGATCAGTAAACGGCCGGAAGCCCTGCGTGCTCTCGGGCCATGAGACCAGGAACCGCGACAAGAACCCGGTTCCCCGCGCCAGCCCGTCGGACTGTTCAAAGAACGCTCTTAGGGTGGGCTCCTGTATTTGGAGCGCCACGGTAAGACGGGCCCCGCGCACGGTGTAGCTCTCCGATGTGCGCCGCGAGATCGGCAGCGTCCCGCCGTCCCATAGGATGTTCAGCAGCCCGAGATTTCGCATGACGGAATCACGACCCATGCCGTGTGAGCCAAATACAAGCCCGGCTTCACTTGAGATCACGCCCGCCGCGGGCCATTCATGGGCAAGCGACCAAGCAAGAGCTTCCGGCGTGTCGTCCACTCGGAGCAGCTTCGGTACGCGCGGGGGCTCGGGCTTAACTGCCTCATGATCGGCCAGGGCGTCGGCTGCCTCCCGAGTCGGCTTCTGAGTCTTGGCCAAATGCCGGACGCGATTCTTGAGCCCGTCGTGATGGGCTTCCCACGCAGCGAGCCTCCCGCGATAGTCGGCCCTGCTTGGCTTTGCGTTTTCGACTTGCTCTGCTTCCCATGCACGGATCGGATCCAGAAACAGTCCGTCACACGTTGTCTTACGTTCACCCGAATCAGCAATGATCAGTAGGTAGAGCCCTGACGGCCCGGTAAGTCCTTCGGCACGCTTCACGTCTGCCAAGTGGTGAGTGCTTACGGACAACGCGGCAAGTGCGGATCCCGTAACCAGCGGAGGGGGCGCTTTCGTGAAAGATTGAACCTCTGCGACCGAGAGCCTGATGGATTCGGGTAGAGCGTCAACCGGATATGCCTGCGGGCTCCCGTGTGAGATCAACGGCAAAGGATCAGGCCACGGGTCATGCGTAGCCTCGAGCTCGGCGAGCGAGACAATCTTAGGCCGCGTCATGCTGGGCCTCTGGATAGCAGTAGATCGGCTCATCGGTCGTGACCGCGAGCACAAGGCGGGCGCCAGCACGGAGCAGAGCGAGTTCGGCCCGTTCAAGCTCGCCGGGTCCGACTGCGCCCCACTGAATCAACACAACCTCAATTCCGGCGACGGGCCAGTGGAACCGCTCGGGATCGTCACCGGGCGGGAGCACCATTACCGGAAATGATTTCCGACTTGGAAACTCCCAAGCATCCGAACCGACTGCAACCCACGAGCCGGAGCTGCCGAGCTCCAGGTGTCGGCGACCATTCGGCGGGAGCGGCCTCATGGCGAGCCACGACCATATATGGCGGCGAAAGCTCGAGAGACTCGGGCCAAGCGGTCGAACGTGAAACAAGACCGACAGAGAGTGTGCGACGGCCGGGCGGGCACAAAGGGCTCGCCGCAGCCTTCGCAGCGGACCGGGGAAGTGACTCCGGGCGGGCGCCGGAATCGTGTAATCTTACTCATGCCAATGCTCCTCACGCCTGGGTCGCCTGCCAGCGACGCCGGGCGTTTCTTTGTGGGGGAATTCACGCGGCCTTCGGCTCGCGGGACTTAATCCAGGCCAGAACGTCAGAACGACGCCAGCCGACAGCGCGCTTGCCGAGCTTCACGGGCGAGGGGAATTCACCGCGCTTCGTCGCGTGGTAAAGAGTCGTGCGGGATAGCTGGGTCAGCCCTGAAACCTCGGGCTGCCTGAGGATTGCATCGTCGGCCATCACGAACCTCCATAGGTTCTGGGGTGTGTGCCGACGATTAGATGCTGCTTCCGTAGCGGCCTGTTAAATCCAATCTCAGGTTATTTCCCTGCGTGGTTTTGACGCGACCGGCGGCTATAGCGCTTGGCGATGCGGGCAGGATCGCGCTTTGGGTCCAGCCCCACATCAATGCAAAGGGCGCGGACAAATTCCTTCAATTCGCCCGCCATTTCCGAATTCAGCCCATCCATCCAGTTAGTCGGCCGACGGTCCAGAAGCCGCCAGTATTCACTGGCAAAAGCACCGCTCATGACCCGAGAGAACACACCCGCCTTGTTCATCGGGTTTTTGGGGCGGGCTGGGCGCCACTTTGGCGCTGGATCATGACCGAGTAACCGGGCGACCTCCGACGTTCGCGGGTTCATGCCTGCCAGGTCGAGTAGTCGGTCGAGATCCGCAACGAGTCGGTCGAGCAACTCCTTGTCATCCGCAGGCGTAAAGTCCGGATGGTCCAAGAGTACTGGCAACCAGTGGGCAAGGTTTTGGGCGGTTTCGAGAGCTGTTTCGATTGGTTCGCGAGCCTGCTTTTGCGTGATGTAGCGCTTCGCAAACTTGAGAGCTTTACGCAGGCGTCTAATTGATTCAGCCAAGCGCTCGAGAGTCACGTCATGCTCATGAGCCCACGCCTGGGCCGTTTCCGAAGGCGTTACCGGTTCGCTCACGCGGCCGATTGCTCCACGGCCTCGAGAGCCGGTGTGGCTTTGAAGCTCGGCAGTTTCGTGACGGCATCGGAGAGAGTCTTGTCGGCAAGGTGGGCGTAGTGCCGAGCCGTTATTCGCGTATCCGCGTGCCCTAAAAGCTTCGCGATGGTGAGCAGTTCCACGCCCGCCTGCGCCAGATGTGAGGCGTAGGTGTGGCGCAGCTCATGAAAGGCGACAGCGGGCTGAATTTTCGCGACCGTGCAGGCCTGCTTGAGTGCCTTGACGTGATGATTCTTTCCCCAGGCTTTGCTGTTGGCTTTCGTGAATACGAGGGTAGCGCCCGTCTTGCCCGTCAGCAGACGACGGAAGTGCTCGAGTCCTTCGATGTTGAGCGGTACGTGTCGCGGTCTGCCGCTTTTCGACTCCGCAATTCGAATGAGTCCGTTTTTCGAATCAACGTCACGGACGGTGAGCCCCGCCAGCTCGCCGAATCGGGCTCCAGTCAGAAGCGCGGCCCGTACCAAGTCGCGGAGATCGGCAGGGCAGGCGTTGATTAACCGTGTCGCCTCTGCATCGGTCAGAAACCGAACGCGCGCCGAATCTGCCTTGGGGAATGGCTTCACGTTGCGCCATTGCCTGTCCGATTGGGTTCGGCCGCTCACAAAGGCGCGATTCAGGATCGCCTTAAGGACGGTCAAAATCCGGTTCGCAGTCGCCCGGCGGGCGCGTCTTTCCTCTGCGGTTTTCGGTAGCGCTCGGAACTTCTGTTTCGTGGCTGTCTTGCGGGTTCGCAGTCGAGCGGGGGAGGCGCCGAGGGTTTCGAGCCACTTCCGCAGCTCGCCGGTTCGGAGCGAGTCAATTTGCCGGTCGCCGAACTTGGGGAGGATGTGAACGCGAACAATATGAGATGCGCCCCGGTAGTCCCGGCGGTGAGCCTTGAACCACTCGAGATAATCCTCGGCTGCCTGGGTTACGGTGTATTCACGCTTGGCGAGTACGTCGGGGTCCGTTTCAGCGGCCTCCGCCAGGGCGAGCGCTTTCTTCTGCGCCTGGGCGAATGACAGCGCCTTGACGCCATCGGCAGGCCGCACGTCGTCGGCTTCACCGAGCACACGCATGGCATACCGGCCGCCCGTACGCGGCAGCTTTGCGCTCCAGGTGCCGTATCCGGCCGCCGTGCGCCGATATACAAGGGCCAGTCCATCACCAAGGGCGCGGTAGTGCCGTCGTTCCTTCGTGAGCTTCTGGCGTGCTGTAGGGCTCTTGAGATTCGCCTGACGGGACTCTCTGGCCATCGGGGTTCTCCGGTTAGGGCTCCGTGTCGCGGCCGTGTCTCGGAATGCTTCTGAAACGGCTCGGAACGACTATAACCCGGAAATACCTTGTTTTGTAGTGTTCGCAACGGGTTGTGCGATTTCAGGATGTTTCAGAGGGTTCGACTTCAAGCCCTTTCACGGCGGTAACGCGGGTTCGACTCCCGCTGGGGACGCCAATTAGATCAAGGCATTACACTGATTCGGTCGGCGGGTCTGGCCGGCGTGTCCATAATTTGTCAATTCTACGGATCGGTTTGCTCGGCTTCCCTGCTGTCGAGCAGAACGGTGACACGGAGGGGGCCGAATCAAAACGGGGTAGAAAAATCGCTCCACCGCGTGACCTGTGGTCCCCTACCGACAGTAGCGAACAGTAGGGGACCGCAGACATGAAAGAAAGACTTGGATTCACGGTTGAGCAATTCGCAGAGGCGCATGGCATCGGCAGAACGCTCGTTTATGCAGAAGCAAAAGCCGGCCGCCTGAAACTCGCCAAGGTTGGCCGCCGCTCCATCGTAACGGTGGAAGCTGCCGCGTCATGGCGTAGGCTTCTGGACGGTGAGGCGGATCACTCTGGGAGCCAGGCCGCCTGAGCGGCGCGGCACCATGGACGGCCATCCCGCGCCTGTGCCGGCCGACGAGCTGGCCGCGATGCGTGCCCTGCTCAAAGCCCAGCGGGCCGCCAACCGCGCCGCGAAGATTCACGCCGAGCAGCGGTCGGTTGCGACCGAGTGTGTAGCGGTCGAGCTGATACGGGGGACCGAGATTCAACCCGTGGCCGTGACCTGGCTCTGGCCGGACTGGCTCGCGGCGGGGAAGGTTCACATTCTCGCCGGTCCGCCCGGTGTGGGGAAAACCACCGTGACCCTGGCGCTCGCGGCGGCTATCTCAGCCGGCGGCACCTTTCCCGACGGCACATGCGCCAAGCCTGGCTCTGTGCTGATTTGGTCCGGTGAGGACGACCCAGCGGATACGCTAATTCCCCGCTTGCTGGCGAACGGCGCGGACCTGGAGGGGATTTACTTCGTCGCGGCTGAGGGACGGCCGTTCGACCCGGCGAGTGACATTCCGGCATTGCAGGGGAAACTTGCCGGGATGACGGGAACGCCCGCCCTGCTCGTCGTGGACCCTATCGTGAGTGCCGTTGCGGGCGACTCTCACAAGAACGCCGAGGTTCGCCGCGCCCTGCAACCGCTGGCCGATCTTGCGATCGCGACCGGCTGCGCCGTGCTCGGCATCACGCACTACTCGAAAGGCACGAAGGGGCAGGATCCGGTGGAACGTGTAACAGGTTCAATTGCGTTCGGCGCCGTGGCTCGAATCGTCATGGGTGCGGCGAAGCTGCCCGACGACCACGCCGATGCGCCGGGCCGCGTGCTGGTGCGGGCGAAATCAAACCTGGGCGAGGACTCCGGCGGTTTCCGGTATGAGCTCGAGCAAGTGTCCCTCGCGGACTATCCGGGCATTCTGGCGTCCGGTGTTGTTTGGAAGGGTGCAATTACCGGCAGTGCCCGCGACATTCTGGCCGAGGCCGAAACATACACGGACCCGGAGGAGCGGAGCAAGGTGGGCGACGCGGCCGACTGGCTGCGCGACCTGCTGCCGGCGGGCGGTATGTCTCGCGACGAGGTGAAGCGTCACGCCGAGACTGACGGGATGGCATGGCGCACGGTGCAGCGGGCCCGGTCCAAGGCCGCTGTCGTCGCGGATAAGTCGGAGTTCCAGGGCAAGACCTGGTGGCGCCCAACCGCGCCAGCATCCGCCCACACGGAAAACGGTGGCGCCGTTGGGAATCGTGGCGCAGTTGGCGCAAACACTAGGGAGTCGGACGGTCCAACCGCGCCAGGTTTGCAACCGCGCCAAGGTATTCCGTGTAGGGCAGACGTAGCGCGACTGACAAACGGTGATGCTGACCGCATCGTAGAAGCTGCCGCTATGGCTGCCGGGATTTCGGTCTCAGTGCTGCGGGACAACCTGAGCGCGGAGGATTTCGGGGATGCGGAGCTGATGCAGCCGGACGCGCTGCTTAGCTACGCCCGGATGCTGGCCCGCGAGTCTCATGGCTGAGATCATTCCGCCCCGTATTACGCCGCGCGTTGACTGGCCCGTTATTCGTCTCCGCTATTTGCGCGGCGAGAGCCCGTACAGCATTGCCAAGAGCATGGAGAATCACCCCTGCCGACAATGGATCTCGCGACGTGCAAAGGCTGAGGCTTGGGATCAGGGCGTGCCCGGAATCGTCGCCAAGACTCACCTAGTGAGGCACCCAAACTCACCCACCAAGGACACCCCAGATCGGCGTGAGCGGGTTATCAGCTTGCTCAGAGACGGCGCCACGTTCGCCCTGGCGTCAGCATCCATCGGGGTCAGTCCTGACACTCTGAAACGCTGGCGGGACGCTGATCCGGACTTTGAGGCACTCTGCCGCGCTGCACAGGCTGAGTTCGCGCTAGGCCAATTAGGCAAGGTTCGGGAGTCATCAGATACCAAAGACGCTCGTTTCCTGCTGGAAAGGCACCCGCTCACCCGCGATCAGCGTCACGGGGTAGCAGAGTAGTCTCCCACGTCCCTTGGCCGCTGATGGGCGCAGCATGAGATTGGAAGGCGAACAGGATGAGGGCCAATGTTCCAGGGCTTTTACGCAGCATGGCGATACCCCTTTAGTTCTTGGTCTGAGGGCTAATTTTACTCCCGCTCAGCACCCCCGCGTCGCCGCATTACACCGAGTACCCCGAGCGCCGAGCCGAGCAGCAGAGGGCGGCGGGAGAGAAAAGAGACGTATCCCATCACAGCGACGGGCACGGGATAGTACCCGCGCAACTCAGCCCGGACGGCCCCGGCGGCTTATTGAGCATGTTGCGCAGGATAGTGTAGTCGGCAACTGTAACGCGGCCGTAGCTGCCGTTTAGGTCCGCGACGTTATTGTCTCCGTTGAGGGCGTTGCGCAGGATGGTGTAGTCGGCCACTGTGACTTGGCCGCTGTTGTTCAGGTCCGCATCGCAGATGTTGCCGTAACCGTCGTTGTTGGCGTCGTACTGGGCGGGGCCGCTGTTCGGCTGGCCGTAGTTCGGGGTGAGCCGGCAGTTGTCACACAGGTCGCCGCGCCCGTCGCCGTCGGCGTCCGCTTGATCCGGATTTGCGACGATGGCGCAGTTATCTTGAGTGTTCGGCAAGCCGTCGCCGTCCGCGTCGGGGACGGCAGGCAACAATACGACGCTGTATGGGCCAGGACCGCTATCTGCTCCGGGTCCGGTGATAGCGCCTGCGAATATTTCGCCGCTGTTTGTTACTCCGTACGCCTCGTAAATGCAGGTATATGGCGGCAAGTTATCGACAAGGCCGCTCAAAATACTGACGCCGCCGTCGCGGGTCCAGATGAAGCCGTGAAAACTGTACTGCACATCAATTCCGCCCCAAGAATGCAAGCAGCCGCCAAATGTGGCAGTTCCGGCGACCATGCCGTTGTCGTTGATAAAAAGATCAGACGTAGAAAGAAAGGGGCCTTGGTCAATCGCCGTAAACCCGGTTGCCTCGTCCCAAACCCAAGGAAAGAACTCAACTGGGTCGGCAAAGTCCGGGGACGGCCCCGAGCGACCTACGACGACACCCGAACTGTTAATCCGAATGGGATAGTTTCGGTGGTCTGCGCCCGCTGGGCACTCCGGCGATACGTGATAGGGCACGCCATACACAAGCGGGAACGCATCACCCATTACAGTTGTGTCGCCATTTTGTCGGTGGATCACCGCTAAGGAATTGTTGCAACTGTCAGGCGGCGTACTTCCAAGGGTGTCGCCATTTCCGTGCGACAGAGTGCCGGTTACTGGGGTGCCCTCGGGATACATGAGATAATGTATCGGGCTTACCGCCCACGCGTAGTTGAAGGGGAGTTCCTTACCGTCGTAGTCCTGGAGGCCGAGGACGAAGTGGAAGAGCCACGCACTAATGGGATAGGGCGCATAGGTAGTGCCTGACCAGTAGAGGCCGAGCTGGAGATTCGAGAAGGGACCCGTGTTGGTCAGGCAGTAGGTTGGACTTGTGCAGCCCGTCGGGTTGCCGCCGGTGTCGTAGTAACCGGTGTTGCCCAGCGTGCTGTAGAACATATGGGCCATCTCGCCGGTGGACAGATCCAGGTTGTAGCCGCAGTCGGTGCCTGAGTAGGCGTAGTTACAGCCCGAGCTGCCGGTGTCGGTCACCGTCGGCAGGCGCCAGGTATTCACTCCCAGATAGTTCGCCGCGTTCATCGCCGCGATCCACTCGTTGGCCTTGGCCCAGGTCATCGTGCCGTTGGCATTGATGCCGGTGACGCCGAAGGCATTGGTATTCGCGAGGTTCGCGTCGGCCAGCCAAGTGATGTTCAAATCAGTGTCGTAGTACGCCTGATAGTCCGTGCCGCCCGGAGTGAGCGGTGCACGACCGAGAAGGGCGGCGTTAGCCGCCAAGGCGCTTAAGCAGAGCAAACAGGTGAGGGCGCTACGCATCTGAGCGTCTCCGAATCACGCCCACCACGCCGAGCGCCGAGCCGAGCAGCCAGACCTTCATAAGCGCCATCACGGGCACGTCGGCGGGCAATTCGGATGCAGCGCCGATGGCCCCGGAGGCAAGTTGAGCATGTTGCGCAGGAACGTGTAATCGGTCACCGTCACCCGCCCGCTGCCGTTGAGGTCGGCTGCGGCTGCGGTGGGACTCGAGCTGGGTAACTGGTTAAGCACGTTGCGCATGATGGTGTAGTCGGTCACCGTGACGCGTCCACTGTTGTTCAGGTCCGGGTCGCACTTATTGCCGTAGCCGTCGCCGTCCGCGTCGAGTTGGCTGTGGCCCCCGCCATCGGGGATCAGGGGGCCATTGGTGGCAAGCACGCAGTTGTCCTGGGCGTCTGGCACGCCGTCGCCATCAAGCTCAACTGTCACCGTGAAGGTGTCGGACACACCGCCGATCATTAGGGTGGCATTGGTGGCTGTGCCCGGAATGGAGGAACTGGTCTGACGGACTCTCACGGAGCCGCCTTGCAAGGTGCCAGCGAGCGCCGTGAAGGCCGCGCCTGAGATCGAGTACTCACCGCCCACCACCGAGATCGACGTCGGTACGTTGATGCCAGTAACGCCGATGGCATTAGAAGTGATGGGGGTATTCGCCAGCACACCGGTCTGGTCGATGAAACTAAAGGGGTCGGGGATGCTATCGGGGGGTGGCGGGGCCGGGTAAATGTACACGGTCACCGTGGCGGAATCGCTGGCGGAGGCGCTGTCCGTCATGGTGTACACGAAGCTGTCTTCGCCCAAGTCACCCGTGTTTGCCAGGTAGGTCACGGTTATCCCAGCCGCCGGACCAGGGGCGCTGATTGCGGTGATGATCCCCTTTGTCGGCTGAGTCGTGATCGTGATGGCGACCGGGTCGGCGAAGTCAATGTCGTTGGCGCCCACCGAAATGGTCTGGGCGGCGCCCTCGGCGACTTCGGCATAGTTGTCGTTAAACGCGGCGGGGCCGGTAGTCGGAATCAGTACGACTGCGTACGGTGCACCAGTGTCGCCATGATTCCTATCTCCCGTGATCGCTGTTGCACCGATTTGCCCGAGATTATTGATGGCGTGGGCCATCCAAATACAGCTGAACGGTGGAAGGTTCTTGACCAACGGAGTCAAGGTTTGCGCGTCATCGGCGGCAGTCCAGACGAAACCGCTAAAAGGATATTCGACATCCACGGCGTAACACCCGTGGATATCCTGTGTGCCTACGACTGTCCCGCTGTCGTTGATGGAGAGGTCGGAATTAAGGAAATAGCCGGCGCCGTCTGCGTCGAGAAGTTCTTTGAACCCGTCGGCTTGCGTCCAGATCCAGGGCAGGGGATTCAAGAAGAAATCGTTATCTGGATCACCGCCGGAACGGCCAACAACTGCGCCAGAACTGTTTATGCGAATGGGATAATTCTGATGACCCTGCCCCAGGAGGCATTCTGGCGTAGCAGTGGATGGGTCGGGACCACGGACAATCGGGTACGCATCGCCAAGGACTGTTATATCCCCATTTTGTCGAAAAATGGCCGCTGCCCGGTTGTTGCAGCTATCTGGCGGGAGCATACCCAGCGTGTCGCCGGTGCCCGGACTCATTGCGCTCTCGTCAAACGCGCTGAGGTCCGTTGTCATCGTATACGCCGTGGCAGCGTAGGAATTTGCAGCTGAGAACGTGAGATCGTCAACGAACTGGTCGAAGCCCAACCCGTTGAAGACTACCCATTGGATGTTTTGCCACTGTGGTCCGCTGAGATCAATGTGATCGATGTTGCCACCGTTCGTGACCGGGACAAAGAGCATTCCGCCTTTGGATGACTCAACTGTGACGGCTTCTGCGCCATGCGCGAAAGAGAGAAACGAGAAGGATTTGCCGAACATGTCAATGTAGACACACGGACGGAAACCGCCATAAGGGTCGGAACTGCACGGAGGCCCCAAGTAATCCGGATTCTGAAACCCACCAAGTTCATCCTCAAACCAACCCATCGCGACGCTGCCGCCGATGAAGCCCCAGTCCGGAGGGCCATAGTTTTGAATGTCAACAGCTGCGAAAGGTGATATACGGACGCCACTTATTGTCAGGTTATGGTTTTGCAAGAAACCCCACGCGCTTGGTGTTGAGTCGAAATCCAGTACGATGGTATCGGCGCTCGCCGGATTCGATATCGCCAGCCCGATTGCCACGGAGGTCGCCGCGGTCAGCGCGTATCTCATCGCTTCCCCTCTTGTTGTTCTCTTTAGATTTTACGCCCGCCCGGCTCCCTGCAACCTGCGGACTGTACCTACCGCGTTATCGGCTTCACCCATTTGGGTGAGAACATAATCTCTACGTTTCGACCAGAAACAACGGCACGCCAGGCGTCAGCTCCGCCGGTACTCTCGCGGCATGGACCCCGCCGACGAAGCCTATCGCCTCACTATGGATCTACTGGCAGCCGTAGAAACCGGACGCTGATCCGCGTGTGACGGCGCTGGCGCATCTCGGTGCGGCGGTGATGCTGTTCGCCGAGTTTGACGCTGAAACGGCAGGTAGGCTGCTGACAGTGGTTGATGCGGCCGGTAGTGCTAGTTTCGTAATGCGCTAACCCACATCCCTAGGCGAAGATTGGTGCTGTCTGTGGATATTGGAAAATCACCACTCAAGGCCGCCAGGTCGCCCATCACCACCTCAGCATCCAACTCGTTGATGGTCATGTCTACCCACGCATTTCGATGCACAAAATTTCGGTAACGCCGCATCAGATCAATAGCGCGTTCCTTTGCCGTTCTTCCGCGAACTCGGTTCGTTGGGGACTCAAGGCGAGAGGCTTTGTAGACTTTTGCGATCGTATCGGGATCGAGGTCGTCAAACTCCGTTTGAAAAATTCGCAGGTATCCATAGCGAGCGCGTATGAGAGCCATTCGCCGCCGGCTAAGCTGCTTCGGGTAACTTTTTGCGGGGCGCTTGAATCCCGAAGCTTCGTGGATTTGCTCAATTCGATCCGGGCCGAGCGCGCGTTTGCCGGTGTGATCCGTGCAGCCGAGTTCATTGCGAGCGGCTTCGGCTACGGCTTCGTAGATGCCTATGCGATTCGTCTGATGTGGCGGCGAGCGAAGCGCGTATCCCTCACGCAGCATAGCGTTGATGACACGAGCGATGATGTAATCCGCGCGTCGCCTTCCGGGATAGCTGGAATTGCGCGGTCGCCCGCGCTTTCGTGCTGGCATCGCACACCCTCTCGTGCGCCCTCTGCAAACTGCCCGGCCAGATGGGGAGGGTTTCCCATCTTTCGGCCGCTAAACCTAGGCCGGGCTTGACGTGATTCTAGCGCCGAATCGCGACGACGTTGCCGCGCTTCGCCCTCGGCTTCCGCCTTCGCTTCGCGGGCTCGAACGCAGGCAGATTCTTCCGCAAGGTCTCCGCGACGTGCGACGGGCTCAGGTGCGCGTAATGCTTTTCAGTGATCCGCGTGTCGGCATGACCGAGCAGCACGCTGATGACCTGGACCGGAGTGCTGGCCATCGCGAGCAGCGCGCCATAGGTGTTGCGCAAGTCGTGGAACGAGCAGGGCGGTTCAATCTTGGCGGCCTTGCAGGCTTCCCGCATCGGCCGGTGCTGGTGACTCTTGCCCCATGCCTCTCCCTCCGACTTGGAAAACATCAGGTCCGTGGGAGCGAGGCCGACGGTGTGAGACGTGAAGAACCTGACACCCTCGTCATTGAGGGGAACGTGGCGGGGCTTGCCGGACTTCGACTCTCTTATATGTATGGCGTCGGCATCAGCGTTGAAGTCGCCCGCCTTGAGTGCAGTCAGTTCGCCCCAACGTGCGCCGGTCAGGAGTGCCGCCCGGATGAGCGGGCGAAATTCGGGAGCGGCAGCGTTCGCCAGTCGTTGTGCTTCCTCAGCGGTGAGATAGCGAATCTTCGCCGCGTCGGCATTCCGGTATGCCTTCACGCGGCGCCATGCCGCGTCTGAGGGTACGCGCTCGTTGTCATACGCTTGCGTGAGGGCGGCTTTCAGAATCGTCAGCACGCGGTTAGCGGTCGCCTTGCGGGCGCGCTTGGCGTCCTCGTCGCCGCGGTCAATCTTGCGAAACTTCACGGGGCCGTTTTTCTTGCTTCGCTGCCGGGGCGGGGCGGCTGCCAATGCCTGATGCCATTGCCGCAATTCCGGTGTCGTCAGTTCCGTGACACGCCGGTCCTTGAGCTTCGGGAGAATGTGGGCGTCCACGGCGCGGCGGGTCTCTCGGTGAGCCTTCGTGTTGGTGGCCGCCCAGGCGAGGTAATCGCGCATGGCGTCGCCCACGGTGTAGCGGATGCGGGTGACGACGTGTTGCTTGACGAGCTCCCGCACCCGGTCCTGTGCCTGGAAGAAATCGAGGACCTGGGCGCCGTCGGAGTCGCGGTGGTCGTCGGCGCCGCCGATGCTCTGCATGGCGTACTCGTTCACACGGTCGGGCAGGGCACGGCGCATATACCACGTCCCGCCGTGCGTCCCCCGGCGATAGCCGAGGGCGAGCCCTTTGCCGATCGTGCGCCAGTGACGTTTACCGGCCTTCAGGCGGGCTCTGTTGGTGCGGTTCTCGAGGGTGTTATCGCGTGCGCTGCGTGCCATGTCCTAAGTCCCCGTTGGTCAAAACTTGCCCCGTGTCCATTTTTGTCAATATTACGGGGGCGAACGGTTCCGGACAAGGACGCACGTCAGAGGCCACAAAACAAGGGTTATCCTGAACTTACACGAATCGCCGCGGACGGCCCCGGACGCGCAACGCGCCCTTTCACGGCGGTAACGGGGGTTCGACTCCCCCTGGGGACGCCAATTAAATCAACACGTTGCACCAAGGCGGCCAGCGACCTCTCGCTGGGTGTCGCGCTCGGAGTGCTGGGGTGGATGAGGCGGCGCGCCGCTTAGAGCTGCCCATTGCCAACGTTCGTCAACGCACAGACGCCCTTTAGGGGCTGGGCGTAAAAGACCAACTGCCGATCCCGCCGACCGGATAGAGCTTTTAAGACGAAGCTTCAACCTCGTGGTCGGTCTGACGGCCCTGTCTCGCAGGGCGTTGCGACACCCAGGAAATGACATAGGCATTGCGTCAGCGCAGATAGCGTTTCTGCGCCTGCGTCAGAGTCAGAACTACAAGAGGAAACAATCCATGTTCACTCGAATCGTATCGATGGCCGCAATTTCACTCGCTCTGTGCGCGTTCGCCGCCGCAGCGTCCGCAGACGCGTGGAGTGCGGATCAGCAAGATGTATGGAAGTTGGAGGCGCAGCAATGGAAGATGTCTCAGGCGAAGGACCAGAGCTGGATTGACTCGATGGTCCATCCGAACATGAAGTACTGGGAGACAGGTGCGCCGATGCCGCGCGACAAGGCGTCGCTGAAGCAATGGAGCCGGTTCGACGCTGAAAACTCGACTGTCCTCGAACAGGAGATCTTTCCGATCTCGGCAACAATCACGGGCAACGTGGCGGTGGTCCAATACAATTACATGATTGCGCGCGAGACCTACAAGAAGGAGCGTGAGACCCTGACTGGCCATTACACGGACGTGCTGGTCAAGGACGGTGGACACTGGCTGTTCATTGCGTGGGCGGGCGGAGACGACCCGAAGAAGTGACGGTCCGGCCTAAGACCGCAGTCCCGACCTCGCGTGCAAAGCCCCTAGGTGTTCCGCGGGTCGGGGAGAGAGCAGTGTGGTTCGATCTTCCGGGCCTCAAAGGCCTCCTGCATGGGAGCGCGACCATTGGGATAGCAGGAAAAGAAACCCCGCCGAAGCGGGGTTTCCGTCGGCATCGACTGCGGCTGCCTATGGCGCGTATGCGGACGGCCCCGGGGGATGGTTAAGCATGAGTCGGAGGCGCTGGTAATCCGACGTCGTAACTACTCCACTGCCGTTCAGATCTGCGTCCGGGAAGTTTTGATTCAGGTGGTTGCGGAGGATCGTGTAATCGACAGTCGTGACCTGACCACTATTATTGATATCCGCATCACAGATGTTGCCGTACCCGTCACCATTGGTGTCCCATTGGGCGATCTGACCAGCATTGCCAGGCGCAAGCGGGCCATTGGCCACATCGATGCAGTTATCGTTGTCGTCGGCTGCGCCGTCGGCATCGATATCCTGAAGCATTTGCCAGGCAAGACCGTAGTCCCAGTCAAATGCAGGCGCGCTATGGCCGCGGCTGACCTGTAGGGCATACGCGTGGTTGGCCTGCAAGTCGATCCAGAGGTTTTCAGTATTTTCGATGGCACTATCAGAAGCCGTCACGACCACTGGAGCGTTGGGATTTGTTATATCTATGAGGCTCAGCGCAAGGTCATACAGCGTAGTAGTCCCATCAAAAACACCCGGATTCGCCACTGTGTCGCCGACGACCTTGATGTTCCAAACCAGTGATGCTGTGAGCAGCTGCGGCGTTGTGCGTACCGGGAGCAGGTAAGTCGCCTTCTGATTACTGCTATTGAGCCCGCCGAAGTTCGGATCGTAGTCAAACCCCCGAGCGGAGGTCCCACTGCCCGGAACTCCATTCTGTCCGCCGCCATCCTCGTCGCTATTCTGTTCGCCTGAGGCGATGATGTAGTAGCTGTTATAAACGTTCAGCTGACCGGCTCCCATTCGCTTATCAAGCCCATTGTCGCTGCGATCGCTGCTGAACTGGCGATAACCCCAATTGTTAGACCACCCGCTCGATTCCTGCAGCAGGTACTTCTGAGCCCCAGCTTCCGTATGCCGAGCAGTTCTGTCTGCGCCGGCCATCATGGCGGCCTTGATCACTTCCGAGCGCTCAGCGTTACGAATAGCTAACCCCGCACGATTAGTGGAGTGCTGAACCACAGGATCAGTCGACAAATCGGCGTCATCATGGCCTGTCTGGACCAGCAAGACGGCAGCCGACGAAACTACAGCGCTGACGAAACTGGCGGACGATACTGAAACGTCTGGAACGTCGGCCGAGACATTAGTCGCTACTAGGGTCGGCCACGGATGTTGTCCCTGGTTATAGATACTCTCTGAAGGGTTCTGCCACCCGCTGAAGAAGGTGTTTTCGCGTATGTTATTCCCTGTTGATACGCCAGCAATAATGGCGTTATAGGCTATTGCGGCACCGGCCCCATAAAAGGCTATTCCTGCGGAAATGTAGATCGTATCGTCGGTCGCGATATACCAGTCCAATCGACGCACGAATGCTGATGTTGCCGAGGCATTGGTGGCTGTACTTGTGACACGAGCGGCACTATAACCCGGCAGCGCTCCACCGCTGATAGTGTCGCTCTGTGGCCCCTGCTGCTTCAGGATGCTGTTGGCATGGCCGTAGGAGGCACCGCCCACCGGGTAAGGGGCAAAGTTCCATCCCTCATGGTCAACGGCATCCGAATATTCGAGAACTGTCGGCACACCTGGTGCAATTGACGTTATATTCCCAATGAAGAAACGAAGCACTACGGTGTCGTGCTCCGACTGGTCTTGCTCCTGGACCGGCACGTCGAGGGTGGGATATTCGAATTGCAAATTGGAAAATTCGGTGCCATTAAGAGTGTCTGGATATGCAAAGCCGGTTTCAACGTCGGCGACGGTGACTCCGCTACCATCCGGCGTCGATGCGCCTAATGCACTGTGCAGTTTTGTGTAGCCGATGTCGTCTTTGAAATCCGCAGTGGCTGTTGCCGCGAACAACGCGCAAGCGCAACCGACGACGGCCAGCCAAGCTAGATCTCGGGTCATCCCTGTTCCCCCCCCCGTGACAATTGATCGGATGCCATCGCGATGCAAATCGCGCAACGACCGGAGTTGAGCGCAATTTGTGCGCAGCTGCTTTTTCGGCATCTCTATGCGGTTACCTCATTATGCTGTGATCGTCAGAGTCTTCATAGGCCGTGAAACGAGTCGTTCACGGTCCGCGTTGCCGAGCTGCGTCAAACTTATGTCAAGTTCTCGTCCGCCATTGGATTGTGGCAAACCCAGGCCGGGGCTTTAGATTCTCACGGCGAATCGCCACGACGTTGCCGCGCTCCGTCCTTCGCCAGGTTTCGAGCGCCGCTAGATTCTTCCGCACGTGCGACGAGGACGAGTGCGTGCAGTGCTTCTCAGTCACCCGCGTTCTCTGAGTTACCAGGCAGGGTATCTGTGCCGAGTTGCGGGCTTCACGCACCGGCGCTTTGCCAATCGCGCGCAAGTGACGGTGCGTGCGTTCGGCCTCGCTGGTCAAAAAGTGACCGGGTCTCTATTGGTACACCGCGGGGGTGAACGGTCCGGACAAGAGGCGGGCAGAAAAACAAGGCTTCCAAGGAACTTACGAGAATCAGCGCGGACGGCAACGGACGCCAGAGGCGTCCCGTCACCGCGGTATGCCGGTCCGACCCCCGGCTGGAGATACCACGGGCGCTCGGCGAGCCTCGCGCCGTGTCGTGACGCGCCACTTGGACGGCCCTCGCGGATTTCATCTATCATTCAGCGGGTTGTCGTTTCGCGGCGCGGAATCGCCTGCGCCGTGCAGGCGAGGAATCTTTTTTGTCCTCTCTGCTGAACCCTTCAATCTGGTACTGGGCAGCCGCCGGCGCGCATGCGCTGCTGCTGGCCTACGTGCTGGTCGCGGGCGGGCGCGGGCTGCTCCGCTGGCAGTTGTTGCTGCTCGCCATCGCCGGGATCGGCTGGGCGGGGTTTCTGGCCGAAGTCTCCGGCAGTCGCGTATCGCTCTATCCCGAGCCCATCGGGTCGTGCATCGAGATCCTCTACCTCGTGGCCTGGTTCGTCCTGCTGCATCGCCTGCTCCGGGGCCCTTACAACCAGTCCATGCCGGAGGTCGTGCGCCGCTCGCTGCTCGGATTCTGGGCGCTGCTCGCCGCGATCGGCGTGCTGGCGGGCTGGTACTGGTACGCGCGCGGTTCGGACATGTGGGTCTCGGGCGTGTTCAGCGGCGTCGCGCTCACGGCGGCGCTGGCCTGCCTCGCGATGGCGGCGCAGCTGAGCCGCGACGCGCCCGTAGAGGGCCGTTCCGCGCTGAAGTTGCTGGTGGGCGCGGCGGCGCTTGCGGCCGGAGGCCAGGCGCTCGTCATGGGCGTCGCCCTGCTCGGATCCCATGTGCCACCCCCCGTCCTGCTCGTAGGGGCCGGCACCGTGATCGTCGCAGTCGCGCTGCTGATGAACGCCGTCCATCAGAAGCCGCAGTGGTCGCTGGCCATCTTCGTCTCGCCCCAGGCGCGCACGTACATCCCGCGCTTCATGGCCATGGCCGCCGTGCTGACGATCCTGCTCGCCATGATGCCCTTCTATCGCACGCTGGAACCCGACACGGCGCGGCCGCTGGCGATCGCGCTCATCTGCCTGACCGGCCTGCCGGTAGCGGCGCTGCTGTTCTCCCAGCGGCTCAGTGCCCGTGCCCGGGTCTTCCTCAGCAAGCACTTCATGCCTTTCCGCTATGACTACCGGGAAGAATGGCTGCGCCTGATCGATACGCTCGCCTCTCCGGAGCAGCGCCTGCCGCTCCCCGAGCGGGCGATCAAGGCCGTGGCGCAGATCGTCGGCAGTCCCGCCGGCCTGCTGTGGATGCGGCGCCAGCAGGATGGGCCGCTGATGTGCACGGCGGGATGGAACACGAAGATGTGGTCCGATGCCCGCGTGCGGCTCGACGAGCCCACGATCGCCTTCATGTTCGAACGCCAGTGGATTCTCGACACGGCGGAGCTCGCGCGGAATCCGGCGATGTACAACGGGCTCGAGCGGCCCGCGTGGCTCGAGCAGTTTCCCGATGCGCTGCTGCTGGTGCCCTTGATCAGCAATGAAGTGCTGATCGGTTTCATGCTCCTGCTGCAGTCGAGCTCCGCTTTCCGGCTCACCTTCGAGGAGATCGATCTGCTGCGCACCTCGGGCCGGCAGGTGGCTGCGCACCTCGCGCAGTACGAGGCCGACCAGCAGCTCGCCGAGGCCAAGCAGTTCGAGGCATTCAACAGGCTCACCGCATTCCTGATGCACGATCTCAAGAACCTGATCGCCCAGCAGACGCTCGTGGTCAAGAATGCCGCGCGCCACAAGGGCAATCCGGCGTTCTTCGAGGATGCGATCGCCACGATCGAAAATTCGGTTGCCCGCATGAGCAAGCTTCTCCAGCAGCTCCAGAGCGGTGAGGCCAGCGGACGGCGGAGCCGTGTCCGTCTCGTGTCCGCCCTGCAGGAGGCGGTGGAGCGGTGCACCGGTCCTGGCCCCGAGCCCCGACTCACCGATATTGACGAGCGCCTGCATGCGCAGATCGATCGCGAGCGTTTTGCCATGGTGGCGGCTCACCTGATCCGTAACGCCCAGGAGGCGACCGGCAGCGACGGTCGGGTCGAGATCAAGGCCGTGCGCGAGGGCGGCTATGGAGTGATCACGATCGAAGACGACGGTTGCGGCATGGACCTCGGAATTCATCCGCACGCGCCTGTTCCGGCCATTCGACACGACCAAGGGCAGCAAGGGCATGGGCATCGGCGCCTATCAGGCGCGCACGTTCGTGGTCGATGCGGGCGGCACGCTGGACGTCGCTTCACAGCCCGGCCGGGGCACCTGTATTACTATCCGTCTGCCGCTGGCAGATCCGGTCGAAGCGACCGGCTGAGCGGCACTGGTGCTGATCGGAGCGCGGCGTGACCGAACAACGTAGACGGCTTCTGGTCGTGGAAGACGACAAGGGGCTGCAGAGCCAATTGCGGTGGTGTTTCGAGGACTTCGATGTCCTCGTCGCCGAGGACCGCAATTCCGCACTGGCGGAGCTGCGCCGGCACGAGCCTCCCGTCGTGCTCCAGGACCTCGGCCTGCCGCCCGACGCCGAAGGCGTGTCCGAGGGGTTTGCGACGCTCGAGCAGATGCTGAGCCTCGCGCCGGCGACGAAGGTCATCGTCGTGACCGGTCATGGCGACCAGCAGAATGCGGTCAAGGCGGTCGGCCTCGGCGCCTACGACTTCTACCAGAAGCCGGTGGACACTGACGTACTGCAGCTCATCGTCAACCGCGCCTACCAGATCTTCGAGCTCGAGCACGAGAACCAGCGACTGCTTCGCGAGCAGGGGACTTCTCCGCTCGACGGGATCATCGCCGCCAGCGAGAAGATGTTGCAGGTGTGTCGCATCATAGAGAAGGTGGCCCCGACCAACGTGACCACGCTGCTGCTCGGCGAGAGCGGCACGGGCAAGGAGCTGCATGGCCCGCGCGATTCACTCGCTGAGCCCGCGTGCGCGCAAGGCGTTCGTGGCCATCAACTGCGCCGCGATTCCAGAGACCCTGCTCGAGAGCGAGCTCTTCGGCTACGAGAAGGGTGCGTTCACGGGTGCCGTGAAGCAGACGATCGGCAAGATCGAGACCGCCGATGGCGGCACGCTCTTCCTCGACGAGATCGGCGACATGCCGCTGGCACTCCAGGCGAAGCTGCTGCGCTTCCTGCAGGAGCGCGTCGTGGAGCGGGTCGGCGGCCGCGAGGAAATACCGGTGGACGTGCGCGTGGTGTGCGCCACCAACCAGGATCTCGACGCGGGAATCCGGGAGCAGCGGTTCCGGCAGGACCTGTTTTACCGGATCAGCGAGATCACGATCCGCATTCCGCCCCTGCGCGAGCGCGAGGGCGGCCGGCTGATTCTGGCGCGCACGCTGCTCGAGAAGGCCGCGAGACAGCATGGCCGGCGGATCAGCGGTTTCAGCCCGGACGCGCAGAATGCGATCCAGAATTACCCGTGGCCTGGCAATGTCCGCGAGATGGAGAACAAGATCAAGGGTGCCGTGATCATGGCGGAAGGCAAACAGGTGACGGCCGCCGATCTCGGGCTCGCGGGCACGGATGCGAGCGCGCCCAATCTCAACCTGCGCGAAGTGCGTCGCGACGCGGAGAGTCGCGCCATCCGCCAGGCGCTCGCCGCCTCGAACGACAATGTCTCGCAGGCGGCGAAGCTCCTCGGCATTACCCGTCCGACGCTATACGACCTCATGGAGAAATACGGGATCCAGTCGAGCGATTCCGTCTGACGACCGTTTCCCGGTCAGACCGCGGGAGTCTTCAGCAGCCGCTCCTCCCATGCGAGCGCAGTGCGCACGATGAAGTCGAGATCGTCGTACTGAGGCGCCCAGCGCGAGCGCGTTGCGGATCCTGTCAGCCGCCGCGATCAGCATCGGCGGGTCGCCTGGCCGTCGCGGCTCGTCCCGGACGGCAAGACGCTTGCCGCTCGACGCGTTCGACGGCCCCCAGCACCTCCCGCACGCTGTAGCCGTGACCATAGCCGCAGTTGAGAGTGGTGGAGGGCCCGCCCGTGCGCAGGTAGTCGAGCGCCCTGACGTGCGCGGTCGCCAGATCCTCGACGTGTATGTAGTCGCGAACGCCGGTGCCGTCTGGCGTCGAGTAGTCGGTGCCGTATACAGAGACGTGCGTCCGCTTGCCGACGGCGGCTTCGCAGGCCACCTTGGTGAGCAGCGTGGCCTCGCGAGTGGACTGGCCGATCCGACCGCCGGGGTCGGCACCGGCAACGTTGAAATATCGCAGCGTGACGTAACGCAACCGGGATGCGGCCGCCAGGTCGCGCAGCATCCATTCGGTCATCAGCTTCGATGTGCCGTAGGGATTGATCGGCGCAACCGGTGTGTCTTCTGCTGCGATCCCGTTCGGCGGTACTCCATATACCGCGGCCGTCGAGGAGAAAATGAAGTGCGCGACGCCGTTCCGTTGCGCGCAGGCCATCAGCTCGCGGCTCGCACACGTATTGTTACCGTAGTATTTGAGCGGCTGCGACACCGATTCGGGCACGATGGTGCGAGCCGCGAAATGCATGATGGTGTCGACATCGTATTCACGCAACACCCGCTCGACGAGCGTGGCGTCGCCGGCATCGCCCTCGACGAGAGTGCCATGGGTGACGGCCGAACGGAACCCCGTGCTGAGGTTGTCGAGTATCACCGAGCGCTCGCCCGCCTCGCCGAGCTGGCGCACGACGTGGCTGCCGATGTAGCCGGCACCGCCGGTGATGAGGATGCCTTTGCGTTGCATGGGTCCGCTTCCGGTCTGTCACGAAATAATGAAATTATACGGTCAAGCTGCGACCATGATCCGGCGGTCCATGGAGGCTTGACCCTGCGCAGTGTCCTGGGCCAACATCGCGCGCCCTCACATGAATACAACTGCCGGAATTCCCCTGGTGTCAGTCGCCCCGATGATGGAGGTGACGGACCGGCATTGCCGGTATTTTCTGAGACAGCTGGCGCCACACGCCAGGCTCTACACGGAGATGCTCACTGCACAGGCGATCGTGCGGGGTGACCGGGCTCGGCTATTGGCTTTCGACGAGTCCGAGCATCCGGTTGCGGTCCAGCTCGCCGGCCATGACCCGGCCCTGCTCGCGGCGGCGGCCGGCATCGCCGCCGGCTTCGGTTACGACGAGGTGAACCTGAATCTCGGGTGCCCCAGCGAGAGAGTCCAGGACGGCCGGTTCGGCGCCTGCCTGATGACCGATGCCGGGCTCGTGGCCCGCTGCGTGCGCGCGATGCGCGATGCCGTGCCGATACCCGTCACCGTCAAGACGCGGATCGGCGTGGATCAGCACGACAGCTATGCATTTCTCGCGGACTTCGTCGGTACGGTCGCCGAGGCGGGTTGCGACACGTTCATCGTGCACGCGCGCAAGGCGGTACTGCAGGGGCTGTCGCCGCGGGAGAACCGGGCGATTCCGCCACTGCAGCACGCGACGGTGTACCGGCTGAAGGCGGATTTTCCCGAGCTGACGGTGATCATCAACGGTGGCATCCGTACGATTGACGACATCGTTGGTCATCTCGCCCGGGTGGACGGCGTGATGCTCGGCCGGAAGGTCGCTGAGGATCCGTTCTTTCTTGCCGAGGTTGAAGCGCGCTTCCTTGTGCGTGCCGGAACGCCCGTGGTGCGGGATCGCGCGGCCGTGGTGCGGCACATGTACGACTACCTGGCCCGGCAGCGCACCGCCGGCGTACGCGTGCACCACGTGACGCGGCACATGCTGGGCCTGTATCGCGGGCTGCCCGGGGCGCGGAGCTGGAGACGTTTCCTGTCGGAGCACGCCTGCAGCGTGAATGCGGCGCCGGAGTTGCTGATCGAGTCGCTCTCCGCCCTGGAGGCGGCAGCGTGCAGGGGTTGAAGCCGTGACCGGGGCCGCGGGCAGACGCACGGGCAGGCGCAAGCCCACCATGGCCGAGCGTGCCGATCGCTACGAGCTCTACGAAGCGGCGGTGCACAGCCCGGAAGCCGAAGTGGATTTCATCCAGGAGGCCTTCCGGCAGTTGCGGCGCCGCGAGCCGCTGACCTTTCGCGAGGACTTCTCAGGGCCGGCGAGCGCCGCGTGCGAATGGGTGCGGCGCGGATCGCGGCGACGCGCGATAGGCGTCGATATCGAGCAGGATGCCCTCGAGTGGGGACGGCGGTATCGGCTGTCTCGTCTCGCGCCGAGGGCCCGCCGGCGCGTGCTGCTGATCAACGCGGACGTACTGCGGGTTCAGACCGAACGCGTCGACGTCATCGCTGCCCTCAATTTCAGCTATTGGGTCTTCCGGGACCGCCGCACGCTCCTGCGCTACTTCCGCCGGGCCCATTCGTCCCTCGCCGACGATGGGATTCTCGTGCTCGACGCCTACGGTGGTTACGAGGCGCTGCAGGAGATGAAAGAGAGGACCCGGCATCGGTGGTTCACCTATGTATGGGATCAGGCTCGCTATCATCCGGTCACGGGTGACCTCACCTGTCACATCCATTTCCGGTTCCCGGACGGTTCGCGACTCGACCGTGCGTTCACGTACGACTGGCGCCTTTGGACGATTCCCGAGCTGCGCGAATTGCTGCGTGAAGCAGGTTTCAGTCAAGTGACTGTCTACTGGGAGCGGGATGGCAGGAATGGCGGTGGCAATGGCGAATTCACGCCGGAGATCAGGGGAGACGCGGACGCCGGATGGCTCGCATACCTTGTGGCGGCAAAGTGATCGGCGTCGCCTTATAATGCCCTGATCCCTGCTTTTACATCTTCTGGTGACCGGGGGCGGCGTGGCTGAGGGTATAGGCAAGGAAGTCGCCATTCTTTTTGCCGACGTCGTGGGCAGCACTCACCTTTATGAGGCGATGGGTGACGAGCGGGCCCGTGAGACCGTGCAGCAGTGCCTGAAGATCATGCGCGAGGCCACCGAGCAATTCGGTGGCACCGTGATCAAGACGATGGGCGACGAGATCATGGCTACGTTTCCGTCCCCGGACGACGCCATGAGCGCGGCGAGCCAGATGCAGAAGCGCATCACGAGCAGCACCCACCTCGGCACCGGCGGAACGCACGTCGCGATCCGCATCGGCTGTCACTATGGGCACGTCGTCGCCGAGGACCGCGACATCTTCGGCGCCGCGGTTGCCACGGCCAATCGCATGACCTCCCAGGCCAAGGCGGGACAGATCCTCACGACCGCCATCACGGTCGAGCAGCTCACCGGCGAATGGCGGGCTCTCGCCCGCCAGATCGACGTCGCCACGGTCAAAGGGCATTCGAGCGAGATGGCGCTGTTCGAGGTCCTCTGGCAGCCCGAGGAGGCGACCAGCATGCTGCCGTCCATCAACTGGGCCGCGGCCGAACCGTCGCCGGGCGGGCGGCTGCGTCTGAAATTCCGCGGCCAGGAGCTCGTGCTGGGCGAGAGCAGCAAGACGGCGGCCAGCATGGGCCGCGCCGACGAGAACGACGTCGTCATCAAAGGGAATCTGATTTCGCGCGTACACGCGCGCATAGACGTGCGGAAGAATCGTTTCGTGCTCGTGGACGAGAGCACGAATGGCACCTTCATCCAGCGGGACGATGGCGAGGAAATCTACGTCCGCCGCGACAGCGCGGAGCTCTCCGGCAGCGGGGTCATCGGCATGGGCCGCGTGGCGACCCGCGGCACGCCGCTGGCGATCGAATACAGCCTGGAAGATTGAACCGCGCCCGTCCGGCGCGCTCAGCCGAGCGAGCTCAGCACCTTGCGGTGCTCCTCGAGCAACGCCGGCGGAATCTGCTGTCCGAATTCCCCGAAGTAACCGGCGATTTCCTGCATCTCCCTGCGCCAGCTCGCGGCATCGACCGCGAGCAGCGAGTCGAGCACCTGCGGCTGAATGTCGAGTCCCTTCAGATCGAGATCGGTGGCGCGCGGCAGGTAGCCGATCGGCGTCTCCCTGGCGCCGACGCGCCCGCTGCACCGATCGATGATCCAGCGCAGCACCCGGAGATTCTCGCCGAAGCCGGGCCACAGGAACTTGCCGTCGGCACCCTGGCGGAACCAGTTGACGTGAAAGATCTGCGGCAGATGCGGGGCACGGCCGTCGAACTCGAGCCAGTGCCGCCAGTAATCGGCGAAGTTGTAGCCGCAGAAGGGCTTCATCGCCATCGGGTCGCGGCGGACTACGCCGACTGCTCCCGTCGCGGCGGCCGTGGTTTCGGAGGCGACCGAGGCGCCGACCAGCACGCCGTGGCGCCAGCTCTTCGCCTGGTAGACGAGGGGCGCCAGCTCCCGCCGGCGGCCACCGAAGATGATGGCGCTGATCGGCACGCCGGCGGGATCATCGGCGAGTCGCGAATAGCTGGGGTTCTGGCTGGCGGTCACCGTGAAGCGGGAGTTGGGATGCGCTGCCGGGCCGTTACCCTTCTTCCAGGGCTGCCCGCGCCAGTCCACGACGGGATCCTTCTTGTCCTTGTCTTCCCACCACGGCTCGTTGTCGGCATTCAGCGCAACGTTCGTGAAGATCGTGTCATGGTGGATCATCTCGAAAGCATTGCGGTTGGTCCTCGGGTTCGTGCCCGGCACGACGCCGAAATAGCCGGATTCCGGGTTGATCGCCCGGAGCTGGCCCTTCTCGTCCATGTGCAGCCAGGCGATGTCATCGCCGAGCGTGCGGACTTTCCAGCCGGCCTGGGAGGCGGGCGGAATGAGCATCGCGAGGTTGGTCTTGCCGCAGGCCGATGGGAACGCTGCCGCGAGGTAATGCACCTCTCCGGCCGGGACTCTCGATCTCGACCAGCAGCATGTGCTCGGCGAGCCAGCCCTCGGTGCGCGCCTGCCAGCTCGCAATGCGCAGTGCGTGGCACTTCTTGCCGAGCAGGGCGTTACCTCCGTAACCCGACCCGATGCTCTGGATCGAGAGCTCGTGAGGGAAGTGCATGATGAAGCGGCGGTTCGGGTCGAGGTCACCCGTCGAATGCAGGCCGCGCACGAAGCTCCCTTCTCGCTCGATGCGCCGGAGCGCCGCCGTGCCCATGCGCGTCATCAGCCGCATGCTGACAGCGACGTACGGGCTATCCGTGATCTCGACGCCGCAGCGCGCGTAAGGTGAATCCACGGGACCCATGCAGTAGGGCACGACATACATCGTCCGGCCGGCCATGCAGCCCTCGAACAGGCCGTCCATCTTCCTGTGGGCGTCGGCGGGCGGCATCCAGTTGTTGTTCGGGCCGGCCTCGGCTTTGTCCGGTGTGCACACGAAGGTCAGGTGCTCGACACGCGCGACGTCGGTGGGATTGGAGCGATGCAGATAGCAATTCGGGTAGGTCTTGTTGTTCAGCGCGAGCAGGTCGCCCACGCCGCAGCATGAGCTCGACGAGGGACGCATACTCGGCATCGCTGCCGTCGCACCACTGGATGCGTTCGGGTTTCGTCAGGGTGGCCGTATCCTCCACCCACTTGCGCAGCGCCTCGCTGGTCGTGGTCATCGTGATCCCTGAATTCCCAAACTGCGGAGAACCCGGTCTTTTGCCGGTTCAATCCCGGGAAATTGCCTATTATACAGACGCGGTCAGCAGGATCAGCCGGCCATCTGCCGTGCCGCACGGGTTACGTTTGTTATGTCAGTGCACGAGAGTCTGGAGCGCTATTTCCTCGCCGACAGTCCGCTGGCGGCGCACCTCTCCGGCTTTGCCCACCGGCCCGAACAGCTGGACATGGCCCGGCTGGTCGTGCGGGCCATGGGCGACGGGCCGGCACCTCGCGGTCGAGGCGGGCGCAGGCACCGGCAAGACTCTCGCGTATCTCGTGCCTGCGCTGCTCAGCGGGCAGCGCGTGGTCATCGCGACCGGCACCCGGACGCTGCAGGATCAGCTCTATCATCGCGATCTGCCCGTGGTGAGCCGCACGCTCGGACGCCCGGCCGCGGTCTCGCAGCTCAAGGGCCGCAGCAATTACCTCTGTGTGTACCGCCTGCAGCGCTCGCTGGAGAGTCCCGACGGACTCTCGCGGCAGGAGCGTCGTGACCTCGGTCGTGTCGAAGAGTGGGCGCTGCGCACGCAGTCTGGAGACGTGAGCGAGCTCGCCGGGGTCGCCGAGGGTTCGGAGGTCTGGCCGCTGGTCACGTCGACGGCGGAGAACTGCCTCGGTGGGCGCTGTCCGCGCATCGAGCAGTGTCATGTCTTCGCCGCCCGCAAGCGCGCAGCGGAGTCCGATATCGCGATAGCCAACCACCACCTGCTCCTGGCGGACATGGCGTTGAAGGACGACGGCTTCGGGCGCCTGCTGCCCGGCGCCGAGGTGGTGATCGTCGACGAGGCACACCGCTTTCCCGAAACGGCCCAGGCGTTGTTCGACGTGTCGCTGGGTTCCCGCCAGATCGAGGAGCTGGTGCGCGATACCGGCGCCGAGGCGGAGCGGGCCGGCATTCAGAGTCACGAGCTGCGCTGGCGCCTCGGTTCGCTGGGGGAAGCGGTGCGTAGCGCGTCGGCAGCTACGGTGGGCAATGGCGAACCGGTGGCAATGGGTGCCACGCCCGAGGCGTTCGCCGAGGCGTTGCAAGTCGTGGCCGACGATCTGGAATCCCTCAGGCAGGCGCTCGGCGAGAGCATGGACGCGAGCCCCGGGCTCGGACGCTGCAGCGAACGGTCGGCCGCGATGGCCGCAGCCGCGACGCGTATCGCCGACTGGCAATCGCAATCGGATCTGTGCTGGGTACAGGCCGGGCGCAGCGGCTTTGCCGCTCATCTGACCCCGCTCGATGCCTCCCGACAACTCCGGCAGATGGTGGAAGACCAGCAGTGCACGTGGATCTTCACATCGGCGACGCTGGCCGTGGGTGAGGACTTCTCCCATTTCGCGCGCCGTCTGGGTCTCGAGACCCTCGAGACTCACCGGATCGATAGTCCGTTCGACTACCAGCAGTGCGCCCGCCTCTATCTGCCGCCCGGCTTGCCGCCGCCGGACACGCGTGACTACACGGAGCGCGTCGTGGAGGCGATCGAACCGGTGCTGCAGGCGAGCCGCGGCAGGGCGTTTCTCCTCTTCACGAGCCGCCGCGCCTTGCAGCGCGCGGCGGAGCTGCTGGCCGGCCGCGCACACGGGCACACGCTGCTGGTGCAGGGCACGGCTTCCCGGTCGCGGCTGCTCGACGATTTCATCCGGGCAGACAACGCGGTGTTGCTCGGCACCGCGACTTTCTGGGAGGGTGTGGACATACGGGGGCCGGCCCTGGTCGTCGTCGCGATCGACAGGTTGCCATTCGCCTCGCCCGGCGATCCATTCCTGCAGGCGCGCATCGAGTTGATACGGCGAAACGGCGGGGAGCCCTTCCGCGATTATCAGCTGCCGCAGGCGGTGCTCGCGCTGCGCCAGGGCGTGGGACGTCTGATCCGCGGGCACAGCGACTACGGCATCGTGATGATCGCCGACCCGCGCCTGAGCACGCGAAGTTACGGCCGGGTGTTTCTCGAAAGCCTGCCGCCAATTCCGGTCGTGCGCACCGCCGCGGAGGCGTGCGCGTTTCTCGCCGAGCAGGAGGGCCGGCAGTGAGCGGGGCCTGTGCGCTTGCGATCGAGGCGGCGACCGAGCAGTTCAGCCTCGCCGCCTGCAAAGACGAGCGGTCGGCGCACTGGGAAGTGCGGCCAGCCCGCGAGGAGACCCAGCGCATCTTTCTGCACGCGACTCGCGTGCTCTCCGAGGTCGGGGCCGGAATCCGCGATCTCGACGTGGTCGCTTTCGGCTGCGGCCCGGGCAGCTTCACCGGCGTGCGTATTGCCGCCGCGGCCACGCAGGCGATTGCTTTCGCGCGCGCGATTCCCGTCTGCCGGATCTCGACGCTGGCGGTACTGGCCGTCGGGGCGGCACGCGCGACGGGCTGCGCGCTGATCGCGACCTGTCTGGACGCGCGCATGGAGCGCGCCAGCATCGCCCTCTATCGCGTGGCCACATCCGGAATGCCTGAGCCCGTATTTTCCGACGCACTGATCGACCCGCACGTGTTTCGATTGCCGGGCACGGACGGCTTTGCCGCGGTGGGTCACGGGTGGCTCGCATATCCGGACCTGCATGCCCGCCACCGCTCGCGGATCACCGCGCTCGACGCGGACCTCTTGCCGTCGGCCCGGGATTTGTTGAGCATGGCGACCGTTGAATTTGCCGCAGGCCGCACCGTCTCCGCCATGGAAGCGCTGCCGGAGTACCTGGGACAGGCGCCCGCCATGAGTGCCGGGTCTGCGGTCGCAGACAGGAGCAACCGATGCTGAACAACCCGAGAGCCGGCAATCTGATCGGCTTTCTCGCCTGCGCCGGACTCATGGCGTATGCGCTCTATGTGCAGCATGGGCTCGGGTTCGAGCCCTGCCCGCTGTGTATCTTTCAGCGCGTCGCCGTCATCATGCTCGGCGCGGTGTTTGCGCTGGCGGCCCTGCACGACCCCGGCGCAGCCGGCCGGCGCGTTTACGGGGTAGCCGCCGCCGTCGCCGCCGTCGCAGGCGCCGGCGTCGCTGGTCGCCATCTCTGGCTGCAGAGCCTGCCGCCGGACCAGGTGCCCTCGTGCGGTCCGGGTCTCGAGTACATGCTCGAGTCTTTTCCGTTCACCGAGATGCTGCGTACGGTGCTTTCCGGATCGGGCGAGTGCGCCCAGGTGGACTGGAGATTTCTCGGCCTGGCGATGCCGGCGTGGGTGCTGATCAGTGTCGTGACGCTCGGGCTATTCGCCCTCTGGAACAACTTCCGGAGCGCGCGCACCGCGTGACTTCCGACCTGGTGTCAGCCGCCGAGGAGCATGCGTTCGAGAGCGGCGGAATACACCTTTTTCATTGTCTCGACGTCCGCCACGGCCACGTGCTCGTCGATCTTGTGAATCGAGGCGTTGACCGCGCCGAATTCGACGACGTGCACGCCATGCGGCGCGATGAACCTGCCATCGGAGGTGCCGCCTCCGGTCGATAGCTCGGGACGTATGCCCGTGACGCTTTCGACGGCGGCGACGACGCCGTCGATCAGCGGCCCGGGTGGCGTCAGAAACGGCTCCCCGGAGAGGTGCCAGCGCAGCTCGTAGTCGAGACCGTGGCGTCGCAGCAGCGCCTCGACGTGCGCCTGCAGCCGCTCGTAGGTCCACACCGTCGAATAACGGAAATTGAACCGGGCCTGGAGTTTCCCGGGGATGACGTTTGGAGCGCCTTCGCCGGCCTCGATGCGCACCACCTGGAAGCTCGAGGGCGGGAAGAACTCGTTGCCCGCATCGAGGGGTTCTGCATAGAGGGCCGTGATCACGGGCGCAAAGAGCTGGATCGGATTGCGCGCGAGCTGCGGATACGCGACGTGCCCTTCGATGCCGTTCACGGTGATGATTCCGCTGAGCGAACCGCGGCGTCCGATGCGCACGGTGTCGCCGAGGCGCGTTGCGCAGGAGGGCTCGCCGATCACGCACCAGTCGATGTTCTCGCCGCGCGCCGCGAGGGTCTCCACGACCTTCAGCGTGCCCTCGCGCGCCCGTCCTTCCTCGTCGCTCGTGATCAGGAAGGCGATGGAGCCGGCGTGGCCGGGGTGGCGCCGCACGAACTCCACGGCCGCGTCGGTCATCGCCGCCAGACCCGCCTTCATGTCGGCCGCTCCGCGGCCGTAGAGCGATCCGTCGCGGACCACCGGCTCGAATGGATCGCTTTGCCACTGGGCGGGGTCACCCGCGGGCACGACGTCCGTGTGGCCGCCGAAGCAGAAGACGGGTCGAGCAGTGCCGTGCCGCGCCCAGAGATTGCTGACTTCGCCAAAGGGCATTGGCTCGATGCGGAAGCCGGCCTGCGCCAGGCGCGCGGCGAGCAGCTCCTGACAGCCCTTGTCGTGCGGTGTGACCGACGGGCGGGCGATCAGCTGCCTCGCGAATTCCAGCGTGTGACTCACGGACGAGCAGCCGTCATTCGGAGCGCAGCAGATCGTTGATCGCGACTTTGGCGCGCGTCTGGGCATCCACGCGTTTCACGATGACGGCGCAATACAGGCTGGCGCGACCCTTGGCCGAAGGCAGAGTGCCAGGGACCACGACCGAGCCGGCGGGTACCCGGCCGTAGATCACCTCGTCGCGCTCCCGATCGTAGATGCGGGTGCTGCTGCCGATGTAGACGCCCATGGAGATGACCGAGCCTTCTTCGACGATCACGCCTTCGACGATCTCCGAACGGGCGCCGATGAAGCAGTTGTCCTCGATGATCGTGGGACTCGCCTGCAGCGGCTCGAGCACGCCGCCGATGCCGACGCCGCCCGACAGGTGCACGTTCCTGCCGATCTGGGCGCAGCTGCCAACGGTCGCCCAGGTATCCACCATCGTCCCGCTGTCGATGTAGGCTCCGATATTCACGTAGGAGGGCATCAGCACGACGCCACGCGCGATGTACGCGCCACGGCGCGCGACCGCCGGGGGCACGATGCGCACGCCGGCCGCTGCCAGCTCGGCGTCGCTGCGTCCGGCGAATTTGAGGGGCACCTTGTCATAGAAGGTCGTGTAACCCGCGTCCACCTGCCGGTTCTGCGACAGCCCGAACCAGAGCAGTACCGCTTTCTTGAGCCATTCGTGCACGACCCAGCCCGCCGCGGTCTTTTCTGCCACGCGTGCCGTGCCATTGTCCAGCATGCCGATGGCGGTCTCGACCGCCTCGCGCACTTCCGGTCCCGCCGGCTGGGGGCCGGAGAGGCGGTGCTCGTAGGCCGCAGAGATGATGGATTCGAGATCAGGCATGGAGTTTCCGTGCATCAGGCCGGCTGATCGAGCGCTGCCGTGAGCGCTTTCTCGAGGTCCTCGCAGAATTGCGCCGCGAGCGGCCGGCCGGCGGTATCGGTGACGTAGAACACGTCCTCCGCGCGCTCACCCAGAGTCACGATCTTCGCCGTGTGGATCGCTACGTGCTTGTCACGTAACACCTTGCCGACTTCCGAGAGCAGCCCCGGCCGGTCGCCAGCCACCAGCTCCATCACCGTGCGGTTGTTCTTCTCGTCGGTCGCGAAACTGACCACCGTAGGAATCGAGAACATGCGCACCTGCCTGGGGGCGCGCCGTGTCACGCGCGCCGGCGTGCCATCCGGGCGCGCGAGCGCCCGGTCGATGTATCTGCGGATCTGCTCGTGACGCGCCGGATCCGTGATCCTTTCGCCGGTCTGTTCCAGAACCACATACGTCGACAGGCTGTAGCCGTTGTCGAGCTGGATGATGCGGGCATCGGCGATCGTGAAACCGAGTTCGTCGAGGACACTCGTCGCCAGAGCGAACGTGTGCTGGTCCTGGGGAGTGTAGAGAAAGATCTCAGTGCCGCCGCTGCCAGGGTCGTCGTGCACGTCGATCTGCGCCCGCTGCCGATCCGGATCGAAGTCGGCGAGTTTGCGGGTATGCCAGACGATCGTCTCCGGCCGGCAGCGCAGGAAGTAGTCCTCGGTGAGCATGGCCCAGACGCGCTGCACGGTCCCGGCGTCCACGCCGGCCGCATCGAGCTGTGCCCGGGCCGCCGCCTTGCGCTCGGCCAGCAACTCGTCCTTGTCTATCGGCGTTTCGAGACCGCGGAGCAGAGCGCGCCTCGTGGCGGCGTAGAGCTCCTCGAACAGCTGCGCCTTCCATGAATTCCAGAGCTTGGGGTTGGTGGCGCGCACGTCGGCGACCGTCAGCACATAGAGGTAGTCGAGATGGGACTCGTCGCCGACGAGCGCGGCGAAGTCGCCAATGACGACGGGATCCGCGATATCCCGGCGCTGCGCCGTCATCGACAGGGAGAGATGCTGGCGGACCAGCCAGGCGACGAGACGCGCCTCGTACCGGCTCATGCCGTGCTCGAGGCAGAACGCCTCCGCGTCGACCGCGCCGAGCTCCGAATGATCGCCGCCGCGGCCCTTGGCGATGTCGTGAAACATGCCGGCGAGGTAGGCGATCTCGGGGGCCGGCAGGGCCTGCATGATCTCGGAGCACCGCGGGAACTCGTGATCGTAACGCGAGAGGGCGAAGCGTCGCAGATTGCTCACCACGAACAGCGTGTGCGCGTCCACCGTATAGGCATGGAAGAGGTCGTACTGCATGCGCCCCACGATGCGTCCGAAGGGCGGAATGTAGCGGCCAAGCACGCCGTACAGATTCATGCGCCGCAGCTCGTGGGTGACGCCGGCAGGTGCCCGCAGGATCTGCAGGAACAGGCGGTGGTTACGGGGATCCTGGCGGAACTCGTCGTCGATGAGGTATAGGCTGCGCTGGAGCGTGTCGATCGTCGTCGCGCTCACGCCTTTCAGTTGCGGATGCTGCTGGAGCAGGAGAAAGAGCTCCAGGATCGCCGAGGGCTGCCGCTCGAATACCGAGTCCTCTGCTATCTGGAGGAAGCCATTCTTGATCTGGAAGCGCTCGTTCAGCGGCTCGGGTTCCACGTCCGGGTTCATGAGGATGGCTTCCTGAAAGAGTTGCAGGAGCATCTCGTTCAGGCGGCTCAAATCCATCACAGTGCGGTAGTAGCGCTGCATCAGCTGCTCGACCGCCAGCATGTAGGTCGCATCCTGATAGCCGAAGATCCTGGCGATGCGGGCCTGGTAGTCGAACAGCAGCCGATCTTCCTTTCGGCCAGTGAGCACGTGCAGTGCGAAACGCACGCGCCAGAGGAAGTCCCGGCCCTGTCTCAGCACCCGGAGTTGCGCGGGCGCCATGAACTTGTGCGCGACGAGTGCCTCGAGATCCCCGGTGCCGAAATGCCGGCGCGCCACCCAGACGATCATCTGGATGTCGCGCAGCCCCCCGGGGCTACCCTTGATATTCGGCTCGAGGTTGTAGGCGGTGTCGTCGTAGCGTCCGTGACGCGCCTGCTGCTCCTTCAGCTTGGCCTCGAAGAACGCCCTGACCGGCCACACGGCGGGCGGGGCGCAGGCCGCTTCCATCCGGCGAAACAGTTCCTCCGGCCCGAGCAGCCAGCGCGCCTCCATGAGAGTGGTGGCGGTCGTGAGGTCGCCGCGGCTCTCGTCGCGACATTCCTCGACTGTGCGCGTGCTGTGGCCCACCTGCAGACCGATGTCCCAGAGCAGCGCCAGGAAGGCGGAAACGGGCTCGCGGACGTCGCGCTTCCGGTCGTCCGGCAGCAGCACCAGCAGGTCGACATCGGAATAGGGATGCAGTTCGCCGCGGCCGTAGCCGCCGACCGCGGCCAGCACTGCGTCCGGAAGGTCCGGGCCGCAAGTGCGCTCCCACGCGGTGCGGATGACGCGGTCCACGAGCGCGGTCTGATCGGCGATGAGGTCGGTGGCCATCGCACCCGCGAGGAAGCGGTTCGCCAGGGCCCCGTTGACACCCTGGAGCACGTCACGCAGGTCCACTGCGGTATAGGCGGCGGCAAGATCCGCGTCGATCCGCGCCCAGTCGAGCGCGCTACCACCGGGAACGAGAAAGCGCTTGCCGTTTTCGGCTGCTGCGGCGAGCTGGGGCGGCAGAGGATCGGCCGCTTCGGGGCTCTTCGGTACGCTGTTCACGGCCTCTCTGCGGCGCCGAGTGTCAGCACTTCGTAGCCATTGGCGGTCACGAGCACCGTGTGTTCCCACTGGGCCGAGAGCGAGTGATCGCGCGTGACGACGGTCCACCCGTCCGGCAGCAGGCGGACGTGCCTGTCTCCGGCATTCACCATCGGCTCGATGGTGAAGGTCATGCCTTCACGCAGCTCGATCCCCGTCCCCGGACGGCCGTAGTGCAGCACCTGGGGATCTTCGTGGAATATCCTGCCGATGCCATGCCCGCAGTACTCGCGGACGATGGAGCAGCCATGGCCCTCCGCGTAGGACTGAACGGCATAGCCGATGTCGCCCAGCCGGTTGCCGGGTCGCACGACTTCGATGCCGCGCCACATCGCGTCTTGGGCGACCTGCATGAGCCGTGCGCCCTGGACCGTCGCCTTGCCGACGGCAAACATGCGGCTGCTGTCGCCGTGGTACGCGTCCTTGATCACCGTGACATCGATATTGATGATGTCGCCCGGCCGCAGCTTGCGGTCGGAAGGGATGCCGTGGCAGACGACATGGTTGACCGAGGTGCAGATCGACTTCGGGAAGCCCCGATAGTTGAGCGGCGCTGGAATGGCCTGCTGCACTTTGACGATGAAATCGTGGCAGATCCGGTCGAGCTCCGCGGTCGTGACCCCGGCCACGACGTGGGGCCCGATCATGTCCAGAACGTCCGCAGCCAGTCTTCCCGCGACACGCATCCGTTGCTGCTCATCGGGACTCTTGACGCTGACGTTCATCGACGGGTCACTCTGTGCCGGGCCGACGCGGGGCAGGGGCGCCGGTGCGGTGGCCGGGCGGGCCAAATCGGGGCGTTTCATCACGGGTGACTGATCCGACTCTCGCGCGGGGCGGGCACCGGCGAACCGGGCCGGCCGCCGGCGCCCGGCGCGTTGTTGCAGGTAGCCTGTTATGGTATAAAGCGCGCGCCTTGCAGGCAATGAAATCCACACATGTGCCGGCACATGCGGCCGGGTGCCCGACTCAGTACTGCGTTTGAGCGGGTTGCCGTTATGGGGCACATGGAGGCCAAACCCGAAAGGAGAAAACGTGACTGACGTCAGCATGCGCCAGATGCTGGAGGCGGGTGTTCACTTTGGACACCAGACCCGGTACTGGAACCCCAAGATGGCGCCCTTCATCTTCGGCGCCCGCAACAACATTCATATCATCAATCTGGAGCACACCGTGCCGCTCTTCCGCAAGGCGTGTGCCTTCGTGAAGAACGTCGCGGCAGACGGTGGCACGATCCTGTTCGTCGGCACCAAGCGCTCCGCCCGGGATTCGGTCAGGACGCAAGCCGAGCGCTGCGGCATGCCCTACGTGAGCCACCGCTGGCTGGGAGGCATGCTGACCAATTTCAAGACCATCAAGCAGTCCATCAAGCGTCTGGAGGAACTGCAGCAGATGCAGGCGGACGGCTCGATCGAGCATCACACCAAGAAAGAGGTCCTGACTCTGAAGCGCGAGCAGGCCAAGCTCGAGCGGAGCCTCGGGGGCATCAGGACGCTCGCGGCGCTTCCTGATGCGATCTTCGTGATCGACGTCGGCCACGAGAATATTGCCGTGCACGAGTCACGCATACTCGGCATTCCCGTCGTCGGTGTCGTCGACACCAACTGCTCCCCGGACGAAGTGGACTACGTGATCCCAGGCAACGATGACGCGATGCGGGCAGCCGAGCTCTTTGCTCTCGGCGTCGCCGACTCCGTGCTGGAGGGCCGTGCGTCAGTCCCGGCGCTGCCCGCCGGTGAGGACGAGTTCGTGGAGCTCGACACCGAGGGGCGGCCCCGATCCCAGCCCGGCACGAAGCGGGCGGCGCCGGCGCGCAAAGCGGCGCGCGGCGCCAAGACCGGAGACGGCGCGAGAGCGGCGCGGCGGGCACGCGCGAAGCCTGCCCGCCCGGCGGCCGAAGCACCCGCCCCGGCGGCCGAAGCATCCGCCCCGGCGGCCGAAGCACCCGCCCCGGCGGACGAGCCGGCGGAAGAAGAGCACAATTAGAGCGGGCGGGGTGGATTGCGCCGACGCCGTGCGGAGACAGTCATGACCATTTCAGCGAGCGTCGTGAAGGAGCTACGGGAACGCACTGGCGCGGGCATGATGGAGTGCAAGAACGCGCTCGTCGAGGCGGGGGGCAGTCTCGAAGCGGCGGCGGACATCTTGAGGACGCGAGGCCAGGCCAAGGCCGACAAGAAAGCCGGCCGGATCGCGGCCGAGGGACGCGTCGAGCTGGCGCTCGCGGCCGATGGCAAGGCGGGCGTGATCGTGGAAATCAACTGCGAGACTGACTTCGTTGCGCGCGACGACAACTTCCTGGCTTTTGCCCGGGAGGTGGCTGTGCTGGCGCTGCAACGCGCGCCGGCCGACCTTGACGGCCTGCTCGCGCTGCGCGCAGGAGCCGGCGCTACGCTCGAGGAGCGCCGCAAGGAGCTGATCGCCAAGATCGGCGAGAACATCAACATACGCCGCTTCGAGCTGGTGCGCGCTGCCGGTCAGCTCGGCAGCTATGTACACGGCGGGCGGATCGGCGTGATGGTGGACGTCATCGGCGGCGACGAGGAGCTGCGGCGCGATCTCGCGATGCATGTGGCCGCCTCGAGGCCCCAGTGCGTCACGGCCGAGGAAATCCCCGCCGAGATCACGCAGCGCGAGCGGCGCATACTCACCGAGCAGGCCAGCCAGGAGGGCAAGCCGCCCGAGATCGTCGCAAAAATGGTCGAGGGGCGGCTGCGCAAGTTCGTGAACGAGGTCACGCTGCTCGGTCAGCCCTTCGTCAAAGACCCGGAGCTGAGCGTCGGCAGACTCCTTCAGACGCGAGGAGCCACCGTCCGGCGATTCGTCAGGCTGGAGGTGGGAGAGGGGATCGACAAGAAGTCTGCGAATCTGGCCGAAGAAGTCCGCGCTCAGCTCCAGGGCCATGCCTAGGGCTCACGCGCAGGAGTCGCGGGTGGCCGGTGGCTCCCGCCACGGAGAGAGCCGCGTGTGCCCGCTCACCAAGACCCCGCCTGCGCGGGGTTCTTTTTGAATAGAGACACGGGTTGAATAGAGACACGGGCGTCATGGCGAACAGCACACTGGCCTATGGCCGAATTGTCCTGAAGCTGAGCGGCGAGGCGCTGCTCGGCACGGGTGACTATGGCATTGAACCCCAGATGCTCGCGCGGATCGCCAGCGAGATCGCAGAGGTCTCTCGCCTGGGGATCCAGCTCGGCGTCGTGATCGGTGGCGGCAACATATTCCGGGGCGCGGGCCTCGCCCGTGCGGGAATGGATCGCGTGACCGGAGACCACATGGGCATGCTCGCGACGGTCATCAACGCGCTGGCCCTGCAGGATGCCCTGGAACGCGCCGGAGCCATCGCGCGCGTCATGTCGGCGCTGCAGATCCACGAGGTCTGCGAGGACTACATCCGCCGGCGTGCCATAAGGCACCTCGAGAAAGGCCGGGTCGTGATCCTGGCCGCCGGCACCGGGAACCCGTTCTTCACCACGGATACGGCCGCGGCCCTGCGCGCCATCGAGATTGGCGCGGACGTGCTGATCAAGGCGACCAAGGTGGACGGGGTCTATACGGCCGACCCGGTCAAGGACAGATCTGCGTCGCGCTATGACGAGCTGACGTACGATAAGGTGCTGACGGACAAGCTCGATGTCATGGACGCGACGGCGGTGGTGATGAGCCGCGACAACCGGTTGCCGATCAGGATATTCGATCTCAATACACCGGGTGCGCTCGTCCGCATCGCGCGCGGCGAGCCTGTGGGTACACTGGTCACGGACGGGTGACCGCCCGGGCGGCCGGGCCGGAGGAGATGCAGCCATGATTGCCGACATCAGGAAGGACGCCGAACAGCGCATGGCGAAAGCCGTGGCCTCGTTCAGCCAGGGATTGAAGAAGCTTCGCACCGGTCGCGCACACACGAGCCTGCTGGAACATATCCACGTCGACTACTACGGTTCGAGCGTGCCGCTCAACCAGACGGCCAACGTCGCGGTCGAAGACGCGCGCACTCTCAGCGTGACTCCGTGGGAACAGAAGATGGTGCAGGTTATCGAGAAAGCGATCATGAATTCCGACCTCGGGCTGACGCCGGTGACCGCAGGCACCGTCATCCGCGTGCCGTTGCCGCCACTCACGGAGGAGCGGCGCAAGGACCTGGTCAAGCACATCCATCGTGATGCCGAACACGCCCGGGTCTCCGTGCGCAATATCCGCCGCGACGTCCTGAGCGATCTCAAGGAGTTGCTGAAGGAGCGGGAGATCACCGAGGACGACGAACGGAAGGCCCAGCACGCGATTCAGGAGATCACTGACCGCTTCGTCGCGCAGGTCGACCAGGTATGCGCCGATAAAGAAAAAGAAATCATGCAGGTATGAGGCTTTTCCAGGAGACGTATTGACACGAATGAAGCTCGAAGCCAACACCGGTGCTTTGACTCAGTGCCTGCCCAGGCATGTCGCCGTCATCATGGACGGCAACGGGCGGTGGGCCTGCGCCCACGGCAAGCCACGGCATGCCGGTCACAGAGCCGGGGTGCGCGCTGCCCGGTCGGTGGCAAAGGCCTGCGTGGAGGCCAATATCGAGGCGCTCACGCTGTTCGCCTTCAGCAGCGAGAACTGGCAGCGGCCCGCGGATGAAGTGAATAGCCTCATGCGGCTCTTCGTCGAGGTGCTGCAGCGTGAGGTCGACGAGCTCCACGAGAACGGGATTCAGCTGCGCTTCATCGGCGCCAGGGAATTCCTTCCCGAGATCCTGCGGAAACGGATCGCCGCCGCGGAAGCGCGGACGGCAGGCAACAGCCGGATGACGCTCGTACTGGCGGTCGCCTACGGCGGGCGCTGGGACATCGTGCAGGCGGCGCGGCGGGTTGCCGCCAAGGTTCGCGCCGGGGATCTGGACCCCGATGCCGTGGATGAGTCCGTGCTTGCCCGTCACATGGCGCTTGCCGGGCTGCCAGCGCCGGACCTGCTCATCCGGACGGGCGGCGAGCAACGCATCAGCAATTTCCTTTTGTGGGATCTGGCATACACGGAACTCTATTTCACGGACACGCTCTGGCCCGATTTCGGAGCGCCACAGCTGCTCGAGGCACTTGCCTACTTTCGCAGCCGCCACCGCCGATTCGGCCGCACCGACGACCAGCTCGAGGCGCTGGCGGACTGATGCCGAGCGCGACCTCACCCGCCGCGACCCGTACCGTCGTCATGCCCGCCAACGCTCTTGCACAGCGCATCGGTACGGCCGCGGTGCTGGTCGCGCTCCTGCTGCCCGCATTCGTACTCCTGCCGAAGGTTTTCGGGCTGCTGCTCATTGGGGCGTTCGTCATCGGCGCCGCCTGGGAGTGGTCTGCTTTTCTCGGGTATCACCGGATTGCGGCGAGAGTGATCTACGTCGCCGCCGTGGCGGCCCTCATTGCAGCTGCCGAGGTGATGGTTCCCCGCTACGTCTCGATCGCGCAGGTGGCAGCCCTGAGCATGCTCTGGTGGGCGTATTCGTTTGTGGGGATCGTGCGCTTTCCCGTGCCGATCGGCAGGCTGGCCACGGCCGTGAGCGGCGTGCTCGTGCTGCTGCCGGCATGGTTGTCGCTCGCGGCATTGCTGTATACCAGCGTGAACGGCCGCAAGTTGCTGTTGCTGGCGCTCGGCACAGTGTGGGCGGCAGACGTCGGCGCCTATTTCATGGGTCGCCGGTTCGGCCGGGTGAAACTGGCGCCCCGCGTCAGCCCGGGCAAGACCTGGGAAGGCGTCCTGGGCGGCATGGCGTGCGCGGCGCTGGCCGCTGCAGCAGGTGCAGCGATTCTCGGCGAGTCGATCGTCCCGGCGCTGCCGCTCGGAATGAGCGTCGCCGCCGTCTCCGTCATCGGCGATCTCACGGTCAGCATGTTCAAGCGCAACGCCGGCCTCAAGGACAGCGGGAACCTCTTCCCCGGGCACGGCGGAGTGCTCGACCGGGTGGACAGCGTCACCGCCGCGGCACCGCTGTTTGTGCTGGAGGCGGGCTGGCTCGGTTGGCTTGGCGCCTGACGCAGGCGCGGTTGCAACCGGGTTGCCGGCCTTGAGATCATGAGCTGCGCGTCCTTATGAATTTCCTGATCCCAGCCGTCGCATTTCTGGTCGCAATCGGCATACTCGTTGCCGTCCACGAGTACGGCCATTTCATCGCCGCGCGCCTGCTGGGCGTGAAGGTGCTGCGCTATTCGATAGGTTTCGGGCGGCCGCTGTGGATCAGGCGCGCCGGCGCTGACCGCACCGAATACTGCGTCTCCGCGATTCCGTTCGGCGGCTACGTGAAGCTGCTGGACGAGCGCGACTGCCCGGTCACGCTCGCGGAACAGCATCGGGCTTTCAACCGGCAGCCCATTCCTACACGCATCGCGATCCTGGCCGCGGGCCCGCTGCTCAATTTTCTGTTCGCGATCGTCGCCTACTGGGCGATGTTCATGATCGGCGTGCCCGGGGTGCGGCCGCTGATCGGCGAAGTCACTCCGGACTCCATCGCGGCCAGGGCCGGACTCCACGGCGGCGAAGAGATCACGAGCGTCGGCGGCCGACCCACTGCCACCTGGGAGGGCGCGATCGTCGCCATCCTGGACGAGATGCTGGATTCGGGCCGCATCGCGCTCACAGTGCGTGATAAGGACCGCACCGAGCGCGCGGCCGTGCTCGACACCGCCGGCCGCGCGTCTTCGCTGACCGAGCCCGGCCAGCTGTTCACCGGGCTCGGCATTCAGCCCTGGACCCCTCCGGCGATCCTCGGGAGCGTCACGCCGGGAGGCAGCGCGGAACGGGCTGCCCTTAAACCCGGTGACCGGATCGTGAGTGCGGACGGCGAGCTCATCGACACCTGGCCCGAGTGGGTGCGGTTCGTGCGCGAGCGCCCCGGCAAGTCCATCGAGGTATTCGTGGAGCGCGGCGGCAGCCGTCTGCGCATCGAACTGGAGATCGAGCGGGCGGAGACACAGGACGGGGTCATTGGACGGATCGGGGCGGGGCCCCAACTGCCGGACGAGATGTACGAGCGGTATCCCGCCGGCGCGGCGCTCGGCGAGAGTCTGCGCCGGACTTGGGAGATGGCGAGCCTGACGGTGCGCATGGTGGCGCGCATGGTCACCGGCGATGTGTCCGTGCGCAACATCAGCGGGCCGATCAACATCGCGCAATATGCCGGGTACAGCGCCAGCGTGGGCGTCGCCGCGTTCCTGAGCTTTCTCGCAGTCGTCAGCATCAGTCTCGGGATCCTGAATCTGCTCCCCGTGCCGATGCTCGACGGCGGCCAGATCGCCTACCAGATCGCCGAGGCTGCCAAGGGCTCGCCGCTGTCGGAGCGCGCGCAGCTCATCGGCCAGCAGGTGGGGATATTCTTGCTGCTCATGCTGATGAGCTTCGCCTTCTACAACGATATCTCGCGTCTGCTCGGCTGATCGTGTTGAGACGCCGTTCCCGCCAGATGCTCGCGTGCGCCCGGGCGCTTCTCGCCTGCGGCTTCTTTGCCGCCGGCGCGCGCGCGCCCGGCCAGGAGCCGCTCGTCATCAGGGACATCCGCATCGAGGGGCTGCAGCGCATCTCCGAGGGCACCGTCTTCAACTATCTGCCGCTCAATATCGGCGACCGGCTCGACCAGCAGCGGACCCAGGAAGCGATACGGGCGGTCTACGCGACCGGTTTCTTCAAGGATGTCGAACTCCGCTGGGACAACGGCACGCTGGTTATCGCGGTCGCGGAACGGCCTTCCATCGAGAGCTTCACGATCACCGGCAACAAAGACATCAAGACCGAGGAGCTGAACGAGAATCTTGCCAAGATCGGCTTGAAATCCGGTCGCACCTTCAACCGCTCGGTCCTCGACGAGGTCGAGCAGTCGTTGACGGATACCGTACTACAGCCAGGGGAAGTACGGCGCGCGCATCACGACGGACGTCGAAGAGTTGCCGGACAACAAGGTGAAGATCGCGATCAAGATCCACGAAGGCGACCGCGCTCGGATCCGGCAGATCAACATCGTCGGCAACCACAGCTTTCCCGACGACGAGATCATCGACAAGTTCCAGCTGAAGATGCCGAACTGGCTGTCTTTCATCCGCCAGGACGATCGCTATTCGCGCGAGGCGCTGCAGGGCGACCTCGAGACCCTGAAGTCTTTCTACATGGACCAGGGCTTCGCGGATTTCCGCATAGAATCCACGCAGGTCGCCCTGTCACCCGACAAGAAGGACATCTTCGTGACGGTGAACATTGCCGAAGGAGACCGCTACAGGATTTCTGACGTGAAGCTCGCCGGCGACCTCATCCTGAGCGAGCGGGAGCTCAACCCCTTCGTGCTCATCAAGCCGGGGCAGACATATTCACAGCGCGTCATCACGCAGAGCGCCGACCTCATCCGGCTGCGGCTCGGCGAGGAGGGCTATGCCTTCGCGACCGTCGAACCCGTGCCGGAGCTCGACAAGACCGAGAAGACCGCCGCCATCACCCTCTACGTCGAGCCGAAGAACCGTGTGTATGTCAGGCGCGTCAATTTCAACGGTGCTTCTTCGGTGAACGACGAGGTCCTGCGCAGGGAGGTGCGCCAGTTCGAGGGCGGCTACCTTTCCAACAGCAAGCTCGAACGCTCCAAGACCAGACTGCAACGCCTGCCCTACATCGAGAAGGTGGAGGTCAACACCAACCCGGTGGCCGGGACGCCGGACCTCGTCGACATCGATTTCGACATCGATGAGGGACTTCCCGGGCAATTCGGCGGCGGCATCGGCTATTCGGGTTCGCAGGGGTTTCTTCTGAACGGCAACTTCGTGCACACCAATTTTCTCGGCACGGGCAATCGCGTGCAGGCGGACGTCAGTACGGGACAGTACCGCACGATCTACAGCATCTCGCACACTGATCCGTACACGAATCATCGACGAGGTCAGCCGGACCGTCAGTCTCGCTTATCGCGACATCACGCAATACACGTCCGGCGCCTCGGACTTCTCCACGGAGACGTTCACCGCGTCGGTGGAGTACGGCTACCCGATCACCGAGTTCCAGCGGCTGATCTTCGGCGTCAACTGGCAGGAGTCGAACCTGCTGGCCGATTCCTGCAGCAGCGCCCAGGCACAGCAATGGGTGCAGAACAACGGCGACAGCTTCGCGGAGAGCGTGGGCGCGGCGACGATTTACGGGACGTATTTCAACAGCTTCGATCTCGTCGCGGGATGGGTCTACGACAGCCGGAATCGCGCCCTCTTCGCCGATCGCGGTGCCCGTCACCGCCTGGTGCTGTCCACGACCATCCCGGGCGCCGATGTCGAGTACTACACGATCAATTACAGCGGCGCCCAATACCTCCCGATGGGCCGCTATTTCACTCTGGCCTTCAATCTGGATCTCGGCTTCGGCGATGCCTTCGGCGACACGACGGCGATCGTGCCGTACAAGAACTATTTCGCGGGCGGGCCGGACACGGTGCGCGGATTCCGCGAGAACTTCCTCGGGCCGCGGGACAGTTTCGGCAATCCCTATGGCGGCAACCTGATCACGGCGGCGCAGACCGAGCTCATCCTGCCGATCCCGGAGAAGTGGCGCAGTCGCGCGCGCGTGACGGTGTTTTACGACATCGGCAACGTATTCTCGACCGGAGGAGTGCAATTCTTCGCTCCAAACAACTCAACGCGAGATCGATTATCATTTCGATCTCGGAAACCTGAAGCAGTCGGTCGGCATTTCGGCCCAATGGCTCGCGCCCCTCGGCCTGTTCCGCTTCAGTTATGGTTTCCCGCTCAATGCGCAAAAGGGGAGCGCGCTTTCCTATGGGGATGACACGGAGCAGTTCCAGTTCTCCATCGGCAACGCGTTCTGATTTCTCAAACAATGAAGGACTGACGAATATGAGCAGATGGATGTACCTTCCCCCGGCGATCTTCGCCTGTGCGCTGCTGGCGCCGGCGCCGCCTTCGCGCAGGCCGCGACGCCGAAGATCGCCGTAGTGAGCGTAGCCCGGCTGATGCAGCAGTCGCCGCAGGCGGTCGCGGTGAAGAAGGCGATGGACGATCAGTTCGCTCCCCGCCAGAGGGAGCTGCTCGCCAAACAGACCGAGCTGAAGGACCGGCAGGCCAAGCTCGAGAAGGATTCGCCGGTCATGGGCGCGGAGGAACGTCGTAACGCGGAGAGCAAATACCGTGACGACGAGCGCGATCTCGCGCGGCGCGTCGAACGAGTTCCAGGAGGACGTGAACGTGCGGCAAAGCGAGGCCGTCAGCAAGTTGCAGCGGGAGATCGTGACCGAAGTGCAGGCCTTCGCGAAGCAGAACGGCTATGACCTCGTCATCGGTGACGGCGTGCTCTACGCCACGGCGAATCTCGACGTCACGGCGCAGGTGCTGGCGAGCATGGAAGCCAGCTTCAAGAGCAAGGCTGCCGGCAAGCCCTGAGGCCCGATGCGCTCCACGAGACGGCATGAGTCCGAGTCATCGCCATGGCGGTGACGCTGGGAATGCTCGCGGTGCGTCACGGTTGCGAGTTACGGGGCGATCCGGCCACGGCCGTGGATCACGTGGCCACGCTGGCCGCGGCGCAGGCGGGCGCGATCGCCTTCCTGGCAAATCCGCAGTACCGTCCCCAGCTGGCGGTCACGAGGGCGAGTGCCGTCGTGCTCGCCGCCGGCGACGCGGACGCCTGTCCGGTCGCGTGTCTGGTCAGCGGCAATCCCTATCTGACCTATGCGCGCGTCGCTGCGGAACTGCACCCACTGACGCCGCTACGGGCGGGTATCGCGGCCGGCGCCCACCTCGCTGACGGATGTCGCCTTGCCGGCAACTGCCAGGTCGAGACCGGCGCGGTGATCGGGCCCGGAGCCGTGCTCGGCGAGCGGGTCTTCATCGGTGCAAACGCCGTGGTCGGCGCGGGCTGCGCGGTAGGCGACGACACGCGCATCATGTCCGGTGCGATACTCTACGACAGGGTGCGCGTCGGACGCCGCTGTCTGCTTCACTCCGGCGCCATCATCGGCGCCGATGGTTTCGGCATTGCGCGCGAGCCCACTGGCGCATGGACGAAGGTGCCGCAGCTCGGCACCGTCGTGATCGGCGATGACGTGGAGGTCGGCGCGAACACGACGATCGACCGCGGTGCCATCGACGACACCGTGATCGGCGATGGCGTGAAGCTCGACAACCTGATCCAGATCGGTCACAACGTCGTGATAGGCGCCCATACCGCCATCGCCGGGATGGCGGGTGTTGCGGGCAGCGCCCACATCGGCGCGCGCTGCATCATCGGAGGCGACGCAAAGATCAACGGGCACGTCACCCTGGCCGACGACGTCGTGATCGGCGGCGGCGCCCAGGTGGCGCATTCGATAGACCGCCCCGGCATATATGGCGGGGTCATCCCCGCGGACGAGGCGGGGCGCTGGCGCAAGAATGCGGTGCGCTTCGGGCGTCTCGACGAGCTCGCCCGCCGCCTGCAGAAGCTCGAGGCTGCGCTGGCCGACCCGCCGGAGAGCAAGGCGTGATCCACGCGAGCGCGGCGATCTCTCCCGAAGCCGAGCTGGCGAGCGACGTCGCCGTCGGCGCATTCACCGTCATCGGGCCGCGGGTCAGGATCGGCAAGGGCTCAGTGATCGGGCCACACGTCGTCATCAAGGGGCCGACGACGATCGGCGAGGGCAACCGCATCTTCCAGTTCGCCTCGATCGGCGAAGATCCCCAGGACAAGAAGTATGGCGGTGAGGACACGCAGCTCGTCATCGGCAACGGCAATACGATCCGCGAATATTGCAGCATCAATCGCGGCACCCTGCAGGACGGTGGCGTGACTCGCGTCGGTGACGGCAACTGGCTGATGGCCTACACGCACATCGCGCACGACTGCCAGATCGGCAATCACGTCATCATGTCCAACAACGCGACGCTCGCCGGGCACGTGCATCTCGAGGATCACGTGATCCTGAGCGGCTTCGTCGCCATCCATCAGTTCTGCCGGATCGGCGTGCACAGCTTCATCGGCGGTCAGGCCGGGATCACCCGCGACGTGCTGCCTTTCATGATGGTGGCCGGCCAGCCGCCCGAGCCGAGGGGGATCAACCAGGAGGGCCTCAAGCGGCGCGGCTTCACGGCCGACCAGCTGCGCAACCTCAGGGAGGCGTACCGCATCCTCTATCGATCGAGCTTGCGGCTCGTCGAGGCGCGCGAGCAACTCGCCGAGCTCGCCATCGGCCAGCCGGAGGTGAAGGTGCTCGTCGATTTCATCGACCGCTCGGAGCGAAGCATACTGCGATGACGCGTATCGCCCTGGTCGCCGGTGAGGCATCGGGCGACCAGCTGGGTGCGGGGCTGATCGAGGCCATGCGGCGTCTGCGGCCCGAGCTCGGCTTTGTCGGCGTTGCCGGGCCGGCAATGCGGGCGGCCGGTTGCGAGGCCTGGTTTCCTTCCGAGGATCTCGCGGTGATGGGCGTGGCGGAAGTCGTGCGCCACCTGCCTCGCATCGCGCGGCTCGGCCGGAGTCTCACCGCCCGGCTGACATCCGTACGCCCGGCCGCGTTCGTCGGCATCGATTCCCCCGATTTCAACCTGCGGCTGGCGTCGCGGCTGCACCGGGTGGGCGTCCCCACGGTGCAATACGTCTGCCCGAGCGTCTGGGCCTGGCGCCAGGGCAGGGTGCGGGTGCTTCGCGCCGCGTGCGACCGCGTGCTGTGCCTGCTGCCCTTCGAAGCGCCGTTTCTCGAAGCCCGCGGCGTGCCTGCGACCTTTGTCGGACACCCCTTCGCCGACCAGATCCCGGGCCGCACCGACGTCGGCGCGGCGCGCATGGCGCTCGGTATCGCCGCCAGCCCGGTCGTGGGACTCTTCCCGGGCAGCCGGATGGGCGAGGTCAACAGGCTCGGCCCGGGGTTCCTGCAGGCGGCGGCGCGCCTGCAGCGTGACGTGCCCGGGATCGGTTTTGCCGCGGGTCTCGCGACGCCCGCCATCCGCCGCGTTTTCGAAGGCCAGGTGGCCGCGCATGGCAGCGGGCTCAATCTCCATCTCGTGGATGGTCGCGCTCGCGAGGTCATCGCCGCGAGCGACGTCGTGCTGCTCGCATCCGGCACGATCACCCTGGAGGCGATGCTCATCGGCAGGCCGATGGTGGTAGCGTATCGCGTGGCGCCTGTCAGTTACTGGGCGGGCCGCGCATTGATCAGAGTGCGTTTCGTCTCACTGCCCAATCTGCTCGCCGGCGAGCTCCTCGTGCCCGAACTGCTCCAGGACGAGGCGACCCCGGAGCGCCTGGCCCTTGCGGTTGGAGATCTGCTCGGCTCGCCGCAGCGACGCCACGAGCTGGAACGTCGCTTCGCCGAGCTCGGCAGCGCCCTGCGCCTGGGAGCAAGCGGAGTGGCCGCCCGCGCCGTGCTCGACGTGGCGAGGCTTCCGCCCGCATCGTGAGCGACAGGATGCACGCCTATAATCCGCCCCTATGACGCCCGCGTTCGTGCATCTGCATGTCCATAGCGAGTATTCGCTGGTGGACAGCGTCGTCCGGATCCCGGAATTGCTGGCGGCGGCGCGCGCGGCCGGAATGCCCGCGATTGCGCTGACCGACCAGGCGAATCTGTTTGCCATGGTGACGTTCTACAAGGCGGCGCAGGCGGCCGGGGTGAAGCCGATCGTCGGTGCCGAAGTGTGGGTGCGCGCGGCCGCGGACAGAGCCCCCGGACGGCTCGTGCTCCTGTGCCGCAATGCCGAGGGCTATGCGAACCTGGCACGTCTCGTATCGCGCTCGTATCTCGAGGGGCAGGAGGCCGGGTTGCCGGTCATTCACAAACGCTGGCTGGCCGATGGCGGTGTGCGAGGGTTGATCGCACTGTCGGGCGGCGGCGAAGGACTGCTCGCGCCGGCCCTCGCCGCCGGCAGGATGGAGGAGGCCGCGGCGATCGTGCATGAGCTCCGGGATTTCTTCGACGGCGATTTCTACCTGGAGCTGGTGCGGACGGGCAGGGCGGGGGAAAGGGAGCAGCTCGCCAACGCCGTGCGCCTGGCCGCGGCGAGCGCGATCCCCGTGGTCGCGACGAATGACGTGCGCTTCCTCCGCGCGGTCGACTACGAAGCCCACGAGGCGCGCGTCTGCATCCAGCAGGGCCGCGTGCTAAATGATCCCGAGCGCGCGCGCAGCTACAGCGAGCAGCAGTACCTGCGCAGTCCGGCCGAAATGGCCGAGTTGTTCGCCGATCTGCCCGAGGCGATCGAAAACGCCGTCGAAATTGCCCGCCGCTGCAACCTGGCGCTTGCGCTCGGTGAAGCGCACTTGCCGGAGCTCGCCGTACCGGAGGGATCGACCGTCAACGAGTTTCTGATCGCCGAAAGCCGCCGCGGGCTGTCGGTCCGGATGGCAGGCGCGCGTCCCGAGGGCAGGCACACCGGCGCGGACTACCGGGCCCGCCTGGAGCAGGAGCTCGACGTCATCTGCCGGATGGGATTTGCAGGCTATTTCCTGATCGTCGCCGATTTCATCCAGTGGGCGAAGGCGAACGGCATCCCGGTCGGACCCGGCCGTGGTTCCGGCGCCGGGTCGCTCTGTGCCTGGGCCCTCGGCATCACGGAGCTCGATCCGATCCTGCACAGCCTGCTGTTCGAGCGCTTTCTGAATCCCGAGCGCGTCTCAATGCCCGACTTCGACATCGACTTCTGCATGGACGGCCGCGATCGCGTCATCGACTACGTGGCCGAGCGCTACGGGCGCGAGCGGGTTTCCCAGATCATCACCTTTGGCACGATGGCCGCACGCGCCGTCGTGCGCGACGTCGGGCGCGTCCTCGGCCACCCTTATGGATTCACGGACCGGATCGCCAAGCTGATACCGCCGGAGCCGAAGATCAAGCTCGCAGACGCGATCGGCGGGGAGCCGGAACTGCGCGCGCTCTGCGAGAGCGATGAGGACGTGCGCTCGGTGCTCGATCTTGCGCGCCAGCTCGAGGGTCTCGTGCGCAACGCCGGCAAACATGCGGGCGGCGTGGTGATCGCGCCGACGCGGATCACGGATTTCGCGCCCCTGTATCGCGTGGAGGGCGAGACGACGACCGTCACGCAGTTCGACAAGGACGGGCTGGAGGCCGTCGGCCTCGTGAAGTTCGACTTCCTCGGCCTGCGCACGCTTACGATCATCGACCGCGCCATGAAGACGATCAACGCGCAGAGGCGCGCGGCGGGCGAGCAGCCGGTCGACATCGGCGCGCTTGCGCTGGACGATGCTCGAACCTTCGATCTCCTGCGCTCCGGCAAGACCACCGCGGTGTTCCAGCTCGAATCCCGCGGCATGAGGGAGCTCGTCAAGCGGCTGCGGCCGGACCATTTCGACGACCTCGTGGCGCTCGTGGCCCTGTTCCGACCCGGCCCCCTGCAGTCGGGCATGGTCGACGATTTCATCGCGCGCAAGCACTCGGGGTCCGCCTCCGCGGGCGATTATCTGCATCCGGAGATCGAGCCGGTGCTGAGAAGCACGTATGGCGTGATCGTGTATCAGGAGCAGGTGATGCAGATCGCCCAGATCCTCGCCGGTTATACCCTCGGTGGCGCGGACCTCCTGCGCCGCGCGATGGGCAAGAAGAAGCCGGAGGAGATGGCCAAGCAGCGTTCCGTGTTTCTGGCAGGCGCCGCGGCGAAGGGCGTCGCGCCCGGCGTCGCCGCCAGAATCTTCGACCTGATGGAGAAGTTTGCCGAATACGGTTTCAACCGCTCACACTCGGCGGCCTACGCGCTGCTTGCGTACCAGACGGCCTGGCTCAAGGCGCACTACCCCGCGGCCTTCATGGCCGCGGTGCTGACCTGCGAAATGGACGACACGGACAAGCTCGTGTTCCTGAAGCGCGAATGCGAGAATCTCGGCCTCGTCGTGCAGGCGCCTCACGTCAACGAGTGCGAGCACGTCTTCCTGGTGAGCGGCCCGAACGTGATCCGTTATGGGCTCGGCGCGATCAAGGGCCTGGGCCAGGCGGCGGCCGAGCACATCTGCCAGGTGCGTGGCGCAGGCGGCGACTACGCCGATCTGCACGACTTCTGCCGTCGCGTCGGCGGGCCGCGCGTGGGGCGGCGTGCCATGGAAGCGCTGATCAAGGCCGGTGCGATGGACGGCCTCGGACCGAACCGGGCGAGCCTGATGGCGGCGCTGCCGGCGGCTTTCGGTGGAGCTGAACAGGCGGCGCGCTCGCGCGATGCCGGCCAGTCCGACATGTTCGGACTGGCGGCAAAGGTCGATGCGCCCGGTGCGCCGATCCCGACGCTGGACGACTGGGGGATCGGCCGCCGGCTCGCCGCGGAGCGCGAGAGTCTCGGCCTCTACCTGAGCGGCCACCCGTTCGACCAGTACCGCGCGGACGCCGCCTACTTCACCTCCGGCTCGGTGGCCGCATTGACTGCGGCGCCGCCACCGCCAGCCGGCACGGAATATCAGAGCGGGCGCGAAGCGACCATTGCGGGCCTCGTCACGAACCTGCGCAAGCGCACCGGGCGCATCACCGCGGAGATCGACGACGGCAGCGCCGTGATGGAGATCACGATCTTCCCCGAGACCTACGAGCGCTGCCGCAGCTCTCTCGGCAACGACGCGATCGTCGTGGTGCCGGGACAGCTGCGCTGGGACGCCTTCATCGACGGCTGGCGTGTCGCCGCTCGCGACGTCATGGACATCGACCGCGTCATCGAGAAGCGGGCATCGCGATTGCTGATCCGCTGGTCAAACGGTCCCGGGTCACGGGTGGACGCGAGGAAGCTCAGGCTGGCGCTGGAGCCGTTCCGCCCCGGTCATTGCGGGATCTGGGTCTATTATTCCGCCGCCGACGCCCAGGCCCGTCTGGCCCTGGGAGAAGAATGGACGGTGCGCCCGAGTCGCGAGCTGCGGGAACGGCTGTCGGAGCTCGTTGGCGCCGATGGCTTCCGCTTCGTCTACGAGGTGGGACAGCAGCTGCACTGAGCGTCGCCAGGCGGCTATAGTGTCGCCGGCGTTCGCGCAGGAATCTGGAAGCGGATGGATCTCAAGTTTCTCGACTTCGAACAACCCATCGCCGAGCTCGAGGCGAAGATCGACGAACTGCGATTCGTCGGTGACGACTCCGAGATCAACATCAGCGACGAGATCGAGCGGCTCAAGGAAAAGAGCGAGGCGCTCACACGGAGCATCTTCTCCGGTCTCACGTCCTGGCAGGTCGCGCAGCTCGCCCGGCATCCGCTGCGCCCCTATACGCTGGACTATCTCGAGATCCTCTGTCCGGATTTCCAGGAGCTGCATGGCGACCGGATGTACGCCGACGATCCCGCGATCGTCGGGGGGCTCGGCAGGCTCGAGGGGAAGCCGGCGATGTTCATCGGCCACCAGAAGGGGCGCGACACGAAGTCGCGCGTGCGTCGCAACTACGGCATGCCCAAGCCCGAGGGCTATCGCAAGGCGCTGCGGCTGATGCAGATGGCCGAGCGGTTCAGGCTGCCGGTAATCACGATGATCGATACGCCGGGCGCCTACCCGGGTCTCGACGCCGAGGAGCGCGGGCAGAGCGAAGCCATCGCCAGGAACCTCTTCGAAATGGCACGGCTGCGTACACCGATCGTGAGCGCCGTAATCGGGGAGGGAGGTTCCGGTGGGGCGCTTGCGATCGGCGTCGGCGACCGCCTGATCATGCTCGAATACAGCGTCTACTCGGTGATCTCCCCGGAGGGCTGTGCGAGCATCCTCTGGAAGAGCGCGGAGAAGGCGGAGGCTGCCGCCGAGGCGATGGGGATCACGGCGCCGCGCCTGCAGGAGCTCGGTCTGGTCGATGAAGTCGTGCGCGAGCCGCTCGGCGGCGCGCATCGCGATCCCCGCGCAGCGGCTGAATCGCTGAAGGCAGCCCTGCTCTCGGCGCTGCGCGATCTCGAGGTGCTCGACGCGACCGAGCTCTTCGAGCGCCGGCAGGCGCGAATCCAGTCCTTCGGTCGTTTTCGCGAGGCCTGACCCCGCCATGGCGGACGATAGCCGGCGGGGCCCCCGGCGTCACGACGCACGACATGGCTGAAGACCTGCGCAGCGTCATCGCGCCGGTGCTCGCGAGTCCCGGCGCCGGGATCTGCGTCGCCCTCAGTGGCGGTCTCGACTCCACCGTCCTGCTCCACCTGCTGGCCAGAGGCGGCGTCCACCCGTTGCGGGCGGTCTACGTGGATCATCAGTTGCATCCCGACGCAGTGGCCTGGGGGGAGCGCTGCCGGCTGCTGTGTGCGGCCCTGGGTGTGCCGTTCGCGACGGAGCGCGTCACGGTGGAGAGCCGGAGCGGGGAGGGTCTCGAGGCGGCGGCGCGTCGGGCCCGGTATGGCGCGCTTTCCGCTGTCCTCGCGCCTGGAGAGTTGCTCGTCACGGCACATCACCGGGACGATCAGGTCGAGACCGTCATCATGAATCTCATGCGCGGCTCCGGTGTGGCGGGAATCGCGGGAATTCCCCGGCGGGCGCCGCTCGGCGGAGGCTTCGTGCTGCGGCCCCTGCTCGACGTGCCGCGCGCCGTGCTCTTCGATTACGCCGCCCGGGAAGGGCTCACCTGGATCGAGGACCCCGCCAACGCGGACGAGCACATGGATCGCAACTACCTCCGCCACCAGGTCCTGCCGGCGCTTGCGCGCCGCTGGCCCGGTATGCGCGGCACCGTCGCGCGCAGCGCCCGTCTCTGCGCCGAAGCCGCCGGCGTGCTCGACGAGCTGGCGGCGCAGGATGCGCGGCGCGTGCAGCGCGCCGGGCGCGTGTCGATCCCCGCCCTGAGGGCGCTCAGCGAGCCGCGCCGGCGCAATCTCCTGCGGCACCTATGCCGGAACCGGCTCGGCTCGGTTCCCTCCGAGAGCCATCTCGGTGAAGGGCTGACGCAGCTCCTCGCGGCCGGCGGGGACCGCAACCCGGCTCTGTCCTGGGCAGGCGGCGAAATCCGCCGTTACAGGGACGCGCTGTATCTGCTGCCGCCGCTTACGCCGGCGCCGGCGCACGCACCTCTCACGTTGAGAGCAAACGCCGGCGGCGCGGTCGATCTCGGCTATGGCTGCGGACGCCTGCGCCTGGTGCGCTCGCGCGGCAGCGGTCTGTCGGCGTCGAAAGTGGGCGGCGAGCTCGCCGTGCGCTATCGCGTCGGCGGTGAGCGCATCCAGCCGCTCGGGTCCGGGCACGCGCGCGAACTAAAGAAACTGCTGCAGGAACGTGGCGTCGTGCCATGGATGCGCGAGCGAATCCCTCTGCTCTGGTCCGGGGACGCGCTGGCGGCCGTGGCGGATCTCTGGGTGGCCGCGGAATTTGCGGCCGGCGCGGCGGAGCAGGGTCTGCGCGTGCACTGGCAGGATCATCCGCCCATCGAGTGAAGTCACGTTGTAGGCGCCGGGGCTATCTGGTAACGTTCCTCTCCCATCTGAATTCTCCGCGGGGCGGCTGGATCGCTCCGGAATTTTTATTTTCCTGTGGCCGGGTTGCATGTGGCAGCTGGCCGCGCCGTTATTGGCCGTGGGTGGCTCGGACCGGATGATCAGATGCCGCGCTATGTATTCGTGACCGGTGGTGTCGTGTCGTCCCTGGGGAAGGGGATCACGTCCGCTTCCCTCGGCGCCATTCTCGAGGCCCGCGGCCTCAGGGTCAGCATGGTGAAGCTCGACCCGTATCTCAACGTGGATCCCGGCACGATGAGCCCGTTTCAGCACGGCGAGGTGTTCGTCACGGAGGACGGCACCGAGACCGATCTCGATCTCGGCCACTACGAGCGTTTCGTGCGCACGACGACGGGCCGGCACAGCAATTTCACGACCGGCAGGATCTACGGCAGCGTCATTGCCAAGGAGCGCCGCGGCGACTATCTCGGGGCGACCGTGCAGGTCATCCCTCACGTCACCGACGAAATCCGGCGCAGCATTGCGCTCGGCGCCGGCGACGCCGACGTCTGCATCGTGGAGATCGGCGGCACGGTGGGCGACATCGAGTCCCTGCCGTTCCTGGAGGCCATTCGCCAGGTTGGCGTGGACCTCGGTCCATCCCAGGTGGTTTATGTCCATCTGACGCTCGTGCCCTACATTGCGACGTCCGCCGAGATCAAGACCAAGCCGACCCAGCATTCGGTGAAGGAGCTGCGCTCGATCGGCATACAACCCGACATCCTGGTCTGTCGTTCCGAGCATCCGCTGCCCATGGAGCAGCGCAGGAAGATTGCGCTCTTCACCAACGTGCAGGAGCGCGCGGTCATCTCCGCGGTAGACGTGGACGACATCTATCGCCTGCCGATGGTGTTCAGGGAACAGGGGTTCGACCAGATCGTTGCCGATCGCTTCGGGCTCGAGCTGCCGCCGGCCGACCTCGCCGAATGGGAAGCGGTGGTCGCCGCCCGGAAGCATCCCGACGGCGCCGTGACTGTCGCCATGGTCGGCAAGTACGTGGACTTTCGCGACTCCTACATCTCGCTCAGCGAGGCCCTGCAGCACGCCGGGATCCGGACGCGCACGCGCGTCAACGTCCGCTATATAGAGGCACGCGAGATCGAGACGAGCGGCACCGCCTGCCTCGAACAGGTGGATGCGATCCTCGTGCCCGGCGGATTCGGGGACCGCGGAATTCAGGGCAAGGTCGAAGCCGTCCGCTACGCCCGCGAGCACCGCGTGCCGTACCTCGGGATCTGCCTCGGCCTGCAGGTGGCGGTCATCGAGTACGCCCGCAACGTCGCCGGGATGCCGCGCGCGCACAGCACGGAATTCGATGCGACCACGCCGGATCCCGTCATTGCGCTGATCACCGAGTGGCAGGATCGCGACGGGAGCCTGCAGGCGAGATCGAGCCGGTCCGAGCTGGGCGGCACGATGCGCCTCGGGTCGCAGGAGTGCCGGGTCCAAGTCGGCACGCGCGCGCGTGAGATCTACGGCCGCGACGTCATCCGCGAGCGGCACCGGCACCGTTACGAGTTCAACAATCGCTATCTCGACCGGTTTCGCGCTGCTGGCATGGTGTTCTCCGGCTTCTCCGTCGATGGGCTGGTCGAGCTGATCGAGCTGCCGTCACATCCGTGGTTCGTCGCCTGCCAGTTTCATCCCGAGTTCAAGTCCAATCCGCGCGACGGTCATCCGCTGTTCCTCGGCTTCATCCGGGCGGCCCGCGAGGCGCGCGCGCAGGAATTGCCGGCCGCGGCCCGGGCATGAGGCTTGCCGGTTTCGAGGTCGGGTCCGCTCAGCCGTTCTTCCTGATCGCCGGGCCATGCGTCATCGAGAGTCACGGGCTGGTGCTGGAGACGGCCGGGGTGCTGCGGGAGATGACGCAGCGGCTCGGAATCCCGTTCATCTTCAAGGCGTCCTTCGACAAGGCCAATCGTTCCTCGGGCAAGAGCTTTCGCGGGCTCGGACTGGATGCGGGCCTGAGCATCCTTGCCGAAGTCCGCCGGCAGCTCGGGATACCGGTGCTCACCGACGTGCACGAGGATACCCCGCTCGGCGAGGTCGCAGCGGTCGTCGACGTGCTGCAGACACCGGCGTTTCTCTGCCGTCAGACCAATTTCATCCGCAGCGTCGCCGCCTGCGGCAAGCCGGTCAACATCAAGAAGGGGCAGTTCCTGTCGCCGTGGGAGATGGGCAACGTCGTGCAGAAGGCGCATGACACGGGCAACAGGCAGATTCTGGTGTGCGAGCGCGGGTTCAGTTTCGGCTACAACAACCTGGTGGCTGACATGCGCTCGCTCGTGATCATGCGCACGACCGGCTGCCCGGTCGTCTTCGACGCCACGCATTCAGTGCAGCTGCCCGGAGGGCAGGGCACCGTCTCCGGCGGGCAACGTGAATTCGTGGCGCCGCTCGCGCGCGCGGCGATCGCGACCGGCGTGGCCGGTCTCTTCATGGAAACACACCCGCGCCCGGCCGAGGCCCTGAGCGACGGGCCGAACGCTTGGCCGCTCGATCGCATGGAGGCGTTGCTCGGCACGCTGGTGGAGCTCGACCGGGCCGTCAAGCGTGTGCCATTCGAGGAGTCCGCACTGCGATGAGCAGGATCGTCAGCATTCGCGGCCGCGAAATACTCGATTCGCGCGGCAACCCGACCGTGGAAGCGGATGTCAGGCTCGAGAGCGGGGCTACGGGCAGGGCGGCCGTCCCTTCGGGCGCCTCGACGGGCAGCCGGGAAGCGGTCGAGTTGCGCGACGGCGACAGGAAGAGGTACCTCGGCAAGGGAGTGCTCAAGGCCGTCGCGAACGTGAACGGCGCAATCCGGGCGACGCTGGTCGGCATGGACGGCGGTGACCAGGTGGCACTCGACGCCCGCCTCCGCGAGCTCGACGGCACGGACAACAAGTCGCGCCTGGGCGCCAACGCCCTGCTGGCGGTGTCGCTAGCGGCTGCACACGCGGCGGCGCGCGAGCGCGAGCTGCCGCTGTTCCGCGCGCTCGGTGGCGGCCCCTACGTAATGCCCGTGCCAATGATGAACATCATCAACGGCGGCGCCCATGCGGACAACAACGTCGACATCCAGGAGTTCATGATCCTGCCGGCGGGCGCGCCGAGCTTCGGAGAAGCGCTGCGTTACGGGGCCGAGGTATTTCATGCGTTGAAAGCAGTATTGCGCGAGAGAGGTCTGAATACCGCTGTGGGCGACGAGGGCGGCTTTGCGCCGGACCTGCCGTCGAATGCGGCGGCGCTCGATACGATCATGAGTGCCATTGGCAAAGCCGGGTTCCGGGCGGGCACCGATATCTACCTCGGGCTCGACGTCGCCAGCTCGGAATTCTTCCGCGATGGGCGCTATCACCTGGAAAGTGAGGGCCGCAGCTTCGACGCCGCGGAGTTCGTGAGTTACCTCCGCGGCCTGGCGGAAAGCTATCCGATCGTCACGATCGAGGATGGCATGGCGGAGAACGACTGGAACGGCTGGGAGCTCCTCACCCGCGCCCTCCGCGAACGGGTGCAGCTCGTCGGCGACGACCTCTTCGTGACCAACACAGCCATTCTCGCGGAGGGCATACGCCGGGGGGTCGGCAACGCGATCCTGATCAAGCCGAACCAGATCGGCACGCTGACGGAAACGCTCGAGGCCATCGCGATGGCAGCCGACGCGGGCTATGCTGCCGTTGTCTCGCATCGGTCGGGAGAGACTTGCGACGCCACGATCGCCGACATCGCGGTCGGCACGTCGGCGACGCAGATCAAGACCGGATCCCTGTGCCGCTCGGATCGCATGTCGAAGTACAATCAGCTGCTGCGGATCGAGGAACTGCTCGGTCCCGCGGCTGCATACGCCGGCCGCGACGCCTATCCGGTCCGGATCGGGGGCTGAAGGATGCTGATGAAGGTCGTCACCGCTGTGCTGGTTGTAATCCTGGCGATCCTCCAGGTGCGGCTGTGGGTGTCGGAGGACGGCTTCCGGGGCGTGGCACGGCTCGAAGAACAGGTGGCGGCACAACGTACCGAGAATCGCCAGCTCACGGAGCGCAACCGCCGGCTCGACGCGGAAGTCGCTGACCTGCGCCAGGGATTCTCGGCTCTCGAGGAACGCGCGCGATCCGATCTCGGCCTCATCGGGCCCAACGAGAGCTTCTTCATCTATCCGGGCGGTCCCGACCCCGGCCCTGGGACAACGTCTGCGAGATAGCGGGCGCCGGCACGCCGCCAATGCGGTGCCGCTCGCGAACCGATGACGATGATTCGCACGACGCTGCGGGAGGGCATTGCCGACATCGCAATGGATCGCCCGCCCGCAAACGCGCTCAATCCGGAATTGCTGCAGGCCATCGGCAATGCGCATGCGGAGGCCTGCGGGGCGGGCGCCAGCGTCATCGTCCTCGCCGGGCGCCCGGGCATGTTCAGCGGCGGCGTCGACGTGCCGGAGCTGCTGCCCCAGCCGATGGGCGCTGTCCGCCAATTCTGGGAGAGCTTCTTCCGCTTGAACCGCGCGCTGGCCGCGAGCCCGGTGCCGGTCGTCGCGGCGGTCGGCGGCCATGCGCCGGCAGGCGGGACGGTGCTGGCGCTTCATTGTGACTACCGGATCGGCGCCAGCGGACCATTCAGGATGGGACTGAACGAGGTGGCCGTCGGGCTGCCAGTGCCGGAAAGCATCCTCGGCGCTCTGGCGCAGGCCGTCGGCCAGCGCCACGCGCAGCGTCTCGCGACGACCGCGGAGCTGCTCTCCATGGACGAGGCATTGCGTACCGGTCTGCTCGACGAGCTCGTCGAGCCGGAGCGGCTGATGGAGCGCGCTCGCGAGTGGGCGGCGAAGGTCGCCGCGTTGCCGCCGATCGCGATGAACCGCACGCGGATGACGGCGCGCGCGAGCCTGGTTGCATCTCTTGACCCGGCGAGGGACGCCGCGCGGACGGCGGAGCTGTGGTTCAGTGCGGAGACCCGCGCAGCGATGAAAGCGCTCGTCGAACGGCTGGCCCGGAAATAGGCTCGCTCAGCGACGCAACAGGACGTAAATGGCCCCCGTTCCACCGTCACGTGCCGGCGTCGTCACGAATGCGAGCACGTCGTCCCACTGGCGCAGCCACCGGTTTACGCTCGCCTTCAGGACGGGTCCGCGGGCACCCGAGCGCAGTCCCTTCCCGTGCACGATCCGTACGCATTGAATCCGCGCATCCAGACTGTCGGCGAGGAATGCGCGCAATTCCTCCCGCGCCTGGTTGCTCGTCATACCGTGGAGGTCCAGCTCGCCTTTGATTGCGTAGCGGCCACGGCGCAGCTGTCTGAATACGGATTCCGCAACGCCGGGGCGGCGGAAGCTCAACTCCTCGCCGCTTTCGAGCTCCAGCAATTCCGGGGTCGTCCGCAGCGACTCTTTGAGCACTTCCTCTTCGTCACGCCGGCGGAACCGCGCGCGCGCCGGAGGCGGCGGCGTGCGGAGGTTCACCTTCCTGGTGCTCACCGGGAGCGCACCGGCTGCGGCTTCCCGGAATAGCGCGGAGTCTTCCGAGTTGATATTTTTAGGCGGTTTCCTGGTCATGGTTCGTCGTATCGGCTCCGACGCCGGTGCCTTCCCGTCGCCGCTGGAGAGAAGTAGGGCTTGTGAAGATACTGCTTAGCAATGACGACGGCTACCAGTCGGAGGGCCTCGCGGCGCTGGCGCTCGCGCTCGCCGACCTCGCGGAGCTGACGATCGTGGCGCCCGACCGGAATCAGAGCGGAGCCAGTCATTCCCTGACCCTGGACTCGCCGCTGCGCGTGGGACGCACACGGGACGGCATTTATTACGTGAACGGCACGCCTACCGATTGTGTCCACGTGGCTATCACGGGCTTGCTGGATCACGAGCCGGACATGGTGATTGCCGGCATCAACCACGGCGCGAACCTGGGTGACGACGTCCTGTACTCCGGGACCGTCGCGGCCGCCGTCGAGGGCCGCTTCCTCGGCCTGCCGGCGATTGCCGTATCGCTGGCCGGGCAGACGCTGCGACACTTCGATTCCGCCGGGCAGGCCATCCGCATCCTGCTCGGCCGCCTCCAGGAGGAGCCGCTGCCGGCGGACACGATACTCAACGTGAACGTCCCCGATCGCCCGTTTGCGGAAATCAAGGGTTTCCAGGCGACGCGGCTCGGGTTCCGGCACCGCTCCGAGCCGGTCGTGGAGACGAAGGATCCCAAGGGTCGTCCCGTGTTCTGGGTGGGCGCGGCCGGTGCGGGACAGGATGCCGGTGAGGGCACCGATTTCCACGCCGTCGAAAACGGCCTGGTCTCAGTGACTCCATTGCAGATCGACCTGACGCACCACGCGGCGCTCGCCTCCATCGCCCGCTGGCTGCCCCGATGATCATCGACGAGGACGACAAGCAGGGCATCGGCATGACGTCGGCGCGCACGCGTGAACGCCTCGTGCAGCGCCTCGCATCAAACGGCATCATCAGCAAGGCCGTTTTGGAACGCATCAGGGCGGTGCCACGGCACCTGTTCATCGACGAGGCGCTCGCGAGCCGCGCTTACGAGGACAGCGCGCTGCCGATCGGCCAGGGCCAGACGATCTCTCAACCGTATGTCGTTGCCCTCATGACGCAGGCGTTGATCGAGAACGGCGAGACCCGCCGCCCCGGGAAGGTGCTGGAGGTCGGCACGGGTTGTGGATATCAGACGGCGGTGCTGGCGGCACTCGTAGGCCAGCTCTTTACGATCGAGCGCATAGCGAGCCTGCAGCGCTCGGCCCGCCAGCGCATCACCGCACTCGGTTTCGGCAACGTGCGCTTTCGTCACGGGGACGGCTTCGAGGGCTGGCCGGGGCGTGCCCCCTTCGATGGCATCCTCGTGACCGCCGCGCCCGCGGAGGTGCCGTCCGCCCTCGTCGAGCAACTTGGGCCAGGCGGCCGGCTGATACTTCCCGTGGGTCCCCCCGGCAATCAGGAACTCGTACGCATCACCCGCGGGCCAGGAGGGATCGAACGTGAACACCTCTGCTGGGTGACCTTCGTGCCGCTCGTGGAGGGCAAGGGCTGAAGTCCGTCACGACGGCAGTTCGGGCCGGGACGCTCGCGGCTCTCGCGCTCGTCGCCCTCGGTGGCTGCGGGGGGCTCGAACCGGTGGCGGAGTCCGCGCAGGCGCCGCCGGAAACATACGTCGTGAAGCAGGGCGATACGCTGTTTGCAATTGCCACCCGTTTCCGTGTTGATTACCGTGACGTCGCCCGCTGGAACCAGCTGGGCGACGGTTCCCTCATCTTCCCCGGACAACGGCTGCGCTTGCGCGCACCGGCAACGGTCTCCACATCCCCGGCGCTGCAGGCCGGCGGCGAGCCCGCGCCCCGCCAATGGCTATGGCCGGCGGCGGGTGAGGTGGCATTCGGTTTCCGCCAGTCTGCCAGGACGATGTCAGGCATCGTGATTGGTGGCCGTGTGGGCGAGCCCGTAGTCGCGGCGGCGGATGGCGAAGTCGTCTATTCGGGCAGCGGTCTCTCGGGTTATGGGCCGCTCGTGATCATCCGGCACAATGCGACCTGGCTGAGTGCGTACGGGCACAACGAGCAGTTGCTGGTGGCAGAAGGCGAACGCGTTGCGGCCGGTCAGGAGATCGCGACGATGGGAAGCGGCGCCGGCCTGCCGGCCGCGCTGCACTTCGAGATTCGCCGCGACGGCGAGCCCGTCAACCCGCTGCAGTATCTGCCGGCGCGACCGCAGTGACGCCCGCCAGCCCGCAGCTCAACGGATGAACAGCGCGGCGGCGACACGCCGCTGCTCGGATGCGAGGATGTTGTATGTTCGGCAGGCGGCGGCGGTATCCATGACTTCCACTCCGATGCCGAGACGCAGGATGGCTGTCGTGACTGCCAGAGGGGGAAACCGCTGTCTTTCGCCGGTGCCGAGCAGGATGACCTCTGGCTCGAGCTCCAGCACGGGCCGGAAGTCCGAGACGGCGAGACGTTCGACGTCCGGCGGAGCCCAGTCGAGAATGAGTCGGTCGATGGTGACGATCGCCGGCGCCGATACGGCCGCGGAACCGATCAGGATCCGGCCGTGCGCGAATTCGCGGATGAGATTCCCTGGACTCTGGTCGAGGTCGAGTTTCATGGCCGCGGTCGTCTTCGGCGCCACCGCCCGTCGAGGGGGGCGAGCATAGCCGTGGGCCGGGAGCCTGTCATCCGCAGCGTCAGCGTCCGGCGGCGCGAGGTGCCGCAGGGCGTATACGATGCCCTGCCGGCGCACCTCGATCCCGTCCTGCGCCGGATATACGCGGCACGGCAGCTCCGGCCGGCCGAGCTCAACCCCTCGCTGGCGGGGATGCTGCCCGTGGGCACGCTCGGCGGCGCGGCGGCCGCCGCAGAACTGCTGGTCGACGCGCGTCGCCGCCAGCCCGCGATCCTCGTCATCGGCGACTTCGATGCGGATGGCGCGACAGCCACGGCGCTCGTCGTGGCGGTGCTGCGAACGCTCGGATTCGAGCGCGTGTCTTACTTCGTGCCGAACCGCTTCGCGTTCGGTCACGGCCTCTCTGCCGCGGTCGCCGAGCTCGCGGCGGCCCGTGGGCCGGAGATCGTCATCACGGTCGACAACGGCATCACGAGCGTCGAAGGCGTGGCGCGGGCGAACGCGCTCGGCCTGCAGGTGCTCATCACCGATCACCATCTGCCGGGGCCTGCGCTTCCGGCTGCCCGGGCGATCGTCAATCCCAACCTCGCCGGAGAGCGCTTCGCGAGCAAGGCGTTGTGCGGGGTCGGCGTCGCGTTCTACCTGATGGCCGCCGTGGCGCGGGAGCTCGACCGTCGTGGTCTGGCCGATTTCGCGGAGGCGCGTGCCGCGGTCGCCAGCGGGCTCGATCTCGTGGCGCTCGGCACGGTCGCGGACCTCGTGCCGCTCGATCACAACAATCGGGTGCTCGTGAGCGAGGGGCTGCGCCGTATCCGTGCCGGCCGCGGCCGGGTGGGCCTCAATGCGTTGTTCGAGGTGGCGGGTCGGGATGCCGCCGTGGCGCGCAGCGCCGACCTCGCGTTCGGCATCGCGCCACGGCTCAATGCGGCCGGCCGCCTCACCGACATGTCGCTCGGCGTCGACTGCCTGCTCGAGCACGACCCGGGGCGGGCACGCGCGCTCGCCCGGCAGCTGGATGACCTCAATCTCGCGCGTCGCGATCTGCAGGACCGGATGCAGGCGCAGGCAGATGCGCGCCTGCAGACGATGGCGGAGGAGCTCGCGGCCGATTCCCGACCCGGCTTCTGCCTCTTCGATCCGCGCTGGCACGAAGGCATCGTGGGACTGGTCGCCTCGCGGGTGAAAGAACGGACCGGCCGGCCCGTCGTGGCGTTCGCAGCCGGCGAGGAGCCCGGCATGCTGAAGGGCTCGGCGCGGTCCGTCGATGGCATCCACATCCGCGATGTGCTCGCGGCCATCGCCGCGCGGTGCGCCTGGGAGGACATGAAGTTCGGCGGGCACGCGATGGCGGCGGGTCTGCGACTTCCCGCGCAGCATCTCGAGAGATTCCGCGAGGCTTTGGACGAGGAACTGGCTCGCCGGAGCCCGACGCCGGAGACGGGCCGAGTGCTCTGGACCGACGGTCCGTTGATGCCTTCCGAGCTGCGCCTGGAGTTGGCGGATGCATTGCAGTCCGGCGGGCCGTGGGGTCAGGGATTCCCGGAACCGCTGTTCGAGAATCAGTTCGACGTTCTCGATCAGCGTCTGCTCAAGGAAGCCCACCTGAAGCTGTTGCTGCGCCATCCGGAGGGCGGCGATCCGATCGAGGCCATCGCGTTCCGGGAGACCAGGCCGCCGTCCGCACAGGCGCGCTTCGTCTATCGACTGGACGTGAACGATTTCGGCGGCCGCAGGCGCCAGCAGTTGGTTGTGGAACATATTCAATCCGAATAGCATTACGCGCTTTCCGGAAGCGTCTGCGACACACTCTCATGGAAACGAATCCGCTGAGGCAACTCATCCGCGATCTGCGCGAGCGGTCCGCGTCGCTCCGGGGGTATCTTTGACTTCGATCGCAAGCGCGAGCGGCTGGCCGAAGTACAAGAGGCGCTCGAGGATCCGGAGATCTGGAAAGACCCGCCGCGGGCCGAACAGCTCGGCCGCGAACGCGCCCAGCTCGAAGGACTAGTCCGTCAGTTCGAACGCGTCGAGCGCGAGCCTCGCCGACTCGGCCGATCTCCTCGACATGGCGGAGGCCGAACAGGACGAGTCCGCCTTCAGCGGGGTCAGCCGCGACGTCGATGCGATGCGCCAGGACATCGAGCGCCTCGAGTTCAAGCGGATGTTCAGCGGCAAGCATGACGCCGCGAACGCCTATCTCGACGTCCAGTCCGGCTCCGGCGGCACGGAGGCCCAGGACTGGGCCGAGATGCTGCTGCGCATGTACCTCAAGTATTGCGAGGCCAAGGGCTTCGCGACGGACCTGCTCGAGGTCTCCGCCGGGGAAGTCGCGGGCATCAAGAGCGCCAGCGTTCGGGTGACCGGCGAGTACGCCTACGGGTGGCTGCGGACCGAGACCGGGTGTGCACCGGCTGGTGCGCAAGTCGCCCTTCGATTCCGGCAACCGGCGCCACACGTCATTCGCCGCCGTATTCGTGTCGCCGGAGATCGAGGACGACATCGAGATCGAGATCAATCCGGCGGATCTGCGCATCGACGTCTACCGGGCGAGCGGCGCCGGCGGTCAGCATGTCAACCGGACGGAGTCGGCGGTGCGCATCACCCACCTGCCGACCAACGTCGTGGTGCAGTGCCAGAACGAGCGCTCCCAGCACAAGAACAAGGCGATGGCCATGAAGCAGCTCAAGGCGAAGCTCTACCAGCTCGAGGAGCAGAAGCGCAACGCCGAGTCGCAGGCGCTCGAGGACAGCAAGGCGGACATCGGCTGGGGCAGCCAGATCCGCTCCTACGTGCTCGATCAGTCGCGGATCAAGGACCTGCGCACCGGTGTGGAGACGGGCAATCCCGACGACGTGCTGAACGGCGATCTCGACCGCTTCATCGAGGCCAGCCTGAAGCAGGGGTTGTAAGATGAGCCGGCTGCGAGATCGGCATTCAGCGGATGCAGGGGAGCCATCGCATTGCGCCCGGGGGCAGGGCACACCACATGACCGACGACAACTCGCCGGACCACGAACATCGCCTCGTCGCCGAGCGCAGGCGCAAGCTCGACGAGCTGCGTCGTGAAGGTTTCAGGTTTCCGAATCGCTTCAGGCGCAGCGCGCTCGCGGGCCAGCTGCATGCCGCGTACGGAAGCCATGGTGCGGAAGCCCTGGAGACCGCTGGCATCGAAGTGGCGGTGGGCGGCCGCCTCATGGCGAAACGCGTCATGGGCAAGACCAGCTTTCATCAAGCTGCAGGATCGCAGCGGCCAGATCCAGGTGTTTCTGCAGCAGGGCGCGATCCCGGACGCCGTCTATCAGGCCGCCAAGGGCTGGGATCTCGGCGACATCGTCTGGAGCGAGGGACGGCTGTTCCGTACGAAGACGGGCGAGCTGACCGTGCGGGCCGCCCGGGTGGAGTTGCTCGTCAAGGCCCTGCGGCCGCTGCCGGAGAAATTTCACGGCCTGACCGACCAGGAAACGCGCTACCGCCAGCGCTACCTCGATCTCATCGTGAACGAGCAATCGCGGGAAGTGTTCCGCACCCGCTCGCGGATCGTGCAGTTCCTCCGCAGCTATCTCGACGCGCTGGACTTCCTCGAGGTCGAGACGCCCATGATGCAGTCGATTCCGGGCGGCGCCCTCGCGAAGCCCTTCGTCACGCACCATAACGCGCTCGACCGGCAGCTCTATCTGCGCGTGGCTCCAGAGCTGTACCTGAAACGCCTGGTCGTCGGCGGCTTCGAGCGCGTCTACGAGCTCAACCGGAACTTCCGCAACGAGGGGATCTCGACCCAGCACAACCCCGAGTTCACGATGCTGGAGCTCTACATGGCCTACGCGGATTGCCACGTGCTGATGGACATGGTGGAGCAGCTGCTGCGCAGCCTCGCGGAGATGCTGTTCGGGCGGTCGACGGTGACCTATCAGGGGCGGACCTACGATCTGGCGGCGCCATTCCGGCGCGCGTCCGTCGAGGAACTCGTCGCGGAGCACAATCCGGGCCTCGACGGGGCACAGCTGCGGGATCCCGCGGTGTTGCGGGACCGCTGCCAGTCGCTTGGCATCCCGGTCCAGCCCGCGTACGGCGCCGGCAAGCTCGTCGCGGAGATCTTCGAGAAGACGGCCGAGCGCCACCTCGACGCGCCGACCTTCGTGACCGGCTTCCCGGCGGAGGTCTCGCCGCTCGCGAGGCGCAACGACAACGATCCCTATCTCACCGACCGCTTCGAGCTGTTCATCTGCGGGCGCGAGATCGCGAACGGCTTCTCGGAGCTGAACGACGCCGAGGATCAGGCCGGGCGCTTCGAGGCCCAGATGCGCAGCAGGGCGGCGGGCGACGAGGAGGCGATGGCTTACGACGAGGACTACGTCGCCGCGCTGGAATACGGCATGCCGCCGACGGCCGGTCTCGGTATCGGCATCGACCGCCTGGTGATGTTCATGACCGACAGCGCGTCCATCCGCGACGTGCTGCTGTTTCCGCACATGAGAGAGCCCGGCCCGGCTCGTTAATCGTCGAGTCCCGGCACGCGGTAGGGCAGCCCGAGCCGCCGCAACGGCGCGCCCCGGTCGGCATCGAGAAAGAGCGCACCGCCGAGGTCCTCGAGCGGGATCACCGCGAGCAGTTCCACGCCGTCCTCCGCAGCCGACGCCGTCACCACGCGCCCGGTCTCGCGCTCCGGGCCGAAGATGACGGCTCCCGGCGCTGGGGGGCTCGTGACTTCGCAACCGAAGCGGACCATGCGCCGCTTGACGCGTCCCAGGTGATGGGTGCGCGTGACGATTTCCTGGCCGGTGTAGCAGCCCTTGTCGAAGCTCAAGCCGCCGACCAGATCGAGGTTGACCATCTGCGGGATGAAGGTTTCCGACGTCTGCGGCCCGATCCACGGAATGCCGGCGCGAATGTCGGCGAGAAGCCAATCGGTGGCGTCGCCGTCGCCGGTCGCAAGCTGCGACAGCAGGTGATCCGCTGCAGCGGCCTCGCCGAGAATCATGACCCGCCCGGGGTCGCCGCCGACCCGCGTCACCAGGCAGTCGCCGGCCGTGACGACGGCGAGGGGGTCAGCCGGCAGTGCCGCTTGTCCGATGACGACGGTCGCGGCCGCGGCGGGTCCCCACAATGCGGAGACGACGGCGTCAGCGGCTTCGACCACCACCCTGGCCCGTACCACGTATTTCTTCAGCCGCGGGACCAAGGCGTCCGCGGTGTCTGCCGGCGCGGTGAGCCAAAATGCATCCCGCCATTCGAACAGTTGTCCAACCAGCAACAGTCGTCCCTGCGCGGTGGCCCAACCGAAGAGCGTGCTCCGGCGAGAATCTACCGCCAGCACATCCTGCGTGAGTTGACCCTGAAGGAAGGACGCGCGGTCGGCGCCGGTCACGCGTATCAGCCGCAGGCTATCGAGACGGCACGTCAGCAATGGCGGCGAAGAGCTCTCCAAGGGAGGTCAGAGGCGGCGCTCGTGATGAAAAGTGCCGGGCATTCTGGCACACTTTTTGGGATGTCAGCGCTTGGCAACCGGTCTCGTGAGGCGCCGGACTCCCCGGAGGGGGATCGCGGGTGTGCGGCGACACCGGTCCCGCCGGAAGCGCCCGCGACGCAGCCCCCGCAGCGACCGCTGCCGAGGGAAATCGGCGGGCCGGAAGGGCCGGAACCGACGCGCTATGGCGATTGGGAAAAGCGCGGTCGTTGCATCGACTTCTGATAGCCCGTCAATACGGGTTCTTGCGTGTTCCGCCCGGCGCCCGTAGAGGGCAGCATGGCGTTGCGCGCCTGTTTTAAGGGTGACGAGAACCATGGCGAAACAGGAACGCCCTCTTTCCCCGCATCTCGGCATATATCGCTGGCAGGTGGGCAACGGCCTGTCGATCCTGCACCGGCTCTCCGGCGTCGTGTTGAGTTGCAGCGCGGTCCTGCTGACCGTCTGGGTGGCGGCGCTCGCCATGGGCCCGGATGCATACGTCACGTTCGCCGCCTGGCTGCGGTCAACGCCGGGTCTGCTGGCGTCGAGCGTCGTCACGCTCTGCTTCTTCTATCACTTGTGCAACGGCATCCGTCATCTCTTCTGGGACGCCGGGTACGGCTTTGAGATTCCCGTCGCGCGTGCCAGCGGGATCTCGGTGGTGGCGGGGGCCATCGCGCTGAATCTCGCATTCTGGCTCCTCATCCTGAGTGGTGGCGGTCGATGACAAGTCTGCGTTCGCCGCTCGGCCGGGTTCTCGGCCTTGGTTCTGCGAAGTCTGGCTATGGACACTGGTGGGGCCAACGGCTTACGGCGGCGGCACTCGTCCCGCTCGGCCTGTGGTTCCTCTTCAGCGTGGCGACGCTCCCGGGTTCGAGCTATCCCGTGGTCGCGGCCTGGGCAGGCGAATTGCCGCACGCAGTCCTGCTCGTCCTGCTCCTGGCCACGCTGCTCCGGCACTCCAGTCTCGGTCTGCAGGTGATCGTCGAGGACTACGTGCACCACGGCCCGACGAGGCTCGTCAGCATCGTGCTGATCAACTTCGCGCACGTCGCGCTGGCGGTGGCCGGCATCTATGCAGTCGTGCTGCTGTCCACCAGGGGCTTTGCATGAGCGCCGACTACGCCTTCACCGACCATAGCTACGACGTGATCGTCGTCGGCGCCGGTGGCGCCGGCCTGCGGGCGACGTTCGGCCTCGTGGAGGCGGGCCTGTCGACCGCGTGCATCACGAAGGTGTTTCCGACGCGCAGCCACACCGTCGCGGCACAGGGCGGAATCAGCGCCGCGCTCGGCAACATGGGAGAGGACGACTGGCGCTGGCACATGTACGACACGGTCAAGGGCTCGGACTGGCTCGGCGATCAGGACGCGATCGAGTACATGTGCAAGGAAGCTCCGCAGGCCGTGATCGAGCTCGAGCACTATGGCGTGCCGTTCTCCCGCACCGAGGATGGCCGCATCTACCAGCGACCCTTCGGCGGGATGACCACGCACTTCGGCAAGGGCACGGCGCAGCGCACGTGCGCGGCTGCGGACCGCACGGGCCACGCGATGCTGCACACCCTGTATCAGCAGTCGCTCAAGCACAAGGCCAGGTTCTTCATCGAATACTTCGCCATCGATCTCATCATGGAGGACGGCGAATGCCGCGGCGTGGTCGCGCTCGACATGGAGACGGGTACGCTCCACCGGTTCCGTGCCCATAGCGTGATTCTCGCGACCGGCGGTTACGGCCGGGCCTACTTCTCCAGTACGTCCGCGCACACCTGCACCGGCGATGGCAACGCCATGGTGTTGCGGGCGGGCCTGCCTCTGCAGGACATGGAATTCGTGCAGTTCCATCCGACCGGGATCTACGGTTCCGGTTGCCTCATCACGGAGGGGGCGCGCGGCGAGGGCGGATACCTCACGAATTCCCGCGGTGAGCGCTTCATGGAGCGGTACGCGCCGAACGCGAAGGACCTTGCCTCGCGCGACGTCGTCAGCCGCTCGATGACGATCGAGATCCGCGAGGGCAGGGGAGTCGGGACCCGAGGCGGACCACATTCACCTGCACCTGGAGCATCTCGGGCCGGACGTGATTCACGAGCGGCTGCCCGGCATCGCCGAGACCGCGCGCATATTCGCCGGCGTGGACATCACACGGCAGCCGATTCCGGTGCTGCCGACGGTGCACTACAACATGGGCGGCATCCCGACGAATCATCACGGCGAGGCGCTGACCCTGAAGGACGGCAATCCCGACGCGGTCGTTCCGGGGCTGATGGCGGTCGGCGAGGCTGCGTGCGTGTCCGTGCACGGCGCGAATCGCCTCGGGTCCAATTCGCTGCTCGATCTCGTCGTGTTCGGCCGCGCGGCCGCGCATCGCTGCGCCGAAGTTCTGAAGGGCGCGGGGCGACCACGCCCGCTGCCGGCGTCCGCCGGCGAAGACGCCGTGCGCGCGCCTCGACCGGCTTCGCAACGCCAATGGGAGCCGCCCGACCGCCGAGATCCGCCTCGAGATGCAGAAGACGATGCAGAACCACGCTGCCGTCTTCCGGACGGGCGATTCGTTGCGCGAAGGCATACGGAAGCTCGAGCGGACGGTCGGGTCGTTTGCGGACGTCCGTGTCAGCGACCGCTCGCTGATCTGGAATACCGACCTCGTCGAGACGCTGGAGCTCGACAACCTGCTGAGCCAGGCGGTCGCCACGATCAGCGGCCGCCGAAAATCGTCACGGAGAGCCGCGGCGCTCATGCGCGCGAGGATTTTCCACGACGTGATGACGCCGAGTGGATGAAGCACACGCTGGTCTGGGTCGGGGCCGACGGTCAGGTCCGCATCGACTACCGGCCGGTGCACCTGCAGACGCTGACGAGCGACGTCGAATCGATTCCGCCCAAGGCGCGGGTGTACTGACGGAGCCGGCAGAGAATCACTGATGGCCGAGTTCACGCTTCCCGCCAATTCCCGCGTCCGACCCGGCCAAGAGCATCGAGCTCCAGCCGGCGCGACGGCGGTGCGCAGGTTTCGCATCTATCGCTACGATCCCGATAACGGCGAGAAGCCGCGCGTCGACGTCTTCGAGGTCGACCTCGACAGATGCGGACCGATGGTCCTCGACGCGCTGATCAAGATCAAGAACGAGGTCGATGCCACGCTGACGTTCCGGCGCTCCTGCCGCGAAGGAATCTGCGGCTCGTGCGCCATGAACATCGACGGCGTCAATACGCTCGCCTGCACGCAGGCGATTGCCGACATTCGCGGCGACGTGAAGATCTATCCGCTGCCGCACCTGCCGGTCATCAAGGATCTCGTCCCGGACCTCACGAACTTCTACGCGCAGTACGCCTCGATCAAGCCCTGGCTGCAGACCCGCACGCCCGGCGCCGCCCGATCGCGAGCGCCTGCAGTCGAAGGAGGAGCAGGAGAGGATCAACACGCCCGTCCGCCTGCATCCTGTGCGCCTGTTGCTCGACGAGTTGCCCGAGCTACTGGTGGAACAGCGACCGCTTCCTCGGCCCGGCGGCGCTGCTGGCCGCCTACCGCTGGCTGGTGGACAGCCGCGACGAGGCGACGGGCGAGCGTCTCGACGAACTGGAAGACCCGTTCCGTCTCTATCGCTGTCACACGATCATGAATTGCACCAGCGCCTGCCCCAAGGGGCTGAATCCCGCGAGGGCCATCGCGGAGACGAAGAAGATGATCGCCGCCCGGCATCTGTGATAGTGGGTACGGCCGATGTCTATCACGGCAGACTGGGAAATCAGGAACGCCTGCGCTGGCGCTGTCGGCGCGGCATGCGCGAACTCGATGCGGTGCTCGTGCAGTTCATGGACGCTCACTACGAGGTCGTGAGCCCGGAGGAGCAGGCGGCGTTTCGCGCGCTCTTATCTCTTCCGGATCCCGATATTCTCCGCTTGCTGATGGCGCGCGCGCCCGGCGACGATTCCGCTCTGGACACCGTCGTGAGCCGTCTGCTTGCACAACGGATTTCGTGAGGCCATCGAAGTCAGGCCACGGCGGGCCGGCGCTCCCTCGTTTATCGCATCGCTCGGCTGTCTTGCTGTCGCATGCGTGGCGCTCGCAGACGTTGTGCCGCTGCTGAAGATGCCGCTATTGTTCGCGACCATTGCGGTGACTCTGGTCGGCATCGCTCGTCACCTGCATCGCCTTCATTATGTCGTCCGCGGCCTGTTGCTGCCCGACGGTCGCTGGACGCTCCTCTGCGCAGATGCCGAGCTCGTGAATGCGCATCTGCACAGCGCCTGGGGCACGCGCTCGGCCCTGTCCTGGCGCTCGAATGGAACTGCGACGACGGCCGGAAACGCGCCGTTTGGCTGTTCGCGCACGATGTGCCGGCTCAGACCTGGAGGCGGCTGCGTGTCCGCCTGAGCTTGTCGTAGAATCGGCGCAGCCGCTGCGGCGCATCACCATCGGCCGGCACTTCCTTGAATCTCAATCACTTTGGCAGAACTTTCAGGGCGGGACAGAGTCTACCGCGGAGACGCGGTCGCGCCCGGGTAACCATGCCGGCGAGGCCGCATGGCTGAACAGGAAGGCGATCGTGCGCTCGTCGAACGCGTCAAGCGCGGTGATCGCCGAGCATTTGATCTGCTGGTGCTGCGCTACCAGCAGCGAATCGTGAAACTGATCATGCGTTATATACACGATCCCTCCGAGGCTCAGGACGTTGCCCAGGAGGCCTTCATCAAGGCGTACCGGGCGATGCCCGCCTTCAGGGGAGACAGCGCCTTCTATACGTGGCTGTACCGCATCTCGATCAACACCGCGAAGAACTACCTGGTCGCGCAGCAGCGACGCCCGGTGGATTACGACTTCGACCTGCAGGATCCCGATAATTATGAACTTAATGCCCGCCTGAGGGATGAGGAAACGCCAGAGGGTCTCGCTCTTCAGGAGGAGCTCAGGCAGACGGTGGAACGCACGATCGCGTCATTGCCAGAAGAGTTGCGGACGGCCATCATGTTGCGCGAGATCGACGGCCTCAGCTACGAAGAGATTGCGCACGCCATGGAATGCCCCGTCGGCACGGTGCGCTCGCGGATATTCAGAGCTCGGGAGGCCATCGACAGGAGCATCGAAGCGCTGTCCGGTCCAGGCCATGGAACGAGAGAGTGAGGAAGCCATGAGTCAGATTCTGGAACAGCAGCTCTCCGCACTGCTCGACGGCGAATTGCCCGCGGAAGAGCTCGATCTGCTCCTGACCCGTCTCGATCGCGAGCCCGCCCGGCGCGCAACTCTGGCGCGATACGCCATGATCGGCGAGTACCTGCGCGGTGGCGGCACGCCATCCGCATTGGGAGTCGCGGAACGCGTGCGCACCGCGCTGCTGGAGACGCAATCTCCATCGGTGCTGCACCGCCAGGCGCCGGCCTGGCGCGGCTGGCTGGCGGGTGGGATGGCGGCGGCCGCGGCCGTCGTTGCCGTTCTGACGGCAGGCCCGGGTATGTGGGGGCTCAAGCGCACCGAACCCGCAAGATCGCAGGCAGCCACGTTGCTGATGGACGAGCCGCTGACTTCGGTCACCACGGCGGCCAATCACAGGCTCACACCGGACGCCGCTGCGCGACTCACGGGCTATCTCGTCGCTCACGGCCAGTATACGAATCAGTTGTCGCGCAGCACCTTCGACTCGCACCTCGTTGCGGCCCGCGCCGAGCGCGCGTCCTGGCGGCAGCCAGAGGGAACCAGCAGTGGGCCGTAATCCGGGGCGCCACTTCGATGGCGGACCCATTCTCGGCATCTGTTGCATTCTCGTCCTGATCCCGGCGCTCGGCGGCGCAGCGGACGACCCGCGCGCCTGGCTCGAGCGGATGACCAATGCCGTCGAATACCTCAATTACGAAGGCAAGTTGAGCCATGTGCTCGGCAGCGATGTCAGCATGCTCGAGATCGTGCACCGCGTCGATGACGGTCGCGTGACCGAGCGCATCTTCTCGAGGGATGCGGGGCGGGAGATCATTCGCAACGACAACACCGTGACCTGCATCTTCCCGGATCAGCATACGGTCCTCGTGGAGGACAGGGACGTGCGCGATAAGGACCAGAGTCCGCTTCGCGGCCGGCTGCCGGGTGTGGACAACATCGACGACGCTCTCTATCACGTGGGCTTCGCCGGGTCGGAGCGCATCGCCGGCAGAGACGCACAGGTGATCGCCATACGCCCGAAAGACTCGTTCCGGTACGGTTACCGCATCTCCCTGGATCGCGTCACGGCAATGCCTCTGAAGACGCAACTCATGGATGAGGGCGGCAACGTTCTCGAGCAGATCTGGTTCACGGAGATCGCGCTCCCGAACCGGATACCGCCGTCCGCAGTGCAGCCCTCGTTGCCGATCAACACGTTCTCGATCCGCCGTTCCAGTCCGGAGAGCGCCACGGCCGCTACACCGGCAATCGAGAACTGGGGTGCCGACGGCATACCTCCCGGTTTCCGGCTGACCGTGCGGCAGGCGAAGGTGGCGCCGGATGCCGGCACCGGGTTGCGTCATCTGGTGTATTCCGACGGTCTCGCCACGGTGTCGCTGTTCATCGAGCCCGGGGTAGCGGCTTCCGAACAGGCTGAAGGGCTCTCGCAGATCGGCGCCGCCAATGCCTATACCACGATGACCGCCGGCCGCATGATTACCGCCGTCGGCGAGGTTCCGGCACGCACCGTCGAGATCTTTGCCGTTTCAGCGCGACCGCAGCGACCCGATTCGAAACCCGAGTGACCCGGCGGGCGGTCACGCTGTACGGCAGGCCGGGCTGCCACCTCTGCGAACTCATGGTCGAGGAGCTGGAGCCGCTGTGCCGGGCGGCGGGTCGTGACCTGCAAGTCGTCGACGTCGATGCGGCGCCCGCCTGGCGGGCGCGCTATGGCGCACGCATTCCCGTGGCGTGCCTCGGCACCGAGGAATTGTCCGGTTGGCCCATGCAAGTTGCCGAGGTAAGCCGGAGGCTGCGGGCGCCCGATGACGACATGGCCCCCGACCCGGAGCAGGAGCCGCGACCGCGGTAGACGGGCCGCACCGGTAAGCGCGGCCCCATACCGGTATACTCTCGCGGCTTTTGCTGCTTCCCCCGGGACATGAGCGTCAGTCTCAGCCAGATCCGCAATTTCGCCATCATCGCCCACATCGACCACGGCAAGTCCACGCTCGCCGATCGGTTCATCGAGATGTGCGGCGGGCTGGATGCCCGTGAGATGGGCAACCAGGTGCTCGACTCGATGGATCTCGAGCGGGAGCGCGGCATCACGATCAAGGCCCAGACGGTATCCCTGCCGTTCGAGGCAGCCGATGGCCGGCGCTACGAGATCAACCTGATCGATACGCCCGGGCACGTGGATTTCTCCTACGAGGTCTCGCGTTCGCTCGCGGCGTGCGAAGGCGCATTGCTGCTCGTGGACGCGGCTCAGGGAGTGGAGGCGCAGAGCGTCGCCAATTGTTACGCGGCCATCGAGGCGGGGCTCGAGGTTGTTGCCGGTCATCAACAAGATCGACCTGCCCAATGCCGAGCCCGCGAAGGTGATGCGCGAAATCGAGGAGATCATCGGCATCGATACCGCCGGCTGCGCGCTCGTGAGCGCCAAGACAGGCCAGGGCGTGCGCGAATTGATGGAACTGGTCGTCCGGCGCATCCCGCGCGCCCAAAGGCGACCGCGCCACCCCGCTACAGGCCCTGATCATCGATTCCTGGTTCGACAACTATGTGGGCGTCGTGTCGCTCGTGCGCGTCGTGAACGGGGTGCTGCCGAAAGGCGCCAGGATCCGCATGTGGTCCACGGGCAGGACCCACATAGCAACGGAAGTCGGCGCATTCACGCCCAAGGCGCAATTCCGCGATGCGCTCGAGGCCGGTGAAGTCGGCTATGTGGTGGCCGGCATCAAGGATGTCCACGGCGCCCCGGTCGGCGACACGATCACGCTCGAATCGCGGCTCTGCGACGCGCCGCTACCGGGATTCCGGCAGATCAAGCCGCGGGTCTTCGCCGGGCTCTTTCCCGATCCAGGCGGACGATTTCGAGGCACTGCGCATCGCCCTCGACAAGCTGCGCCTGAATGATGCGGCGCTGCGCTTCGAGGTCGAGACCTCCGCGGCTCTCGGATTCGGATTCCGGTGCGGCTTTCTGGGTCTGCTGCACATGGAGATCGTGCAGGAACGCCTGGAACGCGAATACGGACTGAACCTCATTTCGACCGCACCGACCGTCGTCTTCGAGATCGTCACGACCGACGGTGAGACACGGATGATCGACAATCCCGCCTCGCTGCCCCCGCCGAACGAGATCGCGGAGGTGCGCGAGCCCTACATCACGGCCAGCCTCCTGGTGCCGCACGAATTCGTGGGCCCGGTCATGCAGTTGTGCGTGGGCAAGAGGGGTGTGCAGAAGCGCATCGAGTACCTGGCGAACCAGGTGGCAATGGAATACGAGATCCCGATGGCAGAAGTCGTGTTCGACTTCTTCGACCGGTTGAAGTCACTGAGCCGCGGCTACGCGTCTTTCGACTATCAGTTCTCCCGCTTCGTGCCGGGCGACCTCGTCAAGCTCGATATCCTGATCAACAAGGAACGCGTCGATGCGCTATCGCTGATCGTGCATCGCGATTCCGCGCAGCGCCGGGGCCGGGAGATCGTGGAGCGTCTTCAGGAGGTCATACCGCGCCAGATGTTCGAGGTCGCTCTGCAGGCCGCCATCGGCTCGCACATCATCGCCCGGGCGACCGTGAAGGCAATGCGCAAGAATGTCCTCGCCAAGTGCTATGGCGGCGACGTCACGCGAAAACGCAAGCTCCTCGAGAAGCAGAAGGCCGGGAAGAAACGGATGAAGCAGTTCGGGTCGGTCGAAATACCGCAGGAGGCCTTTCTCGCCATCCTCAACAGCGGCCGCGGTTCATCGGAATCCTGACTCGCCCCGTGGTAAAGTCCGCCGGATTTTTCTCCTGAAATGGATGTGATCGTGGATTTCTCCCTGATGCTCCTCGTGGCGACCGCATTGACGGGCGCGATTTGGGCGGGCTGGGCCGCCTATGCGTGGTCCCGGCGCTCGCGCGGGGCGGAGGCTACCGAGCCAACCCTCGTCGAATACTGCCGCTCCTTCTTCCCGATCCTGCTGCTGGTCCTGCTCGTGCGCTCCTTTCTGTTCGAGCCCTTCCGCATTCCGTCCGGGTCCATGATGCCGACGCTGCTCGACGGGGACTTCATCTTCGTCAACAAGTACGCCTACGGCCTGCGACTGCCGGTCGTCAACACGAAGATCTTCGACGTCGGCGAACCGCAGCGCGGTGATGTCATCGTGTTCCGCCTGCCCTCGGATCCCAGCACCAACTACATCAAGCGGATGATAGGACTGCCGGGCGACACGATCCGCTATGCAAACAAGAGACTTTACATCAACGATCAGCCGATCGAGCACGTCCTCAAGGGCACCTATCACGCCGCGAACGGACAGCCAGACTCGTTGCTATATGAGGAGCACCTCGGGTCCGTCGACCATGACATCCTGCTGCTGCAGTTTCCGAACACGCGCGGTGACAATACGTACGTGGTACCGCCGGGACACTATTTCATGATGGGCGACAATCGCGATAACAGTCAGGACAGCCGCTTCATCGGCTACATTCCGGAAGGCAATATCGTCGGCCGCGCGGTGCGCATCTGGATGAATTGGGACTTCCCGAACAGCATGCCGAAGTGGGGTCGTATTGGAGGAAAGGTTTCGTAGGCGGTGACGCCGAAATGAGAGGCCGTATTGGCGGCAGGGTGTCGTGAGCCACGACGTTGAAACGAGACGGATTGGCGGCAGAGTTGCGTAGACGGGAGAGAGTAATGCGTTCCAGACAACGGGGCATGACGGTGATCAGTTTCATCGTGCTGGCGGCGATGGTCGGTGTGCTCGGCTTCGCAGCGCTGAAGCTGAGTCCGGTCTATCTCGAGCACATGAAGATCCTGCGGATATTGAACGACGTCAAGTCTGACTTCGAAGGTCAGAATCCCACGCCGCAGGAGGTCCGGCGTGCCATAGACAAGCGGCTCGACATCGAGATGGTGTACGGCCTGAAGGCGAACGATTTCGAGGTGCAAAAGGGCGCCGATGGCCTCACGGTCGCGGCCCGTTATCAGCGCGCGGAGTCGTTCATTGCGAACGTGTCCCTGCTCGTGACGTTCGACAACGAGGTCGAGATACGGTAGTGAGTTCGCGGCGCGGCTGGGCTGAGCAGCGGCTCGGTTATCGATTTGCGAACGAGGACCTGCTGGATCTTGCGCTGACTCACCGTAGCGCGTCGGCTAGGAACAACGAGCGGCTGGAATTCCTGGGCGACGCGGTCCTCGGAATGGTCATCGCCAATGCGGTGTTCGGGCGACGCCCGGACGCCGGCGAAGGCGTGCTGAGCCGCATACGCTCGCGGCTGGTGCGCGGGGAGACCCTCGCGGACATCGCGCGCGCGCTCGACCTGGGCGCCCTTGTGCGTCTCGGGGGAGGCGAGGTCCGGAACGGGGGCCATCAGCGTTCCTCGATCCTCTCCAACGCCCTCGAGGCAGTGATCGGCGCCGTATATCTCGACGGTGGCATGACGGCGGTCGAGGGCGTGGTGCTCGCGCTCTACCGCGACTATCTTTCGGACCTGCCGCGCGAAGACGATCTGACCGATCCGAAGACCCGGCTGCAGGAGTGGCTGCAGGCACGCGGACACCGGCCCCCGGCCTATACGGTTCATGACGTGGCGGGCGCAGCGCATGCCCAGACTTTCGAGGTCATCTGTGCCATCGAGGGCCTTGGGATCGAGGTCGCCGGGCATGGCGCGACCCGGCGTACCGCAGAACAGGACGCCGCCGCACGCGCACTGGAGCGGATCCTGGATGCCTGATGCCTTCCGGTCGGGCTACGTGGCGGTCGTGGGGCGTCCCAACGTCGGGAAATCCACGCTGGTCAACGCCCTCGTCGGCGAGAAGATCAGCATAGTCACGGCCCGGCCACAGACGACGCGGCACCGGATCCTCGGTATCCGCAGCACCCCCGACAGCCAGGTCGTCTTCATCGACACCCCGGGCATGCACGCGCACGCGCGCAAGCTGATCAATCGGACGATGAACCGGGCGGCGGCCGGATCGCTGTCCGACGCCGATCTCATCCTGTGCGTCATCGAAGGCTCCGGCTGGCGTCCCGCGGACGACTTCGTGCTGAGTCGCTTGGCGAAGATCACGACGCCCGTCGTGCTGGTCGTAAACAAGGCCGATCTCGTCCGGCCAAAGTCGCGGCTGCTGCCGCTACTCGAGGAATGCCGGACGAAGCGCGAATTCGCGGGGATCGTGCCGGTCTCGGCGCTGTCGGGTGACAATCTCGAGCGGCTGCTCGAAATCGTGCTGGGTCATCTCGAGGCGGGCGTGGCCTATTTTCCGGCGGAGATGAAGACCGACCGCGGCCGCAACTTCAGGATCGGCGAAGTGCTCCGCGAGAAACTCATGGCGGCACTGGAACGGGAAGTGCCCTATGGCCTCGCCGTGGAAATAGGCGCCGTGGAGGAGAGTGAGAGCCTCGCCAAGGTCGATGCGCTCATCTGGGTGGCGAAGGAATCCCAGCGGCCGATCGTGGTCGGACGTGGCGGCGACACCCTGAAGACCATCGGCCGGGAGGCACGGCTCGATCTCGAGCGGTTGCTTGGCAAGAAGGTCTTCCTGCAGACCCACGTCAAGGTCCGGCGGAACTGGGCGGACGACGCACGGGCATTGCGCCAGTTCGGGTACGAGGCGGAGCAGTGACCGCCGTCGAGCGCGTGCAGCTCGAGCCGGGCTATGTGCTTCATGGGCGGGCGTACCGCGAGACAAGCGAGCTCCTGGAGGTCTTCACGCGCACTCACGGCAGGATCAGTCTCGTGGCCAAGGGGATGCGGCGTCGGGGCGCGGGTCTGCGCGCGATCCTGCAGCCGTTTCAGCCACTGGCACTCTCCTGGTCGGGCCGCGGCGGGGGTCTCATGACGTTGCGGGCAGCCGAAGCCGCCGGCGCGGCGATCCCGCTGCAGGGCGCTCCGCTCATGTCGGCTTTCTATGTGAACGAGCTGGTGATCCGGTTCCTGCACCGGGGCGACCCCCATCCCGGGCTATTCGATGCTTATTCGGAGACTCTCCGGCGGCTGGGTTCCGACGGGACACCCGATCGCGCCCTGCGGCGTTTCGAGCTGGCACTCCTCGCCGAGTCCGGCTATGGCCTGAACCTCGACCATGACGCGGTCAGCGGCCAACCCCTCGATCCCGGGCGCCGTTACCGTTACGTAATTGAGCGGGGTCCGGTGCCCGTCGAGACAGCCGAAGCCGGCGATGTCACGTACAGCGGCGCCGAGTTGCTCGCCATCGGGTCCGAAGAGCTCGATGCGCCCAACCTGCAGAGCGCGCGTCTCCTGCTGCGAAACGTTCTCGACCACTACCTCGGCGGCAGGCCGCTGCGGACGCGCGAAGTGTTCAGCGCGATGAAGCGTTGAGCCCCGGTGACGTGCCGGCGCGTCCGGTACCCGGAACTTCCGTTGCGCAGCCCGCGCGCTCGGTGAGATCATGCGCCCCGCCGGGCCCGAGCCCGGCCCTGAGAACCCGTGTCCAATGTCCGTCAGCAGCATTCTTCTCGGCGTCAACATCGATCACGTGGCCACGCTCCGGCAGGCCCGTGGCACGAGCTATCCCGACCCGGTTACGGCCGCGCTGATCGCCGAGCGGTCCGGCGCCGACAGCATCACTGTGCATCTGCGCGAGGACCGCCGGCATATCCAGCAGCGGGACGTCGAGCTCCTGGCGAGCGGGTTGCAGACCCGCATGAATCTCGAAATGGCGCTGCACGAGGACGTGATGCGCATCGCCGAGCGGCTGCGGCCCGCCGACTGCTGTCTCGTGCCGGAGCGGCGCGCGGAGCTCACGACGGAAGGCGGGCTCGATGTCGCGGGCGACCTGGGCCGCGTGCGCGCGGCATGCGCCCGGCTCGCCGCGGCCGGGATCCGCGTGGCGCCGTTCATAGATCCCGACAGCCGTCAGATCGAGGCCTGCGTCGAGGCCGGCGCGCCGGCCATCGAGCTCCACACCGGACGCTACGCGGACGCACCGGACGAGGCCGACCGCGCCCGCGAGCTGGCGCGCGTGCGCGAGGCCGCCCGTCATGCCGCCCGGCTTGGCATCGAGGTACACGCAGGCCACGGCTTGAACTTCCAGAACGTGCAGCCGATAGCGGCCATTACCGAGATCGTCGAGCTCAACATCGGTCACGCCATCGTGGCCCAGGCGCTGTTCGACGGATTCGCGCGCGCCGTCGCGGACATGAAGCGCCTGATGCTGGCGGCCCGCGGCGCCTGACGCGGCCATGATATTCGGAATCGGCACGGACATACTGGAGTTGCGGCGCGTGGCGGAGACCTACTCGCGGTTCGGGGAGCGCTTCGTCCAGCGGTTGCTGATGCCGGAAGAACTCGTAATGTTTCCCGGCGGGCGCCAGGCGGTGAGATTCCTCGCGATGCGCTTCGCCGCCAAGGAGGCGATCGTGAAGGCGATGGGAACCGGGTTTGCCAACGGCATGTGGATCCGCGATGCCGGCGTGCGGCCCGATCGTCTCGGCCGGCCGGAGATCATTTTTTCGAGCCGCGGGAGGGAGCTGTGCGACCGGCTTGGGATCGACGGCGGACATCTCACGCTCTCGGATGAAGCCGGGCTCGTGATTGCCGTGGCCGTGTTGATGCGCAAGGCGCGAGCCGGGGCCAACGCATGACGACGCTGGCTTTCGACATCGAGACGGTGCCCGACGTCGAACTCGGCCGCAGGCTCTACGGGCTCGACGGCATCCCGGACGCCGATGTGGCGCGCGCGATGACGTTCCGGCAGATGCAGGACACCGGGAGCGAATTCCTGCCTCTCTACCAGCACCGCGTCGTCGCAATTTCCATCGTGATGCGCCACGCTGATGAGCTCCGGGTGCGGAGTCTCGGCGCCGCGGACAGCGACGAGCGTGACCTCGTGAAGCGCTTTTTCGATGGCATAGACCGGTACGTGCCCCAGCTCGTCTCGTGGAACGGCGGCGGCTTCGATCTGCCCGTGTTGCACTATCGCGCGCTGCTGCACAAGGTCGTGTCGCATCGCTACTGGGACCTCGGCGACGACGACCGCGAATTTCGCTTCAACAATTACCTGAGCCGCTTCCACTGGCGCCACATCGATCTCATGGACGTGATTTCCGGATTCCAGAACCGCGGCCGCGCCGGGCTGGACGAGGTATCGGCGCTGCTCGGCCTTCCCGGCAAGATGGGCATGGATGGCAGTCAGGTCTGGGAGGCATACCTCGCCGGCGGCATCGGCGACATCCGTAATTATTGCGAGACGGATGCCCTGAATACCTACCTCGTTTACCTGCGCTTCCAGCACATCCGCGGGATTCTCGACGAGGCGGCGCTCGGTGCGGAATGCGACAGGGTGCGCGCGCTCTTGCGGCAATCGGGACAGCCGCACATGCGTGCCTTCCTCGACGCCTGGGACCTGCGCTGCGGCTGATCGTGGCGATGGGCGGGCGCCGCGCAATCAGGAGGCTCGACAGCGCACCGGCCGAAACCGGCATCGTGCTTGATGACACGACCGAAGGCCAGGGCCTCGTCAGTGTGGGCGGCAAGCGGGTCTTCGTGAGCGGCGCGCTGCGCGGCGAGACGGTGGACTTCCGCCGTGTACGGACGCGACACAACTACGACGAAGCCGAGTTGCTCGCGGTGACCACGCCCTCGGCGGACCGGGTGGCGCCCCGCTGTGCGTACTTTGGTGTCTGTGGCGGCTGCAGCCTGCAGCACGTATCGGCGGAGGCCCAGGTCACGCTCAAGGAGCGGGTGCTCCTCGAGAGCCTCAAGCGTATCGGCCTCGTGACGCCGGGCAGGGTGCTGCCCGCCATGATCGGAGAACCCTGGGGCTATCGTCGCCGCGCGCGACTGGCCGCCCGTTTCGTGCCGGGCAAGGATCGCGTGCTCGTTGGTTTCTCCGAGAAGGGGAGCTCCCGGATCACCGACATGCGCAGCTGCGAGACGCTGCATCCGTCGGTTTCCGCCCTGCTCATCCCGTTGAGCGAGCTGATCGGCGCTTCTTCCCTCGCGCGCCGCATTCCCCAGGTGGAAGTCGCCGTGGCCGACAACGCGACCGCACTCGTGTTTCGCGTGCTGGATGACCCGTCGCCCGCGGATCTCGAGTCACTGCGAGCCTTCGCGAGACGCCACGGCGTCCGCGTGCTGCTGCAGCGCTCGGGCCCGGATGCGCTGATGCCGGTCGTGGCGGAAGACGGAGACGATCTCTGCTACGAGATCGCAGGCACTGGTCTGCGCCTGTCCTTCGGCCCGGCCGACTTCATCCAGGTGAACGCCGGTGTGAATGGCCGGCTGGTTGCACTCGCCCTGGAGCTGCTGCAGCCGCAGCCCGGAGCACGAATGCTCGATCTCTACTGTGGCATCGGCAATTTCACGTTGCCGCTGGCGAGGCATGCGGCGCACGTGCTGGGCGTCGAGGGCGAGCCGGCGGCAGTGGCACGCGCGCGGCGCAACGCCTTGCTGAATGGCATCGCAAACGCGGAGTTCGCCGTCGCCGATCTCGCCGCGGATGCGGCCGCGCCCGTGTGGGCAGGCAGACAGTTCGACGCCGCCTTGCTCGATCCGCCCCGCGCGGGCGCTGCGGCGCTGCTGGGTCCGCTCAGCCGCACCGGAGTGGCACGTATCCTCTACGTCTCCTGTCATCCGGGGACACTCGCCCGCGACGCCGGGACGCTCGTGCACGAGCTCGGCTTTCGCCTCTCGGCGGCCGGCATCCTCGACATGTTCCCGGCCACGAGCCACGTGGAATCCGTGGCGCTGTTCGAACGCCAGTGACAGTGAACGCGTTGCGACTGCGCCTGGTTCTCACCGAGCAGCGACTCGAAGTCCTCACCGGCGGCAGCCGCACCGCACAGTTCGCCGTTTCGACTTCGCGCTACGGCCCTGGCGAGCGACAGGACAGCGGCTGCACGCCGCGCGGCCGTCACGTCGTCCGGGCAAAGATCGGCGCGGGGCTGCCGTCGGGCGCCGTGCTCCGGGCGCGCCGCTCGACGGGCGAGATCTGGAGCCCGTCGCTCGCCGCGAGCGAGCCCCGTCGCGACTGGATTCTGAGCCGCATCCTGTGGCTCTCGGGTCTCGAGCCGGGACGCAACCGCCTCGGGACGGTGGATAGCATGCGGCGTTTCATCTACATCCACGGCACACCCGACACGGAGCCGATGGGCGTGCCTTTTTCACATGGCTGCATCAGAATGCGTAACGATGATGTGATCCGCCTGTTCGATATCGTGCCGGCGGGCACGGAAATCGACATCGTCTCTTCCTGATACTGCGCCGACAGCGATGCGATGACGCTCGGACCCTTGATGATCGACGTGCAGGGCCTGCGGCTGACGCCGGAGGAGGCGGGGTGGCTGCGCAACCCGCTGGTCGGGGGCGTCATCCTCTTCTCCAGGAATTTCCGCGACCGGGATCAGCTGCGGGCGCTGACCGCCGAGATCCGTGCCCCGAGGCAGCCGCCTCTCCTGATCGCGGTGGACCAGGAGGGCGGAAGAGTGCAGCGTTTCCGGGAGGGCTTCACGGCGCTGCCGGCGCCACGCTGGCTCGGCAGGGAGCACGACGTCGATGCCGATCGCTCGCGCCACCTGGCGTTCACCTGCGCGTGGATCATGGCCGCGGAGCTCATCGAGGCCGGCATCGATTTCAGTTTTGCGCCCTGCGTGGACCTCGATTGGGGCGCGAGCGAGGTCATCGGCGAGCGCGCACTGCACCGCGATCCCGAAGTCGTCGCCGCGCTCGCCCTGTCCAGCATGCAGGGCATGCGCGCCGCCGGCATGGCGGCGGTTGCCAAGCACTTTCCCGGACACGGCGCCGTGGTGGCCGATTCGCACGTGGAGGTGCCGGAGGACCGCCGGAGCTACGCCGCGCTTCAGGACGATATCGCCCCCTACCGGCGCCTTATCGGGCACGGTCTGCCGGGCATCATGGTCGCGCACGTGCGCTACCCGATGGTGGACGGGGAGATCGCGAGCCTCTCGCGCGTATGGCTGCAGCGCGAGTTGCGCGCCAATCTCGGCTTCGATGGTGTGATCGTGTCGGACGATCTCAACATGGCCGGCGCTGCCGTCGCGGGCACGGTGCCTGAACGCGTGCGCCGCTGCCTGGAGGCGGGCGCGGACCTCGCGCTCGTCTGCAACAACCCGGAAGCGGCCGCCGCGACGATCGCGGAGCTCGACGACTACCGCAATCCCACGGCCCATGCGCGCTTGGTCGGCCTGCGCGCGCGCACGTTGCCACGTTCGCCGGAGCCGTTGCGCGAACAGGCCGAGTGGCGCCGGGCGACGGCGCAGTTGGCCGAAGCGCTCGGGCGGCCTCCGCTGGAACTGCATGGCTGAGCCGCCGTTCCCCGGCGCCCGACTCGTCGCATCGTCCGAACGTGTGGGCGATGCCTGGCGGCGCCTGGCGGCGGACGTGCAGGCGCTGGTCGATGCCGGACCCTGTGTACTCGTGGCGGTGCTGGTCGGAGGCATGGTGCCGCTCGTCGAGATTTCGCGGCGCCTGCGCGGGGATTTCGTGACCGACTACTGTCATCTCACGCGCTACATGGGAGGCACGAGCGGTGGAGCGGTCCGCTGGGTGCAGCAGCCGCACCAGGACCTGCGCGGGCTGACGGTCGTCCTGGTCGACGACATCTTCGACGAAGGACATACACTGGCGGAGCTGCGCCGCTACTGTGAGCAGGCCGGCGCCGTACGGGTGGTGACCGCGGTGCTGGTGCGCAAGCGGCACGGCCGGCCGACCGCGGACCTGCCGCCCGATCTCTGGGCCCTCGAAGTCGGGGACGAGTACGTGTTCGGCTGTGGCATGGACTACCGCGATCACTGGCGACACCTCGATGCGATCTACGCGTTGCCCGAATCTGCGACGAGACCTGGCCGATGACGCGGATCGCCCTGATCGGTGGCACCGGGAGCATGGCGCTGGTTCCAGCCGAAGCCCGGATCGAGTCGCTGGAGACGACGCGTTGGGGCGCGCCTTCGGCCGACCTGCGCGTCTGGCGTCACGGCGCCGTTGAGGTGCTGTACCTGCCGCGTCACGGCGCCGCTGAGGCCATCGCTCCTCACGACGTCAACTACCGCGCGAACATCGAGGCCTTGCGCGACCGCCGTCCGGACGCGGTCATCGGCATCAATGCCGTCGGCGGGATCACTGCCGCTGCCCGGCCCGGACGGATTGTCCTGCCACACCAGCTCATCGACTACACGAGCGGCCGTGAGCACACCTTCTCCGCTGGCACCGGGGTGCCTGTCCTTCACGTTGAATTCGAACCGCCGTTCTCCGAGCCGCTGCGCGCGAGACTCGGGGCCGCCGCACGGGCCGCGGACCTCGATGCGCTCGAGGCGGCTACCTATGGCGTGACGCAGGGCCCGCGGCTGGAGACGGCCGCAGAGATCGATCGGCTCGCGGCCGACGGCTGCGACGTCGTGGGCATGACAGCCATGCCTGAGGCGGTGCTGGCACGCGAGGCGGATCTCGACTACGCCATTTGCGCCGTCGTCGTGAACCGTGCTGCCGGCCGGATGGCTCAGGGCGATTCGATCCATGCGGAGGTGCGAGCCTTCATCGACGAGGGCATGGCCCGCGTGGGCCGCCTGATCGATGCCTTCCTCGCCCCCGGCTGACCGCTCCCTGCCGGGAAGCCTGCTTGGCCAGCGGTGACACGCTTCACAGACCCGGCAACCGTCTCCCTCCTAAGATGCCGCTGGGCGCTTATGTCGCGCCCGGCGAGTGCCTGTGCGGAGGCTCCGCGGGTTGTCTGGGAATATCTTCAGGTAGTGTCCTTAAGCCGATGAAAGATATTGATAAAAATATCCTCATCCAGGCCCTCGATCACCTGCCCGTCGGAACGGTGCTCGTCGATGCCCGGCACGAGCACTGGCCGGTGGTCTACATGAACACCATCATCGGCCAGCTCACGGGTCTCGACATCAGCACGCTGCTCGGCTGTCCATGGAGCGGTTTGCTCGTGGATCCGGAAGAGCTCACACCACAGCGCGAGCGCCTGCTCGGGAGTCCCGCCCTGGTGGTGAGGCATCTGAAGCAGCGCTGGCAGTCGCGATCCGGCGAGCCCGTTGACATGGCGCTGCAGGTGTCGCCGCTCTTCGCGCGACCCGGCCAGCCCGCGTACTGGCTCATCACGGTGGATGCCGAACAGAGCGCGGTCGAAGGTTGCCGACGACACGCTCCGCGTGGCGTTGCGGGACGCGCAACTGCGGCTACGTCAGCTCGACGGAGCGATGCGCTCACCGGCCTTGCGAACCGTCAGGCATTCCTGGAAGTCGTTCAGCGCGAGTGGGGGATCGCCAGCCGCGAGCAGCGTCGCATCACCGTCATCGTGTTCCAGGTCGACGCGCTCGATCGCTATCGCGATCTCTACGGGAAACATGCCGCAGATTCGTGTCTGCGCAAGGTCGCGCATGCAATCAGTGGTTCGCTGCGCAGGACGGGCGATATCGCGGCGCGCGTGGCGGACAATCGTTTTGCCGCGCTCGTCGGCGGGAGCGAGGAGGCCGCCGCACGGGAATTCGCCGCGCAGATCGCGCGCAGGGTGCGGGATCTCGCGATCCATCACCCGCGCTCGCCGGCCGACCGCTACGTCACCGTGTTGCTCGGCATCGCGAGCGACCTGCCGGCCTGGGGAGAAACCGACAACTCGCTGCTGCAGCGAGCCGAGGCGGAGATCGACAAGCCGGCGAACAGATCCGGCCAACATCTGGAAGCGGGCTGACCGCGCCAGTCCGCCCGCTCAGGGCGGCGCCGCCTCGTCCGCGGGTTCCTCGGCCGTGGCGCCGTTGATCGGCCGGACCGCCAGGATGACGCCGAACCGCGGATGATCGAAATAGTGAATCGTCTGGCCGCGGATGCGCCGGCCCTGGTGAATGCGTGTCGAGCCGCCCGGGTCGCGCAGCAAGCCGACATCCACGAGCGCATGGAGATAGCGTTCGCGATAGAGCGTGATCGACCCACCGACGCCGGCATCCACCGCGTCATGTGGCAACGGCGTCGGCTGAGCCTGTCTCTGTCCCGCGATGCCCTGGACCCAGCCGCCATGAAAGACGAGCTCATAGGGGCCGCCCCGGCGGAGCTTCGCGGCGATCCCGCCGAGGCGCAACTCCCGGGCCGGGAGCGGCGGATAGCCGCTGTCGCCGGCAGGAGTCGTCCCGGCATCGGGCGGCGCGAGCGCCGCGTCTCCGGTGCCGGCGACCGGCGCTGCGGCCTCGGGGGTATTGCCGTGCTGGTCGAGATGCCGGAACGCGATGAGCTCGACCTCGTAGAGCGGCGCTCCGGCCGCCGCCGGAGTCGGGTCTTCCTGTGCACGCGATACCAACGCCGGCACGAGCAGGAGCAGCAGGACGGCGGCATACCGGTGCGAACGCATGCCTCTCATGATGCCACTCCCCGGCGCCGTTGCGCAGTTGCCGCAGCCGTACCCGTGAGCCGTGCGACCAGTTTCTCGACGTAGTCGAGACGCGCGTCCGGGTCCGCTAGGTCCTGGCGGAAGATCAGCCGCTGGCGCGGATCGAGCCGGAACTGCCTCGGCTCGCCCTCGATCATTTTCACGAGTCGCGCCGGATCCACGCGGGTCTGCGGGGCGAATTCGACGCTGCCCCCGGCGGCGCCCGCCTTGATGCGGGAGATGCCCGCCTCGACGGCGCGAAGCCGGAGCGCAGTGACGCGCAGGAGATTCGCCGTCGGCTCCGGCAGATGTCCGAAACGGTCAGCGATCTCGGCGGCGAGCGCATCCAGCTCGGCATCGGAGCCCGCGTTGGCGATCCGCTTGTAGAGCACCAGCCGCAGGTGGACGTCGGGCAGGTACTCCTCGGGAAGCAGGGCCGGCACCTGCAGCTCGATGTCGGGCGCCTGCGGCCCGGCCGCCTGCGGATCGGGATCGAGCCCGGCCTGGAGCGCGCGGATCGTGCGGCTCAGCATCTCGTTGTACAGCGTGAAACCGATCTCCTGGATCTGGCCGCTCTGGTCTTCGCCGAGCAATTCGCCCGCGCCACGGATCTCGAGATCGTGAGTCGCAAGCACGAAGCCGGCGCCGAGATCCTCCAGGGCCTCCAGCGCCTCCAGGCGCTTGCGCGCGTCGCCCTGGAGGGCTTCGCGCGGCAGCGTGATGAGATAGGCAAATGCCTGGTGATGGGAGCGTCCCACCCGGCCGCGGAGCTGGTGGAGCTGCGCGAGACCAAATTGCTCGGCATGGTCGATGATGATGGTATTCGCCGTGGGCACGTCGAGCCCGCTCTCGATGATCGCCGTGCATACGAGGATCTCGAAGCGGCGGTGATAAAAGTCGAGCATGACGGTCTCGAGATCGCGCTCGTGCATCTGGCCATGGGCCACGCGCAGGCGCGCCTCGGGCACGATCTTCGCCACCTGCTCCGCGACGGACTCGATGTCCTGGATGCGGTTATGGACGAAATAGATCTGGCCGCCCCGCTTCAGCTCGCGGAGACAGGCCTCGCGGATCAAATGCGCGCTCCAGACGCTCAGAAAGGTCCTGATCGCCAGGCGGGATTCGGGCGGCGTCGTGATCAGCGACAGCTCGCGCAGGTTGCCGAGCGCCATGTTGAGAGTGCGCGGTATCGGCGTCGCGGTCAGGGTCAGGATATCCACCTCGGTGCGCAGGCTCTTCAGCTGCTCCTTGTGGCGTACGCCGAACCGATGTTCCTCGTCCACGATCACGAGCCCGAGATCCTTGAAGCGCACGTCCTTCTGGAGAAGCCGGTGCGTGCCTATCACGATGTCCACCTGGCCGGCCGCGAGCCGTCCGAGGATCTGCTGGTGCTCCTGGGCGCTCCTGAAGCGTGACAGCACCTCGACAGTCACCGGCCAGTCGGCGAAACGGTCGGCGAAGGTCTCATGATGCTGCTGGGCGAGCAGCGTCGTCGGCACGAGCACGGCGACCTGCCGGCCGCTGCTCACGGCGGCAAATGCGGCGCGCAGGGCCACTTCGGTCTTGCCGAAACCGACGTCGCCGCACACGAGCCGGTCCATGGGCGTGGCACTCGCGAGATCGGCCAGCACGTCGTCGATGGCCTTCGCCTGGTCCTCGGTGAGCGCGAACTGGAAGCCGGCGGCGAACGCTTCGTAGCCGCGCGGGTCGGCCGCGGCGCTCCGACCGGGGCGCGCGGCGCGCCTGGAATAGAGCTCCAGCAGCTCCGCCGCGACGTCGCGTATGCGCTCCGCCGCACGCCGCCGTGCCTTCTGCCATTCGCCCGAGCCGAGGCGGTGGAGAGGGGCCTGCTCGGGCTCCGCCCCCGTGTAGCGCGAGACGAGGTGCAGCGCGCTGACCGGAACGTGCAGGCGGTCGCCGCCCGCGTATTCGAGCGTCAGGAATTCGGCGGGCGTCCCCCCGATGTCCATGTGCGTGAGCCCCACGTAACGGCCGACGCCATGATCGATGTGCACGACGGGAGCGCCGGCCCGCAGATCCGTGAGATCGTTGATGATGGCCTCAGGGTCCCGGCCACGCCGCCGGCGCCCCTTGCGTCGTGCCGGCTGCCCGAACAGTTCCTGCTCGGACAGGATGCCGATGTTCGCGTCCGGCAGGCTCACGCCCTGTTCCAGGCTGGCCGTGGCCAGCCCGTGCCGCGCGGCGTGCTCGAGGAATTCACTCCACCGGGTCACGGGGACCGGCGCCTGGCCCGTGCGTGTCAGCAGGTCATGCAGCCATTCGCGCCGGCCGGGAGATTCCACGGCGAACAGGATCCGCCCGGTGTGGCGGTCGAGGAATTCAGTGAGTCGCCGGCCGGGCTCGGCCTCGCGCGGGTTGAGCAATACCATCGGTGCCGGCGCGGCAGCGAGATTGCGCGCACTGCCGGAATCGTCCGGAAACGGCAGTGCGCCCGGATCGAGCCGCAGCAGCGCCCGCCGCTCCATGTGCCCGCGATGCTCCTCCGGCGGACAGTACACTTCGGCAGGGGCGAGCAGCGGGCGCTCGGTGTCGGAGCCGAACTGCTCGAAGCGCTCCTCGGCCTGCTGCCATGCCGAGTTGAAGGAGAGGTCGGGGTCGCCGAGGCAGATGACGAGCGCGTCGGTCGCCAGGTAGTCCCAGATCGTTGCCGTGGTCTCGAAGAAGAGCGGCAGGTAGTTCTCGACGCCACCCGGCAGCCGCCGCTCGGACACCTCGCGATAGATCAGGGAGCGCGCGGGATTGCCCTCGAAGCGGCGGCGGTAGCGTTGGCGGAACTGCTTGACCGATTCCGCATCGTTCGGCATTTCGCGGGCAGGCAGGGTGTCCACCAGTGCCAGCGTCTGCCCGGACAGCTGCGTATCCGGGTCGAAGACCCGGATCGACTCGACGACGTCGTCCAGGAAATCGACGCGCACGGGAAGCTCGTATCCCATGGGAAAGAAATCGACGAGTGATCCGCGCACCGCGTAGTCGCCGTGCACGGCGACCTGCGTCGCGCGCGCATAGCCCGCCTGATCGAGCGTGTGCTGGAACGCACCGAGGCTGAGCGTGTCGCCGGCGCGCAGCCTGACTGCATTGCGTTGCAGATGATCGACGGGCGCGAGCCGCGGCAGCAGCGTCGGTATGGCGGTGACGAGCACCCGGATGCGGTTCAGCGCAAGGTCGCGCAGGATCCGCAGGCGGGCCGATATCAGGTCCTGGTGCGGGCTGAAACTGTCGTATGGGAGGATCTCGAGATCCGGAAAGAGAGCGATCTCGTCCCTCGTCGCCGCGAAGAAGCCGAGCTGTGCCTCGAGCGCCTCGGCCTGAGCGACGCTGCCGGCGAGCACCGCGAGCGGCACGCGGCTCTGAGCTGCGATTTCTGCAATGACGAGGGCCGCGCCACAGCCCGGCACGTTTGCCCAGTGCCGCCGCTCGCCCGGTCCGGGCAGATCATCGAGGGGCGCGAGAAACGTGGGGGCCATGAGGCTCGTTACGGAAAGGCCCCGGCATTATCCCACAGCGCGCATCCCCGATCGGCGCGCGGATGCGGCGGCTATGCCGCCGCGCGGCCCTGACCTCAGCCTTGCGGGTGCTTGGCGACCGCGTGGATGACGTGGTCGAACTCGAAGAACACGACGAAGTCGGGGTATTCCCAGCGCGTGATCGGCGGCTGCCCGACGGCGGCATCCTTCGCCGCCGGAGCGCCCCAGGTGGAGGTGACTTTGGCCATCGTCATACCGCGCGCCGGCCGCTGCGCCGCCGTCTGTTCGGCCTGTTGCAGGCCTTGCATGATGAGAGTATCGGCGCGGGTGGGACCGGAGGTCCCCAGCGCGGCAAGCAGGAGGATGCAGGCGATCGTGCGCATCGTGATAACCTCAGCGGCAGATCAGAAGTGCACCATAACACCGCCCGGAAATGCAAAAAACCCACCCGGATTGTGAACGGCCTTCACATTCTCGCGTGCAGCGCCGGCTCTTTGGCGTGCCGCCGGACCCCGGCCTGTGCACCCGCCATGCTGTGAGCCGAGTCTCCGTGACAGCAGCCGCGCATCATCAGGCGACCGGGAGGGGGCGGTGAGGCGTCCGGTCGCCGGCTACATCGGCCTGCGCTATCTCAGGACCCAGCGATCCAACCAGTTCGCCTCCTTCATCACGGTGGCATCGGCCATCGGCGTGGCGCTCGGCGTAGCCGCCCTGATCGTCGTTCTCTCGGTCATGAACGGCTTCGAGGACGAGTTGCGGTTGCGCCTCACGAGCATCACGGGGCACGCCTGGGTGAGCGCCGACCAGGGGCTGGTCGACTGGCAGGCGATCCGCGACGATCTCGAGCGTTTCCCGGGGGTCACGAGTGCCGTGCCCGTCGTCGAGCTCGAGGCAGTGCTCGCTCGTGGTCCGGAGCTCTCTGCGGCGATCGTTACCGGCACCGATCCCGCGCTCGAACCGGCGGACTCGCCCTTGCGTTCCGGCATGCGCGAGGGTTCCCTGGATGATCTCCGTCCCGGCAGCCGCGCGATCATCCTCGGCGAGGCGCTGGCGGCGCGGATCGGTGCGAGAGTGGGGGAGCCGGTGACGGTGCTGGTGCCCACCAAGGATCGCGAGCACGGGCTGCAGTCCCGGCTCCGGCAATTCGTCCTGCGCGGCATTTTCGAGCTTGGGGTGAAGGATCACGATGGCACGCGCGCACTCGTCAGCCTGGAGGACGCGGCGGAATTGGGTGGATTCGGCGCGCGCGTCGCCGGCATCCGCGTCACCACCGCCGACATCTTCGCCGCCCCGGAGCTCATCCGCGCGTGGGCGGGGGGCCGCAGCGATCACCTGCAGGTGCGGGACTGGACCCAGGACCATGCGACCTATTTCCGCGCGGTGCGTATCGAGCGGACGATGATGATGGTCTTGCTGTCGCTCATCGTCGGCGTCGCGGCATTCAACATCGTGGCGACGCTGGTGATGATGGTCACCGACAAACGCGGCAGCATCGCGATCCTGCGCACGTTCGGTTACTCGCGGGCGGACATCGTGGGCATATTCGCCGTGCAGGGCGTGGCCATCGGCTGGCTCGGCGTCGTGGCGGGCGTCGCCGCGGGTACCGCGCTCGCGGCCAATGTCGATGTCGTCGCTCCGTGGCTCGAGCGGGCGTTCGGATTCCAGTTCATGCCGGCAGATGTCTACTATCTCACGTCGTTGCCCTCCGACCTGCGCTGGACCGATGCGGTCGCGGTCGGAGTGGTCGCGCTCGTGATGACCGCGGTCGCGACGATCTATCCCGCGACGCGCGCCGCGGCCGTAGCGCCGGCCGAAGTGCTCCGTTACGAGTAGGACGCAGGCGTCGATGCTACGACCGATCGAATTCGCCATCGCGCTGCGCTACGTCCGCTCACGCAGCAAGAACCGGTTCGTGTCCTTCATCTCGCTGATGTCGGTCGCCGGAATAGCGCTCGCCGTCACCGTGCTGATCGCGGTGCTCTCGGCGATGAACGGTTTCGAGCACGAGGTGCGCAACCGCATCCTCGGCGTCCTGGCACACGCCTCGATCACCGGTCTCGATGGCCGCATCCAGGACTGGGGGCGACTGCTCGAGGTGGCGCACGGCGATCGGGAGGTGGTGGCGAGCGCGCCATTCATCCGCGGCGAGGCGATGGTCGTCGGTGACACTGCCGTCAAAGGCATCGAGCTGCGGGGCATCGAGCCCGAAGAGGAACTGGCTACGGCGGCCATCGGCCAGCTTCTCAGGCGGGGCGATTTCCGCGCGCTGCGTCCTGGTGGCTATGGCATCGTCATCGGCGCGGCCCTGGCCGATCTGCTGAAGGTGAAGGTCGGCGACAGCGTCGTGCTGCTCGTGCCGCAGGGTATCGCGACGCCCGCAGGCGTCGTGCCGCGCATGCGGCGTTTCCGGGTGGAAGGGATTTTCTATGCCGGCATGTACGAATACGATCGCGGGCTCGGGTTCGTGCACATCGCCGACGCGGCGCGACTCTTCCGCATGGGAGACACGGTCAGCGGCGTCCGCCTGGCGTTTGCCGACGCCCGTCTTGCGCCACAGGGCGTGGTGCGTGTCGCACAGGCCTACGGCGGCGGGGTCTACGTCAGCGACTGGACGCGCGAGCACACGAATTTCTTCCGCTCGATCGAGCTCACGAAGTCGATCATGTTCGTCATCCTGCTGATGGTCGTGGCGGTGGCCGCTTTCAACATCGTTTCCACGCTCGTCATGGTCGTGCGGGAGAAGCGTGGCGAGGTCGCGATCCTGCGCACTCTGGGGGCGGCGCCGCGCGCAATCGTCGCCATCTTCGTGGCGCAGGGCGCGCTCATCGGCGTCGCCGGGACGGTTCTGGGAGTCGTGCTGGGCGTAGCCGTCGCCGAGAATCTGGACATGCTGGTCGGCCTCGTCGAGCGCATGCTGGGCATGAAATTCCTGGCGCCCGACATCTACTTCATCAGCGATTTTCCAACGCAGCTGCAATGGTCTGACGTCGCCATGATCGCCGGCACCGCGCTCGTGCTGGCGCTCATTTCCACCCTCTACCCGGCCTGGCGGGGCGCCGCGATGCCCCCGGCCGAGTCGCTGCGCTACCACTGAGAGCCGCGGATGGAAGCGATGAAACTGCCGCCCGCCCTCGCCGATGCGCCGCTCGCCTGCGTTGCGCTGGGTCGGGACTACACCGAAGGGCCGGCCCTCGTGCGGGTGCTGGAGGCGGTGGATCTGGCCGTCGCGCGTGGCGAACGTATCGCCATCGTCGGCGCCTCGGGGGCGGGCAAGACGACGCTGCTGCAACTACTCGGCGGCCTCGACACGCCCACACGCGGCACGGTGTACGTGTCGGGCAGGGATCTCGCCCGGCTGAGCCAGGCCGAGCGTGGCCGCGTCCGCAACGAGTATCTCGGTTTCGTCTACCAGTTCCACCACCTGCTGCCGGAATTCAGCGCTCTCGAAAATGTGGCGATGCCCCTGTTGCTCCGCCGCCTGACGCTCGGCGAGGTCGAAAAACGCGCCGTGCGGCTGCTGGAGCGGGTCGGCCTTGCGCAACGCCTGCATCACCGGCCGGGCGAGCTCTCGGGCGGCGAGCGCCAGCGGGTTGCCGTGGCGCGCGCGCTCGTGACCGAGCCCGCCATCGTGCTGGCCGACGAGCCGACCGGCAACCTTGATCACCGCACCGGCGACAGCGTCTTCAATCTGATGCTCGAGCTCAACGTCGAGACGCGCGCGAGCCTGGTCGTCGTCACGCACGACATGGCGCGCGCCAGGCGCATGGACCGGGTCCTGCAGCTCGAAGACGGGCGTCTGCAGGACATCACCGGCGCCTTGGCGCGCGAGGCGTTGGCCTGAAGCCGCCGGGACGGCCACCGGCGCCTTCAGCCCTTCTGGCGCATGCGCCGCCGGCGGCGTATGGATGACCAGCGCCACAACGCGTTGACGGTGAAATAAACCAGCGCCGTCGTGACCGTCGCCACGATGAACGCGCCCAGAAACAGCGGCCGCCAGAGGAGCTCCAGCTGCGCGTCGAGCCACTCCCAGCTCACGGCCGCGGGCCACTGTTGCGGCGGGAGGCGCAGCAGCGCCGCCCCGAGGCGGTACTCGAAATAGAAGACAGGAACGAGCGTGAGCGGACTGTTCGCCCACGCCGCCAGGGCCGCCACGCCGAGATTGACGCCGGCGACGAGGGCGATCACGACTGCGATCGCCGTGTGGCCCGGAACGGGGAACATCGAGACGAACACGCCGATGGCGAGCGCTCCAGTCACGCTCCGCCGGTTGACGGCGAAATACATCGGGTGGTTCAACATCCTCGAGAACGGACGGAGATACCAGACCGTGCTTTTCCCGCGATACTGCCGGGATATTCGACGCAGGAACCGCTGCGGCATTACGTAGACTGGCGTGATTGTTGATCCGGAATCGTGACCAGGGGCCGGGCCCCACGAGCGCGGAGATTATGGCGTCATCCGAGGTTCCGCGCACATGTTCTGGCTGTCACTTGCGGCGCTGGCGGCCGCCTGGTTGCTGCAACAACTCGACGCGCGTCCGCTGCTGGATGTTCCCGCGCCCGCATGGGTCGCAGTGGCCGTGCTGCTGCGCTGTCTGGTCGGTGCGCGGGCCGCGCTGATTCTGCTGGCCGCCGCATGGGCGCTCTGCCGCGCTGGTTGGCAGTTCGAAGGCCGTCTGCCGGAATACCTTGCAAACCGCGACGTCGTCGTCCGTGGCGTGGTCTGCGATTTTCCACGCGCAGACGCGGAGGCCGTCCGGCTGATGCTCGAACGCGAGCCCGATGCCGGCCTCGCCGGCGTGCCGGAGCGCATTCACCTCAGCTGGTACGAGCATCCGCCTGCATTAGAGCCCGGCCAGCGCTGGCAGCTGCGTGTGCGTCTCAAGCCCCCGCGAGGCCTCGCCAATCCGGGCGGCTTCGACTTCGAGCAATGGCTGTATCTCCGCGGCATCGGCGCATCGGGCTACGTGCGTCCGTCCCGGCTGAATCGCCCGCTGCCGGCACGGTGGGCAGCGTGCCCGGTCGGCAGCGTGCGCGGCTTCCTCGCGCGGCGCATGGAGGAGGCGCTGGGCGCCCACCCCGCGGCGGGATACGTGCTCGGTGTCGCCGTCGGCGCGACTCACCGGCTGACGGAGGCGGACTGGAACATCCTGCGGCGCACGGGCACTACCCATCTCCTGGCGATCTCGGGCATGAACATTGCCATGGTGGCGGCGCCGTTCATGCTGTTCGGTCCGCTGCTCGCGCGACTGTGGCCGCGTCTGGCAGGCCGGCTCTTTCCGGGCCTGTTGCCGGCGCTGCTGGCTGCGACTGTGTACACAGCTCTCGCGGGCTTTGCCGTCAGCACCGTCCGGGCGCTCGTCATGCTGACCGTCGCGGCAGCGCTGCGACTGTGCAGGCGCCGGACCGGGGGCGGCGACGTGCTTGGCGCGGCCGCGCTTGTCGTTCTCGTCATTGACCCGCCAGCCGTAGTCTCGGCGAGCTTCTGGCTGTCGTTCCTGGCAGTCGCCTGGCTGTACCTGGCAACGGCGCCGCAGGATCGCGCAACTCCCGCCCCGCACGCGACGCCCGCCTGGTGGCGGCGCCTCGCGGCAGCCGGCGTGACGCTTACCCGCGCGCAGCTCGTGCTCGGTGTTGGCCTCGCTCCGATCACGCTCGCGTGGTTCCGGCAGGTGTCGCTGATCGCACCGCTGACCAACCTCGTCGCGGTGCCGGTCTTCAGCGTCGCGATCATGCCCCTGTCGCTCGCCGGCGTCGCGCTGGTCGCACCGTTCCCGCGCGCCGGCGGCGTGCTGTTGCGGCTCGCCGCCGATGTCGCCGCCATGCTCGTCGCGCTGCTGCGGTATGCGGCGGATGCCGCATATAGCGTGTGGGAACCCCCGTACACGGCCAATGCCGTACTGGCGGTGGCGGCCGGTGGTGCGGTGGTCCTGTGCTGGCGGCGACCCGTGCCGGTGCGCATGCTGGCGCTGGGGCTGCTGCTGCCGGCCCTCGTGGGCATCCCCGCCGCCGGCGTGCAACTGCGCGTGACGGTGATGGACGTGGGCCAGGGGCTCGCCGTGCTCGTGCAGACCGCTCGTCATGCCTTGCTCTATGACGCGGGGCCGGCCTACCGGTTGCGCGATGCCGGGGAATCCGTGGTGCTCCCGGTGTTGCGTCGCGCAGGCGTCGCGCGCCTCGACGCCGTGGTGATTTCCCACGATGACCAGGATCACCGTGGCGGAATCGCCAGCGTGCTCGCGGTACACCGCCGGACGCTCGTGATCGCCCCGCAGCGATCGATGCTCGCCCTGCATGCCACCGGGTCCTGCACCGCCGGTCTCGCCTGGGAGTGGGACGGAGTGCGATTCCGCGTGCTGAGTCCGGCGGCTCCCGGGAAGTCGGACAACGACGACTCCTGTGTGCTCCGCATCGAAGCGCCGCATGGCTCGGTGCTGCTCCCTGGCGACATCGAGCGGCGGCGCGAGGAGGAGCTCGCACGCAGGGGCGTACTGCGGCCGGCCGACCTGGTCCTGGCGCCGCACCATGGAAGCCGCAGCTCGTCGAGCGGTTCGTTCGTACGCGCGACCCATCCCCGGTTCGTCGTGTTCTCGACGGGCTATCTCAACCGCTGGGGATTTCCGGCGGCAGAAGTCGTGCGCCGCTGGCGGGAAGCGGGCGCCTGCCAGCTCGACACCGCCACGGCGGGAGCCATCGTCTTCACGACCGGCGGGGATGGCAGCCTGCGACTCGAGCGGCGCGAGCGCGTGGACGGGGCGCATCTCTGGAGTCACGCCACCGGCGCGAAGATCACCTGCGCCCTTCCCGGCGCAGGCTGAGCAGCGCGCCCTGGGTTAAACTGTCGGCTGTTGAGCGGGTTTAGTGGCATCCGGAAGGCGTTTCGGGGCGGCGCATTCATGCTGGAGATCATCAGAGCGGGCGGCTGGCTCATGGTGCCGATCATCGGCTGCTCGGTCGTCGCTCTCGCCATCGTGCTCGAGCGACTCTGGACCCTCCAGCGCAGCCGCGTGCTCCCCGATGACCTGACGCGGCAGGTCTGGGAGTGGGTCAGTCGCAACGAGCTCAACCACAGCCACATCCAGTCCCTGCAGGCAGGCTCGCCGCTCGGCCGCGTGCTGGCCGCCGGCCTCGTCAATCGCAACCGCGACCGCCAGATCATGAAGGAGGGCATCGAGGACACCGGGCGCCATGTGGTCCACGATCTCGAACGCTATCTGAACCTGCTCGCGACGATCGCCTACGTCTCGCCGCTGCTCGGGTTGCTCGGCACGACGACAGGGATGGTGAACATATTTGCCGCGCTCAGCGCCGGCGGCACCTCGGCGATCCGACGATGCTCGCCGGCGGCATTTCCAGGGCCCTGGTCACGACCGTCGGCGGTCTTTCCGTGGCGATCCCCTCGCTCGTCGCGTACCGGTACCTGCGCGACCGCGTCGACGGACTCGTCATCGACATGGAAAAGGAAGCCATCACGCTCGTGGAGGCGCTCCATCGGCGCCGGTATCTGGACAGCATCGGGCACCGCAATGAGACTGCAAAAGCGTAGGAACGACGAGCACCTGGAGCTCAACGTCGTCTCGCTGGTGGACGTGGTGCTCCTGCTGTTGATCTTTTTCGTGCTCACGACGTCCTTCGTGCGCCAGTCGCAACTGGCGATCCACCTGCCGGAGGCCTCGGCGACACCTCCGCCCGATATCGGCCCGCCCCCCGCCGTGGAGATCACGGTCACCGCCAACGGCGGCTTTTTCGTGAACGGCAGGGCGCTCGTCGACAGCCGCCCGGAGACCCTCGCGGCCGCGATCCGCAGGGTGATGCCGGACTCGCAGGTCCATGAGGTCACGATCAGCGCCGACGCGCGCGCCGCTTATCAGGACGTTGTGACGGTCATGGACGTCGTGGGCCGGCTGGGCGTGAGCGACGTGCACATCGCCACTATCCGGCCCAGGTCCGACTAGGGGCGGCGTTGCTGGCGTCCCCACAGAGTTCCGCGGTCCTCTACCGCCGCCTGCTCGGGCTCTCGTTGCCGTACTGGCGGATGTTCGCCATTGCCGCCGTGGGAATGGCGGTTTACGCCGGCACGGACACGGCTTTTGCATGGCTGGTCAACAACCTGCTGAAGACCGTGGCGCCCGGGAAGCTGACGCCGGCCCAGCAGGCGATGCGCACTTGGATCCCGCTCGCGATCCTCGCGTTGTTCTTTCTCCGGGGCATCGGCGAGTTCGCCTCGACGTATTGCCTCGGCTGGATCGGCCGGCAGGTGATCACGCGGCTGCGTGAGCGTGTCTTCGACAAGTTCATGCGCCTGCCCGCGAGGTTCTTCGACCAGTCCTCCTCCGCCGTGCTGCTGTCGCGGCTCACGTTCAACATCGAGCAGATCGCCGAATCCACCTCGAATGTCGTCACCGTCATGGTGCGCGAGGTGCTGACGGCCGTGGGCCTCATCATCTACATGGTGTATCTGAGCCCGCCGCTGGCCCTCTTCATCTTCGTCGCCGTGCCGCTCATCTGGGTGCTGACCCGCACGCTCGGCAAACTCTTCCGCCGCTACAGCGCGCGCATCCAGCAGTCGATGGGTGACGTCACGCGCGTGGCGCAGGAGGCGCTACAGAGCCAGCGCGTGATCAAGATCTTCAACGCGCGCGAATACGAGAACCGCCGCTTTACGGCGGTCAACGAGAAGAACCGGCGCATGCACATGCGCCTCGTCGTCACGAAGGCGAGCGGCGACGCCGTCACTGCGTTCGTCGCCGCGGGCGGGCTCGCGGCCGTCGCGGCGGTGGCGACCTCCGACGCGATCCGGCGGGCCATGGACCTCGGCGACTTCGGCGGCTTCATCACGGCCCTGTTGTTGCTGATGCGCCCGTTGCGTCAGCTGACCAGCATCAACGCCATGATACAAAGGGGCCTCGCGGCCGGGGAGAGCGTGTTCGGCGTCCTCGACGAGCCCGAGGAGATCGACACCGGCAGCGACACGGGCGGCACGCGTGCGCGGCGAGGTCGAGTTCCGCAACGTCAACTTCACGTATGACGCGGCCAAGGGCATCGTCCTGCGCGACATCCAGCTCAGCGTGCCGCCGGGGCAGAAGCTTGCGATCGTCGGCCGCTCGGGCAGCGGCAAGACGACGCTGGTGAACCTGCTGCCGCGCTTCTACGAGCCCGACTCGGGCGAGATCCTGATCGACGGCCGCCCGTCGGCAGCTACGCGCTGGCGGTCGCTGCGCGACCAGATCAGCCTGGTCAGCCAGGAAGTAGTCGCTCTTCAACGACACGATCGCGAACAACATCGCGTACGGCGCGCTCAACGACGCGCCGCGTACCGAGATCGAGCGTGTGGCACGGGCGGCGCACCTCAACGAGCTGCTCGCGCAGCTGCCGCAGGGGTTGGACACCGTCGTCGGCGATCGCGGCCTGCTCCTTGTCCGGCGGGCAGCGCCAGCGCATCGCGATCGCGCGGGCGCTGCTGAAGGACGCACCGATCCTGATCCTGGACGAGGCCACTTCGGCGCTCGACACGGAGTCCGAGCGCTACATCCAGGAGGCGCTGGAGGAATTGATGGCCAATCGCACGACTTTCGTCATCGCCCATCGCCTCTCCACGGTCGAGAACGTCGATCGCATCATCGTGATGGCGGAGGGCAGGATCGTGGAAAGCGGGACGCACGCGGAGCTGCTGGCTGCCAACGGTGCTTACGCGGCTCTCTACCGTCACCAGTTCCGCGATGATTAGCACCCGGCTCGCGCGCGGCCTGGAGAGGCTGTGGTACGGGAATTCACGGCTCGCGCTCGTGCTGCAGCCGATCGCGTGGCTGTTCGGTGCCGCCGTGGCGTTGCGCCGGCGGTCTGTACCGGGCGGGCTGGCTCGCGTCGGTGCGGGTGCCGGTGCCGGTGATCGTCGTCGGCAACATCACGGTCGGGGGCACCGGCAAGACGCCGGTCGTGGACTGGCTCGTGCGGCGCCTGCGCGCGGCAGGCTTCCGCCCCGGCATCGTCAGCCGCGGGTATGGCGGCAGGGCGCACGCGAGCGCCCGTGCGTGTCACCCCGGACAGCCTCGCGGCGGACATCGGCGATGAGCCGCTGCTGCTCGCGCGTCGCACGGGTGCGCCCGTCGTCGTCTGTGCCGATCGCGTCCGCGGGGCACGGCTGCTGGCGGCGGAGGGCGCCGACGTCATCGTCGCGGACGACGGCTTGCAGCACTACGCGCTGCGCCGGGATCTCGAGATCGTCGTAGTCGATGGCGAGCGCCGGTTCGGCAATGGCCGGCTCCTGCCGGCCGGGCCGCTGCGCGAGCCGGCGTCGCGACTGCAGGAGGCAGCCATCGTGCTCGCCAATGGTGGCCCGGGGGAGGCCCATTGGCCGCGCTTTGACTTGCGCCTCGGCCCCGCGCAGCGGCTCGCCGGCGGCCAGGCCAGGCCACTCGAGGATTTCGCCGGGCGGCCCGCGTGGGTGGTGGCAGGTATCGGCAACCCGGGCCGGTTCCATGCCGCCCTGAGGCATCTCGGCATCGAGGTGCACGCGGTGGAAGTGCCGGATCACGGGCGGGTCGAGCTCGGAAGCCTGCGTCGCGACGAGCCCTGGCCGGTGCTGATGACCGAGAAGGACGCCGTAAAATATCCGCAGCTCGCGGAGCCGGACATGTGGTTCGTACCGGCCGAGGTGGACATGCAGGGTGACGCGGAACAGGCGGTGCTTTCGAAAGTACTGGCGCAGATTACGCACGGCCGGGGGCCAGCCGTCGCACCGGCAGCAGGCCATGGCTGATACCGCGTTCCAGGTCGTAATCCCCGCGCGCCACGCCTCCACCCGTTTCCCGGGCAAGCCGCTCGCCCAGCTCGCCGGCCGCACGATGATCGAGCACGTGTGGCGGCGTGCGCTCGCCAGCGGCGCCGCCGGAGTGATCGTCGCGACCGAGGACGAGCGCATTGCCGCCGCCGCACGCAGCTTCGGCGCGACGGTCGCAATGACGCGCGCCGAGCACGCCTCCGGGACCGACCGCGTGGCCGAGGTCGCGCGGGCGCAGGGCTGGCGGCCGGATACGATCGTCGTCAACGTGCAGGGAGATTCGCCGCTGACCCCTTCAGGCAGCGTCCGACAGGTGGCCGGTCTGCTGGCGGCCCATCCGGGCGCGGCGATCGGGACGCTGTGCACGCCGGTGGCGACGCCGGAGGACTACCGGAGCGCCAACGTCGTCAAGGTCGTCATGGATCAGTCCGGGCAGGGCGCTCTACTTCAGCCGGGCGCCGATTCCGTTTGCCGCGCACGGCGGACCCGTGCAGCCCGACGCGTGGCGCCACCTGGGACTGTATGCGTATCGCGCCGGCGATCTGGAGCGGCTCAGCCGCGCGCCCGCCTGCCTGCTGGAAACGACCGAGAGACTCGAGCAATTGCGCGCGCTCTGGCTCGGCATGGAGATCCGCGTCGGCGTGGCGGCCGAGTCCCACGGGCCGGATGTCGATACGCCGGCAGACGTCGCAGCCGTCGAGCGTTATCTTGCCGCGCACACGGGAAGAGAAAGAGGGTAGTGGCATGGCGGAGCAGGGACGTGACAGCGAGCGCATGAGCATCCTGCTCGTCTGCATGGGCAACATCTGCCGCTCGCCCATGGCTCACGGCGTCGTGCGCAAGCGCCTGATTGCCCACGGCCTCGAGACGGTCGTGGTGCTCGATTCGGCCGGCACGCACGGCTATCACGCCGGCACGCCGCCGGACAAGCGAGCGCAGGCGGCAGCGCTGAGGCGCGGGATCGATATCTCGACCCTCAGGGCCCGCAGCGTCGAGCTCTCCGATTTCGAGTCCTTCGATCTCATTCTCGCGATGGATGAGGAGAACATCGAAGCGCTGCGGGAGATGGCTGCCGAGGAGCATCACCCCAAGATCCATCTGTTCCTGGAATACGCAGCGGGAGACGTGGGACGTGTTGTGCCCGATCCGTACTACGGCGGTCCCGTCGGCTTCGAGCGCGTGCTCGACATGGTGGAAGAGGCGGCTGAGGCCTTGATCATCAGGATTCGCGACGAGCTCGCCGCCCGCTGAGCCGCGCCGTGCGCGGCCGCACGGCGCGGCGGACGACGGTCGCCTCAGTCGCTGGGATCCCGATCGCGGCCTTCCTCTGCCGCAGGCCCCGATGACCACACCGTGTAGGATTTCGGCCCCTGGCTCTCGGGCGGCGGCCAGGCCGGCGCGGGCGCTGACTCGTCGTGCTGGGTCCGCTCGGTTGGTTCGCTCGCATGCGCGGTCGCGCGCGGCGGCGGTTCGGAAGCCCGCTCGACATGACCCGACGGCGCCGGTTCGGAAGCCCGCTCGACATGACCCGACGGCGCCGGTTCGGACTGCGGCGCAGGAGGCGCCTCGTGCGGCGCGTCCCGGGACTCGATCGGAGTGAAAGTGCTCGCCTCATCTCGCCGATCGACGGACTCATCGATCGGGCGATCGCCGGCACGTGGCGGCTCTCCGCCGGTGGGCTGAGCCGCACCATGATTGTCTCGTTCGCGGTCGCGTTCCTGCCGGTCTTCGCCGCCGCCGCCACGACCACCGCGCCTGCGGGAACGGGAGCGACGGCGCTGGCCCTGCTGGCCCTGCTGATCGCCTCGCCCGTCGGAACCCTGGTCCGCCCCGCTGCTGGTCCGGCCTCTGGCCTGACTCCTGATTGGCATTCTGACGCGGGCGCTCGTCGCGCCGGAAATCGCCGCGGCCTCCCTGCCGGTCGTGCTGTCGGCCGCCATCCGATCCTCCCGCACGCTGCGGCCGCGAGCCACGCTGGTCACGCTGGTCCTGGTGGTCGCCCCGTCCGCGGTCGTCACGCTGGCGGCCTTGCTGGCCCTGTTGACCCTGTGGACGATTGTCGCGTTGCTCCCAGCCCTGACCACGCCCGCCCCGATGCCGATCGTCGCGCCGGCCGCGGCCATGCGGACCGCGCTGCCGGCCGCCGTCGTGGCGCTGCCCGGACTGACGGGGCGTCCCCGTCGTCAGGTTCGCGGCTGCGCCGGTGCTCTCGCTCTTGCCTCTCAGCCAGCCGAGGAAGCGGGTGATCACGCCGGGACCGCGCGCGACGATTACGGGCGGCGTCGGCTGCGGTGGTGGCATCGGTACCGGGGCTGCGGGCATCGTCGGCAAGACCGCGGGCTGTTCCGGTTTGGCGCGCGGCGCAAACAGATCGAGGGCCGCCTCCTCGGGAGGCTGCTCCTGCGCGGCCAGCGTGTAGCTCACGCCGGTATTCTCCGGGGCGCTGACCTGGTCGTCACGCACTCGGCGCAGCGTGTAGTTCGGCGTCTCGAGCGCCGGATTGGCGATCAGGATGAGCTGTACGTGGTCGCGCTCCTCGATCGTGCGGATCCAGTCGCGTTTCTCGTTCAGCAGGTAGGTCGCGACGTCCACCGGCAGCTGGGCGATGATCTTGGCGGAGCGGTCTTTGCGGGCCTCCTCCGCCACCAGGCGCAGCACCGCCAGCGCCAGCGACTCGACGCTCGCGGATGTGACCTGCCCCGTTGCAGCGCGGACAGGTCTGGTGGGCGGATTCGCCGAGCGACGGACGCAGCCGCTGGCGCGACAACTCGAGCAGCCCGAAGCGCGAGATGCGGCCGATCTGGACGCGGGCGCGGTCCATGCGCATCGCGTCGCGCAGACGATTCTCGACTTCGCGCTGATTGCGCTGCGAGGCCATGTCGATGAAGTCGACCACCAGCAGGCCCCCGAGGTCGCGCAGCCGGCACTGGCGCGCGACCTCGTCGGCCGCCTCGAGGTTCGTCGCAAAGGCGGTCGCCTCGATGTCCTCGCCCTTGGTGGCGCGCGCCGAGTTGATGTCGATCGACACCAGCGCCTCGGTCTGCTCGATCACGAGGCTGCCGCCCGAGGGCAGCGTCACGGTGTGGGAAAAGGCCGACTCGATCTGGCTCTCGATCTGGAAGCGCGTGAACAGCGGCACGGGATCCTGGTAGAGCCTGAGCTTGCGCAGGTTCTGCGGCATGGCCCGTTCCATGAACTGCCCGGGCTTCCTCGTGAGTCTTCTCGTCGTCGACGAGGATTTCGCCGATGTCGTTGGCGAGGTGGTCCCGCAGCGCCCGGATGATGGCATTGCTGTCCTGGAAGATCAGGAACGGGGCGGGGCGGCTCGACGACGGCTTTCTTGATGGCCTCCCAGATCCCCAGGAGGTAGTCCATGTCCCAGTTGAGCTCTTCGATGCTGCGCCCGACTCCCGCGGTCCGGATGATGACGCCCATGCCGCGCGGGACCTCGAGGTCATGCATGGCTTCACGGATCTCGTCGCGCTCCTCGCCGCTGATGCGCCGCGACACACCGCCGCCACGCGGGTTGTTCGGCATCAGCACGATGAACCGGCCGGCGAGGCTGATGAAGGTGGTCAGGGCCGCGCCCTTGTTGCCGCGCTCTTCCTTGTCGACCTGGACGACGATTTCCTGGCCTTCGCGCAGGAGTTCCTTGATGTTGATCCGCCCGCCAGCGTCCGGCTCCGAGACGAAGTATTCGCGGGAGATTTCCTTCATCGGCAGGAAACCGTGCCGATCCGCGCCGTAGTCGACGAACGCGGCGTCGAGGCTCGGCTCTATGCGGGTGATCCGTCCTTTGTAGATGTTGGCTTTGCGCTGTTCCCGGGACGGGGTCTCGATATCGAGGTCATACAGCTTCTGGCCATCGACCATGGCCACGCGCAACTCTTCTTCCTGAGTTGCATTGATCAGCATTCTCTTCATAGGGCCCTTCTGCGATAGGTGAGGGGGCCTCCGGCGACCAGGAGATCGCGCGCGAATGCGGTGACGTGCCACCCGGGGACAGGCCCCGGACGCTGGGCGGAAACGGGACGGGCGCGTTGGCGCGCTGTCCGTGTTCGAAGATCCTGTTCTGATCCGCTTTAGGCATTGAGCACGATCACTGGAATTCGCGGCGCGAGGGATCGGAAATCGTCCTGTCCCGTCAGCCAGGGAAACCCAACCGTGAGCCTGCAACGCAGGCTACGAGTAAAGAAACTGCCGGTGGCGACTGTCGTCGGGGGACGCGTGCCGCAAACCGGCAACCGGTAGCACACAGCTCGTGTGCACAGCGTAATATAGCAACGAGTACCTTTCTGATCAATGGATTACACGTACTCGCCATGTATCGCCCACGCCCCGGCGGGTCGCCGGACTCCGCGGCGGCCGTAAGCACGGTCGTCGTGCCGGAGGACGAAGCCGACCGGCGGCTCGACAATTTCCTCATTGCGCGCCTGAAAGGCGTGCCGCGGGCGCACGTCTACCGCATCATCCGCTCCGGACAGGTCCGCGTGAACAGCCGCCGCGCCGGCCCCAGGCAGCGCCTCGAGCCGGGCGACAAGGTCCGGATACCGCCCGTGAGAACGGGACCGGGCTCGGCCGCGCGCGCGGTGCGGCCGGAGAGCACGGGCTGGATCGAGAAGCGGGTCCTGTACGAGGATCCCGATCTGCTCGTGCTCGACAAGCCGGCGGGGCTGGCGGTCCACGGCGGCAGCGGCGTCGCGCTCGGCGCGATCGAGTTGCTGCGCGCGTCGCGTCCCGATGCGCGCTCGCTGGGTCTCGCACATCGCCTCGATCGCGAAACCAGCGGCTGCCTGCTGGTGGCCAGGAAGCAGTCGAGCCTGCGCCAGCTGCAGGCGCAATTCCGTGCAGGAACGGTCGAAAAGACGTATCTCGCGCTCCTGATCGGGAAGATGAACGACCCGGAGCGGGCGGTCGAAGCACCGCTCCTGACGCGCGAGCGGCGCGGCGGGGAGCGACACGTGCGCGTGGAAGCGGCAGGCAAACGGGCTCTCACGCGCTTTGCCGTCGAAAGAACGCCTGCCGGGGGCGACGCTTGTCCGGGTGACGCTGGTCACCGGTCGCACTCACCAGATCCGCGTGCATGCCGCACACATGGGTCTGCCGGTCGCAGGTGACGCGCGCTACGGGCCGGAGCGCGATCCGATCGCGGAGCGGTCGGGACTGAAGCGCCTGTTCCTGCATGCGGCCTCGATCGGCTTCGTCGGTCCGGGCGACGGGAGGGTCATCCGCGTGGAGAGTCCGTTGCCGGAGGAGCTCGGCGAAGTCCTGCGGCGCATGACGGAAAAATGACGCTTACACGCACCTGCACGCCGAAACCGGTGAGCACGCCCGCCAGCCACAGGAGTGGCAGCCCCTGGATCGCGGTTGGATCGCGGGTCTGGACGGTGCTGAAGAGCGCCGCCCCGAGCGCTTCGAACCGGAAGCTGCCGGCGCAGTCGAGTGGCCGGTCCCTCGCCACATAGCGCACGATTTCCGCGCGGCTGAGGGAGCGGAACTGCATGATGGTCTGATCGAGCTCCGCAGCGCCGGCGGCAGCACCCGGTCCGAGAACACACGCCGCCGTGTGCAGGACCAGCGTCTTGCCCGAGCAACCCAGCAACTGCCCGATGGCGCGATCCTCGGACCCGGGCTTGCCGAGGATCCTGCCCTCGCACTCGGCGACCTGATCGCCGCCGATGACGATCGCTGCGGGCCGCAGCTCCGCCACGTTTTCCGCTTTCAGGCGCGCGAGACGCTGTGCGAGGCGAGCCGCGTCTTCACCGCCGTGCGGGGTCTCATCGACGCGTGGCACCACCACCTCGAAGGCGGGCAGAATCCGGGCGAGGAGCTCGCGCCTGTAGCGGGAGCCCGAGCCGAGCACCACGGCGGGTGTTGCGGTCGGTGGGTCTGCCATGCGCGGCCGACCGTAGCCCATTTTGACAGGGTATGCCACCGTCCTTAAACTTCCACGGTTATGCTCGCCGAGCGGATCGGATCAGCGCAGCTCGCAGAGATGTCAGCCGAGGGCGCGAGCATGGCCGAGACCGTGCAGCCGCGCGATCTGCCACGACTGGCCGGGCTGATCGCGTCAGATGCGTCCGACCAACGTCTGGACGTCAGGATCGGGTTCAGCAAGGGCCCCGAGAACTGGCCGGTTGTGCGGATTCGCGTGAGCGGGACGGTTGCCCTGATCTGCCAGCGATGCCTGGCATCCGTGAGCTGGCCCCTGGATGTCGATGTCGCCCTGACCGCGGTCGGCTCGGATGATGTCGCGGACGAGCTGGCCGACCCGTTCGACAGCATCGTCCTGGACGAAGCTGGTGGGCTGGCGGTGCGTGCGGTCGTCGAGGATGAGATTCTGGCGGCCCTGCCGATCGCCCCGTCGCACCGTGACGGCGAGGGCTGCCGGGCGACATACCGCCGGGTCGCGACGGAGTCGCCCAGACCGAACCGGCCCTTCGCGGACCTGGCGGATCTGTTGCACGGGAACGGGACCAAGCGCGAAGACTGATTGCTTGAGAATTTTTTGAGGAGATCTCGCAGATGGCAGTTCAGAAGAGTCGCCGCACACCCTCGACACGCGGCATGCGGCGTTCGCACGATCGGTTGAAGAAACCGGCGGTTTCCGTGGAGCCGACGACGGGTGAGACGCATCGCCGGCATCATGTCAGTCCGGACGGCTACTACCGCGGCAAGAAGATCATCGACACCGCGGAAGAGGCTCCAGAGTAAGCGGCATCGCGCGGTTACGGTGTTACTCGACGCAGGACCACCCGTCGCGCGCATGACGCCGCGCGGGCCGGTTTTTCCCGGCGTTCAAATTGGCTAGGCCTGTCACCATCGCATTGGATGCCCTCGGGGGCGATCAGGGCGCGGCGATCTGCGTTCCGGCCGGCATCGCCATGCTCGCCGACAACCCGGATCTGCACGTCACGTTCGTCGGCCAGCGCGAAGTGATCGATTCGTATCTGCAAAGGACGGGCCCGGCCGATTCCAGGGTCACCGTGCAGGATGCCCGCCAGGTGGTGGCAATGGACGAGGCGCCGGCCGAGGCGCTTCGCAAGAAGAAGGATTCCTCGATGCGCGTGGCCATCGATCTGGTCAAGGCGGGCCAGGCCGACGCTTGCGTGAGCGCGGGCAACACGGGCGCGCTCATGGCGACCGCGCGCTTCGTGCTGAAGACGCTGCCCGGCATCGACCGCCCGGCGATCATGGTTCCGGTGCCGACGATACACGGCCGCACCTACATGCTCGATCTCGGCGCCAACGCCGACTGCACGCCGGAAAACCTCTTCCAGTTCGCGGTGATGGGTTCGGTCGTGGCTACCGGCATCGAGAACATCGACTACCCGCGAATCGCGCTGCTCAACATTGGTGAGGAGGAAACCAAGGGCAACGAGACGGTGAAGCAGGCGGCCGTGCTGCTCTCGGCAAGTCACCTCAACTACGTGGGTTTCATCGAGGCGGACCGCATCCCGGACCAGCGGGCGGACGTCGTGGTATGCGATGGCTTCACCGGCAACGTCGCGCTGAAATCCATTGAGGGCACGGCACGTCTGATACGACACTTCCTGCGCGAGGAATTCTCACGCGGGCTCTACGGGCGGTTTGCTGGCATGGTCGCGCGACCGGTGCTGCGCTCGCTCGGGGATAAGCTCGATCCGCGCCGCTACAATGGTGCGACGCTCGTCGGACTCGATGGCATCGTCGTCAAGAGCCACGGTGGCGCCGACGAATTCGCCTTCCGCCAGGCAATCAACACCGCCGTCATCGAGGTGGCCAAGCAGGTTCCCGACCAGATCCGCCGGCTGCTCGCCGAGCAGGCCAGCTGATGTATTCCCGGATCGTCGGTACCGGCCGGTACCTGCCCGAGCGGGTGCTCAGCAATCGTGATCTCGAGAAGATGGTCGATACGACGGATGAGTGGATCCGCGAGCGCACGGGAATCGAACGGCGCCATATCGCCGCCCCCGACCAGACGACCACGGATCTGGCGGAGGGGGCGGCGCGCGTGGCCATGGCGGATGCGGGCGTCACGCCGGCCGACGTGGATTTCATCGTGGTGGGCACGACGACGCCCGATGTCGTCTTCCCGAATGTCGGCTGTCTGTTGCAGGAGCGACTGGGCATTCACGGCTGCCCGGCCTTCAGCGTAGAGGCGGCGTGCAGCGGCTTCATCTATGCGCTGACCGTGGCCGACCGCTTCGTCGCATCCGGGCAATCGCGCTGCGCTCTTGTGATCGGCGCGGAGACGCTGTCGCGCATCACGGACTGGAACGATCGCGCAACCTGTGTCCTTTTTGGCGACGGGGCCGGTGCCGTCGTCCTCGCCCCGGCGAACGAGCCGGGCATCGTGTCCTGTCATCTGGGCGCCGACGGCGGTTACAAGGATTTGCTCTACGTCGCGAGCGGCGTGTCACGCAAACCCGACGTCGTGGAAGGCGCGGGTGCTTTCATCCAGATGAAGGGCAACGAGGTGTTCAAGGTTGCGGTGAAGACCCTCGAGAACATCGTCGGTGAGGCACTGGCGGCCAACCGCCTCGAGCATTCGGCCATTGACTGGCTGATCCCCCACCAGGCGAATCTGCGCATCATCCAGGCCACGGCGAAACGCCTGGAGCTGCCGATGGAGAGGGTGATCCTCACCTTGCGGGATCACGGCAACACGTCGGCCGCCTCGGTACCGATGGCGCTCGACGTCGCCATCCGTGACGGGCGCATCAAACGCGGCGACCTCGTGTTGCTGGAAGCGTTCGGGGGCGGTTTCACCTGGGGCGCTTCCCTCGTGCGCTATTGATCGGGTCCGTCCGGTGCTGTCGCGTCCTCTCCAACGATCGAGACCGACCCCGGTGCGCTGGCTGATTGCGGCGGGCTTGTTCCTCGTCTGCCTGGCCGCGCGGGCGGAGATGTTCCTGCTCGCTCCCGCGTCCGAGCTCGTCGGGGCGATGGGCGCTGCGCGCGCGACGTACGAAGACACCCTGACCGACATCGCGCGGCGTGCGGGTCTCGGCTACGAGGACATGGCCCGCGCCAATCCCGGCGTGGACCCCTGGCTGCCGGGCGAGAACACGGAAGTGGTGCTGCCGACACGCTACGTCCTGCCGGCCGGCACGCGCCAGGGGCTTCTCGTCAACATCGCCGAATACCGCCTGTACTACTTCATGCGCATCGACGGACAGCCGGCCGTCGCGACGTTTCCGATCAGCATCGGCCGCATGGACTGGCAGACACCGCTCGGGATGCATCGCATTCTCTCCAAGCAGAAGCTGCCAACCTGGTATCCGCCGGCAAGCATTCGCGCCGAGCATGCGGCCGAAGGCGACGTCCTGCCGGAAGCGGTGCCACCGGGTCCGCAGAACCCGCTGGGCGAATTTGCAATGCGGCTCAGCCAGGCTGGGTATCTCATCCATGGCACCAACAAGCCGGTCGGCATCGGCATGCAGGTGACTCACGGCTGCATCCGCATGTATCCGGAGGACATCGAGTGGTTGTTCGGGCAGGTCGCAGTCGGCGCTCCGGTGGAAATCGTGAACGAACCGTACAAGTTCGGTTGGGCTGCCGATGGCCTGTATCTGGAAGTGCACCCGACACTCGATGGAGATACCCGCGCGGACGACGGCGGCATGACGCAGATCACGCAGCTCTACGTGCAGGCCACCAGCGAGCGGCCCGCAAAAGTGGACTGGGACCTGGTCGAGGCGGCGTATCGGGCAAAACTCGGGATCCCGATCCGCGTGGGCGTGGCTGCTCTGGCCGACGACGCCCGGCCGCAGCCGCAACGCGGTGCGGCGGTTCCCGACCGGCGCGGGACGGAGAAGTATCCGAAGAAATAAAAAAGGCCGCAGCTCATGCTGCGGCCTTTTTCGTCGCGATAAAGACCCGTTACTTCGCCTGGCTGCGTTTGAACATCCGGTCGATCTTCTCGTTGGTAGCGTCGCAGCAGGCCTGGCTCTGATTGGCGGCATTCAGGGCCTGGTTTGCGGTGCTCTGCGCGCTGGAGGCCTTTTGTCCTGCCTCCGAAGCAGTTGCACTCGCGGCATCGGCAGCGGACTTGGCAGCAGCCACATCCTTCGCCAGCTGATCGACCCTCGCGGTCAGCGCCTGCTGATCCTTCTCCAGATTGCCCGTGCAACCTGTCGCCATCACCACAGCCAGAGCGGCGACGCCTGCCTTAATTGCATTCTTGGTGTTCATTACGAGTCCTCGAAAGAGTTCAGTGAACAATGCGGCGAATACCGCGCCCGCAACATCGGGAGGACATCACAACGCAACCTCCCAAGTTGCTGTAATGATGAACGAAAGGACCAACGTTCGCAAATTAACGGTCACGGTGGTTTCTCCTTTTCCACACAGCGCGCGCCGCCGCAATGTGGACTCGAGCGGCCGGATGCACGAGTCACTGTCGCATCCGCGGGGTACGGCTGGCCGTTGGAGCGTGCGGAATCTGGAAGCAAGAACCGGAGGGGCTGCAGCTTGCGCCGACGGCATAACTGTATATGATCACAGTATTGGATATCTCCACAGGGAGCCTCTGCGAAATGGACAAGCTCACTCCCCGCCAGTCAGAAATTCTCTCATTCATTCAAAGCTTTATGGATGACTCCGGCATGCCGCCGACGCGCGCTGAAATCGCCCGCGCCCTCGGCTTCCGCTCTCCCAATGCCGCCGAGGAGCATCTCCGGGCGCTCAAGCGCAAGGGGGTGATCAAGCTGGTGCCGGGGGCATCGCGTGGCATCCAGCTGAGCGGCGAGTTGCGTGACCAGGATCTGTTGCCCTTGGTGGGACGCGTCGCTGCCGGTCATCCGATTCTGGCGCAGGAGAACATCGAGCAGCGCTACCGGATCGACACATCGCTCTTTCATCCCAGGCCGCATTACCTGCTCAGGGTGCAGGGCATGAGCATGAAAGGGGCCGGCATACTCGATGGCGATCTGGTCGCGGTATGCCGCACCCCCGACGTGCGTAACGGGCAGGTCGTCGTGGCACGCCTGGCGGAGGAGGTCACGGTCAAGCGCTACCGGCAGGAAGGTCCTGTCGTGTGGTTGTTGCCGGAGAATCCGGACTTCGAACCGATCCGCGTCGACCTTGAGGAAGATCCCATGGTCATCGAGGGCGTGGTCGTCGGCGTGGTGCGCAACAACCTGTCCTGACGATGCTGGTCCGGTGGCATCTCGCGAGATCGATCGGTTACTGCAGGATCCCCGTCTCTGGCAGATGGGACGGGCGGCGATCGCTGCGGGCTCGATTGTCCCCACCGGCTGGTCTTCACTTGATGTCGCGCTCGGCGGCGGCTGGCTTCTCGGGCAACTCACCGAATTCCTGATCGACGGCTATGGCACGGGCGAGCTGACGCTGCTGCTGCCCGCATTGCGCACACTGGCGGAGCGGCATACAGAGTGCGGAATGCCCAGATGGGTCGCCCTGGTTGCGCCCCCCTACATGCCCTATGCCCCGGCGCTGGCACGCTGCGGCGTCGATCCTTCCTGTGTGCTGGTGATTCATTCGCGGCGGAACGTGGACATGTTGTGGGCCATGGAACAGGCCCTGCGCTCGCAAACCTGTGCGGCCGTGGCGGGCTGGTCGGAGAGCGCGGACGAGACGCCACTGCGTCGCCTCCAGCTCGCAGCGGAGGTGAGCGAATCCTGGGCGGTGTTGTTCCGGCCGGCCCGTCTGCAGGCATCGAGATCACCGGCGCCTGTACGCATCCATTTGAGACGCGAACGCATCGGGACTCGCCTCACCCTGGATGTACTGAAGCGCAGAGGCGGCTCGCCGTTGCAGACCGGCGTGGATATCGGCTGATGGTGACGCACGATGTCCGGCCTTTCCAGGAAATCGCTGTTGCCCTTCGGGAATCGGACTTCGCCCGAATCATCCGGGATGACGGCGCGACGACAGCCGGAGATGCCGTCGGTGTCCGTGTCCTCACGGACACCACACGAAAGAGACCGGTTGTGGCTATGCCTGTATCTGCCGCAGGCTCCCGGGCCTGACGCCTTCCCCGGGCTCGCCGCCTGGGCCCTGCGGTTCAGTCCCCTGGTGAACGTGGATCCTGGCGGTGCCCTGCTGCTGGAGATCGCCGCGAGTCTCGAATTATTCGGCGGTGCCGAAGCGCTGCGCGCGGCGGCTGTTTCCGGGATGAGTGAACGTGGTCATGCCGTGACGACCGCCATCGCGCCGACGGCACGGGCCGCGCTCTGGCTGGCGCGCGCCGGAGAGGCGACGCCGGTCACCGAGCCTGCGTTGTTGCCGGGCATGCTGGCGCGGCTTCCGGTTGACCTGCCGGGCTGGCCGCACCCGGTGCCGGAGACTCTGCGCCGCATGGGTGTGCGGCAGCTCGGTGACTGCATGCGTCTGCCGCGCGACGGACTGGCGCGCAGGATCGGCGACCTGCCCCTGAAGGAAATCGACGAGGCGCTCGGCAGGCGCGCCGAGCTCAGGCAGGGCTGGCGCCCGGTCACCCGATTCTGCGACGAGCTGGATCTGCCTGCCGAGACGGAAGAGAACGCTCTCCTCATCGAAGCGTTACGGATCCTGTTCCAGCGACTCGAGATTCATCTGCGCTCCCGCCAGGCGGGAGCGCAGATCCTGTGGGTACATCTGCGCCATCGCGTGGCGCCGGACACGTTGCTCCGCATCGGACTGCTCGAGCCCAGAGCCGATGCCGCGCACCTGGAGGAGCTGGCGACGATTCATCTCTCGGCGCTCAGCATCCCGGCGCCGGTGATCGCCGTCCTGCTCGCAGCGGACGCGGCGGAGGCCGCGCCTGCAATCCGTGAAGATCTGCTTGGGTGCAGACTCGATCTGGGCGAGCGCATGGCCGGGCTCGTGGAGAAGTTGCAGCTGCGTCTCGGGCGTCATGCCGTGCACGGCATCCGTCCCGCACGCGAGCATCGTCCGGAACGTGCCTGGGAGGCGGTGCAGGAGGCGGCATGCGTCCGCCGTGCTTCCGGGGATGGGGCAATGCGCGGCGCACGGCGGCCGTTGTGGATACTCGAGCGCCCGGCCCCGCTGGGCAAGGCATCGGGCATGCCCTGCTTTCACGGGCCGCTCACTTTCGAGAGCGGGCCGGAACGTGTCGAAACGGGTTGGTGGGATGGCCACGACGCCGAGCGTGATTACTACGTGGCCCGCAATGCCGCCGGTGCGCGCGTCTGGATTTTCAGGGATCGTCGTCGCGGCGGCAGCTGGCACCTGCATGGGCTGTTCGGATGAGACGGCCTGTCAACAGGTGAACGACAAGAGCGATGGACACCTCCTTGCCCGGTTATGCCGAGCTTCATTGCATCAGCAACTTCACTTTCCTGCGAGGCGCATCTCACCCCGCGGAATTGGTCGAGCGCGCGAAGGAACTCGGCTACGCGGCTCTGGCCGTCACCGACGAGTGTTCGGTGGCCGGAATGGTCCGCGCTCATGCGGCCGCCCGGGACTCCGGACTGAAGCTGATCGTCGGCGCCGAATTCCTGCTCGCGGATGGGCTGCGCCTGGTGCTGCTGGCGATGCATCGCCGGGGTTACGGCGAGCTTTGCGAGCTCATCACCCGGGGGCGGCGCGCGGCTCCCAAGGGCGAGTACCGGCTGAGCCGTGAGGATTTCGCCCGGGACCTCGACGGCTGTCTCGCGATCTGGATTCCTGCTCCTGCCGCCGATGCCGCGGCCGCCGATGCGGCCTGGGTGAAGTCCTGCTTCCCCGGCCGCGCCTGGATCGGCGTCGAGCTCCTCCGCGGCGGCGATGACGCAGCGAAGCTCGCCGCGCTGATGGAGATCGGCCGCGCCGGCAACCTGCCTGCAGTGGCGACGGGCGATGTCCACATGCACGCACGCAATCGTCGCGTCCTGCAGGACACGCTGACCGCGATCCGCATGAAGACCACGCTCGCCGAGGCCGGAGAACGGCTGTATCCGAATGGGGAGCGCCACCTCCGGATCCGCCGCGAGCTGGCGCGGCTCTATCCCCCGGAATTGCTGCAGGCCACCCTCGACATCGCCGCGCGCATCCGCTTCGACCTCGACGAGCTGCGCTATGAGTACCCCGGGGAGCTCGTTCCGGAGGGTCATACGCCGGCGAGCTACCTCCGCCACCTGACCGAGGAAGGCATCCGGCGCCGCTGGCCGGGCGGCATCGGGGAACCGCTGCGCCGGCAGATCGAGCACGAGCTCGAGCTGATCGCCGAGCTCGCTTACGAACCCTACTTCCTCACCGTGCAGGACATCGTGAGTCGTGCCCGTGAGCTCGGCATCCTCTGCCAGGGCCGCGGTTCGGCCGCCAATTCCGCGGTGTGCTTTTGTCTCGGCATCACCGAGGTGGACCCGGCACGCATGCGTACGCTGATGGAACGGTTCATCTCGCGCGAACGCAACGAGCCTCCCGATATCGACGTGGATTTCGAACACGAGCGCCGCGAGGAGATCATCCAGTACATCTATGGGAAGTACGGGCGCGAGCGGGCGGCGCTGACGGCGGTCGTGATCACCTACTGCCCCCGCAGTGCGGTACGGGACGTGGGCAAGGCGCTCGGTTTCGCCGCAACCGAGATCGACCAGCTGGCGCGCACGATGCAATGGTGGGATGGAAGGCGCATCGGGCAGGAGCGGGTGGCCGAGGCGGGACTGGAGCCGCAGCATCCGGGGATCCGGCGTCTCGTTTCCCTCGTGCGCGAGCTCATGGGTTTTCCGCGTCACCTCTCGCAGCACGTGGGAGGCTTCGTCATTTCCCGCGGGCCGCTCTCGCAGCTTGTGCCGATCGAGAATGCGGCGATGGAAGACCGCACGGTGATCCAGTGGGACAAGGACGATCTCGACGCTCTCGGCCTGCTCAAGGTGGACGTGCTGGGTCTTGGCATGCTGTCCGCAATCCGCGCGAGCTTCGACCTCGTCAGGGCTTACGCCGGGCGCGAGCTCACGCTTGCCACCGTGCCGCCCGAGGACCCGGTTGTATACGACATGATCTGCCGCGCCGACACGGTGGGAGTATTCCAGGTCGAATCCCGGGCGCAGATGGCGATGCTGCCGAGGTTGCGACCCCGCTCTTATTACGATCTCGTCATCGAGGTGGCCATCATCCGGCCGGGTCCGATCCAGGGGGACATGGTTCATCCCTACCTGCGCCGCCGCAACAAGGAAGAGCCGGTCAGCTACCCCACGGAAGAGGTGAAAGGGGTGCTGGAGCGAACCCTCGGCGTGCCCATTTTCCAGGAGCAGGTGATGCAGCTCGCCATCGTGGCGGCCGGATTCTCGCCGGGCGAGGCGGACCGGCTGCGCCGGGCGATGGCGGCGTGGAAGCGGCATGGCGGGCTCGAGCCGTTCGAGCAGCGGCTGATGCAGGGCATGCGCAGCCGTGGTTATTCGTCTGAGTTCGCGCAACAGATCTTCCGGCAGATCCTCGGTTTCGGGGAATACGGTTTCCCGGAATCCCACGCCGCGAGCTTCGCGCTCCTGGTCTATGCCTCGGCCTGGCTCAAGTGCCACGAGCCGGCTGCATTCACCTGCGCACTGCTGAACAGCCAGCCCATGGGCTTTTACGCGCCGGCCCAGCTCGTGCAGGATGCGCGGCGTCACGGCGTCGAGGTCCGTCCCGCCGACGTGAATGTCAGTGGCTGGGACTGCTCGCTGGAGCCGATCCCCGGGGGCCGGCCGGCCCTGCGCCTCGGGTTGCGGCTGGCGAAAGGCCTCTCGGAGGAGGGCGCGAAAACGCTGCTTGCGGCCCGTTGCGAGCGGGGCGCATTCCTGAACGTGCAGGATTTCGCCGAGCGCACGCGGCTCGGGGCCCGGGACCTCGGCGCTCTGGCGGCTGCCGGCGCGCTCGGCTCCATTGCGGGACATCGCTACCGCGCGGGCTGGAACGTGGCGGGCGTCGAGCCTCCGTTGCCGCTGATGCCGCGGCCGCGCATCGCCGAAGGCATCCCGTTGCTGCCCTCACCGACCGAGGGAGAAGACGTCGCGGCCGACTACGAGAGTCTCGGCCTGACCTTGCGGCGCCATCCTCTTGAGCTACTGCGTTCGCGCCTCGGGCGGAAGCGGATTCTGAGCGCGGCCGAGGTGAAGGAGCGCGTCCCGGGCAGCCTGGTCCACGCGGCGGGTCTGGTGATCACCCGGCAGCGGCCGGGTAGCGCCAGTGGCGTGATCTTCGTGACCCTGGAGGATGAGACCGGCCACCTGAACCTCATCGTCTGGCCGAGTCTCGCCGAGCGGCAGCGGCAGGTGCTGTTGCGAGCGGCGCTTCTGGGGGTGTGGGGCAGGGTGCAGCGGGAGGGGGATGTGCTGCATGTCATCGCGGGGCGCCTCGAGGATCACAGCAGCCTATTGGGAGGCCTCAGGATGCGAAGCAGGGACTTTCGCTGAACGCTATTCCTCGATATCGAAATCCTCCATGTCCATGATCTCCTTGGCGATGCGCTTCTCCTCGAGAATGTCCTCGATCTTGCGTCGCGCCGAGCCGTCGGCATTCGCCCCGCCCTTGGATTCGGACTCGAGCTGGGCGATGAGGTCTTCGACGTTCACCTCGACGGAAATATCGCCGACATTGTCCGTAACCGCCGGCGCCGCAACCGTTTCCGCTTCCGGCTCTTCGGCTTCCGTCTCGGCTTCCGTCTCCGCCTCGGCTTCCGTCTCCGGCTCGGCTTGCGCCGCCGCCCGAGGCTTCCGCGCCGTTGATCTCTTCCTCACTTGACGCCCCACGGGTGTTCGATTGGCGGCTATATAATCGGAAATGCGGAGCTTGGCAATAGTTCTTTCGACGGTTCCGGAAATCAACTGATCAGCTGGTTCAGCTGGAATATCGGCAGGAGAATCGCCAGCACGATCATGAGCACGATGGCGCCCATGACGACGATCAGAGCCGGCTGCATCAGTCCCATGAGCGTCGCGATCAGGCCGTCCATCTCCTTTTCCTGATTGGCCGCCGCGCGGGAGAGCATCATTTCGAGCTCGCCGCTCGCCTCGCCGCTCGCGATGAGGTGGATGCAGATCGGGGGGAAATGACCGCTCACGGCCAGCGACTTGCCGATGGCGGCGCCCTCGCGGATGCGGTCGGCAGCCTCCTTTACGGCCGCCTGCATCGGCAGATTGGTGACGACCTCGGCGGAAATCCGCAGGGCCTCGAGCACCGGCACGCCGCTGCCGGCGAGAATGCTGAGCGTACGTGTGAAGCGCGCCGTGTTGAAGCCGCGCGTCAGGCGCCCGAGCAGCGGCAGGCGGAGCAGCGTCGCGTGCCAGGTCCAGCGCGGTTTGGGCCGCTTCAGCAGCCAGCGGATGAACCAGGCGAGTGCGGCGATGACGATGAGCAGATAAATGCCGTTGTGTCGCAGGAAATCGCTGGAAGCGATCAGCGCCCGGGTCAGCAGGGGGAGCTGGTGGCCGCTGTTTGCAAACACGCCCACGACCTTGGGCACCACGTAGACGAGCATCCCGCCGACGATCAGGAGAGCGAGCGAGACGAGCGCGATGGGATAGATCATGGCGCTCTGAATCTTCCGGCGCAGGTCGTCGCGGCTCTCGGTGTAATCGGCGAGCCGCTCCAGCACGCCGTCGAGATGCCCTGACTGCTCCCCGGCAGCCACGGTGGCGCGATAGAGTTCCGGGAACGCCTTCGGGAAGTCGGCCAGTCCGTCGGCGAGCGTGTGTCCCTCCATGACCTTGGAGCGCACGCCCAGGAGGATGCTCTTGACGCGCGGCACCTCGGTCTGCTCCGCGACCGCGAGCAGGGCCTCTTCGAGTGGCAGGGCGGCTTGCACGAGCGTCGCGAGCTGGCGCGTGACCAGCGACAGATCGGCGGAGCTCATGGACCGGCGCAGCGTGAACGACCGCTGGCGCGACGCTTCCTTCTCCGCGACCTCGGTCACCGCGAGTGGCAGGAGCCTGCGCTCGCGCAGGATCTGTCTGACCTGGCGCGGCGTATCGCCCTCGATGACGCCCTTCATCTCCCGGCCGGCGGGATCGACGGCGGTGTACTCGAATGCGCCCATCGGGGTAAGTGGTTGAGGCGGTGGGTCAGTTAGCCCGCGTGACGCGGACGACCTCTTCCAGCGTGGTGATGCCGGAGAGGACCTTCTGCAGCCCATCCGAACGGATGCTGGGGCCGCGCGTCCGGGCGTGGCGCTCGAGCTCGTGCTCACCCGAGCCGTCGTGGATCATCGTGCGCAGCTCGTCGTCGATGGTCACGAGCTCGTAGATGCCGGTCCGGCCCTTGTAGCCGTTCGATCCCGGCACGTCGTCGCGGGCACGGTAGAGCTGTCGGCGGCTGCGCCGGGTTGGCGCCAAGCAGCCGGCACTCGTACTCCGAGGCGGAGTACGGTTCGCGGGCTTCGGGGTCGAGCACGCGCACGAGCCGCTGGGCCAGCACGCCGACCAGGCTCGAAGACAGCAGGAACGGTTCGATGCCCATGTCGCGCAGACGCGTCACGGCGCCCACCGCGGTGTTCGTGTGCAGCGTGGACAGCACCAGGTGGCCCGTGAGGCTCGCCTGCACCGCGATCTCGGCGGTCTCGAGGTCGCGAATCTCGCCGACCATCACGACGTCGGGATCCTGGCGCAGGATCGCGCGCAAGCCTCGCGCGAAGGTCATCTCGACCTTCGTGTTGACCTGCGACTGGCCGATGCCGTCGATGTAGTACTCGATCGGATCCTCGACCGTCATGATGTTGCGCGTGTTGTCGTTGATGCGCTCGAGCGCGGCGTAGAGCGTCGTCGTCTTGCCCGAGCCCGTCGGGCCCGTCACGAGAATGATGCCGTGGGGCTTGTGGATCAGTTCGTCGATCGTGTCCTGGGTGGCTTGATCCATGCCGAGATGATTGAGGTCGATGCGGCCGGCATGCTTGTCGAGCAGACGCAGCACGACCCGCTCGCCGTGACCGGAGGGCATGGTCGAGACACGCACGTCCACCGCGCGTCCGGCCACGCGCAGCGAGATGCGGCCGTCCTGCGGCAGGCGCTTCTCGGCGATGTCGAGCTTCGACATCACCTTGATGCGCGATACGACCAGCGGCGCGACCGCCCGGCGCGACTGCAGCACCTCGCGCAGCACGCCGTCGATCCGGAAGCGGATCACCAGCCGGTTCTCGTAGGGCTCGATGTGGATGTCGGAGGCGTTTTCCTTGACGGCCGAAGTCAGCACGGCGTTGATCAGGCGGATGATGGGCGCGTCGTCGTCGCTTTCCATCAGGTCGGACGGCTCGGGGAGCTGCTGGGCGACGAGGAGGAGATTGGTGTCGTCGCCGAGCCCTTCCACCATCTGCATCGTGGAATTCGACTCGCGCTCGTAGGTCTCCTGCAACCGCGCGTCAAACTGCTCGACCGGCACGACCTCGAGCTTCAGCGGCACGCCGACGAAGCGGCGCACTTCCGAGATCGTGAGGGGCGTGGCGTCCGGGCGTGCCAGCACGTGCGCCCGGTTGCCATCGAGGCCGAGCACGAGGACCCCGTGGCGTTTGGCGAAGGCAAACGGCAGGAAGCGCAACGGCCCGGCCGAGAGGGACGGGCCCCCGGCATCGGCCGCCAGCCCGGGCAGCGCGACCGTCAGTTCACTGAGGGCCTGTTTGGCTACCGTTGCCATCGGGACTCGTACCGGGCGCGGTGCCGCCCTGCTCGGCGCCCTTCTCGGGGCCGTCGGTGCGCAACTGGCGCAGATCGATCGCCGGCGGAGCCGCCGGCGCAATGGGCGGCATGATGGGACGCTTCTCGCCCGGCATCAGCAGGATAGTGTCCGCGCCGAGGGCGAGCTGCTGATTGCGGACGTAGTTGTACTTGGCGTTCGTCTCGAAGGCCGCCTGCGCGTCGTCACGCAGGATGGTCGGCTTGATGAACACCATGAGGTTCGTCTTCTTCTTCGTGGTGCTGTCCACGCGGAAGAGGTGACCGATGAGCGGCAGGCTGCCGAGCAGCGGGACGCGCTGCTGCGTCTCGTTCAGGTCATCCTGGATGAGGCCGCCCAGCACGAGCGTGCCGCCGTCCTCCACGATCACCGAGGTCGTGATCGTGCGGTTGCTGGTAATGAGATCCGCGGCGCCCCTGATGTTCGCCTGCAGGGCGGACAGCTCCTGCTCGATCTTGAGCAGCACGGCGTCGCCCTCGTTGATCTGCGGCGTCAGCTTCAGGGTGAGCCCGACCTGCTGGCGCTGGATCGTCTGGAACGGATTGACGCTCGTATTGTTGCCGGTCCCGGTCGTGGTGCTGGCGTTCGTGTACTGGCCGGTGATGAACGGGACCTCCTGGCCCACCTTGATCTCGGCCTCCTCGTTGTCCATCGTCACCAGCACGGGCGTGCCTACGATATTCGTACCGGCGTCGGAGGCGAGGGCGTTGATCAGCGCCGCGAAGCTCACGCCGGAATCGGCCAGCCGGCCGATGCCGAGGTTGAGTCCCTTGCCGATCGCCGCCGCGGCCGCCGCCGGATTTATCGTTCCATCGGCGTTCGTTGCGCCCGCGAGCCCGAGAAGACCGCCGCCGCCGCTGTTCGGCAGGTCGAAGCGCGTGAGGCCGACCGCCGTGTCGAGGTTATTGTCGCCGACCGCCCAGTTCACGCCGAGCTCCGACGCCTTGTCCGCCGTCACCTCGACGATCAGGGTCTCGACGAGGACCTGCAGCCGCCGGATGTCGATCTTGTCGATCACGGCCATCATCGCCTTCATGATCTTCGGCGGAGCCGTCAGGACCAGCGAGTTGGTGGATTCGTCCGCCCACACGTTGATCTCGCCCTTTTCAGTAGGGGGAGCGGCATTCTGACCGGCGGGTGTCGCGCCGGCGCCTTTCTGATACTGGGTCTGCAGCTTCGTCGCGAGATCCTTGGCGTCCGCGTAGCGCAAATAACGCACGCGTGTGTCGCCGCCCTCCTGCAATGGGGTGTCGAGATGGGCGACCAGTGCGCGCAGCCGCAGGCGCTCGTTCTTGTCGCCGCTCACGAGCACGCTGTTCGTGCGCTCATCGGCGACCAGCGTCGCGGCAGGCGCCGCGCCGCCTTCTGTCTTCTGGCCCTGGTTGAGGGTGTTCACCACGCGGACGACCTCGGCGGCCGAGGCGTTCTCCAGGCGGATCACCTCGAAGTCCGCGCTGCTCTCCTGGTCGATGCGCTTGATGATGCGCACCATGCGGTCCACGTTCGCAGCCCGGTCCGAGATGATCAGCAGGTTCGACGGCGCGTGCGCGGCGAGGTGGCCATACTGCGGGATGAGGGGCCGGAGGATCGGCACCAGCTGGGCCGCGGCGACGTTCTCGACCGGGATCACGCGGGTGACGATGTCGTCCACGGCTTTCGCGCCTTCCGCGGTCGACTCTGCGCCGGGCATCGTCCGCACGTTCTGATCGGGCAGGATCTTGATGACGTCACCCGAGGGCACCGCCACAAATCCGTAGACCGACAGGATGGAGAGGAACGCATCGTAAAACGCGTCCGGCGTCATGGGGGCGGAGGAGAGCATCGTCACCTGCGCCTTGACGCGCGGGTCGAGCACGAAATTCTTGCCGGTCACGGCACCGACCGCCTCGATCACCTGGCGGATATCGGCATCCTTGTAATTCGGCGTGATGGTCCCCTGTGCAGCCGGCTCGCCGAAGCCGGCGATAGGCAGCAAGGCCACGGCCAGCATCACGAGCAGGCGGAAGCCGTTTCGCGTCCATGCGCCGAAGGGTGCCGGTCTGCGATTGCTCACTGCGTTGCTCCGCCGGGTGTCGATCCGGGTGGTGGCTGCGCGTTCGGTGGCGGCGCCGGTATCTGGACTCGCGGCACCGAGCCGCCGGCGACAGCCACCTGGGTCGTATCCAGCGTGAGTGTCTGCGCCTGTCCTTCGCGCTCGATCGTGACCGTGACCTGGGTGGTATCCGCCAGCGAGCGGAACATTTCCATCGCCTGCGCCGGATTATTCAGGGTCATGCCGTTGATTTCTGTGACGAGGTCCCCAGGCTGCAGCCCAAGCGCCACGAATTGCTCGCGATTACGGCCGGGATAGATGCGATAACCCTTCAACTCCCCGTTCGGCATGTAGGGCTGCGGCCGGATGATCTCGGAGATGCCCCCGGCGTTTTCGGTCACGACCTCCTGCATGTTGGGAGTGGGATTGCGCCGCGCGAGCGGTTGCGGGATGACATTGCGCTGCGGCGCGCCGGCCGTGCCACCCTCCGACTCCCTCGGCAACAGCAGCGCTTCGAGCACGCCGCCCCTGTTGAGGATCACCCGGTCGGGCTGCACTCGTTGCAGAAGCGCGCCCCCCGGGACGGTGTCCTTCAGAAAATACACTTTCTCGGTGCCGCCGCTGTCCGCGATGATCGCATGCGCGAAGCGTTCGTCAGCGGCGGCCACGGCGCCGCGCAGCTCCAGGTTGAGCTGAGTCTCCGGTGCGTTCTGCGCATCCGCGGCGGAGACATCCGCCGCAGCGGATGGTTGGCCGAAGAGATGCGCGTTGACGATGGCCGAATACGCGGACGGGTCGCCTGTAGCCTGTCCTGGTGCCGCGGGCACGCCCGCGAAGGGCGGCGGCGTCCATGCCGGTGGCGCGGCTGCGGGCACGAGCACCCAGACGAGGCGCGCGGCGTACCACGCGATCGCGATGACCAGCACGAGCGACACCCAGTACGGCAGCGTCTCGCTCGCCCGGGCGATCAGCAACTCCGGGCTCTGGACGTTCCAGCGCTGGACGATCTGGGAAAGACTCAATGGGTGTACCACGCACAACAGCCGGATGTGGCGCGGAGGGCCACGTCCCGATGCCCGCAAGTTAGCATAATCAACGGCTTGGGGTAAGGGCACGGCTGGCGGGTATTGTGTTGCAAGGCATCGGGATGCAAGGGAGACTTAAGGCCCGGTTTCAACAGGAAATGCCACCTGAGCCCGCGCCGGCGGACCGGACGCCGTGCGGCAGCGCACGGATGCGCGGTTGCGCCCGATGCTATACATATCGGGCGACGGGTTGGCGATGCCTGCGGTGTGACGGCTATTTTTTTGAGGCTAATATTCTGCGACTGTCGCGACATTTCCGACTTCTGCCACTCATGTCCAGTGAAGGCAATCAGCATGGCAATCGTCCGGACGAGGAACGGGGTCTTGCGCTCGAGGAGGCAAAACCCAAGCTAAAGAAACCGCCGTTGTTCAGGGTCATACTGATCAACGACGACTACACACCGATGGAATTCGTGGTCGAGGTACTGGAGCTGATATTCGCCATGGACCGAACGAAGGCGACCCGCGTGATGCTCGAGGTCCACACGAAGGGCAAAGGCGTGTGCGGCGTTTACACTTACGAGATCGCGGAGACGAAGGTGGCACAGGTTACTTCATTCGCCCAGCAGCACCAGCACCCGCTGCTGTGCACGCTAGAGGAAACGTGAGGCAGGGATGTTAAGCAGCGAACTGGAATATTGTCTGAACGAGGCCTTCCAGCAGGCCCGCACCAACCGCCATGAATACATGACGGTCGAGCACCTGTTGCTTGCCATACTCGACATCCCGGCCGTCTCGGAGATCCTGAAGTCCTGCGGGGCGGACATGGAGCGGCTGCGACGGGAGCTCGAGGAGTTCATCGACCAGTCCACACCGCGGCTGAAGGGGGAGAGCGACCAGGACGTGCAGCCGACCCTCGGATTCCAGCGCGTGCTGCAACGCGCGGTGTTCCACGTGCAGTCGAGCGGCAAGAAGGAGGTCAAGGGCGAGAACGTGCTCGTCGCCGTCTTCGGCGAAAAGCAGTCCCACGCCGTTTATCTGCTGGGCCTGCACGACGTCACTCGCCTCGACGTCGTCAATTTCATATCTCACGGCCTCGCCAAGTTCGGCGAGCGCCGCGGCACCGGGGCGCGCGGCGCCGAGGGCGATGAAGGCGAAGGCGAGTCGTCGGGCAATCCATTGGAGAACTACGCCGCCAATCTCAACCGGCGTGCGGCGGAAGGCCGCATCGATCCGCTCATCGGCCGCCACGCCGAGATCGAGCGCACCATCCAGGTGCTGTGCCGGCGGCGCAAGAACAATCCGCTGTACGTGGGCGAGGCGGGCGTGGGCAAGACCGCGATCGCGGAGGGCCTCGCCAAGATGATCGTGGACGGCCAGGTCCCGCCCGTGCTCAAGGACTGCACGATCTACGCGCTCGACATGGGCGCGTTGCTCGCCGGCACGAAGTACCGGGGCGATTTCGAGAAGCGCCTGAAAGGCGTGATCAACGAGCTCAAGAAGACGCCGGGGTCGATCCTCTTCATCGACGAGATCCACACGGTGATCGGCGCCGGGGCCGCATCGGGCGGCGTGCTCGACGCCTCCAATCTCATCAAGCCGGTACTCGCCAGCGGCGAGTTGCGCTGCATCGGCTCGACGACCTACCGCGAATACCGCCACATCTTCGAGAAGGATCACGCCCTCGCGCGGCGCTTCCAGAAGATCGAGGTGCCCGAGCCTTCGGTGCCGGAGACCATCGAGATACTGAAGGGGCTGCGTTCGCGTTTCGAGGAGCACCACGGCGTGCGCTACACGGACAAGGCGCTCGAGTCCGCGGCCGAGCTCTCGGCGCGACACATCAACGAGCGGCAGCTGCCCGACAAGGCCATCGACGTCATCGACGAGGCCGGCGCGAGCATGCGGCTCGAGCCCGCGGAGACGCGCAGCAACGTCGTCGACGTTCCCCAGATCGAGAAGGTGGTCGCCCGCATCGCGCGCATCCCGCCGAAGAGCGTCTCGGCCTCCGACCGCGACCAGCTGCGCAATCTCGAGCGCGACCTGAAGCTCGTCATCTTCGGGCAGGACCAGGCGATCGAGGCGCTGGCCTCGGCGATCAAGATGGCGCGCTCCGGGTTACGCGAGCCCGAGAAGCCGGTCGGCGGCTTCCTCTTCGCCGGCCCGACCGGCGTCGGCAAGACGGAAGTGACGCGGCAGCTCGCCCATTGTCTGGGCATCGAGCTGATCCGCTTCGACATGTCCGAGTACATGGAGCGCCACACGGTGTCGCGCCTGATCGGCGCGCCACCGGGTTACGTCGGTTTCGACCAGGGCGGGCTTCTCACCGAAGCGGTGAGCAAGAATCCGCACGCGGTGCTGCTGCTCGACGAGATCGAGAAGGCGCACCCGGAGGTCTTCAACCTGCTGTTGCAGGTCATGGATCACGGCACGCTCACCGACAACAACGGGCGCAAGGCGGATTTCCGCAACATCATCATCGTCATGACGACGAATGCCGGCGCCCAGGAAATGAGCCGCGCGTCCATCGGCTTCACGCAGCAGGACCACAGCGCTGACGGCATGGCGATCCTGTCGAAGCTCTTCGCGCCGGAGTTCCGCAATCGACTGGACGCGATCATCCAGTTCAAGCCGCTCGGCCAGGAGGCCGTCCTGCGGGTCGTGGACAAGATGGTCATGGAGCTCGAGGCGGCGCTCGAGCGCAACGACGTCACGATCGAGCTCGAGCCGAAGGCGCGCGAGTGGCTAGCGACGCGGGGCTATGATCCGACGATGGGCGCGAGACCCATGGCCCGCGTCATCCAGGAGCACATCAAGCGGCCGCTCGCCGAGCAGCTGCTGTTCGGTGATCTCGCGAAGGGCGGGCACGTGCGCATCGTGCTGAACGACGACGGCACTCTCGGACTGAAGTCGATTCCAAACACGAACAAGCTCGAGCACCTCGCCGAGTCGAGCTGAGCGATCATCTCTCGCGATAGGTGATACGTCCCTTGGTCAGGTCGTAGGGCGTCAGCTCGACCGTGACGCGGTCGCCGGTGAGAATGCGGATGTAGTTCTTGCGCATCTTGCCCGAGATGTGCGCAGTCACCACGTGACCGTTGTCGAGCTTCACACGAAAGGTCGTGTTCGGCAGCGTCTCGGTCACCACGCCATCCAGTTGGAGGGCTTCCTCTTTCGGCATTTCCTCATCCGGTACTCAGGGCCGCCGGATTGTGCAAGAACTTCCCCTCCCACGCAAGCGAACGCGGCGTCGGCTGCAGTCGTCCAGCACGGCTGCGGCCGGATGTTCGGGCTCGCGCTCGAGCCGCTGCTCCGGAGGCTTGCGCATGCAACGGTCGAGCCATGCGAGGAAGTCACGACGCGCGATCGCGCGAGTGCCGAGCCGCTGCAGATGATCGTTGGGCACCTGGCAGTCGATCAGCTCGATGCCGCGCCGACGCGCCACGGAGACGAGCTTCGCGAGCGCGATCTTCGAGCCATCGGTCTCGATGCTCACCATCGACTCGCCGAAGAAGACCCCGCCGAGTCCGACTCCATAGACGCCGCCGATGAGCCTGCCGTCGCGCCACGCCTCGACCGAATGCGCGATGCCCTGCGCGTGCAAGGCGACATAGGCGGCGATCATCTCCGGCGTGAGCCACGTGCCCGAGAGCTCCCGCGTCGCGGCGCAGAGGCGGATCACCTCGCGAAAGTCGCGGTCCACCGACACGTCGAAGCGCCCGGAGCGCAGCCGTCTTTTCAGGCTGCGCGAGACGTGGAATTCGGCCGGCACGAGAATGGCGCGAGGGTCGGGGCACCACCAGAGTATCGGCTGTCCCGGGCCGAACCACGGGAAGATGCCGCGCCGGTAGGCCGCGATCAGGCGTGGCACCGACAGGTCACCGCCCACCGCGAGCAGCCCGTTCGGCTCACGCAGCGCGAGCTGCGGGTCGGGAAAGGCGTCCGGCGGATCGTCGCTCGTGAGCCAGGCTAGTCTCAGCTTCTCCGTCACGGCTGCGCCCGCCGGTAGGGAACGTGATCCTGCACGACGTCCATGTATTCGTCGATGTGCGCGCGCTCGCGATCGAGATACTGATCGATCGCGCTGGCGAAGCGCGGATTGGAGAGCCAGTGCGCGGACCAGACCTCGGTCGGCAGGAAGCCGCGGGCGATCTTGTGCTCGCCCTGTGTGCCGGGCTCGAACGTCTTGAGTCCGTTGCGGATGCAGTACTCGATGCCCTGGTAGTAACAGGTCTCGAAGTGCAGGCTGTGGAAGTCGCCGGCGCTGCCCCAGTACCGGCCGTAAAGGGTGTCCGCACCACGAAAGAGAATCGCGACGGCAACGGGCGTCGCATCCTTGATCGCAAGGAACACGAGGAAACGCTCGGGCATCGCCTGCGCCACGGTCCTGAAGAACGTCTCGTTCAGATAGGGATCCCGGCCCCGGCGCCAGAACGAGCTGCCGTACAGAGGGATGATGGCGCTCCAGAGCTCATCGCCGACCTCGCCACCGGTGAGGACGCGGAAGCTGATGCCGGCCTCGGCAACACGGCGGCGTTCACGCTTCGCTTTCTTGCGCTTCTCGGCCGTGAACTGCCCGAGGAAGTCATCGAAGGTCGCATAGCCGCGGTTGCGCCAGTGGAACTGGCAGTCCTTGCGCAACAGCAGCCCCGCGGCGCGCAGCTGCTCCGCTTCCCCCTGCGCGGGAAACAACACGTGCAGGGACGATGCGCCGGTCTCCCGCGCGTGATCGAGTGCGCCCGCGAGCAGGGCCTTCGCGATCGGGACGCGCGGCGCGCCGGGGGTCGTGAGCAGTCGCGGGCCGGTGGCGGGCGTGAATGGCACGCCGGCCACGAGCTTCGGGAAGTAGCGCGAGCCCGGCACGCCGATAGGCATCCGCCCAGGCCCAGTCGAACACGAACTCGCCCCACGAATCCGACTTGCGGTAGAGCGGCATGGCGCCGCGCAGCTCGCCGCCGCTCCGGACGACGACGTGACGGGGAATCCAGCCGGTGCCGGCGCCGACCGAGCCGCTCGATTCGAGCGCGGACAGGAATTCGTGGCGGAGAAACGGCTGCGCGTCGCCCGCGAGGCGATTCCACTCGCCCGGCGAGACTTCATCGATGTGTTCGAGGATCCTGACTTGCACGCGGCCTGCGGGGACGGAAACCTGCCAGCGGACAGCGTCTCTCGCCTCGCGCGGGCCTGTCAATCACCGGGCGAGCGCATCGAGATACTTCTCGGCGTCGAGGGCCGCCATGCACCCGGAGCCGGCCGACGTGATGGCCTGCCGGTAGACGTGATCGGCGACGTCGCCCGCCGCGAACACACCGGGTACGCTCGTGGCCGTGGCGCCGCCCGCGAGGCCCGAGCGGACGATGATGTAGCCATTCACCATCTCGAGCTGGCCGGCGAACAGGGCCGTGTTCGGATCGTGGCCGATGGCGATGAAGAGACCGGTCACCGCGATCTCATGGGCCGCCCGCGGCGCAACCGTGCTGCGCAGGCGCAGGCCCGTCACGCCCGTGTCGTTGCCCAGCACCTCCTCCACGGCGTGGTTCCAGACAATGTGCACGTTGCCCGTGCCCCCGGTTCGAGCCAAAAGCTTGCCCTGCAGCATCTTCTCCGCGCGCAGCTTGTCCCGGCGGTGCACCAGGGTCACGCGGCGGCAGATGTTGGAGAGATACAGCGCCTCTTCGACGGCCACGTTGCCGCCGCCGACCACGGCGACGTCGTGCCCCTTATAAAAGAAGCCGTCACAGGTCGCGCAGGCCGAAACCCCCTTGCCGCGCAGCCGCGTCTCGCTCGGCAGGCCGAGATAACGCGCGGAGGCACCCGTCGCGATGATGAGCGCATCCGCCGTATAGGTGCTCGCGCCGCCGGTCAGGCGCAAGGGGCGGGTCTTCAGATCGGCGGCGCTCACCTGGTCGCACACCATCTCGACCTCGAGCCGCGCGACGTGTTCGCGCAGCTGCTCCATGAGCTGCGGTCCCTGCAGACCTTCCGGCCCGCCAGGCCAGTTGTCCACGTCGGTCGTCGTCATGAGCTGACCGCCCTGTTCGAGCCCGGTGATCAGCACAGGCTTGAGGTTGGCGCGCGCCGCGTAGACGGCCGCCGCGTAACCTGCGGGGCCGGAGCCGAGGATGATGAGGCGAGCGTGTCGGGCGTCTGCCATTCGGAAGTGCTCCCGGGAGCGGTCAAGCGGACCGGCGCGGTAGTGTAGGTAGAAGGCGCGGAGGTTCCAAGCGCAGAGATTGCCTGTGCCCGTGTTCAAACGCCACGCAATTTGCTGCTATCATGGCGCGCGAACTACTTGTGCGCATAAGTAGTTGACCCTTGTTGTTGTCTCGTAGTCTCAAGTGAGCAGAACAGCCCGGCTGGACGGCGATAGCGTGCCCGACGGACCCACGGTGAACGCCGTGCGGGAGTCCGCCCTATGGGTGCTCGGCGCCCTGGGGCTCGTCATGCTGGTCGCGCTCGTGACCTACGATTCACGCGATCCCGGCTTCAGCCACACGGGCGACGGCGCATCCGTGCGGAACGAGATCGGCTCGGGCGGCGCCTGGTTCGCCGACATCGCTTACAGCTGGTTCGGGGCGCCGGCCTACCTGATCCCGATGATGACCGCGCTCATCGGCTGGCTCGCTTTTTCCGCGCGGCGACTGCCCGGCCCGATGGACCGCGCGGTGCTGCTCACCCGGTTCGCCGGTTTCCTGCTGACGCTCTTCACGAGCTGCGCGCTCGCGACGCTGCACTTTGCCGGCGGGATGCTGCCGCAATCCGCGGGCGGCGCGATCGGCGAGCTGATCGGCGCGAATCTCGCCGGCGCGCTCGGCTCGGTCGGCGCGACGCTGATGCTGCTCGCCTTCTGGCTCGCGGGCGTCTCCGTGTTCACGGGGGTGTCCTGGTTCCTCGTGATGGACCAGACCGGACGGCTGGTGTTGACCGGCGTGGACCGCGTGCGGGGCCTGCTGCGCACCACGCGCGAGCGCACGCAGATGAAGCAGGCCCAGGAGCAGCGCCAGGAGGTCGTCCGCGCCGAACGCAAGAAGGTTGCGAGGAAGACGCCGCCGCGCATCGAACCGGTCATGGCCTCGGCGGAGCCGAGCGCGCGCGTCGAGCAGGAGCGGCAGGTGCAGCTGTTCGAACAGCCGGTCGCCGGCGAGCTGCCGCCGCTCTCGCTGCTGGATGAGCCGCCGCCGCACGGGCCCGGCTATTCGACCGAGGCCCTGGAGGCGATGTCGCGGCTGGTCGAACTGAAGCTCCGGGATTTCGGCGTCGAGGTCGAGGTCGTGTCGGTGCATCCCGGCCCTGTGGTGACGCGGTTCGAGCTCGCCCCGGCCCCCGGCGTGAAGGTCAGCCAGATCAGCGGGCTTGCCAAGGATCTCGCGCGCTCCTTGTCCGCCATCAGCGTGCGGGTCGTGGAAATCATTCCTGGCAAGTCCACGGTCGGCCTCGAGATCCCGAACGAGAGCCGCGAGCTCGTGACGCTTGGGCGACATCCTGCGGTCCAAGGCGTACGAGGAGATGCCTTCGCCGCTCACGCTCGCGCTCGGCAAGGACATCAGCGGCAAGTCCGTGGTGGCCGATCTGCAGCGGATGCCGCATCTCCTCATCGCCGGCACGACCGGTTCGGGCAAGTCGGTCGGCATCAACGCGATGGTGCTGAGCCTCGTCTACAAGGCGAAGCCGGACGAGGTCCGCCTCATCATGGTCGACCCGAAGATGCTCGAGCTGTCGGTCTACCAGGGCATCCCGCACCTGCTCTGCCCGGTGGTCACGGACATGAAGGACGCGGCCAATGCACTGCGCTGGTGCGTCGTGGAGATGGATCGCCGTTACCGCCTCATGGCCGCGCTCGGCGTGCGCAACATCGGCGGCTACAACCGCAGAGGTCCGCGCCGCCCTCGAGAAGGGCGAGAAGCTTCTGGATCCGCTGCCGGTGATGACTGCGGACGGCGTGCCTGCACCGCCGAAGGTGCTCGAGCCCATGCCATTCATCGTCGTCATCATCGACGAGCTCGCCGACATGATGATCGTGGTCGGCAAGAAGATCGAGGAGCTGATCACGCGCCTCGCCCAGAAGGCACGCGCGGGCGGGATTCACGTGATCATTGCCACGCAGCGCCCGTCGGTCGACGTGATCACGGGCCTCATCAAGGCGAATATCCCGTGCCGCATCGCTTTCCAGGTCTCCGCCAAGGTGGACTCGCGCACGATCCTCGACCAGGGCGGGCGCCGAAAGCCTGCTCGGTCACGGTGACATGCTGTTCATGGCGCCCGGCACGGCAACCCCGTTGCGGGTGCATGGCGCGTTCGTCTCCGATCATGAAGTCCACCGCGTCGTGGCCCAGCTCAAGGGCACCGGCGAGCCGGAGTATCTCGACGAGGTCCTGGAAGGCCCCTCGATCGCGATTCCCGGAATTTCCGGCGAAACGCCGGCAGGCGAGGCCGAGGAGGGCAACGGCGAGGCCGACCCGCTCTATGACCAGGCCGTGCGCATCGTCATCGAGACGCGCCGCGCCTCGGTCTCCGGCATCCAGCGGCGCCTGAAGATCGGCTACAACCGCGCGGCGCGCCTCGTGGAGACGATGGAGCAGGCAGGGCTCGTCGGTCAGATCCAGTCGAACGGCTTCCGGGAAGTGCTGGCGCCGCCGCCGCCCGAAGAGTAGGTCGTGGCCGCACGCGCGTCACGCGCCGGCATGCTCGTCGTTCTGCGTCGCCGCCGGCTGGGCGGCGCGCGGCGTCGCGACGGCCGCTCCTGAATCCCAGCCGGGCATGGACCGGCTCCGCAATTTCCTGGAGCACGTGCAGACCATGCGCGCCGCTTTCCGCCAGGAGGTGGTGAACGGCAAGCAGGTCGTCGAGGAAGCCCGCGGTCACGTCGCGCTGAAGCGACCCGGCCGTTTCCGCTGGGACTACGAGCAGCCGTACCAGCGCGTCGTGGTCGCCGACGGCGAACGCCTGTGGCTCTACGAGGCGGACCTCGCCCAGGTGACCGTGCGCCCGCTCGCCGCGGGACTCGGCGAGACGCCGGCGGCGCTGCTGACCGGCGAGCGCGACGTACTCGAGCGCTTCGAGTACGTCGAGCTCCTGGTCGGGCGACCACGTCGACCTGGGTGCGGCTGAAGCCGCGCTCGGCGGACTCCGATTTCGAGTCGGTGGCGATCGGTTTCGCCGGCGACAAGCCCGTGCAGCTCGAGTTGAACGACCGTCTCGGGCAGCAGACCCGCGTCTATCTCAGCGGACGTCGAGCTGAACGTGAAGATCGCGGACGACACCTTTCACTTCGAGGTGCCCGCCGGCGTGGACGTGATCCGGGAAGGGGGCGGCTGAGCGCGGTGCTACCTCCAGGCTACACATGCTGCGGAGAAAGCCCGTGAGTGCCCTGGTGCCGCTGCGCTACCCGCGCTTCTGGCTCGGGACGGGCGCGGTGCTCCTCGTCTCGGTCATGGTGCTCGCCCTGGTGCCGCTGGCGATACCGCTTCCGGCTCAGGGCGGGCGACAAGATCGAGCACTTCCTGGCGTTCGCGCTGCTGATGATCTGGTTCCTCGGCGTGTTTGAGCTGGCGATGGCGCCGCGCGTTGCTGCGGCGCTCGTCGCTTACGGCGTGCTGATGGAGTTCCTGCAGAGTCTCACCCCGTACCGCTTCGGCCGATCCTTACGATGTACTATCTGACGTCATCGGGATCAGCGCAGGCTGGCTTCTGGCATCCGCGGGACTACGCCGCTGGTGCGGGCGCATCGAAGCCCTGCTTGGCACGGGCCCGCCATGAATGGAACCGGCAAAGACACATGAGGCTGCTCGCCGGCTGGCAACCGCTGGCCGATCGCATGCGCCCGCGCAGTCTCGACGAGGTCGTCGGCCAGGCGCATCTGCTCGGGCCCGGCAAGCCGCTCACGAGCCTGATCCAGGCGACGCCGCTGCATTCGGCCGTCCTCTGGGGCCCGCCGGGCACCGGCAAGACGACGCTGGCGCGGCTCATCGCCCAGGCGGCCGGGGCGCGCTTCATCGGCGCTGTCGGCGGTGCTCGCGGGCGTCAAGGACGTGCGCGAGGCGGTCGCAACGGCCCAGGCGCGACCGGCGCATCCCACGGTGCTCTTTCTCGACGAGGTGCACCGCTTCAACAAGGCCCAGCAGGATGCGTTTCTGCCGTTCGTCGAGGACGGCACGCTCATCTTCATCGGCGCGACCACCGAGAACCCGTCGTTCGAGCTGAACAACGCGCTGCTGTCGCGCGCGCGGGTCTACGTGCTGAAGCCGCTCGCGGCCGAGGACATCGAGGAGCTGCTGAAGCGGGCGCTCGCCGACGAGGAGCGCGGCCTCGGCGGGCTGCGGCTGCGCTTCAGCGAGGCGGCGCTGAAGCGCATCGCGACCGCCGCGGACGGCGACGCGCGCCGCGCGTTGAATCTGCTCGATCTCGCCGCGGGCGTGGTGCAGGCGTCCGATCGCACGAGCGGCGAGGTCGGCGACGACACGGTCGCGCAGGTCATCGCGGGTGGCTGGCGGCGCTTCGATGCCGGCGGCGACATCTTCTACGACCAGATCTCGGCGCTGCACAAGGCCGTGCGGGGCTCGGATCCGGACGCGGCGCTGTACTGGCTGGCGCGCATGCTCGACGGCGGCTGCGACCCGCGCTACATCGCGCGGCGCATCGTGCGCATGGCGGTCGAGGACGTGGGCCTCGCGGATCCGCGGGCTCTGACGATGACGCTCGAGGCCTGGAACGCGTACGAGCGTCTCGGCAGCCCCGAGGGCGAGCTGGCGCTCGCCCAGGCGGTCGTGTTTCTCGCCTGCGCGGCGAAGAGCAACGCGGTGTACACGGCCCTCGCGGCGGCCCAGGAGGACGTCGCGCGCTACGGCTCGCTGGAGGTGCCGCTGCACATCCGCAACGCCCCGACGCGGCTCATGAAGAGCCTCGGCCACGGCAAGGACTACCGCTATGCCCACGACGAGCCCGACGCCTTCGCGGCCGGCGAGCGTTACCTGCCGGAGGGGATGCCCGAGCGCATCTACTACGAACCGACCGATCGGGGCATGGAGGCGAAGATCGCCGGGAAGCTGGCGGAACTCCGCGAGCGAAATCAAGCTGCGCCGGCGGAGAAGCGACGCCGATGATCGTCCGCCGTCGGGCGGTCCCCGCCGGGCTTCCTATGCCGGTTGTCGCGATCAATGGCGCATTTCTCCGCAGAAAAGCCTCCCCGATACTCGCTTTGGGCGGGGGCCCCCGCCGCAGGGGCGACCCTCCGGCTTTCTCTTGTCCGTGCGGCTAGAATTCGCGCCTGAAGAATCGCAAGCCCGGAGCAAACCCGAAATGTTAGATCCCCGCCTGCTGAGATCGGAGCCTGAACGTGTGCAGGCCAACCTGGCTCGGCGCGGATTCGTGCTCGACACGGCCGCCTATCTCGCGCTGGAGGAGCGCCGGCGCGACCTGCAACTCAGCGTCGAGCAGCTGCGCAACGAGCGCAACGTCAAGTCGAAGGCCATCGGCAAGGCGAAGGCGCAGGGCGCCGACATCGCCCCGCTGCTCGCCGAGGTCGAGCATCTCGGCGCCGACCTCGCTGCGGCCGAGGCGGACCTCGACTCCGTGCAGCGGCAGCTGAAGGAGCTGCAGCTCGGCCTGCCCAACCTGCTGCACGCCTTCGGTGCCGGACGGGCGCGACGAGACCGCGAATCGCGAGGAGCGACGCTGGGGCACGCCGCGGGAGTTCGACTTCAAGCCGCTCGACCACGTGGACCTCGGCGCCGGCCTCGGCCTGCTCGACTTCGAGGCGGCGAGTCTCATCGCCGGTGCCCGCTTCACGGTGATGCGCGGTGCGCTCGCTCGGCTGCAGCGTGCACTGATCCAGTTCATGCTCGACGTCCATACCGGCGAGCACGGCTATACGGAAACCTACGTGCCGTATCTCGCCAACCGAGCGAGCCTCGAAGGCACCGGGCAGCTGCCGAAGTTCGCCGCGGACCAGTTTGCGGTGAAGGGGGAGCAGGAGCTCTATCTGATCCCGACGGCGGAGGTGCCGCTCACCAATCTCGTGCGCGGGCACATTCTCGATGCGAAGGAGCTGCCGCTGAAGCTCACGGCGCATACGCCGTGCTTCCGCTCCGAGGCCGGGTCCTACGGCAAGGACACGCGCGGCATGATCCGCCAGCACCAGTTCGAGAAAGTAGAAATCGTGCAGATCGTGCGGCCGGCAGATTCCTACGCCGCGCTCGAGGAGCTGACCGGGCACGCGGAGGTGGTCCTCCAGCGGCTCGAGCTGCCCTACCGCGTCGTCGCGCTCTGCGCCGGCGACATCGGCTTCGGCTCTGCGAAGACCTACGATCTGGAAGTCTGGCTGCCGGGGCAGGGCAGGTACCGCGAGATCTCCTCCTGCAGCAACTGCGAGGACTTCCAGGCGCGCCGGATGTCCGCGCGCTGGCGCAACCCGGAGACCGGCAAGCCGGAGCTCGTGCACACGCTCAACGGCTCCGGCGTCGCCGCCGGCCGCGCGCTCGTGGCCTTGATGGAGAACGGCCAGGCGAAGGACGGCTCGATCGCCATTCCGGCCGCACTGCGGCCGTACATGGGTGGGCAAGCCGTGATCGCGCGTAACGAGCGATGAAACGCGCGGCCGTCATCGCCCTCACCGCCAGCGCCGCGTCGGCCGCGCTCGCCGCTGCCTTGAGCTATCCGGAGGGCCGGCGCGTCGAGCAGACCGACGTCTACCACGGACAGCGTGTCGGCGATCCCTACCGGTGGCTCGAAGACACGGGCTCCGCGGAGACCCGGAGCTGGATCGAGGCCCAGAACGCCCTGACCCGCAGCGTGCTCGACCCGCTCGCGGACCGCGCCTGGTTCGCCGCCCGCGTGCGCGCGCTCATGGAGTACGAGCGCTTCGGGCTGCCGAAGGAAGAGGGTGGCCGGTTCGTGTACCGCTACAACGCCGGGCATGACGAGCAGGACAGCCTGTGGGTCACCGACGACCCGGCGCAGCGCGGCCGGCTGTTGCTCGACCCGGTGGCGCTCCGCCCGGATGGCACGGTCTCGCTCGGCGATCACGAGCTCGCCCCGGACGGGCGCCATCTCGCCTATGCGCTGTCGGATGGCGGCAGCGACTGGAAGACCTGGCGCATCCGTGACGTCCCGACCGGCACCGACCTGCCGGAGACGCTCGTGGGTACCAAGTTCACCGAGGTGAGCTGGGCGCGCGACGGCCGGGCCTTCTACTACAGCCGCTATCCGGCGAAAGATGGCGGCGGCTACGACGACGGCCGCCAGGTCGCCATCTGGAAGCACGCGCTCGGCAGCGAGCAGGCGCGCGACGTGCCGGTCTTCAGCATCACCGACGATGCGACCCGCGATCCGTACCCGGCAGTCGTGACGGAGGACGGCGCGTATCTGGTGATCCGCGTCGAGGAAGGCTACCAGACGAACGCGCTCTACTACCTGCCGCTCGCCAAAGCCGGCGGCGAGGTCGTGCGGCTGCTGGATGCCTGGGACGCGCTCTACGAATTCCTCGGCAACGATGGCCCGGTCTTCTACGTCAAGACCACCAACCATGCGCCGCGCGGGCGCATCGTCGCGATCGACCTTCGCAAGAGCGCGCCGGAGCAGTGGCGCGAAGTCGTGCCCGAGGCTCCTGAGGCTATCGCCGCCGTCTCTTTCGTCGGGGGGCGACTGATCGTGCAGTACATCGTGGACGTGAAGTCCCGCGTGAAGGTCTTTGAGAAGAGCGGACGTTTCGTGCGCGAGGTCGCGCTGCCGGGGGCGGGCGACGCGGAGGGGTTCGAGGGCCCGGCTCTGCGTCCGGAGACCTTCTTTTCCTACACGGACTTCATGACGCCGCGCGCGGTATATCGCTACGACGTGAAGAGCGGGCGCACGGCAGCACTACGGCCTCCTGCCGCGGGGATCCCCCCCGAGCAGTACGTGACGCGGCAGGTCCGGTATCGCAGTCGCGACGGCACGGAGATCCCGATGTACATCGTGCATCGCCGTGACGTCGCGCCCGACGGTCGGCGGCCGACCGTGCTCTACGGCTACGGGGGCTTCAACGTCTCGCTGCTGCCCGCGTTCTCCGCCGGCCGCGCGGCGTGGCTCGAGACGGGCGGCGTCTACGCGGTCGCCAATCTCCGCGGCGGCGGGGAGTTCGGCGAGGCCTGGCACGAGGCCGGCACGAAGGCGCGCAAGCAGAACGTCTTCGACGATTTCATCGCCGCCGCCGAGTGGCTCATCAGTGAGCGCTACACGAGCGCCGGGCATCTCGCGATCTGGGGCGCGAGCAACGGCGGTCTCCTGATCGGCGCCGTGCTGAACCAGCGGCCGGACCTCTTCGCCGCCGCGCTGCCGGGCGTGGGCGTCATGGACATGCTGCGCTACCAGCTCGCGAGCGCCAATGCGAAGCAGTGGTCGAGCGACTACGGCCTCGCCGACGTGCCGGAGGAATTCCGCGCTCTGTACGCGTATTCGCCGTATCACAACATCCATGCCGGGACGTGCTATCCGCCGACGCTCGTGCTCGCCGACGCCAACGACGACCGCGTCGCCGCCTGGCACAGCTACAAGTACGCGGCCGCCCTGCAGAACGCGCAAGCGTGTGACAAGCCGGTGCTGGTCCGCATCGAGACACGCAGCGGCCATGGCGCCGGCGCCTCGACGAGCAAGATCGTGGACGAGTACGCCGACCAGTGGGCGTTCGCCGCGCGCTACACCGGCCTCACGCTGCCGGCCACCGAATCTGGACGCGCCTCCGGAGCTTCTTCACAATGACCGCGGCGCGACGGAGAGGTGGCAGAGCGGTTGAATGCGGCGGTCTTGAAAACCGTTAGGGGCTCACGCCCCTCGGGGGTTCGAATCCCTCCCTCTCCGCCAAGATGAAATCGGCCCCGTCAGGGGGGCCATTTCATCTTGGCGAAGGGGATGGGAGATTCCAGAACCGCTCGGTTCGACAAAATCGCGGAGCGATTTTGGACGCCGGAGGCGCCCCGGAGGGGCGAGGGGCTGTACCCGGCCCCGAGTCAATCCCTCCCTTCGCGGTGACGAAAATCATCGCGTGGCTCGAGCGAGGGCGCTAGGTTAGGGCGGTCGTGTCCGCATCCGCGTGAGGAGAACTGCATGAGATTTCCGATCTTGCTCTGGGGCCTGGTGCAGGCGTTGAGGGTCGCCGCGCGCGTCTATCCTGCGTTTGCCGCCCGCCTGAAGGAGAGAAATCTCACCGCCCAGTTCAAGTTGCAGGACAACTCCGAAGGCCGCTGGCTGCAGTTCGAGAACGGCAGGATCCGCTCCCGGAAGGGCATCCGCAAAGACGCGGATGTGACCATCATCTTCAAGAACAAGGCGATCGCGGAGGAATTCCTGACCCCGCCGTTCAATCACCTGATGCGCATCGACGCGGCGAAGAACTTCAAGATCCTGCTCGAAGGGCGCGACGACCAGGTCGTGTGGTTCATGGCCACGATGAATCAGATGCTGACCGCCGGCTGGAAGAGCGGGACCGACATGGGCGACGGGGTGGCGCGCTACACCAACGGCACCAATGGCGGGCCGCTGTTCGTCTACGTGAAGGACGGCAAGATCATCCGCGTCACCCCGATCGAGTTCGACGAGGAAGACGCGCCTTCGTGGTCCATCAGCGCGCGGGGCAAGACGTTCACGCCGCCGCGGCGCACGACGCTCGCCGCCCACGGCCTGTGCCAGAAATCCATGGTGTATTCGGACAGCCGCATCCTGCATCCCATGAAGCGGGTGGATTTCAATCCCGATGGCAATCGCAACATCCAGAACCGCGGCAAATCGGGGTTCGAGCGGATCAGCTGGGACGAGGCGCTGGACATCGTCGCGAAGGAGATCAAGCGCGCCAAGCGCAAGGGCCCCGGCGCGGTCCTGGTCGCGCACGGCTCCCATCACCAGTGGGGCAACCTCGGCCATTATCTCAGCGCGTTCAACCGCTTCTGGAACCTGATCGGCGCCTCCAAGCTCCACAACAACCCGGACAGCTGGGAGGGCTGGTTCTGGGGCGCGATGCACCACTGGGGCAGCAGCATGCGGCTCGGCACGCCGGAGTTCTACGGCACGGTCGAGGACTGCCTGAAGGAAGCGGAGATGATCGTGTTCTGGTCGAGCGACCCCGACGCCACCTACGGCTACGAAGGCACGGTGCGCCGCGACTGGGCGAAGCAGCTCGGCATCAGGATGGTCCACATCGATCCCTACCTGAATCACACGGCGGCGCTCCTGGGTGGCAAGTGGATCGCGCCGAAGCCCGGCACGGATGCGGCCCTCGCCCAGGCCCTCTGTCACGTCTGGATCACCGAGGGGCTGTACGACAAGGACTTCGTCGAGAAGCGCACCACCGGATTCGACGAGTGGAAGGCCTACATCCTCGGGGCTTCGGACGGCACGCCGAAGACGCCGGAGTGGCAGGAGACAGAGACCGGCGTCCCGGCGCGCGAGGTCCGCGCGCTCGCGCGCGAATGGGGGCGCAAGAAGACCTACCTCGGCGCCGGCGGCTGGGGCTGCGGTCTCGGCGGCGCGAATCGCTCGCCGATGGGGGCCCAATGGGCGCGGATGATGACGATCTTGGGCGCGATGCAGGGCATCGGCCGCCCCGGCGTCAATTTCGGCAACCTGCAGTTCGGCGCGCCGCTCGACTACTCCTTCTACTTTCCCGGCTACGCCGAAGGCAGCTTTTCCGGCGAGCTCCAGTACTCCGCCAATGCGGCCAACAACTACCAGCGCATGCCGCACCTGGTGACCATGAGCTCAGTCAAGCAGAGCATCCCGAAGATCCGGTTCCCCGAGGCGATCCTGGAGGGCAAGGCGGCGGGGTTCCTGACCGAGGTGTCGTCGGTCGCGGGGCAGTTCTTCCGGTTCGGCTATCCCTCACCCGGCCACGTCAAGATCGAGATGATGTACAAGTACGGCAGCTCCAATTTCGGCACCATGGTCGAATCGAACCGCTGGGTGAAGATGTACCAGTCGGAGAACCTGCCGTTCGTCGTCAACCAGTCGATCTGGATGGAAGGCGAGACGCCCTACGCCGATGTCATTCTCCCGGCCTGCACGGTCTTCGAGAAATGGGACATCAGCGAGTACTACAACTGTGGCGCGGGCTACGTGCATCACATGTATTCGATGGTGAATCACCGCGTCATCTCGATGCAGCACAAGTGCATCGAGCCTCTCGGCGAGTCGAAGTCGGACTACGACATCTTCCTCGCGCTGGCGCAGCGCCTCGGCCTCGGCGCAATCTATTCGGAAGGCGGCAACTCCGAGCTCGACTGGTGCAAGCGCGTGTTCGAGTCCTCCGATCTCGCCAAGCGCATGTCGTGGAGCAAATTCCTGAAGAAGGGCTACTTCGTCGTGCCCCCCGACCCGGAGAAGGCCCGCGCGCCCACGGCCTTCCGCTGGTTCTACGAAGGCCGGGCCAAGGACACGCCGGAGCCCTACCCGCTGCCCTCCGACTACGTGGAGGAGTTCGGCAAGGGCCTGCAGACGACCTCGGGCAAGTACGAGTTCGTGCCCCAGACGCTGAAGCGCATCGACGACCCGGCGCGGCCGCCCCTCAACAGATACATGAAGGTTTACGAAAGCGCCGACACGGACAAGGCGCTGGCGAAATATCCGCTGCAGCTCCTGACGCCACACCAGCGCTACCCGTTCCACCTGATGGGCGACGACGAGGACAGCACGCTCGCGGACATCACGGATCACCGCGTCCTGGTGGACGGCCACTATTACCTGGTCGCCCGGGTGAACCGGCAGGACGCCGAGGCGCGGGGCGTCAGGAACCACGACCTGATCCGCCTCTGGAACGAGCGGGGCTCGGTCGTATGCGCCGCGCAGGTCACGGACCGGCTCCGGTCGGGTGTGGTCCGCGCCGCCACGGGCTCCGCCCAGTATCGGCCCGTCGGCGAGCCCGGCAACTCCACCGACCTCGGCGGCTGCGTGAACATGCTCAATCCCAAGAAGACCATGACCGAGCACTCGAGCGGCATGGCGCCCAACACGTCCCTCATTGAGTTCGAGAAATGGACCGGTGTCGACACGTGGAAACGCTCGGAGACAGCGGCATGAACGCAAAATGGACAGCCGTCGATACCTGGCGTCGTGCGGAGACGGCGTGATGAGCAGCAAATGGAACCTGATCGTGGATGTTGCCCACTGCGACAACTGCCGCAACTGCTTCCTGGCGACCAAGGACGAGCACATCGGCAACGACTTCCCCGGTTACGCGGCGGCCCAGCCGAAACACGGGCACAACTGGGTGGACATCGAGAGACAGGAGCGCGGCCGCTGGCCCGTCGTCGAGGCGCACTTCATGCCCGTCATGTGCAATCACTGCGACGATGCGCCCTGCATGAAGGCCGCAAAGAACGGCGCCGTCACCAAGCGCGCCGACGGCATCGTCATCATTGATCCGAAGAAAGCCAGGGGGCAGCGAGCGATCGTGGATGCCTGCCCGTACGGCGCGATCTGGTGGAACGAGGAAGAGCAGATCCCGCAGGCATGGATCTTCGATGCGCACCTGCTGGACCGGGGCTGGACGAAGCCCCGCATTGAGCAGAGCTGTCCGACCGGCGTGTTTCGGTCGCTCAAGATCGAAGACCAGGAGATGCAGCGGATCAAAGAAGCAGAGGGCCTGGAAGTCCTGAAGCCTGAATTGGGCACGAAGCCGCGCGTCTATTACAAGAATCTGCACCTGATTAGGACGTGTTTCGTCGCGGGCTCGGTCGTGGCCACGGTGAAGGGCGTCGAGGAGTGCGCGGCGGATGCCGAAGCCATACTGAAGCGGGACGGGCGCGAGGTGGCGCGGGCGACGACGGATATGTTCGGCGACTTCAAGATCGACAAGCTCGGCAAGAACAGCGGCCGATACGAGCTGGAAGTGAAATCGCCTGCGGCGGGCAGTGCGCGGGTGAAGTTCGATCTCGGCGAGGAGAGTGTCTATCTCGGCACGATAGCGCTGGCGGTCACGCTATAAGGCGTACTCTGTGTCTAGAGTGATCCGATGACGCACATCAGGAATCAGGCGACGCTCGACGAACTTCTCGACGAGGCGCTCGAGGAGACCTTCCCCGCGAGCGATCCGGTCGCGCTCTCGCTCTACAGCCCCAAACGGGCCCGGCCGATCGGAGCGCGCAGGCCGGGTCTTCTGCTCCTGGGCTGCGTCCTGGGCGCCGTGATCGCGCTCTTGTGCCTGCTGGGATCGCGCAGCGACGAGGACGTCAGCCGGCGACCTCCGCCGTGATCGTGCCGTCCGCGCCGATGTCCGAGACCGCGAGCCCGACACCCATGTCGCGCGCGTAGCCGACGAGGCGCGGCCGCGTCCACTGCGCGTGGATCTCCTCCACAGTGAGGTCGGGGAACTGGCCGATCTTCTGCGCGTTCCTCAACACGTGGCCGAAGGGCTCCTGCCAGCTCCGCCTGAGCCCTTCGCCGCCCGAGGTGAGGGCGAGCGCGTAGTGGCAGGCGGTGCGGTCGAAGAGGGCGACGAGCGCGATCTCCTTGTCGCCGCTTTTCTCGATGATCGGTCTCATGCGCAGCGTGATCGCCTGCATCGTCTTCACGTCGTGCGCGACGTACTCGGCGAGGCGTCCCTGGTCCTTCGCGAACTGGATGGCGAGGAGGTGCGCCTTGACCAGCGGGTCGTTCAGCTCGTGGGCGTACCCCGTGTGGTTGCCGAGCAACCGGAGCAGGATCGAGAGCGAGCGCCCGAGCTCGTCCTCGCGCCCCTCGAAGCCGGTCGGGAGTTTCCACTTGTCGGCTTCCGATCGCGCGCCCGGCGCCGCGGGCGTGGCGGCCGCTGTGGGGGTCTGCAGTTTCAGGCTTGCCTGTACCTGGGCCATGGCGTGCACCTCGCGCTCCGATGGGCGACGGAACGAGAATCATAGGCCCCCGCCGCGGCCGTCACCAGCGTTAACTCCCGGCCTGCGCGCCGGTAGAATGCCCCGCCATGAATCTAGACGAACGCCGCAAGCGCCGCCGCCGGCTGCGCCGCCAGGCCGCCGTGCTGATCTTCCTCATGGTCGCATTCGGCCTCGCGTGGTTCTTCGAGTCCCAGGCCACGACGACCGTCGTCGTCGCGCGCTACGCCGACCGCGAGACCGGGGATGGCGAGAACCCGGGGCTCTCGGCGGCCGGCCAGGCGCGGGCGGAGGAGCTGGCGCGGGTGCTCACCGATGTGGATGTCGTCGCGGGCGTGGACGCGATCTTCGCCACGCAATACCGCTACACGCAGGAGACCGCCGATCCGCTGGCGAAACGGCTGCACCTGCCGGTGCAGGTCGTGGACGTAGCCGACGTCAATGGCCTGCTCGAGCGCATCCTCAAGAAGTTCAAGGGCAAGGTCGTGCTGGTGATCACGCACATCGAGCCGCTGCCCGTGCTGATCCGCGAGCTCCACGGCAGCAAGAAAGTGCCGGACATCGCGGAAGACGAATACGACAACCTCTATGTCGTGAGCATCCCGTGGTATGGCAAGGTCAAGACCCTGCGCCTGAAGTACGGCGCGCCGTACCAGCCGCCCGGCGCTGTGACCGAAGCGCCTGAACCAGCGCCCGCCGCGCAATGAAGCCTTCGGCGTCGAGCGCCGGGTAGGGGAGCCCCCGCGCCTGGCAGTGCCGCGCGGCCGCCGGATAGCTCCACTCGAACAGGAGGTCGCGGTAGGTCGTCTCATCGAGCCGGCAGCGCCCGTACAGACCCGCCGCCTCACGCTGCCGGGCCGCTTCGTAGAGGATCACCGCAGCGGCGACGGAGACGTTGAGCGACTCGACCAGCCCCCGCATCGGGACGAAGACGTGGCGGTCGGCGAGCGCCGCCGCGCGGTCCGAGACCCCGAGCAGTTCCGAGCCGAGCAGCAGCGCCGTCGGGTGTGTGAAGTCCCAGCTCCGGTAGTCGAGCGCCGCGTCCGAAACGTGTGCCGCGACGATCTGAAAGCCCAACCGGTGCAGCTCGGCGACCGCGGCGCCGATGTCGGCATGGACGCGCGTCCGCACCCACTTGCGGCTGCCGCCGGAAATCATGCGATGGCGCGCGAATTCGCCGCCGGGCGACACGGCATGGAGCTCGGTCACGCCGACCGCGTCGCAGGTGCGCAGGATCGCCGAGATGTTGTGCGACTTGTGCACGTCCTCGGCGAGCACCGTCAGGTCCGGCTGGCGCCGGTCCAGGACGGCCTTGAGCTTTGCGAAACGCGCCGGCGTCATGGGCGCTACTCTACAATGACGACCGGATGATCACGCAGGAAACCATCGAGATCCCGACCGCGGGCCGCGGCAGCCTGGACGTCACCGAGCGCGTGGCGAAGGTCGTCACGGCGTCCGGCATCCGCCTCGGCACGTGCCAGGTCTTCATCCCCCACACGAGCGCATCGCTCATGCTCTGCGAGAACGCCGATCCCGACGTGCGCCGCGACCTCGAGGCCTTCATGTCGCGCCTCGTGCCGGACGGCGACCCGCTGTTCCGCCACGTCACCGAGGGCCCGGACGACATGCCGGCGCACGTGCGCAGCATCCTCACGCAATCCTCCATCGGTGTGCCCGTGAAGGACGGGCGGCTCCAGCTCGGGGCCTGGCAGCGCATCTTCCTCTGGGAGCATCGGACGGAGGGAAGGCGGCGACGCCTCGTGGTGACGGTGCAGGGCGAGTGAGCGGTGCTTTGCCGACTCGCGCCGGCAGACTAGAATCTTTTTCTTACGGTGCCCCGGTAGCTCAGGGGATAGAGCATCCGCCTCCTAAGCGGAAGGTCCCGCGTTCGAATCGCGGCCGGGGTACCACATGAAATCTCGGCTGATGCGTCGTTTGCAGCGCTCCAAATCAACCCAGCGGGCAGATCTCCCAACGCAGTGATAGGCGAGAACATGATCTGCGCCTGGGCTCGAAGCTCGCTGGTCAGGCAGTCAGCGCCGCGGCAGCCTCAGTGGAGTCCCGATGGACCGGGGGCGGTGTTCAGCCTGTTCCTGAGGATCGTGTAGTCGGCGATCGTCACCAGCCCGCTGTGGTTGAGGTCGGCGACCGGATCGGCGGTGTTCAGCCTGTTCCTGAGGATCGTGTAGTCGGTCGTGGTGACGAGCCCTGAGTTGTTGAGGTCCGCGTCGCAGATGTTGCCATAGCCGTCATTGTCGGCATCGTACTGGTCGGCGTTCCCGACGAGCCTGCAGTTGTCGTTGCCGTTCAGGATGCCGTCACCGTCGCCGTCGAGGCAATCCGGATCGGCCGTGTCGCGCAGCGTGTCGCCGTCGTTGTCCAGCCCCGTCGCACCGAACTTGTTCTCGTTGCCGGGTGCTGCTGCCAGGTTGCAGGAGCTGGTCGGCTTGTTGGGGTGAGCGGTGTCCGGCGTGAAGTAGTACGCCGGGGGTGCGCTCTCGCCAGCAACTACCGCGGTGGTAGCGCCATCCGTGTGACAGCCCGCGCAGATCGTGACGCCCGCGTTCGCGTGGTGCTTGCGCAGGCCGCGACCCATTCCGCAGTTCGCAGGGTTGATCGTCGAAGGGTCGCCGCCCCCGACGACGCAAACGCCCGTGACATCGCGCGGGCGGCCGTGACAGCCCAGGCAGGAGATCGGCGCGTATCCGGTGATGCCAGCGGAGAGAGCGATGTACACGGGACTGCGCGGGGTCCCGCCCGGCGGCTGGTGGCAAAGGTTACAGGCACTGCCCATGAAATTCAGGTGCCCCTGCATCAGATCCGTCCCCCAGCTCGTCGAATCGGCGCTGGACATGTAGGTTCCGTCGCTGAAGGAGCCGTGGCAGCCGAAGCATCCGGGGCTCCAGGTCGCGTAGGCGCGGGCCGCCATGGGCCAGCCGGCGGAGGCGAGCCAAGTGACGACCACGGCGGTGATGGCACGGCGACCGGCCTGCGGCGTAATCGCTCTCATGTCCCTCTCCTTATCGGAATCGGACCCGGGATCCGTCACTCCTTATCTGCGGACGGACGCTAGCCATGCCCGGACGGGCAGTAAAGTCCGGACAATTACCTACGGGCTACAGGAGTTTCGCAAAGAGGTCCGATTGGCGGTGCCGCCGTGCGGCGGCACCTCTACGGGCAACTCGGCGGGCAATTCGGATGCAGCCCGGACGGTCCTGGGTTCAGGTTGAGCGCGTTGCGCAGGATCGTGTAGTCGACAATGGTGACCCGCCCGCTGCCGTTCAAATCCGCTGCGGCTGCAGTCGGGCCTGACGAGGCGCTCTGGTTGAGGACGTTGCGGAAGATCGTGTAGTCGACGATCGTGATTCGCCCGCTGTTATTCAGATCCGCATCGCACAGGTTGCCGTAACCGTCGCCATCTGCATCGAACTGGTCAGAATTGTGGCCGAGCGTGCAGTCGTCGACCGCATCAGGGATGCCGTCCCCATCCGCATCGGGAACGCCGGTGGGTTGCCAGTTGGGCCTGAAGTCGCTCGCGCCGTTGTTGATCAGCCGGGTCTGGCCCGAGCCGTCGGCGTTCATCACATAGATCTCGCCGTTGCCGTCACGGTTGCTGGTGAATGCGATCAGGGCGCCGTCGGGCGACCAGAAGGGATACTCATCGACGGCTGTCGTCGTGGTGAGCCTGGTCGGGTTGGCGCCGTCGGTGTTCATGACGTAGATCTCGTAGTTGCCGGGGCGGTTGCTGCTGAACGCAATCCGGCTGCCGTCGGGCGACCAGGCGGCGCTCGTGTCCGTGGCCGCGTTGTTTGTCAGGCGGGTTGGGTTGGAGCCATCGGCGTTGGCGAGGTAGATCTCGCGGTTGCCGTCGCGATCGCTCGTGAACGCGATCCTCGTTCCGTCGGGCGACCAGGCGGCGGTGAAGTCGACCGCCGCATTGTTGGTCAGGTTGATCTGGCCCGTGCCGTTGGCGTTCATGATGTAGATCTCGCGGTTGCCGTCGCGATCGCTGGTGAACGCGATCCTGGTGCCGTCGGGCGACCAGGCGGGATCGATGTCGAAGGAGGTGTTGTTGGTGAGCCGCGTCTGGCTCGAGCCGTCGGCGTTCATGACGTAGATCTCGTAGTTGCCGTCGCGATTGCTGGAGAACACGATCCGGCTGCCCTCGGACGACCAGGTCGGAAAGGAGTCGTCCGCCGGGTTGTTGGTCAGCCGTGTCTGGCTCGAGCCGTTGGCGTTCATGATGTAGACCTCGGAGCTGCCGTCGCGGTCGCTGACGAACGCGATCTGCCCGTTCCCGCCCGGGAAAGCGGTGGCCGGCCCCGACGGCACGAGGGCAAACGTGATGGCGAGCAGTGGCCCGATCAGGCTGGCGATCAATGCTGCAGGGATTCGCTGGCGCATGGTCGGCTCCCTGTTCTTGTTCTGGGGCTCAATCGTACCGCTGCGCGCGGTCGGGTGGAACGGCCTTGTGGCTGGGTCAACCATCTGCCGGCGCATGATCGGCGCTCAGTTGTTCAGCACTCGCCGCCGGAGGTAGCCCAGCGCGCCGAGCGCCGGGCCGAGCAGCCAGCCGACCGCGGGGATGGGAACAACCGACAGGTTATGGGCGGCGATACCGTTGCACAGACTGCCGTCATCGGAACAAACATACAAACTCATCGAAGCAAAAGCGAAATCGCCGGGTGACGGTGGTGCCAGAGGCAATGCGTCTGAAGCCAGCGGGCCGCCGGGCGTCGCAGAGCCTGTTTGAAGGCCGACGCGCGCGACGATTTGCGTGTAGATGTCGTCACAAGGACACGGTCCCAAGTGATCGATCCCGCTGGCCACCAGGTAGTAATCGAGATAGGGGACACTGAAGCCTACGAAGTCATTCCGCACGAGAAGTGTCCCGCTCCCGATGGGGAAGGGGCCGACTGTGGCGGCTCCGACCGTGACCGTTAAGTCCAGTAACTCGTAACCACCCACTGTCGGATCATTCGGGTATTGGTCGGCTGCTGTGGTGAATGAGAAAACGCTGTCGTAAGAATCACCCAAAGCGGGCGTATATCCGATCCATGCCGCCAGCGGGCTCACATCGAAATTGCCGTCGATGTAGGTGTCGACAATTCCGGCATAGTGGAAAGTGAGTGTCTCGGCTTGGAGGGCTCCCGAAAACGTGCTCAGGAAGACAACGACGGCTCCCGCAAGGATTCGCTGGCGCATTAGTCAACCCTCCGTCTCATCACGCGCGCGCTTCGACGAGGGCGCCACCGACATGGATTGCTTGGCACGTTGCTGAAACTCGGCGCGTATCTCTTCGAGCTCTGCTCGAATGTCGCGTAGCTGCTCCCACGCGGCCTCATAGCCTGCCAGGTATTCCAGCCGCATCATGCCGTCGCGGTCGAACAGGAGCCCGGCGACATCCTGGAAATCGTCCATTGCGATGCCGAGCTCAAGGAGCTTTACTCTCCACCGGTCGCGGTAGGTCGTCATCGCTACGGGCTCTGTGTGTGCGGGACACATGAAGCAAAGTTATACCGGCATCGCTGTCGTGCCGCGTGGGATTCCGCCCGTACACATGCCTACAGGTATTCCCTACCCGGGCACTCGCGCCATCGGGAGACGCCCTCCCAGGAGACTCGGGAATCGAGCCGCTGTTACGAATCACGGCCGGGGTCACGGGCAACTGGGCGGGCAATCCGGATGCAACCCTGACGGCCCGGGCGGCTGATTGAGCTTGTTGCGAAGGATCGTGTAATCGCTGGTCGTAACGGACCCGCTGTGATTCAGATCGGCGACAGGATCGTTGGAGTTGAGCCGGTTGCGGAGGATGGTGTAGTCAGAGCTGGTTACCAACCCGCTGTCATTGAGGTCCGCATCGCAGATATTGCCGTAACCGTCAGCATCGGCGTCGTACTGGTCTGGATTGGATGCCAGGGCGCAGTTATCGATATGGTCGAACACTCCATCGCCGTCGGCATCCGTCGGTACGATGCTCACGGTCAGGCTGTCGATGTTGGCTTGTGCAACAGCCAGTACGACCGGTGAGTCTGGATCCGAAATGTCCGACACGTCATAGGAGATCCGCGCGATATTCCACGGCGCGGACCACGGCGGAACCAGGGCGTCCGAGCCGATCGCCGTTCCGTCGTTGCGATTAATAAGAGCACCAAACGTCAGAAGTTGTGTGGACTCGGTGTGCTGGCTGTTCGTTACATTCCAGACGTCAGCTCCACCAACGAGGTCGTCGTATATGGCGATCAGTCCCGCATCAAGACGCGGGATGGTGGTTCCACCGACATCGAGGGTGAGGCCGGCAATGGCAGCATAGAACCCGCGGCTGGGATCATCGGGCAAGATGTCAGGTGCCTCGCTGTCATACGTCAGAGTCAATGTCATCGTTGAACCGGCCGGCGGCCTCGGAAACGGCAGCAGGCCTTGCGGATCGTAGTAGGTAATGTCATCACCCGCGGCGACAACCTGGACTATTACCGCATAGGCTGGCGAGCAGGTGAGAATCAAAGCCAGCAGTAGCGTCCGGCGCATATCCGGCTCTCTGTCCGGTGTTCCTCAGCAGCACTCACCACGATGCGGCAGGCGGCCAAACAGCAGCACCCCGAGCGCCGAGCCAAGCAGCCAGAGGGCGGCCGGCACCGGAATCGTCGTGATACGCAGGCCCGGCGCGGTGGCATTCGAGAGATGGAGCCAGGTGCCGCCGAGTTGACGGCCCACGTCGCCTCTCAGGTTGATGTCCTGGTTGTAGATCCAGCCGAGGGAGGAATCGCTCGAGACCGCGAATGCAACCCAGTAGGTCGTGCCTTCTTCCAGATAGAAAGTCCGCGAGGTCTGCAGCGTGAAAATGATGTTCGGGAATATGTCCGAGGGCGGAATGGAATACGACTCGCTGTAGAGCTCGTTGGCGGGAATGACGAACGCGCTGTCATCGTCGTAGATAAAGGCCGTGAGCTGCTCGAACTGCGGTATCGACGATTCCTGGGAGACCACCAGCGCCAGAGTGATCTGGTCGAGGTAACCGCTCACGCTCCCAGTGTTGAACCGGAAGGCGTGTCCGACGTCAAACGGCCCGCCGATGGCGTAGCCGACCGGATTGGTGAACGGGTTGCCGTTGCAAATGTAGCAATCGCCGTTCGGGCCGATGTTGTCGTATACGACGGTGTTCGCGGACGCTGGATGAACCAGCAGCAAGCAACTGGCGGTTGCGATCAGCAGGCCATGGCTGATTCTCGACATGGTTCCCCCTTGTAGTTCTATTTTTCTCAGTGCCAAGGCACAAATGTTAGCGGACAGATCGACGGCGACCTAAGGACAGCACCCCGAGCGCCGAGCCGAACAGCCAGACGGCGGCAGGGATGGGGACGGGATCCACGTATGTCCTGAAAGCGAAGTCATAACCCAAAGGCGGAGCGAATAAGATCCAGGGGCCGTACACCCCGCTGGCGTTTGTCGTATACGCACTGCCACCGGAGTAACGACTACTCGGCGCCAAAAAGCTATTCTGCGCAAACGGCCACGCTCCGGATCCGATTGAGTAGCTACCGATCTGCACCAGAGCCAGAACATCTCCGACCGTCACGTACAGACCGAACGACGAGGTGTCGTCGCCCACCCATGTGTTCCCGGATCCGAACACTGCGGTGCCGGAGGCGAGGGCCGTCCCTGGAATCGCCTGCGGGACTCCACCGATCGTGCTCCAGATCTCGAAAGCCGACGTCCCGCCCGTATCGGACGACATCAAGACTTCAAAGCCTGTGAAAAGCCCCGACGTGCCAACGGTGAAGGTTTGCGCACGGTACAACACTCCGTTAAACGCGAGTCCATGCGTCTGGCCTTCAAACGATGCATCCTGGATCGGCGCGGCGCGCGCCGCTGACACACAAAGAAGCACCGCGAACAAAGAAAAAACGGCAATCGAACGGCGCATGGTTGTGGCGTAGCCCCCCCTTTTGTTATTCCGAGGGCGATCCTACGCCTGCCCGCCGCCCGCCACGGCGCGGACTTAACTATAAGGCTGAAAGGCGGTGTAGGGCCTCGGAACCATTACCCCGGGCACCGTGCGGACGCGCGGACGCATCCAACCGAGTATGTCGAGCGTCGATGCGGCCTCTTCGCTCTAGCGCGGACGGTCAGGCCACTTCGCGTCGTCGCATCACACCCAGGACCACGAGCGCCGAGCCGAGCAGCCAGACAGCCGCAGGGATGGGGACCGAGGCAACCTCGAGGAACATGAGCGGCACGAATCTGTTGGGAGTGGTAGGGAATTCGTCGGAGAACCCGTCCCAGGCGTTGCCAATGCGGAATAACCCGGTGGAGTCGACATACAGGAAATCCAATGCGTTCTGTGGATCGGGGTCGAGCATGTCTCCGCCGCCGCCGATGAACTCGTTGCTGACGAAGAACGCGAAGCGATAGGTGCTTCCGGCCGTCAGTGTGGCGGAGATCGGGATGGTCACGCTCTGCCCTGAGCCGACTGATACGGCGCTGTCTGCTGCGGCGATCAACGCACCCGTGTCGTCCGCATAGACCCTTGCCCTCACAGTGCCACCCGGATCCAGTGCGATGGTGAACCCGTCCAGGCGCATGGACAGCAGGTTCAGATCGGTGCTCCCGAGCACGAACGCCGTCACGCCCCGCGTCTCGTTAAAGCTCTGATTGAGGTACATGATTCCGGTGGTCCCGGAAGTCAAATCGACGGTGATCGCCTGGCCGGTTTCGCCAGTGCCCAGAAGCAAGGCCAGGAAAACGAGACGGTACGCACTCCGCATGGCCACTTCCTCCCTACCCGGTTGCCACTGTTGTTTCGCTGATCGATCCGTCAGCGTATTTCAGCAAGCAGTAAGAAGACTGGTGCGGAAACCATATCACCCTGATGGTGAGGCCGCATTACGTTTTTGCCATGAAGGAAGCGTCGCATCCGCAGCGTCTTCGCGGCGCGGATTAGGCGACCTTCCGGGGACCCGTCCGTCGATCTTTTCGGACGGATCCCGCGAAAGGCGCTCGGATTTACGTGCCGAAGTTCCAGCGAACGAACAGGCGCAGCGTGTCGGCGTCGCCGATCACCCACGACGCGCCCAATCCGAGGCGATTCTCCATCAGGAAGAACAGCGCGTCAGCCCCGTATTCCGCGTCGCTTTCATCGAAATCGGTCCAGGAAGCCTTGCCCTTGAGCTCGAAGCGCTGGCCGAGCATCCAGCGGATGCCTGCTGCGTACGAGGCGCCGCTGTCCGAGAAGTCCTCCGTGCTGGAGTCGAACTCGACGTCCCGCCACGTGACCTCGGCGAACAAGTCGAGCGGGTCTCCGAGCAATCCGTGCCAGCCCACCCCGGCGTTCCAGAGCGAGTAGTCGCCGACCCAGTCGTACTCGGCGAGGAGGTGGAAGTTGTTGAAGATACCGATCGAGCCACCGGCGAAGCCGCCGTTGTCCGATACCCCCGAGTCGGGATCGAAGTCGAGCCACCCTGCCTCGATATAACTCCAGCTCGGTTTTACTTGGGCGGAAACCGTTCCCGCCGCTACGAGCAACGCGATAGTTGCCAACAAACATTTCGTTTTCGACATATGCCCTCCCCAAAAAATCCCCGATTCCGGACGATATGCCCGATGTTCGGGGACTAGGGTGCTATTTGACTGCATATTGACCGGCAGCGCAATTGCGGGTTTCCGCATCTCCCCTGTGAGCAAGCAGGCGCAACGTTCCGGGTACGCAAAGGAACCTGAGAAGACCCATCGCTTCCCCTGCGTCAGCGCACGGCCGCCGAACCAGTCCCAGTTGTCCGCCAGCTCATTGAGGCGCGGGGCAGGTCTCGCAACTCCCGTCATCCGTCTCCAGCACGGTCACATACTTCTTGAATAACGTCGTGTAGTTGGGGACGTTGAGGTTGTAGACCGTGTAGCCGCCGTCGCTCGCTTCGAACTGCCAGTCGGGAGCCGGGCACTCGGCATCGCAGTCCCGGACGTCGACGATGGTGCCGTCCAGCGACCAGTCGATGTAGTGCCGGGTCTGGTGCACGACGGTCGAGTGGCCGCGGCCTGAGCCGGAGCACCTGGTCTGCGCGAGCACGGTCCCGCGTACGAGGCCGGACGCAACGTCGAGCTCGTATGCGAAGCTGCTGACGGTGACCCCGCCGCAGTTGTAGGTGATGAGTTCGCTCGCCGGCGGGACCGGCAAGATTATCGCATCGGCGTAGACGGAGAACGGCATCAACATCGCACCGAAGAGCATGATGCAGTATTTCATTGTTCCTCCTGGAACGCACACGCGCGCTTCAACAACGATTTGAAGGACACGAGGTCGGCGCCGTGGCCCGACTGTGACAAAACCAACGAGGCGCGGCTTGCGGCGGAGGCGCGTAAGCGGGATCCTACGATGGGAGGCGGAATATCAGATGTGCGGGCGTTACGTGTCGAGACTGGAGGCCGCTCTCAAGCAGGAGTGGGAGCTGTCGGGAACGCCGCCCCCGTTCGAGTCCTATAACGTCGCCCCGACCCAGAACGTTGGTTGAACCAGATGGGTAACGCAAGAGACGGAGCCGGAGATATCGTTCGGGAGACGCCGGTGCCGACGCAGCCCGGTACGGAATTCTGGGGCAGCGATGCGATCGCCGCCGTACTGCGCGAGCTCGACATTCCCTACATCGCGCTCGTGCCGGGATCGAGCTGCAGCGGCCTGCACGACAGCATCGTCAACCATCTCGGCAACCGTGCGCCGCAGATCGTGCTCGACGCTTCACGAGGAAAACACGGTCGCCATCGCCCACGGCTATGCGAAGGCGAGCGGCCGGATGATGGCGGTGGCGATGCACGCGAACGTCGGTCTCATGCGTGCCGTGATGGCGGTCTACAACGCCTGGTGCGACCGCGCGCCGGTCCTGATGCTCGGCGCCACCGGCCCCTGGGACGCCGCGCGCCGGCGGCCATGGATCGACTGGATCCATACGAGCGCCGACCAGGGCGCGATCGTCCGCAACTTCACGAAGTGGGACAACCAGCCGGCCTCGGCCGCCGCCGCGGTCGAGGCGGTGCTGCGCGCCGCACAGATCGCGCGCACCGCGCCGCAAGGGCCGGTCTACGTGAACCTGGAAGTGGAGATGCAGGAAGAGAAGATGGGCCCGGCGCTGCCGCTGCCCGACATAACTCGCTACGCCGCGCCGCCGCCCGTGCGGCCGGCGCCGGAGCTGGTGGCTGCCGCCGCGCGGCTGCTCTCGGGCGCGAAGAACCCGGTGATGCTCGCCGGCCGCTGCTCGCGCAGCCTGGAGGGCTGGAACGCGCGCGTCGCGCTCGCGGAGAGGCTCGACATGCCGGTGCTGACCCATATCAAGCTCGCCGCGGCTTTTCCGACGGATCACCGCCTGCACGCGGCGCCGCCGGGGACGGGCCTCACACCGGAGGTAGCCAGACTGCTCGGCGACGCCGACGTCATCCTGTCGCTCGACTGGCTGGATCTCGCCGGCACGCTCAGGCAGGCGTTCGGCGCGAAGCCGGTCGGGTGCGAAGGTCATCCAGCGTCTCGTGCGACACGCACAGCCATCGCGGCTGGAGCATGGACCACCAGGGGCTGCCGCCCGTGGACGTGTACCTGATGTGCGAGACCGACGCGGCGGTGCCGCTGCTGCTCGACGCCGTGAGCCCGCGTGCCGGCGCTGCGCGCAGCCTCTTGCAAGTGCAACTGCCCGCCGTGCCCGCCGATGCCATCTCGATGCGGGGCGATCGCGCTCGCGCTGAAGCGGCGACCCGCGGCATCGACGTTTGCTACACGCGTTTTCCCCTCGGCTGGCAGGGCGCCTACACGCACCTGCGCCACCCGCTCGACTACATCGGCCACGACGGCGGCGCCGGCGTCGGATCCGGCCCGGGCATCACGGTGGGCGCGGGCCTCGCGCTGAAGGGCTCGGGGCGGGTGCCGATCGGGATCATGGGCGATGGCGATTTCCTCATGGGCAACACCGCGCTGTGGACTGCCACTCATTACGGTATCCCGTGCCTGATGATCGTCTGCAACAATCGCTCGTTCTACAGCGACGAGCGCGAGCAGGAACGCATCGCACGACAGCGTGGCCGTCCAGTCGAGAACCGCTGGATCGGTCAGCGCATCAGCGGGCCCGACATCGACATCGCCGGCATGGCGCGCGCGCAGGGCGCGGTTGGCTTCGGGCCGGTGACCGACCCGGCAAAGATGCAGTCTGCCATCGAAGAAAGTATCGCGACGGTGCGGGCGGGCGGGGCGTGCGTCCTCGATGTGCGCGTGCCTCCCGGGCATGACAGCCGGGGTTGAGGGATTGACCGGCAAACCGATCGGGCACACGGGGCGTGTCGGTTGCCTCGCGCTCGCGTGCGCCGCCCTCGGCGGTTGCTGGGGTTTTGGAATTCCCGTCAAGGAGGACACCCGCGTCAATCGACAGGCGGAAAGCAGCGTCACGATTCGTATCGGGGAATCCACGCGAGTGGACGTGCGCGCCGCGCTGGGAGAGCCCTGGCTGCGGAGCGACTTCTGGCGCGCGGAATTGTACCGGGCCGACGACAAGCGTATGGAAGTCGAGTTCATAGGGGTGATCATCTATCCGGTGCCGATCGGCGTGTTCAGCGAGAAGGTGCACGGCTATGTGCTGGTCACCTATGACACCGCGGATCGGGTCTCGCAATTGTCCGCCGGCAGCGTGCACGAGGGACTCATCGCCACCAATGAAGACAAGTGGCTGATGCTGCGCGCCGACGACGTCACTTTCGCGATTGACGTGGGCCGGGCCAAACCGAGGCCGGCGCTGGTCGCTGATTCGACGCGGCTGCGCGAGTACCTCGCAGGGCGCGAACACGCGGCCAGTTGCACGCTGGTCGCCGCCTGCACAGAGGACGCGGGCTGCCCGGACGAGGTCGCCATCGACGCCGGCAAGCCCTTCAATCCGAGCCCGGTCACCGTGTTGTGCGCGCTGGCCGGGCCGTGCCCGGCAGGGACCCGGACGCCCGGGTATGAAGTCAACGGCAAAGGGTTCGTGAATGTGCCCGTGCTGCATGTGATTAGTGTGCCGCCGGGCCCGCACCGGCTGGTCATTACGAGCTCGGTGCTCGATGGCCGCGGTGAAGAATCCTTCGAATGTGCCGCGGGTCAGATCCTGTACGGCAGCGTGCGCAGCCGGGTGGAGGGCGCGAGCTGGTGGTCGAGCGGCAAGCTGCAGGCGACCGTGACATTTGCGGCGGCCACGCCGGAGAGCCGGGACGGGCAGAGTATCGTGCTGTACCGGAATGGGCAGTGGCTGGAGGAGGGGTTATGACAACAGGAGTTGAGAGATAGTCACCAACCTGCTCTAGTCCTCTTTAGTATGGCCGACGTCTTCAATCTGGTTCGTCAGCACGCGGAACGAAACCGTTCGGCCGTCGCCATTCTATCCCCGGAACACGCGCCTCTGACTTACGGCGGCTTATGCCGCCAGATTGAAGATGTCGTCGCGACGCTGAACGCGCTCGGCGTCGGCAGAAACGACCGCGTCGCTATTGTTCTTCCCGATGGCCCGGAGCTGGCCGTGGCGCTGGTGGCGATTGGCGCCGGCGCGACGTGCGCGCCCTTAAATCCCGTCTATCGAGACGGTGAGTTCGAGTTCGCCCTCGCCGACATCCGCGCCGCGGCGCTCGTGGTGCAGTCCGGGAGCGAGTCGGCGGCCGTCGACGTGGCCAGGGGCCGCGGCATCCCGGTGCTGGAGTTGTCGGCAGCACCGGGAGGTGAGGCGGGACTTTTCGCGCTGAGCGGCACAAAGCGTCCGCGTCCGACGCGGGGTGGCTTCGCGGAGCCGGATGATAACCTGCTCATGCTGCACACCTCGGGCACCGCGGCGCGACCGAAGCTGGTGCCGCTGACCCATCGCAATGTCGTCACGTCGGCGCATGACATTGGCGCCGCGCTCGGGCTCACCGCCCGCGACCGCTGTCTCAACGTGATGCCGCTCATTCACATCCACGGGCAGAGCACGGTCTGGTCGTCCCTCGTGGCCGGCGCGAGCGTCGTGTGCACGCCCGGCTTCTCGGCGGCGGACTTCTTCGACTGGCTCCGGGAGTTTCATCCCACCTGGTACACGGCGGCACCCGCGATCCACCGACTGATCCTGGCGGAGGCCCTGCGGCGTCCCGACGTTGCGGCGCACTCGACGCTGCGGTTCATTCGTTCCGCCTCTTCCGCCATGCCGCGGGAGCTCATCGCGGACATGGAGCGCGCTCTTCGGTGTCCCGTTCATCGAGGCGTACGGGATGACCGAGGCCGCGCCGCAGATCGCGAGCAACAGACTGCCGCCCTACGTCCGCAAGCCAGGCTCCGTCGGCGGGCCGCCGGACCGGACATCGCGATCATGGACGAGGCGGGCGATCTGCTGCCGCCGGGCGAGAGCGGCGAGGTCGTGATCCGCGGCGCCAACGTCATGAGCGGCTACGATCGGGATCAACGCGGGGACGGGACGGCATTCACGCGAGGGTGGTTCCGCACCGGCGACACGGGTCACCTGGATGTGGATGGCGACCTGTTCATCACGGGCCGGCTGAAGGAGATCATCAACCGCGGCGGGGAGAAGATCTCGCCGCAGGAGGTGGATGACGTCCTCATGGCGCACCCGGCCGTGGCCGAGGCCGTGGCCTTCCCGGTGCCCCATGCGACGCTCGGCGAGAGCGTCGCGGCGGCGGTCGTCCTGCGGGAGGGCGCCCGGGCGACTGAGCAGGAGATCCTCCAGTTCGCGGCGAGCCGCCTCGCTCCCTTCAAGCTGCCGCAGCCGATCGTGATCGCCGATGCGATCCCGAAAGGGCGCCACGGGCAAGCCGCAGCGGATCGGTCTCGCCGAACGACTGGGCCTGGCGGCAGCCGAGCACCGCCGCGTCCGGAGCAGGAAAGGATCCGGGCCGCCGCGCACGTCGATCGAGGAGAAGATCTGCGGGATTCTGGCCGGCGTGCTCGGCCGCGAGCGGATCGGCATCCACGACAACTTCTTCCATCTCGGCGGACACTCACTGACCGCGACGATGGCGGCCGCCCGGATCGCGGAGGAGTTCCAGGTCGACCTGCCCGGTGCAGAGCGCTCTTCGAGCGGCCGACCGTCGCGGCGCTGGCGGAAACCGTGGCCATGCGCCTGCCGGGCAGAAGCTTGCCCGGGCGATTCCCCGCACGCCGGACGGCCGATCCCTGCCCGCTCTCCTTCGCGCAGCAGCGGCTCTGGTTCCTCGACCAGGTCGAACCCGGCAATCCCGCCTACAACATGCAGGCCGCCCTGCATCTCACGGGCGCCCTGGACCTCGCCGCCCTCGAGGAGAGCCTGAGCGAGATCCGCCGCCGTCACGAGGCGCTGCGCACGACCTTCACCGCGGTCGACGGGCAGGCGCTGCAGGTCATCGATCCCGCAACGCCGCTGCGACTGCCGGTGGTCGATCTCTCGCGAGTGCCGCCGGCCGCAAGGCTCGGGGAGGCACGGCGAGCTGGCAGCCGAGCAGGCCGCGCGAGCCGTTCCACCTGGCCGGGGGCCGCTCTTTCGCGCCGTGCTCGCCCGCCTGGGCGCCGAGCGAGCACGTGCTCATCCTCACGATGCACCACATCGTCTCCGACGGCTGGTCGAACGCGGTGCTCCATGCGGAGCTCAGCGCGCTCTACCGGGCGTTCTCGGCCGGCCGGCCGTCGCCGCTGCCGGAGCTGCCCATCCAGTACGCCGACTTCGCCGCTCTGGCAGCGGCGCTGGGTCGAAGAGACGCGCGAGCTCGAAGCGCAGCTCGACTACTGGAAGGAGCAGCTCCGCGACGCTCCGCCCGCCCTGGACCTCGCCCTTCGATCGGCCCCGGCCGGCGCTCCAGGACCTATCGGGGCGCGAGGCACGAGATGCTGATCCCGCACGATCTCGTCGAGCGGCTGCGGTCGGCGGCGAGCGCGAACGGCGCCACGCTCTTCATGACCTTGCTGGCGGCTTTCCAGACATTGCTCTTTCGCTACACCGGGCAGGAGGACCTCATGGTCGGAACGCCGATCGCGAACCGGACGCACCCGGCGACGGAGAACCTGATCGGCTTCTTCGCGAACACGCTGGTCCTGCGAGGCCGATCTCTCCGGCGACCCTTCGTTTCGGACTCTGCTTGGACGCGTGCGCACGACGGCCCTCGGCGCCTACGCGCATCAGGATCTCCCGTTCGAGAAGCTGGTGGACGAGCTGCAGCCGGCGCGACATCCGAACCGCACGCCGCTGTTCCAGGTGATGTTCGCGTTCCAGAACTACCGCGAGCCGCCCGGCGAGTTCGCGAGGGCCTGACCGTCGCGCGCCTCGCCGTTAGACAGGGAGACCGCCAAGTTCGACCTGACGCTTTACCTGTCACCGACCGATCGGGGGCTGGAAGCGGCGTGGCAGTACAACACCGATCTCTTCGAGCCGGAGACGATCGAGCGGATGGCCGGCCACTTCCGCACGCTCATCGAGGGCATCGTCGCGCACCCCGACCAGCGTCTGTCCCGGCTGCCTCTCGTCGGCGACGCCGAGCGGCGCGAGCTGCTCGCGGGCGGATGCGACACGTCCGCGCCCGTGTGCCGATGAACTCTGCTTCCAGCAATTGTTCGAGGCCCAGGTGGAGCGCACGCCCGACGCGGTCGCCATCGCGGTGTGGCGAGGAGCACGTCACCTACCGCGTCCTGAACGCGCGAGCCAACCGGCTGGCGCATCGGCTCCGGCAACTCGGGGTGGGGCCGGAGACGCTGGTCGCGGTCTGCCTTCCGCGCACCGTGGACATGCTCGTCGCGCTGCTCGGCGTGCTGAAGGCGGGCGGCGCCTATGTCCCGCTGAATCCGGAGTATCCGGCCGATCGCCTCGCCTTCATGTTGGACGATGCGCACGTCCCGGTCCTCGTCACCGAGAGCGACCTGCGCTCCGGTTGCCCGCGCACGGCGCGGCGGTCGTGTGCCTCGAGACCGGGCGGGACACGAGTGACGCGACGCAGACCGGAATCCGGTGAACGCTCGCGACGCCGGCGAGCCTGGCGTACGTGATCTACACCTCCGGCTCGACCGGCACGCCCAAGGGCGTGATGATCACTCACGCGCAACGTCTGTCACTACGTGCGCGCGATGCAGGCGGCGCTCGGAATCACGGAGCGCGACCGCTATCTCCATACGGCGTCGTTCGCGTTCTCTTCGTCGATGCGGCAGTTCCTGCTGCCGCTCGTCGTGCGGCGCGACCGTGGTGCTGGCCACGACCGACGAGATTCGGGATCCGCTGGCGCTGTTCGCAGTCCATCCGGCGACGAGGGCGTATCGATCATCGACGTCGTGCCGTCGTACCTGCGGGTCGCTGACGCGCGTGCTCGCCGACATGGAGGCCGGCGAGCCGGGCGGCGCTGCTCGACAACCAGCTGCGGCTCATCCTGTCCGCCAGCGAGACGCTGCACTCCGACCTGCCGCAGGCAGTGGACCGTCGGGCTTCCGCCACCGTGCGCGACTGGTCAACATGTTCGGGCAGACCGAGACGACGGGCATCGTGACGGTGTATCCCGATTCACGTCGCCGGACGACGCTGCCGTGCGGCTCGTGCCCCTCGGCCGCCCGATCGCACGTACGCGGGTGTACGTGCTGGACGCCGCCCGCGCGCTCGTGCCCCCGGGCGTCCCGGGCGAGGTCTTCATCGGCGGACCCGGCGTGGGCCGGGGCTACCTCGACGGGCGGCCGACCGCCGAACGGTTCGTGCTGGATCCGTTCAGCGCGGCGCCCGGGGCGCGTCTCTATCGGACCGGCGATCGGGCGACGTCTGCGGCCGGACGGCAACCTCGAGTTCCTCGGGCGCGTCGACCAGCAGGTCAAGGTCCGGGGCTTCCGCATCGAGCCGGGAGAGATCGAAGCCGCGCTGAATGCGCACCCGCAGGTGCTCCAGAGCGCCGTCGTGGCCGCAGGACGCCGACACCGGCGGCAAGCGGCTCGTGGCCTACGTGGTGCGACGCAGTGGGAATCTGCCCGGCCCGACGCCCGCCGCCAGTCATTCGCGAAAGCTGCTCCGCGAGTCCCTCAGAAGGAAGCTGCCCGATTACATGGTGCCGGCGGCCATCGTGAAGCTGGCGGCGCTGCCGCTGACGCCGAACGGGAAGGTGGATCGCAAGGCGTTGCCGGCAATGGACGGGCGACATCCGGAACCGGAGGATGCGCTCGTCGCGCCCGGTCTCCCGGCTGAGGCGATCCTGACGGAGATCTGGGCCGATCTGCTGCAACTCGATCGCGTCGGGGTCGACGACAATTTCTTCGATCTTGGCGGCGATTCTCTCGTCGGACTGCAGATGATCGAGCGCGCGAACCGGGCCGGGTTGCGGCTCAGCCCGCGACAGCTCTTTCAGCATCAGACCATCGCCGAGCTGGGCGCGCGCGCGGCCATGCGCGGGGACGCCCGGCGTTCCGGAGAACCTGCGGCCTGCGATCGAGCCCGCGGGCCGTCGCCGGCGGCTACACCGGACCCGAACGCTCGGCGCGATCCGCGTCACGCTCGAGAGTATGCGCGCGTTCGGGCGCGAGGCGCTCGAGCGCGCCGGCCTGTCGGCCGCGGACGCCGCGGCGATGACCGAAGTGCAGATCGAGGCCAGCCTGCGTGGCCAGCCGACGCACAACGTCGGCGCGATTCCGCGCTATGCGCGGCGCATCGCCTCGGGCGCGACGAACCCCCGCCCGCGGTTCCGGATCGAGCGCGAGACCGCGACGAGCGCGCTCGTCGACGGCGACAACGGACCGGGCCAGCTCGTGGCCGTCATGGCGATGGAGCTCGCGATCCGCAAGGCGCGCGAGTCCGGCGTGTGCGTGGTCGGCGCCCGTCACTCGAATCACTTCGGCGCCGCCGGCCACTACGCCTGGCTCGCGGCCATGAAGAACCTGATCGGCCTCTGCACCACCAACAGCGCGCTGTGGCTCGCGCCCACCGGTGGGATGACGCCGCTCTTCGGCACGAATCCTCTCGCCGTCGGGATCCCCGCCGCGCGCCATCACCCGATCGTCCTCGACGTTTCCATGAGCGTGCAGGCGAAGGGCAAGGTGGCGCTGCACCTCGCTCGAGGGCAAGCCGCTCGCCGCCCGGCTGGATCCTCGACCGCTTCGGTCGTGCGTCCATCGATGCGGCAGACCTCGCCGCGGGCTGGGCGTGCCGATCGGCGGCCACAAGGGTTACGGCCTCGGCGCTCGTGATGGAGGTGCTTGTCCGGCGTCCTGACGGGCGCGGGCTTCGGCGAGGACCACCGCCGCGAGCGCCTGCACCGGCACGGGCGAGCCGGCGGACTTCGGCCACTTCTTCATGGCAATCGACCCGGAACTCTTCATGCCGCTTGCCGAGTTCACGGCCCGCGTGGACCGCATGATCGCACAGGTGAAATCGGCGCCACGCGGCGGAGCACGTGTCCGAAGTCCTGCTGCCCGGCGAAGCGGAGATGCGGGCCCGAGCCGGCAATCTCGCCGGTGGCGTTCCCGATCCTGCCCGCCGCCTGGCGAACGCTGCGGGAACACAAGGCTGCCGCCGGACTGCGTACGGAGCTGGTCGTCGTCGCTGCCGTGCCTGCCGTTCGCGCGGGCGGATATCGAGCAGACCGTTCCGGCGCGTTTCGAGGCAGTGGCCCGACATTACGCCGACCGGATCGCGCTCTCCGGCGAGGGCAGGCAGTGGACCTATCGGGAGCTCAACGCCTGCGCCAATCGCATCGCGCACGCGATCCGCAGCCGCACGCCCCGCGGTGCCGGGGTCGGTGGCATATCTCGTCGATCAGTCCCCGGAGATGGTGATCGCGACACTGGCGATCCTGAAGGCCGGCAAGACGTATCTCGCGATCCACCCGCGCATGCCGCTCAGGGCGCAGGCGGAAATCATGAGCGACATCGCGCCTGAACTGCTCGTGACGACCGCGGCCGTCGAGGCGCGTGCCCGCGAGCTCGCGGCCGGCGCCTGCGACATGCTCAGGCTGGAAGACGATCGACGTGCGCTACCCGGATGACGAATCCGCCGGGCGCCGCCCGGACCGGGCGACGCCTCGACGATCTTCTATACGTCCGGGACGACGCGACAGGCGAAAGGCGTGGTGAAGAGCCATCGTGCCGTGTTGCACCGCGTGTGGCTTTCCACCCAGTACGATGCCGTCACGCCGGACGACCGGCAGTCGCTCCTCACCCATTGCAGTTTTTCCGCGTCCGAGTCGGACATCTTCTGCACGCTGCTCGTGGGCGCCAGCGTGCACGTCTTCGACATCGTCTCGAGGGGGCTCGACCGCGTTCCGCGCCTGGCTCGAGGAGCAGCACGTGACGCTGCTGCATCCGCCGGTGCTCTTCTTCAGGAGATTTCTCGCGACGCTCGAGAACGACGCCATGTTCCCCTCCGTCAGGATCGTGGCGCTGGCCGGGGACGTGGTGCTGCCGGGTGACCTGGAAAACTGGCGGCGCCATTTCTCGGGGTCCTGCATGGTGCTCCACCGCTTCTCGATCACCGAGACGGCGCTCCTGACCGTGGCCCGCATCGGTCACGACACGGCAATCGATCCGGAAGTCGTCGACGTGGGTTTTCCGGTCCCCGACAAGGAGCTCGTGCTCGTCGATGAAGCAGGGAAGGCGGTAGCGCCGGGCGATATCGGCGAGCTCGTCGTCAGGAGCGCCTATCTCGCGGAAGGCTACTGGCGCCGCCCGGCCGAGACGGCCGCCGTCTTCAGGGCAAGTGGCGGGGCCGGTGTGCGCGCCTACCATACCGGCGACCTCGGGAAATTCCGCAACGACGGCCGCTTCGTGTTCCTCGGCCGGAGAGACCACCAGGTGAAGATCCGCGGCTATCGCGTCGACATCCGCGAGGTGGAGTCGGCGCTGCTGCAATTCGACGACGTGGCGGAAGCGGCGGTCGTCGTCAGACGGGAGGGCGGCGAATCGAAGCTCGTCGCCTTCGTCGTCCGGCGCGCGGGCGCGCAGTGCGATCCCGCGACGCTGCGTGCGCGGCTCCGTGCTCACCTGCCGGAGTGGAAGATCCCGGCCCGGTTCGAAGCGATCGCGTCCTTGCCCACGACGGTAACCGGCAAGCCCGATCGCCAGCGGCTGGCAGGCGAGACCTGAACCTCGCCAGGGTCAGTCGCGCAGATAGGGCCGCATGGACGCCGCCAGATCGGCGGCGTAGGTCGTGACGCAGGTGAAATGGTCGCCCGGGATGTAGTGGACGTCCATGCCCGCAGTGAGCATCTTCCAGCGGCTCTCGGTGCCCGCCGCGCGCTCGCTGTCCAGGTAAGTGGAACGGAACAGGATGAGCCGCCCGGGGAATTCGTCCGGCACGTAGACGGAGGAGCGCTGGTGAAACTGCCGCCAGAGCTGTAACCGTGCATCGCCAGCGTCCTGATCCGCTGCGCCGGAATCGGCATCGTCCGCCACGGCGCGCGCGCAGAGACTCCTGACCTTGCGCCAGGTCAGCGCCGTCCAGCCTGCGAAGCCCCTGCGCCCGGAGGTCCGGAGATCCTCCGCATACCACTTCAGCCGCCGGAAGAGCGCGCGCTGCGCGCGGGGAGACAGCCGCAGGACCGCGGCCAGCCGCCGGGTCAGCGTCCAGATGGACTTGAAGGCCAGGCTGGGCGCGATCGTGTCGATGAGCAACAGGCGCTCGACGCGTTCGCCACGCGCAGCGAGCTGGCGGGCGACTTCATAGGCGACGACGCCGCCTCCACAGAAGCCGCCGATGCGATAGGGTCCCGAGGGCCGCACTTGCAGAATGCTCCGCACCCGGTCGGCCGCCATGTCCTCGATGCTGTCGAGGAACGGTGTGCCGTTCAGGCCGTGTGGTTGCACGGCATACATCGGCACGTGGGGGCCGAGCGCGCGGGCAATTCGCCGGCAATAGAAGCCCCCGCTGTGGGCGTCATTGTGCAGGAAGAAAAACGGCGCGCGGCCGTCGCCCGCCTGTACCTGCACGACCGGGTGGGCGAGCGTCTCGCGGCTGCCGTCGAGGATTTCCGCCGCCATGCGCTCGATGGTGAGGCTCGTCAGGAGGCGGCTCGGATCCAGGCGGCAGCCGCAGTCCTGCTCGACGCGGTGGAACATCTCGGTGGCGAGCAGCGAGTCGCCGCCGAGATCGAAGAAATCCTCCCGCAACCCGATGCGCGGCAGCTTCAGCATCGCGATCCAGATGTCGGTGAGCTGCACCTGCAGGTGATTGCGCACTTCCTGGGCACGCGGTGCGCCGTTCAGCGCCTCCGCTGACGGGCGTGAGCCGGCGCGGCTCGCGGGCGGCGTCGTCGCAGTAAGCGGATCCAGCGCGACCGCGGCGGCGGCCAGGCTATCCGGCAGGGGTTCGTTCAGGATGGCGGACACGTTGCTCCGTCGGCGTCTCGGGAATTGATTCTTTTCAGAGGGCCGATTCTAGGGAAAAGCATCCGCCACGATCCGTGGCCGGTCAAGCACTTCTGCGATCCTTTTGCTGATTATGTCGGCTGTCGGGGTAAGCTGGCGGCCTCGGCGGCTGGCCGGTGAAGCGTATGTGCGGGCGTTACGTGTCGAGGCTGGAGGCCGCTCTCGAGCGGGAGTGGGAGCTGTCGGGAACGCCGCCGCCGTTCGAGTCCTATAACGTCGCGCCGACGCAGAACGTGCCCGTGGTGCGCGAGCGCAATGGCCGGCGGGTGTGCGAGCTGCTCCGCTGGGGACTCGTTCCGTACCACGCGCATGGCGTTCCGCTGAAGCTCAGCACGATCAATGCGCGGGTGGAGAGGATCGCGACCGCGCCGACGTATCGCGGCGCGTGGCGGCGCGGGCAGCGCTGCGTCCTGCCGGCGCTCGGCTTCTACGAGTGGCAGCTCGTCGGTGGCAGGAAGCGGCCCTGGTTCATCCACCTCACCGACCAGCACGTCTTCGGCTTTGCGGGGCTCTGGGATGCCTCACCGGCCGCGAGCGGCGAACGGCTCGAGTCGGTGACGATCATCACGGTGCCCGCGAATCCATTCATGGCAGAGATCCACAACACGCAGGCGCGGATGCCGGCGATCCTCCGGCGCGCGGATCTCGATACCTGGCTGAAAGGCGATCCGGCCGCCGCCTACGCCTGCCTCGTGCCCTACCCCGAGGCGCTGATGGCGGCGCACACGGTGAGCACGGCCGTCAATTCACCGAAGAACGACGCGCCGGAGCTCAAGGACCCCGCGCCGCCGGTCACGCCATAGCGCACCGTTTCGGCAACCCACACTGCGCGTCAAGGCTCCTCAGGCCGCTTCCCTGTCTTTCTCTTCGCGTTGTGCCCGGTCCTTCAGCACGGGGATGGGATCGAGCACCCAGTTGCCGGACATGCGCCGGTCCGGGCACGGGATCGCGTAGGCCTTGTCGAAGCCGTGGCGCGCCTTGAATTCCTTCCAGTCGATGCGCCAGCCCATGTCGTCGAACTTCTTCAGCCACTCGCGGTACGCCGCGATCGCCTTGTCGGCCGGCACCAGGACTTCTTTGGTGGGGCTGAGCGGCGTGAGCCCGGGCATGACGTCGTTCAGGATCTGGATGTCCTGCGCCGCGATGACCTTGTTCCTGGCATGGATGGGGCCGTCGCTCTCGGGCTCGAGCAGGAAGTTGCGCATGTTCAGGAAGAAGATCCGCGTCCTGTTCTCGTCCACCGGCTGCTCGAAGAAATATTGGCGGAACATCTTCTCCGGCGTGAGATTGATGTAGGTCGGCATGATGTTCGGACCGTACGTGCCGCCGCCGGCGAAGATGTCGGCGCGATAAGTCTTCGTGTCCTTCCACGGCGTGCCTCCGGCCTGCGCCGTGACGTGGTTGGCTTGCGGCAGGGGCGGGGCATCGAAGCGGTGCATGAACCAGAAACCCCAGCCCTGGCGATGGTCTTCCGTCGTGTAGTCGCGGACGCTGTAGGTATCGCGGTTCGCCCCCTGGAAGCCATGCGTGGGGTGCACGAATTCGTTGTGGGCGGGGTCGAGGCCGTTCTCGATCGAGCGCTCATAGTAGTAGTTGACGTCGAGCACGAGCACGGCATTCGCGCGCCAGCCGGGCTGCCCGTATTCCTCGATCTTCAGCAGCGGGGAGCGCTTCTCTTCCGCCAGATCGCCCAGGAACGCGAAGACGATGCCGTATTTCTCCTGCACCGGGTAGGAATCGACCTTGGCACGCGCCGGCGGCTTCTTGCCGTAGCCGATGGAGGGAATGCTCCGGCACTTGCCGTCGCCGCCGTATTCCCAGCCGTGATACGGGCACACCACGCAGCCGTTCACGATGCGCGGCTTGCCCGCGGACGACCAGGCGCCGCCGAGCGAGCCGCCGCGGTGGATGCAGGTGTCGCTGAGGACGCGGGCCTTGCCTTCCTGGTCGCGGAAGGCGACGAGGTTGACGCCGAGGACTTTCACCTTCTCGGGCGTGTCCGGCCCGAGATCCTCGCTCCTGATGATGGGGTACCAGAAATTGATATACATGATTCCTCCCGCTTTTTGAATCCCGTCTGCGACCAGATTTAGCGGCAGCGCGGCTCGGCGGCAATTGCGGTTATCCCTTATGCGTGCGCCATCATCCCGGGCGATCAACCGCTGCACATCGGGCCCTCACCGTGGCAGATACCTATACCCCGAGCGACAGCGGGGCGGTATGAATACGCGGACCCCGAAGAGAGACGGAACCATGCTGATCAACAACTGGTACGCGGCGGCGGCGGCGTCCGACGTCAAGCGCGAGAAGCCGCTGAAGGTGCGCATGCTCTGCTGCGATTTCGTGCTGTTTCGTGATGCGAACGGCATGGCGGTCTGCCTGAGCGACGTCTGTTGCCACCGCGGCGCCTCGCTCGGCAAGGGCGAGATCAGCGAATACAACGTGGTGTGCCCGTACCACGGCTGGCAGTTCGATCGCGACGGGCGCTGCACGCTGATCCCGGCGCTCGGCCCGGAGGTCACGCCGCCCAAGCGCGTGCGTGTGGACACGTACCCGACGCTCGAGAAATACGGCTGGGTGTGGGTCTTCCTCGGCGACCTTCCCGAGAAGGAGCGGCCGCGCATCCCCGATCTCTTCCCGGAGTACGACGACCCGACGGGCTGGCACCGCATTCCATACGGCTTCGAGGCCAGGGCGAACTGGATGCGCTTCGAAGAGAACTCGCTCGACACGGCCCACACGAATTTCGTGCACCGCCAGTTCGGAGCGAGACGCACGCCCAAGCTCGTGAACACGCCGCTCGAGGAGTTCGAATGGGGCGCCCGGGTCAGCCGCCGCAAGCCGGCGCCCAAACCCGATCAGAAATCGGGCGAGATCGCGAAGCTCCTGGCGCAGGAGCGCACGGACACGAGCGTGTCGCTCGAGTTCAGCCTGGTCGGCCTCTGCCATCGCATCCAGCCGACGTTCCGCGAGGGCATGAGCCAGATCAACTTCACGGCGCGTACGCCGGTCGACCGGAAGCTGAGCCGCGCGATCGGCTGGCAGGCGCGCAACTTCCTCAAGGAGCCGCAGTTCGACGCCGAGCGCGCGGCCGGCATCCAGCTCGCCGTCGTCGAGGACCTGAGCGTCGTCGAGGACATCAAGCCGCCGTGCACCCCGGCGCGGCTCTCCGACGAATTCCTGACGGAGACCGACAGCATGGAAACCGCCTTCCGCAAGCGCTGCTGGAAGTGGGCGGCGCAGGGATTCGAGATCGATCTCGACGAATTCGACCGGCGCAGCCAGACGGAGATGCTGGTGATCCCCTCGCCGGTACGGCGCGAGGATCCGAAGAACTGGGTGCACAAGACCGTGCCCCTGAAGGCGGCGCGGCCGGCGGAGGACTGAGCGCGGAGCGGCCTCAGGGCCGGAGCGAGCGGAGCACGCCGAGCACGGGATACGTGGCGGCGCGGCTGTCGCCGGTCTGCGTGAGCGTGTGGATCAGCGCGCGGCGCAGGGGCAGCAGTCCCGCCGCCGCGAGCGCGGTCCGGCGCAACAGCCGTGCCGGAATCCCGTCGTCGGTATAGAGCCGCGAGATCGCAGCGGTCACGAGATACAGCGGTCGCGTCGCGCGTCGCAGGCCGCGCTCATATTGCCTCAGCGTCCATTCCGCGGCGATGTCCGTGCCCGCCGACTGTGCGCGTGCGATGCCCTGCGCGAGCAGGTCCTGGCCGAGCAGGCCGAAGTTGAAACCGTGTGCGGTGACCGGGTGCATGCCGACGGCAGCATCGCCGACGAGCGCAAAGCGCTCGGCCACGAAGCGTCGCGGGTAGACGCCGACGAGCGGATAGGCGTGGCGCGTGCTTACGAGGCGCATCGGGCCGAGACGCCGGTGAAAGCGGCTCTCCATGGCCGCGGCGAATTCGCCCTCGGACGCCTTCATGAGCTGCTGGATGCCCATGTGCGGCAGGGTCACAACGACCGAAGAGCAATGTTCGGCGAGCGGCAGCAGGGCGAGCGTCTGACCGTAATCGAACCATTCCCACGCGACCTGGTGATGCGGCTCTTCGTGCTCCATGCGGCAGACCATCATCGTGCGGCCGAAGTCGTGCATGTCCACCGGGATGCCCATCATCCGCCGCGCCTCCGAGAACCGGCTGTCGGCGGCGACCACCAGGCGCGCCGCCAGCGAGCGGTCATCCGAGAGCGTCACGCGCGACTGCTCGCGGCCGGGCTCAATGCCCACGACACGCAGGCCGGCGAGCAGCGTCAACCCGTCCTGGTGGGCCGTGGCGGCGAACGCAGCGCGGCGGATCAGGTGATTCGCGACCAGGAAGCCGAGCTGCGGCCGCGTGCCGTCCGCATGATCGAGCCGCAGGCCGGGCAGTGCGTCGCCGTCGAGCACCTGCGCGTCGCGCAGTGCATGGATGTCGTCCGGCGGAATGCGCTCCCACACGCCGAGCTCGCGCAGCAAGTGAGCGCTGTGGTGGGTGAGGGCGATCTCGCGGCCGTCGAAAGGCGGCTCCTCGAGTGCCGCGACGGCCTGTGGCTCGATGAGCGCGATCCTGAGGCCGCTGCGCGCGAGCGAGCGCGCGAAGCACAGCCCCGCAGGGCCCGCGCCGGCAATGACGACGTCGAAATCCACGGAGCGGGGAGCCGTCTCAGGACCTGCCGAGATAGTCCATCTTGCCAACGTCCACGCCGTTGTGGCGCAGGATCGCGTAGGCGGTGACCACGTGGAAGTAGAAGTTCGGCAGCGCCCAGCGCTGCAGGAAGGGCAGACCCTTCATCTCGAGCTTGCGGTCCCGGATGGGAATGACGATGTCGCGGTCCTCCTGGCCGTCGACGGCGCTCACGGACACCGTCTGCAGGTAGTCCAGGGTCTTCGCGATGCGGGTCTGGAGCTCGGGGATGGTCGTCTCGTTGTCCTCGAACTTGGGCGGATCGATGCCCGCCAGGCGCGCCGTCGAGTTCTTGGCGAAATCACAGGCGAGCTGCACCTGTCGCGTGAGTGGATGCATGTCGGGCGCGAGGCGCGAACCGGCGAGCACGGTGGGCTCGAACTTGCGATTCGTCGCCGAGGCGACGCCTTTCTCCAGGATCGCGGACAGGTTGGTGAGCATCGGCACGAATTGGCCGACTGACATGGCGTGCATTGATATTTTCATCGGTCTCATCCTGCAGGCGAACGATGCTTCGGATTGTAGGGCGATCGCGCCGCCGGCGCAGCCGTTTTTCCCGGGCAAGAAAAAAGCCCCGGGCAGCGCGGCGCTACCCGGGGCTGGCCGTGTGTGGCGTCAGCGCAATGCGGCGCGTTTGCGGCGCCAGAGCAGCGCGCTGCCGAACGCGGTGAGTGCGAGCGGCAGCGCCGGGGTCACCGGCACGCCGCTGGTCTCCCGCCCGATCTTCTGCTGGAGCCCGTCGTTGAACTGGCTGAAACCGCTCGCGGTCAGGTAGAACCCGGTCGGCGCGGAGGTCGGGTCGATGCCGACCAGCGAGGTCAGGAAGGCGGTGTCCACGCCGCTGCCGACGCCAATCGCGTTGATCGTGATGCCGGCGGCTCTTGCGGCGTTGGCTGCGGCGATCGCGAGCGCGCGGTCCTGCGAGGCCTGCGGCTCGAGGTTCGGGTCGCCGTGGGCGTTCGGCAAGGTCGGCACGCCGTCGGTAGAGATGTCGATCTCCAGCACGTCGCCGTTGTAGGCGTTGTTGAGCAGGCCCGGCACGGTCTCCGAGGGCGACACGTTGCAGATCGACGGCACGTAGATGCAGCCGACGACGCCGCCGTTCGCTGCGATGTTGAGGGCACCGCTCGTGTGCGTCTGGCCGCCCGGCTGGACCAGCGCGCCGAGGAGGGCGCCGAAGGCGGACGCGTCGGTATCATCGTTGATGACCGTCCAGTCGAGGTAGCTCGTGACGATCAGCGTCTCCAGGACCGTGCCGGTGCCCTGCTGGGTGACGTTGCCGCCCGAGAAGACGTACGCGGCGACGACGATGTCGTCGTACGGGCTGGGCGCGATGTAGGTCGAGTAGAAGTTGTCCTGGAAGACGTTCTGGTACGCTCCGACCTGCAATGCCCAGTCACTGGGAACGATGCTCGTAGAACCATCGATGACCAGGGCGAGCTCGAGCGTGTTCGCCGGGGAACGAGACGGTAGTGCGAGACAGCCGACGGCCAAGGCCGCGGCGACCGACGGACGGAAACTGCCCATGATGCCCTCCCGATTTATTCTTTTTATGGCCGGGTTATGGGGACTTTGAATTCCGAGAATACTCCGTCCGCGATTCCTGTCAAAGGCTTATGTTAAAGGGATAATCTGCCGACCTGCTGTCCGGCGCGGCGGCATCGGCTATCGTTGCGACATTTTTGGGGGCCGCTTTTGCCGGGCGGGGAATTCTGAATGGACCGATTGCGATGATGTGGCTCGAGCTCCTGGTCATGCTGGTGGTGATACTGGTCGCCGCCGAGATATTCACGAACGCGCTCGAGCACCTGGGTGAGCGGCTGAAGATCTCCGACGGCGTCACGGGTTCGCTGTTCGCTGCGGTTGGGACGGCGATGCCGGAGACGCTGGTGCCGATTCTGGCGATATTCGCCGGCACAGCGAGCAAGGAGTTGAACGAGGAGGTCGGTGTCGGCGCCATCCTCGGCGCGCCGCTGATGCTGTCCACGCTGTCGTTGACGCTGATGGCAGCATCCGTGATCCGTTCGCGCGGCCTCAACGGCCGGATTGTCCCCGAGCGCGGCGGTCTTCATCGCGATCTCAATTTCTTCCTCGCCTCCTTCAGCATCGCGGCGGTCGCACTGTTCGTGCCGCACGACTGGGCCTGGTCGGAGCTGGCCCATATCCTGATGGCGCTCGCGCTGGGGTTCCTTTATTTCATCTACGTAGTGCAGACGCTGCGGGTCTCTGCGCAGCTCGTGCGCGAGGGGCATGGCACGGAAGCTCACCGTGACATGTTCCTGTGCCGGCTCGGCGTACCGGACGGGGTCCCCGCCATCGTGCTGCAACTCGCGATCGGGCTGCTGCTGCTCGTGGCGGGCGCGGAAGGCTTCATCTATGGCGTGGAGAGGCTGTCCGAGGAGATTGGCGTGTCGGCCCTGCTGCTGTCGCTGCTCATCGTCCCCGTCGCGACGGAGCTGCCGGAAAAGGTCAACAGCATCCTGTGGATCCGTCGCCGCAAGGACACCCTCGCGTTCGGCAACATCACGGGTGCCATGGTGTTCCAGGGGAGCCTGCTGCCGGCGATCGGCCTGTTGTTGACTCCGTGGGACCCCCGGCGGGAAGTCCTGGTGGGCATCATCGTGACGCTCGTGGCCGCGTTGTGGCTGCGCCTGGTATCGGCGGTTGGGCCGTTTCGCGTGTGGCATTTCGCCGTAAACGGCACTCTTTATGTCGGATACCTCGCCATGATGCTGACTTGAGCAGTATAGTAAGAGTCATAAGAACAATACGTTAAGTACGCTTCCTCATGATCAGCATTTGCCCGGAAACTTAAGATGACGTTCGAGTCCCCGCGCGCGGGGTCCCGGCCGACCGCCGCACTGGCGCCCAAGGTGGAGCTCCTGCTCGGCCAGTTGACCGGCCGGCGTGGCCCCGCGCCCGGGCTCGTCGCCGACCGTCGCAGCGCGAACCGGCGTACCGATTCGACCTGGTCGATCCTCTACGGCGGCATGCGCCCGCGTCGCCGTGTCAGCCGGCGCAGCAGCGACCGGCATCGTGTCGTGCTCGACTGGCACGAGCCGCAGGTGCTTTATGTCGCGCTCGCCATCCTGATCATGAGCTGCCTCGACGCCTTGTTCACGCTGAACCTGCTGGCTGTCGGCGGCGAAGAAATGAACGGCATCATGGAGATGGTGCTCGGCCGCAGCGTGCGCTGGTTTCTGCTCGCGAAAATCGGATTGACCGCTCTCAGCATCGTCACACTCGTGATTTCGGCGCGCCGTCTCCTGCTCGGGCGTGTGCCAGTGCTCTGGGTGCTGCGACTCTTCTGCGCGGGCTACAGCGCGCTCATCGTCTGGGAGGTCTACCTGCTCGGCTGGCACGCGACCACGTTGGGCGATTCCGCCTTCGGCGCGTTCCTGCGCTGGGCGGCGCGCTGACCGGTAACTTAGGTGCCGGGTTCAAAAGTTAACAGTGGTTAACTTTTGAACCCGGCACCTAAGTTACGCCTAAGTTACGGCACCTAAGTTACGCGCGGCATCACTCAGATGCCCGATTCTGACGTCAACGGCGGTTAACTTCGGAATACGGCACTCGCGGTGTGCGCCCGCGGCTTCCGGGCCGGGCCGCAGCCCTCTATCATTCGAGTCTGGTGCGGTATTGCCGGTCGTCTCATGAGCCAGTCGCTGAAGGCCTACTACGAGTCCTCGCCGTTGTTCGGCACGAATGCGCCCTACGTCGAGGATCTCTACGAAGCGTATCGCTTCGATCCCGCTTCGGTGCCCGAGAACTGGCGGCGATTTTTCGAGGAGATGGGCCCGGCGGCCGCCAGTGCCGCAGCGCCCAGGCGCGCGGCGACCGGCGCGCGTCCGGCGCCCGGCGCGGCGGCGCGCGCCGTGCATCCGCCGCAGCCCGGTGATGCGATCGCGGAGAAACAGGCCGCGGTCGCCCGGCTCATCCAGGTCCACAGCCAGCGCGGTTACCAGATAGCCGACCTCGACCCGCTCGGTCTCACGGAACTGCACATCCCCCAGGTGCTGCAGCCCGAGCACATCGGGCTCACCGACGCGGACATGGAGACCGAGTTCTTCACGACCGGGCTCGCGAGCAGCGGCGGGGCGAAGATGCGGCTGCGGGACATCATCGCCCTGCTCCGTCGGGTGTACTCGGGCAAGGTGGGCGCCGATTTCGCCCACCTCTCGCACGATCGCGAGCGCCAGTGGCTGCGCGAGCGGCTGGAGAACGGGATGCTGGGAGATCCGTTCACGGCCGCCGAGCGCCGCCACATCCTCGGTGAGCTCACCGCGGCGGAGGGAATCGAGCGTTATCTGCACACGCGTTACGTCGGGCAGAAGCGCTTCTCTCTCGAGGGCGCAGACAGCCTGATCCCGATGCTCGACGATCTCATTCAGCAGGGCGGCGCGCGCGGCATCCAGGAGATCATTCTCGGCATGGCGCATCGCGGCCGCATCAACGTGCTCGTGAACGTGCTCGGCAAGGCACCACAGGAGTTGTTCCGCGAGTTCGAGGGCAAGCACAACCTGGAGACGATGACCGGCTCCGGAGACGTGAAGTACCACATGGGCTTCTCCTCCGACATCCGCACGCCCGGCGGCAACGTCCACGTGGCGCTTGCCTTCAACCCTTCGCACCTGGAGATCGTGGATCCGGTGGTCGAGGGGTCGGTCCACGCGCGCCAGGAGCGCTGCGGCGACGCCACCCGCGAGGAGGTCCTGCCCGTGCTCATTCACGGCGATGCGGCCTTCGTCGGGCAGGGCGTCGTCGCCGAGACGCTGCAGCTCTCACAGCTTCGCGGTTTCACGACCGGCGGTACCGTGCACCTGATCGTCAACAACCAGGTGGGATTCACGATCAGCGATCCGCGCGACGCGCGCTCCACCGAATACTGCAGCGATGTCGCCAAGATGGTCGAAGCGCCGGTGTTCCACGTGAACGGCGACGACCCGGAGGCAGCCGTGTTCGTCACGCGCCTGGCGCTCGAGTATCGCCAGACCTTCCACAAGGACTTCGTCATCGATCTCGTCTGCTACCGGCGTCATGGCCACAACGAGGCGGACGAGCCCGCCGCCACGCAACCGAAGATGTACCAGGTCATCAGGAAGCACCCGACGGCGCGCCAGATCTACATGCGCACGCTCGTCGAGACCGGTGTCATCGAGCCGACCGATGCGGAGCGGCTCGCGGAGGAGTATCGCGAGCGGCTCGACCAGGGCCAGCCGCTGCCCCAGGCGGTGCTCGGCATGATCGGCAACGCATACACGGTGGACTGGAGCCGCTACCGCAAGGGCGACTGGGATGCGCCGGTCGTCACCGCTGTTCCGGAGAGCGAGTGCCGGGCGCTCTTCTCCGAGATCACGCGTGTGCCCGCCGGGTTCACGCTGCATCCGCAGGTCGCGCGCATCGTGCACGACCGCGCGCGGATGGCCGCCGGCGAGTTGCCGATGGACTGGGGCTTCGCCGAGATGGTGGCCTATGCGAGCCTGCTCAAGGCCGGCTACAAGGTGCGGCTGACCGGCCAGGACAGCCGCCGCGGCACGTTCTTCCATCGCCACGCGGTGCTGTACGACCAGGCGACCGGCGAGGCGCACGTGCCGCTGGAGAACCTGTCGCAACGCCAGCGGCGCATTCACGGTCACCGACTCGCTGCTGTCGGAAGAGGCGGTGCTCGGCTTCGAGTACGGCTACTCCACCACCGATCCCGAGTGCCTCGTGATCTGGGAGGCCCAGTTCGGCGACTTCGTGAATGGCGCGCAGGTCGTCATCGACCAGTTCATCAGCTCGGGCGAGGCGAAGTGGGGCCGGCTCTGCGGCCTGACGCTGTTCCTGCCCCACGGCCAGGAAGGGCAGGGACCGGAGCACTCCTCGGCGCGACTCGAGCGCTTCCTGCAGCTCTGCGCCGAGCTCAACATGCAGGTGTGCGTGCCGTCGACGCCGGCACAGATGTTCCACATGCTGCGCCGGCAGATGCTCCGCGACCTGCGCAAGCCCCTCGTGGTGATGACGCCGAAGAGCCTGTTGCGCCACCGCCTTTCGAGCTCGCCGCTCACCGATTTGTGGCAGGGCCGCTTCCACCCGGTGATCCCGGAGATCGATGCGGTCGACGCGGAGGGGGTGAGGCGCGTCGTCGCCTGCAGCGGCAAGGTGTTTTACGACCTGCTCGAGGCACGCCGCACGCAGAAGCCGCCGGGGGTTGCCATCATCCGCATCGAACAGCTCTACCCGTTTCCGGCCCGCGAGCTCGCCGCGGCGCTTGCCCGCTTTCCCGCCGCACGCGAGATCGTCTGGTGCCAGGAGGAGCCGCAGAACCAGGGCGCCTGGTACCAGATCCGTCATCGCCTGCAGGAGCCGCTGCTGACGCGCGGGCAGGAGCTCTTCTATGCCGGTCGGCCTGCGGCGGCTGCACCGGCACCCGGCGTGTTCCAGTTGCACGTCTACCAGCAGCAGGTCCTGGTGAACGCGGCGCTCGGCATCGAGCCTGCGGCCGCGGGCTAGGAGTAGTTCCATGGCGATCGAGGTGAAGGTCCCGCAGCTGCCCGAGTCGGTCACGGATGCGACCCTGATCTCCTGGCACAAGGCACCGGGCGATGCGGTGACTCGCGACGAGAGCCTCGTCGAGCTCGAGACCGACAAGGTGGTGCTCGACGTGCCCGCGCCGGTGAGCGGCATCATCAAGGAGATCCACGCGCGCAACGGCGCCACCGTGCACTCCGGCGACCTGCTGGCCGTGATCGAGCCGGCGGAGACGAAGAGCGCCACGTCCCGCGCACCTGCCGCGGCCGGCCCAGCCGCGGCGCCCGCACCGGTCGTGACGCCGCGAGCCGTCACGGCGCCTGCCGCGGCGAGCGTCCCCGCGCCCTCGGGCGCAGCGGCCGGGCCGGCTGCCCCACGGGCCGGGCCGGCGGCACGGCGGCTGGCGGCGGAGCGCGGCATCGATCCCTCACGCGTTGCGGGCAGCGGACCGGGAGGTCGCGTGCTCAAGTCCGACATCGAGGCCAGGACTGCGGAGGCGCCGCGGCCCGCGCCGGCTGCAGCCCCTGCACCAACGCCGGTCCCCGGACCGCGCGAGGAGCGTCGCGTGCCGATGAGCCGGCTGCGCGCCCGCATCGCCCAGCGCATGGTGGAGGCGCAGCAGAACGCGGCCATGCTCACCACGTTCAACGAAGTGGACCTCACCGAAGTGATCGCGCTGCGGAGCCGCTACAGGGAGGCCTTCGAGACAGCAGCACGGCGTCAAGCTCGGCTTCATGTCCTTCTTCGTCAAGGCGGCCATCGAAGGCCTGCACCGCTATCCCGTGATCAACGCGTCCGTCGAGGGCAACGACGTCGTCTATCACGACTACTACGACATCGGCATCGCGGTATCGACCGATCGCGGCCTGATCGTGCCGGTCGTGCGGGACGCGGACCGGCTCAGCTTCGGCCAGATCGAGGCGGCGATCGCCGACTACGGACGCAAGGCCCGCGACGGCAGCATCGGGATGGAGGACCTGACCGGCGGCACGTTCACGATCACCAACGGCGGGATATTCGGCTCGCTGCTGTCGACGCCGATCCTCAATCCGCCCCAGAGCGGCATCCTCGGCATGCACAAGATCCAGGAACGGCCGATGGCGGTGGACGGCCAGGTCGTCGTGCGGCCGATGATGTATCTGGCGCTCACCTACGATCACCGCCTCATCGACGGGCGCGAGGCGGTGCAGTTCCTGGTCGCCGTCAAGGAGGCGCTGGAAGACCCGGGCCGGCTGCTGCTGCAGGTCTGATGTAGGAGGGGCGCAAGCCCCGATCGCGGAAGCATGAACAACAAATTCGATGTCGTCGTGATCGGCGGCGGACCGGCGGGTTATGTCGCCGCCATCCGGGCGGCGCAGAACGGGCTCGCCACCGCCTGCATCGATTCCTGGCGCGCGCCGGATGGCAAGCCCTCGCTCGGCGGCACCTGCCTCAATGCCGGCTGCATCCCCTCCAAGGCGCTGCTCGAGTCCTCCGAGCTCTACTCCCGCGCGCACCACGAGCTCGGCAACCACGGGATCCGGCTCACGAACGTGACGCTCGATCTCGGCGCGATGCAGACCCGCAAGGCCACGATCGTCGCCCAGCTGTGCGGGGGCATCCAGGCGCTGTTCAAGGCGAACGGCGTGACGGCGCTCGCGGGGCACGGGCAGCTGCTGCCCGGAAACAAGGTGCGTTTCACGCCGCATGCCGGGAGCGTGGAGTTGCTGGAGGCGGAGCACGTGATCCTGGCGTCAGGCTCCACGCCGACGCCGCTCGAGGCGATCCCGTTCGACGGGGAGCGCGTCGTCGATTCCGCGGGCGCGCTCGAGTTCGACCGCGTGCCGCGCCGGCTCGGCGTGATCGGGGCCGGCGTCATCGGGCTCGAGCTCGGCAGCGTCTGGCGGCGGCTCGGCGCCGAGGTCACGATGCTCGAGGCGATGAAGCGCTTCCTCTTCATGGCCGACGGGCAGGTGGCGCGGGAGGCGGAGCGGCAGTTCCGCCGGCAGGGCCTCGACATCCGCCTCGGCGCCAGGGTGCGGTCGGCCGAGTCGACCGCCTCCGGCGTGCGCCTGCGCTACGACGACCTGCAGGGATCGCATGACCTCGAGGTCGACCGGGTCATCGTCGCGGTCGGCCGCCGGCCGTTCACCGCCGGGTTGCTCGATCCGCTCGCCGGCGTCGAGATCGGCGAGCGCGGCTTCATCGACGTGGACGACCACTGCCGCACGACGGCGGCGAACGTCTGGGCGATCGGCGACGTCGTGCGCGGCCCGATGCTGGCGCACAAGGGGTCGGAGGAGGGCGTCATGGTCGCCGACCTGATCGCGGGCCGTTACGGGCATGTGAACTACGGCGTGATCCCGTCCGTCATCTACACGACGCCGGAGATCGCCTGGGTCGGGCGCACGGAAGAAGAGCTCAAGGCCGGCAGCGTCTCCTTCAAGGCCGGCACGTTCAATTTCGCCGCCAGCGGCCGCGCGAAGGCGATGGACCAGGCGGCGGGCCTGGTCAAGGTCCTGGCCGATGCCGGCACGGACGCCATACTCGGCGTGCACATCGTCGGGCCGATGGCGGGCGAGCTCGTCGCCGAGGCCGTGGTCGCGATGGAGTTCGGGGCCACGGCGGAAGATCTGCAGCGCACCGTCCATGCCCATCCGACGCTCGCCGAAGCGGTGCACGAGGCGGCGCTGTCGGCGGACCGGCGGGCCATCCACGCGATCAATCGCTAGCAGGTGGCTGAAAATCTGCCAGCGCGGGAGGGGCGCAAGCCCTGACCCTTCGGTTATCATTCCACCGTTGTTGTCGCGAGGCCCGTTGCAACGGGTCACGCGTCCGCTTGCGCTTCCTGCGAGAATCGACCGTGCAGTACCGGGGCCAGCATGGAATGACCGGCCACAGCAAATGGGCAACGTCCAGCACCGCAGGGGCACTCGGCCCCGGCAACCCGGACCGCAACTCCGCGAGATCACTTGCGAGGGCTATGGTCCCGGCGGGACGGCGGTCATCGTGACCTGCGCGACGGAAGATCCCGAGGCCGCCCGCACGGAGCTGCGCGGCGCCTTCGCGCGCCACGGCGGCGATCTCGGGGCGGCCGGCTCCGTCGCCTATCTCTTCAACGAGGTCGGGTTGCTGAGCTTTCCGCGTGACGGCGACGCGATCGTCGCGGCTGGGCATGCGGCCGGGGCCGAGGAGGTCTGCGTGCGCAGCGACGGCTCCGTCGAAGTGCTCACCGACCCACGCGAGCTGACGACGGTGCGGGAGGCGCTCGAGCGCGCCGGCCTGCGGGCCGCCGGGGCGGAGGTCACGCGACGGTCCGCGGTGCGGGTGAAGCTCGACGAGCGCGACGCCGCGGCCATGCTCGGGCTGCTCGAGGCGCTGCAGAACGTGGAGGGCGTGCGGGACGTGTACACGAACGCGGACGTATCCGCCGAGCCCGGGGAGCGCTGACGCGGCAGGCACATGGGGGAATGCGTGCGCATACTCGGCATAGATCCCGGTTCGCGGATCACGGGCTACGGCTTCATCGATGCGAGCGGCCCGGCGACGCGCTACGTCGCGAGCGGCTGCATCCGCACCGAGGCCGGCGACCTGGCGCAGCGGCTGAAGGCGATATTCGAGGCGATGCAGGCGCTGGTGTGCCAATACCGGCCGGGAGAGGTCGCGATCGAGAGAGTCTTTCTCCACCGCAATGCGGACAGCGCGCTGAAGCTCGGGCAGGCGCGCTCGGCAGCCATCTGCGCGACCTTCAGCGGCGAGGCCGCCCTCCACGAATATGCGGCCCGCGCCGTGAAGCAGGCGGTGGTCGGGCTCGGCAACGCCGACAAGCCGCAGGTCCAGCACATGGTGCGCGCGCTGCTCCAGCTCGCATCGGCGCCCGCACCTGACGAGGCGGATGCGCTCGCAGTCGCGCTATGCCATGCGCACACGCGCACGGCAACGCGGTTCATCGGCGCGGCGCGGCTCGCGGTGATGCGCCGATGATCGGCTTCCTGCGCGGTACCCTCGTCCACAAGGATCCGCCGCAGCTCGTCGTGGACGTGGGCGGCGTCGGCTACGAGGTCGAGGCGCCGACATCCACCTGGACGCGTCTGCCCGAGGTCGGACAGGAGGTGCAACTGCGGACCCACCTGGTGATCCGCGAGGACCAGCACCTGCTGTTCGGCTTTGCGACGGAGGCCGAGCGGCGCCTCTTCCGCGATCTCATCAAGGTCAGTGGCATCGGGGCGCGCATCGGTCTCGCCATACTGTCCGGGATCAGCGTGGAGGGCTTCGTGCGCTGCGTGCAGGCCGGCGATACCGCGGCGCTCACGCGGGTGCCGGGCGTGGGAAGGAAGACGGCCGAGCGGCTGATCGTGGACCTTCGCGACCGGGTCGAGGAGATGGCCCTGGGCGGCATCGGCGCTGGCGCCGCGCCCGATGCCACACCGGAATCCGCGACCGTGGAGAGCCAGGTGCTGGACGCGCTCGTGTCCCTCGGCTACAAGCCTGCCGAGGCCCGCCGCATGCTGGAGCACGCGCGCCCGGCGAGTGCCTCGACGGCCGATCTCCTGCGGGCGGCGCTGAAGACGGCCGCACCGCAGGCACGCGGATGAATCCATGAACGAACCCGAACGCCTGGTGTCGAATTCGGCCCGGTCAGAAGAGGAGGCCTACGAACGCGCCATCCGCCCGCGCTGTCTCGATGACTACATCGGGCAGGTGTCGGTGAAGCGGCAGATGCAGATCTTCGTGCAGGCTGCGCGCCAGCGGACCGAAGCGCTCGATCACGTGCTCATCTTCGGCCCGCCGGGCCTCGGCAAGACGACGCTCGCCCACATCATCGCCAACGAGCTCAAGGTGAATCTCCGCCACACGTCCGGGCCCGTGCTCGAGCGGCCGGGCGATCTCGCGGCGCTGCTGACGAACCTGGAGGCGCGGGACGTGCTGTTCGTGGACGAGATCCACCGCCTGAGCCCCGTCGTCGAGGAGGTCCTGTACCCCGCGATGGAGGACTTCCAGCTCGACATCATGATTGGCGAGGGGCCAGCCGCGCGCTCGATCAGGCTCGACCTGCCGCCCTTCACGCTGGTCGGCGCCACGACGCGGGCCGGCCTGCTGACCTCGCCGCTGCGCGATCGCTTCGGCATCGTCCAGCGCCTCGAGTTCTACACCGACGAGGAGCTCCACGAGATCGTGCGCCGCTCGGCGCGCATCCTCGCCGTGCCCATGGACGAGGGCGGCGCCCGGCTCATCGCCGCGCGCGCCCGCGGCACGCCGCGCATCGCCAACCGCCTGCTGCGCCGGGCGCGTGACTACGCCGAGGTGAAGGGCAGCGGACGCGTCGACGAGGCAACGGCACGCGCCGCCATGGACATGCTGGAAGTGGACCCGAACGGCTTCGACGTCATGGACCGGCGCCTGCTCATGACGATCATCGAGAACTTCGGCGGCGGGCCGGTCGGCATCGAGTCGCTCGCCGCGGCGGTCAGCGAGGAGCGCGGTACGATCGAGGACGTGCTCGAGCCGTTTCTCATCCAGCGCGGTTTCCTGATGCGCACGTCGCGGGGCCGGATGGCGACGGCCCGCGCCTACCAGCACTTCGGACTGCCGGTGCCGCGCAACGGGCGCGATCCGTCGCTCCCGCTCTTCGAGGGTGGCAGCGAATGACGGCCAACCACTCCTTTCTGGACCTCGTGCTCGGGGCGAGCTTCGTCGTCCAGTGCGTCCTCCTGCTGCTGCTCGCGGCCTCGGTCGCATCCTGGGCCATCATCCTGCGCAAGCGGCGCGTGCTGAGGCGCGCGGTGGCGAGCTCCGATGCCTTCGAATCCGCGTTCTGGTCCGGCAACGACCTGACCTCGCTCTACAAGGAGGTGACGAAGGGCGGCGCGCCCCCGACGGCCATGGCCGGCCTCTTCGAGGCGGGGTTCCGCGAATTCCGCCGCCTGACGCAGCAACCGGGCCTCGGCCCCGGACAGATCATCGAGGGCTGCCACCGCGCGATGCACGTCGCAGGGTTGCGGGAGATGGACCGTCTCGAGCAGAACCTGGCGACGCTCGCCACCATCGGCTCCACCAGTCCCTACGTGGGACTCTTCGGCACCGTCTGGGGCATCATGAATTCGTTCCAGGCGATCGGGAACGTCCAGTCCGCGACGCTCGCCATGGTGGCGCCCGGCATCTCCGAGGCGCTCGTGGCCACCGCGATGGGCTTGTTCGCCGCGATTCCCGCCGTCATCGCCTACAACCGCTACGCCGACAAGGTGACGCGGCTCGAGGTGCGCTTCGACGCCTTCACCGAGGAATTCGCCCAGGTCCTCCAGCGGCACGCGCACGCGCGTCCGCGCGAGGAGCGGGAAGTGCGGGAGGCGCGCTAGGCCATGCGACAGCCCCGCAAGCGCCGGCTGATGGGCGAGATCAACGTCGTCCCCTACATCGACGTGATGCTGGTGCTGCTCATCATCTTCATGGTGACCGCGCCGCTGCTCACCCAGGGCATCCAGGTGGATCTGCCGAAGGCCGCGGCCGAGCCCCTCGATACGGGTCGGAACGACGAGCCGCTCGTGCTCTCCGTCGATGCCCGCGGGCAGTTCTTCCTGAACGTCGGCGACCGCAGGGATGCGCCGATCGAGGGGCAGCGCGTGGTCACGCTCGCATCCGCGGTCCTGCGCCGCAAGCCTGCGACACAGGTGCTCGTCAAGGCCGATCAGAAGGTCCCCTACGGGCGGGTCGTGGAGGCCATGGTGCTGCTGCAGCAGGCGGGCGCGGCGAAGATCGGTTTCCTGACCGACCCGACCGAAATTTCCCGTCGCCCCCGCAGTCCAACCTGAGCGTCACGGCTGTCGATCCGTTCTGTTGCGAATGTCGCACGCGCTGATCATCAGGAATGACTTTTTCCGCGAGCATTTCCCGGTGCTCACGATCTCCGCACTGCTTCATGTGGCCCTGTTCGTGCTGCTGGTTCTCAACCTGAACCTGCTGCCGCGCCGCCCGCAGCAGCCCGTGCGGCTCGCGATCGAGGCGACTGTCGTGGATGCGCAGGCCCTGCGCCAGCGCACGGCCGAGCGGGAGCGCATAGTCCAGGAGGCGGAAGACCAGCGCCGGCGCCAGGAGCAGGAGCGCCAGCAGCGAGTCGAGGAGCAGCGCCGGGAGGCGCAGCAGGCCGAGGAGGAGCGCCGGCTCGCGGATCAGAAACGCCGGGAAGAGGTGGAGGTGCAGCAGCGGGAGACGGCGAAGCGCCAGCAGGAGGCCGAGAGGGCGCGCCAGGCTCAGGCCGAGCAGCAGCGCAAGGAGGCGGCGGAGCAGAAGAAGGCGGCCGCCGAGGCAGTGCGCAGAGCCGAGGCCGAGCGCAAGCAGGCGCAGACCAAGGCCGATCTCGCCCGGCAGATGGCGGCGGAGGAAGAGCTGATGGCGGCGGCCGACGCGGGGGAGCTCGACCAGTATCGCGAAGTGATCCGCCAGAAGGTGCAGCGCAACTGGTCGCAACCCGCCACGGCGCGGCCGGGCGACAACTGCGACGTGAAGGTCCAGCAGATTCCGGGAGGCGAAGTCGTGTCGGCTGTTGCGGTGAACTGCACCGGTGACGCCGCCTTCGCACGCTCGGTCGAAGCGGCCGTGCTGCGCTCCTCGCCGTTGCCGCTGCCCTCGAACCCTGCGCTCTTCGATCGGAACTTGCTCTTTAACTTCAAACCGGAACAATAGCCGGCTCTCTCTGGCCGGCCGGAGTCCCGCCTTGCGCTCACTGCTGCGATTTCTCCTGATCACATCGCTCCTGCTGGCGCTGCCAGCGCTGCGGGCGGAGCTGCGGATCGAGATCGTCGGCGGCGTCGAGCGGCCGATCCCGATCGCGGTCGTCCCGTTCGGCTGGCAGGGCGCCGGCACACCGCCCGGGAGCGTCGGGGAGATCGTCGCGCAGGATCTCGCGAACAGCGGGCGGTTCGCGCCCCTCGCCGAGCGGGACATGCTGCAGAAACCCACCACGGGCACCGCGGTGCATTTCCAGGACTGGAAGATGGTGGGGGCCGAAGCGGTCGTGGTCGGCCAGATCCAGCAGTCCGCGCCGGGGCAGCTCACCATTCAGTATGAAGTCCTCGACGTGCTGCGTGGCGAGCGGCTGTTCGGCTGGCGCGAGCCGGCGACGACGGCGGATTTCCGCAATCGCGCCCATCGGGTGGCCGACCGGGTCTACGAGAAGCTGACCGGCGTGCCCGGCATCTTCGCGACCCAGATCGCCTACGTGACCGCGACCGAGCGGACGGGACAGCCCGCGGTCTACCGGCTCTTCGTGGCCGATGCCGACGGCATGAACGAGCAGAAGCGGGTGGAATCGCCGGAGCCGATCATGTCGCCCGCCTGGTCGCCGGACGGCCGCCGGCTCGCCTACGTGTCGTTCGAGAACAAGGTCGCCGAGATCTACGTGCAGACGCTGAGCACCGGGGCACGCCAGAAGGTCTCATCGCGCGCCGGCATCAACGGTGCGCCCGCCTGGTCGCCGGACGGGCGCCAGCTGGCGCTGACGCTGTCGCGGGGCGAGGGCAATTCGGACATCTTCACGCTGGATGTCGCGGGCCAGGTGCTGACCCGGCTCACGGATCAGCTCTCCATCGAGACGGAGGCCGCGTGGTCGCCTGACGGGAGCACCATTTATTTCACCTCCGACCGTTCCGGCGGCCCGCAGATCTATCGGGTTCCGTCGGCGGGCGGCGGCGCGCAACGGGTGACCTTCGAGGGCAGCTACAATGCGCGGCCGCGCGTCTCGCCGGACGGCAAACAGCTCGCGGTGGTGACCAACGACCGCGGGAACTATAGAATCGCGGTCGTTGATCTGGCGCGCGGGTTCGCCCAGGTACTGACCGACGGGCGGCAGGACGAATCGCCGAGCTTCGCTCCGAACGGTGAGACGCTGATCTACGCGACCAGGGAAGGACGGCGCGGCGTGCTGGCGACTGTCTCTGTGGACGGCCGGATCCGCCAGAGGCTGCCCGCGGTGGAAGGCGACGTACGCGAGCCGGCGTGGTCGCCTTTCAGATCAAATTGATTCAGTTTACAATGAGTTAACGGATTTATTTAAGTGGGTTTCACGGCAGCGGACTAGCCGCCGCCGTGGATGCGCGGTTGTTGTCGAGGAGCATGGTTTCATGAATGTAAGAACTATCCTGCTGGTCGTGATCGCGGCGCTGATCGTCGGCTGCGGCAGCAAGGGCACGAAGGAAGAGGAGAAGCTCGGCTACGGCACGTACTCGGGCGAGCCCGGCGCCCAGACATCGGGCGGCAGCGAGGCGGGCGCGGCACAGGGTGCGGCGTTCGATGATTCCGCCGCCGCCGGTCCGAGGGCCTCGGCGAAGAACCGCATCATCTACTTCGATTTCGACCGCGACGAGATCAAGCCGGAGTTCCGGGAAGTGATCGCCGGCCACGGCAAGTACCTCGCGGCGAATCCGGGCGTGCGCGTACGGCTCGAGGGTCACGCCGACGAGCGCGGCAGTCGCGAGTACAACATCGGGCTCGGCGAGCGGCGCGCGCAGGCCGTGAAGCAGGCCTTGCTGCTGCAAGGGGCGGGCGCGAGCCAGCTCACGACGGTGAGTTACGGCGAGGAGCGCCCGGCCGCGACCGGCAGCGACGAGGAGTCCTGGGCGCTGAACCGCCGCGTGGAAATCGTCTACGCGCCGTAACATGCGTCGCGTCGCCGCGGTTTCCGGAGTCCTGGCGCTCACCGGCGTGCTCGCCGGCTGCATGACCGTGCCGCCGGAGGAGGACCCGGCGTATCTCAAGCAGGTCGAGCTCGAGAATCGTCTCGTGCGGGTCGAGCGCATCGTCAACAACCAGGGGCTCATGGACCTGATGACGCAGCTCGAGCAGCTCCGCAAGGAAAACGAGTCGTTACGCAACGAGGTCGAGACGTTGCGCAACTCCGTGGACCAGGGTGGAGAGCGCCAGCGGCAGCTCTATCTCGACATCGACCAGCGTCTGCAGACGATCGAGCAGCGCGCCGGTGCGGCGGTCCCGGGCGGCGCGGCCGAAACCGCAACCGGTGCCGGGGCCGCGGGTGCAGCTGCCGCGGCGGGTGCGCCTGCCGCCGCGGCGGGCGGGGATCGTGCCGCGTATCAGTCCGCGTTCGATCTCCTGAAGCAGGGCCGCTACGAGCAGGCGACGCAGGCGTTCCGCAAGTTCCTCGTGGATTACCCGCAGAGCACGGTGCTCGACAACGCCCAGTACTGGCTCGCCGAGAGCATCTACGTGACGCAGAAATACAAGGAAGCGCTGCCGGAGTTCGAGGCGGTGCTCACGAAATATCCGCAGTCGCGGAAGATCCCGGACGCGCTGCTCAAGGTCGGCTACTGCAACTACGAGCTGAAGCAGTACGAGGCGGCGCGCAAGGCGCTGAACCGCGTCGTGCAGGACTACAAGGAAACGACCGCTGCGCGTCTGGCAACCCAGCGCCTGCAGCAGATGGCGGCGGAGGGGCACTAGCCCCGCGCAGCCATGAGCAACGGCCGCAGCAGCCTGCTGCGCATCACGGAGATCTTCCACTCCATCCAGGGTGAGTCGGCGACCGTCGGCCAGCCGACCGTGTTCGTGCGCCTCACCGGCTGCCCGCTCCGCTGCGGGTATTGCGACACGGAGTATGCCTTCAGCGGCGGCCAGCAGCGCGAGCTCGGGGCGATCCTCGAGGAGGTCGCGGGCTTCCGGACGCGTCACGTTTGCGTCACCGGCGGCGAGCCGCTCGCGCAGCCGAACTGCCGGCCGTTGCTCGCCGCGCTGTGCGATGCGGGCCACGAGGTGTCGCTCGAGACGAGCGGGGCGCTCGACATCGCCGGCCTCGATCCGCGCGTGACCGTCGTCATGGACATCAAGACGCCGGGCTCCGGCGAATCCGCACGCAATCGCTGGGACAATCTCCCGCTGCTGAAGCGCACCGACCAGGTCAAGTTCGTGATCTGCGACCGGGCCGACTACGAGTGGTCGAAGCACGCGGTCACGGATCACTCGCTCGGCGAGCGCTGCCTCGTGCTCTTCTCGCCCGCCTGGGGCACGCTCGAGCCGCGCCTGCTCGCGGAGTGGATCCTCGCCGACCGGCTGCCCATCTGTTTCCAGGTCCAGCTCCACAAGTTCCTCTGGGGCGAAGAGCGTGGCCACTGACTGTGGGAGGGGCGCAAGCCCCGATTGACCGGTGAGCACATCTCGCGCGATTGTCCTCCTCTCCGGCGGCATGGATTCGGCCACCTGCCTCGCCATCGCTGCGCGCCGCGATCGTCTCGAGTGCTACGCGCTCAGCTTCGATTACGGGCAGCGCCACCGCGCGGAGCTCGATGCCGCCGCGAAGCTCGCCGCGGCACTCGGCGCGCGCGAACATCGCGTGCTGCGCATCGACCTCGGGGCGCTGGGCGGCTCGGCGCTCACCGACCGGGCGATCGCCGTGCCGGACGCGCCGGGTGCCGGGATCCCGATCACGTACGTCCCCGCACGCAACACGATTTTCCTCTCCTTCGCCCTGGCGTGGGCCGAGGTGCTGGACGCGGACTACATCTACGCGGGCGTGAATGCGATCGACTACTCCGGCTACCCGGACTGCCGCCCCGAGTACATCGCCGCTTTCCAGGCGATGGCCGATCTCGCGACGAAGCGGGGCGTGGAGGGCCGGCCGGTGCGCCTGCGGACGCCGTTGATCGATTCCACCAAGGCCGGGATCGTGCGCGAGGGGACTGCGCTCGGCGTGGACTTCGCGACGACGGTGTCCTGCTACCAGGCGGACGCGACGGGCGCCGCGTGCGGCGTCTGCGACGCGTGCCGCCTGCGCCGCGCCGGGTTCGAAGCGGCAGGCGTCGCAGATCCGACGCGCTACCGGACGGCCTGACGAGCGGCTAGGTCGGCCCCGGCGCGATCGGCTATCATGCGCGCGGCTTCTGTGGGAGGGGCGTCAGCCCCGATTCCTGAATCCAGTGGGCCGGTAGCTCAGTCGGTAGAGCAGCTGGCTTTTAACCAGTTGGTCGTGGGTTCAAATCCCGCCCGGCCCACCACCGAATCAGTGTAAGGTCTCAAGACGCGGGTGACATTCCGGCTCGCGTTTTCGCCAGGAGACGTTCGTACGGGGTCTGCCCGTCGAGGGCTCCATGCGGCCGATGGTAATTATAGTAGTCCTCCCACTCACGTAGCTTGTCGTTGAACAGGTGGATGTCGTCTGCGATGCCATCCTTGTCGAGGAGCTGATAGAACTCCTGCTCATCGACACGGTGTGATCTTTCGACCTTGCCGTTCAGGTGCGGAGTCCTGGGTCGAATATACACATGACGGATGTCGTGGGCTTCGAGATGCCAGTGAAAGCGGGACTGGAACTCGGCCCCGTTATCCGTCTGGATGACCTGCACGCGGAATGGCAGGCGCCGGATCACTTCATCTGCAAAACGAATCGCGGTCGCCTGGTTGCAGGCATCGTAGACCTTGAGGACGCGAATGCGGGTGCAGTCGTCGATGGCGGTGAACTGATACAGGCGCTTCCGGGTACCCGCGATCCGCTCGAGGAACTTGACGTCCAGCTGCAGGCGGTGACCCGGTTGCGGCTTCTCGTAACGCTGCCATGCTCTTCCAGTCGGCCGGCGCTTCTGGTTGGCAGGCAGCCGGTTCAGTCCATGTCGGATCAGAATGCGATGCACCGAGGAGCGAGCTACCGTCAACTGGTGAAACCGCTGCAGATAGTCGGCAATCCTCCCCGGACCAAAATGGTAGCGCTGCCGCAGATACAGGATTTTGGAGACGACTTCTTGGGGGATGGCCCACGGTGATCGGTGCGGGGCGCGGGAACGGTCACAGAGCCCTGCCTCACCGTGCGCCTCATACCGGGCCTTCCACTTGTAGAATGCCTTGCGAGACAGGCCAAAGTGCCGGCAGGTCTGGGCGACGCTCCGAGGCGCTAGGCTGGCCTCCCGCAGCACCTTCAGTCGCCAAGCTAGAACCCGGTTCTGCTCAGTCTTGGTCATAGGCTCTCCACCCTAGGGTTGAAAGAGAGCCAGAATGTCACCTTAGTCTTGGGACTTCACAAGGCACTGAGACTGGTTGAACTGCGCCCAGCTGCCCAATATTGTGGCGTCTAATCATCGACGAGACGGCCACGTGGGGCATGCTGTCGGATGAGGATCGGGTCGGCCTCTCGCCGGTCGACGTCATCGCATTCGATAGTCAGGAGGAGCTGGACGCGTACCTAACTGGACGAGGGTGGCTCGGCTAGATCGCGATTCAGGTGACCACCGTGGAGGTGACGGCCGCCATCGATAGTACGGGCCCCGTGCAATAATTGCACGAAATGTGGGGTCAAGCTTGGACATAAGAAAATCGGCCAAGCGGGCGGTACACGGCGCTGGCAGACTCAGCGTTCAGGCGCCGATGGCAATTATTCGAAGAACAACTCATTGCCGAAAGAAACTCGCATGGGCAAGAAGATCAGTCGTCGTGAATATCTGCTTTCGACTGGAGGCCTGCTCCTCCCGAATGTCTTGGGTGCGCAAGACGCCTATGGGCAGACCACCGGGTCCAGGGTGGGCGTATTCATCGATCCGCAGACTGGCAGTAACTCCAACGCGGGTTCGCCGGAGTCGCCGTGGGCGGACTTTACGAATCTGTCGAACGGTGCGCTGTGGGATGACGCGTTCGTCAAGCGCGGCTCGGTGATGACCGTATCGACGCGGACTGTGCTGTCGTCCATGACCAGCAAGTGGATCGGCGTGTACGGGGATGCGAGTGAGCCGGCGCCCGAGATCCGCTGCCACACGACACTGCCGTCCAGCGGCTGGATCGAGGTGTCGCAGGTCGATGGCGATACTCCCGGGCGGGGCACGAACTTGTGGGCGTACCGGTTTCCGTACACGGACTGGAACCCGCCCGCGTTCGTGAATTTCGGCGCGCTCGGCGCTTATGGCGTGCGCAAGTTCTTCTGGAACATCGAGGCAGAGGACGGCTCTGAATTCATCGAGCCGGCGAACGTGCCCAGCGCATACGGCGAGTACGACTACCGTCAAGGTTCGGGTGCGTCCGATCCGCCCAAACTGCTCGTGTATGCGGTCGGCAATCCTGTCGATTACTACGGCGTCATCTACTGCCAGCTCGGCAATCAGCCGGCGCTGCTGATCCGGGATGGCACCGATATCACGGTGCACGGACTCAAGGTGGCGCACAGTTATGCGCTCGCCCGGGCAGAAGGTACCGCGAACAACGGTTGCGCGAACATCCGATTCCTGAACATCGAGGCGCAACTCGCCTACGCCGCCGTGATCGTCAGGGGCGGTCATGCCACCGGATGGGTCAACGGGTTCCTGATTGATGGGCTGGTCGCGCGCAGCATGCTCGGGGATACCATCCAGCCGCACGACTACATCAAGAACGGCCATATCCGGAACTGCGACATACGCTCTTCCGGCCTCGTCGAATCCGCCGGCGCGATCTATGTGGGTAACTGCTACGCCCCGCGCGGGGAAGAGGTGCACATCTATCGGAACTACATCGAGGACCAGCGGTTCGGCAATTTCTGGCCGCACGACGGCGGCTCGATCATGACCGACTCGAACAGCCAGAACGTGTGGGTATACCAGAATCTCATGCGCAACTCCTTCGCCGGCCTGGCATCGAACAGCGGGCGGCCGGGATGCCGTTGGTTCTCGAATATCACTATCGGTGTGGACAGGCCATTCTGGGAGTCGGATACGGGCAAGTACAACGCAGCGGACACTTACGTGTGCAACAACACGTTCCTGGACTGCCAGATGTACCGACGCTATGCGCTCAATGCCCCTATAGAGACTGTGGGCGCGCTTCTTTTCACGACCAAACTGGCGACCCCCGCCGGGCGCTACTGGCTCTACAACAACATCATCACCTGTGCGCCGGGCACGGACACGAACGCGTTCGCGTGCGAGCCGGCGCTCGATGCCGTGAATAGCGTGCAGACCGGGCACAATGTCGTGCATGGCCAGACGCTCGGGTTCAGCGTGGGTGGACGGGAGCGCGGGCTGGACGCGAGTGACATCGTGGCGAACCCGCTGGTTGACGGGAATTACCTACTCGACGCGGCATCGCCAGCCCGGCGTGCCGGCATTGACTGGTGGACTGCACTCGGCATGACGCCAGTCGATTTTTACGGACGACCGCTGCGGGCCGGCGCGCCGGATGTCGGTGCAACCCAAGACGACACCTATGAACCGACGCAGGGGAGTGGGGGCGGCAGCGGCTCAGCGAACGTCGCGTTTCTGCTTCTGCTCGGCGCCGGCTTGGTACACAGGCTCAGAAGCTCCGTCCCCGCTCGTAGATTGTCGTAGTACCGCATTCGCATGCGGTTCATTCCCGCTTTGCGCCACAATCGAAACGGTGCGAGAGCACTGCGGGTATCGGCTGCATGCCAGGGCAAGGGGAGCGGAGATTCAGATCGTCGGCAGTGCGCCGTTCAATCCGTTGGCGACTTGGGGTAGTCGGCCGCCGGAACTAGAGTGAGCTGTGTGCGGCCGTCTTGCGCCTCATCCAGCGGAACACTACGAGCGCCGGGCCGAGTCGCGCAGCGTTGGCCGGCCCGGATTGCTGAGGTCCATTGTCACGTAACCGCTGATATTCGGAACCGTGCCCGTTGCGACCTGTGACTGCAGCGTCGCAATCTGGGCCTGCAGCGCGGCTATGGAGGGACGCGTCTGGGCCGTAGCTGCTGCCGATAGCATCGTGGCTGTGAGCAACAGGCTGAAACCGAATGACTTCGGGCCGGTGATGGAGCGGGTCATGGTGCAATCCTTTGTGGCTGGATGGGACGCCACAGTTCTGCTTGTTCTGTGGGCCAGCATGCCCCCGCAGGATCCCTGCGGGGCGACGACTTGACCTGGCGGCTGTGCGTTCACGGCCCCTTGCGTGTCGGGGTACCGGACGAGCCAGGCTCGACATTGCTGGCGCCGTCGGCTAGGTTTCGCTCTTCGATCGCCCGACAAGAGGCGCGGAAATGTCCAGCAATCGATTGCTCCGCTTCACGTGGCTTGGTCTGGCCGGCGGCTGCCTCCTCGCACTGATGGCAACCGCGACGGCCGCGGACTGGGAACCGCCGCCGCCGATGCCGGACAAGTTCGACTGGGTGCAACTGAAGTCCGGCGAGTGGCTCAAGGGCGAGATCAAGGTGATGTACGACGAGTCGCTGGAGTTCGAGAGCGATGAGCTCGATCTGCTGAAGCTCGATATGGCCGACGTCAAGCAGATCCGTTCTGCGCAGATGCTGAACGTGCGTCTGCGGGGCGACAGGACGGCAACCGGCAAGGTGCTGCTCGAGGACAACACGCTCAGGGTGCTCGGCGAGCCTCCGCAGCAGTTCGAGCGTGCCGACCTGCTGAGCGTGACGGCGGGCGTTCCAAGAGAAAGCAACTACTGGACCGGCAAGGTATCCGCGGGTGGCAATTTCCGCTCCGGCAATACCGACGAGATCGATGCGAGCGCGTCAATTGCCTTCCAGCGCCGGACGGTCGAGAATCGCGTCAACCTGGACTACCTCGGCAATTTCACCCGCACGAACGATGTCGAGACGTCGAACAACCAGCGCGCCAATGCAACCTGGGACTGGTTCTTCTCGGAAAAGGTGTTCCTCCGACCCGTCTTCTTCGAGTACTTCAGCGACAAGTTCCAGAACATCCAGAGCCGCTTTACGCTCGGTACGGGTATTGGCTACCAGCTGATCGACACGTCAAAGACCGACTGGAGCGTCTTCGCGGGTCCCGCGTACCAGACGACCCGCTTCCACGAGGTGCAGCCGGGCGCGAACAAGACCGAGGATACCGGCGCGCTGAGCCTCGGCACGACCTATGACACGGAGCTGACGAAGCAGATCGATTTCGTCTACGACTACCGCCTGCAGTTCACCAATCCGGATGCGGGGCGCTATAACCACCACATGATCGGGACCTTCGAGGTGGAGCTGACGAATGCGCTCGATCTCGACCTGTCCCTCGTCTGGGACCGCATCGAGGAGCCGCAACCCAATGCGGACGGCACCGTGCCGGAGAAAGACGACTGGCGGTTCATATTCGCCATTGCCTACGACTTTTGACGCGACGGCCCGCTGGCCGCCGGCGCTATCAATGCACGTTCGGCTCGTCGCTTTTTCGGCGCGGCAGCATGTGCTTCGCCTGCGTCTCGATCAAGCTCTGCACGATCTGCGTGCAGCGCAGGTGCAGCCGCAAAACCTTCTCCCTGGACTCGGGGCCCAGCGATGGCAGCAGGCTGTACAGAGTTCTCAGGAGCTCTTCGCTCACCTTGATGTACTCCGCCTGCAGGCGTGCGAATTCCTCTCTGGGATCGCTTTCTGTTTTTCTTAGCATCAACCGCCCGCTCCGAGCAGCTGACAAATCATGCTTTGGCGCAGTATAGGCGTCAATGGCCGGCGGCCTCATTTCTTCGGTTTCGGCGCATCTGGCGCGGAGAGCACCAGCGCGGGGAAGTCGGGTGAGCTCTCCCGCTTCATGATCAACGCTACGATGGCCGGTGGCCGCGGCCGGTCGTAGACGAGGGCGACGGTGGTTGGCGTCTTGCGCACCACCAGGGCGTGCCAGCGGTAGACGCGTGGCGCGTCGACCCCCGGCAGGGTGAGCTCGACGCCGATAACGCTGTCGACCTGGAACAACGCGGGCACGGTCTCGACCAACATGCCACTGATGCTGACGTCGCGGGTGGTCGCTTCGACGCGCAAAGTTTCGCGTGGATGCAGGACGACGGGCACCCGCATCGCATGGCGCAGCCCAAGTCTGGGTTTCGTGCGTCGCGGCACGTCACTTCACGAGCAACAACCGACATTCAGCTTCGACCTGTCACGGTCGTCTCAGCAGCAGACGTTGGCGGGAATTGGGGTCAGGGGAGTCCTACGCTAATCTGAGTGCTCATGGGCGCATCGTCACCTCCTGACTCACGGCCCGATCCAGGCCGGATCGTGACGGATCCGACGTCCGGCGAAGGCGCCGGTTGGCTGCGCTGGGTCCCGGGATATCGGCTGCTTCGCCAATACGAGCTGTCGTGGCTGCCGCACGACCTGCTCGCGGGCCTCGTGCTCACGACGATGCTCGTCCCGGCCGGCATCGCCTATGCGCAGGCGTCGGGCGTACCGGGCATCTACGGGCTGTACGCCACGATCGTGCCGCTGCTCGCATACGCCGTGTTCGGCCCCAGCCGCATCCTGGTGCTGGGGCCCGATTCCTCACTGGCGCCGCTGATCCTCGCCGTCGTCCTGCCGCTCTCGGCGGGCGATCCGCAGCGGGCCGTCGCGCTTGCCGGCATGATGGCGATCGTCTCGGGCATCATCTGCATCGGCGCCGGCTTCGCGCGCTTCGGTTTCGTCACCGAGCTCCTCTCCAAGCCGATCCGCTACGGCTACATGAACGGCATCGCCCTCACCGTGATCCTGACCCAGATCCCGAAGCTGTTCGGCTTCTCGGCGGCGGCCGAGGGGCCGCTGCGGCAGGCCTGGGCGATCGTTGGTGAGGTCGCGGCGGGCCACACCAATGCCGTCACGCTCGCGATCGGCACGGGCACGCTGGCGCTGATCCTGCTGCTGAAGCGCCATCCGCGCTGGCCCGGCGTGCTGATCGCCGTGGTGGCGGCAACCGTCGTCGTGGGTGTGCTCGACCTCGCGACGCGCGCAGGCGTGACCGTCCTGGGCTCCTTGCCGCGGGGACTGCCGAAACCGGTCCTGCCCCTCGTTCCTCTCGACAGCCTCGTTACCGTCGTGATGGGCAGCGTCGCCGTGGCGCTCGTGTCGTTCGCGGACACGAGCGTGCTCTCCCGTGCGTATGCGGCCCGCACGCAGACCCGGGTTGACCCGAACCAGGAAATGGTAGGCCTCGGGGTGGCCAACCTGGCCGCAGGCTTCTTCCAGGGTTTTCCCATCAGCAGCAGCTCGTCGCGGACGCCCGTGGCCGAAGCCGCGGGCGCCAGGACCCAGCTCACCGGCGTTGTGGGCGCCATCGCGATCGCACTGCTGCTCGTGCTTGCGCCCCGCCTGCTCCGCCATCTTCCGCACACGGCGCTCGCCGCCGTCGTCATCGCCGCGGCGATCAGCCTCATCGAGATTTCGGACCTGCGCCGCATCTACCGCATTCAGCGCTGGGAATTCTGGTTGTCGATGACCTGCTTCGCCGGCGTCGCCGTGTTCGGCGTGATTCCGGGCATCGGGATCGCCATCGTGATTGCCGTGATGGAATTCCTCTGGGACGGCTGGCGCCCGCATTCCGCTGTGCTCGGCCGGGTGGACGGGCTCAAGGGCTATCACGACATCGCCCGCTATCCCGATGCGCGCCGCATTCCGGGGCTCGTGCTGCTGCGCTGGGACGCGCCGCTGTTCTTTGCCAACGCCGAGCTCTTCCGCGATCGCGCGCTGCAGGCCGTCGCAGGCTCGCCGACGCCGGCGCGCTGGCTGGTGGTCGCGGCGGAGCCGGTCACGAGCGTGGACGTGACCGCGGCGGATGCCATCAGCGAGCTCGACGACGCTCTGGACGCGGCGGGCATCGAATTGCGCTTCGCCGAGATGAAGGATCCGGTGAAGGACAAGCTGAAGCGCTTCGGGCTCTTCGCACGGTTTGGCGACCGGGCCTTCTTTCCGACGCTCGGGGAGGCCGTGAGCGAGTATCTCAGGACGCATCAGGTCGAATGGGTAGACTGGGAGGATCGCAGGTAGCGGGCGTCGCCCATGCGACGATCGAGGACGGTGGCTGGATGGAAACCGAACTTCCCGCACGGCTCGCAGGTCTGCTGGACCCGGCGGCGTACCCGCACCCGAGTGGAAGCATCGAGCTGATACAGACCCCGATCTCCTGGGTGTTCCTCACCGGGGAGTTTGCCTACAAGATCAAGCGACCGGTCCATCTTCCCTTCGCCGACTTCCGCGAGCTCGATCGCCGCGCCGAGCTGTGCCGCGAGGAGGTGCGTCTCAACCGGCGTTTTGCGCCGGAGCTCTATCTCGACGTCTGCCCGGTCGTGGCGGACGCCGGCCGGGCACGGATGAGCGGGGGCGGGGAGACGATCGAGTACGCGGTCCGCATGCGGCAGTTCCGGGCGGACGAGGAGCTCGACCGGCTGCTCGCCGCAGGCATCGGCGCGGAGCCGCTGCGGGAATTTGCCGCCGCGCTGGCGCGGATCCACGCGACGCTGCCTATCGCGGGCACCGAAGAGGCCTGGGGCAACCCGGCCGCCATTCGCGACGTCGTGATCGCCAACCTGGCGCAATGCCGTGAGGCCGGCGCCGGCCTCGGCACGGACGACAGCCTGCGCGAGCTGCGGCGCGAGCTCGAGGCGCGGCTCACCGGCGCCGCCGCGCTCATGACGGCTCGCAAGGCGGCGGGGCGCGTGCGCGAATGCCACGGCGATCTGCACACGCGCAACGTGGTGCGCTGGGAGTCGCGGCTCCTGCCGTTCGACTGCCTGGAGTTCGAGCCGGCATTCCGCTGGATCGACGTGGCCGACGAGATCGCGTTCCTGTTCATGGATCTCGGCGCCGAGGGCTGTCCTCATCATGCGCACGCCTTCCTCGACGGCTACCTCGCCGCCAGCGGCGATTTCGAGGCGTGCCGCCTGCTCGACCTCTATGCGGCACACCGGGCGCTCGTGCGCGCCAAGGTGACGGCGCTCGGTATCGCGGACGCCGCGAGTGAAGCGGCCCGCGACCGGCTGCGCCAGCGGCACCTGCGCTACGTCGCCGGCGCACGGCAGGCGCTCGAGCGCCCGCCGCCAGCCCTGGTGCTCATGTCCGGCTTCTCCGGATCGGGCAAGACCTGGCTGGCGCGCCGGCTCGCCCCGCGCCTCGGCGCCATCCACATCCGCTCCGACGTGGAGCGCAAGCGCCTGGCCGGCCTCCCGGAGCTCGGCCGCAGCGGGTTAGGAATAGCGCAGGGCCTTTACTCCGAGGAGCAGAGCGCCCGTCTGTACGAGCACCTCGCCGAATGCGCGACGCACGTGCTTGCCGGCGGGCACAGCGTCATCGTCGATGCGAGCTTCCTGCGCCGGCGTGACCGCGAGCGGCTCCGGGCCGTGGCGGCGATGAGTGCCGTTCCGGCGCTGATCGTTCGCTGTGAAGCACCTCCGGAAATATTGCGCGCGCGCATCGCCGAACGGTTGCGCGGCAATGCCGACGCTTCCGAGGCCGGCCCCGACGTCCTGGAATGGCAGCGCACCCATGCCGAGCCGCCGGGCGCCGACGAAGACGCCGCGGTCATCGTGGCCGACACCAGCCGGGCGGACGTCGTCGAAGACATGCTGGCGCGGCTCGCCCGCTGAGAGGTCGGGACGCGCGGCCGTTGCTCCGCACGGACGGCTGCGGTCGATAGCTCCTTGCGGAGCGCTGCATTATGTTCAGCCGCGCCGCCGCAGACCGCGTAATGCTTTCATCAACGCGTCGCAGGCCGGTTCTGTAACATCTACCGTGCCGTCGACGGTCACGGTAATCAGCAGAGTCCTCCGTAGGATTTTTCGGTGCGCGACCTTGTCGATGCCTATTGATGATCCTGCATATGCGCCGCTCGCTTTGCGTGTTTCTGCTCGTGCCGCTGCTCTGTGTATCGGCGGCGCGCGGCCAGCCGGGCCTCGATCAGCGGCCGGCCAACACGACGTGCCTCGCGCCGGCGCGCCCGACCGGTGCGGCAGGCGTGACGGTGACGGATCCCTTTCCGGCCGCGCCCGCGTTTTCCGAGCCCGTGAAGCTGCTGCAGGCCCCGGGCAATGCATCGCGCTGGTTCGTGCTGGAGAAGGCGGGACGCATCAAGACGCTGCCGGTCGCGAATCCCGCAACGACCAGCACATGGCTCGATCTGACCGGCGTCGTGGATCCGACCGACGAGGGCGGCGTGCTCGGCATGGCGTTTCCACCGGACTATCCGGCCACGCCGCAGGTATACGTGTATTACACGGTATCCGGCTCACCGCTGATCTCGGTCGTCTCGCGCTTCATCCTGGATAACGTCAACGCGCCGGTGGCGCCGGTCGAGCAGGTGCTGCTCACCGTGAACCAGCCGTATACCAATCACAAGGGCGGCGACATCGCCTTCGGGCCGGACGGGTATCTCTACATCGGGCTCGGCGACGGCGGCAGCGCAGGTGATCCCGAGGACCACGCGCAGGACAATACCGATCTGCTGGGCGCGATGCTGCGCATCGACGTGCGCGGCGTGCCTTTCAGCGAGCGCTACCGCATCCCTGCGGATAACCCGTTCGCGGGCAACCCCCGCTGTGGGCCCGGCGCCAACGGCCAGGCCTGCCCGGAGATCTATGCCTGGGGCCTGCGCAATCCGTGGCGTTGGAGCTTCGACCGGCAGACGGGCGAGTTGTGGCTCGCGGATGTGGGCCAGAATCTGTGGGAGGAGGTGGACCTGCTCGAACGCGGCGGCAACTACGGCTGGCGCTGTCGCGAGGGGCTGCACGACTACGACACGAGTGGTTGTCCGGCAGGCGGCTTCATCGAACCGATCGCCGAGTATGGCCACTCGGTCGGGCAGTCCATCACGGGCGGCTTCGTGTATCGCGGTTCCGCGATCCCGGGACTCGCGGGGCAATATGTCTTCGGCGACTACTCTTCGTCCTGGGTGGCGCGGCTCCGCGATCAGGGGGCGGGGGTCTTCGTGCGGGAGCAGCTGTTCGCCGGATACACGCCTTCCGCTTTCGGCGAGGGCGTGGACGGGGAGCTCTATCTGGCCGACTACAGCGGCGGGCGGATCTACAAGCTCGTCGCCTCGGGCGGCCCGCCGGTCAATACGATTCCGACGAGTCTCGCCGCGACCGGCTGCGTCAATCCCGCGAATCCGACGCTTCCCGCGAGCGGGCTCATCCCGTACGGCATCAATGCGTCGTTCTGGTCCGACGGCGCCAGCAAGGAGCGCTGGCTCGCGTTGCCGGACGGCACCACCATCACTGTGGATGCCGCCGGCGACTGGACCCTGCCGCCGGGTTCCGTGATCATGAAAAACTTCCGGCTCGGCGGGCAGCTCGTCGAGACGCGGTTGCTGATGCGTCATCCCGACGGCGTCTGGGCGGGTTATACGTACGAGTGGAACACGGCGCAGACCGCGGCGACCCGTGTGATCGGCGGCAAGACTCGCCTCGTGAACGGGCAGTCGTGGATCTATCCCTCGGAGAACGACTGCCGCCAGTGTCACACCGGCGCGGCAGGCTTCAGCCTCGGCCTCGAGACGGGGCAGCTCAACCGGAACTTCACGTACCCGTCCACCGGCCGCACCGCGAACGAGCTCGAGACGCTCAACCACATCGGCATGTTCAGCGCGCCGTTGCCCGCGCCCGCGTTGCTGCCGCGGCTGGCGGATCCGACCGACGCGAACGCGCCGGTCCATGCGCGGGCGCGCGCCTATCTGCACGTCAACTGCTCGCAGTGCCACCGGCCGGCCGGGCCGACACCCGTCAATATCGATCTGCGCAACAGCACCGCGCTGCAGTCCATGGCGGCCTGCGACGTGGTGCCCGCCGAGGGCAGCCTCGGCATCTCCGGCGCGCGCATCATCGCACACGGGGATGCCGCGCACTCCGTGCTCGCGGCCCGGGACGGGCGGCGCGATGCGAACGGCATGCCGCCGCTCGCCTCGAACGACATCGACACCCAGGGCCTGGCGCTCGTCGCCGCCTGGATCGACGGCCTCGGCAGCTGCAACGATGCCGACAACGACCAGGCCGATGACGCCCGCGACAACTGCACCAATGCCGCCAACACCAGCCAGCTCGATGCCGACGCGGACGGCTACGGCAACATGTGCGACGCGGACCTGAACAACAGTGGACTGGTGACGACGGCCGACTATACGATAATGCGCAGCCGGCTCAATACGAGCGATCCCGTGGCGGACCTGAATGGCAGCGGGAGTGTGACGGTCATCGACTACACCATGCTGCGCAACAGGCTCAACACGGCGCCCGGACCTTCCGGTGTCACTCCTTGAGAGAGAGCACTACCATGAAAGTGGAAAACGTGCGCGACGCGGCGGGCTACGTCATCGGCTACATCGAGATCGAGGACAACGGCAACGAGACCCTGAAGAATGCCAAGGGCAAGATCAAGGGTGTCTACGAGGCCGAGGCCGATCACACCCGCGACAAGCACAACGACATCATCGCGAAGGGCAACATCCTGCGGTCCATGATTTGTTGAGCGGGCCCGTTTAGACTGAACCCCGGGTCACTCGGGGGACAGAGTCCTGAAGATCGCCGTCACAGCCGCCTCGGGCCGGCTCGGTCATGCCATCCTGAGAGAGCTGCGGGACGCGGCCGGAGCCGGCTCGGTCGTCGCCATCGCGCGGTCGCCGGAGCGCGTGAAGACACAGGCCATCGAGAAGCGCGCCGGCGATTACCGGTCCATTCCCTCGATGGCGGCGGCACTCGCGGGCATCGACACGGCAATCGTGATCTCGGCGCCGATCGAGAAGGGCACGGACCGCGTGCTGCTCCATCGCAACGTCATCGAAGCGGCCCGGCAGGCTGCGGTGACCACGCTGGTCTACACCAGCGTGATCGGCATCGATGCGAAGGAGGACACGCTCTATGCCGCGAGCCAGGAGGTCCATCGCGGCACGGAGGCAGCGCTCAAGAGCTCGGGCCTTTCCTGGGTGATCGTCCGCAACGGCCTGTACCTCGAGCTCGACCTGCAGCACATCATTGCTGCTGACCGGGTTGGCGTTTACTCGAACCCCGGCGGCGAGGGGCGCGCGCCCTACATCACGATCGACGAGCTGGCTTACGGCACCGCGCGGGTAGCGCTCGATCCGGCCCGCCACCGCGGCAAGACCTATAACCTGGTCGGCGAGTGCGTGAGCCAGGGCGACCTCGTCGCGATGGCCAACCAGGTTTTCGGCCTCAACGTGCGGTACGAGCCGGTCAGCGACGCGGCCTATCTCGAGCAGCGGACCGAGGAGCGTGGCGAGGCGGTCGCCCGCATGCTCACGGGTTGTTTCCAGTGCATCCGCAAGGGCGCCTTCGACGTGCCCTCGGACTTCGCCGCGGCCGCGGGACGGCCCGCGAAACCTCTGCGTCGGATGCTGGAGAAGTGCAGGGAACGCGCGCGCGGGTGAGAGCGGATCCAGCCGTTCGCAGCCGGTCGGCGGCGCTCAGGCGCACTGCCTCGGATGGTGCAGCCATTCGCCGTCAGCAACGCCGGTCACGATGGTGCCGGTGACCGTCAGCGTGCGATACGGGACGTGCAGAACGAAATCGCCGCTGCTGGCGACCTCACCGGTCAAAAAGCTGGTGTCCCAGATCCCGCTAACCGCGCCGTCCGGGCGCACGTGGAACCAATACGTGCCCCCGAAATGCTGCTCGTTCCGCCATACATCGAAGGAACCGGTGTAACAGCCGACCCAGGAAAGCAGCAAGGCGTCGTGCAGCCGATCCCGGGCGCCATCCAAGGGAACGAGCGGCCGGGCGCCGGCCGTGGTCGCCGCCGTGAGGCTCGCGATCGCGCCCTGGACGTCGGCGTCGCTCTCGAAGGCCGCGACGGCCTGGGCGAATTCGATCGACAGCCCGACGGCCATGTCGTGGACGGCCTGGGTGATCAGGATGCCGTTGGCGGGATCGCCGTCGTCGTCGACGGTCTGCAGGAAGCGGCCGATGTTGGCGGTATGCTCGTTCGTCTCATCGACCGCGGTCGGATCCCCGTCCCTGACCAGATCGAGCGGGGTCATGATCGGCCGTACATGGCCGGTGCCGATCTCGATGTCGCCCACGGTGAAGGTGATGAAGTCGCCGTTGAACGCATAGGAAAACGTACCGGCGGCATCGGTTTCGCCCGAAAATGCACCGCTGACGAAGTGAACGCCTGCCACGGGATCGTCGACGAACGTGCCCGAGCGTGCCGCGGCTCCGCCGCCGCCACCACCACCGCCGCCGCAGGCGGCGAGCATGGCTGCGAACGTTGCCACCGCGTGGAACCGGAATGCGAGGGGAATGCCCTGAGTACGCATGGCTGCCCTCCGTCGCCGCTGTTCGGCAGCGTGATAGCGGGGGAGGTTGGCGCTTCTAAGGAAGACCGTCCCTGGGGTTGTTGCCTGCTTGTGGTTGCAAATATGCGCTCGCCGTTTCGCCGCTGTCAATCGGGGCCCGGATTCGCCTAATCTTGCCCGGACGTCGGCGGCGCACGGCCGCAAAGAGAATCCTTAAGGAGCATTGATGACTTTCACGACATTCGCGCCCGGCTGGCGCCTGGCCGTGGTGCTCGGCACGGCCGTGTTGCTCGCGTCGGCCAGCCAGGCCGAGCCGGCGGCCACGCCGCCGACCGTCCTCATCACCGGTTCCAATCGCGGCATAGGGCTCGAGTTCGCCCGGCAGTATGCCGCGCTCGGCTGGCGCGTGATCGCGACCACGCGCAACCCGGAGGACGCCGACGAGCTCAGGGCGCTGCGGGAGCGTTACCCGGCGCTCGTGCTCGAGCGCATGGACGTCACCGATCAGGCGCAGGTGGACGCTCTCGCTGCGAAATATCGGGGGCAGCTGATCGACGTCCTGCTGAACAACGCGGGCCTGTTGACCGGCATGGAGCGGCAGACGCTAGAGACGCTTGATTTCGATCTGTTCGAGCAGGAGGTCGCCGTCAATGCGATGGGGCCGATGCGGGTCACACGCGCCTTCCTCCCGAACGTCCTGGCCGGCCAGCAGAAGATCATCGTCGCCCTGTCGAGCGCCGCGAGCTCTCACGGCATGATCCGCATGCCGTCGCCGCTGTACGCCTACCGGGCGAGCAAGGCGGCACTCAACATGCTCATGCACATCATGGCCACCGATCTCGCCAGCCGCGGCGTGCGCATCGCGCTGCTGAATCCCGGACTCGTGGACACGCGGGGCGTCATGGCGCTGAAACCGGGCGATCCGGTGCCCGAGGAGTTCAAGAACCTGATGCCCGCCATCCGCAGCGGGCAGCTCGTGCTCATCACCCCGGAGGAGTCCGTCCGCGGGATGATCCAGCGGATCAGCGAGCTGCGACCTGAACAGTCTGGGATCTTCCAGAGCTACGACGGGAAAATCGTTCCCTGGTAGGGGATGCCGCGCCGCGAAAGGTTAAACGACCCGCCTGCCCGCGCTCCCCTGGAATAACATCGATGACCGTGGGACCTCGCGAAACAACGACGGCACTGCTCCTTGCGCTCGCGCTGCCAGCGCTGAGCTGGGCCGCGCCGTTTGCCGCCTTCGAGTCCGGCCAGGTGCGCCCCCTCGCGTTGACGACCGACGGCAACCGCCTGCTCGCGGTCAACACGCCCGACAACCGCCTCGAGATCTTCGCGGTCCGCACGGCAGGGCTGGAGCACGTCGGTTCCGTGCCCGTGGGGCTCGAGCCGGTCGCAGTGGCCGTGCGCGGCACCGGCGAGGCCTGGGTGGTCAACCATCTCTCCGACAGCATCAGCATCGTCGACATCAGCGGCGGCAGCGCCCGCGTGGTGCGGACGCTTCTTGTCGGTGACGAGCCGCGCGACATCGTGTTCGCTGGCCCCGGTGGCAACCGCGCCTTCATCACCACCGCGCATCGCGGGCAGAACAGCCCGTACGTGAGCGCGACGAACCCGGGCGAGTTGACCACGCCGGGCATCGGCCGCGCCGACGTCTGGGTGTTCAACGCTACTTCGCTCGGCGGCGCTGCCGCCGGCACGCCGCTCACGATCGTCACGCTGTTCGGCGACACGCCGCGGGCGCTGGCGGTCGCGCCCGGCGGCGCCACGGTCTACGCGGCCATCTTCCAGTCGGGCAATGGTACGACCAGCGTCAACGAGGGTGCCGTCTGCAACGGCGGCGCGGCGGCTGCGTCCTGCGCGGTCAGCGGCGCGACGGCGCCGGGCGGCCTGCCGGCGCCGAACGTCGACGCCAACAACGCGCCGCAGCCGGAGACCGGGCTCATCGTCCGCCACGACGGCACGCACTGGACGGACGAGCTCGGGCGCAACTGGGACGGCGTCGTGCGCTTCAATCTGCCGGACGAGGACGTGTTCGCGATCGATGCGAACGCCGCCATGCCCGTCGAGACCGCGGCGTATTCCCACGTCGGCACCGTGCTGTTCAACATGGCGGTGAACCCCGCAACCGGGCGGCTGTACGTCTCGAATACGGAGGCGCGCAACGAGGTCCGCTTCGAGGGCGCGCGGCCGCAGGCGGGCCCGGGCAGCGGCTACACGACGGTGCAGGGCCGGCTCCACCAGACGCGCATCACCGTGGTCGATCCGGCGACCGCGAGCGTCACGCCGCGCCATCTCAACAAGCACATCGATTACTCGGTGTCGCCGGCGCCAGCGAGCGTGCGTGACGCGAGCCTCGCGCTGCCTCGCGGGCTCGCTGTGACGCCCGACGGCGCGACGCTCTATCTCGCGGCGGAGGGCTCCAACGCGGTCGGCGTCTTCGCGACCACCGAGATCGAGGACGACAGCTTCGTGCCGGCGGCCAATACGCACATTCCGGTCACCGGCGGCGGGCCCACGGGACTCGTGCTGGATGCGACCGGCGGCCGGCTGTACGTGATGACGCGCTTCGACAACGGCATCTCGGTGGTCGATACCGCGACGCGCACGGAGCTGCGCCACGTGCGCCTGCACAACCCGGAACCCGCGGCGATCGTGAACGGCCGCCCGTTCCTCTATGATGCCACGCTCACCTCGAGCAACGGCGAGGCCGCCTGCGGGAGCTGCCACGTGGACGGTGATTTCGACTCCCTCGCCTGGGACCTCGGCAACCCGCTCGACTCGATTCTCAACAATCCGTTGACGTTCACCGTCGGGCCGTTCGAGGCACCGCCCACCTTCTACGTGGACTTCCACCCGCTGAAGGGTCCCATGACCACGCAGACGCTGCGTGGCATGGCGGGACACGGGTCGATGCACTGGCGTGGCGATCGCACGGCGGGCAACGACGCCGGCGGGGATCCGAACGACGAGAACGGCGCGTTCCTCAAGTTCAACGTCGCGTTCGCGGGCCTGCTCGGCCGGTCGGGCCCGCTGACGGATGCGCAGATGCAGGCGTTCGCGGATTTCGCCCTGGCCCTCACGCCGCCGCCCAATCCGATCCGCACGCTGGACGATTCGCTGACCGCCGCGCAGCTCGCCGGCCGCAACTTCTATTTCACGAATATCGTCGACACGCGCAGGTGCAACGACTGTCACCTGCTCGATCCGCCGAGCGGACTCTTCGGCGCGAGTGGCAACGCGAGCTTCGAGGGGGAATCCCAGCACTTCAAGATCCCCCAGCTGCGCAACCTCTATGCGAAGGTTGGGATGTTCGGCATGCCGGCAGTGCAGTTCATCAACGCCGGCAACAACGGGCCGACCGGCGACCAGATCCGCGGGTTCGGCTTCCTGCACGACGGCAGCGCGGACACGCTGCTGCGGTTTTTCAGCGCCACCGTGTTCACGGGTTTCTCGGGCGATGCCCAGCGCGCACAGGTCGAGCAGTTCATGTTCGCCTACGACAGTAATCTCAAGCCGGTCGTCGGCCAGCAGGTGACCCTCAACGGAGCGAACGCCGCGACCGCGGGCCCGCGCATCGATCTCCTCATCGATAGCGCCAGCGCGGGGCAGTGTGATCTCGTGGCGAAGGGCGCGTTGGGCGGCGTGCCGCGGGGCTGGGTGCGTCTCGTGGGTGGTCTGTTCCGCAGCGACCGCACGGGCGAGGCCGACCTGACGGACGCCCAACTGCGCGCGCAGGCCGCGACCGCGGGGCAGGAGGTGACCTACCTGTGCGTGCCGCCGGGCTCGGGAACGCGCGTCGGCATCGACCGCGACGAGGACGGCGTGCGCGACGGCAACGATGTCTGTCCCATGCAGGCCGACGCCGGTCAGGCGGACGCCGATCACGACGGCGCCGGCGATGCCTGCGACGACTGCACCCTGGTCGCGAACGGGAGCCAGCTCGACGCCGACGGCGACGGCTACGGCAACATCTGCGACGCCGACCTGAACAACACGGGGCTCGTCACGATCTCCGACTACACGATCCTGCGAAACCGCCTCAACACGACCGACCCGGTCGCCGACCTGAACGACACCGGGCACGTCACGACCGCCGACTACACGATCCTGCGCAACAGGCTCAATTCCGCGCCGGGGCCGTCCGCGCTCGCGCCCTGATCGCACAGCCCGGTAGCCGCGTCATCGTGGACCGTCACCGAATCTGCAGAAATTCAGCTTGCCAGCATGATCGGGTATTGATACAAGATTGCGCACCTGGGCCGTTCAACCCTGTCGTAGCTTGAATATCGAGGCACCATTGTTGAACCTGCGCCGCACGATGATCGGAGGCGGACCGTCGGGCCGGCGCCGTCTGCGAGTCTTGCTGGCGCTCGCCTTCGTGATGGTGGTGCAGGCCCTGGCGCTGAATCACCTCGTCGGCCACGCCGCCAGGGGCGACAACGGCGGCTGCGCTCTCTGCGTGAGCGCCAGCCATGCGGGCGATGCCGTTCCGGCGACTGCGCCCGCGGTTCATGTTCCGCAGCTCGCTGACGAGCCGGTCGTCTCCGCCGTTGGCGGGCAGGTCGCTCAATCTCCTCCTGCCGTCTACCACTCCCGCGCTCCCCCAGCCTTCGCCTGATCCGTTCTGAGTCGTGAGCCGCGACGCGGGCCTGCCGGCCCGTCTTGTTCGTCAGTTGGCTCACCACAGGTTTCTTTATGGATCCGGAGAAGGAGACCAGGCATGCGATCGCAATGGGCCGTCACGGCCGTCTCACTATTCGCCACATGCGCTCCCGCATCAGGCGCGGCCGACGAAGTGGCTGACCTGCGCAGCGAGCTCGAGCAGACCAAGGCTTTACTTCACCAGGTGGAAGAGCGGCTCGCGGTGGTCGAGGCACAGGCCGCCGCAGCCACCGCACCCGTCCCGGCCGCGGCGCCCGCGGCGATGGCCGGCGGCAGCCGCGCGTCGGACAACGCCTTCAATCCCGCGACCAGCGTCGTGCTCAACGGCAGCTACAACGCCTATGCGCACGATCCGGAGGAGGCCGTGGTGTCCGGTTTTGCCCTCGGCGACGAGGGGGGCCTGCCGAACGAGGGTTTCTCGCTCGGCGAGAGCGAGCTCAATTTCGCCGCCAACATCGACCCGATGTTTTACGGCGCACTGACGGCCTCGCTGGAGGATGACGCGGGCGAGACGTCCATCAGCCTCGAGGAGGCGTTCATCGAGACTCTATCCATGCCGTTCGGGGCGAAAATCAGGGCTGGCAGGATGTTCCCCGTGCTCGGTTATCTCAACGAGATCCACTCCCACGCGGACGCCTTCGTAGACCGGCCGCTCCCATACAGGGCGTTCCTCGGCGGCGAGAATTTCCGCGAGGATGGCATCCAGGCCTCCATCCTGCTGCCGACCGATCTCTTCGCCGAAATCGGCGGCGGCCTCTACCGGGGCACCGGCTTCCCGGCAGCGGGCTCCAGCAGCAGCGGCCGTGGTGCGCAGACCCTTTTCGCGCGCGTCGGCGGCGACGTCGGTGTCTCGAATTCCTGGCTGGCCGGGCTGTCATTCCTGCGCGCGGAAGCGGACGATCGCGAGAGCGGCGACCTGATCTTCAACGGTACCACCGATCTCTACGTGGCCGACGCCAAGTACACCTGGGCGCCGCAGGGCAATCTCGCGGAGCGGTATCTCATCCTGCAAGGCGAATATTTCTGGCGCAACGAGGACGGCCTCTACAACGACGTCGGCTATGACGAGGACACGAGCGGCTGGTACGCGCAGGTGCTCTACAAGTTCAGGCCGCAGTGGAAGATCGGCTATCGCTACGCAGCCCTCGATGCGGCCACCGTCCCAGCCGGTCTGGAAGGCACCGCTCTCGACAGCATGGGTCACAACCCGAGTACCCAGAGCCTAATCATCGAATTCGACAACAGCGAATTCAGCAGCATCCGCCTGCAGTACACGCGCGACGATTCGGGCCCGCAGAGCGACGACCAGGCGGTCCTGCGTTACACCACCAGCATGGGCGCCCACGGCGCCCACAAGTACTGATCTGTATTCGAAAGGCTCATTCCATGAAAGCCAGAATCGTTCTTCTCCTGATGCTTAGTCTCGCCGCGGTTTCCGCCGGCGCAAAGGTCAACGTGTTCGCCTGCGAGCCCGAGTGGGGCGCGCTCGCGACGGCCGTCGCCGGCGACAAGGTGAACGTCACGGTGGCGACCACGGCGCTGCAGGACGTGCACCAGATCCAGGCGCGCCCGTCGCTGATCGCAGCCGTGCGCAAGGCCCAGCTCGTCATCTGCTCCGGGGCCGAGCTCGAGACCGGCTGGCTGCCGATTCTCCTGCGCCAGGCCGGCAACGACGCCATCCAGCCCGGCCAGCCGGGGAATCTCATGGCCGCGAGTTACGTCACGCGCCTCGAAATACCGGACGTGCTGGACCGCTCCCAGGGCGACATTCACGCGCAGGGCAATCCGCACATCGTGACCGACCCGCGCAACGTCCGCGTCGTGGCGCGCGTGCTGGCGGAGCGGCTGAAGGCGCTCGATCCGGCGAATGCGGGCGCTTACGACGCGGGCTTCGCGGCATTCGACCAGAAACTCGCCGCGCGCATCGAGGCCTGGCAGAAGGAGGCGGCGAAGCTGCGCGGGATGCCGATCGTCATCCGCCACAATGTCTGGGCGTATCTCGCCAACTGGCTCGGGCTCGACATCGTGGCGGCGCTGGAACCGAAACCCGGGGTGCCGCCGACGAGCGGCCATCTCGCGGATGTCCTGGAGAAGCTGCGCACGACACCGGCGAAAGCCATCGTCGTCGCGGCATACGAGGATCCGAAGGCCGCGCAGTGGCTCGCCGAGAGAACGGGGCTGCCCGTGTTGATCTTGCCGTACACGGTCGGTGGCAATGGCGAGGCGGCCGATCTCTTCGCGCTCTACGACAACACGATTCAGCAATTGCTGAAAGTCACGTCATGAACTGGACGGCCCTCGAGCTTTCGATACTGGGGCCCGCCTTCGTGGCGGGCCTGCTCGTGCTCGCGACACACGTGCCGCTCGGCATGGAGGTCCTCAAGCGAGGGATCATCTTCATCGACCTGGCGATCGCGCAGATGGCCGGCCTCGGCGCGCTCGCCGGGCTGCTCTTCTGGCCGGGCGCCGCGGACGGCGCGCCGGCACTCGCGGTGCAGGGCTGCTCCCTGGTGGCGGCGCTAGCCGGAGGCCTGCTGCTCACGTGGACGGAGCGGCGTTATCCGGAGATGCAGGAGGCGCTGATCGGCTGCCTGTTCGTATTGTCGGCGTCGCTCGCGCTGCTCATCATCGGCCAGAACCCGCAAGGCGGCGAGCACCTGAAGGACCTGCTGGCCGGGCAGATCCTCTGGGTCATGTGGGGCCAGATCGCGGTCGTCGCGGCGGTGTACGCGGCGCTGCTCGTCGCCTGGTTCGCGTTCCGGGAGCGTCTCGGCCGCAGTGGGTTCTACGTCATCTTCGCGGTGGCGGTCACGGCGTCCGTACAGCTGGTCGGCGTGTACCTCGTGTTCGCGTGTCTCATCATGCCGGCTCTCGCGGCCGGGAGGATCCGGCGCGGTTTGCCCCTGCTCGCCGGCTATGCGACCGGTGCCGTGGGACTGGCGGCGGGGCTGACGCTGTCGGCGCTGTTCGATCTCTCCACCGGCCCGACTGTCGTCGCCACGCTTGCAGTGAGTTCGCTGGCGGCGGCGCGGCTGTAGGGGCGGATGGCGCGATCAGGCATCTCTGCGACCGGCACAGACGTGATCGGCGTATCGCTCGCGCAGCGCGATCTTGCTGATCTTTCCCGTGGCGGTGTGGGGAATCTCGGCGAGGAAGACGACGTCGTCCGGGACCCACCAGCTCGCGACCCTGGCGCCGATCCAGGCGAGGAGCGCTTCGCGATCGATCGCCTGGTCCTTCTTCAGCACCACGAACAGCAGCGGGCGCTCGGCCCACTTCTCGTGGCGCACTCCGATGACCGCGGCCTCGGCCACCGCTGGATGGCCGACGGCGACATTCTCGAGGTCGATCGAGCTGATCCATTCGCCGCCTGACTTGATGACGTCTTTCGTCCGGTCGGTGATCTGCAGATACCCGCCCGGATCGATGGTCGCGACATCGCCCGTGTCGAACCAGCCGTCGGCCTGGTGCGCCTCGCAGGGCCCGATGCCGTAGTAAGCGCTCGCGACGAAAGGCCCGCGCACCTGCAGGGCTCCCGCTGTCCTGCCATCCCAGGGCAACACGCGCCCGCCGTCGCCGACGATGCGCATCTCCACGCCATACACCGAGCGCCCCTGTTTCGCGCGGATGCACCGCTGCGCCTCGCCGGGCAGCGCGTCGTAGCCCGCCTTCGGCGCGAAGAAGGTGCCGAGCGGCGAGGTCTCGGTCATGCCCCACGCGTGATGTGTCGTCACGCCGTGCCGCTCCTCGAATTCGTCCATGATGGCGGTGGGGCAGGCCGAGCCGCCGACGACGGTGCGTTCGAGCGAGGTGAGCCGTTCGCCGGTGCGCGCAAGGTACTGCAACAGCGCCAGCCAGACGGTCGGCACGCCGAGCGCGATCGTGACCTGCTCCGCGTTGAAGAGCTCGACGAGGGTTGCGGGATCGCCGGCCTTGCGGCCGGGAAGCACGAGCTTGCTGCCCGCCATCGGGGCGATGAATGGAATGCCCCAGGCGTTGACATGGAACATGGGGACGACCGGCAGCACGCAGTCGCGCGCGCGCAGGCCCATGATGTCACCGAGGCTCGCGGCCAGGGCGTGGATCACGGTCGAGCGGTGGCTGTACAGGACACCCTTCGGATCGCCCGTGGTGCCGGAGGTGTAGCAGAGCACGCTCGCCGCGCGCTCGTCGAGCCTCGGCCAGTCGAAGGCCTCGCTCTCCCGCTCGAGCAGCGTCTCGTAGCAGAGCGCATGGCTTAGAGCCGTCTCGGGCATGTGCGCCGCGTCCGTCATGAACACGACCGTACGCACCGACGTCAGGTGTGGTGCAATCTTTCCGATCAGCGGCGCGAACTCGGGATCTGCGAAGAGACAGTGGGCGCCGCCATGGTTGGCGATCCAGGCGATCTGTTCGGGGGCCAGGCGTGGATTGATCGTGTGCAGCACCTGGCCCGAGCACGTGACCGCATAGTAGAGCTCGAAGTGGCGATGGTCGTTCCAGGCGAGCGTGGCGACGCGGTCGCCTGGCGCCACGCCCAGGCGCGCGAGCGCATTGGCGAGGCGACGGGCGCGGCGGAACGCCTCATGGTAGGTGTACCGGTGGCGCGGCTCGTCCATGGTGATCGAAACGATTTCGCGGTCACCATGGCTGCGCTCGGCATGTTCCATAATGCCGGTGATCGTCAGCGGCACGTCCATCATCAGCCCCTGCATGCCGGGATCCCTCGCGAGTGAAACCAGCTTCAGTGTAGGTCGGGTTGCGAGACTTGCGCGACTGTCGCGCCCGGACCGCGCGCCGCGCCAGCGAGCGCATCCTGCGTGGTGCGGAGGCGACAGGCGGTTGCCGGGCCAGGCGCCACCCGCCGCGGAAGGCGGTTCGTGCTGTTCCCGGAGGCGATAGTCCATTAATATGCAACGGGTTTTGTGGTGTGCGGTGGGTGCCGATGGATTCGCTGCCTCTCCTGGAAGACCGAGTCGACAACTACCGCTTCCATCTCGGCCAGTTCGATCTCGTGCCGATCGTCGTCGGGGGCATGGGCGTCGACATCTCCACCTCGGAGCTCGCGCTCGCCGCGGCCCGGCTTGGCGGCGTGGGGCACATCTCCGACGCCATGGTCCAGGAAGTGTCGGACCGCAAGTACGACACCCATTTCACGAAAGCCAAGTCGCAGAAGCACCGCAGCACGCGTGACGGCTTCGACAAAACCACGGTGAAATTCGATCTGGAGCACCTGCACCAGGCCCAGGTCAACCACGTGCGCCACACGATGGAGCGCAAACAGGGGAGCGGGGCGATCTTCATCAACGTGATGGAGAAACTGACGATGGGCGCGCCGGGCGATACGTTGCGCGCGCGCCTGACCGGCGCGATGGACGGCGGCATCGATGGCATCACCCTGTCCGCGGGACTGCACATCGGCAGCCTCCGGCTGATCGAGGATCATCCGCGATTCCGCGACGTCAAGATCGGACCGATCGTCTCGAGCGTGCGGGCCCTGAAGATCTTTCTGAAGAGCGCCAACCGCGTGGGCCGGCTGCCGGATTACGTAATCGTCGAGGGTCCTCTCGCGGGTGGGCATCTCGGCTTCGGAGATGACTGGCGCGACTACAACCTCCGCGACATCGTCACCGAGATCCTCGCCTATCTCAGAGAAGAGAAGCTCGGGATACCGGTGATCCCGGCCGGCGGCATCTTCACCGGCACGGACGCCGTGTCCTACCTGCGCATGGGCGCCGCCGCCGTGCAGGTGGCGACGCGGTTCACCATCACCGAGGAATGCGGACTGCCCGCGCGCGTCAAGCAGGAATATGCCCGGGCCGTGGAGGAAGATCTCGTGGTCTCGGGCGTGTCGCCGACCGGGTACCCGATCCGCCTGCTCTCCTACAGCCCGTGTTTCACCTCGAACATCAAGCCGCAGTGCGAGGCCTTCGGCTATCTCCTGAGCCGCGAAGGCACCTGCGCGTATCTCGATGCCTACGAGGCGACGCCGGTCGACGCCAGAGGCAACAAGCTGCCGGTGCAGGGCAAGGTGTGCCTCTGCTATCACTTCAGCAAGTTCAACTGCTACACCTGTGGCCATTTGATCTACCGGGTGAAGGACACCACGCATCGGCTGCCTGATGGGCGTTACCAGCTGCTCACGGCGCAGCACGTGTTTCAGGACTACCAGTTCAGCACCAATAACCAGATTGCCATGCCCGAACGGGCCGCAACTGCACCTGCGGTTGCCACCGTTTAGTCGGCTATCGGCCATAGCGTCAGTCCTTTACTATTGCGGCTGGCGTTGACCGGATTGAGGCATTCGTGGCGCATTCGCAGAGGGTTTCTGAGCCGATCGGCATTTCGGGCTTCGCGGTATACCTGCCGCCGTACCGGGTCGACCTGCAGAAGTGGTGCGGCTGGACCGGGACTTCCTGGGACAAGGTGAAGTCCGTCGTGGGGACCGGCTTCCGCATGCCGGGTCCGGGACAGAGCATCTACACCATGGCGGCGACCGCCGCGTTGCGGCTGATGGAACGCTACGACGTCGATCCCCGGCGCGTGCGGTTTCTCGCGCTGGGCACGGAGTCGAGCACCGACAATTCGGCCGGCGCCGTCATCGTCCGCGGAATGCTCGATGCGGCCCTGGGCGACCTCGGCATGGCCCCGCTCAACCGCGGTTGTGAAGTGCCCGAATTCAAGCACGCGTGTCTTGGCGGTATCTACGCGATGAAGGCCGCCCTGCGCTATCTCGCGACGGAACCCGGCGACGTGGCCGCCATCGTCGTCAGCGCCGACGTGGCGAAGTACGACCTCGGCAGCTCCGGTGAACCCACGCAGGGCGCCGGCGCCGTGGCGATGCTGATCGAAAAAGACCCGCGGCTCCTCGAGGTGAACCTCGCAGCCTGCGGCAGCGCGTCGGCGTATCGGGCGCTCGATTTCCGCAAGCCCATGGTGCGCGCGAATGGCAGCGGCTCCTATTTTCGCGAGACGCCGGTCTTCAACGGCAAGTACTCGACCACCTGCTATCTCGACCAGGCACTCCACGCGATGCGGGAGATGTTCACGCGCCTGGGCCGTGAGCCGCTCGAATACCTGCGCGGCGTGCGCGCGGTATTCATGCACCGGCCCTACGAGCGCATGCCGCTCAATTCACTGGGCTTCACCTACCTTTCGGGTCTCGCTCACGATGGGGCCGCCGGCCGTGCCGAACTCGCAGGATATTGCGATACCGCCCGGCTGGAGCTGGACGAGGTGCTGGCGGAGATGCGGTCCGTGCCGGACATCCTCGCCCTCGTGCTCGAAGGCGAGCTCGAGCGTGACCCCTGGCCGCTGACGATGCGGCTGCTGCGCGATTTCCGCAGTCACCCGCTCTACCAGGAGATCGTCGCTGCGAAGATGCAGCTTGGGGCGCTGCCGATGCGCGAGCTCGGCAACCTGTATTCTGCCTCCTTGCCGGCCTGGATGGCGGCCGGCCTCGAGGAGGCCGTGACCGGAAATGTGGACCTTGCCGGTCAGGAGGTGCTCGCGCTCGGTTATGGCAGCGGCGACGCCGCGGAGGCGATCCCGATGCGGGCGGTCCCGGACTGGGCAGCTGCGGCGCGTTGCATCGGCTTCGCCGCGGCGCTCGAGCCCGCCGTGGACCTCGCCCACACGGAGTACGTGGATCTGCATCGAACCGGCAACGGCCCGCGCCCGGTTGCCGCACACGACGAATTCGTCATCGATCGTGTCGGCAGCAGCACCGCGCCCGAGTACGCCGACGAGGGCGTCGAATACTACCGCTACGTGCGTTGAGCCGGCTCGTTCCTGCCGGTTGAACTTCGCGATGGGCTTCGCAGACAGGATTGCCGGATACCGGGAACGGACAGACAGCGCGCTGGAGCGCTGGCTGCCACCCGCCGCCACGCATCCCGAGCGTTTCCATACGGCGGTCCGCTACTCGGTCCTCGGCGGCGGCAAGCGCTTCCGGCCCATCCTCGTCTACGCGGCTGCAGAGTGGCTCGAGATCACCCCGGAGCGTGTGGATGCCATCGCCGTGGCGGTCGAGCTCGTCCACGCCTACTCGCTGGTGCATCACGATTTGCCCGCCATAGACGACCGCGCGCAGCGTCGCGGGAGGGCAACGACGCACATGGCCTTCGACGATGCCACCGCGATCCTGGCGGGCGATGCGCTGCAGGCGCACGCCTATCGGGTCCTGGCGTCCGACGCCGCACTCGGCGCGTCGGCGGCTACCCGGCGCCAGCTCCTGCTGGATCTCGCCGGGGCGAGCGGCTCGGAAGGGATGGCGGGCGGCCAGGCGATGGAGATCGCCGGCGGGGCCGAGCCGGTCACACCGGCGTTCGTGGAGGAGGTGTACGCGCGCAAGACGGGTGGCCTGCTGCGCGCCGCGGCCGTCATGCCCTGCCGGCTGCGCGCAAACGGCGGCGACCCGCGCCTGGCGGCCGCGCAGCGCTATGGCCTGGCGGTGGGGCTCGCCTTCCAGGTCGCGGACCATCTGTTGCTCCCGGACAAGCGGAAATACCGGCCGACGTTGCCGTCATTGGTCGGGACCGAAAGGGCCCGCGAGCGGATGGCTGAGTTGCGCGCCGAAGCGCTCGCCGCACTGGAAGGGTTCGGCGGCGAGGCGGACGGGTTGCGCTGGATCTGCGACTGGGCGGTCACCCGCGCAGACTGAAGCTCGCCTGCCGGGGCGGCTCAGTGGAGCCGGCGGCGGCGCCGTTGAATTGCGGCCCCCGTCAGGCCGAGAGCCAGCAACGTCGCCGGATCGAGCGCCATGAAGCCCGAGCTCGCGCCTTGCGGCGTCGGCGGCTCGACGGCCATGCCGCCGTCGCCGTTGACGGAGACCGTGACGGTCACCTGGTCCGGATCGTTCGACGGGATGTCGAAGGCATCGGGGTACGACGCTACCGCGCCCGGCGTGAATGAGACCGTCAGCATGCAACTCCCCGACGGCACGATCGTCTGGCCCGTGCAGTTATCCGTATCGATGGCGAACGGTGCCGCCAGCGGATTCGTCTGTCCGATCGAGCCGATCATCAGGTCGGTGGCGCCCTCGTTCGTGACCGTGACCGTCTGCTGACCCGAAGATCCAATGTCCACGTTGAAGAACGACACGAAACGGTCATCGGCCGCCCCCGAGGAGTCCGTGACCTTGAAGGTGCCGGTCCCGCTCACCGCGATGGTTCCGAGCGACGGGATGTCGAAGCTGTCGCTGAAGTCGCCGATGGCCGTCGGCGAGAAGGTAACCTGGGTGGTGCAGCTCGATCCGGGCGTCAGGGTCTGACCCGAGCAGCCGTCGTTGCCGAGCGCGAAAGGTGGGGCCAATGCATCCGTCTGGGCCAGCGTCCCCACAGGGAAATCGCTGTCGCCGTTGTTCGTGATCGTCACGGTCTGCGTCGCAGTGCCGAGCTGCACGATACCGCCAAACGGCACCAGCAGGTCGCTGGTGGGGGCGACGGAATCGCTGACGGTGATGCCCTCGGGGGCCGTGGCGTTGGAATTCATCGTGATGAACAGCATGGAGTTGTTGGCGGTCTGTCCCTCGTAACTCGCCGTGAAGCTGCTGAACGTGTCGTCGTAGTCGATTACCAGCCGGTACCGGATCATGTCCAGCGTCAGGACCGGAATGAGGGGGCAAAGCTGTCCGATGCAGTCCCCATCGCTGCCGGTGAAGTTTCCGGCGACGACTTCGGTGAAGGTGCTGAAATCGACGACGACGGCAGGTGCGGTGTTGACCGTGAACACCGCCACGCCGTTCGCGTCCACTGACGTGGTCTGGGGAGCGCTGGAGAATGCGATTCCGGCACCCTTCGCGGTGACGAAGGTGCTGCCCAGGATCGTCAATGTCAGATCCGGAATCTTGACAGTGCCGCCCACGATCGTCAGCTGCGTATGGTCGGGGCTGAGGGTGAGATCGAGAAACGAGCCCGCCACGGGCGGCGGGTGGATGCCGCCCGGCACGCCCTGCACGACACCCGTCGGCGTAGGCGTGATCGCGATGGCGCGCGTGGCGGGGGGAGAGGCGGGTGGATAGCCGCCGAAGAACGCGCAATACGACGGGGATCCGGGCGTGCTGCAGGGAGCCAGGGCGCCGTCGAAGGTGGCGCTGTAGATCTGCGTGATGCCGTTCAGTGCGCTCGTGGTGTCGAGCGGTACCGGCGTGGCGGCGGCGGTCACGGCCACGAGCCCGAGCGCGACAGGCGCCAGGTGGCCGACGATTCTTGTGGCTTTCATGATGGCGGCCGGTATCCCCCGATCTCGTTAGGGCCAGTCTGGAATAAGCACCAGCGCTTATCAACAGGCAAAAGAAAAGCCCCCGGAGAGGCCTCCGGGGGCTGGTCATTCGAACGCTCAGAACGGCGGCGGGGCCGGGCAGGGGATGGTGACGACCGGAAGGGTCGCGCAGGCCAGACCCGACGGTCCGGGCGCCGTGTTCAGCCGGTTGCGCAGCAGCGTGTAGTCCGCGGTCGTGACGGAGCCACTGCCGTTCATGTCGGACTTGATGATATTGGCGGCTACGCACGGCGCCGTGCACGTCGTCTCGCTGTCCAGATGGTTCAGCACGTTGCGCAGGAGCGTGTAGTCGCTGGTCGCCGTCGAGCCCGAGTTGTTGATGTCTGCGTCGCAGATGTTCCCGAAGCCGTCCTTGTCGGCATCGAGCTGCGCGCGGAGCGTGCCGGGGGCGTTAGCCACCTGCCCGGCATCCATGTTGTTCACCATCCGGCAGTTGTCGCACGCGTCGCCGCGCGCATCCGCGTCGCTGTTGGTCTGCGCGCCATTCGCATTCACCGGGCAGTTGTCGGCGGTGTCGACCACGTTGTCGCCGTCCTGGTCCGCGCCGGCCGAGTTCATCCGCACGAAGATGAACGAGTTGTTCGAGGTCTGACCGATGAGGCGGCCCGTGAACGAGGTGAAGGTCGGATCCCAGTCGATCTCGAGCACGTAGCGGATGACGTCGAGGTTCAGCACGTCCAGGGTCACGAGAGCACATTGTCCGCCACCTGCAACCGGCGGGTTCCCGCCCGTGCAGCTCGTCACGATCTGCGAGAACCTGCTGAAGTCCAGCACGATCCCGCCTCCGTTCTGCACTTCGAAGACGGCCTTGCCACTGCCGTCGATCGGCACGGTCGTCGTACCGGTGCTGCCGCCGCCAGCAGGCGTGAGCGGCGCCGCGATTGCGGGTTGCGGCGCATCGAACACCATGCCGGCGTCCACCGCGTGGACGTTGATCGTCTGGCAGCCGTTCGCCTGGCTGATGCAGATGTCGACGACGCCGAAGGTGATCGAGCTCTGCCCGAGCGTCAGCGTTGTGTTGCCGCCGCCGAGCGTGAGGTCAAGAAAGGAGCCGGAGGCCGGGACGGGTGCCACGGGTATGCCGGTCGGGCCGATGCCGCCCGGCACGTTGTTGACGACCCCCGAGTCGACCGGGATCGACGTGACGTTGCGCGTCAGCGCGGGGTCGCCGCCGAAGAAGGTGCAGTAGGTCGTCGAGCCGCCGCCGCAGGCGGTCAGACCGCCGTCGAAGGTGGCGCTGTAGATGCCGTTGAGGCCGTTGGCGGTGTTGGCGGTGTCGATGGCGTAATTAGCTGCCAAAGCCGCGGAGCCCGTCAGTGCCAGCGCGGTCGCGATGGTTAACCGTGCAGTTCGATACATGGTAAGTCCCCCCTCGGGAGTCTTCTTAGTGACTTACATCACTATAGTCTTGTGGTGTGGGGTCAGGAAAGTGTGACATGAAGTAAGAAAGACGATCTTACATAAAGAAAAAGCCCCGCTTCGCAGCAGGGCTTTTCCCGTTACGTATCCAGCGTTCGCGTCAGCTGCGGAGCGCTTTGCGACGAATCCAACCGAGCAGCCCGACTGCAGAACCCATCAACCACACGGCTGCCGGGACCGGCACGGTGTCGAGGTTCGCGAATACCATCGAGTTATTGGCGGTCTGTCCGATAAACGTCGAAGTGAACTGCGTGAAGGTCGGGTCCCACTGCACGAACAACCGGTACCTCACCATATCCAGGTTCAGAGCGTTAGTGGTAATCAGGCCGCAGACCCCGCCTGGTGCACCTGGTCCGGTGCAGCTGGTCGTCACTGCGGAGAAGAGGCTGAAGTCCGACGCTACGCTCGGCTGCAGGTTGACCAGGAACTCTGAATGGCCATTGCCATTGACCGCAGCTACCTGAGCCGCCGGGTCAAGGACCATGCCGGCGTTAGCGATAGTCGCCGTCACGCCCTGCGACGGAATCGTGAGCGTGGCGTTCCCGAATGTGATGGTGCCGCCGGTGAGCGTCGAGTTAACACCGTCGGACGTCAGGTTCAGGAAAGACCCCGGACCCGCTCCGGTAATGCCCAACGGTGTCGCAGTGGTCACGCCCGTGGGATTAGGCGAGACGCCAACAACTGCTATTTGACCCGCACTCGGAAAGCCACCGAAGAACGAACAGTACGGCGGCGATGAGCCACCACAAGGCGGGAGCCCTCCGCCAAACGACGAGCTGTAAATGCCAGTCAAGCCGTTGGTGGCTTTAAATTCGTCGATCGCCGCCGCCATCGCGCCGGTGCTGACGAGAGTCGCGCCTGCAGCGAGTGCGAGACGTATGCTGAGAGTCTTGAACATGTCGAATCCCCCGATCTCTATTTTTTTACCGCCGGCAGAGCGGCATGTTGGCCTGATGAGACGTTCTTCTGATACCCGCGGGAACTATAACCCTTTGCCGGCGAGTTTGAACAGCGGATGTTACATAAGCGCGGCGTGGCGTCGTCTCAATTAAATAAGGGTCAGTCGCCGAACTTGTAGGATGCCTGCAATGCAACATTGCGGCCCTGATCCATGAAACCGTAGTACGTCGGCGAGCCGAACTGGCTGAAGGCCAGAGGGGTGTCGTTGGCGTAGCTCACGACGCTCTCGTCGCCCAGGTTGCGCCCGAGCACGGCGACCTCCCAGCGGTCGTCGGGGTTGGCCAGGGCCAGGCGCAGGTTGAATTCGGCGTAGCCGGCCTGCTCGACCCGGGAGTCGAGGTTCTGCGAGGGGTTGTAGTGATCCGTGAACAGCACGTCGAGACCCGAGCGGAACAGCAGGTTGTCGCCCAGCGGGTGCTCGTACTTGAGTCCCACGGTCCCCGACCAGTCGGCCACGTACTGGTTGCGCTTGTCCGTGTAGTCGCACTTGCCGCGGAATGCGTAGTTCGGATCCTCCGGAGGAAGATTCGCGGGATAGGTGGGTACCTGTCCCTGGTTGCACTGACCGTTCTTGAAGTCGTCGAAATTGAAATGCAGGTAACCGATGGAACCCGTGAGGAACCAGTCGTCGGTGATGGCCCAGCGTCCGTCGAGCTCCATGCCCTCGCTCGTCGCCGAGGCGGCATTGCCGACGTTGAAGCCGAGCGTGCCGTCGAAGATGCTCACCTGCAGGTTGTCGAACTTGGTGTGGAAGAGCGCGATGTTGATCTCGGCGGTGTCGTTGAGGAGCTTGATCTTCGAGCCTGCCTCGTACGCCTTCGCCTGCTCGTCTTCGAATTCGAAGGACCCGGGGGGGGCGTTGTTGACCACGGTCTGCTGCAGCGATGCAGGATAGAGGCTGCCGGCGCCGGTCGACCCCGGTATCGGCTCGCTGTTGGAACGGGCATCGAAACCGCCGGACTTGAACCCCGTCTTATAGGACGCGTAGAGCATCACGTCGTCGGTCAGGTCGAAATCGGTGACGAACTCGAACGCGGTGTTGTTCTCTATGCGCGAGCCGCTCAGCTGATGAAACGCGACTTTGAAGATCGACGAGAAGAGCAGCGCACCCTGCGACAGGCGGTCGTAGCCCTCCGGAGTGTTCAGGTCGAAGGGCACTCGATTGAGATCTCCCTCGCGCAGGATCCGGCTTGCTTCCTTTTCCATGTGCGTGTAGCGCGTGCCGAGGCTGGCTCGCCACCGGTCGGTGATGTCGAGGCCGACCTGGGCGAACACCGAGCTCACGTAGTCGTTCTGGTCGAAGTTGCGGAACGCCGAGGTATCGCCGAGGGAATCGTTCGCGCCCTGGTCGTTGCCGGTCGTGGCGTAGCCCACGAGCCGGACCACGCCGCTGCGGTATGGGTCGTCCAGTGGCAGGAAGATCTGGTCGCCGAAGTTGAGGGTGTCGTCCTGGTAGTACACGCCCGCGAGCCAGTGCAGGCGGTCGCTCGTCGGGGACGCGATTCTGAACTCCTGGCTCCACTGGTCATACTTCTCGGTCGACAGCAGGTTGAATTGCGGCGCTCCGGTGAAGTCGCAGTCGCAGATCTCCGTGTACGTGTACTTCAGGTAACCCGTGATCGAGGTCAGCTGGTAGTCGCCGATATCGAAGTTCAGCGTCAGGATCACGGCGTCGATGTCGTTGTCGCTCTTGTCGCCGTTGGAGCCGCGGGTGTAATCGGCTGTGCCGTTGCCTATCGACGGATCGGCAGGCAGGTAATCGGTATCCGCGTTAAACACACCGGGGACAGCCGACGAATTGCCGAAAAACGTGCTGAGGTACTCAAGGTAGGTATGGCCGGGGCGCCAGTAATCATTGGCTGAGCCCTGTGCGCTGCCGCTGTTGCGGCTGAAACCCGTCTGGCTGGTCAGGCCTTCGCTCACGGCTTCGGCCGTCGAGGGCAGGGCCTTGATGATCTCGATCTGCCGGCCCTTCACGTTGAACTTGTTCTTTTCGTATTTCAGCGTCCCATCCCAGATGTCACCGTCCCAGGCCAAAGTGAGGCGGCCGCTGGTTTCCTCGCGGTTAGGCTCGTCCCGGCCGAGCGTGACGTTGTCCTCGTAACCGTCCATGGTGCGGTAGCGGGCAGCGAAGCGGGCAGACAGGCGGTCGGTCAACGGGCCCGAGAGCACGCCGCTGATTTCCTGTTCGTTGTTGTCGGGCTCGTAGAGCCCATCGGCCGAGGCGAGGAACGTGTCGGTCGGCTTGGCCGTGGTGAGGTTCAACGCGCCGGCGATGCTGTTGTTACCGAGGAGTATCGCCTGCGGGCCGCGCAGCGCCTCGACCTGGGCAATGTCGAGGAACGGCGCGCGCGTGAGCTGGCCGCGGCCGTAGTAGATGCCGTCGATGTACATGCCGACCGACTGCTCGAATCCCTGGTTGATGCCGGAGCCGATGCCACGCACGTAGAGGTTGGTGCCGATGCCGGTCTCTGACATGGCAATGTTCGGGACATAGGCCACGAGCTCTTCGACTTTCGTGATCGCCGAGGCGGTCATCTTCGAAGCGTCGAGCACGACGACCGATAGCGGCGCGTCCTGGATGCTCTCGGTGACTTTCCGCGCCGTGACGACGATTTCGTCCAGGGGCCGCGGCCCGGTATCTTCCTCGACGGCGGGCGTCTCCGGCGCGGCCGTGCCCTCGGTTTCGGCCGGTGCTTCGGCCGGACTTTCGGCCGGTGTTTCTGACGGCGTTTCCGGCTCTGCCGCCGGTGCACTTTCGGGTTCGGTTGCTTCCGCGCCGCCGGCTGGTTGGCTTTCCTCTTCCTGGGCGCCCGCGTACGGCGGGCCCAAGGCGAACAGTCCGATGGCAGCGCAACTCAGAATCGAACGAATCCACGGAATGGACAGCATGTATGCGCCTCTCGCCCCGTTAGATCTTTTGTGCAGGCGGGCCCCCCGGCGGTTCGAAGCGTAACATATTCATTATTCTTGGCCGCTATGGACGGTAGCGCGATGAGATTGTCTTGCAAGGCATTCAGGCGAGTTCGCGGCTCCGCCTTCCTCCGGGCCGCGCTGGCCGGGGCCGCGCTCACGGCGGTGGCCGGGGCCGCCCTTGGCACGGAGGAGGCTGGAACCCCCGCGAAGACCACGCATGTCGAGACTCCGGCCCTGTATGCCGAGTGGGGTCTCGACCCCGCCCGGTTGCCCTATCGCAAGGACGCTGACGCCCGGCGTGACTTCGCCGCGGCTCGTGACCGCGCCAGGTCGGCGCACAAGCTCCTGATGGTAACCTTCGGCGCCAACTGGTGCGCCGATTGCCGGGCCCTGCATCGCCAGCTTCACAGCGACCCGGTACGCAGCTTCGTGGCCGAGCACTACGAGATCGTCAGCGTCGACGTCGGCGACTTCGATCGCAACCTCGCGCTCGCCAGGGAGCTCGGCGTGGACCTGCAGATGGGAATTCCGGTGGCCGTGTTCTATGGCAAGGACGGCCGCGTGATCGGCGCGACCAATCACGGAGAGCTCGAACCCGCGCGCACGTATACGAGCCACCAGATACTCGCCTTTCTGCAGGACATCGCGCAGGGGGGCCGGATCGCGCCGCCGCCGGCACAACAGGCGCAATAGACCCGCCGCGAGCGCCGGGCCTATACTCCTGCTGCTCTGTGGCGAGACAAGCATGCAGGGGGTTGCGTCATGATCAACAAGCTTGGGGCGGAATTCATCGGCACGTTCTGGCTGGTTCTCGGCGGTTGCGGCAGCGCCGTCCTGGCCGCGGCGTTTCCCGACCTGGGCATCGGCTTCGTCGGCGTGGCGCTCGCGTTCGGCCTCACGGTCCTGACCATGGCCTACGCGATCGGCCACATCTCCGGCTGTCACCTGAATCCCGCGGTCTCGGTGGGGCTCGCGGTGGGGGGGCGGTTCAGCTTCGCCGAGCTGGTCCCTTACGTGATCGCCCAGGTGCTCGGCGCGATCGTCGCAGCCGCCGTCCTCTACTTCATCGCGAGCGGCAAACCCGGATTCGAGCTCAGCGGCGGCCTCGCGTCGAACGGGTTTGGCGAACATTCACCCGGCGGGTACTCGATGATGGCCGGCTTCGTCACGGAGGTCGTCATGACCTTCATGTTCCTGATCATCATCCTCGGCTCGACGGACCCGCGGGCGCCGGCAGGCTTTGCGCCGATCGCGATCGGCCTCGGGCTGACGCTGATCCACCTGATCAGCATCCCGGTGACGAACACCTCGGTAAACCCTGCACGCAGCACCGGACCCGCGCTGATCGTCGGAGGCTGGGCCATCCAGCAGCTCTGGTTGTTCTGGCTGGCACCGATCATCGGCGCGTCCCTGGCTGGCGTCGTATACCGCTGGCTCGGCTCGTCGAGGCCAGCAGCCTGAGGAGCAGCGTTGCGGGCTAAGACGGCAGGGTTGCTCCTCGCCGCGCTGCTCGTGGCGGGCGCTGCAGCCGCCGCCGGGCCGGGCGTGCACGCGGACGCTGGAGTGACCGTCCACGGTCTGTGGCGCTACGCGCATCTGCTGCTGTTCGTCTTCTGGCTCGGCGCAGATCTCGGCGTCTTCATCTGCAGCCGGGCGGTCGTCGCGCCGGGACTCATCCCGGAGCAACGCCTGCGTACCGCAGGGCTGATGAACTCGATCGACCTCGCGCCGCGCATCGCGGCGAGCCTCATGCTGACGGTTGGCGGAATCCTCACCGAGTACGTCGGCGTGCCGCATCCCTGGTGGCAGATGGCAGGCATCGTGCTGCTCGGCCCGGTCTGGCTCCTGGTGGTGCTCGCTGGCTACTGGCGGGACGGCACCCCGCTCGGCGCGACTGTTGCCCGGCTCGACCTCGCGTTTCGCGCGGTGCTGGTCGTGGCCGTGCCGGCATCGGTCGCCTGGTCGTGGTTCACGGGACGGCTCGATGCGGCGCCCTACGTGGCCGGAAAACTGCTGATCTTCGCGGCGCTGATGCTGCTCGGCCTGCTGCTGCGGCTGCGACTGCGGCCGTTCACGGAAGGGTTGCGAAGGCTGGCGGCGGGCGAGAGGGCCGGGCAGGTCGAGGCGTCGATGGCCGCGAGCCATGCCCGCACGCGTCCGCTCGTGATCGCGATCTGGCTCGGTCTCGCACTCGCGGCGCTCATGGGTATCGCCAAGCCGGGCGCCCCACCCGCCGAGGGGCCCGGAGTCTTCGCACTCGCCGTCAGCGCTCCTGGCGCGCCTCGTCTGCCGTGACCGCGGCCACGGCGAGCGCGTGGATGTCGGTCTGCATGAGATCCCCGAGCGCCTCGTAGACCAGCCGGTGCCGCTGCAGCGCCCGCAGGCCGGCGAACCGGTCGGACACGATGCGGACGCGGAAATGCCCTTTGCCTTCACGCGCCCCGGCGTGTCCCACGTGCAAGTGACTCTCGTCCTGCACCTCGACCTCGCCCGCGCCAAATGCCGCGGCCAGGCGTTCCCGGATGAGCGCGACGCGTTCCCTGGTCACGGCAGCACCTGGCGGAATGGCTGCACCTTCACTCTGGCGAACACTCCGCTGGTCACATACGGATCGGCGGCCGCCCAGCGCTCGGCCTCCTCGAGCGATGCGAATTCGGCGACGATCAGGCTGCCGCTGAAGCCCGCCGGCCCCGGGTCCGGCGAGTCGATGGCGGGATGAGGCCCGGCGATCACGAGCCGCCCGGCGTCGCGCAGCTGCTCGAGCCGCTGGAGGTGCGCCGCGCGCACCGACTTGCGCCGCTCGAGGCTGCCGGGGACATCTTCACCCATGATCGCGTAGAGCATCGGGTTTGCCTTTCAGGCTGCTCTCATTCCTCGCGGGGACTGCGGTCGTGCCGGGCGAGCCAGATCGCCTGTATCACGATGAACACGACGGTCAGGCCGATCAGGCCGAACAGCTTGAAGCTCACCCAGACGTGCTCGGGGAAGTTGTACGCGATGTAGATGTTCGCCGCACCGCTCAGGAAGAAGAATGCGACCCACATGAGATTGAGGATCCGCCACTCGCGCGCGCTCAGGGAAATCTGTCCGTCCGCAAGCGATCCCAGCAGCCGCTGAATGATCGGCTTGTCGCCGATGTGGTGGCTGCCGAGAAAGACCGCGGCAAACAGCCAGTTCACCACGGTGGGCTTCCACATGAACACGAGCTGGCTCTTCAGCAGCAGGCTTATCGCACCGAGAACCTCCACCATCACGGCAGACACGAGCGTCATACGTGTCACCGTGCGCCTGATGGCCCAGGTCACGGCAACGTGGACCAGCATGGCGATCATGATGACGACGACCGCTGTCTGGAAGTTGTCCCCGCTCAGCTTGTAGGCGACGTAGAAGGCCGCGACTGGCCAGAATTCGATCAGCGCTTGCATGGGCGGGTAATGATACCCAAACGGAGAGAAGGCCCGGAGGCGACCGCGCCTACAATGCCAGCATGACCAGCCTGATCAGGGTCCATCCCGTCAACCCGCAGCACCGTCTCGTGCTGCAGGCGGTCGCGATCCTGCGCGACGACGGCCTCATCGTCTATCCCACGGATTCCTGCTATGCCTTCGGCTGCCGGATGGGAGCACGCGACGCCGTAGAGCGAATCGAACGCATCCGGCGCACCGACAGGCATCACAACTTCACGCTCGTCTGCCGCGATCTCTCGGAGATCGCGACCTACGCGCGTGTCGACGACTGGGCCTACCGGCTGCTGCGCGCCCACACGCCCGGGCCCTTCACGTTCATCCTGCGCGCCACGAAGGAGACGCCTCGCCGCCTGCAGAATCCCCGGCGCCGGACGATCGGCATCCGCGTGCCCGATCACCCGGTGCCACTGGCGATCCTGGCCGAGCTCGGCGAGCCCATCATGAGCTCCACGATGCTGCTGCCGGGAGATGCGGCACCGCTCACCGAAGCCACGGAAATCCTCGAACGTCTGAACGGCCAGCTCGATCTCGTCGTCGACGGCGGCAATTGCGGCGCCGAGCCGACGTCCGTGGTGGATCTGACCGGCGACTATCCGAAGGTCCTGCGCCGGGGCAAGGGGGATGTCTCCCGATTCATGTGATTCGCGGGTCGTGTCCGTATAATCGCCGCATGGCCGGTACGGACATCGTTGCCTTCATCGCCGTAGCCGCCATCCCCGTGCTGTTTGGCATCACGCTGCACGAAGTCGGGCACGGCCTGATGGCCCGGCGTTTCGGGGATCACACCGCCGAAGGGCTCGGGCGCCTCAGCCTGAATCCACTGAAGCACATCGATCCCATGGGTACCGTCGTCGTTCCGCTCATGATGGTCTGGCTCGGCGGGTTCCTGTTCGGCTGGGCGAAGCCCGTCCCCATCAATCCGCGCGCGATGCGCGACCCGAAGCGCGCGATGATCGCGGTCGCCGCTGCCGGGCCGGCGGCGAACCTGGTGATGGCTCTGGCCTGGGGCGCGTCTCTGCATCTGGTCGGCCCGCTCGATCGCGTGTCGGCCGGAGCCGCGGACTTCCTCCGTGTGATGGCTAATTTCGGTATTTTTTTCAATGTCCTGCTCGGTCTATTTAATCTGCTTCCTATACCACCCCTCGACGGCGGCAGGGTGTTGCGCGGGTTGTTGCCCGAGAGCCTCGGGCGGCGGCTCGATCTCATCGAACCCTACGGGCTTATAATCGTCGTCGCGTTGCTGGTTTTCGGACATCTCGATCGAGTTCTTGGACCGTTGTTCAACGTGGTCCGGGATTTTGTTTTGGTTGCGGTCGGCGCGAAGGGCAGCTGAGCATGAAGACGGGCGAGGCGGCAGGGGGAACCTCTCTCACCCTGATCGACAACACGGCCGGCCCGGCGACCGCCTTTCTGCCCGAAGAATCGACCGCCGGACAGCCCGCGCAGGGCGAGATGCCGTTTGCCGTCGTCGAGGGACAACCGGTCACCGAATTGCCGCGCGATCTCTACATACCGCCGTATGCGCTCGAGGTATTCCTCGAGGCGTTCGAAGGCCCGCTCGACCTGCTCCTGTACCTGATCCGCCGGCAGAATCTCAACATCCTCGACATTCCCATCGCGGAGATCACCCGACAGTACGTGAATTACATCGAGGTGATGAAGGAGCTGCAGCTCGAGCTCGCCGGCGAATATCTGTTGATGGCGGCAATGCTCGCCGAGATCAAGTCACGGATGCTGCTGCCTCGGCCCTCGGCGGCAGAAGACGAGGAGGCCGACCCGCGGGCGGAGCTGGTCCGGCGGTTGCAGGAATACGAGCGCTTCAAGAGGGCGGCGGAGGCGGTGGACGATGCTGCCGCGCATGGAGCGCGATACCTGGCAGACGCGGGCCGATCTCGCTGAAAAGCCGGTCGTGACGAAACTGCCCGACCTCACGCTGCGCGAGATGCTGGTGGCGTTCGGCGACGTCATGCGGCGCGTCGAGATGTTTGCCCACCATCATATCCAGCGCGAGCCGCTGTCGGTCCGCCAGCGCATGTCGGAAGTGCTCGCACGCCTTAACGAGGGCGGCTTCCAGGAGTTCCACCGGCTGTTCGATCCACGCGAAGGCCGCATGGGGGTCACGGTCACGTTCCTCGCCGTGCTCGAGCTCCTGAAGGAATCGCTCATCGAGATCGTACAGACCGAAGCCTTCGCGCCCATTCATGTCCGCGTGGCGACGACGGCCGGTCCCCCGGGAGTCGGCATCGCGGAAATCGCAATCGACGAGTAACGATCATGGAAAGAGACGAGATCAAGTACGTCCTGGAGGCTGCATTGCTGGCCGCGGGCCGTCCGCTCAGCCTGGACCAGATGCGCACGCTGTTCGGCGATGACCATTCGCCGTCGCGCCCCGAGCTGCGCCAGGCCCTGGATGCCCTCGAGGCCGACTACCGGAGCCGCGGCATCAGGCTCAATGAAGTTGCCAGCTGGCTTCCGTATCGAGGTACGCAGCGCAATGACTCCGTGGCTTGCCGGACTCTGGGAGGAGCGGCCGCCTCGCTATTCGCGCGCGCTGATGGAGACGCTTGCCATCGTGGCCTATCGGCAGCCGGTCACCCGCGGCGACGTCGAGGAGATCCGGGGCGTGGCGGTCACGACCAACATCATCCGCACGCTGCTGGAGCGCAACTGGATCAAGGTCGTCGGCTACCGCGACGTGCCCGGCAAGCCCGCCATGTACGGGACGACGCGTGAGTTCCTCGACTACTTCGGGTTGAAACAGCTCGAAGACCTGCCGCCGCTCGCCGAGATCCGCGATCTGGACAAGCTGACGGCGCAATTCGATCTTCCGGACGGTGCTTTCGATGCGCCGCCCGGCAGTCCCATGCCGCTCGTGCGCCCGCTGGCTGCGGTGCTGCCGGACGAGCCCGCGACGGTGTCTTCCATCGAGGAAGCCCGGGCGGCCGCCGGGGTCGAGCGCGATCCGATCGAGTCGGGCACACCGGCGCTGGCATCCGTCATTCCGCTGAAGGCCCGCTGATCGCCCGAGTGCTCCGGCAAGGGCGATGACCGAGCGGTTGCAGAAGTGGCTCGCCTCGACGGGCCTCGGCTCCCGGCGCGAGATCGAGGGCTGGATCGCCGCAGGCCGGGTGAAGATCAACGGCAAGCCGGCGCTCATCGGGCAGAAGGTCACCGGCACCGAGCGCATCTCGGTGGACGGCCGCCTCGTGCGAGGCTGCCGCCGGCACGACACCGCGCGCGCGCCCGTGTGCTCGTCTATCACAAACCGGTCGGCGAGATCTGCACGCGCACGGATGCGCAGGGCCGGCCGACGGTATTCGACGCCTTGCCGCGCGTGACGGCGGGACGCTGGATCGCGGTCGGCCGCCTCGACATCGACACCTCGGGTCTCCTGCTCTTCACGACGGATGGGGCACTCGCGCATTCGCTCATGCACCCGTCGAGCGCGCTCGTGCGCGAATATGCCGTACGCGTGCGCGGCAGTCCGACAGAGACGGACTTGCGGCTTCTGCGCGGCGGCATCGAGCTCGAGGATGGGCGGGGCCGGTTCGCGGAGATTCGCGTCGAGGGCGGCGCCGGTGCGAACCGCTGGTACCGCGTAGCGGTCGCGGAAGGACGCAACCGCATCGTGCGCAGGCTATGGGAGGCGGCCGGCTACCAGGTGAGTCGCCTGATCCGCGTGCGCTTCGGCCCGGTGACGCTGCCGCGCCACCTGCCGCGTGGGCGCTTTCGCGAGCTTACCGCGCGCGAGCTCGCCGAGCTGTACGAGGCCGTGGGATTACCGGCACCGGCTGGCCAGGCGGTCGCTTGATCATTGGCAGTCGAGAGTCTGGCCGGTTACGTCGCGGCTGTCGGGCCCCATGAGATAGAGGTAGGGCGCCATGAGCGTCGCTGGTTCCGGCAGCCGGGCCGGATCCTCGCCGGGATACGCCTTGCGACGCATGCCGGTCCTCGCCGGCCCGGGATTGATGCAGTTCACGCGGATCCGCGTCGAGCCGCGCGTCTCGTCGGCCAGTACCTGCGCCAGTCCCTCGATGCCGAACTTCGAGACGGCGTAGGCTCCCCAGTACGCCTTGCCGCGCCGGCCGACGCCGCTCGACGTGAACAGGACCGACGCGTCCGGTGCTTCGCGCAGGAGCGGCATCAGCACCTGTGTCAGCACGAATGGTGCCGTGAGATTGACGTGCAGCACCTGGTGCCAGGTCCCGATGTCGTACTGGTCGACCGGTGCGCGGTCGCCGAGCAGGGCGGCGTTGTGCAGCAGACCGTCGAGCCTCCCGTATCTCTCGCGGACCCTGGTCGCGAGATCGAAGTAGGCAGGACCCTGCGCTTTGGCGAGGTCGAAGACGGCGATCGAGGGCTCGGGGTCACCGGCGGCAGCGATCTCGGCATGCAGCGTCTCGAGCTTGCGGCTGGTGCGGCCGAGCAGGACCACGGTCGCCCCGTGTGCAGCGAAAGCGGTCGCGGCGGCGCGCCCGACGCCGTCGCCGGCGCCGGTGACGAGGATCACGCGGCCACGCAGGAGCCCGGGTGGGGCCACGTAGGTCCTGTGATCGATCCCGGTCATGGCCGCGTGAGGCAGGTCCTCAATGCGGGCGGGACAGATCGTCGGGGTCGACCGTCGCCGCCTCGGTGCCGGGTGTCGCCGGTTCGGCCAGGCCGGTGCGCGGAGCGGTCGTCCCTTCCTCGGGTGACTCGAGCTCCGCTCTCCTGCGCGGCATCGACTCGATCTCCGCCGGCCACTCGATTTCTGACCGGCCGCGGATCCCGAGCTCTGTGAGCCGGCGTGCGCCGGGCAGGACTTTCCGCTCCAGCGAGCCGACCGCCTCGTTGTAGGCCTTGACGCCCGCTTCGAGCTGACGGCCGAGCCGGGCCAGGTGACCGGTGAAGGGCGTGAGCCGCTCGTACAGATCCTGCCCCAGCCGGCGGATCTCCTCCGCGTTTTCCGCGAGCGATAACTGCCGCCAGCCGTAGGCGATGGCCTTCAGCAACGCAACGAGACTCGATGGCGTGGCCAGCACGACCTTGTTGCGCAGCGCTTCCTCCAGCAATCCTGGATTCTCACTGAGCGCGGCCGACAGGAACTGGTCGCCGGGAATGAACAGGATGACGAATTCGGGGCTGTTCGCGAACTGCGACCAGTATGCCTTGGCCGAGAGCTCGCGGACGCGATCGGCGACGTTACGGGCGTGGCGCTGGAGCGCCACCCGGCGGTCCTGGTCGGTCGTCGCCTCCATCGCTTCGATATAGGCGTCGAGCGGCGTCTTGACGTCCACGATGAGCTCGCCGCGGTCGGGGAGACGCACGATCATGTCCGGCCGGATCGCGCCCTCGGCGCCCGCCCGCGTCGCTTGTTCGAAAAAGTCGCAATGCTCGACCATGCCGGCGAGCTCGGCTACCCGGCGCAGCGTCAACTCCCCCCACTGGCCGCGGACCTGCGGGCGGCGCAGCGCGTTGACGAGATTCCGCGTCTCGGTCTGCAGTGCCTGCTGGTCGGCGGTCATGGCCGCGAGCTGGGTGCGGATGCCGCCGAACGCGGAGTGACGCTCCTTCTCGATCTCGCCGATCTGGCGCGCGGTCTTGTCGAGCGCCTCGCGGATCGGCGCGATCAGGGCGGCGACCGCCTTTTCACGCTCGCCGAGCTCTGCCTTGGCGCGCTCCTGATGACGTGCGAGGTTCTCCTGGGCGAGGCGCAGGAAGGTTTCGCTGTTCTGCGCGAGCGAATCGCCCGCGAGGCGGCTGACTGCGGCGGCGAGCCGCTCTTCCGCTCGCGTGATCCGGGAACGCATGATCGCCAGCGTTGCCCCGAGCGCCGCCCCGAAGGCGACTGCCGCCGCGACGATCAGAAGTGCCAACAGCGAGATGCTCATGGGCTCTCCGTAGCTCCGAGTTGCGCCCCGAGGATGTGCAGCAGCTGGTCCGGGCTGTCGATCACGTGATCGGCACCCCAGGCCGCCGGATCCTCGCCGGGCGGAATATACCCGTAGAGCGCTGCCACCGTGCGCATTCCGGCGGCGCGGCCGGCGACGATGTCGCGCTCCGCGTCACCGACGTAGATGGCGCAATCGGCGGCGGCCGGGATCATGCCGAGCGCGTGCACCAGCGGATCGGGATGGGGTTTGCGCCGGGGCAGCGTGTCGCCGCTCACGACGCAGGCGCAACGCGCACGCAGCGCCAGCTGCTCGAGCAGCGGTTCCGTCAGGTATGCCGGCTTGTTCGTGACCACGCCCCACGGCGTGCCGGCGCCCTCCAGCAGGGCGAGCACCTGGTCCATGCCCGCGAACAGGCGTGTGCCCACGGCGAGCCGTCCCACATAGAGATGGAGGAATCGCTCCCGCAGACGCTCGCGCTCGGGTTCCGGCAGGTCGCCGAATGCGGCCCTCAGCATCCCCAGCACGCCGCTCGACACATAGGCCCGCGCGCGCTCGTACGCCAGCGGCTGCCGCGACTCCTCGGCCTGCAACTGGTCGAGCGCGGCAACCATGTCCGGAGCCGTATCGAGCAGGGTCCCGTCCAGGTCGAACAACACCGCGTGTGTACGCCTCATTCTGGTCACGGGGTGGTCCGGCGGAAGTGCGCCACGTAGTTGACGGACACGTTCGGCCCGAGAGCGAAGCCCGCGGTCGCCGGATCAGGAACGAGGCCGGCGATGTCCTCGAGCTCCAGCCCGGCCTGCCGGGCCCAGCGGTCGAGCTCGGAAGGGCGGATGAAGCGGTTGTAGTCGTGAGTGCCCCGCGGCAGCAGGCCGAGCAGATGCTCGGCGGCGACGACCGCCGTCAGCCACGCCCTGGCATTGCGGTTGATCGTCGAGAAGAACACGTCGCCGCCCGGCCGGACGAGACTCGCGCAGGCGGCGATCGCCGAGGCGGGGTCGGGCACGTGCTCGAGCATCTCGAGACAGGTAACGATGTCGAACGCTCCCGGCTCGGCTGCCGCCAGCTCCTCCGCCGCGATCCGCCGATAGACGAGGTTCGGGAGTGCGCTCTCGATCTGGTGCAGGCGGGCGACCCCGAGGGAGTCCTCCGCCAGGTCGATTCCGGTGACCGTGGCGCCGGCACGCGCGAGGGCCTCGGACAGGATGCCGCCGCCGCAGCCAACGTCAACGCAGCGGGCGGAGTGCAACGTGGTCCGTGTGGCGATGTAAGACATCCGTACCGGGTTCATCCGGTGGAGGAAGCGCATCTCGCCGGCGGGATCCCACCAGTGGCTTGCAAGCGCATTGAAGCGCGCTACTTCCGCGGCATCCGCGTTGATCGATCGGCTGCTCATGTTGCGGCGAGACGGGGGCGCCAGGCGTCCGCACGTTCGATGGTCTCGGCTTCGTCGAAGAGCAGGGCACGGCCGCCGGACAGCACGTGACGCCCGCCGACCCAGACGTCGGTCACCTGAGTGCGCGACGTCGCATAGACGAGCTGCGATATCACGTGGTGGACCGGCTGCGCGCCCGCGGCACGCAGATCCACGCAGACGATATCGGCCGCCTTGCCGGGCAGGAGCGAGCCCGTGTGCTCGCCGAGCCCGAGTGCGCGGGCGCCGTTGATGGTGGCGAGCGCCAGCGCCTGTTCGGCGGGCAGCGCTGAGGCATCGCCCGCTACGGCCTTTGCCAGCACCGCGGCGGTGTGCATCTCGGCGAACAGGTCGAGACTGTTGTTGCTGGCCGCCCCGTCCGTTCCCAGCGCCACGTTCACGCCCGCCGCAACGAGGCGTGCGACCGGCGCGAAGCCGCTCGCGAGCTTCAGATTGGAGAGTGGGCAGTGCACCACGCTCATCCGGCGTTCCGCCGCCAGCAGGATCTCGTCCGGCCGGAGCTCGGTCATGTGCACGGCAATGAAGGGCGCGGCCAGCAGGCCGAGGCTCTCGAGACGGGCGAGCGGGCGCATGCCCCAGCTCCGCACGCTCGCATCGATTTCGCTCGCCGTCTCGTGAACGTGCATGTGCACTGGAACCTCAAGCTCTCCGGCCAGCGCGCAGAGATGACGCAGCGTCGCATCGCCCACCGTGTAGGGCGCGTGCGGCGCGAAGGAGGTCTGCACGAGCGGGTGGCTCCGATACTGGTCATGGACCGCCAGTCCCCTGCTGAAGTACTCCTCAGTCGTTGCGGCCCATGGCGTCGGCTGCTCGATCACGATCATGCCCACGGTTGCGCGCATGTGGTGTTCGACGGCGAGCCCGGCGACGACGTCGGGAAAGTAGTACATGTCGTTGAAGCACGTGATGCCGCCGCGGATCATCTCCAGCATGGCGAGCCGGGTACCGTCACGGACGAACTCCGGCCCCGCCCAGCGACTCTCGGCCGGCCAGATGTAACGTTCCAGCCACACCTGCAGGGGCAAGTCATCGGCCAGTCCCCGCAACAGGCTCATGGCCGCATGGGTATGGGCGTTGACCAGGCCGGGCAACAGCACATGGTCGGGCCTGTCGATCGTGGCTGCGGCAGGAAAGCGCCGGGGAACATCACTGGCCGGTACGATGCCTGCGATCTTCCCGTTCGCGATCGCGATGGCATGATCCTCGAGCACGGCGCCCGCGGGTTCCACCGGCACGACCCAGCGCGCGGAGATGACAAGCTCGGCCTTGATGGACGCGTGATCAGGCATCTGCGCCGGGCATATTGCCTGATCGACGAGCACGATAAAACAACGCGCGGAAAGCGTCCTCCAATGGTCGGCCGGCGCCATGCCTGTGCTAAACTTCGAGTCTGCATCTGGCCTGTTGACCCGTTCCGGGAACCTGGCTCCGAAGACATCACAATGCGATCTGGTCGGGCCGAGGCATCGAGCCTCATGGGCCCCGATGACGGTGAATTGTTGCGGTCATGGCTGACGTAGCACTGGAAATATTGCCGGTCAATCTCGAAGACGAGATGCGGCAGTCGTATCTCGACTACGCCATGAGCGTGATCGTCGGCCGCGCGCTGCCGGACGTCCGCGATGGCCTGAAGCCGGTGCATCGTCGGGTGCTGTTCGCGATGCGGGAGCTCGGCAACGACCACACGAAGGCATACAAGAAGTCGGCGCGCGTGGTCGGCGACGTCATCGGCAAGTATCACCCGCACGGCGACGTTGCCGTCTACGACACGATCGTGCGTCTGGCCCAGCCGTTCTCGATGCGTTACCTGCTGGTGGACGGCCAGGGCAACTTCGGCTCGGTAGACGGCGATGCCCCGGCGGCCATGCGCTACACGGAAGTGCGCATGACCCGGATCGCGAGCGAGCTGCTGGCCGACATAGACAAGGAGACGGTCGACTTCGTGCCGAACTACGACGGTTCGGAGAAAGAGCCGACCGTTCTGCCCACCAAGGTCCCCCACCTGCTCGTCAACGGGTCGTCGGGCATCGCCGTCGGCATGGCCACCAACATCCCGCCCCACAACCTGGGGGAGGTGATCGATGCCGTGCTGGCGCTGATGGATGATCCGGGCATATCGCTCGCCGACCTGATCAAGCGCATTCCGGGGCCCGACTTCCCGACCGCCGGCATCATCAATGGGACGCTCGGCGTATACGAGGCCTACGCCCATGGACGCGGGCGCTGCCACGTGCGCGCGCGCACCACCATCGGAGCAGATCGACGACCGGGGCCGCGAGGCCATCATCGTCACCGAGCTGCCTTACCAGGTGAACAAGGCCAGGCTGATCGAGAAGATCGCTGAGCTGGTGCGCGACAAGAAGATCGAGGGCATCAGCGAGCTGCGGGACGAGTCCGACAAGGACGGCATGCGCATCGTCATCGAACTGCGCCGCGGCCAGTTGTCGGACGTGGTGCTGAACAACCTGTTCGCCCAGACGCCGCTCGAGACCGTATTCGGCATCAACATGGTTGCGCTGCGCGACGGACGGCCGCGCCTGCTCACGCTGCGCGAGATGCTGGAGGCATTCCTGCGCCACCGCCGCGAGGTCGTGACACGCCGCACGATCTTCGATCTGCGCAAGGCCCGCGAGCGCGCCCACGTGCTCGAGGGCCAGGCGGTGGCCCTCGCGAGCATCGATGACGTGATCGCCGTGATCAAGGCTTCGGCATCGCCGACGGCCGCGCGCGATGCGCTGGTGGCACGGATCTGGCCCCCGGGTGGGGTGACGGAGATGCTGGCCCGCGCCGGCGAGGTCACGACGAAGCCGCCCGACATCGGCGGCGAGTTCGGGCTGACCGGTGACGGCTATCGCCTCTCTCCGGTCCAGGCCCAGGCGATCCTCGACCTGCGGCTGCACCGGCTGACCGCGCTGGAACAGGACAAGATCCTCACGGAGTACCGGGAGCTCCTCGACAACATCAGGACCTTTACGGACATCCTTCGCGACCCGGACCGCCTGATGGCGGTGATCCGCGCGGAGCTCGCCGAGATCCGCGAGCGCTATGCAGACGCGCGCCGGACCGAGATCATCGAGAGCCACGAGAGCCTGTCCATCGAGGATCTCGTGCCCGAAGGAAGACGTGGTCGTGACGCTCTCACACGGCGGGTACGCGAAGGCGCAGGGTCTCGGCGATTACCAGGTACAGCGTCGTGGCGGACGCGGCCGCGCGGCGGCCAAGGTCAAGGACGAGGACTTCATCGACCAGCTGTTCGTCGCGAACACGCACGACAACCTGCTGTGCTTCACGAGCCTCGGGCGGCTGTTCTGGCTGAAGGTCTATAACGTGCCGCGCGCAAGCCGGGAGGCCCGTGGCCGGCCGATCGTCAATCTCCTGCCGCTGGAGGAGGGCGAGCGGGTCAACGCGGTCCTGCCCATCCGGGACTTCGAGCCCGACAAGTACGTGTTCATGGCGACCAGCCAGGGCATCGTGAAGAAGACGAGTCTCGACGCGTTCTCCCGCCCGCGCAACGCCGGCATACGGGCGGTGGAGCTGCACGACAACGACCGGCTCGTGGACGTCGCGATCACCGACGGCAAGTGCGACATATTGCTGTGCTCGAGCTCGGGCAAGGCGATTCGCTTCCATGAGGATGACGTGCGGCCCATGGGACGCACCGCCGCAGGCGTGCGGGGCATCCGGCTGGCCGAGGGCCACGAAGTCATCGCGCTGCTCATCGTGCGGGGCGGCCATATCCTCACGGCGACGGCGAACGGTTTCGGCAAGCGCACGCGCGTCGACGAATTCCCGCGACAGGGCCGCGGCGGGCAGGGCGTCATCGGCATCCAGACCACCGACCGGAACGGCCGGATGGTCGGCGCGATCCAGGTGGATCCGGGCGACGAAGTCGTGCTGATCAGCTCGGTCGGCACCCTCGTGCGCACCGCCGTCGACGAGATTCCTGAGCAGGGCCGTAACACCCAGGGCGTGCGCCTCATCCGCCTCGATGACGGCGAACGGCTGGTCGGCCTGGATCGGATCATTGCCCTCGGCGACGAGGAAGAGGCGGCCTGACCGGCCGGCCTCGGGAAAACCACGCGATTAATCTCGCGACTGGTCACATAATAGCCGCCGCGGATCCGGAATCCGCGGCTTTTCTTTACTCAGGGATGTAGCGAGCTAAGGACATGGGTCGGATATTCAATTTCAGCGCAGGACCGGCGACGCTTCCGCTCGAGGTGCTCGAACAGGCAAGGGAGGAAATGCTCGACTGGCAGGGGCATGGCTACTCCGTGATGGAGATCAGCCATCGCAGCAAGGTCTTCATCAGGGTCGCGGAGCAGGCCGAAGCGGACGTGCGCGAGTTGCTCGCCATCCCGCAGGACTACGCGGTGTTGTTCCTCCAGGGCGGCGCGACCCAGCAGTTCGCGCTGATCCCGATGAACCTGGCCGCTCCGGACCAGACCGTCGATTACCTGGTGACCGGGCAGTGGTCGAAGAAGGCGCTCGGCGAAGCTAAGCTGATCCGCAGAACGAATGTCGTGGCAGACGGTGCGGCGGGCAACTACACGGACGTGCCGCAGCGTGGGTCATGGAAGCTCACTCCGGGAGCCGCCTACGTGCACTACTGCCCGAACGAGACGATCGGAGGACTGGAATTTCACCAGGTGCCCGACGTCGGCGGCGTGCCGCTCGTCGCGGACATGTCCTCGACGATTCTCTCCCGGCCACTGGACGTGACGAAATTCGGCCTGATCTATGCCGGCGCCCAGAAGAACATGGGGCCGGCGGGTCTCGTGCTGGTGATCGTCAGACGCGATCTGCTGGAGCGGGCACAAGACAGCGTGCCCGCCATCCTGCGCTATTCGGCGCAGGCGAAGGAAGGCTCGATGCTGAATACACCACCGACCTTCTCCTGGTACATCGCGGGGCTTGTATTCACCTGGCTCAAGCGTCAGGGCGGGCTGGCGCGCATGGCCGAGATCAACCAGCGCAAGGCCGCAAAGCTGTACGACGCGATCGACAACTCCGACTTCTACCGGAATCCGGTCGCGCCCGCGTACCGGTCGTGGATGAACGTGCCCTTCACGCTGCCCACCGAGGAACTGGACGCGCCATTCCTCTCCGAGGCCGAGAAGACCGGCCTCGTGGAACTCAAGGGCCACCGCTCCGTCGGGGGGATGCGGGCGAGCCTCTACAACGCGATGACGGAGGCCGGCGTGGACGCGCTCATCTCCTTCATGCGGGACTTTACGCGGCGACACGGCTGATCGCGGCGCACACGGCGGAACGACGATATGTACAAGGTGCTGACGCTCAACAATATCGCGGTGGAGGGGCTGGCGCGCCTGCCGCGGGACCGCTACGAGGTGGCCTCCGAGATCGTCCATCCCGACGCGATTCTCGTGCGTTCCGCCAGGATGCACGACATGGACGTCCCGAAATCGGTGCTCGCCGTCGGCCGCGCGGGCGCCGGCGTCAACAATATTCCGGTCGAACGCCTCTCGAAGCTCGGTGTGCCCGTCTTCAACGCTCCCGGAGCGAATGCCAACGCGGTGAAGGAACTGGTGCTGGCCGGGATGCTGCTCGCCGCGCGCAACCTGTGCCAGGCCTGGCAGTTCGTGCAGCAGCTCCCCGGCGAGGGCGCCGAGCTCGACAAGGCCGTCGAGGCGGGCAAGAAGAAATATGCCGGTTTCGAGCTGCCGAGCCGCACGCTCGGTGTCGTCGGCCTCGGCGCGATCGGCGTGCAAGTGGCGAATGCCGCGCTCGCGCTCGGGATGCGGGTGATCGGTTTCGACCCGCAGATCACCGTCGAACGTGCGTGGGAACTGTCCTCTGGCGTCGAGAAGGCGCGGAGCCTCGAGGAGCTCTTCAGTCGTGCCGACATGATCACCGTGCACGTTCCGCTCGTGGATGCGACGCGTCAACTCGTCAATGAAGCCCGGCTGCGTCTGATGCCTGCGAAGGCAGTCATTCTCAACTTCGCGCGCGGGGAGATCGTCGACGAGACGGCAATCCTGGGCGCGCTCGCTTCCGGCAGGCTGACCGCCTACGTCTGCGATTTTCCGAGCCGGCGGCTCATGGGCCACGACCGGGTGATCGCTCTGCCGCACCTCGGCGCCTCGACCGAGGAAGCGGAGGTCAATTGCGCGGTCATGGTTGCCGACACCGTGCGCGCCTACCTCGAGAACGGCCTGGTCCGGCACTCGGTGAATTTCCCGGATGCAGACATGCCACGCATGGACGTCCATCGGATCACGATCGCGAATGCCAACGTGCCCAACATGGTGGGGCAGATATCGGGCAGACTCGGCGACGCCGGCCTGAACATCGCCGACCTGCTGAACAAGTCGCGCGGGAATCTCGCCTACACCATCGTGGATCTGGATGGCTCGCCGTCGCCCGAGTTGCTGGCGAAGATCCGGGGCATAGAGGGCGTGCTCTGCGTCCGCGACCTGGGTCGGCCGAAAGCGGCCTGATTCGCGACACATGGTCAGACGCGCCAGGAAGAAATCTGCGGATCGCGACGAACTCGCCGATATCCGCCGCAACATCGATGCGATCGACGGGAAGATCGCCGCGCTGATCAGTGAGCGTGCGCGCTGGGCGCAGAAGGTGGCTACGACGAAAGGCAGGCATGGGGACACGGTCGAGTTCTATCGGCCGGAGCGCGAGGCCCAGGTGTTGCGGGGCGTCGTGGAGCACAACGACGGTCCGCTGACCGACGAAGAAATGGTCAGGCTGTTCCGCGAGATCATGTCGGCCTGCCTCGCCCAGGAAGAACCGCTGAAAGTGGGCTACCTCGGGCCGGAAGGCACATTCAGCCAGTCCGCGGTCTACAAGCACTTCGGGCATTCCGTCCGGGCGCTGCCGCTCGCGACCATCGACGAGGTGTTTCACGAGGTGGAGTCCGGTGCGGCGGACTTCGGCATGGTGCCGATCGAGAATTCGACGGAAGGTTCCGTCAACCACACACTGGACATGTTCCTGAGCTCGCCGCTCAGGATCTGCGGCGAGGTCGAATTGCGGGTACGCCAGCATCTGCTGGGCACCATGAAATCGCTCGACCAGGTTGTGCGGGTCTCCGCCCATCCGCAGGCGCTGGCTCAGTGCCGGGCCTGGCTCAGGGAATATCTGCCTGCCGCCGAGCTCGTAGGGGCGACGAGCAACGCCGAGGGCGCGCGCAGGGCGCGCGACGAGGCCGGCACGGCCGCGATCGCGGGCGATGCGGCCGCGGAGGTCTACGGGCTGGACAAACTCGTGGCCGATATCGAGGATCGCCCGGACAACACCACCCGCTTCCTCGTCATCGGGCGCAAGCTCTTTCCTCCCAGCGGCGACGACAAGACGACGCTGCTGATTTCGAGCAGCAAGAGCGGGGATGCCGGCGCACTCTACCGGCTGCTCGCGCCACTCGCCGAACACAAGGTAAACATGAATCGCATCGAGTCGCGGCCGTCGCGGCGGCGCAAGTGGCACTACGTGTTCTTCCTCGACATCGACGGCCACGCCGAGGAGGCCCGCGTGGCGAAGGCGCTGGCAAAGCTCCACCGCCAGGCCGATCTGTTTCGCGTGCTCGGGTCCTACCCGAAAGCGATCCTCTAGACAGCCGATGGGCGCGATTCCAGATTTCGCCCGCCTCGCCGCCCGGGGGGTGCGGGACCTGGAGCCGTACGTGCCCGGCAAGCCTCTCGATGAGCTCGAGCGCGAGCACGGCGTCACGGGCGCCGTGAAGCTCGCCTCCAACGAGAATCCGCTCGGGCCCTCGCCGCGCGCCGTCGAGGTCCTGCGTGGAGCGCTCGGGGACGTGGCGCTCTATCCGGACGGCGGCGGCTTCCATCTGCGGCACGCGCTCGCACGGCGGCTGCGCGTGAGTCCCGGGCAGATCACTCTCGGCAACGGCTCCAACGACGTGCTGGTGCTGCTGGCCGAGACCTTTCTCACGCCCGATGCCAATGCCGTGTATTCGGAGTACGCCTTCCTGGTTTATCGGCTGGCGGTCCAGGCGACCGGGGCGGCCGCGCTCGTGGCACCCGCCCGGCCGCCGGACGCGCCACAGCCGTTCGGCCACGACCTCTCCGCGATGCATGGCCTCATCGGCCCGCATACGCGGCTCGTCTTTATCGCCAACCCGAACAATCCCACCGGGACCTGGCTCGAGCGGGAGGCATTGCGCGGTTTCCTCGAGTCCGTACCCGCAGACGTCATCGTCGTCGTGGACGAGGCGTACTGTGAGTACGTGGACAACCCGGCCTACCCGGATACGCCGGCGTGGCTCGCCGATTTTCCGAATCTCGTTATCACGCGGACATTCTCGAAGATCTTTGGCTTGGCCGGATTGCGGGTGGGCTACGCCGTGAGCCACCCGCAGATCGCAGATCTCCTGAATCGCGTGCGTCAGCCGTTCAATGTCAACAGCCTCGGCCTCGCCGCGGCAGTCGCCGCACTCGACGACGAGGCGCACGTGGCCCGCTCGCGCGAGGCGAATTCCCGGGGACTCGTGCAACTGCGCGCCGGGCTCGCTGCGCTGGGCATCACGGCCGCTCCCTCGGCCGGGAACTTCGTCCTGGCAGGCCTCAGGCGTCCCGCGGCGCCGGTCTACGAATCGCTGCTGCGTGCGGGCGTCATCGTCCGGCCCGTGGCCAACTACGGTCTGCCGGAGCATCTCCGGATCACCGTCGGGCTGTCGGAGCAGAACGAGCGCGCGCTGCGCGCGCTGGCGGCGGCCCTGCAGGGTGGCGCATGAAGATTTTCGTTGCGGGCCCGGCGGCGAGAATCGAAGGTCAGATCCGCGTTCCGGGTGACAAGTCGATATCGCATCGCGCCGTCATGCTCGGGGCGATAGCCCGTGGCCGCACGGAGGTGCGGGGCTTCCTGCCGGGCGCAGATTGTCTCGCCACGCTCGCCGCCGTCGAGGCGATGGGCGTGCGTACGGTTCGTTACGACCTGACGGGCGTCGCCATCGAGGGCGCAGGCCTGCATGGACTGCGTGCGCCGGCCGGCGCGCTCGACATGGGCAACTCGGGCACGGCCATGCGTCTCATGACGGGACTCCTCGCCGGGCAGCGCTTCGACTCGACCCTGACCGGCGATGCATCGCTATCACGCCGCCCGATGGAGCGCGTCGCCCAGCCCCTGCGGCTGATGGGCGCCCGCATCGAAACGCGTGATGGACTACCGCCCGTTCGCGTTCGTGGTGGCAGCGTGCTCACGGGAATCGTTTACGACATGCCGGTGGCAAGCGCCCAGGTGAAGTCCGCGCTCCTGCTGGCGGGGCTCTATGCGCGCGGGGATACGTCGGTACACGAGCCAGCCACCACGCGGGACCACACCGAACGCATGCTGGGGATTTTCGGCCAACCCGTGCGCAGCAGCGGTGGCCGGGTGAAGCTGACGCCGGCAGGGGAGCTCGGCGCGGCTCTCGTCGACGTGCCCGGTGACCTGTCCTCCGCGACATTCATGCTCCTTGCGGTGCTCGTCGCCCCGGCGGGAGAGCTGGTGATCGAGAACGTCGGACTCAACCCGACACGGACCGGGATTCTCGAGATCCTGCGCCTCATGGGTGCCAACATCGACGTGGAAATGTTGGCTACGACGGTGTCGGGCGAGCCGGCTGGACGGATCGTTGCGCGGCCATCGGCATTGCGGGGCGCCGCGATTCCGGCGGAGCTCGTGCCACTCGCCATCGACGAGTTTCCCGCAGTCTTCGTGGCGGCGGCGCTGGCGCAGGGAGAAACGGTGGTTTCGGGTGCTGCGGAGCTGCGCCACAAGGAGAGCGACCGGATCGCCGTGATGGCGGCTGGCCTGCGGGCGCTCGGCGTCGAAGTGGACGAGACACCGGACGGCGCGCGCATCCGCGGCGGGTCGCTCTCGGGAGGGACCGTGGACAGCGGCGGCGATCACCGCGTCGCCATGGCGTTCGCCGCAGGCGCGGTCCGGGCGCGCGGGCATGTGCGCATACTCGACACGACGAACGTCGCGACCTCCTTTCCGGATTTTGTCAAGCTGAGCAGGGGCACGGGCATGGACATCAGCGAGGAGAGCGCCGATGAGCGCCACGAATCGCACTGACGTTCCCGTCGTCGCCATCGATGGGCCGGGTGGCTCCGGCAAGGGCACCGTCGCACGTGCGGTCGCCCGCCACCTCGGCTGGCACCTGCTGGACAGCGGCTCGCTCTATCGTCTGGTTGGTCTTGCGGCCCTGGGGCGCGGCATATCGCTCGAGGACGCGGCTGGGCTCGCCGCCGTCGCCCGGGGACTCGATGCGCATTTCGATCCGGAGGCGGGTACCGAGGGCACGGTCACGCTGGAAGGCAGGGACGTGACCGGGACGATCCGGACGGAGGTGGCCGGGCAGGCTGCCTCACGCGTCGCGGCGGTCGCGGAAGTGAGGGCGGCGCTCGTGGATCGCCAGCGCGCGTTCCGGCGACCACCCGGACTCGTCGCGGATGGACGGGACATGGGTTCCTTTATCTTCGCCGATGCCCGCGTGAAGGTATTTTTGACGGCGAGCGTCGAAGAACGGGCCCGGAGGCGCTATAAGCAGTTGAAGGAAAAGGGGATTGATGTTAGCCTTCCGGCCCTTTCGAAGGACATGGCGGACCGTGACCGCAGGGATGCGAACCGCTCCGTCGCGCCGCTTCGTGCCGCTCCGGATGCGCGCGTACTGGATTCCACTGGCATGAGCATCGAACAGGTGGTTTCCGTCGTGCTGCGTTGGGTGGCGCAAAGCTACCCGGAGGTGGCGAACCGGCTTGGACCGGCCATCCGCGGGGATGCGCCGGAGTTGTAACCGCGAGGTCCGCGGACTTCGCGCTAACCAGAGGCCGCCTGTTGCAGGTGGCCGGATGTGAGTAATGACCGAATCTTTTGCCGAGCTTTTTGAGCAGAGTCTTGCCAGCAACCGGATCCGCCCCGGCACCATCCTCACCGGCCTGGTCGTCGAAGTCTCCCCCGAAGTCGTAGTCGTCAGCGCCGGGCTGAAATCCGAAGCAGTCATACCCGCCAGCCAGTTTCGCAACGAGCGCGGTGAAATCGAGGTCAGTGTCGGTGACACCGTCGAGGTGGCGCTGGACTCCGTCGAGGACGGACACGGCGAGACCCGTCTCTCCCGCGAGCGCGCCAAGCGCGCCCGGACCTGGGAGCAGCTGCAGGACGCGTTCGAGAACGGCAAGATCGTCAAGGGGTTGATCAGCGGCCGCGTCAAAGGCGGCTTCACGGTGGACATCGAATACGTCCGCGCGTTCCTGCCGGGGTCACTGGTGGATGTGCGCCCAGTCCGTGATCCCTCCTATCTCGAGGGCAAGGAGCTCGAGTTCAAGGTCATCAAGCTCGATCGCCGCCGTAACAACGTCGTGGTGTCCCGCCGCGCCGTCGTGGAGCAGGAGTACAGCTCCGAGCGCGAGGCCATGCTCTCCACGCTGCAGGAGGGCGCGATGGTCAAGGGCATCGTCAAGAATCTCACCGACTACGGCGCGTTCGTGGATCTCGGCGGCATTGACGGATTGCTCCATATCACCGACATGGCGTGGAAGCGCGTGAAGCATCCATCCGAGGTCGTCAACGTGGGCGACGAGATCAGCGTCAAGATCCTGCGTTTCGATCGCGAGAAGAACCGCGTGTCCCTTGGCATGAAGCAGCTCGGCTCGGATCCCTGGGAGGCAATCTCGCGCCGCTATCCGCCGAACACGCGCCTGTTCGGCAAGGTCACGAACATCGCCGATTACGGTTGCTTCGTGGAAATAGAAGAAGGCGTGGAAGGCCTCGTCCACGTCTCCGAGATGGACTGGACGAACAAGAACGTCAACCCATCGAAGGTCGTGCAGATCGGCGACGAGGTCGAGGTGATGGTTCTCGACATCGACGAGGAGCGCCGCCGGATCTCGCTCGGCATCAAGCAGTGCAAGCCGAATCCCTGGGCCGAATTTGCGGCCAGCTTCAACAAGGGCGATCGCGTGAGCGGCAAGATCAAGTCCATCACCGATTTCGGCATCTTCATCGGACTGTCCGGTGGCATCGACGGGCTCGTGCACCTTTCGGACATCAGCTGGGATGCGCCGGGCGAGGAAGCCGTGCGCAAGTACAAGAAGGGCGAGGACGTAGAGGCGGTCGTTCTCAGCATCGATCCCGAACGCGAGCGGATTTCCCTCGGCGTTAAGCAGCTCGACAACGATCCGTTGTCCACGTTCATGGCGGAACATCCAAAGGGTAGCATCGTGAAGGGCACGGTCACCGAAGTGGACGCCCGTGGGGCAGTAGTGGACCTGCAGAACGGCATTCTCGGCCAGCTCCGCGCGAGCGAGCTGTCCCGCGACAGAGTGGAGGACGCCAGGGCGGTGCTGAAGGTGGGCGACGTGGTTGAGGCGAAGTTCACCGGCCTCGATCGCAAGAATCGCGTGATTTCGCTTTCGATCAAGGCCAAGGAAGCGCACGAGGAGGCTGAGGCCGTCGAGAACTACCGCTCCTCGGACACGGCGTCAGGGACGACACTCGGCGATCTGCTGAAGGAGCGGATCGCGGGGGGCGGCGAAGGCTGACAGCGATCCGGCGGAGGGGTGGCGCAGGTCAGTGCCGCTGGAGTGACCTGCGCGGTTCGCGGAGCATCAGGGGAGAACTGCCTTGGCCATGACCAAATCCGAGCTTATCGAGCTCCTGGCTCGCAAGCAGAAACACCTGCCGGCCAAGGATGTGGAGCTGGCGGTGAAGCACCTGCTGGAGCTGATGAGCAATGCGCTCGCCTCCGGCGAGCGCATCGAGATCCGGGGCTTCGGGAGTTTCTCGCTGCATTTCCGCCCGCCGCGCCTCGGACGCAATCCCAAGACCGGGGAAGCCGTGGCGCTCGCCGGCAAGTACGTGCCGCACTTCAAACCGGGCAAGGACCTGCGGGATCGGGTCAATGAGAACAAGAAACTGCCGATCAAGGCCTAGACGCGCCCGCGGGTCATGCTGCGCAGGATCGTCTTTCCGCTCTTGCTGTTCGGCCTCCTGGTGCTGGCCGTGCTGTTTGCCGCGCTCAATCCCGGCCTGATCGACATCGATCTCGGCCTGTTCGAGACGCACCTCCAGAAATCGCTCGCCCTGACTCTCGCCTTCGCGGCCGGCTGGCTGTTCGGCCTGCTGTGTCTGGCCATCGTGCTCGTCAGGATGGTCATCGAGCATCGCCGTCTGCGCAAGGCATTGAGGCTCGCCGAGGCGGAAGTTCACACTCTGCGGACCTCGCCGCAAGCACATGCCGACTGAAGCCGCCTTCTTCTTCGCGGGCCTGCTGTTCGTTGCGGCGGCGCTCGGGTATGTCTTCGCGCGCCTCGGCCAGCTCGACGACGACGAGGGTGGGCCTACAGGCCTCGAGTACGTCCGGGGCCTGAAGTTCCTGCTGAAAGAGCAGCCCGACCGCGCACTCGAGGCCTTCACGGGAAGGACGGAGCTCGACGAGGACGGCATCGAGACGCACTTCGCACTGGGGCAGCTGTTCCGCAAGCGCGGCGAAGTCGAGCGCGCCATACGGGTGCACCGTGACCTGATGGATCGCCCTAACCTGAAGCGTGATCGCCGCGAGCAGGCTCAATTCGCCCTGGCGGAAGATTATCTGAGCGCCGGGCTCTTCGATCGTGCCGAGGCACTGCTCGCCGAGCTGCGCGAATCCCCGCGCAAGGGCGTCGAGGCCCTGCGCCGGCTGGTGCGGCTGAGCGAGCTGACCCGGGAGTGGGAGCGGGCGATCGAGTTGCACCGCGAGCTCGAGGAGAGCGATCGCTCCGCAGCCCGCTCTGGAAACGTCGCACACTATCTATGCGAGCTCGCCGAGCAGGCCCGTCAGGCGAAGGATCTCGAGCGCGCAACGGCCTGGCTGGATCGCGCAGGCGACGGCCGCCAGGAATCCGTGCGTGTCCTGCTGACTCGGGCCGCGATAGCAGGCGACGCCGGGGACCACGCGCTCGCGATCCGTTGCTATCGGCACGTGGCGGAGCGGGAGCCATCGCTGCTCGTCGACGTCCTGGCGAGGCTGTCGGCCGCTTGCAAGGCGGGAAACCGGGAGGGGGAGTTCTCCGCATTCCTGGGCGATCTTCTTCGGCAGGATGCGCGCGCGAACCGAGCGGTGGCCTTCGCCACGATGATGAATTCCGGCATCGATGATCCGCGCGCCATCCAGTGCCTGTGGGAATTCGTCACCGGCGACGCAACGCTGAAGACCCTCATCGACGCGGACCGACTCCGCATGCTGCCCGAGGCCGAGCGGCGCGCCGCGCTCGAGCGCCTGCGCGGAGCCCTGCGCGACATGGCGACCGCCGGTCGCGCCTACCGCTGCCTCGAGTGCGGCTATTCGAGCGCCAGCCTGCAGTGGCAGTGCCCGAGCTGCGGGGGCTGGGACACCGTCCGGCCCCGCGTGCGGCTCGCGTTCGAGTCCAGCGACCGCTGATCTTCCCGCATTCGGGCATTTCCCGACATTTGCAGGACAAATGCGCCTGTGCCGCCGCTCACGCAGGCCACTAGGATGCTCACGCTCGCTGCAACGGCGGGCTTCTTGGAGGCATTACAGTGAAAGGAGAATCGGATGCGTAAATGGATCGGCCTGACGGTGGCGCTGCTCGCGCCGCTCTGGGCGCTGGCGGGGCCTGTCGATCTGAACAGCGCCGACGCGGCGACACTCGCGAAAGAACTCGATGGAATCGGCATGGCACGAGCCAAGGCGATCGTCGAATATCGGGAACGCAACGGCAAGTTCCGCTCCACCGACGAGCTGTTGAACGTGAAAGGCATCGGCCCGCAGGTTCTCGAGCAGAACAAGGGCAATCTGCAGGTGCGTGATCCGGGTAAGTAGCCGGGACAGTCCAGGGCAGGGTAGCGGGCGCGGGCCGTCGGGGTACCGCGCCCGCTTTCTTTTCGGCACGGTAAAGGCCCGGGGATTTGGATAATATTCGATGCGGCCAAATCGATCGGACACCAAGGCTCATGCCCATCACCAAGCCAGTGCGTACCGCCGTGTTTCCCGTGGCAGGGCGCGGCACGCGGTTCCTGCCGGCCACCAAGGCCATGCCGAAAGAGATGCTGCCCATCGTCGACAAGCCGCTCATCCAGTACGCGGTGGAAGAGGCCATAGAAGCCGGCGCCACGCGCCTCGTCTTCATCACGGGCAGCACGAAGCGCTCCATCGAGGATCACTTCGACCGCGACCCCGAGCTCGAACGGGCGCTCGAGTCCACTGGCAAGCAGGATCTCCTCGCGCTGGTGCGCGACATACTGCCGGCAGGCGTGTCCTGCGTATACATCCGCCAGGGCGAGCCGCTGGGTCTCGGTCACGCCGTGCTGTGCGCGCGTCCGGCCGTCGGCGACGAACCGTTCTTCGTGCATCTTCCAGACGACCTCATCCGCGCGCCGAAAGGCTGTCTCGCCCAGATGCGCGAGCATTACGATCGCCACGGCGCGAGCGTTCTCGCCGTCGAGGACGTGCCGAAAGACCGGACCAGCAGCTACGGCATCGTGGACGTGGACGAGGAGCTGAGGCTCCGCAAGATCGTGGAGAAGCCCGCGCCCGACAAGGCGCCGTCCACGCTTGCGGTCGTGGGCCGCTACCTGCTGACGCCGGCCCTATTCGATCTGCTGGAGAAGACCGGCCGCGGCGCGGGTGGGGAGATCCAGTTGACCGACGGCATCGCGGCGTTGCTCAAGAGCGAGCCCGTGTACGCGTTCCGGTTCGCCGGGCGCCGCTACGACTGCGGCAGCAAGCTCGGCTACATCGAGGCGATCGTGGATTTCGCGATGGACGATCCGGCGTTGCGCCGGCCGTTGCAAACCCACATCGCCACCTATCGCTGAACGGGGCGGAGACGACGGCGGGAGTTTGGCTCCCCGGGCCGGACTCGAACCAGCGACCAATCGGTTAACAGCCGATCGCTCTACCACTGAGCTACCGGGGAGTGGATCTAACCCCTTGAGAAGCGCGGCGATTCTGTTTTAAGCGATACCTCAAGTCAAGGCATCGAGCCGCAGTCTACGCCACCACGCGTCGGATGCGCGTGACTGCGTCTTTCAGCGTCTCGACGCTGCACGCGAAAGACATGCGAATGAAGCCGGGAGCGCCGAATGCGGAGCCGGGCACGACCGCGACATCGCCTTCTTTCAGCAGCAGCTCCGCGAAGGCGGTGTCGTCGGCGACCCTCACTGTGCGCATGGCTTCGCTCACGTCGGGGAACGCATAGAAAGCGCCGGCCGCGGGAATGCAACGGAAACCGGGGATGCCGTTCAGCGCGGCGACGATGTATTCGTGCCGTTCCCTGAACGCCCGGCTCATCTCGCCGACGCAGGCCTGACTGCCGGTCAGTGCGGCTAGACTCGCGGCCTGCGAGATGCTGCAGGGGTTGGATGTGCTCTGGCCCTGGAGCTTCTTCATCGCGCCGATGATCGCTTTCGGGCCGCCGGCGTAACCGATGCGCCAGCCGGTCATGGCGTAAGCCTTCGAGACACCGTTGATGGTGACGGTACGGTCGTAGAGCGCCGGGCACGCCGCGGCGAAGCTCACGAAGGGTTCCTTTGCCCAATAAATATGCTCGTAGATATCGTCGGCGGCGACGACGATGTTCGGATGGCCCTGCAGCACTTCGCCGAGGGCCTGCCATTCCCGCCTGCTGTACGCCGCCCCTGTGGGATTCGACGGACTGTTCAGGAAGACGAGCCGCGTGCGCTCGGTGATGGCGGCCTCGAGCGCGCGCGCCGTGATCCTGAAATTATCGTCCAGACTTGCGGACACGATGACGGGCTCGGCGTCAGCGAGCTTGACGATATCCGGGTAGGAGACCCAGTAGGGGGCCGGGACGATCGCCTCGTCGCCGGGGTTCAGGACCGCCATCGCCACGTTGAAGCAAGTCTGCTTCGCCCCGCAGGAGACGACGATCTGGTCGGGCTCGTAGGCGAGCGCATTGTCGCGCCGGAACTTGTCGATGATGGCCGCCTTCAGGGCTGGCGTTCCCTCCACCTGCGTGTACTTCGTGAGCCCTTTGCGGATGGCCTCGACCGCCGCAACCTTGATGTGCTCGGGCGTGTCGAAATCCGGCTCACCCGCGCCGAGATCGATCACGGGGCGGCCCTGCGCGCGCAGTTCGGCAGCCAGGGCGCTGACGGCCATGGTCGGCGACGGCTTGACGCGCTGCAGGCGCTGCGAAACTGATAGGCTCACGGATTTCGTCCTTGGAACACTGACAGGCAAAACGGCTGCACATACTAAGGTATCGGCCAGCGCCAACCAATAGAAACGATGGACAGATTCGAACTCATCACGAGTTTCCGCCCCGCGGGCAATCAACCCGAGGCGATCGTCGCGCTCGTCGAGGGGCTGAACGCGGGCCTCGCCCGCCAGACGCTGCTCGGGGTCACCGGTTCCGGGAAGACCTTCACCATGGCGAATGTCATCGACTCGGTGCAGCGGCCGGCGATGATCCTCGCCCCCAACAAGACCCTTGCGGCCCAGCTCTATGGAGAAATGCGCGAGTTCTTCCCGCGCAACCGCGTCGAGTATTTCGTCTCCTACTACGATTACTACCAGCCCGAGGCCTACGTCCCAACCACTGATACCTACATAGAAAAGGATGCATCGATCAATGCGCACATCGAGCAGATGCGCTTGTCGGCCACGAAGGCGCTGCTCGAGCGCGAGGACTCGATCATCGTCGCCACGGTCTCCTCGATCTACGGCCTCGGCGATCCGGAAGCCTACTTCAGCATGGTGCTGCATCTGTCGCGTGGGCACCGGATCGGGCATCGCGATCTCCTGCGCCGCCTCGCCGAGCTGCAATACACGCGCAACGACGTCGAGCTCTCCCAGGGGACCTATCGCGTGCGCGGCGAGGTTGTCGATATCTTTCCGGCGGACTCCGAGCGGCAGGCCGTACGCATCACTCTGCTCGATGACGACATCGAGTCACTCACCTGGTTCGACCCGCTGACGGGGGAGCAGAGCGACACGGTCCCGCGGCTCACGATCTTTCCCAAGACGCATTACGTGACGCCACGCGAGGTGATGCTGCGCGCGGTGGATCAGATCCGCGACGAGCTCAGGGAACGACTCGCTGTACTGCGCGGCGCCGGCAAGCTCCTGGAGGCGCAGCGGCTGGAACAGCGGACGATGTTCGACATGGAGATGATCGTCGAGGTCGGTTATTGCAGCGGCATCGAGAACTACAGCCGCTACCTCTCCGGCCGGGCGTCCGGCGAGCCGCCGCCCTGTCTCTTCGATTACCTGCCCGACAACGCGCTCCTGATCGTGGATGAAAGCCACGTTACCATCCCCCAGCTCGGTGGAATGTACCGGGGCGACCGGTCGCGAAAGGAAACCCTCGTCGAGTACGGCTTTCGTCTGCCCTCCGCACTTGACAACCGGCCGCTGAGGTTCGACGAGTTCGAGCGCATCTCGCCCCAGACCATCTACGTCTCGGCGACGCCCGGCCCTTATGAGCGCAGTCACTCGGATGCCATCGTGGAGCAGGTCGTGCGGCCTACGGGCCTGGTGGACCCGCAGGTCGTGGTGCGACCCGCCTCAACCCAGGTGGACGATGTGCTGTCCGAGATCTCGAAGCGCGTCGCGGCCGACGAACGCGTGCTGATCACGACGCTCACGAAGCGCATGGCGGAGGATCTGACCGACTACCTGCAGGAGCACGGCGTTCGGGTCCGGTATCTGCATTCCGACATCGAAACCGTCGAGCGCACGGAGATCATCCGTGACCTCCGGCTCGGCCGCTTCGACGTACTGGTCGGCATCAACCTGCTGCGCGAGGGTTTGGACATGCCCGAGGTGTCGCTCGTGGCGATCCTCGATGCCGACAAGGAGGGGTTCCTGCGATCCGAGGGCTCGCTGATACAGACGATCGGCAGGGCCGCCCGCAACGTCAACGGGACAGCAATCATGTATGCGGACCGCGTGACCGGCTCGATGGAGCGCGCCATCGCTGAGACCGAGCGGCGCCGGGTGAAGCAGCTCGCCTACAACGCCGCGCATGGCATCGAGCCACGCACCATCCGCAAGGAGGTCCGCGACATCCTGGACGGCGCTCGGAGCGAGGGCCGGACTCGCGGCCGGCGCCGCGTCGCGGAGGCCCGGCCAGATTACACGGCCCTCAGTCCCGAGCAGACGGCGAAGCAGTTGCGCAAGCTCGAGAAGCGCATGCATGAGCACGCGCGCAACCTGGAATTCGAGGAGGCGGCCGAGTTGCGGGATCAGATCGAGTTGCTCCGGGAACAGGGGCTGGGCCTGCCATCGCGAAAGGCGGGGTGAGTGCCTTGCGGGGGCTGCGCTTCATTCGGTATCGTTTGGCATCCGGCCGCTGTCCCGGCGGCCGCCGGGAATTTCTTGAGGCGCGTAGCTCAGGGGTTAGAGCACTTGCTTGACATGCAAGGGGTCGGTGGTTCGATTCCACTCGCGCCTACCAGTTTTCAGTTCGAGATCCACTGATGCCCGTCATTACCTTGCCTGATGGCAGTCGCCGCCCATTCGACGGGCCGGTCACCGTAGCCGAGATCGCCGCCGCGATCGGGCCCGGCCTCGCGCGGGCGGCACTTGCGGGCCGCGTCGACGGCAGGCTCGTGGACACCTCGTTCCGTATCGCTGACGACGCGGCCGTCGCCATCGTCACCGACAAGGATCCGGACGGGCTTAGCGTCATACGCCACTCGACGGCTCACCTGCTGGCCCAGGCGGTCAAGGCGCTGTTTCCCGCCGCGCAGGTGACGATAGGGCCCGTGATCGAAGACGGTTTCTACTACGACTTCGCTTTCGAGCGACCCTTCACGCCCGAGGATCTGGCGGCGATCGAGGGCAAGATGAAAGAGCTCGCCAGGGCCGACCTGCCGGTGATGAGGCGTGTGCTGTCGCGGGACGCCGCCGTCAGCCTCTTCCGTGGCATCGGCGAGAACTATAAGGCCGAGATCATCGCAGGGATTCCCGCAGGGGAAGAGATCGGCATCTACGGTCAGGGCGAGTGGTTCGATCTCTGCCGCGGGCCGCACGTGCCGTCGACGGGAAAGCTGAAGGCCTTCAAGTTGATGAAGGTCGCGGGCGCGTACTGGCGGGGCGATTCGCGCAACGAGATGCTGCAGCGGATTTACGGCACGGCCTGGCCCGATGAGAAATCGCTCAAGGACTACCTGCACCGGATCGAAGAGGCGGAGAAGCGCGATCACCGGCGGATCGGCAAGGAGCTCGATCTCTTCCACTTCCAGGAGGAAGCGCCGGGAGCGGTGTTCTGGCATCCGAAGGGCTGGACCCTTTTCCAGCAACTGATCGACTACATGCGGGTCCGCCAGCGCGACGCGGGCTATCTCGAGGTCAACACGCCGGAGCTCATGGACCGCGAGCTGTGGGTACAGTCGGGACACATCGAGAAGTTCGGCGAAAACATGTTCCTGACACAGACCCCCGACGAGCGGGTCTACGCGATCAAGCCGATGAATTGCCCCGGCCACGTCCAGGTCTTCAACCAGGGACTGAAGAGTTACCGGGACCTGCCGCTGAGGCTGTGCGAGTTCGGCAAGGTGCACCGCTACGAGCCCTCGGGCGCGCTGCACGGGCTGATGCGCGTGCGCGCGTTCACCCAGGACGATGCGCACGTGTTCTGCACCGAGGAGCAGATCACGGCGGAATCCGTCGCGGTGACCAGCCTGATACTCGGCATCTACCGGGACTTCGGCTTCGACGACATCCGGGTCAAGTTCTCCGATCGGCCCCCGCGCCGCGTCGGCGCCGACGAGATCTGGGATCGTGCGGAGAAGGCGTTGTTGGCCGCGGCCGAAGCCGCGGGTCTCGACATGGTGCGCAACCCGGGGGAGGGCGCCTTTTACGGGCCGAAGCTCGAATTCGTGCTGCGGGACGCGATCGGCCGGGACTGGCAATGCGGCACTCTGCAGGTCGATTTCAATCTACCCGGCCGCCTCGGCTCGAGTTACGTGGCCGAGGACAGCCAACGGCGAATCCCGGTAATGCTCCATCGCGCGATGTTCGGCTCCCTCGAGCGCTTCTGCGGCATCCTCCTCGAGCACCATGCCGGCCGGCTGCCGCTGTGGCTTGCGCCGGTGCAGGCGGTCGTGCTCAACATCACCGACCGCCAGGCGGGTTTTGCCACCGGCGTGCAGGAAACGCTGAAAAATCAGGGCATTCGGGCCGAAGCTGACTTGAGAAACGAAAAGATCGGCTTTAAAATCCGCGAGCACACGTTACAGCGGGTACCCTATCTCCTCGTGGTCGGAGATCGGGAAGCCGAGTCGAAGACTGTGGCCGTGCGCACGCGAAACGGCAAGGACCTGGGCAGCATGACGCTGGAAACGCTCGCCCGGAGCCTTGAGTCGGAGGTCGCGAGCCGCGGCCGTGTTGTTATGGAGGGATAAGGCATCGTCGCAAACAAGAGGATACGGCGGAATGAGGAGATCGATTCCCGCCAGCTGAGGATCATCGGTGCAGATGGTCAGATGGTGGGGGTGATGACCAGAGAGCAGGCGCTCGAGATGGCGCTGGCCCAGGAAATGGATCTCGTGGAGGTGTCTCCAAATGCCGACCCTCCGGTGTGCAGGATCCTGGACTTCGGCAAGTTCCTGTTCGAGCAGAACAAGAAGGCGCACGCGGCCAAGCGCAAGCAGAAGCAGATCCAGGTCAAAGAGGTCAAGTTCCGTCCGGGCACCGAAGAGGGGGATTACCAGGTCAAGCTGCGCAATCTGATCCGGTTCCTCACGGAAGGCGATAAGGCGAAGGTGACGTTGCGTTACCGCGGCCGCGAGATGGTCCATCAGGAGCTTGGCTTCAAGCTCCTGCAAAGGGTGCAACAGGATCTCCAGGAGTATGGGGTGGTCGAGCAGATGCCACGGCTCGAAGGCCGCCAGCTGGTGATGGTGATCTCACCCAAACGAAAGTGAGTATCGGCGGATGACGGTGGGCGCGTTGCCCGCCGGTGCGCCGAAACCCGCCCGCCCCGGCCACATGGTGGTTCGAGTCGGGCTCCAAGGAGTTGAAAATGCCGAAGTTGAAGACCAAGCGCGGTGCCGCGAAGCGCTTCCGCGCGACGGGAAAGGGCGGCTTCAAGCATGCCCAGTCCCACCTGAACCACATCCTGACCAAGAAGAGCTCCAAGCGTAAGCGCCAGCTCGGCGCGATGCACCAGGTCGAAGAGTCCGACGTGCCTGGCGTCAGGAAGCTGCTGCCCTACGCGTAAGAGGAACCTGAAATGGCAAGAGTAAAGCGAGGCGTCACCGCAGGTGCGCGCCACAAGAAGATCCTCAAGAAGGCGAAGGGCTACTACAACGGCCGTCGCAAGGTCTACCGCGCCGCCAAGCAGGCGGTCATCAAGGCCGGTCAGTACGCTTTTCGCGACCGCCGCGTGCGCAAGCGTGAGTTCCGCGCGTTGTGGATCACTCGCATCAACGCGGCCATCCGGCCGCACGGGCTTTCCTACAGCCGGTTCATCAGCGGACTGAAGAAGGCCGGGATCGAAGTGGACCGGAAGGTTCTCGCGGACCTGGCCGTTCACGACGCGGAAGCGTTCGCGGCCCTGGCCGAGCAGGTCAAGGGCCAGATCGCGGCCTGATAGCCGCCGGTCACCGGCGGTGATTGCCGAGCGAATCCACCCCGCCGGGCGGGGAGGCTGTCAACCGGGGATCCCATGGACGCAATCGCTGGGCTTCTGAAGCGGGCCGGCGCCGCAGTCGCCGATGCCCGCGACCTGACCGGTCTCGAAGAGGTGCGCGTCCGGTTCCTCGGCAAGAAGGGCGAGATCACGGCTCTCCTCAAGAATCTCGGCACGCTTCCTGCCGCGCAGCGTCCGGCGGCCGGCCAGGAGATCAACCGCGCGAAGGACGCGGTGCTCGAGGCCCTGGAAGCACGCCGCGCCACGCTCGAGGGCGAGCGACTGGCGGCGACACTCGCTGCCGAGCACGTCGACATGACGCTGCCGGGGCGGGGAGAAGCGCCCGGCGGAGTGCATCCGCTCACGCGCTCGCTGGCGCGCATCGAGGCGATCTTCCGCGGCGCCGGCTTCGAGGTTCGTGAAGGTCCGGAGATCGAGGACGACTTCCACAACTTCACGGCGCTCAACATTCCCGAGAACCACCCGGCCCGGGCGATGCACGACACGTTCTATTTCCCGACCGGCATGCTGCTTCGAACCCATACGTCGCCCGTGCAGATCCGCGCCATGGCGAAAGACGGCGCGCCGATCCGGATCGTCGCCCCCGGCCGGGTGTACCGCTGCGACTCCGACATGACTCATTCGCCCATGTTCCACCAGGTCGAGGGCCTGGTGGTGGATCGTGGCGTCAGCTTCGCCAATCTGAAGGCAATCCTGCACGAGTTCGTCGAACGCTTCTTCGAACGCAAGGCCACGCTGCGCTTCCGCCCTTCGTACTTTCCCTTTACCGAGCCATCCGCGGAGGTGGACGTACTCTCGGATTCGGGTCGCTGGCTCGAGATTCTCGGCTGCGGCATGGTGCACCCGCGCGTGCTGCAGATCGCGGGAATCGACCCGGAGGAGTTCACCGGGTATGCGTTCGGCATGGGCGTCGAACGGCTGACCATGCTCCGGTACGGCGTGGACGACCTGCGTCTGTTCTTCGAAAACGATCTGCACTTCCTGCGCCAGTTCATCTGAGTCCTCATCCATGCAGATCTGTGACTCATGGCTTCGCGACTGGGTCGATCACGGGCTTGCCCCTGCGGAGCTTGCCGACCGGTTGACGATGCTCGGGGTCGAGGTCGAGTCTGTGACCGCGATCGGCGCGCCGGTCGAGAGACTCGTCGTTGGCAGGGTGCTGGACGTACGCCGCCATCCGGACGCGGACAAGCTGTCGCTGTGCCGGGTTGACGTCGGGCGTGGAGAGCCGCTCCCGATCGTATGCGGAGCGCGCAACGTGCACGCCGGAGGGCTTTATCCGACCGCGCTCGAAGGCGCGCGGCTCCCGGGCGGGATGACGATCGGCGCAACGCACATTCGCGGCGAGCTTTCGGCGGGCATGCTGTGCTCGGCGGCGGAGCTCGGCCTCGAGGCCGCCGAAGGCCTGCTGGAGCTCGACCCCTCCGCGGTGCCCGGTAGCGACGCGAGTCGGCTGCTCGCTCTTGGCGACAGCGTGCTCGAGCTCAACATCACCCCGAATCGACCCGATTGCTTCAGCGTGTCGGGCATCGCGAGGGAAGTCGCGGCGCCCGCACCGATCGCGGTCCGCGAGCCCGATATTCCCGGTGTGAGTGCCACGATCCGGGACACACTGCCGGTAACGATCGCCGACGCGGGCGACTGTCCGAGATTTGCCGGCCGCGTCCTGCGCGGCCTCGATGCCGGCGCAGCGACCCCGTTGTGGATGCGCGAGCGGCTGCGCCGTTGCGGCATCCGTCCGATACACGCAGTCGTCGATGTCACGAACTACGTGATGCTCGAGCTCGGACAGCCGATGCACGCGTACGATCTCGCCAGCCTCCAGGGCGGCATTGCCGTGAGGCGCGGCAGGCCGGGAGAGAGCCTGGTGCTGCTGGACGGCCAGCAGGCCGGGATCACGGCCGACGTGCTGGTAATCTCGGACGACCGCGGAGCGATCGGTCTCGCGGGCATCATGGGCGGCTCTGCAACGGCAGTCACAGCGACTACCGCCGACATCTTCCTCGAATCCGCTTGGTTTGCCCCGACGGCCCTCGCCGGCCGCGCGCGCCGTTTCGGAATGCACACCGACGCTTCCGTCCGCTTCGAGCGGGGCGTCGATCCGACGCTGCAGGCTAGGGCCATCGAGCGGGCAACCGCATTGATTCTCGAGATCGCGGGCGGCCAATCCGGCCCTGTCACGGACATTGTCACGCCGGAGCGTTTGCCCGTCAGGAGAGCCGTCGGGCTGCGCCGGGTGCGCCTTGCGCATGTTCTCGGAGCCACGGTGCCTGACGCGGAGGTCGCACGGATTTTCGGGCGCCTGCAGATGGGCGTCGCCGCGCACGACGATGGCTGGGCCGTGACCCCTGGGCCTGCGCGGTTCGACATCGAGCACGAAGAAGACCTCATCGAAGAAGTCGCGCGGGTACACGGTTACGGGAAGATTCCCGAGGTCGCGGAAAGGGCGGCTCTGCATCCTGCGTCCGTCGGGGAGTCGGTGGACCCAATGGACACCGCGAGGACTCTCCTGGTCGCCCGCGGCTACCACGAAGCCCTCACCTATAGTTTCATCGAGCCAAGACTCGGGGTCATGCTTGGCGCCGCGGACTTCCCGCAACTGGCGCTGAGCAATCCGATTTCGACCGACATGGCGGCAATGCGCCAGTCGCTCTGGCCCGGTCTGCTGCGCATCGCCCGGACGAACCTGCATCGTCAGGAGAATCGGATACGTTTTTTCGAGATGGGGACGCGTTTCGTCGGCACCCCGGGCGGCGGGCATCGCGAGGAGATGTCGATAGCCGGTGTTGCCATCGGCAACCGTCTGCCCGAGCAGTGGGGCGCCCCCGCCGCCGCAATCGACGTGTTCGACGTGAAGGCCGACGTCGAGGCACTGCTGAAGGCCGGAGGGCAGCCGGGACGCTGGAAATTCGAGGAGGCCGCGCACCCGGCGTTGCATCCCGGCCGGGCCGCGCAGATTCTCGACGGCTCAGCACCGGTCGGCTGGATCGGCGAGCTCCATCCGGCAGTGGCCCGCGATCTCGAATTACCGGCGGTTACGGTTGTGTTGTTCGAACTCCAGGCGCGCGCCGCGACGGACGTGGCGAAGCCTGTCTACCGTCCGGTATCGAAGTTCCCGTCGATCAGGCGTGACGTTGCTGTGGTAGTGGCGCGCGAGGTTTCCACCGCGGCGCTGCTCGATGTGGTCCGCAGGGCGGCTCCCATCATCCTGCGCGAGGCCTTTGTTTTTGACATATACAGCGGCCCGCAGGTGGGTCCCACGGAAAAAAGCGTGGCTATGGGCTTGATTTTGCAGGATACATCCCGCACGCTTACGGACGACGATGCGGATGGAATCCTGAAGGCAGTCAGAGCGGCCCTCGCCCGCGAGTTTCAGGCCAGAATCAGAGAATAGGCCGGGGAATCAGTCGGACAGCGCAAGAAGAAGGCGACATGGCTCTGACCAAAGCTGATATGGCAGAATCCCTTTTCAACGAGCTTGGCCTGAACAAGCGCGAAGCGCGCGAGCTGGTGGATCTGTTTTTCGAGGACCTGCGGGCATCGCTGTCGAGCGGGGAGCAGGTGAAATTGTCCGGGTTCGGCAATTTCGATCTTCGCGACAAGAACACGCGGCCAGGCCGGAATCCCAAGACGGGGGAAGAAATTCCAATCACGGCGCGGCGGGTCGTCACGTTCCGGCCGGGACAAAAACTAAAAGCCCGAGTGGAAGCATATGCTGGAACCGGGAAATAACGACGAACTGCCGCCAATTCCTGGGAAGCGCTATTTCACCATCGGCGAAGTAAGCGAACTCTGTGCGGTGAAGCCGCACGTGCTGCGGTACTGGGAGCAGGAATTCCCGCAACTCAAGCCCGTGAAGCGCCGCGGCAACCGCCGCTACTATCAGCGCCAGGACGTGTTGATCATTCGCCAGATTCGCAGCCTCCTCTACGACGAGGGGTTCACGATCGGCGGGGCGCGTCAGCGACTCACCGGCGAAGAGGCGAAGACGGACGTCTCGCAGAGCCAGCAGATCGTTCGCCAGCTCCGGATGGAACTCGAAGAGGTCCTGAAGATCCTGCGGCGCTGAGGACCGGCGCTGCTTCGTTTATCTCCCTGGAGGCGTGCGTTATCATCACGCCCCTCGCGGTCGGGGCGTGGCGCAGCCTGGTAGCGCACCTGCATGGGGTGCAGGGGGTCGCAGGTTCAAATCCTGTCGCCCCGACCATTCCGGAATTTCAGTCCGCGGCGGCGCAGTTCCGCCCGCCGCTCCCGTCTATTATCATGATGATATGACAACGGAGATAATCGATGGCCCGCCCGCATATTGAGCCCTTCGTCGACCGCGACGTGGAATTCAAGAAGATGGCCCTGCCGGGTTTTCCGAAGGGCATGAAATACAAAGTCCTAAGTCTCGACACCGACTCGGGAGCCTGCTCGCTCACGGTGCGCTTCGAGTCCGGCTACCGCCAGCCGCCCGGAATGAGCTACTCCGAAATGGAGTTCTTCATCATGTCCGGGTCCGTCAAGTACGGCGACACGCCCTATGCGAAGGGCAATTACTTCTTCGTCCCGGCGGGCGTCTCGATGCCGGCCATGTCGTCGGCGGAGGGCGCGGAGGGGCTGCTCTTCTACAACTACGGCGAGCCAAGCTTCATCGAATCCGATGAGGACCATTCCCGCGCCCTGCGCGATCAGCTCGCCATCGTGGACGCCTACGAAGGCCTGCAGTGGAAGGTGGCGGACTTCGTGCGCCCGTCGGTGGCGCCGGGTTGCATGGTCAAGCTGCTGCGGTCTGATCCGCTGACGCATGCGCATTCGCTGCTCTACTGCATGACCCCGAACTACTGGCAGGACAACATCTCCTACCACGACTGCGCGGAGGAGAGCTATCACATCTACGGCACCTCTTCGATGATGCAGTTCGGCGCATTGCCGACCGGCGGTTATTTCTGGCGCCCGGCCTGGATCAATCATGGCTCCTTCGCAAGCGAGCTCGGCGTGCTCGGCTTCGGGCGCACGGACAGCACGCTGCACAACTACTTCCACTACAACCCGTGGTCGACGCCCGATGAGAACCGCGAGCGCGCGGCCGCGCAGTTACGACGCAACAAGCCGAACCTGTACCAGTGGATCCGCTCGCCCGATGGCCACAACCACCCGCATGATTTCGAGTATCCCGAGTACGAGTACGGGAACGAGGATGGGCGGGGGAACGAGCACAGTGCAGCCCTGTACGTGCACGATCACGGTGACGGCGACAAGCACGCGCACGCGCGGCCGGCCGCTGCGAAGGCACGGCGTCACCGCTGACCGGTCAGATCAGCCCGGTGTCCGACAGACGGTCTATGTCCTCGCACTGCTGCGCTCGCAACACCTCGGCCGACGCTCCGGGGCCCGCGCGCTCGAGTTGTCCGGCGGCGTGGAAGACGGAGTCCCGGTAGCTCGCCGCATAAGCCTGAAACGGCTGGCGCACCAGCGCGTTCGACAAGCCGGCCTGGCGCCTGCGGGCGCGCAACGCAGCGATGTCGAGCGCCGCGGTCGCCACCATGCTCTCCCCGCCGGGCGCCGCTAGTGCAATGACCCGGCCTTCGTAATCGACGATCTTCGCCATGCCGGTCGTGGAGCGGTCCGGCAGACCCGTGCCGGGCACGCCCGCGGCATTTGCGGATACGACATAGGCGAGGTTTTCCGCGGCGCGCGCACGCTTGGCGATGTCTTTCGCCGTTGGCAGGGGGCTGCCCATCTCGCTCGTCGAATGCACCAGGACTTCCGCACCGCGCATGACGTGGCAGCGCGCGATCTCCGGATAGAGGATCTCCTCTGATGCAACGGCCGCCAGGCGACCGATCTCGGTGTCGGCGACGGGAAAGAGCGATTCGGGCCCGTAGATCTCGAGGTAACGGTCCCAGACGTCATAGGGCGACGGCGAGTAGAGCGAGATGAGACGGCGATAGCGCAGCGCCACGTCGCCGTCGGGAGCGAGGATGAAGCTCGTCTGGAAGTAGAGCTCGGGAAAATGCGGGTCCGCCTCATAAGCGTTGCCGGCGAGGAAGATGTTCTGGTCCCGTGCGATGCGGCCCAGGCGGTCGTATTCGCGGCCCTGCATCCCGATCGCAGCGCTGGCGCGCCACTCGGCGAAACGGCCGCGCGCAGGCGCGCCCGTCAGGCCGTACTCGGGCAGGACGACGAGCCGCACCGCCGCTCCGTCGTACCGATCGATGAAGCCGATGCTGGCCGCGATCGCCTGCGCGACGCGCTCGATGTTCCTGCCGATCTGCTCGCGAGCGGCGGCGACCTCGAGTTGCGCAACCGAGTGGGTGTCTACCTGGAGCGCAAGGGCGTGGTAGCGCGGGACCGGATTTACGGCCAATGGGACGCGTTCAACCAGGTCCGCGGGAAACGAAGTTTTACGGAGCGAGACTCGGCGAGATCATCAATGTCCGCGTCGCACGATGTGCCCGGAGGTGGCGACCGGCACGTCGTCGCCTCTGAGGAGCCGATCCTCGATACCGAGCAAGATCGGGTCCGCGGCCCGCCGGTAGATGTTGATCTTCGCGTTGAAGACACTGTGCGTGAGCCCATGTTTGTCGCTGATGGCGAGCTTGCGGATCGTGAAGGTTCCATCGGAACGCGCCCGGCCGGTCAGATAGCACTTGATCGATTCGATCGCCTCTCCGGACAGCTCCAGCCCCTGCAGCCGGGAGAGATTGTGCTGGGCACGGTCCACGAAGCCCACGGCATCGAGATGCAGGGTGTCGCCGGGGTCGTCCTCGCCGGCAGGCAGATCCGCCTGGAAATCCCCCACGAGGATCTGACCCGACATTGCCCGTTCGATCATGCGCGCCAGCTCGATCGTGACGTCGCCGACGATCCCGCTATAAAGGTTCGGATTGAGGCCCTCCGCGTGGTGGAATTCGTAGCAGGGACCCACGTGAAAGCAGGCCCGCAACAACGGCACGGTGCGCGCGTGCGCCTTGCGGCGCGCGATCGCGTTGTCCGCCAGCACGAGATGCATCAGATGGTACAGGCTCGTGTTGGCTTCGACGCCGAGCCCCCGGTTCCAGATGTAGAAGCCATCGCCCGTGCTCGAACGGGCGAAATCGACTTCGAGCCCGCCGGTCAACATCTTGCTGTGGGCGGAATTCAGGGAATGAGCGAGACTGTTGAGCTGGGTCATCTGCTCGAACGGCTTCAGGAGCCCGAACTCGACGATATCGAACAAAGCAACTGCGCGACTCGCGACGTAGCTGACGCCATAACGCTTGATCAGTCCGTCTACGATCCGCGCCTCCTGCTCGGATCCGGACAACGGCTGTCGCAGGTCGAGATGGCAGGGCTCGGCACCGAGCAACCGCGCGGCGGTGCTTATCTGGCGGACCGAAAAGCGGCGTGATCCCGCCAGTAGCCTGGCTATGAAGTCGTCCTGGTGATCCGGCGCCGGGGACTCCGCATCGCTCTCGTTCGCGGCGGCATATTCGGCGATGGCGTAATGGGGCACGACGAGCAGCAGCATGCCGTTGTCGCAGGGCGACCACGCGAGGATCAGGTTGCGTCCGAGTCCCCAGTGAACATGCAGCTGACGGTCGAGGTCGAGCAGGTTTCCGCGCTGGCGCAGATCCAGCGTGCCGGCGTCGAGCAGGGGATCGGCCCAGCCCGGGACGAGCGGCGGCAGGTGGCTGGGCAGTATCTGATCCATCAAGTGGTCCCGGGCCGGGCGCGGGTTTCGCCTCCGGTACGCGCGGCGGAGGCCTGATAACATGACGTCTTGACCCACCGTACTGTATAGGCAAGCGGCCGTGCAAGCCGGCCGTTTTTGCACGGGCCCTGTTACAGAATATGGCAGCTCGAATCGAAGTTCTGGCGGCCCGCGAACTGCGGGATATCGTCGGGCCATCCGCTTGCCTCGACAAGGCTGAGGACCTCGCCCCGTTTCTCGCCGAGTGGCGGGGGCTTTTCAGGGGTGTCGCGGACCTGGTCCTGCTGCCGGCGAGCACGGCGGAAGTATCCGCGGTGCTCCGCTGCTGTTCCGCGCGAGGAATCGGCGTCGTGCCTCAGGGCGGTAACACCGGCCTCGTCGGCGGCGCGGTGGCGCGCTCGGCGCCTGGGCAGCCCCAGGTCATCCTCTCGGCACGCCGCATGGCCGCCATCCGGGAGCTCGATCCCGACAATTACACCATCACGGCAGAAGCCGGCTGTGTGCTGGCTTCGCTGCAGGCCGCAGCGGCAGAAGCCGACCGGTTCTTCCCGTTGAGTCTCGCTTCCGAGGGCAGTTGCCAGCTCGGCGGCAACCTGTCGACGAATGCCGGCGGCATCAACGTGCTCCGTTACGGGACGGCGCGCGAACTGGTGCTCGGCCTCGAAGTCGTGCTGCCTGACGGCCGCGTTTTCGATGGCCTGCGTGGACTTCGAAAGGACAACACGGGCTACGACCTCAAGCAGCTCTTCATCGGCGCCGAGGGCACGCTCGGCTTCATCACGGCGGCAACCTGCAAGCTTTATCCGCGCCCGCGGGGCGTGGCGACGGCAATGGTAGCGGTCGCCGATCCGGACGCCGCAATCACACTGCACAGCCGTGCCCGCCTCGGACTCGGGGACGAGCTGATCGCGTTCGAGCTCATCAGCCGGCCGTCGCTGACGTTCGTCCTCGAGTATCTGCCGGCAGCGAAGGAGCCCTTGCGCGACGCATCGCCGTGGTACGTGCTGCTCGAGATCGCTACCGCCCGCGACCAGCCGGTCGCGGAGGAAGAGCTCGAGAGCTTCCTCGCCGATTGCATCGAGTCCGGGCTCGTGCGTGACGGCGTCGCAGCGCGCAGTGGCGCGCAGCGCGATGAGCTATGGGCGCTCAGACACAACATTTCGGATGCGCAGAAGCTCGGCGGCGCCAGCATCAAGAACGACATCTCCATACCTGTTTCGCGGGTCGGAGACTTCATTCGTGAGGCCGCACAACTGGCGGAGGCGCTCGTGCCCGGCATCAGGATCGTGGCGTTCGGCCACGTGGGGGACGGCAACATTCATTTCAACCTTACCCAGCCGCACGGAATGGCCGCCGCAGAATTTCTGGCGCTGTGGGAGCCGGTGACTCGCGAGATCAACGCCATCGCCGTGCGGCTCGGCGGCAGCTTCAGCGCCGAACACGGGATCGGTCTGCTCAAGGCGCCCGAGCTGAAACGCCTGCGCGGCGGCGTGGAGCTCGAGCTGATGCGGACCATCAAGCAGGCACTCGATCCCGCGCGGATCATGAATCCCGGGAAAATTCTGGGCGAGTGAAGCTTTGCCGGAGCGTCGGACCCGGATGGTAGACTGCGGGACATGACGGACGAAGGATCGAAACCGGCCGGCGGCGAGCGTCGCTATTCCGCGCGCGTGGTGGACGGCATCACGCAGGCGCCGAGCCGTGCCATGTTGCGTGCGGTGGGCTTCACCGAAGCCGACTTCGGCAAGAGCCAGATCGGCATCGCCTCCACCTGGAGCATGGTCACGCCGTGCAACATGCACATCGACAGGCTGGCGCAGGACGCGGCGGCGGGCGCGGACGGTGCGGGCGGCAAGGCGGTGATCTTCAATACCATCACCGTCTCCGACGGCATCTCCATGGGCACGCCCGGCATGCGCTACTCGCTCGTGTCGCGCGAAGTCATCGCGGACTCCATCGAGACCGTCGTGGGCGGCGAGGGCTTCGACGGCTTCGTTGCGATCGGCGGCTGCGACAAGAACATGCCGGGCTGCGTGATGGCGATGTCGCGCCTGAACCGGCCTGCCGTGTTCGTCTACGGCGGTACGATCAGGCCCGGCGCCGGCCGGCGCGACATCGTCTCGGTGTTCGAGGCGGTCGGCGCCAGGGCGAGCGGCGCCATCAGCGACGCACAACTGCTCGAAGTCGAACGCACCGCGATCCCGGGGCCGGGATCCTGCGGCGGCATGTACACGGCCAACACGATGGCGTCGGCCATCGAGGCACTCGGGTTGAGTCTGCCGGACAGCTCGGCGCAGGAAGCGGTTTCCGCACACAAGCGCGAGGACTCCCGGCGCGCGGGCGCCGCGGTCGTCGAGCTCGTCCGCAGGGGCATCCGTCCGTCCGACATCCTCACCCGGGAGTCCTTCGAGAACGCCATCACCGTGGTCATCGCGCTCGGCGGTTCCACGAATGCCGTGTTGCATCTCCTCGCGATGGCGCACGAAGCGGGAATCGAGCTCGCGCTCGACGACTTCACGCGCATCGGCGCGCGCGTGCCGGTGCTCGCCGACCTGCGTCCGAGCGGCCGGTACTCGATGTCCGAGCTCGTCGCGATCGGCGGCATCCGGCCGCTCATGAAGATGCTGCTCGATGCCGGCCTGCTGCACGGCGAGTGCCTGACGGTCACCGGCAGGACGGTGGCGCAGAACCTGGCCGGGGTCGGCCAGTATCCGCAGGGGCAGGAGATCGTCCGCAGCATCGACCGGCCCATCAAGAAGGACAGCCATCTCGTGATCCTTTACGGCAATCTCGCCCCGGAAGGCGCGGTCGCCAAGATTACCGGCAAGGAAGGCCTGAGTTTCACGGGCAGCGCCAGGGTATTCGGGTCCGAGGAGAAGGCACTCGAGGCGATCCTCGACGGCGTCGTCGTCGCCGGTGACGTCGTGGTGATCCGCTACGAAGGCCCGAAGGGCGGACCGGGCATGCGGGAGATGCTGAGTCCCACCTCGGCCATCATGGGCCGGGGTCTCGGCAACAAGGTGGCGCTCATCACCGACGGCCGCTTTTCCGGCGGCAGCCACGGTTTCGTGGTCGGACACGTCACGCCGGAGGCCGCGGTCGGCGGTCCGATCGGCCTGATCGAGAACGGCGATCGCATCGCCATCGATGCGGTGGCGAGGACGATCACCCTCGGCGTACCCGCGGCGACACTGGAACAGCGCCGGCAGCGCTGGGCACCGCCCCCGACCGCGGCCGGCACGGGCGTATTGTCGAAATACGCGGAGCTCGTCAGCTCGGCCTCGCGAGGTGCCGTGACGACCCGCCGCGGCGGGACTTGACCGGCATCGGCTGTTCCGTTTTACTTGCGCCCCATGTTCATGCCCGCGACGTTCAAGGGACTCAAGCGCAAGCCCAGCCGGCTCGCGCCATCACGTTGCGGGGGTGGGTTCGCCCAGGCGTAGTCCCGGTTCAAGGCTCTGACGACAGTAAGCCCGCAACGGTAAAGACCGAGCGGGCTTTTTGCTGTGAGCCGGGCGCGGTCGGAATTTCCATTCCATGAAGACATTGGACGCAGAGAGTTTTCCCGACGCGCCGGCCGGCAGTTCGCCCACCGTTGCGCCCTGGCTCGTCCTGAAGTTCGGGGGCACGAGCGTCTCCAGCGCGAAGAACTGGGCGACCATTCACGACCTGCTGACGGAGAGAATCGCGGCTGGCTATCGCCCGTTCCTCGTGCATTCGGCGGTGGCAGGCGTGTCCAATCACATCGAGGATGCCTTGCGCAAGGCGTTGACCGGCGAGTTCCGGGCGCAGCTCGAGCTGATCGCCAGGTTACACGTGGATCTCGGGCGCGCTCTCGATCTGGATGGCCGGGCGCTGATCGGCCCCTGGATCGCGGAGCTCGAGCAGCTTCTCGCAGGCATCCATCTGGTCAGGGAGGTGAGCCCTCGTGTCCATGCGAAGGGCATGGCGATGGGCGAGCTCATGGCGACCGCGATCGGCGCCGCCTATCTCGAATCGCGCGGCCTCGCCGTAAGCCGGCTCGATGCCAGAGATGTCCTGCGCAGCGTGGATCTGCCCAATACGACGGAACGCACCCGCTACGTCAATGCGAGCTGCGAGTTCGAGACCGATCCCCTCGCCCAGGAGCGCTGCAGGGGGCTGTCCGGCATCGTCATCACCCAGGGCTTCATCGCGGCCAACCCACGAGGCGAAACGGTGATCCTCGGCCGCGGTGGATCTGATACATCCGGCGCGTACTTCGCCGCGAAGCTGCAGGCGGCAGGACTCGAGATCTGGACCGACGTGCCGGGCATGTTCAGCGCCAATCCGCGCACCGTGCAGGGCGCCCGGCACCTGCGCGTGCTGAGCTACGCGGAGGCGCAGGAGATCGCGTCGATGGGCGGATCGGTGCTGCATCCACGCTGCCTCGGCCCATTGCGCCGGCACGACATTCCGCTGCGGGTGAAGGACACGACGCAGCCCGCGCTGCCCGGCACGCTCGTCTGCGGCGACGCCAGCGGCGACGCGCCGCGGGTCAAGGCGATCGCGAGCCGCACGCGGGTAACGCTGGTATCGATGGAGACGCTCGGTATGTGGCACGAGGTCGGCTTTCTCGCCAGCGCCTTTCGCTGCTTCAGCGACCTCGGCCTGTCGATCGATCTCGTGTCGACCTCCGAGAGCAACGTGACCCTGACGCTCGACCCCGGGGCCAACTCGATCGACGGGACGATCCTGGGCTCGCTGCGCGATGCGCTGGAGAAGCTGTGCCGGGTGCGGATCATCGAGAACGTCGAGGTCGTGAGTCTCGTCGGGCGCAAGATCCGCTCCGTTCTCCACGAGATCGGACCCGCCTTCGACGTCTTCGAGGAGCTGCCGGTCCACCTCGTCACCCAGGCTGCCAGCGATCTGAACCTGAGTATCGTCGTGGAGGAGGGCCAGTCCCGTCGTATCACGCAGGCGTTGCACGAGCTGCTGGTACAGCCTGTCAAGGAAGATGCCGTGTTCGGTCCCACGTGGGAGGAGTTGCGGGAGACGGCGCCGGCGCAGTCCTCCCTGCCGGAGCCGTGGTGGGCGCGTAAACGGCATGAATTGATCCGGCTTGCGCAGGAACACTCCTCGGCCTACGTTTACGACCTCGACACGGTGCGAGCGGCGATCGCGCGCCTGCAGAGCGTTCGTGGCATCGAGCGCGTGCTATTCGCCATGAAGGCGAACAACAACCCGTCGGTGCTTCGTGCGGTCCACGATGCCGGTCTCGGCTTCGAATGCGTTTCGCCCGGCGAGATCCGCCGTGTCCTGGAGCTCTTCCCGGAAATCGAGCGTGACCGGATCCTGTTCACGCCGAACTTCGCGCCACGCGTGGAGTACGAGTTCGGGATCGAGCAGCGCGTCTGGCTCACTCTGGATAACCTGTTTCCGCTGCGGGAGTGGGGGGAGCTTTTCCGGGAAAAGGACATTTTCCTCCGCGTGGACACCGGCCATGGCCACGGCCACCACAAGCACGTCCGCACGGCCGGCGTGCACTCGAAATTCGGAATCCCGCTGTTCGAGCTCGCGGAAGCGCGCGAGCTCGTCAACCGGTCTGGCGCCCGCGTGGTAGGCCTCCACGCGCATACGGGAAGCGGGATATTGAGCCCAGACAACTGGCGGCAGGTGGCGCAAGTCCTCGGCAGCGCGGCCACGGACTTCCCGCACCTGCGCATACTCGATCTGGGGGGCGGCCTCGGCGTTCCCGAGAAGCGCGACGGGCGCGGCCTGGATCTGAAGGCCCTCGGCGCGAGCCTCGACGAGATCCGCGCGGCCTGGCCGAAATATCGTTTGTGGCTCGAGCCTGGCCGGTACGTCATCGCGGAGGCGGGCGTGCTCGTCACCACCGTCACCCAGACCAAGGGCAAAGGTGAGGTGCAGTACGTCGGCGTCAGCACGGGCATGAACTCGCTCATCCGCCCGGCGCTCTACGGCGCCTATCACGAGATTGTGAATCTGTCGCGCTGGGGCGAGCACGCGGGTGAAGTCGTCAACGTGGTCGGCCCGATCTGCGAGTCCGGTGACCGGCTCGGCACGGATCGTCTGCTGCCCCCGTGTCACGAAGGCGACGTGCTGGCGATCGCCAACGCCGGGGCATACGGCCAGGTGATGGCTTCGCGCTACAACCTGCGGGAGCCCGCGACGGAAGTAGCGCTCGGCACCGCCTAGCGCTTGCGCCGGCTCAGTTCCTGTACCACGTCGCTCAGCGACAGGTCGTGGTAGCGCAGCAATACGAGCAGGTGGTACACGAGATCGGCGGCCTCGGCGACGATTCGTTTTCGATCGTCCTGGACGCTCGCGATGGCGAGCTCCACGGCCTCCTCGCCGACTTTCTGTGCAATTCGTGACGGACCGGAAGCGTACAGCTTCGCCGTGTAGCTCTGCTCAGGCGTCACGGCCTTGCGTTGCTCGATCAGGCGTTCCAGGTTCTCCAGATAGCCAATGCCGGTATCGCTCATGTCCGCACCGTCACTCCCTGCGCGCGCAGGTAGGCCTTGAGTTGCATGATGTTGATGGCTGCCGAGTGGAAGACGCTCGCCGCGAGCGCGCCGTCCACGGCCGCCTCGCGAAACACGTTGGCGAAGTGCTCTATCGTGCCTGCACCGCCGGACGCGATCAACGGAACCTGGCAGACCTCCCGCACGAGTCGCAGCTGGGCGATGTCATACCCGTTTCGTACACCGTCGTGGTTCATGCAGTTGAGCACGATTTCTCCGGCGCCGCGCTCCTGGACCTCGCGCGCCCAGGCACGGGTTTCGCGCCCCGACTGTCGGCTCTGCCGCGGGTCGCCGGTATTCTGATACACGCGGTAGGCGCCGTCCTCCTCGAGGCTGTCGATGCCGACGACCACGCATTGGGAGCCGAAGCGGCGCGCAAGCTCCGTGATCAGCCCGGGGTTCCCGAGTGCGGGCGTGTTGATCGAGATCTTGTCCGCGCCGAACTGCAGGATCTCCTCGGCATCACGCACGCTGCGGATGCCGCCCGCCACGCAGAAGGGAATATCCAGGACGGCTGCCACGCGATTGATCCACGCGCGGTCCACGGAGCGATTCTCCGGGCTCGCGGTGATGTCGTAGAACACGAGTTCGTCCGCACCTTCCTGGCGGTAGCGACGGGCAAGCTCCAGAATCCCGCCCATTACGCGGTGGTCGCGGAACTGCACGCCCTTGACCACCTGGCTGTCGCGGACGTCGAGGCACGGGATTATCCGGCGCGCGAGCATTGCCGCATCTCCTCGAGACTGAGCAGGCCATCGAGCAGGGCCCTGCCGGCAACTACGGCGCCAACCCCGGTGGCCGCGAGCGCCGGCAGGTCGGCGGCGGAGGCCAGCCCGCCGGAGGCGATGATCCTCGCGGCTGGGAAACGCTGCACGCACTCGGCGTAGAGCGTGTTGTTGGGCCCGGCGAGAGTTCCGTCGCGACCGACGTCAGTGCACAGAAAATGCCGTGCGCCGGCCGCGAGGAATTGCTCGATGAGATCCCAGAGACACCGGCCACTCGCGTCGCGCCAGCCGTGGGTGACGGCCATCGGCTCGCCGCTGCTGCGGTCGATTCTCACGTCGAATGCCAGCACGAAGCGTTCGGGACCGGCGTACCGGATCCAGTCGAGCGCCGTGGCAGGCTCGTTCACCGCGACCGAACCCACAACGACGCGCGTGACGCCGGCGGCGAGGAACGCATCGACGGTCCGGGCGTCGCGAATGCCGCCCCCCGCCTGCACGGCCAGCCCGCTGGTGCCGGCGATGGCACTGATGACGTCGAGGTGACGGGGCGTACCGGTTCGCGCGCCGTCCAGATCGACGACGTGCAGGCGGCTGGCGCCGGCGGCACGGTAGCTCGCGGCAAGCTCCACGGGATCGCGCTCGTAGGCGGTGACCTTGTCGAAGTCGCCCTGGAACAGGCGTACGCAGCGGCCGGCCAGCAGATCGATGGCGGGAATTATTTCCATCGTCAGTACAGGGTCAGGAAGTTGCCGAGGATCTGGCTGCCGGTTTCTCCGGATCGCTCGGGGTGGAATTGCGTGGCGACGAAATTCCGCTCCTGAGCGACGGCCGTGAAATCCACACCGTAGCTCGCGATGGCGCCGGTGGCGGCTCCGACGGCCAATGCGTAGCTGTGGACGAAGTAGACGCTGGCGCCATCCGGCACGCCGGCGAGCAGGGGAAGCTCGGCTGTCTTCCGCAACTGGTTCCATCCCATGTGCGGCACCGGCCGGCCGGGTGCGGGAACGAAACGGCGCGCGCTGCCGGCCATGATGCCCAGGCAGCGTGTGTCATCTTCCTCGGAGGCGTCGAAGAGCAACTGCATGCCGAGGCAGATGCCGAGCACCGGCTGGGTCAGCCCCGGAATGAGCCGGTCGAGGCCCGCCGCGCGCAGGGCCGTCATCGCGCTCGCCGCGCTGCCGACGCCGGGCAGGATGACATGGGTGGCACGTCGGATGACGTCCGCGTCCGTTGTGAGCACGCTGTCGCTGCCGAGCCGCTCGAGCGCGAACCGGAGGGAGGCGATGTTCGAGCCCGTGCCGTCGACGATGGCCACGGTCGGCAGCGCCTTCACAGCATCCCCTTCGTGCTCGGCAGCGTGGAGCCATCGCGCGCCAGGGCCTGGCGCAGGGAACGGCCGAGGCCCTTGAAGCAGGCCTCCACCATGTGGTGCGTGTTTTCGCCCGTCACGCTGATGTGCACGGCCGCGCCGAGACTGTCGGCAAGCGACCGGAAAAAGTGAGGCACGAGCTCGGTCGGCAGCTTGCCGACCTCGGCGCGCGGGAACAGGCCCTCGAACACGAGCACCGCCCGCCCGGAGAGATCCAGCGCCACGCGTGCCTGGGCCTCGTCCATCGGCAGCACGAATCCGTACCGCCCGATGCCCCGCTTGCCCCCCAGTGCCTTGCGCAGCGATTCGCCGAGCGCGAGCGCCACGTCTTCGACGGTGTGGTGCTCGTCGACGTGCAGGTCGCCCGTACAGCTCAATACGAGCGAGAACCCGCCGTGCTTCGCGAGCTGCTCCAGCATGTGATCGAAGAACGGGATCCCCGTCGTAATCCGGATCGGATCGTCCGCATCGAGATCCACGCGGCACTCGACCCGGGTCTCTTTCGTGACGCGGCTGACCGCGCCGCTGCGCGGCACATCCACGAGCTCGTGGGCGATGCGGCCCCAGGCGCCGGTGTCGCGCGGGTCGAGCCGCAGACCACGGAGACCTATATTGGCCGCCAGCTCCAGGTCCGTGGCGCGATCGCCGATCACGACGCTGCCGGTGCGGTCGAGCGGCGTCGCGCTCAGGAATCCCGTGAGCAGTCCCGGCCGGGGCTTGCGGCAAAGACAGCCGTCGGCGGGCAGGTGGGGACAGATGAAGATCTCGCGGAAGCGGATTCCCTGCGACCCGAACAGGGCCAGGACAAAATCCTGGACGAGCCTGAAGCGGTCTTCCGGAAAAGACGTGGTGCCCATGCCGTCCTGGTTGCTCACCATCACGAACTCGTAGCCGGCATCGCGGAGGCGCAGCAGAGCTGGAATTACGCCCGGCACGAGCGACACCTTGTCGAGACCGTCCACCTGCTCGTCTGGCGGCTCGTGAATCAGCGTGCCGTCGCGGTCGAGGAACACGATCCTGGCGTTGCTCATGGGTAAGCCAGTGCCCGCAGGAGCTGATCGTTCTGTTCCGGCGTCCCGACAGTGATACGCACACAGCGGGGCAGCCATGGATCCCAGCTGAAATCGCGGATCATCACGCGGCCCGCACGGGCCGCAGCGACGAGGCGCCGCGGATCGGCGGCCTCCGCGAGGACGAAGTTCGCAACGCTCGGCCAGACCCGCGTGATCCCCGGGATGTTCTGCAAGGCAGCCTCAAGCCGCGCACGCTCGGCTTTCAAGGTCTCGACGCGGCTCTGCCATGCGGCCAAATTGTCCGGCTCCAGACACCGCGTGACGGCTTCCGCGCAAGGCACGGGAAACGTGTACGGAGGCAGCACGCAACTCAGGAGGTCGACCACGCGTGGGGCCGCGAGCAGAACTCCGCAGCGGATGCCGGCGAGCGCCATCGCCTTCGACAGGGTCCGCAGCACGATCACGTTGTCGAACCTCTCCAGCAGGCGTAACGACTCGTCTTCGCTGGCGAATTCCGCATAGGCCGCGTCGAGGACGACACAACCGCGTCCCCGCAGCGCCTCGGCGACCTCCGCGATGGTCTGCCCGGCGATCAGGTTGCCCGTCGGGTTGTTCGGCGAGCAGACAAACAGGAGCCGGTCCGTATCCGTCCAGCCATCGAGCACGCCGCGCACGTCGAGGCAGTACCCGCTCTCGCGCACGAGCGGTACCGCGCGCACGCTGGCGCTCTGGATCTGTGCGTATGCCTCGTACATGCCGAAAGTCGGTGGACAGATCACGATGCCGTCAGTGCCGGGACGGCAGAAACCGCGGATCGTGACGTCGATGCCTTCGCTCGAGCCGCGCGTGACGAGGAGCCGCTCGGGATCGACGCCGTAGTGCGCCGCGAGCCTGTGCTGGAGCCGGAAGGGTCGCGGCTCGGGGTACCAGTTCAGGCCGCGGCCGGTCGTGTCGCCGGGCGGACGCCACGGGTTCTCGTTGGCGTTCAGGCGCACCATGCCATCCACGAACTCGGCGCTCCGGTAAGGGCGCATCTTCCGGATCTCCGGGCGGATCAGCTCGACGACGTCGCTCATATGTGACTCATCGCTTCCATCCGCGACGTCACGGCGCCGGCGTGCGCGGCAAGACCCTCGAGACCGGCCAGAGTCTCCACGGTGAGCGCGAGGCTGCGGAGCCCGGCCGGTGTCAGCTCCTGTACCGTCATGCGGCGTTCGAAGTCGGCGACGGAAAGGCCGCTGTAGGCCCGCGCGGATCCGTAGGTCGGCAGCACGTGATTGGTGCCACTGCAGTAGTCGCCCACCGCTTCCGGACGTCCATGGACCAAGGAAGACCGAGCCGGCGTTCGACACCCGTTCCAGCCAGCGGCGGGGCTCGGCAACCTGCAGGATCAGGTGCTCTGGGGCATAGCGGTTGGCGATCCCGACTGCGGTATCGATATCCGCCACGACGATGGCGGCGCCGTGCCCCAGCGCCCGGCCGATGATCTCGCGGCGGGGCAGGGCGGGCATGGCGGCATCGATCTCCGTGCAAACGCTCGCGGCCAGCGCTGCATCCGTCGTCACGAGCAGGACTTGGGAGTCCGGGCCGTGCTCGGCCTGCGAGAGCAGGTCGAACGCCACGAATCGCGCGTTGGCGCCGCCGTCGGCGATCACCATGACCTCCGATGGTCCTGCGGGCATATCCAGCGCCGCACCGTCGGGATCCAGGGCAGCCTCCTGCTTGGCTGCCGTGACCCAGGCGTTGCCGGGGCCGAAGATCTTGTCCACCTTGGGAATGCTTTCCGTGCCGAAGGCCATGGCGGCGATGGCCTGGGCACCGCCCACCTTGAAGATTTGCGGGATCCCGCAGGCCCGGGCAGCCGCCACGACGCCCGGGTCGGCCCGGCCGTCGCGGCGTGGGGGTGTGCACAGGACGCGCACCGGGCAGCCGGCAATGCGCGCGGGGATCGCGAGCATGATGGCGGTCGAGGGCAGCGGCGCATTGCCCGCGGGCACGTAGAGCCCGACGGCGCGGATCGGCCGGATGAGCCGCTCGCAGCACACGCCGGGCGCCGTTTCCACGCGTATGGAGCCGCTGACCTGTGCCTCGTGGAAGCGCGTGACGTTCGCGATCGCAGCCGCTATGGCCGTCATCGCTGCGGGACCGATCGCAGCAACAGCCGCCTCGGCTTCCTCGTCGCCGACTCGCAGAGCGCTCAGCTCCACTTGATCGAGCGCTGCGGTCAACCGCCGCAGGGCGGCGTCGCCATCCCGTCTGACCTCCTCGATGATGCGCTGGACCTGCGCACGCGTCTCGCGGTCCGCGCGCACGGCCGGACGCTCCAGCCTCGCGCGGCGCGCCGGCTCGTCCAGGTCCTCCCAGTAGATCCGCTGAAGAGGGGCGGCGGTCACGAGAGCATCTTCTCGACGGGCAACACGAGCAGCGAGCTCGCACCCGCCTTCTTCAGATTTTCCAGCGTTTCCCAGAAGACGTTCTCCCGGCAGACCACGTGTATGGCAACCTTGTCGGTGCGGCCCTCGAGCGGTATCACGGTGGGCGCCTCCGCACCGGGCAGCAGCCTCGCGATCTCGGCCAACGCCGCTTTCGGCGCATTCATCATCACGTACTTGCTCTCCCGTACCTGCATCACGCCATCGATCCGCTGCAGGAGCCGGTCAATCCATTCCCTCTTGCCGGGCGGCACCTCGACCGGGGTCTGAATCAGCATCGCCTGGCTCTCGAGGACCGTCTCGCCCTCGCGCAGGCGGTTGGCGGCCAGTGTTGCCCCGGTGGAGACCAGATCGCAGACGACGTCGGCGCGCCCGAGACTCGGCGCGATCTCGACCGCGCCGGAAAATTGGACGACCGTGGCATTGACGCCCTGATGGCGCAGGAAGGCCCCGACGATGAGCGGGTAGGTTGTCGCGACGCGACAGCCTTCGAGCTCTGCGAGACTGCGGAACTCGCCGTCCTCCGGATAGGCGAAAGCGAGCCGGCAGCGTCCATAGTCGAGCGGCCGCAGGATGCGGAACGGTTCGGCGACGCCGCCCTCGACGAATTGCAGACGTCGCTCCTCCAGCACGTTCAGGCCGACGATACCGAGATCGCAGACGTCGTCGCGCACCAACGCCGGGATGTCGTCATCACGGACGAGGAGCAGGTCGACCGGCATGTTCTCGCCAAAGCCGATCAGCTGGTCGCGGCCCCTCGTATACTTGAGACCGCAACGCTCGAGCAGGTCAAGCGAACGGTCGGTGAGCCGGCCGGATTTCTGAATGGCGACCTTGATGCGTGCCTGCATCCTGTTGTTCATCGGACCATCACTTTCCAATCCGCTGCAGCGCCTTCGTGTAGCCGCCCTCGCCGGCGCTGAGATAGCGGGCGACGCGGCCGATCGTGGTGACACTCACCCCGGTGCGGTCATGAATCTGCCGATAGCTCAGACGGCCTTCGGCCAGCATCTCCACGACCGCCCAGCGATCCTTGAGGGCCTGCAGCTCCGCGGGCGTGCAGAGGTCGTGAAAGAAAGCCCGGCATTCGTCGAGCGTGCGCAGCGTCAGGATCGCGCGGAAGAGGCGGTCTTCCGCAACAGCCTCTTCGCGGGGGCTGAGGACGCGGTTTTCCTTCATGCTCTAGTGCCTTAATGTATTAATACGCTAACATACGCACATGGAGCGTGACAAGGCCGCGCTGCCCTTGACGGCCACGGAAGCCGATTCCTACACTGCGCGGCCCTGCACGACAGGCGCTGCAAGCAACGCCGGGAACAGCGACATGACCGAGGATACGAGCCGGGAGACACGGGCTGTCCGGGCCGCCCTGGAATGCGACGAGCAGCACGGAGCGGTCATGCCGCCGGTCGTGCTCAGCACGAATTTCACGTTCGAGCGCTTCGGACAGCCACGGCGTTATGACTACACGCGCACGGCGAATCCGACGCGCGATGCCCTGGGCGCGGCGATCACCGAGCTCGAAGGCGGGGCGGGCACCACGGTCACCGCCTCGGGCATGGCCGCCGTGACGCTCGCATGCCAGCTGCTCAATCCGGGCGATCTCTTATTGGCCCCCGCGGATTGCTACGGAGGCACGTTCCGGCTGCTCACCCGGCTGGCGGCGCGTGGCCTCTTCAGGGTCCACCTGTTCGACCAGGCAAACGAGGCCGAGCTGGCGGCTGCGGCCCGCGAGCGCGCGCGGCTGGTGTGGGTCGAGTCCCCGACCAACCCGCTCCTGCGGATCATCGACATCGCACGCCTGCGACGGCTCGCGGACGACTGCGGTGCCCTGCTCGTCGTGGACAACACCTTTCTCTCGCCGGCGCTGCAGCAGCCGATCCGCCTGGGCGCCGATCTCGTCATCCATTCGACCACGAAGTACGTCAACGGGCATAGCGACGTCGTCGGCGGTGCCGTGGTCGCTCGCAGCGTGGAGCTGCACAAGGAGCTCGCGGCCTGGGCCAATGCGCTCGGGCTCACCGGCGCACCCTTCGACAGCTTCCTCACGCTGCGCGGCCTGCGGACGCTGTTCGTGCGCATGCGCCAGCACGAGACCAACGCGACTGCCCTGGCCGGACTGCTGGCCGCGAGCCCGGAGGTCAGTCGCGTTTTCTATCCTGGCCTGCCAGTGCATCCGGGGCACGAGCTCGCCCGAAGGCAGCAGCAGGGATTCGGCGGCATGCTGAGCTTCGAGCTTCGCGGCGGGCTTGCGGCGGCCCGGGTCTTCCTGGAATCCCTCGAACTGTTCTCGCTGGCGGAGTCGCTGGGCGGGGTGGAAAGTCTCGCCTGCCACCCGGCGACCATGACCCACGTGCCGCTCGGTCCGGCCGGCCGCACCGCTGCCGGAATCGGCGACGGGCTCGTGCGCCTCTCGGCGGGAATCGAGGCAACGGCCGACCTGGTGGCGGACGTCCGCCGTGCACTGCAGGCCGCAGGTAGAGTCGCGCCCTAGGCGGCGTTCAGCCGCGCGCTGATCGCATCGCCCATCTCGCGCGTGGAGATCTCGCGCGTGCCGGGCACGGCGATGTCCCGCGTCCGCAGGCCCGATTCCAGCGTATCGTACACCGCCCGCTCGACGGCGCGCGCATCCTCTTCGAGCCCCAGCGAATGCCGTAGCAGCAGGGCGACGCTCAGGATCGCGCCGCACGGGTTGGCGATCCCTTTACCCGCGATGTCCGGCGCCGAACCGTGGATCGGCTCGTAAAGGCCGGCGCCATGCCCGTTCAGGGAGGCCGACGGCAGCATGCCGAGTGAGCCGACCAGCATGGAGGCTTCGTCCGTGAGGATGTCGCCGAACATGTTTTCCGTGACGATCACGTCGAACTCCGCCGGGCGCGAGAGAAGGTGCATCGCGGCGGCATCGACGAGCAGATGCTCGAGCTCCAGGTCGGGAAATTCGCGCGCGAAGAGCTGGCTGGCGACACTGCGCCAGAGTCGCGAGGTCTCGAGCACGTTGGCCTTGTCGACAGAGGTGACCTTGCGGCGCCGGCCGCGGGCAAGCTGCGCACCGATACGCAGGAGGCGCTCGATCTCGCTGCGCTGGTAGCTGCACAGGTCCGAAGCGCTGTCCTCGGTGCGCCTCTTCTCGCCGAAGTAGATGCCGCCGGTCAATTCGCGCACGACCACGATGTCGACGCCGTGGAGCCGCTCGGGCTTGAGCGGGGAGGCGGCATACAGCGCCGGATGCGTGCTGACTGGGCGGAGATTCGCATAGACGCCCATCGCCGAGCGCAGGTCGAGCAGCCCCTGCTCGGGGCGCTCCTTCGCCGCCGGGTCGCTCCAGCGCGGCCCGCCGACGGCACCCAGCAGCACCGCGTCGGCCTCGAGGCTGAGGCTGCGCGCTTCGGCGGGGAATGCCTTGCCCGTGGCATCGATCGCCGCGCCACCGATCGGCGCATGTCGCGTGTCGAAGCGATGGCCGCCGCGATGCGCGACGGTCTCGAGGACCTTCAGCGCTTCCGCCACGACTTCCGGCCCGATGCCGTCGCCGGGCAGCACGCCAATCAGGGCTGCCATGCGCGCCTGCGCTCGAAAGCGGCAATGGCCTCGGTCTGGCTGAGCAGGTAACCGAGCTGATCGATCCCATTCAGCAGGCAATAGCGCGAGAAGCTGTCGAGGGGGAACGCCGTGCTGCGCCCGTCGGCCAGCCTGAGCTGGAGGGCTGCGACGTCCACCGTGACCTCGCTCCCCGGGTTATCCACGAGCCACTGGTGCGCGCCCGCATCCACGATCACCGGCACGAGTCCGTTCTTCAGCGAATTGTTGCGGAAGATGTCGGCGATGCCAGTGCTGATCACCGCGGCGATGCCGAAATCGAGCAGCGCCCAGGGGGCATGCTCGCGGGAAGACCCGCAGCCGAAATTGTGCCCGGCCACGAGGATGCGGCAGCCGGCCGCCTCAGGCCGGTTCAGCGGGAAATCGGACCGGAGCTTGCCCGCGGCGTCGTAACGCCAGTCCGCGAACAGCGCCTTGCCGAGACCGACGCGCGTGGTGGTCGTCAGGAAGCGCGCGGGCACGATCTGGTCGGTGTCGATGTCGGGCTGGGGGAGGACGACGGTGCGCGAGCGTATCGAGGCGATCTTTTCCATGGTGAACCAGCAGCCTACCCGCCGAGCAACTCGCGCGGGTCTGAAATCTTTCCGGTGACGGCGGCGGCGGCGGCGGTGGCGGGACTGGCGAGCACGGTGCGTGCGCCGATGCCCTGCCGGCCCTCGAAATTGCGGTTGCTGGTACTGACGCAGAGCTGGCCGGGGCCGACGATGTCGCCGTTCATCCCGAGGCACATGGAGCATCCGGATTCGCGCCACTCCGCGCCTGCCGCCTTGAATATCCTGTCGAGTCCCTCGGCTTCCGCTTGCTTCTTCACGGCCTGCGACCCGGGCACCACCAACGCCCGCACCGATGCGGACACGCGGCGGCCGCTGAAGATGGCGGCCGCCTCGCGCAGGTCGGACAGGCGCGAGTTGGTGCAGCTGCCGATGAACACGACGTCCACGGCGCGGCCGAGCATCGGCTTGCCCGCCTCGATGCCCATGTAGGCGAGCGACTTCCTGAATGCCGCGTCGCCCCCGGCGGGCACCGCCTCGGTGATCGGCACGACCATGCCGGGATTCGTGCCGAACGTGATCATCGGCGGGAGATCGCTGACGTCGAGATTCACTTCACGGTCGAATGCGGCCCCCGGCTCCGACGGCAACCGCCGCCAGCGCTCCACCGCGGCTTCCCAGGCGGCGCCCTTCGGAGCCAGCGGGCGGCCGGAAAGATAATCGATGGTCACGTCGTCGGGCGCCACCATCCCCGCGCGGGCGCCGGCCTCGATGCTCATGTTGCAGATGGTCATACGCTCTTCCATCGTCATCGCCGCCACGGTGGCGCCGCGGTACTCGATCACGTGGCCGGTTCCGCCGCCCACGCCGATCCGGCCGATGACCGCGAGAATGACGTCCTTGGCGGTCACGCCCGGACCGAGCCGGCCATCGATATTGATGGCGAGCGTCCTCGGCTTGCGCTGGAGCAGGCACTGCGTGGCCAGCACGTGGCCTACCTCGGTCGTGCCGATGCCGAAGGCGAGGGCACCGAAAGCACCATGCGTGCTGGTGTGGCTGTCGCCGCAGACGATCGTCTTGCCCGGCTGAGTGATGCCGAGCTCCGGCCCGATGACGTGCACGATGCCGCGCTGGTCGGAGTCGAAGCCGAGGAGACGGACGCCGAACTCGCGGCAGTTCTCGATCATCACGCGAATCTGCTCGGCTGCCGAGGACTCTGCGACGAGCTCCAGGTCGCCAATCGTCCGCACCGGAACGGTCGGCGTCGAATGGTCGAGCGTGGCGAGCGTGAGGTCCGGCCGGCGCACCTTCAGTCCCTGTGACTTGAGGACGGTGAAGGCCTCGGGGGTCGTGACCTCGTGGGTCAGGTGCAGATCGATGTAGAGCACGGCCGGTGTGTCCGGCGTCTCCGCGACGACGAGATGCTCGTCCCAGATCTTGTCGAAGAGCGTTCGGGCAACCATGCTCGTTTGATCGCTCAGCTCGAGGCTACGGCGGCCCTGCTGACGGCCGGCCCGTCGACGGGATCGAGCCAGCCCCACCGGTCCTGGGTCTTGCCCGTGAACAGGCCGAAGAAGGCATCCTGGAGGCGCTTCGTGATCGGCCCGCGCTGCCCGGCGCCCACCGCGATGCGGTCCACCGACCGGACCGGCGTGATCTCCGCTGCCGTTCCGGTGAGAAAGATCTCGTCGGCGATGTAGAGCATCTCGCGGGGTACAGACCTCTCGATGACCTCGAGGCCGGCCTCTCTCGCCAGCGTCATGACGCTGTCACGGGTGATACCGGTGAGGATGGAGGCCGTCGAAGGAGGCGTTAGTATCAGGCCATCACGAACGAGGAAGATGTTCTCCCCGGCGCCTTCGCTGACCGTGCCGTCCGCCGACAAGGCGATGCCCTCGGCGAAGCCGCGCTGCTTCGCTTCCAGGCTGACCAGCGTGCTCGACAGGTAGTTGCCGCCGGCCTTGGCGAGAGCGGGGATCGTGTTGGGCGCCACGCGCTGCCAGGAAGAGACGCATACGTCGACGCCGTTCTCGAGAGCGCCGGCGCCGAGATAGGCGCCCCATTCCCAGGCGGCGATGGCCATGTCGACGGGATGGCCGGGCGGCGGGGCCAGACCGACTTCGCCGTAGCCACGATAGATGATGGGCCGGATGTAGGCGCCCTTGGCGAGCCCGTTGCGGCTCACGACCTCCTTGCACGCGGCGTTGATCTCCTCGGCCGACCAGGGCACGTCGATGCGATGGATCTTCGCGGATTCGAGCAGCCGGCGCGTATGCGCCTGCAGGCGGAAGACCGCCGGCCCGCGATGCGTGACGTAGACCCGGATGCCTTCGAACACCGAAGAGCCGTAGTGCAGGGCGTGCGTCAGGACGTGGATCTTGGCGTCGGCCCAGGGCACCAGTCTGCCGTTGTGCCAGATCCATTCACTCGACTTGATGGGCATATGCTTTTTCCTCGATTTCCAAGGCGCTAGATGCTCGCGACCTGCGTCCGTCTGTGGGCCGGTTCGCGGCTGGCCGCGGCGTCGCGCCGGCAGATGAGATTGATGACGTCGAGATAGGCGAGCGCACCGGCTTCGACGATGTCAGTGCTGACGCCGTGGCCACGGTAGCTCTGGCCGTCGTGTTCGACGGTCACCGTCACTTCGCCCTGCGCGTCCTCGCCCATGGTGACGCTGCGGACCTCGAAGTTGCGCAGCTCCATGACGACACCGGTCAGGCGCTCGAGCGCGGTAAAGGACGCATCGATCGGCCCCCCGCCGACGGCGGCTTCGTCGACGACGCGCCCATCCGCATGCCTGAGCCTGACGGCGGCCGATGCGATCGCGCCGGTGCCGGCAGTGCTGTGCAGCTCGACGAGCTCCCAGGGGCCGTCATGCTCGCCGCCATCGCTCATGATGATCGCTTCGATGTCGGCGTCGTACATCTCCTTCTTGAGGTCGGCGAGCTTCTTGAACTCCGTGAATGCCCGGTTCAGCTCGTCGTCGTCCAGCTGGAAGCCGAGTTGCTGTGCCCGCTCGCGGAAGGCGTGACGGCCGCTGTGCTTGCCGAGCACCAGATTGGAGCGGCTGATGCCGACATCCTCGGGTCTCATGATCTCGTAGGTCGAGCTGTGCTTGAGCATCCCGTGCTGGTGAATCCCGGATTCGTGGGCGAACGCGTTTTCGCCCACGACCGCCTTGTTGCGCGGCACGTGCATGCCGGTGATGCTGGAGACCAGGCGGCTGGTCGGGTACAGGCGCCGGGTGTCAACGCCGGTTTCCACCCCGAAGTGCTCGGCCCGGGTGCGGATGGCCATCACCACCTCCTCGAGCGAGCAGTTGCCCGCGCGTTCGCCGATGCCGTTGATCGTGCACTCGACCTGGCGGGCCCCTGCGCTGACGGCCGCGAGGCTGTTCGCCACCGCCATGCCGAGATCGTCGTGGCAATGTACGCTGAGCGTCACGCGGTCGACGCCCCTGACGTGCTCGCGCAAATAGCGAAACAGGTCCGCGAACTCGGCCGGTACCGCATAACCGAGCGTATCCGGGATATTCACGGTAGTGGCGCCGGCCTCGATGACCGCGGCAACGACGTCCGCCAGATAGGCAGGCTCCGTGCGCGAAGCGTCTTCGGCCGAGAATTCCACGTCGGAGCAGAACGAGCGCGCCAGCCGGACCGATTCCACGGCGCGGCGGATGATCTCCTCCTTGGCCATGTTCAGCTTGTAGGTGCGGTGGATTTCGCTGGTCGCGACGAAGACGTGAATCCGGGCCCGTTCCGCGGGCTGCACGGCTTTCCAGGTGCGCTCGATGTCATCCGCATGGCAGCGTGCGAGGCCGCAGATGATCGGTCCGCGCACCTCCGCCGCGATGGTCTGCACGGACTCGAAATCTCCCGGCGAGGCTGCCGGAAAGCCGGCCTCGATCACGTCGACGCGCAGATCACGCAGGGCGGCGGCGACACGCAGTTTCTCCTGCAGCGTCATGCTGCATCCGGGGGCCTGTTCGCCGTCCCGTAGCGTGGTATCGAAGATCATCACGCGATTACTGGCTGCCTTCTTCATGGCTTGCCTCCTCGTGTCGTTTCGCCGTCTGGCGTGCCGACGCCGGACCAGACCTCACAGTCGTCCGGCGAGCGGCTGCGCCTTCATTTGCCCTCGTCGAGCCAGGGCATGCGTGCGCGCAGGTCCGCGCCCACTTTCTCTATCGGGTGCGCCAGGTCGGCCTGCAGCAGCCGGTTGTATTCGGGCCTGCCGTTGGCGTTTTCCTTGATCCACTCGCGGGCGAACACGCCCTTGCGCACCTCGTCCAGGATCTCTGCCATCCGCGCGCGGGTATGGTGGTCGACGATCCGTGGACCTCTCGTCAGGTCGCCGTACTTCGCGGTCTCGCTGATGAACTGGTGCATCTTGCGGATGCCGCCTTCATGCAGCAGGTCGACGATGAGCTTCACCTCGTGCATGCATTCGAAATAGGCGACTTCGGGCTGGTAGCCGGCCTTCACGAGCGTATCGAATCCCGCCGTGATGAGCTCGGTGACGCCGCCGCAGAGCACCGCCTGTTCGCCGAACAGGTCGGTCTCGGTCTCCTCTGCAAACGTGGTCTCCAGCACGCCGCCACGGGATCCGCCGATGCCATGTGCATAGGCGAGGGCTTTGGCCTTCGCCTGGCCGCTCTTGTCCTGCGCGACGGCCATCAGACAGGGCACACCTTTGCCCTGCTGGTACTGGCGCCGGACGAGACCGCCCGGGCCCTTCGGCGCGATGAGTACGACATCGAGGTCCGCGCGGGGCTTGATCTCGCCGTAGTGAACGTTGAAGCCGTGGGCGAACAGGAGCGTGGATGCCTTCGGGAGCTTGCCCTCGATCTCGCGATAGAGGGACGGTTGAGCCATGTCGGGCACGAGTACCGCGACGAGCTCCGCGCGCTCGACCGCGTCTGCGGGACTCAGCACTTCGCAGCCGTCGGTGCGGGCCTGGTCCCAGGTCGCTCCGCCCCGGCGCAGACCCACCACCATGTCTTGGCCGCTGTCCTTCAGATTCAGGGCATGGGCCCGGCCCTGGCTGCCGTAGCCCAGCACCGCGACACACTTGCCGGCGAGCCTGGTGGGATCGACGTCCTTCTCCGCGTAAATCTTCATCGCTTTCTCCTGGGACCGGGCCCGTGGCTATTCGATTCCTTGGTTTCGTGACGGCATAAAAAAACCCCGCCACCGGTGGGGTGCGGGGTCTTGATGACTGGCAGGATCCTTAACCGGTCAAACGCCCGCACCGCCCGGGGCTCAAGCCCAGCAGCAGTACGTCTGCCAGCCCGACAGCCCTGGCGGCTGTAGCTGATCCTGCTTCCTGATTGACCGAAAAACACACCATTTCACGATGTTCGGGGAACGGCCTGGCATTGTCAACAGCGGTCCTGCCGCCGCACGTGCCGATCGTGAACGGGATCGCAGGTCCTTTGCACTATCAGGCGTCGCGCGTATCTAAGAAGAATGGTCCGACTCCGTGACCCAAGCCTTGAAACGCCGTGCAATCTGGCGCACCGAGGCCAGCCGCGGCGCGTTAAAATTCTGGTGAATTGACGGGCCCTTGTGGCAACATACGCGCCCCGGCGGCAGACGTCCGCACGAACAAAACAGATACGACCCAGCAGATATGGCCCACGCTATCAGCACACCCATGCTCTCCCGGCGAGCGACGGTGTTCGCCGGCATTGTGCTTCTGCACGTCGGATTTATTTACGTTTTGAACGCGGGTCTGGCGACGCAGGCGGTCGAAATCGTGTTCGGCCCGATCGAGACGAAGATGATCGAGGATGTCAAAGAAGAGAAGAACGAAGCCGCCGCCACCACCGCCCAAGATCGATGTCGCCCCGCCGCCATTCGTCCCGCCGCCCGATATCGCCATCGACCTGCCCGGTAGAGTCGAGCAGCACCACGGCGATCACCGCCACGACCGTGAAGCCGGTAGCGAAGCCGCCGCCTCCGGCCCAGGTCGCCAAGACGATCGCCACGCTCAAATCCCAAGCGGCCTCCGCCCATCACCCAGGACGATTATCCGCCGCAGTCCAGGCGTCTCGGAGAGGAGGGCGTCACGGTGTGCCGTCTGTATGTGCTCGAGGACGGAAGCATCGGCGATGTACAGGTCGCTACCAGCAGCGGTTTCACGCGCCTGGACGAAACGGCGGTCCGCAAACTGAAGCGCTGGCGCGTGACTCCTGGCACCGAGAACGGAAAGCCGGTGCCGATGTGGTGGGACTACCGCGTCGTCTGGAAGATCGAGAACTAGCACGCCGCGGCTGCATCGGCGGCGGCTGAACGCAGATATATAGGCTCACGCACTGAGGGGAAGATTGGATCATGGTAGAACTAGCAGCTCTGGCCCTGAGTATCGCGCTCGCCGCGCAGCAGCCGGCGACTGACGCGACTTCGGCGGCACCACCACCGGCCGCAGACACGGCCACTCAGCAACCGCCCGCCGACCTTGGCGTGGCGCCACTGGAGAGTGCTCCCACCGAGAGCACCGAAGCCGCGCCCGTAGAGACGGCGCCAACGGCCCCGGCTGCTACGGAGGAGGTGGAGAATCCCTACGACCTCCGCGCACCTCATCAAGAATGGCGACATGGTCGCACGCGGCACGCTGGGGATCCTGGTGTTCATGTCGCTGGCGTCCTGGTACATCATGCTGACCAAGGTGTGGGACCAGGCCCGCCTGCGGCGCCAGTTCCGGCAGACGGAGAAGGGCTTCTGGTCCGGACGCAGCATTCAGGACGGCATCAACACGTTGACCGACGGGGACAACGTGTTCCGGACCATCGCCGAGCAGGGCGTCAACGCCGCCAAACACCACGAGGGACGGCTGACCGACCAGATCCCGCTGCACGAGTGGATCACCCAGTCCCTGCAGCGCGCCGTGGATGGCGTCAACAACCAGCTGCAGGGCGGCCTGTCCTTCCTCGCGACGGTCGGTTCGACCGCGCCGTTCGTCGGCCTGTTCGGCACGGTGTGGGGCATCTATCACGCGCTGATCGCCATCGGCATCGCCGGCCAGGCGAGCATCGACAAGGTGGCGGGACCCGTCGGCGAGGCGCTGATCATGACGGCGATCGGCCTTGCGGTCGCCGTGCCCGCGGTGCTCGGCTACAACTGGCTGCTGCGCGGCAACAAGGCGATCTTCGAGCAGGTCGCTACTTCGCGACCGACGTGCAGGCCTACCTGATCAGCGGGGCGCGGGTCGAGTCCGCCGGCGCACCGGCCGCGGCCCAGCGGAGCAAGTAACGTGGCCATGTCGATGCCCGGCGAGGGCGGCGAAGACGAGGCGATGTCGGCGATCAACACCACGCCACTCGTGGACGTGATGCTGGTGCTGCTCATCATCTTCCTGATCACGATCCCGGTGATTACGCAGACGGTCCCGGTGGACCTGCCGAAGGTCGCCAACACGCCGACCAAGACCAAGCCGGAAAACATCACCATCTGCGGTCAATGCGGACGGGCAGGTGTTCTGGAATCAGTCGCGGGTGCCGAACGATCAGGCCTTGCTCGACCATGTGCAAGGCCGTCGCTGTCCAGAATCCGCAGCCGGAGATCCACATCCGCGGCGACAGCGAAGCGCGGTTCGAGCACGATCGGCCGTACGATCTATCTGATCCAGCGCGGCGGCATCATCAAGGTCGGGTTCATCACGGAGCCGGACCGCGGCTACTGTGCGCCGCTAGCGGGCTTCCTCAGGAGGATTGCATCATGGCGATGAGCGTTGGTGGTGGCGGCGAAGACGAGCCCATGATGGACATCAACACGACGCCGTTGATCGACGTCATGCTGGTGCTGCTGATCATGTTCATCATCACGATTCCCGTGATGACGCACGCGGTCAAGCTCGACATGCCGCGGCCAAATCCGAATCAGGTCGAGCCCCCCGTGCCGCCCGAGGTCATCGATCTCGAGATCGACTACGACGGCACGATCCTCTGGAACGGAACGCCGGTGCCTTCCTTCGCGGTGCTCGAAAACTACTTCGGCACCGAGGCCGCCAAGGAGCCGCAGCCGGAGTTGCACGTCCGGGCCAACAAGCGCACCAAGTACGACAATGTCGCAAAGGCATTGGCACTGGCCCAGCGGCAGGGCATCAAGAAGATCGGCTTCGTCGGCATGGAGCAGTTTGCTGATTAGCAACTGCGACCCCGCAACTCCCCGAGCGACGCCTGTCTAAACGGGTAACGCATCAACACAGAGATGACGCAGATGACCCAGGGATGCAAGCGGGCCCGAGGCCCTATCTTATTGACGATGGTGTGTGTGCTGACATTCAGCGGCGCAGCATCGACCGCGGCGCAGGCGCAAGCCCCGGCGCAGCAGGAAAAGGTCAGCGCCAAGGTTGTCAAGCCACTCAAAGCGGCTCAGGAAGCCCTGCAGAAGAAGGAGTGGGAGCAGGCGCTTGCCAGGCTCGCCGAAGCCGATGCCGTCCAGGGAAAGACCGCTTTCGACCAGTTCGTGATCAATGAATTCCGGGCCAGCGCGTTGATCGCCCTGCAGAGATATGCGGAAGCCGCGCCGATATACGAACAGAACTTCAATTCCGGCAAGGTTCCGCCAGCCGAGGTGAACGATCGCCTGAAGAGACTCACCCAGCTCAACGCCCAGATCAAGAACTGGCCGAAGGTTGCCGACTTCGGCAGCCGCTGGATCAAGGCCGGCAACAAGGACGCAGACATCGAATTCATCGTCGGCCAAGCCTACTTCCTGCAGCAGGACTACAAGAACGCGCTGGTCAACATCGAGGGCGCGGTCAAGACGGCGCAGGAGTCGAGCAGGACACCGGAGGAGAACTGGCTGCAGATGCAGCAGATCTGTTACGTGAAACTCAACGACGCCGAGGGTGCTAGCCGGAGCGTCAAACAACTGCTGAGGTACTACCCGAAACCCGACTACTGGGACAGGCTGCTCAGTACGCGACTGACCCAAAGAGCCAGCGACCGCGTCATGCTGAACCTCTACCGGCTGGCGAACGAAGTGGGCGTCCTGAAGGAGCCCGACGAATACCTGGAGATGACCGAGATGCTCCTCGATGCCGGCCTGCCGGGCGAGGCGAAGAGCGTGATGGAGGCGGGATACCGGGCAAAAGTCTTCGAGACTGAGGACAAGAGCCGCGCCGACCGCTATAGCCGCCGCCTGAACGATGCCAAAGCTGCCGCCGCGAGGGATCAGCAGTCGCTCCCCACGATCGAGAAGGAAGCGCAGAAGTCCGCGACCGGCCAGGGCAATGTCGCGCTCGGCATGGCCTATTCGAGCTTCGGCCAGTACGACAAGGCCGTGCCAGCGCTTGCGCAGGGCCTGCAGAAGGGCGGTGTGCGCGATCCCGACCAGGCGCAGATCATGCTCGGCATCGCGAATCTGAAGCTCGGCAAGAAAGCGGAAGCCGTCAAGGCCTTCGAGGCGGTTGCCGACTCCTCGGAGTTGAACGACGTGGCGGAGCTCTGGATCCTCGCAGCCCAGAGTGACACGGGCTGACCGCCGGCGGATGCCGAGGGTCATCTACCACGACGTCGAAGGCGTCCGCCGTGAAGTCAACGTGGAGCCCGGCTCCACGGTCATGGAGGGAGCCCTCGACAACGACGTGGCGGGCATCATCGCCGAATGCGGCGGGGCGTGTGCCTGCGCCACCTGCCACTCCTACATCGGCGAAGACTGGCTCCCGCGCTTGCCTCCCGTTTCGGAAATGGAAGACGCCATGCTCGAGTCGGCGCAGGATCGCCGGCCCAACAGCCGTCTGACGTGCCAGATCGAGGTGACCGAAGAACTGAACGGTCTCGAGGTCTTCGTCGCGAAGAACCAGCTCTAGCGGTGCGCCCTATAAGGCCACGAGCTCGATCATCTCGCCCGCGGCACCCGTGAAGAAACCCGGTCGTGCCGGCCCCCGGCAGCCGAACGTGACGACGGCGATGCCCGGAGGCAGCTGGCCTGGCGCCACGACGGGTTCACTCGCGGCTGGCGGCATCTGGTCGGCTTCGATGTAGCACATTCCCTGGAGCGGCAAGGCCGCGATGCGGAAGCGATGCTCGGGCGAGAGACCGAACACTTCGGACATGGCCTTGACCGGGGACTCCATGCGCTGCGGCGGGGAGACTCCGAACGTCGCCGTGTAGAACCCGGTCAGATCGTCGAGTGACGGCCCGCCCACGATCACGATGAATACCCGGTCGACCATGCCTCGGACCGGAGGGGCGGGGAGCGTCGGCAATGATCTCTTGAACTGCGTGAGATACAGGATTTCTCCCGCCGGGCCGCGGACCTGCATCGCCCGGATGGCATCGGTGAACGAGAGGTCCTGCGGCGGGCCGAGGATCTCGAACGGCGAGCCGGCAAGCTCGTCCGCCATCGCATCGACATCGGCGACGATCAGCTCCGCCGCGTTCCAGCCGAAACTCGAAAAGGCCCGGTACCCGGCGGTGCCGGGCACCTCGACGAATCGCATGCGAAAATCATCGGCGGCCTGCGGGTGCATCGAAACGCAGGCGGCACCTGCCGCGGCCGGCCTGTTCCACGCCTTCGCTTCTGCGGCGGCAATTCGTCCGCGGCCACCCACACGAAAGCCGAGATAACGAGCGTAGGCATCCTCGGCCGCGCGCAAATCGGCCGTCGCGAGGGTGATGCCGGTGATGGGGCCGATCGTGGCCCCGGTCATGAGGCACCTGGACGTCGGAGCGCCGGTGCCGGGGCCATCAGATGATCCCGGCGGCCTGCAGCTCGGCGATGCGCCGCTCGCTGTAACCGAGGAGGCCCCGGTAGATTTCGATGTTGTGCTCGCCAAGCGCCGGAGCCGGGCTGCGCACGCCGCCTGGGGTCGCGCTCAGCTTCGGCGCCACGTTCTGCATGCGCAGATCACCGAATTTCGGGTGTTTCGTCGTGACGATGGCCTCGCTCGCCGCGAAGTGCGGATCGGCCAGCATCTCGGGTGCGCGGTAGATCTTCCCCGACGGAATCCCGAACTCGTCCATCAGCTGTTCCAGGCGCTCGGCCGTCAGAGTGCGGGTCCACACGGAAATGAGATCGTCGAGCTCCTTCTGATTGGCGCCACGCGCCGAATGCGTCGCGTAACGCGGATCGGCGGCGAGTTCCGGACGGCCCATGGCCTCGGTAAGACGCTTGAACACCGTGTCCTGGTTCGCGGCGATGAGGATCAGGCCTCCCTCGCTCGTCGGGTAGACGTTCGACGGTGCGACGTTGGGCAGGATCGCACCCTGCCGCTCGCGGACGTAGCCGGCCTTGTCGTACTCGGTGACCAGCGATTCCATCATGTTGAGCACGGCCTCGTAGATCGCCGAATCCACGACCTGGCCCTGGCCCGTGCGCTCGCGATAGTGGAGGGCGGACAACGCGCCGAGACATGCGAACGTCGCGGCCAGTGAATCGCCGATGCTGATGCCCATGCGGCTCGGCGGCGTCGAGGGATCGCCACAGACGTAGCGCAGTCCGCCCATGGCCTCGCCGACCGCGCCGAAACCGGCGCGCTTGGAATAGGGCCCGGTCTGTCCGAAGCCGGAGACGCGGATCATGATCAGGCCGGGATTGATTTCGCGCAGCTGCTCGTAGCCGAGGTTCCACTTCTCCATCGTGCCCGGCCGGAAGTTCTCGAGCAGAAAATCCGATTTGGCGATGAGTTCGCGGGCGATCGCCTGGCCCTCGCTCTCGCGCAGGTTCAGCGTGATCGCCTTCTTGTTGCGCGCCACGACCGGCCACCAGAGCGACATGCCGTGCGCCTTTTCCTGGCCCCAGTCGCGCATCGGATCGCCCTGGCTGGGCGGCTCGACCTTGATGACTTCAGCGCCGAAGTCGCCCAGCAGCTGGCCACAGAACGGACCCGCCAGAAGGGTGCCCATCTCGATCACCCGCAGCCCGGTCAGGGGTCCGGGCGTTTGTTTGCGGCTGTCGTCATGGTCAAACACCTCGTAAACCTGGTGTGATCCGGCCGGACTGAATGCGGCTGCGCCCTCCGCCGGTCGGCAGCGGAACGGCAATCCAGCGGAATTATCCGGTCCGTGCGGCCGGTCGAGGATGGGTTGCGAAGACGCGGTGCGGACGGAGTCCGGGCACCGGTTGTCAGGCCTGCCACCTTGTATAACAATACCTTATTTTGAATCACCTGCAAGGCGCCATGAACTCGTCTCCACGCCGCGTCTCCATCATCGAAGTCGGTCCGCGCGACGGACTGCAGAGCGAGCCGGAGATTCTTTCGACGGCGGCCAAGATCGAGTTCATTCGTCGCGCGATCGACGCCGGCGTGCGCGCCCTCGAGGTGACCAGCTTCGTCCATCCGAAGCGCGTGCCGCAGATGGCAGACGCCGAAGCGGTGATCAGCGGCCTCCCCAAGCGCGACGACGTCCACTACATCGGGCTGGTGCTCAATCACAAGGGCTTCGAGCGCGCGCGCGACGCGGGTCTCGGCGAGATCGGCATGGCCGTGGTCGCCAGCGACACCTACAACCAGCGCAATCAGGGCGTGCCGACCCGGGAGTCCGTCAAGGCGTGGCTCGACATCGCGCGCGAGGCGCGCGCAGCCGGCATGCGTGCCAACGTGATGATCTCCTCGGCCTTCGGTTGCCCGTTCGAGGGCGAGATACCGCTCGCCCGCGTGTTGAGCCTCGTCGATGAGGTCCTGGAGGGCGAGCCGGTCGAGCTCGGCATCGCGGACAGCATCGGCGTCGGTGTGCCGGCACAGGTCACGGAGATGATTCGGAGCGATCCGGCAGCGCGCGCCCGCGGCATGCCGATCCGCTGCCATTTTCACAACACCCGCAATACCGGTCTTGCCAACGCGCAGGCGGCGCTCGACGCGGGCGTTGCTTCGCTCGATGCGAGCATCGGCGGAATCGGCGGGTTGCCCGTTTGCGCCGGCCGCCACGGGCAATATTCCGACCGACGACCTGCTGTATATGCTGGAACGCTCCGGTGTGGCGACCGGCGTGTCGCTGGAGCAGATCATCGAGACGAGCAAGTGGCTGCAGCAGCAGCTCGGGCGCAGCACGCCCGGCATGCTGCCGAAGGCCGGTATCTTCCCCAAGGTGACCGACAATATCGCGCCGCGAGTTAGCGGCTACAGCACGGTCATCCTGCAGACGGCTGAGGAACCATCGGAAGATAGCGGCCGGTTTTTGATTTCCCGTGCCGACGGGCCATCGAACGGTTCGCGGCTGGATTATTGACAGACATGCAAACGATAAACGTTTGAGGGGTATGTATGAGCTACCGTCTGGGGGTTGACGTCGGCGGGACTTTCACCGACCTCATCCTGGTGAACGAGGAGACGGGGGATATCTGCTCGGCCAAGGTTCCGAGCACGCCGCACGACTCAGTCGGTCGGCGTTCTGCAACGGCATCGAGCGCGTCTGCAAGAACGCGCGCATCGATCCGAACGCAGATCACCCACGTCATGCACGGCACGACCGTCGCGACGAACACGGTCCTCACCCATACCGGCGCAAAGGTCGGCCTGGTGACGACCAAGGGCTACCGACAGGTGCTGCAGATCGCCCGATCGTTCGTGCCGGGTGGCCTCGGCGGCTGGGTGATCTACAACAAGTCGCTGCCGCTGGCGCCGCTCGCGCTGACGATCGAGGCGGACGAGCGCATCGGCGCCCGCGGGCGAAGTCGTACAGCAAGCTCAACAAGGCAAAGCTGCGCGACGGACCTGCGGGCGCTCGGCGCGCAAGAAGATCGAGGCGCTGACCGTCTCGCTGATCAACTCCTTCGCCAACCGGCGCACGAGCAGGCGATCGCGAAGATCGCCGCGAAGGTGCTGCCGGGCATCCCGGTGTCGCTTTCGTCGGAAGTCGTGCCGGAAATGCAGGAGTACGAGCGGACGGTCACGACGGTCGCCAACTCCTACGTGCGCCCGAGCGTGTCGAAGTACGTCCGCAACCTCCACCGCGAGCTCAAGAAGCGGATGAAGGACGTGCAAGCTGCACATGCTGCGTTCCGACGGCGGTCTCGCCTCGGCCAAGGCCGCGGAGGCATGTCCCGTCAACCTGCTGATGACCGGCCCGGCCGGCGGCGTCTCGGGCGCGCTCTGGGTCGCGACGCAGGCGGGCTTCCCGAACCTGCTGACGTTCGACATGGGCGGCACCTCGACCGACGTGGCGCTGGTGCAGGACGGCAAGGCGCAGCTGCGGCGCGAGACGAGCGTGCACGACGTCACGGTGCGCGCGTCGTCGGTCGACGTGCGCACCGTGGGCGCCGGCGGCGGCTCGATCGCCCACGTGCCGGAGCTCACCGGCGCGCTGCGCGTCGGACCGCAGACCGCCGGCGCCGTGCCGGGGCCGGCCGCCTACGGCCAGGGCGGCACGGAGCCGACCGTGACCGACGCCAACGTCGTGCTTGGTTACCTGCCGAGCGGCGAGGTGCGGCTCGGCGGCGACATGGTGATCCACCGCGATCTCGCGCGAGAAGGCCGTGCAGAAGATCGCCGCCGCGCTGAAACTGTCGCTGAAGGAGGCGGCGCTCCGGCATCATCGACATCGTCAACGAGAACATGTCGGCGCGCTGCGCCTCGTGTCGGTCGAGCAGGGCTACGATCCGCGCGATTTCGCGCTGATCGCCTTCGGCGGCGCCGGCCCGCTGCATGCCAACGCGCTGTCGGCAGGCTGCTGAGTTCCTGGCCGTCGATCATTCCGCCGGGTCCCGGCGTGCTGTGCGCGCACGGCGACGCCACGACCAGCGTGCGCGACGAGGCCTCGCGCACCTTCATCCGCCAGTTCAGCCAGACCGACGCGAAGGAAGTCGCGAAGATCTTCCGGCAGCTCGCGGCGCGAGGCCGCGAAGGCGCTCGACCAGGAAGGCATTCCGCGCGGCGAGCAGACCGTCCACCTACCAGGTGGACGTCCGCTATCACGGCCAGGGCCTGCTGCTGACGGTCGACTTCGACCTCGAGCGATCTCGAGAAGCAGGGCCTCGACGGCGATCGGCGCACGCTTCGACGAGATGCACACGCAGCTGTTCACGTTCGCGCTGCCGCTCGAGCACGAGCTCGTCAACCTGCGCGCGGTCGCGCAGGGCAAGGCGACATCAGCGTCAGGCGCCAGCGTGTCGACAAGGGCGGCAGCGACCCGTCGGCCGCGGTGCGTCGGCAAGCAGAAGTCTCTACGTCGACGGCAAGGACCAGCAGGGCGACGCTCTACGACCGCGCGCAAGCTGAAGTCCGGCAACGTGATCGCAGGGCCCGGCGATCGTGATGGAGATGGACTACGACCACGCTGATCCTGCCGCGGCCACGTCGGCACGGTGGACGACTTCGGCAACATTCTGATCTACTCCGGACAGGCCTGATGTAGCCGGGCGCAGCCGAAGGCGCAGCCACGAGCGGAGACGCACATGCCAGCCAAGATCAGTCGAGACGCAAGCCCGCAAGCCGTTCAAGCGAGGTGACAGGTCGATCCCGATCACCCTCGACATCATCGAGAACGCGCTGCTGCAACGCGCGCTTCGAGATGGACACGGTGCTGTTCCGCACCGCGATGTCGCCGGGCATCCGCGAGCAGCACGACGAGTTCCCGATGATCGCCAACGTCGACGGCAAGATGGTCGTCGGCCAGTTCGGCTCGTTCATCTACGGCTTCATGCAGGGCTACGACGGCACGATCGAGGAGGGCGACATGTTCCTCACCAACGATCCGTACTCGTGTCAACGGCGCCGTCAGCCACCACAACGACTGGCTGCTGCTGATGCCGATCTTCAAGGACGGCCGCCTGATCGCCTGGTCGGCGATGTTCGGCCACATGACCGACGTCGGCGGCAAGGTGCCGGGCATCGCTGCCGACCGATGCCCGGCAGATCTTCGAGGAAGGCGTGTCGCGTCCCGCCGATCAAGATCTATCAAGAAGGACGTGCTGCAGGAAGACGTCCTCAACCTGATCCTGCACAACTGCCGCCTGCCGCACTGGAACCGCTAGCGACTTCAACGCGATCGTCGCGGCGCATCCGCACGGCCGAGAAGCGCGTGCATCGAGATGGCCGACCGCTTCGGCGACGACGTGTTCTACTCGGCGCTCGAGGAGCATGCTCGAGCGCAACAAGCGCGCCATGGCCAAGCTGATCCAGACCGACGATCCCGACCAAGAAGCAGTACTTCGAGGACTACATCTGCGACGACGGCCTGGGCATGGGGCCCGTACAAGATGCGCTGTGCCGATGTGGCGCGAAGGCGACAAGGTCATCTTCGACTTCGACGGCACCGATCCGCAGTCGATCAGCTCGATCAACTTCTTCCTGAACGAGGAGATGTTCAAGATGTTCTGCGGCGTCTACATGATCATGGTGTTCGACCCGCAGATCCTGTTCAACGACGGGTTCTACGACCTCATGGAAGTGCATATTCCCGAGGGCACGCTGCTCAAGCCGCGCAAGCCCGCCGCGCTGTCCTGCCGCACCCACGCGCTCGGCCGCATCTTCGACATGCTCGGCGGCCTGCTCGGCCAGGGCAACCCGGCATTCCTGAACGCGGCGGGCTTCTCCGACAGCCCGCACTTCATGTACTCGGGCTACGACAAGAAGGGCGAGTGGTATCAGCTCTACCAGATCGGGTTCGGCGGCGTGCCCGGGCAAGCCCGTTCGGCGACGGCCCGGACGGCCACTCGCTGTGGCCGAGCTTCACCAACGTGCCGAACGAGTTCCTCGAGAGCTATTTCCCGCTGCGCATCGAGACCTACGAGACCATCGCCGACAGCGGCGGCGCGGGCAAGCATCGCGGCGGCAATGCGCTGCGGGTCGGCTACCGCTTCCTCGAGGACGGGCGAGATCTCGATCCACGACGATCGCTGGCTCACGTATCCATGGGGCGTCAACGGCGGGACCGCCCGGCAAGCGCAGCCGCAAGGAGCTGCGTCGCAAGGACGGCACGAAGAGCCATACTGCCGTCGAAGTGCGACCGCATCCCGGTGAAGGAGGGCGACCTGCTGTATTTCGACACCTGGGGTGGCGGCGGCTGGGGCGATCCCTACGAGCGTCCGATCGAACGCGTGGCATTCGACGTCGAGGCGGGCCTCGTGACGATGGCCGGCGCGAAAGCCAACTACGGAGTCGTGCTCAAGAAGGATTTCAGCGTCAATCAGAAGGCGACGACGGCACTGCGGGCGAAGGCCGCGAAGAAGCGCGGCAAGACCTCAGTGTTCAACTTCGGCGGGACGATTCCCGAGTTGAAGAAGCGCTGCAAGGCGGAGACCGGTCTCCCGCCGCCCAAGCAGCCGGAGTTTCCGCGTTGGGTGAAGCTCGAGAAGGCGGCGCAGCCAGCCGTGAAGGCAAAGAAGCGCAAGGCCGCCTGACGCACCACGAGATCGGATCTTAACTTATAGCGGTAACCTTTTGAAAAACATAGGTCGCCGTCGTCAGAACATGACGGTGGTGGCCTTCGTCTTCAGGTACGGATCGAGGCCTTCGCGGCCGAATTCGCGCCCCCAGCCGGATTGGCGATTGCCGCCGAATGGAATCGCGGGATCGACCGCCGCGTGGCAATTGATGCTGACCTGACCGGAGTCGATGAGATTCACCATCCGGTGCGCCACGGAAATGTCGCGGGTCCACACGCTCGCCGAAAGGCCGTAGATCGTCTTGTTGGCCTCCGCCGCGACGGCATGCAGGTCGCCGTCTCCGAAGGACTGCGCGCACAACACCGGTCCGAAGATCTCTTCGCGAGCGATCTTCATGTCCATGCTCGTATGGCTGAACAGTGTGGGCTGAACGAAGAAGCCCTTGCCCGGCAGCGCCCCGCCGCCACACACGAGCTCGGCACCGGACTTGCGGCCGGACTCGATGTACTCCATGACGCGCTCCCGCTGCTCGGCCGATATCAGCGGGCCGAGGTCTGAATCCGGGGATAGCCCCGGCCCGAGACGGAAGCCGCTGGCGACTTTGCCAACCGCGCCGACGACCCTGTCGAACACGTCCTCGTGGATGAACAACCGGGTTCCGGCCATGCAGTTCTGCCCCTGCAGGAAGAACGCGCCACGCGCGGCTCCCGGGACCGCCCGTTCCAGATCGGCGTCCGGGAATATCACCATGGGTGATTTGCCGCCGAGCTCGAGCGTCACCCGCTTCAGGTTGCCCGCGGCTGCGAGGAGGATCTTCTTGCCGACTTCGGTAGAGCCGGTGAAGGCGATCTTGTCGACGCCCTCGTGAGCCGCCAGCGCGGCGCCGGCCGTGTGACCGTGCCCGGGCACGATGTTGACCACACCGTCCGGGATGCCGGCTTTCTTCACCAGCTCGCCGAGCAGCAGCGCGGTCAGCGGCGTCAGCTCCGCTGGTTTCAGGATCACGGTGCATCCGGCAGCCAGCGCGGGGCCGAGCTTGACGGTCGCCATGATCAGCGGGGCGTTCCAGGGAATGATTGCGCCGACCACACCGATGGGCTCGCGCCGCGTGTACGTCAGGGACTCTCCATTCGGCGCGTTTTGCGGGGACACCGGTATGGTTTCGCCCATGATCTTCGTGCACCAGCCAGCGTAATACCGCAGGAAATCGCAGCCGAACCTGGCGATGGAATACTGCGCAACGGCGCGTGGCATGCCGTTGTCGAGCACCTCGAGCTCGGTCGCGAGATCGAGGTGAGCCTCGAGCTCGTCCGCGAGGCGCCAGATGAGGCGCGAACGCTGATGGGAGTTCAGGCGGGACCACTCGCCGTTCAGCGCCGCCCGTGCCGCGGCCACGGCACGATCGATGTCCGCTTCACCACCGCAGGCGACACGCGTGAGTAAAGCCTCCGTCGCCGGATCGTGAACGGGCACTTCGCTGCGGTCGGCGGGCTCGACCCATTGGCCGCCTATGAACAGCAGGTGGCGCCGGGCGAGGAAATCGCGGGTTGCCCTGGACGGGCCAATGCTCTGCGGCGCGACACTCATCGGCGCTCCTTTGGAGGATGCATGATCGTACAACAGTCAGCATAAATGGCCCGTGAATGCTGAATCAAGGCGCCGGACGCGCCGACCCGGATGCACATCGCGCTACACTGATGAGGTCGAGGAACAGGCGGGCAGCATGGACACGGTTCTCATCACCGGCGCCGGTCGGGGTCTCGGTCTCGAATTCGCCAAGCAGTATGCGGCTGACGGGTGGCGCGTCATCGCGTGTGCCCGTCATACCTCGCCTGCTCTGGCGGGACTCGAGGGTCTGCAGCGCGAGGTCCGGGTGCATTCCCTCGACGTGACTGACAGCGGCCAGATCAGAAAGCTTGCCGCTGAGCTGGATGGCGAGGCGGTGGACGTGCTGATCAACAACGCCGGGACCATTGGCAGAGGCAGCCCCGGCGCCGGTGGTTTCGCGGAGCAGCGCTTCGGCAACATCGACTATGACGACGTTGAACAGATCCTTCGCACGAATGTCGTCGGGCCCTTGAAGGTGACCGAGGCATTTCTCACGCACGTCGCGCGCAGCCGCCAGAAGAAGATCGTCACGTTGTCGAGCATCCTGGGCAGCACGGCGCTCAATACGAGGGGCGGCCTCTACGGATACCGGGCCAGCAAGGCTGGGGTCAACGCCATCGTGAAGTCGCTGTCCGTCGATCTCGCGAGCCAGGGGGTTCTTGCCGTGGCGTTGCATCCCGGCTGGGTGCGCACCGAGATGGGCGGGCCCAAAGCCGACATCGACGCGCCCGAGAGCGTCGCCGGGATGCGCCGCGTCATTGCATCGCTGACGCCGGATGAGGCGGGCAAGGTCATCGCCTACGACGGCAAGATACTCCCGTATTGAGCCGCGAGCTGTGGGCGGTGCCGCCGGCCGGCGGCGCTCTCTGGTACGATAAAGCGAAACGACAGCGCAGGGAGAACCATCATGGCGATCAAGGTCGGCGACCGCATGCCGGAGGGCAGCTTCGGGATCATGACGAAGGAAGGGCCGGGCAGCATTTCCACCGGCGAGCTATTCAAGGGAAAGAAGGTCGTGCTGTTCGCGGTGCCGGGCGCATTCACACCAACCTGCTCGATGAATCACCTGCCGGGCTACGTCAAGCAAGCCGCGGAGTTCAAGGAGAAAGGCGTCGATACGGTCGCTTGCATGGCCGTCAACGATACGTTCGTGATGGACGCCTGGGGCAAGGACAAGCAGGCGGCTGGCAAGGTCACGATGCTCGCCGACGGAAACGGCGCTTATACCAAGGCGCTCGGGCTCGAGCTCGACGCGACTGGCTTCGGCATGGGGATGCGCAGCCAGCGCTTCGCGATCGTCGTGCAGGACGGCCTGGTCAAGCAGCTGTATGTCGAGGCGCCCCGCGAATTCAAGGTGAGCGCGGCGGAGCACGTCCTGAAGAATCTGTAGCTGAGTATCCTGCCGGCCTCGCGCCGGTAGCGGCCCGGTTGCCACCGCGGAGTCCACCGCCGTGCGCCGTGGCTGGTCAGCGGAGTGCGCATGGAACAAATCGTCCAGACCCTGCCAATCGGTCACGCCCTCGTGAAATATATTCACGTGCTGCTGTTCGTCTACTGGCTTGGTGGCGACGCCGGCGTGTTCTATTCGAGCACCTTCGTCGTCAATACCAGGCTGTCCCGCGAGGCGCGACTTGCCGCCTTCAAGATCTTCGTCAACCTCGACATGCTGCCGCGCTATTGCCTGGCGCTGATGCTCACGGTGGGCGGCATCCTTGCGGAGTTCGTGGGCTACGAGCATCCGCTCTGGCAGATGATCGCCATCGTTGCCCTCGGTCCCGCCTGGGTCTGGGTCGTATACATGGTGCATGCGAAGGAGGGGACGGAGTTCGGCCGCCTGCTCGCCCGAGGGGATTACTACTTCCGGTTCGCGATGATTTTCGCGCTCGTGGGCTCAGTGGCCTATCACTGGGTGACCGGGCCGTTACAGCCGTTTCCGTGGCTCGCTGCGAAGTTGCTGATCTTCGCGTTCGTGATCTTCTGCGGCTTCATGATCCGGCGCAATCTGCCGCCATTCATCAACGGTTTCAGGATGATGGCCTCCCAGGGCGTCACCACCGAGAGCGACACACTGATGCACGACGGTCTGATGGCCTGCCGCCCGTATGTCTGGGCGATCTGGGGCGGCGTTGCGCTGTCGGCGTTCCTCGGCGTGTGGAAGCCGGGGGCGGGCGGGCTGTAAACCGGCTGTCGGCGGCGGCGACCGCGGGAACAGGAGCGTCAACCCAGTCGCTTTTCGAGTTCCGGGATGACCTGGAAGAGATCGCCCACGAATCCGATGTCGGCCACCTGGAAGATCGGCGCCTCCGCGTCCTTGTTGATGGCGACGATCAAGCCGGCGTCCTTGATGCCGGTCAGGTGCTGGATCGCGCCGGAGATCCCGAACGCCATATAGAGCTCCGGCGCAATGATCTTGCCGGTCTGCCCCACCTGCATATCGTTCGGCACGAAGCCGGCATCGACCGCGGCCCGCGACGCGCCGACGGCCGCGCCGACTCTCTCCGCGAGCTTGTACAGCAGGGCAAAGTTGGCCTCGCTGCCAACGCCACGACCGCCGGAGAGGACCATACGCGCGGTCTGCAGGTCGGGCCGCGCCCCGCCTCCACCGGATTTGAGTTCCACGTAACGGGTGTGGGCGGGCACATCGGCCGTCACGTCGATGGGAGCTATCGCGGCAGCCGCGCCGGCTTCCGCCGGCTTGAACGATGCGGTCCGGATGGTCGCCACGACGATCGTGCCCTCGGGCACCTCGACCGCGAGAATCGCGTTGCCCGCGTAGACCGGACGCTTGAACTGTCGCGGACCCTCGACGGACATCAGGTCGCTCACCTGGCCGACGCCGAGCAGGGCGGCGACGCGCGGCATCAGGTCCTTGCCGAACGTGGTGGAAGGTCCGAATACATACTGATAGCCGGCTGCGAGCGCGGCGACCTGCGGCGCCCAGACGGCCGCCAGCGGCGCCTCGTTGCCAGCCTGATCGAGCGTCAGCACGCGCGCCACCCCCTGCAGTGTCGCGGCCTGTGCAGCCACCGCATCGCAGCCGTGCCCGATGACGAGGACGTCGGCTCCGGAGTGGTCGATCTGCAGTGCGCAGCTGAGGCAGCGCGCAGTGCTCTGGTTGAGCCGCTTATCGGCGTGCTCCGCGACGATCAGTATCTTGGCCATGAGACTAGCAGTCCTTCGTTGTCCGGGCACGGCGTTCAGCTGAAGAAGCCCTTCTCGCGCAGCGCCGCAATCAGGGCGTCCACATCCGCCACCATCTTGCCCTTCTGGCGCTGCGCCGGCTGCTCGTAGCGGATCGCGCGTATGCGGGGAGTGACGTCCACGCCGAAACTGGCGATGGGCGTGATCTCGAGGGGCTTCTTCTTCGCCTTCATGATGTCTGGCAGCTTCACGTAGCGCGGCTCGTTCAGCCGCAGATCGGTCGTGATCACGGCCGGCAAGTCCACGTTGATGACCTCCAGTCCTGCGTCCACTTCGCGGGTCACCGTGGCAGTACGCCCGGCGAACTCCAGCTTCGAGGCGAACGTCGCCTGGGGTCGCCCCCACAGCGCCGCCAGCATCTGTCCGGTCTGGTTGCAATCGTCGTCGATGGCCTGCTTGCCGAGGATGACGAGATCCGGCGACTCCCTTTCGACGAGCTTCAGCAGTATGCGCGCCGCGGCCAGCGGTTCGACCTCGGCGTCGGTCTCGATGAGGATGGCGCGATCGGCGCCCATTGCAAGACCCGTGCGCAGTTGTTGCTGGCAGTCACCGGGACCGATGGAGACGACGACGATTTCCCGCGCCTGGCCTTTTTCCCTGAGGCGCAGCGCCTCCTCGAGAGCGATCTCGTCGAAGGGATTGATGCTCATCTTCACCCCTTCGGTCACGACTCCGGAGCCGTCCGGCTTGACGCGCACGCGCACGTTGTAGTCGACAACGCGCTTCAGGCATACCATTATCTTTTCCATGCTGCGCTCCCGGCGGCTCGTGGCCGTGGACGAGGCGTCCCCGGCTTCACGGACGACAAAAACTGCTATTTTCGTCCGGCGCGGCAAACCGTGACAAGCTAAACCGCTTGGGAGACTTCCATGAGCGCGACGCCGGAGACACGACTGCTGACCTCGGCTGCCGAGCTGTCACGGCACCTCGGGGCGGACGACTGGGTCGTCGTCGATTGCCGGTTCAATCTGGCGCGGCCGGATGCGGGCGAAGCCGCCTACCGCGAAGGCCATATACCGGGCGCCTGGTATGCGCATCTCGATCGCGACCTGGCGTCGCCCGTAACGCCGCAGAGCGGCCGTCACCCGTTGCCCGAGCCGGCTTCGCTGGTGAAGTTGTTCTCCACGTGGGGCGTGGGGCCTTCGACCCGGGTCGTTGCCTACGATGATGCCGGTGGCGCCCTCGCCGCGCGGCTGTGGTGGCTGTTGCGGTGGATGGGCCACCGCCATGCAGCCCTGCTCGACGGCGGGATCGCAGCCTGGCGGGCGGCGGGTCTGCCGCTGTCGACCGAGCGGCCGGTGGCCCGTGGCGGCGCATTCCGGGGGACGCCCGGACACATGCCCGTCGCGGAAGTCGCGGAACTGGAACGGCGGCTCGGCGCTGACAACCTGCTGCTGCTCGATGCGCGGGCGCCGGCTCGCTATCACGGCCGTGAGGAAACGATCGACCCGGTGGCGGGCCACGTGCCCGGCGCGGTCAATCTGCCGTTCAGCAACAACCTCGCGCCCGATGGCCGCTTCAGGGATGTCGCGGAGCTCAGAGCCGCGTTTGCGCCGCTGGTGGCGGGACGCGGCCGCGGAGATATCGTCGCAATGTGCGGCTCGGGGGTTACGGCCTGCCACGATATCTTTGCGCTGGAACTGGCGGGCGTGACGGATGTGCGGCTCTATCCCGGATCCTGGAGCGAATGGATTCGCTCGCCGCATCGTGCGGTCGCCCGGGAGTGAAACCGATGGACTGTCGACACTGCGCTGTCTCGCTGCTCGTTCTGGCGCTCGCTGCCGGCTGCGCCGGCAAGGGCGGCGAGCGTACGCCGCGACCGACCGTCAGGGGCGGGGAGTTCGGAGTGCAGGACTGCTTCCTGCGGCACACCGCAGAGGATTTCGAAGTCCTCGACGGCCGGAACCTCATTGTCTTCACGCCGGGGAGAGCCAATGCGTATCATGTGCAGGTCAGCCCGCCGGATGACGGATTGCGATTCGCCGAGGCGCTCGGATTCCAGTCAACGAGCTCGCAGGTCTGCGGCTACGCCGGCGACAGCCTGATAACCGGTAACGCGGGTGGCGGCCCGGAGCGCCTGTCCGTCACCGGCGTGTGGCGGCTCGACGCCGCGGCGCTGCAGGGCCTGGAGTCGCGCTTTGGCAAGAGGCCGGCCGGGCCCCCGCCGCCGCCGGTGCCAGGGAAAGGCGCGGAGATCGAGCCGCTCGAACCGCAACCGAAGCCGTGACCGCGCGAGCGGTGCCATTGATGAGGAATTGATGACGATGACCAGCATTCTGCAGCGCGATCACCGCTCAGTCAGAGGGACGATCCGGTACACGAGCAACAAGCCGGACCGCCTCGGCCAGGAACGCGGCCGTGAATATTTCATGATCAACGTACACGGCGATCGCCGGCGCACCTGCATCGCCCACTGCGAGATCGACGATCGGCCGAGCGTGATGCGCGACATCACATATAGCCTCGACGAGGATTGGTATCCGACGGACTGCTTCGTCCGGCTCGCGGTAAACGACCGTTTCATGGGCAGCGGCTGGTTCCGGTTCGGCCCCGACTTCGCCGAGTGCGAAACCTGTACCGCCATCGAGGGACGCGTCACGCAACGCATGGAGACGAGAGGCCGCCTACGGTCCTTTCAGAACCATGCCATTCAATGCGACGCGTGGCACCTGCGGCTGTACGATCGCTCCCGCCGCAAGGGCGTGCAGACCGTCGAGGAGCTGCTGCTCTCTTCACCCGACCATCGCGGTGCGACCGGGCCGCTGCTGTTCCGGGCGGGATTGTGCATCGACTTCGTCGGGGAGGAGTCCCTCGAAGTCGGTGCTGGCAAGTTCGACTCGTTGCACTTCAGGTTCGTGTCGGCGCCGGGGCTGCCGGTGGAGCACCCGCCCTATGACATCTGGTGCACGGCCGACGACGACTATGTGTTCCTGAAAGGCGTGATCGGCGGTTACATGCAGACCCATTACGAGCTCGTGGAACTCGTCCACGGCAAGGACTAGTGGCCTGTAACACCCAAATGCGTAGTGAAATCACGAAGGGATGGTGGCGATCGGCGCCGGTCTGGAGCAAGCCCCATAGTTGTAACTATGGGGCGAGTGAAGACCAAGCCCAGCGCCGCCAGACCGAGCGAGGCACTATGCATTTGGGTGTTACAGGCCACCAGCAAGGCAGCGCTCCATGACTACACGGATTAAATCCAGTGACTCCCTGCGCGGCGTCCGCTACGAGATTCGCGGCAAGCTCGCGAACCGCGCCCACGAAATGCAGAAGCGCGGTTATGAAATCATCGCGCTCAACATCGGCAATCCCGGTCTCTTCGGGTTCCGCACGCCCGAGACCATGCGGCTCGCCATGATCGAGAACCTGCAGGCGAGTGAAGCCTATTGCCACCAGAAGGGGATATTTCCGGCCCGCGAAGCAGTCGTGATGCAGCAGCAGGATCGGGGTGTCGAAGGCGTCACCGCCGAGCACGTCTTCATGGGCAATGGGGTGAGTGAGCTGATCGATCTCACCTTGCGGGCGCTGCTGGACACCGCTGACGAGGTGCTCATTCCGAGCCCGGATTACCCGTTGTGGACCGCGAGTGTCACGCTGAATCGTGGCAAGGCCGTGCACTACCCGTGCCCGCCGGAGCTGGGCTTCCAGCCGGATCTCGTGGCGCTGGAGCGGATGATCGGCCCGCGCACGCGCGGCATCGTCGTCATCAATCCGAACAATCCGACGGGCGCCGTGTACCCACGCGCGACGCTCGAGGCGATGGCGCGTCTCGCGGAGAAGCACGGGCTCATCGTCTTCAGCGACGAGATCTACGATCAGATGACCTATGACGATGCCGTCTCGATACCGATGGCGACACTGGTCAAGGGCACTCTCTGCGCGACATTCAGCGGTCTCTCCAAGATCTATCGCGCCTGCGGCTACCGCGTAGGGTGGGTCGTATTCAGCGGCGATCGGGAGCACGCGCAGCCTTACCTCGATGGGCTCGATTTGCTCGCGTCGCTGCGTCTGTGCAGCAATGTGCCCGGACAGTGGGCAGTGCAGACCGCGCTGGGCGGCTTCCAGAGCGTGCGCGACCTCGTACGCCCCGGCGGCCGCCTCTACGAGTCGCGCAGGGCGCTTATCGATGGCGTCACCGCGAGCCGCTATCTGACGATGGTCCCGCCCGCCGGCGCCATGTATGCGTTCCCGGGCGTCGACCGGCAACGGATCCCGGGGTTCGATGACCAGGACTTCGCCCTCGAGCTGCTGGAGAAGAAGCACGTGCTCGTCGCGCCGGGCACGAGTTTCAACACGCCCTACAACAATTATTTCCGGGTTACGAATCTCCCCGATCCGGCGACGCTCGCCGATGTATTCCGGCGCATGGAAGAAGTGCTGGACGGTTACGCTTCCATGAGCCGTCCGACAGGGGTGGCACAGAAGGCCGGCTGAGTCCGCAGGGCGCATGTACGGTGACAACGTACTCGCCGGCCTCAGCGCAGGCGACACAATCGTCACGGCGAACAATCGGCTCGCCCGCAACATCAAGCTCGCTTACAACCGGGGGCAGCGCGCGCTGCGACTGAGCGCCTGGCGCACGCCGCACGCGATTCCCTGGCGAGTCTGGATCGGCGAGCTGTGGTCGAGTGCATTCGCCCGTGGCGGTGAGGCGGGACGGCACACACTTCTTGGCGAGGCCCAGTCGCGCGCACTCTGGCGCGATGTGGTCATTGAGGCGGGTGTCGCCCCGCTGCCCGGCACGGCGGCTGCCATCGCCCAGCTCGCCGGCCGCGCGTGGCACCTGACGCAGGACTGGATGCTGACGCCGGCCGATCTCGCAGCCATGGCCGATTCCGATGATTCCCGCACGTTCGCGGCGCTGGCCGCGGCATTCCAGCGGCGCTGCGAGGCCCGCAGTTGGGCCGACAGCGGAACCGTGTTGCCGCAGCTGGCGGCCGATGCACGGAGCGGCAAGCTCGGACCTCCGGACAAGATCCGGCTGAGCGGTTTCGATGACCTGGCGCCTGCGCAGCGCGAATTGTTGCGCGTGCTGGCCGGCGCCGGGTGGACTCTGACGGAGGAGGCCGCGCCGGAGGCGAGCACGGCAAACGTGCGCCAGATCAGGTGCGACGACAGCGCGAACGAGCTCGAGCTGGCGGCCCGCTGGGCGCGCGCGAAGATGGAGCGTGCGCCCGGTGCCGTGATCGGCATCGTGATTCCCGATCTCGGCGCTCGCGTGGCGGAGACGCGGCGCAGGATCCTCGACGTCTTCGCACCCGATTGGCGCCTGGCGCCAGCCGTCGAGCTGCCGGTGAATTTCTCCTGCGGCGAGCCGCTCCCGGAAATCGGCCTTGTCCACGTAGCCTTGCTCGTGCTGAGGGCGCTGACCGGTCGGTTGGACTATCGGGACGCCGGGCAGTTGCTCCGCACGCCCTACATGCGGGGGAGCGGGGCGGAGTCCGCGGTGCGGGCCGACCTCGACCTGTCGCTACGCGAGCGCATCGGGACGACGTTGACCGTCGCCGAACTGGCGCTGCGCGCCCGCGACAAGTCGCCGCAGCTCGCGGCGCAACTCGTGGCGCTGAGCCATGTTGCGTCCTCACTGCCACGGAGGCAGAGCGCCTCGGCATGGATGAGGACGTTCAGCGACGCGCTGCTCGCCGGCGGCTGGCCCGGGGACAGGCCACTCGGCAGCGACGAGTACCAGGCGGTCGCGGCCTGGCAGGAGTTGCTCGGTGAACTGCGGAGCTGCGATCCCATCAGCGGCACCCTGAGCCTTGCGGGCGCGCTGGACCTTCTCAACGGCCTGGCGCGCGATCACGTGTTCCAGCCAGCCGGTCATCCCGACGCGGTCCAGGTGTTGGGCCTGCTCGAGGCGGTCGGGCAACGCTTCGATGGACTCTGGATCTCGGGTCTGACAAGCGCGGCGTGGCCGCCCGCGCCGCGGCCTGATCCCCTGATACCGCTCGTCCTGCAACGCGAGCGCCGCATGCCGGACAGCACACCGCCCATGGCCCGCGAGCAGGCGGAGCGGTTGCTGCGGTGGCTGCAGGCGAGCGCGCCGGAGGTCGTCGTCAGCTGGCCTGGATACGCAGGCGACGAGCCCCTGTCACCGAGTCCGCTGATCGCACATCTGCCGGCCGGCTCGCCGGCCGGCCTGTCATTGTGGGCGGGGCGCGATCGCCGCGCGGCGATAGTGGCCTCACGCGGCACGGAGGTGCTGGCCGCAGATCCCGCCCCACCTGTGGATCCGTGCTGCCCGCCACGCGGCGGGGGGGCGGCGCTTCTCGAGCGCCAGTCGCGTTGCCCGGCGCGCGCCTTCGTCGAATTCCGGCTTGGTGCGCGCGAAATGTGCACGCCCGCCATCGGCATCGACGCCGCCACGCGTGGCGCCGTCACACATGGCGTGTTACAGGATTTCTTCGCGAGGATCCCGACGCAGGCACAGCTGCTGGAGCTCGCCGAGAGCGCGCAAGGCGTGCTGCTCGATTCGCTCATCCGGCGGCGGCTCGACCAGGAGCTGCCCATGGCAGATCCACTCGTGCGGCGCATCGCGGAGCACGAGCGCGAACGTCTCCGCCTGGTATTGCATGACTTCCTGAAACTCGAGCGCGAGCGGCAACCATTCCAGGTGCTTGCGACGGAGGCCGACCTCGCGTCTCCGGCCTCGTTACCCGGTATCAGCAGGCTGCAGATCACGATGCGGGCGGATCGCATCGATCTCCTCGCGGGCGGCGAGCGGCTGATCATCGACTACAAGACCGGGGCGTTCCTGCCCTCGCTCGCGGAGTGGTGCGGACCGCGCCCGCGCTCGCCCCAGCTGCCCCTGTACGCAACGATAACCGACGCGCACGGCATCGCCTTCGTCCATCTGACGGCGGCCGGCACCGCGTGGCGGGCCCTCGGCACCGATTCGCTCGCTCTCGCTGGCCGCACGACGGTGGCCGAGCTGCCGAGCAAGGGAGCCAATTGGGAGGAGCTGCGCGCCGGGTGGCGCTCTTCACTGGAGCGCCTCGCCGCAGAGATCATCGCGGGTGACTTTCGCATTGATCGGCGGCACCGGCAGGAGGCGGAGGGTCAGTGGGCGATGGCCACGCGCGTGCACGAGCTTCCGGATGCCGAGGAAGCGGAATCGTGAGCGCCCCTTCTGACCAGGCACATCGTGACCGCGCGCTCGATCCGGGGCGGTCGTTCATCGTGCAGGCGCCGGCAGGGTCGGGGAAGACCGAGCTCCTCATCCAGCGTTATCTCCGCCTGCTCGCCTGCGTGGACCAGCCGGAGGAAGTCCTCGTGGTGACGTTTACCCGCAAGGCCGCGGCCGAGTTGCGCGACCGCGTGATCGCGGCCATCCGCCTGGCTGAAGACGGGCAGGAACCCGCGGATCCGAACCTGCGGCGGTCCCGTGCGCTCGCCCTCGAGATTCTGGGGGACGAGCACCGGCGCGGGTGGCAGTTGCACCGCCACCCCGCCCGTCTCGCAGTCAGCACCATTGACTCCGTCAACGCCTGGCTGGCCGGACGCGCCCCGTTGAGCGCCGGACGCAGCGCGCTGCACGCCGTCACCGAGGCGCCCGAAGGCCTGTACCGGGAGGCGGCGCGGGCGACGCTCGAATTGCTTGCGGAGGGCAATGAGGCCGGACGGAACGTCGCCCGCGTACTGCAGCACCTCGACAACGATGCGGCGCGATTCGAGGAGCTCATTCTCGCGATGCTGCCGCGGCGCGATCAGTGGCTGCGGCACGTGGCGCGAACCGATGACGAGCGGGAGGCGATGGAGAGCTCACTCCGAGCGCTCACGGAACATGGCCTGCGGGAGGCTGGCGCACTCATCGATCCGGCGCTGCGCGAGGAGCTGACCCTGCTGCTTCGCTCCGCCGGGCGACACCTCCGCGATGCGCACTCGTCCTCGCCGGTCCGTCTGTGGTCGGAGCGCGCCGACTTTCCGGCGGCGATCGCCATCGAGTTGCAGGTCTGGCAGGGCCTGGCCGAGGCGCTTCTCACGAGGAGCGACTCGTGGCGCAAGAAGGTGAGCAGCGAAACCGGTTTCCCGCCGAAGACCGCCGAGAAGGCGCGAATGGAACGGCTGCTGGAAGCGTGCGCCGGGCGGGAAGAACTGCGCGCCCGGCTCGCGGAACTACGCATACTGCCGGGGGCTGCTTACGCCGACCGGCAGTGGGGGATCCTCCATGCGCTGCTCGACGTCCTGCGCCATGCCGCGGCCGAGCTCACGCTCGTCTTCGCGCGGCACGGCGCAACCGACTTCGCAGAGATTGCCGCGGACGCGCTGAACGCGCTCGGCGAAGACGTCGCGCCATCCGAGCTCGGCCTCGCGCTCGACTGCCGCATCCGCCACATTCTCGTCGACGAGTTCCAGGATACGTCGCTCTCCCAATTCGACCTGCTGCTGCAGCTCACCGCCGGCTGGGAGCCGGGTGACGGGCGCACGATCTTCCTGGTCGGCGACCCGATGCAATCGATCTACCGGTTCCGGCAGGCGGAGGTCGGGCTGTTCATGCGGGTCAGGGCGGACGGCATCGGGGATCTCAAGCCCGAGCCGCTGCAGCTCACCGCGAATTTCCGCTCGGCGCCGGGGCTCGTCACCTGGGTGAACAGGACCTTCTCACGGACTTTCCCGCGGGCTGACGACCCGGTGCTCGGCGCCGCAGGGTTCTGCGAGAGCGTGCCGGCGCGGCCGGCGGTGGAGGGCGATGCCGGCGGCGTGAGGCTGCACTGGCTGCCCGACAGCGACGTGCTGGAAGCGGCGCGGGTCGTGGAGATCGTCAGGCGTCGTCGCAACGAGGACGGGCGCGACGTTTGCATCCTGGTGCGCAGCCGTGCCCATGCGGTCCGCGTCATCGGGGCGCTGCGCGAGGCGCGCATACCGTTCGTCGCGCCCGAGCTGGAGAGCATGGAGCGCGCGAGTGTCGCGCAGGATCTGCTCGCGTTGACGCGGGCGCTCATCCATCCGGGGGATCGGCTGGCCTGGATCGGGCTCCTGCGTGCGCCGTGGTGCGGTCTCTCGCTCGCCGACCTGAACCTGCTCGCGGGAATGCAGCAGGGGGGAACGATCGCCGAAGCCGTCAGGACCAGTGGCCTCCACGAAAAACTGAGCGCGCCGGGGGCCTGCTCCGTGCGGCGGTTGGCGGCAGTGCTCGAACGGGCGGAAGCAGCCCGGGGAAGGAGGCCGCTGCGCGACCTCGTGGAAGGAGCCTGGCTCGAGCTCGGCGGCCCGGCGACGACGCGCGAGGACGGCGAGCTCGAGACCGCCGAGACCTTCCTGGCACTGCTGGAGACGGTCGACGCGGGCGGCGACTGCCCGGACCCGGTGTGGCTCGGTCAGCAGATGACGCAGCGCCGTGGATCGCTCGGCAGTGGCTCAGCCGGCGTGCAGGTGATGACCATGCACAAGGCCAAAGGCCTCGAGTTCGATACGGTGATACTGCCCGGTCTCGCCAGCAAGGTCGGTACGAACGAGCCGCCACTCCTCCTCTGGCACGAGGCGCCCGGCGGTCGGCACGGCGAGGCGCCCGTGCTGGCGCCGCTGGCGCCGGCCGGTACCGGAGGCGACCGGCTGTATGACTACCTGGCGCAGGTGGAAGGGCGCAAACAGGCCTTCGAGACCGATCGTCTCACGTATGTCGCCTGCACGAGGGCACGGAACGGGCTGCACCTGCTGATGCGGATCGCCACGAAGTCCGGAGGGCTTGCGGGTGAGATCGCCGTGCGCAAGCCGCTTTCTGGTTCGGTGCTCGAGCGGCTCTGGCCCGTCCTGGCCGAGGAGGCGCGCGAAGCGGCGACCCGTCTGCAGGCGCCCGCCGCCGTGCGCGGCGAAGACTCCGCCTGGACGCAGCCGCTCGTGCGCAGATTGCCCGATGGTTGGCGGCTGCCGCCGGCGCCGCCCGCGTTCCGGCTGCGGGGCGCCGGCAAGGTGGCGGGCGCCGAAGCGCTGCAGTTCGAGTGGGCTGGCAACTGGACGAGGCACGTCGGCTCGGTCGTGCACCACTGGTTGCGATTCATCACGGAGGAGGGGCCGGAACGGTTCGATGCCGGACGCCTGCGCGAGCTCGAGCCCGAGTTCCGCCGCATGCTCGAGCAACTCGGCGCCGAGACAGGCGACCTGCCAAAGGCGGTGACCCGCGTGACGGAGGCGCTCTGTGCGACTCTGGCCGATCCCAAAGGCCGCTGGATCATGTCGGCCGCGCACGCACAGGCTCACAGTGAATTGCCGCTCACCGTCGCCGACGGCGAGCTCTTTCGGGAAATCATCGTCGACCGGACGTTCGTGGCAGCCGACGGCTGCCGCTGGGTCATCGATTACAAGACGAGCACGCACGAAGGTGGGGACCCCGAGGCCTTTCTGCGTGACGAGGCGGATCGGTACCGCGAACAGTTGCGGCAATACCGCGGCGCGCTTGCCGCGCTCGGCAGCGAGCCCATCCGTACCGCGCTGTATTACCCGCTGCTCAGCAGGTTCCACGAGGTCGTCGTGGACGAGGATCCCGGCGGTGGGCTAGAAGGTGCCCGATAGCCCGATTTCCGTGCTGCCATCCTGGCCTCTTGGCCCGAGCGCTGCCAGGGCGTTCACGAGTTCCGGCGGAGCGTCGGCGCGGGCTTTGACTCGCCCGGCGAATTCGAAGGCGCCGGGCGGCGTGAGCTTCAATTGCGCGTTCAGCTCGAGCGGCCCGCCGCCGTCCTGGACGGAGACTGCGATCAACCCGTCGTCGGAAACGGGATCTGCCTTGACCGTCGCCGCGATGGTCGCGACCGGGAGGTCCCTGCGGGGCTGGCCGGCGGCGGCGATGGGTACGTCCGTCAGCGTCGCCGTGCCGACCGCGCGGGTTGGCCATTTGTCCCTGACTTCGATGGCGGCTACCTGGAGATTCAGCTGTCCTTCCACCGAGCGCAGGGCCGGAATGACCGGGCGCAGGCTGGCTATGGGTCCTTCGTACGAGCAGGCGGTGCAGCGCAGGTCACCGGCTCGATTGACCGCGACGTCGCCACGCACGTTGCCGTCGCCGATCCGGGTCTGTACGTCGCCGCCGAGCCGGCCGGTGACGAGAGCGAGCGGCGAAAGCGACCACGCCGTTTCGCCGAGATGGACCTTGCCGATGTCTGCGCTCGTCGCCGCGCCGTGCCAGAGGGTGCCGGAGACGCCGTTCATGCGCAGCGTTGCCGGCGCGAACCAGCGCAGCCCGACGGAGGCCGGCACGCTGCTGACGAGGAACAGCAGAAAAGCGGAAACCCCGGCAACCACCAGCCAGGCGGGACGCGTCATGGAACGGCGCGCGGGGCGCGCGACAGCTGCAGGTTGGCGCCGACCCTGCCCGTGTCCTGTCCGGGATCTGCGCTCGCCGACACGACGCTCACGGCCTGGGTCGCCTGGAGGTCCGCGAGCCAGGCGATCAATTCGTCGAACGGCACGTTCTCGAAGCGCAGCCTGATGCTGTCGGCGCCGTCCGGCTCGTTCCGCTTCAGGTAGGCGCCGAGTCCCCGGCTCCGCGTCGTGCGATCGACCAGTACGACGAGCGACTCGCCGGTCGGGTGCGCGCCTGCGCCAGCGCCGGCTCGCGGGCCGAAACGCGCGGCGACGTGTTCTATGTCCGCCAGCACTGCGCGCTTGTCGGCCAGCTGCGCCGTGGCCGATCTGGCGCTGGTGACGAGCGGCCGCAAGCCGGCGAAGACGACGACGGCAACGACCAGCAGAAGACCGGCAACGCTCACGAGCAACCGCTCGCGGGGTGCCAGGCCATCGAACCATTGCCGGATCGTCATGCTTCAGATTCCCGCGCGCGTGATCTGCAGGCGTCCGACGACCTCGTTCGTGCCAGACGCGTTCGCCGACTGGATCTGCGCTTTCATCCCACCGGCCTGAGTGACCGCCTGCTGGATGCGATCGAGGGCCTCCACCGTCGGCGCACGGATGCGCAGCTCCATGGTGCCGGCCCGGTAGTTGACGCCTTCGATGTGCGTCTGGCTGTTGCCGGCCGCCTGCGCGACCATGCGCAGCGTATCGAGGAATTCGTGTGAGCCTCCCGCGTTCGCGGCGCCGAGTTCCTGCAGTCGGCTCGAAAGCTCGGTGCGCGCATCCTGGATCGGTCCGGCATCCGGAAATACGTAGTGGAATGCCTGGTCGATCGAGCGGTCGAGCGCCGCGATCTCGCCGCGCATCCTGCGGATCTCGGCGATCTGCGCCCCGACGCCCAGGACGCCGACCGTGAGCAACAGGATCGCAGCCGCGCGCCATGCCGGCCAGTGCACCATCAGGCTCGAGCGCTGCGCGTAGTCACCCTGCAACAGGTTGATGCCCGGCGCGGTCACGACCCGGGCCGCGAGACGCGGCAGCGCGCCTTCGGCGAGACTGCGCACCTCCAGCGACGCGAGCCGTGGCCGCAGGTTCTCCAGGTCCGCCCCGAGGGCGGCGAGAGGAGCGGGAGGCCCGTAGACGACGAGGTGCAAGGGTGGCATCTCGTCACCGGCCGCTTCCTGCCGGGCGAGCCAGAGCTCGAGCAGACCCGCCACTTCGCCGGTGTCCATGGCGGTGATGCTGCCATCCGCTTCGGCCAGGACGGCGCTGTCTTCCTCCACGAGCAGGGTCGCCGTGTTCGGCATGCCGCCGACCGCATCGCTTTCCACATAGATCTTCTGGACGGCGAGCCCGGAGCCGGCGAGACGTCCGCGCACGGCATCCATCACTTCGCGCTTCACGACCGCGACCGGCACCCGGCCATCGGCCTCGCGGCTGCCCGCCGCGAAATGCAGCGCTTCCACGTCCTCCGCGAGTTGCTCTTCGAGCGCGAATGGCACGGCCTGCAGCACCTTCGCGGCGCTGCCTTTCACAGGCACCGTGACGCGCGTGCGCAGCACGTCGAGCGCCGGAATCAGGACGATGATCTGACGGCTCTCCGCCGCCGCCACGGCCTCGGTGAGCTCGCCACCGCCGACGGGCCCGAGGAGCGCGCCGGTCTCGTCGACGGCCACCCAGGTCGCCGTCTCGCGCGGCGACGGATCGAGGCGAATGACGAGGAACTCACTCATCGGCTTTGACCACTTCGCCATCCTTGACGGTCAATGACTCGTGCTTACTGGCCGCGAGCTCGGCCTGGATCGGGCGAAACGCGCGCAACCTCACGATCATGCCCTGTCCCTGTTGCCGCTCCAGGAGACTGTACATGTCCAGCCGTGTGGTGCCAACGGTGACGCTCGCCTGCACCTGAAAATACTTCGAGTCCTCTTGAATGTAAGGAATCATGGCGTGATCGATAAAGCCCTGGAAATCGTCCGTACTCACATCGGTCTGCTGTGTCCAGGCGCAGGCGTTCTGTGGCTGAACGTCATCGCCGAGCGACGCCAGGACCGGCCACGGGGCCGTTTTGAGATTGATCTTCGTGTGCTCGCTGCCGACGGGTAGCGCCGTGATATACGGGCTCAGCGCTGCATAGACTTCCGCGGTCACGCCCCTGACTGCACGCAACTCCGACGGATCCGTGAACCAGAAGTTCGCCGCATGATACGCAGGTACCAACGCTGTGTAGTAATTGTCCTCGGCGCCGTTGAATCCTTCAGGCGTCGAATCCGGATCGATCCAGTCCACCGTCGCATCGACGATAGTGTCGATGTCGATCCCGTTTGCGGAAATCCTGACACGCTGTTCTTTCTCGCATTCGTAATCTCCAGCGACGGCCTCCAGGAGGCGCCGGAATTGTCTGACGACGAGCTCGTCCTTCTTGCCGTTCGGTGTCACCAGGTTGTTGAGGTTGAAGCGCCCCTGCATGTCGCAGACCCGGCCGATGATGCTGACGGCCTCGACATGGAATTCGGGCGGCGTGTCCGAACAGAGATTCTCGTCATCCTCGCGGGTGTAAACAGCCTCCTTGTGCTGATCGATCACCTGCTGCACTCCAACCGTGGCCATTTCCTCCGCGAGGTACCCGTACTCTTGCGCCTGCTGCCAGTTGAGCAGACCCTCCGTCCTGCGCAGGTCGAGATCGGTGTGCCAGACGAGCTCCGCGGCCAGAACCCCGGCGATCGCCACGACGAGCAGCGCGGTGATCAGGGCCACACCACGCTGCCTGTATCGAGTCGCTATCAGATGCCGCGTCACCCCGGGACCTCCACCCAGCGCTCGATGAGTCCCCAGTCCTTCAGCTGCAGGCGGATCCTGATCGCTGGAGGCGGGGGCACATCCTCGCCGGAGTCAGTCTGTCGCGGAGGCCAGTGCGTCACCCACTCCGCGCTGTTGCCCTGTGCAGGGTTCGTGTCCTGGTACGCGATTTCGATGCCATCCACATCCTGCAACAGCGTCTCGCTGCGTGGCTCGGTAACCAGGATCCGGTCCATGGCCGGCCAGTACTCGCGGATCAGCTTGCCGTCCTCGAAGCGGTACTGGATGCGCTGCAGCTCGCCCCGTGGTCGCAACCAGAACGGATTGCTCCAGCCGGCTCGGCTCAGGCAGACGATGACCGAGACGTCGCAGTCGGACTTTAGCGCGCCGAGATTGGGCTGCCCCTCGCCGAGGATGTCGCGCACGGGGCGGGGAGTCAGTTGCGCGAAATCGTTCGTGATGATCCGGACCGCGCGCTGGACCTGGTGCAGGCGGTCGAGCTGTTTCGCCGCCAGCTCGCGCTGGCCGAGCACGGCATCGAGCCCGCCCATCGCGAGCGCCCCGACGATCGCGAAGATCGCCATCGCCACGAGGAGCTCCAGCAGCGTGAACCCCGATGCACGACGGCGAAGACGATTCGAAGCCCTCATTGGTCGGACTCGCCGGATTCGACTGGCGGCGGCGACACGGGATTCTGCGTCGTTCCCGGGGTCGGCGGCGGCTGCTGTTGTTGTCCCTCTGCGCCGGGCGGGCCACCCGTGACGCTTACCCACGGAGTCCGGATCGCCGGCACATTCGAGCTCTGCATCACGAATCCTGACATCACGGCGAGCGGTCGCCCGGGCTTGTCGACTGTGCTCACCGCGATTTCCGCGCGCCGGAAATTCTTCTGTTCATCGGCATCCGTGACAGTCATTTCCCAATGCCACTTGCCATTCGCCATCTCGACATCGCCGGAGGTGGTGCCAGTTCGTGGAAATACGCCGCTCAGACGGAGTTCCGTCAGCCTGTTGAGCGCGACCCAGCTCGCCAGAGTCTTTTCGCGCAGCCGATTCGCCGCGCTGGCGCTCTGGCTCACCTGTCCGAAGACGCCGATGAGTCCGAGCGCGACGATCGCGAGCGCCACCAGCACCTCAATGAGCGTGAATCCCCGCCGGCCGATTGTCGCTTCAACGTTCATCGCGGATCTGCTCGAGTTTGCCGTCTTCCGCCACGCTGAGACTGATGCCGGGAACGCCAATCGCCGGGCGAAGGTGCAGCTTGAAGAAAGGTGTGATCTCGCCGCTCGAGTCCATGAAGATATGCGGCTGGTTCAAGTCGTCGCTCGCGGAGCGCTGCCGGGGCTTTGCCGTGTCGCCGGCCTTGTCGCTTTCCTGCTTCTCTTCCGGCTCGACGGGTCTTTGCTCGGCTAGCTTGACCGGACGACCCTCCAGCTCGAGATCCACGATTGTCTCCGGAGGCAGGGAACGGGGCACGAAAGGTCCGGCATCGTCACCGAGCGGCTTCCAGCGAAGCTCCAGCGGATCCCACGTACTGAACTGGTATTCCCTGGCGTAAAACGTCAGTGCGAATTCGCGTCCCTGCGCCACCGACTCCTCGCTCCCGAGGACGAGCAGGTCCTGGATGCGCTGGATCTCCTTTTCGGTGCCCTTGCGGCCGGTCGCGACGCCGACCGAGAGCGTCGCCATGGCGGCAATGATGCCGATGATGACGATCACGACCAGGATCTCCAGCAGGGTGAACGCCCCCTGGCGGGCCTTGGCGTGCATTACCGTGCCGGCGAGGCCGCTCCGACGTTGGGACTGCGCCGAGTGCGCGCTATTGCTTCTCATCCCAGTTGCCAAGATCGGCATCCACGCCTTCGCCGCCCTGCACGCCGTCGCGTCCGAGCGAGTACAGATCGAACTCGCCATGGGAGCCCGGCTGTGCATACAGGTACGGCCGGTCCCACGGATCCTTGGGCAGGCGATCCAGGTAGCCCCCGTTCGGCCAGGGCACGGTCGAGTCGCTCGGCGGCGTGACGAGCGCATTGAGTCCTTCATCGGTCGTCGGATAACGGAAACGGTCGAGCCGGTATAGCTTCAACGCGCTCTCGATCGCCCGGATGTCCTGCTTGACCTTCGTGATCTGGGCCTGATCGATTCGACCGATCACCGAGGGCGCGATCAGAGCGGCGAGAATGCCGATGATCACGACGACGACCATGATCTCGATCAGCGTAAAGCCGGCAGCCGCGCGTGGCCCCCGCGAAAATCCCTTGATGCTCATGAATGAACCCGTGTTGCCCGCCGGCAGGCGCCCGTCGCGGCCAGACTGGTGATGATACTGGTACTCTACCGGCCCGTGTGGAACTGGCGCACAGTGGCCTCAAACCCGTCTGATTATAGCAACACGGCGTTAGCGGCTGATCAGCCTCGCTTTTCTCTGCGACCGATCACCGCGGTCGTCGGCTTTTCCATGCTCGTGATGGTCCTGATCCAGGCGCTGCCGGTGCACTGGCAGCAGGCCCTGAGGTACGAGCGCGCGGGCGTCGGCGCGGGGGAGGTCTGGCGACTGTTGACCGGACACTTCGTGCACCTCGGGTGGCCGCACCTGGCGCTGAATATGGCGGGGCTGGGACTGGGCACGTGGCTCTTCGGCGCCGATCGCAGCCCGCGGCAATGGCTCGTGGCCACGCTCACCTCGGCACTCGCGTGCGGCATCGGACTGTACCTGTTCAGCCCGACGGTCTCGTGGTGCGTGGGCCTGTCGGGTGTCTTGCATGGCCTGATGGTGGTCGGGTTCGGCGGCTGGATAATCGCCGGCGAGCGCTGGGCCTGGTGGCTGATGGCCGTAGTCGTCGGGAAAATGGCGTGGGAACAGCTCGGAGGCAGCATGCCCTGGGCGGACTCGCTCGCTGGCGGAAGCGTCATCACCGAGGCGCACGTATGGGGTGCCCTGGGTGGCGGCCTCTTTCTGGCCGGGGATGCCGTCTGGAAGAGGGTACGGGGGCGGGTATAATCCGCGGCGCTGCGATGCGGCCGGGGCGCCGTGCGGGAGCGCGACTCCAATGTCGGGACCATTCGACCTGTCGGGCGAGCTGGCGCTGGTGACCGGAGCTTCCAGGGGCATCGGGGCCGGCATCGCAGACGCGCTTGCGGGCGCGGGCGCCACGGTCATCGGTACGGCCACGACCCCCGCAGGCGCTCAGGACATCTCTGCACGGCTGGCGGGAGCCGGACGCCGCGGGCGCGGCATCGTGCTCGACGTCACCCGGCCTGAGGACGTTACCGGGGCGCAGAAGGACGTCGAGACTCGCGAAGGCCCCGTGACCATCCTCGTGAATAACGCAGGCATCGCACGGGACAATCTCGTGATGCGCATGAAGGACGAGGAGTGGGATGCGGTCATCGCCACGAATCTCTCCGCGGCGTTCCATCTGAGCCGCGCATTTCTGCGTGGCATGTTGAAAGCGCGCCACGGGCGCATCATCAACATCGCCTCGGTCGTCGGCGCGACGGGCAACGCAGGGCAGGCAAACTACGCAGCCTCGAAGGCCGGATTGACGGGGCTCACCAGGTCACTGGCGCGCGAGGTTGGCAGCCGTGGGATCACGGTGAATGTCGTGGCGCCCGGTTTCATCGCGACCGACATGACGTCGGCGCTCAGCGAGGAGCAGCGCCAGGCGCTGCTGACACAGGTTCCATTGCAACGCCTCGGCTCGGTCGCCGACGTCGCGTACGCCGTGCTCTTTCTGGCATCGCCGGCTGCGGCTTACGTCACGGGTGAGACACTGCATGTCAACGGCGGTATGTACATGATCTGAAGCGGAATTACCGCGGACGATGCGGGTATAGTGTGGCTAGCCTGTGCGGACCTATTTCCGTAAAATACGCGGCGCGCTGGTTTTCTCCGCGCCTGAGCGGCGCAATTATCCTGTTGGCTTCATGAGGACAGATCGAAAATGAGCAGCATTGCGGAGCAGGTGAAGAGTATCGTGGCCGAGCAGCTCGGCGTGAAAGAGGAAGAAGTGACGAACGACGCCTCTTTCGTCGAGGATCTGGGCGCGGACTCTCTGGACACGGTGGAGCTGGTCATGGCGCTCGAAGAGGAGTTCGAGACCGAGATTCCTGATGAGGAAGCCGAAAAGATCACGACCGTTCAGGAAGCGATCGACTACATCACGGCCCGGCAGAACAAGGCCTGATTATCGGGGCACTTCCACAGCCCGGAGCTCATCCGGGCAGCCCTCGTCTCCCTCCGATCGAGCATTCTAGATGTCGAAGCGACGGATAGTCGTTACGGGCATGGGGATCATTTCCCCGGTGGGTAACGACGTCACCACGGCCTGGCACAACGTGGTGGAGGGAGCGAGCGGCATCGGCCCCATTACCGAGTTCGACGTCAGCGATTTCTCCACCCGCATCGGCGGCGGCATCCGGGACTTCCGAGCGGAGGATCACATACCCGCCAAGGAAGTCCGCAAGATGGATCCGTTCATCCACTACGGCATCGTGGCGGCTCAGCAGGCGGTCGCCGACGCCGGGCTCACCGACGCGAAATATGCACCCGACCGGATCGGAGTCGTGATGGGATCGGGCATCGGCGGGATCGGCACCATCGAGGCCAACTACCGCAAGTACGCCGAAGCGCACTCACCGCGCAAGATTTCGCCGTTCTTCGTCCCTGGCAGCATCATCAACATGATTTCAGGCCACGTCTCGATCCAATACGGATTCAAGGGACCCAACCTGGCGCTCGTCACCGCGTGCACGACCTCCACGCACTGCATCGGCATCGCAGGGCGCGTCATCGCCTACGGCGACGCCGATGTCATGGTCGCCGGTGGCGCGGAGTACGCGACCACGCCGCTCGGGCTCGGCGGCTTCTGCGCGGCACGCGCTCTGTCCCAGCGCAACGACGAGCCGCAGAAGGCGAGTCGCCCCTGGGACCGGGACCGTGACGGATTCGTGCTCAGTAACGGCGGAGCGGCGCTCGTGCTGGAAGAATACGAATCGGCGCGGCGCCGCGGAGCCCGCATATTCGCGGAGCTCATCGGATTCGGCATGAGCGGGGATGCGCATCACATCACTGCACCGCCCGAGGACGGCGATGGCGCGCGATCCTGCATGCAGGCTGCCATCCGGGATGCCGGGCTCAACGCAGAGGACGTGCATTACGTAAACGCACACGGCACGTCCACACCGCTCGGCGACATCGCCGAGACACGCGCAATCAAGATGGTCTTCGGCGATCACGCGCGTCGCATCGCCATCAGCTCGACCAAGTCCACCACGGGGCACCTGCTCGGCGCCGCCGGGGCCGTGGAGGCTCTATTCACGGTGCTGGCCATTCGCGATCAGATTGCACCTCCGACCATCAACCTCGACAATCCGGATCCGGAGTGCGATCTCGATTACGTGCCGAACCAGGCCCGCCAGATGAAGATAGACGCCGCGATTTCCAACTCCTTCGGATTCGGCGGCACCAACGGCAGCGTGATCTTCCGTCGCGTCTGACCGGCTCGTGGCCGATCGATAAGGGGCTGCCGTGTCCCATCCAGGATCTTCAGCGAACGCTGGCCCCCGGCATACCGCGCGGCCGGTGCCGTCGACCCCGGCGGCCTCCGCGGATCGTGTGCGCGTCCGGCGCCTGGCCGCGATGCCCGACCTGCTGCGGCTACACGAGGCGGTGCCTGCGCGCTACCCGTTTTTCCTCGAGAGCAGCGGCGGTCCGACGGCGCTCGGACGCTTCGACATCCTGTTTGCGTTCCCCGGCGAAGCGCTGACGCTCGATGCCGACTGGCAACTTTCGGGGCCGGGCATCGCCAGCGGGCCCGGCGATTTTCTGAATGCGCTGGATCGCTGGTGGTCGGCGGCAGGACCGGCGGGTCGTATCGACGATGTGCCCGGACCTTTTCACGGCGGCTGGTTCGTGTTTCTCGCCTACGAGCTCGCGCAACAGATCGAACCGAGCCTCGGCCTGGTCGCAGATCGCCCGGGCCCGGTCGCGAAGGCGGTCCGCGTGCCAGCCGCCGTCGTGCGGGACCGTGCGAGCGGCGAGATTTATGCCGTCGCGGAGCCAGGGAGCAGGGGGCTGCTCGACATCATCGCAGCGGATGTGCGGAGAATCGAGGCGAAGGAGCCGAGGCCTGCGAGCGCTTGCCGCCTGGTGACTGCCAGCGGGATCGTCGAAGACCCGCCCGGCAACTTTCTGACTGCAGTGCGCCGGGCGCAGCAGCACATCGCCGCTGGCGACATCTATCAGGCCAACATCAGCAGACAATGGCAGGGCGTTCTGTCCCCGGGAGCGCCGCTGCCGCGTCTGTATCAGCAACTCCGCGACGCGAATCCCGCCCCGTTTGCCGGCCTCGCCTTCATCGACGGAATCGCCGTGCTCTCATCTTCGCCGGAGCGACTGCTGAGAATTCACGCCGGCCGCGCGGAGACGCGGCCTATCGCGGGGACCCGCCCGCGGGCGGATCCGGGCGAAGTGGACCGGGCGCGCCGGATCGAGCTCATTGCCAACGCCAAGGAACGTGCCGAGCACGTGATGCTCCTCGATCTCGAGCGCAACGACCTGGGACGCGTCTGCCGCGGCGGCAGCATCCGGATCGATGAGTACATGGCGGTGGAGTCCTATGCGCACGTACACCACATCGTGTCGAACGTGTCAGGCGACTTGCGGAGCGGCACCGCGCCGGGCAGCGTTCTGCGAGCGGTCTTTCCCGGCGGCACGATCACGGGATGCCCGAAAGTCCGCTGCATGCAGCTCATTGGCGAGCTCGAGAAGCGCCCGCGCGGCGCGTATACGGGAGCGATGGGCTACCTGAATCGCGATGGAAGCTGCGATTTCAACATCCTGATCCGCACGATCGTGGTGCAGGGCAACCGCGTCCGCCTCAACGCGGGCAGCGGGATCGTCGCCGATTCTGACCCGGAGCGCGAGCTCGAAGAGACCCGCGCCAAGGCAAGGGGCATGTTGTTGTCCCTGAATGACTAGACTGCCATGGAGTGGCTCGTCAATGGACAACCAGGTCGTGCGGTCGACGTCGCCGATCGCGGGCTTGCCTACGGCGACGGCCTCTTCGAAACGATTGCCGTGCGCGAGGGTACGCCTCGATTCTTCGAACGCCACATGGCACGCCTCGTCGCCGGCTGCCGGCGCCTCGCGATCCCCGAGCCGTCAGGACGACGATTGGGCGACCAAATCCTGCAACTCGCGGCCGGCCGGCGCGGGACGGCAAAGATCGTCGTCACCCGCGGCCGCGGCGCACGCGGATACGGCTTCGCGGCGGAGATCGAGCCGACGCAAATCGTCGGGTTCACGGAAGAACCGGTCCCGGCGGGAGCACCAGCCGGGGGGATCCACGTCACGATCTGTCGCACTCCGGCAAGTGTTAATGCCGCGCTTGCAGGATTGAAGACGCTCAACCGGCTCGATAACGTCCTCGCGAGCGCGGAGTGGCGCGACAAAGCCCTGCACGAAGGCCTGATGTGCGATGCCGAAGGCGGGCTCATCGGCGGCACGATGTCGAACCTTTTTCTCGTGCGCGGCGAACGCCTGCAGACGCCCTCGCTCGAGCGCAGCGGTGTCCGCGGCATCATGCGCGGTGTGGTTGTCGAAGTGGCCAGCGCGGCGGGCATCGAAGTGGCCGAAGCGCGCCTCACCACACAAGACCTCGCGGAGGGAGAAGAGTTGTTCCTGACGAATGCCCTGATCGGGATCTGGCCGGTCGTCCGCTGCGATGACCGGACGTATCGCGTCGGCTCCATCACATCGGCAATCGCCGACGCGCTGTTGGCTCGCGGCGTGACCGAGTGTCGCCCGTGACGCGGCGATCGCTGGTTCTCGGTTTCCTTGCGCTGGGCCTTGCGGCCGGCGCCGTCCTGTTCGGTCGCGCCGCCCTCAATGCGCCCCTGAGACTGCCTGCAGAGGGCTATGTGCTGGAGGTGCCGCCGGGGACGACGCTGCGCGCGCTGACTACACGCCTCGGCGCGAGCGGCTTGCTCGACTATCCCTGGCTGCTGGCTGGATACGGTCGCCTGAGCGGGGCGGATGCCGAGCTCAAGGCAGGCGAGTACGAGGTCCCGGCCGGGACGACGCCCCTCGGCCTGCTGCAGCAGCTCGTCGAGGGCAGGGTCAAGCTGCATTCGCTCACCATCGTCGAGGGATGGACCGTCCACGAACTGATGCGCGCCATTCGCAATGAACCGGCGATCCGCCAGACCATCAAGGGCGCCGACGACGAGTCGTTCGTCCGGGCTCTGGACCTGCCGGTGCGCAAGCCGGAGGGCTGGTTCTTTCCGGATACGTATCGCTTTCCACGGCATACTACCGACCGCGAAATCCTGTCGATGGCACATACCCGCATGCAGATCATGCTCGATCAGGCCTGGGCGGGCCGCGAGGCCAACCTCCCGCTGGCGAACCCCTACGAGGCGCTGATCCTCGCATCCATCATCGAGAAGGAGACGGCGCTCGATCGGGAAAGACCGCAAGTCGCCGGAGTCTTCATCCGCCGGCTCGAGAGCGGAATGAAACTCCAGACCGACCCCACGGTCATCTACGGGCTGGGTGAGGAGTTCAGCGGCGATCTCACCAGGCGCCAGTTGGGCCGGGATACGCCATACAACACCTACACCCGAAGCGGGCTGCCGCCATCCCCGATCTCGCTGCCCGGGGAGAGCTCCCTGCTCGCCGCAGTTCATCCTGACGATTCCGGATCACTCTACTTCGTCGCGAGCGGGGAAGAGGACGGCAGCCACGTGTTTTCGAAGACGCTGCGTGACCACAATGCAGCTTTGAAGCGATACCTCGATTTGACGCGGGCGTCCCCCAGGTGAGCCACGGCGCGGACATGGCCCGGGGGCGCTTCATCACGCTGGAAGGAATCGAGGGGGTGGGCAAGTCCACCAATCTCGCCTTCGTCGCGAACTATCTGCGGCGCGCCGGCAAGACCGTGATCATGACTCGAGAACCGGGCGGCGTGCCGGTCGCCGAGCGCATACGCGACGTGCTGCTCACCACCGATCGCGAGCCGGTGCCGCCGCTTAGCGAGCTGCTGCTGATGTTCGCGGCTCGCGCCGCACACCTCGCGCAGCTGATCCGGCCCGAGCTCGACCGTGGCCATTGGGTCGTGTGTGATCGCTTCACCGATGCGAGCTACGCCTATCAGGGAGGAGGGCGTGGGCTGCCTGCGCACGCCATCGCCGAACTCGAGGCGCTCGTGCAGGGCGCTTTGCGGCCCGATCTGACGCTGCTTCTGGACGCCGACTGGAACTCCACCCTGGAGCGCCGCGATCATCGCGGCGCGCATGACCGGTTCGAACGGGAGGGGCCGGAGTTCTTCGGGCGAGTGCGCAACGCCTACCTGGAGCGTGCCCGGAACGACCCCAGGAGGATCAGGGTGATCGACGCGAGCCGGGCCGTCGAAGCCGTACAAGCCGATATCGGCGCCGCGCTGGCGGACTTTCTCGGAACCACTCCATAGCCATGCCGTTCAGGGACAGCGCAGACGTGCCTCCGTGGCTGCGGCCACACTGCGAGCTGCTGGAGGCGATGACGCGGCGGGGCCAGAACCCGCAGGCCCTTCTCATCCATGGCCTCCCGGGACTGGCCCGGCGTCAGCTGGCCCTGTGGTTTGCGTCCCGGTTACTGGACGTGCCGGTCGAGCGGCTTGCACACCTTGCGCATGCGCCGGTTGCGGAGGAGGAGACTCAGGCTGATCTGGGGCATCCCGATCTCATGCTCATCCAGCCGCTGCCCGAGAAACACAACATCTCGATCGAGCAGGTGCGCGATCACACGGGATTCTTGCGACTGAAGAGTCATCAGGGCGGAGCGCGTGTCGTCCTGATCTGGCCGGCAGAGGCGATGACGGAGGCCGCCGCGAACAGTCTGCTGAAGATTCTCGAGGAGCCTCCGGCGGGAAGCGCAGTCGTCCTGATTACCGCGGCACCTGGCCTGCTGCCCCCCACGATCGTGAGCCGTTGCGTGCATCTGCGCATCAGTCCCCCCGCGCCCGATGTCGCGCTTGCCTGGCTCGCGGCCCGCGATTCCACGGCCGACTGGCCAGCGCTGCTCGAATTCTCAGGCGGAGCGCCTTTTAAGGCTCTTGCATTACATCAGCAGGGCTTCGGCGCACAGATAAAAGCGTATGCGCGTGATCTGCATCGCCTCCGACATCGGCAGGATACTCCGGTCGCGGTTGCCAGGCGGTGGAACAGCGGCGACCTCGAACTCCCGTTGCGGTGGCTCTATTGGCAAGCGGCACATTCCCTGCGGCGGATGGCGACCGAAACGAGTCCAATCGGGGCCGCAACACCGGGAAAGGGACACTTGCAAAACCCGCAAAAACAACTAACCATGCTGGCGTCGCTCGAGCGACTTCGGGAAGTCGAGGAGCTATACCGCAACCGGACGAGGCCCACGAATCCGGACCTGCAGCTCGGCTCGATTCTCCAACGCTGGTACGGCGAAGTCGCCGGTGGGGATTAACGCTGATGTCGAAGCCCGGGCTGTTGACGCTCACGATCAAGGACAAGAGCGCGCTATATCTCGCGTACATGCCCTTCGTCCGGAACGGCGGATTGTTCATTCCAACGAGCAGCAGCTACAAGCTCGGTGACGAGGTGTTCATGCTGCTCAATCTGATGGGAGAGGACGAAAAGATACCGGTTGCCGGCAAGGTGATCTGGGTGACCCCGAAAGGCGCACAGGGAAAACGCACGGCCGGCATCGGCGTCCAGTTCAGCGATCAGGACGGCGGGGCCACGCAGAAGAAGATCGAGAACTATCTCGCCGGCGCCCTTGGCGGCGACAAGCCGACCCACACGATGTAGGCGCGGGCGGAGCGTCTGGCGGTCAGTACGCGGTGCCCGAGCGCCGATCCGACAGGTTCAATCCGCCGCGCAACACTCTGGTATCGAAGCCGCGTTCGTTGAGTATGAACGCGCCCGCGGAGCTGCGCCGCCCGGTATCGCAGCAGACGACATACGTTAGGGCCGGGTCGAGCGTCGCCAGCTTGAGCCTGATGAAGTACAGAGGAATATTGACCGCCCCGGTCTCGTGATACGCCTCGAACTCGCTCGGCAACCGGACGTCGAGCCATTTGCCTCCTTTGCCGACGATCTGGCGCGCCTCCTGATAGGAAACCCAGTCGAGCATCGGTTCGTTCAGCAAGGTCTTGAAGTCCTGCTTGCCGAGCCGCATCAGTGAGCCGTCGGTCAACATGGTGACCGTTGCATTCCGGCGCGTCTCCGAGATCAGCGCCTCCTCGCCGAAGGTGTCGCCTACGGAGAGTTCGGCAAGCTTGATGCCCTCCTTGTTCAACGGCGTCTCGCGGGTGACGCCGCAGCGGCCGCGCGTGATCACGTAGAAGTAGTCGCCTTCGTCACCCTGTTTGATGATCACTTCGCCAGCGTTGCAGTTCATCTTCTGCATGCGCATGAACACCGCCTGGATGTTCGCGGGCGGGACGCGGTGAAACGCCTTGGTCTGTAGCAGCGTGGTCATCCAGTCATCGGGGGCGGGCGCCGTCTGCGTGGTGTTGAGGTCGCGAACCTCGTAGCTGCCGGTCTGATCCCAGGTGAGCATCACGTCGAGCAGGTCCGTGTCGATCGAGATGAATTCGACCCGATCGGCCGCCTTCGCAGTCCAGCGCCGTGGCAGCATCGGGGAGATCGGGTTACGGGCGTCTTCACTGCCGGCGCGCAGCGTCTTCAGCCCGCCTTCCTGGTTCGTCAGCTGCAGAGTTCCGGTCACGAGGTAATAGGTACGGCGGTCGCTGTCCCCTTCACGGAACAACGTTCTGCCGGCTTCGAGCTGGTGGCCCTGCGTCTTCTTGGCCAGGGCCGCGATGTTTTCCCGCTTGAGACTATCGAGAGGCGAGAATCGCCGGAGGTTCTCGATGGTAAGAGGGGTACCTGTCATGCGGGGGGCCGGGTAACGGAGACTGCTGGATCAGGGAAGGAGGAAGACAGCTTCTATTGTAACCGTAAGGATTTGGCCCTAGGAAGGCGAACTGCTTCGCAAACTGCTCACTCGCGCCCAGCCGGAAGAGGGCGTGAATCGCGGGCCATGACGGGCGCTCAGCTCCCGCAGGCGCCCAACGACGGCTTCGATCCCGAGGTCGCTGGCGTAGTGCAGCGGACCACCTCGGAACGGCGCGAAGCCGGTGCCGAAGATCACGCCGGCGTCGACCAGCTCCGCATCCTCGACGATCCCTTCGCCGAGGCATTGCGCCGATTCGTTGAGCAAGGTGTAGACGAGCCGGTCCATCACCTCGCCCGACACCGGACGGTTGCCGCCGTGAGGCCGGACGGGGCGGCCTTCCTGGTAGATGTAGAAACCCCTGCCGCTCTTCCTCCCGAAATGGCCTTCCTTCACGAGCTGCTCGAGCTCGGGGGCGACCGGCCTGCCGACCAGCGGGGAGAGGATGTGCGCAACGTGCAAGACGACGTCGAGGCCCACCGAGTCCGCGAGCTCAATCGGACCCATGGGCATGCCGAATTCGGTGGCGGCCGTGTCGATGTCGGACAACGGCACACCCTCCTGCACGAGCGTCATCGCTTCCGCCAGGTAGGGCGCCAGGATCCGGTTGACGAGGAAGCCCGGATGGCTCCGGCAGGGCAGGGGCAATTTGCCGATCTGACGCGCGAACGCTACGCCGGCATCCAGGGCTGTGCCCGATGTGGCCGCGGTCCGCACGACTTCCACCAGCGGCAGCTTGGCAACCGGGTTGAAGAAGTGCAGGCCGATCAGCCGGGCTGGATCGGCGAGGGCGGTCATCAGCTCCTCGAGCGGAATGCTGCTCGTGTTGGTCGCGAGGATGCAGTCCGGACGAAGCCGGCCCTCGAGCGAGCGCAGCAGCTCCTGTTTCGCCGCCAGATTTTCGAATATAGCCTCGATCAGCACGTCGGCGCGCGCCACTCCCGCGCCGTCGATGTCCGCGCTGAGCCGCTCACGGGCCGCCTGCTGCGCTTCGGGGGTCTCCAGCCGTCGCGCGAACAGCTTCGCGGCCCGGGCGAGAGCGGGCTCGATGTATTTCATCTCCCGGTCCTGGACTGTGACGGTGAGTCCTCGCAACGCGCACCAGGCGGCGATGTCACCACCCATGACGCCGGCGCCGACGACGTGCACATGGTGGACGGGTGTTTGCGCACGGCCGGCGAGCCGTTTCAGCCGATCCTGCAGGAAAAATACGCGGACGAGGTTTCGCGATGCCGGCGTCATCGCCAGCCGGCCGAACGAGCGTGCCTCTGCTTCGTAGGCCGCTTCGCCGCGGGCTCCGTGCGCGCGCCATAGATCGATCATGGCGTAGGGCGCCGGGTAGTGAGCGGGATTCGCCTTGCCACGCGTCTGGCCATACAGGGAACGCGCGACGAATCTCCGCGCGAATCGCGACGAAAGCACGGCATCCAGCAAGTGCTGGCGGCGGACCGGCCTCGCGCGGGAGAGAAGTTCGACGGCATCCTGCTTCCAGCGCTCCGGCGAGCTGACCCGGTCAATCAGGCCATGTCGCGCCGCATCGGTCACGGTCAGCGAGCGGCCGGTCAGCATGAGCTCCAGGCCGCGCTGCACGCCGAGCAGTCTGACCGCCCGCACCGTGCCGCCGAACCCCGGATGCAGCCCTAGCTGCACTTCGGGCAATCCGAGACAGGGCTGCTCGGCCGGAAGCGCCAAGCGCCACGTGGTCGCCATGGCCAGCTCGAGGCCTCCGCCGAGAGCGTTGCCATTGATCACCGCCACGGTGGCGCAGGGCAAGCTTTCCAGGGCGGCGAAGATCTGTTGGCCCCGTCGCGAGAGCTCGCGGGCCTCTTCTTCAGAACCGATGCTCGGAAACTCGTGGATGTCTGCGCCCGCGATGAAGCCGCCCGGCTTCGCCGAATAGAGGACCAGGCCGCGAGGCGGCGTCGCGGCGAGCGCCGTGACGAGCGACTCGAGCTCCGCCATCACTGCGCGCGACAGGACGTTCGCGCCGGAATCCTTCTTGTCTATCGCGAGCCAGCCGATCCCCGCATCATCAGTCTCCCAGCGCCAGTGCGCGAGTTCCGCAGGGATCCGGGGCGATGTGGTCATGGGCGGGCAACCTCGAAATCGCAGATGAGGGGCAGATGATCCGAGAACGTCACGCGCGGAACACGCAATCCCGTGACCTCGATGCCGGGACCACAGAGTATGAAGTCGAGCTCCATCCGCGGAGCGCGGCTCGGGTATGTCGGAATTCCCTTGACGTTGGCGCTGCGCAGATTGAGCGCTTCCTTGAACAGAAATATCTCGTTCTCGCCCCAGAAGGTATTGAAATCGCCCGCCACGATGACCGGCGTCCGGCAGCGCTTCACCAGCTCGTACAGGTGGCGAAGCTGGAAGTGCCGATGGCGATATTTGAGGGACAGATGCACGAGAAAGATTGCGAGACCCTCGAGTTCGAGCTCGATGATCAGGCGCTTGATGCCGGTTTCGAAGTAATGAAAGCGCTCGCCCGCCACACCCGGTCGGGCCAGGAACGCGTTCGCCTGCTTGCGCAGGATGGGCAAATACTGGTTGACGGATTCTTCGCCGTACTTGCACTCATAGGAGGAGTAGTGGCCGAGTGCCTCCGCGATCGCATCGGCCTGATTGACGCGACCGCTGCGGACGGAGCCAATGTCGACCTCGATGAGGCCGACGACGTCCGGGTTCTCCTGTTTCAGGAAGCCGATGATGTTTTCGAGATTGCCGGGGTTCCCGAAGAGGTACCCTGCGCCCGGCACGGGCACGTGGGAAGGCGCGCCCGCCCCCACGGCGTAGCGGATGTTATAAACGAGGAGACGCATGTCCTTGACAGTGTAATTCTTTGTCAACCATCGTTGGAATCTGTAAGTTCGTCTCTGTGGCGGGATTCCGCCCGGCGCGGTCCGGCGGACGGAAATACGGCGGGAGGTGCCTGATGTTGGAAAGCAATCCCATTCGGGTATTCGTTACGCACGCTTTCACGGAACATCCCGAATATCTCCGGGTCTTCGAGTACCTGGAGAGTCGGCCGAATTTCTACTACGTCAATTGCAGCAATCCCGGCGGCAAGCCGGCGAGCACGGACAGCGAAGTGATCAAGGACGAGTTGCGCCGTCAGTTGCAGCGCGCGGAAATCGTCATCCTGCCGGTCACACTGTTCGGGACGAATCCGGTGCTGGTGACGTTTCAGGTTGACGCGGCCAAGGGCCTCAAAAAGCCCGTGCTGGCGATCAAGTCGTTCGGCGAGACCGTGGCTATCAGCAGATCGCTCCTCGACAAGGCGGACGACATCGTCGACTGGAACAATCGTACGATCACCGAGGCAATCAAGCGTCTCGCCCGCAAGGACAGCTCCGGACAGTGGGAAGTCATCGACTTCAAGCCCGATTGAGCACGCTCGCGCCGGCAGCGGGCATCGCCGCGCTTGTTGACGGCAGTCGCCTAAAGTAATATTCGCCGCCGTTCACAGGGCCGCAAGCCGGCGGCCCACGCACCCGCACTTGCTCCGGCGCGAGACCCTCGGTCCCAATCCTCTCATGACCATTGAAACGGATGCGCTGATCATCGGGGCCGGTCCCTGCGGTCTCTTTCAGGTCTTCGAGCTGGGTCTGCTGGGCGTGCATACAGACATCGTCGATTCGCTGCCGGCCGCGGGTGGCCAGTGCACCTGGCTTTATCCCGACAAGCCCATCTACGACATACCCGCCGTGCCGGTGTGCACCGGGCAGGAACTGGTCGATTCGCTGATGAAGCAGATCGCGCCGTTCAAGGCGGGATTCCATCTCGGCGAGGAAGTCGTGGGGCTCAAGGCGGAAGACGGGCGTTTCCGGGCCCGGACCAGCGCCCGCAAGGAGTTTCTTGCGCGCACGGTGTTCATCGCGGGCGGGGTCGGGTCGTTCCAACCACGGAAGCTCAAATTGCCGGCGATAGAAGCGCTCGAAGAGAAGTGTGTGCACTATCGCGTCCGGGAACCCGGCCGGTTCAAGGGACAAAAGCTGTTGATCCTCGGCGGTGGCGATTCAGCGCTCGACTGGGCCCTGGCACTCGCGCCACAGGCGGCGGAACTGACACTGGTGCACCGCTCGGACCAGTTCCGGGCGGCGCCGGCGTCCATTGCCGCGTTCAGAGAACTCGTCGGCGCGGGCAAGGCCCGGTTGATCGAATTCGGCAACGCCGTCGCGTTCAGGGCCGAGGGCGAGAGGCTGGTGCAGGTCGATATCAAATGCGAGGACGGGACCGTCCACGCGATAGACGCGGACCAGCTGTTCGCGTTCTTCGGCATGTCACCGAAGCTCGGACCGATAGCGGAGTGGGGGCTGGAGATGCAGCGCAAGGTCATCAAGGTGGACACCTCCGCCTTCCAGACGAGCATGCCCGGCGTCTTCGCCATCGGCGACATCTGCGATTACCCCGGCAAGAAGAAGCTCATCCTCAGTGGCTTCCACGAAGCCGCGCTCGCGGCGTTTGCCGCCAAGGCACTGCTCGAGCCGGGCAAGAAGGTGCACCTGCAATACACGACGACGAGTCCGCTGATGCAGCAGCGTCTCGGCGTGGCCACTGACGGCTGAGCGGGCGCCCCAACGGTGCGTGGATGAAGTCCCGGCCGATCGTCATTGCCCACCGGGGGGCCAGCGGCTACCTGCCGGAGCACACGCTCGCGGGCAAGGCGCTCGCGCTCGGGATGGGTGCCGACTACCTCGAACAGGACGTCGTGGCAACGGCTGATCACCAGCTGATCGTGTTCCACGACCTCACGCTGGAACAGATGACCGACGTGCAGACCCGCTATCCGGACCGCGCACGAGCCGATGGTCACTTCTATTGCATCGATTTCAGCCTGGCGGAAATTCGCTCGCTGACGGTCGGCGAGAGGAGGGCGGCGCAAGGAGACGGCCCGCGTTTCCCCGGCCGCTTTCCCGATGGCGCCGGTCGCTTCGGCGTGCCGACCCTCGAGGAAGAGCTCCGCTTCATCCAGGGACTCAATCGTTCGACGGGCCGCAACGCCGGGATCTACCCGGAGATCAAGAACCCGGCGTGGCACCGCGAGCAGGGGGTGGACGTTGGCGCGTTGATGCTCGGCATCCTCGGCCAGCATGGGTATTCGACGGCCGACGACCGGGCCTTCGTACAGTGTTTCGAGCCGGAGGAACTGCAGCGGCTGCGCCGGGAGCTGGGCTGCCGGCTGCGACTGGTCCAGCTCCTCGACAGCGGCGTGGGCGACGCGTCCCCGGCGATGCTGGCGCGCATCGCCGATTATGCGGATGCCATCGGGCCTGCGATGAGTCTCATCTACCGCGGAATGAGCGGCTCACGACCCCTGCTGACGCCGCTCGTGGGCGACGCCCATGCGGCAGGTCTCGCCGTGCATCCGTATACCTTCCGCAGGGACGATCTGCCTCCAGGAGTCGCGGATTTCGAGAGTCTGCTGGACTTATTCCTCGAGCAGGTCGGCGTCGACGGGTTGTTCACCGATTTCCCGGATCTGGCCGTAGCCCGGATCGCGGCTCGTTTTCAGTCGCGGCCCCAGTAACGCTGCATTTCGATGAAGGTGAAGGATGCGGACCAGGTGATAAGCACCAGGCCCGTCAGCGCCTCCATCCCGCAAAGGAAGCGCACCGCGCCGGTCGCCACCATGTCGCCATAACCGAGGGTGGTGTAGGTAATCGCCGAGAAATAGACCAGGTCCAGAAATTCCGCGCGTGCCGGCGGCGTGATGGCCCCGAAATCCGGCGAGGACGTCAGCAACAGGTAGCCCAGCGCGAAGATCCATATCTCCACGATGTGCAGACCCAGTTGCGCAAAGATGAGCAGAGCGATCTTGGCGCGGTGGTGCAGGACCCTGGCCTTGAGCAACCGGCCGAAGCAGCTCAGGGATTCGTAATGCAGCAGCACGGTTCCGACGACCATGAGCGCGGTCAGAAACACCGTGCCGAAATGAATGAGGCCGATGTCACTGAACGTCATGCGGGGAGATCCTCGGCGTTCACGATGGCGTAGGCCGAAACAGCTCCGCACGGCCACGCCCAGCCACGGAAGGACCAGCGCAGGCGAAACGCCTCACCGTGGGCACGGGCCTATTGCGCATAATGTATATTATGGTAAATTGCGCATCAGGGTCGATATTCATAAGGGCAATACACGGGCTCCCACATCGCCCTGCCGATCGCCGCATCCGCATCCCGGGACGACATCGCACAGGCCGTCAGCACCGCCTGCGCTACCCGACGCGACACGTCCCGCAGGCGCGCAATCGGCGGATAGAGCAGCCCGGCATGCAGCTCTGCATCAGTGACCGAGGCGGCGAGCGCGCGGGCTGCCGCCTCGAACATCGCATCCGTCACCCTCGCGAAGCCTCCCGCGAGCACCGCCAGCCCGACGCCCGGGAAGATATACGCGTTGTTGCCCTGCCCGACCCGGTATGAGTGCTCACCGTGTCTCACGTCGGGAAACGGGCTGCCGGTCGCCACCAGCCCGCGACCGCCCGTCGCGGCATAGATCTCGGCGGGGGTGGCTTCGCAAATCGACGTCGGGTTCGACAGGGGCAGCACGAGCGGGCGCGTCTCGTGGCGGGCCATTGTCTTCAGGACATCGGCGGCGAACGCGCCCGCCTGGCCCGACGTGCCGATCAGGACCGTCGGACGATAGGCCTCGACGAGCTCCGGCAGCCCCCGCCTGACACCCCCGAGGCCGAAGCTCGCGGCGATGTCAGAATCCCATGCGAGCTCCTTCTTGTATGCATCCATTCCCGGGCGATCGACGATCAGTCCCGAGCTGTCGAGCACCGCTATCGCCCGGCGCAGGGCTCCGCCTCCGAGTCCCGCAGCCGCCATGCCGGCGCGAATCTGGCGCGCGATGCCGAGGCCGGCCGCGCCGCCGCCGAATATCACGACGCGCTCGTCCGCGAGCGTGCGACCGGTCAGGCGCTCGGCCGTGAGGATGCCCGCCAGCGCCACCGCGCCGGTACCCTGGATGTCGTCGTTGAACGACGGCAGCCGTTCCCGGTAGCGGTCGAGCACGCGCAGCGCGTTGTCTTTGCGAAAGTCCTCCCACTGCACGAGCGCCCCCGGAAACGTCGCGCCGACGGCCGCAACGAACTCGTCGAGCAGCCCGTCATACTCGGCGCCGTGCAGCCGATGATGCGGCCATCCCAGGTACTGGGGGTCGGAGAGCAGGGTCTCGTTGCCCGTGCCCACATCGATGCTCACCGGCAGCACGGCGGCGGGATCGATGCCCGCCCCGGCCGTGTAGATGGAGAGCTTCCCGATCGAGATCGCGATGCCACCCGCCCCCTGATCGCCGATGCCGAGGATCGACTCGTTGTCGGTTGCGACGATCAGGCGGATGGTCCGGTCCGCGGCGGCGTTCCTCAGCACCTCCGCGACGCGCCCCCGCAGGTCCGGCGTGATCCAGACCCCCCGGCCCCGCTGGAACACGTGGCTGTAGCGCTGTGTCGCGAGACCCACCGTCGGCGTATACACGATCGGCAGCAGGTCTTCGAGCCGGTGCGTGAGTACGTTGAAGAAGAGGTGCTCGTTGCGGTCCTGGAGGCTCGCGAGCGCCACGTACTTTTCCAGCGGGTCGCTGATGCGCTCGAGATTGGCGAGCACCCTCGCCCGCTGCATCTCGATGGTCACCGTCCGTTGCGGCAGGAGCCCTTCCAGGCCGAACGCGCGCCGCTCCTCCTCGGTAAATGCCGATCCCTTGTTCAGCAGCGGCTCGCGAATGAGGTCGCGTCCGGTACGGCTGATCCTGCGCACTCTCTGCGTCATCACCCTGCCCTAAGGGACCACCCGGTCCATCACCAGCGTCAGCGGAGCCGGACCCGCTCCGGGGCCCCACAGGACCTCGCCATAGACGTCGCCCGGTGCGGGCAACGCCTCGCCGTCGTTCGCCATGCGCGCCGTGATCTGCACCTGCGCGAGTCCGCCCATCGAACGGCCAGGGACCATGCTGTCGGCATCGCTGATCTCGAGATCGATCGGCAGCTCGACGCCGTCCCGTCGCACGACCGCCAGCGGGGGCCCGGCCCCGCCCGGGGCGCGGGCAATCAGAAAGAGCGCCGCGCCGGGGCGGATCTGCCGGGACAGCTCGGCCTTCACCGAGACGTGCACTGGAATCTTCTGTCCCGGGCCCCCCGAGGGTGGCGCGGCTGGAGGGGCGGAGCCACCGCCGAGCCTCGCGAGCTGCTCTTCGAGGATCTGGCGAACCCTGGGCGGCGGTGACAATGCGAGGAGCCTGCTCCAGCGCTCGCGTGCGGCCGCCGTATCGCCCCGGCCGAGCGCGGCCATGCCCCCGTACCAGAGTGCCTTGGCGTTGGCCGGATCGACCGACAGGACCTCCTCGACGATCTTCCCCGCCTCCCCCGTCAACGCCCCCCGATCGGCGAGTATGGAGGCTTCCGCGAAACCAAGACGATATTCCTGATTGCCGTTACCGGTCAGCCGCACGGCGTTGCGATACGCATCGCGAGCCTCGGCATAGCGCTCTTCGCCGAAGTAGGCTTCGCCCAGCTTGACCCAGCCGCCGGCATCGTCGGGCTTCTCCTTCACTCGGGCCCTGAGGGCGCCGATCTCGGGTGTATCGGCGGCCGCTGGCCCGCCCGTCGCCGGCGTGGTCCAGGGATAGCTGCTGATCGTGGCATAGAGGAGTAGGACGGCGACGGGAATCGAGACCGCCGCCATCAGGGCGGCCACCGGCGCCGGCGCCGACTTCTCCCTGAATAGCGGCACGACCACGAGAGCGACGGCGACGAGCGTCATCGCGATACCTGCGGACAGGAACGCGATCACCGGGGCGGCTGCTCCGCGCGGGGATTCTCGTCCGCGTCGACGTCGTCAGGCAGCGACCCGCGACGGCGGATCACGAAGCCGAGCGTCGCGGCCCCGATGACGAGGAAAATGACCGGCGCCAGCCAGAGCAGCGCGGTCGTGGGCTGAAAGCGCGGCTTGTAGAGCACGAAGTCGCCGTAGCGATCGAGCAGGAAGACCTTGATCTCGTCCTCGGATTTGCCCTCGAGGACCATGCGGCGGATTTCCCGGCGCAGGTCGCCCGCAAGCGGCGCCGTGGAATCGCCGATGGTCTGATTCTGGCAGACGAGGCAGCGCACTTCGTGCATCAGCTCGTCATACACCGCGCGTTGGCCCGGATCCGCGATCGGCGGCTCCGAGTCGATGGCCGCCGCCGTACCGCAGGCAAGCAGCAGGCACAGCAGCGCGGATTTCAGACAGCGGCTCACTGCGCGCCCCGCGCCTTGCGTATCCGCGGCACGAACTCGGTCTCCCAGACCTCCGGGGTGAGCGGCGCGATGTGTTTGTAGAGCACGTTGCCGGCCGCATCCAGCAGGAAGGTCTCGGGCGCCCCGTAGACACCCCAGTCGATCGCGACGTGCCCGTCCTCATCGACTCCTGTCGCGGCGTAGGGGTTGCCGAGCTGGTCCAGCCACTGCTGGGCGAGCGCGGGATCGTCCTTCCAGTTCAGACCGAACATGCGCACGCCCCCGGTCTTCGCGAGCGTCACGAGGAAGGAGTGCTCCTGTCGGCAGCCGCCGCACCATGTGGCCCAGACGTTCACCAGGCTGACCTCGCCGAGCAGGTCGGCGCGCGACAGCGCCCTGGCCGGGTCATCGAGGCGCGGCAGGGAGAATTCAGGCGCGGGCTTGCCGATCAGGGGTGAAGGCACGAGCGTCGGGTCGCGCTTGAGGCCAACGACGAGCACCGCGACGAGCGCGGCGAGAATCAGAATGGGCAACGCAAATTTCGTCATCGCAATGCCGTCTTTGCCGCCCGGTCACCCACGGGCCGCAGGGTCAGGCGGGCCGTGTGACGGTCGCAGCCTCGGCCGCGCTCTCCCGGACCGTGAGCCGGTAACGCCGGTCCGTGATCGCGAGCAGTCCTCCGAAAGCCATCACCACCGCGCCCAGCCATATGAAACGCACGAGGGGCTTGTACTGCAGGCGCACGCTCCACGCCCCCTCCCCCAGGTCGTCGCCGAGCGCCACGAAGAGGTCGCGGCTCCAGCCGGCATCGATGCCCGCTTCGGTCATGGGCGAGGACCGCACCCGGTAGAGCCGCTTCTCGGGATGCACCAGGGCGACCGTCTTGCCGGCGCGCGTGATTTCCATGTTGCCCCGCAAGCCCTCGTAGTTCGGACCCCGCACCGGGGTAATACTGTGGAAGATGAGCGCGTAATCGCCAAGTTTGAGCGTCTCGCCCGGGGCGATGCGCTGGTCGGCCATGATGCTGAAGCTCGACGTGATCGTGATCCCGAGCACCGTCAGGCCGAGACCCAGATGGGCGACCTGCATGCCGACCATGCCACGCGTGAGACGCGGCCCCTTGCCAAAGACGCGACGCACCGGGTCGACGAGCGCCGCGAGGATCAGCCAGGCGGCCGCCGCGACGCCGACGCCGCTCAGCACCGGGCCACCTCCGTATACGAGCCACGGGACCGTCACGCCGGCCACGACCGCGCCCAGTGCCGCCCATCGCAGATGCCGGGCTACGGACCAGGCATCGGCCGCCCGCCATGCCGTGTGCATACCGACACCGGCGGCGAACAGCAGCGGAATCATCGGCACGAGGAACACGGCCTGGAAATACGGCGGCCCGACCGAGATTTTGCCCTTGTCGAGCGCATCGAGGACCAGCGGATACAGCGTGCCGAGGAGAATCAGGCCGGCTGCAACCGGCAACAGGATGTTGTTGACCAGCAGCAGTGTCTCCCGCGAGAAGGGCCGGAAGCCGATTGCGCGGTCGAGGCGCGGCGCGCGCCAGGCATATAGCCCGAGGGCCAAGCCAATGACGATCGTCAGGTAAGCCAGTATGAAGAGTCCACGAGCGGGGTCCGACGCAAATGCGTGCACCGAGACCAGTACCCCCGAGCGGACCAGAAACGTGCCGAGCAGGCTCAGTGAGAACGCGCCGATGGCCAGCAGCAGCGTGGAGCCTTTGAACAACCCGCGTTTTTCGGTCACCGCCAGCGAGTGGATGAGCGCGGTGCCGACCAGCCACGGCATGAACGAGGCGTTTTCCACCGGATCCCAGAACCACCAGCCGCCCCAGCCGAGCTCGTAGTAAGCCCACCAGCTCCCGAGCGCGATGCCTACCGTCAGGAACGACCAGGCGGCCGTCGTCCAAGGCCGCGCCCAGCGTGCCCACTGCTGATCGATCCGACCCGCCAGCATCGCCGCCACCGCGAACGAAAACGCGACGGAAAAGCCCACATACCCCGTGTAGAGCAAGGGCGGATGCATCGCCATCGCCGGATCCTGCAGCAGCGGATTGAGATCGTTGCCGTCGAGCGGGCCCGGCAACGCACGCAGGAAGGGATTCGAGGTCACCAGAATGAACAGGATGAAGCCGGCGGAGATGAAGCCCATCACGCCCACGATCCGCGCGGCGAGCTCCCGGGGCAGCTCGCGGCTCAGGGCCGATACGGCCGCGGTCCACAGCGACAGCAGCAGCACCCACAGCAGCAGCGAACCCTCGTGGCCACCCCAGACGGCGGCGAAGCGGTATACGGAGGGGAGCGACGAATTGGAGTTCATCGCAACGTACGCCACCGTGAAATCGTTATGGACGAACGACCACGCGAGCGATGCAAACGCGCCGAGTATGAATACCATCTGCCCGGCGGCGGCCGGAACGGCAACTGCCATCCACGCGGGCTTGCCGAGATGGGCGCCGGTGAGCGGGAAGAACGCCTGGGCAGCGGCGAGACAGAGCGCCAGGATCAGGCAGAGCTGGCCGAACTCCGGAATCATGCGGAGCCTCCTAGGGATTCGACGCGGTGGTCGTCTTCGTACCGACCGGATGACCCTGCTCACGCAAGGCTTTCGCGACTTCCGGCGGCATGTAGTTCTCGTCGTGCTTCGCCAGCACTTCGTCGGCGCGGAACGTGCCGTCCGGCATCAGCGTGCCATGTGCGATGACGCCCTGCCCTTCACGAAACAGGTCCGGCAGCACGCCCGTGTAGGAGACGTTCATGCTCTTGTCCAGATCGGTCACCTGGAAATGCAGCTCAAGCTGGCCCGGCTCGCGCTGCAAGCTGCCCTTCGTGACCAGCCCGCCGAGCCGGAATCTTTTTCCGGCAGGAGCTTTTCCGGCCGCGACCTCGGTTGGCGTGTAGAAATAGAGGAGATTCTGGTTGAACGCCCGCAGTCCCAGAACCGCTGCCGCGGCAACCCCGGCCACGACCAGGCCCACGATCCACATGCGCTGTCTTCTCGGTGTCATCGTCCGACGCTCCTTGATGGCCGGCCCATACGCGTGCGCAGACGCTCAATAGCCTGACGGTAACTCCGGCTCGCTGCAATGACATTCGCAACGAGCACGAATGCCGCCAGGCCATATGCGCCCCAGACCCACTGGGCATAGCCCCCCATGGCGAAAAACCTTGCCATCAGCGTGCGCTTCCCGGCGCTGCGCTGGCCACGACTTCGTCGACCCAGCGGGCGTGTCGCTCCCGCTCGAGCACCTCGCCCTGCAATCGTCGCGTGAGTATCGCCAGGAAGAACAGTGTGAAGCCGACGATCATCGTGAGCAGCGGCCACAGCATGTCGGCCGTGATGGAAGGATTGTCGAACTTGGAGATGGTCGGCCCCTGGTGAAGCGTGCTCCACCAGATGACCGAGTAGTGAATGATCGGAATATTGACGACGCCGACCAGGGCGAGGACCGCGCTCGCCCGGTCTGCCTTCGTGACATCGTCGAAGGCGGATCGCAGCAGCATGTAGCCCAAATACAAGAACAACAGGATCAGCTCCGACGTCAGGCGCGCATCCCATACCCACCACGTTCCCCACATCGGCTGGCCCCACAGCGAGCCCGTGACGAGCGCGACGAAAGTGAACGAGGCGCCGACGGGCGCGGCGCTTGCAGCGACGGCATAGGCGAGCTTTATGCGCCAGATGAGACCGATGGCCGAGGCAACGGCCATGACAACGTAAACCAGCATCGAGAGATATGCGCTCGGTACGTGGACGTAGATGATACGGAAAGCATCGCCCTGCTGATAATCGGGGGGCGCCAGGACGAGCCCGCCATACGCGCCGACCGCGATGCAGACGAGCGACGGCCACAGCAGCCAGCGCTGGAGCGCGCCTGCGGCGCGAAAGAAATGCGGCGGCGAAGCCAGCCGGTGCAGCCAGTTGGGAATTCCAAACGCCATCGGATGCAAAGCCCTAACGCAGCTCGCGACACCTGTAGAGTGTTTGATCTTCCAAAGCAAGCAACTCAGTCAAGGGTAATGCGGATAGCCGCGGCTGCAGCAAGGGGCGCAAGGCTCAAGCCAAGGAACAACAAGGCTCCCAGCAGGTAAAACAGCCCCGTCGGGTCGCCTCCGCCGGCCCCGACATCAGTCGCCCTGGCGCCGAGCATGAGCACCGGCAACATCAGGGGTAACACCAGCAGCGCGAGCAGACCGGTCGCCTGACGCAACCCGGCCGTCAGGCTCGCGCCTATCGATCCGAGCAGACTCAACGTCGGCGTGCCGATCAGCAGCGAGGCGCACAGTGCTGCAATTCCGTCGCCGTTCAAATAGTAGGCGATCCCAAGCACAGGGGCCAGCGCGACGAGCGGCGCGCCCGTGGTCAGCCAGTGCGCCAGAGTCTTCGCGAGCATCGCGACGCTCACGGGCTCCGCACGAATCAGCAGCTGCTCGAGCGTGCCGTCTTCTATGTCCGTACGGCAAAGCGCGTTGAGCGAAAGCAACGTGCTCAGCAGAGCGGCGACCCAGAGCACGGCCGGCCCGATCGTCCGCAGCGTCTCCTCGTCCGGACTGAGTGCCAGGGGGAACAACGTGCCGACGATGATGAAGAAGGCGAGCGGAGTCGCGAGATCACCCGGTCTGCGGAACGCAATCCCGAGGTCTCGCCAGACAATGGCGATGAAAAGCTTCGTCATGCGTCCATCCCGCCGAGCACCAGTGTGGACGTGCGCGTGTCCGCCACGAGAATTTCGTCGTGGGCCGCTATGACCGCGAGCCCGCCCGAGGAGAGGTGCCCGCCGATGTGATCCTCGACCACGCGCCTGCCTTCGCTGTCGAGATTTGCAAACGGCTCGTCGAGCAGCCATACGGGCGCGTCGGACATCAGCACTCTCGCGATCGCCGCGCGGCGCTTCTGGCCGGCCGACAGGTGGCGCACCGCCAGGTCGGCGCGCTGCGCTATTCCGAGCGCCGGCAGAAGGCTCTGCCACTCGCGCCCGACTTTGCCGATGCGGGCGTAAAAACGCAGATTCTGGCGGATGGTCAGATCGGCATTGAGCCCCGGCTGATGGCCGCAATAGGCGACGAGCCCACGCAGCCCATCCGGCCGATGCTCGCCGGCCCAGCTGATCACGCCCTCCTCCGGTAAGGTCAGCCCGCAGAGAACCCGCAGCAGCGAGGTCTTGCCCGAGCCGTTCGGGCCGCGTAAGACGAGAGCAGTGCCGGTGCCCAAGGAAAAGGACAGCCGCTCGAACAGACAGTTGGGCCCGCGCCAGAGAGTCAGCTCGCGCGCTTCGAGCATAAATTCAATTTCAAAACCATAGACTTAGAATAATAAACTATAAATCATGTGACGCCAAAACGCGGCTGTTGAGGTGGAACGACAAGCATCGTGCCCAGGTATTGTTTACATAAAGGGATTCCAATCCTAGACTGGCCTGCGAGCAGCCCGCGCAGCAGACTAACAACAAGCGCAGCCCCGAGGGCCGATGGAAGGCCATCCATATGAATAAGGAAAACACGAGCGGCGGAGACGTCAATTCGCAGAGAATCAGACCCGCGCAGATTCTAAGCGCCGTCAGCTACCTCAACCAGTGCCGCAGTCAGGAACGTCTCTTTGCGATCCTGACGGGCGAATCGCGTCACGACCTCGATCTCGTCCTGCGCCGCTTCTCCAGCGAGCTGCCGCCTTCAAGCCGGGTAGCCCGGATTCTCGCGCCGACCGACAGCAGCCATGCCTTTCTGGAAGCCATATTGGCGCAGTTCGGCTTCGAACCCTTCGAGTCCACGTCCGATGACCTGCACCGGCTGCTCAACGTCGTGCTGCGCCAGGTCTCGGCACAGCAGGGGACAGCCGTCATCCTGATCGAGGACGCGCAGGACTTCGGCCCCAGGGTGTTCGAAACCATTCGCGAGCTGGCACGCAATTCGCGCGATATCACTCCGGTGCCACTGATCGTGCTGACCGGCCATGCCGCCCTGAACCGGGTCCTCGACTCGCAGGGCATGGCCACCGTTGCGCAGTACACGCGCGTGCGGTTTGACATGGAGACTCACGCCGGCGACGAACTGCCCGAGATCGAAGCGCTCGAAGCGCCCGCGCTCGGGCCGAGTTTCACGTTGTCTCTCGGCGATGAATTCGTCCGGACGATAGCGGTCGATCGCGAGCGCATGCTGATCGGCCGCAGTCACTACTGTGACATCCCCATTGCGAGCCGCTACGTCAGCCGCCAGCACGCCTTGTTGCTGCGCAATCCGGACGGCGACTGGCTGATCGACCTCAAGAGCACGAACGGCACCAGCGTCAATTCGACGCTCCGCGAACAGCATCGGCTCGAGGACGGTGACGTCATCGCCATCGGCAACCATCAGCTGCACTATCGCAATCCCGTCGCGCGTCCGGAAGTGTCCGCCACAAAACCGAGCCGCGACCAGTTGAGCGAGACCATGGTCATGCGTTCGCTGCAGGCCTTGCGGGCCGTGCCTGACGAACATCCGGAGGCCGCAGACAGTACCCCGAGCGCCGCGTAGCCGCACGGCATGCTGCGACAGGCGACAGGCCGCAGGTGTGCCGCCGAAAATGCGGCCGTGATATGACAACAGACCCGCCGTTCCCCGCAACGGGTGGCTAAAATTGACTGACCGGCACCCTATGCTAGAGTGCAGCCGGTCAGAATAATGCCTGCCACTTCACGCCCAAGCAGCTCGAGCGAACACCCACGGGTCACGTCAGCCAGCCCCCGGATGAGACCTATCGCCGCCACTTCCTGGCTCTGGCCGCTCGCGCTCCTGCTTGGACAAAGCGCGCCTGCAGCGACCCAATACTTCCTCATAGACGCAGGCACCCGCACGAAAGCCGTCGAGAATGGTTGCCCCGTCTGGATACGGGAAACCAATCACGACGACTGCACGTATAACCGCAGTCCGCCCGCGACACCGGCCACGACGCAATGGGTCGGCCCGGTATTCAGCGCCGGCTACTACGCGCCCGGGACGGCGCCGCAGGTCTTTCAGAGCACGCCCCCGCCCGCGCCGGTCACCGCGCCTGCCCAGGATCCGGCACTGGAAGCCGGCCTGATCGGCATCCCGATCACGAGCGGTTTCATCAGCATCGACGACAATGGCACGGCCGCAGACCGTACGGACGACCGCATCGGAGGCACGATCGAATTCGGCGCTTTCGAGCGCAACATCAGCACGGACCTGACGAACCGGGCCGTAGAATCATACGATCGGATCATTCACCGTCTCGTACCCGTCACCGTGAGCTCGCCCCCCTCGCAGAACGCGAGCGGCGGATTCGACTATCTGGTTGGCGCGACGGTGGCCGGCGTCGCTGGTTTTCCACGAGTGCTGAATGGCTTTACGGGGGCAAACGGCGGGTTCACCGACCACTTCCCGAGCCAGGTGGCTTCCCAGTCGAGCACGGACATCAACGACATTCCGTACTGGGACGACTTCGGGGATTTCGGCATCGCCGCATTCGAGGGAGCGAACCGGCTCGTCGGCACGCCCACGGCCGCAACCGCGTGGGGATATAGCTGCAAGTCCGGAACGGGCCCGGGCTCCTGCACGGCCGGCGGGCTTCTCGGCGGCAGCGACACGCAGGCCGGGTACGAGAACGTGCTCCTGCGGCTCTCGACCGACGGCTCCGGGAACCTGACGCTCGCCGAAGCATTTCTCGTCAACTACTCGGACCTCTCGACGACGGTCGTCGGCATCGACAGCTGGCAAGCCACGGCCGTTGCCTTCACCGGTGCGGCAACGACGCTGCCCCTCGGCTTCGACAACCGGGTGAGGCTGCGGTCCGGCATCGACGATTGGGTTGATGCCAACGTGCTGCTCAACGATCTGCCGGGGGTGGCGCCGGTGACGGTCACGATCCTTTCGCTCTCGCAGCCGGCAGACGGCACGGCCAGAGTGCTGACCGAGGCAGACGGCGTAGATGCTAAGAACAAGATCCGCTACACGCCCGCCGCGCCGAACCCGCCGAACGGCGAGCAGGTCATCCAGTACCAGATCACGGACGCCAATAACGCGACCGCGACCGCGACCCTCCATGTAAACGTGTTCGACGACATGCCGGTGACCCATCCCGATACCATCGACGTGGAAGACGGCATCTCGGCGAGGCTAGACGTGGTAGCGAATGACACGGGATTGTCGAATTCGCCCATTCTCCTCGAGGTCACATCGCCTCCGACCCCCGGCATGACCGCGCACGGAATCTATTTCGTCAATCCTGGCAATCCGCCGGACATCAGGTACACGCCGAACGCCGGCTATACCGGCCCCGACACCTTGACCTACCGGCTCACTGACCACGACGGAGACGTGAGCGGTGAGGCCATCGTGACACTCAACGTCCAGGATTCGGAGCCCATGGCTGTCGATGACACCGTCACCGCAGACACCGGCGTACAGACAACCATCAACGTGCTGGGAACCCCGGGCGCGCCGGGCGAGGATACCGGGCTTGCAGATCGCCCGATTGTCATCACGATCACGACTCCACCAGGCCATGGCACGGCGACCGTGGTGCCCGCGGGCGGTGGCTTCCGGTCCTATGTCCAGTACACCTCGACTGCTGGCTTCACGGGTACCGACACCTTCAGCTATACCCTGACCGACGCCGAGGGCGACGTGTCCCCGCAGGCAGCCACGGTCACCATCACGGTCGCAGACATGGGGCCCGAGGCCGATGACGACACGTTCGACGGCAGCGCGCGCGCGTTCGTCGCGATGCACGTGCTGACCGGTGACACCCTGGGACCCGACAGGCCGGTCACGCTCGAGATCACCCAGCAGCCCACGCTCGGCACGACGCGGGTGACGACAACGGGAACGGGCCTTTTGGCCGTCCAGGACATCGAATACAAGTCGAACACGGGCGCGACCGGTTCGGACACCCTGAAATACCGGCTGCACGATTCCGACGGCAGCGTGAGCAACGAGGCGACCGTCACGATCAATGTCGCGAACGACACGCCGGGCGCCCACGACGATCCCATGCATGCCATCGAGGACGGCACGGCGACGTTCCTCAACCTGCTCGGCGACGACACGGGCATCAGGAACCGGCCAGTGACCATCACGATCACGCAGCAGCCTTCGCACGGCCACGTGTCCGTCACCGCGGGATCCGCGACCAGCAACCCGTCGGCCACGTACACACCCGACAGCGGGTACACGGGCGACGACAGCTTCCGCTACAGCCTGCGCGATGCCGACGGCGACGTCAGCCCGACGGATGCGCTGGTGCCCATCACCGTCAGCGACTCGACGCCGCAGGCAGAGGACGAAAACCTCGATGGCAGCTCCCGCGAGCCAATCGACATCGATGTGCTGGCCGGCAACGAAACACTTATCGACTTGCCCGTGACGATGCAGATCACTCAGCAACCCGTGCTGCGGGACCGCCGAGCTGGTGACGATCGACCGGCAGAACGGCACGCACTGGCCGGGCATCAGCTACAAGTCCAACCTGCATTCGGCCGGCACCGACACGGTGAAGTATACGATCACGGACCGCGACGGCGATGTGAGCAACGTCGGCACGCTCACGCTCGAGATCGTCGACGGAGCACCGCTCGCAAACAATGATTCGGGCGACGACGTCGGATTGATCTCGGACGAGGATATCCTCGGGGTCACGAGCGTAGATGCCGAACTGCCCACGACTCTCGACGTCTTGCGCAATGACGAGCGCATCGAGAATGCGCCACTGACGATCAACGCCCCCAATGTGACCGCGCACGGCGGCACCCTCACGCCTGTTCCGGCTGACGAGACCAAGACCGGCCAACCCGCGCTCCGCTACCAGAGCAGCCCCGGCTATGTCGGGCCGGACAGCTTCTCGTACACGGTGACGGATGCGGACGGCGAGATCAGCAACGCGGCAGACGTGTCCTTCGAGGTTGTCAGCATCCCGTTCACGCGAACCGACGGCGAGCCCGAGCCGCTCCAGACGAACATGAACACGCCCGTGACCGTCCCCGTGCTTGCCAACGACGGCGGCCTCGCCTTCGGGCCGATCACCGTCGCCATCGAGGGCGAGCCGGTGAACGGCACGGCGGTCGTCAATGCCGACAACACGATCACGTTCACGCCGACGCCAGGCTTCTCGGGTCAACATCCCTCCTTCGACTGCCCGTTCGTCACCTGCCAGGGCGCATCCTTCAGGTATTCCATCACCGACAGCTACAACCAGCGCGCCGAGGGCGAGGCGCTCATCAACGTGTATCCGGGAGCCGTCGTGGACACGGGTGGCGCCTCGACACTGGACCTCGAGTTGCTCGGACTGTTCGCCGCGACCGGCATCGCGCGCCGGCGTCTCCGCAGGCGCGTCTCAAGCCACTGACCAGTCACGCTCCCCGTGCGGATTATGTCTTCATCCGTTCGGATGAGGCGAAGATCCCCTGACTGCCGTAGACTTTATTGGTCGCCACCGGAAGAGAACGCGGCCTGAAGCTGCGCACGCGCCCATAACGATGATCCGAACCGCCTGCTGGAGCATTGCCCTGCTCGTCTTGTCGAGCGTGGCACACGCCGCCGACACAGACGGCGATGGCGTACTCGATGCTTTGGACAACTGCACCCTGGTCGCCAATCCGAGCCAGTACGACGCCGACGGTGATGGTTACGGGAATATCTGCGATGCGGATCTGAACCAAAGCGGCAGAGTGACATCGACCGATTACCTCATCCTGCGAAACGCGCTCAACACGACCAATCCCGTCTGCGACCTCGACAGCAGCGGATCGGTGACGGTGGCTGACTACACCATCCTGCGTAAGAGACTGAATACGCCGCCGGGGCCCTCGGGGCTGCATGGGCCGACCGATTCACCGCCCTTCCTGCCCTACGGCAGTGCCGATCCTTCGGTCGTCTTCCTGCATCCGCTGACGACCAACCCCGATGGCACCGGCGGCCTCACGGCGACCATCTACGGGGCGCCGCAAGGACCCGAGCACAATCCGGCCAACGGCATGCGCGGGGCAGCTGCGGGAGGCAGCACGGCAAGTGGCTATTATCTGACCGGGTTCAGCGCTCAGACGCTCGCTGCGCTCAATGTGGCCGGTCAAATCAGCTTCGAGATCAGTACTCGCTACTTTACCCAGACCGCAGCCTATGCTTTTGGGTCAAACGGCGACAACCTGGCGTTTCAGACCACGCCGATTCATTTCGCCAATGCCGCGGCACCGGCAAGTGGCCAGATTCACATACTGCGCCGTGCAGCTGGTATTCATGGTGCCGCGCGTGTCACGGCCCAGGGCTCCAGCATTGGCGACGGCAGCCAGCACAGTTTTCTCGGCTGGACGAATATCGATGTCTCGAGTCCGTGGTACGACGCCGGGCAATTCAACAGCTATGGCAAGCCCGCCGATGGTTTCACACGCATCAATGTGGGTTGGTACACCGATACGAACCTCGGCCGCATCGTGGTCATGGCGGTCGACGGCGTCGTGCTGCAGTGGGCACTCCGGAGCGATACCGTAAATCCCTTTACCCATTTCACGCTGGGGAGCTCCGCCACCTGGTTCAATGGCAACTTCATCGGCGCCGCCGAACAGATGACGGATGCCAACCACTGGATGCGCTATCTGCAGATCTCGACACGCCCGCCCACCGTGCCGATGCTGACGACGGGACCTCTCAAAGACATCGCGATAATGTCGGACTCGATCATCCCGGCCAGTGACTGGTTCAGCATCGGATGGAAGGACATCAACGTTGATGTCCGCATCGTCCGGGCCATGGAAGGCCGTGGCGTTCGTCCTACAACCTTCTACCGGATGACCGCAGGCGGCCACACCATGACCGGTGGGATTGGATCCGCGAGCTTCATTTCGGGCGACCCGTCAACACAGGTAGTGAGCTCCGGCAGTACGGGTACCGATGTGAGGGGCCTCGTCAAAGCCAGGAATCCGACCACGATCATCATCAACGGTGGCAGCAACGACGTCGGGTACGCCGCAGCCAATACTGCGAATTTCAGGGCGGCCATGCGCGATCACGTGGAGTATTTCTGTGGCCTGAACGGGGCGTCTCACGGCGGCGCGGACTATAGCGGCAATCCTCCGGCGGTGATGCCCTCTTATATCTTCTTCACCAACATTCCCGATCGCGGCTTCAACTGGGATGGCGCCGCCGCTGCGGTTGCGGTGCTGAATGGCACGGCCACGGTCAGCAGCGTGTCGAATCCCGCCGCGTTTGCCAACGGTGATCTGGTCGGCGGCTACGTCGACTCCGGACTCTATATTCCGGCCGATACGACGGTCGTCTCCGGCGGCGGAACGGCAACTCTCGCGCTGAGCCAGGCCGTGGTGGGCTCGGGCTCGATTTATCTGTACAAACTCACGGAACATCCCGACAGCGCGGCACGGCAGAAGGCAGCCTCATTCCGCGCGGAAATCAACGCGATGCCGGCGTGGTTCGCGGCGACCTTTCCGAATTCACCGGTCAAGGTCCGGGTCATAGACACCTTCGGCGCCACGGGGGGCACGGCAGTCTTCCCCGGCAAGATCCTGCACGATGGCGTACATCCGAACTACTACGGCATCTACAACGGCAGCGAGGCCATTGCCGCCGCGCTGATCGGGACTCTCTGAGCCAACGCGACCCGAATCGGGAGATTTCAGGCAGCCGATGCGTGATTATGTTCTCACCCAACTGGGTGAGGCGCTCGTCGTCGTTAACACGCCCGACACCGGCGACTAGTTTGGCATCGACGGACAAGAAGCAAGAACAAGGGGATTCATGAAACGCACGGCAATACTGTGCGCATTGCTGACGACATCTGTCGCCGCCAATGCAGTACCAGTGGCTCTCCAGACGAATATCCAGGTCAGCAATTCCGGTGTGATCAGCACGCTTGTCTGGAATGGTGCGGATGCCGCCACGGCCTGGGGCACGGCGGTGGGCATCACGCCGTCGAACGCAACATGGGCCTGGGACGGCACGACGTTGACGAGCTCGGGCTTGTTCTGGACCACCTCGCACATCAGCAGCAATCCGCTGGCATCCGCGGTGGTCAGCGACAAGGTCGTGGACATGGTCATCAACACAGCCACCTACACAACGACCGCTACAAGCTACGAGTGTGTCGAGGGCAATTTCCTGGCTTCCGTCGGTGTGCACGGCTGCGGCGGCGTGACCTTGGGGTCGAATTTCGTGTACGAGAGCTCGATCGCCTACAACGTCGGTGGAAATGCCAACTGCGTCAATCGCATCATCGGCGGTGACGACGTCTACAACGGCCCGCCACGCGGGCTCATGAGTGCGCCGCCAATCTCGGGCTGCCACCAGGTCTTCGGCGCGTTCGACCTCTACACGATTGCCGCCAGCGGCCTGAGCCCGGGCGACCTGGTGATCCTCAGCGAGACCGTCTCGCTCCCGCAGATCCTGAGCTGCAGGGCTGTCGGCAGCGGGTCCGCCGCCTGTCTCGCGATCCGCAACGAGACATGGCTCGAATTTCAGGTCGTGCCGGTCCCGGCCGCTGTCTGGCTACTTGGCTCTGCGCTTGGCGTGCTCAGCTACTTCCGGCGCAAGATATCAGCCTAAGTTGGCCGACGCGCCCGTTTGACTGGTGCCCAGGGCCGGACTCGAACCGGCACGGACCTTTCGGTCCAACGGATTTTAAGTCCGTAGCGTCTACCAGTTCCGCCACCCGGGCGTGGTGCGCATATATCTGGAGGCTAGGGTCGGAATCGAACCGGCGTACACGGCTTTGCAGGCCGCTGCATGACCACTCTGCCACCTAGCCCCGGAGAGCGTGCCGGATGCAAGCGAAGATGGAGCGGGAAACCGGGCTCGAACCGGCGACCTATACCTTGGCAAGGTATCGCTCTACCAACTGAGCTATTCCCGCTTCGCAGGACGGCATATGGTATCGGCGCTCGCCCGCCTGTCAAGAAACGTGCCCACGCTCGCTGAGGCGCGGCCAGGCCGCCTTGATGTATCCGACCATCGACCATAGCGTGATGCCCGCCGCGACGATGAGCAGCGCCAGACCGATCTCGTAGACCGGCATCCCCAAAACGTCCCGGCTGAACAGCATGCAGCCGAGCCCGATCATCTGCATGGTGGTCTTGGCCTTGCCGATGCTCGAACACGGCGACGCGACTCCGGGCGCCAAGCTCGGCCATCCACTCGCGCAGCGCCGATACGGCGATCTCCCGCCCGATGATGATGGCGGCGACCAGCGCGATGAGCGGGCGCGGATCGGCCTGCAGGATCAGCACCAGCGCGATCGCGACCATCAGCTTGTCGGCCACGGGGTCGAGAAACGCGCCGAACTGTGACGTCTGACCCATGCGTCGGGCCAGGTAGCCGTCGAACCAGTCGGTGATGCCCGCGAGCGCGAAGATCATGGACGCCAGCGGACGCATCCAGTCACCCGGAGTGTAGAAGACCACCACCACGGCCGGTATGGCGGCGATGCGCAGCCAGGTAAGCACGGTGGCAATGTTGAGCTGCGGATACATCCGGCTGCGCCTGGTCAATTCGGGGGAAGCATTACGCACTTATTCTAGCCCTGCGGCCGCGTGGTGTTTCACAAACCTTCGCTCCGATGCCCGGGCTCATGCAGAAACCCGTAGATCCTCTCCGCCAGGGCCCGGCTGATGCCGGCCGTGCGCGCAAGGTCGTCGATGCCCGCGCGCGTGATTCCCTGCAGGCCCCCGAATTGCTGCAGGAGGGCCCGCCGGCGCTGCGGCCCGAGCCCCGGAATGGTCTCCAGCACCGAGCCGCTGTGGCGGCGGCCGCGGCGCTGGCGATGGCCCGTGATCGCGAAGCGGTGGGCCTCGTCGCGTACCTGTTGCACCAGACGAAACGCCGCGGAGTCTGATCGCAGCGCAAGGTCACTCCCATCCGTACGATACAGGCGCTCCCTGCCCGGCTTTCGCCCCTCGCCCTTGGCTACAGCGACGACCGGCAGCTCCGCAAACCCGAGATCCTGCAGCACGCCACGCACCCGCGCGAGCTGGCCGCGGCCGCCGTCGATCAGCAGCAAATCCGGCACCGGCGTTTCGCCGCGCTTCGCTCGCGCAAAACGCCGGCTGACCGCCTCCGCCAGGGCCCCGTAGTCGTCTCCTGGCGCCACGTCGCGGATGTTGAACCGGCGGTAGTCGGACTTCACCGGGCCGGTGGCGTTGAACACCACGCAGGAGGCGACGGTCTCCGCACCCTGCGTGTGACTGATGTCGAAGCATTCGATCCGTTCCGGCGGTGCGGGCAGTGAGAGCGCCTCGGCGAGCTCCTCGAGCTGCTCGATGATCGTGGCGGTCGCCGCGGCGCGCGACGTGGCCGCCTCCCGCGCATTGGCGATCGCCATCTCGATCCAGCGCCGGCGGTTGCCACGCACCCGCTGGCGGATGTCGACGGCCTGGCCGGCGCGCTCGCCGATCATCGTCGCGAGCAAGGCCGCATCCGGAACCGTGCCGCTAACGAGTATCTCCGGCGGCGCCGGCTGGGCGAGGTAGTGCTGGCCGATGAAGGCGGCAAGGATCTCACCCGATTCCGTACCGGGTGCGATGCGCGGGAAGAACGTGCGGCTGCCGAGCACACGGCCGCCACGGATCATCAGCACCGCCACGCAGCACTGGCCTTTCACCTCCGCAAGCCCGATGGCATCGAGATCGGTCTCCGGTCCCGCCGCGATGACCTGTTGCTCCTGCACCCGGCGGATGTCGGCGATCTGGTCGCGATACTGCGCCGCCCGTTCGAACTCGAGGCCTTCCGAGCTCCGTTCCATGCGCTGCACGAGGTCCGCGAGGACCTCGTCGTTGCGGCCTTCGATGAAGCGCATCGCGTTCTCGGCGTCCCGGCGGTAGTCCTCCTCGGTAATGAGCGCAACACACGGTCCCGAGCAGCGGCGAATCTGGTACATCAGACACGGACGGCTGCGGTTCGAGAAAAAGGAATCCGAGCACGGCCGCACGCGGAAGAGCTTCTGGAGCTGGTGCAGTGTCTGGCGGACCGCCCCCGCACTCGGGAAGGGCCCGAAAAAACGCCCCGGCACATTGCGACTGCCGCGATGAAACTCGAAGCGCGGGTAGGTCTGGTCAGTAGTCACGTGAATGTATGGGTAGCTCTTGTCGTCACGGAGCACGACATTGAACCGCGGGCGGTGCTCCTTGATCTGGTGGTATTCGAGGAGCAGCGCCTCCTGTTCGGTGCCCGTGACGGTGACCTCGATGCGCGACACGGCCTGCAGCATCGTCTGAGTCTTGGCGTCGAGCGCCCGATGGCTGAAATAGCTGCCAACCCGGCGGCGCAGATCGCGCGCCTTGCCCACGTAAAGGACCTCGCCCGATGCGCCGAGCATCCGGTAGACGCCGGGCCGGCGAGTCAGCGTGCGGACGAACTCCCGCGCGTCGAATTCACTTCTCATGGCTCGTGGCAGCGCCGGCATCGAGCGCTTCCCGGATCCTCACGAAGATCTCAGCGAACATCTCCCGGGTCAGCCGCCCCGTCTGGGTGTTGTAGCGGCTGCAGTGATAGCTGTCGACCATGCGCAGGCGCGGCGCCAGCGCGTGGCAACGCCCATGCGCAAAGGGAAATGCCGCGGCACGCAACTGCCGCGCTCGCAACACCGCGCCGTGGGCGATCGTCCCGAGCGCCAGGATGACGGCGTCGGCCGGCAGCGCCGTGAGCTCCTGCCGCAGATAGACGTTGCAGGTCGCGGCCTCGACAGGCAGCGGCTTGTTCTGCGGAGGCACGCAGCGCACGGCGTTCGTGATACGGCAATCGCGCAGTTCGAGCCCGTCGTCGGCTGCGGTGCTCCCGGGCCGGCTCGCAAACCCGAAGCGGTGGAGAGTCTCGTACAGCAGGATTCCCGCGAAATCGCCCGTGAACGGGCGTCCGGTGGCGTTCGCGCCATGCAGGCCGGGCGCGAGCCCTACTATCAGCAGCCGCGCACCGGATGGCCCGAACGACGGCACCGGGCGCGCGAAATAGCGCGGGTGACGTGCGCGTACTTCGTCGAGGAAGCCTGCAAGTCGGGGACAGAGTCGGCAATCGCTCGAGTCTACGGGCGGCCGCTCACGCGCCTCAGCCCGCACGTCCGCCCCGGTCCGCGATCCGCATGGCGACTTCCATCGCCTGCTCGTAGTTGAGCCGCGGATCGACCTGGCTGCGATAGGCCTGGTGCAGGTCGCCCTCGGCGAGCCCGCGCGCGCCGCCGATGCACTCGGTGACGTGATCCCCGGTCAGCTCGAGGTGCACGCCGCCGAGGTAGGTGCCCTGCTCCTGGTGGATGCGGAACGCCTGCTCGAGCTCCTGCAGGATGTGGTCGAACCGGCGCGTCTTGAAACCGGAGCTCAGCACCTCCGTGTTGCCGTGCATCGGGATCGCACATCCACAGCACCGTTGCCCCGGCCGTCTGCACGGTCTCGATGAGCTCCTGCAGCTTGCCGTCCACGCGCTCGGCGCCGAAGCGGTGAATCAGCGTCAGCCGGCCCGGCTCGTTGGTCGGATTGAGCGTCTCCAGCAGACGACGAAGCTCGCTGCGCGTCATGGCCGGCCCGATCTTGACACCGATCGGATTCGCGATGCCGCGGAAGTACTCGACGTGCGCGCCGTCGGGCGCCGCCGTGCGCGCGCCGATCCACGGAAAGTGCGTCGTCAGGTTGTACCAGCTCCCGCGATGCTGCAGGAAGCGCGTCTGCGCCTGCTCGTACGCAGAGTGCAGGCCCTCGTGCGAGCGAAGAACTCGACGCGTCGCGCATCGTGGATCTTGGTGCCCGTGATCGACTCGAAGAAGTCGAGCCCGTCGGCCACGCGTCGCACCATCTCGCGATACTCGTCCGCGAAGGGCGACTGGCTGACGAAGGCGCAGGTCCCAGTTCTCGGGATGGTGCAGGTCGGCGAAGCCGCCGTCGATCAGCGAGCGCACGAAGTTCAGCGTGAGCGCCGCGCGCTCGTAGCCGCGCAGCATCAGCTCGGGATCCGGCTCGCGGTCGGCCGCCGTGAACGGGCTGCGGTTGACGAGGTCGCCGCGGTAGCTCGGCAGCGAGACGCCGTCCCGCGTCTCGAAGTCGTCCGAGCGCGGCTTCGCGTACTGCCCCGCCATCCGGCCCGACGCGGATGACCGGCCGCTTGAGCCCGGCGATGATCACGACGCTCATCTGCAGCAGGATCTTGAGCTTCTGCACGATGTTGTCGGACGTGCACTCGTCGAAGGCCTCGGCGCAGTCGCCGCCCTGCAGGACGAATGCCCGCCCCGCTGCGCGGTCGCGATCTTCTCCTTGAGCTCCTCGATCTCCCAGCTCGTCACGATCGGCGGCAGACGCGACAGGCGCGCGATCGCGTCCTGCAGACGCGCGCTGTCGCGATAGCGGGGGATCTGCGTCGCGGGCCGCGTCTGCCAGCTGTCCGGGCGCCAGGTCGTGCCCGGGGCATGAGTGTCCATAGACCTATTCTAGCCGCTGCGCTCATGGTGCGGCGCCGATCGATGCTGCGCGGGTGCTGTTATGATCGGCGGGATGCGATACCCGGATGCAACGAGCCGATGGCCTGCGTTGCTGGCCGCTCTGCTCCTCGTGGCGGGCGCGCGAGCGGACGATCCGCCGGCCGGCGCGACGTCGCCCGAGCCTGGCATCGCCCTGCACCTGGAGATTCGCGGCGCCATCGGGCCCGCGACCAAGGACTACGTGCTGCGCGGACTCGATCGCGCTCAGGACAAGGGCGCGCGGCTGGTCATCCTCGAGATGGATACGCCGGGCGGTCTCGACGCGGCCATGCGCGACATCATCAAGGCGATCCTCGCATCCGAGGTGCCGGTCGCGACGTACGTTGCCCCCAAGGGCTCACGCGCCGCGAGCGCCGGTACCTACATCCTCTATGCCAGCCATTTCGCGGCCATGTCACCGGCCACGAATCTCGGCGCGGCGACGCCCGTGCAAATCGGGGGCGGCGAGAGCCCGGACGAACCTGCCGATGACAAGCCCGCCAAGCCTGCCGACGGGAAGGACAGCTCACCAGCGCCCTCCAGTCCCATGGAGCGCAAGGTCGTGAACGACGCGGTGGCCTATATCCGTGGGCTCGCCCACCTGCGCGGCCGCAATGCCGACTGGGCCGAGAAGGCCGTGCGCGAGGCGGTCAGCCTGACCGCCGAGCAGGCGGTCGAGCAGAAGGTCGTCGACGCCGAAGTTGCCGACATCGCCGGGCTGCTGGCTGCGGCTGACGGCCGCACCGTGCGCGTCCAGGATCACGAGGTCAAGCTCGCGACGCAGAGTCTGACGGTGGAGCGCTACGAGCCAGACTGGCGTACGCGGCTCCTGGCGACGATCACCGACCCGAACATCGCGTACTTCCTGTTCCTGATCGGGATCTATGGCCTGATATTCGAGGGTTACAATCCGGGCGCCGTGCTGCCCGGGGTGGTCGGCGGGATCTGCCTGCTGTTGGCTCTCTTTGCCTTCCAGGTGCTCGACGTCAACTACGCCGGTCTCGCCCTGATGCTCCTCGGCGTGACGCTGCTCATCGCGGAGGTTTTCGTGCCGAGTTTCGGGTCGCTTGGCATCGGCGGGATCATCGCTTTCGTGATCGGCTCGATCATGTTGCTCGACTCGGACATCCCCGGGCTCGCCATCTCCAGGAGCCTCATTACCGGGGTCGGCTTCGTCGCGAGTGTTACGCTCCTCGGCCTCATGTCGTTCTTCGTCCGCAGCCGCCGGCGTCCGGTCGTCAGCGGGCGCGAGGGCATGATCGGCGCGGCCGCCGAGGCGCTCGAGGATTTCGACCGCAACGGAGCGGTGTTCGTCCACGGCGAACGCTGGAATGCCAGGTCCCGCTCGCCGGTGAAAAGAGGCGAACGGCTGCGCGTCGTTGCGATCGACGGGCTGTTGCTCGAGGTCGAGCCCGACGCACGCGACCGCTGAAGCGGCATCGAACGATCAATCAGGGGAGTTCCATCATGCCATTCATTCTCGTTGTCATCGTCGCCATCGTCCTCGTCGTCTTCAGCGCCATCAAGATACTGAAGGAGTACGAACGTGGCGTGATCTTCAGCCTGGGACGCTTCGGCGGCGTGAAAGGTCCTGGTCTGATCTTCGTGTGGCCGGTGATCCAGCAGATCGTGCGGGTCGACCTGCGGGTGATCGTGCTCGACGTGCCGAGCCAGGACGTCATCTCGCGAGACAACGTCTCGGTCAAGGTGAATGCGGTCGTGTACTTCCGCATCGTGGACCCGGAGAAGGCGGTCATTCAGGTAGCGAACGTCTTCGAGGCCACGAGCCAGGTCGCGCAGACCACGCTCCGCTCGGTGCTCGGCCAGCACGAGCTCGACGAGATGCTGGCCGAGCGCGATAAGCTCAACGCCGACATCCAGAAGATTCTGGATCGCGCGACCGATGCCTGGGGCATCAAGGTCTCGAACGTGGAGATCAAGCACGTAGACCTGAACGAGAACATGATCCGGGCGATCGCGGCGCAGGCAGAAGCGGAGCGCGCTCGCCGCGCCAAGATCATCCATGCCGAGGGCGAAAAGCAGGCCTCCGAAATGCTCGCACAGGCGGCGCAGATGCTGGGCTCGCAGAAGCAGGCGTTGCAGCTGCGATACCTGCAGACCCTGACGGAAATTGCCAAGGATCGCACGAACACCATCGTCTTCCCCATGCCAATCGACATCCTCGACGCGTTCGGTCGGCGGGACACGAGTGGGCCGGCGCGGTAGCCCTAGGCGCGCTGCTCCCTGTTCAGTCGGCGCCCTTCGCGCGCTCCCAGAGCACGTCGAGCTCGCCCGCGGTGAAATCGGCCCAGGGGTGGCCGGATCTCCGGACTGCGTCCTCGACCTCGGCGAAGCGGCGCTCGAATTTCCGGTTGGCCTTGCGTAACGCCTCCTCCGGATCGAAGTCGGCGTGACGCGCCAGATTGGCGACCGCGAAGAGCAGGTCGCCGATCTCCTCCGCGAGGGCATCTGGCCTGCCGCCCGCCGCCTCGATCTCGGCAAGCTCCTCGCGCACCTTGCCGATCACCCCGGCGAGATCGGGCCAGTCGAACCCCACGCTCCCGGCACGACGGCCGAGTTTCGCCGCGCGCGCGAGCGCGGGCAGCGCCAGGGCGACGCCCGCCAGGACCGGGGAGCGACCGCCCGATCGCCCCTCCTCCTCGGCTTTCAGCGTTTCCCAGGCGACGCGCTGCTCGGCCGCGGATGCGATCTGCTCGTCACCGAAGACATGTGGATGCCGGCGGATGAGCTTGTCCGTGATCGACGCGACGACATCATCGAAACGGAATTCGCCACGCTCCTCGGCCATCCGTGAGTGGAAGACGACCTGCAGCAGCAGGTCGCCAAGCTCCTCACGCAACGCCTTGCTGTCCTTCCGGTCGATCGCATCGGCCACTTCGTAGGCCTCCTCGATCGTATAAGGCGCGATGCTCCCGAAGTCCTGCTCGCGATCCCAGGGGCAGCCCGTCACCGGGTGGCGAAGCGCCGTCATGATATCGATCAGTTTCCGCATGTGGTCCATAAGCTACTGTTCAAGTGATGAGTACGCGCAACGCGGACAGGATCGCCGCCGTCGCGCCCCAGATCCGCCTGCCGCCATGGCGATACTCCCAAACCGGAAGATCAACCCCCTGGATTCGCCGCCATGAGCGAGACGCGTTCGCCGGATCCAGGACGAAATCGAGCGGCACTTCAAACACTTCCGCCACCTCCGTCGGATCCGGAACCGGATCGATAGTGTCCGGCAGAAAACCGACGACCGGCGTCACGATGAACCCCGTAACGACCGGCTGGGGCGGCAGATAACCTGCCACTTCGACAGCGTGGGCCGGAATGCCGAGCTCCTCGGTCGTCTCGCGCAGGGCCGCGGCGAGAGCGCTCTCGCCAGCGGCGACGAGCCTGCCGCCCGGGAAGCTGATCTGCCCGGGGTGGTCACGCAGGTTGTCCATCCGCCGCGTGAGCAGCACCGTCATCCCGGAAGGGCGCTCGACGAGAGGCACGAGCACTGCGGCCGCGATGAGCGGCGCACGGAAGAGCGCCGCGACTTCGGGCGGCCAGGCTGCGCGGACCGCGGCTTCCGGATCCGCTGCCGGCTGCGTGCCACGCAGACATTCTGCGATCCTTGTCTTCAAGGCGTCGTCGGCCGGCACCTCAGCCCTTGATGCCACCGCGCGTGAGATCGAGCGCATCCAGCAGACGGTCGATTTCCGCGTCCGTGAGATCGGTCAGCTCACGGGCCACCTCGCGGATCGGTCGTCCCTCGGCATACGCCTTCTTCGCGATCGCCGCGCCCTTCTCGTAGCCGATCACCGGATTCATCGCGGTGACGAGTATGGGGTTGCGGTCGAGCGCCTCCTCCAGCTTCGCCCGATTGACCTTGAAGCCGACGATGGCCTTGTCAGCCAGGACACGGCACGCGGCTGCGAGCAGACCGGCACTCTGCAGCAGGTTGTAGGCGATCAGCGGCAGCATGACGTTCAACTCGAAGTTGCCGGACTGACCAGCCATGGCAATCGTGACGTCGTTGCCGATGACCTGCGCGGCGACCATGACGACCGCCTCCGGGATGACGGGGTTTACCTTCCCCGGCATGATGCTGCTGCCCGGCTGCAGCGCCGGGAGCTGAATTTCGGCGAGGCCGGCAAGCGGACCGCTGTTCATCCAGCGCAGGTCGTTCGCGATCTTCATCAGCGCCACCGCCAGCACACGCATCTGGCCCGAGAGCTCCACCGCCGTGTCCTGGCTTGCCATCGCCGCGAAGTAGTTGTCCGCCACGACGAACCTGACGCCCGTCTGCTCGCTCAGCAGCACCGCCACCTTCGTGCCGAACTTCGGATGGGCATTGATGCCCGTGCCGACCGCCGTGCCACCCTGGGCGAGCTGGCCGAGCCGCGGCAGGCATTCCGTGAGGCGCTGCCGTGCGAGGGCGATCTGGGCGACCCAGCCGGACAACTCCTGGCCGAGTCGCACGGGCATCGCGTCCATCAGATGCGTGCGCCCGGTCTTGACCACCGTGTCGGTCTCGTGGGCCTTCGCTTCGAGCGCCTCCTGCAGGTGTTGCAATGCCGGCAGGAGTTCCTCCACGAGTGCCAGCGCCGCGCTGACGTGGATCGCAGTAGGGATGACGTCGTTGCTGCTCTGTCCCATGTTGACGTCGTCGTTCGGATGAATCGCGCCGTTGCCGCGCTTCGTCGCCAGGCGCGCGATCACTTCGTTGGCATTCATGTTGGAACTGGTGCCCGAACCGGTCTGGAACACGTCCACGGGGAACTGCTCATCGTGCCGCCCCTCCGCAACCTCGAGGGCAGCCGCCTGGATGGCCTTCGCTTTTGCCGTCGGCAGCAGGGCGAGCTCGCCGTTGGCGCCCGCCGCACCCCACTTGATCAGGCCGAGCGCGCGGATGAACGCACGTGGCATCACGAGCCCGCTGATCGGAAAATTCTCCACCGCGCGCTGGGTCTGTGCGCCCCACAGCGCCTGCTCGGGGACTCTCAGCTCGCCCATGCTGTCGCGTTCCACGCGGTAACCGTTCTCGGCCATCGCCAGCTCCTCGGAAATGTGCACGCCCGCAGCCGCGGCTGTCGGCGCAAGCCCTTGGTGTATGATTCGGGCCGCAAAGTATAGGTCCTTTTCGGGCAGGCAGGCATGGACGAGCAACGGGCGCTGACAGCGATTTCCCCCCTGGACGGCCGCTACGAGGCGAAATGCGACGCCTGCCGGGAACTGTTCAGCGAACAAGGCCTGATCAAGCGCCGTGTGCTCGTCGAGGTGCGCTGGCTGCAGTTTCTCGGCAAACATGCCGTGCTGGCCGATTTCCCGAAGATGTCGCCGGTGGTCCACGACTGGCTCGACCGGCTCGTGGAGGACTTCGGTTCCCAGGAGGCGAGCCGCGTCAAGGTCATTGAAAAGATCACCAATCACGACGTCAAGGCGGTCGAGTACTTCCTGGGCGAGCGGCTTGCGGAGGGCTCGGAACTCTCGCGTCTGCGGCCCTTCGTCCACTTCGGCTGCACGTCGGAGGACATCAACAATGTCGCCTACGCGCTGATTCTGCGCAATGCGCGCGAGGAACACGTCATCCCGGCGCTGCGCAGCCTGCTGGTGCGGCTGCGCGCCATGGCTCGCGCAACCGCCGCCATGCCGATGCTCGCGCGGACTCACGGCCAGCCGGCGAGCCCGACGACGCTCGGCAAGGAGATGGCGAACATCGCGTTCCGGCTCGATCGCCAGCTCGGCGCATTCGAGGCGGTGTCGATCCTCGCCAAGATGAACGGCGCCGTCGGCAACTTCAATGCGCATGTCGTCGCCTATCCGGAGGTGGACTGGCCGGCGGTTTCCCGGGCCTTCCTGGAGTCCCTTGGGCTCCAGGCGAATCCATTCACGACCCAGATCGAGCCGCACGACTGGATGGCCGAGTATTTCGATGCGCTGGCGCGGATCAACACCATCGCCCTCGACGCGTCCCGCGATTTCTGGAGTTACATCTCCATCGGGTACTTCCGCCAGCGCCAGCTTGCGCGCGAAGTGGGCTCTTCAACCATGCCGCACAAGGTGAACCCCATCGATTTCGAGAACGCCGAAGGGAATCTCGGCGTCGCGAACGCGCTGCTGCGCCATTTCTCCGCGAAGCTGCCAGTGTCACGCTGGCAGCGTGACCTTTCGGACTCGACCGTGCTGCGCAACGTGGGCGTTGCGCTCACGCATGGGCTGCTCGCGTATCAGTCCCTGCTCGCGGGTCTCGAGAAGCTCGATCCCGACCCGGCGCGGCTCGCCGCCGACCTCGAGTCCAACTGGGAAGTGCTCGGTGAGGCGGTCCAGACGGTGCTGCGGCGTTACGGACACGCGGACGCCTACGAACAGCTCAAGATGCTGACGCGCGGCCGGCAACTGCGTGCCGACGACCTCCGGGCTTTCGTAAGCGGATTGGACCTGCCGCGAGCCGCGAAGGATGCGCTGCTGCGACTCACGCCGGCCGGCTACACCGGACTCGCGGAGCAGCTCGCCAACGGCCTGGACGCCAGCCTGCGCAAGCCCTGACGCCTGCCGGGTCCGCCAAGGGTCCTCCAAAGCGTGACGCAGTCGACAGGGCTGCCCTCCGGCGAGCCCTAAACTGCTCGTGCTCTTCCCTAGCAAATTCTCGGAATATGCGAGCCGAGCGCGCCAACAGCCGGAGGTGGATCCTGTCGTCCATGGAGGAGACGCGGGATGCCGCCGTCGCAGTCGCAAACTGCGCGAAGCGCTCCCTCGCGATCCTGACTACGGATCTGGAGCCCGGCATCTACGATCACGATGACTTCCTCGACGTCGCAAAGCGCCTGGTCCTTTCCAAGCGCTACGCAAAGATCCGCGTGATCGTCACCGACCCGGGCCGCGCGATGCGCAATGGCAACCGCTTCGTCGGCGTTGCCCGGCGCCTCAACACCTATATAGACCTCCGCAACGCCCACGACGACTACCGTGGCAACCGCGAAGCGCTGCTGATCGCCGACGACCATGCGCTGCTCTACCGCATCGACGCCGCGCGCTGGGAAGGCATCGCCGACACCTACGACCCCGTCGTGACCCGCCGCTACCTCGCCCTCTTCGATACCATCTGGAACCTCTCGGAGCCCGGTCCGGAATTCCGCGAAGTGCGCGTCTGACGCGTCCCGGCGGGCGGGCCGTTCCGTCCCGGCATTGCTAGAATTCGCCCCATGTCGGGACGCGAGCGTGTCATGGTGGGCATTTCAGGCGGCGTGGACTCCGCCGTCGCCGCGCTATGCCTGCTCCGCGACGGCTATGAGGTCCAGGGACTCCACATGACCAACTGGGCCGAGGAAGACGCCTACTGCACGGCCGCCGCCGACTACCAGTCTGCTCGCCGGGTCTGCAACGAGCTCGGCATCCCCCTGCATCGCGCGGATTTCTCCGCCGCCTATCGCCGCGAGGTGTTCGCCGGCTTCCTGGCGGAGTACGCGGCCGGTCGCACGCCGAACCCCGATGTGCTCTGCAACCGCCACATCAAGTTCGGCAGCTTCCTCGAGCAAGCCCGACGGCTTGGAGCGCAGCGAATTGCCACCGGCCATTATGCTCGTCTCTCGGCCGACGCCGACACCGGCACGCGGCTGCTGAAGGCTGCAGACGCGGGGAAGGACCAGACCTATTTTCTGCATGCCGTGGAGCCCGCGGCGCTGGCACAGGCTATGTTTCCAATCGGCGGTCTGGCCAAGACGGCCGTCCGGCGCATGGCCAACGATGCAGGCCTGCCCAACCACGACCGTCCCGACAGCACGGGCATCTGCTTCATCGGCGAGCGGCCGTTCAGGGAGTTTCTGCGTCGCTATCTCGATGCCGCGCCCGGACCCGTGCTGACGGCTGAAGGCCAGGAGCTCGGCACGCACGAGGGCCTCATGTTCTACACCGTGGGCCAGCGTTCCGGCATTGGCATCGGCGGACGCGCCGATGCCGCGGGTGAGCCCTGGTACGTGGCCGCGAAGGATCCGCGGCGCGGCGCGCTGATCGTGGTTCAGGGCCGGGAACATCCGCTCCTCTGGGCGCGCGCGCTCACGACGGAGCCCGTACGCTGGGTTGGTGGCACGCCCGCGAAGCTGCGGAGTGCCGAGGGCCTGCGCTGCGAAGCCCGCATCCGGCATCGCCACCCGCCGGCCCCGTGCGGCGTCAGCGCCTCGCGCGAGGAGTGTCTCGAAGTGCTCTTCGACTCGCCCCAGTGGGCGATCACACCCGGGCAGTACGTCGTCTTCTACGACGGCGAAGAATGCCTGGGTGGCGCCGTCATCGATCGCGCTGGAGCCAGCGACCATCCGGTATAATTTCGCGACGCAACCAAGCGCGGAGAGTCCTCATGGCTGGTGTCGTAGATGCGAGGTCCACGCTGAGCGTGGCGGGCACGGACTATGACATTTGGAGGCTCGACGCGGTCAGGGAGGGACACGTCGCCCGGCTCCCCTTTTCGCTGAAGATTCTGCTGGAGAACCTGCTGCGCCATGCCGACGGCGGCGACGTCCGGCCCGCGGACATCAGCAAGCTCGCCAGGTGGGACCCGAAAGCCGAACCCGACCACGAGATCGCCTTCACTCCCGCACGCGTGATTCTCCAGGACTTCACCGGTGTCCCGGTCGTGGTCGACCTAGCCGCGATGCGCGAGGCGGTCGTAAAGCTCGGCGGTAACGCCGAGACGATCAATCCCCTTTCTCCCGCCGAGCTCGTCATCGACCACTCGGTGCAGGTTGACCACTATGGGACCCCCACGGCACTCGTGGAGAACATCAACATGGAGTTCGAGCGCAACATGGAACGCTATTCGTTCCTGCGCTGGGGACAGAAGGCTTTTCACAATTTCAAAGTGGTGCCGCCGAATACCGGCATCGTTCACCAGGTCAATATCGAGCACCTCGCCCGCGTCGTATTCGGCACGGAGAGGAGCGGCCGGCAACTCGCTTACCCCGATACCCTGGTCGGCACCGACTCCCATACCACCATGGTCAACGCCCTCGGCGTGCTGGGCTGGGGCGTCGGCGGGATCGAAGCGGAGGCCGCCATGCTCGGTCAGCCGGTCACCATGCTGATCCCGCAGGTGCTCGGCGTGTGCCTAACCGGCAGCATGCGTGAAGGCACGACCGCCACGGATCTCGTGCTTACCCTCACGCAGCTCCTCCGCAAGAAGGGCGTGGTCAACAAGTTCGTGGAATTCTTCGGCGACGGGCTGTCCAACCTGCCGCTGGCCGATCGTTCGACCATCGCCAACATGGCGCCGGAATTCGGCAGCACCTGCGCCATCTTCCCCGTAGACCGCGAGACGATTCGCTATCTGGAGCTGACCGGCCGGGAGAGCGGCCAGATCACCCTGGTCGAGGCTTATGCCAGGGCGCAGGGCCTCTGGCGCGACGATGGCCAGCCCCAACCCCTGTACAGCGACGTCCTCGCGCTCGATCTCGGCAGCGTGGAGCCGACGCTGGCGGGACCGCGCCGCCCGCAGGATCGCGTGCCGCTCAAGTCTGTCGCCACCGACTACCGCAAGCAGGTGGCGGAGTTCGTCGTTGGGCGCACCGGCGACGGCAGAGCCACCGTCAGCCGCGGCGGCCAGACGTTTGGCGTCGCAGATGGCGCGGTACTGATAGCGGCCATCACGAGCTGCACGAACACCTCGAATCCTTCCGTCATGCTCGGCGCCGGGCTACTCGCTCGCAATGCGCGCCGGGCGGGACTGTCGGTCAAGCCGTGGGTGAAGACCAGTCTCGCGCCGGGCTCACGCGTCGTCACGAACTATCTCGAGAAATCGGGCCTCATGCCCGAGCTGGCGGCGCTCGGCTTCAACCTGGTGGGCTACGGCTGTACGACCTGCATCGGCAATTCGGGCCCTCTGGACGAAGTGATCGGTGCCGCCGTCCGGGAACACAAGATCGTCGGCTGCGCCGTACTGTCGGGCAACCGCAATTTCGAGGGCCGCATTCATCCGCTCGTGCGGATGAACTACCTGGCGTCACCACCGCTCGTCGTTGCCTATGCGCTGGCGGGCTCGATGACTGTCGACCTTGTCACCGAGCCGCTCGGGACGGGGACGGGCGGCAAGCCCGTCTATCTGAAGGACATCTGGCCCACGCGTGCCGAGATTCAGGCGCTCATCCTCGCCAACGTCGATCCGCGCATGTTCCGGGCGAGCTATGCGGGTGTCTTCGCAGGCGACGAGCACTGGCAGAAGGTGCCCACGCCCGGCGGGCAGATCTATGCCTGGGACGGCCGCTCGACCTATGTCCGCAACCCGCCATACTTCACCGGCATGACACGCCAGCCCACCCCGGTGCGCGACATCGCCGGGGCGCGCGTGCTCGCGATGCTCGGCGACTCCGTGACCACGGATCACATTTCGCCCGCGGGCTCTATCGCCACGGACGGGCCAGCCGGCCGTTACCTCATCGAGCACGGCGTGAATCCCCGCGACTTCAACTCTTATGGCGCCCGGCGCGGCAACCACGAGGTGATGATGCGGGGGACGTTCGCCAACATCCGCCTGCGCAACCTGCTGGTGCCCGGCATCGAAGGCGGCGTAACACTCCATTTGCCCGGCGATGAAAAGATGAGCATCTACGATGCCTCCATGCTCTATCAGCACGAGGGTGTCTCGCTCATCGTCGTGGCGGGCAAGGAATACGGCAGCGGCTCCTCGCGCGACTGGGCCGCCAAGGGAACGATGCTGCTCGGAGTCAAGGCGGTGCTCGCCGAGAGCTACGAGCGTATCCACCGTTCAAACCTGATCGGCATGGGCGTCCTGCCTCTCGAATTCCACGAGGGCCAGAACGCAAGGAGTCTTGGGCTGACAGGCCGCGAGACTTTCGACATCAGCGGTCTGAAAGGCGGAACGGCCGCGACGGTCTCGGTCACAGCGCATGCCGAGGATGGCAGCAACGTGCGTTTCGAGGCGCGCGTGCGTATCGACACGCCGAAGGAGCGTGACTATTACCGGCACGGCGGCATTCTCCAGTACGTCCTGCGCCAGCTCGTGGATCTGCCACGAGCGGCATGAGCCGGTGGATCCGCTTCCCGGGCGGCTGACCGCGGCGCTGCGCAGCGCCGCGCACACGGTGATCGTGACCGGGGCCGGCGTCTCCGCCGAGAGCGGCGTGCCGACGTTTCGCGACGCACAGACGGGGCTGTGGAGCCGCTACCAGCCGCAGGACCTCGCCACTCCCGAGGCCTTCGAGCGCGATCCGGACCTCGTCTGGCAGTGGTACGAGTGGCGGCGCGCCATGATCCGCGCGGCGCGACCGAACGCCGCACATCTTGCGATCGCCGGGCTGGAGCGCCTGGTCCGGCGGCTGACACTCATCACCCAGAACGTGGATGGCCTGCACCAGCGCGCCGGCAGCGGCGCGCTCATCGAGCTGCACGGCAATATTCACCGCAACCGTTGTTCGGCCGAGCAACGGGTCATCGAGATCGACGGCGAACACGCGACACGGGCACCGCGTTGTCCGAGCTGCGGGGCCCGAGTGAGGCCCGACGTCGTGTGGTTCGGCGAGCCCATTCCACGCCATGCGTTGCTGACCGCCCACGCCGCCGCGGCCGACTGCGACCTGTTTATTTCGGTGGGCACGTCCTCCCTAGTCCGGCCTGCCGCAGATCTGGCGGAAGTCGCCCGGTCCAACGGCGCGCTCATCGCGGAGATCAATCCGCAGGAGACGGCGCTGTCGCCGGACGCCGACTGCACCGTGCGGGCGCCAGCCGGCGCCGTGCTGCCCGCCCTGGTCGTCGCCCTGGGTTAGCGGCGATTGTCAGCCCCATATTCACTGATCGACATCGGCGCCAATCTGGCCCATGACAGCTTCGACCATGACCGGCCGGAGGTAATCGCGCGTGCAAAGGCGGCCGGCGTCACCCGCATCGTCGTTACGGGCAGCACCTTGCAATCGAGCCGGGATGCCCTGGCGCTCGCGCGGCAGTATCCTGGGCAGTTGTTTGCCACGGCTGGCCTTCATCCCCATCACGCGGTGGAGTTCGGGCCCGACACCGCCGAACAACTCGTCGAGATCGCGGCCCACCCCGAGGTCGTCGCCGCCGGCGAGTGCGGCCTGGACTACTTTCGCGATCTCTCTCCCCGCCCCGAGCAACGCCGGGCATTCGAGCGCCAGCTGAGCCTCGCCACTGCGCTCGGCAAGCCGGTTTTCATGCACCAGCGCGACGCGCACGCGGATTTCCTCGCGATCGTTCGGGAGTTCGCCAGGGACCTGGTCGGCGGCGTGGCCCACTGTTTCACCGGCCCGCGCGTGGAGATGGACGATTATCTGGCGCTCGGTTTCTACATCGGCATCACGGGATGGATCTGCGACGAACGCCGTAGCGACGCGCTGCGCTCGGCGGTCGCACATCTGCCGCTTGAGCGGGTAGTGCTGGAGACGGACGCCCCTTACCTGCTGCCGCGGAACCAGGGCGAGCGGCCGGCCAGCCGCCGCAACGAGCCGGCTTTCCTGCCGCTGGTGCTGGAGATGGCTGCGCGCTGCATGACCGTATCGCCCGCAGAGCTTGCCCGCGCCTCCGCCGCGAACGCGGAGCGTCTGTTCGGCATCGGGAAACCTTAGCGTCCCTGGACACCGGTTCCGATGGCGGCCGCTTCCTCGCGCAATCGTGCCCAGGCAGCCTGCAACCGGTCTGCGGGCGGCGCGTCCCCGGCCGTGCGCCCGCTGGCGAGATCGGCGACCAGCGCATCGAGCATGATCGTATTCGGCGGAAATCCCTTGCTGAATTGGGCTTTGGCGGTGAAGGCCACGCAACCGCGCACCGGAACCTCGGGAAGCAGCCGGCGTACAGCAGCCGTGCGATCGTAGAGGGCTGGCAAGGGATTCGGGAAGGTAAACCGCCGCTTCTCCCCGAGGACGGTCCAGTCCTGCATGGTTTCGCTGCCGAAGACGTGACCGGCGATGTCGCGCACCTGCACGAGGACGATGCCCTGCCGGGTCAATAGCACGTATTCGATGTGGATCTGTCCGGTGTCGGCGTTCGGGATCAGCACGCCGGCCAGCATGTCGTCCGCGGCCCGGCGCAGTCTGGCCGGGACACTCCTCGCCGCGCGACGGTGGAAGTACCACCAGAGGCCTCCTGCCACCAGTACGACTGTGAGCGCCGCCAGCACCAGCGGCGCGGCTGCGGGCAGTCCCTGAGCGATGGATGTGAGGTTCACCGGACTACAGGCGGGCCACGAGCGCCGCCAGCTCGGGCTCGATGCGATCGAATCGCGCCGGCAGCTCCAGCAGCCGCGCGAGCTCGGGCGGCGGCGCGACGGTGACGCCGAGCAGGGGTTCCACGATGGTGTCGAACTTGGCGGGGTGAGCTGTCGCCACGACGATCCAGTGTCGTTCCCGTCGTTCCCCTTCCGCCAGCTGCCGGTACACGTGCAGTGCCGTTGCCGTATGCGGACACCAGGCGAAGCCGTGCCTCCTGAACTCGTCGCGGATCGTGGTGCGTATCGCATCGTCGGAAACCGGCACGCCGCTCACCTCTTCCCGGATCTCCTCGACGCCCCCGCACAGATCCTGAAGGCGCTCCATGTTGCTCGGATTGCCAACGTCCATCGCGGATGCAAGCGTGGCGATCGTCGGACGAGGCAGCCACTGGCCCGTGGCGAGGAAGTCCGCGATCGTGGTGTTTGCGCCGGTCGCGAGCACTACCCGGTCGACGGGCAGCCCCATATGACGCGCCCAGATGCAGGCAAAGCCGTTGCCGAGATTTCCCGTAGGCACTATGAAAGCCGGGGCCTGACCGGTCCGCCGGAAGTGTTCCAGCGAGGCATAGGCGTAGAACGCGGCTTGCGGCAACAGCCGGCCGACGTTGATGCTGTTGGCCGAGCAGAGCCCGTGGGCGCGGCGCAGCTCAGCATCGGCGAACGCCTCCTTCGCGAGCCGCTGACAGTCGTCGAATTCGCCGCGCACCGCCAGCGCCATCACGTTATCTCCCCAGCAGGTGAGCTGATGCTGCTGGCGCGGAGATACGCGCCCTTCGGGGAATAGCACCACGACGCGGATGCCGGGCCTGCGGTGGAACGCCGCGGCCACCGCCGCGCCCGTATCGCCCGACGTGGCGACGAGGATCGTGACCGGTGGCGTCGCATACCGGCCATCGCGGACGATGCGCGAGATTTCCGCTGCGAGAAAACGCGCCCCAACGTCCTTGAACGCCGCCGTCGGTCCATGAAACATCTCGAGTACCGAGAGTCCGGATTCGAGCTGTCGCACCGGCAGCGGGAAGTTCAGCGCCTCGTCACACGCCGTCCGGAGGTCGGCGGCAAGAGACGAGCCCGCCGCGAACGGTTCCAGGAGCCGGTGGGCGATGGCCGCAAAGGCGCTTGCGCCGTCGAAGGCCTGGACGCCGAGGTCGGGCAACGCGTCGGGAACGTAGAGGCCGCCGTCGGGCGCGGTCCCACTCATGATCGCCTCCTCGATCCCGACCGGCCGGCCGCCGCGAGTGCTGCGATAGTCCATGGCGCTCTCAGCGCGCCGGCCCGAGGAAAGAAGCGAGCCGCAGGAGGTCGGCGAAAACTCCGGCCGCCGTCACGGCAGGGCCCGCGCCGGGCCCCTGCACCACCAGCGGATTGGCGCTGTAGCGATGCGACTCGTATCGCACGACATTGTCCGTGAGGTTCATGTGCGCAAAGGGATGATCCGCGGCCAAGGCTTCGAGCCGCACGGTCGCACCATCGCCACGGTTGAGCCGCCCGACATATCGCAGCACCTTGCGGTCCCGCTGCGCCGATTGCCAGCGCGCCAGCATCTGCTCGTCGTACCGCGACAGGCCGTCGAGGAATTCGCCGACTGACGACCCCTCCAGCCCCGCCGGCACGAGACTCTCGACGCGAAGGTCCTTCATCTCGAGCCGCATTCCCATCTCGCGACCAAGGATGATCAACTTGCGGGCAAAGTCCATGCCCGACAGGTCATCGCGCGGGTCCGGCTCCGTATAGCCCTTCTCGTGCGCTTCGCGGACGACGCTCGAGAACGTCCGGTTGCCATCAAAGACGTTGAATAGATAGGCAAGCGTACCCGAGAGGATGCCCTCGATGCTCACGATCTCGTCGCCAGTCTGAGTGAGGTCACGCAGCGTGCCGATCACGGGCAGCGCCGCGCCGACGGTTGTCTCGTACAGGAAATGCGTGTGATGTCGTCGGCATTCCGCGAGCAGCAGGTCGTAGGTCTCGAGAGATCCGCTGTGCGCCTTCTTGTTGGGCGTTACGAGATGAATTCCCGACCGGAACCAGTCGACATATCGCTCGGCAACATCCTGGCTGGCGCTGCAATCGACGACCGCCGCGTGCGGCAGATGATCCGCCTTCACGTGTTGCGTGAAGCGGGTCCAGTCGAGCGGCTGCGTATCCTGTTTCATGATCTCGCGCCACCGCACGAGATCGATGGCCCGCTCGGCGAGATGCATCCGGCTGGAGGTCGCGATCGCGCGCACGCGCAGATCGAGCCCGAATTCCGAGCGCAGGCGCTCACCCTCGGCCGCCATCTGGTCGAGCAGCGTTCCGCCTACGTTGCCCGGGCCGATGAGGCCGAGCGAGATGGTCTTCGCCGAGAGATAGAACCCGGAGTGCGCGGCACGCAACGCACGCGTGGCGTCACGCCGGGCAATGACCGCGGAGATGTTCCGCTCCGAAGAGCCCTGGGCAATTGCCTTGACGTTGATGCCGGAATTGCCCAGGGTCCCGAAGAACTTCGCTGCGACTCCGGGCAATCCCGCCATGTCGTCACCGACGACCGCGATGATGCTGCAGTCGACCTGTACGTCGACGCTCTGGATCTGGCCCTGCTGCAGTTCGAGCGCGAACGCCTCGCGCACCACCTGGCCCACCCGGGCCCCGTACCGTGCAGGCACGGCAAAGCAGATCGAGTGTTCCGAGCTCGCCTGGGAGATCAGGATCACGGAGATTCCGGCGCTTCTCAGGGCTCCAAACAGCCTGTCGGCGGTGCCGGGCACGCCGATCATGCCCGTGCCCTCGAGGTTGACGAGGGCGACGTCGTCCACCGATGTGACACCCTTGATCTGGTCGGCGCTACTGCCGCCCGCCGGCCCGATCCGCGAGCCGGGCGCGGACGGATTGAAGGTATTCTTGATGTAGATCGGAATCGACCGTTGCACGGCGGGCTGCATCGTCTGCGGATGAATGACCTTGGCGCCGAAGTAGGCGAGCTCCATCGCCTCGTTGTAGGACAGCTCATGGATGATGGCCGCGTCGGGCACCCGGTTGGGGTCGGCGCTCATCACACCATCTACATCCGTCCAGATGACGATGTCGGAGGCATCGAGCAGCGCACCGACGATGGAGGCGGAAAAATCGCTGCCGTTGCGCCCCAGGGTCGTGCTGAGTCCGCTCTTGTCGGTGGCGATGAAGCCGGTGACCACAGCGATGCCGCGATCGATGCCGCCGAACTGGCGCTCCGCCAGTTCCCGGGACTCCTCCCATTGCACCGCCGGTCCGAGCTCACCGTGCTCGATCACGATGACCTTGCGGGAATCGATCCAGTAAATTGGCCGGTCCGTTTGCCGGTCGCGACAGCGCTGCGCCAGGTAGGCCGTGAGCAGTCGCGAAGACCAAAGCTCGCCGAACCCGGCAATCAGGTCGCGGCTGCGATCGGCGGCCGAACGCACGAGTGAAATCGCCTGAAGCACATCCCTCGCATCGCTAAGGTCGGCATCGAACACAGTCAACAGCTCGGCAGCCGCACCGTCCGGCAACAGGGCCTTCGTTGCCGTCCGATAACGAGTTGCCAGCGCCTCGAGACCCGGGGCGATCGTGCTCGACGACCTCTCTGCTTCAGCGACCAGAGCAAGCAGCGCGTCGGTCATCTTTGCCATGGCGGAGACGATGACCGCCTGCCGTGTGCTCTTCTCTGCCAGCAGAATATCTGCAACGCGGCGGAAACAGTCCGCGTCGGCGACGCTCGTGCCGCCGAACTTGTGTACCAGCCATCTGTCCTGGGCCATGGGTCCGTCTCGCGCTTCGAGGCCGCCACGATGACGGGCCCTGCGCAAAGCCGGTAATGATACCCGTCTCCGTTGGCCTCAGCAGCAGCGATGCGTTACAAACTGGCGATTTCCTGCCACACTAAGTGACTCCGAATCCGGCGCGAAAAGAACACATCTACGCCATGGCCAGGATCTTCATCGCGGGTGTGGACAGCCCGCGGGACCGCAATGACACGGAGAAGTCGGTAGCCCATCCGGTCGACCGTCAGCTCATCATCCGCAGCTTCAGCGACTCGACGTACCCGGAGCTGATCGAGATCGAGCGGCACGGTCACGGCTTCTTCGCCTGGGGTCTTCCGCCGGACGATCAGCACATCGAGAACTGGTTCCTCATGGGCAAAGGCGACTTCGTGCTGATCGGCTACAAAGGAGCGTACCGGCACTACGCCAGGGTGCTCGGCCGCTATCAGAACGAGAGAGCCGCACGCGCGATCTGGGGCGAGGAAACCACGCCGACGGACCTGCGTCAGTATCTGTTCTTCCTGAGTGAGCCGATCCCACTCGGGCAGCCATACAGCGCGCTCGCGGATTTCCTTCCCGAGCACTTCTCCGTGTTCGATCGCGTGGACGACGAGGCGGTGCGCCGTATCGAGGGGGAATTCGGCTCGGTCGAGAGATTCATCCGCAGGCGGCTCCTGACCAGCACGGTCGGAGGACCGATGCTCGACATCAGCGGCATGATTCAGCTCTCCGAGCGCGAGCTGACCCGCCTGCAGACGTTCGACCCTGAAAGCGGGAAAGCGGGGCGCAACCAGGTCATAGAGAGCATCATCAGGAGACGTGGACACCCCGCGTTCCGGCAACAATTGCTCGCCGCCTACGAATACCGGTGTGCCATCACAAACTTCAACGCGATCGATGCCCTGGAAGCGACCTACATCGTCCCTTACCGTGGCAAGACGACGCATCATCCGTCGAACGGCCTCCTCCTGCGCGCGGACCTGCACACGCTTTTCGATTTGGGGAAGATGGCGATAGACACCCGCAATATGACGCTCATCCTGGCCGATGACCTTGCGGAGAGCAGCTACAAGCTGCTGGCCGGCCGGCCGTTGCGCTTTCCGAAGGACGAGGAACAGCGACCGAGTACCGAGTCGCTCGATTTGCACCGGCGGTTGGCCGGATTGTGAAGCCGGCAGCAACGCTCCGGGGCGGATGAAGTAAGCTTGGCCGAGTCATGCACGTGACCCGCGAAGAGTTCCTGCGCTGGCCGCAGAAGGCGATCACCCTTCTCGGGATGTCGGGCGTCGGCAAGACGACGCTGGCAAACAAGCTGCCGAAGAGCCGCTGGTTTCACTATTCGGGCGATTACCGGATCGGCACGAAGTACCTGGAGGAGCCGATCCTCGACAACATCAAGCGGCAGGCGATGAAAGTCGATTTCCTGCGTGACCTGCTGCGCGGCGACTCCATATACATAGCCAGCAACATCACCGTTCACAATCTCGAGCCGATTTCGACGTTTCTCGGCAAGATCGGTCGCGCGGACGCCGGCGGCCTCCCCCTCACGGAATTCAAGCGGCGCCAGCGGCTGCACCTGCTGGCCGAATCGGCCGCCATGAAGGACGTTGCCGAGTTCATCGTCAAGGCGCACGAGATCTACGGCTACGACCACTTCCTCAATGACGCCGGCGGCAGCATCTGCGAGATAGACAATCCCGAAATGCTGCGAGTCCTGACGGATCGCACCCTGATCCTGTACGTGCGTGCCGGGCCCGAAATGGAGCAGCAGCTCATCCGCCGGGCCATCGCCAATCCGAAACCTCTCTATTATCGGGAGGATTTTCTGGACCAGCGCCTCGCCGAACACTTGCGGAATGAACGGCTGAAGTCGCCGGAAGAAATCGATCCGGATCGTTTCGTCCGATGGATCTTTCCGGAGCTGGTCAAGCATCGGCGACCCCGGTACGAAGCGCTGGCCGACCAGCACGGGTACACGGTCGAAGCAGCGGAACTCGAGCGGGTTGGCGGAGAGAGTGATTTCCTGGACCTCATAGCCACGGCCATTGATCGCCGGAATTCCCGTCGCTAGCGCAGAGCCATGGGCTTCTACGAGCGGCGCGTTCTTCCCTGGCTCATCAAGAGGGGAATGCGCAATTCCCTGATGACCCGCTACCGCCCGCGGATTCCACCGCTGGCGGAGGGCAAGGTGCTGGAAATCGGCATCGGTACCGGCCTCAACCTCCCTTTCTACACGCGCAGCGTACGGCATCTTTTCGGCCTGGAGCCCAGTGACGTGCTGAGGGAGTCGGCCGCGGAGATCGCCGAGTCCATGCCCTATCCCGTTACGCTTCTCGCGTGCGGCGCGGAGCACATTCCACTGCAGAACAACAGCATTGACACTGTCGTGAGCACGTGGACGCTGTGCTCGATCCCGGCGGTCGAGTCCGCGCTTCGCGAAGCCCGCCGGGTATTGAGGCCGACCGGTCGCCTGATCTTCATGGAGCACGGGCGTGCTCCGGACCCGGGCGTTGCCCGCCTGCAGGACCGACTGGCGCCGGCGTTGCGGCTGCTCGCGGGCTGCAACCCGAATCGCCCGATCGACCGCCTGATCGCCGAGGCCGGCTTCGCCTTCGCGGAAATCGAGAGAGGCTACCTCGAAGGACCCCGCTTCATTAGCTATCACTACGTGGGTGAGGCCCGGCCCACCTGACTGCGCCGCAAACCACAGGAACCAGGAACATGCCAAGAATCATTCGCGCCCTGCCGCTCGCGGCGGGACTGGCTGCAGCCGGCATCGCCTTCGCTGCAACTCCGGTTGCACCCCCGGCTTTGATCAGCCCGGAGGCACAGGAATTTTATCGCACTCTGGGCAGACGACCGGCTGTGGACATCAACTACGAAGACCCGCAGATGATGCAGCGTCTGCGCAACGGCGTGAACAACATCTTCCTGACGAATGCCCGCCGCATCACCACGGACTACAAGCTCGAACAGGTAGACGCCGGCGGAGTGCCGGCCTACTGGGTACGAACCGGCGACCCCTCTCATGCAAAGAAAGTGATCATGTACATGCATGGCGGCGGCTACATACTGGGATCGGCCACCACCAATCTCGGCGTACCGCTGCGGATTGGCCCGGCTGCGCGCATGCCCGTGCTGTCCGTGGAATACCGACTCGCACCGGAAAACAAGTTCCCCGCGGCTCTGGACGACGGCCTGACCACGTATCGGTGGCTGTTGAGGCAGGGTTACCACGGCAGGGACATCGGTTTGCTGGGCGACTCCGCGGGGGGCGGCCTCGTGCTCTCTCTTTCGCTCGCCATCAAGGACGCGCATCTCGCCCAGCCGGCCGCCATCGTCGTGCTCTCGCCCACGACCGACCTGTCGCCGGGCAGCGATACGCGCGTGACGCTGGCGGCGTACGATCCTCTGGTCGTCGGAGACTCGACGGAACATCCGGGAGTGTACGCGGGGACGCATGACGTCAAAGACCCGCTGATCTCGCCGGTTTATGGCGACCTGCGTGGTTTCCCTCCTTTGCTGATCCAGGTCGGCACCCGCGAAGTGCTGCTCAGCGACTCCGTACGGCTGGCGCGCCGTGCCCGCGAGGCGGGCGTGGACGTGACGCTCGATGTCTGGGAGGGGATGTGGCACGTATGGCAGGAACATCCGCAGGCGCCCGAGTCCAGGCAGGCCTCCGCCGAAATCGGGCGGTTCCTCGAGAGCCACTTGACCCGGCGCCACTGACGGAGTCCTGAACCCGGGAGAGACCGGACTTGGGGCGTCTGCCGCCGTCGGCTAGACTCGCCTGCATGACCCGGAAACCCACGTCGCGTCCTCTCGATGGCTTTCGCGTCCTGGAACTGGGTCAGCTGCTCGCCGGACCTTTCACGACCAGCATCCTCGCTTACTATGGCGCCGAGGTCATCAAGATCGAGCCGCCGGGCACCGGCGATCCGATCCGGACCTGGCGCGTCATGAAGGATGGCGTGTCCCTGTGGTGGCACAGCCTCGGTCGCAACAAGAAATGTATCACCGTGAACCTGCGGACGGATCAAGGGCGCGACCTCGTCCGACGGCTTGCAGCCCGCTCCGACATACTGGTCGAGAATTTCCGGCCGGGCGCCATGGAGAAATGGGGACTCGGCCCGGATGATCTGCGCGCAAGCCATCCGGAGCTCATTTACGCGAGGATCTCCGGCTATGGCCAGACCGGACCCTACGCCTCCCGCACAGGGTTTGCGTCGGTGTGCGAAGGCGTGGGCGGGTTTCGCTACGTCAACGGCGTCCCCGGCGAGGCGCCGGTGCGTCCCAATCTCAGCCTGGGCGACACGCTGGCGGCCGTGCACAGCGTCATCGGCATCCTGCTCGCCTGCGTGCACCGGATGAAGGACCGTGGCAACCCGGGCCAGGTGATCGACACGGCGATCTACGAAGCCGTCTTCAACATGATGGAGGGCGTCATCCCGGAGTACTCGGGGGCCGGTGTGGTCCGCGAGCCGTCGGGCTCGACGCTGACGGGCATCGCGCCGACCAACACGTACGAATGCCGTGACGGCAAGTTCGTGATCATTGGCGGCAACGGCGATTCGATCTACAAGCGGCTCATGCACGCGATGAACCGGCCGGATCTGGCGGACGATCCCCGCATGGCGAGCAATGCCGGACGGGTGCGTCATGAGAAGGAGCTGGATACGGCAATCACCGCCTGGACCAGCGTCCGTACGTCGGACGAAGTCCTGGCCGCGCTCGAGAAGGCGGAGGTACCCGCCGGGCCGATCTACAGCGTCGTCGACATGATGAGCGACGAGCATTTCCGCGCACGTGGCCTTTTCGAGGAAGTGCAGGTGAACGGCAAGCCGCTCACCATCCCCGCGATGGTCCCGTTCCTGAGTGCGACTCCCGGGCGCACGGACTGGCCGGGTCCGGCCATCGGCGCACACAACCAGGAAGTATTTGGCGGGCTCCTGGGACTGTCGGCGAGCGAGATGGATTCGCTGCGCCGGGAGGGCGTGATCTGATGAATGCCGCGATTCCATCGCCCGTCGAGCAGCCCGCGCACGGTCCGTACGCGTCTTTCCGGCAGTACGCGGCCGCGCTCGAGGCTCATGGCCGCCTGCTGCGCATCCATGAAATGGACCAGGACCGCTTCGAGCCGACCGGTTTTGCCTACCGGATGATCGAGGAGCTCGGATTCCAGGAAGCGCCTGCGTTTCTCATCGAGCGGATCAAAATCGGCGGCCGATGGATCGAAGGACCGGTGCTCGGCAACGTCTTCCCGGGATGGATTGCCGAAGCCCTGGCCTACGGCGTACCGACCGTAACCACTGACAATCGGGCCATGTATCGGGCGGCCTGGAGCCATTTACGGGCGAAGCTCGGCGCCGACGGGAAATGGCCGAAACTGGCTCCCGTCACGATCGACGCCGACGGGGCTCCGGTCAGGGAAGTGATCGTGAAGGGCGACGATGTGGATCTGCTGCGGTTCCCGTGGATACACACGAACCCGGGCGACGCGGGCCCCTACATCACCGCCGGCACGGTCTTCATGGAAGACCCCGAGCTCGGCCGCAATGTCGCGACGTACCGCTGTCAGCTCAAGGGCCCGCGCAAAATCGGCGTCAACTGCGAGGTCGGCCAGCACGGCTGGAGCTTCATCCAGCGCGCCAAGAAACGAGGCGCCGCGGTCGTAAATGCGGCCGTCGTGATCGGTGCAGACCCGATCACATTTTCGGTCGGCAGCTCGAAAATCGCCGGTCTCGGTGAGGATGAGCTGGAGATCGCGGGCGGGCTCATGGGTCGCCCGGTGGAGCTGGTGAAATGCACGACGAGTGAGGTACTCGTCCCGGCGCACGCCGAAATGGTCATTGAGGGCGAGATACCCACCGATCAGGGAGAGGAGGAAGGTCCGTACGGGGAAGTGTACGGGTACATGGGACTCAGGAAGCCCTGGAATTTCTTCATGCAGGTCAGGGCAATCACCCACCGGCGCAAGCCCTGGTTGATCAACGCCTTCGCCGGCGTGACCAAGTTGACCATGAGCATGCCGCAGGCCGTGGCCAACTACGTTCACTACCGCAAGATCATCCCGAATCTCACGGACCTTTACCGGCCGGTCGAGACCGTCGGCGTGGTACTGGCGAGCATCGACAAGCGGATGGCGGGAGACGGAATGATCGCCGGCCAGCATCTGGCAGCCGGAGACATGTTCGGCAAGGTGATCATCGTCGTCGACAAGGACATCGACCTGCACGACAAGAACCAGATCTTCCACGCGTTCGGCACGCGCTGGCAGCCTAGCCCCGCCTCATTGCTGATTCCGCAAACGCGCGGTTTCCCGCTGGACCCGAGCGCCCCGACCCGCTGGGTGACCAGCAAGATGATCATCGACGCGACACGACAGCTTCCCGCCGAGGGCGGACCTGATAAGTGGCCTGCCGTGTCGCGCGTGCTCATCGAGGAGCATAGCCCGGAGACGTTCGAGTTGGTCGGGAAGCGCTGGCCCGAGTACTGGCGGGGCTGGCGGGACTGATCGGTCTCGCTGCTCACAAAACGGCAGCGTAGATCCCCCCAAAAAAAAAGCGCCCTGCTCGCGCAGGGCGCCTGGCTCGCGTCGGATGGCGCGGAAGGGTGTGAACTCTTCCGAACCCTGCCTGACTCAATCTTTAGTTAGAGGACGTCTCCTCCAAAGGACCAGCCGACCTCAGCGCGGAGGACATCGTCGCCGACGCCCGCAGCACTCAGGGCTTCTGCTCCGTTCAGGCCCACGCTGACTCCGCCGAAGATCGCCGGCGTGAAGTAGTAGCGGCCACCGATGGTCACTGAGGTGTTGGTGAAGTCCTCCGACGTGCCGGAGTTCGGGTCCCAGGTACCCCAGATGAGGTCGGCCTGGGCGCGCACTTCGAACTTGTCGCCCATCTTGTGGCGTACGCCGAAGCCAAGGCCGTAGCCGTCCTCGTCCACGTCGAAACCGGGGGTTCCGAACACGTCGCTGGCCGTGTAGTTGATATAGATCGCGTCGACGACCAGCTGCGTGGTGTCACTCACGTTCGGGTGAATGCCGGCGCGGATGTCATAGCCGTCGAAATCCGGGCCGCCACCGCCCTCGCTGCCGTCGAGGTAGCTCGCCTGGATGTGGAACATCTTGCCTAGGCCAATGCTGGCCTTCACGTCGAAGGCATCGGTCGTGTTATCGCCGGAATCAGCGATGTCCCAGCCAACGCCAATCTCGGTCCAGCTTAAGACGTCGGCCTTCGCGGTGCTCTGCAGAGCAAGGGGTAACGCCGCAATCGCTGCGGATATTGCCAAAGCTTTCTTCATGGGTCCTCCAATGGACTGACGCAACAATCAACGAGTCCGCTGCGGGGAAGCCACAGACCGGGCGTCGGGTAATATCAAGGGACGCCTTTTCCCCACACAGCGCGCCGCAGCATATAGGGATTGGTGCTTTGTCGCAACCCCCGCATATTCATTCACTTGCTTTGATTTTATGCCGCTCTGCAGAGCAGCAGCCTTGGCGCTGCGAGCGGCGCCGGTCTGTGTCAGGGTTTCGGCGTCGCGAATTTACAACACCCGTCCGCGCCAGAGGTTAAATCGAGACGAACACCTCGCCGCCCACCTCTTCCACGCCAATCGTCTGCAGCGGCGCGGGCGCTTTGCCCATGGCGAGAGCCTTGTGAGCCCACCGCGGTACGGGCACGCCCAGGACCGCGGTGGCCCAGTCCAGATTCCTGCCGGTTCGAAACTCGAAGCGCGAGTTGTGCCACGGGCAGGTGATCACGCCGTTTTCGATCCGGCCCCGCGCAAGCGACAGCCCCATGTGCGGGCAGCGATCCATCACCGCGCAAATCCGGCCGTCGACACGCGAGACGAGGATCCTCTTCTCGCCGGCCTCGGTTCTCAGCAATTGCCCCTCTTGCACTGCCGAAGAAGCGGCGATTCTGGTCTTCTCAGGGGGCATGGCGCACCTCGCGATAAATTTGCCAACCCGTACTTGCTAACCGCAGGGCAGGTGGCAACAGCGCGAGGACAGTTCTCATGCCCCGCAGCGGTCGCGCTCGTATGAACAGGAATGCCAGTGCCACGCCCGCGCCGATCACTGCTGGATGAAACGCCCACCGTTCGAGCTTGGTGATCCTGGCATCTATCCTGGAGACTCGCGCTCGCAGCTCTCTGGCGTGAGCAACAGTCGTGGCGCGCTGCGCGGCGCAGCGCAGCCGCAATGCCGCCTGGCGCTCTTCCAGCTCCCGTGCGCGACGGCTCACGGTGCATCCCTCAGGCGCCGAGCGTCCTCAGCAAGTTCGGCGAGCGTTCCCGCGAGCAGTCGCGGCTTGGCGCGGATTCGGTATGCGAGCAGGACGCCGGAAACCACTGCGATGCCGAGAAAGGTACCCGTCACGAACAAAGCCGCCAACACCCGATGGGTATCCCAGAAGGCGACGATCACGGTCACCGCTATGAACGCGAGGGCAATGCCGGCGGAGAATACCGTCAGCACGCCGAGCAGGAGCAGGACCACGACTCGCTGCGCCTCGAGCTGGAACTCGACGGTGAGCAACTCGAGCCGCGTGCGCCCGACGTTCAGCACGGTCGCGAGCAGATTGCGAACCGACTGGAGCAGCCTGCCTACGGGCCCCCCGGCGGGCTCCGCACTATCTTCTTCTGCAGCTTGCACAGGGAACGGGATCAACGCCGGCCAATGAGCAGCCCCACCAGCAGGCCGACTCCGGCGGCGACTCCAATCGCCTGCCACGGATTCTCATGAACGTAATTGTCAGCAGTCTCGGCTGCTTCCTTCACTTCTTCGACCGCGCCCTTCTCCAGAGCGGCCAGCCGCTTGCGGGCCTTCTGCAGCGAGTCCGTCGCCCGAGTGCGTACCGCATCGAGCTTGTCGCCGCCGTGTGCAGCTGTCGCCTGCAACAACGCCTCTGCGTCGCGCACCACATCCCGCACGTCGTCGAGAAGCCTTTCTGTTGAACTTCCGATAGTCATATTCTGCACTCCCTCCGCGCTCATCATAATCGACAATTTGTCAGTGTAGACTACACCGCAAGAAACGAAGTTCAGTCAGGCTCACGTTCCGGGCCACAACACTGCCCGGCCTCCGGCGACCCTGACCCACGGGCCAGAATCTCGCCCCGGACAGGGTTCGGCCGGAATACGGTGCACCCTTTCAGGCCGCGCCGGAAAGCGAGCGTATACAACCCGCGAAAAGCCTCAAATCCAAGGCTTGCGGGTACATTGATGGTCTTCGAGATCGCGTTATCCACCGAGGGTTGAAGAACGGCCTGCATTTCCAGGTGTGCCTCACCGGGAATGGCGTCGGCCGTGATCAGGCTCTCCGCAGGAGTCTGTCCCGGGTGGCGCGCCTGCCAAAGGCTCCATGCATAGTCGTTCACCGCGTGTGTACCGTAGCTGCCGTCGGGTTCGAGGATCCGGCGCCGTCCCTCGAGGGCGAAGATCGGTTCGATGCCGCTCGATACGTTGCCTGCGAGCAAGCTGATCGTTCCCGCCGGCGCGATCGCCAGCAGGTGGCTGTTGCGAGTGCCGTGCCGTGCAATCCTGTCGCGCAAGTCCACCGGCAGCCGCTCGATGAACCGGCTGGAGAGATAGGCCTCGCGCCTGAACGCGGGAAACGCGCCGCGCTCCGCGGCGAGATCCACGGACTCGGCATAGGCGGCCAGGCAGATCGATTTCAGAACATCTTCCGCGACCCCGCGGGCTGTCCAGCCGTCATAGCGATGCCCCAGCATGGCCAGGGCATCTGCCAAACCGGTGATTCCCAGTCCCAGGCGGCGTGTGCTGCGTGCGTTCTCCGCCTGCCGCGTCAGCGGGTACTCGCTGAGGTCGATGACGTTGTCGAGGAACCGGACGGCTGTCCGTGCGGCGCTCGTCAGCCGCGCGAAATCCAGCCGGGCACCGGGTTCAAAAGGCTCGATGACGAAGCTCGTCAGATTGAGCGACCCGAGATTGCAGGCCCCGTATGGCGGCAGCGGGATCTCGCCGCAGGGATTGGTCGCCGTGAGCCGCTCCTGGTCGTGCAGATTGTTCTCGCGGTTGATCCGGTCCACGAACAGCACGCCCGGCTCCGCGGTGTCGTAGGCTGCCCTGAGAATCCGTTCCCAGAGCTCCCTCGCCCGCACCACCTTCAGCACCTCGCAGTCAACGGCCTCGCGCGTTCCGCTCCACGTTCTCCGGATGAGTCTTGCACCGCGGCTCGAGCCGCCCGGCCGCACCGGAAACAGCAGCGGCCATTCATCGTCGCTTTCGACGGCCGCCATGAAAGCATCGGTGACCTGCACCGATACGTTGAAATGGCGCAGGACGCCCGCGTCGCGCTTCGCATCCACGAAAAATCCGATATCCGGATGGTCGCATCGCAGGGTAGCCATCATGGCTCCGCGGCGCGCGCCCGTGGAAAGCATGGTCGCGCACATCGCATCCCAGATGCGCATGAAGGAAACCGGACCGGAGGCGATCGACCCGGTCGCGAGTGCCGCCGTTCCCTGGGGCCGGAGCGTCGAGAAGTCGTACCCTACGCCGCCGCCTCGTTGCATCGTCAACGCCCCTTCCCTGAGGCCGTCGAAGATCCCGTCCAGGCTGTCCTCGATGATGCCCATCACGAAGCAATTGAATAGCGTCACGTGACGGTCAGTTCCCGCGCCGGCAACGATGCGGCCTCCGGGCAGGAAAGCGAATCCGTCCATGAGCTCGTAGAAGCGCCTGGCCCAGGTTTCCCGCTCTGATGGCTCGACGGAAGCGACCGCACGCGCTATGCGATGCCACGTGTCGGTGATCCCGGACTCCGCGCCCCAGCGATATTTCGTTTCCCAGATCAGGCGGGAAATAGCCGGCCAGTCGGGCGGGCTACTCATTCGTACCCGCCCGTGCCGCCCATCCCGGCTCGCACCGCACTGATGCGCACGGCGGTGACCTTGTACTCGGGGCACTTCGACGCCGAATCGACCAGGCCGCTCGTGACCGCGTTGGTATGCGTCTCAGGAAAGTGGAACGACAGGAACAGAGTCCCGCGCCTCATCTCATCGCCGAGCCGGACGGGCGCCTCGAGTCGCCCATGACGGCTCTGGACAACCACACGGTCGTCGTTTTCCAGACCCTCCGTCGCGGCGTCTTCCGGATGCATCACGACGAAGTCCCCCGGCGCGAGGCTCGTGCTCGGCGTGCGCCGTGTCATGCTGCCGACGTTGTAGTGCTGGAGCACGCGGCCGGTAATCAGCAGATAAGGCCAGTCGGCGGCACGCCGCTCTGGCGTCGGCACGTAGGGCGCCACGGAAAATTTGCCGCGGCCGCGCATGAATTGTCCCGCGTGCACGGTGGCGGTCCCCGGGTGACGCGCATCCGGACACGGCCATTGCAGACCGTCGCCATCGAGCCGGTGATAACTCACTCCGCCGAAGAGGTCGGGCGCGATCCGCGCGATCTCCGCCATGACGTCAGCCGGCGTCGCATAGTCCCAGGCGGCGCCGAGAGCGCGCGCGAGATCGCGGGCAACTTCCCAGTCAGGGCGCGCCTCCCCCGGGGGTTTCACGGCGCGCCGCACCCGCTGTATGCGTCGTTCGGCATTCGTGAAAGTACCGTCCTGTTCGAGAACTCCCGCCGCGGGCAGTACGAGATGCGCGAATCGCGCAGTCTCGGACATGAACAATTCCTGCACCACCAGCAGCTCGAGCTCTTCGAGCGCTTCGATGACGGCAGCCTCGTTCGGATCGCTCTGCACGATATCCTCGCCTTGAATCCACAAGCCGCGGAGCGCGCCGGTCCTGGCCGCCTCCAGCATTTCAGGAATCGTGAGACCCGGCTCTGCAGGTGGCACGATTCCCCAGTTATCGAGAAGCCGCCTTTGAACCGCCGGATCGGTGAGGGACTGGTAGCCAGTCACATAGGTCGGGGCGCTGCCCATGTCGGCGTTGCCTTGTACGTTATTCTGACCGCGCAGCGGCAGCACGCCGGCGCCCGCGCGGCCGAAACTGCCGGTGAGGAGGGCGAGATTCGTCAACGCCAGCACGGAATCGGTGCCCTGAGTGAGCTCCGACAGGCCAAGACCCGTCACGAAGAGGGCGGGACCGGCGGCAACGAGCCGCGCAACCTCGCGGATCACCTCGACGTCGAGTCCGCAAGCCAGAGCGGCATCCTCCATCGAAACGTCCCGTAGGAATCCTCCGAGTTCCGCGAATCCTTCGGTGCGAGCCGCAACGTATGCGTGATCGTAAAGGTCCTCGTCGAGCACGATCTTCGCCATTGCATTGAAGAGCGCCACGTTTGTCCCGGGCTCGATCTGGAGGTGGACAGTGGCGTAGCGGCTGAGTTCGATGCGTCGCGGGTCGATCACGATCAGGCGCGCCCCGCGCCGGGCGGCCTGCTTGATTCGCGCTCCCACGACCGGGTGCGCCTCGGTCGGATTGGCACCCGCCACGACGATAGTTCGCGCGGTCTCGATGTCGCCGTAGGAAGCCGATGCCGCCCCGGTGCCGGTTGCCAGAGTGAGCGCGAGGGCCGTCGAGGAATGACAGACACGCGCGCAACAGTCCACGTTGTTCGTGCCGAGCTGACTCCGGAATATCTTTTGCATCAGATATGCCGCCTCGTTCGTCGAGCGCGACGATGTCAGCAGGCCGACCGCATCCGGGCCGTGCCGTCCCGTCAGGCTTCTCAGGCGCTCCGCCACCCAGCCGAGGGCGTGCGCCCATGTGACGGCACGGAACGCACCGCCTTCGCGCAGCAGAGGGTGCGTCAGACGCTCCGACGAATGAGCCCAGCCGTGGGCATAGCGGCCCTTGGCGCAGAGATGGCCCGCGTTGACCGCAGACTCAACAGCCCCGGATATCCGCTGGATTGTGCCACCATCGGTCGCGATCTCGACGTTGCAGCCAACGCCACAATAGCCGCAGACGGAGCGTACTGTGCCCGCTGCGTCGGCTGCAGTCCTGCGGTCGACATCGAACAGCGCACCCGTCGGACAGACTTCCACGCAGGCCCCGCAGCTCACGCACGGCGACCCGCTGAATTGCTCCTCCGTGCCAAACAGGAGGTGGACCTCGCTGCCCCGCCCGCCGATGCCGAAGACAAACTGGCCCTGCAGGTCCTCGCAGACGTGCAGGCACCGGCGGCAAACGATGCAGAGCGCGGGATCGAAGCGAAGGTAAGGGTGAGTCTGAGATGAGGGCGTGCGCTCCGGGCCGCGGCTCGCCTGCGGCATGGGCTTGAGCCCGTAACGCTTCAGCAGGCCGTGGAAATGTGCGGCTTCGCGCCCTCCTTGGGCAGGCTCGAGCGTTGCCAGCGGATGGGCGGCGGCAAGCATCATCAGAATCCGGCGGCGCTCCGCCTCGATTTCGGGCGCCGACGTGTCAACGTTCATTCCGGCACATACGGGCGTCGTACACGCCGCGACGGCCCGCTCTTCGCCGGACACCGCGACAATGCATAGCCGGCACCCGCCTTCCGGCTTCGAGCCCTGCACGTGGCACAGGGTTGGGATCGCCTGCGCCAGACGGGCGGTCCGCGCAGCGGTCAGAATAGTGTCGCCATCCGCTGCCATGACGGCCTGGCCGTCAATCCATAGCGCCACGCCGTTCATTGCGCATCCCCGCCCCGCTCCTGGCGGACGGCGAGTTGCGCGAGCGTCATCACCGGACGCGCAATGCCCTGGCCGAAACCGCAGAGACTCGTGGCCTCCACCGTCCGCATGAGACGCACGAGCTCCTCAGTCACCTGCGAGTCGAGCATCGGCTCTCGCCGCAGGCGCTCGACGAGGCCGACCGCCTGCCGTGAACCGATCCCGCAGGGCACGCACTTCCCGCAGGATTCCGCCGCCATGAATGCAACCCAACTCCAGAGCACGTCGGCCAGCCTCGCGTTGGCAGGAATCGCCACGATGCCGCCGTGTCCGAGTTGCACGCCGCGATTGCGGAGCTTCGGGTAGTCCAGCTCGACATCCCATTCCGCCGGCGTCAGCACGCTGCCCATGGGTCCCCCCACGGCGACGGCAGCCAGTCCGCACGGGTCTCTCGCTCCGCCGGCATGAACCTCGATCAGCTCGCGCAGACTCACGCCGAATTCCGTCTCGACGATACCGGGACGAGCGAAACCTCTGCTGAAGCACAATGCCTTGGTGCCGGGCGAGTGCGTCGTCCCCAGCCGGCGATAGGCGTCCGCGCCTTCGCGAACGATCCAGGGAATGTTCACCAGCGTTTCGATGTTGTTCACGACCGTGGGCCGGCCGTGCAGTCCCGACCAGATCGGGTAAGGCGGCCGCACGCGGACCTCACCACGGCGTCCTTCGAGCGCGTTCAGCAGCGCCGTTTCCTCGCCGCACACATAACTGCCCTGGCCGGTGACCACGCGTGCGTCGAACGAGAACGGGTATCCCATGACCGAGTTGCCAAGCAAGCCAGCCTCGCGCGCTTCGACGATCGCCTGCGCCATCAACGCCTGGGCGCGCGGATACTCCGCCCGTATGAAGATGACCCCCTCCGAGGCCCCAATGGCAAACCCGCACAGCAGCAGACCTTCGAGTAGGGCATGCGGATCGTTTTCCAGAAGCACGCGGTCGATGAAGGAACCCGGATCCCCCTCGTCCCCGTTTGCGATTGCGCAACGGGGGCCCGGAACCGCTGCACACGCACGCCACTTGCGCCCTGTCGGGAAGCCCGCGCCGCCTCTGCCTTGTTCGCCGCTCGCCTCGACGATTGCAAGCACCGATTCCGGGCTGCCGGCGAGCGCTTTCGCCAGGCCGCCATATACGCCTGCTTGCAGCGCCAGGCTCAGCGACGCGTGATTGCCACTCGCAATGCGCTCGGCAACCACGGAGCGCCGTGAGAGCACTCGGATGTCCGGCAGTCGCTCCTCGTCGTCCACGACCGGGCCAGTCGGCCAGGCGAGCGCCGCCGGCCCGAAGAGCACCTCGCCGCCTGGCGCGCACAAGGCCGGCGAGCGGTCACAAAAACCAAGGCAGTACACCGATCGAACGTCCACATACGGTCCGACGCGAGCGCAGAGCGTGGCAGCCCCGTTGAGATCGCAGGACAACCCGCGACAGACCTGCACGGTATTCGCCGCAGCAGGATCACCGAAGAAAGACTTGACGCCGCGTTCGCCGGCGGACTTGGAGACCATCGAATGTCACCTGGATTCCCGCGGCAATACTACTCTGCCGGTAGCCTGGTCGCCGTCAGGTACAAGCCGCTGTCGTTCCGCGGGACCTTTCAATTAGTATTCCGGCATGAGCACGGCCACCGTACTCGTCACCGGCGCAAGCCGAGGCCTCGGCCTCGAGTTCGTCCGACAGTATGCTGCCGATGGGTGCACCGTGATCGCCTGCTGCCGCTCGCCGGCGGAGGCGGCCGACCTCGGCGAAATCGCCCGGCGTTATCCGGATGTCAGCGCCGAGACGTTGGACATCGCGGATCACGCATCGATCGAGGCGCTGGCTCAACGCACGGAAGGCCGTCCCATCGATGTGTTGATCAACAATGCAGGCGTCATGGGAGCTCTGCCCTTTCGCGACAATCTGCATCGCCAGCACTTCGGTTCCGTCGACTACCAGCTGTGGGACCAGGTCTTCAGGACCAATACCCTTGGCACGGTGAAAATGACCGAGACATTCGCGGATGCCGTTGCGGCCAGCAACGAGAAGAAAATCGTCAATCTATCGAGCGTCACTGGCTCCATCGCAGAGAGTCGGCGTGAAGCTCTCGCCTACACGACCAGCAAGACGGCACTGAACAAGGCCATGACGCTGATTGCCGAACGTCTGAGGTCGCGAGAGGTGATCGTGGCGCTGATCTGTCCGGGTTACGTCAAGACCAGGATGAACGTCGGCGGCGCAACGGTCGAGATATGCGACAGCGTTTCCGGCATGCGGCGGCTGATAGCCGGTTTCACACTGGCCGATTCCGGCACCTTCCGCCGTTACAACGGCGAATCGATCGCGTGGTAGCACGCTGTTTCCATAAGCAGCCGATATCCGCATGTCCGTCAATCCATCTGTGGTAGCCTTCTTTGACTCCAGAGGCTCACCGTTTGCTGAGCTCCGATGACCAAGCCACTCCATCCGATGCTGCCTGATACGTCCCACGACGACGACGCCCGGCTCGACTTCGTAAAGGCATTTAGAGGCTACCTCTCGACGCGAGTGTTGCCCGGTAATCTGCGCATCTTCGAGGAGCGGGTGATGCCGCAGTTCGCGGCGGAACATGGCCGCGCCCCGGAAACCCGGGACGAGGTCCGACAGCAGATGGCGCAGCAGCCCTATTACCAATTTTGGAGCGCGCTGCAGCGACGCAGCCAGGAAATGCTGTGGGAGTCCGCCATCGCACCCACCGAGCGCCAGTTGCCGGAACTCATCGAGCGCGCCCGCCGCTATGCTGGCGCGAAGGACAGGAAAGGCTCGCTGCGGCTCGACCCCAGCCTTGGGATTCCGTCTTACCAGACCGAGATGGACATCCACATACAGCCCGGCGGATATCACGTCGAATGGACCGACGACGACATTGCCGCCGGCGCCATTTACGAAATCGGCGTCGGCATGTACATGCCCGACGCCTGGGGCCCCGAATGCGACTACCTCGGCCGGCTTGCGGTATCGAGCTTTCGCAAGAATCGGCCGGCGCTCATTCCGAAGCGAATCCTCGATATGGGCTGCACCATCGGCAGCAGCACGACGGCGTGGGCGCGCGCCTTCCCGGAAGCCGAGGTGCACGCAATCGACGTCGGCGCGCCGGTCCTGCGCTACGCTCACGCCCGCTGCGAAGCCCTGGGCGTCGCCGTGCACTTCAGTCAGCAGAACGCCGAGCGGACGGATTTTCCTGATAGCAGCTTCGATCTGGTGGTTTCGCAGATCCTCATCCACGAGACTTCGTTGAAGGCGATGCCGCGAATCTTCGGCGAGAGTCGCCGCCTGCTGAAGCCCGGCGGCCTGATGCTGCACATGGATATTCCGCGAGGCAACACAATCTTCAAGCAATTCATGCATGACTGGGAAAGCTACAACAACAACGAAGGGTTCGCCCGGTTCATGACCGGACTGGATCTCAAGGCCGTGGCGGTTGAAGGTGGCTGGAAGCCGGAGGAGGTTTCGGTCGAACGCCTGATCCCCGACTACGACAAGGCCCACATGGCCTATGCCGACGAGTACCCTTATACGGTCGTCGTCGGGCGGCGTTGAGGTGCGTTGATGGCTGCAGGTGGAAGGGGTCGACGCGTCCGCATATCGAGAACCGCAAAGGGCGAACGGCCACAGAATTTCTCCGATCCAGCCATTGAGAAGGTGCTCGGGATCACGCTGTCACTGGCGAGCGAAGTATCGGTATTACGCGACCGCCTCGACACAATCGAGCGACTGATCGAGGCCCATGGCCTGTTTCCGCGTTCCACCATCGAAGGCTATGAGCCTTCGCATGAAGAGAAGGCCGAGCGTGCTGCGCGGCGCATGGATTATCTCGATCGCGTCCTGCAGGCAGCCCATCGCGAACTCGACGAACTGCAGACCGGCCGCGTCGCCCGCCCGCTCGAGGACATCATCGCCGATTTCGCCGCGCGGAAGTTCTGACGCGCGGTTTCAGCGGGTATCGAAGATGCGGCCCGGATTGAGGATGCCGCGCGGGTCGAGCGCGCGCTTGAGCGTTCGCATGAGCTCGATTTCGGATTCGCTGCGGCAAAGCCCCAGGTAGGACTTCTTCTCGAGTCCGATGCCGTGCTCGGCGGAGATCGACCCGCCTATCGCGCCGAGCGGCTCATATACCGCACTCTCCACCTTTCGCCGCCCGTTGCCATCGGGTTCTCCCGCGCTGACTGCGAAATGCAGGTTGCCATCGGCGATATGTCCGAACGTAAAGAAGCTCGCGGTAGGCCACAGCGTACAGATGGACTTCCGCACGACCTGAACATAGGCATCCATTTCGTTCAGCGGCATGCTGACGTCAAACATGAACATCGGGCGGAATTCCTGGAAGCGTACGACATCGTCCCGAATCGCCCACAGGGTGTCGCGCTCGCGGCCCGATTTCGCAATGACCACTTCCGCCACCAGACCATCGCCCAGCGCCCGTGCGAGGGCCTTCTCGAATTGTTCGGAATCGCGGTCCGGATCCCTGCCTTCCGCCTCGATCAGCACGTAGTAAGGATGATTCCTGCCGACGGGAGTCGGGTGCCCGGTACCGGGCGCCGTCATGAAACGATAGAAGTCCTGCCACATCGCCTCGTAAGCCGACAGCGTGCCGCCCAGATCCCGCGACAACGAGTGCAGAAGACTCGTCATCGCCCGAAAGTCGACCAGGGCAACCAACGCAGTCTGGCGGCTTGCCGGACGCGGCGCGAGACGAAACACCAGCCGCGTGATGACGCCCAGGGTGCCCTCTGAACCGATCATGAGATGTTTCAGGTCATAACCCGCATTGTTCTTGATCATCCGGTTCAAAGACGAGATCACGGTGCCATCGGCGAGCACGCCTTCAAGGCCGAGAACGAGTGCGCGGGTCATGCCATACCGCAGGACACGGTTCCCGCCGGCGTTGGTCGCGGCAGCACCGCCGAGCGTTGCGGTGCCCCTCGACCCCATGTCGAGCGGGAGTAGCAGGCCGTTGGCCTCAGCTGCCTCCTGCGCGGCCTGTAACGTCACGCCGGCCTGCGCCGTCAGGGTCTGGCCGACAGCGTCAACTTCCTCGATGTGTCTCATCCGCTCGAGCGACAAGATGAAATCGTCGCGATTCGAGTCCGTCCCGTGGACGAGGCCGGTTCCTCCGCCTTGCACGACCACTTTCTGACCAGCGGCATGACACAGCGACATTACGCGGGATACACCCGCGGTGTCGGATGGGCGAATATAGAGTGCCGCCTGGAGTGTTCTGCCCGGCGCCCAAACGCCCGTGCCGCGCTCGGCTGCGGCCTCACCGGTTAATACGGCATCGGCACCCAGCGCCGCGGCTACCGCGTCCGCGAGTTTCGACATCACGAGCCTCCGTCCAATGAGTCATCCGCGAGCTTAGCCGATTCGCTGGCTGCTTCTCCGGTATGCTCCCGCTTCGTTGGTGGTGAACCAAGCCGCTGATGTCACGACGATTGCCGTTACTAAAGGGTGCTCTGCGCTGGCTCGGGTGGATAATCCCAGCTCTCATATGCGCGGTGCTGCTTGCGCTGATCGGGTTGCTCGTGTGGTCGCGAATGGTCATACCCGCTGACGCATCAGCACGATTTTCCCTGGATTCGGATGACGCCGTGGTCGTCTCCAGGGACCAGTGGATAGCCTTTCAGCCACGAGATGTAGACGCAACGACTGGCGTCATTTTCTATCCAGCTGCAAGAGCGGATCCCGCTGCCTACGCCCCCATGCTGCATGACCTCGCTGGCCGAGGTTTTCTGGTGGTCATGGTACCCATGCCGCTGAATCTCGCCCTAATCGCACCTGAGCGTGCCGGGCGCGTCATGACCCGATTCCCCACGATTCGCCACTGGATAGTGGCCGGACACGGTCTGGGAGGGGTGGCCGCGGGCGAATTTGCGCGCCATCACGATCAGGAGCTCGCTGGGCTCATGCTATGGGCTGCCTCTCCGGGCGGGCTCACCGATCTGTCCCGTTCCGCCCTTCCCGTGCTTTCGATCTTCGGCACTGCAGATGACGTGACGGCCTCTGAAGATATCGAGCGCTCGCGCAAACTCCTTCCGCCGGACACGGACTTCGTGCCGATTGAGGGCGGTGACCACTGGCCGTTCGGCAATTTCGCCGATCAGCAGACGCCGGAGAGCCAGCGCGCTCGGATCCTGGACGTCAGTCAGTCGTTTCTGGAGAAGTTGTCGGCTCCCCAAGCCAACCCAAACGACTCCTGAGCGGCGACAGCCGGGCGGAACTTGCCGCTCGGTGATGTGCATCCCCGTCCCCACGACGAAGAGGCCATCGACATGACTTAACCCGAAGGGCTCATTTAACAATATCCGGAAAACCGCCTTTCTCTTATCTAACAATATGTTAGATCGATCTGCTGGGCTGTCTTCCGATATGCTCGCCTAAGCTGGTCAACGTAACCTCCCGTTCTGCTTATGTATTCCCCTTGACGCCCAAGCGAATTGGGAATATTTTCCCTAATCAACGCATTTATGTTTAATGCCAGAAGGCGACCTGAAGCTTTCGATTCTCGCGGCCTACAAGCGGTTATTGAGGCCTCTGGTACGGATCCTGATCAGAAATAGCGTTTCGTTCGCTGAGTTCAGCGAGATCGCTAAAGACGTGTACGTGGAAGTCGCCTCGAGCGACTTCCGGTTGCCAGAAAAGAACATGACTCAGGGTCGAATCGCGATCCTGACGGGACTGACAAGAAAAGAAGTCAACCGGCTGGTTACACAACAAGGAAGACAACAGCGCGACTACGCGTCGAACTTAAATCGCGTTACCCGAATTCTCGGTGGTTGGCACACCGATCCTGCAATTTACGGGGCCATACGGACTTCCCTTGGAAGTTCCATACGACGCACCGGGTAATCGGGATTTCGTGGAACTCGTTCGCCGGTATACCGGCGACATGCCTGCCCGGGCAATGCTGGACGAATTGTTGCGGATAGGCGTGGTGACGGAAGGAGATGGCGGTCGATACAAGGTCGTAACGCGAACCTATCTGCCCAAGGCAGATGCCCCGGAGAGCCTGGATCGATTGGGTCACGCTGTTCGGAATTTCGTCGAGACGATGGACTTCAACCGCTCAGAGCCTTCACCGGAAGAGCGGTTATTCGAACGAACAGTTGTGGCCGATGCCGGAATACGACTGAAGGATCTACCGAGATTTAAGGAGTACGTGAAGGAGCGCGCCCAATTCTTGCTCGAGGAACTGGATGACTGGCTCAGCAAGCTCGAGCCGCCTCACGAAAACGACCAGGAACCGAGAATCAATACAGGTGTGGGCGTGTACCACTACCTAAAAAAGGACGACGACGAATAACCAATGATCCATCGACGCCACGCGTCGACAACCTGGAAAGAAGAACAAGGGAAAGCAGGGGCTAAAGATGAAATCTTCCGCGTGGAGAATCGCCAACATTGGGGCTATCGTCGCCCTGACATTTATTTCAGCGCTCATCAGCGAGGGGGCATTTGCCGCTCACGGAGTGACAGCGGCTGCTGTAACGGATGACGGGTCGCTCGTCGTCTCGACTTCCGATAGTGACCTCCAGATTGGTGCAGATCAGGTCATCGTGACCGGCGGACTCGATGAGGGCGATCAACTGCTCGCCGTTGGCCCCGGCTCGATTGCCTCGGGCGAGCATGGCCCGCGTATCGTGGTCTTCAATCAGGCGATCGATATCGATGCCCGGACGGATTTCCCGAGGGGCGGCATTGCTAACGGCGACTATGTTGCTGTCGCAGGCGTAGTCGATGCCAACGGCAGAGCCACTGCATCCAACGTCGTGCGTCTTGGTGGCCGATATTCCGCCGGCAACTCGCCTGTATATTTGCGCGGGCTGGTTTCGAAAGTTTCGCCTAACGGGCTCGCTTCCCTGGGCACTGCCGCAGTCGATCTGTCGCAGGCCTTCCATAATCCAGATCTGCTCAACTTGCGCAACAGCGACCTCGTAGAGATCCTCGGTTTCGAGGGCATATCTGGTCGCACTCCGAAGATCATCGCAACGAGTGCCAGTCGCCTCACAGGCATCAACGGCAGCGGTGTCGCCGGTATCAACGGCAGCGGTGTCGCCGGTATCAACGGCAGCGGCGTCAAGGGCATCAACGGCAGCGGTGTGGCTGGTATCAATGGCAGCGGTGTCGCCGGCATCAACGGCAGCGGTGTAGCCGGCATCAATGGCAGCGGTGTCGCCGGCATCAATGGCAGCGGTGTCGCCGGTATCAATGGCAGCGGTGTCGCCGGTATCAACGGCAGCGGTGTGGCTGGTATCAACGGCAGCGGCGTCAAGGGCATCAACGGCAGCGGTGTCGCCGGCATCAACGGCAGCGGTGTGGCCGGTATCAACGGCAGCGGTGTCGCCGGTATCAACGGCAGCGGTGTGGCTGGTATCAACGGCAGCGGCGTCAAGGGCATCAACGGCAGCGGTGTCGCCGGCATCAACGGCAGCGGCGTCAAGGGCATCAACGGCAGCGGCGTCAAGGGCATCAACGGCAGCGGTGTCGCCGGCATCAACGGCAGCGGTGTCGCCGGCATCAACGGCAGTGGCGTCAAGGGTATCAACGGCAGCGGTGTCGCTGGTATCAACGGCAGCGGTGTCGCCGGTATCAACGGCAGCGGTGTCGCCGGTATCAACGGCAGCGGTGTGGCTGGTATCAACGGCAGCGGTGTCGCCGGCATCAACGGCAGCGGCGTCAAGGGCATCAACGGCAGCGGTGTCGCCGGCATCAACGGCAGCGGTGTGGCTGGTATCAATGGCAGCGGCGTCGCCGGTATCAACGGCAGCGGTGTCGCCGGCATCAACGGCAGTGGCGTCAAGGGTATCAACGGCAGCGGTGTCGCCGGCATCAATGGCAGCGGCGTAAAGGCGCATTCGAGCGCCGATTCTCTCTAATCGCCAGTTTGCACGCTGCTAGTCGTTCGACTCGTCGAAATAATAAAGGCCGATGCCGGCTCGCACTCGCTTGATCGTCTTCTTAGGTTGAGCTCTGCGCTTCTTCGCGAATGACGACAGGAAGTCGTCTATTGATAGGCTAAGGCCCGACAGAAGCTCGTGAAGTTCATTTCGCAATTGCGGCAACTCATCGATTCGGACCGGCGGTCCCTCAACGAACCGCTGGAACCGAATCGCTCCTCGCTTCTCGCGGTCACTGTTATAGGCGATCGTTTCAGTCAGTCGCCGGAGACCTAACTCCAGTCCGACGATGATCTTCTCATCTGCAGAATCCGGGACAAAATGTCGCTTTGTCGGAACCACATGCGTGCGATCGACAACGCGAACGGTCCCCGCCCTCACTAATTCCCTGCGCATCGCGCCTGGTGGTATATCCCTCGACACCCCTCTTACCAAAGTTGAGAACGACCATCCGCTGCCGGCAAATGGCAGGACCTTGGGCGTGCCAGTTCTATCGGAGTACCGAGGGTTTGTGTGCCACACGTTCAAGATCGCCGCAGGTAGCGTTACGTTTGCATGAACCTTGGTGCGCCGCGTCTCTATCTCTCGCCTGAGTCGACTAACCTCTTTCCTAGATAGCCCGGTCATCACTGCAACGCGGGCAATATTGGTCGGCCTATTCCGCACTCCATAATCTTTCGAAGCGGCGTCGATAAATGCCCCCTTCGAGAGCTCAGCAAATTCGGTGTAGCTGACACCACAGCGCAAGAGTATGCGTGCAAGGGGTGCCAGCACGCCCGCGAGCACCTTACGAATCCTCTCCTGGGTGATGTCTGCGCTCATGGAGGGCTACCTTACCGCTTCCCCAGCATCTTCAGGAACTGTGCTTCTTGAACGACGGGCACCCCCAGCTCTTCCGCTTTGCGTAGCTTGGAACCCGGATTCTCACCGCAAACGAGAAAGGACGTTTTCCGGGATACACTCTCTGAGGTCTTACCACCTAACAACCGAATGCGCTCTTTTGCTTCCTCGCGTCCCATCGCGTTGAGTGTACCGGTGACGACGAATGTCTGCCCCGCGAACCTGGCGCCGCCCCCGGGTGCCGATCGCCGCACGGTCGGCCACCGCACGCCGTACTTCAGGAGTAGCTGAACGACTTCGCGATTGTGAGGTTGCTGAAAGAAAGCATGGATTTCCGCAGCTACGACTGGCCCCACGTCGGGTACCTCTTGCAGTTCGTCCGGCGATGCCCCTTGGAGTGCTTCCAGCGTCCCAAAGTGATCGGCCAACGTCCGGGCTGTGGCCTCCCCCACTTCGCGAATGCCAAGCGCATACAGAAAGCGGGCGAGCGTGGTCTCGCGACTCTCTTGTATAGCCTCTTGCAGTTTTGATGCAGAAGCGGGCCCCATCCGCTCCAAGGCTTCCAGGTCTATACTGGTCAGCCGATATAAGTCAGCCGGAGTGCTGACCATTCCGGTATCGACCAGTTGATCCGTCAGCTTTTCGCCCAAGCCCTGAATGTCCATGGCACGCCGGGACGCAAAGTGGCGAAGCGCTTCCTTGCGCTGTGCTGCGCAGAAGAGCCCGCCCGTGCAGCGGGCGACAGCCTCGCCCGGCGGGCGAATCACATCCGACCCACATACCGGACAGGAGCGCGGCAGGCGGACTGGAGAGCTGCGTGCCGGCCGACGCTCCAGCAGTACACCAACCACTTCGGGTATCACGTCCCCTGCCCTGCGAACAGTCACCGTGTCGCCTACGCGGACGTCCTTGCGGTGTAATTCATCCATGTTATGCAGCGTTGCATTGCTGACCGTCACTCCCCCCACGAAAACCGGCTTCAGACGCGCTACCGGGGTCACAGCCCCGGTACGGCCCACCTGAAATTCGACCGCCTCGACTGTCGTGATTTCTTCCTGTGCCGGAAACTTGTGCGCCAGAGCCCAACGCGGAGCACGCGAGATGAAACCCAGGCGCTCCTGCAGGCCGAGGTCGTTCACCTTGTAAACCACGCCGTCGATGTCATACGGCAGGTCCTTGCGCGACTGCCCGATTCGCTCGTAGTAAACGAGACAGCCTTCAGGTCCTCTGACTACTTCACTGAGCGGATTCGTCCGCAGTCCCCACTGAGCCAGTCGCTTTATCCAGGCGCTGTGAGTATCCGGCATCCTGACGCCGTGAACTTCGCCAACGCCATACGCGAAGATCTCCAGCGGACGCTGCGCCGTCAGGCGGGGATCGAGCTGGCGCAGACTCCCCGCCGCTGCATTCCGCGGATTGACGAAGGTCTTATCGCCTTTTGCAAGAGCGCGCGCATTCAATTTCTCAAAGCCTCGACGGGACATGAATATCTCGCCCCGCACCTCGAGTACGCTCGGATACGCCTTCCCCTGGAGGCGTAGGGGCACCGACGAAATGGTTCGTACGTTATGCGTGACGTCTTCGCCCACACTGCCATCCCCGCGCGTGGCAGCCTGCACCAGGACTCCCTGCTCATAGCGGAGGCTGACTGCCGCCCCATCTATCTTCGGCTCGGCCGAATATTCGACGGTACCCTCCGCGCCGAGCCGCTCGCGTATGCGACGGTCGAAAGCAATTACATCCGCGTCGGCGAACGCGTTGTCCAGGGACAACATGGGTAGCGCGTGCCGTACCTCCGAGAAGCCCGCGGCCGGATGGGAGCCCACACGCTGCGTCGGAGAATCAGGGACGATGAGGTCTGGATGCTGCCGCTCGAGCTCCGTCAGTTCCTGCATGAGCCGATCGTATTCCACGTCTGGAATAACAGGATCGTCGAGAACATGGTAGCGGTAGTTGTGCGCCTGGATCTCGTCCCGCAATTTGCGCACCCGCTGCATGGCCTGTCGTGGCACGGGCATGAAGGAGTCCAGATCAGGACGGCACGATCTTGTGCTGGAACCTGATCACCTCCTCGCGCAGATAACGCTCGCGCTGCACGCTCAGCCGGCTGCCGTGCTCGTCGAGCAACTCGCCGCCGAGCTTTACCGCCAGAGTGTGTGCCGTTGCCAGCATTTCATCGAATGCGGCCACCGCGTCTCCAGTGGCGGGCAGAGACAGGAATAGACTGACGCCGGGATAGCGCTCCGTTTTGATGCGCGTGAGATCAAAGGAGCCGGGCTCTGTCAGACTGGCTACGCTGAAGAGCTCCCGCGTCTTGTCCTTGGGATCGTGGCGATGGAAGATCCCAAACCGTCCATGGAGCAGCCCCGCCTCCCGCAACGCGAGGACGAGCGCCTCACCCGAGAAGGTGGCGTTGCCGTGACCGGTCAGCCTGACCGTGACAACCTGGTGCGCGCTCGTTCGGCCCGCAGCAATCGGGGGTTGCGGGCCACCTGCCGCCTGCTGCCCCGAATCCGTGCCAAGTGTCGGCGGACGCCGGTGGGATATAGAACGGGAGATCAGCGGCCGCCCCGCGGCTTCACGGCGGCTCCACCAGAAAATCACTACCAGAATCAGTATCCCGGCGGCGAGCAGAAGCCAACGGAATTCGGACACAGTAGCAGCCTGTCAGCTTGCAGCGAGTTGAACCGCCGCATCCAGGTCCACTGACACCAGCCGTGACACGCCAGGTTCATTCATGGTCACGCCGGTCAGCTGCTTGACCATTTCCATCGTGGTCTTGTTGTGTGTGATGACGACAAACTGCACTCGCTGAGACATCTCCCGCACTATGTCGCAGAATCGCCCCACGTTTGCCTCGTCAAGCGGCGCGTCAACCTCATCGAGCAGGCAGAACGGCGCCGGATTCAGCTCGAAGATGGAAAAGATCAGTGCCACCGCTGTCAGTGCCTTCTCACCGCCTGACAGCAAATGAATGTGGCTGTTTCTCTTTCCTGGCGGCCTGGCCATCACAGTGACACCGGCCGACAGAATGTCCTCGCCCTCGAGGCTCAGATAGGCGTGCCCGCCGCCAAACAACCTTGGGAAGATTCTCTTCAGGCCCTGGTTGATGTTGTCAAAGGTTTCCTGAAAGCGCGATCGGGTTTCGCGCTCAATCTTCCGGATTGCCTGCTCCAGTGTCTCGAGTGCAGCGGTCAGGTCATCATTTTGCGCGTCCAGATACTGCTTGCGCTCTGCCTGCTCGTTGTACTGCTCGATCGCGGCAAGGTTGATCGGACCCAGTCGTTCGATCTTTCGCCGTACTTCCTCGAGACTCTCCTGCCAGCGCCGTGCATCGGCGTCCGGCGGCATCTCATTGAAGACGGTGTCCGGCGACGCGCCGTTGGCCGCGAAACTCTCCATGACCGCTTCGCGCCTGATCTCGAGCTCCCGAACGCGGAGCCGGATCGAATCCACGGACTCCCTCGAGGACCCCACGGCCTTTTCCGCCGCGCTTCGCTCGCCCTCGTAAGCACGCAATGCTGACTCGACTTGCTCGAGTTCTGCGCGACTCTCGGCGAGCGCACGGTCCACCTGGAGCTGCTGCTCGAGCTGCGACGCCAGTTCGCTTTGCATGGAGGCGATTGCCGGCTGTGACCCGGAGATTTCCAGCTCCAGCTGGCTCGACCGATCGCTCAACTGCTGCAGTTGTGCCTGTAGCCGCGCGAGGCCCGCATCCGCAGACTCGCGGGTTACGCGCCGGCCCTCGAACTCTATCGTGGTTCGCGCTACGGCAGCGCGCTCCTGTTCCGCCACATCCCGCGCCAGGTTACACGCCGCGACGAGTTCGTCCTGCTGTCGCTCCAGCTCTGGCTTACTCTCGAACAGGCGCCTGCATTCGCGGCTTGCGCGCTCGGCGCGATCGCGCGCGTCGCTGAGTGTGGTGTCGAGCCGCTCAACTTCGGCAACGATGTCGCCGATATTGCGGTCGAGCAGATCGCCCCGCTCACGTGCGCGTGTGCTCTGCTGGCGCACACCTTCGAGAACGGCCAGGGCTTCGGCGTGATCGCGATTGGCCGCATTGAACTCCTGAGTAACCTGATTTCGGTCCTCCGCCAACTGCGCAAGCCGGGAACGTGCAGCCTCGCGATCGCTCTCTATTCTCCCGATCTCCTGCTCCTGCTCGGCGATGACAGACCGCAAGTGGCGCATCTGGTGTTCGCGGGAGAGAGCCCCGACGGAAGTGCGCTGACCCCGGTTAACGCGCACCCAGCCCGGACCGAGCCAGATACCATCCGGCGTAATGACGGATTGATGGGGCTGCAGGTCGCGCTGGAGCAGCACGGCGGCCGGCAGGTTCTCAGCCGTGAAGACATTGGCAAGCAGCTGCGCAAGCTCGCCGGGTTCCGCTACGTGACTGACCAGTGTCCGGGGGTCAGTCACGGATTCGGCCATGCTGCGCTCCACGAGGACTAGCTGCGTATCGGGCAGGCTCGACAGATGGTGAGCGAAGCCCTTTACGCAAACCGCCTGGAGGAACTCGCCAAGCACCGTTTCAACAGCAAGCAGCCAGCGATCCTCGACGCGCAATTTCTGGGCGACGCGTGGCTCGTGCTGCAACTTCTCGCGCGACAACCACTGGGAAAGCTCGGCATCATCGCCTCCAAGGGCGGCCTGCTGCATGGCTTCCAGAGCCCCGAGCTGCCCACGACCTGAGGCCAACTCTGCCGTCATCCGTTCGAGATCCGCGCCGAGCCGTCGTTCGTCCTGGCGCAGACCATCGGCCTCCGCCTCCAGTGCGTCCAGACGCGCCTGCAACGCGGCGGCACGGCTCTGCGTGTCGAGCTCGATGGTCGTCTGGAGCTTCAGGCGGTCATCGGAATCGTCGCATCTCACTCCCTCGCGTTCGTGCTCGAGCGTCTCCAGCTGGCGGCGCAGCTGGCCCAATTGCGCCACGAGATGTTCAATCCTCGTCTGCTCGACTTGCGCGGTCTGCTGGATCTCTTTTTCGGCAAGGTTGAACTCCTGCCAGGCCTGTTGCCACCGCTCCAGCGCCTCCTCGGCCTGGCGCAGAGCCTGAATCGCAGCAGTCTCGGCCAGTCGGGTCTGTACCAGTGCAGGCTCCAACTCCAGCAACGCTGCTTGCAACGCCTCGAGCTGACTCATGTCTCTGGATATCTCGCTCTCCAGGAGCGTCGCCTGCTCTCGCGTATGCACGAGATCTGAGTGTTGGCGGTCGCGGATCTCGCGGGCGTGCGCTATCGCCTGTTCTAGGCGTGAGATTTCGCTCTGCACACCGTAGTGACGAGCCTGCACCTTATTGAAGCCCTCGGTGGCGGCAACATGCCGCTCGCGAGCCTTCACAATATCGGTCTCGATCCGCCTCTGAGATGCGATGGCCGCTTCCAGTTGCGTCTGCCCTCGCGAGTGCTCGCGTCGATCCTCGTCGAGATGTCGATCGATGTCAGCCAGGCGGATAGCCAGCAATTCTGCCTCGAGCTTGCGCTCCCGTGCCTTGTGTTCCTTATAGCGCTCGGCGGTTCTGGCCTGCCGCTGCAGATACTCGATCTGCTTGCTGATCTCTTCGCGAAGGTCACTTAGCCGCGCCAGATTGTCCTTCGTATGTTGAATCCGGGTCTCGGTCTCGCGCCGGCGTTCCTTGTACTTGGAAATGCCAGCGGCCTCTTCCACGTATATGCGCATCTCATCGGGCTTCGCCTCGACGAGCCGCGAAACCATGCCCTGCTCGATGATGGCGTAGCTGCGCGACCCAAGGCCGGTGCCAAGGAATAGATCAGTGATGTCCTTGCGCCGGCATCTGGTGTTATTGAGGAAATAACTGGAGGTGCCATCGCGCGCGAGAGTGCGCTTCAGCGAAATCTCGCTGTACTGAGCATAAGGGCCCCCGATCGCGCCATCCGAGTTGTCGAAGAACAATTCGATATTCGCTATGCCGACAGGCTTGCGGGAGGCCGATCCGTTGAAGATGACGTCTGCCATCGAGTCGCCCCGCAGATGTTTGGCCGACATCTCGCCCATGACCCAGCGAACCGCGTCGATGACGTTCGATTTGCCGCAACCGTTCGGCCCCACAATGCCAACGAGATTACTCGGCAACTGAAAGGTGGTGGGATCGACGAACGACTTGAAACCGGCGAGCTTGATCCTGCTAAGACGCATGGCTCAACCGGCTCGCAATGCGCATGCGATGATCGCCAGACAGTGCTTTTCGTGAGCTGGTCTATATCGTCCCAACAAATTAAAAACCTCCCGCAGCGACAGGCAGGTGCCCATTGCCAAATAAATGGCAGGCAACGGCTTCCCCAAACCGTGGTTCGCGCACAGTCGGTAGTGTAAAGTAAAAAACAGGTGAACACACCAAGACACGCGGCCACGGGCATGAAGCCAGCGGAGCTCAGCGCAACGGCAACTCCCGCCACAGCCGGCATGCTGGAGTCGTTCGCCAATCCGAATGCGGGCCGCGACTACAGGATCCGGATCCGAGTTCCCGAGTTCACCTGTTTGTGCCCGCGTACGGGACAGCCGGATTTTGCGAACCTGTATCTGGAATACGTGCCCGATCAGCAGTGCATCGAGCTTAAATCGCTGAAGCACTACATCTGGTCGTATCGAAACGTGGGCGCTTTCCACGAAGCCGTAACAAATCGGATATTGAGTGACCTCGTGGCGGCCCTGGCACCGCGGTTCATGCGTCTGACGGCCCGGTTCAACGTGCGTGGTGGCATCTATACCACGGTCATCGCTGAGCATCGCCAGCCGGGCTGGAGCCCCCCTGCCGCAGGTCCCCCCGCTTCCTAGAATCTGCAGGCGCAAACATAGTGGCCAGACGGCCTTCCACGCCCGGGCGGCGTATGTATAATTCCGCGTTTTCCCTAGCGAGACGGTTCGCAGCATGGCTGCAAAAAAGCGCATAGCCGGCAAGTCGCAGACCCGGGCCCCGAAGAAGAGGCCTATGAAGCTGCGCGCCGCCACGGGCGGACGGCACGCCAAGACTGCCAAGTCCGGCGTCGCCCATGCGAAAGCCCCGGTGAAGAGTCTCGGCAAGTCAAAGGCGAAATTAGCAAAGGTGAACAATGCGAAGAAGGCAACGACGACGGTCACGAAGCCTACCGCCGTCGCCAGGCCGTTTTCGCGCGCTGTCGTCCGGTCCTTGCCCATTCGTCCAGTGCCGAGCCGCCGCCACGATAGCGGGCCGTTGACGAGTAGCGTCGGTCTCATCCATGGCATTCCGCCATACCAGGCAAAAGCGGGTGAACCGTACATGAATACGCGGCAGCTTCAACACTTCCGACACATTCTGCTTGCCTGGAAAAGGGAACTGATGGAAGAAGTGGATCGCACCGTCCATCACATGCAGGACGAAGCCAGTAACTTTCCGGACCCCAACGACAGGGCCACGCAGGAATCCGAATTCGGCCTGGAGCTCCGTACGCGCGACCGGGAGAGAAAGCTTCTGAAAAAGATCGATTCCGCGCTCGAGCGCATCGAAGAGGGAACCTATGGCTATTGCGAAGAGACAGGCGAGGAGATCGGCTTGAGGCGGCTGGAGGCCCGGCCGGTTGCGACTCTCTCGGTCGAAGCGCAAGAGAGACGCGAGCTTGCGGAACGGCAGTTCCGGGACCGGGAGGACGGCTTTTAGCGCGGATCTTTCGATCCCACCTGTTGGCTAGCGGCCAGTCCTGCCGACACATTTCTCTAAAAGACTAGCGTAAGCGTCTAATTCAGCTAACTTTTAGCTGCCTCAAACTCGTTTCAATATCCGGTCATTGCGCAGCGAACTATCCGCACTTGGACCCTGTCCAATCTCGCATGGTCGAATTTCGGCCGGAAGCCATGTGAGCAATCGGCACAGCCAAGGGGATAGCCATGACCGAACCGCGATTGATACGCAAATACGTCAACCGGAGACTCTACGACACGGTCGAGAGCCGCTACGTGAATTTGGAGGATCTGCGCCGGGTCATCAACGCCGGCGGCGAAATTCGCGTGGTGGATCAGTCGAGCGGGCGAGAGATTACCACCACCGTGTTGCTTCAGATCATTGGTGAGGCCGAGCGCTCGGGCGCTCCTCTTCTGACCGCGGACTTTCTCGCGGCACTTATCCGGCTCTCGGGGCGTGAGCGGGATCCGGGTCTCGGCGAGCGGCTCCAGGCAGCCCTGCGCACAGCGCTGGGTGACCCGCGTGGAACCCGATCAGGCATAGAAGGGGACGCTCCGCAGAGGAGTTAACCGGCTTCAGGCAGCGTCCAGATTGCGCATGCTCAGTCGTATGCGTCCCTGGCGGTCCACCTCAAGCACTTTGACGCGCACGAGGTCGCCCTCGCGGAGCTTGTCACTCACGCGTTCGACGCGTTCGTCTGAGATCTGCGAAATGTGCACGAGACCGTCGCGGCCCGGCAGGATGGTCACGAACGCGCCAAAGTCCATCAGCCTCGCCACACGTCCGTCATAGATCCTGCCGACTTCGACGTCGGCCGTGATCAATTCCACACGCCGCTGGGCCTCGCGTCCGGACGCTGAATTCACGGAAGCTATCTTCACCGTACCATCGTTCTCGATGTCGATCGTGGTGCCGGTCTCCTCCGTGATGGCGCGAATTACCGAGCCGCCCTTGCCGATGACATCCCGGATCTTCTCGGGGTCGATCTTCATCGTAATGATCGTCGGCGCCCAATCGGACATCTTGTGGCGCGGAGCATCCAGCACCTGATTCATCTGGTTGAGGATATGCAAGCGGCCTTCGCGTGCTTGCTTCAACGCGTCACGCATGATGTCGCGCGTGATGCCGTCGATCTTAATGTCCATCTGCAGGGCGGTGATGCCCTGTGCGGTGCCCGCAACCTTGAAATCCATGTCTCCCAGATGATCCTCGTCGCCGAGAATGTCCGTGAGCACCTGGTAGCGATTGCCCTCCTTCACGAGTCCCATGGCAACGCCCGCCACGGCCGCCGAGGTCGGCACGCCCGCATCCATCAGAGACAGGCTGGCGCCGCAAACTGACGCCATCGAGCTGGACCCGTTCGATTCCGTTATTTCCGAAACCACCCGAACCACGTACGGGAATTTGCTCATGTCCGGCAACACCGCGGCGATGCTGCGTCTGGCCAGGCGCCCGTGTCCGATTTCACGTCGTTTGGGCGAGCTGAGGAACGAGATCTCGCCGGTGGAGAACGGCGGAAAATTGTAGTGAAGCATGAAGCGATCACGATACTCGCCGCCGATCGAATCGATGAGCTGGGCATCCCGATCGGTACCGAGCGTGGTGACCACCAGCGCCTGCGTCTCGCCGCGGGTAAACAGCGCCGAGCCGTGGGTGCGCGGCAACACGCCCGTGCGGATGGTGATGGGTCGCACGGTCGTGTAGTCACGGCCGTCGATCCGCGGCTCACCATTGATGACGCGCTCGCGCACGATGCGGCTCTCCAGAGCGGAGAACTCTGCTCCCACCTGATCGACGGTCCATTTCGGCGGCTCGCCCGCTGTCAGGGCGGCCTCGACCTCGGCCTTGAGTTCCGCAAGCCGATTGGTGCGCTGCTGCTTTTCACGGATCCGGTAGACATCCGCCAGACCCTTGCTCGCACGCTCCGCGATGGCCGCGCGCAGCGCTTCATGCGCCTGCGGCGGCTGCCAGTTCCAGGCCGGCTTGCCGCGTTCAGCTGCCAGTTCCTTGATCGCATCGATGGCGATCTGAAAATGGCCGTGGCCGAACATCACGCCCTCGAGAACCACGTCCTCGGGAAGAGACTTGATCTCCGACTCCACCATCAGCACTGCCGTTGCGGTGCCCGCCACCACCAGATCCATCTGGGACTTCTCCATCTCGCTCTTCGCGGGATTGAGGACGTAGTGGCCGTCGATGTAGCCGACCCGAGCCCCCGCTATGGGGCCGCCGAACGGCACGCCGGAAAGCGCGAGCGCTGCGGAAGCGCCCAGCATCGCGGGAATATCCGGGTCCACTTCAGGGTTGATGGAGAGAACGGTCGCTATGACCTGGACTTCATTGTTGAAGCCCTCGGGAAAGAGCGGGCGGATGGGCCGGTCGATTAGCCGGGAAGTGAGAGTCTCCTTCTCTCCCGGGCGACCTTCTCGCTTGAAAAAGCCTCCGGGAATCCGGCCGGCGGCGTAAGTCTTCTCCTGATAGTTGACCGTCAGCGGAAAGAAATCGCGGTTCTCGCTCGGTACCTTTTCGGCGACCGCCGTCACCAGCACGACCGTGTCCGCCATGGTGACCAGCACCGCCCCATCCGCCTGGCGGGCCATTTCGCCCGTTTCCAGGGTGACTTCATGCTCCCCGTAGGGAAACGATTTCTTAACCGACAGCACTTTATTTACCTGCCTTCAAAATAGTCTCAGATCGTGCCGGACGCGAGCAGCGACTCCGGCCAACGCGGGACGCAGACTTGATGGATCTACGACCGGGAACCGGCCGCTCAGCGACGTAAACCCAGTCTTTCGATGAGAGTTTTGTAACGCTCAGCGTCAGCATCCTTCAGATAGTCGAGGAGCTTACGGCGCTGATTGACCATCTTCAGGAGCCCCTGACGGGAATGGTGATCCTTCTTGTGCCGAGTGAAGTGCTCGGTCAGCTCATTGATGCGCGCCGAGAGCAGGGCGACCTGCACTTCCGGGGAACCCGTGTCCTGCGCGCCGCGGCGGTTATCCGCGATGACCTTCGACTTCTGCTCTCCCGACAGGGACATCAGCTCTGACTCCTTGAAAATCCTGAATCTTGCCCGTTTAAAACGCGCGGTATTGTAACCTCGGACTCGCTTCAGTTACAGCCCGGCGGGGTCATTTGGGGTTCAGTGCCGAGCCGCACCATCAGCCGCCGTGGGCGTATCAGGCCGTCCGTGAGGCATTCGCCGACGCCAAGAAACCAGCCTGCCTCGTCGTAGAGGCGCACCAGTGCGCCCGCCTGGTCAGACTGCCTTCCCGCCGGCTGCCCACGCCGCATCTTCAGCGCCTCGGATTCGGTCAGGTGTACGGTCGGCAGCTCGGGAATGGCCGCGTCAGGTCGCACCAGGAATCGCTCGAGATCGGCCGCAGCTTCGAGCTCACCCAGAGTACACATGGCGGATTCCGGGAATGGCCCGACCCCCAATCGTCGCAATTCGGCAACATGGCCCACCGTGCCTGCGGCCTTTGCAATATCTTCCGCGAGCGACCGGATGTAGGTGCCCTTTCCGCAGCGCACCCTGAGCACCGGCTGTACGGGGTCGTAGGACTCGATGACCAGGTCCGGGATCTGCACGCTGCGGGGCATGCGGACGACCTCGCGACCGGCCCGCGCCAGCTCGTACAACCGCTTCCCGTCGACTTTCAACGCCGAAAACATCGGCGGTATCTGCGAAATCGTGCCCACGAAAGACCGCAGAATACGCTCCAGATCGTCCCGCGAAACCTCTTTCGGACCCGTGCCGACTACCGGCCCCTCGGCGTCACCGGTCGTAGTCTGGACGCCAAAGCAGATGCGGAATCGATAGACCTTTTCTGCGTTCAGCAAAAAGGCGGAAATCTTGGTGGCCTGGCCGAGGCAGATCGGCAACATGCCGGTAGCGAGGGGATCGAGGCTGCCTGTGTGGCCCCCCTTCCGGGCGGCAAAAATCCTTCTGACCCGCTGGAGCGCGCGATTGGAGCTCAGCCCGGACGGCTTGTCCAACAGAACGAGCCCGTCGATGTCCCGATAGGCCGGCCTCGGACCAGTGGGCGTCTCCGGGCCGCCTTCGATCATTTGTCCTCCCCGGCGCCGGTGTTTCTGCGGTCGGCGCTGACGGCCCTGTCGATGAGCTCCTCGAGCGAGCGGCTGCGCGCGAGCGTTTCGTCCCGGCAGAAGCGCAGCTCCGGAATCCGTTTCATGCGCATCTCCTTCGCAAGCGCGGACCTGAGAAATCCCGCTGCAGAGCGCAGGCCAGCTTCGATATGTGCCTCCGCCTGCTCGCCCGACAGCCGGCTGTAGTACACCTTTGCCAGCCGCAGATCGCGAGTCACCGAAACCTCGGTAATGACGAGACCCTCGAGCCTGGGATCGCGGGCCTTACCCGCAAGCGCCTCTCCCAGGATGCGCTGGATAGCCTCTTCTAGCCGGCGGCTGCGCGGAAACTCCTTGGGCATCGTAGGTAGCGCCGGAGCGCATTCACTCACGCGATCGTGCGAGTAACCTGAACGCGCTCGAAGCACTCGATCTGGTCGCCGGTCTTGACGTCACTGTAGTTTCGAACACCGATGCCGCATTCGGTGCCCGCCCGGACCTCCGAGACGTCGTCCTTGAAACGACGCAGGGAATCCAGCTCTCCTTCGAAGATCACCACGTTGTTGCGAAGCACCCGCACGGGGTTGCTGCGCTTCACATACCCCTCGACGACGAGACAACCCGCCACGCTCCCAAATTTGGGCGAGCGGAACACCTCGCGGACCTCTGCCAGCCCCACGATCTGTTCGCGGATCTCCGGCGCCAGCAGGCCACTCATGGCCGCCTTAACATCATCGATCGCCTCGTAGATGATGCTGTAATAACGCACGTCGACGCCGGTTGCCTTGACCGCATCGCGCGCGGCGCCGTCCGCGCGGACGTTGAAACCGATGATGATCGCCTTCGCGGCTGCGGCCAGATTGACGTCCGACTCGGTGATGCCCCCGACGGTGCTGCTGATGACCTTCACCTGAATCTCATCCGTGGCGAGCTTCGACAACGCATCGCGCAGCGCCTCGGCGCTGCCGTGCACATCGGCCTTGATGAGCAGCTGGACGGCCTTGGGGCCGCCGGCCTGCAACTGGCTGAAGACGTCCTCCAGCTTCGCGGACTGCTGCTGTGCGAGCTTGTTGTCGCGCGTGCGGGCTTTGCGCAGATCTGCCAGCTCCCGCGCGCGGCGCTCGTCCGGCAGGACGACTGCATCGTCTCCCGCGCCGGGGATGCCGGAGAGGCCCAGCACCACGACCGGGATGGAGGGACCGGCTTCCTTCACGCTGTTGCCCGTCTCGTCGAACATGGTCCGGACCCTGCCATATTCCTCGCCGGCGAGGAGCACGTCGCCTGGCTGCAACAGACCGCGGGTGACCAGCACGGTTGCCACGGCGCCCCGGCCTTTTTCAAGCCCTGACTCGATGACGACACCGGTCGCGGGCCCGTCAGCCGGAGCCTTGAGGTCCAGTAATTCCGCCTGCAACAGCAGCGACTCGAGCAGCTTGTCGACGCCGGCGCCCGTGCGTGCGGAAACGTTGACGAACAGGTACTCGCCGCCCCACTCCTCCGGGACGATACCCTTCGCCACGAGCTCGTTTCGAACGCGGTCTGGATCCGCGTCACCCTTGTCCACCTTGTTGATGGCGACGACGATCGGCACGTCCGCAGCCCGGGCATGCTGTATGGCCTCCTCGGTCTGCGGCTTGACGCCGTCGTCGGCGGCTACGACCAGCACCACGATGTCCGTAACCTTTGCTCCACGAGCTCGCATCGCTGTGAAGGCTTCGTGACCGGGCGTATCGAGAAAGGTGATCTCGCCGTGCGGCGTGCGGATGTGATAGGCGCCGATATGCTGGGTGATGCCGCCAGCTTCACCAGCGGCCACTTTTGTGCTCCGGATGTAGTCGAGCAGGGACGTCTTGCCGTGGTCGACGTGGCCCATGATGGTCACCACGGGCGGCCGGGGCTTCTCGGCGCCGGCGGTGCCCACGGCCGCGAGAATCTCCTCCTCCAGGCCGCCGGCCTGCACCGCCTTCGGTGTGTGGCCCATTTCCTCGACGACGAGTATCGCCGTGTCCTGATCGATCACCTGATTTATCGTCGCCATGACGCCGAGCTTCATCAGGACCTTGATGACTTCACTGCCCTTGACGGCCATCTTCTGACCGAGCTCAGAGACCTTGATCGTCTCTGGAATCTCCACGTCGCGCACGACGGGCGCGGTGGGGCGCTCGAAGCCATGCCGGGCATCCACCGTCACGGCCCCGGTGCGCCGCGTCGGCCGCTTCTTCTTGCGTCGGCTGCTGATGTCACTCGTGACGTGCAGTTCCTGCCTGCCATAGCGAGTCGACGATGACTTCTCGTCGGTTGCCTGGCGGTCGCCTTCCGCATCGGGCTTTGCCCAGATCCTCACGTCTTCAGCGGCTCGTTCCCGTTCGCCGCCATCGCGCTTCTTCGAGTCCTTCTGGCGCTTGGCATCCTCTGCCGACCTCGCCTCTTCCTCGGCCTTGAGGCGTGCGGCCTCCTCGACCTTGCGACGAGTCTCCTGCTCACGACGTTCCAGCTCGGCGCGCTCGGCCTCAACCCGCTCGCGCTCGCGACGCTCCGTCTCCTGGCGCGCCTCCTCCTCCTCGCGCTTCTTGCGTTCGATCTCCTCCTGCTGATGGCGCGCCTCCTTCTCGAGCTCGTCCCGCTTGACGTAAGTGCGCTTGCGACGGATCTCGACGTTGACCGTTCGCGCCCGGCCCTGATTGCTCGCGAGCTTGAGCTCGCTCTGCGTGCGCCGTTTCAGCGTGATCTTCTTCGGCGCGCCGGCGGTTGCCTCCTCCGTCCTGCCATGACTGCGGCGAAGGTAGGTCAGCAACTCCATCTTCGCGTCTTCGCTGATGATGTCCTCGGCACCGGCGACGCTGATGCCGGCCTCGTCGAGCTGCACGAGCAGCCGCTCGACGGGTACCTTCAGCACCTCGGCAAACTGCGCGACCGTCACTTCTGACATGCAACTGCTCCGCTGAGAGAGGACCGGCTCAGGCTGGCGCCTGCTCCGGTTCGAACCAATGGGCGCGGGCTGCCATGATCAGTTTCGCAGCCCGCTCACTCTCGAGACCATCGATGTCGGCGAGATCGTCCACCGCCTGCTCGGCGAGATCCTCACGACTCACGATGCCGCGACTGGCCAGCTTCCGCGCCAGCCCTTCGTCCATGCCCTCGAGGGCCAACAGGTCCTCGGCGGGTTTGGCGCCATCGGCGGTCTCTTCCGAGGCGATGGCCTGCGTCAGCAACACGTCCCGGGCGCGGCTGCGCAATTCATCAACGATCTGCTGATCGAACTCTTCCACCGCCAGCAACTCCGCGGCCGGCACGTACGCGATCTCCTCGATGGTGGAAAAGCCTTCCTGTACCAGGATGAGGGCGACGTCTTCGTCCACGTCGAGCTGCTTCATGAAGAGCTCCACGACGGTGCGCGCCTCGCTCTCGCTCTTCTCGTCCGCGGCAGCCTCGCTCATGACATTGAGCTCCCAGCCGGTCAGCTCGCTTGCCAGGCGGATGTTCTGCCCGCCGCGCCCGATCGCCTGGGACAGCTTGTCCTCCGCGACCGCGATATCCATGCTGTGAGACTCCTCGTCGACGACTATCGAGCTCACCTCGGCCGGTGACATCGCATTGATAACGAACTGGGCCGCGTTCTCGTCCCAGGGAATGATGTCCACCCGCTCGCCCGCGAGCTCATTCGAGACGGCGGTGACTCGCGAGCCGCGCATGCCCACACACGCACCGACTGGATCGATCCGCGGATCGTTGCTCTTCACCGCGATCTTGGCGCGCAGTCCCGCGTCCCTGGCGGCGCCAAGGATCTCGATCAGCCCCTGGCCGACTTCAGGCACCTCGATCTTGACGAGTTCCATCAGGAACTGCGGCGCGGTCCGGCTCAGGAAGAGCTGCGGCCCGCGGGGCTCGGAGCGCACCTCGCGCAGCAGTGCCTTCATGCGATCCTGGGTGCGGACGGGCTCACGCGGAATCATATTTTCGCGTGGGATGAAGCCTTCGGCGTTACTGCCGAGATCGAGATAGATGCCGTTGCGGTCCACGCGCTTGACGACCCCGCTCAGGAGCTGCCCGACGCGGCCAGTGAACTCCTCCACGACCTTTTTCCGCTCCGCCTCCCGGACCTTCTGCACGATGACTTGCTTGGCGGTCTGGGCGGCGATCCGTCCGAAGTCGACGGATTCGATCGGGACTTCCACGAAGCCCTCGGGTTGCGCCGCCGGATCGACGTCCACCGCATCGATCATGCGCAGCTCCTTCTCGGGGAACTCCAGTTCCTTGGAATCGTCAGCGAACACCTTCCAGCGACGGAACGTCTCATAGTCGCCCGTCTTGCGATCAATGCTGACGCGTGCGTCGATGTCGTCGCCGTGACGTTTGCGGGTCGCCGAAGCCAGGGCAGCTTCGAGCGCCTCGAAAATGACTTCCTTGTCGACGCCTTTCTCGTTGGAGACGACATCCACGACACTCAGAATTTCTTTGTTCATAACTCTTTCCAGCGCAATCAGTGCCTGGCCGGCACGCGCACATCGGGCACGAGCCGCGCCACATCTATCTCGGACAGCGGTATGCGCACGATTTCATCGCCGCTGCGGATCTCGATCGATTCGCCGTGTCGCGCCACCAACGTACCGCGCAACCGCCTGCGGCCTTCGATCAAACGGCGGAGCTTCACCTGAATCGGATACCCGGCAAACCGATCGAAGTGCTCCGGCTTTGCGAGACGCCGGTCCATGCCTGGCGAGGAGACTTCCAGGCTGTAGCCGCCCGGCATCGGATCGGCGACATCGAGCGCGCTGCTGACCTGGCGGCTGACTCTCTCGCAGTCATCCACCGTCACGCCCGTAGCGGCGTCGATGAACAGGCGCACGATGCCGCTGCTGCGGCTGACGTGCACCTCGAGATCTGCCAGTTCAAACCCCAGGCTGTTCACCACCGGTTCCAGAAGACTCACCAATGCCTGCCTGTTAGTCGTCACGCCTCTCTCCGGATTGCCCGAACTGCGCCGGAACAAAAAATGGGCCATAGGCCCATTTGCTGTCATTCGCCTTCGCTGTCGGCTGCCGGCTTGCCGGCATCGCCGTGGGCAACGCTCAAATACGCAAATAGCCCCATGCGGGGCTATTTCGATCAGACCTGGCAGCGGGGCCCGCTATCGGCGTGCTGCTACGGATTGCGCCGCGGCTAACTGCCTGACCCTGCAGGGTTTCGACCGGGTCGTCACCCCCTACCAAGCGGCGCATAGTCTACGCCGCGGGTCGGGCGGCGTAAACCCCGACTCGGGCGAAACACGACCAAAAGTAACCAGTCGGCGACGGATGATGCCCGTCGGGCACCACTTTGCAAATGTAAGTGCCGGCAACCCAGCGATCAGAAAAACAATAATGCTGCAGCCGGTCAGCGGCGTCGCGCGTCCGGTTACCGCCGCGCCGCGTCGCCGGCGCTGACGGGTCGCAATTGGCCGGTCATCGTGCTTTTCGTTTCGGACGTCGCACGGCGCGGACCTTGCCGCTCGATCCGCCGCCGCAATAGAACAGGTCTGCCCCGTCGGACTCCATCCCGCTAACGGCGGTGCCGGGCGGCATCTCCAGCCGCTCGAGCACGGCGCCGCTCTCCGGGTCGATGCGGCGGATATCGCTCTCGTCGCCCTCCCAGGTGCCGTGCCACAGCTCGCCGTCGACCCAGGTTACGCCGGTGACGAAGCGGTTACTCTCGATGGTGCGCAGGATGGCGCCGGTCTCGGGATCGATCTCGTAGATCTTGCGATCCCGGTACTGCCCCACCCACAGGCTGCCCTCGGCCCAGGCGAGCCCCGAGTCGTGGCCGTGGCCGGGCGCCGGGATCGACGCCACGACGGCGCCGGTCGCGGGATCGATCTTGTCGATGCGCGCTTCGGCGATCTGGTAGAGATGCGTGCCGTCGAAGGCGGTGCCGGCGTCGCCGGCGCGGTCGAGCGTGCGCGCGAGCTGGCCGCTCTCGGGATCGAAGGCGATCAGCCTGGATCCGGTGGCGGCCCAGACATGGCGACCGTCGTGGGTCACGCCGTGGATGCGGTCGGCGCCGGCGAAGGGGCCATACTCCCGCACGATCTCGGCCGCGCGCGCCGATGCTCGGGGTTTCGTCTTGCCCGTGCTCCTTTGGGTACGTGTCATCGCGTCTCTCCTTGCGCGCTTCGGAACTGCGCCGTGAGCGGCGCCGGATCGTAGCGGTCGTGGTGACGCACCCACTCCATCCCGTCGCGCTCGTCGCGACCCTCGGGCGTGAGGTCGAGCATGTTGTAGGTGCCCATCATCACCTCCACACCGCGCCCGTAGGTCGAGTAGGTGCGAAAGACAGCGCCCGCGTCGTCCTTGTAGAACACGCTGACGCCGGGATATTCCTCATTCGGGGGCCACGTGCCGAAGTTGTAGTGAACCTCACCGCTGGCCATTTCGTCCGGCGTGAAGCTCACGTGGAAGTCATAGTTGAAGTCGCTGCCAAACGAGGACACCCACCCGAACTGCCAGCCCATGCGTTTGCGAAAGCGCTCGATCTCGGCCAGCGGCGCACGCGAGATGGCGACGAACGTGACGTCGCGATGCGCCAGGTGCACGTTCATGCCGTCGACGTGGTCGGCCATGAAGGAGCAGCTCTTGCAGCCTTGCTCCCAACCCGGAGCGAGCATGAAATGCTGCACCAGCAGCTGGCGGCGGCCTTCGAACAGGTCGGCAAGCGTGCGCCGTCCCTCGGGCGCCTCGAAGACGTAGTCCTTCTCGATGCGCACCCACGGCAGCGCGCGGCGCTCGCGGGCGACCTGGTCGCGCTGGTGCGTCAGCTCCTTTTCGCGCACCAGCAGCCGCTTGCGCTCGGCAAGCCATCGGTCCCTGGACACGACGGGATGGTTCGCGATGTTCACTTCTGCAATGGCGGTGTTCATGGTGTGCTCCTTGGCTCGACGAGCCGTTCGAGTTGCGTCGTGAGAGCAATCTACCCAAGCGGCAGCGTAGCGGGGAGTAACAAGATCGTCGTGAATCCGGCCAGCGGCGGCGACAGCCAGCGCTGGACACGCGCACGCCCGATGGAGCGCACCCGTCTGGCCGCCTCCAGCTCGGCGAGCGCGCGCTGGACCGTGCGCTGGCTGGCCCCGAGGGCCAGCCCGAGGGCCGATGTGGACCAGGCCGTGCCATCGGCGAGCAGCGCCAGCAGCGACGCCTGATCGCCATCGATGGGTGGCAGCAGGACGACGACAGCGCGCTCGCCCCGCGGCTTGAGCGCGAAACCCCGCGCGCTGGCCTCGATCCGCGCCAGCGGCGCAGCAAGCGCACGCAAGCGGCCGATCTCGACGCGCAGGCGCGCGCGGTGCGATTCGTTGGGACGGCGCGTGCGGAACACGCGCAGGATCAGGGTATGTCGATCGACGTCGCCCGGCCACGCCTCGGCGAGCGCGCGCAACAAGGCAAACAACACCGGCCGCCGCGCCAGCGGCCGCCAGGTGGTGCGAGAGCGCAGGCCGCGGCGGCAGGCGTCGACCACGAGCGCGCCCGAGGCCAGCAGCGCTTCGACCTCGTCGAGGCGCAGCGGCTCCTCGTGGCCGGCATGAACACGCCGGGCGGCGGGGCGATCGAGCGCGGCGCGCGCCTCAGCCACCTCGGCGAGGAGCGCGGGCACGTGCGCGCGTTCGGCTGCATCAAAGGCGCGGGCGAGCGCCGCCTGGGCCGGTGCGATGCGCAGCGAGCGCAGCGCCACCTCCGCCGCGGCCAGCTCGGCCACCGCCAGCAGCGACGGAGGCAGGCCGCGCGCGTCGAGGCGGGCCAAGGCGGGTGCGGCCTCATCGAGGCGGCCGAGCAGCAGCAGCCGGCGCACCGCGATCAGACGTGCCTGCACTGAGTTGGCGCGATCGGCGCGCGCCTCGAGCATTGCCGCCGCTGCTGCCAGGGAGCGCGGCGAGCCGCTGAGGTCGCGCATGGCGAGTGCAACTTCGGCCTCTGCGACGACACAGCGTGCGCGCGAGAGCTCCTCGTGCGCGCCGAAGCCGCGGGCGGCGCGCCGCAGCAGCTCGCGGGCGCGCGGGTGCTCGCCGAGCTGGGCCATGGCGATGCCGCGGAGGGCGAGCGCTGGTGGGTCGTCACGCAGGCCGACACGCTTAAGAGCGCCGAGCGCGTCGCCTACGGCAAGGGCGCGTGCGGCGGCCGCGATCAGGGCGTCCACAGCAATTGCTACTGCGGCGCCTGGCCTAAGCCGCTAGTGCGCGGCTAGGGCGCCGGCGGCTCCATCTTCATCAGGAGCGGGGCCCCCGCCTTGAGTACCATCGAGCCCATGACTACGGCCTCCTTGTCGCCGGCACCGCGTGCGGTGTGCACGACATCAGACTCGTAGAAAATCGCGTCACCCGGCTTGAGGATGACGTCCGTGCCCGGCTTGGTCAGGTCTTCGACCGGGCCGGTAGCGCCGGCACCCGCGCCGCGAATGACGTGAGCTTTGCCTGCCTTGAGCGTCCATCCAAAGGACCCGGACGCTACGCCCAGCACCGTCGTCCCCGGGTGGCTGTGGGGGAAGATGCTGGCACCTGGCTGGAAAACGAAGCGCGCAACGTAGACGGTCTGGCCGGGCGCGAGGACGGACGGTGCCGCGGCGAGAACCTCGGCGGTCACGCCGGGGGCGAGTACAGTGAGCGAGATCGGGCCAGCGTTAGGAGCGCCCTCCGCTCCGCAGGCCACCGGGCTTGCGCCGACTATCACGAGCCCCGTGATGAGCGGTGCGATGAAGGATGCAAGCCCAAGAGTGAATCGCCGCATGGTTGGTTCTCCTTAGTTTTCGTATGTGGAGCGTCGAAGCGTTTGCTATAGAACGATCTCAGTGCGCGATGTTACTCGCTTCTGTGCACGGTGCCGACGGCGGAGATCGTTGGGCTGACTGACGCCGCCCCCGCCGCCGTCTGGCTGCTCGCTGGGTGCTCTGTGTGACGAGTCGACGCGCAACGACCTAGCCGTTCGCGCCAAAACAAAAAGGCCCGTGTGCAAACGACCCCTTCTCGATTCAGTCAGAGTAAGCAGCAGAAGTTGGTAGCGGGGGCGCGCTGCGAAGGTTTTCGCAGACGACGGCGGCTCGTCAGAGCTGCATGATGCGCACCGCGACTCCGCCGCCAGCACCGCACCAGCCGGTGTACGTCGAGGAATCCAGCCGACTTCTCGGCCAAGGCAGGTGAGGTAGTGGGTCACCAGGAAAACGGCTGTTTCGACAGTTGTCGCGGGCGGGCCCGGAAAACGGCTGCGCAGGATCGCGCAGGCGCCACAATCGCACCCCTACCCGTTACCTCAGCACTCCGAAGAACAGGCTCCTGGGGTAAAGTCCGCGCCCCAAGGTGCCGGGCGGGCGTAGGATAGGCCTACAACTACACAAGAAAGGGGGTGCGCCATGTTTCGCACCATCACCGCCCTGACCCTGATTCTCGCCAGTCTCGGCGCTCATGCGGCGCTCCTTAGCCGGCTATCTGGCCAGGCGTACTACGACGATGTGCTCGACATCACCTGGCTCGCGGATGCGAACTACGCGCAGACCTCCGGCCATGACGCCGATGGCTTGATGACTTGGTCCGCGTCTCTGGCGTGGATCGCCTCGCTGAACACCGCAAATCATCTCGGCGTGAGCGACTGGCGGCTGCCGTTCATCGTGGACACCGGGACGCCCGGCTGCGACTTCGGCTATTCCGGCACCGACTGTGGCTACAACGTCCAGACCAAGACTGGGGCGACGGTGCACAACGAAATGGCGCACCTGTACTACGTGACGCTGGGCAACGTTTGAGTTTCCCAGGGATTTCCGGACACCAAGTTAGGTGTAATGATGCAACCGGAGGTGTCCGATGGGAAGGCGAGTATTCAGCGCCGAGTTCAAGCGGGAAGCAGTGGCCCTGGTGCGTGAGCGCGGGGTAGCGATCCGGCAGGCGGCAGCGGATCTGGGGATTCACGAGGGCGTCCTGGGCCGCTGGGTCAAAGAAGTCAGAGGCGATCCGAAGCAGGCATTCCCGGGGCGCGGGAAGATGAAGCCGGATGATGCCGAGGTGGCGCGTTTGAAGCGGGAGCTGTCCAAGACCCGCATGGAGCGCGACATTTTAAAAAAGACGATCGCCTACTTCGCCAAGGAACCGCGGTGAAGTTCCGGTTCATGGCGAAGCATCGGGACATCTGGCCGGTCCGGATGATGTGCCGCGTGCTGGAGGTTTCGGCTAGCGGCTTCTACGAATGGTTGAGCAGGCCCGAGAGCGCCCGCGCCCGGGATGACCGGGACCTGCTCGGCGTGATTCGCACGAGCTTCGCGGAAAGCAGGAAGACCTACGGTAGCCCGCGGGTGTGGCTTGATCTCTACAACTGGGGCTATCGCTGCAGCGTGCATCGGGTGGCGCGCCTGATGCGCCAGGCTGGGATTCAAGGCCGTTCGCGGCCACGTAGGCAACCGGTGGACATTGGCGAGCGGCCGGTGTCGGCGATCGCACCGAACGTACTGGATCGGCGGTTCACCGCCGAGGAACCGAACCGCAGCTGGCTCGCTGACTTCACGTATGTGCCGACCGGCGAGGGCTGGCTGTTCGTGGCCGTGGTTCTCGATCTGTGCTCACGTCGCGTCGTCGGCTGGGCCATGAGAACCCGAATGACCGCCGAGCTCGTGATCGACGCGCTCCTCATGGCGATCTGGCGGCGCGGTCAGCCGCGGGAGCTGCTCCACCACTCCGACCAGGGCAGCCAGTACACGAGTGAGGAGTTCCAGCAGTTGCTTGCCGCGCACGGTGTCACCTGCAGCATGAGCCGCCGTGGCGACGTCTGGGATAATTCACCGATGGAGAGTTTCTTCTCGAGCATGAAGATCGAGTGCGTCAACCGACAACGGTTCAGCACTCGAGATCAGGCCAGGGCCGAAGTGTTCGATTACATCGAGCGGTTCTACAATCCCCGGCGCCGGCATTCGACGCTGGGCGGGATCAGCCCGATGGAGTTCGAGAAGCAGTTCGGTCTTGCTTAGGCAGGTGTCCGGGAAACCTTGGGAAACTCAGTTGGTTACTACGACGCGGGCGGCACCCCAACGGGCTGCAGTGGCAGCTGTCTGACCAATTCTGGCCCGTTCTCCAATCTCCAGCACGCCCTCCCGGCCGCCTTCTACTGGACCGGCACGGAGTACACGCCCAACAACTATGCTTGGATCTTTTCCTTCCACTTCGGCAATTCGAACGCCGACGATAAGAACGATAGCTACTACGCGTGGGCTGTGCGCGACGGTGACATTTCCGCTATCCCGATCCCCGCCGCCGTCTGGCTGCTCGGCTCGGCGCTGGGAGTGCTGGCGTGGGTGAGGCGGCGGACAGCCTAACGCCCGCGCTTGGGCTAAACACTCGTAATTAAGCGGGCCGGCCGATGGTACGGATGCGGCTGCAGCCGCGACAGCCAGCGCCGGTAAGAGGCGGCGCACCTTCGCATCGCTGCGCGGGGCGCGCCGATGCAGATGCTAGATCGAATCCTTCTCGACAAAGACGACTGGCTCGTGAGCATCGGACTGCTCGGCGCAGTGCGTGTCACTCTCAAATCCCGCAATATGACCCTCAAAGCTTCTTCCTTCGAGCGTTCCTATCTATTGGCCATTCTTCGAATCTTGGGGGAGCGCGGCGTCCGCATCGAGCCCGCCAACGATCAGTCGTAGCGGGGGCAGGATTTGGCCTCTATTTGCTGAGGCTGCCACGGGGCTAAATAGGCGAGCCTAGCTACGTATCGCGGCGCGAAGTCGCTCCGTCGTACCTCCAAGGCTGAACGACCGAAGTCATGGTCTTGCCACCAGGCCAGGGGCACATGTCTCACCCAAATGGGTGAGGCGTTCTTGCCGGAGCTGGTTATAGGATTGCCTCAAGAAGAAGGTGCCGGGGCGCAATGCGCAGCATGCCACCCGGCATATCGCTCGCCCGTGAAATTGCCAGAGGCGACCGCTTGGGTTTGCAGCCCCGCTGATAGCGTTCCGACCAGAGGCAGAGCTTCATGCTTCAGGACATCGTGTTTCAGATCAGCAAACGGCGTGTCGGCAGAACGTCGTCGGTTCCGGAAAACGAAGGTGAAGTGGTTGCAGCCACCCATGACTATCAAAAGTGGCGTCAACGCGCTTTGGCGACGGAGTTCAGGCGCTTCTTCGATCCAGCGCTGGTGAGTGGAAAAGATGTCCTGGATTTCGGCTGCGGAACGGGCGCTCTATCTTTTGTCGTCACCCAACTCGGTGCCAAATCGTGCATCGGCATCGATTTGAACCAATCACAAATCGAAGAGGCCCGTCGACGGGTCCGGCATGAGCCCATTTCATTTCAATGTGCTACCAACACTGTCTCAATAGATCTCCCCGATGAGTCGGTGGACGTCATTGCCTGTTTCGACGTGTTGGAGCACATCATGGAGTATCGAGCGATCGTTCCCGAATGGCATCGCGTGCTTCGGCGAGACGGTCGCATACTCATTCACTGGCAGCCGTGGTTCCACCCATACGGGCACCATGTGCATGGTTACATTCCCTTGCCCTGGGTCCACTTATTCCTCAACGACGGCGAGATTAGCGAGGTCTGTGCTCGCGTTGTCGACTTGCCGAATTTCAACCCGCCATGGTGGGACCGCGATGTGAATGGAAAAAAGATCAATCGCTTCCGCAGAAGAATAAATGCCGGTCGCGGGGGAGATAACAATTTTCTTAACAAGCTGACGATGGCCCAATTCGAGCGTCTTTGCCACGACGTGGGATTCTGCATCGAGAGTCGCAAGCTATCTGCCTTTGATGGACCCGCATTGGTGCGGCACACCAGTTCGCTGGCATCGAAACTACCGTTTCTGCGCGAGTTCTTTACTGCCAACGCGGTTTATACGCTCTCGAAAACTGCCTAGCAGGCGACATCACGCCAGCGCGGCCATGCGCGGATCGGCGTTCGCGTCTACGGCTGCCAGTAGATTCATAGTGAAACGATAGGTCTCGTCGGTCGGGTCCATGCTACGACTGAGCTGTTAGATGGCACGCCAATCTCGGAGGTAAGCGGGACGTTTTCCACAACGACGAACGTGTATGGTTTCCGCTATCCGACTATAAATTTGTTCGACTATCCACAATCTGCGCCATTACATGAAGATTATCCGAACTTCATTTACCAAGCAGACCCAGTCGTTGATTTCCCGGGCGTCGGTTCCATGTCTTTAAAGTGGGGTGCTGACTTCTATGGCAATTCCTTCGTTACACCATTTCCCTCTGCGGCATGGCTTATCGCGCCTGCGTTCGGCTTCCTGGCACCTTGGGTGAAGCGCAAAGCGCGCGTCTGATACGTAGTTGAGGGGGACCCCGCTTCGGCGGGGTGCCCCACCCGCTACCCGAGCACCCCGGAAAACAGGCTCCGGTCGCCTCACCTATTTGGGTGAACCCATGACGCAAAGGTAAAGTCCGCAGCCACGGACGCGCCGGGCGGGCGTAGGATTGGCGGCAGAGCAAGAAGAGGCAACTATGCTCGTAAACGTGCGCAGAATGCTTGGCGTCCTGTTGGTCCTGGTGTTGGGCGGCACTCACCCGGCGCAAGCTGCAATCGTGCCGGGAGATCTCTACGCGGCGGGCGATGGTCTCCTGACCGTGGATACCGTGGCCGGTTTGGAGTGGACCAATCGTTCGGTCGGCTCGGAGCTCACACTGGGACGTAAGCTCCCCCGTCAAGGATACAGGTTGATCCTAGACTCTCGGGGCAGTTGTGGCCTCGGTAAAAACATCAGCGGCGGCACCCGCCCGAGGCTGTCGTGGGGCCGCTCCTCGTTGTATTCCAGCAGCCAGGTCTCGACGATGTCGCGCACCTGGTCGAGGGATTCGAACACGTAGGCATCAAGTACTTCGTGGCGGAAGGTGCGATTGAAGCGCTCGATGAAGGCGTTCTGGTCGGGCTTCCCGGGCTGGATAAACTCAACTCAATGTGTCGTTCCTGGCACCACTCGGTGAACGCGGTGGAGGTCAGTTCGCTGCCATTGTCGAGCCTGATTGCCCGCGGCTTGCCGTAGAGCTCGATCAGCTGCCTCGAGCACGCGGATCACGCGGCGCGCCGGGATCGATGTGGCGATTTCGATTCCGAGTGCCTCGCGGTTGCCTTCATCGATGACGTTGAGCGTGCGGAAGGCTCGTCCGCCGTAAAGCGCGTCGGCCATGAAGTCGAGCGCCCAGATGTCGTTCAGCCGATCCGGCGCGACCAGCGGCTGGCGCGGTCGGGTTGGCAGCCGGCGCTTCGTCCGACGCGGCAGATTCAGGTTCATGGCGCAGTACACCCGATGCACCCGCTTGTGGTTCCAGCGGCTGCCCGTCGAGGCCGCAGCCGGTCGTAGCACTTCCAGAAGCCCCAGCGAGGCTTCCCGGCTACCATCGTGCTCAGAGCCTCTACCACCACCCGGTCGCGCTCCATGCGTTTGGCCGGCGGTCGGTACCATGCCGTCCGCGAGAGCCGGGCCAAGCGGCAAGCGCGCCGAATGGAGAACCGTGGTCCTTCACGAAGATCTCGGCCACCTCGCGTTTCGCGAACGGCGTCTACAGTTTTCGGCTGAGCACGTCCTTGATGGCCGCGTTCTCCAGCGCCAGCTCTGCATACATGCGCTTGAGCTTGGCGTTCTCGGCTTCCAGTTCCTTCAACCGCTTCAGCTCCGATACCGACGCCCCGGCGTAGCTGGGAACGCCAGTGGAAGTAGGTGGCCTTGCTGATGCCGTGCTTGCGCGGCGATCTGCGCCACCGGCACGCCCGCTTCACCTTCCCGAAGGATCGCCACGATCTGTGATTCGCTGAACCTCGATTTCTTCATGACCTCTCCCGTTGCGCCGGGAGAGTCTATTATCAGCTGTGTCCGGGACGGGGGAGCTTACGGGGAGATTTCCTGGACGGCACTACACCGCTCAATCAGTTAGGGTTTCGGCTGCCGTCTGACTCGCCAACCGAAGAATCGTCGCCGGAAATGGCTGCTCTGCTGGCGCACGCTGGCGCGGATTGCACCGGCTCCTACGGCAGCGCATGTTATAGCGACGCAAACCGGACGGCCTTCGATCTTCTCGTGGGCACTGGATGGCTGAAGGCACCGCCTTCCGCGTCGCAGGTATCGTCCCCCCTCAGCGTCGATCTTCCATTACAAGCGATGCCTTTCTTCGTTTTCGAAGGGGTGGACAGTCCTACCGGTCCCGTGGGCGTCGGCACGCTTGCCGCGCTGGCTGTACATCGCGAGTACGCGCTGTCGGATATCGCGCTGGTCCGCGCGGTGCCGTTACCGTCCGCCGCCTGGCTGGTCGCCGCCGCGTTCTCCCTCGTCGCACCGTGGGTGAGACGCAGCCGTCCTACGACCTGACGACGCGATCGCCCCTCAGGGCAAACATCCATGACCGCCCTCTGGCTGCTCGGCTCGGCGCTCGGGGTGCTGGGGTGGGTGCAGCGCAAATCGCGTTCCACCGGTACTTCGGAGGCATCATGAAAGCATTACACGCAAAACAATGTTTCGGTCTGCTGGCGCTGTTGTGCTCCTCCGCAGCGCTTGCAGCGACGATCAACATCGTCCAGAGCACTCCGAACCCGCAAGTCGGCGACTCATTCTTTGTGACGGTGAGCGGCGTCAACTTCCCCGAGACGACTGGTGCGACGTTCCCCGTAACGTTCAACGGCGCCATCGTAAGCATTCCCACGAATGGCATCGTGCTCGCGCCAGGGTCACCGTTCACGGGCATCGTGGCGTCTTATCCCTTTTCATCGCGGGATCTGATGTCCCTTGTTGGGCACACAACCGGTTCCCTACCCTCAGGGAGTTTTGACGCGTTCCGGATCAACTTCACGCTGCTCGCAGCGGGCCACCCTGACATCCTTATCATTGATGACGGTGTTGACTTCGGGTGGACCGACCCGGACGGCAACGTGATCACACCCACGGTCTACCACCAGACCAGTGTCCCTCTGCCTGCAGTCGGATGGCTTCTTGTTCCCGCTTTCGCCCTACTGGCGCGGCGGGGGAAGCGATAATCGCAATAGGTAGAGTACCGCAGCCTTACCCCACGGCTGGACGTAGAATGACCCGTAACAAGAACGGGGGGCGGCTATGGGCCGGCGAATCGTGGCGGGGCTACTCATCGGAATCGCAGCTATCCTGCTGGGCGGCTTCGTGGCGCCGGCGTATTCGGCCGCGCCGCCCAATATTCTGATGATCAAGATCGAGGACACGAATGATTGGGTCGAGGGCTTCGGTGGCCATCCCGATTCCCGGACGCCCAATATCGTCGAGCTCGCCTCGAGAGGCGTGCTTTTTCACAATGCGCAAACGCCCTCGCCTCTTTGCAACCCTTCCAAGACCGCAATCTGGACGGGGCTGGCGCCGGGGCGCACTCATGTGCTGACCAACCAACAGACTCCGATACGGAATTTCATCCCTGCGTATGCCAAGTCGATTTTCCAGTTCTTTCTCGAGAAGGGTTACCACGTCGCGGGCACCGGTCTCATCTATCACCAGGATTACGATTCCCAGTCGGAGCCGTGGAGTGAACTGGCGCCATACAACTGGTACCGGGGTCAGCCGCCAAGCACTCCGTACCACGGCTTGCAGGAACTCCTGGATCTCACCAATGGCGAGTACAACTGGGGGCCGACCACTGGCGCGACCAGCCAATGGGGCGACTACGACATAGCGTCTTACGCCATCGATTTTCTCAGCCGCTCACACAGCGCGCCCTTTTTTCTCACGCTCGGCTTCACGATGCCGCATCTCCAGTGGTGGGTGCCGCAGGAGTATTGGGACCAGTCTCCCGTTGCGCCGAGCCTGCCTCCTTACCTAGCAGACGACCGGAGCGATACCCCGCTGTACGCGCGGATCAGGATCGATACGCAGGTGCACCGCATCATCACGGAGGGGGGCAAGTGGCAAGAGGCTATCCGGGCTTATCTGGCATCACTCAGTTTGGTCGATGACCAGATCGGGCGGCTGTTGAATGCGCTGGACAACAGCGTCTACGCGGCCAATACGATCGTGGTGTTCTTCAGTGACCATGGCTTCCACCTCGGAGAAAAGGACGCCTGGGGGAAAGGCACGCTGTGGGAGGAATCGGCGCGCGTGCCATTTATCATCGTCGCGCCCGGCGTGACGCCTGCAGGCGGCGTCTCGAACAAGGCGGTATCGACGCTCGATATTTATCCGACGCTCGTGGAACTCGCCGGCTTCTCATCCCAGCAGCAGCTTGACGGCGTAAGCCTGGCCGGGCTTCTGCAGGATCCGGTTAACGGCCAGCGCTCTATAGACTACGCGGTCACGAGTTATTACTTTGGGAATTCAATTCGCGATCAGCGCTGGCGCTACACCCTCTATACGCCCGCAAATCCGGCGGAACGAGGCGAGGAGCTGTACGATCATGACGTTGATCCGGACGAGCACACGAACCTCGCCGCTTTGCCCGACTATGCCTCGATAAAGGCCCAGCTTGCCGGGGAGCTGGCGCAAGCGCTCACCTTCGGCCTTTCACTTCTGCCTACGCTGGCGATATCCGCACCACAGAATGGGGCACAGATCTCCGGCGTGCACGTCCTGCTCACTGCGACCGCCTCAGATCCGGAGGACGGCGACCTCTCGGGCTCGGTTCAATGGACGTCCAACGTCGATGGCGCGATCAGCTCGCCGGCCGATCTGTCGCCCGGCCCACAGGTGATAACGGCTGCCGTCACGGACTCGAATAGCCAGACCGTGACCAGACAGATCAACCTGAGCATTCTGCCAGTCGATAACAGTGACAGCGACGGTGACGGGGTGAACGACAGTTTGGACAATTGCCTGGGACTGGCTAATCCCACTCAGCTCGACGCCGACGGTGACGGTTACGGCAACTTCTGCGACACGGACCTGAATAATAGCGGGTCGGTTACGGTGGCCGACTACACCATTCTGCGCAACGTGCTTAACCAGTTAGCCACCTCAAGCCCCGTTGCAGCGGCGGCCGACATTAACGGCAGCGGGAGCGTGACGACGACCGATTACACGCTCCTGCGCAATCAACTCAATCATCCGCCGGGACCGTCAGGGTTGCATCCGAATTGCCCGCCTACATGCCCGTAATGGCGCTTACGAACGTCTGGCTGCTCGGCTCGGCGCTCGGGGTCCTCGGTGTAGCGAGACGACGCTCAGCGACCTGACCGTCTGCCAAAGCAAAAAGGGCCGCGTGAAGCGACCCTTTTCACTGCCGTCACCGACGGCAACAATTTCTGGTAGCGGGGGCTCGATTTGGCACTTATTTGCTGAGGCTGCCGCGACATTAAGGGGGACTACAGGCCCTGATGGGCTAAGGTGTTGCCATGTCAACGCGATCCTATCGACACATGAGTGCGGAAGACAGGAAGACGTTGAGCCTGGACATGGCGCAGGGCCGCCGTCGGGCGTGGATGGGGTTCGCCGTCATCCTGACGTTCCTGGGAACTCTTGCGGTTGCGGGATGTTCGTCGAGCGAGCAACCTGCAGATCCTGCAAGTGCGGCGGCCGCGTATCCCGTAAGAGTTGGACCCACAGGCCGTTACCTGGTGGATCAAAATGGTGTCCCGTTCCTGATCCTCGGCGAATCGCCGCAAGCGATGATCGGTAATCTGAGCGAAGCGGACGCCAAACTATTCTTGTCCAACCGAAAATCCCACGGGTTCAATACCGTATGGATCAATTTGCTGTGCGCAAGCGGTACGGGATGCAATGCTGACGGGACCACGTTCGATGGTATCGCGCCATTTACGGCCGCGAACGATTTGTCTACCCCCAACGAGGCATACCTTGCCCGTGCGGACCGCATGCTTCAGTTGGCGGCAAAATATGGCTTCCTGGTAATCCTGATCCCGGCCGAGACCATCAGTTGGATGAGTGTCTTGCGGGACAATGGCCTGGCCAAGTCCCGTGCCTACGGCCGGTACCTCGGCACGCGTTACAGAGACTTCCCCAATATCGTCTGGATGAGCGGCAACGATTTCCAGGGCTGGGCTGTCGAAAGCGACGACGCGCTGATGCAAGAAGTTGCCCTGGGCATCAAGGAGACCGATCCAAACCACATCCACACAGTCGAATTGGATTTCCCCACCTCGAGTTCGCTCGATGACAGTTCCTGGGCGCCGATCATCTCCCTGAATGCGGCGTACACCTATTACCCCACCTACGCCGAAGTGCTCCACGCATACAACCAGTCCGCGTCCATGCCCGTCTTCATGGTCGAGGCCAATTACGAATTCGAGAACAACAGCACGCCGGCGATACTGCGGCGTCAGGAGTACTGGAGCTCCTTGAGCGGTGCGACCGGGCAGCTGTATGGAAACGGTTATACCTGGGGATTCATTTCCGGCTGGAAGCACCAGCTCGATACGCCCGGTGCCGAGCAGTTCGCGCATATGAAGGCCCTGTTCGAACCGCGGGCCTGGTACGAGCTCGTGCCGGATCAGGCCCACACCGTGGTGACCGCCGGCTACGGCACCTTTTCATCCACGGGCTGGCCCGGCGACAGTGACTACGTGACGGCCGCACGCACACCCAGCGGGAAGTTAGTGATGGCCTACGTGCCTACCGCCCGGACCGTCACGGTCGACATGAGTCAACTGAGCGGACCCGTGACCGCGCGCTGGTACGATCCGGTGGTGGGCAGTTTCACGAGCATCGCGAGCTCTCCGTTCGCAAACACGGGCTCGAGCGATTTCACGACACCCGGTACCAATGCGAGCGGGGACGAGGATTGGGTGCTCATCCTGGAGGTTCACTGATGGAACGACTTCCGGATTTATTGGTACCCCGGCCGCGATTCGAACGCGGGACCTTCCGCTTTGGGGGGAATCGCAGGAAATGCCTCACCCATTTGCGTGAAGCCATAACCGATAGGTAATAGTCCGCAGCCTGATGCGGTCCGAGTCGGGCTCACCGTCGTGAAGGCTGACGATGTCCTGCGGCGTCTACCGAAGGCCGTGGAGCGGTTCCGTCGGATGGTGGCAAACCTCGGCGATGCGCCAATCGACATGGAGAAGACCCGCAGCGAACTAAAGCGACTGCCGGGACCCGTTTGGATTGCGCCTCGGGACGGCTACTTGGTAGCCCGCCTGGGGTTGGAGATCCAACCCCTGCAAGCTGCCTGTAGTCGGGGTAGCGGGGGCTCGATTTGGCACTTATTTGCTGAGGCTGCCACGGCGCTAGTTCGTAATGGACGTATGGGTGTCGGTCGATCGAGCCTCCGTTGGCAACTTGATGTCCATGCTCTCGACAATGACTGCCTTTGTAGCCTTCAGACCCCAGGTTGCGTCGCGGACCGTTAGTCGAACAATGGTGCTTCCGCCCGCATAGCCCTTCGCCGAAGTCCATGCCGACTTCCTCACCGTCCGCTTCGCCTCCGCTTGGACCTGGATCGAGACGAGGCGCAATCGCATTGCATCGGCGGAAGCGGAGCCCGCGGGAAGAGCATCGTATTTGGCCCCAGCGACGACAGCACTATGAATATAGGAGGACATTGCCAGGTCAGCTAACGATAACGTGCTTAGTGATGTCAGGAGAGTCTCCGCTCGGGACAGGAGCGGGGACAACCTTTCCTTCTAGAATTAAGGCTTGCGCTCGCGGAGTACGCGGCGAATACCGAGATCATCACCATGCTGAAGGGCATGGGGTGGACTACGCTCAGGGATACGGCATCTCCGAGCCGAAGTGCATCCTGATGGCGGCCTCGGTCATCAACGGCTGAGGCCCCGTGACAGGCGGCCGGAGCAAAGGGCCAATCCCGCGGTTAGCTCCTCACGCCACGTGCGTGTTGATTCTCTCGTCTGGTCAGGCGTATGCTGAAAAAAAGAAGGAGAAGCCCAATTGTGGCGAAGGGCTCCATGCGCATCGATACCACCGTCCAAGTCGCTCTGGTACTCGCCCTCACGGTGAGTTCTGCATCGGCGCTCACGATAGACAACTTCGAGGAAGGCCCGTTTTCCGTTTCCGATCTGCTGAATGGCGAATCGTCGAGCGCCCAGGGCGGCTTGTCACCACTAAACGTGATTTCCGGCCGACGCACGGTAGTTGCACAGAGCAGCGGAAGTATTGCGACCACGGCAGAGCTGGCGCTTAGTCCTGGCGATGATGCAGCAAACCTGGCCGGTGATCCGAGCCCCCCTGGTGCCCTCATCAGCGGCTTCAGGTTCGAGTACCGGTTTGATTCCCCGTTTGATCTCACTCAAGGCGGGAGTCTGGATCGCTTCCTGGTCGACATTACAGCCGCCTCTGGCACTCCGGAGTTTCGCTTCAACGTCCTCAGTGCCGACGGTTCGGTGATTTTCGTTACTCCACCCGTGTCGATCAGTGGCGTCGGTGCGATCGCAGTCCCCTTCGGCGACTTCTTCCAGGCGGTCGGTCCGCCCACCGTCCTCGACCTGTCCCGGATCGACGAGATCCGGATGATCGGCCAGGTCTACGGTAGCTTCAGCGTTTCGAGTATCGCCGCCGTCCCCGGACCGGCCACCGGCCTGCTCCTCGGCACGGGTTTCCTCGCTCTCATGGCGAGAGTGAGACGCCGCGCTGCCAGCGCGACTGGCGGTTAGCTGGACAGCTGGCTTCTCTATGGCGCGACGGCTGTCTCAGCCGACGGGCAATGGGTTGCTGGCTACGGGTCCAGCCCGCTCGGCCAGCAAGAAGCCTTCCTCGCCAACATCTCGCCCGTCCCTCTCCCCGCCGCCGTCTGACTGCTCGGCTCGGCGCTCGGGGTGCTGGGGTGGGTGAGACAGAGGGTTAGCTAATGCGCCCGCCCCTATGCTTTTTGATCGTGCTGGTGGCGGGGCACCTGGCAGGTTGTTCAAGGGGGGCTGAGTATCCTGACTCATGGCCGCCCTTGAAGGTCGCTGAATCGTCGGATTGTCCCGACATCTCGGGGCTCTATCGAAATGGCCCTACGAATTTCACCTTCTACACCTCGGGTTCGTCCAACCTATTTGACGACCTTAGGAACGAGGGCTACCTGGGGACTCACACTTGCTCGGATTGCACAGTTCGCCTGTCTTGGCTCGACACTGCCTATAGCACCCTGTCCGTGGAGTTGGACGGCGCGAACAAGGGTACGGCGGTCTTGAAAAGGTCAGTCGGCGATTTCGCCTGTGCGGATGGAGCGCTAACGGTCAAGATATCGCGCGGTGTCGAAGGGGGGCTTGCGGGAACATACGAAGTGGGCCACTCCTATTTTCGCCTCGCGCAAGATGGTTCGCTCATCGAGGAGCAGAATTACAAACAGGTTAGCCACATTTTGATAGTGCCTGGCTACTATCCCACCCGATCCTATACGCGGTGGCTGAAGCTGGCTGAAGACCTTTCGTCGAAGTAGCAAGATTTGAGCAGCCTTTCCCCGCCGCCCTCTGGCTGCTCGGCTCGGCGCTGGCGGTGTCGGGGTGGGTGAGGCGCAAGCTATTGGTGGTGTAATGCGCCCGAGAGTTCTCTAAGGCCGTTCGATGAATCGGGACCCGCGCGCCTTCCGTGTTGCTGCTGTTCTGCTGTTGCTCAGTGGATCGACCCTTACAGCCTGTGGGACGATGACGAAGGGCGATGCCCAAAAGATTACGATAACATCGATTCCCGAAGGCGCTGAGTTCGTTGCTTCCCCATCAGGCAAGCGTGGCGTGACACCGGCTGAAATCAAGCTGGAACGCCGATTCGATCACACTATCGAGTTCAGCTATCCCGGTTATGAAACGCGCAGGATGTACGTACGCCGTACGATCGCAAGCGGCCCCCAGTGGGGTAATGTGGGTTCCTGCATGCTGCTGCCATTCATCTGCATGGCGTTTAGCGGCTTCGATGAGGCCAGCGGGGGCGAGTTCAATCTTGTTCCAGCCACAATCAATGCAGACCTGCGACCAGGGAGCGATCCCGAACGTACGCCCGAGCAGTCGCGAGTGACCTTCTTCAATGGAAATCACGGCAGCCCCGTGACATTCTCGATCGATGGCGGCGAAGAATGCACACTCAATTCGAAGCAATACACCATCCGCGTGCTGCCAGCAGGGCATCACGAAGTGGATGCGTTCCACTGGGACGTATTCAAGATGACGGGTAAGTCCCCGCTCGATCTCGATGGCGCTGACCTCTACGTGGCGATTTACTCCAGCGTTTATTCGACGCGCGCGGCGTTCGCGAACGACCTGCCGTCACAATTCCAAGAAACGTGCGCCCAAAAGGACCCGTCGAACCAGACATCGACCAGCGCCGCGCCTTCGCAATAGTCACATCCCATATCTACCTTTGTCGCGGCTCGCGTCCGGTGTTTCTGGTGGGAACGGCTGGAAATGCCAATATCGCGACAGGTAAAGTCCGCAGCTCCGGCACCACCGAGCGGGCGTAGCATTGGCCTGAAGAACAACAATAGGAGGCCGGCCATGCGCCAGCGAATCCTTGCGGGAATCATCCTCAGCCTGGCGGTTGCTCGCGTTACTGCCGCGCCAATCACCTACACCGCAACAGCCTTCATAAATGGAACTTTGAACGGCGTAGCCTTCTTCAGCAACGTTACCTTACGGGCTAACAGCAATACCCAAAGCATACTTTGGAACGGCGATTGTTGTTTCATCTCAACTACATCCGTTGCTACGTTTAGCATTGAGGGTGTTGGAAGTGGGACATTCACCGATTTTGTTCACGTCATTTCCAACCCGGGAGTAGGGTTGGCTGGCTTTGTCCAGCCGACCCTGGGCGGCGGGCAGATCTTGCTTACAGATAGTTGGCTATTGACAGGCTACGATCTGTCTACGCCCATAGGGCCGATCACCGGCGACCCTCGCTATTCCAGCGGTCACGCCTTCCCCACTTCGGTGGGGCCCTTGGTTTTTTTCAATACCGGCGTTTCAACGTTTACTGCTGTCCCCCTCTCCGCCGCCCTCTGGCTGCTCGGCTCGGCGCTCGGGGTGCTTGGTTGTTTCAGGCGGCGAGTGCTAAGCAACTGAGGGCCAACCATGCGCCAGCGAATCCTTGCGGGAATCATGCTTAGCCTGACGGTCACGGCGCAGGCCTCGGTGGTCGAGTACGCGTTTACCGGCACCGTCACGAGCGCAGACGGTATTTATTCTGGCGCTCCGGTCGGCGCAATCGTGGTCGGAACTTACCGCTTCAACCTCGACGCCGCAATTCCTGGCCAGGGGGACGGTGTGGCCGGGTCGTACACGGCCAGTTGGCGCCTACTCTCGCTGGGCGGAAGTTGGTTTGTGAACTACCCTGCTCCGCCCTCGGCACTCGTTTTCTCTACCAGTGCGCAGGTGCTCGGAACGTCGATCGCCTACGACACGGGCTCAATTAACGATTTCCAGAGTGTCGCCTCACTTTATGGCTACGGCTACACTTACCCCGAGCAAGGATCGTCATTGTTCGCTTCCGAAAGAACAGCCACTGACGCGAGAAATTCCATAGGCTCTGGACTTTCTTTGGGAGACACAATGATCAAGACGTACGGGCCGGATGGCTTACCTTACCCAGTAGGCTCCACACCAACGCTAACGGTCCACTCTGGCTATTTCGAGACTACGGTCGATTCTTCGCTGAGCATGCTGAACTTCGACATCAAGTCCTTAATGCCTGTCCCCATTCCCGCCGCCGTCTGGCTGCTAACTTCGGCACTCGCGGCGCTCGGTGTGATGAGACGAAGGATCGCGTCCTGATTCGCGCAGTCACCGGCCTCACGTTGATACTCGCCAGTCTCGGCGCTCAGGCTGCGCCGATCACGTACACCTACACTGGCAACACCCTGGTGACCCTGGGTACCAATGACCCAAGAACCTACGTGATCACGGTCTCGCTGACCTTCAGCGCTGCGCTGGCATCCAGCCTCCCCTACGGAGACGTCTCACCCATCAACTACGCGATCTCAGATGGATGGGCGACAATCACAGAGACGACCCCCAATTACGATTTCCTGATCCGCGTCTCCACCGATGCTACGGGCGCAATCAACAAGTGGAATATTCTTACTCAGGCACCATTTGCCGACAACACGCAGAACCATATCTCTACCCAAGAGACCAGCGGGGTATGTTGCAGTAACCTCATCAGTGATTTTTCGTTTTACTGCTTTACCGTGACCGAGCCGAACAGCTGCGCTGGTCGAGGAGGCCACCTTTTGAACAGCCCCGGCACCTGGTCTGCCAGGGTCGTTCCGGTCCCCGCCGCCCTCTGGCTGCTCGGCTCGGCGCTCGGAGTGCTCGGTGTGATGAGACGCCGCGGAGCGGTCTGACCGTAGGCGCTAAAGCGAAAAGGGCCGCACAGATGCGACCCTTTTTCGCTGCCTTCAGTCGGCGGTCAATTGTGGTAGCGGGGGCAGGATTTGAACCTGCGACCTTCGGGTTATGAGCCCGACGAGCTGCCAGACTGCTCCACCCCGCACCGGTAGGCGGAGAATCCTAATCGTTTCGATGTGGCATGGCAACGCACTTCGAGCCTGTCCTGGCCGCCATTACGTCAGGACAGCGCGCGGGCACAGAGCTCCAGCAGCCTGCCGGGGAAAATGCCCAGGCCCAGAATGAGCAATGCGTTGACACTCAGGAGCACTCTCAGGTCAACCGCCGGCTGCAGCACAGCTTCACCCGTGCCCTCTTCGAAGTACATCAGCCTGATGACCTTCAGGTAGTAGAAGGCACCGATTACGGAGAACAGCACGCCGGCAACGGCGAGCCACGTGTGGCCGGTGTCGATCAGGGCCGAGAGCACCCACCACTTCGCATAGAAGCCGGCGAGTGGCGGCACGCCGATCATGCTGACCATGGTAAGCAGCATCACGGCCGCGAACCACGGGCTGCGCCGGTTGAGGCCCTTGAGGTCTTCCATCTCTCCGGCCTCTGCGCCGCCCGTGCTCATCAGGATCACGATGCCGAACGCCGCCGCCGTCGTCAGCACGTAGACGAGCGTGTAGAACAGGGCGGCCTGCAGTCCCTGCGCGCCCCCGGCGAGGATGCCGAGCAGGATGAAGCCGACGTGCGCGATCGTGGAATAGGCAAGCAGCCGTTTCAGGTTCGTCTGGACGATGGCGGCGAGGTTGCCGATCGCGAGCGACAACACCGCCAGGACCGCCAGCATGGCCTGCCACTCGGCCTGCGCGGGCGCGAGACCGTCGATGAGGATCCGTATCGCCAGCGCGAAGGCCGCGATCTTCGGTGCCGTGGCGACGAACAGGGTCACGCACGCCGGCGCGCCCTCGTAGACGTCGGGGAGCCACATGTGGAAGGGCGCCGCACCGAACTTGAATGCGATCCCGACGAGGATGAATCCGAGCCCCAGCAGGATCGCGAGCTGCACATGGTCGCTCGACCGCAGGCTCGCCGTGATGTCCACGAAATTGATGCTGCCGGTGACCCCATAGACGATGGAAATCCCGTAGAGGAGGCAGCCCGAGGCGATCGCGCCGAGCACGAAGTATTTCATCGCGGCCTCGGCGCCGATCGGCGCCTCGCGTTCCAGGGTCACCATGGCATAGAGCGCCAGGGAAAGCGTCTCGAGGCCCAGGTAGATGACCAGGAAGCTCGCCGAGGAGATCATGACGAGCGTGCCCAGCACGGCGAAGAGCCCCAGCACGTGGAATTCGCCCGCGTTCAGGCGGCGCTCCCGCAGATAGGCCCGTGAATAGACGAACACCCCGGCGGTGATCGCCAGGACGAAGAGCTTCAGCAGCCGGGAGAGCGGGTCCGTCACGAACACCCCACCGGGCATGTATGTCGTGACGGCATCTCCGTAGCCGACCGCCCAGGCCGCCAGCACGAGGACGGTCATCGTGAGCAGATAGCTCAGTTGCCGGCCGGTGGCGAAGAGGTCCGCGAGCAGCACGATGCAGATGCCGACGCCCACCACGATCTCCGGCAGCGCAGTCGAGACGAAACCGGACAACTCGGCGTTCATAGCTTCGACCGCATGATGTGGCTGGCGAGGTTGTCCACGGTAGCCGACATCGCATCCACGAGCGGCGCCGGCCGCACGCCGAGGCCGAGGACGCCGGCGGCAATGATGCCCAGCACGAGGAACTCACGCGGATTGAGGTCCCTCATGGAGGCGACGCCCTCGTTCGCCACCGGGCCGAAGATCACCCTCTTCACCAGCCAGAGGGTGTAAGCCGCGCCGAGGACCAGCGTGGTTGCGGCGAGGAAGGCGTACCAGAAATTTGCCTGGAAGCTCGCGAGCACGACAAGGAATTCACCCACGAACCCCGACGTGCCCGGCAAGCCCGCGTTGGCGAGGCAGAACAGCACCATGAACGCCGCGAAGCGGGGCATCGTGTTCACGACGCCGCCGTAGTCGGCGATCTGCCTGCTGTGCAGGCGGTCGTACATGACGCCGACGCAGAAGAAGAGCGCGCCGGACACGAGGCCGTGCGAGATCATCTGCACCATGCCGCCCGTGAGGCCCATCGCGATGCCTGGCATGCCACCCGTCCTGCTCATGATGGCCCAGGCGATAAAGAAGCCGAGCGTGACGAGGCCCATGTGGGCGATCGAGGAATAGGCGATCAGCTTCTTCATGTCCTGCTGGACCAGCGCGACCAGGCTGATGTAGACCACCGCCACGAGCGACAGGGCGATGATCGCCGGACCGAGGTAACCGGAGGCGTCGGGCGTGATCGGCAGGCTGAAGCGGATGAAGCCGTAGCCGCCCATCTTCAGCAGCACGGCCGCGAGGATCACCGATCCACCGGTGGGAGCCTCGACATGGGCATCCGGCAGCCAGGTGTGCACCGGCCACATGGGCACTTTCACGGCAAACGCGAACAGGAAGGCCAGGAAGATCAGCACCTGCTCGGTCATGCTCAGGGGCAGCGCATGAAAATCGAGGATGTTGTAGCTGCCGCTCTTCAGATAGAGGTAGATCAACGCGATCAGCATGAACACCGACCCGAGGAACGTATACAGGAAGAACTTGACGGTGGCGTAGATGCGCCGCTCGCCGCCCCAGACGCCGATGATGATGAACATCGGTATCAGCATCGCCTCCCAGAACACGTAGAACAGCAAGGCATCGAGCGCGGCGAAGACGCCGATCATCAGGCCTTCGAGTATCAGGAAGGACGCGAAGTACTGGGCCGGCCGCAGCCTGATCGTGTCCCATCCCCCAATCACGACGAGGGGCGTCAGGAACGTGGTGAGCAGGATCAGCGGCATCGAAATACCGTCGACGCCGAGGAAATATTGCACGTTGAACTGCGGAATCCACGCCACGCGCTCGACGAACTGCATGTGCCACGTCGTGCCGTCGAAGTCACGATAGAGCAGCAGGCTGAGAATGAAGACCGCCACGGAGATCAGCAGCGCCAGCCACCGGTCGAGCCGGAAGCCGCGTGCGTCCACCGCTCCACGACGGCCGGCCGCCATCACCAGCAGTCCGCCGACGATCGGTAGCCATATCACCAGGCTCAGGATCTTCAAGTGATGGATTTCCTGCCGGACCGCTTCAGGTCCGGGTCAACAGCCAGCCAAGCAATGCCGAAAGCCCGAGAATCATCGCGAAGGCGTAGTGGTACAAATAGCCGGTCTGTACCTGGCGGACCATGCCGGCACACCACCCCACCAGCCGCGCGCTGCCGTTGACGGCGGCACCGTCAATGATGGCGACATCTCCCACCCGCCACAGCAGACTGCCGATCGCCCGGCCGCCGCGCACGATGACCTTGTCGTTGAACTCGTCGAAGTAATACTTGTTCACCAGCAGCCGGTACAGGCCGGTCACCTTGTGACGCACCTGGTCCGGCACCGTCGGATCACGCAGGTAGGCGTACCAGGCCACGGCGACGCCGGCGAGCGACAGGAGCACGGGCAGGCCGATCAGGCCGTGCAGCAGGAACGAGCCGACGCCATCGAACTCGCGGCCGAGCTCGGCGAGCACGTCGTGCGGGCCGGCGACGACGATGGCAGAGCCGAAATAGTCGCCGAACAGGATCCGCTGGATGGTCCACCCGCCGATGACCACCGACGGGATCGCCAGCAGGACGAGCGGGACCGTGATCACCCAGGGAGATTCGTGCACGTGATTCCGGGCGTCCTCGTCGAGCCTCTCGCTGCCATGGAACACGAGGAAGAACATCCGGAACGTGTAGAGCGCCGTCACGAAGACGCCCGTCATGAGACACACGTGGGCATAGGTCGAGCCGGGCCGCGTGGCAAGACCGACCGCCTCGATCAGGGCGTCCTTGGAGAAGAAGCCCGCGAACCCCGGAAAGCCTATGAGCGCGAGCGAACCGACCAGGCTCGTCCAGTACGTCACCGGCATGTAGCGGCGCAGCCCGCCCATCCTGCGGATGTCCTGCTCGTGGTGCAGCGCCACGATGACCGAGCCGGCCGCGAGGAACAGGAGCGCCTTGAAGAACGCGTGCGTCATCAGATGGAAGATGCCGGCCGCATAAGCGGATGCGCCGAGCGCCGTGGTCATGTAACCGAGCTGGCTCAGGGTCGAATACGCGATGACCCGCTTGATGTCGGTCTGCACGATGCCGAGAAAGCCGGTCAGCAACGCCGTCGTCGCGCCGATGACCAGGACCACGCTGAGGGCGACCTCCGACTGTTCGAAGAGCGGCGACATGCGGGCCACCATGAATATGCCCGCGGTCACCATCGTCGCGGCGTGGATCAGCGCGGAAATCGGCGTCGGGCCCTCCATGGAGTCCGGCAGCCAGACATGGAGCGGCATCTGTGCGGACTTGCCCATGGCGCCCACGAACAACAGGATGCAGCCCAGCGTTGCGACCGACCACGGCACGCCGTGAAAGATTTCGATCGTCTGTCCCTGCAGCATCGCCGCCTGCGAGAAGACCTGCCCGTAGTCGAGGCTGCCCGTGTAGGCGAGCAAGGTGGCGATGCCGAGCAGGAAGCCGAAGTCGCCCACGCGGTTCACGAGGAACGCCTTGAGATTCGCGGCGATCGCGGTCGGCCTGGTATACCAGAAGCCGATCAGCAGATAGGACACCAGGCCTACCCCTTCCCAGCCGAAGAAGAGCTGCAGGAAGTTGTTCGACATGACGAGCATCAGCATGGCGAACGTGAACAGGGAGATGTAGCTGAAGAAGCGCTGGTAGCCGGGATCGTCGCGCATGTATCCGATGGTGTAGATGTGCACCATCAGCGACACGAAGGTGACGACGGTCATCATCAGCGCCGTCAGCCGGTCAATGAGGAAACCGACTTCCATGCGGACGCCGTCCGCGACGAGCCAGGTATAAACGCTATCGTTATGCGGGCTTGAGCCCGGTGCGAGCTGCTCCCGCAGGACGAGCACGGACATGACGAAAGACGCGCCCACGGCGAGGATCGTGACCGAATGTGCGCCCCATCCGGCCTATCACGCGCCCGCCGAGGCCGGCGAGTACCGCAGCGGCAAGCGGGGCGAGGACGATTGCGAGGTAGATGTCGCTCACGCTCAGCCCCGCAGCTCGGCCAGGTCTTCGACGTCGATGCTGTGCCGGGCCCTGAACAGCACGACCAGGATGGCCAGCCCGATGGCCGATTCGGCGGCCGCGACGGTGAGAATGAAGAACACGAACACCTGGCCGGTCGTGTCGCCCATGAAACGCGACAGGGCGATGAAGTTGAAGTTGACCGCGAGCAGCAACAGCTCGATGCACATGAGCAGCAGGATGACGTTCTTGCGGTTGATGAAGATGCCCGCGACGCTGATCGCAAACAGCACCGCGGAAAGCGCCAGATAGTGGGTCAGCGTGATCATGTGTCTGTGTCCACAGGGACCTTCACGAGCCGGACCCGGTCCTCGCGGCGCACTTTCACCTGCGCGGCGATGTCCTGGACCTTCAGCCCGGGCCTGTGCCGCAAGGTCAGCATGATTGCGACCACGATCGCCAGCAGCAGCAGGAAAGCCGCGAGCTCGAATTCGAAAACGTGGCCGGTATAGAGGGCGATGCCGATCTCGCGGGTATTGCTGTGCCCGGCGGGCTCGGCCACCAACGTGCGCGCGACCGGCAACCCCGAGCTCTTCAGCCAGACGACGCTCAGCAGCTCGAGCATCATGAGTCCGGCAACGATGGCTCCCACGGGGGCGTAACGGGCGAACCCCTCCCTGACCGCCGCCACGTTCACGTCGAGCATCATCACGACGAACAGGAACAGGACCATGACCGCGCCGACGTAGACCAGCACCAGCACGATCGCCAGGAACTCGGCCTCGAGCAGCAGCCACAGGACGGCGCTCGTGACGAACGCCAGCACCAGAAACAAGGCCGCGTAGACGGGGTTGCGGACGGTGATGACACCCAGTGCCGCGCCGATGAGCAATACCGCCAGGAATCCGAAGATGAGTAGGGTCAGCACGCCCGGCGCTACCTGTATCGGGAATCAGCGAGCCGGTCGGCCGCGATCACGGCTTCGTACTTGTCGCCGACGGCCATCAGTTTGTCCTTGGTCATGATGTTCTCGCCCGGCCGTTCCATGTGGTACTCGAAGATCCGGGTTTCGACGATCGCATCCACAGGGCACGCCTCTTCGCAGAATCCGCAGAAGATGCACTTGAAGAGGTCGATGTCGTAGCGCGTCGTGCGCCGCGTGCCGTCGGCCGCCACGTCCGACTCGATCGTGATTGCCGCCGCCGGACAGACGGCCTGGCAGAGCTTGCAGGCGATGCACCGCTCCTGACCGTTGGGATACCTGCGCAGCGCGTGCAGCCCGCGGAAGCGCGGCGATTGGGGGGTCTTCTCTTCCGGATACTGGATCGTGATCTTCTTCACGAAGAAATTGCGCAGCGTGACGCGCAGGCCCGCCAGGAGTTCCCAGAGAGACAGGGTCTTGATCGCAGACGTCAGGGTATTCATGTAGCGCTCCAGGGTCCAACGCGGGCGACCAACATCGCTCCTTCCGCCATGATCCAGACCAGCGTGATCGGAATGAGCACCTTCCACCCGAGACGCATGATCTGGTCATACCGGTAACGGGGAAATGTCGCCCGCAGCCAGAGAAAGCAAAACAGGAAGAACGCGATCTTCAGCGCCAGCCAGCCGAGCGACGGCCAGCGCACCAGCTCGAACAGGGTGCCATCGAGCGCGCTGAAAGCCGGACCGGCGAAGAAGGACTCCCAGCCGCCGAAGAACATGACCGAGGTCAACGCCGCGATCAGGATCATGTTGGCGTATTCCGCCAGGAAGAATATGGCGAACGCGACGCCGGAATATTCGACGTGAAATCCCGCGACGATCTCCGATTCCCCTTCGGCGACGTCGAAGGGAGCCCGATTGGTCTCCGCGACACCGGAGATGAAATAGACCAGGAACAGGGGAAACAGAGGGAGCCAGAACCAGTTGAACACGCCACCCTGCTGAGCCTCGACAATCGTGCCGAGGTTTAGGCTGCGTCCCGCCATCAGCACGCCGACCAGCGCGAAGCCCATCGCGATCTCGTAGGCGACGATCTGGGCCGCCGAGCGCATGGCGCCCAGAAAGGCGTACTTCGAATTCGATGCCCAGCCCGCGAGGATCACGCCATACACGGCGAGCGACGTCAGGGCGAGCACGTACAGGAGCCCCGCGTCGATGTCGGAGATTGCGAAGCCCGGAAACAGCGGGATCACCGCCCACGCCGCGAGCGCCGGCACGATCGACAACACGGGCGCGGTGAGAAACAGGAAACGATTGGCCCTGGCAGGAATGATCACTTCCTTCAGGAGGAGCTTGATCACGTCGGCAAACGGCTGGAACCAGCCTCGCGGGCCGACCCGATTGGGACCGATCCGGTTCTGCATGTAGCCGATCACCTTGCGCTCCAGGTAGGTCAGGAAGGCGACACAGAGGATCAGGACAAGGACCAGCGGCACGATCTGCACGAGGATGACCACGACGATGCGCACGGGATCCGGCAGGAACCCCAGCACCTGGTCGAGCCAGCCCAGGAGACCGGTGTCAGGCACGCCTGCGATCTGCACCGGGCAGGAGGGCTGCCCGGGCTTCCCCGGTGAGTTGCAGGGCCGTCGCGCGCCGGACGAGCGCATCGACCTGGTACATCGGCACGTCCAGGTCCGCGAGCGTCACGTCCGTCTGGCCAGCAGGTCCGCCGGGCGCAGCGGGAGCCGCGGTCGGGCTGTCAGACCGCGCCGCGTCGAGGAGCGCGCGCAGGTCATCGCGTATCGCCTCGGACGTCGCATAGTCGCACGCAGGCACATCGAGCCAGTCTGCCAGCACTCGCAGGACCTTCCATGCCGGCCGCGCCTCGCCGAGGGGCGGCGCGACCGCGTCAAAGCTCTGCCACCGGCCCTCCACGTTGACGAAAGTGCCCGACGTCTCCATGGGGGTCGCCACCGGGAGCACGACATGCGCCAGCCGGCGCAGTGACTCGCCCATGAACGGCGACAGTGCGATGACCAGCTCCGGCTTGCGTGCCGGGTTCATCAACTGCGCGCCCTCGGCACAATCGAGATCCGGTTCCACTCCGCACAGCAGGAGCACGCGTGGCGGCGAGGCCACCATGTCCGCCGCCGTGGCACCCGGCGTCGGCCGCATACGGCCGCCCGCATGCCGGTGCGGCAGCACCCCCGCCAGCGCGAGTCCGGCGGCGTTGGCGCCCTCGGAAACATGCCCGAGCGGGCTGCCCGTGAGCCGGGCGAGCTCGCCAGCGAGAAATTCGATCTTCGAGAGCTCGGGGTGCCTCAGGCCGAGATGCCCGAGAAGGATCGCCTTGCGCGTCGCGCCGCGGAGTTTCCCGACGAGCTCCCGGTGAGGATCGCCCGGCGCCGTGCGCGTGTCCGTGCCCTTCCCCCCTGCGGCCTGCACGAGCGGATCGAGCTCCTGCCAGAAGTCCCCTGGCGCTCCCTCGTAATAGCCTGCGGCGGGAAACAGGTAAGAAAAGCGCGCGGGGTTCACGAAGTGCACGCCCGCGCCCCGCAGGGCCGCCTTGCGGACACGATGGGCCAACAGCGGCACTTCGCGGCGCAGGTTCGACCCGACCACGAGAATCTGCTCGAGGCTCTCGACGCCGGCAATGTCGATGCCCAGGGAAGGGAATACCGGATCCGCGTCCTGTCCCCGGAAGTCACGCCGGCGCAGCCGGTGATCGATGTTCGGGGAGCCGAGATGATCCAGCAGGCGCGTCAGCAGGTAGCCCTCTTCCACCGTCGCGCTCGGCGACACGAGCGCGCCGACATCGCTGCCCGCACCACGGAGACCCTGCGCGACAGCCTCGAAGGCCTGTTCCCAGGTGACCGGGTGCCAGCCGTCCTCATCGCGCAGCATGGGCTGTTCCAGCCGGTCGGCTGCGTACATGCCTTCGTAACCGAAGCGATCGCGATCGGAGAGCCACGTCTCGTTGATGGCCTCGCAGGCCTGCGGCACGACGCGCTTCACACGGCCGTCCAGCACATGCGCGAACACATGCGACCCGAGACAGTCGTGGCCGGCCACCGTGGCATGCTCGGACATCTCCCAGGCACGCGCCGTGAATCTGAAGGGCTTGCTGTTCAGCGCGCCGACGGGGCAGAGGTCGATGATATTGCCGGAGAGTTCGTGCGTGACCGCACGTTCGATGTACGTGGAAATCTCCATCCGGTCGCTCCGGCCAATCGTGCCGAGCTCCTGCACCCCGGCAATCTCCTCCGTGAAGCGCACGCACCTGGTGCAATGAATGCAGCGGGTCATGTCGGTGGAGACGAGCGGGCCGATATCCTTGTCCTTGACGACACGCTTGCGCTCGGCGTAGCGCGAAACGTCGCGGCCGAAGCCCATGGCGAGATCCTGCAGCTCGCACTCTCCGCCCTGGTCGCAAATCGGGCAATCCAGGGGATGATTGATGAGCAGGAACTCCATCGTGGCTTTCTGCGCGCCGATGGCCTTCAGGGACTTCGTGTGTACCTTCATGCCCGGAGTAACCGGCGTGGCGCATGCCGGCAGCGGCTTCGGCGCGTTCTCGACCTCGACCAGGCACATGCGGCAGTTGGCGGCAACGGTGAGCTTCGAGTGATAGCAGAATCGGGGGACATAGATGCCGGCGGCGTCGGTCACCTCGATCAGCATCTGGCCGGGCCGGGCCTCGAGCTCGGCGCCGTTGACCTGGATCACGCATTTGCCCTGGCTCATGGGTGTCGCTGCCGGCGCGCCCTCAGGCGGCCTCCGGCTGCGCCTCCACGATCGAGCGGCCGCCATTGGCAACCATGTATTCGAATTCGTGACGGAAGTGGCGGATGAAGCTCTGCACCGGCCAGGCCGCAGCATCGCCGAATGCACAGATGGTGTGGCCCTCGATCCGATTGGCGACGTCGACCAGCAGCGTGATGTCCTCGGCGCGGCCCTTGCCTTCGGTGATCCGGGTCAGCATCCGGTGCAGCCAGCCCGTGCCCTCGCGGCACGGCGTGCACTGGCCGCAGGACTCGGCATGATAGAAACGGCTGATCCGCCGCAGCAACGAGACCATGCAGGTCGTATCGTCCATGACGATCATGGCACCGGTGCCCAGCGCCGATCCGGCCGCCTTGACCGAGTTGTAATCCATGGTGACGTCCATCATCGCCGCGGCGGGCAGGACGGGTACCGATACGCCGCCCGGGATCACCGCCTTGAGCTGGCGGCCGTCACGGACGCCCCCTGCGATCGCGAGCAGCTCCCTGAACGGGATACCGAGCGGCAACTCGTAATTGCCGGGCCTGTTGACGTGGCCGGACACCGAAAAGATCATCGTACCGCCGGAATCCTTCGGGCCGAGGCTCGCGAACCATTGTGCGCCCCTGCGGATGATCGCCGGCACCGAGGCGAAGGACTGCGTGTTGTTGATGGTGGTGGGCATGCCAAAGAGGCCCTTCGCCGCGGGAAAAGGCGGCTTGAAGCGCGGGCGGCCCTGCTTGCCTTCGAGCGATTCCAGCAGACCCATTTCCTCGCCACAGATATAGGCACCCGCGCCGATGAAGACGTGCAGGTCGAAATCGATGCCGCTGCCGCGCACGTTGCGGCCGAGAAGGCCCGCGTCGTACGCCTCCTTCAGCGCGGCCTCGAATATCGGGATGGGTTCGTCGAGAAACTCGCCGCGGATGTAGTTGTAGCCCACGGTCGCGCCCATCGCGAAACCGCCGATGGCCATGCCTTCTATCACCGCGTGCGGATTGAAGCGAAGAATGTCACGGTCATGACACGTGCCCGGCTCGCTCTCGTCCGAATTGCACACGAGATACTTCTGTATCGGCTTGTCCTTCGGCATGAAGCTCCACTTCAGGCCGGTGGGGAAGCCGGCGCCACCGCGGCCGCGCAATCCCGATGTCTTGATCGTGTCGATCACCTGGTCACGCGTCAGCTTTCCGGCGAGCACCCGCTCCCAGGCCTCGTAGCCGCCGAGCTTCCGGTAGGTCTCGAGACTCCAGGGGCGCTCGTGGCCGAGTGTCTCGAAACAGATCAGGTTGTGCTGATAGGCAGCCATCACTCGAGGGAATCCAGGATCTCGTCCACGCGCGCGAGCGTCAGGTTCTCGTGGAACTTGTGATCCACCATCATCATCGGCGCGCCCGTGCACGCAGCGAGGCACTCCTCTTCCTGCTTGAGATAGAACCTGCCGTCGGGCGTGCTCTCACCCGCCGCGATGCCAAGCCTCTTTTCCAGGTGAGCGAGGATCTGCTCTCCGCCACAAAGCCAGCAGGAAATGTTGGTGCAGACGGAGATGCTGTGACGGCCGACGGGCTTCGTCTCGAACATCGAGTAGAACGATGCCACCTCGAAGACCTGGATCGCCGGGAGACCGAGATACCTGGCCACCGCTTCCATCAGGGGCTCCGTCAGGAAGCCCTCGTTTTCGTGCTGAACCGCGTGCAGGGCACCGATTACCGCGGAGCGCTGCCGGCCCGGCGGAAAGCGCGCGACCCAGCGGTCGATCTCCTCGCGCACGTGTGCGGATAGCTCCGGGGCTGCCGACGGGTCCTGCATCATCGTCTACCGGTCGATCTCGCCGAACACGATGTCCTGGGTGCCGATCACGGCCACGACGTCCGCAAGCATGTGCCCGCGGACCATCTCGTCGAGCGCGGCGAGGTGCGGAAACCCGGGGGCCCGCACCTTCACGCGGTACGGCTTGTTGGCGCCGTCGGAGACGATATAGACGCCGAATTCGCCCTTGGGATGCTCTATCGCGGCGTACGCTTCGCCCGGGGGCACGGTGTAGCCCTCGGTAAACAGCTTGAAGTGATGAATGAGCGATTCCATGTCGTCCTTCATGGCCTCGCGCGACGGCGGGACGAGCTTGTGGTCATCGATCATCACGGGCCCTGGATTGGCGCGAAGCCAGTTCACGCACTGCTGGATGATGCGATTCGACTGCCGGAACTCCTCCATCCGCACCAGGTAGCGGTCGTAGCAATCGCCGTTGACGCCCACCGGGATGTCGAAGTCGACGTCCGCGTAGGTCTCGTACGGCTGCTTCTTGCGCAGGTCCCACGCGATGCCGCAGCCGCGCAGCATCGGGCCGGTGAAACCGAGCTGCATCGCGCGTTCCGGGCTCACGACTCCGATGTTCACCGTACGCTGCTTCCATATGCGGTTGTCGGTCAGCAGTGTCTCGTATTCGTCGACACGAGCGGGAAAGCGCCGGGTGAAGTCCTCTATGAAGTCGAGCAACGAGCCTGAGCGGCTCTCGTTGAGTCGCTTGATCTCGGCTGCCGAGCGCCAGCGGGATTCCCGGTAGCGGGGCATGCTATCCGGCAGGTCCCGATAGACGCCGCCCGGGCGGTAATAGGTCGCGTGCATGCGCGTGCCCGACACGGCCTCGTAGCAATCCATGAGGTCTTCCCGTTCGCGAAAGCAATACAGGAAGACTGTCATCGCGCCGATGTCGAGGCCGTGAGACCCGAGCCATAGCAGATGATTCAGGAGGCGCGTGATCTCGTCGAACATCACGCGGATGTATTGCGCCCTGATCGGCGGCCTGATTCCCAGCAATTTCTCTATGGCAAGAACATAGCCGTGCTCGTTGCACATCATGGACACGTAATCCAGGCGGTCCATGTAGCCGATGGTCTGGTTGTAGGGCTTCGTCTCCGCCAGTTTTTCCGTCGCGCGATGCAGGAGCCCGATGTGCGGATCGGCCTTCTGGATGACCTCCCCCTCCATCTCGAGGACGAGCCGCAGCACACCGTGAGCGGCCGGATGCTGCGGCCCGAAGTTGACGGTGAATTGCTGGATATCAGCCATTTGGCGGCTTGTCCTTCAGCTCGGGCTGGTAACGATTGTCGTCGCGTATGACGCGCGGGACGAGGACGCGCGGCTCGATGGTGACCGGCTGATACACGACGCGGCCCTTGTCCGGATCGTAGCGGACCTCGACGTTGCCGCTGATGGGGAAGTCCTTGCGGAAGGGATGGCCGATGAACCCGTAGTCGGTCAGGAGGCGCCTGAGATCGGGATGCCCATCGAACAGGACTCCGAAGAGATCGAATGCCTCCCGCTCGTACCAGTCCGCCGAGCGCCAGATGTCGATGACCGAAGGCACGACGGGCGGATTATCCGGACCGGTAAAAGTGCGCAGTCTCAGCCGATAGTTGCCACTGATCGAAAGCAGGTGATAGACGACTGCGAAGCGCCGGCCGTCGAATGACTCCTCGGCCGGGGGCACGATCACTTCCCGCGCCCGGCTGAATCCGGTGTCGGTCGCACCGCCGGTTTCCCATTCGGCCTGGCCGAAATCGAGGTAGTCCACGCCGCACAGATCAATCAGCGTCTCGAAGCGGAACTCCGTCTCGTCACGCAGGGCCCGCGCCACGGCCTGCAGGTCCTGCCGCGACACTTCGAAGGTCAATTCGCCGCAGGTCGAAGATACGGGTATGAGCTGCGTGCCGAACCGGGTGGCAATCCGTGACGCCAGTGCTTCGTAACGCGGGGTCATGGTGACTAGCGCGCGATCGTGTGCTCGCGCCGGATCTTCTTCTGCAGCTGCAGGATGCCGTAGAGAAGCGCCTCCGCAGTCGGGGGACAGCCGGGCACATAGACATCCACGGGGACGATGCGATCACACCCGCGCACGACGGAATAGGCGTAGTGGTAGTAGCCGCCGCCGTTGGCGCAGGAGCCCATGGATATGACCCACTTCGGTTCCGGCATCTGGTCGTACACCCGGCGCAGCGCGGGGGCCATCTTGTTGCACAGCGTGCCCGCCACGATCATGACGTCGGACTGCCGCGGGCTTGGGCGGAAGATCACGCCGAAGCGGTCGAGGTCATAGCGCGCAGCCCCCGCGTGCATCATCTCGACGGCGCAACACGCCAGACCGAAAGTCATGGGCCAGAGCGACCCTGTCCTCGCCCAGTTGACGAGCTCGTCCACCTTCGTCACGACGAAGCCGCGCTGTTGAAGCATCCCTGGGCTGGCATCCGTCAATCCCACTCGAGCGCGCCCTTCTTCCACTCGTAGATGAATCCGACCACCAGCACCGCGAGGAAGATCCCCATCGAAACCAGCCCCGCCAAACCAAGCGAATCGAGGGAAACGGCCCAGGGAAACAGGAACGCGATCTCCAGATCAAAGACGATGAACAGGATCGCCACCAGGTAATAACGGACGTCGAACTTCATGCGCGTGTCTTCGAATGCGTCGAAGCCGCATTCGTACGCGGAGAGTTTTGCCGCATCCTTCCGTCCGCGCCCGAACCAGAGGCCTAGGCCAAGGAGGATCAGGCCAATCGCGATCGCCACGCAGAGGAAAACGAGGATCGGAACGTAGTTTTGCAACAAGGCCTGTTCTCAGCGGGTGAACATTTCTCAACCAATCAGCAGACCGTCGAGGCCTTCGTCGCACGTCTCACTGACATGGTGCCGATGGTGAGACTCGAACTCACACGGCTTGCGCCACCGCCCCCTCAAGACGGCGTGTCTACCAATTCCACCACATCGGCATGTAGTCAGGGTGACGGATTCGGCCTCGGAGTCTCTCCCGTCGCTGGCGTAACCGGCAACTCAGGCGTCTCCGCCGGCGCAGGAGACTGGCTGTTCTTTGGCGGCTCCGCCTGCGGTTCCGCGGGCGTGCTCGTCTGTCCAATGACGCTCGTTGGCGCCGGTCGCTGCGATCCGAGATAGGCCAGGCTCAGGCTCGTGGCGAAGAACAACGTCGCCAGCACGGCCGTGGAGCGCGACAGGAAGTTTGCGGAGCCCTTGGCGCCAAATACGGTCGCCGACGCACCCGAACCGAAGGCCGCACCTGTCTCCGCCCCCTTGCCTCGTTGCACGAGGATCAAACCAATGATCATCGCGCCGACGATCACGTGCAGGATCAGAACGATCGTATGAATGGTCGACATCAGCCACTTCCCGCAGCAGCACTGCAGATGCGTACAAAATCAGCAGCGTCGAGTGACGCACCGCCGACCAGCCCGCCATCGATGTCGGGCATGGCGAAGAGCGCGGACGCATTCGACCCTTTGACGCTGCCGCCGTAAAGAATTCTCAGCTCGCTCGCTATTCTAGCATCCCGCATCGCAACGATGGCCCGGATTGCGGCATGAACTTCCTGCGCCTGCTCCGGCGTCGCCGTCTGGCCGGTTCCGATGGCCCAGACCGGTTCATACGCGATCATCCCGCGCGCGAGCCGCCCGACGCTGATCTGATCGAGCACCGCGCCGAGCTGGCGGGCGACGACGCTGCTGGTGATTCCCGCCCGCCGCTCCTCGAGCGTTTCGCCGACGCACAAGATCGGCTGGAGATCGGCCGACAGGGCGGCATGGAATTTCCTGGCGACGAGGGCGTCGTCTTCCGCGTAGAGTGCCCGACGCTCCGAGTGGCCGACGATGACGTGAGTGCAGCCGACATCGCGCAACATCGCAGCCGAGACCTCGCCCGTGAAGGCGCCGGTGCTCTCCGCCGAGACGTTCTGTGCGCCGACGAAGATGCCGCTGCCTGACAGTGTCCGGCAGATTTCCTCGAGATAAACGAAGGGCGGGCAGACAGCGATGTCGCAGGGCAGACCGGTACCCAATCCGCGACGGATCGAGTTGAGGAGCTCGGCATTGGCGGTCCGGCTGCCGTGGAGCTTCCAGTTTCCCGCCACCAGAGGACGTCTCATCGGAATCCCATCAGAAAGATGAGCCACCGCGGGTGCGACGGCTCCCATGACGGGCGCGAAGGTTAGCCTCGCGGCGGTTCGAAATCAATGGATTGCGCGCAGGACCCCGGGTCAGCTGGCCGCCAGGCTGGCAACGGCGCCGGCGATGGTTTCTGCCAGCCGGCGCACTTCCTTCTGGTCCTCGCCCTCCACCATCACCCGCACCACGGATTCGGTACCCGAGGCCCGCAACACGACCCGGCCGCGATCACCCAGCTGGCGCTCGACCTGCTCGACGGCGAGGCGCACGGGCGCCGCACCGTCGAGATCGACGCTCCTGCTCGTCCTGACGTTGATGAGCACCTGAGGCAACCGTTGCATTCCCGCGGTCAATGCCGCGAGTGAACGCTCGGATCGTTTCATGATCGCCAGTATCTGCAGTGCGGTTACCAGGCCGTCGCCCGTGGTCGTCTTGTCGAGGCACAGGATGTGACCGGAGGTCTCACCGCCGAGCTGTCCGCCAGTCTCGCGCAGCATTTCGAGCACGTATCGATCGCCGACCCGGGCGCGCCGGAAGGCGACTCCTCTTTCCGCGAGCGCGCGCTCCAGGCCAAGGTTGCTCATCAAGGTGCCGACAACCGGCCCGTTCAGCGCGTCGCGAGCATGCAGATCGGCAGCGAGGACGAACAACAGCTGGTCGCCGTCCACGAGGTTACCGAGATGATCAACCATCACCACCCGATCGCCGTCCCCGTCGAAGGCGACGCCGATGTCTGCCCCGCTCCCCTTCACCATCAGGGTCAGGAGCTCCGGCTGCGTCGAGCCGCAACCCGCGTTGATGTTGCGGCCGTTGGGGGAGCAGCCGATCGGGACTATTTCTGCACCGAGCTCCGTCAGTGTGCGCGGCGCGACCTTGTAGCTGGCCCCGTGAGCACAGTCCACAACGACTTTGAGGCCGTCGAGACGCAACTTGTCGGGCACCGTGGAGATGCAGAACCGCTGATAGTCCTCGCCGGCCGTCTCCAGCCGTTTCGCGCGGCCGAGAGAACTCGACTCGCGCGTGATTGCGGGCTCGTTCAGCCGCGTTTCTATCAACTCCTCCAGCGCGTCGGAGAGCTTGGCGCCGTTGCGGTCGAAGAATTTGATGCCGTTGTCGAAATACGGATTGTGTGACGCGCTGATAACCACGCCGAGATCGGCATTCGCAGCCCGCGTCATGTGCGCGATCCCCGGTGTCGGCAGCGGCCCGAGCAGGAACACGTCGACGCCCGCCGCCACGAACCCGGCCTCCAGGGCGGATTCGAACATGTATCCCGAAAGTCGCGTGTCTTTGCCGATCATCACGCGGCCGCCGTCGGGAGCCAGCACGCGCGCTGCTGCACCCGCCAGACGCAGGGCAAACTCGGCCGTCAGGGGATGCTCGCCTACCCTCCCGCGGATGCCATCCGTGCCGAAGTACTGTCTAGCCATCTCCGCCTCGCCCGGTAACTGCCGCGATCATCCGCAACGCATCCACCGTGGCCCCCACGTCATGCACCCTGACGATGGCGGCACCGTGAAGGGCCGCGTACACCGCCAGCGCCACGCTGGCATGAAGGCGATCGCCGACCGGCTTGTCGATGACGCTCCCTATGAGCGCCTTGCGCGACAGGCCTACCAGCACGGGAAGGCCAAGAGCGGCTATGCGGCTCAGGCCCCGCAGCAACTCCAGATTATGCGTCAGTGTCTTGCCAAAACCGAAGCCCGGGTCGACCACCAGGGCATCCCGGTCGATACCGGCGGCCTCGCATGCCGCGACTCTCTGGCTCAGGAAATTGCCCACTTCCGCCACCACGTCCTCGTAATGAGGCTGCTCCTGCATGGTGCGAGGGTCACCCTGCATATGCATCAGGCAGACCGTGACGCCCAGATCGCGCGCGGCCTCGAGAGCGCCGGGCCGCCGCAGCGCCCACACGTCGTTGATCATGTTTGCGCCTGCCGCCACCGCCGCGCGCATCACTGCCGCCTTGCTCGTATCGACCGAGATCGCTCCGTCATGACCGGAGCGCAGCGCCTCGATCACCGGTATGACCCTCCCCAGCTCCTCGGCCTCGGTAACCGGCTGCGCGCCCGGCCGGGTCGATTCGCCGCCGACATCGATGATATCCACGCCGTCACGGATCATGGCATGGCCACAGGCGAGCGCATCGTCGATGGCCTGGAAGCGCCCGCCGTCGGAAAACGAATCGGGCGTGACATTGATCACGCCCATGACGAGCGTACGGCGGCTCTTCGGGTCAGCGAATGCGAGACGCGGATGACGAGCCACGGCCAGAGAATCGGAACAAGCCGCGGCGGATCGGCGCCGCGATCAGTGTTGCTTCGCGGGCTCCCCGATCCCGGGCTCGCCCTTCTTCGGGGAGGATGCCGTGGCGGGTGCGGTCGGCGACGGCCCCTGGCTGTCCCATCCGTCCGGCGGCCTCGGCTCCCGCCCGGCCATGACATCCTTCAGCTGTTCCTCGTTGATCGTCTCGTACTTGATCAGGGCGCCGGCCATCATGTGGAGCGTGTCCATGTGCTCGCGAAGAATGGACTCCGCGCGCCGGTAATTGCCATCGATGATCTTGCGCACTTCCTCGTCGATGGCGTGGATCGTGACGTCCGAAACCTGCTTATGCTGGGTCACTGAACGGCCCAGAAAGACCTCGCCGTCCTCTTCGGAGTACGTCAGCGGCCCGAGCCGCTCCGACAGACCCCACTTGGTCACCATGTTCCGGGCGATATCGGTTGCTCTCTCGATATCGTTCGCTGCTCCGGTGGTTACTGCATCCGCACCGAAGACGATCTCCTCGGCAATTCGCCCGCCGAACAGGCTGCAGATCTGGCTGTTCAGACGGCGCTTGCTCAGGCTGTACCGGTCCTCTTCCGGCAGAAACATCGTGACGCCGAGCGCCCGGCCGCGCGGAATGATCGACACCTTGTAGACGGGGTCGTGATCGGGCACGGAGAGGCCGACGATCGCATGCCCCGCCTCGTGATAGGCGGTGAGCTTCTTCTCCTCTTCGCTCATCACCATGGAGCGCCGCTCGGCGCCCATGAGAATCTTGTCCTTGGCCTTCTCGAACTCGTCCATGGTCACGGTGCGCCTGTTCGCACGGGCCGCGAACAGGGCCGCCTCGTTGACGAGATTGGCGAGATCGGCGCCGGAGAATCCCGGCGTTCCGCGGGCGATGATCGAGGGCTTGACGTCGTCGGCGAGCGGCACCTTGCGCATGTGCACCCGCAGGATCTGCTCGCGCCCACGCACATCGGGCAGCGGCACGACCACCTGTCGATCGAAGCGGCCAGGGCGCAACAGGGCCGGATCCAGCACGTCGGGCCGATTGGTCGCCGCGATGACGATCACACCTTCGTTGCCCTCGAAGCCATCCATTTCGACGAGGAGCTGATTGAGCGTCTGCTCGCGCTCGTCATGACCGCCGCCGAGTCCCGCGCCGCGATGCCGGCCGACCGCGTCGATCTCGTCGATGAAGACGATGCAGGGAGCGTGTTTCTTCGCCTGCTCGAACATGTCGCGCACGCGGGATGCTCCCACCCCGACGAACATCTCGACGAAATCGGAGCCCGAAATGGTGAAGAAAGGCACCTTTGCCTCGCCGGCAATGGCGCGCGCGAGGAGCGTCTTGCCCGTCCCCGGGGAACCGACCATCAGCACGCCCTTGGGGATCTTGCCGCCGAGGCGCTGGAACTTGGCGGGGTCGCGCAGGAAGTCCACGATCTCGCCCACTTCTTCCTTCGCCTCCTCTACCCCGGCCACGTCGCTGAACGTGACGTTCACCTGGTCTTCGCCCAGCAGTCGCGCCCGGCTCTTGCCGAACGACATGGCTCCCCGCCCGCCGCCGGCGCCCTGCATCTGGCGCATGAAGTAGACCCAGACGCCTATCAGCAGCAGCACGGGGAAGGAGTTGAGGAACAGGCTGATCAGGATGTTCGGCCCCTTCGGAGCCGTCGCGCTGATCTGGACATTGCTCTTCTTGAGTTCGCCGATGAGGGCGGTGTTATCGGTCTCCGGACTGTAGGTGACGAAGGTTTCGCCCGTCGCACGCTCGCCACGGATCGTGTCCCCCTCGAAGACGACTCGTTCGACCTGACCCGCATGCACCCAGTCGAGGAATGTCGAGTAATCCACGGGAGCGGCCTGCCGGGCGCCGGTGCCAAAGCTCTGAAAGACCGTCAGCAGGACGATGGCGATGACGATCCACAGAATGATGTTCTTTGCCAGGTCGTTCACTGAAAAACCTTCAGCCGCAGAGCGACTTACAATACCCGTGTGACGTTAGACGCTACTACAAACGATAGTTTCCCGCCACCAAGTACATCTCACGGCTCTCAGAGCGCGAGGCCGCCGGTTTGCGCACCCGGGCGGTTTGAAAGTGCGCTCTGGCCGCCTGCGTCAGCTCCTCGAAGCCTTCGCCCTGAAACGCCTTGATCACCACGCCGCCGCCCGGGGCGAGCACCCGCAGGGCAAGCTCCAGCGCCAGTTGGGCGAGATGCATGGAGCGCGGCTGGTCGACGCTCCAGTTGCCACTGATATTGGGGGACATGTCGGACATCACAAGGTCCGCCCGCCGGCCGCTCAGCGTCTGCTCGATCCGGAGCGCCGTGGATTCGTCCGAGAAATCGCCCTTGATGCAGTGAACGCCCGGAAGAGGCTCGATATCGAGCAAGTCCACCGCCAGCACGAGGCCCGTCGGGCCCACCTTGTCGGCGGCGAGCTGGCTCCAGCTTCCGGGCGCGGCCCCGAGGTCGACTACGACCCCGCCTCGACGCAGCAGATGATCGCGCCGGTTCAGCTCGAGCAGCTTGAATACGGCCCTCGAACGCCAACCCTCCGCCTGCGCGCGACGCACGAATGGGTCGCGGACCTGCCGCTGCTTCCAGCGCGCGCTCGAGGGCTTCCTGGCCATTATTGCGGCATCGACCGCGCCCGGACGCCACGGGCTGCAGTCTGATTCAAATGTATTGAACCCTGACGATCTCGTACGTGCGTTCGCCGCTCGGCGCGGCGACCACCGCCGTATCGCCCTGGTTGCGGCCGATCATCGCTCTGGCGATCGGCGAGGTGATGGAGATCAGGCCCTTCGCGATGTCAGCTTCATCCTCACCGACGATCTGATAGACGACGTTCTTCCCGTCTGTTTCATCGATCAGTTCGATGGTCGCACCGAAAACCACGCGCCCGGTGTTCGTGAGACGGGTCACGTCGATCATCTCCGAATTGCCCAGCCGCGACTCGATCTCGGCAATGCGGCCCTCGATGAACGCCTGCTCTTCCTTTGCGGCATGGTATTCGGCGTTCTCCTTCAGATCGCCGTGACCGCGAGCATCCGCGATCGCCCGGATGACGCGGGGGCGCGCTTCGCTCTTGAGACGCCGCAGCTCCTCCCGCAACAACTCCGCACCACGCGCCGTGATCGGCATTTTTCTCACTCGGTAAGCTCCCTGTGAAGGTCCTGCAGACGGTTCACGTCACCATTGTCGAGGTGATCGAGCGCCATGGTCGTCGCGACGGCAGCCGCGAGCGTCGTGTAGTAGGTCACTTTGTGGCGAACGGCAGCAGAGCGTATCGGATGGGATTCGCGAATCGCCTGCTTGCCTTCCGTGGTGTTCACGATGAGCGCAAGTTCGTCGTTCTTGATCATGTCGACGATATGCGGGCGGCCTTCGCGCACCTTGTTGACACGACGGCATGCGACCCCGCTCTCCGCAAGCGCCATGGCCGTGCCGTTCGTGGCGACGATGTCGAAGCCGCGATCCAGCAGGATCCTGCCGAGCTTGACCGCGGCAGCCTTGTCGCGATCGCGTACCGAAAGGAGCGCGACCCCGCGCCGTGGCAGGACCACACCCGAGGCAAGCTGAGCCTTCGCATAGGCCTCCGCGAACGAGCGGCCGGTACCCATGACCTCGCCAGTCGACTTCATTTCGGGCCCGAGAATCGGATCGGCTTCCGGAAATTTCACGAAGGGGAATACCGATTCCTTCACCGAGTAGTAGGGCGGCACGCGCGACGCGGTCATCCCCTGATCCGCAAGACTCATGCCCACCATGGCGCGCGCCGCGATTTTGGCGAGCGGTATGCCGATCGCCTTCGACACGAACGGAACCGTGCGCGACGCGCGGGGGTTCACCTCCAGAACGTAGATGATTCCGGTCTGAATGGCGAACTGCGCGTTCATGAGACCGATCACGTTGAGAGCCTTTGCCATCGCCCGGACCTGTCGAGCGAGCTCATTCTGCACGTCCTGTGTCAACGTGGCCGGCGGCAGCGAACAGCCGGAATCCCCCGAGTGTATGCCGGCCTGCTCGATGTGTTCCATGATGCCGCCGATAAAGACTTCCTTGCCATCGCAGATGCAATCGACATCCACCTCCACCGCCAGATCCAAGAAGCGGTCGAGCAGGACCGGACTGTCGTTCGAAACCGCCACGGCCCTCTTCATATAAGCGCGCAGATCGTCCTCGCCATGAACGATCTCCATCGCCCGCCCGCCGAGGACATATGAAGGTCTCACCACGAGCGGAAAGCCAACCTCCTGTGCCAGGTGGACCGCCTCCTCCTCGTTGGTGGCGGTGCAATTGGGCGGTTGCTTCAGATTCAGCTTCTTCAGCAGTTGCTGGAAACGTTGACGATCCTCCGCCACGTCGATCGAATCGGGCGAGGTGCCGATGATCGGGGCGCCGGCGGCCTCGAGGCTGCGCGCGAGCTTCAGCGGCGTCTGACCGCCGTATTGCACGATGACGCCCTCCGGTTTCTCGATGTCGATGATTTCCATGACGTCTTCGAACGTCAGCGACTCGAAGTACAGGCGATCTGACGTATCAAAATCGGTCGAGACCGTCTCGGGGTTGCAATTCACCATGATGGTCTCGAATCCGGACTCCTTCAGGGCCAGCGAAGCGTGGACGCAGCAATAATCGAATTCGATGCCCTGGCCAATCCGGTTCGGGCCGCCGCCAAGGATCATGACTTTGCGCTGGCTCGTCGGCTGGGCTTCGCATTCCTCCTCGTAGGTCGAATACAGATAAGCCGTCGCGGTCGCGAACTCGGCGGCGCACGTATCCACGCGTTTGAACACCGGCCGGACGCCCGCCTTCTGCCGATTCTGGCGCACCACGTTCTCCTTGATGCCCAGTAGCCTGCCGAGGCGGCTGTCGGAGAATCCCTTCCTCTTCAGTGCGCGCAGGCGCTCGGTCTTCAATGCCTGCAGTCCTTCCTGGACCACCTGGGCCTCACAGCGAACGAGGTCCTGAATCTGCGCCAGGAACCACGGGTCGATCCGGCTCAGCGCGGCAACTTCGGCGAGATCCAATCCGTGCCGGAAAGCGTCGGCCACGAACAAGAGCCGGTCCGGTCCCGGCATGCGCAGCTCGTGGCGCAATCTGTCGATGTCCTCCTCGGCAGGTTCGGCCGGCAGCCGCTCGACCAGTCCGTCGATGCCGGTCTCGAGCCCACGCAGCGCCTTCTGCACGGACTCCTGGAACGTGCGCCCGATGGCCATCACCTCACCAACCGATTTCATCTGCGTGGTGAGCCGCGTATCCGCCCCCGGAAATTTTTCGAAGGTGAACCGCGGAATCTTCGTGACGACGTAGTCGATCGACGGTTCGAACGATGCGGGCGTCGCCCCGCCGGTGATCTCGTTGCGCAGCTCGTCGAGCGTGTAACCGATGGCCAGCTTGGCCGCGACCTTCGCAATCGGAAATCCCGTTGCTTTCGACGCCAGGGCCGATGAGCGCGACACCCGCGGATTCATTTCGATCACGAGCACGCGTCCGTCCACGGGGCTGATCGCGAACTGCACGTTGGAGCCGCCGGTATCGACGCCGATGCGCCTCAGCACCGCGATCGATGCATTGCGCAGCCGCTGGTATTCCTTGTCCGTCAGGGTCTGGGCGGGTGCGACGGTTATCGAGTCGCCCGTATGAACTCCCATCGGGTCGAGATTCTCGATGGAACAGATGATGATGCAGTTGTCATTGCGGTCCCGCACCACCTCCATCTCGAATTCTTTCCAGCCGATGACCGACTCCTCGAGCAACACCTCGCTCGTTGGAGAGGCCTCGAGACCGCGGGCCACGATTTCCTCGAACTCATCGACGTTGTACGCGATACCGCCACCGCTGCCGCCCAGCGTGAACGACGGCCGGATCACGATCGGAAAGCCGATGTCCGGTTGAATCCTCAGCGCCTCCTCCATCGAGTGCGCGACCCGTGCGTGCGGCACTTCGAGGCCGATCTCCTGCATGGCATTGCGGAACAGCTCCCGGTCCTCGGCCGTGTCGATGGCCTGCCGCGAGGCGCCGATCAGCTCGACGTCGAACCTGGCCAGCACGCCTTCGCGCACGAGGTCGAGCGCACAGTTCAGCGCCGTCTGTCCGCCCATGGTCGGCAAGAGGGCGTCGGGCTTTTCGCGCTCGATGATGCGTGCGAGTGTTTTCCAGGTCACGGGCTCGATATATACGGCGTCCGCGAATTCCGGATCGGTCATGATCGTGGCCGGATTGGAATTCACCAGAATGACACGCAGGCCCTCTTCCTTGAGGGCCTTGCACGCCTGGGTGCCCGAGTAATCGAACTCGCATGCCTGGCCGATGACGATCGGGCCCGCCCCGATGATCAGCACGCTGTCCAGATCGGTACGCTTCGGCATCGTTCGCGCCTAAGACCGCGTAGCGGCGGGACGAGATTCGCGCACGCTGACGCGCGCACCTTCCATCCGCTCCTCCATCATTTCCGTGAAACGCGTGAACAGATGGGCAACGTCGTGGGGACCGGGACTGGCCTCCGGGTGGCCCTGGAAACTGAACGCGGGGCAGTCGGTGCGGGCCACTCCCTGCAGTGAGTTGTCGAAAAGGCTGCGGTGCGTCGCCCGCAGATTTGCGGGCAGGGTCGCCTCCTCGACGGCAAAGCCATGATTCTGGCTCGTGATGAGCACCCGACCGGAGTCGATGTCCAGCACCGGGTGGTTGGCGCCGTGATGACCGAACTTCATCTTGACGGTTCGTGCGCCGCTCGCCAGCCCGAGCAGCTGATGCCCGAGACAGATGCCGAACACCGGCGTTCCACTCTTCAGAATCGCCCGGATGGCTTCGATTGCGTAGGCGCAAGGCTCCGGGTCGCCGGGACCATTGGAGAGAAAGACGCCGTCGGGAGCCATATCGAGTACTTCATTGGCGCCGGTCTGCGCAGGAACCACGATGATCCGGCAGCCATGCTCGACCAGGAGCCGCAGTATGTTGCGCTTGATGCCATAGTCATAGGCCACGACGAGGTAGGGTGCGGCGCGCTTGCCGGGCAGAAGCCCGGAGCCGGGCCAATTCGCCCCGAGATTCCACTGATAGCTCTCTTTTGTCGTGACCACCCGGGCAAGGTCCATGCCAGCCAGGCCCGGGAAACGCCGCGCATGGTCAACGGCAGTTCTGGAATCCACATCCCCGGTCATGATGCAGCCCGACATCGCGCCCTTATCCCTCAGAATGCGCGTCAGACGACGCGTATCGATCTCGGCAATGGCGACGACGTTGCCGCGGCGGAGAAATTCCCGCAGGGGTAATTCGGAACGGAAACTGCTCTCGAGCGCCGGAAGGTCGCGGACCACGAGGCCCGCAGCGTAGACGCGATCGCTCTCGTGATCGTCGGTGTTGGTTCCGGTGTTGCCGATATGCGGATAGGTCAGCGTGACGATCTGCCGGCAATAGGAGGGATCGGTCAGAATCTCCTGATAGCCGGTCATGGCCGTGTTGAAGACCACCTCGCCAATCGTCCGCCCCGGGGCGCCTACGGATACCCCGTGGAAGAGGCTTCCGTCCTCGAGTGCGAGCACAGCGGATTCGGTCACGCCTGGACCCTCGGGAAATTCCGGCACATGGAGACGGCTGACGGGAGGAATCCCGTCCGGTTCCCTCCCGCCAGAAATTTCACTGGTTTGAAATCGTTATCAATTTTAAACGAGGCGCGGGCGCTACACCATCTGTCGATCACGTGGGATCACGCGCCAGGGCACGGCTCGTCCGGTCCTCGCCCGGCAGACCGAGCACGTCCGCCAATCCATACAGGGCCGGTGGGCGCCCGACCACCCAGCGGGCGGCTCGCAGCGCTCCGCGCGCGAAGGTGGCACGGTCGAGCGCGCGATGCTGCAGGTGAACGACCTCCTCCTCGAGCGCGAATATCACGTCATGGTCGCCGACGATGCTGCCCGCGCGGACGGACGAAAAGCCGATGGATCCGGGACGGCGGACCGCCTTCGACGCACTGCGGTCCAGAACGGCGATCTCGCGCAGGTCGGCACCGAGTTCCGCGGCTATCGCTTCTCCGAGTTGCAGGGCCGTGCCGGAGGGCGCATCGGTCTTGCCGCGATGATGAGCGTCGCGGATTTCGATATCGGCCTCCCGCCCCAGATAACGGGCGGCAAGCCGTACGAGCTCCGTGAACACGAGCACGCCGACGCTCATGTTGCGGCTGTAGACCACCGGAATTGCGCGAGCCGCCTGCTCGAGCCGGCGCATGTCCCCGTCCCCGAGACCGGTGGTTCCGAGCACCAGTGCGCAATGCCCGGTCAGACAGGCCTCGATATTGGCGCTGGCGGCGGCCGCCGCGCTGAAGTCGATGGCGACATCGCAGCCGGCCACGGCAACTCGCGGTGAGTCGCAGATTGCCACGTCGAGGTCCCGGACGCCGGCCGCAAGCCCGGCGTCATCGCCGATGAGCGGATGACCCGGTTCCACGGCTGCGCCGGAAAGCACGCAGTCGGGGCTGGCCGAGATCAGGCGGGTGAGGGCCGTGCCCATCCGGCCGGTAGCACCCAATATAGCGACTCGCAATTCAGTTCCTCCGGGGCCTGCCCCTGGCTCTCCGCCTATACTCTCAGGAACTGAGCTGTTCGAAAAACCTTCGGACCCCTTCCTTCCAGCTGAGGCTGCGCGGCCGATGCCGGTCGCCGCCCTCTGTCAACGCGTCGTTGAAGGCCTTGAGCAGCCTCTTCTGCTCTCCGGTGAGACTCACCGGCACCTCCACGTCTATCCGGCAGTACAGGTCTCCCACGGAGTGGCTGCGCACGGGCCGGACGCCCTTGCCACGGAGCCGAAAGACTTTCCCTGGCTGCGTCTCGGCAGGCACCTTGAGGGTCACTTCGCCGTCGAGGGTCGGAACGTTGACGGTTCCGCCGAGCGCTGCGGTCGAGAACCCTACCGGCACGACGCAGGACAGATCAGCGCCATGGCGCTCGAAGATGGCGTGCGGACGGACCCGCAGCTCCACGTACAGGTCGCCTGGTGGCCCGCCGTTCTGGCCACTCTCGCCCTCGCCCGAAAGCCTGATGCGGTCGCCCTCGTCGACGCCGGCCGGCACTTTTACCGCCAGCGTCTTGTCCTGTTGCACTCTCCCCCGTCCCTGGCAGCTGTTACAGGGTTGATCGATGACCTGCCCGGAACCGTGACAGGAAGGACAGGTCTGCTGAATCGAGAAGAAGCCCTGGCTGATGCGCACCTGGCCGTCGCCATTGCAGCGGCGGCATTGCGTGGGGCTCGTTCCGGCGCGCGCACCGGACCCTTTGCAGGTATCGCAGGCGACCAGCGTCGGAATCGTGATATTGGCCGTCGCGCCGAAGACCGCCTGCTCGAGATCGAGGGCAAGCTCATAGCGCAGATCGCCGCCACGGAAGACCCCAGTGCGCCGGCGCCTGCCGCCGACTCCGAAGATGTCGCCGAATACATCGCCGAAGATGTCGCCAAAGGCATCCCCTGGTCCGAACCCTCCGGGCCGTCCACCCGCCCCCGCCGCGGCGTCGACGCCCGCATGACCGTGCTGATCGTAGAGGGCACGCTTCGTCCCGTCGGTCAGGACCTCATATGCCTCCTTGGCTTCCTTGAATCGGGCTTCCGCCTCTTCGTTCTCCGGGTTGCGATCCGGATGGTATTTCATCGCGAGGCGCCGATACGCCTTCTTCAGCTCGTCGGCCGAGGCGCTACGCGCAACGCCGAGGACCTCATAGTAGTCGCGCTTGCTCATTCACCCACATCGGGGCAAGGCCCCGTCCCACACATAGATAGGACCGACCGGGTCGTATACCCGGTCGGTCCGTCTTTGTCTCCACCGTCAGCCGGAGCCCGTCTTGCCCTTGTTGTCCTTGACCTCCTCGAACTCGGCATCCATGACGCCGGGCTCGCCACCGGGCGCCTGGCCCGAGGCACCACCCGCGGCCTGCTGAGACTGTTCGTAGGTCTTCTGTGCCAGCCCCGCGGCGGCTGTCGACAGGGCCGCGGCCTTGGTTTCGATGACGGCCTTGTCGTCGCCCTTGAGCGCGTTCCTCAGGTCGGCAATGGCGGACTCGATCGCCGCGCGATCCGGCCCCGAAACCTTGTCGCCCAGGTCGGCCAGCGCCTTCTGAGTGGCGTGCAGCAGGCCATCGGCCTTGTTGCGGGTCTCGACCAACTCCCGGAATCGCCGATCGTCCTCGGCATGGACCTCGGCGTCGCTGACCATCCGCTTGATCTCGTCCTCCGCCAGGCCACTCGACGCCTTGATCACGATCTTCTGCTCGCGTCCGGTTGCCTTGTCGCGCGCCGAAACGTTGAGAATGCCGTTGGCATCGATGTCGAACGTGACCTCGACCTGCGGCATGCCTCTCGGCGCCGGGGGAATCTCGGTGAGATCGAAACGCCCGAGCGATTTGTTGTCGCCCGACCGCTGCCGCTCTCCCTGCAGCACGTGAATGGTCACGGCCGTCTGATTGTCATCCGCCGTCGAAAACACCTGGGTGGCCTTGGTCGGAATGGTCGTGTTCTTCTCGATGAGCCGCGTCATCACGCCGCCGAGCGTCTCGATACCGAGCGACAGTGGCGTCACGTCGAGCAGCAACACGTCCTTCACCTCGCCGGACAACACACCCGCCTGGATCGCGGCGCCTACGGCGACCGCTTCATCCGGGTTGACGTCCTTGCGCGGCTCCCGACCGAAGAGGCTCTTGACGGCTTCCTGCACCTTGGGCATTCGCGTCTGACCGCCGACCAGAATCACGTCCTCGATGTCGCCGACTTTCAACCCGGCATCGGATATGGCGACCTTGCAGGGATCGATCGTCCTCGCGATCAGTTCCTCGACCAGCGACTCGAGCTTCGCCCGGGTCAGCTTGATGGTCAGATGCTTCGGCCCGCTGGCATCGGCCGTGATATACGGCAGATTGACTTCAGTCTGCTGCTGCGAGGAGAGCTCGATCTTCGCCTTCTCGGACGCTTCCTTCAGGCGCTGCATGGCGAGCGGATCCTTGCGGATGTCGATGCCGCTCTCCTTCTGGAACTCACCCGCGAGGTAAGCAATGATGCGCGCGTCGAAGTCCTCGCCGCCGAGGAAGGTGTCGCCGTTGGTGGCAAGCACCTCGAACTGGTGCTCGCCGTCTATCTCGGCGATCTCGATGATCGAGATGTCGAAAGTGCCGCCGCCGAGGTCGTAGACCGCGATCTTGCGGTCGCCACGCTGCTTGTCGAGGCCGTAGGCGAGTGCTGCCGCAGTCGGCTCGTTGATGATGCGCTTGACCTCGAGGCCGGCGATCCGGCCCGCATCCTTCGTCGCCTGTCGCTGCGAGTCGTTGAAGTATGCCGGGACGGTGATCACCGCCTCGGTCACGGGCTCGCCCAGATAGTCCTCGGCCGTCTTCTTCATCTTCATGAGCACCCGCGCGGAGATCTCCGGCGGCGCCATCTTCTTGCCGCCAGCCTCCACCCAGGCATCGCCGTTGTCGGCTCGCACGATCTTGTACGGCACCATCGCCATGTCCCGGCGGACGACTTCGTCATCGAAACGCCGACCGATCAGCCGCTTGACCGCGAAAAACGTGTTTGCCGGGTTCGTGACGGCCTGACGCTTCGCGGCCTGACCCACCAGTACCTCGCCGTCCTTGGTGAAAGCCACGATCGAAGGCGTCGTGCGATCGCCTTCGCTGTTCTCGATCACCTTCGGGGTCTTGCCCTCCATGACGCGACGCAGGAATTGGTCGTGCCGAGGTCGATTCCGATGACTTTGCCCATGATGGTCTCTCCGGATCCTCAAATAATCAGATGCATTCCAATTCGACAAATGGGGTGTATGCGGCCGATTTTCAAGCGGCGTCCCCGGGTTCGGCCCCGTCGGGGTCGCGCTGGTCGGCCTCGGGCGCCGGCCACCACGACCCGGGCTGGCCGCAGCAGCCGCCCGTTGAGCTGATAGCCCTTCTGCACGATCTCGAGGACCGCGCCCGGCTCTACGGCTCGCGTCGGTCGTACCGACAGTGCTTCGTGCAGCTGCGGATCGAACGGCTCTCCGGACGGCGCGATTTCGGTAACGCCCGCCCGCTCCAGGGCCGATTTCATGAGCCGCAGCGTCGCTTTTTTGCCCTCCAGCAGGGCGTCCATCGACGCCCTCGAGCCAGCCTCGACACCTTTTTCGAGACTGTCCATCACGGTCAGCAGGTCGCCGGCCAACCGCTCCACGCCGAACTTTCGGGCCTGCTCCACGTCGCGCGCCGCGCGCTTTCGCACGTTGTCGAGCTCGGCCGCGAGCCGCAGATACCTGTTCCAGTTCTCCTGCGCGGTCGCCTCGGCCTGCGCCAGAGCGTCCCGCATCGAAGTCTCGTCGGGAGGGAGGCCGCCGGTCTGCGCGCCGCCGCGGCGTCCTGGTCGGTCATGCATACCTCCGTCGCGCGGAAAAAGGGCGAGCCGCGAAACGCGGCCGCATCACGGCCACGATATGGGCCCTACTGGCTGGAATTCAAGGCCGCGCCCACGAGTCGGGCGGTGATGTCCACGATCGGGATCACGCGCTCGTATGCCATCCGGGTCGGTCCGATGACCCCCAGGACGCCGACGATCTCGTCGTTGACGCGATAGGGCGCCGTGACGACGCTGCAGTCGTCCAGGATCCGATAGCCGGACTCCTCGCCGATGAAGATCTGCACGCCGTCGGCTGCGATGCTGCGGTCGAGCAGGTGCAGGATTTCCCGTCTGCGCGCTGAAGGCCTCGAACAGTTGTCGCAGCTTCTCGACGTCGGAAAGCTCCTGGAATTCCATCAGGTCGGGTCTCGCCGCTGACGACGAACTCCGGTCTGTCGCCCCCCAGGTCGAATGCGCGTTCGGCGACGGAAATGGCGTCGATCATCAGACGGTTCATCGACTCCCGCGTCGCCTGCAGTTCCTCGAGAATACGCGCCCGGACCTGCCTGATGTCCTGTCCGATGAAGCGCTCGTTGAGGAAATTGGCCGCTCGGCGCAGCTCGACGTCCGAGTACGCGCGATCGACCGCGAGCACGCGATTCTGCACCTCGTGATCGTTGACCACGAATATCGCCAGCACGCGCTGATTGGACAAGCGGCAGAAATTCCACCTGGCGCAATGTCACCTGCTTCTGACGCGGCAGCGTCACGACGCCCGCCATGTGCGTGAGCGAGGACAACGCCGCGGAAGCGGCCTCGGCGACCGTCTTGGCGTCACCGGTCGCGTCCTCGACCAACTGGCCCTGCAGGCGCGCAACCTCGGCGGCCGCCAGCGGCTGCAGTTTGACGAGCGTGTCGACGAAGAAGCGGTAGCCCTTGGCGGTCGGCACGCGACCGGCCGAGGTGTGCGGTGCCGCGACGAAGCCGTACTCCTCGAGATCCGCCATGACATTGCGGATCGTTGCCGGGCTCAGATTCAGGCCGCTCGCCCGGGCCAGGGTGCGCGAGCCGATCGGCTGCCCCTCGCGGATGTATTGGGCGACCAGGGCCCGCAGGATCTGCCCGGACCGGTCCGAGGGCGGGTTCGTCGGGTGGTCAACCATGCTGGCGCTCTGGGCGAAGGAGGATGCGGCGATGCTGCAAGCGGGATTTTCAGAACCTATCAACCGCATTCGAGAGGTGTCAAGGGCGCATCCGCCGCGCCAGAATGCTGCGTCGGCCGGCGCTTGCCCCCTCGTTCCGGCGGCCTGTAATGTTGACGCCGCGCGGCTCGATTTCTGGACAGGATCGCCCGGTAACCGGCATCGCCGCGTCGAGAGCAGCCCGTGACGCAACCGAGATTCACCACCGTGGCCCTGCTCGGCAATCCGGAGGACAACCGGGTTCTGGAACCGCTGCGCATTCTGGCCAGCCCATCTGTCGTCGCAGGGCACCGTCGTATTGCTCTGCCGACTCGATCAGCCCGCTGCCGTGCCCGCTCCGGTCGTGCGCCTGCCCGAGAGCGAGTTGCCGAAGAGGGCGAAACTCGTCGTCGCGGTCGGCGGTGACGGCAGCATGCTGTACGCGGCCCGCCGCCTGGCCGGGTCCGGCGTCCCGCTGCTTGGAATCAACCGCGGGCGGCTCGGCTTCCTCGCCGATGTCAGCCCGGCTGAAATGCTGGGCAGAGTGGACGAAATCATGCGGGGAGAGTACGAGACCGAGAAACGCATGTTGCTGCGCGCCGAAATCCTGGAGGGTGGGCAGATCGTCGGCGGCGGCCTTGCGCTGAACGACATCGTCGTAAATCGTCATGATCCCGGCCGCATGCTGGAAATACGCACCTACATCGACGGCAGGTACGTGAATACGCACGGCGGCGATGGCTTCATCATCGCGACCCCGACCGGATCCACGGCCTACTCCCTGAGCTGCGGTGGACCGATCGTGGCGCCGTCGCTCGATGCGATCATGCTGGTACCCATTTGCCCGCACACGCTCAGCGAGCGACCCATCATCGTGCCGGGGTCCGCCGTCACCGAGATCATGTTGAGCGAACCGCATTCGACGCGCGCCGAGGTGAGTTGCGACGGCGAGGTGGCGGCAGACCTCCTGCCCGGCAGGTGCCTGCGTGTGCGCGCAGCGGCCGAGCGGGTCGAGCTGATCCACCCTCGCGGGCTATGACTATTTCGAGATGCTGAGGAACAAGCTGCACTGGGGACGTGACCACCAGTCCGCGGGCGCTCGCCGCACCTGAACCGACCGTGCTCACGCGCCTGCACATCCGTAATCTGGCAGTGCTGGACGAGATCGAACTCGATCCCGGGCCGGGATTTACCGTGCTGACCGGCGAGACCGGCGCCGGCAAGTCCATGCTCGTCGACGCGCTGGCGCTTGCGCTGGGCGAGCGCGCTGACAGCACCGCCGTCAGAGCGGGCGCCGAGCGGGCAGAGATCACGGCGATATTTGCCCTCACTCCGGGATCACCGGCGCGGCGGCGTGGCTTGCCGCCAGGGATCTCGACCACGCCGGCGAGTGTCAGGTGCGGCGGATCGTGACGACCGAGGGCAGGTCGCGCGGCTACATCAACGGCCAGCCGGCGCCGATGGAGCTGCTGCGCGAGCTCGGTGGTCAGCTGTTCGAGATCTGCGGCCAGCACGCCCACCAGTCCCTCACGCGGCGCGCCATGCAGCGGGAGATCCTCGACGCGCACGGCGGGCATGGAGCGCTGCTAGCGACGGTCACCCGGGAGCACGCCGAGTGGGTCGCGCTGGAGCAGGAACGACGTGCGCTCCTCGGCAGCCAGGCCGACCGCCAGTCGCGTCTCGACCTGCTCGGCTACCAGCTCCGCGAGCTGGAAGGGTTGAATCTGCAGGCCGGTGAAACGGAAGCGCTGGAGCAGGAACGGCTGCTGCTCGCGAATGCAGGACGGATCACGGCAGGACTGAACGCCGCCGTAGAAAGGCTATACGACGCCGAACAGGTCTCGGCCCACGACGGTATCGGCGCCGTATTGCGCGAGCTTCGGACGCTGAGCTCTCTCGATCCACAGCTCCACGGCGCGGCCGATGCGCTCGAGCAGGCGAAGTTGCAGCTCGCCGATGCGGTCGAGCAGATCCGCAGGCGTCTCGGGGGACTCGAGCACGATCCCGCCAGGCAGAGCCACGTGGAAGCGAGGCTCTCCTCGATCCTCGAGCTGGCGCACAAACACAAGGTGGAGCCGGAGAATCTCTGGCAGCTCGCCGCGGAACTGCAGGCGGAGATCGCGCGCCTGACGGGCAGCCACAGTCGGCTGGAAGCGATGGCGCTCGAATCGGCACGACTCGAGCATGGCCTGCGCGAGGCCACGGGAGCGCTGCGCGCGGCGCGCGGTAAGGCGGCCGTATCGCTCGCCGGCGCCGTCACGAGTCATCTGCAGGCCCTGGGAATGCCGGGAAGCTCGTTCTCCATCCGGGTCGATCCCCTCCCCGCCGGCGAACTGACGGCTACGGGTGCGGATGAGATCAGTTTCATGATCAGTACCAACGCCGGACAGGTTCCCGGCCCCATCGCCAGGATTGCGTCCGGTGGGGAATTATCCCGGCTGAGCCTTGCCGTCCAGGTCGTCGCCATGACCGATCATGGCGCCCCGACACTGATATTCGACGAAGTCGACGCCGGCATCGGCGGCGGGGTTGCCGAGATCGTCGGACAGTCGTTGAGACAACTCAGCGTCCAACGCCAGGTGCTGTGCGTGACTCACCTGCCCCAGGTTGCGACCCAGGCCGACCATCATTTTGCGGTCAGAAAGTCTGCCGTCGGCGACACCACGAAGACGACGGTGAAAGCCGTGTCCGCCGGCGACCGCGTCGACGAGGTCGCTCGCATGCTCGGCGGAATAAAGATCACGGACCGGACTCGGGACCACGCGAGGGAAATGCTCCAGGGCACGCGGCCGCGCCGCACCGGGTAATCGTCCGGCCGCACGATCCTGCGGATCATCGTTTATGATTCGCCGATCGGGCCCAGGCTGAGACCCCAATGCCATTCGTTTCAATCACGCGCCGGCTCTTCCTTATGCAGCCTGGCAGCCAGCGTCACGGCATGCGTATATCGCGTGGATGTCCAGCAGGGCAATCTGCTGGACGACAAGGCCATAGATGCCATCAAGCCCGGTATGACGCGCAGCCAGGTCCGATTCCTGCTTGGCACGCCGATCGTGGAAGACTCGTTTCATCGGAACCGATGGGACTATGTCTATTACCTGCGCAACGGCCGCAGCCGGCGGGAAGAGAAGCGCTGGCTGATCGTCACTTTCGCGGACGACAAGGTGACGGAGATCCGCAAGGACGTGCCGTTCGGACGAAAAGGCTAGCCGCCTGCCGTCAGGAATTGATTGCCCGGGCCCGTTTCACGAACGCGTCGACCAGGCGATTGCAGAGCGCCTCGAATGGCGGACCGAGCAGCAGATCCGTCAGACGGCTTTCGAAGGCGAATGCCAGACTCAGGGCGACCTTGGATCCCGCGCCGAGCGGCGTGAAATCCCAGCTGCCCTGCAGATTGCTCAACGGGCCTTTCTGCAGGGACATCACGATCCTGCTGCCGGGGAACATCAGATTGCAGGTGGTGAACTCGAGCTTCAGCGGGCCTTGCGCTAGCGATAGTTCCGCCAGCACCTGGTTGCCCTCCCGCGAGTACACGCGCGCCGCCGAGCATCCGGGCAGGAATTCCGGATAGGACTCGACGTCCGCCACGAGGTCGAACATCGCTTCGGCCGTGAACGGCACGATCGCGCTGCGTTCAACCTGACGCATGATCAGCCATCCGGAAAACGCCGCGGGCGTCGTGCTTTAATCGCTCGGGGAAAGATGACAGGATTGTGAGGCAATCAGCCGAAGCTGGACAAGCAAGCGACATGGCCGGAAAAGCGCAGGAGGACGATGCCGCATCGCACGATCGCCGAGAATCGCAAGGCTCGTCATGACTACTTCATCGAGGACCGGTTCGAGGCGGGTCTCGTATTGCAGGGATGGGAGGTAAAGAGCCTGCGGGAAGGCCGTGCCAACCTGAAGGAAGGCTACGCGGTCATCCGCAACGGCGAAGCATGGCTGGTCGGAGCGAATTTCTCCCCGCTGACATCGGCCTCCACACACGTCAGTGCCGACCCGGTACGCAGCCGCAAGCTGCTGTTGAATCGCAGGGAACTCGATCGGCTGATCGGCGCGGTCGAACGGGAGGGCTACACGCTGGTGCCGCTGTCTCTCTACTGGAGTAAGGGCCGGGCCAAACTGGCTCTCGGGCTGGCGAAGGGCAAGAAACAACACGACAAGCGCGCCACCAGCAAGGACCGGGACTGGGAGCGCCAGCGGCAGCGCCTGCTCAGAAAACCCGGCTAACTACAATGTCTTACACGGCAACGAGAGGTGTTCCGTTGTTTTTCACCTGCGCTGCCCTAAACTAACGCGCTGTCGTATGGTCTGAAAATCCGAAGGGGGCGACCTGGCTTCGACGTGGGTCGCGAAACCCTGGGTGCATGCCGAGGAGCAGGTTACCTCGTAAATCCATCTGCAAATCGATAGTTGCGAACGACGACAACTACGCTCTGGCTGCTTAATCCCAGCTAGCGCCTGCGCCAAGACCTGCTTGTGGGTCCGTGCGGGTGTCATACCTCACAAGCTCGCGCAGAGGTTCGTTCAGGACCGGAGCGTCAAATCTCCAAACTGAACTGGCCGAAGGTCTTCCCTGCCCGTCGGGTAGCCCGAGGTGAGAACAGTAGACGTGGATAAGCATGTAGATCTCATGGCGTAGGGCTTGCGGACGCGGGTTCGATTCCCGCCGCCTCCACCAACTGGTTCTGTTATTTGCCGACCGCGACGGGTCGCGCCATGCGTTCCAGACGGGCGCTCAACTCGTCGCGCTCGGCGCTGAGCCGCGCGATCTCGTCGGAGATGGCGCTCATCCCGGCACCGGACTGTGCGAGGCTGAGTTCGGTCTCCAGATCCTTGATTTCCTGCCTGCTCCGCGCGAACTGCGCGGAAACATCCGCCAATTCGTCGCGCAGTTTCCCGGTCTTGACTGTTTCCTCACTGAGCAGCTTCTCGACGGCTGCCAGTCGCTCTCCCCGATCGTCGGCGACGATGCGCAGGGCTGAGATTTCCTCCGTCGCCTTTTGCATCTCGCTCGCGTGCATCTCGCGGTCCACCCGCGCCTGATCCATGAGCCGCTGCATGACGCGGATCTCCTCCTGAAGCGCACGCATCCGCGCCTCGGTCTCCACCGTACGCGCCGGTGCGGACGATCGCGGCTTGCGGTTACGGCTCGTGAGGCGCGCCCGCAACTCGACGGCCGCAGCCTTGAGGTTCTCCGGGAAATGGCCGCCGATGCTCAGCACGGCGAAGACCGCGATAGTCAGGCAGAGCGCAATGCCGAACAGCAGCCCGACAATAAGCATGGCCAGGGTCATGATCAGAAGCCTAATCGGCCCCGTGCAGGCAAACTGCGCACTGGTTCGCAGACCCGCCTTGGACGGGCGTCACGGGAGATGGGCCCGAATGGCCGCCACATCCTGCGCGATCAGGTCCTTGGAAATCTCGGCAATCACTGTCTGCGCCACCGATTTGTCGAAGCACGCCCGCAGTATGCCGAGGAATGCCGGACCAGCCATGATGACCAGACGGTCAAACTTCTTCTGGCGGTGCGCCTCTGTCAGGCGCGCCGCGATCTCTCTGGCAAACCGTTCCTTCTCGGTATGTTTGAGTTGCTGGCCCTGGTCCAGGCTGTGCCTCCCAGGTCCGAAACGGTCATGAACCCTCCCCGGAGCGTCAGACACGAGGTCACGCGGGTGCATGCGCGAAGCCGCGTGAGTCAGCGTATCCAAGAGTTCGAGCTCCGATCTCGGATTCCGGGCCGCATAAATCCGGGCCTCGCTGCTGTCGGCCACCACTATCCAGACGTCAGCCATTCCACTCCTCCGGGTGTCACGGGCAGCACATAGTTTATGCGATGAAGTCGAGCACGGTTTAGAAACGACTCGCGCGACAGCGGGGGCGAGTGCCGCGCCCAGTCAATCGGCAGCGGGCGCAGGGTTCTCGGAGTGGAGCAAGCGGAACTTCTGGAAGAGGACCAGAATGTCTTCAGTGAATTCGACACCCTCCGCCGCCAGGACCAGAGTCCAGTACCGCCGATGTATGTCGCGCCACACATCGAGATCCCGCGCGGCCGGGCTTTCGCTGGCCGTGTGTTCGGGCCCAATCTCGGAAAACTTCAACAACCGGCACTCTTCCATGCGGACCAGACAACGCGGCCGCCCGGCGTAGTCGGCGAAGACCACGAAATCGCCGCGGTTTGGCGTGAGCCCGGCGGCCGCGAGTTCCTCCAGTCGCGAAAACAAGCCCGTCTTCTGACCCGAGGTCACCAATCCGAGCAGCATCCCGGACAGCTCCGCCGAATTGCCCATGCGACGGACCACGAATCGGTCGCCCAACCCCTCAGCTGGCAAATCGCGCCGGCAGCGCGCCCAGAAGTCATCCACTTCACTCATCACTGCTCGCGTTCAGTGGAACGGCGCAGCAGGATTGCCCATCTCTCGGGCCCGTGCAAGCCCGCACGGCTCCGGCCTTGCCGAATGGGTAGCCAGCGCTTAGATTGCGGCGGCACGATGCGAAATCTCCCCGGTTACCAGCCGATCAGGAAATGGGCTGCGGTCGCGATATTCATCAGCGGCTGCAGCGGCTCCGTAGACGTTGTAGAGACCTTTCCGACGCCGCTCGTGGATCAATTGCCTCTGCACGTCGCGCTTCAATATCCTCCCGCCCTGGCGGACTTCAAATACAAGGAAGATGCCGCCGCGGATCGCGATTGGACCGTACAACTCGGGTCAGCCAACGTCCGGATGTTCGATGCGATTTTCAACCGCATGTTCGCCGTGACGCAGCGGGTGAGCACAGTCGAGAATGCAGCGCAGGAGATGCCCGGACTCGATGCCATCATCGTCCCGGCCGTCGACAACTTCGAATTTTCCGTGCCAAACCAGTCGGCGACCGATCAATTCGCGGTCTGGATTCGCTACAATGTGGACGTCTATGGGCCCGACGGCCAACTCATCCTCCGCTGGCCCGTGACGGCCTATGGTCAATGCGGAAAGGGCGGCTTGAGCGACGAGCAGTCCATGGAGCGTGCAACCGTGCTGGCACTTCGTGATGCGGCTGCCACCATTGCGGTGAACTTCGCCAGACAGCCGAAAATAAGAGAGGCTCTGCTCAAGGAGAATCCTCCCAATGGTTCCTGAACAGACCCGTTTGCCGGTCAAGTTGGTGCTGGTCGCGGTCGCGCTCGGCGGTTGCGTCACCTCACGAGTGGAGGAATCGAAGAATGCCGCGACAGGCATCGCGGCCAACGAATCGGTGGTTGTGCTCGCGACCAGCTATCACAAGGGTAAGGCCGCCGAAGAGGATTTCGTCTCCTGTGTCAGCGATGAAATCCAGAAGGGTCAGGGCAAGGTGAACGTCTACCCCGAAAGACAGTTCACTGACGCGCTCTTTCCCTGGTTTGAGCCCAGAACGGCACCCCAGACCGCCGAAGCGTTGCCCGAACTGCTCAATCGCACGGGCGTCGCGGATCGAATCAGCGAACGAGGCATCCGTTACATCGTCTGGCTCGACGGCGCCACCGAAGAGACCAATGGTGGAGGCAGCCTTGGTTGCGCCATCGGGGTCGGTGGGGGGGGCTGCTTCGGGCTCACGTGGTGGGAAGACGATGCCGCTTATCACGCGGCCGTGTGGGATCTGCGTCAGAAGGTGGATACCGGCTCGGTCAGCGCCGCCGTGCACGGCACATCCATGATCCCCGCCCTCGTGATTCCTCTGCCGCTGATCGCGCGTACTCAGTCCGCGGCGTGCAAGGATCTCGCGCGCGAGTTGCGGCAATTCATCAGCGTTGCCGGTCCGGCCGGTTGAAGCCCGGACAGAGGCCGGGCGCTGCTTGAAATCCTCCCGCTGGAGTGTGTGGCTGGCACTGCTATTCCTCGGCTGCATAGTCGTGCCGATAGGCGGCTACGTGGCGGGTGGGCGGGTCGCAGACGCCTACGCCGGTTCCCGCGGACTGGCCAGCTACCTCGGCACGATCTATCAGGACGCCGCCCAGGGCCGCCCACTCGCATTGGCGATCCTCCTCGGCCCCCTCGCGTGCGGGCTTGTCTGGCGGCTGCGCTCGGCTTTGCTGAGGCGTGTGCCGGGCCCTACGTGACACGACGAAAGAGAAAAGGAACCGGAATCAGGCGGTTCCGGTCTATTTATGACATTTATGTCGTATTTCGCAGCGGATTGGCCAAGCGGGCCGTATAGTTCCGTCAAAGATCATCAATGAACCACCGGGCGTCCTGACAGATCCTTGCGCCCACGAAGGAAAATACCCGCGGCCCCCGAGTCAAGATGGCCAGTAGTACCAGCCGACGAGGACCAGCCCGACCCACATCAGGGTCAGTGGCGCATGACGCCACGGCCGCGCCATCGCGGTGGCGAAGAAACCGAGGCTACTGAGAAGTGCGAGCGCGAAGAACATGACGAAAGCGCGGGCAACTTCCGGCAGCTCCGCCTCGAATCGCGGGTCGTCGCTCCGCAGCGCCCAGAACACGAACAGCACGACGCCAAGACCGAAGGCAAGGGACACCAAGCTCCCCGCGATGATTCCGAGAATTGCAGCAAACGGCCGCATGGCGTCAGAAGGCTATCGGCGCCGCCGGTCGGTGCTTGATATCATTTACGCAACCCCAAGATGGATTTGAACCGAAAGATGACTGAGAACGCAAATCCGCGATCGCACGCCGGCAGTCGCTCGCTGCCCGCGCTGCTTTCTGTCGCCCTCCTGATCGTTCTGAACGGCGCCGCTTTCGCGACTGAACCGAAAGCCGGCGAGGTGCCGGGTGTCCTGCAGACCACCCCACGCCAGCAGCAGGTTGCGCAACGTGTCGCGCAACTCGTCGAGACCGATCACTATTCGCACCAGAACATCGATGATCGGCTGTCCGAGCAGATCCTGAAGAATTATCTCGAGGCGCTCGACGGGAATCGCCAGTACTTCCTCGATGCCGACATCGCCTATTTTTCACGCTACACCCACTCTCTGGACGATGTGCTCCAGACAGGCGACATGGAGCCGGTGTTCGACATCTTCAGACTCTATCGGCTGAGGGCCCAACAGTATCTGACCTTCGCACTCGGGCAGCTCGAGCACGAACCGGACTTTACGGCCAACGAGAGTTTCATGTTCGATCGCGAGAAAGCCCCGTGGATGGCCACGGCCCAGGAGATGCAGGACAATTGGCGTAAACGCGTGAAGAACGATGCCTTGAGCCTGATCATGGCCGACAAGACCTGGCCACAGGCGGCGGACGTCCTGCACAAGCGCTACGAGCGAGTCCTCAAGCGGATCAACGAGCTCGATGGCGACGACGTGTTCGAGACGTTCATGAACTCCTTTGCGCGCACGCTCGATCCGCATTCCAGCTATCTCAACCCGCGCCAGTCGGAGGAATACCGGATCCAGATGAGTCTCTCGTACCAGGGAATCGGTGCCTCGCTACAGATAGACGACGAGAAGGTCAACGTCCTCAACGTGATCCCGGGCGGACCCGCTGCAATAGACGGCCGACTCAAGACCAATGACAAGATCATAGGGGTCGGTCAGGGAACGAGCGGCGAGATCGTCGACGTCGTCGGTTGGCAACTCGACGACGTCGTACAGCTGATACGTGGCCCGCAGGGCACTTCGGTGCGCCTGCAGGTCGTCCCGGCCGACTCACCTCCTGGCGCATCCGAGCAAGTTCTGACGCTCGTCCGCGACAAGATCAAGCTCGAAGAGCAGGCCGCGAAGAGCGAGGTCCGGGAGATCACCCGAAACGGCCATGTGACGAAGATCGGAGTCATCACGGTGCCGAGCTTCTACCAGGACTTCGATGCCCGCAGTCGCGGCGACGACGACTACGTGAGCACCACCCGTGACGTGCGCCGCCTGCTGACCCAGTTGAACAAGGAGGGCATTGAGGGGCTGATCATGGACCTGCGCGGCAACGGCGGCGGCCATCTGACGGAGGCGACCGCACTCACCGGTCTGTTTATAGACACGGGTCCCGTAGTCCAGGTGCGCAACACCAACGGCCGCGTTGACGTCCTTCCGGACCCGGAGCCCTCCGTCGCCTACAGCGGGCCTCTGGTCGTGCTCGTCGACCGCTTCAGCGCCTCGGCTTCCGAGATATTTACGGCCGCGATCCAGGACTACCGCCGCGGGATCGTCATCGGCCAGCAGACTTTTGGCAAGGGAACCGTTCAGAACCTCTACCCCCTGGATCAGTACGTGCGCCGGGTGCCGGAGCCGGGTCTCGGACAACTTACGCTGACAGTCGGGAAGTACTACCGTATTACCGGAGGGAGTACGCAGAACAAGGGCGTCGTTCCCGACATCGCCCTGCCATCGACCGTCGATCCGGATGAAATCGGAGAGAACAGCCGCGATGGCGCGCTTCCCTGGGATCAGATCGATGCCACGCGGTACCGCGCGGCCGGTCCGCTCGATGCCGCTATCGCCTACCTGACGCAGCACGAAGTCGAGCGGATGCAGGGTGATCCTGATGTGCGTTATCTGATAGCGGACATTCAGGCATCCGCCGAGATTCGTTCGCAGAAATCGGTGTCGCTCAATCTGAAGACCCGCAACGCGGAACGCGAGCGCGAGCAGAAGGAGCAGTTGGTCCGGGAGAATGTCCGGCGTGCTGCCGAGGGATTGCCGGCCGCCGATTCGCTCGACAAGATAAAGCCCGAGGAGATACCGGATGTACTGCTCAAGCAGGCGTCTCAGGTTCTCGCCGACTACGTGTCCTTGGCCGAGAACGGCAAGGCGGTCGCAAACAACGCGCGCAGCCAGTAGAGCTCAGTTGAGCAGGACCGTGTAGATATCCCAGTATTCGTCGGCGAGCACGTTCACGGAAATCACGCGCTCGTCAACGGGCCGCAGGTCGCCGGCCTCGGTCAACGAGACCGGCACCGCCGCGAAAGAGCTCGCTACGGGTACGGTGTCCGTGTCACGACGGTACTGCGCCTTCAGCTTGAGAAACTCCGCCCTGCGCCGCATCTGCAAGGTAAGTTTCTCCATCGCGTCTGTCTTGCGCATCACCTGTTCGATGTTCTGACCGAGAGTGCGGCATTCCGCAGTATTGCCATACGAGACGTCCACGAGGCTCCGCACGGCAGCCTCACGTGCCAGTGCTGCGATGTTGTGGGCCCAGAAGTGCACTAGCAGTTGCTGAGCCATGGCGATCACCGCGAGGTTGATGTTCCGCTTACCCTCGCCGCTCAATCCCTCGAAACCCGGGCCCGCTTCCAGCTCTTTCTCGCGGCGTTCGACTTTCAGTCGATCGATCTGGGCCTGCAGGCCATCGAGCGAGGCGCGGATCGCCTCCACACGATCTGCCGTCGCGCGCCGGCGAAAGTAATTCCAGAAACCGATGAGCCGGCGACGACGCTCTTCTGCACCTTGCAGTTCGGCATGCATCGTCGTTGCCTGATCCTGCAGCCCGGCGAGTTTCTCGTCGAGAATCGCCAGTTCGCTGTCGCGACGTTGCTCGAATCGACCCTTCGCGTGCTGCTCTTCACGGCTCTGCTGGCGTTCAGCCAGCTCCCGCGCAACGCGCACCAGCCGCTTGCGACACTGCTGCCACACGCCGCGCAGCTGGTAGTAGATGGTGACGTTGGCCGCCTGGAGAGGATCTGCAAGCAGGTTCTCGAGCTGCTCGAGCTTTTGCTCCGACCGCAGATTCACGGATTCCTGCTGCCGCAGCTGGTCGATCAGTTTCTCCTTCTCCAGACGCAGCTTGCCGAGCTGTTTCTTGAGCTCGGCACGGTTCCAGAACAGCTTCAGCAGCTGTTCCTCGTCAGGTTCCTTCCTGCGCTGGAGCAATGGGGAGGCTATTGTCGTCATCTGTGTCGCGAGGCCATGTGAGACGCAGTACCGTACGCGCCAGACGAAGTCTAACGGTGGCATCCACCGTTAAACCTTGAAGCAATCGACAATTCCGTGCGGTTACCGTGCGCCGCTCAGGGCGTAAGCGTGACCGTTGTCGAGCAGGTAATCGAGCCACTTGCTGAGCACCATGTTACGGGCCCAGCGGCGGTCGAGCTCCCTCGAAAAACGTTCGGTAAGGCTGCTCAGCAACTCGTGCCGATGGAAGCTCGCCGAGGCGACAACCTCCGCAACCCGGGCGTCGAGGTAGAGACGCACGGCCAGATCCGGCTCCGCCACCGGACCGGCCGGCTCATCGAAAAGATAGGTAAGGCGGAGCTCGCGCGTGTAGCGGGAGCCATCTTCGATGCACAGATGCAGGTCGCAATCCCTGCTGCTTTTCGACACGAACTGCCCGCTCAGGCGACCGGGATCGCCGAGCAACGAGGCGAGCTTGATGAAGTTACCCTCGTACAGCGAAATGAGCGCGCCCAGGGATCCCGGACGAACCAGACACTCGGGTACGATGTAGCTGTCGGCCAACATGTTCTGAATATAGCACAGCGTTTTCGGCACGCCCGTGGAAGGGCAGCCGTCACAAAGGGAGGCTGCGGCAAACATGAAAGATGTTGACAACTCTCCCCTTGACGTGCGCGTGGTTCTTTGTTCTCCGTTCGCGGACCAGCGCATGGGGACGGCCGGCTTGCGCAAGAAAGTTGCCGTTTTCAAACAGCCCCATTACCTCGAGTGCTTCGTACAGGCCGTTCTTGACACGCTCGCTCTTCCTGCCGGCGCGAAGCTGGTGCTGGGAGGAGATGGCCGTTACTACAACGACATCGCCATACAGGTGATCATTCGTCTCGCCGCTGCCGCGGGGGCCCGCCATCTGATTATCGGCAGAGGTGGCCTCCTTTCCACGCCGGCGGCATCCAATCTGATCCGGGTGCGAGGCGCGCAGGGTGGATTCCTGCTCACGGCGAGCCACAATCCCGGTGGGCCCGACGGCGACTTCGGGATCAAGTTCAACACCGCATCCGGCGGACAGGCGCCGCCACAGGTCACGGATGCCGTCTTCGCGGCAACCCAGGCGATTTCGAGCTATCGAATCGCCGCCATGCCGGCCATCGATCTCGAGCGCGTCGGCCTGCACCAGATCGGACCGGTTCGCGTGGAGATAGTCGATCCGGTGGACGAGTATCTGCGTCTCATGCAAAGGCTTTTTGATTTCGAACGTATCGCCGACTGGCTCAGGCGAGGACATCGTATCGTGTTCGACGCGATGCATGGCATTACCGGCCCCTATGCAAGGCGAATCCTGTGCGACGTCCTGGGCGCCAGCCAGGAGAGTCTGTGGCATGCCAATCCGCTCCCCGACTTCGGCGGTCTGCATCCGGACCCGAATCCAGTGGATGCCCACGGTCTCGTCGAGCTCTGTGCCCAGCCGGACGCACCCGATATCGCGGCCGCGTCCGATGGAGACGGCGACCGGAACATGATCCTCGGGCCGCGCTTCATGCTGTCGCCTTGCGACAGCGTGGCGATGATGCTCGCGAATCTCGCGATGATCAGAGGTTACGGTGATGGCGTGCCGGGAGTCGCGCGGTCCATGCCGACCAGCCGGGCATTGGACATCGTGGCGAGTGATCTCGGCATCCCTTGCTTCGAAACGCCCACCGGCTGGCGGTACTTCTGCAATCTGCTGGAAGCTGGGCTCATCGGTCTGTGCGGCGAGGAGAGCTTCGGGACCGGGTCATCGCATGCGCGTGAGAAGGATGGGCTGTGGGCAGTATTGTTCTGGCTGAATCTGCTGGCCGTCAGCGGCAGATCCTTGCCAGACATTGCCACGATGCACTGGCAGCGCTACGGACGCAGTTATTATCAGCGCCACGATTTCCAGATAGCCGACGCCGCACTCGGCGACACGGTGATCAGCGGCCTGCGTCAGCGACTCGATTCTCTCAGGGGGCACGCCACCGGTTCGGCGCGCGTCGCCATCGCGGATGATTTCGCCTATCACGATCCCGTGGATGGCAGCGAATCGGCGCATCAGGGAATACGCATCGTGCTCGATAACGGCTCGCGTATGGTGTTTCGGCTGTCGGGAACCGGAACGGCAGGAGCAACTCTGCGCGTATACGTCGAGAAGCTGGAACGTGACGTGTCGAGGCTGGCGCTCAGCCCCACGGAGGTTCTCCACCCGGTGGTAACGCTGGCCATGCAGATTGCGGACATCCGACGGATAACCGGCCTGGCAGCGGCCGACCATGATCGTGTGAGTACCGCCGGACGCCGCCGGGAGTTCAGGGGCGCGTGCGCCGTTCGATACCCGTCCCGCTCAGGATCGTGCTGGCGATTTCCTCGATCGAAAACGAGGTCGTGTTCACGAAGGGAATATGATGGCGGCGGAACAGGCTTTCCGCCCCACGCACCTCGAAACGGACCTGTTCGCTGCTCGAGTAGCGACCCACCGGGCGTCGCTCCTTTCTGATCTGCTGGAGACGTTCCGGGGCAATAGTCAGCCCATAGAGCTTGTCCCTGAATGGCTGGATCATCTTTGGCAGACTGCCGGACTCGAGTTCGTCCTCGGACAACGGGTAATTTGCCGCGAAGACGCCATAGGCGAGCGCCAGGTACAGGCACGTCGGCGTCTTTCCCGTTCGTGAGACCCCGATCAGGATGACGTCGGCGGCAGCGTAGTCCCCGGTGCGGGCACCGTCGTCATTGTTCAGCGCGAAGTTCGTCGCCTCGATACGTCGGTCGTACGCACCGGAATCCTTCATGCCATGGGCGCGACCGATCGTGTGAGAGGACTTGGTTTGCAGCTCACGCTCCAACGGTGAAAGAAACGCCTCGAAGAAATCCAGGAATAGTCCCGACACCGTGAAGAAACGCTCACGCAGTTCGTCTTTGACGAGCGTGCTGAACACGAGTGGCCGGGTGCCCTGTTCCGCGGCCACGGCGTTGATCCGCCGCACCACCTCGTCTGCCTTGTCAACCGAGTCTATAAATGGCACAGTCACCTGGTCGAATTGATGTGGCTCGAATTGCGTGAGCAGACTGCGACCAAGCGTCTCTGCCGTGACTCCAGTCTGATCAGACACAAAGAAGACGGTTCGTCTGTTCATCTCGCCTGCGCGCCCCGTATCCAACCTTGCAACGATTCTCCACTTCCACTGCAGCAACACAAGAGAGGCTGGTTTGGAGCCTTTTGTAATTCCCCTCGCGGAGCTCGGGATCGGAGACATTGCGGTAGTAGGGGGCAAGAACGCATCCCTGGGCGAGATGATCAGGAATCTCGCCGGTCTTGGTGTGAAGGTCCCGGGCGGATTCGCGACGACCGCGGAGGCATACCGGGATTTTCTCGGGCAGAACGCGCTTCGCCAACGCATTGCCACGGCGCTCAGCGGGCTCGACGTGGAAGACCTCAGCCGCCTGGCGGATACGGGACGCCAGATTCGCGAGTGGATACTCGCAACACCGCTGCCACGGCGACTCGTCGAGGAAGTTGGCTCCGGCTGGCGAGCCATGGCGGTTCCGGACAGGCACGACCTTGCGGTGGCCGTCCGATCGTCCGCGACCGCCGAGGATCTGCCGGACGCCTCGTTCGCCGGCCAGCAGGAGACGTTCCTCAACGTGCGCGGACTCGATGAAGTGCTGCGTGCGGTGCATGCCGTCTACGCCTCACTCTATAACGACAGGGCGATTGCGTACCGGTCACACCAGGGATTCGACCATGCTGCCGTCGCTCTCTCCGTGGGCGTACAGCACATGGTACGAAGCGACCTCGGCTCGAGTGGCGTGATGTTTACGCTCGACACCGAGTCGGGATTTCCGGATGTGGTATTCATCACGGCATCTTACGGGCTCGGTGAGACCGTCGTGCAGGGCGCGGTCAATCCCGATGAGTTCTACGTGTACAAACCCGCACTTCGCGCCGGTCGCCGGTCCATCATCCGCAAGAAGCTCGGCTCCAAGGCAGTCAAGATGGTCTACGCGTCGAATGGGGAGCAGCGTGTCATGACGGTGGATGTCGAACCGGCACAGGCGCGCCGCTACTGCATTGGCGATCCCGACGTCGAAACGCTCGCTCGCTATGCGCTGCTGGTCGAAGAGCATTACGGCCGGCCGATGGATATCGAGTGGGCGAAGGACGGTGCCGACGGCCAGATCTATCTGCTGCAGGCCCGGCCGGAAACCGTGCAGAGCCGGAAGGGACAGACCATCCAACGCTACAGGCTGCACGCGCGTTCCGCGATTCTCGCGCGCGGCCGGAGCATCGGACATCGGATAGGAGCCGGCACGGCACGGTTGATCCAGGGGCCCGACGACATGAAACGGATCGGTCCCGGTGACGTGCTCGTCGCGGACATGACGGATCCGGACTGGGAACCGGTAATGAAACGCGCAGCCGCCATCGTCACCAATCGAGGCGGCCGCACGTGTCATGCGGCGATCATCGCGCGCGAGCTTGGGATTCCCGCCGTGGTCGGCTGCGGCTCGGCAACCGACGCAGATCGCCGATGGCGCCGCGGTGACCGTCTCATGCGCCGAGGGCGAAGAGGGATACGTCTATGAAGGCAAGCTCGCTTTCGATGAAGCAGCACGATCGAGCTCGGCAATCTGCCCACCCCCCCCGTGAAGATCATGATGAATGTCGGCAATCCGGACCGGGCTTTCGACTTCGCGAGTATCCCGAATCACGGCGTCGGTCTGGCGCGTCTCGAATTCATCGTCAACCGTATGATCGGCGTGCATCCGCGGGCGCTGCTCGATTTCGACGGCCTGCGGCCGGATCTGAAGGATGTCATCCGCGACCAGATGGCAGGCTATGACGACCCGATCGAGTTCTTCGTGGCCCGGCTGGCGGAAGGCATAGCCTGCATTGCGGCGGCGTTCGCTCCGCATCCGGTCATCGTGCGGCTGTCCGACTTCAAGACCAACGAATACGCCAACCTCATCGGGGGCCAGCAATACGAGCCGCACGAGGAGAACCCGATGCTCGGCTTTCGCGGCGCCTCGCGTTACGTGTCCGAATCTTTCCGGCCCTGCTTCGACCTCGAGTGCCGTGCTCTCAAGCGCGTCCGTGACGAGATGGGGCTCACCAACGTCGAGGTGATGGTGCCGTTCGTACGAACCGTGGACGAAGCCCGATCGGTCGCGGAGTTGCTTGCCGTAAACGGTCTGCGCCGCGGGGAAAACGGGCTCCGGTTGATCATGATGTGCGAGCTGCCGACGAACGCCCTGCTCGCCGAGCGCTATCTGGAGCATTTCGACGGCATGTCCATCGGCTCGAACGACATGACTCAATTGACGCTCGGCCTTGACCGCGACTCCGGACTGGTAGCCCACCTCTTCGACGAGCGCGACGAGGCCGTGAAGGCGTTGCTCGCCATGGCGATCACGGCTTGCCGGAAGGCCGGCAAGTATATCGGCATCTGCGGGCAGGGCCCGTCCGACCATCCGGACTTCGCCGGCTGGCTGGTTGACCAGGGGATCGGCAGCCTGTCGCTCAATCCAGACAGCGTGATGGAAACCTGGCTCTACCTCGCATCACGTCGGCACTGACCAGGGCACCCGCTCAGACGGCCCCGCCCTCCCTATCGCCGCGCAGGAACGCGCTACGGTAATGCCGCAATTCTGCGATCGAATCATGGATGTCGGCCAGCGCCAGATGTGCGGACGTCTTCGTTACCCCGGCCAGCACACGAGGTGCCCAGATACCGGCGAGGATCTTCAGGGTGCTCACATCGAGATTCCGGTAGTGAAAGAACGCCTCCAGCCTCGGCATCTCGCGTGCGAGGAATCGCCGATCCTGACAGATGCTGTTGCCACACATGGGTGAGCTGTTCGGCGCCAGATGGCGGCTGAGAAATTCGAGCGTCTGCCGCTCCGCTTCAGCCACGTCGATCCGACTGGCGCCAACGCGCTCGAGCAATCCGGATCGCGCGTGCTGCCGGGAATTCCACTGATCCATCCGCGCCAGCACCTCGGCAGGCCGGTTGATCGCAAGCACGGGCCCTTCCGCTATCACGTTCAGCTCGGTATCGGTGACCACCGTTGCGATCTCGATGATGAGATCTCGCTGGCTGTCGAGCCCCGTCATTTCCAGGTCGATCCATATCAGCCGGCCAGGCACATCATTCATCAGCGGACACCGTCTTGATGCTTTCGGGATTCTAGCAGCGCGTCGTCACGCTTCGGGCTTGGCTTCGTCCTCCACCGAGACCCGCCTGGCTATCGCGCGGGAAAGGGTGCCGCTGTCCACGTACTCGAGCTCGCCGCCGATCGGTATGCCGTGGGCGATCCTGGTGGCTCGTAGCCCATAGCGGCGAGCGATGCCCGCCAGGTACGAAGCCGTCGCTTCACCTTCCACCGTTGCGCTGGTCGCGAGTATGACCTCCCGGACCAGCCCGGATTCCAGCCTCGCAATCAGCTGCTCCACGCCGATCTCTTCGGGTCCGACGCCGTCCAGCGGTGACAGTCGTCCATGCAGCACGAAATAGAGCCCGCGATAGCCGGCGGACTCCTCTATCGCGATGACGTCTGCGGGCGACTCAACGACACAGACGGTCCCGTCGTCGCGTGCGCCTGCGCCGCAAATCGGACAGAGCTCGGTTTCGGCAAACATCCGGCAATGCGGACACCGCCCGACTCCCTGCAGTGCGCCCTGAAGGGCACTCAGCAGAAACTGTGCTCCCTCGCGGTCTCTTTCCAGCATGTGAAAAGCCATGCGTTGGGCTGTCTTAGGTCCGACACCCGGGAGCCGGCGCAGAGCTTCCAACAGTTGCTGGAGCCGTGGAGGAAACTTCATCGTGACGAGCGCGCTCGCTTCATGGCAGACGCAGACCGGTTGGCAAGCCAAATCCCGCGGTCATGCCCGAATATCGCTCCTGCACCGCGCGTTCCACCTTGCGCAAGGCATCGTTGAATGCGGCGATCAGCACATCCTCCAGCATGTCGCGGTCACTCGCCGACGAGCGACGCATCAATGTGCAACTTCCGGACGACCTGTGCGCACGTGATCGTCAGCCGCACCAGTCCACCGCCCGCCTCGCCCTGCACCTCGACTTCCGCCAGCTCCGCCTGCGCCTTCTGCATCTCGGCTTGCATGCGCTGCGCGTGCTTGAGCAACTGCCCCATATCAGTCATGTCATCATCCTTCATTCCCGTCCAACCGGACGTGAATCAGCTTGGCTTGCCGGGGTCACGTACTACCGGTTTGATGGAATCCGGCACGAGTTCGGCGCCGAGTAACTCGGTCAGTTCACGGATGTTCGGATCTGATTCTATCGCGCGGCGGGCGCGCTGCTGCTCCGCATCCCTGCGCTCCTCGTCCCGGGCCGCCGGAGTCTCCCGGCTGCGATCACGGATTTCGAATCGGATGTTGATCTTCTCTCCGAGCCGATCCTGGATGACTGCCGTGAAGCGCGCCTTCAACTGCTCGGTGACGAGGTGTGAGTCGGCCGCATCGACACTCAAACGCAATTCGAACGGCGTCCTGCTGATGAAAGCGGCATGCATCGCCAGCTGGCGAGCTGCTCCATCGAGCTCAAGCGCGCGTACAAACGCCACCCAGTCCGTGGCGCTGCCAAGGACGACAGGCGTTGGCGCCGCCGCGCGCCTGCCGGATCCTGCAGTCGCAACGCCACCGCTGGCCGACCGGGCGCCACCCGGTTTCGCGACAATACCGTCCGGTCGGAATGCCAGCATGCGTAACATCGCCATCTCGAAGCCGAGCCGCGGATCCGGCGCGAGCGGGAGGTCGCGGCGGCTGGTGACGGCAAACTGGTAGTAGAGCTGCACAGTCTCGGGATCCAGCGATTCAGCCATGGACTTCAATGCCGGCATATCGTCTCCTTCGTCGAGCGCTCCCGGACCGGCCAGCTGCATGACGGCGATCCGCTGAAACGCGGTAGCCACGTCATCCAGGAGACTCGGATAATCCGGCACGAGCTCATCCAGCTCGCGGATGCGCGCCATCAGGCCCGCGGCGTCCCCCGTGCAGATTGCCTCGAGCAAGGTCTGCACGCGCGCACGGTCGACGCCTCCCAGCATGTCGACCACATCGCGTTCGCACAGCGCTTCGTTGCCGTAAGTCAGCGCCTGGTCCAGCAGGCTCAATCCGTCGCGCATGCTCCCCGCCGCAGCGCGTGCCAGCCTGGCCAGCGCGGCAGGCTCCACACCGATCGATTCCTCTTTGCAGATCCGCGCCATGCGCTCGGCTATGAGAGCCGCCGGCAGACGCTTCAGGTTGAACTGCAGGCAACGCGACAGGACCGTCACCGGCACCTTTTGCGGATCCGTCGTCGCAAACAGGAACTTGACGTGAGGAGGCGGCTCTTCGAGCGTCTTGAGAAGCGCGTTGAACGCCGGTTTGCTGAGCATGTGCACTTCATCGATGAGGTAGATCTTGTAGCGGCCAGCGCTGGGCGTGTACTGAACGTTCTCCAGCAATTCGCGTGTCTCGTCCACCCCCGTGCGCGATGCCGCGTCGACCTCGATGAGATCCACCATCCTGCCTTCGTCCATTGCCAGGCATGCCCGGCAGGTGCCACACGGGGTCGCCGATACGCCCTTCTCGCAGTTGAGGCACCGCGCCAGGATGCGCGCCAGCGTCGTCTTGCCGACGCCGCGCGTCCCCGCGAACATGAATGCGTGATGCACGCGGCCTGATGTCAGGGCGTTGGTGAGCGCACGTACGACGTGCGCTTGTCCGACGACATCCTCGAACGTCCGCGGTCGCCACTTTCGCGCCAGGGCCAGATAAGTCATGGCAGGGACATCGCTCGCTGCATTGAACTCGGGTATCTTCAGCCGTGTGAGTCCGCGCCAGCCCGACCCCGGCGCCCGGCATCGCTGCTACCGCTGCTCCCTTCCGGGCCTGACGGGGTTCACAGTTGACCGTCGCGGGGAGACAGACGCGGACTCGTTGCAAGCGTATGCGCCCGTTTCCGGTTCGGCAAGGACTTGCCAGCAGAGCGCCAATCGTGCTTGCTGCGACACCTTCCAGGACGGACAATGAGTGACGGTGTCACACTCGAATTTCGGACGTTGCATGGATGCGGGTTCTCACAGACCGTGGCTGCCGGCAGGCTCGCTCGTCGTACTGCTCGCGATGGCCTGCGCACCGCGTACGACCGTGACGGGCAACTGGCACGAACCACGGCCATCCTCCATTCCCTACAACCACATCCTGGTAGTCGGCATCTCGCCGAACTCGAGGATCCGCCGCGGTTTCGAGCAGGCGATGGTGCAGGCGATATCGACTGGTGGAACTGCCGCGTCTGCATCGGTTCAGTTTGGCGACACCGCTCAGGCGCTCACGGCTGAATCCGTCGCCGATATGATCCGCGCCAGCGGCGCTGACGCCGTAATCGTGACGCGAATCGTCAGCCGCAAGGTCGCTCTCAAGGAAACGCCCGGTCATGTAGGCGTCAAGACCGAGCAGCCGGCGACTCTCAGCGACGCTCCCGGACTCGTTGAGCTCTTCAGCACCACGTATGACGAGTACGAGGAACCCGGCGAGTTGACTACCAAGTCGACTGCCGTTCTGAACACGTCTCTTTACAGCGCGGCCGATGCCACCCATGCGGTCTATTCGCTCGTCACGCAGTCGCGCTCCGAGGAGAACGGCGACGACGTCATTGCCGATGTCACCGATGCGATAGCCGGTCAACTCCGTCACGAACGGCTGATCCGCTGATCCTTATCGGGAGTAGCGCATTAGAATTCCGCCGTCTTCGGTATCGAGGACGAGAGCGCCGTTCTCGATACGCCAACGACTGACACTTTCAAGCGCTTTGAAGTACTGCTCCTCCGCGGACATGAGTTCCGGTGGCCCGGCCATCCTTGTACTGCCCAGCGCCCCGCTCCAGCCGAACTGGCCGCGGTCGCCCATACTTGCCGTGCCGAAATACCTGTTTACGAACGAGCGCCCGGCTGCCATTCCGCTCGGATCGAACGAGAGCGTGACCCGCGGTTGCTCGGGCAAGGTAAGCCGCCGCCCCTGGTGCATCGCGTACGTCAGCTTCCACTCGCCCTGCAGAATCACGCCCGCGCGCGCCTGTTTCTGAGGCTGGGCCGGACTCGCCGTCTTCGCCCTGGCCGGACGCTGCGCCTGCAGTTCCGTCGTGTGCTGCTCAGTCAACCGTATGAGGCAATCATTTACGACCTCGGCAGACCCGCCCGCTCCGGCCGCCCCGATCCATGCACAATGTCGATCGAGATAATCTCTGAAGGCGCGCTCGCTGTCCTCGAATTTGGCGACCGCGCCAGCCTCCCCTGACCCGCGATCGATTTCCGCCATGTTCGCATGCACCGTCATCGCGACTCTCTCCATCGCCGCTTCCGCCGCCCGCAGCCGGCGGTCGAGACAATCCCGCACTTCCGCACGTGATGCGGTCGCCTTCTGGCACATGTCAAGCGGGCTGGTCGATCCCGCCATGGCAGCTCCTGCAGCCCAAAGTGCTGCAAAGCTGGCGGCAATTGACCATTGGCGCATGCGAAGCCCGGCGGTTACCGGCGAAGTCCTGCAGCGCTGCGGGCGGCTGCGGGCGCTGGTCCTGGCGGAGAGGGTGGGATTCGAACCCACGTTACGGGGTTACCGTAAACACGCTTTCCAAGCGTGCGCCTTCAGCCGCTCGGCCACCTCTCCGGAAGCATTCCCTGGAACCCGGCGGCAGATTAACCGACCGGCAGAGGCGCTTCAATTGGATGGTCCTTTCAGGGGCTTCTCGAAGTAGCCCGGTGGCCATTGCAGGCATTCCGCATTTTGCGAGAGCGGCTCGGCGGGTTTGGGATCATCGGGCACGTTCATGCGCGCCGAGGGATCCAGCTGATCCAGCCCCTGCGGTACCGAGATCGGCGGTACTGATTCGGCTGTCTGATATTCCTGCTCTGATCCACAGGGCTGCTTGTCGCGCCAGATGGAACATCCGGCGATCGCCAGGGAGAGGGCGACCGTCCATGTCATGCGGCGCATCCCAGGCATGGCCATCACAGTACGCGCGCCCGCCGCAATGCCAGCTCGACCGTCGGCTGTGCCTCGACGGACAATGGCGTGAGCGGCAGCCGGATTCCCGAGCGAATCAGCCCCATTCTCTCAAGAGCCCATTTGACGGGAATCGGGTTGGATTCCACGAACAGGTCCCTGTGCAGGCCGGAAAGCAAACCGTCTATCTCCGCAGCCTGCTCGTGCTCTCCCGACAGCGCCGCACGACACATCTGCGCCATCGCGGACGGCGCCACGTTTGCCGTGACGGATACCACACCGTGACCGCCCCGGCACATGAACTCTCTGGCGGTGGCGTCATCGCCGCTGTAGAGCCGGAATTCGGGTCCGCAGAGATCTGCGATCGTTTGCACGCGCTCAAGTTCGCCCGTTGCTTCCTTGATGCCGAATATGCGTGGGTGCCTGGCGAGGCGTCCCACCGTTACGGGCTCAAGATCGGCCACGGTGCGACCCGGCACGTTATAGAGCATCACCGGCTTCTCGACCGCCTCCGCAACTGCCCAGAAATGCCTGAACATCCCTTCCTGGGTGGGCTTGTTGTAGTACGGCACGACCACGAGATAGCCATCGATCCCGACGCGCGCAACAGCTCGCGAAAGATCGACCGTCTGCGCCGTTGAGTTCGAACCAGTGCCCGCGATCACGGGAATGCGGCCCGCCGCCCTGGCGGCCGCAACCCGGATCACCTCGACGTGTTCATCCCTTAGCAGTGTTGCCGATTCTCCTGTCGTGCCGGCGATCACCAGCCCATGCGTGCCCTGCTCGACGTGCCAGTCGACGAGCCGCTCCAGACAGTCAAAGTCCACCGCTCCACCCCCGTCCATGGGTGTCACGAGAGCTACGAGGCTGCCGCTGAACATGCAGGAAGTACTGAGAGACGGGACGGGAACGCGATGGTACTTTCGACCCCGGTCGCCCCGCAAGGCCCGCTGGAGTCAAACGTTTTCCGGTACACTGCCCACCTTTTCCCCAACGCCACGGTAACAACATGGAAAAACTCCTGGCGATCACCGCGATCGGTCCCGATCGCGCTGGTGTGATTCGCGATCTGAGCCAGGCGGTTTCCGGATCCGGGGGCAATATTCGGGAGAGTCGCATGATCGCGCTCGGTTCGGATTTCGCCGTACTGATGCTCGTTGCGGGAAACTGGCATGCGGTCAACAAGATCCGGGACCGGCTGACGCAATTGCAGCGCGATACGGGCCTCGCGATCACGGTGCGCGATACGGAGCCGCGTTCTCTGGAACCCTCCGCGCCCTACAATGTCGATGTCGTAGCACTCGACCAGGAAGGAATCGTGCTGCGCCTGTCGAGTTTCTTCGCCAACAGGAGCCTGGAAATCGCAGAGATGAATACGCGCCGTTACAATGCACCCCACACCGGCGCCGCGATGTTCTCCGTTCAGATGACAATCAACCTGCCCGGGAACGTGCACGTCGCGACATTGCGCGAAGAGTTCCTGGACTTCTGCGACGAGCACAACCTGGACGCCATCATGGAGCCGGCCCAGCGCTGACGCCACGCACGGTCGCCTCGCCGATTGAACACGGGAGAAGAGACGTGACCAGCAGAATTCAGGTCGGAAAGCCGGTGCCCGATTTCCAGTTGGGCGCAACGGGGAATCAGACGATCTCTCTCAAGTCGCTGCGCGGCAAGACTCTTGTCATCTACTTCTATCCGAAAGATGACACACCGGGCTGCACGACGGAGAGTTGCGGTTTCCGCGACAAACACGGCGCGTTTCGCAAGAGCGGCGCGACGGTAATCGGGGTCTCCAGGGACTCGCTCGCTTCTCACGAGAGATTCAGGACCAAGTACGATCTGCCTTTCGATCTGCTCTCCGACGACAACGAGGAGCTGTGCCGCCTTTTTGATGTGATCCGAGAGAAGAACATGTATGGCAAGAAGGTGCTCGGCATAGAGCGCAGCACGTTTCTGATCGACAAGCAGGGCAACTTGCGTCGGGAGTGGCGCAAAGTGAAGGTTGACGGCCACGTCGACGAAGTGCTCGAGGCCGTGAAGACTCTGTAAGGGTTTCACGGCTCACCGTGTTCGCTCGTAGGCTCATCGCGCTCCTCTGCACGTTGACATTTGCGGCGTCATCCGTTTTCGGCGCAAATGAGGAATTGCCCGACATCGGCAGCCCGGCCGATACCGTTCTTTCGAGAGAGAAGGAGCTGCAGATAGGCCGGGCAATTTACAAGAGTCTGCGGGATACGGGACGGGTGATCACCGACCCGGAAATCGAGGAGTACATACAGGACATAGGACAGAAGCTGGCTGCCAATGCTACGGACACCGGGCAGAAGTTCCGCTTCTTCGTCGTGGATGACCCGGCCATAAATGCATTTGCGCTGCCCGGTGGCTTCGTCGGCGTGCATTCCGGCCTGATCATGGCAACGGCCAACGAAAGCGAGCTCGCCGGCGTCCTGGCTCATGAAATATCGCACGTGACACAACGGCACATATCGCGTGCGATATATGCCAATCAGCGCGCGAGCATACTCACGATGGCGGCCATGCTGGGGGCCATCCTCCTTGGCGCCGCAACGGGATCAGGCGACGCCATCCAGGGCGCGATCGCGGCCGCCCAGGGGGTCTCGGCCCAGCAACAGATCAATTTCACTCGCGGCAATGAGTACGAAGCAGATCGTGTCGGGGTCGGGTTGCTGGCCAGCGCAGGCTTCGACCCGATGGCCATGTCCAGCTTTTTCGAAACCCTCGCCCGCCAGTCCGGACCGCTGGCAAGCCAGGCTCCCGAGTTCCTCCGCACGCACCCGGTCACAGTCAATCGAATCGCGGAAAGCCGGGAGCGCGCACGGGAGTTGCCCCGTCGCGAGGTGATCGACACGACCGGCTATAGTCTGACGCGCGCCCGCTTGCGGGTTCTCTCGAGTCCCACTCCCGAAGCGGCGATCGAACATTTCGCGGGGGACATGCGGGATCCAGCGAAAGTGGGCGACATCGGAACCGAATACGGAATGGCTCTCGCCAGATTGGCGCACGGCGACTTCAACGAGGCACGCGAGATGTTTGCGGCGCTCGTCAACAAGAACCCCGGCGTCATTGGCTTTCACACGGGCCTTGCAATGGCACAGATGGCATCGGGCCGAGAGGAGGAATCCTTCGAGACTTACGAGGAGGCGATGCGCCTGTTTCCGCGCAACGTTCCTCTCACGGTGCACTACGCAGAGGCCCTCATGCAGCATGACCGCGCCAAGAAGGCGCATCGCATCCTGCTCGATCTGCTGAACATGGTCGCGCCGACGCCGGAACAGGTACGACTGATTGCCCTTGCCGCGAGCGCCGCCGGCGATACCGGTGACGCACATTACTACATGGCCGAGTACCATCTCATGAGTGGAGACCTGATGCTGGCTGCTGACGAGCTGCGAGTGGCGCTCGGCATGCCCGGCCTCGATCCCGTTCAGAGAGCGCGCTTCAGCTCCAGGCTTGCCGAGATTCAGGAAGTGTTGAACAAGTTGCAGGCCGAGAAGCGGCTGACCCCGGCAAGCCGCGGCGGCAGCCAACCACCATGACAACTCGCTGCCCTGCCGGTCTCGGCATTTCGATCGTCGCGGTGGCTCTTTCCGGCTGTGCGAGTCAGCAGACGACCCAACACGAGGCTCACAATCCGGACCCTTTCGAACCGGTCAACCGTGTCGTATACAAAGTAAACGACTTTGGTGACCGGTATCTGGCGAGACCGGTAGCGAAGGGTTACGAAAAGGTGACGCCGAGGGTGCTGCGGTTGGGAGTCAGCAACTTTTTCGACAACCTCCGCTACCCGATTACGATCGTCAACGACCTGCTGCAGGGAAAGATCCGCCAGGGAGGCGCCGATCTGGCGCGTCTGGCCCTCAACAGTACACTCGGCGTCTTCGGCCTGTTCGACCCGGCCACCCAGGCCGGGCTGAAGGAGCACGACGAGGATTTCGGCCAGACGTTTGCGGTCTGGGGTGTGCCGGAGGGCCCATATCTGGTGGTCCCGATTTTCGGACCCTATACGGTGACGAGCGCCATAGGCGACCTGGCGGGGACGCAGATATCGCCGCTGGTCCAGTTGCCCGACGATGAAGCCAAGTTAGCGCTGTGGCTCGCGTATCTGCTCGACTCGCGGTATCGGCTGCTGGGCATCGACGAGCAGGTCAGGCAGGCCTTCGACCCCTATATCTTCGTGCGCGATACGTACCTGCAGAATCACCGGTACAAGATTTACGACGGTCAGGTACCTGACGACGAACCGCTACCGGATGACGAGCCGGCTGAGGACGATTCCGTGGATGCCACGCCCTGAGACCCAATTCCGGACCCCGAGATTTCCGGGTCGAGGAAATCGTCCGTCTCGCTGATTCGCGCCAGCGCAATCAGCTTTTCCGGAAGGTCTACGAGTGTCAGAGGTCTTCCACGGTGGCGCGCCCAATGAACCCACTCTATGACGAGCGCCAGACCGGCGCTGTCCACGTGGGTAACCTGCCCGAGATTGATGACGGGATCAGTCGTGCCGTTCAGCTCGCTGAGGCTCTGCGTCCATAAGTCCGGAACGGTGTCGAATCCCAGGCTGCCGGTAACGCGGTAACGGCCTGCGCCCGTCGATTCGAAGCCACCCGTGGTCACGGCTTCTGTCCCACCGCAACAGGCTTGTCGGGCTCCCGCCGCCCGGCATCGATGTCGGCCGTCTCCTTCTCGAGGCGCGCGATCAACGCGTCGAGACCCTTTGCAGCCACTTCCGCGTTGAACTGATTGCGATAGTTCTGGACGTATGACACGCCTTCTATGCGGACGTCATAAGCCTTCCAGCCGCCTGGCGTGCTGTGCATGGCGTAATTTACGGGAACCGTACTTCCATCGGGCAAATGCATCTCGGTCTCGACGACCGTGCGGCCGTCTTCCGGCGGCTTGCGAGCCGGCAGGATACGGACCTTCTCCCGATCGAACCGGAGAATGGCCGTCGAATAACTGCGGAGGAGAAAATTGTAGAACGCATCGACGAAGCGCTTGCGCTGTTCGGGGGTCGCATCTCGCCAGCTCTTGCCCAGCACGAGACGACCCGCGTAATCAGTATCGAACTGAGGGAGCAAGTCCTTGTCAATCAGCGCATACAGCTCCTTCTTGTTCGCCGTCAGTTCCTGTCGTCTGCTATTGACCTCCGCTGCGATGTGATTGACGGTCTGTTCGACGACCTGGTGGGCCGTGAACTCATCGCCGTACGCGATGCCGGCCAGCAACACGAGGGCGAGACTACTCAGCAGGCTTCGAGTTGTCATTTTCCGTCCCGAACTTGAACAAGAGCTTCCCAATTACATTCTCCAGCACGATGGCTGACTGCGTAAGCTGAATTTGACTGTGATCCTTGAGATAGGTTTCCGACCCTCCGGGCCCGATTCCGACGTATTTGCTGCCCAGAAGACCGGCGGTCAGGACGCTGGCGTCCGAGTCGTCGGGGATCTGGTTGAATTCGGATCGGATTCGCATGGTTACTTCCGCGTTCAATCCCTTGGGATCGAACGCAATCCGCTCCACCCGGCCGATGTTCACGCCCGCCATGGTTACCGGCGCCCGTTCCTTCAGCCCTGCGACGTCCTCGAACTTCGCGATCACGACATAACCCTTATCGTCGACGTAGGACTCGACGTTAGTCGTCTGCGTGGCCAGGAAGAACAGGGACGCGAAACCGAGCAATATGAAAAGACCCGCTCCCAGTTCCCTCGCCGGAGTGGATTCCATAATCGTGACCTCTAGATCAGGAAGGCGGTAATCATGTAATCGAGAATGAGCACCAGGACCGAAGTGATAACGACGGTACGGGTTGTCGCGAGACCAACGCCTTCCGCCGTTGGTTCTGCAGTGTACCCTTCGAAGACGGCGATGAGGCTGGCCGCGATGCCGAACACGACGCTCTTCAGGACGCCTTCCCGGATGTCCTCGGCCTCGACGTATTCCTGCATCTGGGACCAGAAAGCCCCATTATCCACACCCATCAGCTGCACGCCGACGAAATACGCTCCCAGGATGCCGACGCTGTTGAATATCGCGGTCAGCAAGGGCACCGAAATCACGCCGCCGAGGAATCTCGGCACGGCGATCCGCCCTAAGGGATCGATCGCCATGACTTCCATCGCGGACAACTGATCCGTGGCGCCCATCAGGCCGATTTCGGCGGTTAACGCCGTGCCGGCGCGGCCGGCGAACAGCAAGGCCGTCACGACCGGGCCGAGTTCCTTCAGTAACGTCAGCGCCGCTCCCGCGCCGAGCAGGTCCTCCTGACGCAACCGGGAAAATGCGTCATATCCCTGCAGGCCTATGACCATTCCCACGAAGAATCCGGAAGTCATGATGATGATCAGCGAGAGCACGCCGGCGTTGTGAACCTGCTGGAATACGAGCCGCGGCCGGCGCACGACGTAGGGCAGTGCCCGCAACATTGCCAAGAGGAAGATCGCCACGGAGCCCAGCTTGCGAAGAGCCTGGAGGAAACGCCTAGCGAGGTGACGAACAGTTTCCATGTCAGGAATCGTCACCGAGCAGCTGGTCCTGGTATGGCGGTGCCGGATAGTGAAATGGCACGGGGCCGTCGGGGGCGCCGCTCATGAACTGCCGCACGAGAGGGGAATCGGATTTGAACAGATCGGTTGGGATTCCTTCGCCTATAACTCGGCCCTCCGCGATCAGATAGCAATAATCCGCGATGCGTGCGATCTCCTCAACGTCATGGGAGACGAGGACGCTGGTTATCCCGAGGACATCGTTAGTCGTCTTGATCAGGCGCAGCACCATCCCCATGGATATCGGGTCGAGCCCCGAGAACGGCTCGTCATAGAGCAACAGATCCGGATCGAGCACCATGGCCCGCGCCAGCGCCACGCGCCGCGCCATGCCGCCGGAGAGCTGCGCAGGCATCAGCCCGGCTGCGCCCCGCAAGCCGACTGTATGAAGTTTGGTCAGAACCACGGTCCTTATCAGCCGCTCAGGAAGCCTCGTGTGCTCCCGCACCGGGAAAGCAACGTTCTCGAAGACCGTGTAATCCGTCAGCAGCGCCGAATTCTGAAACAGCATTCCCATGCGCCGGCGCAGACGGAAGAGGTCGGCCCGGTTAAGACGTGGCACCTCCTCGCCCGCAACCATGACCCGACCCGCGAGTGGCTTCAGCTGCCCGGTGATCATGCGCAGCATCGTCGTCTTGCCCGTGCCGCTCGGCCCCATGATTGCGGTGATGCGTCCCTTGGCGACGTGCAGGCTCAGCCCGTCGAAAATGACGCGGCCTGCGCTGGCGTAGCGCAGGCCGTCAATGTCGATCATCGTTTGAGCGGGATCGGTACCCGACATGCGCGGAATCAGGCTGCTTCCATCTCTGGTTTGTATCTTCCGGCACGGGCCAGGCCGTTCAACCGCGCGCGTCTCGCGAAAGCCGCCTGGCCGGCCTTGAACTGAGCATCCTTGCCGGCCCAGGCCTTCAACGCCTCATCCTGGAGTGCGCGCCCGTAGGAGAAGGAGAGCTCCCAGGGATGCGGTCCGAGCGCGTTCATCGCGTTCAGGTGCGCCGTGGCCTCCGCGGAGGTCTGCCCCCCCGAGAGGAACGCGATTCCGGGCACGGACGTGGGCACGTGATCGCGCAGGCAACCCACCGTTGCGCTGGCCACCTCTTGCACGCCTGCTCGCACCGGGCATTTCTTTCCGGAAATGACCATGTTGGGCTTGAGCACCATCGCGTCCAGCCTGATCCGGTGCGCACGCAGTTCGGAGAAAACGGCGTCGAGCGTCACGCCAGTAACCTCTGCGCAGCGCTCCAGTGTATGGCTGCCATCCATCAGGACCTCGGGTTCAACGATGGGGACGATGCCGGCCTCCTGACACAGCGCCGCGTAACGGGCCAGCGCGTGGGCGTTCGCCCGGATCGCAAACAGCGTCGGAATGCCGTCGCCGATATCGATGACGGCGCGCCACTTCGCGAATTTCGCCCCGAGACTTCCGTATTCCCGGAGCCTGTCGCGAAGACCATCGAGCCCTTCGGTTATCGTCTCTCCCGGGAATCCCGCCAGCGGCTTCGCGCCGCCGTCCACCTTGATGCCGGGCAACGCCCCCTGCTCGGCAAGGAGCCGGGGAAATGGAATTCCGTTCCTGCTCGACTGACGCAAGGTCTCGTCGAACAGGATGACGCCGCTGATGAACTCCCCCAACCCGGGGGCAGTAAATAGCATTTCGCGATAGGTGCGGCGGCTGTCTTCTGTGGACTCGACGTTGATGGCGGTGAAGCGTTTCTTGATGGTCGGGAAGCTTTCGTCCGCCGCGAGTATCCCCTTGCCGGGTGCGACCATGGCGCGGGCAACCGCGGCCAAGTCCTGAGCCGTCATTGAAAAACCTCCCCTGGGTGCGGGCCAGCGCCCGCCACATGTCGTTCTGGTTGCAGCGCGGTGAAGAATAGCAGATTCGACTCAGACGCTCGCGTGTGACCCCGCTGCTTGTTCGCCCCATCAATCAGGACTAGAATAGTCCAATATGAATTTCGGCCAGCATCGATGCTGCGAATAAGCCGACTTACCGACTACGGCACCATGATTCTCGTGCATCTGGCGAGCCAGAGTGGCCGCCTCTGCTCGGCGAGTGGCGTGGCGGCAGGCACTCATGTCGCTCTTCCGACGGTCCAAAAGATACTCAAGGTGCTTGCGCGGTCAGGCCTCGTCGTGTCCGCTCGCGGCGCCGATGGCGGCTATGCGCTCAGCCGGCCGCCCGAGTCGATCAGCGCGGCGGACATCCTTAATGTGCTGGAAGGACCGGTGGCGATCACCGAGTGCAGCCTGTCGGACAGTCATTGCGAACTGGAATCGCTCTGCCAGGTAGGCGGTGCCTGGCAGAAGATCAACCGGTCGATACGGAGCGCGCTGAGTGATATCACGCTCGCGGATCTGAGCCGTCCGGCACGTGAGCTGCCAGTCGCCTCACTCACTCATGGCATCGGCCGCACGCTCGGCCGGGCGGACCGCGGCTGAGCACGGACGCAGGAGCGGCAGATGGCGAACCAGGACAGCATTGAGCAGATTGTCGGCCGGAAATACCGCCATGGTTTCGTTACCGACATCGAATCCGATACGGTCGCGCCGGGGCTGAGCGAAGACGTGGTCCGTCTCATCTCGCGCAAGAAGAATGAGCCCGAGTTCCTGCTGAATTGGCGCCTGAAAGCGTATCGGCACTGGCTCACCATGCGTGAGCCGATGTGGGCCAAGATCCATCACCCGCCGATCGACTACCAGGGCATCTCCTACTATTCGGCGCCAAAGCGCCCTCAAAAGGCTCCGCTGAGTCTGGACGAGGTCGATCCTAAGCTGCTGGAGACTTACGAGAAGCTCGGCATCCCGCTTCACGAGCGCGCCCGGCTGGCGGGAGTCGCCGTCGACGCGGTATTCGACAGCGTCTCGGTGACGACCACTTTCAAGGAAAAGCTTGCCGCAGCAGGGGTCATCTTCTGCTCGTTCTCCGAAGCCGTACGGGACCATGCGGAGTTAGTCGAGGAGTATCTCGGCACGGTCGTCCCCTACCGGGACAACTTCTTCGCGACACTCAACTCCGCCGTCTTCAGCGACGGGTCCTTCGTGTATGTTCCGAAGGGCGTGCGCTGTCCGATGGAGCTTTCGACTTACTTCCGCATCAACGCCGCGAAGACCGGACAGTTCGAGCGCACACTGATCATCGCGGAAGAGGGCGCTTACGTCAGCTATCTGGAGGGTTGCACGGCCCCGCAGCGTGACGAGAATCAACTCCATGCGGCAGTAGTAGAGCTCGTGGCACTGCGTGACGCTGAGATCAAGTATTCCACCGTACAGAACTGGTATCCGGGTGACGAGGAAGGTCGTGGCGGCATCTACAACTTCGTGACGAAGCGCGGCGATTGTCGTGGCGCCAATTCGAGGATCTCATGGACGCAGGTCGAGGCGGGTTCCGCCATCACCTGGAAATATCCGAGTTGTGTGCTTCGCGGCGAGAATTCAGTCGGTGAATTCTATTCGGTGGCCGTCACCAATAACCTGCAGCAGGCTGATACCGGCACCAAGATGATCCATATCGGACGCAACACGCGCAGCACAATCGTCTCCAAAGGTATCTCCGCCGGGCGTGCACAGCAGTCTTATCGTGGCCTCGTCAGGATCATGCCATCCGCCGAGGGAGCAAGAAACTACACGCAGTGTGATTCCCTGCTGCTGGGATCCCGCTGCGCCGCGCATACCTTTCCCTACATGGAAGTGAAGCATCCGGCCGCCATCGTGGAACATGAGGCCACCACTTCGAAGATATCGGATGACCAGCTCTTCTATTGCCGCCAGCGCGGGCTGTCGCCGGAAGACGCGGTGAATGTCATCGTCAACGGCTTCTGCAAGCAGGTATTCCGCGAGCTGCCGATGGAATTCGCGGTGGAAGCCCAGAACCTGCTGAACGTCAGCCTGGAGGGAGCCGTTGGCTGATTGACCTGAATGTCCACGAACATGCTGCTCGAGATCTCCAATCTGCACGTCGCCGTCGCCGGCAACCTGATCCTCAAAGGGTTATCGCTCTCAGTCGCGGCCGGCGAGGTGCATGCCATCATGGGACCGAACGGATCGGGCAAGAGCACGCTTGCTCACGTCCTGGCGGGGCGGGATGGCTACGACGTGACCGCGGGTACCGTGCGCTATCTCGGCCGCGACCTGCTTGCCATGAGTCCGGAAGAACGGGCGCGTGAAGGCCTGTTCCTCGGCTTTCAGTACCCCGTGGAAATCCCGGGCGTGAACAACCTGTACCTGCTGCGCGCAGCCGTGAATGCCCGGCGCAAGCACCGCGGCGAGCCCGAGGTCGACGCCGTGCAGTTCGTGAGGATGGTGAAGGAAAAGGCCAGACTGCTGCAGATGGGCGAGCAGTTCATGAGCCGCGGAGTGAACGAGGGATTCTCCGGTGGTGAAAAGAAACGCAACGAAGTCTTTCAGATGTCGGTGCTCGAACCCAGGCTGGCCGTGCTGGACGAAACCGATTCCGGACTCGATATCGATGCGCTGAAGATCGTGGCGAACGGGATCAACAGCCTGCGGGACGGACGCCGAAGTTTCGTGCTTGTGACCCACTACCAGCGGCTATTGGATCATGTCGAGCCCGATCGTGTACACGTGCTTGCGGACGGGCGCATCCTGCGGACCGGCGACAAGACCCTCGCGACCGATCTGGAATCCCGGGGATACGATGGGCTCCGCGCCGTCAGTTCGGGCTAGGCGCACCTGATCGCCATCATGGACGCCACGATTCTTCGCCGCGCCGTCGAACGGGCCAGCGTCCTGCAGCCGGAGCTTGCCTGGCTCCAGAGCATCCGGACAAGCGCATTGGAGCGCTTCGTGCGGGAAGGCCTGCCGACGATCGCCAATGAAGACTGGCGCTACACCGATCTCGCCCCGGTCGCAGACCTGACCGAGAGATCGTTACTCAACCCGGCGTCTGATTCGTCGGTGCAATGGAGTCCGCCGCGGATCGCCGGGGCCGGAAACATCAGCGCCGTCTTTGTCGACGGCATGTACAGGGCCGATCTGTCCGGCACTCCGGAAACCCGGGGCGTCACCGTCACGCGAGTCGGGCAGGCGCCGTCATCGATGCGCAGTGTGCTGGCCGAGCGGATCGGCGGCTCGGCCACGGGCCTTACCGGTCTCGCTGCGCTGAACACCGCCCTCCTCCGCGATGGACTGGTGATCGACATTGCCGAGGGCATAAAGGTCGAACAACCCATCTACGTGGTTTTCGGGAGTTCGACGAGCGGGGCAACGTTCAACCGGCTGCTCGTCAGGCTGGGAGCTGGCAGCCAGGCAACCGTCATCGAGCACCATGCCAGTCTCCGTGAAAGCGTATCCAACACGATGACTGAGATCGCCTGCGGGAAGAATTCCAGTCTCCACTACGTCAAACTTCAGGCAGAATCCGCATCCGCCATGCACGTGGCGTCACAGCATGTCTCGATCGACGCTGGTGCATCGGCAGACGTGCTGCACCTGGATCTCGGCGCCAGGCTTGCACGCAACGACTTGCAGCTGGAACTCTCGGGCGAAGGCGCCGAGACGTCCGCCCACGGCCTGTTCTTTGCGGACGGGTCACGGCACCTGGATAACCATACGCGGATCGACCATCGAGCCCCCGGGACTCGCAGCCGAGAGCTCTACCGCGGGATCGCGGACGGCCGGGGTCGTGGCATCTTCAACGGCAAAGTCATCGTTCATGCAGGGGCGATGAAGGCTGATGCGCGCCTTACCAGCCAGAACCTGCTGCTGTCACGCACGGCGGAGCTGGATACAAAACCGGAGCTCGAGATCTATGCCGATGATGTCAAGTGCAGCCACGGCGCTACAACGGGACAGCTCGATGCCAACTCGATTTTCTACCTGCAGTCGCGCGGCATCCCGGCTGCGGAGGCCCGGCGGATCCTCATCGCATCCTTTGCGCGGGAGATCATCGGGCGCCTGGCCTCGCCGCTCGACGCCCATGTGCTCGGCGTCATGCGGGAACGCCTTCCCGAGATGGCGGCGATAGCGGAATCACCATGAATATCCTCGCGCCTGACTCCCCCGAAACCCGTGTCGCGGCAGCGCTGTTCGACGTGGATAGCATCCGCGCCGATTTTCCGATACTGCAGCAAACGATCAATGGCCGGCCGCTTGCCTACCTGGACAACGCCGCCTCTTCCCAGCGCCCGCGTCAGGTCATCGACGCCATGAGTCGTTACTACGAGCACGACCACGCCAATGTCCATCGTGGAGTCCACACGCTGAGCAATCGGGCGACAGAGGCATACGAACGGGCCCGGGATGCAGTGCGCCGCTTCCTCAATGCCGCAGATCGGCAGGAAATCATCTTCACGCGCGGCACGACCGAAGCGATCAATCTCGTCGCGTCTTCCTTCGGCCAGAGCCTGCGCCCGGGCGACGAGATCCTGATCTCGCAGATGGAGCATCATTCCAACATCGTCCCCTGGCAGTTCGCCTGTGAGCGCTCCGGAGCGAAGCTCAGCGTCGTGCCGATCAATGACCGCGGAGAGCTCATACTGGAGGAGTTCCACAGCCGGCTCGGCGAGCGGACCCGTCTCGTGGCAGTCGCTCACGTTTCAAATGCTCTCGGCACCGTCAATCCGGTCGAGGAAATTGCAGGCGCCGCACGCAGCCGGGGCATTCCCGTTCTGATAGACGGCGCTCAGGCGGTCCCCCACCAGGCCGTCGACGTGCAGGCGCTCGGCTGCGATTTCTATGCCTTCTCCGGGCACAAGATGTGCGGCCCGACCGGGATCGGCGCGTTGTACGGACGGAAGGAATGGCTCAACCGCCTGCCGCCATATCAGGGAGGCGGCGAAATGATCCAGACCGTGAGTTTCGATCATACGGTCTACAACGAGCTCCCTTTCAAGTTTGAAGCCGGCACGCCGAATGTGGCGGGCGCCGTCGGGCTCGGCGCGGCCATCGGCTACCTGGAGACGATCGGCATGAGTCAGATTGCCGCTTATGAGAAGCGGCTGCTGAACTACGCGACTCAGGCTCTCGACAATATGCCGGAGGTGACGATAGTCGGGCGCGCCACGCGCAAGGCCGCGGTCATTTCATTCATCGTCGAGGGCGTACATCCGCACGACCTCGGCACGGTACTGGATCACCAGGGGGTCGCAATCCGCACCGGACACCATTGCGCGATGCCCTTGATGGAGTTCCTGGGATTGCCGGGCACGGCGCGGGCATCGCTTGCCTTTTACAATACGGAAAGCGACATCGACCAACTCATCGATGGCATCGGCGTCGCAATCGGGATGTTGCGCCAATGACCCGGCAAGACGATCTGCACGCCCTGTACAGGGCGGCTGTGCTGGACCACAGCCGTCGCCCACGCAATTTCCGCAGGATCGAGTCTGCCGGCCACAAGGCGACCGGGCACAATCCGCTCTGCGGCGACAAGATCACGGTATATCTCGAGCTCGACGAGGACCGGCGTGTCAGGGATGTCGCATTCGAGGCAACCGGCTGCGCGATTTCCTTGGCCTCGGCATCGATGCTCACGGAACTCGTGAAGAGCCAGCCCCTGGCCGAGACTAAGCGGCTGATCACCGCCACTTGCGCGGCGTTCGGCAATGATTCTTCTCATTCATTGCCGGGCGACCTCGCGGCACTCGCAGGCGTGCGCGCCTATCCCTCGCGCGTGCGCTGCGCGACTCTCCCCTGGCGCACGCTGGAAGCCGCGTTGCAGGGCGACGCGGGCGCTGTCAGCACCGAGTAGGGGCACCGATCGTGTTCGGCCAGCAGAACGAGCCCGTCACCCTGAAGCGCGATCTGGACGTTACCGCCGTGCCGGCCGGCATCGCGGAACGTCTGCCCAAGGACTCGCTCGTCTACATCACACAGTCCATGGGAGGCAGTTTCACCATCTATTTCGAGGGCAATCTCTATCGCGTGGCCGGTCGAGATGCCGATGCCCTAGGACAGGAAGCGGCACCCGTGCCGGAGCTGCGGCCCGGAGCAACCGATGCCGATTTCGAGCAGCTGGTCTGGGACCAGATGCGCACCGTCTATGATCCGGAGATTCCCATCAACATCGTGGAGCTTGGGCTGGTATACGAGTGCCAGATACACAAGGCGGAGAGCGGCGCCAGGACCGTTGGCATCAAGATGACCGTGACCGCACCCGGTTGTGGCATGGGCGAGATCCTGCTGGAGGACATCAAGGACAAGATCGGCCTCTTGCCGACAGTCGAGACGGTCAATGTCGAGCTGGTCTTCGACCCGCCGTGGAATCAGAGCATGATGTCAGAGGCGGCGCGGCTGGAAGCCGGGTTGCTCTAGGCGCCCATCGTGTCGGTTAAGCGCCTGACGTTGCTTCGTCATGCGAAGGCGGCGACCGACGACCCGTCGCTTGCAGACCGGGCGCGTCCGCTGACTGCTCGGGGGAAACGGGACGTCCCGATCATGGGTGGGCGCCTCCGGGCCGCGGGTGCCAGACCGTCACTGATCCTGACCAGCCCTGCGGTCAGAGCCGTGCAAACAGCCAAGCTCGTGGCCCGTCAGCTCCGCTACCCCCTCGAATTTCTGCAACGTGAGCCCGATCTTTACCTCGCGTCCCCTCAGGACATCCTCCGGGTACTTGCGCGCCAGGACGATTCGTTCAACGACATCATCGTCTGCGGGCACAACCCGGGGCTCACGGAGCTCGCCAACCTTCTGACGGGGGCCCGCATCGACAACATTCCCACGTGCGGGATCGTCGTCGTGGAGGCCGTCATACGGCAGTGGCGGCAACTCGGGCCAGGGGCCAGGCTCGTCGGCTTCGATTACCCGAAGAAACAGGCCGAAACGACTGCGGCCCGTGGCCCCGTCTGACGGCTTACCGGACTTCGCACGTACAGAGGAAGTACAGTCCGCGCGGATCGTTCATGTTCTCGATTGACTGCCACGCGCGCGCACCCGCCGCCAGCATTCCCTGCCAGCGCCCGGAATTGCCCGTAGGGAGCCGGATCCCAAGCCAGTGGACGTTCGTCAACAGCCGTACCGAGTACTGTCTCAGGACTCTCTCCGGCCACGACAATTCCGGCTCGACGTACTCTATGCCGTAGCTGCCCTCGCTGAGACCGGCACGCTTCGCCGCGGCCTCGATCGCCTCGGGCAGGTCGCCCAGCGTATCCACGAGACCGAGATCTTTCGCGTCGCTTCCGATCCAGACCCGGCCGCGAGCGATCTGATCCACGCGCGCGACTTCCATCTTGCGCCCGTCAGCGACCTTGCCGATGAAAATGCGATAGGCATCATGCACCATCTGATCGAGCAGGCTCTGTGCATCTGCGCCCAGCGGACGATCGAGCCGCATCTGGCCCGAGAGATTGGTGGTCCCGATGCCGTCCACATGGACGCCCAATGCGTCGAGCGTCCGATTGGCCGTCGGCACGACGGCGCCTACGCCAATTGAACCGGTGATCGTGCTTTCATTCGCCCAAATCTCGTCCGCCAGAGCCGATATGTAGTAGCCGCCCGAAGCCGCAAGATTTCCCATCGATACCACGAGCGGCTTGCCGGAAGCCTTCAGATCCTGCAGCTCGTCGAATATCACTTCCGAGGCGAACATACTGCCTCCGGGACTGTCGACCCGCAGAACCACCGCCTTGATGGATTCATCGGTCGCAGCCTGCCGGATCAACTCCGCAAGCGTGTCACCGCCAACGGTTCCCGGAGGAGCCTCGCCATCCACGATCTGGCCCGAAGCGACGACGATGCCGACCTTCGTGCCACGGGGCTGCGCCAGCTGGGTGCGCTTCACGACCGTGAGATAGGACCGGTAATCGATGCTGTTGTAGTCGGAGTCGTCATCGTCGGGGCCGACGATCCCGATCATGTAATCGCGAAATTCACGGCGGCTCATCAGCCCGTCGACGAGATGATGATCCAGGGCTGCTCTCGATGCCGAACCATCGGCCGCCTTGAGGTATGACGACAGGTTGTTGGCGTAAGCGTCGAGACTCCCGGCTTCGAGTTTGCGGGCCGCAACTATGTCGCGCTGATAGGCCGACCACATGGCGGTGAGCCATTGGCGGCTCGACGCCTTGTCTTCCTCCGACATGTCATCACGAATGAACGGTTCAACGAACGACTTGTATTCCCCGACGCGAAATACGTTGAGGTCAACCCGCAGCTTGTCGAGAGCGCTCTTGAGGAACGTGCGATAGTAACCGAAGCCCTCGATCAGGACCCCGCCGAGATCGTTGAGGTAAATCTCGTTCGCCTGGGCCGCAAGGTAATACTGACCCTGGTCGAATGAATCTCCGAGTGCTATGACTTTCTTGCCGGCCTGCTTGACCTTGTCAAGCGCGCGCGCAACGGCTTGCAATTTCGGCAGGCCACCGGCCTCCAGCTCTTCGAGACGCAGGACCACGACCTTGATCCGGTCATCCGTCGCCGCGGCTTCCAGGCTGTCCACGAGATCCCTGACCAGCACCTGATGCACGCCATCTCCCTGCAGCTCGCCGAGAGCCTGGTCCAGTGGGTCCCCGGCCAGCTGCTCCACCAGTTCGCCTTTGGGATCGATGAGCAACGCGGCGGCAGACGGCACGCGGACGGGTGGGCCGGCGATGCCAGCCAGGATCACTGCGAAAACAAATAGCAGCAGAACGAGGTGTAGGATCCGGCGCAAGACGTCCAGGCCGTGCCAGATGCCGGCGAGCAGGCGGACAATCGGATTGCGTGATGCACTCATCGGCCGATACTCAGCTCACTGCCGTCACTCGGGCGCACGATAGCTGATCCGATAGACAGCGCCGGCGGTATCGTCGCTCACGAGCAAGGCACCATCCGGCGCCACCATGATATCGACGGGCCGCCCCAGAGTAACCTGGCCGTCGAGAAACCCGTCCATGAACGTCTCGTAGCTGACGGCCTGATTGTCCTTCACACGTACCAGGCTGACGCGATAACCCGTCTTGCCGGCCTCCTTGGTGCGGTTCCACGAGCCATGCTCGGCTATGAATAGCTGGTTGCGGTACTCCGCCGGAAACATCTTGCCGGTGTAAAAGCGCAGGCCGAGCGGGGCAACGTGAGGGCCCAGAGTGCGCGCCGGTGCCACTGCGTCCTCGCAGCGGCCGAGCTTGCCGAATTCCGGATCCGGAATGACTCCTGCATGGCAGTAGGGAAAACCGAAATCCAGCCCGGCTTTGGCGGCGCGGTTCAACTCACATGGTGGTACGTCGTCACCGAGCATGTCGCGGCCATTGTCCGTAAACCACAGTTCACCGGTCTGCGGATGCCAGGTGAAGCCGACGCTGTTGCGAATGCCGCGCGCGTAGACCTCACGTCCGGTGCCGTCGGGATTCATCCGCAGCATCGTGCCGAAACCTGGCTCGTCGCAGATATTGCAGGGAGCACCGACCGGTACGTACAACTTGCCGTCCGGTCCGAAGCCGAGGTATTTCCAGCTGTGCATCATGCCTTTGAAAGGCAGGTCCCCGACCAGCACTTCGGGCGCGGGCGGCTTGTCCAGATTCTTCTCAATGGCGGCCAACCGCAGAATGCGCTGCGGCTCCGCGACGTACAGGGCACCGTCGCGAAACGCGACGCCATTCGGCATCTTCAGCCCCGTTGCCACGGTCAGCACCTGAGGGTCTGCGCCGAACGGGTTCCGCACGGCATACACATCGCCGCTGCCTCGTTGCGTGCCGACGAACAGCGTGCCCTTGTCTCCAAGTACGATCGAACGGGCGCCCGGCACTTTCGCCAGGACCTCCACCGAAAAGCCGGGCGGAACCCGCAGATGCTCCGGCAGCTTCTCCTCTCCGGCGTGCGCCAGAAGCGGCAAGGCCGCAATGATGGCGAACAAGGCGCGCGGATTGACCATACTTCCCTCCTCCATACTGTCAGTTCAGCTGCCGAGGAGCCAGAGCGACAATGACGGCAGGAACGTAATGATCAGCACCGTGACGAGCAGCACCAGCAAGAATGGAAGTACTGATCTGTAGATTCTTAGAATGGGCTGATTGAAGCGATAACCCGCAACCACGAGGTTGCGGCCCATCGGCGGCGCCAGATATCCAAGCTCCATGTTGGCGACGAACAGAATCCCCAGATGCACCGGGCTCACGCCATATCGGGCAGCGACTGGCGCGATCAGGGGCACTACCAGCACCAGAGCCGAGAATATATCCAGAATGGATCCCAGCGCCAGCAGAAACAGAAACAGCAGGACCAGGAAGCTGAGACGCCCGCTGACCATCCCATTGACGATCCCCACGAGCTTCTCCGGAACCTGCGCGTCGATCATCACGTTCGTGGATGCCAGTGACACGCCAAGAATCAGGAGGATGGCGCCGACCAGCACCATGGATTCGCGCATGATTTGCGGCAGGCGCCGTAGCGGAATGTCGCGCCGGATCACGACTTCGGCCAGGACGGCGTAAACGGCGGTCACGGCCGCTGCTTCGGATACCGCGAATATCCCACCATAGATTCCACCCAGCACCAGTATGGGGAGCGGGATGTCGAGCCAGGACTCGCGGACCGCCGATCCGACGTCGCGCCAGGAGAACTCGCTGAGCGGCACCCGGATGTGCCGGTTGACCCATAGGCAGTAGGCAGCCAGGCCGATCAGCATGAGAACACCCGGGAGGATCCCGGCAACGAACATGTCATCGATTGACGTCTCCGTGATGACGCCATACAGAATCAGCGGAAGCGAAGGAGCAAACAGGAGTCCGAGACAACCTGCGGACGTGATCAGTCCCAGGCTGAAGCGCTCGTCATACCCGGCCTTGATGAGCGCAGGATAGAGGGCGGCACCGAGCGCGATGATGGTCACGCCCGAGCCACCGGTGAACGCGGTGAAAATGGCACAAGCGGCGATGGACACCATCGCCACACCGCCGGGCACCCACCCTACGAGCGTAGTCGTGAGACGCACCAGACGGCTCGGCGCGTTACTCTCCGCGAGGACGTATCCGGCAAAAGTGAACAAAGGAATCGCCAGGAGGATAGGCGTTTCCGCAATTCCGAATATCTCGATGGGGACCGCAGTCAGGGAGATATCTGCCGCGGCGAATCCGGCGATGGCACCTGCCGCGATGACCGCAAACAGTGGTGCGCCGCAGAGTGTCAGCGCTAGCAGCGCCAGAGACACAATCAAAGTGGCACCACTTCGGCGGGTCCGGAAGACCACTCCCGGAGGCACGCCACCAGGTACCGGTACGCAATGAGTGCGAAGCCTACCGGCAGAATGACCTGGACGCACCAGGCGGGAAATTCACCGCCGAGTATCCTGTCTCCGGCCGCGTGGCTGCCCGCCACGAACTGGTACGAGTACCAGGCCAGCACGGCACATACGAGTGCGGCAAATGCATCGACCAGGACCCGCGTCCAGCGGCTCACGGCTGGAGGCAGGTATCGTGAGATGGCGTCGATACTGACGTGCCTGCCTTCCCTGCTGGCGGCGACGGCGCCGAGGATCGTGACCCAGAGAACCATGATGCGGAGCGCCTCGTCGGCCCAGTCGAAACCCGTGTTCCAGAAGTTGCGCAGGGCGATCTGCGCGGCGGCGATGAGAATCATTGCGCCGAGGACAGACACCAGCAGGAAAGTCTCGATAATCCGCCCGAGCCGATCTGCCCGAGCGGCCAGGGGCCGTCTTTCCCGCGTCGTCACGGCCGACCGGGAGTTACCGACGCCCCGCTCCCCCGTGCACGAAATTCCTGAAGATAAACCTGCAGCTGTGCGAGCAGTGCGGGAGTGAAGACGCCCTGCTCACCGAGCTGGCGATTCGCCACGGCCGTCGCTTCGCGCCAGCTCTTCACGTCCGCCTCCCGCGCCTCCACCGGCTTGATGCCGCTGGTGAACAGCGCCTTCTGCGCGGCTTCGTCGTCCGCAGCGCTCTTCTCGTCGAGATGCTTGTACACGGTAGTCATGGTATCGCGGAAAGTCGCCTGATCGGCGGAGCTGAGTTTCCCGAACGCCTGGGCGTCGATCGCCATGACTCCCATCGTATACATGAGCGGTGTATTGGTCATGTACTTCACCCGCGTATGCCACTGAAGCGCGATAACGGCGACTGGCGGGGCGGCGACGACATCGAGCAGCCCGGTCTGCAATCCGGTCAAGACGTCCGTGACCGGCAATGCAACCGGGGACAAATGCAGAGCTTCCATCGCGGCGGTGCTGACACGGTCGCCTTCCGGCACCCAGATCTTCTGTCCGCGCATCGACTCGGTCGCGTCGACCGGACGGTTTGCGAAGATCCTGGCAAATCCGCCCCCTGCGAAGCCGAATGACACGAAGCCAGACTGTTCCAGGCCCTTGACCAGGATCGGATCCATCCTCTGGCGAACGTAATCAACCTCAGCCTGATTGGCGAAAATCAGTGGCAGGCCATAGATGACGATATCCGCATATTTTTCGGCGATTCCCCCGGCCGTGAAAGCGCCGCCCTGGAGCTGCCCGATGCGAATCTTGCGCAGCACCTGCTTTTCGTTGCCCATGACCCCGCCGCCATAAAGCTTTACGACGACACGGCCGTCGGTTGCCGCCTTGATGCTCGCCGCGGCGGCGCGGATCTCCTGCATCCATTGGGATCCTTCCGGAGCCACGGTCGCAATCTTGAAATCGGTGGCGTGAGCCGCCGTCGAGAACAGAAGAATGCCTATCAATCCATTGACAGCGCGAGGTCGCCGCATCGGGTGTGCTCCCTTTTTCAGGAATATCAGAAATAATCGTCGGCGGTTGCAAGCAGTTGCCGAGCCTCCTGCTGCGCCAGGACGTTGAAGAGTGTCATTCCCTCCTGCTCTGCCGGGGACTGCAGAACTTCGTTCAGGAGTCGATCGTGCAGCTCCCGATCGTAAACCAGCCGCGCGTAACTGCGCGCATATTCCACCTTGGCGGACAGGTCACGCCCGCCACTGAGCTCGATCGCCTTCTCGAAATACGCCTTCCCCTGCTCGGGCTTGCCTCCCAGCGCCTCCGGGCGAAGCGTGCTCAGGATGCCGAGGTACATATTGATGTTTGCCGCGTTTGAGCCGCCGCCCGAGGACAGGAGGTGCCGAAGCGCATGCTCCACCTTTGGCAGTGCGGCGATGGCCGCCCAGTCGCCGCTATGTGTGCGGATAAAGGCGAGCGAACCCACGCAGTATGCATACAGAGCCTGCCCGTCGCTGCTGCCGATGCGATCCACGATCGCGGCGAAGCTGCTGTAATCGACCTGATCCAGCTGACATGAGGCACTGTCCGCGGCACAGATGGCGCGTGCGCCGTAATCACGTGCACGCGCGGTGAGCGCCAGCGCGCGCGTTTCATCGGCAACTAACGCGATTCCGTAGGCCGCATACAGCTGAGCGGCAGTGCTGAGATACCGTGGATTGTCGGGATCGGTCTCGATCAGGGCATCGAGGAGAATCAGATAGGACGGCGTCGCATCGCGCACGAGCGCCGGATCATCTTCATTGAGGATGGCGGCAGAAAGGCCGTCGGCAAAACCCGATACGGCTGCGCCACCGAGGGCCGCACACCCGGTCAGTGACGGCAACAGCAGCGCAGCGAAGAACCCCGCCAGGACGCCGCGGCTGCCGCGGGTAATGCCTTCCTGGCCTTGCATGACCTGGCCCCAGCCCGACACGAGGCCAAATGAGGCCGGCTCAGACCTTTTCCTTGATACGCGCCGACTTGCCGCTGCGATCGCGCAGATAATAGAGTTTGCCACGACGGACATCGCCTCGGCGCTTGATCTTGACCTCCGCAACCGTGGGACCAAACGTCGGAAACACGCGTTCCACGCCTTCACCATGAGAAATCTTGCGGACCGTAAAGGAAGAATTGGCGCCGCGATTCCGCTTGGCGATGACGACACCTTCGTACGCCTGCAGGCGTTCCCGGCCGCCTTCCTTCACCCTGACTTGCACGATGACGGTATCACCCGGCCTGAAATCGGGAATATCCCGCCGGATCATTTCCGACTCGAGTTGTTCTAGGACTTTGCTCATGTTCTTCATCCATCTGAGAATTCATCTGCGGCCCTGCGAGCCGCTCGCGCCGCGTTCATCCACTCACATCGGGGCGCCGCGCTCCGCAATGTATTCTAACAACAGTTCCCGTTCCGGGCGGGTCAGTTGCCGTCGTGCCAGCAGGTCGGGTCGGCGATCGGATGTCCTTCCCAGCGCCTGCTTGAGGCGCCACCGGCGGATTGCTTCGTGGTCGCCCCCCGTCAGCACTGCGGGAACCTTCATTCCGTCGACCTCCTCGGGCCGCGTGTAGTGCGGATAATCGAGAAGATGTCCGGTGAATGACTCCTCCTCCGCGGAGGCATCGTCACCGAGAGCGCCGGGCAACAAGCGCACAACCGCATCGATGACTGCCAGCGCCGCCACCTCGCCGCCGGTCAAAATGAAGTCGCCCAACGAAACTTCCTCGTCCGCCTCCGACTGAACGAGGCGTTCGTCGAATCCTTCATAACGTCCGGCCACGAGGATCAGTCCCGGCCACTCAGTCATGCGAGTCGCCAGTTCCTGGTCGAACCGCCGGCCCTGCGGACTCAGGAACACCGCCCGCGTGCCCTCGGGCAATTCCCCACGGGCGGCCTGCACCGCCGCATGCACCGGCTCGTACTTCAACACCATTCCCGGTCCGCCGCCGTAGGGGCGGTCATCCACCGTCCGATGACTGTCCCGCGCGAAGTCCCTGGGATTCACGACACTGACACTCGCCAGGCCACTGGACAATGCCCGGCCGCAGATGCCGAATGGCAAAGCATTGGTCACCATCTCCGGGAACAGTGTCACCACGCAAATACGCATCGTCGCCGCGTCCGTTTGATTCAAAAGTCGGCGTCCCACGAGACGCGAATCACCCCAGCCTCGAGATCCACCTGCTTGATCACAGATCCCTTCACGAACGGCACCAGCCGCTTTCGGGCTCCGCGAACCACCAGGACGTCATTCGCACCGGTCTCGAGCAATTGATCGACCCGCCCGAGCGATTCGCCGTCCTCGTTGACTACCTCGAGACCCAGCAGGTCGAACCAGTAATACTCACCCTTGCCCGCTTTCCCGAAGCATTCGCGAGGAACTCGTATGGGTGATCCGATCAACGTCCGGGCTGCCTCACGGTCATCCACGCCTCGCAGGTGGGCGATCGTGCCGCGACCATGCGCCGCCCCGTCCGTCACCTCGTAACGCGCGGCTCTTTCGTCGCCAATTGACCACGGGGCGTACCGCAGGATGTTCTCAGGCGGATTGGTATAGGAGAACACCCGCACCCAGCCCTTCACGCCAAAAATGCCGGCGATACGACCGACGAGGACCTGTTGTTCACTCGCCTCCGCAATGCCGGAACTGACGATTGCCGCCGCCGAACTCCGGTCAGGCCCCGGCGGTACCCGCCGATTGGGCGGCACGATGAGTGTCCAGAAGATCGGAAACGCGGGCCGACATCTTTGCGCCGTGATTCAACCAATGAGTCACGCGCTCGACATCCACTTTCAGGACGGTCTCCCCGCCGGACGCGATCGGATTGAAGAACCCGAGCCGCTCCAGATATCGACCGTCCCTGCGGTTGCGATGGTCTGTCGCCACGATGTGATAGAACGGCCGCTTGATAGTGCCTCCACGGCTGAGTCGAATCGTCACCATGCTCAATCAATTCCTGGTAGGGCCCGGGGTAGAAACGGTACTCCGGGTAAAGTCAAACGCCGCATTCTACGGAAATCCGGTGCCATGTGCACCAGACCCGGGGCGAGTTTCAGCGTCCGCGAAACTGCCCGAATCCCGGGGGCAGGCCTCGCAGCGCGCGCTGTAGCCCCCCCTTTGAAAGTCGTTTCATCACCTTCTGCATCTGCTCGTGCTGGCGCAGGAGGCGGTTGACCTCGGGTACGCCCACCCCGGCACCCGCTGCGATGCGCTGGCGACGGGACCCATTGATAATCTTCGGAAATCGCCGCTCGGAAGAAGTCATCGAGCTGATGATGGCGATCTGCCGGCGGATGCTCTTCGGATCGAGCTGGCCGGCCAGCTTCTCGGGCGACATTCCACCCGGAAGCGGCAGCTTCGACAGCAGGCCTTCCATGCCACCCATTCCCATCATCTGCTCGAGCTGTCCGCGCAGGTCGGCCAGATCGAAGCCCGACCCTTTCGCCACCTTGCGTGCCAGACGATCGGCCTCCCCGCGATCGACCTTCTGACCGATTTCTTCGACCAGACCGACCACGTCACCCATGCCGAGAATCCGGGAGGCCATGCGTTCCGGCACGAAAGGCTCGAGAGCGGGAAGCTTTTCGCCGGTGCCAATGAATTTGATCGGCTGACCGGTCACGGAACGCGCCGACAGCGCGGCCCCTCCTCGCGCATCGCCATCTGTCTTGGTCAACACGATCCCGGTGACTGGCAGGGTCTCGGCGAACGCCCGTGCCGCATTGACGGCGTCCTGTCCCGCCATGCTGTCGAGGACAAACAGGGTCTCCGCCGGCCTGATCAGATCGTTCAGGCTGCGCAATTCGGCCAGCAGCTCTTCGTCGAGACGCGTGCGCCCCGCCGTGTCGAGGATCACGACCTCACTCTGGTTGCGTCGCGCCACGTCCATCGCGCGAACCGCGATGTCGGCCGGCAATTCCTCCGGCGAGGCCGGCGCGCAGACCGCGCCGACCTGCTCCGCGAGACGTTCCAATTGGAGCATCGCGGCCGGCCGGCGCGTGTCGAGGCTCACCATCGTGACCCGGTGCCCCATGCGTTCCTTCAGGAACAGCGCCAACTTTCCGGCTGTCGTGGTCTTGCCGCCACCCTGCAGGCCAACGAGAAGGATGGGGACAGGCGGCCGGTGGCGCAGGTTGAGAGCGACCGGTTCGGCGCCAAGCTCCACAGCAAGTTCCTGATGGAGTATGCCGATGAATGCCTGACCAGGCGTCAGACTGCGATTGATCTCTGCGCCTATCGCCCGGCGGCTGACGCGATCGAGCAGATCGCGGACCACCGGGACTGCAACGTCGGCCTCGAGCAACGCGCGTCGCACCTCGCGGACGGCGTCCTCGATGTTGTCCCCGGTGAGACGCCCGCGGCCTCGCAGCTCGTCGGCGACTTCACGGAGCCTGGTCGTCAGGTTCGCGAACAAAAAGGAGCTCCCAGGAACAATTATCCGATCTCCGGCCGGCAGTTTAGCGTCAAAGGCTGCGAAGTGGCGTCAAATCAGTGTTGTGCCTTGACATACCAACAGCGCCTTCGCAAGGATGTTCGCTCGTAAGCTTCCGGGAGTCCTCCGTCTTTGACCGAAGACTTGCCGCTCCTCCCTCTTCTGGGGCTGCTGCTGTTCCTGCTGTTTTGCTGCGCGTTTTTTTCGGGCACCGAAACCGCCCTGATGTCGCTCAACCGATACCGGCTCCGGCACCGCGCCAGTACCGGTCACCGGGGCGCCCGATTTGCGGAAGCTCTGCTCAAGCGTCCGGACCGTCTGATAGGCCTCATCCTCTTCGGCAACATGCTTGCGAATAATGCTGCTGCCGCACTCGTGGCGCTTGTCGCCCTGCGGCTCGGCGGTCCGGCAGGCGTGGTCGTCGGTACCATCGGCGTGACCGTCGTCGTCCTGCTGTTCGGCGAGATCATACCGAAGACGTTTGCGGCGGTTCACCCTGAACGACTGGCATATCCCGGCGCATATGTTTACCACTTCCTGCTGAAGTTCCTGCCGCCGATCAGCTGGTCGGTTCGCCTCCTGACACTCTTCTCGAACGCCATCCTGCGCCTGATCGGCGTGCGCCCGGAAGAAAGCGCGGCCCATAACATTACGATCGAGGAACTGCGCACGATTCTCGCTGAATCCGGTGCCTTACTGCCGCGCAAGCGTCACGAGATCATGATGCGTGTCGTCGAGCTCGGGGAAATCACGGTCGAAGACATCATGATCCCCCAGAACGAAGTGATCGGCATAGATCTGCACGCTGAATGGGAACACATCCTCGCGACGGTCCGTACGAGCGGATATACGCGCCTGCCCGTTTACCGGGAAGCCATCGACAATGTCATCGGCGTGCTGCATGTCAAGCGTTTGATCCAGCAGCCGCTCGCCAATAAGTCGACGATCGAAAGTCTTCTTGACGAGCCCTATTTCGTGCCGGAGGGCACACCGCTCAACAAGCAGCTCGTGCAGTTCCAGCGTACCCGGCAGCGCACTGCATTCGTGGTCGACGAATACGGCGACATCCAGGGAATCGTGACGCTCGAGGATCTGCTGGAGGAGATCGTCGGAGAGTTCACCAGCGAGCCGGATGCCGCGGACTCCAGTCTGCGGCGTGACGAGGTGTCGGGGGGCTACATCGTCGATGCAGGCGCCAATGTCCGTGTGCTGAATCGGACCATGAACTGGAAGCTGCCGACGGACGGGCCGAAGACGCTGAACGGACTGATACTCGAGCAGCTCGAGACGATCCCGCGAAAGGGTACCGGGCTGATGCTGAACAAATACGCCGTGGAAATCCTGCAGACGAGCGGCAACGTCATTGAAACCGTCCGCATCCGCGAACCCACCGAGGAGGGAACCCGTGCCGCAGCCGGCTGAAGCCCCACGTGGTCAGGTATCCCGGACTCCACCCAGCAGCCGCAGTGCCTCGATCAGAGTGGTGACGCCGTGCACGCTCATCCGCTCCACGGCTTTACGCGGCAGGTTGGCGCGGGGCACGATAGCCTTGGTAAATCCGAGTTTGGCGGCTTCCCGGATTCGCTCCTCGCCATAGGCAACCGGCCGGATTTCGCCGCCGAGACCGACCTCGCCAAAGACGACGTACTCACGTCCGATCGGCCGCGACCGGGCGCTCGATGCCACTGCCGCGAGCAGCGCGAGATCGGCGGCGGTCTCGGTGACGCGCAGGCCCCCGACCACGTTGACGAACACATCATCCTGCTGAGAACTCACGCCGCCGTGCTTGTGCAGCGCCGCCAACAACAACGCCAGGCGGTTCTGGTCTACCCCCACCGCAAGGCGCCGCGAGGCGCCGGCGCCGCGGTCGGTGAGCCCCTGCACTTCGACAAGGATCGGACGAGTGCCCTGATGCAGGACGGTGACGACGCTGCCGGCTACGTTCTCGTCTCCCCGTGACAGGAAGATCGCCGACGGGTTTCGCACCTCCTTCAGCCCCTCCTCGGTCATCGCGAAGATGCCGAGCTCATTGGCCGCGCCGAATCTGTTCTTTACCGAACGTAGCAACCGGAATCGGCTTCCCGTCTCGTCTTCGAAATAGAGGACTGCATCGACCATGTGTTCCAACATGCGCGGCCCGGCGATGACGCCCTCCTTCGTGACATGGCCCACGAGGATGACCGCCGTGCCCGTGGTCTTCGCGAAGCCGATCAGTCGAGCGGCGCATTCCCGCAGCTGATTCGGCGAACCCGGCGTGGACGGCAGCGAATCCGCGTACATCGTCTGTATGGAATCGACGATGACGCAGGAGACCCCGAGCTGTCGCGCTCCCTCGGTCACGTCATTGACGTTGGTTGTGGCGAGCACCGTAACCGAATCGGGCTTGATGCCGAGACGCGCAGCACGCAGAGCCACCTGATCCGCCGACTCTTCGCCGCTGACATACAGCGTTGTCGGCGCGGGCTCCGAGGACCGGGCGCCTGCGACCTGCAGAAGCAGGGTCGACTTGCCAATCCCGGGAGCGCCGCCGACGAGCACCACGGAAGCGGCCACGAGACCGCCTCCCAGCACCCGATCGAGCTCGCCGATTCCGGTGGGCTGCCGGCGCGCCCCGGCGGGCCTGAGCTCGCCGAGCCGTACAGCGGACACCTCGGGTCGCTGGACTGTCGCGCCCCCCTGCCTCACCGCCGCCTCCAGAGTGTTCCATCCGCCGCAAGCCGGGCACTGGCCCTGCCACTTGACGCTGACGCCGCCGCAACTGCCGCAGACATAGGCTATCTGGGATCTCGCCATGGTGTGCCTTCTGTGATCCTGCTCTCAGCGGGCATCAGCACCTCTGCCCGACACGCGAAGAATCCAAACGCGGTTCTCAGTCCGCGCTATTGGGGGCCGATACTATGTCCAAATGCGTGCGTGGGACAGCGTTACCCAGGGCAATCTGCTGCGGCCGGGGCCGGCCGGATTCGCCATACTGCTTGCAGGACTGCTGCTGTCCCTTGCGCCCGTTTCGCTGCGAATGGAGGCTGTTTATTACGATTTCCTCCAGGGTCTGCAGCGCCGCACAAGCAGCCCGCAGATCGTCCTCGTCGATACTGGCGAGCTGAACCAGGGGTCCGGCACGGTCTGGGAAGCAAGCGCATTTCCGGCTCTGCTCAATGCCCTCAAGGCAGCTCGGGCCCGACTGGTCATTCCTGTCGAGCCGCCGCCGCTCCGGATGGCTTTACCGGATTCCGCCCAGCTGGCCGCCCTTGCCGAACTGGAACGCCGCAGTCGCGAGCAAAACGGCGACGCGGTGGCAAAAGGCCCGCCATTGCCCGATACATTTGGCAGGCAACTGTCGGAAATACGTCACCGTTCGGAGTTGCACGATCGTACGGTGGAAGCCGCTGCGGCGGCCCGCAACCTGATCGTGGGTGTGCCGACATTTGATGGCAACCGCGGCGCGGAGATACCCCCCACGAACTGCCTGAAGCACGTATTCCAGCCCAACGCCGGTGCCGTAGATGTCGGAGCCCGCGCCGTGCGGGCGGTCGTGCCACCCTCCGACACCCTGTGCGCGGCCGTGCTGGCGGCAGGTCACGTCGAGTTCTGGCCGGACGCAGACGGAGTCGTCCGGAGGATGGAGTTGCTCGTAAGCACGTCCGGAACACTCGTGTCATCCGCCGCGCTTCGCGCGGCGCTCGCGATCGATTATCCCGGCTCAAAGGCGCCGGATGTCACACGCGATCTGCTTTCGTGGAATTCCCGCTCGATACGCATGACCGCGGGATCGGGCATCCTGCTCCGCTTCTACAAGGACAGGCCAGGTAAATCCGCATTCGAAACGCTCGATGCCAGGAGCCTGCTCGATTCCAGTGATGCGGCCAGCCGGGTGGCCGGGCGCATCGTCATTCTCGGGGATGTGACGGCGAAGGTGGAACCCGCCTATGCCACTTCCATCACGCCCCGCATGTCACCGGCAGTTCTGCTAGCCACCGGCACTTCGAATCTCCTCGAGGACGATTACCTGGTCAGACCGCCGTGGCTATCCTGGATCGAGAATGCCGTGTTGATCCTGATCGGCATTGCCGTCGTGGTCTTCGGGAGTCGTGCGCCGGCTCTATCCGTCGCCGGTGGCATCGTCGCAGCGGCGCTGCTACTGGTGCTCGAGGCCTATCTCGTCATCGCTTCCGGCGTCTGGGCACAACTCGCCACAGGGGCGGCGTTCGCCCTGTTCGCGACCACGGCGATCCGGTTTCTGCAGCCGCGGCGGGCTCCGGCCCCTGCGTTCCAACCCGCGCTGGCACCGGCTGGAGCTGGCGCGGCGGAGCCGGCGCCTGCACCGGCTCCGGTCACCCAGGAGGACGAACTCGACCTCGCCTTCTCGATGTTGCGCCACCAGTCGCCGACCGAGCATGTCAAGAAGCGCCTGTACGACGTCGCGCTCGAGCATGCCCGCCGTCGCGATCTTGCAAAGGCCGAGCGCGTATTGCGTCATCTCGCGAACGTCGACCCGAATTTCCGCAATGCGGGCGAGAAGCTGAGGAAGCTGGCGGGCCTGCGCAGCGCCCTGCCCGAAAAGCCCCCTGCTGCCGCCACGGATTCGCCCCGACCGGTCCTGCGGCCGATGCCAGAGACGGAAGATCTCAGTGGCCGGACGATCGGCCGCTATCAGCTCGAGCAGGCGATCGGACGCGGCGCCATGGCCACGGTTTACCTCGGCAAGGATCCCAAGATAAACCGTCGCGTGGCCATCAAGACCATCGCACTTGCGGAAGAGTTCGGGGACACGGACCTGGCAAACGCTCGGGCGCAGTTTCTGCGGGAGGCCGAATCGGCCGGCCGCCTGAATCACCCCAACATCATCAGCATCTATGATGCGGGCGAGGACGGCCGGGTGGCTTACCTGGCCATGGAGTATTTTCCGGGCAAACCCCTGAGCTTCTATGCGCAGCAGGGCCAATTGCTCCAGCCTCGGCGCGCATTCGAACTCATGGCCAGGGCGGCCGAGGCATTGCACTACGCCCACGGTCAACACGTCGTGCACCGGGACGTGAAGCCTGCGAACCTCCTTTACGACGCGGATACCGACATACTGAAGATCACGGACTTCGGCATCGCCAGATTGACCGACACCAGCAGGACCAAGACCGGCATCATTCTCGGCACACCCTCGTACATGTCGCCGGAACAACTCGCAGGCACGAGCGTAACCGGCCAATCTGACCTCTTCTCGCTGGCAGTGACGCTCTATCAACTGCTGACGGGAGTGCCGCCATTTCGCGCCGATTCCATTCCGATGCTGATGCAGAAGATCGCCCACGAAAGGCACGAGCCCGTGGCGAGTCTGCGCAACGACCTGCCCCCCTGCGTGGACACGCTGTTTGACCAGGCTCTGGCAAAGGACCCGGCAGACAGATATCCGAGCGGGCGCGCGATGGCATTGGCCTTGCGGGATTGTTGTAGTAGTTTTGCGTCTGCGGCCCGGAACCAGGCATGATCAGTCTCAGAAACAAGATTCGGTCGGTGCAGCTCACCGATACCGGTCGAGTGCGCGAGCACAACGAGGACGCCATCGGCAGCAATCTGGATGCCGGACTCCTCGTGCTGGCCGATGGCATGGGCGGCTATAACGCGGGTGAGGTAGCGAGCGGGATTGCAGTCAAGACCGTGCTCGAACTCGTATCCGAGGCCTGCCAGCGCGAGGATCGCAATGCCGTAGACCCGGAAACCCGGCTGATGCGTCAGACTATCGTCCTGCGCGACGCGGTCGCCAGGGCCAATAAGATCATCCACCAGACCGCGAAGAGTCAGCCACAGTGCGAAGGCATGGGGACCACCATCGCTGCGTGTCTCTTCTTCGACAACCGCGTCTCGATCGCCCACGTCGGGGATTCGCGCATATACCGCTTCCGGCGGAGCCGGTTCGAGCAGCTCACGATGGACCATTCCCTCCTTCAGGAACTGGTGGACAGGGGCTACTACTCGCAGGAAGAAGCCGCGCGCTCGACGAATCGAAACTACGTCACGCGCGCATTGGGCGTGGAGGCTGCCGTCCAGGTTGAAGTGCAGGAGGATCAGGCTCTGCCGGATGACGTCTACCTGATGTGCTCCGACGGGCTCCCCGACATGGTCGAAGATGAGGACATTCACTTAACGATCAGCACTTTTAATGCTAATCTTGAGATTATTGGTCAGCAGCTGATCCAACTCAGCAATGACCATGGGGGTAAGGACAACGTGTCAGTGATCTTGGCGCAGGTGATCGAACCATTCCCGGCGCGGCGTGGGCTGATCACGAGGCTCAAGGGGCTGTTCGGGTAGTTTTTATGGCGCGCCTCATTCTCAGTCTCGATAACCACGTGCTGGCCGAGTACAACATGATGAAAGAGCGGTACACGGTTGGCCGCCTGCCGGACAACGACGTCCGCATAGACAACCCGACAGTCAGCGGGCACCACTCCCTGATCATCAATATCCTCAACGATTCCTTTCTCGAGGATCTGAACAGCACGAACGGCACTTACGTAAACGGCAAACTCATCAAGAAACACGCGCTGCAGCATGGAGACGTCATCACTGTCGGGCGCCATCAGCTGCGATTTGTCGACAGCACTGCGGACGGCGAGGAACAGGACGAATTTGCCCAGACCATGGTCCTGTCCAAGTCGGACATGGTCGGGAGCGGCATCCATGCCGCGGTAACGGACGCTGGCCGTGCTCACGAACGCCCTGCACCGCCGACGCTGACGGCCAAGATACAGGTCCTGAACGGCACACTCGCAGGGCGAGAGGTCGCGCTGACGAAGGCGTTGACCACGATGGGGCAACCCGGTGTGCAGGTCATCGCGATCACGCGGCGCAGCGATGGATACCACCTCGTCCAGGTGGAAAACGCCGCGGATCGCGAGCCGCCGAAAGTGAACGGCGAGCCTGTCGGTGGTCAGGCACGCCGCCTCAACGACAATGATGTCATCGAACTCGTCGGCATCAAGATGGGGTTCTTCCTCGACTGACAGCCCGTTCGGGCACATCGTCCTCGATCCGGCGGCTGACGCGGGGACTCATGCCCGCCAGCAATTCGTACGGAATCGTGCCCGCATGCGCAGCGATGTCCTCTACAGCCGGCCGGTCACCCCACAACACCACGCGATCGCCCGCTTTTGCGCCGGGAAGATCGGTGAGATCGAGACTGATCATGTCCATGGAGACCCGCCCGATGACCGGCACGCTCCGGCCGTTGACCAGCGCGGGAGTCGATCCTGCAGAGTGCCAGGGATAGCCATCCGCGTAGCCTGCAGCAGCGACGCCGACGACACTGTCGCGCTGTGCCTGCCATGCCCCGCCATAACCCACGCGGCGACCCCGCTCGAGGGGTCGGACCGAGATCAATCGGCTTTCGAATGACATGGCCGGCCGGAGTCCAAGCGACTCCGCCGATTGGCCGGCAAATGGCGACACGCCGTACAGCATCAGTCCGGGTCTGACCCAGTTGCGCCCGGTGGACGAGGCAGCGGGCGAGGTGGCTGCTGGCCACTGCAGAATCCCGGCCGAGTTGGCGACGCTGATGTCGCCGGGAAACTCCAGTCGCAAGGCGTCGAAGGCGCTCAATTGAGCAGAGGTTGCGCTGCTTCCGGGGTCGTCGGCCGAAGCCAGATGCGTCATGAGCCTGACGGTGCCCTGCCCGGCCGGACAGGCGCAAAGGCGTCGCATCGTGGCGGCGAGGGCTTCAGGTTCGATGCCCAGACGGCCCATGCCGGTATCGACCTTGATCCAGAGATCGGTGGCAGCTATCGCGCGCGCCTGCTCCACGACGACGACCTGCGCTGCACTGTGGATGACTACATCGAGGCGGTGGGCGGCGATGAGTGCGAATTCCTCGGCGTCGACGAAGCCGCCAAGCACGACAATTCGCTTCGCGATGCCCGCCTCACGCAGTTGCAGCGCCTCCTCAAGACGGGCGACCGCAAACGCATCGGCATCGTCCAGAATGCGCGCGACTGGCACGAGACCATGACCGTACGCGTTTGCCTTGATGACGGCGAGCACCGGGCACCCTGGTGCCGCTGCGCGCACCCTCCCGAGGTTGTTACGAAGCGCCGCCGCCCGGATCACGGCGACGGCAGCTGGCGTCACGAAAATACCTCGGTCTCGGGTGCGTAGTTCTCGAAGCGCGTGTACTTGCCCAGAAATGTCAGCGGGAATTCTCCGATCGGGCCATTGCGCTGCTTCGCGAGGATGATATCCGCGATGCCTTTTCGAGGACTGTTCTGATTGTAAACCTCGTCGCGATACAGCATCACGATCACGTCGGCGTCCTGCTCGATGGCGCCGGACTCCCGCAGGTCCGACATCACCGGCTTCTTGTCTCCACGGGACTCCACGCTGCGGTTGAGCTGCGAAAGCGCGATGACGGGCACTTCCAGCTCACGGGCAAGGGCCTTCAGGGACCTCGAAATCTCCGAGATTTCCGCGGTCCGGTTATCCGGCGAGGCTCCCGCCACGCGCATCAGCTGCAGGTAATCCACGACGATGAGTGCCAGCCCATGCTCACGCTGCAGGCGGCGCGCGCGCGACCGCGCTTCCGTTGGCGTCAGCGCCGGCGTGTCATCGATGAATATCTTCGCGTCCGCCATCTGCCGTATGGCGCCGTGTATGCGTGGCCACTCGTCATCGTTGAACCGGCCATTGCGAAGATGCGCCTGATCGACGCGGCCCAGTGAAGAGATCATCCGGAAAGCGAGCTGATCGACCGACATCTCCATGCTGAATATGGCGACCGGCAGTCGCGACCCCAGCGCGGCGTTCTCCGCCACGTTGAGGGCAAGGGTCGTCTTGCCCATGGACGGGCGGCCCGCGATGACGACGAGATCGCCGCGTTGGAGACCGGCCGTGAGTTCATCGAACTTCGTGAATCCGGTGGGGACTCCGGTGATGCTGCCACCCGCCTGATGCAGCGTGTCGAGCCGGTCCACGGTCTGACCGAGTATGTCACGGAGATGCACGAACCCCGAACCCTGGCGCTGTCCACGCTGGGCAATCTCGAGGATTCTTCGCTCTGCTTCATCGACGAGCTCGGTGGCCGGCCGGCCGTCGGTGTGAAACGCGCTGCCAACTATCTCGTTGCCCGATTCGACCAGTTCGCGCAACAGGGCCCGATCGCGGATGATCCGGGCGTAGTCGGTGACATTCGCCGCGCTCGGAGTATCACGCACCAGTGAGCCGAGATAGCCCAGGCCACCGGCGTCCGCAATCTCTGCGCGACTCTCGAGATATTCGGAAATGGTTATGGCGTCGAACGGTTGCCGCCGGTTCGATAGTTCGCGGATCGCGGCAAAGATGAGTCTGTGATCGTGCCTGTAGAAGTCCACGTCGGTGACGAGATCTGCCACCTTGTCCCAGGCCCTGTTATCGAGCATCAGGCCGCCGAGCAGGGCCTGCTCCGCCTGCACCGAGCTCGGCGGCAGAGACAGTCGCTCCAGACCGGAGATCGAAGGGCCGTCCGCGGGTAATGCGCTGACCATGGCGGCGCTCGCCGCTGCGTCACGCAGACGCGGCTTCCTCCGCCACCACTTCGATTTGGATCGTAACCTTGACGTCCGGCTCCAGATGCAGGTCGACGTGGTGCTCACCCACGGTGCGAATCGGGCCGGCCGGGAGCCGCACTTCGCTGCGCTCCACGGGCACGCCCGCGCTCGTGCACGCTTCCGCGATATCAAGAGTGCCAAGCGATCCGAACAGCTTGCCCTCGGTGCCCGCTTTGGCACTGATGCGCAAAGCCAGTTTTTCGAGTTGGGCAACGCGCGCGAGCGCGGCTGCCGACTCCTCCGCCTGCTTGCGCTCGAGCTCTAGCCGTCGCGCTTCGAATGCCGCGATGTTGGCCGGCGTTGCCAGCGTTGCCTTGCCCTGCGGCAACAGGAAATTCCTTCCGTACCCCGGCTTGACCTTCACGCGGTCGCCGATGCTTCCGAGGTTGGCGACCTTTTCCAGTAAGATGACTTCCATAAGACTCCCAGTCTCTCTCATGCCGGCCGCTGAGCCGGCTACGCGCAGATTACACCAGTTTGCCGCCGCTCCGCCGCAGGCTGTACGCGTTGTCCAGCAGCCCCAGCAGGGCGAGCAGCAGGAGTTCCGCGACTGCCAGCTGCGGCAGCAGCGCCAGCGGCAGATACAGCGCCAGAGGCCACGGTCTCGGCCACTCTCTCCTGGCGCCGTACCAGTGGATGACCGCGAGGCCCTGCACGACGAAACCCGTTCCGAGGACCAGCAGCAGATCGTCCACCGTCGAACGTAAATCCGTGACGTACATGAGGCCGACGATGCCGGCGACCACTCCGAGCACGCGACCCATGCGCAGATTCTGGAACTCCTGCCCGAATGTGCGCCCCGCTGCACCGCCGGCCAGCCAGCTGCCGAGAAAGAGTGCCGCCAGCGAACTCGCCATCGCGCTTGCCGACATCATGCCCGTCATCGTCCTGGCAGCCCCAGGCACGAGGTCAGACGGTCCGACTTCCAGCCCCGCGGATCGCGCTCGCGTCGCCAGATCATTCAACACGTGTTCCCAATAAGCCTGGGGGTCCTTGATCCAGAGCAGGAACGCCAGGGCCGCGATCACCCCGAGCAACACCGCGGCCTGTACCGCGAGGGTCAGGGACGCGATCCGGCGCAGATGCCCGAGCAGCCCGGCTATCAGCCACGTCACACTGGCGCCGACTCCGATCTCGAACCAGTAATCTCCCGTAACCGCCGTCAGCGCGATCAGCACCAGCAGGGCAGCTGCGCAATCTTCCGCTGCAGTCCGCCAGCCGCGCACATTGGTGACCAGCACGACCATGGCGGCGCTCACCACCGCGAGTAACGGGAGCGGAAACAGCAGCGCAATCAGGATGATTCGATAGGGGCGCCGCTCTACGAGCCACTCCGAGAACCCGGGCACGGCTGATCGCGAACCAGGCGGAACCTGCCGGGGCGAGTGCCGCCGGCCTCCGCCTCAGTGCTTGTCCGTATACGGAAGCAATGCCAGATAGCGCGCCCGCTTTACGGCGAGCGATAGCTGGCGCTGATAGCTGGCGCTGGTGCCGGTGATGCGGCTGGGCACTATCTTGCCCGTCTCGGTGACGTACTGCCGCAGAGTCTCGAGATCCTTGTAATCGATCTCCTTGACTCCTTCGGCGGAGAACTTGCAATACTTGCGTCGTCTGAAAAATCTGCTCACTTCGCTACCCCGTGAACTTATTCCGTGATCCGATCAGCCTGCCGCCTGATCGGCCATCCCGATCGGCGCGCCACCATCCTCTTCGGCGGTTGCCAGCTCACGGGGTGGACCGCGGCCCCCAGCGTCCCTGGAGTCCTCGTCCGAAGACTTGGCGAGGAACGACGGTTCTGTGACGGCTTCATCGCGACGCGTGACCAGATAGCGCAGCACGGCGTCGCTGAACCGGAATGCGTCGACCAGCTCATCGAGCGTAGCCTGGCCGCACTCGACATTCACGAGCACGTAATGGGCCTTGTGGACTTTCGAAATGGTGTGCGCGAGCTGACGGCGCCCCCAGTCCTCCAGTCTGTGAATGGTGCCGCCGCCTGCCGATACGAGCCCTCTGTAGCGCTCGATCATGGCGGGCACCTGCTCGCTCTGGTCCGGATGGACCAGAAATACAATCTCGTAGTGCCTCATTGTGGCTCCCTGTGGAACAAGCCACCCGCGGACGGTGTGGCAAGGAGTCAGGCTCGGCGCACCGAATCCTGAAGGCGCGGAATGCTACCGGACCGCACCCGCGTCCGCAAGGCGGCCGCGCTGCCGCTGGCACTCATAGAGACAGATGCCCGCGGCGACCGCCACGTTGAGACTCTCGACCACCCCCCGCATGGGCAATCTGACGACGGCGTCGCAATGTTCGCGGGTCAGGCGGCGCATGCCCTGTCCCTCCCCGCCGAGGACAATCGCTATCGGTCCATCGAGGCCCATGTCGTAGATGCTCGACTCTGCTGCGCCATCCGTGCCGACGATTCTGACTCCCACCCCCGCCAGATGCCCCAGAAAGCGCGCGAGATTGCCGACCTCCGCCAACCGGACGGCTTCCGCGGCGCCAGCAGCCACCTTGCTGACCACCGGCGTCACCGCCACGTTGCGGCTCCTGGCTGTCACTACCAGATCGACGCCGGCACCGTCCGCCGTGCGCAGCAGAGCGCCGAAGTTTCGTGGATCCTGGACGCCATCGAGAATCAGCAAGAACGGGTTGACGAGCGACTTCACCAGGTCGCGCGCGTCGCGCTCGGACAAACGCTCCCTCCCTCTGGCAAGCGCCGCTATGCCCTGGTGCTTTACCGTTCCCGTCAGCTGCCGCAACTCTTCCGGGGCCGAAAGTCTCACGGGCACGCCTGAACGGGCAATGTCGGTGTCGAGACGGCCGAGACGCTGGCGGCCCAGGTCGCGTTGCACATACACGTGCTCCACGAGGCCGCTCAGCAGCGCCTGCCGTACCGCCTGTATGCCATAGATGAGCCGGCTATCGGTCACCGCGCTTCCGCCGTGCAGTCCTGCCGCGGTGCTCGCGCCCCGCTCCGGCCTGCGGCGAATGCAGGTCGCCCGCGACAGCCAGATCGATCCTGGCATCGTCGACGTCCACCCGCAGGATCCTGACGCTCACGATATCGCCCAGGCAGAAAGTCTCGCCTGTGCGTTCTCCCTTGAGACGCAGCCCGCCGTGCTCCATGTGGTAGTAGTCGTTGCGCAAACTCGTCACATGAGCGAGACCGTCCACGTTGAGCTCCCGCAGCGTTACGAACAGTCCGAAAGGCACGATGCCGCTGATGACGCCCTCCGCCACCTCCCCGATGCGTTCTTTCATGTACGCACACTTGTATCTCGCCTCGACATGTCGAGCGGCTTCTTCGGCACGCCGCTCGCGCTCCGACGACAGCTTGCCGAAAGTCTCCATCTCCTGAACGCCGTACTGAAATGATGCCGGGCGCGCACGATCGATGAGATGACCGATGCCACGATGAACGATAAGGTCCGGGTAACGCCGGATCGGCGACGTGAAGTGCGCGTACACGCCGAGCGCCAGTCCGAAGTGCCCGATATTGGCAGGCTGATAGACCGCCTGCGCCATGGTACGTAAGACCGCCGTCGCGAGCATCGGATAATCGGGACGGTCCCTCAGCGAGGTGAGAATGCTATTCAGCTCGCGCGAACGCGCCCGCGCCTGGCCACTGACCTTCACGCCAAGGCTCTGCAGCATCACCCGCAATGCCTCGAATTTTTCCTCGTCCGGCCCGGCATGCACGCGATAGAGAGTCGGCAGGTGATGGCGCTGCAGGAAGCGCGCGGCTTCCACGTTCGCCGCGATCATGCATTCCTCGATCAACTTGTGAGCATCGTTACGCTGCCGCAGACTGATTCTTTCGATGTGCCCGTCATCGCCGAGCTCGATCTTCGCCTCCGGCAGCTCGAGTTCCAGCGCTCCTCGCCGGCCTCTGTCCTGCTCGAGACAACGGAAGACGCCGTATAGATGCTCGATGTGAGGCCAGACGGAGCGCAATTCCTGCCGGGCCGCGGCATCGCCGTCGCAAGCCGCCTGCACCTGTTCGTACACCAGGCGTCGCCGCGATCGCATGACGGCCCTGTAGAAGGTCGCGCCCTGCACGCGGCCATCACGCGCGACCCGCATGTCACATGCCATGCACAGCCGGTCCACGTCGGGATTGAGCGAGCACAGTCCGTTGGACAGGTGCTCCGGCAGCATCGGCACGACCCGATCCGGAAAATACGCGGAGGTTCCGCGGCGTGCTGCTTCCAGATCCAGCGCGTCTCCTGATTTCACGTAGTGGGAAACATCCGCAATGGCCACCAGCAGGCGCCATCCGGACCCAGCCGGCTCGGCAAAGACGGCGTCGTCGAAATCCCGCGCATCTGCACCATCTATCGTCACGAGCGGTACATCGCGCAGATCCGTGCGCCCGGCCCGGTCCTCGGCCCGGACCTCGGGTCCCCACGAAGCGGCGACCCTTCGCGCCTCGGCTGGCCATGCCGCCGGCAGCCCGAATATTTCCAGTGCTGCGTCGGTGGCGACGGCGGGATCTTCCTCGGGATCACCCAGCAGCCGCACGACCTTGCCCTGGGCCTCGTGGGTCAGTGCCGGATAAGTCGTGATTTCGATCTTCACGAGCTGGCCGGGCCGTGCGCCGCCGCGATGGTGCTCGGGCACGACGTAATGCCGTGCCGACCGGCCCGCTTCAACCACGAACCCCACGCCGTGTTCGCGCAGGTAGCGGCCGACGACGCTGTGCTTACCCCGCTCGAGGATTTCGACGATCGCCCCGGCCCGGCGCGCGCGCGGCCCGGTACCCGCGACCCTGACGGCAATCCGGTCGCCGTCGAGCGCCTGACGCATTTCCGCGGGCGGCAGGTAGATGTCGGGACTGCCATCCTCCGTGATGAGAAAACCGAAGCCGTCGCGATGCGCCGATACCACGCCGGTGATGATCCCGATCTTTTCCGGGAGACAGAATTCGCCCTTGCGGTTGACCAGCAGGCGCCCGGCCACCCGCAGCTCCTGCAGCTTCCCTCGCAGAGCTTCGGCATGCTTTCCGGGCTGGACGCCGAGTTGTGTCGCCAGCCCGTCGAAGTTCAACGGGACGCCACGCGCCTCGAGCGCGGCGATGATGGCGGCAACCTCCGGGACCGGATGCCGGTACGGGCGATGCGGCGGCGCGGTCGCTCGTTTCGAAGAGACGCGGACGCGGCGCTTAGCCAATGAGGTGGGAGAGACGACCGTGCATTTCGTTGACAAGCATACAGGCTGCCATTAAATTCGCGCCACTTTCGACCCAGTCCCTGCCCAGGTGGCGGAATTGGTAGACGCGCTGGTTTCAGGTACCAGTGGAGCGATCCGTGGAGGTTCGAGTCCTCTCCTGGGCACCACCGACGTCCTTTCCGCGAGCGCAGTTGTCATCCTGGACGAGCGCGGGTCGCGGGCGGCGGTTCTCCTCCGGCGGGCATGTTCTCGGGCTGCATTCCCGGCGGGGCCAATTCGCCTATCCTCGCGAAGGACTTCGCCTCCTCGGTGACAAACGCGGGGTCAATGCCTGCGATGCGCCGCCAGTCATCTTCGCTCAGAAGCGTGGTCGTCAGATGTCGTAACGAGTGACTGCGCGCCCCGAGGACGTTCACGAGCACGTCGAGAAAGCGCGCGGCTGCGGTTTCGAAAGGCGCCCGTCCCGTCTTCCCGGCGCGCCGGAATTCGGCGATCGCTGCCTCGAATTCGGAAAGGGAGCGGTGCGCCACGCCCAGTCTTTCGCGCAGGGCCCGCATCGCCCGATGATCGTCCTCCTGTGCAGCCGGCACGCACGGCGCGAGAACCTCCACGAGTCGCCGGTCCTGGTCGATCAGTCTGCGCTGACCTGCAGCCAGGTAATCCGCGCAGGCGAGATAGAAGTCATGTGCATCGTCCGCGCCATTGCGAAAGTGCGCCAGACCACGGCTGAACGTCTCGCGGACCTGCAGCTTGCGGCGCCGTTCCGAGCGCAGCTGTTCGAGGGGCGTTGTCATTGGTGCTCCGTGTGTGCGGTGCGTTGTCCGAACTTGTATTATCAGCATGATCTTAAGACGAGTTGTACGGAAACGCTCAATGCTGATCAACAACTGGTATGTCGCCGCCGTCGCCGACGAGGTGCCGAGCGCCGCCCCGCTGCACGTCAGGATGCTCGGCCTCGATTTCGTGCTCTTCCGCCTGCGGGACCGTTTCGTCTGCTTCCCTGACATCTGCTGTCATCGTGGGGGAGCCCTGTCGGATGGCACATTGCACGATGGCTGCCTTGCATGCCCCTATCATGGCTGGCAATTCGACGCGTCCGGCCAGTGCATCCATATACCGGCCCTGGGCGATGTGCGGCCGCCCAGACGCGCGCGCGTGGACTCCTATCCGACGGTCCAGAAATACGGCTGGGTGTGGGTGTTTCTCGGCGATCTTCCCGAGAGCGACCGCCCTGCCATTCCGGATCTGTTTCCGGAGTTCGACGACCGGGAGCACTGGCGACTGGTCCCCTACCGCTTCGAGGCCGCCGCCAACTGGGTGCGCATGGAGGAAAACTCGCTCGACACGATCCACACGAGCTTCGTGCACAAGCGTTTCGGCGGCCGCGTGGATCCCACGTCGGCCGCGTCGGATATCGAGCTACTGCCCTTTGGCGCGCGGGTGCGCCGCGAGAAACACGCTCCCGACGAGGGCCGAAATTCCGGCGACCTGGCGAAACTGCTGCCAGCGAACAGAACCCGTACCCGGGTGTCGCTCGAGTTCAGCATTGTCGGCATCTCTCATCGGATCCATCCCACGTTCAGCGAAGGCATGAGCCAGATCAATTTCACCGCCCGCACGCCCATCGATCAGTTTCACACGCGCGCCTTCGGTTGGCAGGCACGCAACTACCTGATCGCCCCCGAGCACGATGACGAACGTATCCGGGGCCTGAAAGAAGCGATCCAGGAAGATCTGCGAATCGTCGAGAAGGTACGGCCTCAGCTCACTCCCCCGACACTGCCGGAGGAGTTCCTCACCAAGGCCGATAGCATGGAAGTCGCATTCCGGCGTCTCGTCCAGGACTGGGCAAATCGCGGGTGGGAGATCGATTCGGAGCGGTACGCGACGGAATCGCGTTCCAGGGCGCTGGTGATTCCCTGCCCTGCACGCCGCGACGATCCGAAGAACTGGATCCATCGCACCGTTCCGCTGAAGCCGGGTGCCGGCAAGGGTGACGACGCCTGATCCGGCCGTACCGTTATTGCTCGACTTCATCAACCTCGACCTGGCCGCTCGCCTGGCGCTTCCAGTGTCCCCACGACATGCCGACCGCGAAGAGAACAGCAACACAGAAGAGGACTACCCAGATAAGGGCCGACAACGATTGCAGCGCGAGCACGTCGAAATACATGAGGACCCAGATCGAGGCAGCAAAGAAAGCGCCGGCCAGCACGAGCCCGAGTGCGCCCAGTGATGCCCAGGTCGTGCGCAGGAAGATCGTCCAGCCGATCAGCAATACGACACCGGCAAGCGCGTGAAGGGCACTCGTCCGCTGTGCGCCAATTGCGGTCGCGAGCCATCGCACGTAGCAATAGCGCGTCGGGTTATAGGTCAACAGGACCAGCGCAAGAGCGGCGACGAAACGGATCAGAAAACCGGTTGTCCTGAACGTGGGCTCACCGTTCATGGTCCATCCTCACTGAGCGCATGTGGATCCCGTCACCCGCGCTCCGCGATCTCGCGCAGATCATCTGCATATCCATCAAGTTTACGCGTCAAACGGCCTCTCTGACGCGCATCGAGCCCGTTGATGATCTCGGCGAGCATTGCCATGACGATCCGACGGTTGTCTTCGACGCTGCGTCTGTATTCCGGCGGGTCCAACCGATCCGGATGCAGGGTCATGTCCCGCAACGCGGCCGCGAGTTGCCGCTGCGGCAGTCTGTCCCGCACGAGCGCGAGAAGCTGCCGTTGCCACTCCCGCCTTCGCTCGATCCATGCCTCGGAGTTGTCGTGCAGGAGAGCCATGTGCGCTTCGACGAGCGCACGCTGGTTGTCGGTCAGCCGCCCGACGAATCGCTGCAGAATTCGTACCGCGTTCCTGGACCGGCGGGCTTTCCGGATCTCTGGCGTTGCTCCCGAATACTCCTTCCGGAGATCCTGGTCGTCTTCCTCGAGGTTCGCGGCCAGCTCGACCAGCTGTTCGTCACTGAGCGTGCGCAATAATGCCGCTGCCTCCGGCACGATGCGCTCCACGGTCGGGTCCATCAGGGCGGCAATCTCTTCGTAACGGCTCTCGAGCATCTCGGCGGTCACCGGCGCCTGCGCATCGCGCCGGATGTCCTGGAGCAGATCGATGTACTTCGGAACCTGTGTTTCTCGATGCCAGGACAGCGTCGCACGAACGGACGTCCGCAGCTGCTCAGCCTGCTCCTCATTCAGACTGACCAGGCCCTCGACATACCAGGAAACGAGCAGGTCGACGCGGTTATAGAAAAAGCCCGGCGTGCAGGCGCCCAGGACGCAGCAAAGCATCAGCACGGCCGGTAGCGCCAGCCGCATCCGCCGGCACGAGGCTGCGATCGCGACGGACCTGGCAGGGTGATTTGCCATGGCGAAGCGCGCTGTCAGTCAAATGGATGCCGTATGAGTATGTTCTGGTATCGGTCAGCGCCAGTCGAAATGATGTCGACCGAAACGCCGAGAATCTCCTCGATTCTGCCGAGATATTGCAGGGCCGCTGCCGGCAGTCGGTTGCGCTCGGTGATTCCTACCGTTGAAGATCGCCATCCCGGAAGCTCCTCGTAGACGGGCTCGCAGTCCGCATATTGGTCGACCATCGCGGGCATGTGGTCCACGACCTTTCCCGCAAGCCGATAACTCACGCAGATCTTGAGGGTTTCGAGACCGTCGAGTACGTCGAGTTTCGTCACGCACAGGCCAGTGACGCCGTTGTGAAGCACGGCCCTTCTTGCAGCCACCGCGTCGAACCACCCGCAGCGCCGTGGTCGTCCCGTCGTCGAACCGAATTCCGCCCCGACCCTTCCCAGGTGACGGCCCATGTCGTCGAAAAGCTCGGTCGGGAAAGGACCGGCACCGACTCGCGTCGTGTAGGCCTTGACGACACCGAGAACATAGTCGAACGAGCCAAGACCGAGGCCGGTTCCCGTAGCGGCAAATCCTGCGGTAGTGTTCGACGAGGTCACGTACGGATAAGTCCCGTGGTCCACGTCGAGCAGCGTGCCCTGGGCCCCCTCAAACAACAGGTGGGCACCCTCACGGCGCCGCTCGTCGAGATACCGAGCCGTGTCCACGACCGCCGGCTTGACACGCTCACCGAGTTGCAGCATTTCGTCGAGGGTCTGTTGGACGTCGATGGACGCCAGACCGTGGTAGCGCTCGAGCAGGAAGTTGTGCAACTCCATCGCAGCCCGCAGCCGCTCGGCAAACGTACCTGGGTTGAACAGATCCGACACACGCAGTGCTCGGCGTGCGGCCTTGTCTTCGTATGCAGGCCCGATACCGCGGCCGGTTGTGCCGATCGCGTTGCTGCCGCGAGCCACCTCGCGCGCCCGATCCAGCTCGATGTGGCTCGGCAGAATGAGCGGGCACGCGGCGCTGATTCTGAGCCTGTCGATCACAGCCAGGCCGCGCGCCTGGAGCCCGTCGACCTCGTGCAGCAGCGACGGCAGATGGATCACGACACCATTGCCAATTACGCAGCTGACGCCTTCGCGGAGTATCCCCGATGGCACGAGGTGCAGGACCGTCTTTTCGCCGCCGATGATGAGCGTATGACCAGCATTGTGGCCACCCTGAAAGCGGACCACGACATCCACCCGGTCGGTCAGAAAGTCGACGATCTTGCCCTTGCCCTCGTCGCCCCATTGCATGCCGACCACGACGACGCTTCTGCCCACCGTTCGCTCACTCATTGCTCAGGCTCTGCATAATCCGAGCGGCATCAGGTCAATCCACGAACGAAGGTCAGCAGCGCAAGGCCCGCGACGATGACCGTAAGCCCGAAAACGCGCAGCTGGCTGTCCGAGAGCTGCGCGATCCTTTCCAGACTCTTGCGCCACCCGGCCGGGTTCGCGAAAGGAAGCAATCCCTCGATAACGAGATACAGGGCCACGGCGGCGAACAGATCATTCCAATGCATGACCTACCGGTCAGCCGCCTCAGTGCCCGCCGTCTGCCTTGTTCAGGAAACGGAAGAATTCGCTCTTGGTGTCCAGAACCACCAGGTCATTGGGTTGCCCCAAAGAACGACGGTAAGCCGAAATGCTTCTGTAGAAAGCAAAGAATTCGGGGTCTTTCCGGTACGCGTTGGCATAGATCTGGGCGGCCGCTGCATCGCCGTCGCCGCGCAACTTTTCAGCGTCCCGGTAAGCGGTTGCGATGATCACCGTTCTCTGCCGGTCGGCATCGGCCTTGATCTGCTCTGCGGTCTCGGCGCCCTGCGCGCGCAGCTCGGCGGCCACCCGGGCGCGCTCCTGACGCATGCGATTGAAGACCGATTCACTGACTTCGTCCGAAAACTCTATTCGCTTGACGCGGACATCGACGATCTCGATGCCGAGTGATGCGGCCTCCTGACGGGCCGCTGCGAGCATCGCCGCCAGCAATTCGCGACGCTCGGCTGCCACAACCTGCGGCACGGTGCGCTTCGCGAACTCGCCACGGATGCCGTCCTTCATGATCTCGAGCAGCCGCTGGGCCGCCAGATCCTCGTTGCCGCCGCTCGCGCGATAGAACTGGCCCACGTTGGTAATGCGCCACTTCACGAAGAAGTCGACCAGTACGTTCTTCTTCTCGGCCGTGAGAAACTGCTCCTGCTGATTCCTCAGCGTCAGGATCTGGCGCGGGTACTTTTCCACGTTGTTGTAGAACGGGATCATCGCATGGAGACCGGGGGTGAAATCCGTGGCGACGATTTTTCCCCAGCTGAATTTGACCGCGAGCTCACGCTCGTCCACCGTGAATACGGACATCGCTCCCAAAATCAGGATCAGGAGTATGCCGACGACGAAGCCTGTCCCGATTCTCATCAGCGAGCCCCTCGATTGCGCAGCTCTTCACGCGATCGGGATGGCGCCGCCTCGACCTCGGGAGCACTGTCGGCGGCGCCGGTGCCCGGCGTTATCGCGCGCGCGCTGCCCGTCCCGGTCGTCCCCGGTAACGCGGTCCGATTCTCCAGAATCTTGTCGACGGGCAGATAGATCATGTTGCCGCTGCCGCTTGCATCGACGATGACCTTGCTCGTGCGGCTGAGGACGTCCTCTACCGCCTCGATGTACAGGCGCTCGCGCGTGACTGCCGGAGCCTGTTGATACTCCTTGAGCAGAGCCTCGAACCGCGCAGCTTCGCCCTGCGCGTCGGCCGTTACCCGCGACTTGTACCCTTCGGCATCCGCCAGACGGCGCGCCGCTTCGCCGCGGGCTCTCGGCAGGATGTCGTTGGCATATGCCTGGGCTTCGAAGGCCAGGCGCTCACGGTCCTCGCGCGCCTTGATCGCGTCCTGCACCGCTGCGTCCACCTGGGCCGGAAAATTCACGTCCTGAAGATTGACCTTGGTGACGCGGATCCCGGTCGCGTATTCGTCGAGTGTCTGTTGAATGAGCTCCTCGGTTGCCAGGGCGATTTCCGCGCGACCCTCGCCGAGCGCGAAATCCATCTTGCTTCTGCCGATGATCTCCCGTATGGCGCTCTCGCTCACGTCGGAAATGGTGCCCTCGGGATCGCGCACGTTGAAAAGGTATTTGACCGGATCGGCCTTCTGATATTGCACGACGAGATCGACGTCCACGATGTTCTCGTCAGCAGTGAGCATCCGCGTCTGTTTGTTGAAGGGATTGATCTCGTTGATGTTGACGAGCTCGACTCGCTCGACCGGCCACGGCAGGTGCCAGCGCCAGCCGGGCATCGTGGTGGAGCTGTATCTGCCGAATCGCAACACCACGCCGCGCTGGGCATCGTCGACGGTGTAAAAGCCCGTGATGATCCAGACGATGATGACGACGCCGCCCAGCAGGCTCAGGCCTGGGCCTCCGCCGGCCTTGCCCCGGCCGCCACGAAGAAGGCGGGTGAGCCTCTGCTGCCAATCACGGACGAGGCGATCGAGGTCCGGCGGTCCCTGGCGATCCCCGCTGCCGCGATCCCATGGGTTGCGCCCGTTACCGGGGTCGTTCCATGCCATTGACGGTAAGTCCCTCTTGGAATAGCGCAGTCCGGTGCCGCCTGTTACCGGGCAGCCGCCGGCGGCAGCACGTTTGCGCGGGATTGAATATCCAGATTTTCGGACTGCTGCAGGTGTGCATATCCCGCCCGATCCATTTCGAGATCAATCTCCCAGCCGCCGTCTTCGAGGACGCGCTCACTGCGCACGTCGGCGCGGTCATAGAGCAAAGCGCGGAGACGCGCCTGGGAAACTGTCAGCCGCACCGTTCCCCGAACGACGTCTCTATGCAGGTACTCGGCAATGGCAGCGAGCAATAGACCGATGCCCGACCCGGTTGCAGCGGATATCCACACCCGGAACGGCATCCCCGTGTCCGAGCGATCGAGCCGCGGCGCCATTCCGAGTATATCAGCCTTATTGTAGACCTGGATCAACGGCAGGTGCCCGGCACCGATTTCTTCCAGGACCTTTTCCACCTGCTCTATCCGCTCGCCGTGCGCAGGATCGGCCGCGTCTATGACGTGCAACAACAGTCGCGATGCGCGCGTCTCTTCCAGTGTGGATTCAAAAGCCGCAATCAGCTCATGCGGCAGGTCGCGGACGAAACCGACGGTATCCGCAACGAGAATGCGGCCGCCGTCCGAGAGATGCACCGCGCGCAGCGTCGGATCAAGAGTTGCAAACAACTGATCGGCAACCCAGACCCCTGCGTCAGTGAGTCGATTGAACAGCGTCGACTTACCCGCGTTCGTGTAGCCGACGAGAGATACGACCGGCACTTCGTGTCGGCGCCGCTGATGCCGCGACAGATCGCGATGACGGGCAAAACGCCGCAAGCGGTCCTGCAATGCGCGGATACGTCGGGCAACCAGCCGGCGGTCGGTTTCGAGCTGGGTCTCGCCAGGCCCCCGCAGTCCGATGCCGCCCTTCTGCCGCTCCAGGTGGGACCAGCCCCGGACGAGGCGCGTCGAAAGGTGTTCGAGTTGCGCCAGTTCCACCTGCAGCTTGCCTTCGAAGGTCCGTGCACGCAGGGCGAATATGTCCAGAATGAGCCCGGAGCGATCGACGACCCGTCGCCCCAGTTCCTTCTCCAGATTGCGTTCCTGCGCCGCAGAAAGATGATGATCGATCAGGATCAGCTCAGCGGACGTCTCGTCGGCTACGTGCTTCAACTGCGCAACCTTGCCGGTGCCGATGAGAAAGCGCGGGTTGATGGTGCGCAGGTGCGCGGTGACGGAGGCGACGATTTCAGCACCTGCCGCACGGGCAAGCGCTTCGAACTCGAGTTGCTCTTCGACACGGGGTGCCCGGCCCCGGCCCACATGCACGAGAATGGCGCGTTCGCCGCGCTCCGGTCTCTCAAACAATGCGCTGCTCCCATCCGCCGCCGGAGTCCTCGCGGCACGACGTGGGGCGTGCGACGAGTATCGCGTCAGTCACCTTCCTCTTCGTCACCCGAGCCGAGGTGGACGTTACGCGCGGGTACCACGGTCGAGATGGCATGCTTATAAACCATCTGACTGACGCTGTTCTTGAGCAGCACGACGAATTGATCAAAGGACTCGATGGTTCCCTGCAGCTTGATGCCGTTCACAAGGTAGATCGACACCGGGACCTTCTCCTTGCGCAACGCGTTCAGGAACGGATCCTGGAGTATCTGCCCCTTGGACATTCTGATCTCCCGTTGTTGTTCGGGCCTGTCCGGCTTGTCCGGTCTGTCCGTCTTCTCGGCAGGCGCGTTCTTGGATGGAAGAGAGAGTCTGCTCATACCCCGTGTTCCCGGCATTCTAACGGCTGATCAATGATATTGCATCGCTCGGCCAGACGCGACACCCCCGCGTCCTGTGCCGCCCGGGCCAGCCGCTGCGGGGTATCGGGAGCGGATGCATCGAGGACCAGATCCACGACTTCCGACCTTAACCACGTGACCTGACGCTTGGCCAGGCGATGCGTCGCGACGCGAGCCTCCCTTCCGGCATCCGCGAGAGAGATGGCACCGCTCAGATATCTCCAATACTGCCGATAGCCGACCGCGCGCATCGCCGGACGCTCCGCCGACATGAGAGGGAAAGCCATGAGGCGCTCGACCTCGGCGACAAAGCCCGATCGCGTCATGTGCGCGAGGCGTTCATCCAGCCGTTGATACAGGTCCTGGCGGTCGCCGGGAAGCAGAGCGACGCGCACAAAGCGCAAATCCTGCTCGGGGGAGGTGCGCTGCTGCAGCCTCGAGATCGGCTGCCCGGTAAGCCGGAAGACCTCCAGCGCCCGCTGGATCCGCTGCCGATCGACGGGATTGATGCGCTCGGCCGCCACCGGGTCGACCCGCCGCAACTCCGCGTGCATGGCCGGCCAGCCGCGCCCCAGGGCTTCCGACTCGATGAGTTCGCGCACCGCACTGTCCGCGGGCGGCAGAGGTGCGAGGCCGCGGAATAGTGCCCTGAAGTACAGCATAGTGCCGCCTACCAGCAGCGGCAGGCGGCCACGGTGCCGGATCTCGTCGATCAGGCGCCGCGCATCGGTACGAAATTCGCCGGCAGAATACGATTCCCACGGCTCGCGTATGTCGATCAGGTGATGTGGTATGGCGACGCGCGCACTGGCGTCTGGCTTGGCCGTGCCTATGTCCATGTAGCGGTACACCATGGCGGAGTCCACGCTGACTATTTCCAGCGGGAACTCGCCAGCGAGGCGCATGGCCAGATCGGTCTTGCCGGTGCCGGTGGGCCCGAGCAGACACAGCGCCGGGAGAGGCGGTTGCCGCGATTCGCCCATGATTGCTCAGCGACCGCGCATGAAGAGCCGGTCGAGATCCTGGAGGGAAAGTTCCGTCCACGTCGGGCGGCCATGGCTGCACTGATCGGCGCGATCCGTGGCTTCCATCGCCCGCAGTAACGCATTCATCTCTGGCACCGAAAGCGGCCTGTTTGCCCTGACGGAGGCGTGACAGGCCGCCGTGGAAAGGGTTGCATCCATGACCTGCTCGACCCGCCGGCTCGCGCCGTGCTCCGCCATGTCAGCCAGCAGATCGCGCAGCAGGCGCCCGGCGTCTGCGTCCTGCAGCAATGAGGGCACGGAACGAACCGCAACCGAGCCAGAACCGGCACGGCTGACCGTGATACCGACCCTTTGCAGCATCGCCTCGTGCTCTTCCAGCAAGCGGGCCTCGGATTCCGAGACGCTCACGATCACCGGAACCAGCAGCGCTTGCCTCGGGACTCCATCCGCGTCGGCCTGGGCTTTGAGGCGCTCGTAGGTGACCCGTTCGTGGGCCGCATGAGCGTCGACGATCGCGAGCCCGTGCCGGGTCTCAGCGAGAATGTAGATGCCATGCAATTGCGCCACTGCGTATCCGAGAGGGGGCATGGCAGCGGCGTCGCGCGCGGGCGGCGGGGTGCCGGCCGCAGGGCTCAGTGCCGCGTAGGCCGTGGTGGCCTCGCGCGCCCCGATCCGGGTCGTCGGGAAAAGCCCTGCTGACCAGGCGGAAGGGCCGGCGTCTACGGGCATCTCCCTCGCTGACTCGGGCTGGCCTACTGGGCTGCCCGGGCGCGTGAGCGCCAGGGCCGACTCCACACTGCGCCGGATGAAATCATGCACCGAGCGCGGATCGCGGAACCGGACCTCGAGCTTGGCCGGATGAGCGTTGACGTCGACGCAAGCAGGGTCCATCTCGAGAAAGAGCACGAAGGCCGGATAGCGGCCGTGATACAGAACGTCCTCGTATGCCATCCGGACCGCATTCGCGACGAGCCGGTCACGAATCGCGCGGCCATTGACGAAGAAGTGCTGGAGGCTCGGCTGGCTCCTCGAAAACGTCGGCCGCGATATCCAGCCGCTCAGCCTGAGCCCGCCTGCATCCCGTTCGACATGGAGACTCTCGGCGACGAATTCATCGCCGGCGATCCTGGAGAGGCGACCTTCCTGTGCAACCCGTTCGCTCGCAGCGGGTAGGTCGAAGACGACCCGCCCCTTGTGCAGAAACCTGAACGCTGTTGAAAAGCGACTGAGCGCGATGCGTTCGACCATCGCCTGCAGATGCTGGAACTCGGTCCGCTCCGCTCGCAGAAAACGCCGGCGCGCGGGCGTATTGAAAAACAGGTCGCGGACCTCGAGCGTCGTTCCCGGCGGGTGGGCCGCTGGTGTCGTGGTTCCGAGCTCCCCTCCGTCACAGTCGATGGCGAACGCGGTCGCGGCTTCCCGGTGCCGGGAAACCAGGCGCAAACGTGACACCGAGGCGACGCTCGGCAGAGCTTCACCACGGAAACCCAGTGAGGCAATGTGGTTGAGATCGTCGAGACTCTCGATCTTGCTGGTCGCGTGCCGCGCGAGCGCCAATGCAAGCTCGGCCGGCGGTATGCCCGTGCCATCGTCGCGAACGCGGATCAGATGCGTTCCGCCCGCCTCCACCTCCACATCGATACGCGTGGCACCGGCATCCAGGCTGTTCTCGAGTAACTCCTTGACGACGGAGGCCGGACGCTCGACCACTTCGCCGGCGGCGATCTGATTGACGAGGTGTGGGGGCAATTCGCGGATCGGCATCCGCGGATTGTTTCAGATGCCCGGGTCCCTGTCATGAGCGACGCCGGACTGCGCCGCCTGACGCGGACGGCTCAGCTCGGCGACAAGCGTTCCGCGTGGGGGATTCTGGTAGAAGTAGTCGCGCACCCCGGCAAAGATGGCGCCGGCCAGCTGCTCGCGGTACTGATCGCTGTCGAGGCGACGCTCTTCGACAGGATTGGAGATGTACGCGGTCTCGATCAACACCGACGGCACGTCCGGTGACTTGAGGACCATGAACGGCGCCTGCATCACCTGGTGCTTGCGTACGGTGCCGATGCGGGTCATCTCCTGCAGGATCTCATCGGCCACCTCGATGCTCGAGCTGAGCGATGCATTCTGAGACAGGTCGAGCAGTACCGAACGGAGCATCGGATCCTTGTCCCCGAGGGACACCCCCCCGATCAGATCGGCCGCGTTCTCACGTGCAGCCAGGCGCTTCGCAGCCTCGTCCGTGGCGCCCTTCTCATTGAGCACATAAATGGATGCCCCCTGCACCGCGCGATTGCGAACGGCGTCAGCGTGTATGGACACAAAAAGATCCGCCTGAGCCGCACGCGCCCGTTCCATTCGCCCGCGCAGGGGAATGAACTCATCCTGGTTCCGGGTGAGCACGCCGTGCATGCCCTGTTCGGCGTTGATCGCATCGACGAGGCGCCGGGCGATGCGCAGCGTCACGTCCTTCTCCAGAACGCCGTGGGGCCCGCGAGCGCCCGGGTCCTTTCCTCCATGCCCCGCGTCCACTGCAATGACGATGTCACGCCCGCCGGTCCTCGCGCCACCACGACCATCCGGCGGCACCGCGACCCGCGATTTGGGCAATGGCGACGACGGCGACGCCTGCGGGAGCGCCTGCGATGCGAGTTGAGGAGCTACGGCGGGCTTCCGGACCACATCCACGATCACTTGCCTGCCGCCGGGAATGGCGGCATCGCGGATGAGGCTCCTGGTCTGCGCACCATCGACGAGATCGATGACAACGCGCACCGAGCCATCCAGACGGTTCGCGACCCGCACCTGTCGCACCGCTCCGGCGCCAGCCGGCAGCGGGAGAACGGAAGGCGTCAGTCGCGCGGACTCGACGTCGAGCACGACACGCTCCGGCGCGGTGAGCGTGAACATCCGGTAGGGACTGGACTCGCTCAGTGCAACGACGATGCTCGTCCGACCCTCTGCCGGGGCGATCTCGATTCCCTGGATCGCCGCCGTGCCGGCGAATGCAGCCGGGACGCCGATCACGGCACACGCAAGACAAATCGCCTGGCGCCCAGCCATCCCCGAGGAGCCCCCATTTCGACCTATGCAGGAAGTATAGCCATTCCGACCGATCTTGGAAGAGTTTTATCTATCGAATTAGTGGGATAGAGCCCATCTTTATAGAAGAGAATGATCCAGGGCGGCTAAGTAGCGGGTGTCGGGGGCGAGATGGCGGCAGGAAGCCGGTCGAGCACGCGATGCCCGGCGTCGGATCCCGCCTGGCAGATCAGGCCCCGACCGGTCGCGAGGTATTGAAGTCGCAGCCGGACGTCGGCTGCCGGCAATCGGTCGCGACCGTGCTCGGGCCACTCGACGAGCAGCAGCGATCCCTCGCTCAGCTGATCGGCCAGTCCGAGATCGTCCAGCTCACGCGGATCCCGAACCCGGTAGAGATCGATGTGGTAGATATCGTAACCCGCCAGCGCGTAAGGCTCGACGAGCGTGTACGTGGGGCTCGGCACTCGGCCTGCGTGTCCCATGTCCTCCAGAAAGCCGCGCGCGAGCGTCGTCTTGCCCGCACCGAGATCGCCCTCGAGATAGACGATGAGCCGCGCGGGCTGGCTTTCCCGGATCGCGGCTGCGAGGCTCGCACCCGCCCTGCGGGTCGCTTCAGCATCGGCGAGTATCAGTGAAAGGGGTTCAACCATGGGCGAAGGTGCGGGAAGAGGTCCCCGGCGATGAGGCCACGCTCGCCCTTCTGTGCCGCGTCGTCCGCCGCGCACGCATGAACATAGGCGGCGCACGCAGCCGCCTGCAGCAGCTCGGACTGCCGCACCTGAGCGGCGAGCCCCGCAATCAGACCCGTCAGCACGTCGCCCATGCCCGCGGTAGCCATGCCGGGATTGCCGGCATCGATGACGAAGGGCATCTGTTCCGCCTGGTCCACGAGCGTGCATCGCCCTTTCAGCAGGGCGATGCCGCCGAATCGCGCCTTGAGCGCCGCGACTGCGCCCATGCGGTCGGACTGGATTTCCGCCGTGGAGACACCGAGCAATCGGCCTGCTTCGCCGGGATGCGGGGTGAGTACCCACGCTTCCCGACGCCGCGGGCATGCAGCCATCAGATTGAGCGCATCGGCGTCGACGACGAGGGTCTGGTGAGCGTTCAGTGCCCGATCCAGCAAGCCGCGCGCCCATGAGTCCTGGCCAAGCCCGGGACCGATCGCAACGACGGTTGCCCGCCCGAGCAAGGCGTCCAGGTCGGCAGCAGCCGATACGCCGAGGCACATGAGCTCCGGGCGATGGCTCGTCACCGCTGCGACGTTCTCCGGACGGGTAGCGATGCTGACCAGCCCTGCCCCCGCGCGCAGCGCCGCCTCGCCAGCGAGGCAGACGGCTCCGCCCATGCCGAAGTTACCCCCGACGACGAGGACGTGGCCGAAGTCGCCCTTGTGGGCCGTGCGGGCGCGACGCGGCAAGAGCAGCTGCTGATCGTTCAGGTCGAACAGGCGTGCCGCCGGAGCGACGTGGCTGACCCGATCGAGCGGCACGCCAAGATCTGCAAACACGATCTCTCCTGAATGCTCCGGACCGGCGCCGACATACAGGCCGAGTTTGCGGCCGATGAAGGTCGCAGTGATGCTGGCCTGGATCGCGGCACCGAGCACCTGGCCGGACGTCCCGTTCAGGCCGGTCGGAACATCGACTGCGATGACGGGGGCTGCGGCCGCGTTGACGGATTCGACCGCATGCAACCAGGCGCCCTCGAGCGACCGCGTCAAGCCGGTCCCGAGGAGAGCGTCGATCACGATGTCGGCGGTCGTGCACAAGCCCTCGGAGAACTGCGTCACCGCGCCGCCGCCGCCTGGAAGTCGCGCCAGGCACGCGCCGCATCGCCAGCGAGACGATGTGGATCGGATAGCGCCGCCACCGTGACGCCGTAACCGGCACCGATCGCCAGTCGCGCGACGACGTAGCCGTCGCCGGCGTTGTTGCCCGCGCCGCACAGCACCAGCCAGTGGCGCGCCGCGGGAAACCTGCGCCGGGCGAGATCGAACACCGTCTGACCGGCACGTGTCATCAGCTCGTAGCCGGGGATGCCGAGCTCCTCGATGGCGATGCGATCGAGCTCACGCACCTGTTCCGGCCTGTAGATGAAGCTCGCTGGAGCTGACATGTCGCGGATTATACTGGCGCGGCAACTCGCACACTGGCGCAACCGAACGTGACCGGCTCCGCAATCGACGGACTCGCCGAGCGCATCAAGACCTGGGGTCTCGAGCTCGGCTTCCAGCAAATCGGCATCGCACGGCCCGACCTCACCGTAGCAGGTGCGCGCCTGCGCGAATGGATTGCCCGCGGCTACCACGCCGACATGGACTGGATTGCGACCCAAGCTGCCAGGCGCATCGATCCTCAGGCGCTGGTTCCGGGCACGCTGCGCGTGATCGCCGCACGCATGGACTACTGGCGGGACGACGCCTATCCGGCGACGACACTGGGCGCTGCGCGCGAGCTGGGTTGGGTGTCGCGATACGCGCTGGGCCGGGACTATCACCGCGTTCTGCGGCCCCGCCTGGAACAGCTCGCGGCGCGCCTCGCTGCGGAAGTCGGCTCGACGGGCTACAGAGTATTCGTCGATAGCGCGCCGGTGATGGAAAAGTCCCTGGCGCAGCAGGCGGGACTCGGCTGGATCGGCAAGCACACCAATCTCATCAATCGGGCCGCAGGCTCGTGGTTCTTCCTCGGAGAGATCTTCACGGATCTGCCGCTTCCGGCGGATGCTCCGGCGAGCGATCACTGCGGCACCTGCCGGACATGCATGGACGTGTGCCCGACCGGGGCGATCATCGCCCCGTACGTCCTCGACTCCAGGCGCTGCATTTCCTACCTGACGATCGAAAATACCGGGCCGATTCCTGACGACGCTGCGTCCGCACATCGGCAATCGCGTGTTCGGCTGCGACGACTGCCAGCTGTACTGCCCCTGGAACAAGTTCGCGAAACCAACTGCCGAAAGTGATTTCGCGCCCCGTCATCGCCTCGACAGGGAGCAGCTCGCCGCCTTATTTCTATGGGATGAAGAAACCTGGAACATACGGACGGCCGGCAGCGCGATCCGGCGCGCAGGCTACGAGGGCTGGTTGCGCAATCTCGCAGTAGCGCTCGGTAATGCGCCCGCCACACGCGAAGTGATCGACGCCCTGGAGGCGCGACGCAACCATCCATCCGGGCTCGTACGCGAGCACGTGCGGTGGGCGCTCGCCCGACACGGTATCGAACGGGCGCCCGCCCCCGCCTAGCCCAGGCGCACCTCGACGTTGTCAATGAGTCTCGCCCGGCCGAGATGAGCGGCGGCGAGCACCCGCAGCTCTTGCGACGCCGGCACAGGACGCGACAGATCCGCGGCGTCGCGGATTTCCACGTAGTCTGGCCGGAAGCCCGCGCGGCTGAGGCGGCGCAGCGCTTCGCTCCGGATCGAGGCGAACCGGCGGTCGCCCGCGAGCAGACGCTCGCGGCAACGTTGCAGGGTGAGGAACAGCGACGGGGCCAGCTCGCGCTCCCGGGCAGTGAGGTACTGGTTGCGCGAACTCATCGCCAGCCCGTCGGGTTCGCGCACGATCGGAGCGCCGATTATCCGGACGGGCAGGTGCAGGTCCTCGACCATGCGGCGCAGGATCGTGAGCTGCTGGAAGTCCTTTTCCCCAAATACCGCAACGTCGGGCTCGACCACGTTGAACAGACGCAAAACTACGGAAGCCACACCGTCGAAGTGTCCGGGCCGCGAAGCGCCGCAGAGATCGAGCGACAGCCGCGGCACGGAAACTGCTGTGCCGTCCCGCGCACCGTGAGGATAGATCGTCGTCACCGCAGGAATGAACAACGCATCCACGCCGGCTTGACGCAGCTTGCGCTCGTCGGCGCGTGGCGTCCGTGGATAGCTGGCATAGTCCTCGCCGGGCCCGAACTGAGTCGGATTCACGAAGATGCTCGCCACGACGCGCTCGCCCCTGCGCCTGGCGAGAGCCATCAGGGCCATGTGCCCCTCGTGCAGATTGCCCATTGTCGGCACCAGGACGACCCGCTGATTGCGGGCCTTCCAGCCGGTCACGGTGCGCCGGATACCGCCGATGTCGCGCAGGACTCTCACTCGGTTACGCCTGGTGCGAACGGGGACTCAGGGCAGTCAGGGCGGCACTCAGGAGAAACAGTGCTGCGCGGCGGGGTAAGTGCGCTCCTTGACGGCGCGCACGTAGGCCGCGCAGGCCGCGCCCAGCGAATCCGAATCCTCCATGAAGTTCTGCACGAAACGTGGCAGGCGACCCTGGGTGATGCCCAGCATGTCGTACAGCACCAGGATCTGGCCATCGACATGCGGCCCCGCGCCGATGCCGATAACCGGCACCTTGACGGCGTCCCGGACCGATCGGCCAACCTCGTTCGGCACACATTCCAGGAGCACGATATCGGCGCCCGCTTTCTCCAGCGCCTGGGCGTCGGCCACCATCTGGCGCGCCTGCGCCTGGTCGCGTCCCTGCACCTTGAAGCCGCCGAGCTTGTGCACCGACTGCGCCTTCAGGCCTATGTGCGCGCAAACCGGGATGTCGTGCTGCGCGAGGTTCTCGACGATGCGGACCTGGCCGGCGCCGCATTCCAGCTTGACCATCATCGCGCCGCCTTCCTGCATCAGGCGCACCGCGTTTTCCAGCGCCTGCACCGGCGTGGCGTAACTCATGAACGGCATGTCGGCCATCAGAAAAGCCCGGCGCAACCCGCGCGCGACACTGCGTGTGTGATAGATGATGTCTGCCACCGTCACCGGCACCGTCGTGTCGTGACCCTGAATCACCATGCCGAGCGAATCGCCTACCAGCACCACGTCGGTGCCCGCCTGATCCACGATGCCGGCCAGGCTGGCATCGTATGCGGTCAGGCAGGCAATCGGTTCGCGCTCGGATTTCATGTTACGCAGAGTCGACACATTGACGGGCGGTTGTGCCATGCCGCGTTGTTCGAGCTGCTTGTAGACCAAGATTCCTCTCCGCCCCGCAGATGTGCTCAGGCCAGTGCCGCGGCGACCGGATTGAAGAAATGCCGGCCGCTGTGAATCCGGCAGATCTCGTCCCTGAGAACGCCGAAGTGCTGCTCATTATGGACCGGATCTATGGTCGCGGCATTGACGATGAGCAGCGGCGCCTTGTCGTAGTCGTGGAAGAACCGCGCATAGCTGTCGGTCAGCCGTTCGAGATAGCGCCTGTTGATACGCTGCTCGTAGTCCAGACCACGCCGCGCGATCCGGAACAGCAGGGTGTCCACGGGCGCCTGGAGGTAGACCACAAGATCCGGCGGCGTCGGTTCGAATTCCAGTGTCTCGCAGATGCGGTCGTACAGCGACATCTCGTGTCGGTCGAGATTGATCTCGGCAAACAGCCGGTCCTTTTCGAACATGAAGTCGGCGATGCGAGTCGTATTGAACATGTCGGGCTGTCGCAGCTGCTCGATCTGGCGCGCGCGCTGAAAGAGAAAGAAAAGCTGTGCCGGCAGAGCGGCGCCGCGCGGGTCCCGATAGAAGCGGTCGAGAAACGGATTTGTTTCCGCCTCCTCCAGCAGGACATCGCCGTCCAGGCTGTCGGCGAGCCGGCGCGCGAAGCTGGTCTTGCCGACGCCGATTGGCCCCTCGATGACGATATAGCGCCGATCCGACATGAAAGCTTCTTGTTGTTCGCTCCGGGCACGCCTGCGCGCTGCGAGCCGGATCAGGCAATTCGAGTCAGGTCCCTCGCATCGAGTCGCGCGGCGAGATCCTTGACCTGGCCACAACCCGGGATGGTCAACCCGGGCGCAATTTCCAACAGGGGGAACAATACAAAATTTCGTTCCGCAATGCCCGCGTGCGGAACGACGAAACCCTTGTCGTCGATCTGCTGGTCGCCGTAGACGAGCAGGTCGAGATCCACAGTGCGCGGTCCCCAGCGGTCGGAGCCGCCACGACTCCGCCCTTGCGCCAGTTCGATGCTCTTCAGTGCTGCCAGCAGCTCGCGCGGTGGGAGTCTGGTGAGGAGACCTGCCACCGCGTTCACGAAATCCGGTTGGTCGGCGATGCCCATCGGCGGGTTGCGATAAAAGCCGGACACGGCCACGAGCATCGTCGCGGGCAACCGGGCCAGCGCTTCACACGCGCGCCGGAGCTGGGCAGGCGGGTCATCGAGGTTGCTGCCCAAACCGACGTAGGCCGGAATCCATCGTTCGACCGCACTCACTTCAGGATCCGCCTTACCACTGGCCAGCGGCCGCTACGGTCACGGCAATGGAGACTGGTCGGGGGCGGGAGCGTCCGTTCGACCCCCGCGACGCCCGCCGCGTCGCCGCCGGCTCTTGCCGCCCCCCCGACCGCCCCCCTCGAGTCCGAGCTCCCGGCGCTGCTGCTCCGGCGGCAGCGCCTGAATCGTCGTCCACCAGTGCGCCAGATTGGCGTCGGCGTTGCCCGCCCGTGCCCGGAGCATGAGCAGGTCATAAGCGGCCCGGAAGCGTTTGCTTTCGAGGAACGCGAGCGCCCTCGCGCCGCGGGGCTTTTCGAAGCGTGTCTGCAGCTGCAGCATCTCGCGCATCGGTATCGAGAATCGTCGCGGCACCGCGATGCGCTCAGTCTGCTCACGCGTGAGCTCAGCCGCTGCCAGCGCGAGCGACTGGAATTCGGACACGCCGTCGGCGACGAGCTGCGCGGCACGATCCGCCACGGGTCCCCAGAGGAGCACGCCAAAAAGAAACATCGGCGTCACCGGCCGTTCGGTGGCGACGCGGCTGTCGGTATTCGCCAGGGCCTCCTCGATGAAACGGCCGCGCGCGTCGGTGCCCGGACCCAGCCAGGCCGCGGTGGCAGGGAACAGGTGTTCGAAAAGGCGCAGCCGCCGCAACTCGTGATAGCTCGCGAGCGCGTGACCGGTCTGGAACAGCTTGAGAAATTCGTCGAACAGGCGCGCCGACGGCACGCCGTCGATCAGATGGGCGAGTGCCGGGATGGGCGCCGCCGTATCGGGATGGATGGTGAAGCCGAGCTTTGCCGCAAAGCGCGCGGCTCGCAGCATGCGGACGGGATCCTCGTGGTAACGCGACTCCGGATTGCCGATGAGACGCAGCTGGCGCGCGTGGATGTCGGACACGCCGCCAGTGAAATCCCATACCGAAAAATCGGCGATGCTGTAGTAGAGCGAATTCGCGGTGAAATCGCGGCGCCAGACATCCTCCTCGACTGTGCCGTAGACATTGTCGCGAATCACGCGACCCGTCTCGGCAGAGACCTCGCGGTGTTCGCTCACATCTTCCGTGCCCAGACCCCTGAACGTCGCGACTTCGATGATTTCCCTGCCAAACCGCACGTGGGCAAGACGGAATCTGCGGCCGATCAGGCGACTGTTGCCGAAGAGCGCACGCACGTCGTCCGGATGCGCATCGGTCGCGACGTCGAAATCCTTCGGGTGCCGGCCGAGAAGCAGATCGCGGACGCTGCCCCCGACCAGGAATGCCTGATAGCCCGCGTCCTTGAGGCGATACAGAACCTTGAGAGCGTTTTTCGAAATATCGGCCCGGGAGATGTTGTGTTCGGACCGCGGGATGATCTGGGGCACGTGCTGTACGGATTGTGGCAGGTCAGTCAATATGCGGCCCCGGCTTGTGGGAATGTCCTCGAAACCTATAATAGCAGCCCGCCCGTGCCGCGGGCACGGTCATCAATGCCCGCTCCCTTCGTCTAGCGGTCCAGGACGCGGCCCTCTCAAGGCTGAAACACGGGTTCGATTCCCGTAGGGAGCGCCAGCCATTCATGCGACCGGAATTTCCCGCTGCGGGTCTCTTCCGCCGACTGGCCGCCGGTTTCTATGACCTGTTGATCCTCGCCGGTGTGCTCGTGGTCACGTCTTTCGTGGTGATCCTCGCGCGCGGTGGCGAGGCGATTCCCGCCGGCAACCGTGTGTACCAGGGTTTTCTGGCTGCACAGCTTGCGGGGTATTTCATCGGCTTCTGGGCCCGCGCCGGTCAGACGCCAGGCATGCGCGCGTGGCATTTGCGACTGCAGACGGCCAGGGGCGGCACACCCTCGCTTGCCATGGCGACCGTGCGATTCGCCGCCGCGCTGCTGTCCGCGGCGCCGTTTGGGCTCGGCTTCCTGTGGATGGTGCACGATGCCAGGAGCAGGACCTGGCACGATCGGCTGAGCGGCACCCGCGTGATCAGGATCAGCGGCATGCCTGCAGAATAGGCGACCAGACCCGTTAACGGGCCCGCGCCAGCATCACGGTCGTCGCGACGGCGAGCAATATCGTCGGCAGCCAGCCCACGAGCAGCGGGTCGAGACCGTAGACTTCGCTGCCGTCGGCCAGACCACGGCTGGCGAGAAAATACGCGAGCCCGATGATCAGGCCGATCAGCATTCGCGCGCCGTTGCCGCCCCTGCGCATCTGGCCAAAAGCGAACGTCAGCGCGAGTACGCACATCGGCGCGACGGCAACGGCCGATGCGACCCGCTTCCAGAAGGCCACCTCGAAGCGCCGGGAATCGAGCTCGTTGCGCTTGAGATATTCGACGTACCGCCATAACGCGAGGCCGTTCAGCGCCTCGGGCCGGACGACGGTCAGGCTGAGCAGCTGGGGGCTGAGTCCGCTCAATTCAGCGAAGCGGCGTTCCCGCCGCACGCTGACGCCATCGGGACCAAAGCGGCTCTCCGCGAAGTTATTCAGGGTCCACTCCCTGCCGTCGCCCACCCCGGCGGAGTCCGCGCGTGCGACGCTTGCAAGCCTGTCGCCACCGGCGAGGCGGAAGAGGTACACGCCTCCGAAATGGGACGGGTCGCCGAGACGGCTCAGGTTCATGATCACGTCTCCGTCGCGCACCCACGCGGACTCCGTGCTGGCCAGCCCGGATGGCCCGTGCATCGCGAATGTGCGGTACTGGCGCGAATAACGCTCGAGCGGCGGTGAGAGGTAGAGACCGAGCACCATGCCGAACAGTGCGAGCCCTGCACCCGTCGCCAGCACGGCGCGCGCAAGCGTCAGGGGCGATGTGCCGGCGGCCCGCAGCGCGATCATTTCACTGCCGTTGGCGAGCGTGCCCAGCCCTAGCATTCCCCCCAGCAGCACCGCCATCGGCAGCACCGTGAAGCATTTCTCGGGCGACTTCATCAGCGCGTACGCAAGAGCCTGCAGAACGCCGTACTTGCCGGTGCCGATGTCGTCGAGCTGGCCGACGAATTCAATGAAGCCACCGAGACCGAGCAGGACGGCGAGCACGAGGATGGTCGTGCCGATGATCGCTCGCGCCAGGTAACCCCGAATGATGCTCATGGCGTGCGGCCTCGCCGGCGCAAGGCAGCGGGCCAGCGGACCGGCCCGTACCGGTAAATCAGCAGTGCGGCTGCAGCCGCGGCGAACAGCGCATGGACCCACCACATGCCGATGAACACGGGCACCTTGCCCCGCTCGAGCCAGACCTTCGCCGCTCCGAGCAGGTTCGCATAACTGATATAGACGAGAACCCCTGCGCCGACCCCCGCGTAGCGACCCTGGCGCGGCGACGAGCGGCTGAGCGGCACCGCCAGAAGCGCCAGCACCAGCACCATCACCGGCGCGGATATTCGCCACTGCAGCTCGGCGATATCCTTGAGGTCCGACGAATTCAACAAAGCCGCGAGCGGACGCGATCTCGGCTCGGCATTGTCGGTCGCGCGGGCGGGTAATGAATATGGAACGCCGTGCTGGGCGAACTCGACGATCGTGAAGCGAGCACTGCCGGGCTCGCCCTCGTAGCGCCTGCCGTTGCGGAACGTGAGCATCTTGACGCCTGCGTCGGCAGTGTCTTCCTGCCAGGCTTCTTCCGCCACGACGACTTCGATGCCGGCGTCGGTGCGACGCTGGACGAACACCTTGTGCAGGTGTCCGTCCCGGGAGACCTGCTCGGCATACGCCACGGCATCGGCCTGGCCGAAGCTCACGAACCGGCCAGGCTCTATCAATCGCAGATCCGCACGCTCGCGCGCCCGCTCTACGATCTGCCGGACCTGATCGATGGCCCACGGGGCTCCCTGCAGAGCCAGCACGCCAACCAGAGCCGCGAGAACGCCGCCGAACAGAAGCAACGGGCGATACAGTTGGACCGGGCCGATGCCGCAAGCCATGAGCGCATACATCTCGCTATCGCGATACAGCCTTCCCAGCGCCAAAAGGATCGAGAGAAACAGCCCGACCGGGATGAGGATCGTCAGATACTGGATTGACGTGAGCAGGAGAACTACGAGCACCGCGTCCTTGGGCACCTCATTCGATGCGGCCTCGCCAAGAACCTGCGCGAACTGATTGGTAAGCAGGATGACCAGCAGGACCGCGGTGACCGCCACCCATGTCTGGGCGGTTTCCTGGAGAACATAGCGGTTGGCTATGGCTGCCATCGGGGTCGCACGCATCGATGGCGTGGTCGCGCTGGTATTGGCATGTTCCGGTACACTACCGCGTCTGCATGGGGGAGCGCGCCTCAATAGCGCGCGGTTATCATCCGGCCCGGCCGGCGCACGCGTCAATCCGACAGCGCATGCGTGATGTGGCCAATGATAGGCAACTGGAGAGAATCATGCGGTTTCATGTCACGACGGGTGCCGCTTCACGGCAGCGCGCCGGGTGCATCGTATTGCCGGTCTACTCCTCCGGCGCCCTGCCTGAAGCCACCCGCTCCGCGGATCGCGCCGCGCGCGGGCTCTTCAGCACGATTCTGCGCAACGGCGATCTGCGCGGAGAAGTCGGCGAGACCCTGCTCCTGCCGAGGGTGACGGGTCTTGCTTCCCGCAGGGTCCTGCTCGTGGGGCTCGGCACGCGCGAGAAGTACGACCGCAAGGCGTGCAGGAAGGCCCTGCGCAGTGCGTTCGGTGCACTCGCCAAGTCGGCGGCGAGCGATGTCGTCTCCTACGTCGGCACCGAGCCCGCCCGTGACACCGACGCCTACCGGCGGACCCGCATCGCCATGGACACATGGCACGACGCGACCTATCGCTTCACGGCGATGAAGAGCAAGAAGGACGACAAGAAGAAACCGCATCTCAGGAAGCTCGGGATCGCGGTCACCGGCAAGGATGCGGCGCCGGTGCGGCGTGGGATCGCGCATGGCGAAGCCATCGGCAACGCCCTCACGCTGGCGCGCGATCTCGGCAATCTGCCGGCCAATATCTGCACGCCGACCTTCCTGATGCAGCAGGCCCGTGCGGCCGCCGCGCGCCATCGCCGTCTGCGATTGGAAGTGCTCAACGAACCCCGGATGCGCCAGCTCGGGATGGGATCCCTGCTCTCGGTGACGGCAGGCAGCGAGCAACCGGCACGCTTTATCATCCTCCACTATCCCGGAGCCGAAAAGTCCCGGGAGCCAGTGGTGCTGGTTGGCAAGGGCATAACCTTCGATACCGGCGGGATCTCTTTGAAGCCCGGACCCCAGATGGACGAGATGAAATACGACATGAGCGGTGCGGGCACGGTTATCGCCGTCATGCAGGCGGTGGCTGAACTCGGGCTGCCGCTCAATGTCATCGGCCTCGTCCCGACGTGCGAAAACATGCCGAGCGGCAGCGCGACACGGCCCGGCGACATCGTGAAATCGATGTCCGGGCAGACGATCGAGATACTGAATACGGACGCGGAAGGGCGACTCATCCTGTGCGACGCGCTGACCTACGGCCTGAGGTTCAAGCCCGCCGCCATGATCGACATCGCCACGCTGACCGGAGCTTGCGTGGTCGCGCTCGGCAAGCACCGCAGCGGGCTCCTTTCCAATTCGGACAAGCTGGCCGACGCCCTGCTCGCCGCGGGCGAGGTCGCCGACGACCCGGCATGGCGCCTGCCACTCGGCGAGGAATACATGGAACAGCTCAAGAGTCCGTTCGCCGACGTCGCCAACATCGGCGGACGCGAGGCCGGCGCGATCACCGCGGCTGCATTCCTGTCGCGCTTCGTCGGCAAGGCGGACTGGGCGCACCTCGACGTCGCGGGGACGGCCTGGGTAACGAGTCCGCGCAAAGGCAGCACGGGCCGCCCGGTGAACCTGCTGATGGAGTTCCTATTGAACCGCTGAGCGTTATCATGACGCCCGAGCTCCCGGATCCGGCAGGTATTACCCGTGTCAGAAACAGGTCGCGTGGATTTCTACGTCCTGGCGGCGGCGGACGCCGCCGCCCGGTTGCACTTTGCCTGCCGCCTGGTCGAGAAGGCGTACCACCTGAAGAATCGCGTGCACCTCCATACGGAGTCCGCCGCCAACGCTGCCGAGGTCGACGATCTGCTGTGGACGTTCCGCCAGGGCAGCTTCGTCCCCCACGAAATTGTCAGGCGCGGACAGCCGGCCCCCTCGCCCGTGACGATAGGGTACGGCCTGGACCACCCGCCTGACGCCGACCTGCTCGTCAATCTGTCGCCCGAATTGCCGGACTTCGTCGCGGATTTCGCGCGCGTGGCGGAAATCGTGGAGGCCTCGGCTGACTCCCGGGAGCGGGGCCGGCAACGCTTTCGGCAGTACAGGCAGGGCGGCCGGGAGACGGTGACGCACAACATCGGTGGCGGCTCATGACCGAGAAGAAGATCCCGGTTCTTACGGAAATCGTGGCGAGCCCGGGCGAACCGGCTCCGGCCGCACCGATCATCGTGAGCGACGACCAGTTACAGGAGTTGCAGGCGCGCATCGCCGCGGAAGGCTATGCATTGATGGAGCGCCTCCTGCACGAGTCGCTGCGCGAAATGGAGGCCAACCTGTTCGCCGACGTGATCGGCCGGTTGCGGACCGAGCTTCCGGAGCTCATCAACGACGTAATCAACGAGCATTTCGGTACGGACCAGAGTCGCCAGGATCCGGGCTCGCGCCTGCGCTAGGGATTTTCGCCGTGCCGCTCGAAAAGACCTATCAGCCGGCTGCAATCGAGCGCCGGATCTACGAAGAGTGGGAGAAGCGCGGCTATTTCCGCCCGGCGGGCGACGGTCCGCCCTATTGCATCATGATCCCGCCGCCGAACGTCACCGGTACGCTGCACATGGGCCATGCGTTCCAGCATACGCTCATGGATGCGCTGACCCGGTATCACCGCATGCGCGGTTTCCGAGTTCTGTGGCAGCCCGGCACCGATCACGCCGGCATCGCCACGCAGATGGTGGTTGAGCGCCAGCTCAATGCAGAGGGCCTCTCGCGCCAGGACCTGGGGCGCGAGGCCTTCGTCGCGCGGATCTGGAAGTGGAAGGACGAATCCGGCGGCACGATCAGCCGGCAGATGCGCCGCCTCGGCGATTCGGTCGACTGGTCGCGTGACAGATTCACGATGGACGAAGGGTTGTCGGCCGCGGTGACCGAAGTATTCGTGCGCCTTTACGACGAGGGCCTGATCTACCGCGGCAAGCGCCTGGTCAACTGGGATCCCGTCCTGCACACGGCGCTCTCTGACCTCGAGGTGCTCTCCGAGCCCGAGCCCGGCCACATGTGGCACATCCGCTATCCGCTCGCGGACGGATCCGGTCATCTGGTGGTGGCAACCACGCGTCCGGAAACCATGCTTGGCGACACGGCGGTCGCGGTCCATCCGGAGGACGAGCGCTATCGTCACCTGGTCGGGAATCGCGCCAGGCTGCCTATCACGAACCGACTGGTTCCCGTCATCGCGGATACGTACGTCGATCCGGCCTTCGGTTCCGGTTGCGTGAAGATCACGCCCGGGCACGACTTCAACGACTACGAGATCGGCAGGCGGCACGGATTGCCGCTGATCAACATCTTCGATCGCGATGCCCGCATCGTCGGCGGCGCAGCCGGACAGGATCCCGCGACGGACGGCGAGATTCCTGCAGAGCTCGTCGGGCTCGACCGTTTCGAAGCCCGCAAGCGCGTGGTGGCGCTGCTCGGGTCGGCGGACCTGCTCGAAAAAGTCGAGGCGCATACGCTCCCGGTGCCCCGTGGCGACAGGAGCGGCGCGGTGCTCGAGCCGTGGCTCACGGACCAATGGTATGTAAAGGTAGGGCCGCTCGCGGAACCGGCGATCGCGGCCGTCGAGCGCGGCGAGATCCGGTTCGTGCCGGAGGGCTGGGCGAGGACCTATTACCAGTGGATGCGCAATATCCAGGACTGGTGCATCAGCCGCCAGCTGTGGTGGGGTCATCGCATTCCCGCCTGGTACGACGCGGAAGGCAACGTGTTCGTCGCGCGGACCGCGGAGGACGCCCGGCGCCGCGCGCACGAGCGCCACGGCCGCGATGTCGTCCTGACCCAGGACGAGGACGTGCTCGACACCTGGTTCTCCTCGGCACTGTGGCCGTTTTCGACACTTGGCTGGCCGCGCGAGACGCCGGAGCTACGCACCTTCTATCCGACGAGTGTCCTCGTGACGGGCTTCGACATCATCTTCTTCTGGGTCGCGCGGATGATCATGATGGGCCTCAAGTTCACCGGCGAAGTCCCTTTCCGCGATGTCTACATCACCGGCCTCATCCGCGACGAGCATGGGGACAAGATGTCGAAGTCGAAGGGCAACATCCTCGACCCGCTCGACCTCATTGACGGCGTCGATCTCGAGACGCTGGTCGAGAAACGCACCACTGGACTGATGCAGCCACACCTGAAGCCGCGGATAGAAAAGGCCACGCGCGCACAATTTCCCGCCGGCATTCCCCAGTACGGCACTGACGCGCTGCGCTTCACGTTCGCGGCGCTCGCCGGCACCGGACGCGATATCCGCTTCGATCTCAATCGTATCGAAGGCTATCGCAACTTCTGCAACAAGCTGTGGAACGCGACGCGCTTCGTGTTGATGAATGTCGAAGGCACGAATGCGGCAGCGCCCGGAGCAGGATTGCATGAGCGAGCGCTGCCCGATCGCTGGATCCTCTCCCGGTTCGGCAAGGCGCTCGCGGTGACGAGCGAGCAGCTCGCCGCGTACCGGTTCGATCTGGCGGCGCGCGCGCTGTACGAATTCACCTGGAACGAGTACTGCGACTGGTATCTGGAGCTGACGAAACCCATTTTGCAGGAGGGTGGCGCCTCGCCGGCCGGGCAGGCCGCGACGCGGCATGTGCTCATAGGCGTGCTGGAGGCGTTGCTCCGTGCATTGCACCCGCTGATGCCGTTCATCACCGAGGAGCTGTGGCAGAAGGTCGCGCCCGTCGCCGGTGTGGGCGGCCCCAGCGTCATGTTGCAGGCCTTCCCCGCCGCGGCGGAATTCGCGGCCGACGACGCGGCGGAGCGCGAGCTCGCCTGGGTCCAGGGGTTCATCCTCGGCATCCGCCAGATCCGCGGCGAGATGAACATTGCACCATTGAAGCCATTGCCGGTGCTCGTGCAGGACGCCTCGGCGGCGGACAGGGAGAGGCTCTCGGCTAACAGCCGCTATCTGCAGAGGCTGGTGCGCATGGAGAGTATTCGCGTCCTCGAACGGGGTGATGCTGTCCCGCCGTCCGCCACCGCGCTGCTCGGTGAGATGAAGATCCTCGTCCCCATCGCCGACCTGATCGACGTGACCGCCGAGCGCGATCGTCTGGGTAAAGCCCTCGCCAGGGCCGAAGGCGATCTCGGACGGGCGCAGGCGAAGCTCGCGAACCAGCAGTTCGCCGCCAATGCGCCGCCCGCGGTCGTGGAGAAGGAGCGGGAAAAGGCACAGAACGCCCGGCGGGAAATCGAGCAGCTGCGCCGGCAGCTCGGCAATCTGACTAAATCCGGCTGATCGGGCGGGAGGAAGTCTTTTCGGCGGAGCCCCCGGGCCTTAAACTGGCCCGCTGCAGCGTCCGTCCGTCTTTGCACGCCACAAGACCGCCCATGAACACATCGCGCCGACCGACCGGCAAGGAACTAGCCAGCGCACCGCCGCGCCAGGGCCTCTACGACCCGTCCTTCGAACACGAAGCCTGCGGGGTCGGTTTCGTGGTGGATATCAAGGGCCGGAAGTCACACGGGATTCTCGTACAGGCCATTCAAGTCCTGAGGAACCTCGATCATCGCGGGGCCTGCGGTTGCGAGGCGAATACCGGCGACGGCGCGGGCGTGCTGCTGCAGATGCCGCACAAGTTCATGCAACAAGTGAGCGAGAAGGCGCACATCGCGTTGCCGGCGCCGGGACACTACGGCTGTGGCATCGTCTTCTTCCCCCGCGATGTCTCCAAGCGGCGCAAGCTCGAGCAACGGTTCGAGCAGATCGTGCAGTCGGAAGGACAGACCTTCCTCGGCTGGCGGACGGTGCCTACATTCAACAAGATGCTCGGCGATACGGCACGCGCATCCGAGCCGTTCATGCGCCAGGCGGTCATCGGCCGCGATCCACAACTCCCCGATGAGATGGCATTCGAGCGCAAGCTGTACGTCATACGGAAGCGTGCCTACAGCGAGATCCGCACCTCGACACTCGACGGCGCCGAACACTGGTACCTCTGCAGCCTCTCGTACAAGACCATCGTGTACAAGGGCATGCTGCTCACGGAGCAGCTGGCGCAGTACTTCCCCGATCTCACGAATCCCGCCATGGAGACGGCGCTGGCGCTCGTGCATTCACGGTTCTCGACCAACACGTTCCCGAGCTGGGACCGGGCCCATCCGTATCGTTATCTCGCCCACAACGGCGAGATCAACACGCTGCGCGGGAACATCAACTGGATGAAGGCGCGCGAGGCGCGGTTCGAGTCCGATGTCTTCGGCGATGACATGCAGAAGATCCCGCCCATCGTCAATCCGAACGGCAGCGACTCCGCGATGTTCGACAACGTGCTGGAGTTGCTGGTGCTCGCCGGGCGCTCACTGCCTCACGCCATCATGATGATGATCCCGGAGCCGTGGTCCAATCACGACGACATGGACGACGCGAGGCGCGCCTTCTACGAATACCATTCGAGCCTCATGGAGCCCTGGGACGGCCCCGCCTCGATCGCCTTTTCCGACGGCATCCGCGTGGGTGCCGTCCTCGACCGCAACGGCCTCAGACCTTCACGCTATTACGTGACCAAGGATGGCCTCGTGATCATGGCGTCCGAGGCCGGCGTGCTCGACATTCCACCCGAGAACATCCTCACGAAGGGGCGGCTGCAACCCGGCCGCATGTTCTTCGTCGACACGGAGCAGGGCCGGATCGTCGACGACGATGAGATCAAACGGACGGCGGCCAGCGAGCGGCCATACCGGCAATGGCTCAACGATCACCTCGTGCACTTCGACCAGCTGCCACCCGCACCAGAGATCCCCGCGCCCGACCACGATACTCTGCTGCAGCGGCAGATCGCCTTCGGGTACACGTTCGAGGACGAACGCATCGTCATCATGCCGATGGCCCGCGACGGCGTCGAGGCCGTCGGTTCCATGGGCAACGACACGCCGCTGGCGGTGCTGTCGAACAAGCCGCGCCTGCTCTACGAATACTTCAAGCAGCTGTTCGCACAGGTCACGAACCCGCCCATCGACTGCATCCGCGAGGAGCTCATCACGGCGTCGGAGGTGTGGCTCGGCTGCGAGGGAAACCTGCTGCAGCCACAGCCGGCAGACTGCCGGCGCCTCGAACTTTCCGGTCCCGTGCTCACCAACGAGCAATTTGCGAAGGTCCGGCGTGTCGACCTGCCCGGCATCCGCGCGGGCGTGATCTCCAGCCTGTTCCAGGTGGCCCGCGGCGAGAAAGGTCTCACCGGAGCGCTCGAGGAGATCTGCCAGCGTGCGCGCCGGATGATCGAGGATGAAGGACTCAACGTGCTGATCCTCAGCGATCGCGGGGTCAACGGCGAATTCGCGCCCGTTCCTGCGCTGCTGGCGGTGTCGGGACTGCATCACTATCTCATTCGCGAAGGGCTGCGCACGCGCGTGAGCCTGGTGCTGGAAACGGGCGAAGCGCGCGAGGTGCATCACTTTGCGCTGCTGGTCGGCTACGGCTGCAGCGCCATCAACCCCTACCTCGCATTCGAGACCATCGACGGCATGATCCGCGAGGGGTTGCTGCCCAACATCGAATACAGGACCGCCTGCAGGAATTTCGTGAAGGCGGCGATCAAGGGCGTCGTCAAGGTGATGTCCAAGATGGGCATCTCCGCAGTGCAGAGCTACCACGGCGCCCAGGTGTTCGAGGCCATCGGGCTCCGCCAGGACGTCATCGACGAGTATTTCACGTGGACACCGTCGCGGGTCGGCGGCATCGGGATCGACGTGATAGCCCGCGAGACGCTCATGCGCCATCGCGCGGCGTTTCCGCAGCGGCAGGTGAATGGTCACGCGCTGCCAGCCGGCGGGCTCTACCAGTGGCGGGCGGATGGCGAGTATCACCTGTTCAATCCGGAATCCATCCACCGGCTGCAGAAGGCGGTGCGGACGGGAAGCTACGCCACTTATCAATCTTACGCTCGCATCATCGACGATCAGTCGAAGAACAAGAGCACGCTGCGCGGCCTGCTGGATTTCGTGCCGGGCAAGTCGATCCCGCTCGAGGAAGTCGACCCGGTCGAAACGATCGTGAAGCGCTTCAAGACCGGGGCCATGTCGTATGGCTCGATCAGCAAAGAGGCGCACGAAACGCTGGCCATCGCGATGAATCGCATCGGCGGCAAGTCGAACACGGGCGAAGGCGGCGAGGATCCCGAACGCTATCAGCCCCTGCCGAACGGTGATTCCAGGAACTCGTCGATCAAGCAGGTCGCCTCAGGGCGCTTCGGCGTCACCAGCGAGTACCTGGTGAATGCCAGGGAATTGCAGATCAAGATGGCGCAGGGTGCCAAGCCCGGCGAGGGTGGCCAGCTGCCCGGCACCAAGGTCTACCCGTGGATTGCCAAGGTCCGCCACACCACCGCCGGAGTGGGCCTGATCTCGCCGCCGCCGCATCATGACATCTACTCGATCGAGGACCTGGCCGAGCTGATTCATGACCTGAAGAATGCCAACCGCGACGCCCGCGTGAGCGTGAAGCTCGTTGCGGAGATCGGCGTCGGCACCATCGCCGCCGGAGTCGCGAAGGCCCACGCCGATGTCGTGCTCATCAGTGGTCACGACGGCGGCACGGGCGCTTCGCCCCAGACCTCCATCGTGCACGCCGGACTTCCGTGGGAACTGGGGCTGGCGGAAACCCACCAGACGCTCGTGCTGAACAACCTGCGCAGCCGCATTGCGATCGAGACCGACGGCCAGCTCAAGACCGGTCGCGATGTCGTCATCGCCGCACTGCTCGGCGCCGAGGAATTCGGCTTCGCCACGGCGCCGCTCGTCGCCGTCGGTTGCATCATGATGCGCGTCTGTCACCTGAATACCTGTCCGGTCGGTGTGGCCACCCAGGACCCGCGGCTGCGCGAAAAGTTCGCCGGCAAGCCGGAGCACGTCATCAATTTCATGCGGTTCATCGCCCAGGACGTGCGTGGAATCATGGCGCAGCTCGGCTTTCGCACGATCGAGGAGATGGTCGGCCGGGTCGACCGGCTCGAAGCGCGGAAAGCGGTCGATCACTGGAAGGCCAGGGGTTTCGATTTCAGCAACATCCTCTACCAGCCGGACGTCGGGTCCGACGTTGGACGTTACTGCCAGGTGCCCCAGGATCATGGGCTGGAGAAGTCGCTCGATCTCACTCACCTCCTGGGGATTTGCCAGCCCGCCATCGAACGCGGCGCGAAGGTGACGGCCGAGCTCCCCATACGGAACGTCAACCGCGTCGTCGGTACGATCACGGGCAGCGAAGTCACCAGGAAATGGGGCGCGAAGGGATTGCCTCACGACACGATCCACATCAAGTTCAACGGGTCGGCAGGCCAGAGCTTCGGCGCCTTCATGCCGAAAGGCATGACCTTCGTCCTCGAAGGCGACGCCAATGATTACTGCGGCAAAGGCCTGTCGGGCGGCAGGATCATCGCTTTCCCTCCTGCGACGGCAACCTTCAGGGCCGAGGACAACATCATCGTTGGAAACGTCGCGCTCTATGGTGCGACCGGCGGCGAGGCCTACATCCGCGGCATGGCCGGTGAGCGCTTCGCAGTACGCAACAGCGGCGCCGAGGCCGTGGTCGAGGCGGTGGGCGATCATGGCTGCGAATACATGACCGGTGGCCGAGTAGTGGTGCTCGGCCCGACGGGACGCAATTTCGGGGCGGGAATGTCGGGCGGGGTGGCTTACGTTCTCGACGAGACGGGCAACCTCGCGCGGAACGTCAACACGCAGATGGTCGGTACCGAACCGCTCAGTGACGCCGGCGAGATTGCGAGCCTGAAGGCCATGATCGAGCGGCATCTCGCCCACACGGGCAGCAGTCGCGCCAGGAGCGTTCTGGGCGACTGGGAAGGCAGCGCCGCGCGCTTCGTCAGGGTCATTCCCCGCGATTATCAGCGCATGCTCTCCTGCATCCGTCGTGCCCACGAGCAGGGCCTCACGGGGGACGAGGCCATCATGGTCGCGTTCGAGGAGAACGCCCGCGACCTCGCGCGCGTCGGGGGCAATTGACGATGGGCAAGCCGACCGGCTTCATCGAATACCTGCGTGAACTGCCCGTGGATCGGAGCCCGCGGGAGCGTATTCGCGACTGGGCCGAATTCCATCATCACATGGAGGACAAGCGGCTGCGCCAGCAGGGTGCGCGCTGCATGGATTGCGGCGTGCCTTTCTGCCAGACCGGCACGATCATCAACGGCGGCGCTGCCGGTTGCCCGGTCAACAACCTGATACCCGAGTGGAATGACCTGGTCTATCGCGGATTGTGGCGTGAGGCGCTGACCCGGCTCCACGAGACCAACAATTTCCCGGAATTCACGGGCCGTGTCTGCCCCGCTCCATGCGAGGGCTCCTGCGTGCTCGGCATCAATGCGCCACCGGTCACGATCAAGAACATCGAGAACACGATCATCGATCGCGGTTGGGAGGAAGGCTGGGTGCTGCCTCAGCCGCCCCGCGTCCGCACCGGAAAAAAGGTCGTCATCATAGGCTCCGGCCCGGCCGGACTCGCCGCCGCCGATCAGCTGAATCAAGCCGGCCACTCGGTCACCGTGCTCGAGCGCGACGACCGCCCGGGCGGACAACTCATGTATGGCATCCCCAACATGAAGCTCGACAAGCGCGAGGTCGTCGAACGCCGCCTGAGGCTGATGGAAGAGGAAGGCGTGAAGTTCATCTGCAATGCCAACGTAGGCGACAACGTCGAGGCAATGCTGCTGCTGAAGGATTTCGACGCAACCGTGATCTGCACGGGTGCGACGCAGCCGCGCGATCTCGCCGTCGAAGGGCGCGGCTTGAAGGGGATTCACTTCGCCATGGAGTACCTCACCACGAGCACGAAAGCGCTGCTCGCCGGCGCTCCGGATGCGAGCCCGATCCACGCGCGCGGCAGGGACGTGATCGTTCTCGGCGGCGGCGATACCGGCACCGATTGCGTCGGTACGGCGATGCGTCAGGCCTGCCGCAGCCTCACCCAGCTCGAGATCCTGCCGAAACCGCCGCTGGAGCGCGCCGAAGACAATCCCTGGCCCGAGTGGCCGAAGGTCTACCGGCTGGATTACGCACAGGATGAAGCCGCCGCCCGGTTCGGAGCCGACCCCCGGGCCTACCTCAACACGGTGAAAGCGTTCATCGCAGGCAGCGACGGCCATGTGAGCGACGTGGTGACCGTCGAGATCGCCTGGGAAAGGAATGCTCAGGGCCAGCTCGTGCCGACCGAGAAAGCGGGCAGCGAGAAGACGCGCCCGGCCCAGCTCGTATTGCTGGCGATGGGATTTCTAGGTCCCGAGCAGCCGCTGTTGCGGGAGATGGGCGTTGAAACGGACCCGCGCAGCAACGTACGCGCCGAGTACGAGAGGTACAGCACCAACATCCCCGGATTGTTCGCGGCAGGCGACTGCAGGCGCGGCCAGAGCCTCGTGGTGTGGGCCATCCATGAGGGCCGCGGGGTAGCCCGCGAGGTGGACCGGTTCCTGACGGGGGGCACCGACCTGCACTGACGGACGCCGGCCAGCAATCGTCGAGATATGACGGCTAATATGATGTTTCACGGATACTTTCTTGAGCAGCTAACCTGCTCGGTGCCAGCCGCGACCGGCCGAATCCGGACATAAGGTTCTGTGCCCCAGTTCATGATTCCCGGTAGCCAGGTCGGGCAAGATGCCATGCTAACGTGAGGAGAAGCGTGCGGTGTCGGTAGTGCGGACGGATACGGGCATGGCAGATCGCCTGGCAGCAGTCGGTGGGGAATCGCGCTTCGCACGCGGCCGCGCCCTCGCCGACCAGGCCGTGAAGGAAGTCGGCCAGGTCATCCTCGGCAAGCAGAACGAGATCCGCCTCGCCATCGCCTGCCTGCTCGCGCACGGGCATCTCCTGATCGAGGATGTGCCGGGCGTCGGCAAAACACTGCTGGCACGCAGCCTTGCAGCCGTACTCGGCCTTTCGTTCCGCCGCATCCAGTTCACGAGCGACCTGCTGCCGGCGGACATCATCGGGTCCTCGATCTTCAATCGCGATCACGGCCGGTTCGAGTTTCAGCCTGGGCCGCTGTTCGCCCAGGTGATACTCGCCGACGAAGTCAACCGCGCCACCCCGAAAGCCCAGAGTGCTCTCCTCGAGGCCATGGAGGAGCAGCAGGTGAGCGTGGACGGAGTGACGCACAAGCTGCCCTCGCCCTTCTTCGTCATCGCCACGCAGAATCCCGTGCACCAGATCGGCACCTTCCCGCTGCCGGAGTCGCAGCTCGACCGTTTCCTGATGCGCATCGGTCTCGGTTATCCCGCGGAACCGCTGGAGCGCAAGCTCCTCCGTGGCGAGGACCGGCGCGCCCTCCTCGCCGATCTGCGACCGGTAATGGGTCTGGTGGAGCTCGAGGAACTGCGGAGCGTGACACGGACCGTCCAGCTGACCGACGCGCTGCTCGATTACGTGCAGGCCCTCGTCCGGTTCACGCGCGAATCCCCGCAGTTCGAGCTGGGGTTGTCGCCGCGTGCAGCCCTGGACCTCGTAGCCGCCGCGCGCTGCTGGGCGCTCATCAGCGGCCATACGGGCATCTATCCGGAAGACGTACAGGCGGTGTTCGGACCCGTCGCCGGCCACCGCTTGCGCAGGCGCGGTGAAGCGGCGCTGTCCGCGAGTGATGCCACCCGCAGCGTGCTTGCCGAAGTGCCGATCCCCTGATCCGGTACACGCCTCCCCGCCCGGAGGTCCCATGCGCTCTCCCTGGCTCGTCATCAGCGAATTCTTCAACGAGCGCACCCGGCAATGGGCTTATCGCCGCCACGGGCGCGATCCCTCCAGGCTGACGCTGGCCAGCCAGCGCATCTACATCCTGCCCACCGCCTCGGGGCTCGTGTATGGGGTGATGCTGGCGACGATGCTGGCCGGCGCCATGAACTACAACAACAACCTCGGGTTCGCATTGACTTTTCTGCTCGCGGGGATCGGCATCGTCGCCATTTACCATACGCACCGCATGCTCTCGGGTCTGCATGTGCAATACCTCGGCGCCGAGCCGGTCTTCGCCGGGGATCCGCTGCAGGTGCGTTTTTCCCTGGTGAACGAATCGCGGAACCCGCGCGATGAAATATTTCTCGACTGGAACGGCTCCGCGGAGGTTCCGGGCGGCGTCGGAGGAACAGACGCGAGAACGGTGCAGTTGCCGCTCGCCACCCGTCGGCGCGGCACCATGCCCCTGCCAGGGCTGAGGCTGACGAGCAGGGCGCCGCTCGGTCTGATGCGCGCCTGGGTCTGGGTCCACATGGACGCCAGACCCATCGTCTATCCGCGTCCCGCTGCCGACGTCGTTGGTGCGGGCAGGCCCGAAACCGCGGCCCCCGCGGACGGGCTCAAGCATCACGGGCACGACGACTTCGCCGGGTTACGTGACTATCAGATCGGTGATTCACCGCGACATATCGCGTGGCGGAGCTACGCGCGCACGGGAGTGCTGCTGGTCCGCGAGTACCGGGGCGGCACGAGCCACGAACCGGTCTGGATCGACTGGGATGCACTGCCCTCGAGTGACGACGAGACACGCGTGGCGCGCCTCACTCGCCTCGTCATCGACGCTTTCGAACAGGATCGGACCTGGGGCTTGCGCGTCCCGGGCACGCGCATCGAGCCGGGCCACGGCCGCGAGCAGCTCCACCGGTGCCTCCGTTGCCTCGCGACGGCCGGGCTCGAGAGAGAGGAACGCTGATGGCCGAGGTGCCCTCCAGAGCCGCGCCGGACCGTGCCCGTGACCGGCGACAGATCGCCTGGGCTGCGGCTGCCGTCATATTTGGCGGCGCGCCACACATGTTTTCGGTGGTGCCATGGATTCCGGTGCTGGTCCTGCCGATCGCGCTGTGGCGCATCGCGGCGGCCGCGCGCGGCTGGCGACTGCCGTCGCTGTGGCTGCGGCTGCCGGTGACGATACTCGGCTTCCTCGGTGTAGCCGTCAGCTACCGCAGCGTGTCGGGCGTCGAGGCAGGCTCGGCGCTGCTGCTCGTCATGGCGGGCATGAAGCTCCTCGAGACCCGCAACGAGCGCGATCGCGTTCTCGTCGTGCTGATCGGCTACTTCCTGCTGTTCGCCGTGTTCCTGCGCGAACAGGCCCTCTGGTCGCCGGCCTGGCTCGTCAGTGGCACGATCGGCATCACGGCGGCCCTCACACAGACGGTGCGCCGCGAGAGGCTGTTGTCGCTGCCCGCCGCGGCAGCGCTGTCGGCGCGGCTCGCGGTGCAGGCACTGCCCCTGGCCGCCGTCCTCTTCCTGCTGTTCCCGCGAATCTCCGGGCCGTTCTGGGCGATGCCGGCGGCGAACCAGAGCGGCGTGACCGGCCTTGCCGACGAAATCTCGCCGGGCGATATCACCGCGCTCGGTGAGTCCGACGAAGTTGCGTTCAGGGTGCGCTTCGATGGCCGCGTGCCGGCGCTGGAATCCCTCTACTGGCGCGGACCCGTGCTGGAGCGATTCGACGGGCGGACCTGGTCTGCGATGCCCCTCCCGGCGCGGTACAACGCGCCACCGGCGTATTCGCACAACGGACCCGAGTTCGGCTATCAGGTCGTGGTCGAACCGCAGGGCCGGCGCTGGTTGCTTGCTCTCGAGACGCCAGTGGCGTGGTCGGGTCTGCACGCGGCGCTCGGCCCCGCTCTGCAACTGCTCAGTGCCGAACCGTTCTGGGAGCGGCTCTCGTATCGCGCCCGATCGGTGATCACCGGCAGCGGGGCAACCACCGCGAGCGAGGCCGCCCTCGCCATGAACCTGCGGCTGCCGGAAGGGAAGAACCCGCGTACTCTGGAGCTGGCGCGGGAGCTGCGCAGCGCCTCCTCCGGCGATCGCGCATTCATCGCGCGGGCGCTGCAGCTGTTCAGGGACGAGAAGTTTTCCTATTCCCTGAGCCCACCGCCGCTCGGGACACAGCCCGTGGACGACTTCCTGTTTGCCACGCGGGAGGGATTCTGCGAACACTTCGCCTCCGCGCTCGCCGTGCTCGCGCGCGCGGGCGGCGTTCCGGCCCGCGTGGTCGCCGGCTACCAGGGCGGCGAGCTCAATCCCTTCGGCGACTACTGGATCGTGCGGCAGGCAGATGCCCACGCGTGGGTCGAGGTGTGGCTCGATGGCGCCTGGCAGCGCGTGGATCCCACGGCGGCGGTGGCGCCTGAGCGCATCGAGCGCGGCATGGAGAACACCCTCGGCGGTGCCGTCAGGGTCTCGGATCGCTTCTGGCGCGTGAGCCCCTTCGTCAGCCGGCTGGCCCTGTCATGGGACGCGGTCAATGCGGCCTGGGACCGCTGGATCCTCGCGTACGGTCCCGAAATGCAGGAAGACCTGCTGCTCGCGCTCGGCTTCGAGGTCCCGCGCACGATCGAGCTCGTGGCGCTGGCCGCCGGAGCCTCGGTGATCTGCCTCGTGGTGATGGCGATCGCGTTACGCCACCGGCGAGCCTCGCGCCGGGATGCCGGCGCGAGGCTCTACGCGAAGCTGTGCCTGCGGCTCGCGGGCATCGTGCGGCCGCGCGGCCCGGCGGAAGCGCCAGTGCACTACGCGGAAGCCGTGGCGGCGGCGCGACCCGACCTGGCGCCGGCGGTCCGTATCATGACCGAGCTCTACCTGCGCCTGCGCTACGGCGGTGTTGCGGATCCCGGTCTCGAGCACCGGCTTGCCGGGATGATCAGGGACTTCAGGCCGCGCCCGGCCCGCGGACGCCCATGAGCAGCACGGTCCCGGCGACAAACAGCAGCAGCAACGAGAGAATGCCAAGGCGCTGGCTGCCGAAGGCGTAAGCGGTCACGCCGGTCAGCACCGGACCGAGGATCGCGGCAAATTTGCCAAGCATGTTGTAAAAGCCGAAGTATTCCGCCGTCTGCCGCGGCGGTATCAGTCGGGCGAAGAACGACCTGCTGAGACTCTGAACGCCTCCCTGCACCAGCCCGACCGCAATGGCCAGCACGTAGAACTCGCGCGCCGAATCCACGAACGGTGCCGCCAGGGTCACCAGAATGTAGACGGCCAGGCCGGCATAGATGCCCCCGCGAGTGCCAATCTTTTCGCCCAGCCGCCCGAAAGCCAGCGCCGCGGGAAACGCCACGAAATTCGTCGCGAGGAGCGCCTGCGTGACGTCGCGGGCGGTCAGCCCGAGCGCCAGGCCGAAATCAGCGGCCATCTTGATGATCGTGTACACGGCGTCGATGTAGAGCCAGTAGGCGAGCAGGAAACGAAACAGGTCGGGCTGCGCGCGCACGGCACGGAGCGTCGCCGCAAGCTGTCTGAACCCCGCCGCCATCGCGCCGGGCCCGCCCTCGAGGATCGGATCGTCGTGCACCCACAGGGCCAGCGGCACCGAAAAGAGCAACCACCAGAGCGCCACCAGCGGGAATGCCACGAGCAGCGCCTCGTTTGCAGAAGCGAGCCCGAAGGCGGCGGGCCGCGCCACCATGAAGACGTTTAGTGTGAAGAGCAGCGCGCCACCGAGATACCCGAGCGCGTAGCCATAGGCGGAGACGCGATCGAACAGCTCCGGCGTCGTGACGTCTACGAGCAGTGAATCGTAGAGTGCATTGCTCGCCGCAAAAGCGATGGATGCGATTCCGTAGAGGACAGCGGCCAGCAGCCACATGCCCGCCGCCACCAGATACAGCCCGGCCGTCGCAGCGACGCCAAGGAACGTGATCCGGAGCAGCCATGCCTTGCGCCGTCCGCTCTGATCGGCGAGGGCGCCGATGACGGGGGCAAGCAGGGCCACGACGAAACTCGCCACGCCGTTCGTGAGCCCGAGCCGCAACGTGCCGACGGTGGACGGCGCGCCGTCGTTCCAGTAGCCGGCCAGCAGCACCGGCACGAACGCGGTCATCACGCTCAGCGCAAAGGCCGAATTGGCCCAGTCGTAGAGCGCCCAGCCCAGCACGGGACGCTGCAGCCACAAGGCACGGCCAGCCGCGACCGGGGCGCGCGTGCTCAATCGCGACGTCGCCGGCGACCCAGGAAGCGCGAGAGCAGCACGGCATCCTCGCTTCCGCTCCTGGCGCGGTAGTAGTGCCGGCGCACGCCCACGCGTTCGAACCCGTAACTGGCATACAGCGCCAGCGCGGCTTCGTTCGATGGTCGCACTTCGAGATGCATGCGTTCCGCGTCAGCCTGTTGCGCCCGGTCGATGATGGCGTCGAGCAGCCTGCGGGCATGCCCGGCGCGCCGGCAGGCCGCGGCGACGCAGAGATTCAGCAGGTGCGCTTCCCCGGCCGCGACCGACATGATCGCGTAGCCGATGACGTCTCCGCGGCATTCCTCGACCAGGCCGGTATAGCCCGCGAGCAGGCAGTCCCGGAAGATTCCGGGACTCCACGGAAACTCGTATGCTTCGCGCTCGATCGCGGCGACGCGCGGCACGTCGTGCTGGCGCATATCGCGGACTACGGGTGCGAGTGCGCTTGGATTGGCGATCATGACGCGCGCGGATCCACGGCGTCGACGGCGAGCCGGAGATCATCCCAGGCCTTGCGCTTCTCGGCAGGCGAGCGCAGCAGATACGCCGGGTGATAGGTGACGACGAGCGGAGTGCCCTCGGGTCCGTACGCGTGAACCCTGCCGCGCAGGCGGCCGACCGGCACCTCCTGGCGCAGCAGGCTCTGCGCCGCGATCCGTCCGACCGCCAGTATCAGCTTCGGCCTGATGAGACGCAGCTGCGCGTTCAGGTGGTCCGCACAGGCCGTGATCTCCGCCGGCCTCGGATCGCGATTCTCCGGCGGGCGACACTTGAGGACGTTCGCGATGAACACCTCGCCGCGGGAGACCCCGACCGCGCGCAGCATCTCGTCAAGCAGCTGACCCGCGGGACCCACGAAAGGCTCGCCCCGCCGGTCCTCTTCGGCGCCCGGCGCCTCGCCGACGATCATCCAGCGCGCCGTTTCGCTGCCGACTCCGAAAACCGTCTGCGTACGCGAGCGATGCAGCTCGCAGCGCGTGCAGGAGCTCACCGCTTCCCGCAGGGGTTGCCAGCCGGGCACGGTCTCCGCAGACGCGGATGGCGCACTGCGCGCGGTCCAGACCTCGATCCCCATCTCCGCCAGGATCGTGCGCCGCCGGGCCGTCAATGCGGAGCCGCCGGACACGTCAGCTTCCCGGTGTCTGCTCTTGGCGCGGCAGCCGTCCGGACCGGCGCCGCTGCCGGCGCCAGAGCGCCAGCATGGGGCCGGACAGCGCGTAGATGACGCCGATGGAAAACAGCACCGTGGACGGGTCCATCGCGATCAGCACGAACGTGAGAGGCACGACGAACACGTACGTGAAGGATATCCGCCCGCGGGCGTGCACCTCCTTGAAGCTGTAATAGGAGAATCGCGACACCATCAGGCCGCCCGCCGCGGCCGTGACGACGAATGCGAGTATCAATGCATATACTCCGGTCCAGCCGAGCTCGGTACCGAGCCAGACCATGCTCATCAGGAGCCCGGCGGCGGACGGACTCGGCAGGCCCTCGAAGAAACGGCGGTCCACCGTGCGGGCACGCACGTTGAAGCGCGCAAGGCGCAACGCCGCCGCAACGGTGTAAACGAACGCCGCGAGCCACCCGAGCTTGGCCCAGATCCAGCCGTAGTCGGCAAGCCTCACCAGGCCCCACTGGTAGACGATCACGGCCGGCGCCAGACCGAACGACACCATGTCGGAGAGGCTGTCGTACTGCTTGCCGAATTCCGACTCGGTGTGCGTCAGACGCGCGAGCCGGCCATCGAGGCCGTCGAGCACGCCGGCGATGATGACCGCGATGGCGGCCGGCCGATAATTGCCATCGATGCTCGCGATGATGCCGTAGAAACCGGCGAACAGACTGCCGGTGGTCAGCAGGTTCGGCAGAAGATATATCCCCCGCCGCCGGGGACGTTCTGGCAACTCAACCGGCTCTTCCATTCGATGTCCCCTCCGTCGGCGAATTCTGCCACGGTTCGGACCTCGCGGGGATGGGTCAGTCACGTCGCGCGGCGACTGGATCTCCAAATGCCGCTAGAATGGCGCCGGTTTTTTGCGGTCCATCCGACGACCACCCATGCGCCTCAGCCGGCTTTCCTGGACCACCCTCAAGGAGACCCCCGCCGAAGCGGAAGTGGTCAGCCACAAGCTTCTGCTCCGCGCGGGGCTGATCCGGCGCCTGACCGCGGGAATCTTCACGTGGATGCCGCTCGGGCTGAGGGTGCTGCGCCGGGTGGAGCGCATCGTGCGCGAGGAGATGAACCGTGCCGGGGCGATCGAGCTGCTCATGCCGGCGATCCAGCCCGCGGAGTTGTGGCAGGAGACGAAGCGCTGGGAACGCTACGGCGACCTGCTGCTGCGAATCAAGGACCGGCACGAGCGGGACTACTGCTTCGGCCCGACCCACGAAGAGGTCATCACGGACATCGCGCGGCGCGAGTTGCGCAGCTACCGCCAGTTGCCCGTCAACTACTACCAGATCCAGACCAAGTTCCGCGACGAGATCCGGCCGCGGTTCGGGCTGATGCGCGCACGCGAGTTCCTGATGAAGGACGGCTACTCCTTTCACCTCGACCAGGCATCTCTGGAGGAGACCTACCGGGCGATGGCCGGCGCCTATGGCCGGATCTTCACGCGCCTGGGCCTGCGATTCCGGACGGTGGAGGCAGACTCGGGCGAGATCGGCGGTTCCCGGTCGCAGGAATTTCACGTGCTGGCGGATTCCGGTGAGGACGCGATCGCGTACTCCGATACCGGCGATTACGCGGCCAACATCGAGATGGCGCCCGCACCGGCGCCAGCGGCGCCTCGCCCGGCACCCGCCGCGACTTTGCACCGGGTCGCCACCCCGGGCGCGCGCACGATCGAGGAAGTCTGCGCGTTCCTCAAGGTGACACCGGAACGCTGCATAAAGACCCTGCTCGTCGAAGGCAGCGACGGCGGCCTCGTGGCGCTCGCGCTGCGCGGCGATCACACGCTCAACGCGCTCAAGGCCCAATCCCTGCCGGCAGTGGCAGAGCCGCTGGCCATGGCATCTCCCGAACGCATCCTGGCACTGACGGGCGCGCCCGCCGGCTTTGCCGGACCCGTGGGTCTGCGCCTGCCGCTCGTGGCGGATCACAGCGCGGCAGCACTCGCGGACTTCGTGTCCGGCGCCAACGCCGCAGACCTGCATTACACCGGCGTCAACTGGGGTCGTGATGCGCCCGAGCCCGCGACCGCTGACCTGCGCAACGTCGTCCGCGGCGATCCGGCGCCGGACGGCGGTACGTTCGCGATAGCGCGCGGCATCGAGGTCGGACACATCTTTCAGCTGGGCGACAAGTACAGCAAGGCGATGAATGCGGTCGTCCTCGACCCCGACGGCAAGGAACGCGCCATGATGATGGGCTGCTATGGCATCGGCGTGTCGCGCATCGTGGCGGCGGCGATCGAGCAGAATCACGACGACCTCGGTATCGTCTGGCCGGATCCGATGAGCCCGTTCGACGTCACGGTGCTCGTCGTGAATCCCAAAAACTCCGAGCCCGTCACAGCGGCGGCGGATGCGCTCTACCTACAGTTGCAGTCGGCGGGTTTCGAGGTTCTGCTGGATGACCGGGATGCGCGGCCCGGGGTCAAGTTCGCGGAAGCCGATCTGCTCGGCATTCCGCACCGTGTTGTCGTCGGCGACCGCGGCGTCAAGGACGGGCTGGTCGAGTACCGTCATCGCCGCAGCCGCACAGAGGAGAAGGTGGCACTCAGCGATGTCCTGGGCTTTCTGCGCGATCGGATTGCGGCCCCGACGGGCGACTGATCCGGGGGGCGGCCGCATCCGGGCGGCAGCCCTGCTGCTCGCCCTGGTCGTCGGCACCGTCCACGGTGGTCAGGAGCCGACCCCGGAGCTGCGCAACCGCGTACGCGCGGCGTTGGCGAGCACCCCGAGCTTTCAGGATCGATTCGATGCGCAGGTCTGGCTCACGGACATGGCTGCCAGGCTGGGGCGGCAGGTTGCCGATCCGGCCGTCGGCATCGAGATCCTGAAGACGGCGCACCAGGAAGCCAGGCGCGCGGGTCTGCCGCCGGAGATGGTGCTCGCCGTGATCGACGTCGAGAGCGCGTTCAATCCCTACGCGGTTTCCTCCGCGGGCGCCCAGGGGCTCATGCAGGTCATGCCCTTCTGGCGCAACGAGCTCGGCAGGCGGCGTCTCATCGACATCCGCGACAACCTGATCATGGGCTGCACGATACTGCGGTATTACTACGACGCCGAGCGGGGCGACTGGACGAAAGCCCTCGCGCGCTATAACGGCAGCGTCGGCCGGCCCGACTATCCGCAGAAGGTGCTCGATCGGCTGAGCCGACGCTGGTTCCAGCAGTAGCTCCCGCTACCGCGTGACGAACCCGGCCGGAACACCGAAGGCGGATTCAGCCCGGCACTCGACCTGATCGACTCGCGCCATCGGCGGCCCGCGCTGGAGCCACCGGCGAAATTCCTCGACGGCACCTGCCGGACCGGCCGCGAGCACTTCGACGCGGCCGTCGGGCAGGTTGATCGCGTGACCCTTGATCCCGAGGCGCGTGGCTTCGCGCGCCGTACTGGCGCGAAAGAACACGCCCTGGACCTTGCCCGACACGACACACCTGAAGCCCACCTCGTACTCGCTCATGCGGATGTCGCCTCCAGCCGATCCCGGAGCACGGCGCAGCTTACCTCCGTAGAATGATGCCGTGCCCGTCACCGCGGAAATTCTCGTGCTCTATTATTCCCGCCACGGCTCCACGGCGGCCATCGCCAGTCACGTGGTCCGCGGCGTCAACTCCGTGCCCGGCGCAGCCGCCCGGCTGCGGACAGTGCCGCCGGTGACCGCCAGGACGGAAGAGGTGCTACCGGCCGTTCCAGGTGACGGCCCGCCTTACGCCACGCTCGAGGACCTGCGGGAGTGCGCGGGCCTCGTCCTCGGCAGTCCGACACGATTCGGCAACATGGCGGCGCCGCTCAAGCATTTCCTCGACGGCACGGGCGCGGAATGGCTCTCCGGCACGCTGAGTGGCAAGCCCGCCGCGGTATTCGCGTCTACGAGCACGATGCACGGCGGCCAGGAAGCCACGCTGCTCTCCATGGCCCTCCCGCTCCTTCACCACGGAATGCTGCTGGTTGGCATTCCGTACACCGAACAGGCGCTGACCACCACCCGCGCGGGCGGCGCTCCTTACGGCGCCACGCACGTCGCGCACGAGCAAAGCCAGACGCGGCTCACCGACGACGAAGCGCGCATAGCGGAACACCTCGGGCGCCGGGTGGCGAACATAGCGGTGCGATTGTCCGGCGCGAAGATTTCATGAGGCGGGCCGTCTCGTGCTGGCTGACGCTGGCCGGCCTGGTCGCACTCATCGCGCTGCTGGCGTGGCCGCTCGATGCCGTTCACCTGATCGGGGTTGCGCCGCTGACAGGGCTCGTGCTCGTCATCCTCCTGGCGCCCGCGAAATGGTTGATAGTCACCGCGATCCTGATGCTTCCCTATTTCAGCTTCGGGATCATGGAGGCGATCACCGACCCGGTGTGGCGCTTGCACGGGATGGTCATTGCGACGCTGACCGTGGCCGTATTCCTCGCCTCCATGGATTCGCTGCGCCGCGGTCGCGCGCGGCGGTGACTCAGACGCCGGACTCCAGCAACGCCCTGACGAAGGGAATCGTGAGTCGCTTCTGGGCCGCGAGCGCCTCCTGGTCCAGCCGATCCAGCAGCCGGAACAGCCTGCCGGCGCTGCGATCGACACGGGCCAGCAGGTAATGCGCAGTCTCATCCGGTAACGCGAAACCACGCCACGCGGCTCGCCGCTGCAGTGCGAGCAGGCAATCGCTGTCCGAGAGCCGCACGAGCCGGAACACGGCGCCGGCTGCCAGCCGCGAACCGAGATCCGGCAACCCGAAGCCTGCCTGGGCCGGCGGCGCTTCCGCCGCGACCAGCAACCGCCCGCCGCGCGGAACGAGCTGCTCGTAGAGTCGGAACAGCGCCTGCTCCCAGCCGCCGTCCCCGGCAACGACAGGAGCGTCATCGAGCGCGAGCACGTCGAGCGCCGCCATGCCGTCGAGAAACGCCGGCTCCCTGTCACGAAGCTCGCCGAGCGGCAGGTAAGCCGTGGCCAGGCCGCGGGAATGTGCGCGCGCGACGCTCGCCTGCAGCAGGTGCGACTTGCCCGATTCGGGGGGTCCCCAGATCCACACGATCGCGGGGTCCCCGCCCTCGGCGACGCGCTGCAGACTCGCGACCGCGACCGCGTTCGGCCCGGCATGGAAGCTCTCGAAGACGGCATGGTCCGGCAAGCGGACATTCAATGGAAGCTGGCGCATCTGCGGTGCCTGCGATCACGCCCGGGCGCTGATGGCCTTCGTGCCCCAGCGGATGACGTAGTCCAGTCCGCTCACCACGCTCGTGACGAGCACCGCGGCACCGGCCGCGGTGATCAGCGGATCCATCGGCCACTGCAGAGCGTGCTCAGCCAGGACACCGACGATGCAGAAGAGCTGGGCGAGAGTATTCAGCTTGCTCGCGTGCGACGGATCGGGCTCCACCGGCCCGACCACCATGTTGTACGCGATGCCGCCCGTGACGATCACGAGATCGCGCCCGATGACGACACCCGCAAGCCACCACGGGATCAGCGCGAGGAAAGCGAGCGCCAGGAAGAGAGACACCAGCAGCAGTTTGTCCGCCAGCGGGTCGAGTAGCCCGCCCAGCCTGCTGCGCCAGCCGAAGCGCTTGGCGAGGAAGCCATCGAGGCCGTCGGAGAATCCCGCGAGGAACACGAGCAGCAGGGCGAGGCCGAAACGCCCGTCGAAGAGAGCCCAGACCGTTGGCGCGACCAGCAGGATCCGCAGCACGCAGAGCGCGTTGGGTATCGCAGATGCTTTCAGCATCATTGCCGGGGCGCGCCTGACGACCGCAGCCGGTACGAGAGGTCGGCTGGTACCCGCGCTGGAGAAAGCGGGGTTTCGCCCGCGCCGCCCGGTTCGACGATGCGGCCTACGGCAAGGGAGCGCTCGAGCAGCTCCCGGTCGCCGCGCAGTTTGAGTTCGAACGTAATTTCGTCCGCCACCAGGGCCACGGGGCTCAGCGATTCGACCACGTCGAGACCCTGCAGGTAGCCGAGCACAAGGCCGTAATCGTCGAAGGTGTGGATCCCCGCCACACCGAGGCGCAGCGTGTGCCCGCCGGTCGCGGAAGAGGCGAGCCGTTCGGCCAGGTGCTCGGCGAGTCCCGCGGGTCCGTCGCCGAGGCCGCCTCGCCAGTCGACGCGCTCATCGCCGACCAGGAGAGTCCAGCGCACGTCGGGCAGGCCGACGGGAAACAGGCGGGCCCGACCGATCAACACCGCGTCCGCCTCGTACCTGGCCGAGGCGTTCACGACGGGCGCGGTGAAATCTCCCCAGAGATCCGCGTACGTGACTGCGGCGAGGTCCTGCGAGTCGCGCAACGGCAGTACGACCGGCACGGCGCGTGCCGCCGCAGCCTCGAGCAGGTCCCGCCTCAGCGTGGCGCTGAGCGCGTCGTCGGTGCCGCCACCGGCGAGGACGTCGCGCTCGCCGCCGCCCGTGTCGTAAGCGAGCCAGACGACGGTCGCCGGCCGGTTTTCGCCCCAGACCGGCAATCCGGCGGCCTCGAGCCCCTTGCGTATCGCGGCGGCATCGAATTGGGCCCACAGGCCGCTGCCGTCGCGGCGGAACTGCTGGACGAGGGCCTGCGGATCGCCGAAGCGGCTCGTCACCGTCGGGTCCCGTCCGGCCGCATCCCGTCCCGTCACTTTCACCAGCACGCGGCGGAGCGCCTCGGCGAAAGCGGCGCGTGTCGCGTCCGCCGACGCATCGGTGACCGGAACGGTCGCGGAGTACAGGTCGTCGACACGGGCCGCATGCGCGGGCCCGACTGCCACAGCCGCGCAGCACAGGACGAGGGCCGTCAACAGTGACGCCGCCCGTACGGGTTCGTTGATCATGCGCCGGCTCCCATGGCTGCACTATTATAGACAGCCTGCGCACAACCGCCCCGCGCCGTTCGTACCGGACCTCTGCCTGCAGGATCCTCATGAACTCCGACACACCGTTGACCTACAAGGATGCCGGCGTCGATATCGATGCGGGCGACGCGCTGGTGGAGCGTATCAAGCCGCTCGCCCGGCGCACCGCTCGCTCGGGGCTGGTCGGCGGGATCGGCGGATTCGGCGGTCTGTTCGAACTCGACCTGCGCCGCTATCCGCAGCCGGTGCTGGTCGCGGGCACCGACGGAGTCGGGACGAAGCTCCGGCTCGCGCTCGAGCTTGGCAAGCTCGACACGGTCGGCATCGATCTGGTCGCCATGTGCGTGAACGACGTCGTCGTCCAGGGGGCGGAGCCGCTCTTCTTTCTCGACTACTACGCCACCGGGCAGTTATCGGTCGATCAGGCGGAGACGGTCATTCGCGGGATTGCCGCGGGCTGCGAGCTGGGCGGCTGCGCACTGCTCGGCGGCGAGACCGCCGAGATGCCCGGCATGTACGCCCCCGGCGACATCGACCTCGCGGGATTTGCCGTCGGGGTCGTGAACCGCGACGGGATCATCGACGGCTCGCGCCTGAATGCCGGCGACCTGCTGCTCGGTCTCGCCTCCTCCGGCGCTCATTCGAACGGCTACTCGCTCATCCGGCGCATCCTGACCCTCGACCCGGCCGCTTCGGCAAGGCCCTGGGAAGGCGGCACCCTCGGCGAATACCTGCTGACCCCTACGCGCATCTACGTGAAGAGTCTGCTCAAGCTGATCGCCACCTGCGAAGTCCGGGCGCTGGCGCACATCACCGGCGGCGGCCTGCCCGGAAACGTCGAGAGGGTGCTGCCCAGAGTCCTCGACGCCCGCATCGACTCGGCGAGCTGGCGCCGTCCGGCGGTATTCGACTGGCTGCAACGGACCGGAAAAGTGAGTGATGCCGAAATGTACCGCACGTTCAACTGTGGCATCGGCATGGTCGTGGCGATCCCACCCGGCGAGGAACGCGCCGCCACGGCGCTGCTGCAGGATGCGGGAGAGACTGTGTTCCGGATCGGCCAGGTCGTCACGGGCAGCGGTCAGGTCCGCATCGGCTCATGAGCGCGGGGCGCCGCTCACCGAAACGCCTGGTCATTCTCGTCTCCGGAAGCGGCTCCAACCTGCAGGCGATCATCGAGCGCACGGATCGCGGCGAAGTCGAGATCGGCGAGGTGATCAGCGACCGGCCGGGTGTATATGCGCTCGAGCGCGCCCGCAGCGCGGGCATTCCGGCCTCGGTCGTCGATTACGGGCTCGCGGGCAGCCGCGAGAACTTCGCCGCGGAGCTCGCCCGGCAATTCGCGCGGCTGCAGCCGGACCTCATCGCCCTCGCGGGCTTCATGCGCATCCTGCCAGAGGATCTCGTCGGGCGCTTCCTGGGCCGGATGCTCAACGTCCATCCGTCGCTGCTGCCCAGGTATCCGGGTCTCGATACCTACCGGCGGGCGCTCGAGGCGGGCGACGCCTGGCACGGCTCCACCGTGCATTTCGTGACCCGCGAGCTCGATGCCGGTCCGGCGGTCATCCAGTACCGGCTGCGCGTCCGGCCGGGAGACACGGAGCAGTCGCTGCGCGAGCGGGTGCAACGGGGCGAGCACCTCATCTATCCGCAGGCGATCCGCTCCGTTGCAACCGGAGCCATCGAATATCGCGAGGGACAGGTGTGGCGCTACGGCGCGCCGGCGCCGGAGCCGCTGGTCGTCTACGAAGATCCGGGCGAGCCTGCCGCCGGACAGCGCTAGGTGCGCGGCAAGGTCACGCCGCGCTGGCCCTGATACTTGCCGCCACGATCCTTGTACGACGTCTCGCAGGCCTCGTCGGATTCGAAGAAGATCATCTGGGCCACGCCCTCGTTGGCGTAGATCTTCGCCGGCAGCGGCGTGGTATTCGAGAACTCGAGCGTCACATGCCCTTCCCACTCGGGCTCGAGCGGAGTGACATTGACGATGATGCCGCAGCGCGCGTAGGTCGACTTGCCGAGGCAGACCGTCAGCACGTTGCGCGGGATGCGGAAGTACTCCACCGTCGCGGCGAGCGCAAAGGAATTCGGCGGGATGATGCAGACCTCGCCCTCCATGTCCACGAAGCTCGACTTGTCGAAGGCCTTCGGGTCCACGATGGTGGAATTGATGTTGGTGAACACCTTGAAGCGATTCGCGCAACGCACGTCGTACCCGTAACTGGAAGTCCCGTACGAGATCAGCCGCCGGCCGCCGGCTTCCCGGACCTGGCCGGGCTCGAAGGGCTCGATCATGCCCTGCTGCGCCATGCGGCGTATCCAGCGGTCCGCCTTGATGCTCATTTGCGGTCCTCGACGACGATCTTCGGGAACTTGTGTTTCTGGTCTTTCGGCCGCCGCGCCAGCTGCGCCGCCGTCCTGCGCGCAATCTCGCGGTAGCGCCGCGCGATGGCGCCGTCGGGATCGCCAACGAGCGGCGGCACTCCTGCGTCGGTTTGCGCCCTGATGGCGCCGTCGAGCGGGACGCGCCCGAGCAAGGGGACACCGCATTCCGCCGCGAGCTGCTGCCCGCCGCCTGTGCCGAACAGCGCTTCCTCATGGCCACACTCCGGACAGACGAATGTGCTCATGTTCTCGATGATGCCGAGAACGGGGACTCCGACCTTCTCGAACATCTTCAGGCCGCGGCGCGCGATCTGTGTGGCGATCTGCTGCGGCGTCGTCACGATCACGACTCCGGCGAGGGGAACCTTCTGGCTGAGCGTGAGTTGCGTGTCACCCGTGCCCGGCGGCAGGTCGACGACGAGATAGTCGAGGTCGTGCCAGTTGGTCTGGAACGTGAGCTGGCTGACGGCCTGCGTCACCATCGGCCCCCTCCAGATCACCGGCGTCGCCTCTTCCACCAGAAAGCCGACGGAAATCGTCTCGACGCCATGAGCGGTCAGCGGCTCGAAGGTCTTGCCATCGCGGCTCTCGGGCCTGGCCCCGGACAGCCCCAGCAACAGCGGCTGGCTCGGTCCGTAGACGTCGGCGTCGAGTATGCCGACCCGCGCACCCTCCTTCGCGAGCGCGAGCGCGAGGTTCACGGCCGTCGTGGACTTGCCGACCCCGCCCTTGCCCGATGCCACGGCGATCACGTTGCGGGCTCCGGGCAGCGGCGTCAGGTTAGCCTGCGGGGCTCGCGGCACGATCGTCCAGCCGATGGTTACAGATACGTCATGTGCGCCCGTCTCGCGCTTCACGGCTGCGGCAATATCGCGCTGCAGGGATTCCTTCAGGCCCGACGCGGGAAAGCCGAGCGTCACGCGGACCTCGACACGATCGGCCGTGATGGAGGTCTCAATCGCCGGCCCGGTTGCTCCAAGATCGAGGCCCAGATCCGTCACCGGAAAGGTGGCGACAACCCGCTCGACCGCGGGAACAGTGAGGTCCGGCATGATTCGTGACGTTGTTAACAGTATGCAGCAGGCTGGACGCGCGACATTGTAACCGAATACCGAGGATGCGCCTCGAGCCGCCGCCCGGTCGCGCTTGCGTCCGGCGGCGGTTGGGCCTATGGCATAATGCTTTTTGCGCGCGGATCAGCCGGCGTATCCTCATAGACATAACCTCCGGCGATCGGCGGCCGCGTGGTCATGGCGCGTGCGTGGGAACGGGATATCCCTGGGCAATGAAGTTCATCAGCACACTGAAGGCGGAGCGCTCGATCGCCCAACTGCTGGCCGAACGCGATATGCAGGCACCCGAGGCGCGAAAAGCCATCGAGAGCCTGCGCCGCCTCGGACCCACGGCCATACCGAAGCTGATCGAGGCCTTCATCACCGCCGAGAAGGAGCAGGCCTCGGCGCTCGTGCAGACGCTGGCGGCACAGGTCAGCAATGTCACGCTCAAGGAGGTCGCGGCCGGTCTCGGGCACAACAACGCACGCTGTGTTGCCGGCGTCGCCGCGGCGCTCGCCGCCTCCTCCAACTACGATCCCAACAACCTGCTGGAATTCCTCGGCCGCGACGACATATCGGCGTCGGCGTTGGTCGACGTGCTGCGGTCGTCGAGGCAGCGCCTGAACCCGCGCGAGCTCCTGCGCCGCGCCTACGACCTCGAACCACGCGAGAAGGCCGCGGTATTCAAGATCATCGCCGACGTGGCCCCGCCCGATCTCGTGCCCGATCTGGTCAACCGCCTGGAGGGCAAGGATCCCGGCATCCGCGTGCACATCATCGAAGTGCTGTCGCGCTTCAACAGGCCCGACGTGGCCAAGGCCCTCGAAGGACAGCTCAAGGACCGCAACAAGGCCGTTCGCAAGGCCGCCCTGCTGGCGGTCGAGAACATGCCGGGGGAGCGCAATATCGCGCTGCTCTCCACGCTGTTGCGCGATCCGGATCTCGAGGCGCGCAGCAAGGCGATCGACCTCGTCGTGAAGGCAAAGCACCCCGACACGATGAAATATCTGATAGAGGTGCTGCGCGACGAATCCGAAGACGCCCGCCGGGCCGCGGTCGAAGTGCTGAACGGCATCGCCGACGTAGCCACGCTCAAGTACCTGCTCGCCGCACTGGAGGACCAGGACTGGTGGGTACGTTCGCGCGCGTCCGATGCGCTGGCGAAAATCGGCGGACCGAAGGTCATGGATGCCGTGCTGGAACTGGTCCGTGATCCGGACGAGAACATCCGGCGCGCCGCCATCGAGATCCTCAACCAGACGAAGGACCAGCGGGCGGTAGAGCACCTCATGAAGGCCACCCAGGACGCGGACTGGTGGGTCCGCGAACGGGCCGCGGACGCGCTCGCCGAGATCGGCAGCTCGAAGGCGGTCCCGGCGCTGGTCAAGATGCTGAGCGGCGACGCCCGGTCCATGCCGGCTGCCGTCCGCGCTCTCGGCCGGCTCGGGGATGCCAAGGTGATGCCGACGCTGATGCCCCTGCTCGATCATGCGGACAAGGCGATCCGGATCGAGGCGCTTGGCGCGGTTGCCACACTCGCGGACCATGCCAACGTGAGCACCCTGAAGGCGAAGCTGCAACCCTACATGACGGGGGCCGACGAGACGCTCGCGAAAGCCGCGGCGGACGCCGTCGTCAAGCTGGAGAACCGCTTTTCGACCACCGCGGTCGCGGCGGCGGAAAAGCAGGAGCGCATGGCGGTGCCCAGCCGCACGCTCCTCGTGGAACCTGCGGAAGTCGAGCAGATCGTGCGCGCCGCGGAGTCAGCGCAGAAGTTCGACGTTGGCACGCTCAACGCTGGCGACATGATCGAAGGCCGCTACAGATTCATCCAGAAGATCGGCAAGGGTGCGTTCGGCACCGTGGTGCTCGTCGAGGATACCGTGGTCGACGAGCGGCTGATTCTCAAGTTCCTCAACCCGAACGTGAGCCAGGATGAGGAGATGATGAAGCGATTCGTCCACGAGCTGCGCTACTCCCGCAAGATCACTCACAATAACGTCATCCGCATCTATGACTTCCTGAGTCTCGGCGGGAACTACGCCATTTCGATGGAATATTTCCCCTCCCATACGCTCGGCGTCGAGCTCAACAACAGGAAGCCGCTGCCGTTCGCCAAGTCCGTTTCGTGGACGGTGGACATCGCCACCGGAATGTACGTCGCTCATCAGGTTGGCATCGTTCACCGTGACCTCAAGCCCGCCAACATCCTCATCAACGACGACGGACTGCTCAAGATCGTCGACTTCGGCGTGGCCGCCGTCGCGTCCCATGCGGACACGCAGCTCACGAAGACCGGCTACGTCATAGGCTCGCCCAAGTACATGGCGCCCGAGCAGATCCTCGGCAAGAAGGTCGATCATCGCGCCGACATCTACAGCCTCGGCGTCATCATGTACGAGATGCTGGCCGGGGTCCCGCCCTACTCGAAGGGCGATCACATGTCGGTGATGTACCAGCACGTGCAGGGCAAGTGCAAACCATGCGAGGAGATCAACCCCGACATCCCGCCTGCGCTCGCGGCCATCGTGCGCAAGTCCATGGAGATCGACAAGATGAAGCGCTACGCTTCCATGAACGAGCTGCGCGACGCGATCGCGGCCGCCGCACCCGCCGGATGACGGCCGGACGAACCCCATGGCGCGCATAGATGCCTTCCTGAAACTCGGCCTCGCCCAGGGCTGTTCCGACGTGCATCTTGCGGTCGGCGTCCCGCCGATGCTGCGGCTGCATGGCGATCTCATGCCGATCAAGTTCCGCGATCTCGGCGCGGTCGAGCTCGAGAACTACGTCGGCGAAATCCTGACCCCGGCCCAGAAGGAGCGTTTCGGCAGCGGCCGCGACGTGGACTTCTCGTACGTGTCCGAGGATGGTGGCCGCTTCCGCGTCAACGTCTTTCGCAAGGAGACCGGGGTCGGCGCCACTTTCCGCTACATACCGGGCGAGGTGCCGAAGCTCGAGAAGCTGCACCTGCCGCCGGTCGTGCAGAAGCTCTGCGATCACCACCAGGGCATGATCCTCGTGACCGGCTCGACGGGAACCGGCAAGTCCACGACGCTCGCGGCGATGATCGATCATCTGAACAGCTCTCACGAACTGAACATCATCAGCCTCGAGGACCCGATCGAGTTCGTGCACAAGAGCAAGCGCGCGCAGGTCGTGCAGCGCGAGCTCGGCACGCACCTGCCGGCGTTCGCCGAGGGCATCCGTGCCGCGCTGCGCGAGGATCCGGACGTCATCCTCGTCGGCGAGATGCGCGACGCCGAGACCATCTCCATGGCCATGACGGCCGCCGAGACGGGCCACCTCGTGCTCGGCACGCTGCACACCACCGGCGCCGTCAAGACCATCGACCGGATCATCGACGCGCTGCCGGGCGAGATGCGGGAGCAGACGAAGAGCTTCCTGTCCCAGAGCCTGCTCGCCGTCATCACGCAGACGCTCGTGAAGACGCCGGACAATCGCGGTCGCCGGGCGGTCGTCGAAATCATGGTCATGACGCGCGCCATCGCCAAGCTGATCCTGACCGACCAGACGCACCAGATTCCGTCGCAGCTGCAGACCGGTCGCGATCTCGGCATGCAGATGATGGACCAGGCGCTGCTCGAGGCCATACAGCGCAAGGAAGTGGATCCGGACGACGCGTTCCGGTACGCCTCCGACAAGGGCTTGTTCACCCGATTCGTGACCGACACCGGAATCATGCCGAGGATCGATGGCGCAGCCTGAGACAGCACAGAGCGCGGTGGCGGGCAATGCCATCGACGAGTACCTGAAGCAGGTGGTCGCGAAGCGCGGCTCGGATCTGCATTTCGTCGCCGGCGAAACGCCGCGGATGAGGCTCTACGGCGACCTGAAGGTGCTCGAGAACGAGGTCCTCTCCCAGGCCAGGGCGGAAGAGGTCCTGATGCAGATCATGTCGGCCGGGGCCCGCGCCGATTTCCAGAAGCGCGACTCGACCGACTTCGCGTATGCGGTCGATGGCGTCGCGCGTTTCCGCGTCAACGTGTTCCGCCATCTTGGCGGCATCGGCGCGGTCTTCCGGGCCATACCGTCGCAGGCGAAGACGCTGAAGGAGCTCGATCTGCCGCCGGTGCTCATGAACCTCGCGAAACAACCGCAGGGCATGATTCTCGTCACCGGCAAGACCGGATCCGGCAAGTCGACCACCCTGGCCGCGATCATCGACGAGATCAACAACCGGCTCGCCGGCCACATCGTCACCATCGAGGACCCGATCGAATTCGTGCACAAGCGCAAGAAGTGCCTGATCAGCCAGCGCGAGATCGGCCACCACACGCCGAGCTTCGCGTCGGCCCTGATCTCCGCATTGCGCGAGGATCCCAACGTGATCCTCGTCGGCGAAATGCGCGATCTGGAGACGATCAGCATCGCGGTCACCGCGGCCGAGATGGGCATCCTGGTGATGGGCACGCTGCACACCAATGGTGCCGCGCAGACCGTGGACCGCATCGTCAACTCCTTCCCGACCGACAAGCAGTCCCATGTGCGGACGATGCTCTCCACGTCTTTGCGCGGCGTGATATCGCAGCAACTGGTGCCTCGCAAGGGCTCAGCGGGTCTGGTGGCCGCACTCGAGATCATGGTGAACACGCCCGCCGTTGCGAATCTGATCCGTCAGGGCAAGCTCGATCAGCTCGAGAACGCGATGCACAGCGGCCGCCAGGTAGGCATGAAGACCATGGACAGCTCCCTGCGGGAGCTGTTCGACAAGGGGCTGATCAGCGGACGCGCCGCTTACGAATCCTCCCTCGACAAGAAGATGTTCGAGGACATCAAGGACTTCGCCACCTGAGACCGCCGCGGTCCGTCGGCTCACGGCACCGGGCGCACGGACTGCGCCGCCGGCGTATAGTAGCAACCGGTTCGGCTGCGGACGGACCCGCTTCTTTCAACAACAAGCAACAAGGGGAATGCCATGTGCGTTAGATCTGTCTCGAAGTATCTCGCCGCGCTCGTATCAGTCGTCATCGCCCTGATGGCAGGTCCGGCGCTGGCCCAGGATTCGCGTCCCTACACGTCCGGAAACGTGCTCGAGGTGACGTCGGTGCTGACCAAGCCCGGGAAGTTCGACGACTACGTGAAGTGGCTCGCGGGTCCGTTCCGCCAGCAGGAGGAGGAACTGAAGAAGGCCGGCATCGTCGTAGACTACAACTTCTATGCAACGGCACCGCGCCAGCCCGGGAGACCCGGACCTGTACATCGTGGTGACGTACAAGAACATGGCCGCCCTGGACAAGCTGGATGAGCAGTCCGAGGCGATCAGCAAGAAGATCTTCGGATCGATGAAGCAGGCGAGCGAAGCCGAGGCGAGTCGTGAGTCGATGCGCACGATACTCGGCACCGAGATCGTCCGGGAGCTGAAGCTCAAGTAACCTCGAGCCGGACCCCACGAAATACTTTTTGGGGATCCGGTGAACCGGCCAGGGATGGCCGGTTGACTCCGGCTGCGGCGCTGCTCGCCCGAAGCCGTGGTGCGGGCGATATTTGTTAGCATAGGCGGGCCGTCGCGAGCCTGGTGCCCTTCGCCTCCATGTCCAAGCCATCCAGAAAGATCCTGGTCACCAGCGCCCTGCCCTATGCGAACAACTCGATTCACATCGGGCACCTCGTCGAGTATGTCCAGACGGACATCTGGGTCCGGTTCCAGCGGCTGATCGGCAACGATTGCCTGTTCGTCTGCGCCAGCGACGCTCACGGCACGCCGGTGATGTTGCGGGCCCGCGAGCTCGGCGTCGCACCCGAAGAACTGGTCGAACGCGTGCGCGCAGAGCACGTCCGGGACTTCGGCCGTTTCCACGTGGAGTTCGACGAGTTCTACACCACACATTCCGAAGAAAACCGCGAGCTGGTGGAGCGGATCTACGGGCGCCTCCGGGAACAGGACCTCGTGGAATGGCGCGTCATCCGCCAGGCCTATGACGAACAGGCGCAGATGTTCCTGCCCGATCGTTTCATCCGCGGCACGTGCCCGGTATGCGGCGCGAAGGATCAATACGGCGACAGCTGCGAAGTATGCGGCGCCACCTATTCGCCGACGGACCTGATCGACGCGCGCTCCGTAGTGACGGGCACCGTGCCGGTCCAGAAGGAATCCGAGCACCTGTTCTTCCGCCTTGCGCGGTTCGAAGACTCGCTGCGCCGCTGGACCACCGGAGGGCATCTGGACACGAGCGTCGTCCGGAAGCTGGCCGAGTGGTTCGACGCGGGCCTGCGGGACTGGGACATCTCCCGCGATGCGCCCTACTTCGGCTTTCGCATCCCGGGCAGGACGGACAAGTATTTCTACGTGTGGCTGGATGCGCCGGTCGGGTACATCGCGAGCTTCGAGCATCTTCGCAAGAGCGGCAAGGCCGGGCGGGCGCTCGATTTCGACGACTACTGGAAACCCGACGGCCGCACGGAGCTCTATCACTTCATCGGCAAGGACATCGCGTATTTCCACACCCTGTTCTGGCCGGCGGTGCTCGAAGGCGCGGGCCTGCGCAAGCCGACCGGCGTATTCGTGCACGGTTTCCTGACGGTCGACGGGCAGAAGATGTCGAAGTCACGCGGCACATTCGTTGCGGCCGATACCTACCTCGAGGCATCTGCATCCCGAAGCTCTGCGGTACTACTATGCCTTCAAGCTCGGACCTGGCACCGAAGACATCGATCTGAATCTCGACGACTTCGTGGCCCGCATCAACTCCGACCTCGTCGGCAAGTTCGTGAACATCGCGAGCCGCTGCGCGGGATTCGTCGGCCGCCAGTTCGGAGGTCGTCTCGCCGACCAGCTCGAGAACCCGGCCCTGCACCGGGATTTCGCTGCAGCGGCCGAGGAGATCGCCGCACTCTACGAGGGGCGCGAGTATGGTCGCGCGATGCGCGAAATCATGCGCCTCGCCGACCGCGCCAATCAGTACATCGACGAGCGCAAGCCCTGGGCGCTGGCCCGCGATCCGGCCCGGGCGGCCGAGGTGCAGGCGGTGTGCACCGATGGCATCAATCTCTTTCGTGTCCTGTTGCTCTACCTGAAGCCGGTCCTGCCGGCGATGGCGGCACGGGCGGAGGTATTTCTCGGCGCCGGCCCGTTGAGCTGGACCGATGCGGGGAGACCGCTGCTCGGGCGGACGATTGGAACTTATGAGCCGCTGATCACGCGCGTGGATCCCGCGGCGGTCGCGCGCATGGTCGAAGCAGTCGAAGCCGGCGGCAGCGGCAGGCGGGAGCAAGGGGAGCGCGATGGAAGCAGGAGACCCGACAGACACGACGATCGACCTCGACACGTTCCTGAAGAGCGACCTGCGCATCGGTACGGTGCTCGACGGCCGAGGCGGTCGAGGGCGCCGACAAGCTCCTGTGCCTGACCGTCGATGTCGGCACGGAGCGGCGCACGGTATTCGCGGGCATCCGCAGCGGCTACGAGCCGGCGGGTCTCGTCGGCAGGCAGGTCGTCATCGTCTTCAATCTCAGGCCGCGCAAAATGCGTTTCGGCGTCTCGGAGGGCATGCTCCTTGCGGCAGGCGACGATGCCGGCGGCATTTTCCTCGTCGGTCCCGATGCGGGCGCGAAACCCGGCATGCGGGTGCGGTAAGCGGCCATGACCGATTTCCTCGCCATCCTCGTCGGCGTGGCACTGGTCAATCACCTGGTCCTTGCCCGATACCCGGCGTTCTCACCGCTGGCCGCACGCCGCGGGCGCCTGCGCCTGCCCCGCGCGCATGCGTTCGCGATGACGCTCGCCCTGACGCTCGCCATGGCCACGGTCTGGCTGCTGGATTCGAAAGTGTTTCAGGACCTGGGGTTCCGGGAGCTCCGGCTGCCGGTCCTGATCCTGGCAGCGATGGCCGCCGTGCCTCTTGCGGCGTTGCCCGCGCGGATGACGGGCCCGGCGGCTGCCCCCGGGCGGGCCCTGCTCACGATCGATTGCGCGATGCTCGGCGCCGCGCTGCTCGCCACCCGGGAGCTCCCGACACTGACGGCTGCGGTCGCCTGGGCGGTCGCCACCGCCCTCGGCTTCCTGCTGCTGCTGCCGCTCCTCGCGGATATCGACGAGCGCCTCGAATCCGCGGAGGTCCCCCCGCGCCTTGCGGGCGCCGCGATCATGCTGGTGACCGCCGGACTGATGTCGCTCGCCTTCAGCGGCGTCGCCGGGATGGTGCGCGGCTGAGCCGGCCGCGGCTCCCGTGACGGCCGTCACGATGTATGACCCGCAGCCGGCGCGACCCGGCTGGGGCATCCGTGCGCCGGCGCTGAAGTCCATGTCCACGCGTCGAGCGATCGCCGTCGCCCCGATCCCCGCTGTCGTCACCTTGTCGCTCTTGCAGCGTGCCGGGCCGGGTGCGGTGCCGCTCGTGCGCGTCGGGGAGCGCGTGCTCACCGGGCAACCCATTGCGCGCAGCGCCACGGCGCAGACCGTGCATGCCTCCATCAGCGGCACGGTAATGACAATCGAGCGACGCCTCGTTCCGGGACCGGCGCCGCGCGAAGCTCCCTGCATCGTCATCCGGGGCGACGGTTCGGACGAATCCCGGCTCATGCCCGGACCTGTGGATGACCCGCTGGTCCTCGCCCCCGAGGAGATCCGCGCACGCGTCGCCGCGGGCGGAATCGCCGGCCTCGGAGGGGCACTATTCCCGACGTCGGTGAAGCTCGGCCCCGGCACACCGATACGCGCGCTGATCATCAACGGGGCCGAATGCGAGCCCTGGATCTCCTGCGACGAGATGCTGCTGAGAGAGCGTGCGGCCGTCGTGCTCGATGGCACCCGCATCATGATGAGGGCGCTGCAGACCGAATGCGCCGTGATTGCGATCGAGACCGACATGCCGGAAACGCGCGTCGCGGTCCACAATGCCTTGCAGGCGGCGGGCGACGATCGCATCGGGCTCGCCGTCGTGACAGCGAAGTATCCGGCGGGAGGCGAGCGGCAACTGATCGAGCTCGTCATGGGCCAGGAGGTGCCGTCGGGCGGGCTGCCACGCGACATCGGCTACGTCTGTCAGAACGCCGGCACGGCGGCCGCGGTCGCCGACCTCTTCCGACGTCGCCGGCCGCTGATCTCCAGGATCGTCACGGTCACCGGCGGCGCGATCGCCGAGCCGGGCAACTTCGAAGCGCGCATCGGCACGCCGATCAGGGATCTCGTGGCGCTCGCCGGCGGTTACAGTGCCGCGCCGGCGCGCCTCATCATGGGCGGGCCGATGATGGGGTTCGCCTTGCCAGACGACGAGCTGCCGGTCACCGCCGCTACCAACTGCGTCCTGGCGGCGCTCCCGGGTGAAGTCGCACCACCGAAGCCGGAGCTGCCCTGTATCCGTTGCGGCGAGTGCATCCAGGTCTGCCCCGCCCGGCTGCAACCGCAGGAATTGTTCAATGCGATCCGCCGCAACGACGCGGCCCGCCTCGACGAGCTCGGCGTCGCGGATTGCATCGAGTGCGGGTGCTGCGATTTCGTCTGTCCCAGCGACATCGTGCTGATGTCGCGGTTCGTCGTGGCGAAGGACCGGGCCCGTCGAAACGCCGAGCGCGGTCTGGAGCAGCGATGAGATTCCGGGTCGCTGCTGCGCCCCACTGGCGGCCGGCCGCGGGTGTGCCCGCCGTGATGCGACAGGTGGTGTATGCGCTGACGCCGGCGGCCATCGCGTATACGTTCTTCTTCGGCCCCGGGTTGCTTGTGAATGCCGCGATCGCGACCGCCGTTGCCCTCGTCACGGAAGCGCTCGCGCTGCGGTTGCGCGGGCGGCCGCAACGGCTGTTCCTGAGCGACGGCAGCGCCGTCGTCACCGCCGTCCTGCTGGCATTCTGCCTGCCGCCGCTCACGCCCTGGTGGGTGACCGCGGCCGGTACGGCATTCGCCATCGGCGTCGCAAAGCACGCCTACGGGGGCCTGGGCTTCAACGTCTTCAACCCGGCGATGGCGGGCTACGCGCTGCTGCTGGTGGTGTTCCCGGACTACCTGGCGTTCTGGCTGCCGCCGCAAATCGGGGATCTCGATTACCAGCCGCTGTCTTTCCTGCAGATGCTCCACTACACGGCGTATGGCCAGCTGCCGGACGGTCTTGCGCTGGACGCGGTCACCCGAGCCACGCCGCTCGATGTCGTCAAGACGAACCTCGCCCTGATGCGCACGATGACCGAGATCACGACCGACCCCGTATTCGGCGACTTCGGCGGGCGTGGCTGGGAGTGGATCGGTAATTTCATCACGCTCGGCGGCGCGTGGCTCCTCTACAAGGGCATCATTCGCTGGCAGATCCCGTGCGCGATGATCGCGAGCCTCATGGCGGCCGCGCTGGTCTTCTATCTCGCCGATTCGGAGACTCACCCCTCGCCGCTGTTCCACCTCTACGCCGGCGGCACACTGCTCGGGGCGTTCTTCATCGCCACCGACCCCGTGTCCTCGGCAGTCACGGATCGCGGCCGGCTGATCTATGGAACGGGCTGCGGGCTGCTGACCTTTGCGATCCGGAAGTGGGGAACCTTCCCCGATGGGGTCGCGTTCGCGGTGCTGCTCATGAACATTGCCGTACCGATGATCGACCGCTACACGCAGCCGCGAATCTACGGGCACTGAGATGACCGCCCGGAACGCCACACGGGCGCGCTGGAGTGACGGTCTCCGTCTCGGGCTCCTGGTGCTGACGCTCGCCGCGGTGATTGCCGTCACGGCACTGATGACACGCCAGCGCATCGCCGGCAACGAGGCGGCGGAGACCCTCCGGGCAATCACGACGGTGCTCCCCCGTGGCCTCTATGACAACGAGCCCGCCCGCGACCGGATCCTGGTGGAGGCACCCGAGCTTCTCGGCAGCAGCGAACCGCTGCCCGTGTACAGGGCGCGCCGCCACGGCGAGCCCGCCGCGGCCGTGATCACCGCGGTGGCGCGACAGGGCTTCAACGGTCCGATACGTCTTCTCGTCGCGATCGGTGCGGACGGCAGGCTGCTTGCCGTGCGCGCCGTTGCGCACGGCGAGACTCCCGGTCTCGGCGACCGCATCGACGCGGCAAAATCGGACTGGATCGATCGTTTCGCGGGCCGTTCCATCGCCGATCCCGTCGCCGATGACTGGGAGGTTCGTCGCGACGGCGGTGAATTCGATCAGTTGACGGGAGCGACGGTCACGAGCCGCGCAGTCGTCACTGCCGTACGCGACGCGCTGCTCTACTTCGAGCAGCACCGGGAGGACATCTTCCGGCGGCCCTCGTCATGAGCTGACGTCCTCAAGACTCCATCCGGCGGCCACCCGCGAGATTGGCAGGCATGGCAACATCCATCATCTTCGGCCTGGGCAGGTTGAGGTTTTCCATCAGCGCCACGTACTCGGCTTCAGTCTTGCCTGCCACGCGCGGGTTGAACTGCTTCTCCTCTCCGATCGTGGACATCGTCCATCCCTTGTAGTCATGGCCGGCGTAGACCAGGGTCTCGTCGGGCAGCCGGAAGAGCTTGTTGACGATGGAGTCCCAGGACTTGCGGGCGTCGCCGGACTGGAAGTCGGTCCGGCCGGTGCCGCGGTAGAGCAGGACATCGCCGGTGAAGACCCGATCGGGCAGTAGAAAGCTGAACGACTCGTCCGTGTGTCCCGGTGTGAACAAGGCCTTCACGCACAGGCCGTCGCAATCGAGGATCTCGCCATCGCGGACCCGCCTGCCCATGCCACGCGCCTGGCTCCGCTCTCCCATCACCGTGAGACAGCCGGTGCGATCGTGCAGTACTCCCAGCGCGGTGACGTGGTCGGCATGCGTGTGGGTGTCGATCGCCATCGCGAGCTTCGATCCAAGCTGGTCAAGCACTTCCATGTACATGTCTGCGAGGCGGTCCACCGGGTCCACGATGAGCGCGTCGCCGCCCGGCCGGCTGGCGGCGATGTAGGTCCACGTCGACGACTCGGGCTCGAAAATCTGGCGAAAGATCATTGCCGCTCTCCTCGGCGAACCGCTTCCCCTCGGCTACAATTCTGCACTCATGCAAGCCGTGCCGCTTACTCCATCGTCTACGGTAACTCCCCGGGGCTCGCCACGCGATAGTCGACTCGTGGCGATCCTGGGAGTGTGCCCCGTAGCAGTCCTGGCCGATTCGCTCGCCGCGGGACTGGCGCTCGGCCTCGGCACGCTGCTCGCCTCCTGCGCAGCCGGTGCCGTGCTCGCGCGCGGCTGGCGTGCGGACCCCGTCGTGCGGCTGTCCGCAGTCCTGCTCGTCGTCGCGGCTGCGGCGACCGTCGTCCCGGTGCTGTGCAAGGCGTTTTTTCCCGGTTTCTCCACGCTCGGCGGCGCGTCCGTCGTGCTGATCATCGCGAACGCCGCCCTCCCCGCCACGCTGGTCACGGCGGCGGAAGCGCCCGCGGGCGTCGCGCTGAAGGAAGGAATGCGGCACGGTGCGATGACTGCCGTGCTGCTGATCGTCATCGGCAGCCTGCGCCAATGGTCGGGTCCGATCGTCGCGGCCATGCCGGCGGGAGCCTTCTTCTCCCTGGCAGTGCTGACAGCGGCAGTCCGTCGGTCGTGACCCGTCCATGTGAACGCTGAAACACGCGCCGCGATATTCCGGAGGCTGCGGGCCGCGAATCCGAAACCCGCCACGGAGCTCCACTACGGCAGCCCGTTCGAGCTGCTGGTCGCGGTGATCCTCTCCGCGCAGGCGACCGATGTGAGCGTCAACAAGGCGACCGCACGTCTCTTCCCGATCGCGCGCGCGCCGGCGCAGATGCTGAAGCTCGGGGAGGCCGGCCTGAAGCGTCACATCAGGACCATCGGACTCTTCAACAGCAAGGCCGCGAACATCATCGCGACCTGCCGGATGCTCCTCGAAAAACACGGCGGCGAGGTGCCGCGCACGCGCGAGGCGCTCGAGGCCCTGCCCGGGGTGGGGCGCAAGACCGCGAACGTCGTCCTCAACACCGCGTTCGGCGAGGCGACGATTGCGGTGGATACCCACATTTTCCGTGTCGCGAATCGCACCGGGCTCGCGCGTGGCAAGACGCCGCTCGAAGTCGAGAGCAAGCTGCTTCGATGTGTGCCCGAGGAATTTCGCAAGGACGCCCATCACTGGCTCATCCTCCACGGGCGCTACGTCTGCAAGGCCGTGAAGCCCCTGTGTCCCCGCTGCCTCATCTCGGATCTCTGCGAATTCCGCGCCAAGACCGTGGACGACGCGCGGCCGGTGTAAACTGCCGGCCGGACTGAGCTTGAACGGCCGCGCAGGGCAGACTTCGTGAAGGAAGAATCAGTGTTCTGGCTGGGCGGAAAGCCCGGCACTCAGAAGGCGGCAGCGGCTGCGCCCGATGCGACCAGCCTCGAGCCCGCGATCCGCGACGCCTGCCTTGCTCACGGACTCGTGCCTGAGGACTTCGTTGCGGCGCTCGGCGGCCACGGCAGCTGGCTCGTGCACTTCGCGCGGGGAGAGACGCGCCAGCGCATCGTCTGGAATGGCCGGGAGCAGAAGCTCGTGCTTCAGTCCCCGGTCCGCTCCGGCGGCTGGGTGGACCTGCGGGAGTGCCCCCTGGCGAGCGCCGATGGGCCCGGCTTCGTCGCCGGCATCGCGCACCTGATACGGAACGACGCCGGCGGGGGCGTGTGACGGCGTCACGCGCAGAGCATTTCCGCGGCATCGCTTCCATGCTCGTCGCCGTGGCGACATTCGCGTGCATGGATGCCGTGCTGAAGGTGCTTGCCGGGCATTACCCGCCGATGCAGGTCGGCGCGCTGCGCGGCGCTTCGTCCCTGCCGTTCATCGTCCTCTCGGTCGCCCTGTTCGGCCGCTGGCGCGATCTGCGTCCCGTACGGCTGAGCCTGCACCTCGCGCGCGGTGTGCTCGCCATCGTGATGCTGGCGGGATTCATCTATGCAGTGCGAGTCCTCTCGCTGGCGGACGCCTACTCGATCTTCTTCGTAGCGCCCCTGCTCGTGACAGCGTTTGCCGTGCCGCTGCTCGGCGAATCGGTGGACTGGCGGCGGTGGGTCGCCATCGGCGTCGGTCTCGCCGGCGTGCTCGCCATGCTGCGGCCGTCCGGCAGCGCGCTGAAGAGCCTCGGCATGATCGGGGCGCTGGTCTCCGCCCTCGCCTATGCGCTCAGCGCGATCTCGGTGCGCGTGCTCACCCGCACCGATACCACCGCCAGCATGGTGTTCTGGTTCCTGTTCCTGCTCACGCTCTTTGCGACCCTGATTGCGCTGCCGTCCTGGATCCCCATCCGCAGGCAGGACTGGCTCTGGATCGCGGCGCTCGGGCTCACGGGCAGCTTCGCACAGCACATGATCACCGAAGCCTTCCGCCACGCGCCGGCCTCGGTGATTGCCCCGTTCGAATATACTGGCCTGCTCTGGGCCGCCGTCATCGACCGGGTGTTCTGGGGCGTGCTGCCCGGCAGCCGCGTGTTTCTGGGCGGTGGCGTGATCGTCGCGAGCGGCCTCTACCTGATCTGGCGCGAGCGGCAATTGCACCAGGAGCTCGCCGCCAGCATCGAGTCGCCGGCGAGCGTGCACTGAAGAGTGCGCGTCGGCGCTACTGCACGCCCGCCACCGGTCTCCAAGTACTGCGCAGTCGGATGACCGTCTCCTGCTAGCTACTCAGCCGGATCGTCCTGCATGGGCTTGCCCCACGACGGGCTGAACGGCACGTAGTGACTGGCGCCCACGTCGAGCGATGTCACGTCCATGACGAACACCTTGATGTCACTCATGAAGCCCTTGCCGGTGGAACGCGACCAGTTCATCTTCGTGGCGTCGGGCGAAAAATGCGCCATGCCGTTGAAACCGCCCTTGAAGGTGAGACGGCGCGCGGGTTGTTCGTCGGCGTAGTCGCCGAGATGTACCTCCCAGTCAGTCGGCGCGACCGCCTTGATGAAGAGGTAATGTCGGCCGTCGGGAGCCGGGAACGGGTGCCAGTTCATGGCCTCGTCATAGGTGTGCCGTCGCCAGTCGGTGCCGTCGCGCCTGATCGTAAAGGCGGTCATCGGCGTCGGCTTGAGCTTGCCGTACTGGGACCTGCGCCAGGCGCGGAACGTGATCCGCTCGCTGTCCGGCAGGAAGAACGGCGCGCCCTCCTGCCAGTCCGCCGTCTTCGTGATCTGACGCTCGCCGGTGCCATCGGCCTTCATGACCCAGAGGTCCATCCGGCCATCGATTTGCCGGCCGAAGACGATCCACTTGCCGTCCGGTGAAACCGACACCTCGGCCTCGTAGTACTCGTTGTTGGTGAGGCGCTGGATGTTTTTGCCGTGAAGATCAGAGATGTAGAGTTCCGCACCGCGCGGGTAGTTGTTCTCGTCAGACCAGTTGCCGACCGGCATGTCGAGGTGATCGCGGGTGGACGTCCATGCGATGCGCTTGCCGTCCGGAAAGAAATAGGAGCAGCCGTCCTGCCCGCGGTCGTTGATGCGGCGGATCTCCTTGCCGTCGTCCGTGAAGAGATAAGTCAGCGAACCGTCGCCGCCGCGCTCGCTCTTCAGCGCCTGCGGGTCCTTGGTCTGCGCGATCAGCCAGCGCGAATCCGGCGCGTAATAGGCTTCGGCCGATACCGGGATGTTGGGCACCATGTACGACGGCAACTCCTCGGAGTCGGCCGACTCGGCAGGCTGGCAAGCGATCGCGCCGACGCTTGCGAACAGAACCATGGCCTTCGTCACGCCGACACGCTCGATCACGATCCACCTCGCGGTATTCTTGAGCTCTGATTGAAAGGAATCCCGGGTGTCCCGGGATTTGCCTGCACAGTATTGACCGGCATTCCCCGCGTCAACCGCCATCCGTCTTTTGATCCGCGTGCCTTAGCAAAGGATGAGAGCGCTCGCGCCGGACTGCACCGGCAAGGTGCAATCCGTCTCATCCATTGCACCGTTGCCGGTCCTTACTTTTTGAAGAACCACAAAAGAAGCGATATCAGTGCGCTGATGACGATCATCGTCGTGATCGGCACGTAGAGCTTGAAATCAGGCCGGTCGACAACGATGTCGCCCGGCAGGCGCCCGAGCGGCAGCTTGCTAAGCCAGGGCCAGGACAAGCCCACGGCGACGAGCGCCAGGCCGCCGATGATGAGCAAGCGTTGCACGAGTGTCATGGGCCCGTCACTCACTCGCTGCTGGGTTCAACTTCTTCGCCGTCCGGCAGACGATCATCGCGCTCGCGCAGCAGCCAATAGACCACGCCGAGCACCAGGGTCGCGCCGACCAGCGCCGCGATGGTGGCCGCGCCCCGTGACATTCGTATCGAGGATGACGAACTTGCGGCTCAACGCGATGAGCAGCGTCATGATCATGCCAAAGAGCGTCTGGAAGACATGATGATCTAGCGGAGAGAGTACGGAGGCCGGTTCGAGCCCGACATGCGCGGGATGTGATTCAGCGGGCTGGAGGGGTTACCAGCCGCGGCCGCCGCCGCGGCACCGCGGTCCTGAACCCCCGCGGCTTGACAACGAGCAGGTCGCACGTGACTTCATCCAGCACTGCTTCCGCCGTGTTCCCGATGAAGGCGCTGCCCATCGCGCTGCGCGACACGGCGCCCATCACCAGCACGTCGGCTCTCAGCTTTGCCGTGGTCGCGCTGACCAGTTCGGCGGGCACGCCTTGCCGCAAAAGCACGGCATCCGGGGAAACCCCGTGGCGTTTCGCCAGCCGTGCGACCGCGACCCGCATTTGCGCCTGCAGCGCGGCCGACGGCTGCAGCACTTCGGCTGGCGGTGCCGGCAGGAAGACCGGCGGCGTCAGGCGCGTCACGTCGAGAACGTGAATCATCGCCATGCGGCCGTCGAGTGCCTGCGCCAGCGGACCTGCCGTTGCGAGCAGCCTGTCATCGAGGCCAGACGGCTTCGCGTGCGCGTGCGCGGGATCCACCGCCGTCAGGATGAGCGGCCGGCGGGCGAGACGCTCGCTCTTGACGAACCAGACGGGGCAGGGACATTCGCGGATGAGGTCCCAGTCGGCGTTGGCCAGGAACCAGCGCGCGAGCCGCGTGCGGCGGTGGGATGCGGCGACGACGAGGTCCGGCTTGCTCGCCAGGACCTGGCGCACGATGGCTTGCGCCGGCGGATAATCCCAGGCGACCTCGCAGTTGACCCTGAGACCAGCCTTGCGCAGCGGTTTCGCCAGCCGCTGAAGAAGCGCGCGTTTCTGCCTGGCGATGGCGGCGAGTATTGCGCCGGGGTTGGTCGGCAGCGGTCGCGGCAGCGGGTAGGCCGTCGAGAATGCGTGAAACAGCGTGACCCGTGCGCCACTCGCGGTCGCCAGGCGCGCAGCCTTGCGGATCGCAATTTGCCCGGGCTCGCCCGGGTCGCGGACTGCGACCAGAATGGAATGCCAGGGGCCGGTGGACATAGATCTTCCCTTTGACGGTGCGCCGGTCTCGGCGCTAGCGTCGGATGATAATCGCCGCCATGGCAGCAGAGTATAAGGACCAGAGGGTGAATGGCACCTGGGAACACTTTTCTCACATGGCGGACGTTGGCGTGAGAGGCCGCGGGGCATCCGTCGAAGAGGCGTTCGTGCAGGCCGCCCTGGCGCTTACCGGGGCGGTCACGGATCCCGCAGAGGTTGCGCCGCGGGAAGCGGTCGGCATCGAATGCCATGCCGCCGATCGGGAATTGCTCCTGACCGACTGGCTCAACGCGATCGTATTCGAGATGGCCACGCGCAGGATGCTCTTCTCTCGTTTCGACGTGCGGATCACGACAGTGGACAGTACCGGCGGTACCGGACCTGCCTTGGCCCTGCACGGTACGGCGTGGGGTGAACCGGTCGAGAGGAGCCGCCACCGGCCCGCCGTCGAGGTGAAGGGTGCCACGTACACGGAACTCAAGGTGGCGCAGAATCCGGAGGGTGACTGGCTGGCGCAATGCGTGATTGACGTATAGAAGATGGACACCGGGCGGCTGACACGCTTGTCCGAATATGCCTGGCGTATCGAGGCGCAGGAGGGCATGCGCGTGCCCGTCGTCCTTTACGGGGACGCCTCGCTGGTTGCAGCGATGGACGACAAGGTCTATGAGCAGGCCACCAACGTGGCACGGCTGCCGGGTATCGCCGGTCCCGTCTACGCGATGCCGGATGCGCACTGGGGCTATGGTTTCCCGATCGGCGGAGTGGCTGCGTTCGATCCGGAAGAGGATGGAGTCATTTCTGCCGGCGGTGTCGGCTTCGACATCTCCTGCGGCGTGCGCACGCTCACGACCGGTCTGCGTCGGGACGAAATCGAAGCGGTCAGGCAAGGACTGGCCGACGCGCTCTACGACCGGGTGCCGGTCGGCGTCGGGAGCACCGGCACGCTGCGCCTCGACGACGCCGCGATGGACGCCATGCTGACCGGGGGCGCCCGCTGGGCAGTGGAACAGGGGTTCGGAACTGTTGCCGATCTCGAGCGCATCGAGGAAGGCGGCTGCATGCGCGACGCAAGGCTGGATGCCGTCTCCGCGCAAGCCAGACGGCGACAGCGCGACGAGATGGGCACGCTCGGCTCGGGCAATCATTACCTGGAGGTCCAGGAGGTGGCGGTGCTGCACGACGAAGCCACCGCTGGGGCATTTGGCCTCTCGCAGGGTGACATTGTCGTCAGCATTCACTGTGGCTCTCGCGGTCTCGGCCACCAGATCGGGACGGAGTTCCTGAGGGAGATGGTGGAGAGCGCCGCGGGCTGGGGAATTCGCCTCCCCGACCGCGAGCTCGCCTGTGCGCCGATTCAATCCGAGGTAGGGCAGCGATATCTGGGCGCCATGCGGGCCGCAATGAACTGCGCGATGGCCAACCGGGAGATCATCACCGATCTCGTACGGGGAGTCTTCGCCGCGCTGCTGCCGCGTGCCTCCCTCGGGTTGCTCTACGACGTCTCTCACAACACCTGCAAACTCGAGCGGCATGAGATCGAAGGGCGTGAGCGGGAAGTGTATGTGCACCGCAAGGGCGCCACCCGCGCATTCGGGCCGGGCCAGGCGGGGCTACCCGCTGCATTTCGGGAGACGGGACAGCCGGTGCTCATCGGCGGCTCCATGGGGACGGTGTCCTATGTCATGGCGGGAAACTCGGGCAATGACCGGTTGTCGCTCGCCTCGGCCTGCCACGGCGCGGGCCGGGCCATGAGCCGGCGCCAGGCCCTGAAGCGATGGCGGGGGCGGCAGGTGATCGATGAGCTCGCATCGCGCGGCATCACCGTGCGCAGCCCGTCGGGCCGCGGCGTGGCAGAAGAAGCTCCCGGTGCTTACAAGGACGTCAGCGCGGTCGTCGCGGCGACCGACCAGGCGGGCCTCGCGCGCAAGGTGGCGACGCTGCAACCGCTGATCTGCATCAAGGGCTGAGAGCTGGCACGTTGATCACGGCAGCGGCTCTCTCGGCCGCCAGCCCTGCCCGAAATCGCGCGCGGTGATCTGGCTCAACAGCCGATGGATGCGTTCGTTCATGGAACTCCAATGCAAAGCCGCGCCGCGCTGGCAAGGTCGTCGGGACGCGTTCACCATTGTCTAGCCAGGCTCGATGACCAGCACGGGCACGGCGCGCGCCGCGGACTAGCTTGTCGTTCATGGCTCACCGCGCTGTCGGCAGTATAGTAGGTTGAGTCTCAGACCTGTAACCGGAGGCAGTGGCGATGGCACACAAGCAGATCCTGTTCCGATCGGCGGCGCGGGAGAAGATTCTGCGCGGCGCGGCTCAGCTTGCCGACGCCGTACGCATCACGCTCGGTCCGAAGTCGAAGTCCGTGCTGATCCAGAAGCAATGGGGTGCGCCCATCGTCTGCAATGACGGCGTGGCCATCGCCAAGGAAATCGACCTGCCGGATCCGGAGGAGAACCTGGGCGCCCAGATGTTGCGCCAGGCCGCGGAGAAGACCGGCGACCTCGTCGGCGATGGAACGAGCACCTCGACGATCATCGCGCATGCCATCTTCGCCGACGGCGTGCGCAACGTCGCCGCCGGCGCCAGCGCCATCGACATCAAGCGTGGCCTCGACCGTGCTTTTGCAGTAGCGGTTGCGAGCCTGCGCGCGATGTCTAAGAAAGTGAGCACGCGCAAGGAGAAGGCTCAGGTCGCTACGATCTCGGCCCACAACGATCCTGCCGTGGGCGAACTCGTCGCCGACGCCATGGAGAAAGTCGGCGGAGAGGGCGTGATCACGGTTGAGGAGTCGAAGACCACCGAGACCGTGCTCGAGGTGGTGGAAGGCATGCAGTTCGACCGAGGCTACATGTCGCCCTACTTTGTAACCAACACGGAAAAGATGGAGGCCGTGCTCGAGGAGCCTTTCATCCTGCTGACGGACCGCAAGATCAACCTGGTGAAGGACCTGCTGCCCCTGCTCGAACAGATCGCCAAGTCTGGGCGTCCGGCGCTGTTCGTGGCGGAGGACATCGAGAGCGAGGCGCTCGCCACCTTGATCGTCAACCAGATTCGCGGTGTGCTGAAGTGCGCGGCCGTCAAGGCGCCGGGCTTCGGCGACCGGCGCAAGGCCATGCTCGAGGACATGGCCGTGCTCACCGGCGGGCAGGTGATCTCGGAAGACGTCGGGCTCAAACTCGAGGATGCCAGTGTTGCGCAGCTCGGCCGCGCGCGCCGCGTGGTCGCCGACAAGGACAACACCACCATCATCGGCGGTGCCGGCGACCGCAAGGCGATCGAGGGGCGGATGCAACAGATCCGGCACGAGATCACGAAGACGACCAGCGACTACGACAAGGAAAAGCTCGAGGAGCGTCTCGCCAAGCTCTCCGGCGGCGTCGCGGTCATCCGTTGCGGCGCTCCTTCCGAATCGGAGATGAAAGCGAAGAAGGACGCCCTGGATGACGCCATTAGCGCCACGAAAGCTGCGGTCGCGGAGGGCATCGTTCCCGGCGGCGGGCTGGCGCTGCTGAGAACCGTTAAAGCCCTGGAACAGGAAGCGCAGCGCTGCGAGGGCGACGAGCGCACCGGCGTGCAGATCCTCACGCGCGCGCTCGAGGCGCCGACGCGACAGATCGCCGAGAACTCGGCGGTTGACGGAGGCGTGGTCGTCAATCGCATGCTCGCCAGCGAGGGCAACATCGGCTTCGACGCCGCGACCAAGCAGTATGTGGACCTCTACGAGGCGGGCATCGTCGACCCGACCAAGGTCGTGCGCATCGCGCTCGAGAACGCCGTTTCCGTGGCGAGCATTCTCTTGCTCAGCGAGGCCACCATGACCGAGATACCGGAAAAGAAGAAGACTGCGCCGGAGCCCGACATGAGTGGTATGTAGGTCATCGAACCTCGTCATGAACACCGCGGGTGCCGTCGGACTGGGCACGCGCTTGTGCCAATAGATGCCGCACTTCGTCGTCCGCCACCTGGCTGAAGTTGCGGTACCAGCAGCCCACGGCCATGTAGGGCTCAGGCGTTTCGGAATGCCCCGACGACACAGGCACGGAGCTCGAGCTCCGTGGCCATGAGGCAGAGGTTCTGCGCGACGTGGCCGGTCTCGATGTGCGCGTAGCGGATGCCGCGCTCGCCGTACTTGCCCGTCGTTCGCTCGTAGACCGCGCAGATCGCGATGGACCGAGAAGCGTGAGCAGTCACACCAAAGAACGGGAAGCCGAGCACGGGTGTTTCACAGCGCCTCAGGCTCGCCAAGCCGCATCACCGCCCGGCGCAGGCCGCTGGCGATGCGCTCGGCCGCGTCATCGCCCTCCCCGAGCGCCTCGAGCTCCGCGGTGTCCATCGCCTTGCCGAAGACCACCCTGATCCGACCCAGGCGCGGCCAGCGGCGGTTCCAGGGCAGCGCCTGGAAGCTCCCGGTGATCCGTACCGGCACAGCCCGGCTCCCGGAATCCCGCAGCAGGACGCCCACGCCGGGGAGGAACGGCCCGATCTCACCCGTCAGTGTGCGGCGTCCCTCGGGAAACCAGGCGAGCACATCGCCGGCGGCGAGAACCGCTTTGCCCGCTTCCATCGCGCCCAGGGGATCGCGATCGGGATCGACCGGGAAGACGCGGGTGGCCTGGCTCAGCAGCCGCCAGTGCCAGGCTCGGAACATGAACTGCGTCCACCCCGCCCAGTGCGTGGCGCGCAGAACGTGCCATGGCAAGGCGGCCGCGAGCGCCATCGGATCGAGATAGCTCGCATGGTTCGGAGCGATCAGGAGCGGCCCCCGCGAGGGCAGCTGGTGGGAGCCCTCCACTCGCAGACGAAACAGAACTCGCATCAGCAGCCGATCGACGCCGAGGAGCAGCATCCCGAGCGCACGCAGCGCAGGCCCGCGCGTGTCCCGGACGTCCACCGTGGCCGGCGCCTGCCCGGTGGCGCGTGCCGGCGCCGGCGGCTGCGCCGACAGCACCTCGCGTATCAGGTCGCGGACGGTCAGGATCCTCGCGATCGAGGCCTGATCGAGCTCTACAGCGAAACGTTCGCGGATCTCCAACGTAAGCGCCACCCACTCGAGCGAATCCACCTCGAGATCGAGCTGCGGGCTCGCCTCCAGCGTCAGCGACTTGCCGGCGAAGCGCGCCCGCAGCCACTCCCAGACGCGGCTGCCGGCTGGCGATTCGAGCAGAGCGCGATCGGCTTCTGACAGCGGCGCAGCCGGCGCCTGCGGGGTGGCACCCATCTCAGCGGCATAGATCTGCGGCAGCCGGAAACGCTGCAGCTTGCCCATCGGCGTACGTGGCAGGGGATCATGGCTCAGCCGGTAATCGGTGATGCGCTGGTGCGGCGGCAGGGCGAGTGACAGGGCCTCGATTTCCTCACGCAGCAGACTGGCGAGGCGGGCGGAGCCGCGGCGGCGGATGGCCTGATCGTCCGGCACGACGAGCGCGACCAGCCGCTCATGATCCACCAGCAGGGCCGCCTCGCGGATCAGCGGGCTCGCGGAATACCTCTCCTCGAGCGGCTCCGGCGCAAGCTTCTTGCCACCGGGCAGGATGATGGTCTCCCTCACTCGCCCGGTGACGTGCAGATAACCATGGCCATCCACGTGGCCCAGATCGCCGGTACGAAACCAGCCGTCAGGCGTGAATGCGCGACGTGTCGCCTCGGCATCGTTGAAATACCCGGCAAAGACGTTCGGTCCCCGCGCGAGGATCTCTCCTTCCCTCTGCCCGGACACCGGTTCGATGCGCAGTTCCACGCCCGGGATCGGCCGGCCGACAGATTCGTGCCGCACGCGCCCGCGGACATTGAACGTCAGGATGGGCGAGGTCTCCGTCAGCCCATAGCCGCTCAGCACTTCCCACCCCAGTCCCTCAAGGCGCCAGGCAACGTCGGGCGCGAGCCTCGCGCCGCCGCAGGCCAGGATTCGGAGTGTGGGGCCCATCTCCCGGTGCAGCCGCGAGAACAGGACCCGGCCCGCGCGTACTCCCGTCTTCCGGCATGTCCATGCCGAGAGTGCGACCGTGCGCGCGAAGAACCGCCTGGAAACGACCGACCTGCCGGCCGCCGCCTCGATCCCGGTGAGCAGCGCGGTGTAGAGCCGGGGCACGCCGAGCAGCGCGGTCACGGACGCGCCGTGGATAGCCTTCACGAGCGCGGGTCCCGTGACCCCGGCAGGCAGAACCAGGGCAGCGCCTGTGGCGAGGCAACCGAGCAATCCGCACGTGAAAGGATAGGTATGGTGAAGCGGCAGCGGGAGCAGCACCCGATCATCGGCTCCGATCAGCCGCGTAGCGAGCAGCGCCCGGAGGTTCGACAGCAGGTTGCGATGCGTGAGCGGCACGCCCTTCGGCGTGCCCGTGGTGCCGGAGGTATAGAAGAGTGACGCCAGGTCGTCGGCCCGCAGTTCGGGCAGCAGGCCCGGCAGCTCCGCGGTCGCGCCCGGAGCTGGCGGTGCCGCGGCAAGCGCCTGCAGTTCCCCTAGTGTCATCGCGGGCGTCGACGTGCGTTGAGCCCGCAGCAGATCGGCAAGCGCCGGTGTTACGAGGGCGCGACGCGCGCCGCAATCACGCAGGATACGCGCGAGCTCCTCACCGCCGGCCCTGCAATCCAGCAGCACCGGCAGCGCGCCGGCACACAATATTCCGAAATACGCAGCGACCCACTCGGGGCTGTTCGGTGCCACGAGCGCCACCGGCTCCCCCCGCGGGATGCCGGACCTGACGAGGACGCCTGCGGCTGCGTGCGCCAGGCGCACGCACTCCGCGCACGACAGGGACTCGTCTCGACCGTCCGGGCCGAACGAGATCAGCAGTGGCTGCGCACCCCGAGGGGCGACCGCGTCGAGCAGCTCGCGCAGTGTCTTCAAAGGCCGTCCTCCCGCACCAGTAGATATCCTTAGAGCTACGGCACCACTCTAGTCCGCTACCGGAGGCGGAGCCTGGGTGGCGACATGGAAGTACTATTACCTATACGGCGACACGCGCGGCCACGAATAAGCTTGTTAAAAGGAAGCCGTCATGCAAACACCGCTGCAGATCCGATTTCACGGCACCGACCCTTCACCCGCCATAGAGGCCAAGGTGCGCGAGCACGTGGAAAAGCTCGGCACTTTCTACGATGGCATCATCGGCTGCCGCGTTGCGATCGAGGCCCTTCACCGCCATCACCGGCAGGGCAATCTCTACAGTATCAAGCTCTGGATCACGGTCCCCGACGGCGAGATCGCGGTGACTCACGACCCGGGCCGCGATCATCGCCACGAGGATCCGTACGTCGCCATTCATGATGCGTTCCGCGCCGGTCGCCGCCAGCTTGAGGATTACGCGCGCGGCCGCCGCGGCGACGTCAAGAGCCACGCCGTCCCCAGTCATGGACATATCAGCACGATCGATCCGGACTCAGGCTGGGGCGAGATCATCACGGGTGACGGGCGGGAAATTGCGTTCCACAGGAACAGCGTCGTGGACGCCGATTTCACGCAACTGAAGTCCGGCATGGACGTACGTTTCAGCGAGACGCCCGGAGACGAGGGCCCGGTCGCCTCGACCGTGCACGTCATCGGCAAGCACCACGTCGCGGGCTGAGGCGGCGAGCCCGGGCGCGGATGCGCCGGCCGCGGCGGCGATCATGCCGGTCCACAATGCAGAAATAGCCGCACTGTTCGAGCGTCTCGCCGATCTGCTGGAGATCCAGGGCGCCAACCCATTTCGCGTGCGCGCCTATCGGAATGCGGCGCGCACGATCGCCGGTCACCCGGAGCCGCTGGCTGACCTCGTGGCGCGCGGTGCGGATCTTCAGGAATTGCCGGGCATCAGTGAGGCGCTGGTGGGGAAGATCGCCACGATCGTTCAGTCATCGAGCGATTTGTCCCGGTCAAATTTACCGTGGCTCGGGAAAACGGCACGTGGCGCATCGCATGCATCACGCGCTGACCACGCCGCGTTCGAATCGCTCGATTCCGAGCGTGCGCTTCTTCGCCTTCTCAACCTTCGGCAGCGTCACCGGTCCAGCATCGCCTGATGCCCCTGATGCCCGGCTGGGCGGCCACGACGCCTGAGCCACGGCGTCAGGAACGCGATAGCGGGTCCCACCAGCCAAGCCGCCGCGGGGATCGGAATCGGTGCGGTGAGAGGCGATGACAACGCGTAGAGCCTGTATTCCACCGTCGCCGCCTGCGTGGTCTGATTGATCCAGGCGTCACTCGACAAAGTGGACTCGCCCCACACGGCCAGCTCGCCGCCGAGCACGTTGTCCCCCGCCCCAGTGCCGTCGTTGTTGCTGCCCGTCCATACGTTCCGGCTCCTGGCCGTCCCGTCTTCCTCGAAATCGATGCCCACACCTACGGTATGGCTGCCGTCCCAGAAATCCGCATAGCCGGTTGCCACCTGCTCACCGCCGAGATTGAACACGGGCGCGCTGACCAGCGCATTTGCATTGGCGTTGACGCCCGCCGTCGAGGCGATCGCCGTCCAGGTGACCCCTGCGCTCGAGCCCATGCCCTGTGCATCCGCGAGTGCCTGGACGAACGAGTTGTAGTAACCGATGTCACCGGCCGTGGCTGCCGTCGCAGCCGACGTCAGAAACGCAAGCTGATAAGAACCGCCAGGTTCGACACCCGGCGGTACGATCAGGGCCGCATGTGCGGTCTTGATCACCAACAATGATATGAAGAAGAGCATGCCGGATGGTCTTTTCATTTTTTTCACCTTTGCCGACCCGAAAGCAGACGGTGCCACACCACGCCGTCGGATTCCAATAAAGAGAAGTGCTTAGCGAAAGCCGTGTGCTGCGCCGCGGCTTTGCGCGCGACCTTTTTTCCAGCAGTCCCGAATCCGCGCCGTGGAGACGAAGCGTCTATCTCTTCGGCAGATAGAGGTCCGTCAGCGTCCCGTCGTAGGCCTCCGCCTCGAAGGCGACAGTCTCCGAAAGCGTGGGGTGCGGATGAATCGTGAGCCCGATGTCGGCGGCGTCGCAGCCCATCTCGATCGCGAGCGTCACCTCGGAGATCATCGGAGTTGGAAGACGCCTCCATGAAATGGACCGAGGCGTCGGTCGGAGCGATAGACCACGTTGATCTGCTGGGCCGAGCGGGTGCCGTTCAGGAAGCTGCGCATGGTCCGCGTGCCGTCCGGCCGCCGCCGTTGCACACGCCACCGATCCTTCCGCAGGATTCATCTCAATAGCGGTGTGCTTGACAACTCGCCCTTCGTGTCCGTTATGTCAAGTATTGCTGCACCCACACGAGTCCTGCAGCGCCGCACATCGGACTGTGCTTGGCTGCGAGAACACTGAACTTATTTCGAGCGGAAGGTAACTGCTGGTAGGATGCATGCGAGCAGGCGAGCCGCGTCTGCGCGTTTCATAAACCGCCCCCGCAGGACGGCGAGGGCAATATCAAACAAATACGCGCAGCCTGACCACGGACGGGCATAGCGAGCGCCAGGAATCTGTGCTGGATTCCGTCGGAGCATGCTATGAAATTCGGTCCCATTGTCGCCGCTCGCATTCTCGGACTCACCACCCTGTTTCTCGCATCCGGGGTTGCATCCGCGGCTCTGACACTCAACGTCGAGCTCAATCCGAATCCGGTGCGCCCGAGCGAGACGCTGATCGCGCAGTTGACCGTGGCGAACAACGGCGGCGCGCCCGTCACCAGCGTCACCCTGCAGGCGACCGTACCCTCCAACGTGAACAGCTTCCTCGCCGTCCAGGCCACCGGCGGCCCGACCTGCAGCATCGTCATCAACAATGGTTTCTGCGACCCGACCGAGATCGTGACCTGGACGATCGGCACCGTCCCGGCCGGAGGCGGGGTGACGGTCTCCCTGCCGCTCACGGTGGCCTCCGGAGCCACCGCGGGCACGGTCATCACGCTCGCCACCAATCTCCTGGTCAATAACGTCAGCACGGCGACCGCGAATCCCTCCGCGACGGTCAGCACGACCAACGCCCTGTCGCTCTCGGTCGACGAGGACAAGCATCCGGTCGCCCCCGGCGACACCCTGACCTATACCCTCACCTACGCGAATCGCGCGGCCAGCAGCAACGTGACCGGAACGACGCTGAGCTTCCCCGTGCCCGCCGGCACGACGTTCGTGTCGGCCACCGGCGGCGGCTCGTTCTCCGCGGGCTCGGTGCAGTGGACGCTCGGCACGCTGCCGGCGACGCAGTCCGGTCATCAGCAGGTGGTCGTATCGGTCAACGGCGGCACAGCGAACGGCGCGGTGCTGGCGGTCAATACCGCCGGGATCTCCGGCTCGAGCGGCGTGGCGGAGAGCGCCTCGGCGACCGCCGTGACGCGCGTGGCGGCGACGCCGCCGCTCGTCGTGGGCGTCGAGCTCAATCCCGACGCGGCGCGGCCCAACGAGCCGATGCTGGCCGAGGTGACGGTCAGCAACCGGGGCGGGGTGGCGCTCACCGGCGTCACGGTGCTGGCGCGCGTGCCGCAGTCGGTCACCAGCTTCCTGAACGCTCAAGTCACGGGGACGTCGACCTGCCCCTACTCGGTCATCAACAACGGCTTCTGCGATTCGGGCGAGCTCGTCACCTGGACCATCGGCACCATCCCGGCTGGTGGCGGCATCACACTCTCCCTGCCGATGGGCGTGGCCGCCGGAGCCGCGGCTGGCCGGATCCTGAATCTGGAGGTGCTCGCGATCGACGACGGCAACAACCGCGCAGTCAGCGGCACGGCCGTCGCGGTGGACACCGACAATCCCCTGTCGCTCTCGGTAGATGACGACCGCAATCCGGTGGCGGGGGGCGCGACGCTCACCTACACGCTGACCTACGGCAACCGTGCCGCGAGCAGCAGCATCACGGGTACCACGCTCAGCTTCCCGGTCCCCGCGGGCACGACGTTCGTCTCCGCGACCGGTGGCGGGACGCTCTCCGGCAGCAACGTGCAATGGAATCTTGGGAGCATTCCGGCGACGCAGTCGGGCCATCAGCAGGTGGTGGTCTCCGTGAACGGCGGCACCGGCAACGGCTCGGCCCTCGCGGTGAATGCCGCGACGATATCCGGCACCAACAGCAGCCTGATCAGCGAAGCGGCGCGGGCGACGGCGATCACGCGCGTGGCGGCGACGCCGCCGCTCGTGCTCGGCGTCGAGCTCAACCCCGATCCGGTGCGCCCGCAGGAGCAGATGATCGCCGAGCTGACGGTGAGCAACCCGGGCGGCGCGGCACTGACGGGCGTGACGTTGCTCGCGCGGGTGCCGCAGTCGGTCAACAGCTTCCTCGCGGCGCAGGTCACCGGCCCCAGCCCGAGCTGCCCGTATTCGGTCGCCAACAACGGCTTCTGCGATTCGGGCGAGCTCGTGACCTGGAGTATCGGCACCATCCCGGCGGGTGGCGGCATCACACTCTCCCTGCCGATGGGCGTGGCAGCCGGAGCCGCGGCTGGCCGGATCCTGAATCTGGAGGTGCTCGCGAGCGACGACGGCAGCAACCGGGCGGTCAGCGAGACGGCCGTCGCGGTGGATTCGGACAACCCGCTGTCGCTCTCGGTCCAGGCCGATCGCAGCCCGGTCGCCGCGAACAACATCCTGACCTACACGCTCGCCTATGCGAACCGCGCCGCGAGCAGCAGCATCACGAGCACTACGCTGAACTTCCCGATCCCGGCAGGCACGACGTTCGTGTCGGCGACCGGCGGCGGGACGCTGGCGGGTGGCAACGTGCAGTGGGCGCTCGGCAGCCTGGCGGCTACCCAGTCCGACCATCAGCAGGTCGTGGTCTCGGTGAACCCCGGCACCAGCAATGGCTCGGCGCTCGCCGTGAATGCCGCGACCCTGTCCGGCAACAACAGCAGCCTCGTGGCGGAGGCGGCGCGCGCGACGGCGATCACGCGCGTGGCGGCGACGCCCCCGCTCGTGCTCGGCGTCGAGCTCAACCCCGATCCCGTGCGCCCGGGCGAGCAGATGACCGGCGAGCTGACCGTGAGCAACCGCGGCGGCGTGGCGCTGACGGGCGTGACGTTGCTCGCGCGGGTGCCGCAGTCGGTCAACAGCTTCCTCGCGGCGCAGGTCACCGGCCCCAGCCCGAGCTGCCCGTATTCGGTCGCCAACAACGGCTTCTGCGATTCGGGCGAGCTCGTGACCTGGCCCATCGGCACCATCCCGGCCGGTGCCGGGGTCACGGTCTCCCTGCCGATGATCGCGGCTGCGGGTACCGCCGTCGGACGGCTCCTCGATATCGAGGTGCTCGCGAACGACGACGGCAGCAACCAGGCCGTGAGCCAGTCAACCGTGGCAGCCGACTCCAACAATCCCTTGTCGCTCGCGGTGAACGACAATCGGGACGCGGTTCCCGGCGGCGGCATCCTCCAGTACACGCTCACTTACGGCAACCGCGCCGCGAGCGGCAGCGAGACCGGCACCGTGCTGAGCTTCCCGCTGCCCGTCGAGACGGTGCTGCTCGGCTCGACCGGCGGCAGCGTCGTCAACGGCAACGTCGTGTGGAACCTCGGCAGCATCGCGGCCGGCACGGGCGGCCGCAAGATCGTGACGCTGTCGGTGCCAGGGGCGGTCACGGCTGGAAGCGTGATCCGCGTCAATGCGGCCCAGCTCCGGGGCAACGTCGTCGCCGGCGTCGTACCCGACGCCGTGCGCACGATGGCGGCGACCCGGGTCGAAGCGGCCAAGCCGATCGGCCTGACGCTCGCCATGGCGCCCGACCCGGTACAGGCGACGCAGACGCTGACCGCGACCCTGACGGTCACCAACAACAGCGGCGGTACGCTGACTGGCATGACGCTGCTCGCGCGGGTGCCGCAGTCGGTCAACAGCTTCAACCCCACCATGCTCAGCGGGGGCGGGACCTGTCCCTACTCCGTCATCAACAATGGCTTCTGCGATTCGGGCGAGCTGGCGACCTGGAGTCTCGGCACGATGGCGAACGGCGCCTCCACGACGGTCACCATGCCCATGGTGGTCACCGCGGGCACCCTCAACGGGCGCCTGATCCCCATGGAAAGCCTGGTCACCGACGACGCGGGCAAGCTCTCGACGATGGAGAGGACCGTGCTGCTGAATCCGTTCACCGACGGCGACACCGACGGCGTGGCAAATATCTACGACAATTGCACGCTGGTCGCGAACAACGACGCGGGCACGGTGCCGAACTCGGCGGCAGTCCCGAGGGCTCAGCTCGACGCCGACTATGACGGTTACGGCAATATCTGCGATGCCGACATCAACGAGTCAGGCTTGACCACGGTCGTGGATTACACGCGGCTGCGTAACGTGCTGAACCAGCCTTACAACTTCAACGCTGATTCGGCTGCCGCCGACATGAATGGCAGCGGCATGGTAACGGTCGTCGATTACACGCTCCTGCGCAACAGGCTCAATACTGCGCCCGGGCCATCGGGTCTGGCGCCGTAGGTCGCTAGCCCTTCTTCGGCACATAGAGATCCGTGAGCGTGCCGTCGAAGGCCTCGGCGGCGAAGGCGACGGTCTCCGACAGCGTCGGATGCGGGTGAATCGTGAGCCCGATGTCGGCGGCGTCGCAGCCCATCTCGATCGCGAGCGCCACCTCGGAAATCAGCTCGCCCGCATTGGGGCCGACGATGCCGGCGCCGATCACCCGATGCGTGTCCTCGTCGAACAGGATCTTCGTCAGGCCCTCGTCGCGGTTCAGTGACAGCGAGCGCCCGCTGGCCGCCCACGGAAATGACCCCTTGCCGTAGCGGATGCCCCGGGCTTTCGCCTCGATCTCCGTGAATCCCACCCACGCTACCTCGGGGTCCGTGTAGGCGACCGACGGGATCACGCGCGCGTCGAACGCGCGCTTCTGCCCGGCGGCGACCTCGGCGGCGACCTTGCCTTCATGGCTTGCCTTGTGCGCGAGCATCGGCTGGCCGACGATGTCGCCGATCGCGAAGATGTGCGCCACGTTGGTGCGCATCTGCTTGTCCACCGGGATGAAGCCGCGCTCGTCGACCGTGACGCCGGCCTTGCCGGCGTCGAGCAAGCGCCCGTTCGGTGTGCGGCCCACTGCCACGAGCACCTTGCCGTAGGTCCTGGTCTCCGTCTTCCCCGCCTTCTCCAGGCTCGCCTCGATGCCGGCCTCCGTGGCCCTGAGCGCCGATACCTTCGTGCCCGTCATGATGGCCTCGTAACGCTTGCGGATGCGCCGCTCCAGCGGCCGCAGGATGTCGGCGTCGATGCCCGGCATGAGCTGGTCGAGCAGTTCGACCACTGATACCTTCACGCCGAGCGCGTCGTACACGGTCGCCATCTCGAGGCCGATGATGCCGCCACCGATGACGAGCAGCGTCTCCGGGAGCTCCAGCTCCAGGGCCACGGTCGAGTCGATGATCCGCGGATCGTCCGGAAGCCCGGGCAGGCGCGCGGACTCGGAACCCGCCGCGACGATGCATTGGCGGAACGACACGGTCTGGCGTTTGCCGGCGTCGCTGACTTCGAGGTGATTGGGCGACACGAACCGGCCGCTGCCCCGCACGACCTGCACCTTGCGCTGCTTCGCGAGCTGATCGAGGCCGCCCGTCAGGCGTCCGACGACCTTGTTCTTCCAGTCCCGCAGGCGCGCGGTGTCGATGCGCGGCTTGCCGAACTCGACGCCGCAGGCGCCCATTGCTTCGGCCTCCTCGATCACCTTCGCGGCGTGCAGCAGCGCCTTGGACGGGATGCAGCCGACGTTCAGGCACACGCCGCCGAGCGCAGGCCAGCGCTCGATGAGCGTCACTTTCATGCCGAGGTCGGCCGCGCGAAAGGCGGCCGTGTAACCTCCAGGACCGGCGCCGAGCACGACGAGGTCCGCCTCGATGTCCACGGCGCCCTCGTAGCGTGCCCCGCCAGGTGCCCTGGCCGCGCTCGCGGGAACCGGCGCTGCGGCACCGGGGGCGGCCGGCGGAACCGGCGCTGCCGCGTTTGTCTCCATCCGGAGTATCAGCGAGCCCTTCGAGACCTTGTCGCCCGTCTTCACGGCGACTTCCACGACGCGCCCCTGCGCGGTCGCGGGCACGTCCATCGCCGCCTTGTCGCTTTCGAGGGTGATCAGCGGCTGCTCGACCGCAACCGTATCGCCGGATTTGACGTGCACCTCGATGATCTCGACGTCCTTGAAATCGCCGAGATCGGGCACCCGCATGTCGGTCAGGTCGGCCATGGCAGGCGTCAGGCCATGAGCCGGTCCGGATCGGCCAGCGCCTGGACCAGGAACGTCGTGAAGCGCACCCCGGTCGCCCCATCGATGACCCTGTGATCGTAGGAGAGCGACAGGGGCAGGACCAGCCGCGGCACGAAACTGCCGTTCTGCCACACGGGTCGCAGCGACGAGCGGCCGGCGCCGAGGATGGCGACCTCCGGTGCGTTGACGATCGGCGTGAAGAACGTGCCGCCGATGCCGCCGAGACTCGACACCGTGAAGCTGCCGCCGCGCATCTCCTCCGCGCTGACCTTGCCGGTCCGCGCGCGGGCGCTGAGCTCGCCGAGCTCCCGGGCGATGGCGAGCACGCTCTTGTCGCCTGCGTCGCGGATGACTGGCACGACGAGACCCTGCGGCGTGTCGGCGGCGAAGCCGATGTGGTGGTATTTCTTGTGGATCAGCGCCGCCCCGTCCTCGCTCAGCGACGCATTGAAGTCCGGAAACTCCTTCAGCGCGAGCACGCAGGCCTTGATGATGAACGCGAGCGGCGTGAGCCTGATGCCCTCGGCCTCCGCCTGCCCCTTGAGCTTCTGGCGCCGCTCCTCGAGCGCGGTGATGTCGGCTTCGTCGTGCTGCGTGACGTGCGGGATGTTGAGCCAGCTCGCCTGCAGGCGCGGCCCGGAGATCTTCCGCACGCGGGAGAGCGGCACGGACTCGATCTCCCCGTACTTCGCGAAGTCCACGACCGGAACCTTCGGCAAGCCGGCGCCGGCCGGCGCGGCCTGTCCGCCGAGAATCGCCTTCACCCAGGCCTTGACGTCGGCCTCGAGCACGCGGCCCTTCGGGCCGCTGCCCTGTACCCGGACCAGGTTCACGCCGAGCTCGCGGGCGAATTTCCGCACCGACGGACTCGCGTGCGCCCTGCCGAAGCCGGCCTCGTCGATGGGCGGCAGCGTCGGTGCGGTGCGGGGTGGAGTTGCGGCCGGCGGCGCGGGCGGCCTGGGCTCTGGTTTCGCCGCCGGGGCAGCCGCCGCTGCCGGCCTGCCGGTCGCGGGGGCAGGGGGCGTTGGCGCCGCACCCTCCACTTCCAGGACCGCGATCAGGCTCCCCTTCGAGACGCGGTCGCCCTTGCCGACCTTCAGCTCCGCGATGCGGCCGCCGACCGGTGACGGCACGTCCATCGCCGCCTTGTCGGTCTCGAGGGTGATCAGCGGCGCCTCGGCCACCACCGTGTCGCCGGGCTTGACCTGCACCTCGACGATTTCGACGTCGCTGAAGTCGCCGAGGTCGGGGACCCGCACCTCCTCGCGCCGCGTCATCGCGCTGTCTCTGGTGACATCATACGGTCACGGGATTAGGCCGGCTGCCATCGATCTTCAGGCTGTCGATGGCGTTGCGCACGATGCCCGCGTCGAGCGCGCCGTCGTCGGCGAGCGCCCGGAGCGCCGCGAAGGCGACGTGGCGGCGGTCCACCTCGAAATGATCGCGCAGGGCAGCTCGCGAATCGCTGCGGCCGTAGCCGTCCGTGCCGAGCACGACGTAGCGACCGGGCATCCACGGCCGGATCTGGTCGGGCACGATCCTCATGTAGTCGGTAGCGGCGACGAAGGGACCGGCCTGGCTGCCGAGCATGCGCTGCACGTACGGCCGGCGCGGCTTGTCCGCGGGGTGCAGCAGGTTCCAGCGGTCGGCGTCGAGCCCGTCGCGCCGCAGCTCCGAGAAGCTGGTGACGCTCCAGACGTCGGCCGGCACGCGATAGTCCTTCTCGAGTATCTCCGCCGCCGCGATCACCTCGCGCAGAATCGTACCGGAGCCGAGCAGCTGCACTCGCACCTTGCCCGGCCCCCCGACCTGGAGCTGATACATGCCGCGCAGGATTCCATCCTTCACCCCCGGGGGCATGGACGGCTGCACGTAGTTCTCGTTCATGCAGGTGATGTAATAGAAAACGCGTTCGCCCGCCTGGTACATCCTGCGCAGCCCGTCCTGGACGATGACGGTCAGCTCGTAACCGTACGCCGGATCGTAGGCAACGCAATTCGGCACCGTCGACGCGAGAATGTGGCTGTGCCCGTCCTGGTGCTGCAGGCCCTCGCCCGCCAGCGTGGTGCGGCCCGCCGTTCCGCCCATCAGGAAGCCCTTCGACCTGCATGTCACCGCCGGCCCAGATGAAGTCCCCGATGCGCTGGAAGCCGAACATCGAGTAGAAGATGTAGAAGGGAATCATGTGCACGCCGCTGTTGGCGTAGCTCGTCCCCGCCGCCAGCCAGGAGCAGAACGCACCGGCTTCGTTGATGCCCTCTTCGAGGATCTGGCCCTTCTTGTCCTCGCGGTAGTAGCTGAGCTGGTCCGCGTCCTGAGGCCGGTAGAGCTGGCCGACGGAGGAATAGATGCCGACCTGGCGGAACATTCCTTCCATGCCGAAGGTCCGGGCCTCGTCGGCAATGATCGGCACGACGTAGCGGCCGACGTTGGGATCGCGGACGAGGCGGGTCAGCAACCGGACGAAGGCCATCGTCGTCGAAATCTCGCGATCGCCGGAGCCTTCGAGCTCCTGCTTGAAGGCCTCCAGGCCCGGGACCTGCAAGGCTTCGGCGCGGATCTTGCGGGCCGGCAGCGATCCGCCGAGCTTCGCGCGATGCTCCCGCAGATAGCGTAGCTCGTCGCTGTCCTCGCGGGGCTTCAGGAAGGGCACCGCGTCGATCTCGGCGTCTGATACCGGGATGTCGAAGCGATCGCGAAAAGCCTTGAGGTCCTCGACGCCCACCTTCTTCGCCTGGTGGGCGGTCATCAGGCTCTCGCCCGACGCGCCCATGCCAAAGCCCTTCACCGTCTTCGCCAGGATCACGGTCGGACCGCTGCTGTGCTTCACCGCCCTGTCGTAGGCCGCATAGACCTTCACGAAATCGTGTCCGCCCCGATTGAGCCGCCAGATCTCCTCGTCGGACATGTTGGCGACCATCTCCTTCAGCTCCGGGTACTTGCCGAAGAAATTCTCGCGCGTGTAGGCGCCGCCGAACGCCTTGCAGGCCTGGTACTCCCCATCCACGGATTCTTCCATCACGCGGCGGAGCAGGCCTTTCTCGTCCGCGGCGAGGAGCGGATCCCAGCGCGAGCCCCACAACACCTTGATGACGTTCCAGCCGGCGCCGCCAAACGCGGCTTCGAGCTCCTGGATGATCTTGCCGTTGCCCCGCACCGGGCCGTCCAGGCGCTGGAGGTTGCAGTTGATGACGAAGATCAGGTTGTCGAGCTTCTCGCGCACCGGCATGGTGATGGCGCCCATGGATTCGGGCTCATCCATCTCGCCGTCGCCGAGGAAACACCACACCTTGCGGTCCGATTCCGGACAGAGCCCCCGGTGCTCGAGGTAGCGCAGGAATCGCGCCTGGAAGATAGCCATCATGGAGCCGAGGCCCATCGAGACGGTCGGGAACTGCCAGAAATCCGGCATCAGCCACGGGTGCGGGTAAGAGGACAGCCCCTTGCCGCCGACTTCGCGCCGGAAATGCGCGAGCTGCTCCTCCGAGAGCCGCCCCTCCAGGAACGCGCGAGAGTAGATGCCGGGCGACGAGTGGCCCTGGATGAAGACGAGATCGCCGCCGTGCCCCGCGTCGGGTGCACGCCAGAAGTGATTGAAGCCGACTTCGTAGAGCGTCGCCGACGAGGCGTAAGTGGCGATGTGGCCGCCGTACTCGGCGCTCGCCTTGTTGGCGCGCACCACCATCGCGAGCGCATTCCAGCGGATGTAGGCCTCGATGCGCCGCTCGAGCGCCCGGTCGCCCGGATACTCGGGCTGCTGCGTCACGGGGATGGTATTGAGGTAGGCCGTCGTCGGGCTATAAGGCAGATAGGCGCCGGAACGGCGCGCGTGATCGATCATCTGGTTGAGCAGGAAATGCGCGCGGGAAGCGCCATTGGTGCGCAGGACCGAATCGATCGACTCCAGCCACTCCCGGGTTTCCCCCGGATCGATGTCGTCGAAACGATTGAAGTCCCACACGAGTCCGCTCAACGAATGAACTCCGGGGCGCGAGAATGAGCCACCGGACGCATCACGCACTGCCCTATAATCCCGGCGCAGAGGATAGCTAAGAACGGGAAGGAAAACGAGCGCGCATGTCTGACCTGCTTCCGGATCAGCCTCCGCTTCGCGTCGTGCAGCAGACGGGCGTGACCGGCAAGAGCGCGCTGGCCGACCTCGATCAGCTGCTGATCGTCGTTCCACACGCGCCGACCGCGGCCGCGTGGAAGGCGGTGCCGGACGGCAACAGGCTCAGGCGGGAGTTGCAGAAACTCGGCACGGACGAGGACGCGTGCACGGTACAGGGCCGGCTCGCCAACGCCGCCGGCACCGGCATCACGCTGGCAAGAGCGCCGAAGCCCGTGGAACGTGGCGACGGGGCATTCCCCGTGCTCAAGTTCTGCGGGAAAGTCATGGCCGCGGCCCTCGCCGCCCATCCGCGCTCCCTCGGCATCCTCGTCGCCGGCTTCGATCCGGCGCTGACCCGTCGACTGCTCGAGAGCCTCGTGCTCGCCGCCGGCGCCGCCGCCTTCCACCTGCCGCAATACCGCCGCAAGGCGGCGCCTGCCCCGCGATTGCGTCAGCTGCGACTCGTGGGTCTCGCGCAGAAGATCGAGCTGGCGCGCACACTCGCGGAAATCGAGGCGGCAAACCTGGTGCGCTGGCTGACCGCGCTGCCGCCGAACAAGCTGACGGCATCCGGCTACCGCGAGCTGCTCAAGCATCTCAGCGAACATCACGACTGGAGCATGCGATTCCTGGACGTCGCCGCGCTGAAACGGCTCGGCGCCGGCGCCTTCCTCGCCGTGGCGCAGGGCAACGCCGGCCCCGACGCCGGCATCGTGCATCTCGCGTGGCGGCCCAGGGGCCGCGGCCACCCCGATGTGGCCCTCGTCGGCAAAGGCATCATCTTCGACACGGGCGGCACGAATCTCAAGCCGTTCCGTTCCATGCTCGACATGCACCAGGACATGTGCGGGAGCGCCGTTGCGCTCGCCGTCCTGCTCGCCATCACGCGGCTCAAGCTGCCGCTGTCCGTCGACTGCTGGCTCGCCATCACCGAGAACCGCATCGGTCCGCAGGCTTACAAGTCGCGCGACGTCGTGACCGCCGCCGATGGGACGGTGATCGAGGTCATCCACACCGATGCCGAAGGCCGGATGGTGCTCGCGGACACGCTCGTGCTCGCGGGTCGCGAGAAGCCCCGCCTCATCCTCGACTACGCGACTCTCACCGGACAGTGTGTCAACGCGCTTACCGAGCGCTACAGCGGCGTCTTCACCAACCGGCCGGCCCTGAACGAGCTGCTCACTGCTGCCGGACGCGAGAGCGGCGAGCGCGTCTGGCCGTTTCCGATGGACGAGGACTATGACGAGGAACTCAAGTCGGCCACCGCGGACGTCCTGCAATGTTCGCAGGAAAACGAAGGCGATCACATCCTGGCGGCGCGCTTCCTGCGCCGCTTCGTGCCCGACGCGCGGCCCTGGATTCACATGGACCTGAGCTCCGCCGTGCGCAAGAAGGGCCTCGGGCACGTGCCGGGCGGGCCCACGGGTTTCGGCGTGCGCCTGACCCTTCACCTGCTGGTTGACCGCGCCGCCGAACTGAATCGCGCGCTGACTGGAAGACGTGCCACTCACACGGACGATCGCTGAACGCTTCCGCGGCTTTCTGCCGGTCGTCGTGGATCTCGAGACCGGCGGCTTCAATGCGCGGACCGATGCGCTGCTGGAGATCGCCGCCGTGATGCTGCGACTCGATGCGAATGGCGACTTGCGCCGTGGGGCGACCGTGGCTTTCCACGTGCTCCCGTTCGCGGGCGCGAATATGGATCCGGCGGCGCTGCAGGTGACCGGCATCGACCCGCACCATCCGCTTCGCCCGGCGATCCCCGAGCGCGATGCCCTGCAGAGAGTCTTTCGCGAAGTGCGGCGCGAGCTGAAAGCCGCGAACTGCAACCGCGCCGTGCTGGTCGGGCACAACGCCCATTTCGACCTCGGGTTCCTGAACGAGGCGATCGCCCGTGGCGAGGTCAGGCGCAGCCCGTTCCATCCGTTCGCCATACTCGACACGGCCACGCTGGCGGGCGTCGCGCTCGGCCAGACGGTGCTCTCGCGGGCCTCGCTGGCCGCGGGCCTCCAATGGGACGAGCGCGCGGCGCACTCGGCCGTTTACGACGCGGAGATCACCGCCGATCTCTTCTGCGAGATCGTCAACCGGTTCAGGCCCATCTACGAGGCCTTACCCTCGCTGCCGCCGCAGACGGCGGCCGAACCGGAGCTGCCGGCTTGATGGCTCCCGCGCTCTCACCTATTCTGTGCTGCACGGCCGTGCCTTCGATGCCGGCTTCAGTTGAGGGGGAGTCATGAATCCATTGAACAGCGTCCTCGGGGCCATCATCACCGGCCTGATCCTGATGGTGATCATCGCGCTGGTATTGCCCGGCGGATTCATCTTCGCGAGTCTCGACCGCTGGCTGCACGTCATCTCCGGCGTCATGTGGATCGGCCTGCTCTACTACTTCAACGTCGTGCAGATACCGGCGCTGGCCGCCGCGGGCGCCGACAAGGGCGGGCCGGGCGGCGCCGGCATCACGAAGTATGTCGCCCCGCGTGCCCTGCTCTGGTTCCGCTGGGCCGCCGTGGTTACGGTTCTCTCAGGAATCGTGCTCATCGAGTCCTACCGGCCCGCTGGGGGCGGCCTGATGCAGGTGCTGAGCTTCAAGGAGAACTTCGTCACGATCGGGATCGGCTCCTGGCTCGGCATCATCATGTTCCTCAACGTATGGTTGCTGATCTGGCCGAACCAGAAGAAGGTGCTCGGCATCACGCCGGCAACCGACGAGCAGAAAGCGTCGGCACGCAAGATCGCAACGCTGACTTCCCGCACGAACTTCGTCCTGTCGATCCCGATGCTGATGTGCATGACGGGCCAGAGCCATGGCCTGCCGTTCTGATCGGCGCGATGGCTCGCCCGGCTGAGGGCCGCGGTCAGCCGGAGGGGCCTGCGCCACGGTTTACCACTCTGAAGGCGACGACAGGCCGATAGAGGTTCCGTCCGACCTGGCAGACCAGGTGCGGCGCGCGCTGGCCGAGGACGTCGGCGCGGGCGATCTCACGGCCGCGCTGGTGCCTGCCGATGAGGCGATCCATGCGACGACGATGTGCCGCGAGCCGGCCGTCGTCTGCGGCCAGTCCTGGTTCGCCGAGGTCTTCCGCCAGCTCGAGCCGGCGATTGCCGTCGCCTGGAACGTCTCGGAGGGCGCCTCGGTTGCCCCCGGCACCGTGCTGTGCGAGGTCAGAGGGCCCGCGCGGGCTTTGCTCACCGGTGAACGGACGGCGCTCAACTTCCTGCAGACCCTCTCGGGCACCGCGACGGCAGCGAGACGCTACGTGGATGCCGTGGCGGGGACCGGAGTGCGCATTCTCGACACGCGCAAGACGCTGCCCGGCCTGCGCCGTGCGCAGAAATACGCCGTCCGCATCGGTGGCGCCCTCAACCACCGCATCGGGCTCTTCGACGCGATCCTCGTCAAGGAGAACCACATCGTTGCAGCCGGCAGCATCACGCATGCGGTCAGGGCGGCGCGGCGCCTGAGCCCCGGAGTCCCGCTCGAAGTCGAGGTCGAGACGCTGGAACAGGCGACGGAGGCCTTCGCAGCCGGCGCCGACCGTCTCCTCCTCGACAACTTTCCACTCGACCGTCTCCGCGACGCCGTGCGCCTGCGCGACCTCAAGGCGCCGGCGACCGGTCTCGAAGCCTCGGGCGGCATCACGCTGGCCACCATCCGGGCCGTCGCGGAAACCGGCGTGGACTTCATCTCCATCGGCGACATCACGAAGAACATTCGCGCCGTGGACCTGTCGATGCGCTTCGCATCGGCCCGGCGCTGAGGCGGCAGCATGCTCATCGGGAGATCACCGGGGTGACTACGCCGACCGAGGATCGGACCGTGCCGCTCTGGATCGGCGGCGCGGCTCGTGGGCAGATCGTTCCGCCGGTCGCTACAGCGCTCCGCACGATGCCATCGTTCTTCGAGAACAGGCGGGAGGGCTTCGCTCTGCGGGACGAGGGGCTGCACGTCGCCTCGCGCAGCCGGATGCTGCAGACGGCAGCCGGGCTGCTCCGCGCTGCCGGGCTCGTCCCCAACTGGCGCAACGAGCACTGCGCGCTGCTCGATGAGGAAGGTAACGAGCTCGCCCGCTTCGAGCGTGGCGCCTTCCGCACGCTCGGACTGCAGAACCGCGCGGTGCACGTCAACGGCTACCTGCTCAACGGGCGGCTGTGGATCGCCCGGCGCAGCGTGCACAAGGCAAGCTCGCCGGGCAAGCTCGATAACCTCGCCGCCGGAGCGATCACTGCCGGCGAGACGCCGGAAGAGTGCGCCGTGAGGGAGCTCTGGGAAGAGGCGGGAGTATCCCCTGAACTCGCGGCGCTCACCGTGTTTCCGGGAATCTCCATCCGCAGCCTGCGCCCGCTTCGTCACGGGATCCACGACGAGATCATCCTGTGCGCGGACCTCGAGCTGCCCGATGACTTCGTTCCGCAATGCCAGGACGCCGAAGTCGCCGAGTTCCAGCGCATGACCCACGACGAAGCCGAGGCGGCTCTCGTGGCGCGCGAGTTCAGCATCGAAGCCGGACTGGTCGTGCGCGACTGGCTCGCGCGCCGCGGAGTGCGCTGACCCGCACAGCACTTCTCGCGCGTGGAGGGTGCCCGCGACGCCGCCGCGGGCGACAACCGATCAACCGTTGACGACGGCCGCAGTCATCAGGATGCGCTTTGGCTCCGAGATGCCGTAGCCCTGGGCATAGTCCACGCCCATCCCCTTCAGCATCGTGATGATCTCGGTATTGGCAGCGTATTCGGCGATGGTCTTCTTGCCGGTCAGGTGACCGATCTCGTTGATGGAGCGGACCATCTCCCGGTCGATCGGGTCGTGGAGGATCTCCTTGACGAAGCTGCCGTCGATCTTCAGGTAGTCCACCGGGAAATGCTTGAGATAGCCGAACGAGGAAAGGCCCGTGCCGAAATCATCCAGGGCGAACTTGCAGCCGAGATCTTTCAGCGCGTTTATGAACCGGCTCGCCTGGGCATAGTTGGCAATGGCCGATGTCTCCGTGATCTCGAAACAGATCTTGGTCGGGTCGAGCCCGCTCCTCTGGAACTGGCGCACGACGAATGGCAGGAAGTCGTCGTCGACCAGGCTCTGGCCCGACAGGTTGATGGAGCACAGCGCCAGCCGCTCGCGCTCGTCGGCCTCGGACACCAGCCAGCGCAGCGCAGTCTCCACGACCCAGCGGTCGATGCGCGGCGTGATGCCGTAGCGCTCCGCCGCGGCGATGAACAGGTCCGGCGACACGAGAGCGCCCTGCTCGTCGCGCATGCGCAGCAGCAGCTCGTAGTGCGCGCCGAATTCCTCGACCTGCAGGGGCTGGATCGTCATCCGGAAGAGCTCGAACCGGTTTTCCTCGAGGGCGCTGTTGATGCGCGCCGCCCACTGCATCTCGCGCCGCCTGCGCATGAGGTCGAGATCGTTCTCCTGGTAGCTGTAGATGCGGTTGCGGCCCGCCGCCTTGGCGGCCTGGCAAGCGCTGTCGCCAGCGGAGAGCAGCGCCGCCACGTCCTGTGACTCCGGCGTGATGGGAACGACGCCGATGCTGACGCCGAGCCGGAAGCTCCTGTCGTCCCAGCTGAACTTGTGCTCCTGGATCGCGACCTTGAGGCCTTCGGCGGCCTTGAGCGCCTCCTCCAGGCTGCAGCTCTCGAGCAGCAGCCCGAACTCGTCGCCACCGAGCCGCGCGAGCGTGTCGCGCCAGCGGATCTTCGACTTGAGCAGTGCGCCGAGCTGGCCGAGCAGCGCGTCGCCGGCGGTGTGCCCGCAGGAATCGTTGATCATCTTGAACTGGTCGAGGTCGAGGTAGCAGAGCGCGTAGGAGGTCTCGCGCGCCTTGGCGCTCTTCAGCGCCCGCTCCAGCCGGCTCTCGAATTCGCGCCGGTTGACGAGCCCGGTGAGGATGTCGTGGCTCGCATGATAGGACAGGCGCCGGTTCAGCTCGCGCGACTCGCTGACGTCATGGAACACCAGCACCGCCCCGGTGACTTCGCCGCGGTCGTTGCGGATCGGAGCCGCGGTGCTCTCGATGTAAATCTCGTTGCCGTCGCGGCGGATCAGGAGCATCGGGCGCACCGACTTGATGGGCCGGGTGCGGCGGATCGCGACCGAGAGCGGGTTCTCGAGCGGCTCGCAGGTCTCCTCGTGGAAACCGCGGAAGACGTCGTCTATGTGGCGGCCGGCCGCTTCGTCGAGACGCCACCCCGTCAATTCCTCGGCGACGGGGTTGAGGTATTCCACGTGGCACTTGGCGTCCGTCGTCACGACGCCGTCGCCGATCGACTGGAGCGTGATCTGGGCGCTCTCTTTCTCCTTGAACAGCGCCTCCTCGTAGATCTTCTGCTCCGTGATGTCGGTCTCGACGCCGATCAGGCGGCGCAGCCGGCCCTGCTCGTCGAGCAGCGCCTTGGCGCGGCAATGCATCCAGCGCCACTCGCCGTCCTTGCGCGTCATGCGGTGCATGCTCTCGAAGATCGGCGTCTTGCCGGCGATGTGATCACGCAGCTTGGCCTGCACCCGCGGCAGCTCCTCCGTATGCACGAGCTGGCGCCAGTCGATGGGCGCGCGCCGCACGTCCTCTTCCGTGTAGCCCATGATCGAGAGCCAGCGCGGCGAGAACCGCAGGACGCCGTCGCGCGGCTCGAAGTCCCAGGTGCCGTCGTTGGCGATGGTGATCATCACCGCGTCGCGCTCGGCGATCTCCGCCAGCATCCGGCGCGACTGCGAGCGCTCGAGTCCCGATGCCAGGCTCGAGCCGAGCAGCTTCAGAAGGAGCTGGTGATCGGCGTTCCAGTTCACCTGCGGCTGGCCGTAGAAAAAGGCGATGAAGCCCGCGTGGCGGCCGTCCACGTCGAAACCCACCAGCAGCACCGCCGCGCCGTTGAGGGTGCGCAGACGCGCCGCATCGGCGGCCTGGGCTGGCAGCGGCGCGGCCGTGTCCGGGATGCCGAGCAGGCGCAGGTCCGAGAAGCTCGCTTCGAGCCAGGGCCATGCGGAGAGCGGCTCGCCCTGCAGCACTTCCGGATTGATCGCGGTGAAGGTGTCGCGCGCAGCGAACACGCGCTGCAGGGTGCCGGCCGCATCCAGGAGCGCCACGCACACCGCGTCGCACCCGGTGCCGACCCGGATCGTCTCGACGCCTTCCGCGATCAGCGTCTCGGCTTCCGCGCCATCGAGGTTCTGGAAATCAACGGCGATCTTCGTCAGGGCGATGTCGAGCCCGCCGGCAGTTCTCCCTCCGCCCAGGAGTCGCTGCAGGCCCGTCAGCGTTGAGCTGTGATCCACGGTAATCGTTCACTCTCCCCGTGAACGCGGCGCACATTTCTATTCTGACAGGGATTTTACGGAATACAAGGTAAGCCCATGAATTTGCCGGGTTTGGATCGTCGCCTCTCCGGCACCGGCCGAACCCTTCCGCAAGACGCGGACCGGGTCGGCAGAGTGGCCGATCATTGCAGCGTCCACCGCAACAGGATCGTGTCCTGGCCGAGGTTGGGCTCTTCCAGGCCGCCATTGCTGAAATGGCGCCACTCGATGCTGGCCCGCCGTCCGACTGCGAGGCCCAGAGACAGCGAGAAATTCACCGGTGAAGACACGTACGGATTGGTATCGGACTGACCGACAAGGCCAAGACCAAATACCGGTCGCAACGGGGAGTCGCGCACGAGTTCGAAACGGCGCTGGATCGAGAGATAGGCGTACGGCTGCACCGACTCGCGGCCTCGCTGCACATCCGTGGCGCAGGCGTCAGGCGGCGCTCCCTCATAGGGGCAAACCGGCGTCATGTAACGGACGCTGACCTGCTGCTCGCCGATATAACCGAGCGCGATCTCCCAGCGCGGCGACCGTCGCGACAGCTCGAAGGCCGCGCCGTCGTCGATCGTGGGACCGGCGGACAGACTCCAGGTCGCCGCAGCTCCGCCCCGGGCGACGGCACCGAGCAGGATGACGCAGCAAGCGAGGCGCAGGCGCATTGTTTGTGGTTCACTCTGTGCGCTTCGGACATGCACGCCCGTTCGGGTCGCGCGCGGCGATTATCGCCGTTTGCACGCCGCCCCGGCATTCGATGGCACATAAGCGGCTAGAATGTCGCCATGCAGGTCGTCGTCGTGCCCGTTACCCCGTTCCAGCAGAACTGTTCCGTGATCTGGGACGAAACGACGGGTCAGGGGGCCGTCATCGATCCCGGTGGCGACCTCGAGCGCATCCGCGAGGTCGTCCGCCAGCACGGCGTGACCATCACCAGGATCCTGCTGACCCACACGCACATCGATCACGCGGGCGGTACGGCCGCGCTGGCCGCCGAGCTCGGTGTGCCCATCGAGGGCCCGCATCCGGCCGACCAGTTCTGGATCGACCGGCTCGGCGAACAGAGCCGCATGTTCGGGTTTCCGCCAGTGAAGGGATTCACACCGACACGCTGGCTCGACCAGGGCGATACGGTGACGGTGGGCGGCGAGACGCTGGAAGTGTGTCACTGCCCCGGCCACACGCCGGGCCACGTCGTGTTCTTTCACCGTGCCCAGAAGATCGCCTTCGTCGGTGACGTGCTGTTCGCGGGGTCGATCGGCCGCACGGATTTCCCCGGCGGCGACTACAACACCCTCATCCGCTCGATCACGGAACGTCTCTGGCCGCTCGGCGATGACGTCACCTTCGTTCCCGGCCACGGGCCGACCTCCACGTTCGCGGCGGAGAGGAAGAGCAACCCGTTCGTAGGCGACTGCGCACTGCGCGCCACGTGAGACGGGGAACGGCCGCGGTCAGCGCGACGCGATGAGCCTGGCTGCCTGCACCTTGAGCAGGTGCCACAGGTTGTTGGCGGTCCAATACAGGACCATCCCGGCCGGGAAGGTATAGAACAGCAGGAAGAAGGCGCCGGCCATCAGATAGAGCTGCCGCCGCTGCCGGGCGAGCAACATGGGCGTCAGCGATTCGTCCTTCTGCACGAGGGCCGAGAGCAACGTGACGAGCGTCATGAGGACCGGCAGCAGATTCAGGTAGCCGCCAAAAAAGGGCAGCGTCACCGGCAGTGCCAGCAGGCGATCCGGCGCCGCCAGGTCTTCGATCCACAAAAAGGACGCGCCATTCAGCGCGAAGTTGTCGGCCAGCATGTCGAAGGCCGCGATGAACATCGGCACCTGGATGGCGAAACCGGCGAGACTTTTCATCGTGAACAGGGTGTGCACGCCTTCCTCGCGGTAGACGTCGAGCGTCCGCTTGTGCGCCTCTTCGCCGCGAAACTGCTGCCTGATGGCTGCGATCTTCGGCTGGATGCGGCTCTGTATCCGATTGACGTCCCGCTGCCAGCGCTCGGCAACGCGGGTGAGCGGCCAAAGGATGATCTTCACCGCGAGGGAGAGCAGCACGATGGCGAGCCCCTCGTTCCCCACAGTCGCCATAATATATCCGAGGAGAAAATACAGCCCGAAACACAGCCAGCGCAGCGGCTCCCAGAGCGCCGCGAACAGCAGCCCCGGCAGCTCGGCGGACACCACCCGCAACTCCTTCCACTCGACCGGACCGGCGTAGAAGGAGAGCTGCAACTCTCCCCCGCGCATTCTCCACTCGACTGTCGGCTGGTTCTCCGCCCGTGAACCGACGACGACAGTCGCATCCGCGGACGGACTCGCGAGCCAGGCCCAGAAACGCGACCTGATTCCCAGCCATTCGGAACGCGCCACGTCGATCTCGGCCACCGTGTTCTCAGCGGCGTCGACCGGCTCCTGACCCGAGGCGGTCACGTGCACCGCATCGACTCCCGAGAAGGCGGCACCGAAGCCCGGCAACTGCTCCGGCACGAACCCCGGACCGGTGGACACGCCCAGGGCCGTGCCTGGCGGGGCCTGCAACCGGACCTCGAGACTGTGCCCGCTGCGCGACAGTTCATAGCGTTGCACCAGCGGCGGGGCGCCGACCGGATCGCGGGACGTCAGCACCGCGATTACGGCGTCGGCGGACTCGCTGACCTCGGCGTCATAGATCGTGCGCGCCATGGTCTCCGCGTCCCCCGGACGATCCGCGGTCCAGCGCATGACGCCGTTGTCGGCGCCCACGATCAGGCGCCGGCCGGCCTCCACGTCGTCGCAACGGGCGGCGCAAGTCACCCACTGGATGGGCAGGCCTCCCTCCGTGGCGATGCGCAACAGCTGGCCGCCGGCCTGGAGCTCGACGTCGGCTGCGGCGCCCGGTGCGGCAGACAGCGCCGCAACCAGGATAACGGCGGCGATTCCCGTGTGACTGCCGCTTCTCAACGGTAAAAGCGGCGCATCTCGCGCAGCGCCGACTCCACCACGCGCGTGTTCACCGCCGCGCCCGCGAGCGGCCGATAGTCCGGGCCGAGCACCTCCACGAAACCGCCCGGGTGAGTCACGATGATGCGATCCGGCTCGACGATGGCATGCGAGTTATAGCTGCCGGCGATGATCCAGTCCCAGCTCCGGCCGGCAAACAGGTTGTGCCCAACCGAGTAGTCCTCTGCGTCGTTCGTGCAGCCGAGGAGGTCCTGGAGCAGGGTAGCCGGGATGTCGTAGTGAGAGCTGCGATTGTTGTACACGGCAGGCCCTTTCCCGGGCCAGCGGACGACGAGCGTCGCACGGACCTGGGCAGGACTGTAATTGCTCGCGTGGCCGACGTAGCCAAGACCGTTGTCGTCGAATTCATAGCCGTGATCGCTGACAACGACGATGACCGTGTCGTCGGCGAGCCCCGCCGCGTCCAGAGAGGAGAGCACGCGTGCGAACTCACCATCCGTGAAACGTGCGGCCAGCCTGTACCTGCGCCATACCCCCTTGACTGCAGCGCTCGTGTTGAACCGGTCCTCCATCGGCAGCGGCTCCGCGGAATCCGGCGACATGTCTTTCATCGGCGGATCGTAATAGAGGAACGCGAAGAAGGGACGCCCGGGGTCGCGCTTGGCGAGCCAGGCCAGCCAGTCGTCGGTCACGGCGCGATTGCGGGCCGAGGCGCCGAGATCGTGGCGCTCGCCGGGGAGTCGGGGAATTCCGGCGAAGGTCGTGCGCTCGATATCGGTCGGCGCGGTGAATCCGGGCGCCGCGTACAAGGCAAACTGATAGTCGAGTTGCCTGAGCCTCTCCATCAGCACGGGCGGCTGCTGCACGCCATAGAAGGTGTCCATGTACGTGCTCGGCAACCCGTAAAACATCGAGAAGATGCCGGCCCGCGATGAATTGCCGCCGCTCCAGTGATTGGCGAAGTTCAGGCCGCGGTCGCGCAGAGTCGACAGGTTTGGCATCAATCGCGGATCGATCACGTCCGGGCGCAGCGCATCCATCAGGACGACCATCAGGTTCTGCCGCCGGGCTGGCTGCTCGCATCGCATCGGCTGCAGGGGATAGGCGAGCTGCCCGCTGGCGGCTGCGCCTGCCCGGCCGAGCACGCGCTGGCGCTCGACGGCGGCGGGGTCTACCAGTCCCCATCTCGCCAGCTTGCGCTTGGCGTGCATGGGAAAGTACGCGGGCAGATATCTCGTGAGCTGCGTGACCGGCGTGTAGCCGATGGCATCGGCCCACACGTGGATGACCTGGCTGCCGAACCAGCTCAGGCAGAGCGCGGTCGCGAGCATGCGCCCGCCGCGTCTCGGCCGGCCCTCGACCCAGCGCCACACGTACCCCGACAGCAGGGCCTCGAAGGCGAGCGCGACGAGGCCGATGACGCCGACGAAGACCCAGGTCGAGGCCTCGAACAGATACGCGATGAAAGTCGTCAGGTGGTAGCGCTGCTCCGCGAAGACATTCGTATCGGTCACGAGCAGCGTGAGACCAAGCGCCGCTATCACCACGCCGGCCGCAGACAGCCAGGCGCGGCGCGGCACGATCAGCACCAGTGGCAGGAGAAGGAGTCCGAGCGGCAGCGCCGCCAGCAGGAAGAAATGACCGATGTAAGCGAGCACGCTGTAGATGAGGCCGAGCGGATCCGCCGCGAACGGGTAGGACGCGAGGTACCGCAGGCCGATCAGCCCGTACAGGGCTGCGTTCGCGACAGCGAACCAGCCGAGCCAGCGGAGAGCCTGACGGCGGGGCGACATTCAGCGTCCTCCCGGCGGGGCGCCGGCGGCATTCTGCGCCGCCACCTCCGCAGCGACCTGGGCTACGGCCTCCGCGCCGGCCGGGCCGCTGCGGCCGAGGTTATGGATCCAGTCGCGGCGCAGGGCGGCGACGTCGCGCTGGAAGCGGGCGGGGTCGCGCAGAAGCCCGCGAATGACGGCCGGTGCTTCCGCCAGCCGCGACGGCGGCAGTACGGCACCGATCCTCTCGCGTACGAACACCTCGAAGGGTTCGATGCCGAGCTCGCGCCAGGTGGTATTGCGCGTCTTCGGCGGCAGATCGATGTAGAGCACGGGCTTCTCGAGTCCCATCGCGTAGTCCTGTCCGGCGCCGGACCAGTCCGTGATCATGACGTGTGAATCGAACAGCGAACCGCTCTCCCCCATCTGCTCGACGAGCCGGAATCGCGGGTGCGAGCCGTAGCGCTCGACGAGCCGGTCGATCACCTCCGGCGTCTGCCAGCGAGTCTGGTAATGCGGCCGCAGCGTCAGCGTGAATCCCGCCTCGAGCATGACGCCGACGAGCTCCATGCCGCACTGGTTCAGGATCGTCTGTTGCCCCCACGAAGGCGCCAGCAGCACGTGCAGGTCGGCATCCGTGCGTATCGGCGGCGGCGGCCGCTGCTCCGCCATGAGCTGTTCGATACGGTGGTAGCCGTGCGGCATCAGGCGCTTCGGCCGCAAACCCCTCAGCTCCTCACGGCGGCGGATTTCTAGCGCCTGGTGTGGTCCCGCGCACAGGATCGTATCGTAGTGGTCGAAGGAATTCTCGTGATCGGCCATGTGGGTGCTGATCAGCGAGTGGAACATGTAAATGTAGTGCACGGGATGGATCGAACGCTTGAGGTCGAAGTTGCCGAGATCGAGCATCTGCGTGAGCAGGACATCGCACTGCAGGAACTGGAAGAACCAGATGCGCAGGATGCCCCGGCCGATGCAAAACGGAGTGATTCGCGGATTCGTCTGTCGCAGGCCGGCGTCGCTCTCGTCGGAAGATACATAGCAGACGGGAAGGCCCATGACCGTCGTGAGATGGTCCACCACCGGGCGGAAGTGGTGCCAGTCCTGGCCGCTCTCCGCGTAGAGGACGATGCGCCGCGCGGAGCGCGGCAGCCGGCGGAACCGCCGGTGGTCGGCCCAGTAGCGCAGGAAGGCCGTCATGGATGGCATGCCAGGGCGCCTATCCGGAAGCGGCGCTAATTCAACTTGTCGAGACGCGCATAGGCCTGCTTGTGGCGGATGACGTCTCGCACGAGCCTGCCGGGCCACTTCTTGTCATGACTGCCGTACATCGAGGTGGAGGTCCGCGCCTGGTCGTGGTTGTACACGTACATGACGCGCTCGACGAATACCGCCCGCGCACCCGCCATCTCCAGCATGGGGAAGGTCAGCGCCTTGTCGAACACGCGCCGGATGAACCGGCCGCTCGGATCGTGCAGGTCCTCGAGCCGGATCTTCCGCCAGTTCTTCCAGGCTCTGAACTTCCCCGTCAGAAGTGCCCGCCTCAACGCGGTCCTGTATTCGTCCCTGGTGACCGCGAATGCGTCAGGCCGGATGCGCTTCCACAAGCCGTATCGGCACGTCTTGAGGTGAAATGCCAGCCACGTGCGCTTCCTGTAGTTGTTGCGCCGTATCACGCTCTCCGAGTATGGCTGACTCACATCGACACGCCGGCCGTCGGAATCCACGGAACTGCCGTAGGTCATCCAGCAGTCCTGATCGTGATACACCTCGCGGAGCGTGGCCAGCACGTGCTCGTCTGCGAGCTTGTCGTCCCCGTCAACCATGACGATGACATCATCATCCTGCGCCCCGGTCATCGAGATCGCGTCCCAGACGTTTCGTCCCAGGTATCTTCGCTCCCGGTTCACTACCAGGGTGAATCGCTTGTCCGCACCTATCGCGCGCTTCGCGCGCTCCACGGTGTCGTCCGTGGACACGTCGTCGACGATGACGCAGCGAAAATCGCGATCCGTCTGTGCCGCCAGCATCCCGATGTTCTCTTCGATCCACGGAGCGACGTTGTGCATCGCTATGACGACCTGGAACCTCATCGCTCAACGGCCTCCGGAGTTGTCGTTTGCCTCGGGACGGAGCTCCGGGTCAATTCCGGGTCGGCTTTCCACCGTCTGCACCCTCTTCATCGCGCGCCGGTTCATCCTGGCGCGTGGGCTCCTGCCGCCTGCGGAACAGCGCCTTCAACTTGTACCAGTAGGTCTTCACGGCCAGCACCGCCGTCGCGAACATGCCGACGATGGCCGACAGAATCATGCTGCCCGTGCTCGGGTCGAGATAGGCCCGCGCCTCCGGCGCCAGCATCACGAGTGACAAGAGCAGGCAAAGCGACACACTCCACGGATGGCCGCGCTTCATCCCAATCTCCCTTGGTTCCAGGGTCGCCGCGTCTGCGCGACGGCTGTTTAGCATCATTGTGAACGAGACGCAACGCCGGTTGAAGCGCGCGCCCTGGTCTGCGCCTAGAGCAGCGCCGTCACGAGGCTCAAGCTGACGGCAGCCATGAGGATAGCGGCCGCGACGCCGGCGGCGAGTGGTTGCCACCCGACGCGGCGCAATCGTTGCAACTCGACGGTCAGCCCCACCGCCGCCATGCCGATGGTCAACAGCAGCTCGGAAGCCTGGTTGGCGAGTGCGAGGCCCGGCGCCCAGATCGAGGCGGCGAAGCCTGGCGCGCCGGCGCTCAGCATGTCGCCCAGTGAGCGCGCCGCCGCCATCAGCACGAATGCGATCACGAATCCCGGTACCAGCGTGGCCGAGGCGCTGCTAGCGACCGCGCCGCCATCCGGCGCGCCCTTGCGGGACTCGATGAGCGCCAGCGCGGGGACGACGGCGATGAGCGTGAGGTTGCGCATGAGCTTGGTGACCGTCGCAGCATCGAGCGCCTCGGGAACCTGGTATTGCCCGCTGTAGAGCAGCGCCGCGCCGATCACCTGCGAGGTGTCGTGGATCGATGTGCCGAGGAATATCCCGGCGGCACGCGGATCGGCGCTGAACATCCAGTGCGCCAGGCCGGGGTACAGCAGCATGCCCGTGAGGCCGACGATCACGACGATGGTCACCGCGTAACCCGTCTCCTCCACGCGCGCACGGATCACGGGCGAGACGGCCATGATGGCGGTGCAGCCGCAGACGCTCGTCCCGACCGTGAGCAGCGTCACCAGCGAGCCGCGCAGGCCGAGCGCACGGGCGATCCACGGGATCACGAGCCAGGCCACGGCGAGACAGCCGGCGACGACCGGGAGGGCGGAGAGGCCGAGACTGCCGAGTCCGAGGAGCGTCAGACGCAGGCCGACGAGGGCCAGACCGACGCGCAGCACGGTACCGGATGCAGCAGCCACGCCCCGCTCGAAGCCCGCCGCGACCCCGATGACGCTCCTGATGAAGATGCCGGCGAGCACCGCGAGCATGATCGGACTGACGGGACTCTTGCCCGTGTTGAGTATCGCCGCGCCGAGCCAGTCGGATCCGTAGCGGGCGGTGATGGCGATGGCGGTGGCCGCGGCGATCCCGGGCAGGATGGAAAGCCATGAGGCTCTCGCAGGGATTGCCGTCGTCATCTGGACGGACCCTGCCCGTCTAGCCGGCGTTCACGATGCTGGAGGTGGTGCTCGCGACGCCCGGGCGCGCACCGGGAATTCGCGGGCGATTGACGACCATCCGGTCGTGCAGCGCCGACACGGCGGCACTGCCCGTCTTCACGAACAGGAACGGCAGCACGCCATGGACCAGACAGCAGATCCCGGCGCCGATCATCCGCAGTGAATACCGTGACGCACTGGCGAGGTGCTGCAGGTAGGTCTCGCCCACCGATGCCGGATGGGCGGTAAAGAGGGACGTGAACGCCTTCATTTCTACAGGTTACGGGAGCCCCCACGCAGAGTCTGCTCAAATTTTTGACAATCCGGCACCGCTGTGGAACATTTGTATCGTGTACTCCCCAAAACAGGGGACATAACGTCATGGATAAAGCAGATCGCAAGATTCTTGCCCTCCTCCAGCGCGACGCCAGCGCCTCGGTCGCCGCAATCGCCGAGCTGGTCAACCTCTCCCGCGGGCCCTGCTGGCGACGCATACGGGCGCTGGAGTCAGGCGGCTACATCCGCCGCCGCGTGGCCATCCTCGATCCGGTCAAGCTGAACGTGGGCACGACGGTCTTCGTAACGGTGAAGACCAACCGCCACGACGCGCAGTGGTTCGATGCCTTCGCCACCAAGGTCAAGGCCATTCCCGAAGTCGTGGAGTTCCACCGGATGAGTGGCGACGTGGATTACCTGCTGCGGCTGGCGATTCCGGACATCGCGGCCTACGACCGCGTCTACAAACAGCTGATCCAGATCGGCGGCCTGACGGATGTGAGCGCGAGCTTCTCCCTCGAGTGCATCAAGTCCACGACCGAGCTCCCGCTCGATTACATCGATTCCTGATAACGCCGCAGGCGTCAAGGCGGCTGGAGCTTCGGATACACGCACTCCCGCGCCCGGCGCAGATGGGCGGCGTCGTCGATCTCGGCCCAGAGGAGATCGGGCACGACGGGGCACGCGATGGCCCGTTCGCGGGCGGCCGCGACGAGGCAGCCCGTCTCGTAGTCGAAGGCGGGCGACTTCGCGAAGGCCGCGCTCGCGATCCGGCTCATCAGCGCGAAAAGCTCCGCGGAGATCCGGGAGATGCCGACCAGCTCGCCCGCCACGGCGCCGAGCTGCGCGCGGTCCTTGGACATGTTGGCCAGGCAACCGTCGCGGGCTTCCACGAAGACCTCGTCGCCCGCTCCGGTCGGGCCTGACAGGAGTATCGCGTCGGGCGCCGGATGGTCGAGCAGGACGCGCAACGCGCGCGGCTCGTAGATGAGATCCGACTCAAGCAGCAGGAAAGGCCCGTTCGTCACGCCGCGCGCGCAGTACAGGGAATACATGCTGCCGGAACGCGCGAATTCCGCGTTGTGCACGGTGCGCACCAGGGGCTGGTGGACGCGCGCCAGGTCCTCGTAGCAGGAGGCGGCAAATCCCGTCACGATGATGACCTCGTCGATGCCGATGCCGGCGAGCCGAAGGATGGATTCCTCGACGATCGGCCGCGCGCCAAGACGCAAAAAACCCTTCGGCTGACCGCGTGCCTCGTCGCGCAACCGCGTGCCCCGGCCGGCCGCGAGAATCACCGCCGTCCTGACACCCGTCATCAACTGCCTCGCGGGCCGAGAACCGACGCGAGCGCCGCGCAGAGCCGCTCGATGTCGTCGTCGCGGATGTCGCCCATGTGCGCGATGCGAAACACCTCGGCGGCAAGGCGCCCCTGTCCCGCGTAGATCACGAAGCCCCGCGCCTTGAGCGCATCGTGCAGGCGCGCGTAAGGCATCCCGGCCGGGAGACGATAGGACCAGAGCACGGCCGAGCGATCCCGCAGCGGGATCAGTGGCTCCACGCCCAGATTGCCCAGCACCGCGCCGATCCGCGCCGCGCGGCGTGTGTATGCCTCGCGCCGGGCCTGCCACCCGCCCTGCCCGGCGTGCTCCGCCAGCGCCTCGTGCAGCGCGAACGCCACCTGGACCGCTTGCGTGAACGGCGAGAAACCGTCGCCGTGCTGGGTCCGATGATAGGCGCGCAGATCAAGATACACGCTCCCCGGCCGACCGGGCGCCGCCGCCCACAGCTCACGGCGGCCGAGCACGAACGACAGGCCCGCCACGCCGTGCAGGCATTTGTTTGCGGTTGCTGCGACGGCGGCGAGATTCCATTCGCGGGCGGCGATGCGCTCGGCCCCGAAGCTGCTCACGCCGTCCACGAGCAGCTCTGTCCCGTGTGCGGCGCAGACGCGCCCGATCGCGTCGAGGTCGTTGAGCCTGCCGGTCGTGGTCTCATGGTGCACGACGGCCACGTGACTGATGGATGAATCGTCCCGCAGCGCCCGCTCGACGGCAGCGACGTCGACGCCGTCCAGCCATTCCTGCTGCAGCACGCGGTGCGGCTTCCCGTGCGCGGCCATCATGCCGGCCATGCGCTCGCCGTAGACGCCGTTCGCGATCACGAGAGTGCGGCGCTCGCCCGGCGCAAAGGTCGCCAGCATGGCCTCCACGGCGGCCGTGCCCGAGCCGGTCAGCACCACGGCTTCGTAAGCGGTCGAGAGCTCCGGATGCACGTGCGCGAGCGCGTTCGTGATCTCCCGCACGAGGCCTGCGAATTCGGGCTCCCGGTGGCACCAGTCGCCGCGCGTGAGCGCCGCCCGCACCCGGTCGCTCAGCGTGACCGGGCCGGGGTTCAGAAGGATCATCCGCTGCGTCATGCGAGGTACCGACGCAGTCGTTCCGCCACCTCCGCCGGCCCGACCGTGGGTCGCGGCAGGTCCTTCGATACGCCGGGCAGTATCGGCACCCGGATGAAGCACAGCCCTCCCGTGCGCCGGCTCACGCATTCGCGCAGCTCGTCCGGATCGCCGGTCTCGAGCGCCTGCGGGTAGCCGCTGGCGCGCGCGATGGCGCAGAAATCGACGTTGCGCGACACCGTCGCCTGGCCGCCGGTCGATTCGTGCATGCCGTTGTCGAGCAGCACGTGCAGGAGATTGGCCGGCCGCTCGATCCCGATGGTGGTCAGGGCGCCGAGGCGCATCAGTGCGGCGCCGTCGCCGTCGATGACGACGATGCGCCGGTCGGGGCGCGCCGCCGCGAGACCGAGCCCGAAGCTGCTGGCGCAGCCCATGGAGCCGACCATGTAGAGCTGGCAGGGCCGGTCGTCGAGCGCGTAGAGCTCGCGCCCCGTGTAGCCGGTCGTCGCGATCACCACGTCGCCGTCGCCCAGTGCCGACTGGATCGCGGCGAGCATCTGCCGGCGCGTTGCGCGGGGCACCGCGGCGATGGTTGCGCCGGCGCCGCGGCGATGCGCTGCCGGCGGCGGCGTCTCGAGCGCGATGTCGGCGACGCTGCCCTTGCGCATCACGAGCGCGTAGGGCCGGCGCTCGCGCTCCATGTGCGCAGAGGCCCGATCGAACACGGGACCGATCTCGGAGTCCGTCGTCGGAAACGGCGACCAGGGGATGTCCATCAACTCCAGCAGCTCCGGCGTGATGCGGCCCATCAGCTCGTGCTGCGGCTCGTCCGCCGCACCGCCCGGTTCGCCGCGCCAGGTGACGATGAGCAGCACCGGAATGCGGAAGGTCCAGTTCAGCGACGTCAGCGGATTGACGGCATTGCCGAGGCCCGAGTTCTGGAACATCACGACCGACCGCAGCCCGCCGAGCCCGGCGCCGGCGGCAATCGCGACGGCGTCGCCCTCGTTCGCGGCCCCGATGTAGCGCGCCGTCGTCGGCGTTGCGGGCCGGGCGGCCTGATTGAGGATGTGATTGATGAACGGCGTGAAATAGGAGCACGGCACACCGGTATAGAGCAGGAAGCCCCGCGCGGCGGCGGCCGCGACGAAGCGAGCCGCGTCTGTCACGCGAACCTGCCGGCGGCGAGCACGTCGGCCAGGCTGTCCACGTCGAGCCAGTGGCCGGTCGTATAGACGACGCGGATCTTCTCGCCGCGCGCCACGAGCTCGGTCAGGAGATGATGCAACTTCGCCTTGCGGAACGTGGAGCGGGCCGCCATCTCCTTCACGATCGCGCGCAGACGCGGCAGCGCCCCGGCGTTGACGCGCAGGAATCCCATCCACTCGCCGTGCCGGTTGGCCGGCGGGATGTCCTCGGCGCAGCGCGTGAGCCAGACGTCCCGATAGAACACGTGACGCGAGTGCGGCTCCGTGCACTCGACGTAGTCGGCGGCGCGGCTGCGGTTCACCGATTCGCGCCAGTCCGTGTCCACGGCGATGACGAAATCGTCCGTGGGCTCGGTCAGGCTGTCGACGATGTAGCGCTTGAAGATCACGTCGCCGTAGGAAACGAAGAGATCGCGCGCATCATCGGCGTCCACGGCCAGCGCCCGCGCGAGCGAGACGAGCTCGCCCGTATCGGCATACTCTTCGTTGTCGACGTAGCCGAGACCCGGCAGATCGACGGCGTCCGGCAGGTAGCCGCGCACGACCGTGATGCGCTTGATGCCCGCGGCGTTGTAGGCCGTGACGATGTGCGACAGGAGCGGCTGGCCGCGGATCTCGACCATCGCCTTCGGGCGGTCGGCCGTGAGCTCGCCGAGGGCGGAGCCGCGCGAAGCCGCGAGCACGATGACGCGCGATTCCCGTCCCTGGCGCGGCAGGTAGCGCTCCTCGGCCTCCTGCAGCTCGGAGGCGCCCTGCAGGCGGAAGATCTCCTTGACCGGGCGCGACCCGGTCCTCGATGGACTGCAGGCTCTCCTCGCGGGCGAGCGTGGCGGCGCACTCCTGCATCGCCGGGATCGCCGCGCGCAGCAGGTGATTCGCCCAGATCGCGATGGAGAATCCGGCCTCGCGGAAGACCTCGGTCGGCGTCGCGTAGTACTTCGTCGGGCACGATGACGACCGGACTGCGGTCGCCCCATTCGCGCTTGAACGCGAGGACTTCCTTCGGCGTCGCGAGTGCGCTGTGGATCAGGATGCCGTCCGCGCCCGCGGCGTGATAGGCCTCGGCGCGCCGCAGGGCCTCGCCGAGGCCCCAGCCGGCGATGAAGGCCTCGACGCGCGCGACGATGCAGAAGTCGTCGTCGCCCTGCGCGTCCTTGCCGGCCTTGATGCGGCTGCAGAACTCGTCGACGTCGGCGAGCGGCTGCTTATCGCCGTCGATGAAGCTGTTGGTCTTCGGGAAGAGCTTGTCCTCGATGCACACCGCCGCGATGCCGCGCTGCTCGAGCTTGCGCACCAGGCGGCGCACGTTGTTGAAGTTGCCGTAGCCGGTGTCGCCGTCGAGCAGGATCGGGATCGTCGTGACGTCCGCCATGAACTCGAGCATCTCCAGCACCTGCGTCCAGGTGGCCTCGTTGCTGTCGCGCACGCCGTACTGCGCCGAGATGGAGAGGCCGCCTGCCCACAGCCCCTTGAAGCCGGCCTCCTCGCCGATGCGCGCGCTGATGCCGTTGTGGGCCTCCAGCAGGAACTCCAGCTGCGGACTCTGCAGCAGCTCGCGGAACCGCGCGGTCTTCTTCGCGCTCATACGCGGTAGCGGTATTCCTTGCCGGGCTCGCGCTCGATGTCGGGCGGATAGCTCGCGCGCTTGTCCGCGTAGTACTGCGCGAGGTGGTCGCCCTCGGACGCCTTGTTGTAGGTGTAGTACAGCACGCGCCGCGCATCGTGCGTCTCGTTCGGCGCCGAGCGGTGCGGTATGAAGGAATCGAAGAAGACGACATCGCCCGGCTCCGCCTCGAGGTGGCGCCAGTGCAGACCGGCGAGCTGCTGCGCGCTGAGTGGCTCCCATTCGCGGCCGATCAGCTCGTGAGCGCCGCGGAAATCGGCGGCGATTTCGAGACAGCCGTTGGCAATCGTCGCCCGATCGACCGTCACGAGCGCGGTGATGTGCAGGGGCGCGTACCGCGACCAGCCGGCCTGCACGTCCTGATGAGCTTCGAAGCCGCCGCCGCCCGGCAGCTTGAAGTTGATCTTGTCCTTGAAGAGCACCACGGGCTCGCCGAGCAGCTGGCCGCAGCTCCCGAGGAGCTGCGGCCCGAGGGCGAGCTTCCGGAAGCCCTGATGATACGGCAGGACGTTCTCCATGCGGTTGAGGATGCGCTCGCCCGCGCGGCTCTCCTCGAAGTACATCATGTGCCGGCCGGCCATCTCCGGCCAGCGCTGCACCTCGTCGGTCCACCGGCGTATGTCGGCGACTTCCGCGGCCGTGAAGAGGCCCGTCGCAACGAGATAACCGTCCCGCTGAAAGGCGCGCAGCGCATCGGGGTCAAGCGGCCTGTTTCGGGCTGCGGCAGGCGCATGGCTCTGTGACATGTGTGAATACTACGACAAGTGCCGACCCGGCGACTCAGCGGCTGCGGCCCAGGGCGCTGCGCGCCTTTCGTCTCCAGGCCTTGAGTACTCCGCCGACCGTGGCCGCACGGTCGAGCTTCAGGAGGAAGACTTCCGGGTGGACGATCGAGAGCGGTCCGGCCGCGCTCGCCGGGAAGCTGCATGCGGCGAGCCGCCCGCGGCGCACGTACACGAGGACATTCTGGCGATACCAGGTGGCGATCTTTCGGTCGTTCCAGATCTGCGCGCGGATGGAGTCCACGGCAACGTAGTCTCTTTCCGCGAAGAGCGCCGCCCAATAGTCCTGCCACTGCTCGTTGAAGTGATTCTTTCCGCCCTGCCGGGGAGTCGCTGCCGAGAACAGGACGACGTCCGCCAGCTCCGTGAGCCAGCTGACGAACCCGGCGGCGCGCCCGGCGGGGAGGTGCTCGGCCACTTCCAGCGATATCGCGAGATCGAAACGCCGGCCGAACGGCAGATCCTGCCGCAGATCGTGATAAGAAAAGCACTCCCTGGGGATCACGAGGTTGGCTGTGTTCACCCAGTGCCCGTCGAGGCCGCGGACCTGCGCCGTGCCGCGCTCGCGCAGCACGGCGAGCCAGGTACCCACGCCACAGCCTATGTCGACGGCGGAAGCGACCGGCGGCAGCGCCGGCAGCAAGACGCCGAGTATGGTCTCGGCCGCGTATACCGTGCGCTCGTGCCGGTGGCGGAAGAACTCGTCGCGATACCTGGTCATAGCTATGCCGCACGCCCCGACGCTCCGGGTGTGCCCGGCATGATACGTCAGGAATGCGGCGGGCGAGCCGGGACTGCGGCTCCCGCGCTCAGGTCGCGGTGGCGACGGCGGGCTGCCTGCGGGCGACGCTCAGTGAATAAAGGATGCGGATGGCGGGAATGGAAACCATCAGGAGGCCGATCATGAGCCCCACGCCCGCCACGAGGAAGACCAGCAGGTAGGGCCGGATGAGCTCCATCATCTCCTGGAAGGAACTGCCGGAATACGTGCCCTTGCCGAGCCCGGCGGCGATCAGCGCGCCCCAGAAGACGAGCAGGGAGACGTTGCTGAGCCAGTAGCCCGCCCACACCGGCAGCGCGAAGCGCGCCGGCAGCTCCACGCCCACCCGCTCCTCGATGATGCAGAACACGGAAGCCAGCAGGATCATCGAATTGATGCCGATCGTGCTGCCCATCGCGTGCGCGACCGTGATGTGCGTGCCATGCGTGATGAGGTTCAGCGCCGGGACGGAAATGATCAGCGCCAGGACGAGATTGAGAAAGACCCAGACCTCACCGGCGAACAGGAAGGCGTACGCCTGCCGGTGCCGGTGCCTGCGCCAGGCCGACAGCGTGTGGCGCCAGTCCCAGATGATCTTCCCCAGGATCAGCAGCTCGGTCATGCTGACGAGGTAGCCGAGGTTCCTGATGAACGGCGCGTTCGGAACCGGATAGTTGTGATGCGACCATCCGAACATCAGGTTCGTGAGACCGACGAAATAGAGCGCGAATGCCAGCTTCGAGAGCGCCGCCTTGTCGTTGCCTGTGATCCGGCTCATCACGAAGATGGCAGTGCCATAGACCAGCATGTTCCAGGAGCCGACCAGCGAGCCGTACGCTTTCCATTGAACCGTGAGCTCGCGCACGATGCTGTCGCGGAAGTACGGGATGAGCCAGAGATGCGCCTCGGTGAACGTCAACAGGAAGAATATCGCCCCCGTGGCCCACATCCACAGATAGACCGGCCACGTGTCGCGCTTGCGGGCGACGGTCAGGAAATAATTGGCGCCGAAGAGCACCCAGGACAGGCCGATCGGGATGGACAGGACCGGCGGATATTCCCAGTATTCGCGCCCGCCGAACCTGCCCATCAGGTAGCTCGCGATGATCGCGAAACCGGTGATGACGAACATCCAGAAGTGGAGCCTGGCAAACTTCTCCGAATAGAGCTTCAGGCCGCAGTGGCGCGGGAGGTAGTAGTAGATGCCGCCGACCGCCACGAGGAATATCCACGCCACGACCAGCGATACGTGCAGCGGCCGCGACTGGAAGAACGCGATCGGCTGGATGAAGCCCGGATACAGGAACTGGGCCGCGCCGATGGCGCCGAAGACGAGCCCGGTGCTCAACGCCAGCAGACCGAGCACGATGAACCAGAGGCCGACGTTGTCGTTCTCCGCAACTTCACTCATGGCTGTCTTCCACCGTGCCGAACCATGTGACCTTGTAATCCTGAGCCGGATACCTGCCGGATGCGTCCACGTACTCGAGGAATGCGACCACCTGGTCCACCTCCGCGCCCGTCAGGTGGAAGTTCGGCATCCGGCCGGTGCCGTTCTGGATGAATACCTTCGCGTAGAGCGGCCCCTTGCCGACGGCGGAAATCACATTGGTGAGATCCGGCCCCATGTACCCGCCGAGCCCATAGAACTGATGGCAGGCGGTGCAGTTCTTCTCCTGGAATATCTGCTGGCCGGCCGCGACCTGCGCGGTGAAGCCCCCGCCGCCGTGCGCGACCCGGGTGCCGGCCGTATAGACGTACGCCGAATAGACCAGAAAACAGGCGCCGAGAGACAGCGCGATCACCCGCTTCATCAATGCGGACATGGGTCACCGCAGGCGCGCTTTGGCCGGCCGCTGAGCATGCCGACAGTCTACGTGCCGCACCACGACAATTGATTCAAATGGGATGAGCCGTGGACGGCGCTGCCGGGACGATTGCGCGCAAACGGCCGGGAATCGCACAATTTTGTTTCGAACCCGGCGCATGGAGATTGTAGGAGCGACGCGAGTCGCGATACCGGCATCGGGGCTCGCGCCCCTCCCACAGTCGCGATAGCGAGGCCTCAGCCGTAACAGCCGGCGAGCCGGGCACGCAGCCTCGCCGTGGCGAGCACGCCGTCGAGCGCCGGGGTCTTCAGGTTGCGCAGCCGGGCGAGCTCCGCGACGGCACCGGCGGTCGGATCGATTTCCACGCGCCGGCCCGCCTCGAGATCCTGGAGCATGGAGGTCTTGTGTGCCGCGAGCGGCCGCGTGAGCTCCATGAGCTGCGCCGGCTGCAGCGGCACCCGCGCGCCAAGCGACATCGCGACGGACATGGCCTCGGTCATGATCGCTTTCAGGGTGGCCGATGTGCCTGCGTCATCCAGCATCTGCCCGAGTGTCGCCCCGGTCAGGATGCTCACCGGATTATATGCAGCGTTGACCGCGAGCTTGGCCCACACTTCCGTGCGGATCTCCTGGCGCACCGGCGCATCGAGTCCGGCGGAGCGCAACAGCTCGGCGACGCGCCGGACGCGCGCGGATACGGAACCGTCCGGCTCACCGAGCGACAGGCGCGTGCCGTAGACGTGCTCGACGACGCCGGGCTCGATGACACGCGCCGCCGGATAGACGACGCACCCGAGCGCGTGCTCCGGGCCGATCAGCCGCCACAGCGCGCCGCGCGGATCCACGCTCGCCAGCATCGGGTTGACGCCGGCCTGGCCGGCGCGAAAGAAGTACCACCAGGGGAAGCCGTTTCCCACGGTCACCACGGCCGTCTCGGGCCCGAGCAACGACGGCACCGACGCCGCGATCCCCGGCAGGTCGTTCGCCTTGAGCGTCAGGAAGAGTATCTCCTGCCGTCCCGCCTCCTCAGTGGTGCCGACGCAGCGGATCTGCACGGTCTCGCGCTTACCGCGCTCGACGAGCGTGAGCCCGCGAGCACGGATCGCCTCGAGCTGCGGCCCGCGGCTGATGCCCGTGACACGGACACCAGCGCCGGCGAGTCTCGCGGCCAGCAGCCCGCCGATTGCGCCGACGCCGTAGATGCATGCGGTGGTCATGGGCGGATGCGGCGCCGGCGCATCACAGCCGCAATTCAGACCTGAAGCCGAAACCCCGCCCGTTGTCGATGAGGCGGATGAAGCGCGGCGTCACGCGCCAGAAATCCGCCTGCTTCAGCCGCTCGGCGATCGTCCGCTCGTCGGCGGATGCGGGCATCTCGAACAGCGCCTTCACGCTCGCGAACTTGGCAAGATACAGCGCGAGCGCGCGGGCACGCTCGGCGCCCTCGACCAGCCTCGCCTCGCCCTCCAGCTGCAGTCCCCGCACGTCGTTCCAGTCGTCCACGTCCGCGTTGATGGCGAGCGCCACGTGGGGGCTCACGCTCATGTCCTGCGCGTGGCGCGTGCGCGCATCCGACACGAAATACAGATTGAACTCCGCATCGCTCGCGTAAAACAGGCTGGCCGCCCAGGGCGCGCTGCCGCGCACGGTCGCCAGCGTCAGCGTGTTGTGCTGTTCCAGCATGCGCCGGATGTCCGGCCGCAGGTCGGCCATCACCGCCCGCGCCTTCTTCCGGAGCCGCTCCCGGCGCCGCGCCACCGCCTGACCACGCCGCTATCGATGCCGAAGAGGTCCAGCAGGCGGCCCACCGTGTGGTTGATGACGTCGTTCACGCTCCGCGGCTGGCTGTAGAAGGCCGGCGTGGGCGGCGCGATGACGGCCCCCATGCGTGATGCCTCGTACATCAGGCGGCAGTGGCCCTCGTGCAGCGGCATCTCCCGGGGCACCAGGACGAGACGACGCCGCTCCTTCAGCACGACATCGGCGGCACGGATCATCAAGGTATCAGCGTAGGAATTGACGATGCCGGAGAGCGCCTTCATGGAGCAGGGCGCGACGATCATGCCGTCGGTGAGAAACGAGCCGCTCGCGATGGTCGCGGCCAGGTTCTGGTCGCTGTGCACGACCGTGGCGAGCTTCTCCACGTCCTTGACGGCCATGGAGGTCTCGAGCGCGATGTTGAGCTTGCCGCCGTTACTGATGACCAGGTGGGTCTCGATGTCGGGGTGCTCGCGCAGCAACTCGAGCAGGCGGATGCCATAGATCACGCCACTCGCCCCGGATATTCCGACGATCAGCCGCATGTTCGACCCCCGTGCTTGCCCCAGGCAGGCGTCCGGACGGAAAGGCAATTGGTGCCGGCGGAGGGACTTGAACCCCCGACCTCTCGCTTACGAAGCGACTGCTCTACCAACTGAGCTACGCCGGCACGGGGCGGCGCAGTATATCAGCAGTCGCGGTGGCGACGGGAACGCGGGCAACGGCGGAATGGCGTCACCCGGCGGGTTTCGGCCGGACGCGGATCAGGATCTCGACGCTCTCGGTCTCGGTGGCCTTCGGCAACGCCGGCAGTCTGGACACGCGCAGCTCCGAGGGATTGATGTCGATCAGCTCGCCCGTGTGCTCATTATAAAAGTGATGATGCGGGCGGGTCGTCGAGTCGTACATCAGCCGCGCGGGATCCACGGCGACTTCCCGGACGAGGCCCTGGCGGGAGAACAGGCTGAGCGTGTTGTAGACGGTAGCCTTGGAGATGCGGCTGCCGTTGCGGCGCAGGGTTGCCAGCAGCTGATCGGCGGAAAAATGACAGGGCCGGTCGAGGACCAGCATCGCGATCTGCACGCGCTGGGCCGTCGGCCGCACACCGTGCTCGACGAGCTGTGCTGTAATCCGTTCCCGGATATCCAAGTAGCGCGGCACTCCTGCAACACCTGTTGCTGGAATTGTAGTCGCCATTACCAAATGCTTGCAAACGTGGGTGGGCATAATGCCCGGCTCGGCCGACGCCAAATCCGCAGCAAGACCCACGATTCCCGGACTGCAATCCGCTGCATGCGCGTCTATCGTCACGGACGATGCGCCACGCGCCGGGATTCACCCTCGTCGAGCTCCTCGTGACGATCGCACTCGTGGCGGTGGTCCTGAGCGCCGGTGTGCCCGCCCTGCGGGGGCTGCTGCTCGAGGCACGCATGACGTCCTCGGTGAATGCGCTGGTCCATGCCGTACATCTCGCCCGGCAGGACGCGCACAAGGATCTGCGTGACGTCGTCGTCTGCCGCAGTCTCGACGGGCGGCAATGCGCGCCACCGGGAAACTGGTCGAGCGGCTGGATCGCGTTCGTCAATCGCGATCGTGACGATCCGCCGGTCGTTGACGCGGGTGAGCCGGTCCTGCATGCCGTCCAGACGCAGGCGGTGCGCTCCATCGCGAGCAATCGTCGCGCCTACGTGCTCCGACCGTATTCGTTTCGGGCCACCAACGGCACTGTCGTCTTCTGCGACGAGCGCGGCGCCGCTCACGCCCGCTCGGTGATCGTGAGCTACACCGGGCGGCCCCGGGTCGCCCGGCGTACCGCCGCCGGCGGCGCCCTGGCGTGCCCTCCCTGAGCGCGAGCCAAATGAGCGCACCGCCCCTGTGGCCTCCCGCCCATCCTGACCGGCCGACCGCTTGTCGGGATCGGGCTGATTCGCGCGCCGGCCGGGGGCAGCATGGGTCCCGATGGGCAAGAAGCACCAAGAAGGCTTCACCCTCATCGAGCTCCTTGTGCTGATGATGGTGGTGGCAGTCGTCATCGGGTTCGGCGTCCCGGGGATCGCCGGCATCGTCGCCAACAGCCGCATGAGCCAGGCCACCAACGATCTCGTGAGCAGCCTGCAGGCCGCGCGCGGCGCGGCTTCGTCCCGCGGCAGCTCGGTTACGGTCTGCGCCAGCGGCAACTGGGACGCTTCGCACCCGGCGTGCGAAGCGGGCATCGGCCTGCTCGACGGCTGGATCGTCTTCGAGGACGCCAACACGAACGGCGTCGTGGACGCGGGAGAGGCCGTGTTGCAGGCGCATGGCCCGGTCGACGACAGCATCCGCCTCCGGCCGCAGTCGGGGACCGATGGGGGCTCCCCGCGATACGTGTCGTTTCGCCCCGACGGCAGTCCGCAGAACCTCCCGGGTCTCGACGAGGGCGTGCGCAACATTCAGCTCTGCGACTCCCGCGGCAACGTCGACACCGGCGGCGGCCGCGCCGCCGGGCGCTGGATCACGATCCTGCCCGCCGGCAGGCCGTTGCTCATCGATCGCGTCGGCCAGCTCCAGGATGCGGCGAACACCCTGGGAGGCTGCTGACATGTGCATGGCTGCGTACATGAAGCGCACGGCAACATCGCGGACCGCGGGATTCACGCTCGTTGAGGTCCTCGTCGCCCTGGTCGTGATGGCCGTCGGCATGCTCGGCATCGCCGGGCTCTATGTCGAGGGCCTGCGCGCCGGTCGCACGGCCGTGTACCGTTCGGCGGCCGTCATGCTGGCGGCCGACATGGCCGACCGCATCCGTGCCAACCCGGCCGGCGCCTACGCCGGCACCGGACCCGGGGTGAACAACAACTGCGTGAACGGCGGCGGCGACTGCTCGGCGGACGAACTCGCCCAGGACGACTGGTTCCGCTGGCTCGCCGCCCTGCAACGCCGGCTGCCGGCCGGCGCCAGTGCCACGGTGACGCGCCAGGCGGTCCCGCCGGTCACTGAATTCAGCATCACCGTCTCCTGGCCGGAGGTGGGCCAGGAAGCGCCCCTCACGTACACGCTGGCCATGCAGTTATGAGAGCCGTTCCCACGATGCACCGCCACGGCGCGCTGATGCGAGGCATGACGCTCATCGAGCTCATGGTGGCGATGTCGATCGGCCTTTTCCTGACATGGGGCGCGATCACGGTATATCTGCAGAGCAAGAACAACTACCGCGCGGCGGAGGTCATGACCCGTCTGCAGGAAAACGCGCGCTTCGCGCTCGAGACGCTGGAGCCGGACGTGCGGCTCGCAGGCTTCTGGGGACGCCACCGCGAGAGTGGCCTGATGCAGCCGCCGGCCGGGATCCCGGTCACCTGCCAGGGCGCCGATGTGACGGCGTGGGCACTCGACTACGAGGGCGCCGTCGCGGCGACCGACGATGCCTACGACCTCGATGCGCTCGGCTGCCAGCCGAACACGAACGCACGGGACGGCAGTGACGTGCTCGTGGTGCGGCACGCGAGCGAGTTGCCCGTCGCGCCCCAGGCGGGCCAGATCCAGGTCGCCAGCACGCTCGCGCACAGCCGGCTCTTCAATGACGGCGTGATCCCGGCCGCCATAGGCGCCAATCCCGACATCCGCGATCTCGTCGTGGATGCCTATTACATCGACAATGCCTCCAGCTTCTCGGACGCCATCCCGTCCCTGCGGCGCAAGACGCTCATCGCCGGCGGCATCATCGAGGACCAGGAGATGATCCCCGGCGTCGAGAACCTGCAGGTGCAGCTCGGCCTCGACACGAACGACAACGGCACGGTCGAGCGTTACGTCGATCCCGACAGCCCGGCCGTCACGCCGGGAGCAGTCGGGTATCTCCCCGATGCCCGGGTCGTCGCCGTCCGCATCTGGATGTTGCTCCGCGCCGAGGAGTCGCCAGGCTCAGGGTTCACGGACGCGCGTCAATACCAACCGCTCGATCTGAACGACGCGCCCATCACGCCGGGCGGCGACCTCTATCCGGCGCAGTTTCCACGCATCGAGGTCACGAAGACGATCTTCCTGCGCAACCAGGTGAGAGGCTGAGCTCCGGCCATGACCGGAAAAACACGCAGTCAGCATGGCGCCGCCCTCATTGTCGGGCTCGTGCTCCTCATGGTGCTCACCGTGCTCGCGATCTCCGCCATGCGCACGGCGACGCTCGACCTCACCATGTCGAGCAATGCGCAGTTCCAGGAAAACGCGTTCCAGCTCGCGGAATCGGGCATCCAGGCCATCATCCGCAGCGCGGAGTCGGGCGCCATCAACCTCGACGACCCGGTGGTCGTGCCCGACTGCCCGCTCCCGCCGGTCGCCCCGCAGCAGATCTGGACCGATGCCGCGCTGCCGTGGCGGGCACCCGTGGTCGTGAATGTACTGCAGGGCCACTACGAGACCCGCATCTGCAGGGACCTGGAGACGACGGACTACCCGGGCACGAGCGTCGGCACGCAACGCCACTACCGGATCGAATCGCGCGGGCGCACCGACCAGCGCAACGCGGAGGCGATTCATGCGCAGGGGTTCTATCGGCAGGAGGAGTGACCGCGAGTCACGAACCATGAAAAGAACAGGATTCGCGTTGATCGGGACCGCTGTCGTGCTCGCCACGACGCCGGCCCATGCCGCCCTGAAGACGATCGAGCAGGCGTACGAGCTCGCCGCGAGCGCCGTCGTCCTGCCGGCGGGTGCCACCGGCTCGCTCCTCGTGCGCCCCTGCTCGGGCTGCCAGCAGGAGATCCTGCAGGTCACCGCGGCCACGCGCTGCTTCATCCGTCCGGGCAGCGCGGCGGTTTCCCTCGCCGATGCGCGCAAGGCGGCGGCAAAGGCCGCGGACCGGCGCCAGGCGTCCATATTCGTCTACTACGACCCGAAGACGCGGAACGTCAGACGGCTCGTGCTGGAGCCAGGCAGATGAGCGGCGTGAGACGAACGATGCGGTGGCGCGCCGGCGCCGTCGGGCTGTCCGTCGCAGCAGCAGCGCTGCTGTGGGCCGGGCCCGGGCGTGCCGACGACACGGAGGTCTTCGTGGGCCAGGCCAGCGCCGGTGCCGGGCGGGCGAACATCCTCTTCATCATCGACAACTCGGGCAGCATGGACACCGAAGTCGAGACCCAGGCGCCCTGGGATCCCGCCGTGCAGTTCAGCGGCTGCTATCGACAGCGACGCGGTTTATTTCTCCACCAGCACCACTCCCCCACCCTGCGACAGCGAGGCGTTCATCGCCAAGACCGCCAACCAGTGCGCGGCGTCGCGGACAGTGCTCGACCGCACCGGTCAGTACACCGGCTTCGTGCTCGCCTGGGACGAAGAACGGCAGCGCTGGGACCCGCTGGCCGCGGGCCAGCCGGGGCCGCTCGAATGCCAGGCGGATCGTGGAGTCGACGGGTTCGGCAGCGAGCTCTATGCCGCCAACGGCGCCGACGGCCCCTGGGGCGCCGGACGACACGACGGAACCCGCCTGGAACACTCAATACACGCTCTTCGACGGCAACTGGCTCAACTGGCGGACCAATCCCGCCGACCGTCACGCAGACGCGGCTCGAGATCGTCCAGCAGGTCGTCGACGACGTGCTCGACAACATGAGCGGCGTCAACGTCGGACTGATGCAGTTCAACGTGGACGAGGGCGGCACGGTCAGCTACGCGGTGGCCAACATCGCCACCGCCCGCGAGGAGATCAAGGCCGCGGTGGACGCGCTCACGCCCTCGACGCGCACGCCGCTCAGCGAGACGCTCTACGAAGCGACGCTGTACCTGCGCGGGGCGCACGTGGACTACGGCAACGTCGGTCCCGTGCTGAGCGTGCCGGCGTCGCGACTCGGCGGCCAGCCGAACGGCACCCGATACGTCTCGCCCATGACCGCCGAGTGCCAGAAGAACTTCGTCGTGCTGCTCACCGACGGCGAGCCGACGAACGACAACGACGCCATCGCCAAGATCCTCGACCTGCCCGACTTCCCGACGCTGGTCGGCGCCGACTGCGACGGCAGCGGCGACGGCCGCTGCCTCGACGACGTGGCCGAATATCTCTTCAAGGCGGATCTCAATCCCAACCTCGACGGGGTACAGAACGCGGTCACCTACACCATAGGGTTCGCCGTGGACAGCCCGCTCCTGCAGGCGACGGCCAGCCGCGGCGGCGGCCGCTATTTCGTCGCGGACGACACTGGCAGCCTCGCGACCGCGCTGAGCGAGGTCGTGGCGGGCATCGCCGAGCGGTCCGGCACGTTCGCCGCTCCCGCGATTCCGGTGAACGTCTTCAATCGCGCGACCGCGGAACGCGACGTGTACGTCTCCGTGTTCCAGCCGACCGACACGACCCACTGGCCGGGCAATCTCAAGAAGTACCGCTTCACCGGCAATCAGGTGACCGGGCAGGACGGCCAGCCCGCGGTTGACCCCTTCACCGGTTTCTTCGCGGCCGACGCCATCAGTTTCTGGTCATCGGTCCCGGACGGCGACCGCGTCGCGGAAGGGGGCGCCGCGAGCCGCCTGCCTGCCGCGGACGCACGGAATCTCTATACCGACGTCGCCGGCCGTGATCTCACGGCCAGCGGAAACCGGGTGGAGACCGGGAATGCCGCGATCACGGCGGCCGTGCTCGGCGTCGCGGCTGCCGACCGCGACCGGCTGATCGGCTGGATCCGCGGCAACGACGTCCTCGATCTCGATGCCGACGGCGACATTGCCGAGCCGCGCGGCCAGATGGGCGACCCGCTGCACGTCAAGCCGGTGACGCTCGATTACGGCACCTCGGCCAACGATCCGGAGACGACCGTCTTCGTCACCACCAACGACGGCCTGCTGCATTCGGTCGATGCGGTGACCGGCGCCGAGCACTGGGCGTACCTGCCCGGCCGCCTGCTCGGCAGGCAGAACGAGCTGATGCTCGACGCGCCGAGTCCGGTGCACCGCTACGGTCTCGACGGCGAGATCAGGCTCTTCATCCGCAACGACGACCGGCAGCCCGGGATCGCCTCCGGCGAGCAGGCGATCCTCATCTTCGGCATGGGTCGCGGCGGCAACGCCGTGTTCGCGCTGGACGTGACCCAGCCCCAGGCGCCCCGGCTGTTGTGGCAGATCGACAGCACGACCGACAGCCACACCGGGCGATCGCCCGATCCCTTCGCGAGCCTCGGCCAGACCTGGGCCGCGCCAGAGGTGACACGCGTCAACGTAGGCGGCGCGGAAAGCCTGGCCGTCGTCCTCAGTGGTGGCTATGACGATGCCCAGGACAACCGCGGCTTCCGCACGGACACCGTCGGCAATGCCATCTTCATCATCGCTCTCGACTCCGGCGAGCTGCTCTGGAGCGCGGGCGCGAGGGGCCGCGGGCACGACCTCTCGCTGCCTGTGACCGACTCTCTGCCGGCGATGGAGAACTCGATACCCGCCGCGCCGAGGGTCCTCGACATGACGGGCGACAGTCTGGCGGATCGTCTCTACGTGGGTGACACCGGCGGCCGGCTGTGGCGCTTCGACCTGCTGAACGGCAACGATCGCGGGCATTTCGGTGAGGGCGGCGTGCTCGCCTCCCTCGGCGCGGCCGATCTCACGGACCCGGCGCCCGCGGACGTCCGGCGCTTCTACGCGAGCCCCGACGTCGTGCTCCTCAACTGCCTGCGTGCCACCTTCCTCGCCATCAACATCGGTTCCGGTTACCGGGGGCATCCGCTCGACACCGATGCCGCGGACGCATTCTTCTCGGTGCGTGACAGCAACGTATATCTCCCGGTGCTCTCGGCCGACTATCCCGCGATCCCGATCCGGGCGATCGATCTGCTCGATATCACCGGCGATCCCGCGGCCGTCGTGCCGCGCGATGCGCCCGGGTGGCGCCTGCAGATGACTGAGGAACCGGGCGAGAAGGTGCTCAACGCCGCGATCACGTTCGACAACACGGTCTTCTTCACCTCGTTCGCACCCGGTGGCAGTGTCAATGTCTGCGTGGGTGGCATCGGCGTCAATCGCGCCTACGCGGTGGATGCCTGCAGCGGCCGGCCCGTGTTCAACCTCGACGCGGGCGTGGAGACGGAGCCGCTCGGGGTCGACGACCGGTTCACTATTCTCGGCCAGGCTGGCATCGCTGCGGGCCCGGCCCTCCTGTTCAGCGACAGCGTGCAGGAGTTCATAGGCCTGGAGCCCGTGCCCGTTCCGGGGGCAAACCCGATCCACCGGACCTACTGGATGCAGGAACCGGCCAGGTGAACAGCCGCAGGACGCTTGCAGCGGGTTTCACGCTGATCGAGCTGCTCATCACGGTCGCGATCCTCGCGATCGTCACCTCGATAGCCGTGGGCGGGTACCGGCAATATGTGCGGCGGGCGGGACGGGTGGATGCGACTAGTGCGCTGCTGCGTCTCGCGTCGGCGCAGGAGAAGTTCTACGCGCAGAACGGGCGCTACGCCGACGATGGCGAGATGGCGGCGGCGCCCCCCGCGGGGCTCGGCGTCGAGGGCTCGGAGCGGGGCTATTACACGCTCGGCATCGTGATCTCGGCCGACGGCCCCGCCGTCGGGTACACGGCGAGCGCCACGGTGGACCCCTCGTCGAACCAGGCCGACGACGAGGACTGCTGGGTATTCGGGATCGACGAACGCGGTCTGCGCACCGCGCAGAGCCACGCGGGCGACAGCGGGCAGCCGGTCACGGAGCGCTGCTGGAGGTAGACGCCTGCACCTTCAGCGCCCGCGCGTACCCGGCCGCTCGAGGACCAGCCCGTCGAAGAGCACCAGGGCGACGCCGCAGCTGATCGCCGAGTCCGCGACGTTGAATGCCGGGAACGACCATTCCCGGTAGTGGACGAGGATGAAATCCACGACGTAGCCATAGATCACGCGGTCGATCAGGTTCCCGATCGCACCGCCGAGCAGCAGCGCGAGGCCGAGCGCCAGCAGCGTCTTGCCGCGTGGCGGGAGCCGCACCAGCCACCACAGCACGCCGGCGCTCACCACCACGGCGACGCCCATGAACAGCCAGTTCTGCCAGCCCGAGGCGCCCGCGAGGAAACTGAACGCGGCGCCGGTGTTATGCAGGCGGACGATGTCCACGAACGGCAGCACGGGCACGCGCTGGTACAACGTGAGGGCGTTGGTCAGCTGCAGCTTGGTGAGCTGATCGGCGACGACGACGAGGAGCGAGACGATGAGCCACGTCCAACGGCCGCCCCTTTCCACCACCGAGACCGCCGCCGCGGCCGCCTTGTCGATCGCGTCCGTCATCAGGCGAACATCCTGGTCTCGCCGGGACCTGCCACGTTGATCGCACAGCGCTCGCAGAGCTCCGGATGCGCGGTGACGGTACCGACCTCCGGCCGCCGCTGCCAGCAGCGGACGCACTTCGGATCGGCGACCGGCTCGCTCGTCACCCAGAACCCCTCGCCTGCGAGCGCGCCGGCCGGCCGCTCCGCGGCGGGGTGCACGGATGCGGCGGACGTGATGAGCGCAAACCGGAGCTCGTCGCCGAGCGCCGCGAGCGCGCGCGCCTCTGCCGGCTCCGCGAACACGCGCACCCGCGCGTCGAGACCCGAGCCGATGCTGCCGGCCGTGCGCAATGCCTCCAGCGACCGGGCCGCGGCCTCCCGGAGCCGCAGCACGAGCCCCCAGTCGATGGCGGGCTTCGCGCCCTCCGGAAAGCGATGCCAGGCCGAGGTGAATACCGTCACGTCCCGCTGCCCCGGCAGGGCCTGCCAGGCCTCCTCGGCAGTGAAGCTCAGCACGGGGGCGAGCCAGCGCACCATCGCCTCGCCGATGTGATACATCGCGGATTGCGCGGAGCGTCGCGGGCGGCCCGCGCGCGGCGTCGTGTACAGCCGGTCCTTGATGACATCGAGGTAGAACGCCCCGAGGTCGACGACGCAGAAGTTGTGGAGCAGCTGGTACACGCGGTGGAACTCGTACGCCTCGTACGCCGCCGCGATCTCGCGCTGCAGTCCCTCCGCGCGGTCGAGGGCCCAGCGATCGAGATCCACCAGGTCCTGCGGCAAGACGGCGTCCGTCGCGGGATCGAAGCCGTGCAGATTGCCGAGCAGATACCGCAGCGTGTTACGCATGCGGCGGTAGGACTCGGAGACGCGCTTCAGGATCTCGTCCGAGCCGCTCATCTCCCCGCGATAGTCGGTGGCGGCCACCCAGAGGCGCAGCACGTCGGCGCCGAGAGTCGCGCTTACCTGCTGGGGCTCGATGCCGTTGCCGAGCGACTTCGACATCTTGCGGCCCTTCTCGTCCACGGTGAACCCGTGCGTGAGCACCGCCTCGAAGGGGGCGCGTCCATGCATCGCTACCGAGGTCAGGAGCGAGCTCTGGAACCAGCCGCGATGCTGGTCAGAACCTTCGAGATAGAGTCCGGCGGGGAAGCCGACCTCGGGCCGGCTGCGCTGCAGGCAGTGATGCGCCATCCCTGAGTCCATCCAGACGTCCATGGTGTCGCCGATCTTGTCGTAGTCGGCCACTGCCTCCCCCAGGAGCTCGCGGGGATCGAGCCCGAACCAGGCTTCGATACCGTGCCGTTCCATGCGCCGCGCCACGTCCTCCAGCAGCTCCGGTGTCGAGGGGTGCAGCTCGCCGGTCGCGCGGTGCACGAACACGGGGATCGGCACGCCCCACGCGCGCTGGCGCGAGACGCACCAGTCGGGGCGGCCGGCGACCATGCCCTCGATGCGCTGCCGGCCCCAGCCGGGCACCCACTGCACCTCGCCGATGGCGCGCAAGGCGTCCTGCCGCAGACCCTTGCGGTCAAGGCCGATGAACCACTGCGGCGTCGCGCGGAAGATCAGCGGCGACTTGTGGCGCCAGCAATGCGGATAGCTGTGCACGACCTTCCCGGCATGGAGCAGTTTGCCCGATTCGGCGAGCAGCGCCACGATGGCGTCGTTCGCCTTATAGATGTGCATGCCGCCGAAGCGCGGGGTGCCGGGCAGATAGACGCCGGCACCGTCCACCGGATTATCGAGCGGCAGCCCGTTCGCGACGCCTGCCGCGAAGTCGTCCTGGCCATGACCGGGGGCCGTGTGGACGGCGCCCGTGCCGGCCTCGAGCGTGACGTAGCCGCCGCAGATCACCGGAACCTCCCGGTCGTAGAACGGGTGCTGCAGCCGCAGACCGGCGAGTGCCCCGCCGCGGAATTCCGCCAGCCGGCGGCACTCCGTCGCGCCGTATCGCGCCAACGTGGCATCGGCAAGATCCGCGGCCAGCACCAGGCGCTCGCGGCCCGCCGGCAGCGTCGCCTCGACCAGCACGTAGCCGAGGTCCGGGCCGAGCGCGACCGCCTGGTTGGCCGGCAGCGTCCAGGGCGTCGTCGTCCAGATCGGTATGCTCAGCGGCAGGGCGGCGTCCTGGGCGTCGTTGCCGACGGGGATGCGCCGATAGAAATCGGCCCGGTCGACGACGGTGAAGCGCACGTCGATCGCCGTGGAGCTCTTGTCCAGGTACTCCACTTCGGCCTCGGCCAGCGCCGAGCCGCAATCGAGGCACCAGTGCACGGGCTTGTAGCCGCGGTACACATGACCGTTGGCCATGATGATCGCCAGACCGCGGACCTGGTTCGCCTCGTAAACCGGATCCATCGTGAGATACGGCCGTTCCCAGTCGCCCAGAACCCCGAGCCGGCGGAAGTCGCGCCGCTGGCTGTCGACCTGGCGCAGCGCGTACTCGCGACAAGCCTTGCGGAACTCCGCGGCATCGAGCTTCTGCCCCACCTTGCCGTGCTTCTTTTCGACTTCGAGCTCGATCGGGAGCCCATGACAGTCCCAACCCGGGATGTAGGGCGCGTCGAATCCCGAGAGAGTCTTCGACTTGACCACGATGTCCTTCAGGATCTTGTTGACGGCGTGGCCGAGATGGATCTGGCCATTCGCATACGGCGGGCCATCGAGGAGCACGAAGCGTGGCCGGCCCGCGGCCGCCTGGCGGATGCGCCCGTAGACGTCGTCCGCCTCCCACCGGGCGAGCATCGCGGGCTCCCGTTGCGCGAGACTCGCCTTCATCGGGAAGTCCGTCGCGGGCAGGTTCAGGGTATGTTTGTAATCGCTCTGGCTCACGCTCGCCCCAATGGGTTCAGGCCGCCATCAGGATGCGGCGCGCCGCGTCCGCGTCGAGCTGCATCTGCCGCTGCAGGCTCGGCAGGTCCGGGAATTTCAGCTCGTCGCGCAAACGCGCCACGAAGTGTACTTCTATATGGCGGCCGTAGATCTCGCGATCGAAGTCGAAGACGTGCACCTCGAGCAACGGCTCCACGCCCTCTATCGTGGGCCGCGTGCCGACGCTGGCTACGCCCGGCACGAGGGCCGGCTCCAGGCCGCCCACCCGCACCGCGAAGATCCCCATCACCGGGCTCAGCCTGCGACTCAGCGCCACGTTGGCGGTCGGCATGCCGAGCTGGCGCCCGAGGTTCCTGCCGCGGATCACGCGGCCGGTCATCGCGTAGTAGCGGCCGAGCAGCCGGCGCGCGCGCTCCATGTCACCCGCAGCGAGCGCCTCCCGCACGGCGGTGCTTGAGACGCGCACGCCGTCCACGATCACACTCTGCACCTGCTCCACCATGAATCCGCCGCGAGGTCCCGCAGCCTGCAGATCTGCCAGCGTCCCGGCGCGGCGCCGGGCAAAGTGGAAGTCGTCACCGACGACCAGGTGCTTCACGCGCAGCTTGCGCACCAGTAATTGCTCGACGAACGCATCCGGCTCCAGCGACTCGAATTGCGCGTCGAAGCGGGGACAGTACACCCAATCGAGCCCCATCGCGGCCAGCAGCGTGAATCTCTCGCGGAACCGCGTCAGGCGCGCCGGCGGACTCGCGCTCGCGAAATACTCGCGCGGAGTCGGTTCGAAGGTGAGCACCAGCGACTCGAGGCCGCGCCGGCGCGCCTCGTCGAGCACGCGGCGCAGGATCCGCTGGTGGCCGACGTGCACGCCATCGAAGACGCCGATCGTAGCGACGCAGCCGGACGGCAGGATCGGGTCCTTGGCTCCAGGCCGGCGAATGAGTTTCATCGGAGAGGCACGCTGAAAACTTTTGATTATACAAATGACTTCTGTGTTTTCATCCGGAACTCGCTGACCCGCAGGCCGACGGCATACAGCACCGCGAAGTAGGCCACGACGGCGCCGCCGATGATCGCCGCGAGCCAGAGGCAGCGGCTGAGCAGGCTGGATTCCAGCCAGCGGGTGAGCGGTGGCGTGACGGTGACCAGCAGCATGGCCATCACCCCGCAGGCGACGCCGACGCGCACGAGATACTTCGGCAGCTCGCCCGCCGGCGGCAACACGCCATCGCGGCGCAAGCCGCGGTAGAGCAGCGCTGCGTTCAGGAAGCCCGACAGGGAGGTCGACAGCGCCAGCCCGGCGTGTGGCCCCGGCAGCCCGGCCCAGGCCCAGGGCACCACCACCGTGAAGTTGAAGAGCATGTTGAAGCCAAGCGCGATGAGCCCGACCCTCACCGGCGTCCTCGTATCCTGGCGCGCGAAAAACCCGGGCGCGAGCACCTTCACGAGCGTGAGCGCGATCAGGCCTCCGCCGTAAGCCATCAGGCTCAGCCTCGCCATATCGACGTCGGCGGCCGTGAACTCGCCGCCGTAGAAGATCGTGGCGAGCACGGGTCCGGCGAGTATCACGAGCCCTACGGAGGCCGGCGCCGAGATGAGGATCACGAAGCGGATGGACCAGTCGAGCGTCGCGCTGAACTGCTCCTTCGAAGCGCTCGCGTGCTGGCGCGAGAGGTTCGGCAGGATCACCGTCGCGAGCGCGATGCCGAAGATTCCGAGCGGGAACTCCATCAGCCGGTCCGCGTAGTACAGCCAGCTGATGCTGCCGGTGACGAGGAAGGAGGCGATCAGCGTGTCGAAGAGGATGCTGACCTGCGCCACGGACGAGCCGAACACCGCCGGCGCCATCAGACTCATTATCTTTTTCACGCCCGGGTTCGCGAGCCCCCACCTCGGCCGGGGCATCATCCCGATCCGCCGCAGGAACGGAAACATGAACACGAGCTGCACCAGGCCCGCGGCGAAGACGCCCGCGGCAAGCGCCATGCCCGGCCTGTGGTAGTAAGGCGCGATGAACGCGGCGAACACGATCATCACGACGTTCAGCAGCACGGGCGAGAACGCGGCCACGCCAAAGCGGTGGTAGGTGTTGAGGATGCCGCCGGCGAGCGCGGCGAGGGATATGAACAGAAGGTACGGAAACGTCAGGCGCAGCATGTCGACCGCCAGGCCGAAGCGATCGGCGTCCTGCGTCTCGGCAGCGAATCCCGGCGCGAAGACGAGAATCAGCAGCGGTGCGGCGACGATGCCGACGACGGTGAAGCCGGCGAGCAGGATGCCGAAGGTGCCGGATACCTGGTCGATCAGGGCCTTCACCTCCTCGCGGCTCCGGTTGTGGTCGTAGTCGGCGATGACCGGCACGAACGCCTGCGAGAAGGCGCCCTCGGCGGACCAGCGCCGGAAGATGTTCGGTATCCTGAATGCGACGAAGAACGCGTCCATCAGGAACCCCGCGCCGAAGAGACGGGCGTAGACCATGTCGCGCACGAGCCCGAGCAGCCGTGACAGCAGCGTCATGGCGCCTACGGTGGTCGTGGACTTCAGCAGATGGCGCCCGGTAATGCGGGCGGACGGCTGCGGCGGATGGCTCGACATCGGCCCCGGAGTCTATCAGCTTGGTTTCAGGCGTGATATTGACAAGGTCCGGGCAAACCCAAAGAATACGCGGCCTTCACCGGGTCAACCGGCGCGACGAGCAAGAGCAACAGCCTTGGCCAACATCAAGTCAGCAGCTAAGAGAGCGCGGCAGGCGGAGAAGCGCCGCCGGCACAACGCAGCCATGCGCACCCGGGTGCGCAGCGCCGTAAAGAAGTCGGTCAAGGCCGCAGGCACCGGCGACGCGGCCGCTGCCGCGGCTGCATACAAGGCTGCCGTTCCCGAGATCGACACGATGGTGTCGAAGGGCATCATCCATCGCAACAAGGCGGCCCGGCACAAGAGCCGCCTCAACCGCGCGCTCAAGGCTCTCCGGACTCGTTAGCGCCGGCGGCGCCCGCCGCCGTCCCGGCCAGTATCCGCTCCAGCCGCGACATCACGTCGCCGGTCAGCCGCGCGGTGCCCTCGCCGCTCAACGCGCTGATGCGATAGACGGGGCCCTTCCAGTCGAGGGCTGCCACGACTTCCTGCTCCCGCGCCGCTGCGTCGGCGGAATCCAGCAGATCCACCTTGTTCAGGACCAGCCAGCGTTCCTTGGCCGCGAGCTCGGGACTGAAGCGCCCGAGCTCGCCGGCGATCTCGGCCGCATCGGCCGCAGGCTCCGTGGTGCCGGGCGCCGGCGCGAGATCCACGATGTGCAACAGCAGGCGCGTGCGCTCGAGGTGTCTCAGGAACCGGATGCCGAGACCCGCGCCTTCGGCGGCGCCCTCGATGAGCCCCGGGATATCCGCCATGACGAAGCTGCGCAGCGGCCCGACGTACACCACGCCCAGATTCGGGTACAGCGTGGTGAAAGGGTAGTCCGCGACCTTCGGCCGCGCCGCCGAGACCGCGCGTATCAGCGTGGACTTGCCGGCGTTCGGCTTGCCGAGCAGGCCAACGTCGGCGAGCAGCGTGAGCTCGAACCGCAAGGCCCGCGCCTCGCCGGACGTGCCCGGGGTCGAGCGGCGCGGTGCACGATTGATGCTGCTCTTGAAACGCGTATTGCCCTTGCCGCCCCGTCCTCCGGCCGCGACCAGGAGACGCTGGCCGTCCGCCGTCAGGTCGCCGAGAAGTTCCTCTGTCTCTTCGGCGAACACCTGCGTGCCCCGGGGCACGGCAACCTCCAGATCTACCCCGCTCTTGCCCGTGCAGTTGGCACCGGTTCCAGGCTCGCCGTGCTCGGCCCGGAAGCGTCGGTTGACGCGAAAATCGGCGAGAGTGTTGATGCCTTCATGGGCGACGAGCCAGATGCTGCCGCCGTCGCCGCCGTCGCCGCCGTCCGGCCCGCCCCAGGGAATGTTCTTCTCGCGCCGGAAGCTGACGCAGCCCGGCCCGCCATTGCCAGCCTGCACGCGAACGGTGGCCTCATCGACGAACTTCACGGCACTCTCTCTCGGGAAATATACGCGGGCCAGAAACGACAAACCCCGCCGTAGCGGGGTCCATCAGCCGCGGCGCGGACAGTCTCAGTCCTGCTGCGGGACGATGTTCACGACCAGCCAGTGCTTCGGTCCCTTGCGCTGGAACTGCACGGTCCCGGCCGACTTGGCGAACAGCGTGTGGTCGCGTCCCATGCCTACGTTCGCGCCCGCGTGGTAACGCGTGCCGCGCTGGCGCAGGATGATGTTTCCCGCGATCACGTCCTCTCCGCCGAAACGCTTTACGCCCAGCCGTTTCGACTCCGAGTCCCTGCCGTTGCGGGTGCTGCCGCCTGCTTTCTTGTGTGCCATGACGCCTACTCCTCCGCGGCCGTATCCTTGGCTTTAGGACCGCCCGTGATGCCGGTGATCTCCACCAGCGTGAAAGACTGCCGATGCGTGCCCATGCGCTTGTACGTGGTGCGCCGCTTGAACTTGATGACGCTTACCTTGTCCGTCCGGCCCTGCGCCACCACCTTTGCCTTGACCTTGCCGCCCGCGACTTTCGGAGTGCCGAACTTGACGTTGCGGCCCTCGCCGATCATCAACACGTCGGTGAATTCGACGCTGTCGCCCTCCGCCACCGGCAGCTTCTCGACCGCGAGCCGGTCGCCTTTGCCCGCGCGATATTGCTTGCCACCCGTCACGAATACGGCGTACATCAGACCTCTCCGCAAGACCGGCCCGGACAGGGCCGGAAAAGAGCCGGCATTCTAATGAGTTGGGCCTGCCGGTTCAATGGTTTCGCATTGGCTGGCGTGTCGCGCTGTTTTACAGCTAAAGCCATCGCGGGCATGATGGCCGCCTCATGGAGCTCGTGCAGGGGAAATCCGCCAGGTTCGATCTCGACGCGATGCGCGGCCTGGTCGGCGCCGACTGGAACGCCGTCAATCGCAAGATCCAGGCGGAGCTCTCGAGCGACGTCGCACTCGTCAACAGCGTCGCTCACTACATCATCGGCAGCGGCGGCAAGCGCCTCCGGCCCCTGATGGTGCTGCTCGCGGCGCGCGCCTGCGGCTACACCGGCAACCAGCACGTGCTCGCGGCCGCCATCATCGAATTCATCCACACGGCGACGCTCCTCCACGACGACGTCGTCGACGGGTCGGACCTGCGCCGCGGCCAGGAGACCGCCAACAGCGTCTTCGGCAACCAGGCGAGTGTGCTGGTCGGGGACTTCCTCTATTCCCGCGCGTTCCAGATGATGGTCGAGGTGGGACAGATGCGCATCATGGACGTGCTGGCGGATGCGACCAACACGATCGCCGAAGGCGAAGTGATGCAGCTCATGAACTGCCGCGATCCGGAGACCACCGAAGCGCGCTACCTGGACGTCATCTACCGCAAGACCGGCAAGCTCTTCGAGGCGGGCATGCAGATCGGCGCGATCCTCGCCGACCAGACGCGCGCGGTCGAGGATGCGCTGCTGGAGTTCGGCAAGCACGTCGGGCTCGCGTTCCAGCTCGTCGACGATGCGCTCGATTACGAAGCCGACCGCGTCGAGCTCGGCAAGAACATCGGCGCCGATCTCGCCGAGGGCAAGCCGACGCTGCCCCTGATCCATGCCTTGCAGCGCGGTTCGGCGCGCGAGCAGGTGGCGATCCGGCGCGCGATCGAACATGCCGGCCTCGAGGAGCTCGACGTCATCCTCGGCGCCATCCAGACGACGGGCGCGCTCGCCTATACGTTCACGCGCGCCCGCGCCGAAGCACGGCAGGCCGTCGCCGCGCTCGGCCGCGTGCCCGGTTCCGTCTTCAAGGATGCGCTCGTCGAGCTCGCAAATTTCGCCGTGGACCGGCGCTACTGAGGCCGCTACTGGACGCGCCAGCGGCCTTCCCGCAAAATGCCCGCCCGCGTCCGGCGCCCGATCCGGACCGTCCTCGTCCCGCCGCCGGGGTGTAGCTCAGCTTGGTAGAGCGCTTGCTTCGGGAGCAAGAGGTCGCAGGTTCGAATCCTGTCACCCCGACCAGTGTATTCAGGAACTTGGAAGAATCACCGCTGGTAGCGCATAACCAGCGCAACCCGGACATCAGCAGGCCGCCACCTCACCCATCCGGTAATGGTGACGGACTCCCCGGGCCGATAGAATCGAGTGGCTCAGCACACATCTTTAAGGAAGAGCAATGGACGTCGCGACCCGATTGCGCGTGGTGTTGTTTCTCGCAGCGGGGTTATTCGCCCTGCCGGCGATGCCGGCTCCGGGGGATACCGATGGCGATGGTGTCCCGGACGCGAGCGACAACTGCACGCTGGCGGCGAACCTGGATCAGTTCGATGCCGATGGCGACGGCTACGGCAACGCGTGCGACGGGGATCTCGACGGCAGCGGTCGCGTCACGACGGGCGACTTCACGCTCCTCCGCAACGCGCTCAACACGAATAACCCGGCGGCCGACCTGAACCACGATGGTTCGGTGACGAGCGCCGATCTCGCGATCTTGGAGGGCATGCTGAATCGGGCACCCGGCCCGTCGGCCTTACGGCCCTGAAACAGCGTCCTCTTTAATAGACTCAACGCGCCCAACAGGAACCCCGCTTCAGCGGGGTTTCTTTAATGGAGCAACCCGGGTTCCTGCGGTAACTACGTATCGCATCGCGGTTGTTTTCCCGATTTGAAGTCCACCGCCCGCTCGCTACTTTGGAGGCGAACGGGAGGAGTGCCATGAATAAGTGTCAATATTTGCGCACGGAACAAGAGAGCGATCGGCAACGGGGACACTTCGTCTTCCTGCGTTGGTGTGTCCACCCCTGCTCGCCGGTCACATCCGATAAGGCTGGAATTGCCCGCTTGGCGTGCTATGGCGATCCGGCCCGATGCCCACTGGCAGCGCAGCAGGCAATGCCGCCGCCTGCAGCGGCAGCGCAGCGGATGGCTTCCGGCACTCGTCACTAGCAAAGCAGTCACGCCGACAGCGAACCAAGCTCGCGTCCTACGCGCCGTTGCGGCGTCGTCCGGGGACGCCCCCGCGGCGACATCCGTAATCTGACGCCTGTCGGCGCGAATTCGGGAAGGACGGGCGGCAGCGCGGTCGGTCCCCACCTCAGCCGGTCACCCCACCGGCGCGGATCCCACAACCGACTGAGCTGCCGCCCGGCCACTGCGCCAGCCGGCTCCAGGCACAGTAGTGCACAATCGTGCCTCGTCGGCGCGGCGCTTTGCCGTGCCCGGGGGTGCATCTGAGCACGACGTCTTCAAGTTCGCCCGTCTGCCCGCGTTGCGCCAGACCCGCCGGTCTGTGCGTCTGCGACCGTGTGCATCCCGTGCCGACCCGACTGCGCGTCGTGATCCTCCAGCATCCGCGCGAGGACGATGCCGTGCTCGGCACGGCGAAGCTCGTCGAGCTCACCTTGCCGAACTCGGCGATCAGGGTCGGACTGTCCTGGCGTTCTCTCGATCACGCGCTCGGCGTCACCGGCGCGGACCGCGAGCGCTGGGCGGTGCTGGCCGCGGCCAAGCTGCCGGCGGCGCTTCCCGACAGCACGACGCCGGGTCGCGTCGCCGTGATGGACCGGAAGGGCACGCTGCGCGACCCGAAGCGCCACGGGCTCGATGGCATCATCGTTCTCGATGGCACCTGGAGCCAGGCGAAGACGCTATGGTGGCGCAACGCGTGGTTGCTGCGTCAGCCGCGCATCGCACTCACGCCGCGTGAGCCCTCGATGTACGGCAGGCTGCGGCGCGAGCCGCGCCGCGACTGGGTGTCGACGCTCGAAGCCGTCGCCGACGTGCTGCCCGCCCTCGGCGAGCCGGAGGAGGCGCGCGACAGCCTGCGGCGGTTGCTGCGGACCTTGCTGCAGCGGGCGCGGGCTGCGCGGGAGCCAGGCGCTTCTGCCAAGAACTGCTGACTGTTTCACTTAATCTTCGGCGCCCATGCGCATAATAACGGCATGCTGCTGAACATCCCCGGCCATTCCGAGCTGCGGAAGATCGTCGTCCTGAACCCGAAGGGCGGGTCCGGCAAGACCACGCTCGCCGTGAGTCTCGCCGCGTACTTCGCCGCCCATGGACGCAAGGCCGCCCTGATGGACTTCGACCCGCAGGCCTCCACGATGCGGTGGACCAATAACCGGCCGCAGGAACGGCCGTTCATTTACAGCGTGGCGGCCTTCGCGCATGACCCGCGCGTGACGCGGAGCTTCCAGTTGCGGATTCCACCGGAGGTGCGGCAGCTCGTCGTGGATACTCCGGCGGCCCTGTCGGCGCAGCGGCTGTCCTACTTCACGCGCGGCGCGCACGCCATCCTCGTGCCCGTGCTGCCTTCCGACATGGACATCCATGCCGCCTCGCAACTCGTCGCCGATCTCCTCCTCGTCGCCAAGGTGAGCCGCCGCATGGGCCGGCTCGGCGTAGTCGCGAATCGCGTGCGTGAGAACACGCTCGCTTACCGCCGCCTCATGCGGTTCCTGGAATCGCTGAACATCCCGGTGGTAAGCATTCTGCGCGACAGCCAGAACTACGTGCGCGCCGTCGAGCACGGGCTCGGGATCCACGAATTGCCCGTATCGCAGAGCCAGAAGGACCTCGACACATGGGCGCCGCTCGTCGCCTGGCTCGAGGAGCGGATGGCCACGCCTCTGACTCCGCGGGACCTCATGTCGCCGCTGTCCGCGGTGCCCGTCATCCGGGGCGCCCCCGAAAGCGATGCGGCGCCGGCTACGCCGGGTCCGGACCGTCCGGAAACACTGCCGATGCCAATGAAGCGATCCGATCCTCAAGCCGGAATATCTTGAGCAGTATCGCCACGCGCATCCACATGCCGTTGCGCTCCTGACGCCAGTACATCGCGCGCGGATCGTTGTCCACGGACGGGTGGATTTCCGGGCCCCGCGGCAGCGGGTGCATGATGATGGCATCGCGCTTCAGCTCGCCCAGGTTGCCCGGGTGGACGCTGAACTGGCCGTAGTCCATCGCCTTCGATTCCCCGGCAATGTCCCATTCCGTCTGCATGCGCGTCACGTACAGCGCGTCGAGTGAGGGCAACACCTCCGCGAGCCGCTCCGTCTCCGTGTACGGAATCCCCTGCTGCCTGAGCTCAGCCTTGACGTCCGGCTCCATGGCAAACGGCTCCGGCGCGATGAAGACGAGCCGCACGCCGCGATAGTTCTTCATGAGCGAGCATAGCGAGCGCACGGTGCGGCCGCGCCTGAGGTCGCCCATCATCCCGATCACCTTGCCGTCGATGCCACCACGCGGGGAGAAGCTGCGCTCGAGCGTGTAGATGTCGAGCAGTGCCTGCGTCGGGTGCTGGTCCTTGCCCGAGCCTGCGTTGATGATCGGGCACCGGGCGGGGGATGCGGTCCATCAGCGCCGCAGCGCGCGCGGCGTAACCCGCCTCGGGCGTCCGCATCACGATGACGTCAACGTACGAGCTGAAGGTGCGGATGCTGTCGTCGAAGCTCTCGCCCTTCACTTCCGAGGACGTTGCCGGATCGCGGATCTCGCTGGTGCGAATGCCGAGGACGTGGCAGGCGTTGTTGAAGGACAGGAACGTGCGGGTGGAGGGCTGCGGGAAGTAGAGCATCGCCCTCATCTGCGCGGCGAGCTGCTGCAGCGCCATGGCGCCCTCGGCCGTCTTGGCAATGCCGCGCACGTGCGTCGTCAGCAGGCAGAGCTCGTCGAGCAGCGGCCGGTCGAAGCCGCGGGTGTCGATGACGTGGAAGAGCGGGCCTGCCATGACGGCGCGCATGATAGCGGCTTTGCTGCTGCGGCACACCCGGCGTCCCCGTATTCAGGGGCGTCACGGGTCTTTAACATTGGAGGATTCGACCCACGGGATTTCCATGCCCAATAGCCGCAGCAGCACGCGAGGCAAGCCGCCGGCCGGGACGGTCGCGCCTGGTGCCGGCCATATCCGGATCCGCGGGGCCCGGCAGAACAACCTGCAGGGCATAGACCTCGACCTGCCGCTCGGCGAGCTCATCGTCGTCACGGGCGTCAGCGGCTCGGGGAAGTCCTCCCTCGCCTTCGACACGGTCTACGCCGAAGGCCAGCGCCGCTACGTCGAGACCTTCTCGCCCTACGCGCGCCAGTTCCTCGATCGCATGGACAAGCCGCAGGTCGACCGGATCGACGGCATCCCGCCTGCCATCGCGATCGACCAGACGAATCCCGTCCGAACGTCGCGTTCGACGGTCGGCACCATGACCGAGCTCGCCGATCACCTGAAGCTGCTCTACGCCCGCGCGGCGCAGCTGTACTGCCGCCGCTGCGGCGAGCGCGTCAGCCGGGACAGCCCCGAGACGGTGCTGCGTTCCCTCGGGGAGAAGCTCGCCGCGGGCACGCGGGTCGCTATCACCTTCCCGGTGCGCGTGCCCGAGAATTTCGCGGAACAGGAAGTGCGCGAGCTGCTGCTCCGTCAGGGTTACACGCACATCCATCGCCAGGACGGCAGGCTGCTCGAGGTCGTGCAGGACCGGGTGCGGCTGGTTCCGGAAGAACGCGCACGCATCGTGGAAGCCCTGGAGAAGGCCTTCCATCTCGGCCGCGGCCGCATCGCCGTCCATCCGCTGCCGGACTCGGAGACCGGCACGGTACTGCCCTACTCCGCCGATCTTCACTGCGCCGCGTGCGACATCGCCTACCAGGAGGTCGGGCCGGGCTCGTTCTCGTTCAACTCGCCGGTCGGCGCCTGCGAGACCTGCCGCGGCTTCGGACGCACGATGGGCATCGACTACGGGCTCGTCATCCCCGACACGGAACGCAGCCTCGCCGAAGGCGCCGTCAAGCCGTTCCAGAGCCAGAGCTACCAGGAGTGCCAGGACGATCTGCTGCGCTTCGCCCGGCGCCGGGGCATTCCCACGCGGGCGTCGTGGCGGGAGCTGACGGATCAGCAACGTCGCTGGGTGATCGACGGCGAGGGCCGGATGTCGGAGGGCAAGTGGTATGGCGTGCGGCGCTTCTTCGACTGGCTGGAGAGCAAGGCCTACAAGATGCACGTGCGTGTCCTGCTGTCGCGCTACCGGGCCTACTCCCGGTGCGCGAGCTGTCACGGCGCGCGCCTGAAGCCCGATTCCCTGCTCTGGCGGATCGGCAGGCCGGAAGATGCCGCGGCGGTCCTTGCGCCGGAGCAGAGATTCCGGCCCGCGGGCCTGGAGGCCGGCGACGCCGACCTCGCCCGCCTGCCGGGGCTCTGCCTGCACGACGTCATGCTGCTGCCGATCGCGCGCTGCCGGGATTTCATGGAACGCCTGCGGCTGCCGGCGCCTCTCGACGAGGCGACGGAGCTCGTGCTGGCGGAGATCCGCAGCCGCCTCGGTTACCTCGTGACGGTCGGCCTCGGCTATCTCACGCTCGACCGCCAGTCGCGCACGCTCTCGGGCGGCGAAGTGCAGCGGATCAACCTCACGACCGCCCTCGGCACCTCCCTCGTCAATACGCTGTTCGTGCTCGACGAGCCGAGCGTGGGACTGCACGCGCGCGACATGAGCCGCGTCACCGGCATCCTTCACCGGCTCCGCGACGCCGGCAACTCGCTGCTGGTGGTCGAGCACGATCGCGAGGTCATGCTCGCAGCGGACCGCATTCTCGACATGGGCCCGGGCCCCGGCGCCGCGGGCGGCAGGATCACCTGCTTCGGCAGCCCGGCGGAAGTGGCCGGCGCCGCCGACTCGCTGACGGGCGCCTATCTGCGCGGCGAATTGCGGGTCGCCGGCGATCTCTCCGGCCGCGGCCGGCCGCCCGACACGGACACGTTCTGGCTCGAGGTCCGGGGCGCGACGGCCCACAACCTCAAGGCGATGGACGTGGCGATTCCCCTGCAGCGGCTCGTCTGCATCACCGGCGTCAGCGGCTCGGGCAAGTCCACGCTCGTCGAGGACGTACTCCACCCGGCCCTGCTCAAGCTCAAGGGCGAACCCACGGAGGCGCCCGGACCGCACCGGGAGATCGCCGGCCACGAGCACGTCAACGAGATCGTGCTGGTGGACCAGTCGCCGCTCGGCAGGACAACGCGCTCGAATCCCGCGAGTTACGTCGGCATCCTGCCGCGGATCCGCGAGGCCTTCGCGGAGCTCCCCGCCTCCCAGGTGCGCGGCTACAAGCCCGGCACCTTCAGCTTCAATTCGGGCGATGGGCGCTGCCCGAGCTGCGGCGGCAACGGCTTCGAGCACGTCGAGATGCAGTTCCTGAGCGACGTCTACCTGCGCTGCCCGGACTGCGACGGACGGCGCTTCCGCCCCGAGATCCTGGAGGTGCACCTGCCCGGCCCGGAGGGCGCAGGACCGGGCAAGTCGATCGCGGACCTGCTCGACATGACGGTGACCGAGGCGATGGCATTCTTCGCCGACCGCCCGGAGATCGCCCGCACGCTGAGGCCGCTGGAGGCGGTCGGCCTGCAATATCTGCGCCTCGGGCAGCCGGTCACGACGCTCTCGGGCGGCGAGGCGCAGCGCCTGAAGCTCGCCGGCCAGCTCGCCCGCACGACCGGCGCGCGCAACCTGCTCCTGCTCGACGAGCCGACGACCGGACTGCACTTTCACGACATCGCGGCGCTCCTCGGCGCATTCCGGGCGCTCCTCTCGCAGGGCCATTCGCTCGTCGTCGTCGAGCACAACCTCGACGTCATCTGGTCGGCCGACTGGGTCATCGATCTCGGCCCGGAAGCCGGCGACGACGGCGGTCGCGTGGTTGCCACGGGCACTCCGCGCGAGGTGGCAGGCGTGCGCGCATCGCACACCGGTGCGGCGCTGCGCGCCTACAGGAAGGCGCTGCGTTCGCCCGCGGCCCCCCCGCCGGGCGCGCCCGCCGCAGCCCCGAAGGCGGCGCCGGTGGATGGCGCGATCCGCGTGCACCATGCGAGGGAACACAACCTGCGCAACATAGACGTCGCGATACCCCGCGACACGCTCAGCGTGATCACCGGGGTCAGCGGCAGCGGCAAGAGCACGCTTGCCTTCGACGTGCTGTTCGCCGAGGGCCAGCGCCGCTACCTCGAGTCGCTGAATGCGTATGCCCGGCAGTTCGTCCAGCCGGCCGCGAGGCCCGACGTGGATGCGATCTTCGGCATCCCGCCGACCGTGGCGATCGAGCAGCGCACCAGCCGCGGCGGCCGGAAGAGCACCGTCGCCACGATGACGGAGATCTATCATTTCCTGCGCCTGCTGTTCGCCCGCCTGGGAACTCAGTACTGCCCGGACTGCGACACCCGCATCGTTCCGCAAAGCCCCGAGGCGATTCTCGCCCGCATCATGCGCGACCTGCGCGGCGCGCAGGCGCAGGTGCTGGCGCCCCTGGTGATCGCGCGCAAGGGTTACTACACCGAGCTCGCCCGCTGGGCCGCGCGGCGTGGCTTCGACGAGCTCAGGGTGGACGGCGAGATGACGCCGACGGCCCGCTGGCCGCGCCTCGACCGGTTCATCGAGCACGACATCGAGCTGCCGCTCGGCCAGGTGCGCGTCGAGCCGCGCCATGAGGGCCGCGTCCGCGATCTGCTCCGTCAGGGCCTCGAGTTCGGCAAGGGCAGCGTGCAGGTGCTCAGGCCGGGCGCCGGCTCGCCCCTGCTCTTCTCGGTGCGCCGCGCCTGCCCCGGCTGCGGGCGCAGCTTTCCCGAGCTGGATCCGCGCCTCTTCTCCTTCAACTCGCGGCACGGCTGGTGCGCGAGCTGCTTCGGGACAGGCCTCACGCTGCCGGGCTTCGACGACGAGCAGAGCGGCGAGGAGCGCTCCTGGGTGCAGGCCGGCGCGGAGGAAGCCGAACCGTGCGCGGCGTGCGCGGGCTTGCGGCTGCGGCCCGAGGCGCTGGCGGTGCGCTTCCGCGACCACGACATCGCGAGCCTGACGGCGCTTTCCGTGGATGCGGCGCTCGAGCTTTTCGGCGAGCTGAAGCTCGCGGGCCGCGAGGCGGCGATCGCGCGGGATGCCGTGCGCGAGGTCGAGTCGCGGCTGCGCTTTCTCGTCGAGGTGGGTCTCGGCTACGTGTCCCTCGATCGCGCCGCGCCGACGCTCTCCGGCGGCGAATCGCAACGCATCAGGCTGGCGCGCGCAGCTCGGTTCCAACCTGCGCGGCGTGTGCTACATCCTGGATGAGCCGACCATCGGCCTGCACCCGCGTGACAACCGGCGGCTGCTCGACACGCTCACGCGGCTGCGTGACAACGGCAACACCGTGCTCGTCGTCGAGCACGACGAGGAGACGATCCGGCACGCGGACAACGTTGTCGATCTCGGCCCGGGCGCCGGCGCCGCCGGCGGCAGGTGGTCGCGGCGGGCAACGTCGCCGAGCTCATGCGCTCGCCCTGCTCGCTGACCGGCAGATATCTCGCACGGCCGCCCGCAATCGCGGGCGGCTCGCGGCCGGCGGCCACGGGCGAGATCCGCATCCTCGGCGCCAGGCTGCACAACCTGCGCGGCGTCGACGCGAGGATTCCGCAGGCCAGGCTCACGGTCGTCACCGGCGTCAGCGGCAGCGGCAAGAGCACGCTGGTGCGCCAGATCCTGTATCCCGAGCATGCAGCGCCGTCTCGCCAGGGGCGGCAAGCGCGCGCCGGCGATCGGCTGCAAGGACATCAGGGGCATCGAGGACGTTCGGCGGGTGCTCGAGGTAGACCAGACGCCGATCGGCAAGAGCCCGCGTTCCTGCCCGGCGACCTACGTCGGCATCTGGGACGAGGTGCGCCGCATCTACGCGCAGGCGCCGGAGGCGCGCATTCGCGGCTATTCCGCCAGCCGCTTCTCGTTCAACGTCACCGGCGGGCGCTGCGCCGCCTGCGGCGGCCAGGGATCGCGCCGCATCGAGATGAGCTTCCTGCCGGATGTCGAGGTCTCGTGCGAGGAATGCAACGGCGCCCGGTTCACCGGCGAGACGCTCGAGGTGCGCTATCGCGACACGAACATCGCAGAGGTGCTGCGCATGGACGTCAGCACCGCCGCGGAGTTCTTTGCCGCCCACCCGCGGCTGCGCGACTGCCTGCGGCTGCTCGAGGACGTCGGGCTCGGCTACCTGACGCTGGGACAGCAGAGTCCCACCCTCTCCGGCGGAGAGGCGCAGCGCCTCAAGCTCGTCACGGAGCTTGCCCGCGCGCGGCCCGGAACCAGCCAGACGCTTTATATACTGGACGAACCGACCGTGGGTCTGCACATGGCCGACGTCGAGAAGCTGCTGGCCGTGCTGCAACGACTGGTCGATGCCGGCAACACCGTCGTCGTCATCGAGCACAATCTCGACGTGATCGCGAACGCGGACTGGATCATCGATCTCGGCCCCGAGGGCGGGGCCGGCGGCGGCAGAATCGTCGCGGCAGGAACCCCGGCCCTGCTCGCGCGCGCGAAGACTTCGCATACCGGGATTGCGCTGGCCGCGCATCTCGCGCGACGCGCCTGACCCGCGCCGCTCGGGTCCGGCGTGCGCGTGCCTGCCCGTCAACACAAAGCGCCGACGCTGGGCTACCATCGCCGCATGCGAGCGCTGCCCTCTGCCCGCGCGGGAACATGTCGCCCCAGGCACGGCGCGCTCGTCATGCTGGGGCTGCTCGTGGTGGCCGGAGCCTCGCCGGCGCAACTGTCGTCGCTGCGCATGGACTCGGCCACCGCACCCGCGCGGCAGGCCATACCCGATCCCACCGCGCTCCGGTCGGGCTGGTGGGACTTCGTGGCCCCCTCCGAGCCGGGCCTCGACGAGCGCATCAGGACCCTGCTCGGGGTCGCCGGCGAGGCGACGTCCCGGCTGCGACCGGATGAAGCCGGGCCCGCCCGGCAGGCGCTCCAGCGGCTGCGCGTCAGCCTCACCGCCCTGCCCGCCATGCTCGCCGCGCGCCCGGCCCTGCCCGCACCCGCACCGTCTCCGGCCGAGCACTACACGACACGCCAGGTGCTGCAATTCGATCGCGATGTTCGCGATCTGCAGATCGATCTCGACGAGGACCGCAGCGCGATGGCGGTGTCCGCACGCGCCCTGGAGGACGGGCAGCGGCAACTCGATGCCGCCTTTGCGGCGTACCTCGCACAACCGCGCGACGAGCCCGGCCACGTGGTCTCCGGCCTGGAGGTAATGGCGCAGCGTGCGGAGATTGCCGTGACGGCCGCCGAACAGGCGTTGCGCTCGGGCGAAACCGAAGCGCTCACCAAGCGCATCGCGGAGATGACCGCCCTGCGCGACCTCAGCCTCACCAGGATCGTCCCGGATCCGCAACGGACAGAGGCGCAGATCCGCGCGCTGGTCCTGAAGGACCAGCGCAACCTGGAATCGCAGCGCGAACAGATCCTGCGCGTGCGCGCCGAGCGCAACAATCTCGCCGGCCAGCAGGATGCCGGCAGGTCGGCCATGGAGCTGGCGGAGCTGCGCATCATGGCCGCGATGATCGAGGAGGCGCTGCTGCGGCTGCGGATCGATCTGTACGGGACCGAGCTCGACTGGCTCAGGATCTCCGCCGGCGGCATGGACATGCGCGCGATCGCGACGATCGAGCAGCGCCTCGCCGAGCGCCGGCAGAGTGTGCGCGAAACGGATGAGGAAATCGGCGAGTGGGCCGCCGCCGTCCAGCGCGTCATCATCAACGGCCTCCGCGCTCCGGCCCGGGACCAGGCGGACAGCGAGGCGGGGACGCGCGGCGAGCTCCTCGATCTCGCGCAGAACACGATCACGCGCCTGATCGAGCTCAGATCGGCCCTTGCCGACGTGCGCTTCGGGACCAGCGCCGCGGCCGGCCTGTTGCAGCGGACATCCGGCTGGCGGGGGTTGGTGCGTGCGAGGATTCTCGACCCCGTCGTCGGCGGGGTGTCGCGGACCGATGACTGGCTCCGCGCCAGCCTGTTCCGCATCGGCGACACACCCGTGACGCCGTACGGCCTGTTGCGCGTGGTGCTCTTTCTCGTCCTCGCAGTCCTGCTCTCCCGGCTCATCCGCCACCTGCTGGCGCGATTCGGTGCCCGCCAGTCGGGCCGTCGCAGCGCGGGTCTCTACACGCTCGGCCGGGTGCTGCACTACGTGCTCGTGGCTGCGGCGGTGATCATCGGACTGACTTCGGTCGGCATCGATTTCAGCCAGCTGGCGCTGCTCGCCGGCGCACTGTCGATCGGCATCGGCTTCGGCCTCCAATCCATCGTCAACAACTTCGTCTCCGGCTTGATGATCCTCTTCGAGCAGACGCTCAAGATCGGCGACGTCGTCGAGCTCAGCTCGGGCGTGCGCGGCATCGTGCGGGAGATCAATGTCCGCAGCACGCTGATCAGCACGAACGACGGCATAGACATCGTCGTGCCCAACTCGGAGTTCATCTCCAGCAAGGTGACGAACTACACGTTGCGCGAGCCGTATCACCGCATCCACGTGCCCTTCGGCGTCGCCTACGGTACGGACAAGGAGGAAGTCCGCCGCGTGGTCAGCGAGTGCGCCCGCGGGGTGCCGTTCACGCACATCGCGCCGGGCCGCGAGCCCGACGTGTGGCTGGTGAAGTTCGGCGACAGCAGTCTCGACTTCGAGCTCGTCGTCTGGATCAATCCTTCCGCCGCCACGCGGCCGGGCGCCGTGAAGGCGGCCTATCTGTGGGAAATCGAGACGACCCTGAAACGCAACGGCATCGAGATCCCGTTCCCGCAACGTGACGTGCACCTGCGCGGCAGCGGAGCGTGACGTCTGCCGGATAACTTGCGCTTGACCGCCATTGCGCAACCTCGCCAATATGGCGTGCGCCTGCGTTTACAGGGGAGACCGGCACATGCTCAAGGAATTCAGGGAATTTGCGATGCGCGGCAACGTCGTGGATCTCGCCGTCGGCATCATCATCGGTGGGGCGTTTGGCAAGATCGTCACCTCGCTCGTGAACGACATCATCATGCCGCCGATTGGACTTGCCCTCGGCAAGGTGGATTTCGCCAACCTGTTCATCAACATGGGTGCCGGGCACTATCCGACGGTCGCCGCCGCCCAGGCGGCCGGCGCGCCCGTCATCCGCTACGGTATGTTCGTCAACACCATGCTCGACTTCGTGATCGTCGCCTTCGCGATCTTCCTCGTGGTGCGCGCCATCAACCGGATGAAGAAGGCGGAGCCGCCGCCCGCCCCTCCGGCGGTGACGGCCCAGGAGAAGCTCCTCACGGAGATCCGGGATCTGCTGAAAGCCCGCTGAGCCACCGCGGCCGGTAACGCGCTCAGTCGCCGGCGCCGACCTTCAGGAAGACTTTGCGCAGGCCGTCGGAGACGGCGCGGCGTTCCGGCCCCGACAGCACTTCGAGCTGCTCGTTCGCGGCAGTCAGCCGTGCCTCGATGGCGGCGTCGGTCAGCTCGCGGCCGCGCGCGGTCAACTGCACGTTGACGCCGCGCCGGTCGGAAGGCTCCATGGCGCGCAATACCAGGCCGCGCTCCTCGAGCCGGTCGATCCGGTTCGTCATGGCCCCCGTCGTGAGCATGGAGGCGCGCGCGAGCGCGGTCGCGGGCAGCTGGAAGGGCGGCCCCTGCCGGCGCAGTGCCGACAGAACGTCGTATTCCCACAGCTTGAGCTTGAGCGGCGCCAGCGCCCGCTCGGCGCTCTGGCGGAAGACCTTGGACAGATACAGCACCCGGACGACCACGCTCAAGGCCGAGCAGTCGAGCTCGGGGCGCTCGTGAGCCCATTGATTCAGCAGCTTGTCTACGGGGTCTTCCACGTGGGACTAGGTTAGCGATGGGCCCGGATTACGTCCATTGTCTTGACATCGAACTACCGCCGGTTATCTTTGGCATTGCCAGGGCGCACGCCATGACCCGCCAGCGCAAGATAGAAGAGAAGCTATGGGAGGACAGCGAGGAGAAGCTGTCTTCCGACCATGTCGTCGAGCGGTTTTTCTCCCAGCACGAGCGCGATAGTGCGGACAGCGCGCGCAAGGGCCATGCGGCCCCGCGGGTGAAACGCCGGTCCTCGCTCCCCCCGAAGCGGAAGAATAGGCTCAGCCGTCAGACCGGCTTCACGGCGCCGAGGAAGGCGGCGAAGGCGACGAGCGCCCACATCACCAGCGCCGCGGTCGCGGCCTTCCGCCGCCGGATCTTCAGCAATGCCTCGCCGCCCGTCACGTCACCGGCCGCGAACCGCTCCATCGCGAGGCGCCACTGCCCGCTGTAGACGCGCAGCACCATGCCGTCGACGACGATCAGTGCAACGACCACGAACTTGAGGACGAGCCAGAGCGGAGTCTGCGACGCGACGCTGCGCCACTCGTGCCAGGCCAGCACGCAGAAGCCGGCGAGGAGTCCCACGCGCAGCCAGAGGTCGAGGCGCAGCAGGCGCGCGACCTGCCTGCCATGGCTGAAGTGAATGTAAAGAGCCATCCCGATCCAGGCGACCGCGGCCGCCCAGACGGCGGGCAGCCAGGACGCAGGCAGTGGCGCGCCCCAGGACAACGCGAGCTGAAAGCCGACCGGCAGCATGCCGATGAGCGCGATGCGCGGCGCGAGATCGATGTCCATCAACAGGCCGCGCACGCGGTTGCGCTCGGGGACCGGCAGTCCGGGGCGCGACATCACCCCGCCCGCGAGGAAGACTCCAAGGTCCGCACCCAGCCAGTACGCGAAGAAAAGCACGTGCGCAAATCGCAGCAGGTTGTAGGAATCGAACACGGTCTATGGATTGATGGTGTCCACGGAGTCGCAGAACGCGCGCAACTCTAACCCATCGTCACAGCGACAGTACAAACCCGGCCCATCCTCGCTCCGAGGCGTGCGCCTCGAACCCGCTCGCGCATCCGCGAATCTGCGACGTTACAGAATGTGTTCGCGCTCGCCGCACGTCCGTGAGCAGGCGACGCCCGTCGCGGGCCGTGTGGCGGCGGCGAAACTGTGACGCCCGTCTCAATCCGGTGTCGGTTTGGTAGCTGGCGCCAGACGTCAGATAACAATTGTAAGTCACTGATAATAAGCAATTTCATCTAACTCGATTCCGACCGCGCTGGACTCGCCGGCCGCCAGTGGACGAGGCAGGGCGGGAGCCTGAACGGCCGCTTCGCGTGACCGACTTCAAGGATTGCCAGCGCCCGAGTTCCTACTCTGCGCCGCGACCGACAGAAGGAACGAGGCGCCATGAGGACGACAACGCCAGCCGGACAGCTTGGCTTCACGCTCGGAGAGACGCTCACAGCGCTCGCCGTCGTGGGCATCGGCCTGTCGCTGGCCGCTCCCGGGCTCCAGGCGCTGACCACCAGCAACCGCCAGACGCAGGCGGTGAACCAGCTCGTGTCCACCATGCATCTCGCCCGCAGCGAGGCCGCAATGCGGAACTCGCGCGTGACCGTTTGTGCCAGCACCGACGGCACGCGCTGCGATGGCCAGCCATGGGAACAAGGCTGGATCGCCTTCCTCGATACGGACGGCGACAGCGAGCGCGCGCCATCCGAAGCGTTGGTGGACCGCGCGCCGGCGTTGCAGGGCATGCGGGTGCGGTCGGCCGAATACGAGCACGCCTTCACTTACCGGCCGAATGGGCGCGTGGCCACTGCCGGTCACGACGCCACCAGCGGCGAATTCCTCTTCTGCAAACCGGACGACGAGACTGCCGCGCGCATCGTCATCGTCCGCGCGAACGGCCTGCCTGCGCTCTCCGACAGGCAGCCCGATGGTTCCCTGGCAGGGTGTCCGCGATCGTGAGCACCAGCGCCCACATCGCCCGTCACGCGCGCCAGTCGGGATTCAACCTGCTGGAGCTCATGATGACGCTGCTGATCGCGGGCATGGTGCTCGGCTTCGGCATCCCGTCGTTCAACCAGCTGCGCGCCAACAACCGCATGGCCGCCGCGTCCAACGACGTGGTCACGTCCATCCATACCGCCCGCACCGAGGCGGTCAAGACCCGGCAGCCCGTCACGATCTGCTCGAGCAGCACCTGGGCGAGCAATGCTCCCGCCTGCGATCTGACCGGCGGCGCGGCCGGCTGGATCGTGTTTACCGATGCCGACGGCGATCTGAACGTGGATGCCGGCACCGACACGGTGGTTCTCGCGCACGGGCCGCTCGCGGACAACGTCACTTTCGATATCGATCCCGGCAGCTGGCCCTACATCCAGTACGGCGGCGAATGGGTTTCCACGCACGGTCGGCGCCAACGCGCCGATCACCAACATTCAGCTCTGCGATGACCGCGGCGACGTGAGCACCGGGCAATTGGACACCGACGGCGACGGCGTCGGCGAGGACATCGCCGCCGGCCGCTGGATCCAGATCGGCGCCACGGGCCGCCCGCAGCTCTTCCGCATGCGGGCCGACGTCGAGGGCGCGAACAACCCCACGGGCGGGTGCGGCTGAGGCAGCGACTCACATGAATTCATCCAGACGCATATCCCGAATGCACGCGGCCGCGCCCCGGGCCGGCGGCTTCACGCTGATCGAGACGCTGGTCGCCATGGTCGTGATCTCGGTCGGCATGCTCGGCATCGCCGCGCTCTACGTCGAGGGCCTGCGCGCCGGGCGCACTTCGGTCTACCGCACGACGGCCATCGACCTGGCGGCCGACATGGCCGACCGCGTTCGCGCCAACCCGACGGCGCGTCTGGGCTACAACGCGGCCCCCGCCAACAACAACTGCGTGGACGGCGGCGTGAGCTGCACGCCCGCGCAGCTCGCCGCGGACGACAACTTCTGGTGGCAGCAGTCCGCGCAGACCCTCCTGCCCGGCGGCGCGGCTAACGTCCTGGCCGCCGCGGGTGGCGGCAATACGTCGACGTACACGATCACGGTGACGTGGACCGAGGCGGGCGTTGAACAGCCGCTCAACTACGTGCTCTCGGTGCAGCAGGCGCCATGAATCCACGAACACACAAGCTTTCTGCGGGCGTGACCCTCATCGAGATGATGGTGACGGTCCTCATCGGCGCATTCCTGATGATCGGCGTGATCTCCATGTTCGCGCAGAGCCGCACCACGTTCCGCGTCAGCGACACGGTGGCGCGCATGCAGGAAAACGTGCGCTTCGCCCTCGCCACCATGCAGCCCGACATACGGCTGGCCCAGAACTGGGGCCTGACCAACGTGGGCGCGAACCTCACGGTGCCCGGCGGCATCATAGTCCGCTGCCCGAACAACGCGGTCATCAGCGCCTGGGTACTGGACCGCAACACGCCGGTGGAGGCCAGCAACGGCGCCTACCCGGCCGCGCTGGTCTGCCCGCCGTTCTCGAATGCGTTCCAGGCGGGCAGCGACGTGCTCGTGGTGCGCCACGCCAGTGGAACTCCCACGTTGCCTACCAACACCGTCGTCCAGATCCAGACCAACCGCATCCAGGGCGTGGTATTCAACGACGCCGCGCCGCCACTCGGGGCCGGCTGCGCGACGTGCAGCATCAACGACTGGCAGACGCACGCGTATTACGTGGCGTCGAGCTCCTCGCTCGGCCCGAACGTCCCGTCCCTGCGGCGCAAGACCCTCGTCAACGGCGTGCTCCAGGACCAGGAGCTCATCCCGGGAGTCGAGGACTTCCAGGTACAGCTCGGCGTTGACACCGATGCCACCGACAACGACGACACCGTCGCGCGCTACGTGAATCCGGGCGACGCAATCCTGGATCCCTTGGCTGCGGGCTTCAACCCGAATGCGAAGGTGCTGACGGTGCACATCTGGCTCATGATCCGCGCCGAGCAGCCCGAGGGCGGCTTCGTCGACGGCAACACGTACAACTATGCGGACGTCGCCAACTACACGCCCGCCGATGGCTTCCGCCGCGTGCTGGTCGACAAGACGATCGTCCTGCGCAACGCCAGAGGACAGAGAATATGAAGAACAATCTGCCCGGAAGCAGGCAGCGCGGCGCGACGCTCATCATCGGGCTGGTCCTGCTGCTCGTGCTCTCGGTGCTCGCAGTCTCGACGATGAGCGGCGCGAGCTTCGGTTTGACGATGGTCGGCAACACCCAGTACGCGGAAGACGCGTTCCAGATGGCCGAGACCGGCGTCGATCTCACGATCGCCTCAGGCGGCTGGACGAGCGCCGCGATGCCGGACGTGCCGCAAACGCAGGTCAACGACCCGGATGGCAACGAGATCGGCACCTACGCGGCCACCCGGGGGTTCCAGGAGACGACCGCCGCCAGCGGGTTCAGCCAGGGCGAGGACGATAACGGCACGTTCCAGCGCTGCCATTTCCGGGTCGTCGCCACGGGCACGTCCCAGCGAGGCGCCAGCTCCCAGAACACGCAGGAGTTCTATCTCATCTGCCCGGGCGGCTCGTGAGCCCCGGTTCCCGAAGGAGTGAAGTCATGAACAATCGAATCCTGATCGCGCTGGCAGCCGCCATCGCCCTGTGGAGCGGCACGGGACAGGGCACGCTCAAGAACGTGGAGAACGCGTACGAGAGCGATGCCGCCCACGTGCAGCTCCCCTCCAGCGCATCCGGCGAGGTCCTGGTCAGCGAGTGCACGGGTTGCAAGACCGTCGCGCTCCGGGTCAATGCGCAGACGCTCTATCTCGTGGGCCAGCCGCCCGTGAGCGTATCCCTCGATGCCATGCGCCAGGCGGCCAGTGCGAAGGGCGCCGGCACCCGGCATATCGTTGTCTTCTACGACATGGAATCCATGCTCGTCACCCGCATCGTCATGAAAGGCGGCGCCTGAACAGGCACGCCGTACCGAGGTTCACCGCTATGAACGCCTTTAACCATCGCACCGGCCCGGTCCTGATCGGCGCTCTGCTCGGCCTCGCCGCCCTGTCGGCGGCGGCTGACGACACGGAGCTCTTCATCGCCACCAACGATCCCACGATCACCGGGGCGCAGCCGAACATCCTGTTCATCTACGACAACTCGGGCAGCATGGACAGCACGGTCCTCACGCAGGTCGCCTGGGATCCGAACACGACGTTCAGCGGCTGCTACCGTGCGGACCGGGTCTACTTCTCGACGAACAGCACGCCTCCCAACTGCAGCAGCGACAACTACGTCAATGCCTCAGTGAATCGTTGCAACGCAGCCGCGGGCCCGCTCAACAACGTCGGCAGCTACAGCGACCGGATGCATGCAGTGGCGCTCCAACAATCACTCGTGGGTGACCCTCAGCAACAACCACAGCCGCGACCTCGAGTGCCGGGCGGACCGTGGCGTCCACGGACAGACCGCGGGCAGCAACGAGCGTTACGCGGCCAACGGCAATTCGGGGCCGTGGGATCCGAACGCCAACAACGAGCCGGCCTGGAATAACAGCTACACCATCTGGAACGGCAACTGGCTGAACTGGAATGCGTCGGGCGGCACGATTTCCCAGACCCGCATCCAGATCGTGCGCGACGTCACGAACAACCTCCTGCAGGATCTGAACGGCGTGAACGTCGGCCTCATGCACTTCAATGACAACCAGGGCGGCACGGTGGCCCACGCGATGGAGAACATCGCGACGGCCCGCGCCGTCCATGCAGGCCTCGGTCAATGCGCTGAACGCCGGGGGCTGGACGCCGCTGTCGGAGACGCTCTACGAGGCCGCCAACTACTACATGGGCCGCAACGTGGACTACGGCAACGTGGGCCCGGTGCGCAGCGTGGCCGCCTCCCGCACCAGCGGTACGATCAACGGGACGACCTACAGGAGACCGGCGACGTACGCCTGCCAGAAGAACTACATCGTGCTGCTCACGGACGGCCTGCCGACCCAGGACGTGAGCGCGAACGCCAAGATCATGGCGCTGCCCAACTGGTCGACCAACGTCACGCGCCCGACCTGCAGCGGCGCCGCCGGCAGCGACGGGCGCTGCATGTCGGATCTGGCCGAGTATCTCTACCGCCACGATCTCGATTCCAGCCTCGCTGGCCTTCAGAACATCACCACCTACACGATCGGGTTCGGCGTGGACCTCGCGGTCGGTGACACGACCTTCCTGCAGGCGACCGCGCAGAAGGGCGGCGGCCGGTACTTCCCGGCGGGCGACACGGCCAGCCTCACGGGCGCGCTGACGCAGATCGTCACGGAGATCCTCGACGACGCCACGACGTTCTCGACGCCGACGGCGCCGGTGAACGCGTTCAACCGCACGCAGAATCTGAACGACGTGTACGTCTCGGTGTTCGCGCCGCCTCGATCAACCGGCACTGGCCGGGCAACGTCAAGAAGTACCGCCTGCAGGGCGGACGAGACTGGTCGACGCCAACGGCGTCGACCGCCGTGGACCCCGACACCGGGTTCTTCTCCGACAGCTCGCACAGCTACTGGTCCGACACCGTGGACGGCAACGACGTGCACAATGGCGGCGCCGCCAACGAGCTGCCGGCCTATGGTATCGCAGGAACCTCTACACCAACGTCAGCGGCAATGACCTGAACGCGGCGAACAACGCCGTGGCGGACGCGAACACGGTCGTCACCGCCGCACATGATCGGCGCGCCCGACGCCACCGACGCGCGACCAGGTGCTCAACTGGGCCCGCGGCCTCGACCTCAACGACGAGAACGACAACGGCGCGACGGACGACATGCGCCACGTCATGGGCGACCCGCTGCACGTGCGCCCGGTCATGGTGATCTACGGCGGCACGCCAGGCCGCTCCGGACGCCACCGTGTTCGTCTCGACCAACGACGGCTACCTCCATGCGATCGACCCGGACGACGGCACGAGCTGTGGGCCTTCATCCCGCAGGAGCTGCTGGGCCGGCTGTACGACCTGTATCTCGACGATGCCGCCGCCGCACCCGCTCCTACGGGCTGGACGGCGAGATCACGGTGTACATCGACAACAACGACGAGTACGCCGGGCATCAGCGGCAGCGAGCGGGTGCTGCTCTACTTCGGCATGCGCCGCGGCGGCAACACCGTGTTCGCGCTCGACGTCACCAACAGCAACGATCCGCAGTTCCTGTGGAGGATCAGCTCGAGCACGGCCGGCTTCGACAACCTGGGCCAGACCTGGTCCACCCCCGGTCATCACGCACGTCCGCGTCGGCGGCACCGGTGCGTGCCCGTCGCGATCTTCGGCGGCGGCTACGACGACGGCGAGGACCTGACCGGTTACCGCGTCGATTCCCGCGGCAACTCGATCTACATGGTGGACGCCCTGACCGGGCAACTCCTCTGGAAGGCCGGCAACGGCGCAGGCTACAACCTGAACCTGAGCCAGATGACGCACTCCATACCGGCCGGCGTGCGGGTGCTCGACATGAACCAGGACCATCTCGCCGACCGCATGTACGTCGGCGACATGGGCGGCCGCGTGTGGCGCTTCGACATCATCAACGGCCAGCAGGGCAACACCCTCGTGCAGGGCGGCGTCTTCGCCCAGCTCGGCGGCGCGCCGGGGCCGACGCCGGCGCTCGTCGACGTCCGCCGCTTCTACGCGACTCCCGACGTCGCGCAGATCGCCACCAGCCATGGCACGTATCTCAGCGTGAACCTCGGCTCCGGGCACCGCGAGCACCCGCTCGATACCGGGACCGACGACGAGTTCTATTCGCTGCGCGACTACCACGTGCTCGACGTGCTGGCGAACGACGACTACTCGTACTCGCATCCGATCGTCCGCGACAGCAGCCTCGTGGACATCACCGGCACGACCACGCCGACGATCCCGAGCGATTCCACGGGCTGGCGCATGCGGCTGGTGCTCAGCGCCGGCGAGAAGGTGCTGAGCGAATCGCGGACCTTCGCGAACGACGTGTACTTCAGCTCGTTCACGCCGGGCGGCAACGGCGATGCCTGCGTCGCGGCCGGCGGCCTCAATCGCCTGTACATCGTCAGCGTGCTCGACGGCTCTCCGGTGACCAACCTCGATGGCTCCCCGGATCCAACCGTGTTGACCGTCGAGGACCGGCACGCGCGATCTCCAGCAGGGCGGCATCGCCCCCGATCCGACGTTCTTCTTCGAGGGCACGGACGACGCTGCCAACCTCGCGGACAACGATCCGGACAACGACGATCACACGAGTGATTGTGCGGGCTTCGTCGGCGTGGAGGCCATAGGGCCATGCTCGGGCAGCGAGCCCGTGCGCACCCTGTGGAGCCAGAACGGCAGCGAGTGAAGGCCGAGGGCCAGATCATGAAGACGAAAGTCAGCCGGATTCAGCTTGGTGGAATTGATGGTGACGGTGGCCGTCGTCGCGATCATCGCGGCGGTCGCCGTCCCGTCCTACCGCCAGTACGTGAGGCGGGCCAACCGCACGGACGCGACCGTCGCGCTGTTGCGCCTCGCGGCGAACCAGGAGCGGTTCTACATCCAGAACAACACCTACGCCTCCCAGGACCAGCTGGACGATGCCCCCCCTGCCGGCCTCGGCATCGAGGGCACGGAGCGCGGCTACTACGACCTGGCCATCGCCGACGACAATCCCGGTGGGCTCACCGTCGGCTACACGGCTACGGCCACACCGACCGCCGGGGGCAACCAGGCCGATGACGACGAGTGCGTCAGCTTCACCATCACTCAGAGCGGCACGCGCGGCGCGCTCGACAGCGGCGGAGCCGACAACCTCACCCGCTGCTGGCGCTGACGCCTTCGTCGGCAGCCGGTCACTGACGCGCGCTGCGGCCGCGGCCTGCGACAGGCCGTATCAGCGTCGACCTGCCGGAGCCAGGCTCCCGCTGCCCGCACGTCAGCTTCACGCACCGCGGGCCGTTGCCAATCTCCACCCATTGCGGTCAAGATGGGCCGGCACTGCCTCATGCTTGACCTCCCCGGACAAGCCCTCCTCGACAAGCACCGCCTGCTCGGCGGCTGCGTGCGCCTGTCGCTGACGATAGACGCCGCGCGACTGGCGGCGGAGATCGATGCGCTCGGCGCATCGGTCTGGGGGACCGCCGGTGGCCGCATCGGCGTCCATCGGCGCGCCGAGGCGCTGTACCTGAGGGGCCATGCGCCGGCGAAGGGCAACCTGCCGATCGCAGACCGCCCGGCGTTGAGCCACCTGCCCTATGCGCGGGAGGTCATCGCGATGCCGGGCGCCCCTCCCCAGCGGTGCCTGCTGGCCCGCCTGCCGCCGGGTGAGACCGTCGCCCTGCATGTCGATCACGTCGCGCCATACTTCTCTCAGACGATCCGCATCCACGTGCCGGTAGTGACCAACGAGCACGTCTTCATGGTGTGCGACGGGCTCGCCTACCGGATGCACGCCGGCGAAGTGTGGGCGCTCAACAACAGCGCCGCGCACGGCGTCTGGAATGCGGACCCGGAGAGCGCGCGCACCCATCTCATCTGCGATTATGTGCCGAGCCGTGAGCTGCTCGCCCTCATCGCGCGAGGCGACCGCTCCCTCGGCAGGGCATTGCCCGAAGTGCAGCGACGACTGACGGTCCGATCCGGCTGAATGATCGTCACCGAGCGTTTCGTATTCCTGCACCTGCACAAGTCGGGCGGCAGCTTCGTCATCGACGCGGTCCTGCGCCACCTGGAAGGCGCACGCGAGGTCGGCTACCACCTGCCGGGCACCCTGATCCCGGATGACGCCCGCGGCCGGCCCGTGCTCGGACTGGTCCGCAATCCGTGGAGCTACTACGTGTCCTGGTACGCCTTTCAGCGGCAGCGTCCCCGGCCCAACCTGCTCTTCCGCGTGCTGAGCAACGAGGGGCAGCTCGATTTCGCGGCGACCATTCACAACATGCTCGATCTCGGCCGGGACGACGGGCGCCTCGACCAGCTGGTCGCCGGACTGCCGGCGGATTACGGCAGGCGCGGGCTGAACCTGCCGGGCTTCGCACTGGCGCCGATTCGCGGCAGCGGACTCGGCTTCTATTCGTTCCTTTACCGGCACCTGTATGGCGGCGTCACGGCAGACCTCAACGTCGGCCGGATGGAGGGTCTGCCACAGGAGCTGTTGAGGCTGTTCGAGCTCGCCGGACAGCCCGTGAGCGATGAGCTCCGGCAGCATCTGCTGACGGCCCCGCCGAAGAATCCCACGCCGCACGCGCCTTATGCCGATTACTACGACCAGGCGCTGCGCGAGCGCGTCGCTGCGCAGGACGCCATGGTGATCGAACGCCACGCCTACCGGTTCGACGGTTGATCAGAGCCGCTGCAGGCGCCGCCACGTGGGCTCGACGGCGGGCAGGACGCGCCCGACGAGGTCGGCGTTCTGCCGCCACTTGTCCGGCGCGGGCGGCGTCCGGGTGAAGCGCGACAGCGGCAGTGGCCGCTCCAGGCGCGCGGCCAGCGAGGCATCGACGTCGAGCCCCAGGAAATCGCAGAGCCGGCGCAGCGTCTTCGGCGCATCCGACAGCAGCTCCGCATAGCTCACCACGGTCGAGTCGCTTGCCGGCAGGACGGCGAGGTCGTCGCAGACGATGCGATTGACGCTGTCCCACTGCCAGGCGGCGATCTCCTCGACGGGCCGGCCGCGCATGAGCCGCCACTGCGGCGGCAGCAGCATCGACCACGGGCCGTCCCAGCCCGGCAATTCCGGATAAGTCACGAAATCGCCGGAACGCCAGGCCTCGATGATGCTGCTGATGTTCTCGCGCGGATCGCGCCAGAGGAATATGAAGCGGGCACCGGGGTACACGCTCCTGAAGAACGGGATGCGCAGGGCGTTCTTCGGCGTCTTTTCCAGGAAGACGAGCGGCCGGCCGCGGACGGGCTGGCCCCGGGCGTCCACCAGGCGCTCCCCAATGCTCGCCCGGATCCTCTCCGCGACTGCCGGAGTCGCCTCGGCGGCGGTGAGGCGATTGGAGTCGATGCCGGGCGTCCCGGGACAGAGCTCGGGCAGACCCTCGACCAGCCAGTGCGCCTCCCCGCCGAGCGTGGCAATCGCTCCGTGGGTCGCGAGGGTCTCGAAGAGGAGCGTGCTGCCCGAGCGCGGCGCCGCGACGATGAACACCGGTGGCGGGTGTGGATGCCGGCGCGGGGTCGGGGCGGAAACGCCCGCGGGCTCGCCGACGAGGTGTCTCAGCACACGCCCCTCCAGGACGCGATGCGCCTCGACGCCGTTGGTGCGCATCACGAGGCCCGGGCCGATTTCGCGCGAACCCGTCCGCAGCGACTCCGCCGCGGACAGAAACGCCTGCCGGCCCTCCCCGGAAAGGCCGTGCAGGGCGCAGAGCTGCCGCCAGTCGTGGCAGAACTCCTCCAGCAGCGCGCGGTAGCGCGCGACGGCATCCGGGGCCGCGCCACCCTGCTCCGCCGGCACGAGCTCCGCGCTCAGGTCCGAGACGAGCAGATAGACTTCCGCGGCGGGCATGATCGCCGGCGACGCGTTGTCCTCCGTCATCGGCCGGGCGTCGCGCCCGGGATCGAACCGGTGCTCGTGCCATTGCGCACGCGGCAGGTTCGACTGCGCGACGAGCCGCCAGAACGCCGCCGTGCCCGACGTATCGGCCACCAGGTGCACCCGCTCTTCGGGGCTCGGATTCTCCACGTGGTGCGGGCGCCAGTTGTCGAACACCCAGGCCTCGCCGGCCGCCATGTGCACGCGCTCTTCGCCGCAGGAGAACGACACCTCGGGGTGCGTGAGCACGGGAATGTGGAGCCGCACCCTCGAGAACCAGTGGTAGTTGATGTCGGCGTGGGCCGGCACGGAGGCGCCCGGCGCGAGCCGCATGAGGCGCGAGCGGCTCCAGACCACGCCGAAACTGGCCAGCACCTGGCGGATGTAAGGCGCCGCCTCGAGGTGCGGCGTCGCCCGCATCCGGCCCGCAACCTCGTCGTTCTCGCCGCCCTCCACGCTGATCAGGCGCACCGAGCTGTTGCCCTCGATCTCGTTGGGATGCGCCACCCACGCCTCGCGCGGCATGCCGAGGACCTCGGCGCGCAGCTTCTCCGCGTCGAACAGCACCGGCAGGCGATAGAACGGGCGCGGCAGCCTCATGGAGTCAGGCGTTTTCCATCGCCACGCGGAACTCGCCCATCGCGACGACGAGTTTCGTCACCGCCGCCCGCTCGAACTCGGTGAGGTGGGGGTTCCACACGTCGAAGATCAGCACGACCCTGATCTCGGCGCTCCTGTTCCATGCCTCGTGGTCGAAGGTGTCGTCGAAGACGACGATGCGACCTCGCCGCCAGACGTGCTCTTCGCCGCCGACAGAGAGCGCGCAGTCCGGCGGGACGATCAGCGGCAGATGGCCCACGACGCGGGTATTGGTGACGCCGCGATGTGGCAGCAGGTGCGTGCCCGGACTGAATACGGAAAAGAGGACTTCCGGGCCATGCTCGGCGACCCGCGACAGCGGCAACGCATCCAGGGCACGGGCCGTTTTCGGGCTCGCCGCGCAGTTCGCCTCGCGCCTCACGCCGTGCCGGTAGAGATAGTGGCCGGTCCAGTCCGGCACGCCGCGTGAGCCGCGCAGGTTCTGCGCCTCGAGCTCGGTCGAGCCGAACACGCGCTCCGCGGAGTCCGAGACGCCGAGCAGCGGCCGCAGCTCCGCCTCGATCCCGTCGGTCTGCCGCTCGAGGTCCTCGAGCCACGGAAAGAGGCTGCGATCGAAATAGCGCGTCGTCGGCAGCCCCGGGAAGAAGAGGAAGGTAGGCCGCTGGCGCTCGTCGGGATAGACGGCATTCTCCTCGCCCAGGTAGATGCGCAGCATCTGCGCCACGCGATCGAGGCCGCTCCGCCCGAACTCCTGCGCCAGCGGCTCGAGCAGCCCGTAGTAGAGCGCCCGGCGTCCCTCGCGCACGACCTGCGCCGCGTGTGCGACCAGCGGCGCCAGGGCCGGAGGCGTCGTGGCCACATCCAGCCACTTGCCGCGCTGCTGCGTGTCCGACATCACCCGCGTGTACTGGACCAGCGCGGCGTGATCCTCGCCCAGCTCCTCCAGCAGAGCGGCGAGGTGCAGCCGCGCGGCCGGCAGGTCGCTGTTCAGCCTGATCGCACGCTCGTAGCTTGTCCTCGCGGTCTTCTGATCGCCCAGGAGCTCCGCGGCCCGGCCGAGGTGATGGTGGCTCGCGGCGTGGTCCGGGCTCGTCGCGACGGCGCGCTCCAGCAGCTCGCGCGCATAGTGAAACTGCCCGAAGCGGATGGACGCCAGCGCGACGATGTTCAGCGCCTGCACGTCGAACGGCGACTCGGTCAGCACGCGCCTGAAGGCCTGCTCCGCCTCCTCGACCCGCCCGGAACGGAGGAGCCATTGTGCGTCGCGCGATGCTTCGGACACCGGCTGTTTCCACTCTCCAATCAGAGGCTTACTATAATAGCGTGGATTTGCGGCACTTCATTCGCTGCTACGACGCGGATCTGGATCCGGTGCTGTGCCAGCGCATGATCGACTCCTTCAACGGGCTCTCCCGGTTTCACGAGCCGAACGGCCGGTGCGCGCGCGCCGGGCTCGAGGAATCGGCCTGGACCGAGATCAACGTCACCCGGCTCTCGGACGACGCGATGCGCGGCTACTTCCGCAAGCGGATCGACGATGCGCTGGAACGCTACAACGACGACGTCGGGCTCGCCCCGATCCGCGTGCCCAACTCGCCACACACCGCCGACCTGATCCTCAAGCGCTATCTCTGCAACGGCCAGGAAGCCTTCCAGCCCCACTTCGACTCGGTTCTTGAGCTCTCGAACCGGTACCTCGTGTACCTCTGGTACCTGAACGACGTCGCCGAAGGCGGCGAGACCGAGTTTCCGCAGCTGCAGATGCGCGTGAGCGCCCGGGCGGGGCGGCTCCTGATGTTCCCGCCCTACTGGATGTACCAGCACGCCGGCCTGGCGCCCCGCTCCTCGGAGAAGTACATCCTCTCGACCTATCTGCTGTTCTGAGAACGTCCTTCAGACGGCGTAGCCCCAGCGCTCGAGGTAGGGCCCGAGAGCAGCAAGGGCTCCGGAAAAGTGCTTCTCGTAGGGCTTCCAGCGGCCGATCGAACGGCTGTTCACGGGCTCGATGACCTGCGCGTAGCTCGGCGTGCTGATGTAGCCCCTGGCGCGGGCATGCTCGCCGGGCGCGAGCATGGCGTCGTCCCAGGGCAGCCCGAGGAACGCCGCGATCTCGCGGGCTTGGGCGTCGAAGTCGGACACGAAATCCTCGTAGCGTACCTCGCGGACATCGGGCCGGAGGAGCGGCAGCTGCGCGTACCAGAAATCGAAGCAGCGGCGATAACCGCGCGCGAGCGTCGGCAGGTCGCGGCACATCAGCGCGAATTCGGGGGCGCGGAAGTGCTGCATGAAGCAGCTCAGCACCACGTCGCAGGGGTGCCGGATCGCGAGCAGCACCTTCGCATGCGGGAACAGGCGGCGAATCGCCGGCAGACGCATCAGGTTCAACGGATTCTTGTCGATCAGCCGCTGCCCGGGCCGCAGCTCGACCCTGCCACGCGCCAGCGTCCAGTAGTACCCGCGCACCTCGGCGAGCTGTGGTGGCGTGAGCCGGGCGAGTGCCGCCGGATAGCCGGCGCCGAGCTCGCCGATCCGGTCGATCGCCTGCTGCAGGAAGGGCTGCTCGTCCATGCTGACGAGGCGCGGATGCGCGTCCAGCATCTGTTCCAGCAGGGTCGTACCCGATCTCGGGAAGGCCACGATGAACACCGGGCTCGCCTCCGCGGTGGGCGCATCCGGATCCACCCACGCCGCGACGTCCTCCGCGCTGCAGCCACGGCGGATCAACGCGAGCGGCGGCTCACGGTACGCGGCCACCTCGGGGTTGCTTCTCTGCACGTAGCGCATCTGCGCGGCATGCGCTTCCACGAGACAGGCGAAAGCCTCGTCGTGGCGCCCCGTGCTGTCGAGCGCCTTGGCGAGGGGAAAGAGATACAGGTGCCGACGATGCTCCTCGTCGCAGGCCTCGGCGAGCCCGGCGAAGCCCTGGATGGCCTCCTCCGCCCGCCCGTCGCGCGCCGCGAGCTGCGCCTCGAGCAGGGCGAGATCCTCGGCGATGTCCGTGCCACGCGGAGCCGCGCGCAGCCGCGCCAGCGTGTCGAGCGCCTCGGCCACGCGGTTGCCGCGTTCCTGGGTCTGCGCCAGCCGTAATAGCGTCCTGGCGCCGGGATTCGGGTCCGCCGCCGCCCGCGCGGCGGCCTCCTGCGAGGCGGCCACGTCGCCCAGACTCAATAACAGCAGGGCGAGCGAGGCGAGCCGCTCGCTCGTGAGACCCTCGAGGCTCCGCCAGTCCGCCAGCGCCGCGAGGGCCTCCTCCACCCGCAGCGACTCGTAGCAGCACTGCCCGTACTGGCAGACGATCTCCGCGTCGCGGGGCGCCGCGGCGACGGCATCCGCGAAGACGCGTCTGGCGGAATCGAAGTCGCCGCGGTCCTGGTGCAGCAGCGCGACGTTGTAGAGGAAGTCCGCGGACCGCTCGCCGAGGCCCGCCGCGGTGGCGTAGGCGACCAGGGCCTCGTCATGCCGGCGGAGCTGGCGGAGCACGGTGCCGAGATTGATCCAGTGGCCGCTGTGGCCCCGCTCGAGCTCCGTGAGCCGCCGGAAGACCGGCACCGCCTCCGCGGCACGCGACTGCGCCGCGAGCGCCAGGCCGAGGATTCCCAGCACGTCGGCCCGGCCGGGTTCCGCCTGCAGCGCCCGGCGACAGCAGGCCTCCGCCGCTGCGGCTTCGCCGCGCTGCAGATGGTTCAGCGCCTGTTGCGGCAGCCCGGTGTCAGCTGTTTGCCCTGCCATGCGTCGTAGAGTGCCACCAAAGAAAAGGCCGCGCGACTCGCGTCGCGCGGCCTTTGATCTCGACCCGATCGGGTATCAGAACTTCTGCGTCACGGAAGCGAAGAAGTAGCGCCCTATGGTGTCGTACGTCGACACGTCGGTGTTCGCGTTGAGCACGTTGTTGAAGTACATGACCGGCGGCTGGTTGTCGGTGAGATTGTTCACGCCGAGCTGGAAGTGGGTGTCGGTCGCCTCCAGGGTGTAGTGCGCCGAGAAGTCGAAGTAGCTCTGCGAGGCGATCTGCAGATCAGGTGATGGGCCGAGAATGCCATTGCCACTCCCGTCCTGGCACTCCGGAGTCGTACCTCCATCGCACACGAACGGAGAGCCGTCGGGGTCGGTGAGGAACAGGCTGTCGATGTAATGCCACGTGAGCTCCGCGCCGAAGTTCGAGAGATCCCAGCCAACCCGGGCCGTCCACCGCCATTCGGCGATACTGCCGTACTGGCGATCGTAGCTGCCGACGATGTGCTCGGTGCCCGTCCCCGCGGTCCCGATGACGTCATACTTGTTCGTCCACGTCAGGTCGAGATTCGCGCGGAAGGTGCCGATCGCGGTCTCGTCCGTGGCCCAGGCGATGCCAGCGTCGATGCCATCCGTCTCGAGCGACACGAAGTTGATGGTCGGCAGGACGAGCTGGTTGATCGTGCCGTCGGGGAAACGGTGGATCAGGTTGCAGAAGGCAGCGACTGCCACGCACTGGTTAGCGACGTAGGTCGGATCCGGCTGCTGGATCAGGTCGTCGATGCTGTAGTGCCAGTAATCGGCGTTCAGCGACAGCCGCGGCAGGAAGCCGGGCTCGTACACGAAGCCGACCGTGTAGACGTCACCCGTCTCGGGCTGCAGGTTGGAGCCTTCCACGAAGCTGCTGCCCGTCAACAGTGCATCGATCTGCGAATTCGGCTGGGCAAACGAGCCATCCGTCGGCACGTTCTCGCAAGCCAACGCATAGTTCGGGTTATCGATGACCTGCTGCGCCGTCAGGCCGACGCACGGGTCGGTGAAGGTCTCCGCGCTGAAGCTCGGCGCCTGGTAGATGTCGATGATCGTCGGCGCCCGGAACACCTCCGAATAGGTCCCGCGCAGCATCAGGGTGTCGATCGGCTTGTAGTCGAGCTTGAAGCTCCAGTTCGTGGTGTTGCCGAAGGTCGAGTAGTCCGAGTACCGCACGCCCACCGTCAGGTTCAGCGACTGGGCGAGCGGGAAGTCCTTGAAGATCGGGACCAGCACCTCGCCGTAGGCCTCCTTCACGTCATAGTTGCCGAACTGGTCGCCGCTACAGGTCTCGGCCTGCAGCAGGCAGTCCTTGAAGAGCGGCGGCGACGCCTGCGTCAGGAAGTCCGTGTCGAACTTGCCCGTCAGGTCCCGGTACTCGAAGCCCGCCGCGAACTGCATGGGGCCTGCGGGGAGGATGCCCCAGCCCGGGCCCGAGAATTCCAGGGCTATCGACGGCACGTGGAAGTTGTAGCGCTGGACGTAGGACGCCGAGATCTGCTTCAGACCGGCCGCCTGGGCCGGATCGTCCACCGCGGCGGCCAGGTTGAAGATGTTTACCGGGATGCAGCCGGCGATCGGCGTGGTCGGCGTGCCGCAGGTCGGCGTGTTGTTGTTGTTGGGATCGAGGAACGACGGGCCGACCGCGTTGACCAGGGCCGGCTTGAACAGGTAGCCGCTCGTCTTCGTATCCTGGTCGATGCGGGCGTAGCCGCCACTCAGGTCCCAGTCCCAGCCGGTCTCGAAGAGCTTGCCCTTCAGGCCACCGACGATCTGGCCCTGCCAGGTCTCGACTTCGTTGCGGCGCTGGCCGAGGGCCTCCATGCGGAAGGTCGCGTTGCCGTTCGTCTCCCCCGTGTCCGGGTCGACGCCCGAGCCCCCGAAGCTGATGCCGAACGGGTTGTAGATGCTGTTCCTCGAGATGATCACGTTGTCGGAGCGCGAATCAAAAGGCAGCGGCGCGATCTTGAACCCCGAGTGCGTGCGGTTGTACAGGAACTCGACGTAGGCCTCGACGTCGTCCGTGACGTTGTAGGTGCCCAGCGTGAAGATGCTCGCCCGCTCCTGCGGCGTCAGGATCAGGTTGACGGGCTGGAAGTTGAAGGAGTCGTTGGGCGTGCCCGATGAGACATAGCAGCGGAAATCGGTGACGCTGGTTCCCGGCGCACCCTCGTTTCGCGTGATGCCGGTGCTGCCGTTGTTGCAGGTAGGAAACTGGGCTGTCAAGCCCGCATTGGCGGCCGCCGTTGAATTCAGGAAGTAGCGGCCTCTCGGCGTGCGGCTGGAGCCGCCCGGGAAGATCGAGCCGTAGAAATAGATGGCTTGCCTCGAGAATTCGCGGTCGCCCGCGGAAATCTCTTCCTGGTGGTTGTAGTTGAAGCCGATGATGATGTTCGACTTGTCACTGTCCGAGCCGAACGAGAGGGAGACGCCCTCGCGCTGGCCGTCGCTCTCGCTCGAGACGCCGTAGTCCACGCTGAGCTCGGCCTGGTCCTGCTTCGTCTTGGTGATGAAGTTCACCACGCCACCGATCGCGTCCGATCCGTAGACCGCGCCGGCGCCCTGCTTCAGGACCTCGACGCGCTCGATCATGTTGACGGGAATCGAATTGACGTCCACCGCACTCGTCAGGTTGCCGAGCGCGCCGTAGCGGCGGCCGTTCAGCAGCACCAGCGTGCGCTCCACGCCCAACGCGCGCAGCTCGACGTTGCTCGCGCCGTCGCCGCCGCCGTTATTGACCGCCGGGTTCGTTGCCGCGCCGCCGATCGAGGGCAGCTTCTGGATGAACTCGCCGATGGTCGTGGCGCCCGTCTGCGCGATCTCCTGCGCACTGATGATCTGCACGGGCACGGCGGTCTCGGCATCCACGCGGCGGATGCGCGAACCGGTCACCACGATTTCCTCGATGTCGCTTGAAGCGGCCGGCTGATCCTGTGCCATTGCGGCGCCCTGATGGCCGCCGGCAACGGCAGCGCCGGTGAACATTGCGTAACGTGCTGCACGCTGGGCAATCGAATCCGTCGGATCGAAGTCCAGTTTCTTGCTCATGTTTCGCCCCCTGTATTGAACCTGCCCAAAGAACGCGAGGAATCCTGCGCGATTCGAGTGGCAAGGACCCCCCAGTCCCAATTGCACCCGATCATATACGTAAAAGCCGCAAACGGAAATCGGCTGTTGAATTACATGGGGTCCGAGGGCGGGTGGCCTGTTGCTTTGGAGCAACAACCGAGCGGGCTTCGGTCAGCCCGAGGAGGGAACGGGTACCGGCAAGGCCACGTCGGCGATGTTGCCGATCTGTGGGTCGAGCAATTCCGCCGTGCCGACGAAATAGCCCTGCGCGTAGGTGATATTCAACGCACGCAGCAGCTCCAGCGCCTGCTGATCCTGCACATACTCGGCGACCGTCTCGAGCTGCATGACCCGCGCCACCTCGGCAATCGCCGCCACCACGGACTGCGACACGACATTGGTCGTGATGTCGCGGATGAAGCTGCCGTCAATCTTCAGGGTATCCACGGGGAAGAGCTTGAGGTAAGAAAACGAGCTGAGCCCGGTCCCGAAATCGTCCAGCGAAAAGCGGCAGCCGACTTTCTTGAGGGCATGCATGAAGGACTGCGCCTGCTGCATCCGGGCGACGGCCACGGATTCGGTGATCTCAAACGTGATGAGGTCCGGAGGAACGCCGCTGCGGAGGATCTCCGCCTGGACGAATGACAGGAAGGAATCGCTGCCGAGGCTCTGCCCGGAGAGGTTGATGGCGAAGCGGGCCGAGCCCGCGCTCAACCTCCGACCCGGAACCGTCAGGCTCCGGAGCGTGCTCGCGACCACCCAGCGGTCGAGATCCTCCATGAGGTGGTAACGCTCGGCGGCGGGTATGAAATCTGCCGGAAGGACGTGCTGTCCGGCATCGTCGACGATGCGGACCAGCACTTCGTAGTAGGGAGGGACCCGTCCGGCCTTGAGCGACATGATGCGCTGCGCCAGGAGCGCAAGCCTGTTGTTCTCGATGGCATTGCGCACGTAGCCGACGAGCTGGATGTCGTCCCGCCGGCGGATGAGGCTGACATCGCCGGATTCGAACGCCTCGACGCGGCCACGGCCTCTGTCCTTGGCCGCCTGGCACGCGACCTGAGCCGAGGCGAGTCCGCCGCCGGTCTCGCCCGGAGAGCCTGCCCACGAGCCGATGCCGATGCTTACGGAGGGCCGGTGGGTCTGGTCCCCCCGGACATACACGTTCTCGCGGAAGCGGGCACAGATGTCTTCCCCGAGCCGGCGCACTTCTTCGCTGTCTGAGTGGCGCACCAGTGCCACGAAGCGGTCGCCCGACATCCGGCTCACGGGATGATGCGGAAGCATTTCGTGGAGCAAGGCCGCAAACCGCCGCAGGATCTCGTCTCCCGCGTCACGGCCGAACGTGTCGTTGACGACGTGCAGCTGGTCCAGATCCATGAACATCACGAAACATCCATGGCCACCGTCTTTGCCAGGGCCCTCGGCGAGTCCCCGTTCGAAGACGGACCAGGCCATGAGTCCGGTCAGCGCGTCGAAGTTGCGGTCCAGGAGGGACTCGAGGTGCGAGCTCACGTAACGTGCCACTCGTGCCAGCCGCCGGTGGCTGAAGGCGGACTGCTCCCATCCGGTCAGCGCGAATATCCCCTGCGGTCCCGCGCCGCGCCTGTGGATCGGCATCCAGAGGGTCTCGCCGCGGTGAACCGCCATAGCGGCATCGAAGTCCGCGGCCCGGGCCTTGTCCAGCAGGGACCGACAGTGCAGCTCGGCCTCGGTCGGACTCAGCGTGTCGCCGCACATGACGGTGAGGTGCTTGTCGGGAACCGCGAGCCACGCGCCCGCGACGCCGAGGTATTCCCGGCACAGCGCCAGGATCACATTCATTGCGGTTTCGAAGGGCTGGCGCTGATGGAGGATCTTTTCCACCTTGTGGAGCAGGCGCTCTTCGGAGGCCTGGACCTGCAGCTTGCGCTGCCCCTCCAGGAGTCGGAATCGCAGCGACAATTCCCGCTGCAGGCTCCGCAGGGCAGGCCCGAGCACATCGACCACGAACTGGTGAGACATCGAGGCGGCGCTGCGATCGACGAGCACGGTCAGCGCGCCCAGCGACATCGCACGGTCGCCGACGAGGCGGACGATGTGCGCGATATTCCTGCCGAGCATCAGGCGTGCACCATCGGCATGGACCGGCTTGCCGCCCAGCACGCCCGCCAGGATCCTGCGGTACTCGTCCGTCATGGCAGGTGATCCATCCGGCGGCGGCTCCGCCCAGAACACGGTCCCCTGCCTGTCATGGCAGATGAAACCCTGGGCCTGCGGCAGCAGGGCCTTCAGGAAGGCAGCATAGTCGTCGAGAACCTGGTCTTTTTCGGCGCGCCGTGTCACGTGGCTGGAGCCCTCCGGGCCGTCCGACATAATGCCCGCCGGCCCTGCGGCGGCGCTGTGACCCTACTCCCAAGTTGAGCCGCGGAACGGCGAGTCTCGGCGGGCTTGCCGCGTGATGCCGTTCACAGGAAAGGAGGAACCCTGGCCTGCCGCCCTGCTGGACCGGCGAGGCAGGCGACGACTACGATGGGAAGTCGCGAGCAGCGTGGACCACCGCAACGGATGCAAGCCGGCGCTTCAATGCAGTACACCCCCGAAGTCGAGCGGATCACCCGCCCGATCTACGAGCGTATCCGCAACGTCATGCCCGAAGTGGAGTGGCCGGTGCATGCCCCGCTGGTCGCGGCCATCAACGACCTGAAGAAGCGGCGCAATGCCGTGATTCTCGCCCACAACTATCAGACCCCGGAGATCGCCTACGGCGTGGCCGACTTCAGGGGCGACTCGCTCGGCCTCGCCCAGCAGGGCGCCGCGACCGATGCCGACGTGATCGTGATGTGCGGCGTGCGATTCATGGCGGAGACGGCGAAGATCATGAGCCCGCAGAAGACCGTGCTGCTCCCGGACCTGCAAGCCGGCTGCTCACTCGCGGCCTCGATCACCGCCGCCGACGTCCGCCGGTTGAAGGCCCAGTATCCCGGCGTTCCCGTGGTTTGCTACGTGAATGCCTACGCCGACGTGCGTGCGGAGGCCGACATCTGCTGCACGTCCGCGAACGCGGTAAAGATCGTCGAGTCGCTGGGCACCGACCGCGTGATTTTCATTCCCGACGGCTATCTTGGCCGGTACGTGGCGGGCAAGACGAAGGTCGAGATCATTCTCTGGGAAGGTGCGTGCGAAGTGCACGAGCGCTTCACGCCCGAGGAGATTCGCGAATACCGCCGCATGGAGCCGGGAGTGCACGTCATGGCCCATCCCGAATGCCCGCCCGAGGTGCTGCGCGAAGCCGACTATGTCGGGTCCACGTCCGGGATGATCCGCCACATCGACGAGGAACGACCGCGCAAGGTCGTGCTGATCACGGAATGCTCGATGAGCGACAACGTCGCCGTCGAATTCCCCGACGTCGAGTTCGTGCGGCCATGCAATCTCTGCCCCCACATGAAGCGCATCACGCTGCCGAAGATACTGAGGTGCCTGGAGACGCTGACGCCGGTGATTGACGTGGCACCGGAACACGCAGCCGGTGCCCGGCGCTCGATGGAACGCATGCTGGCGATCGGCCGCGCCTCCGTCACCGCCTGAAGGTCCCTTGAAGGCGTCGCCATTCGACGTGCTGGTGATCGGTGCCGGGCTCGCCGGCATGTCGGCAGCATTGCGCCTCGCCGCGGCCGGCCGGCACGTCGCACTCCTCGCCAAGAAGGGCTTCGAGGAAAGCTCGAGTTGCCAGGCGCAGGGTGGCATAGCGGCAGCGATCGGCAGCGACGATTCCCCTGCCCTGCACGTCGCCGATACGCTTGCGGCGGGGGGTGGACTCTGCCACGCCGACACGGTGAAGCTCGTGGCCGAGCACGGTCCCGCCTGCGTGCACTGGCTCGAGGAGCAGGGCGTGCGCTTCACGCGCAGCGAGGACGCCCTGCAGCTGCACCTGACCCGTGAAGGCGGGCACAGCCGCAGACGCGTCGTACATGCCGAGGACGCATCCGGCCGTGCGATCATCGGCGCGCTGTCCGCCAGGGTGAAGGAACATCCCCACATCAGCGTGCTCAACGGCCAGCTCGCCGTGGACCTGATTACGGCGGCGAAGCTGGGCGCGACCGCCCGTGACCGCTGTCTGGGCGTCTACGCGCTCGACAGGCTCAGTGGCCGCATGGTGACCCACGCCGCGCCAGCCGTCGTGCTCGCGACGGGCGGAGCGTCCAAGACTTACCTTTACACGACGAACCCGGACACTTCCACGGGCGACGGCATCGCCATGGCCTGGCGCGCCGGATGCCGGGTGGCGAATCTCGAGTTCGTGCAGTTTCATCCCACCTGTCTCTTCCATCCCCAGGCGAAGACATTCCTGATTTCAGAAGCGGTGCGTGGCGAGGGCGGCCATCTGCTGCTGCCGAACGGACACCGTTTCATGCCCGATCACGACCCTCGCGGGGAACTCGCCCCGCGGGATATCGTCGCGCGCGCCATCGACTACGAGATGAAGCGCGGCGGCTACGAGTACGTCTACCTCGACATCAGTCACAAGCCGGCGGAGGAAGTCCTGCAGCTGTTTCCGAATATTGCCGCCCGGTGCCGCGAATACGGCATCGACATCACGCGCCAGCCGATCCCGGTGGTGCCGGCCGCGCACTACACCTGCGGCGGCGTGGTCACGGACCTGGATGGCGCCGCCGACCTGCCGGGGCTGTACGCGGTCGGCGAATGCTCCTTCACCGGCTTGCATGGAGCCAACCGGCTCGCCAGCAACTCGCTGCTCGAGTGCGTGGTGTTCGGCAGCGCCGCGGCTGCCAGGATCGATCGCGAGCTGCCCTCACTCGCCGCCGCTCCGGTGTCGCTGCCCGCCTGGGACGAGAGCCGTGTCACCGATCCCGACGAGCACATCGTCGTCTCCCACAACTGGGACGAATTGCGCCGGTTCATGTGGGACTACGTCGGCATCGTCCGCACCAACAAGCGTCTGGAGCGGGCGCGCCACCGGGTGAAGCTGCTGCAGGAGGAAATCGCCGAGTTCTACGGCAATTTCCGCGTGACGAACGACCTGATCGAGCTGCGCAACCTGGCGCTCGTGGCCGAGCTCACGATCCGCAGCGCCCAGCAACGCCACGAGAGCCGCGGCTTGCACTTCAATCGCGACTACCCCGAGACGCTGACCGAGGCGCGGGACACCGTGCTGACACCTGGCGGCCCGTAGGAGGGGCGCAAGCCCCGATGCCTCAGCGCTCCTCCAGATAAGATGCCTTGATCGCGGGCACCGCGATCGTGCCTGCGAATTGCATGACGCGCTTGAGCTCTTCGTGCAGGATCGCCAGCACGCGGCTCACGCCCTCCTCGCCGAAGGCGCCAAGGCCCCACAGGTACGGGCGCCCGATGCAGACCGCCTGGGCGCCGAGCGCCAGCGCCTTGAAGACGTCGGTCCCCCGGCGGAACCCGCCGTCTATCAATACAGGCATGTGAGACCCCGCGGCCTCCACGACCTCGGGGAGGCAGGTCAGCGTTCCCCGCAGGCTCTCCTCCTGCCGGCCTCCATGATTGGAGACGATGATGCCATCGACACCGTGCTTCACCGCGAGCGCCGCATCCTCGCGCGTGACGATGCCCTTGAGCAGCAGCTTCATTCGCGTCTTCGAGCGGAGCCAGTCGACCGTATCCCAGGTGAGCGCCGCGTCTCCGACCCGCGGCGGCCCGGGATAATTTTCGAAGTTGCCGAGCCGCAGGGGTGGTTTTCCCTCGGCGGCGGTCACGCGCGCCCACCAGCGCTCGGCCTCGCGATTGCCTCGCGTATTCGAGTCCACGGTCAGCGCCACGGCCCGGCAGCCGGCAGCCTCGGCGTCGCCCAGCAGCTTTTCCATGAGCTTGCGGTCGGAGGAGGCATAGAGCTGGAACCAGAGCGGTCCTGATGCCTTCGCAACCTCTCCCACGCTGAAATTACTGACGGTCGAAACGATCATCAGGTTGCCGGAAGCCTTCGCCGCCCGCGCGGTCGCAAGCTCTCCGTCGGGATGAATCTGCTGCTGCCCGCCCGCGGGGGCCACGATCACCGGCACCTGGAGCTGCTCTCCCAGCACGGTGACGGCTGTGTCGATGTGACTGACGTCTATCAGGCGCCGCACGCGTATCGCCCAGGCGTCGAAGGCGTCCCGGTTCGCCTGCATCGTCTTGCCATCGTCCGCGCCGTTGACGATGAAATGGATCGTCGGCAGGTCGAGCTTCGTACGCGCCAGCCGCTCGATCTGGAACACGTCGATGGCCTCGCCGGCGTTCGCCGGCACCGCGAGCTCCGGCCTTGCCCAGACGCCGAGCGGCAGCGCCGCTGCGCCGACGCCATAGAAGAGTGGTGACTGCAGCACGAACCGCAGGAAATCGCGTCGCGCGCGTTGCACCGCCGTTGCGTGATACGGGTCTTGCATAGCAGCCCCTCGTGCCGTCATCGCAGCATAGGGGAATACGCGCGCTCCGCCCAGTCTCGGTCGCGGTGCAGGCGCCCGCGAAAACACGCTATGCTGGCTGGCGGTCAGAACGGCGCCCGAGGGAGCGCGCACGGCATGGCGATGCGATGGAAGGAAGTGACGGGTCAGGACCCGGAACTGGGCGAATGGCTTGAGGCGATGGAGTCGCTGCTGCGGGCGGACGGGCCTGACCGTGCCAAGTCGGTCTTCCGGTCGCTTCGGGACTTTCTGACCGATGCCAATGTGATCGTCGAGGAAGCTACTCTCAACACGCCCTATCGCAACACGATCCCCCTCTCGCAGCAGCCCGCCTATCCCGGCGACATCGCCATCGAAGAGCGTCTCGAGAACATCCTGCGCTGGAACTCCATGGCGATGGTGTTGCGTGGCTACGATGGCGGCACCGGTGTCGGCGGTCATATCGGCACCTACGCCTCCGCCGCCACGATGCTGGAGGTCGGCCTGCATCATTTCTTCCGCGGCCGGAGTGAGGACTACGGCGGCGACCTCGTCATGATCCAGGCCCACGCCTCTCCCGGGATCTATGCACGGGCGTTCCTCGAAGGGCGCCTCACCCGCGAACAACTGGATCATTTCCGGCGCGAGCTGCAGCCCGGCGGCGGACTATCGTCCTATCCGCACCCGCGCAACATGCCCGATTTCTGGCAGGCGCCGTGCGCATCCATGGGTCTCTCGACACCGAGCGGCATTTACCAGGCGCGATTCGCGAAGTATCTCGAGAACCGCGGCCTGAAACCCGCGAACGGCGGCAAGGTCTGGGTGTTCATCGGCGACGGCGAGGCGGACGAGCCCGAAGTGCTCGGCACCATCAATATCGCCGCCCGCGAACGGCTCGATAACCTCATCATGGTCGTCAACTGCAACCTGCAGCGCCTCGACGGGCCCGTGCGGGGTAACGGCAAGATCATCCAGGAGCTCGAGCGCAGCTTCCGCGGCGCCGGCTGGAACGTCATCAAGGTGATCTGGAGCGGCGAGTGGGACCCGTTGTTTGCAATCGATACAGAGGGCGTCCTCCAGGAGCGCATGGAGCGTGCGGTGGATGGCGATTACCAGATGTACTCGGTATCGAGCGGCCAGGAAGTCCGCGAGCACTGGGTCGGTGATAGCGAGAAGCTGGCCAGCATCATGTCCGTGCTGTCGGACGAGGAGATTCGCTGCATCCGCCGTGGCGGTCACGACCAGCGCAAGATCTACGCCGCCTTCGCCCGCGCCGTGCAGACGACTGGCCGGCCGACCGCCGTCCTCATCAAAACCATCAAGGGCTTCGGCATGCAGGGCTACGAAGGCTCGAACGTCGTGCACCAGAAGAAGAACCTGACGGCCGAGGAGCGGCAGGAAACGGCGCGCCGCCTCGGTATACCCCTGTCCGCCGAGGAAAGCGCGCGCGCCGAATTCTACCGCCCGCCGGAGGACAGCCCGGAGTCGGGCTATCTGCGCGCACACCGGGCTGCGCTCGGCGGTCCCTGGCCCCGGCGCACCGTGCAATGCCCGGCGCTGCAGGCTCCCGCGCTCGACTTCTTCCAGGAGCACCTCGACGGTTCCGCGGGCCGCGCGCTGTCGACGACGATGGCGTTCGTGCGCATGCTCGCCAAGCTCATCGGCCATCCGCAGCTCGGGCCCTACGTCGTGCCCATCGTGCCAGACGAGGCGCGCACGTTCGGCATGGAGGCGCTGTTCCGCCGGTCGGGCATCTATTCCTCGGAAGGCCAGAAGTATCGTCCCGTGGACAGCTCGACACTGAGCCCTTACCGCGAGGCGCGCGACGGCCAGATCCTGCAGGAGGGCATCTGCGAGGCGGGGGCGCTGGCCTCCTTCCTGGCTGCGGGCACGGCCTATGCGCTGCACGGGGTGCCCACCATCCCCTTCTACGTCTTCTACTCCATCTTCGGCTTCCAGCGCGTCGGCGACATGATCTGGAGCGCCGGCGACATGCTCTGCCGCGGCTTCCTCCTCGGCGGCACCTCGGGCCGCACGACGCTGAACGGCGAGGGCCCGCAGCACCAGGACGGGCATTCCCAGCTCGTCGCCAATACCGTGCCCAACATGCGCAGCTACGACCCCGCCTTCGCATTCGAGCTGGCCGTGATCGTCCGCGACGGCATCGAGCGCATGTACGCCAGCCAGGAAGACGTCTTCTACTACATCACCATTCACAACCAGAACTACCCGATGCCCGCGATGCCTGCCGGGGAGAACCTCGCCGACGGCATCGTTCGCGGCATGTACTGCTTCCGGCGCGCTGCGTCGGGCAGCGCCGCGGGGCGGGCGCATCTTTTCGGCAGCGGCGCGATCATGTCCGAAGTGCTGGAGGCCGCGCGGCTGCTCGAGGACTGCGGCGTTGCCGCCGACGTGTGGAGCGTCACGAGTTATAACGAGCTCTGCCGCGAGGCGCTGCGCGTGGAACGCAGTAACCGCCTGTCGGGCGCCAGCGACACGCCCTGGGTCCGGCGCCTGCTTCAGAACGAAGACGGGGTGTTCGTCGCGGCCAGCGATTATCTGAAGGCACTGCCGCTCTCGATCGCTCAATGGGTGCCCGCGCCTTACACCGTGCTCGGCACCGACGGCTACGGACTGAGCGAATCACGCGAGGATTTGCGCCGGCATTTCGAAGTGAACGCCGGTCACATCGCCTATGCGGCGATCGCGGCGCTTACAGTGCAGGGTCGCTTCTCCGGCGACGACGCGAAGAGCCTGGCGGCACGCTGGGGAGTCGATCCCGGGAAGCCCGACGCCTCCCGGCAGGGGCCGACGGCCTATCGCAGGCATTGAGGCAGAGGTCGAATCCGCCTCGGAATCTTCCCCCCAAAAAGAAAGACCCCGCGCGAGGCGGGGTCCGGAGATTCATCGTCGTCAACGAGTGCGCTAGGTCCGGCGCCGCAACATCCTCAAAGCACCCAGCGCGGAGCCGAACAGCCAGATGGCCGTCGGCACGGGTACGGCTTCCGCCGTGTTGGTCGCCAGCGTGAACTTCTTCTGGATGAAGGCCACCTGGCCGGACGCGTCCGTGTACGCCCGGAGCGTGTTCTGAATCCCGACCTGCATGTCGTCCGCAGGTCCGGTGAACGAGGCGGCGGGATACAGCAGCGCGGAAAGGCCGCTGACGATGACACCGCCGGTGTCGCCCGTATCGAGGAACGAGGAGGTCGTGCTGATGCCGATCACATCGGTGGGGAACGCACCGTGGTTGCTGCGGGCCTGCGTATAGAGCGTGGCCTCCACCTCACCGTCCGTGATGATCTGGTGATCCAGTTCCTCCCACACGGAGAAGAGCGTGATCTCATCCAGCGGGTTGACCGTATACACCCTACTGAAAAGGAAGTTCGCGGTCACGATGTCCCATCCCGCCCCATTTGCGGATTCCGCACGGAAGTCCGGCGGCAGGAAGGTCACGGAGTCGCCGACGAGCGTCGGCAGGCCGGTGATGCTGATCGCGGCCTGCGTGTCGTCGTAGTCGTAGCAGACGTTCGGGCCGCACAGGTTTACCGTCGCGGCATTGGCCTGGTGCGCCCCGGCAAGACCCGCAACTGCTGACAGGACTGCAACCGAAATTTTTCTGCAATTCATCGTGTCGCCTTATTACGCTGTTGTTGTTGCGTTACTGTTGCTCTGCATGAACTCTAATCTTCCCCCGGCGACACGACACCTCAGCCACCGGGTGAAACTCAAATCTTTCGGCGGATCCACCCGAGCATCGCGAGGGCACTGCCGAGCAGCCACACGGCGCCGGGCACGGGAACCGGATTCGTGGTCTGGATCACGACGCTGAACTTCTTCTGGATGAAGGCATCGCCCGTCGAGGCGGTATAGGCGCGCAGCGTGTTCTGGATCCCGACCTGCATGTTGTTCGCGGCGCCGACGAAGATGGCCGCCGGAGTCAGCAGAGCATCCAGCGTATCGATGTGGTTCCCGGCTGAATCACCGGTCCGTATGAATTCCAGGGGGGGATTCGTGCTGGTGCCGTCCGTCGGCACGACCAAGCTTCGCGCCTGCGTGTAGAGTGTGGCGCGCACCTCGCCCTCGGTGATGATCTGATCGTCGAACTCTTCGTGTACCGCGAGCGATGCAATCTCGTTCAGCGGGTTCGTCGTGTATACCGCGCTGAAGAGGAAGTTCGCGGTGGCAGTCACCCAGCCTGCACCGCCGGTCGAATGCGCGATGAACGCGGGCGGCAGCCAGGTCATCGCGTCGCCGACGAGCGACGGCAGACCGGTCAGCGCGACGGCGGACTGAGCGTTGTCATACTGGTAGCAGATGTTGGGACCACACGCGGTGACGGTGGCAGCGTGGGAACCAAACGATGCAAGCGCTGCAACGGTGCCAGCGGCGAGCAAACCAAGCCTGGACTTCTTCCCCCGAATCATCAGTTCGATCCCCACTTCGGGTTTTTGATCGTTCTTGCCCATCTCCCGATCGCTGCCGGATGAGATGGACTTGCGGTGAACCATAATTGAAGAGTGTGGCCGAGTAAAGCCTCATTTGCGCGCTTTTGGCGAAGGCCCGTTTTATGACAATTTCGACACGTATTACATAATGATGCGAGCGCGATAATTACTTTGCCACCATGCAGTTATGGCGAGCATCCGGAACTCGCGGCAACAACCGAAAGCCCTTTCAGGTGGCTCATTGAACCGACCATCGGGCGGGCTTCGCACGACCGGCGCCGGTGCGCGCGGAATTGCGCAAATCAGGCCGCCGGAGGATCGATCAGCACGACGTGCACGCGCAGCGGGCCGTGCGCGCCAAGCCGGATCGGCAGGCCGAGATCCGCGGTCCGCGACGGTCCGAGAATCAGGTTCAACGTGCGTGGCGGAAGATCCGCTGCGCGCACCCGCTGCCACAAAGCCTCGAGCGAATCGACCATCTGAGCCGCGCGGACGACTGCCACGTGCGTGGCCGCAAGCATGACGGATTCCGCGGCGTGACCTGGGCCGGAGACCATCACGATCACGCCTTCTTCCGCGACCGCGGCGAAGCAGCCGCTGACGACCGTCTCTCCATCGGACCCGATCGGCCCCGTCCGAAACTGGAGTGGCCCGATCCTGCCGGGCGGGAGTCCGGGAGGCTCCGCGGTCATTCGAACGACCGGCGGCAAGTTCCGCTCATGCAGATATTCCGCGACCGCGCGCTCGACGTCCTCCGCGGCAGTCACGCGCACTACGGTGGCGGACGCGGTGCGAGCACGAGCTGCGAAGCGCGCGGCACGCTGCTCCCAGGTGGAAACGTGTGGCGCGGGAGCGGGAACCGCCCCGTTGCCCCCGCACGCATCCGCTTCCCCGGCATGACGTACACGGCCGAGTATCTCTTCGCGCGCGCTCACGAGGGCTCCTCCCGGCGCAGCCGCCGCCAGCGTTCCTGAAAGGTCTCGCCCTCCGGCGCCGGCAGGTCGCGCCACGCCGTCCATCCCCCGCTCGCCGGCAGATGCCGGACGCGCCGGTCTTCTCCGTTCCCGCCGGGAACCGAAATGACTCTCAGCGCGCGGGCGGAGAGGCTCAGCACCGTCCGGTATGCAGCCGGGTGCGTGGCAAGCCAGCGCCAGACGCCGAGGCCGCGGCGCTCCGATTCCGACACGAGTCGGCCGGTGAATGCCCGCTCGCGCCAATGGCGCAGTATCTTCGGGATCGGAATCGCCACGGGGCAGACGGCTTCGCACCGGCCGCAGAGCGTCGACGCATTGGGCAGGTGCACCGATTCGCGGAGGCCCGCCAGCGCCGGCGTGAGCGCCGCCCCCATCGGACCGGAATACACCGACCCGTAGGCATGGCCGCCAACGCTCGTATACACGGGGCAGTGATTCAGGCAGGCCGCGCAGCGGATGCAACGCAGGAGTGCCTGCTCCGGCGTACCGAGCAGCGCGCTGCGTCCGTTGTCCACGAGCACCACGTGAAATCGCGCGGGACCGGAAGCGTCAGAGCTGCGCCGCGCGCCGTGCACGAGCGTCGTGTACGTGCTGAGCGGCTCGCCGATGGCCGACCGCGCCAACACGCGCAGCAGCACGCCCAGATCGTCGAGCGTCGGCACGACCTTTTCGATGCCCGTGATGGCGATGTGCACCCCAGGCAGCGACGCCGTGAGGTCCGCGTTGCCTTCGTTCGTGACGATCACCACGCCGCCGGTCTCGGCCACGAGGAAGTTGGCGCCTGTGATGCCGACGTCGGCGGTGCCGAATACCGCGCGCAACTCGGCGCGCGCCTCGGCGAGCATCTCCTCCGCAGTCACGAGCGGGGCGACGCGCTGGCGCGCATGGCTACGCCCGAACGTCTCGCCGACCTGCGCCAGACTGACGTGCAGGGCCGGAGCGAGGATGTGACTCGGCTGCTCGTTGCGGAGCTGGATGATGTATTCGCCGAGGTCCGTTTCGGTGACCCGCAGGCCGCGCCGCTCGAGGTCCCGGTTGAGGCCGATCTCCTCGGTGACCATCGACTTGCTCTTGATGACGCTCCGGGCCCCTGCCCCCGCGCAGATCCCGGCGACGATCTCGCGGGCCTCCCCGGCGGTGCGCGCCCAGTGAACCTCCGCGCCAGCCGCGATCGCGCGGCGTTCGAAGTCGAGCAGGTGCCGCTCGAGCCCGGCCAGCGTCCGATCGCGAATCTGCCGTGCGCGCTCGCGCAGGGCCGGGAAGTCGGCTACTTCCCGCAACGCCGCCACCCGGGCGGCCGGCAAGGTACGGCGCACCCCCTCGAGGGACCGCTGCAGGGTCGGCTGTGCGAGCGCCTCCCTGCTCCGCCGCGGAAAATCGGCGCTAGTCGTCTCCATCGCCTGCGCCACCCGGCATCCCGGCGAGCACCTCGGCAACGTGGCGCGCCCGTATCCCGATGCCGCGCCTCTGCATGCGGCCTTCCAGGTGCAGCAGGCAGCCGAGATCGCCGCCGATCACGCAATCGGCCCCGGTCGCGACGAAGTCGTCGATCTTCCGGTCGCCGATGTGAGACGACACCTCCGGATACTTGACGCAGAACGTCCCGCCGAAACCGCAGCATTCCTCCGGACTCGAGCACTCCCGCAGCTCCAGTCCCGCGACCCGCGCAAGGAGCGCGCGGGGCTGGTCATGGATGCCGAGCTGGCGCAGCGCCGAGCACGCGTCGTGATAGACCGCGGTCGCCGGCCAGCGCACCTGTGGCGGCGGTATCCCCGCGACGTCACGGAGAAAGGCGGTCAGTTCCCAGCTCCGCGCCGCGAGGGCCTCCGAGTCCCTGTGCTCCGCGGATTCCGCGGAGAAGAGCGCCGGATAATCGCGGATCATCCCGATGCAAGAGCCCGACGGCGCGACGATGTACTCGCACTGCCGGAACGAGGCGATCACTCCCCGCGCGAGCAGCGCCGCGCCTGCGCGGTCGCCCGCGTTGAAATTCGGCTGGCCACAGCAGGTCTGCGCCGGCACCACGACGCGAAACCCGGCCCCCCGGACCAGGCGCACGGCGGCCTCCGCGATCCGGGGCCTGAAGAGATCGACGAGACAGGTCACGAACAGGCCGACGGTGCGAGCGGTATCTGCCATGGTGCCGCTATCCTAAAGGACCCGGTATGGAGCCGCGACCGGCACGCCCGCATGAACGAAAATCTGTTTGCGCGCTTCGCCCTGAGCTTTCCCGCCGATCGCGACCGGCCGTTTCTCGTCACGCCCGACGGGCGGGTCGAGTCCTACGGCGCGATTGAAGCGCATTCGGCATGCGTTGCGCGAACGCTGGCAGAAGCCGGTCTCGCGCCCGGTGACCGGGTCACCGTCCAGGTCCGCAAGTCGCCCGAGGCAGTATGGCTCTATCTCGCCTGCCTGCGCGGCGGCCACGTGTTTCACCCGCTGAACGACGCCTATCGGGAAGCGGAGCTGGCGCACCTCGTCGGCGATGCCGAGCCGGCACTCGCGGTGTGCGATCCGGCGGACGAAGCGCTGTTCCGGTCCCTCGCACCGCGCGGCTGCCGCGTGCTGACGCTCGGCGCCGATGGCCGGGGCACCCTCCCGGACGCCACGCCGGCGCGCGGCGGCGGGTCCACGACGGTCGGAAGGCGCGGCACCGACGTGGCCATTCTCTTATATACGTCCGGGACGACCGGTCGCCCGAAGGGCGCGATGATCACTCATGGCAATCTGGCCGCCAACGCCGAGGCGCTCGTGTCGGCCTGGGCCTTCACGCCAGCCGACCGCCTGCTGCACGCCCTGCCGCTCTATCACGCCCATGGACTGTTCGTGGGACTTGGCTGCGTGCTGACGAGCGGCGCGACCATGACCTTCCTGCCGCGCTTCGACGCGGCCGAGGTCCTCGCACTCCTCGGCTCCTGCACGGTGATGATGGGCGTGCCCACCTTCTATGCGCGGCTGCTCCGCGAGCCCGGGCTCGACCGCGCAGCCTGCCGCCAGGTCCGGCTCTTCATCTCCGGATCGGCGCCCCTCTCGCCGGAGCTGTTTGCCGCTTTCAGGGAAAGGACGGGGCACGCGATCCTCGAGCGCTATGGCATGACGGAAACGGGGATGAACACGTCGAACCCGCTCCACGGCGAGCGTCGTGCCGGCACGGTCGGCGTGCCGTTGCCCGGCGTCACCGTGCGCGTCGCCGGGGCCGGCGAAACCGGCGAGATCGAGGTCAAGGGCGCCAACGTGTTTCCCGGTTACTGGCGTCTGCCGCGGCAGACGGCGGAGGCCTTCACCCCCGACGGCTTCTTCCGCACCGGCGATCTCGGCTTCCTCGACGCCGACGGCTATCTGACCATCAACGGCCGGAGCAAGGACCTCGTCATCTCGGGTGGGCTCAACGTGTATCCGCGTGAAGTCGAAATCGCCGTCGAAAGCCTGCCCGAAGTCGCCGAGTCCGCCGTCATCGGCGCGGCGCACCCCGATCTGGGCGAAGCCGTGATCGCTGTCGTCGTGGCGGCGCCGGGAGCGAAACCTTCGGAAGCCGGTATCATCGCTGCATTGAAGGGACGTCTGGCAGGATACAAGGTGCCCAAGCGCGTGTTCTTCGTCGCAGATCTGCCCCGCAACTCGATGGGCAAGATCGACAAGAAGGCTCTGCGGTCGCGTCATGACCGCACGTTCGCCGGGGACGCCGGCTCATGAACGCCGGCGCGCCGCGCGCACGCCGCTCCGCGCTCTACGTGCCCGGCTCCAATGCCCGCGCCCTCGCCAAGGCTGCGGATCTCGACGCGGACGTGCTCATCATCGATCTCGAGGACGCCGTCGCTCCCGATGCGAAGATCGCCGCGCGTCATGCCGTCGTGCAGGCCGTGTCGGCCGACGGGTTCGGCCACCGCGAAGTCGTGATCCGCGTGAACGGCCTCAACACGCCCTGGGGCGCCGAGGATCTCGCCGCCGTCGCCGGCAGTCGCGCGGACGCCGTCCTGTTTCCGAAGGTCACCGGCGCGAGGGAGCTGCGCGAAGCCCTGCATCTGCTCGATACCGCGGGCGGCGTGCGGCTGGCGGCGTGGGTGATGGCGGAGCTGCCACCAGCCGTGCTGGCAATCGACGCGATCGCGAGTCTGGCGCCGCGTGTCACGGTCATCGTCATGGGCACCGCGGATCTCGCGAAGGCGTTGCGACTGCCGCCCGACCCGTCGCGCCTCGGCCTCCTCCCGGCGCTCGGCCAGTGCGTGCTGGCAGCCCGGGCGCGGGGTCTTGATATACTGGATGGCATCTACACGGGACTTCGTGACGAGGCCGGATTCCGCGATGCCTGCCGACAGGGGAAAGCGCTCGGATTCGACGGCAAGACACTGATCCACCCGGCCCAGATCGGCGTCGCGAACGAAATATTCGGCGTTTCGGCGGCGCTGGCGTCCGAGGCTGCCCGCATCGTCGCGGCCTGGGAATCGGCGGCCGCTGCCGGCAATACGATCGCGGTCCTCGATGGCCGCATGGTGGAGCAACTGCACGCGGACGAGGCGAGGCGACTGCTTGCCCTGCACCGGGCGGCAGGCAGGACATCTGTTTGAACGACGCAGAACCATGACGGGATTTCCAAAGCGAAGCGTCGCGGACTGGACGAAACTCGCGGCGCGGGAGAACGGCGGTCGCTCACCCGATGAGCTGACCTGGCAGACGCCCGAGGGAATTCCAGTCAGGCTGGTGTATACGGCCGGCGATCTCGCAGGTCTCGGTCACCTGGACTCGATGCCGGGCCTGCCACCGTACACGCGCGGCCCACGCGCGACCATGTATGCCGTGCGCCCGTGGACCGTGCGCCAGTATGCCGGCTTCTCCACCGCCGAGGCGTCGAACGCGTTCTACCGCAGGAATCTCGCGGCGGGTCAGACCGGCCTGTCGGTCGCCTTCGACCTGCCGACACACCGCGGTTACGACTCGGACCACCCGCGGGTCGTCGGAGACGTGGGAAAGGCGGGCGTGGCCATCGATACCGTGGAGGACATGAAAATCCTCTTCGAGGGCATACCACTCGGGGAGATGTCGGTCTCGATGACCATGAACGGCGCGGCGCTGCCGGTGATGGCGATGTACATCGTGGCTGCCGAGGAACAGGGCATCAGCCAGGCCGATCTCGCCGGTACGCTGCAGAACGACATCCTGAAGGAGTTCATGGTCCGCAACACGTATATCTATCCACCCGCGCCTTCCATGCGGATCGTGGCGGACATCATCGCGTACACCGCGCGGCAGATGCCGAAATTCAATCCGATTTCGATCTCCGGCTATCACATGCAGGAGGCCGGTGCCACCTGCGTGCAGGAGCTCGGTTTCACGATCGCGGATGGCATCGAGTACGTGCGCGCCGCCATCGGCGCCGGCATGCAGGTCGATGAGTTCGCGCCGCGGCTGTCGTTCTTCTTCGGCATCGGCATGAATCTCTTCATGGAGGTCGCCAAGCTGCGCGCGGCGCGGCTCCTCTGGGCCGAGCTGATGCAGGAGCTGTTCGAGCCGCGCGATCCCCGCTCGCTCATGCTGCGCACCCACTGCCAGACTTCCGGCGTCAGCCTCACCAGCAAGGATCCGTACAACAACGTCATCCGCACGACCATCGAGGCGCTGGCGGCCGCGCTCGGCGGCACGCAGTCGCTGCACACCAATTCCTTCGACGAGGCCCTCGCGCTGCCGACCCCCTTCTCCGCCCACATCGCCCGCAACACCCAACTCGTGCTGCAGGAAGAGACCGGCATCACGCGCGTCGTGGATCCGCTCGCCGGCTCCTACTACGTCGAGCATCTCACCGCATCGCTCGCACAGGAGGCCCGCAAGCTCGTGCGTGAAGTCGAGGCGCTGGGCGGCATGACGAAGGCGGTGGAATCGGGCATGCCGAAGATGCGCATCGAGCAGTCGGCGGCGCTGCGCCAGGCGCGGATCGACCGCGGCGAGGAGACCATCGTCGGCGTCAACAAGTATCCCCTCGACGACGAGCCCGAGGTCGAGATCCTCGACATCGATAACACGGCCGTGCGCGAGACGCAGGTGAGGCGCCTGCAGCAGGTACGGAAGAGCCGCAACGCCGCCGCGTGCGGGGCGGCGCTGGAGGCGCTGACGACGGCTGCCGCGGCCGGGACGGGCAATCTGCTGGCGCTCGCCATCGCCGCGGCGCGCGCGCGCGCGAGCGTCGGCGAGATTTCCGACGCGCTGGAAAAGGTATTTGGACGCCACCGGGCGATTATTCACTCGATCAGCGGGGTGTATGGATCCGTGTACGCCGGAGACGAGGGTTTCGCACGCATCAAGCAGGACGTCGACCGGTTCGCCCGCGAGGAGGGCCGCCGGCCGCGCATTCTGGTCGCGAAGCTCGGCCAGGACGGGCACGACCGTGGTGCGAAGGTGATCGCGACCGCCTTCGCGGACCTCGGGTTCGACGTCGACATCGGTCCGCTTTTCCAGACGCCGGAGGAAGCCGCACGCCACGCCATCGAGAACGACGTCCACGTGGTCGGCGTGTCTTCGCAGGCCGCGGGCCACAAGACCCTCGTCCCGCAACTGCTCGAGGCGTTGCGGGCGGGAGGCGCCGCCGACATTCTCGTGGTCTGCGGCGGCGTCATCCCGGCGCAGGACCACTCGTTTCTGAAAGACGCCGGCGTCGCCGCCATCTTCGGGCCCGGCACCAACATCCCGGTCGCGGCCGGGGAGGTGCTCGCCCTGTTGCGCCGCCGACGCACCGGTGCAACTTGAGACCCGCCACCGTCAGGAGCAAGTGATGCAGGACATCATCCGGCAGCTCGAGGAAAAACGCGAAGCCGCGAAGCTCGGTGGCGGTGCGAAGCGCATCGAAGCGCAGCATGCCAAGGGCAAGCTCACGGCACGCGAGCGTATCGAACTCCTTCTCGATGAAGGCAGCTTCGAGGAATGGGACATGTTCGTCGAGCACCGTTGCACGGACTTCGGCATGGCCGACCAGCGCGTTCCCGGCGACGGCGTCGTCACGGGCTACGGCACGATCAACGGCCGCCTTGTGTTCGTCTTCAGCCAGGACTTCACCGTGTTCGGCGGTGCGTTGTCCGAAACCCATGCCGAGAAGATCTGCAAGATCATGGATCAGGCGCTCAAGGTCGGCGCGCCTCTGATCGGCCTCAACGACTCGGGTGGCGCCCGCATCCAGGAGGGAGTCGCCTCCCTCGGCGGCTACGCCGAGGTGTTCCAGAGGAACGTGCTCGCCTCCGGGGTCGTGCCGCAGATCTCGGTGATCATGGGACCCTGCGCCGGCGGCGCCGTGTACTCGCCGGCCATGACCGACTTCACCTTCATGGTGAAGGACAGCTCCTACATGTTCGTCACCGGCCCCGACGTCGTGAAGACGGTGACGCATGAGGAAGTCACCGCAGAGGAGCTCGGCGGCGCGCTGACGCACACGACGAAATCCGGAGTCGCCGACCTCGCGCTCGAGAACGACGTCGAAACGCTGCTCACGATCCGCCGGTTCTTCAACTTCCTGCCGGCGAGCAACCGCGAGAAGCCGCCGGTATGGCCGACCGGGGATTCGCCGATGCGGCAGGATTTCTCGCTCGATACGCTCGTGCCGGACGATCCGGCCCGGCCGTACGACATCAAGGAGCTGATCCTCAAGGTCGCCGACGAGGGCGACTTCTTCGAGTTGCAGCCCGAGTACGCGAAGAACATCGTGATCGGGTTCATCCGGCTGGAGGGCTCGACGGTGGGCGTGGTCGCCAACCAGCCGATGGTGCTGGCCGGCTGCCTCGACATCAGCTCCGCCATCAAGGGCGCGCGCTTCGTCCGCTTCTGCGACGCCTTCAACATCCCGATCCTCACGCTCGAGGACGTGCCCGGTTTCCTGCCGGGTACGTCGCAGGAATTCGGCGGCATCATCAAGCACGGCGCGAAACTGCTCTACGCCTTCGCCGAGGCGACGGTGCCCAAGGTCACGGTCATCACGCGCAAGGCTTACGGCGGCGCGTATGACGTCATGGCGTCGAAGCACCTGCGCGGCGACGTGAATTTCGCCTGGCCGAGCGCCGAAATCGCCGTGATGGGGCCGAAGGGCGCGGTCGAGATCATCTTCCGCAAGGACATCGGCGATCCGGCATGCCATCGCCGCCCGTACCGAGGAATACCGGCGGAAGTTCGCGAACCCGTTCATCGCCGGCGCACGCGGCTTCATCGACGACGTGATCATGCCGCACGCGACGCGCGCCCGGGTCTGCCGCTCGTTCGCGATGCTGCGCAAGAAGGAGCTCGACGAATCCCTGGCGCAAGCACGGCAACATTCCTCTGTAGACACCCCGGGGAAACACCCGCGACATGTTCAGGAAGCTCCTCATTGCCAACCGCGGCGAGATCGCCTGCCGCATCGTGCGCACCGCCCGCCGCATGGGCATCCGGACCGTCGCGGTCTATTCCGACGCGGATCGCAACGCGCTGCACGTGCGCCTCGCCGACGAGGCCGTGCACATCGGGCCCGCGCCCTCGGCGAAGAGCTACCTGGTGGCCGAGCGCATCGTCGCCGCCTGCAGGGCAACCGGCGCCGACGCCGTCCATCCCGGCTTCGGTTTTCTCTCCGAGCGTGCCGAGTTCGCCGAGGCGCTGGAGCAGGCAGGCATCGTCTTCGTCGGCCCCTCGCCCCACTCCATCCGCAGCATGGGCGACAAGATCGCGTCCAAGCTGCTCGCGCAGAAGGCCGGCGTCACGGTCGATCCCCGGCTTCACCGGCGTGATCGAGGGCCCCGATCACGCCGTGAAGATCGCGCGCGACATCGGCTACCCGGTGATGCTCAAGGCATCCGCGGGCGGCGGCGGCAAGGGCATGCGCATCGCCCGCAACGACGCCGAGTGCCGCGACGGCTACGAGCGTGCGACCAACGAGGCACGGGCCGCCTTCGGCGACGGCCGCATCTTCGCGGAGAAATTCATCGAGGATCCGCGCCACATCGAGATCCAGGTGCTCGCCGACCGCCACGGCCACGTGATCCATCTCGGCGAGCGTGAGTGCTCCATCCAGCGCCGGCATCAGAAGGTGCTCGAAGAGGCGCCCTCCCCGCTCCTCGATGAGAAGACCCGCAAGGCCATGGGCGAGCAGGCCGTGGCGCTCGCGAAGGCGGTCGACTACAGCTCCGCGGGCACGGTCGAATTCGTCGCTGACCAGAAGCGCAACTTCTATTTCCTGGAGATGAACACGCGGCTGCAGGTCGAGCATCCGGTGACGGAGATGGTCACGGGCGTGGACCTCGTCGAGCTCATGATCCGGATCGCCGCCGGGCGAGCGGCTGCCGCTCACGCAGAAGGACGTGAAGCTCACGGGCTGGGCGCTCGAGGCGCGCGTGTATGCCGAGGACCCGTTCCGCAATTTCCTGCCCTCGACCGGGCGCCTCATCCGCTATCGCGCCCCGTTGCAGACCCCGCACGTGCGCGTGGATGCGGGCGTCGAAGAAGGCGGCGAGGTATCGATGTACTACGACCCGATGATCGCGAAGCTGATCACCCACGGTGACACCCGCGGCGACACCATCGAGCGCATGCAGGACGCTCTGGATGCCTATTACATCCGCGGCGTGTCCCACAACATCAGCTTCCTGAACGCCGTCATCTCGAGCGCACGCTTCAGGGAAGGCCGGCTCAGCACGGCCTTCATCGCCGAGGAATACCCGCAGGGCTTCCACGCGGCCAGACCTGCGCCGGGAGAATCCGGATCTCCTGATCGCGCTCGCCGCAGTCGTGCATCGGCGCTACATGGACCGCGCGGCGCAGCTCTCGGGGCAGTTGCCGAGCCACGAACGCAAGGTCGGCGCCGACTTCGTCGTGATCGTCGATCGCGTCCCACCACCCGGCGCACGTGCTGCCGGCCGAGGGCGGCTACGAGGTGCGTCTCGGCGGCGCCATCTACCACGTCGTCACCGCCTGGCACATGGGGCAGCCGCTGCTGAAGGCGGAGGTCAACGGACACCGCATCTGCGCGCAGGTCGACCGAGTCGGCCTGCGTTACCGCCTGTCCCACCGCGGCTCGCAGACTCGATGCGCTCGTGCTCGCGCCGCGCACCGCAGCCATGGAAACGCTCATGCTGGAGAAGCAGGCGCCCGATCTGTCGAAGTTCCTGCTCTCGCCCATGCCGGGATTGCTGAAGCGCCTGGCGGTCAGGGCAGGCGACGAGATCAAGGCGGGTGAGGAGCTCGCCGTGGTCGAGGCCATGAAGATGGAAAACAGCCTGCGCGCAGCGGACGACGTGAAGATCGGGAAGATCCTGGCGAGCGAAGGCCAGAGCCTCGCCGTCGATCAGCCGATCCTGGCATTCGAGTAGGAAGGCCGGCAGCGCCGGCGAGCCGCATGCAGAAGACTTCCAGCATCGATGCCGACCGCCTCGCCACGGAGGTCCGCTCCGGTGATCGCCGTGCGCTCGCCCGCGCCATCACGCTCGTCGAGTCCCGGAGGAAGGCGGATCAGGCTCCCGCGAATCGCCTGCTCGAGCTCCTGACGCCGCACGCGGGACGCTCCATTCGCATTGGCGTGACCGGTGCGCCCGGTGTCGGCAAGTCCACTTTCATCGAGGCCCTCGGCAACCACGTGATCGGTGCGGGCCATCGCGTCGCGGTGCTGGCCGTGGATCCGACCTCCGCCGTGAGCGGCGGCTCCATCCTCGGCGACAAGACGCGGATGGAGGCCCTCGGCCGGCGCCCGGAGGCCTACATACGCCCCTCCCCGTCCGCGGGCGCCCTCGGCGGCGTCACGCGGCACACCCGCGAGACGATGCTCGTAGCCGAAGCGGCAGGCTTCGACGTCGTCCTGGTGGAAACCGTGGGCGTCGGTCAGTCCGAAACCGCGGTCGCCGACATGACGGACGTCTTCGTCCTGCTGCTGCTCCCCGGCGGGGGTGACGAGTTGCAGGGGATCAAGCGCGGCATCGTGGAGCGCGCCGATCTCCTCGTCGTCAACAAGTGCGATGGCGAGCTCATGGCCGCCGCTACCCGTGCAGCCACCGACTACCGCAATGCGTTGCGCTTCCTGCAGCCGCGCTACCCGCACTGGGAAGTGCCGGTCGCCACGTGCTCGGCGCTCGAGGGAAGCGGCATCGGCGAGATCTGGGACACGGTCGAAAGGTTCCGGGTGGCGATGACCGGCTCCGGAGAGCTGGCAGCGAAGCGCGCGACGCAGGCTCGCGCCTGGCTCTGGAACGAGATGGCTGAAACGCTGATCGAATCGCTGAAAGACGACCCGGACATGCAACGACGCGTCGCCGCCATCGAGGCCGCGGTCGGCAGCGGCGATGCCTCGCCACGCGTGGCCGCGGCGGAGCTCGTCGCCATCTTCCTGAAGAGCCGCAAGAGCCGCGCCGCTGCGGACCGGACGGCGAACCAGCCATGATCGGCAAGCTCAACCACGTTGCCATCGTCGTCCCGGATCTCGGCGCCGCGGCCGATCGTTACCGCGGCCTGCTGGGCGCCAGGGTCTCGGCGCCGGCGCCGCTGCCCGAGCACGGCGTGACGACGGTCTTCGTCGAGTTGCCGAACACGAGGATCGAGCTCCTGCATCCGCTCGGCGAACACTCGCCCATAGCACGGTTCCTCGAGGCGAATCCGGCCGGTGGCATCCACCACCTCTGTTACGAAGTGGCCGATATCCTTGCGGCCCGGGATCAGCTCAGGGCCGCCGGCGTGCGCATCCTCGGCGATGGCGAGCCGAAGACCGGCGCTCACGGCAAGCCCGTGCTGTTTCTCCATCCGAAGGACTTCTGCGGCACGCTCATCGAGCTCGAGCAGGCGTGACGATCGCGGCTGTGGACCCCGCTCTCGGCACGGGCAGACTCATCGACGCGCAAAGCGGTGCTGCACTGGATCGCGAGGACATCGCGGCGGCCGTTGCCGCACGCGCCTCGCTCTTCGCGGCACTCGGGCTCATGCGCGGCGGACGGGCGCTGATCCATTACGGCAACCGGCCCGCATTTTTCACCGATCTGCTGGCGATCTGGCGTTGCGGGGCCTGCGCCATACCACTCGATGCCCGGGCGACCGCGGCAGAAATCGCCAACGTCGCTGCGGCGACCACACCGGCCCTGTCCCTGTGGGACGATGCCCCGCCCGCTGCCGCAGCGACGGGGCTCGCCGCCGCGGGCGCGCGCATCGTCGGCGTGCGTGAGCGGCCCCGGCCTGATCGCGCACTGCCCGACTCGGCGCTACGGCCCGGGGATGACGCGCTCGTGCTCTTCACCTCCGGCACGACCGGGCAGCCAAAAGGCGTGGTACACACGCATCGTTCGCTCCGGGCACGCTGGCAAGCGCTCCGCGAGACACACGGCACCGCGGACTTCGCGCGCACGCTTTGCCTGCTGCCGACGCATTTCGGCCACGGTCTCATCTGCAACAGCCTCTTCCCGTGGTTGTCGGGATGCGACCTCTACATCCTGCCGCCCTACCGGAGCGACCTGCTGCTCGGGCTCGGCGAGCTCATCGACCGGCACGGCATCACCTTCATGTCGTCCGTGCCGCCGGTATGGCGCATCGCGCTGAAGATGACGCGTCCGCCCCGCTCCGGGACCCTGCACCGGGTCTTCTGCGGATCCGCACCGCTCTCGAGGCACCTCTGGCTCGGCATCCGCGAGTGGGCCGGCACGCCCGCCGTCTGTAACGCGTACGGCATCACGGAAACCGGCAGCTGGGTCGCAGGGCTCACGGACCCGCAGATCGAGCCGGAGGACGGCCTCATCGGGCGCGGCTGGGGCACGACGGTGCGCGTCATGCGCCACGGGGACACCTCCCGGTATCCGGCTGACGAATGCCCCCGCGGCGAGGAGGGATTCGTCTGGCTCAGCACGCCGGGGCTGATGCGTGGCTATCTCGGCCGCGACGATCTCACGGCCGCGGTGGTGGCGAACGGCTGGTTCTCGACCGGCGATATCGGCCTCGTGGACGACAGGGGCCTGCTTTATCTGCGTGGCAGGCAGCGCGAGGAGATCAACAAGGGCGGCATGAAGATCTTCCCGGCCGACGTCGACGGCGTCATCGAACGCCATGACGGCGTGCTCGACGTCTGCGCTTTCGCCTTCGAGCATCCGCTCTACGGCGAGGATGTCGCGGTCGCGGTGGTGCTCGAGAGGCGCGATCCGCAGACGATCGCCGACCTGCAGGCCTGGACGCTGCGTGAGCTCGGCGCGCATCGGCTTCCCGCGCGCTGGTACGTGCTCGACGAGATCCCGCGTAGCAGCCGCGGCAAGCTGAACCGCAATGAGGTCGCGAGAGCCTGCGCAGCGCGTCAGCCGTGCGCTGCCGGCCGGGCCCCGGACCCGATGCCGGGATGAACGGACGCGAAGACCTGGGCCCGGGCCTCGCGGGGTTCCTGCTCGGAACCGGACGCGTGACGCAGGCGGATCTCGACGCATCGACACCGCTCATCACTTCGGGGCTGGTCGATTCGGTGTCGTTGTTCGACCTGGCGCTGTGGATCGAGGCGGCCACCGGGCGGCCCATAGACCTCGCGCGCGTTACGCTGCCTGCGGACTGGGATTCGGTCGATGCGATCCTCGCCTTCGTCGAGGCGCAGCGCGCCGGCCCGCGGGCGCCGTGACATGAGATCTGCAGCGAAAGCTATGCCGACTGATGTCCGATGTTCAGCTCTTGTTGAGCCGCTGCAGCATTTCGAGCTTGCTGTGGTAACCGTCGCCATCGCCGGCAACCTCGGCCGCGCGGGCGATCCAGAGTCGCGCCGCCTCGGGGTCGCCACGGCGGAGGTAACTCAGTCCGAGCAACGCGAGGAAGCGGTCGTCGTTCTTCTTCGCCTGCACCGCGAACTTGAGATGGCCGATCGCCGTGTCATAGTCCGAGTTGTCGAAGGCCTGCTGCGCGAGGTAGAAGCGATAGTACGGGTTCTGCATGCGATAGTGCTCGATGCGCCGGCGCAGATCCTCGGCCATGACCACGTTGCCCTGCTGGCGGTACTGCCGCTCGAGATTGCTCATCGCCACGGGATCGCCGGGGGCGAGTGTCAGCGCGTGCCACCATGAGGCACGCGCGAAGTCCGGGGCACCGGCGCGCAGATACAGGATGCCGAGGTTGATCCACGCGGGCGCGAAGCCGGCATCCTGCTGAATGGCCTTGCGGAAGTACCGCAGCGACGTCACGCGATCCGCCGCCTGCAATCGTTCCACGCCCATGTTGCTGTAGTAATGAGCCATGCCCCGCGTGTCCGAAATCACGCGGCGGTCATAGGACGCGCGGAAATCCGCCATGTTGAAGTCGACGACCTGGTCCTTGCCGTTCGTAGCGGACACGAGCGCGTTGACATGCCGGTTGAGCACGAGGATGTCGCCGCTCTGGGTCCAGTCGGGCGGTATGTCCACTTCCTGGAAATTCACCTTCAGCCCGGCCGCGCGCCCGAGCGCGACGAACATGTTGGTGTAGGAAAGACAATTGGCCTGATGCAAATGGAACGTCTCGGCCGCCGTGTAGGTCCGCTCGTCGTACGCCACGTCCAGATGGCCGCCGGTGATGACGGCATCGAGCAAATGGCGCAGGCGGGTATGCTCCGCGTCGCGCATGTCGACGTTCTCGGCAATGAATCGGACCATGTCGACGTCGAGGCCGATGGCATCGCTGTCCGGCAGGGGTGCGGGATCCTCCGACCCGACGATCGGCTCGCCTCGCAGGAGCATGGCAGGCGTGATCGTGTTGCCCGGCTCGGGTGACCGCAGCGGAACGGCGCAGGCCGCGACGAGCAGAGCCAGGAAGGCCAGCTCCGGGGCCCGGGTCTGGCGCGCTGCGAATCCGGCGCGCAACGGGTGCGTCATGCACCGAGTCTGCGACGAGCGCCCGCGCTTGTCCATGGCTCCTGCCGGGCGTTATGTCCCGAAAGGGGCGGCCGCGGCGCGCAGCGTTTCCACGTTGATGGCGGCGTCATACCCCGCCTCATGGCCGGAGCCCTTGAAAGTCTTGCGCACGATGCTCTCCAGATTCGGCCGCTTGCCGGCCGGACCCTCGCCGGTGCCGATCCCTCCGCCGAATTCGATCACGTGCGTGATGCCCTGCGTCATCGCCGTCGCCAGGCAGCCGACCCAGTTCACGGGATTGAAGAGCTGGAAGAAGAGCCGGGTCCGAATCGCGCCGGCGTCGCCTTCGTGAATAGTCGCGGTGTAGTTGGAGAGCACGCCGAAGGTGGGCTGGCTGAAGGCGGTCGCGTCCAGCGTCTCGCGGAAAGCCCGCGCGGCCTCCACCATCAGATAGGTATGAAAAGCACCCTCGGTCGCGAGTCGCACCGCGCGCCTGCGGGGATTGTCCCGCTCGATCTCGGCGGCGAGCGCCTCGAGATCGGCATCGCGGCCGCCGACGACCGTCTGCTCGGGCAGGTTGATGCTCGCCACCTGGCAATAGTGCCGATCCGCCACGGCGCGCGCGGCCCCCGCCTCGAGACCGAGCGCCAGCATGCCGCCTTCGCCGTGCTCGCCCATCAGTTCGCCGCGGCGCCTGACGAGCCTGAGCCCGTCCGCGAAGCCGAGACACCCGGCGGCAACCAGCGCGGTGTATTCGCCGAGGCTGTGGCCCGCGGCGAGCGCGGGCATGACGCGTCCGCCGGTCAGCTCTTCGAATACCCGAAGGCAGGCGATCTCGTGCGTGAGCAGGGCCGGCTGGGTGTGGCGCGTGAGGCCGATTTCGCCGTCCGGATCCTCGAACGACAGCCTCGCGATGTCGTAGCCGAGCGCCGCGCCGGCCTCCCGATAGGTCTCGCGCGCGACGCCGAATTCCCGGCAGAGGTCGCTGCCCATTCCGCGGTACTGCGACCCCTGGCCCGGGAAGACGAACAGGATGCGCCGGGCGGCGGGCTCGGCCGTCATCTCAGTTGGTTTCGAGCAGGCTGCGCAGCATCCACGCGTTCTTCTCGTGCACCTGCATGCGCTGGGTCAGGAGGTCCGCGGTCGGCTCATCGTGCGCCTTGTCGACCTTCGGAAACAACCGGCGCGCCGTGCGCACCACGGCTTCCTGGCCCGCGACGAGCTGGCGGATCATCTCCTCGGCCGATGGCACGCCCGTTTCCTCCCTGATGCCGGTGAGCTTTGCGAAGGCTTCGTAGGACCCGGGCGCCGGATGGCCCAGGGCGCGGATGCGCTCGGCAATGAGATCCACGGCGAGGGCGAGCTCCGTGTACTGCTGCTCGAACATGAGATGCAGCGTGTTGAACATCGGCCCGGTGACGTTCCAGTGGAAGTTGTGCGTCTTGAGGTACAGCGTGTAGCTGTCCGCGAGCAGCCTGCCGAGGCCTTCGGCGATGGTCTTGCGGTCCTTGGCCTTGATGCCGATATCAGCCATTGTTCTTCTCCGAAATGATCGCGGCGTATGTTAAGCGATCGCCGCCCATCATGGACGATCCTCGTGGGCCCGGCGCACTTCCTCGCCGACGATCGCCAGCCCCTCGCGGACCGTGTCGGGAGATTGTGCGTAGCTGATGCGCAGGCATTCGTGACGATGCCGCCACTCGCCCGCGAGACCGGGAAAGAAGTGGTGACCCGACAGCACGAGCACGCCACGCGCCTTCAGGCGGCGATAGAGCTCGGCACTGTCGATCGGCAATCCGGGCAGCCACAGCCAGAGGAAAAACGCGCCTTCCGGGCGGTGAATGAAGTACTCGCAGCCGGCGAGCGCCGCCTGCAGCCACTCCACGGCCTGCTCGCTGCGCCGCCGGTAGTAGGGCCGGATGACGTCCGCGCTCACGCGGAGGATCTCGCGCGAGACCACGAGCTCGCGCATCAGCACGGGCCCGACGCTGCCGACGGCAAGACTCATCGTCGCGACCATCGCGCCGAGCGCCGCGACGACCTCGGCGCCGGCGACGACGATGCCTGTGCGCACTCCCGGCAGCCCGAGCTTCGACAGGCTGAGACACAGGATCACGTTGTCTTCCCAGTACGGCGTCGCCTCGGTGTAGACGATGTGCGGGAAAGGCAGCCCGTAAGCACCGTCCAGGATCAGCGGCACGCTTCTCGCCCGCGCCAGCGCCGCGAGCCGTTGCACTTCGGTGTCGGTCAGCACGTTGCCGGTCGGATTGGTGGGACGCGAAACAGCGATGGCGGCGACGGCTCCGCCGCCGTCGAGCGCGTCGAAATCCACGTGATACTTGAAGAGTCTCCCGGCAAGACGCTCGATCGCAGGACGCCGCGCCGTGAAGATGTCCCCCGCGACACCGAGGTCCTGGTAGCCCACGTACTCGGGCGTCAGCGGCAGCAGGATGCGCGGCCCGGTGCCATCCGCACGCGGCCCGGCCAGGAGATTGAAGAGCAGGAAGAAGCCGCTCTGGCTGCCGGCCGTGAGCGCGACGTTTTCGGGACCGACGGGCCACCCGTATTCCTCGCGCAAGAGCGCCGCGAGCGCGGCCCGGAAGCCTTGTTCGCCCACCGGATCCGCGTAGTCGGCGACCATGCGCCGGAATTCGCGGTCGTCCGCCAGCACGCGCGCGAACTCGCGCCTGAACAGGGCCAGCATTTCCGGGATATGGGCCGGGTTGCCGCCGCCGAGCAGCTTCATCTCCGATGCGGACGCCATCGCGGCGCCGAGATCGTCCATGAGCTCGCGCGCGCCGGTCTCGCGTGTGAACCGTTCGCCGAACTCCGAGAGCTGCAACTTCATCGGCCGTGGCCCGCTGGCGGTCGAGCCGCCAGCATAAGCCATCGGCCCGGCTTCAGCCCTCCGCTCTCCTCCTGCTCGCGTCCCTGCGCCGGCGCATCAGGCCCGCAAGACCGATCAGCGCCGGCGCGAAGAGACCGATGCTGCCCGCGCCGCCCGTGGTGGACACCACGGTCTGGCCGTTGTCCGACGGCGGCACGATGACCGGGCCGCTCGGATCCACGATGACGCCGTTCACGATGCCGTCGAAGTCGCCGCTGCCGCCGTCAACGAGCTCCACAGTTGCGGTCCTCCCTTGCACCGTCACGCCGGGGAGCGCGAAGAAGTCTCCTGTAGCCGGATCGAACTTGTACCACTCGACGGGCCCCGACGGCGTCTGCGGCAGGTAGACACGCAGCATCACATGGACCGGATCGGCCGGATCCACGCGCAGCCCGGCGATCCGGAAGCTGAAGAGCCCATGCGGCAATGACCGTGCGGCGGCCGACGCCGGCAGATCTGCGGCGGACAGCGTGCGGAAGCACTCGATCGTGCCCGCGTCCGACGCCAGGCCGACGATGCCCCCGGCCGGGTCCCTCAGGTCGCAGATCCCCTGGCCCGCGTCGTCGCCGCCATCGCCGTCGGCATCCGCAGGCCCGCTCACCTGCGAGCCATCGTCGATGCCGTTGCCGTCGTGATCGCCCGGCAACGAGGCGGCGGCGCGAAACGCCACGGCGCGCGACCATTGCGAGCCGCCGCCATTGGTATCGAGATGGCGCGTGCGCAACCAGTAGGTCTTGCCCGCTTCCAGCACGCCGGCCGGCAGGTTGAGAGCGGTCCTCCCGGAGACTTCCCGCGACAACACGAGATCGCCGAACTCCTCGTCGCGGGCGATCTCCCAGTCCGCCGAGGCGAGCCCGCCGCCGGAGGGCGACGAGAACCCCGATGCGCTGTCGACGACGAAGTCGTCGAGTGGCGCCGTGCCGGTCACCTCCGCCAGCACGGGGGTCGCCGGCGCCATCGCCCGGCTGAGCGCCTGCTCACCGTCGGCCGCCTGCATCGCGCCGGCCGTCGTCGTGGTGGCCGCAGCCGCGGGCTTGAAGACGGTAAATGCCGCGCTCACCGAGATCGTCTGGCCGCCCGTCGTGCGGATGTCGGTGCGCACCGTGTGCGGACCGCGCTTGAGTCTCAGGAAATTGTAGGGCGTTTTCCCCCAGATGTCGTAGTAGTGGGCGATGTACTCCGTGTGGTCGTAACGGCCGTCGATGTAGAACGCGACGTTGACGATCGCGGTCTCCGGCCACACGTAGACCCAGCCGCTCCCGGTGACCGTCGCGCCGTTGAGGGGCACGCCGTTCACGTGGTCGTCCGGGTCGTACAGGATGCCGTACGTCGAGCCACCCGTGCCGCCGCCGCCGCCGCCGCTTGCCGGTTGCACCGTGACGAGCGCCGAGCGGGAGGCTGAACCCCCGGCGCCCCTGCAGCTCAGCGAATAGGTGGCGCTCGCGCCGGCAGGCGTGACCGCCAGCTGTCCGCTCGTGGCACGCGAGCCGGTCCAGGCTCCGGATGCCGAGCACGATGTCGCATTCCGCGACGACCAAGTCAGCGTGACGCTGCCGCCGGCGGTGACGCTGGTAGCGCTCGCTGAGAGCACGACCGTCGGCGCCGGTGTAGGCGTAGGTGTTGGTGTTGGCGTAGGTGTTGGTGTTGGTGTTGGTGTTGGCGTCGGTGTTGGCGTCGGTGTCGGCGTCGGTGTCGGCGCCGGTGCGCCGCCCGGGGAAGCGATGGGCTGGCTGGAGATGATGACCTCGTCGTACCACATCGAGGCGTTCTCGGTGACCTCGGCGGGGTCCTTGAAGGTGTGATAGGGGGTAAGCCAGACCTTGCCGTATTCGGCCTGCGGGTGGCCGTCGGCGGCCGACCAGCCGCTGGCGTAACCCGGATCGTGCAGCACGTCGGGATCCACCCCGGTGGCTGCGTTCCAGTACTGCCCGCGCGGGATCACCAGGCCGTCCTGGTGGTGGGCGAGGGCGAGGGGCTCGCCCTGGCGGGCGACGTAGAGGTCGTAGCTGCTGTCGATGAAGCCCGGCTGCTCGACATGGCTGCCGGCGCTGCTCACCGCGCGGCCCTCCGGCCCCATGCGCAGGTGCACCATGAAGGTCATCCACTCGTTGGGGTAGTAGCGCAGGCAGCCTGCGGTGTCGAGGTTCTGCGGGAAGTACACGCAGTGGCTGCGCGCATTCTGGCGCGTGATCATGGTGGAACCGGTCGGGGTGGTGCCGAGGCCATCCTCGAAGTTGAGGTAGCGGCCGCACTCGATGTAGTTGCTGGGGAAGTCGCGGTTGCCCGCGTTCACCACCACGATCTGCGCCTCGGTGCAGGCCCCGGCCACCAGGGTGTGGCCGTCGGCCAGGCGCCGGTTGCCCTGGGCGATGATCACCTGCTTCCACTCCCCGCCGCTGCCCCCGCCGATCTCCTGGTAGTTGTGCTCGATCAAATAGGGGTCGAAGCGCTGGCGCCACTGCAGCCAGAACTCCTCATTCGCCCCGAACTGCGTCTGCAGGTCCTCGGAGAAGTTCACCACGATGTTGCCGGCCCCGGCTTGGCCGGTGTTGGAGAGGATGTCAAAGCGCACCGAGCCCGCGCCCGAGGCCTTCATGTTCGGGTCCCAGGCATTGCGCCGGCAGCCCGGCGCGTAGGCCGCCTGGCAGCCGTCGTGGTCCCACACCCGGGTCAGCCACTCCTGCTGGGTGTCGAAGCCCACCGCATTGCTGACGCCGGGGGCGTGCGCGCGCGCCAGCCAGTCGGCATCGGCGCTGCCGCTGCCACCGGTACCGCCACCGGTGCCGCCGCCCGTGCCGCCGCCAGTCCCACCACCGGTGCCACCGCCGGTCCCGCCGCCGGTCCCGCCGCCGGTCCCACCGCCGGTCCCACCGCCGCCGGTGCTGCTCACGGTGACGGTCGCGGTGTCACTCGCCGTGCCGTTCGCCCCGTTGCAGCTGAGCGTATAGCTGCCGCTGGCACTGAGCGGGCCGACACTCAACTGCCCGCTGGTGGCGCGACTCCCGGTCCAGCCGCCCGAGGCCGTGCAGCTGCTCGCATTGAGCGCGCTCCAGGCCAGTGTCACCGTCCCCCCGCTCGCCACCGTGGCCGGGCTGGCGCTGAGGTTCACCGAGGGGGCGGGCGGGGGCACGCTGCCGCTGCCGCTGCCGCTGCTGAACTTGTAGGCGTAGACATCGCTGTCGATGGTGGTGGCGAGCAGGAAGGCGTTGGCGGCGGGCATGTAGCGCCAGCGCCCGAAGGTGCCGTGGTAGTTGTCTGCCTGCGGGGCACCGGGGCTGACACTGCCCGTGCCGGCATGGCGCGTCCACACGCGGCTGCCGAGCTCCAGGCTGTACACCTCCGCCCCGCTGCACCAGGCCACCAGGCGATCGCTCACCGGATCGTAGTCGAGCCCCGGGGCATCACAGCTTTCGATCTCAGTGGCGCCGCTGGCGCCCAAGTTCGCGCGCGCGCTGAAGTGCCCGCCCGCATCGATCGTGTAGCGGTACGCCGTGCCGCGGCCGATGGAGACAAACAGGCGGCGCGTCGGGTCGAAGGCCCCGCTGTGCCCGAGCGAGCGGGTCGGCTGACTGCCCTGCAGCGTCCAGCTGTCCGCCCCGGGGCGGTAGCTGGCATCGGCCGAGTAGCCCTCCATCAGCACCTGCTCACCGGCCGCATCGTAGGCGGTGGTCATGTTGAACTCGTAGGCCCCGTAGACGTTGCCGACGATGTTCGCCGCCTGCCGCCAGGCGTTGCTGCTGAGGTCAAAGAGCCAGGTCTCGCGGCTCGCGTTGCCATTGGGCCAGGTCGAGCCCCCGGCGGCGAACAGCGCATCCTGTCCGGGCAGGTACTCGAGCTGGTCGTAGCTGTGCACCGCCACGGGTGCCGCGCTCGGATTGCTCAGCCGCGTCCAGCGTCCGCTCGCCACCTCGAAGGCGTACACCTCGTTGCCGGCGTAGTCGTGGTGGCCGCCGCCGAACACGAGCAGGCGGTTCCTCCGCGTGTCGAACGCCCCGCCGCTCCAGGCCCCCGTGATCGCCACCGGGTTGCCCTCCGGCAGCGGGCTCGGCAGCACCGCGCGCAGGTGCGAGCCCGGAAACTGATACCACTGCCCGGGTTGCAGCGTGTCGATGGGCCCGGCCGATGCGCCGGCAGCCAGCAGTAGCGTGGAAAAAAGGGCGTGAAAAGGCCGGTCGACGGTCTTGCGCTGTTGCATCTGGACTCCCTTCGCTGCAACCCATAAGGCCTGGCAATCCCTTGCCAGGCCACGCCGGACCGGTGTTCGCGAGTGACAGAGAGATCCCCGACAGAGCGATGCGCTGCAGGCGTGCAGCCGTCGACCCCTGGCGGCCCCGCTGTCCTGGAGCGAGCTCCGGACCGGAAGCTTTGCGCCCCCGCCTTGCGGCGGGTTTGCCCTTTTCAGATGTCGGTCACACTATGCCAACCGCACACCCGAAAAAGTGTGATGCGCTTCTCGACGTGCAGAGTCCAGTTTTTCCCCGCGTGTCGATCGGGCCTTGTTGACGCGACAGCAGTCGCGTTCCCACTGACGGCAGTCGCGTTCCCTATCCACCCTTCTCAGTGACGACCCACATTCGTCACCGTGCGAAGCGCAGGACCGAAATTACCAAGTGATCTCTCGAAGTCAAAGACAAAATGCTGATCCGTCCACCGTCGGCGTCGGGCAGGCTCCAAGTTTTCCCGTTGATCTGCAACCGCTTATGTCCCGAACACTGCGTGTATCCGGAACATGCGGGAACGCTCGCGCCCTGCCGTGATTTGCGCGCTGCGCGTCAGCGCGTCGCTTCATGTCGAGCAACCGCGCGGCGGACCTGCGCGGGGGCCCAGCCGCTATCGCGGAGAGACGCAAGGGTCTGATCTCGATCGCGCTTGGCGAGCCTGCGCCCGGCGGCGTCGCGCACCAGCCGATGATGGTGGTAACGCGGCCGGTCGAGACCGAGCATGGCCTGCAGGAGCCGTTGCACGTGAGTCGCGGTAAACAGGTCCTCGCCCCGCGTCACGAGCGTCACGCCCTGCTCGTGGTCGTCCAGCACGACGGCCAGGTGATAGCTCACGCCAACGTCCTTGCGGGCGAGCACCACGTCGCCCGAAGCCGCAGGGTCCGCGCCGACGATGCCCGTCTCGCCGCCGGGGCCCGTGCCCGTCTCCTCGAACGCGAGGCTTGCGCCAGCCAGGGCCGCGATGCACGCGGCGACGTCGAGACGTACGGCGTGAGGTTGTCCAGTCGCCACACGACGCGCGCGTTCCGCCGCCGGCAGGTTGCGACAGCTGCCCGGATAGCGCGGCCCCTCCGGATCCTGCGGTGCCGAAGCCATGCGTGCGACCTCGGCGGCGATGTCCGCGCGCGTGCAGAAACACGGATAGGTGAGTCCACGCGCATCGAGCCTGGCGAGCTGCGAGCGATAGCGTGCGAAGCGCTCCGACTGCCGCACGATCGGCCCATCCCATGTCAGCCCGAGCCAGCTCAGATCTTCCAGGATGCGTGCTTCGAATTCGGGACGGCAGCGGCCGCGGTCGATGTCCTCGATGCGCAGGAGGAAGCGCCCGCCGGAGCGACGGGCAATGTCATGCGCAGTGATCGCGGCCAGCGCGTGCCCGAGATGAAGCAGTCCGGTCGGACTGGGAGCAAAGCGTGTAACCTCGGGCGAGCTCTCTCGAGAGGCCGGACTGGGAGCAAAGCGCGTAACCTCGGGCGCGTCTTGCAAAGACTTAGCGTCTCGGCCCCGTGAACCCGCTCTCGGGCGGCGGGCAGATCGCGTCGATCTCGGCGAGCTCTTCCGCCGTGCTCCGCCAGCTCGCGGCGGCGACGTTCTGCTCGAGCTGCTTCGTGCTCGTGACGCCTGCGATGATCGTGGCCACGCCCGGCCTGCCCGCGAGCCAGCCCATCGCGAGCTGAAGGATCGTGTGGTCGTGACAGTCGCAGAGGGCGAGGAGCCTGCCGAGCTTGTCGAGCTTGTCCGGTGATGCAAACGCGCCGGCCGCCCACTGACCCCAACGGGCAAGCCGCGAGGCGGCCGGGAAGACCTCGCCCGGACGATACTTCCCGGACAGCAGCCCGCTCTCCAGCGGGAAGTACGGGATGATGCCGAGGCCGTGTGCTGCGGCGGCCGGGGCGAGCTCCTTCTCGACGTCACGGCTCATGACGCTGTAGCGGTTCTGCGCCGAGACGAAGGCGTGGAGCTGGTGCGCGCGCGCCGTCCATGCGGCGTCGGCGACCTGCCAGGCTGCGTAGTTGGAACAGCCGATGTAGCGCAGCTTCCCCTGGCCTACGAGATCGTCGAGCGCCCGCAGCGTCTCCTCGATGGGGACCGCCGGGTCCGGGCGGTGCATCTGGTAGAGGTCGATGTAATCGGTGCCGAGACGCCTCAGGCTGCCCTCGACCGCCTGCATGACCCAGCGCCGGGAGCCGCCCTGCATCCAGGCGTGCTCGGCGGACATCGGGCCGGCGAACTTCGTCGCGACGATGACCTCGCGACGCCGCGCCCCCAACGCCCTGCCGAGATACTCCTCGGACGTGCCGCGATTGCCGTATACGTCCGCGGTATCGAAGAAGTTGACGCCGAGCTCGATCGCGCCATTGACGATCGCGGCCGCCTCGCCCTCGTCGTTCACCATCCCGAAATTCATGCAGCCGAGACCGACTGCGGACACCTGCAGGCCGGATCTCCCGAGCGCACGATATTCCATCGCCCTGCTCCTAGACCTTGCGCGTCCGCCCGGCGGCGATCGAGAGCTGCGGATACCAGGTCTGTTCCGTGCGCTTCATGCTGCCGTCGAGCTGCATGATGAGCGCGTCGATGAGGAACGGGCGGCCCTCCGCCATCACCCTCTTCGCCCGCCGCAGTGCCTTGCGCAGCTCCTCTGGCCTGGTGCAGGTCGCCGCTTCGATCTCGAAGCTCTTCGCGATGCCGGCGAAATCCACGTCCGGCCGCCCGAGATAGCCGCTGATGTCCTTCCACTGGCCGCGCGTGTCCTGGTTCTTCCACAGCGGCGACATGGCCGCAATGCGGTTGCGCTCGTTGTCGTAGCTCCTGTTGTTCATCACGACGATCAGCACGGGGATCTCGTAGCGCGCGGCCGGCCACAGCGCCTCGATCTGTCCGAACAGGAGCGCGCCGTCGCCGATCAGGCAGACGACTTCGCGATCAGGCAGCGCCGTTTTCACGCCAAGCGCCGCGCCGAGCCCCCAGCCGAGTGCGAAGCCGGTCGTCTGGCCGATCAGCCGTTTCTTGCCGGGCGAGAAGTCGAGCCAGGCGTTCGGCGTCCGGTAGTCGAGCTCCGGCACGATGATCGCATCCTTCTCGAGCACCTCCTCGAGCTCCGCCGACACGCGCTCCCAGGACATCGGGCTCGCGTTCCAGTTCTCCTTCGCTTCCGCGAGCCGCTTCGCTTCCTCCTTCGCTGCCGTCTCGCGCGCGGCGGCAAGCCGCGGCTCGCTGATCGCCTTCAGGCGCTCGGGCGTCGCCATGCTGCGCACTGATTCGAGCAGTGCGGTCACCGTCTCCCTGATGCCGGCCGCGATGGCCACATCCACCGGCTGGCTCGTGGCGATGGCCTCGTACTCCACGCGCGCCTGGATCACCTTCGCCGACCGGGGCAGCGGAGCCGTGATGTATGCCTGGTTCGGTATAGCGGCGCCGATGCTCAGGAACAGGTCCTGACCCCCGGCGACGCGCGGGAAGCCGAGGCTGTAGAAACCGCCGAAGAGCGGATGGCGGAACGGCACGTCGCCGTAGACGCTCATGCCCTGCGTAAACCAGGCGCCGACGAGCTCCGCCAGCTCCAGGAATTCGCCGTTGGCGCCGGCCCGGGTGACCTCGCTGCCGGCGCAGAGCACGGGGCGCTTCGCTTCGAGCAGCATGCGCGCGGCCGCTTCGATCAACTCCAGCCTGGGCTGCATTTCGGCGGGCACGGTGAAACGGGTCTGCGGATAGACGATCTGCTCCACGTCGCGCGCGGCGAGGATCTCGTTCGGGAAGCGGATGTGCACCGGGCCGCCGGGCGGCGTCCCCGCGACCTTGATCGCGCGTCGCGTCATCTCGCTCACCTGCGCGACGTTGCCGACCTGCCAGACCCACTTCGTGAACTCGCTCGCCGGCGCCAACCAGTCGTCCATCTGCTCGAAGCCGTTGCGGCCCGGGAACTCGCCGCCGGGGCTGTCGGAAAAAACGGCGATGGCCGAGCGGTCCTTCCATGCGTTGTAGAGGTTGTTCAACGTGCTCGGCACGGCGACGCCCGGCACGAAGAGCGCCACCGTCTTCAGGCTCGCGAGCTCGAAGCCGTGCGCCATGCTCGTCGCCTGCGACTCGGCCACCGACATGATCATCCGGACGTCCGGACGCAGCGTGACCGCGTCGAACAGCGGTGACATGCCTGTCGCCGTCGTCCCGAAGATGTTGCGTATACCGGCCGCGCGCAGCGTTTCGACGAAGATCTCGGCGCCCGTGCCTTTCACCGTCACGCCCTCGGCGGGCAGCGGCTGCTGCACCCCGCCGAGCGCGGCGGCCAGCGACTCCGTGGCCGGGGCGGAGAATCCGAGCGCGGCGATTCCGAGCGCGAATTCGCGACGCGTGATCGCACCGTCCACGTACTGCTTCAGCAGGCCTCGCATCGCCAGGTCTCCTTGCCGGTGACTGTCATATTGCTCATGGTTATTCCCGTAGCGGGCTGATTCAGCAGGTTTTTCCGCTCGGTGACAATCTGCCGCAGTGACAGACATCGGACAAGGTCGTACGATCTCGAACAGACGTGTCCGACAGGTGACGGCCCCGATGCCTCCCATAGCTGCCCTGCAGATTGCCACCCCGGCGAGTCCGAAGATAGCCAGCCGCCAGAGCCGGATGCGCGCGCGCATTCTCGGCGAGAGCGCGAAGCTGTTCCTCGAGCACGGCTTCGGCGCCGTCAGCGTGGATGAGATCGTCTCCGCCGCGGAGATTGCGCGCAGCAGCTTCTACCGGTTTTTTCCAAACCGCGAAGAGGTGCTGGCGAGCACGATCCGGCCCGTGTTCGAGTCGGGCGTCGCCCACATGGCGGCCATCGCCGCGCATCCGCCCCGCCAGATCATGGACGGCATCTTCGACATGTACCTGAAGCTCTGGGCCGCGAGTCCCGACGCACTGCGGCTCGCCACGCGGATGGGCGGCGTCTATTTCCGGCTTTTCCAGGACGTGCACATGCGGTATCGCGAGGCGCTCACCGCGCTCCTCGGCCGCGTGCAGGGCACGGGCATCCTTCTGAACGACAGCGGCGATTACTCCGCCCGGCTCATCGCGCGCACGGCGGTGCCGGTGCTGGAGGTGTATGCCGGCGATCCGCAGATCGACTCCCTGTTCCGGCGGACCATGCGGGGTCTGCTCCTGAAACCCGAGGCATGACATGACAACGACAACGACTTCATCGGTATCCGAGAACCTCAAACGGACGTTCTACAGGCCGCCTTTCGTCGGCCTGCTGGCATTCATGATCGTCTTCGCCGTGCAGGGCCTCGGCCACACGCAGATGGTCCTGATGGAGAAGATTTTCGGGCAGCAATACGAATACCAGTCGGCCGCCGTCGTCGGGTTGATTGGCGCCGTCTGCCTGTTCATCGGCATGCGCATGAAGGGTGAAGTCGCGGCCACCTGGCTCGGCTTCTTTGCCGGCACCAGCCTCTGGACCGGCTGGGTCGAGTTCACGTACGTGTGGGCTGGCAACTTTCTCGGCGTGCCCGACCTGATGGACAAGCACGCGCCAGGGCGAGATCGCGACCAAGGCCGAATACCTGGTGATGATGTCCTCGGCCGGCGTCCTGCTCGCCACGATGGCCCCGCTCCTCCTCAACCGCGAGACCAAGTGCAACATGTTCGTCTGGCTGCAGCGCAACCTGAAGCTGCGAACCGGCAAGCCGAGCCACAATTACGAGCGCAACTTCGCCTATATCACCTGCCTCGAGACCATCTACGTGGTCTGGTTCTGCTACCTGGCGCTGCTGTTCATTTACGACGAGAGCATCCTCGGCGACCGGCATCCGGTCACGTACGTCATCTTTTTCGGCTGTACCGTCTGGTCGATCTACCTGTTGCGGCGGCTGGCGCAGATGTGGAAGGTGACCACCGCGATCCGCTACGCGATACCGACCGCGATCATCGCCTATAGCGCCTACGAGATCTTCGGGCGCTGGAACATCATCGCCGACATCTGGGTGAAACCCGGCCAATACTGGCTGGAACTGAGCCTCGTCTTCGGTGCGCTGCTCGTGGCCGTGGCCGTCGCCGCCCTCACGCCCCAGCATCTGAAGGCCAGGCTCGCGAAGGAAGGCAAGCTCAACAAAGCCTGATCGGCGGGTCGCCGCCTGCGGAAGGCCCGCGTGGCCCGGGGTCTTGCTTTTCCCCGCCCCTCTGTTGCTACACTCGCATGTGGATTGTGGGGAGGAGCGCACTGCGGGGGATTTGCAGGCGCCCGGGACCGGCAGGCCTTCGGCAACGACGGTCTGCCGGTCTACTTTCTGTCCGACCGCGGCGTGTATCCCAGCATCGCCTTGATCTCGACGAAGGCCTCCAGGCCGAACTCTCCCCACTCGCGCCCGTTACCCGACTGCTTGTAGCCACCGAACGGCGCGTTGAGGCCCATCGGGGCGCCATTCATGTGGATCATGCCGGCGCGGATCCGTTCAGCGACGCGCCGCACCTGTGCAAGATCGCTTCCCGATACGTAGGCCGCGAGCCCGTAGGGCGTGTCGTTGGCGATGCGGATCGCTTCCTCCTCGGTGTCGAACGGCAGGATCGCCAGCACCGGGCCGAAGATCTCTTCCCGGGCGATGCTCATGTCGCTCGTGACAGCGGCGAAAATCGTCGGACGCACGTAATAGCCCCGCGCGAGACCCTCCGGCCTGCCCGGGCCTCCGAGGACGAGCCTGGCCCCTTCTTCGATGCCCGAGCGGATCAGCCGCTGGATCTTGTCCCACTGCACCTGGCTCACGACCGGTCCGAGATCGCTCGCCGGATCGCGCGGATCGCCGACTTTCAGTCCGGCGCCTGCCCCGCGGGCGATCTCCACGGCGTGGTCGTGCAGCGCACGCGGCACCAGCATCCGCGAGGGCGCGTTGCAGGACTGGCCGCTGTTGCCGAAGCACTCGAGCACGCCCTCCGTGACGGCGTGCTCGAGCACGCCGTCATCGAGTATGACGTTCGGCGACTTGCCGCCGAGCTCCTGGTGCACGCGCTTCACGCTGTCCGCCGCGGCCTTCGCGACGGCGATGCCGCCGCGCGTGGAACCGGTGAACGACACCATGTCCACGTCGGGATGCGCGGCGATCACCTGGCCCACGGTCGGACCGTCGCCGTTGACGAGATTGAAGACGCCGGCGGGCACCCCTGCTTCGTGCAGGATCTCCGCGAACACCCTGGCGGACAACGGGGCGATCTCGCTCGGCTTCAGCACCATCGTGCACCCGGCGCCGAGAGCCGGGGCAACCTTGCAGGCGATCTGGTTGATCGGCCAGTTCCAGGGCGTGATGAGGCCGCAGACGCCAACGGGCTCGCGCGCGAGGCGCATGTCTCCCCGGTCTTCCACGAAAGGATAGTGTTCGAGGATCTTCTGCATCGTGGCCATGTGACCCGAGCCGAGCCTGGTCTGCGAACGCTTCGCGAACGCGAGCGGCGCGCCGAGCTCGGTGGAGATCGCCTGCGCCACATCGTCGAAGCGGCGGCCGTAGCACTCGACGATCTGACCGAGCAGCGAGCGCCGTTCGGCCACGCTGGTCCGCGCGAATTCCTGGAACGCACGGCGGGCCGCCGCCACTGCACGGTTCACATCCTCGGCGCTGCCGAGCGATATGGTTGCAACGGTGCCCTCCGTCGCCGGGTTGATGACCGGGAAATCCCGGGACCGAACCGGGTCCGTCCAGGCGCCGTCGATGTAGAACTTGCGGTAATCGTCCATGCCGCCCCCATGCGGCATGCTGCCGTATGGCGTTTCGACACTGCCATTGTATTATGCGACGCCGCCTGCCGTTGGCCGTGGCTAAGCCCGGCGAAACAATTTGTTACAGCACAGAGATGACCTTCGTGGCATCGTGGCAGGCTGTGAACGGAACCGACTTTACCCCATGAACGCCGCCACCGAACCGGTGATTTCGATCCGCGGTCTCGCCCGGAGCTACCCGATGGGCGAGTCCGTGATCCATGCGCTGCGTGGCGTGGACATCGACATCCGGCGGGGCGAATTCGTCGCCATCATGGGTCCATCCGGTTCCGGCAAATCGACGCTCATGAACCTGATCGGCTGTCTCGACACGGCGGACGCCGGCGATTACACGCTCAACGGGCAGCGCGTTTCGAGCATGAAGGACCGCGAGCTCGCCGCCGTCCGCAATCACGAGATCGGCTTCGTGTTCCAGACCTTCAACCTGCTGCAGCGGGCAACCGCGCTGCACAACGTCGAGATGCCGCTGATCTACGCGGGCACCGCGCGGCGCGACCGGCGCGAGCGGGCGGCGCGCGCCCTGACCCGTGTCGGCCTGACCGACCGCATGACCCACAAGCCCGGCGAGCTTTCCGGCGGGCAGCGTCAGCGGGTCGCGATCGCGCGGGCGCTCGTCAACGACCCGAGCATCCTGCTGGCAGACGAGCCGACGGGCAACCTCGACTCGAGCACCGCCGCGGAGATCCTCGGGATGTTCGACGAGCTGCACTCGGCCGGCAACACGATCGTGCTCGTGACCCACGACGAGAGCGTGGCGCGGCATGCGAAACGGATCATCAGACTACGTGACGGAAACATCGAGGCGGACAGTCCCAATGCATAGCATCGCAAAAACATTCGCGGCGTCGGCCATCCTCGCGGTGGCCGCGCTCGGTTGCAGCAAGAAGGCCGAGAAGGAAAAATTCGACACCGAGACGATCGGGCGGCGCGACATCGCGGTGACGGTCGAGGCCTCCGGCGCGGTGGAGCCGCTCCTCACGGTCGAGATCAAGTCCAAGGCCTCGGGTGAAGTGCTGAAAGCCGAGGGCCAGACGGGCGAGATCGTAAAGGCCGGGACGCTGCTGGTGCTGATCGACAAGCGCGCGCCGCGCAACAACCTGGCGCAGGCCGAGGCCGACCTCGAGGCCGCAGTCGCACAACGCGCAATCGCCAAGGCCCAGTACGAGCGTGGGAAGAAGCTCTTCGAGAGCCGGACCATCAACGAGGTCGACTTCGAGACGAACCAGCTCACCTACGCCAACTCCAAGGCCTCCGTGGTGCGCTCCCAGGTGGCCGTGGAGAACGCGCGCATCACGCTCGACGACACCGACGTGCGCGCGCCGATCACGGGCACGATCATCGAAAAGCTCGTCGAGACCGGCCAGGTGATCTCGTCGCCGATGAAGGATTTCGGCGGCGGCACGTCGCTCATGAAGATGGCTGACCTCAGCACCGTGCAGGTGCGCGCGCTGGTGGACGAGACCGACGTCGGCAAGATCCAGCCGGGCAAACCGGTTCTCGTGAAGGTGACGGCCTATCCGAATCAGCCGTTCCCGGGCACGGTGGACAAGATCGAGCCGCAGGCCAAGGAGGACCAGAGCGTCACGACCTTCGCGGTGCTGATCCGCTTGCCGAACCCGCAGGGGCTCCTCAAGCCGGGGATGAACGCCGACGTGGAGATCAAGGTCGACGAGCGTCTCAACGTCGTCGCCGTGCCGACCGGCGTCCTGCACACGCAGCGCGAGATCCCGACCATGGCGACCGAGCTGGGTCTCGCCGAGGACACGGTGCGCCAGCAGCTCGGCGACAGTCAGGCCCCGGACGCTGTCAGCAGCGCTTCGCCATCGCGCGGCGGACCGCCCGTCGACGGTGCGAGACCACAGGCGGGGAACTCCTCCGGCGGTAGCGCGAGACCACAGGCGGGGGACTCCTCCGGTGGGGGCGCGCGACCGACTTCGGCCGGCAGACCAGCCGGCGCGCAGCGGCCGAGTGGCGGCGGCTGGCCATCTGGCGCGGAGCGGCCGCGCACGCGGCCCACCTCGGGGGGCGGCGCCGGCTACGAGTACGGCGGGAGCTACTGGACCTTCGTCAACCGCGATGGCAAGCCCGTCGCGGTGAACGTCACGACCGGCCTCACCAACCTCGAGTACAACGAGGTCATCAACGGGCTCAAGGAAGGCGACCAGGTCATCCTGTTGCCGAGCGCGGGATTGCTGGCCCAGCAGGCGCGCGGCCGCGAACAGATGCGCCGCTTCAGCGTACTGCCGGGCGGTGGTGGCGGTGGAAGTGCCGGCGGCGCCGGCCGCCAGGGTGGCGCCGGAGCCGGCGGCGGCGGACAGCAGGGAGGCGGCGGTGCTCCTCGGTGAGCTGATCGCGGTCGCCCTGCAGTCGGTGCGGGCGAACCTGTTGCGCTCGCTGCTGACGATGCTCGGCATCATCATCGGCGTCGCCTCCGTCATCACCATGCTCGCGATCGGCGCGGGAGCACAGGGCGCCGTGGACAAGCAGATCGAGGCCCTCGGCGCGGGGCTGCTCAGCATCCGGCCCGGCCAGGCGTTCCGCATGGGCGTCGCCGGAGCCTCGCAGAAGATGAAGGCGGGCGACGCCGTCGCCCTGCTCCAGGAATCGAAGACGCTCGAGACCGTCGTGCCGGAACGCTCCGGCCAGGAGCAGGTCAAGGCGGGCAACCAGAACCGCAACCTGCGGATCATCGGCACGACCGCGAACTTCGCCGACATCCACGACTACCACCTCGACGCCGGCATCATGTACACGGCGGCTGACGACGCCGCGAAGCGCTCGAACGCGGTCCTCGGGTCGAAAGTGCCGCCGATGTTCAACGAGAGCAGTGAGTCGATCGTCGGCAAGACCATTTACATTCGCGGCCTCGCCTTCGACGTCGTCGGCGTCTTCAGGGAGAAGGGCCAGACGGGATTCCGCAACGTGGACGAGCAGGTGTGGATCCCGCTCGACACCGCGCGTTATCGCCTGTTCGGCGCCGACACGCTCGACATGATCACGGCCAAGCCGATGCGCGGCGTGACCACACCGCAGGCGATCGTCGACGTCGAGCGCGTCCTGCGCCGCGAGCACCACCTGCCGCCCGGCAAGGACAACGACTTCACCATCCAGGACCCGCGCCAGTTCATGGAAATCCAGCAGCAGATCGTGGGCATCTTTGCCGTCCTCCTGGCGAGCATCGCGAGCGTCAGCCTCGTCGTGGGCGGCATCGGCATCATGAACATCATGCTGGTGTCGGTCACGGAGCGCACCCGCGAGATCGGCATCCGCAAGGCGCTCGGCGCCACGCGCTGGAGCATCCTGATCCAGTTCATCGTCGAGGCGCTCATCCTCTGCCTGCTCGGCGGCGCGGTCGGCGTGCTGCTCGGCATCGGCGTCTCGAAGCTGCTGGCCGCGGCGTTCAAGTGGCAGGTGGTCGTGTCGGTCGGCGCAATCGGCATGGCATTCGGATTCAGCGCGGCGGTCGGGCTCTTCTTCGGGATCTGGCCGGCCCGCAAGGCGGCCCGCCTCGATCCCATCGCCGCGTTACGCTACGAATAGCCCACGGCGCCTGCCTGCGCAGAGAGCCGGCGCCCACTCCGCCTCCTGTCGGGACGCTCACTACGGCCATCCCTGGCCGCTTTCCTCGTGAGATAACCGCTTTGATTGCGACTCGCCGTCTCCGTAAGGCGCTCGCTTGGGTCGTCGCTGCGCTCCGCATCCTGCTCCGCTGGCTCCTCACACCCGCCAGGAGGCGAGCCGTCACCGGCTCTCTGCGTAGACAGCTCGTCCGGAGCCGCTAGCTTGCTTCCTCGGCGCCGCGCCCGGCGAAAGCAAGCTCGAAGCTCAGAGCGCGTCGAGACCGGCGGCGATGGCGCGCGTCAGCACGCGAAGCTCGTCGCGCGAGATCACGTACGGCGGCATGAGATAGATCAGGTTGCCGAACGGCCGGATCCACGCGCCGGCGTCCACGAATATCCTCTGCAACTCAGCGACCGGCACCGGCCGTTTCGTTTCCACGACGCCGATCGCGCCCAGCACCCGCACGTCCGCCACGGCGGGATGCCCGGCAAACGGCCGGAGCTCTGCCTGCAACTGCGCCTCGATCGAGGCCACGCGCTCGCGCCACGGCCCCTCGAGCAGGAGGTCGATGCTGCGGCAGGCGACCGCCGCGGCCAGCGGGTTGCCCATGAACGTCGGCCCGTGCATGAGCAGGACTGCCGTCCGCTCGACACGCCAAGCGCGACGCGGCCGGTCGCAAGCGTCGCGGCCATGCCGACATAGCCGCCGGTGAGCGCCTTGCCGAGACAGAGGATGTCGGGCTCGACGCCGGCGTGCTCGCAGGCGAAGAGCCGCCCGGTGCGGCCGAAGCCGGTGGCGATCTCGTCGGCGATCAGCAGCACGTCGTGCCGCCGGCAGAGCTCGGCGACGGCGCGCAGGTAGTCCGCCGCAGTAGAACCACATGCCGCCCGCGCCCTGCACGATCGGCTCCAGGATCACGGCCGCGAGCTCGTCGCGATGGGTGCCGATCAGCTCCTCGAAGCCGTCGAGGTCACCGGCGGCGAGCGGCGCCCCGAACCGGCTGCGCGGTCGCTCCGCGAACAGGTGCCGCGGCAGCACCGGCGGCGAAGCGCTCATGCATGCCGTTGACCGGATCGCACACCGCCATCGCGCCGAAGGTGTCGCCGTGGTAGCCGCCGCGAATCGTGAGCAACCGCGACTTCCCGGGTTTCCCGGCTGCGAACCAGAACTGCAGCGCCATCTTGATCGCGACTTCGACCGACACGGAGCCCGAGTCGCAGAAGAACACGTGCTCCAGCGGGCCGGGCGCGATCCGCACCAGACGCCGGGCGAGCTCGACCGCCGGCTCGTGCGTCAGCCCGCCGAACATCACGTGCGCCATGCGCGTCGAGCTGGTCCGTCACGGCGGCGTTGAGCGCGGGATGGTTGTAGCCGTGGATCGCGCACCACCACGACGACATGCCGTCCACCAGCTCGCGGCCGTCGGCGAGGCGCAGCCGGCAGCCCGACGCGGAGACGACCGGATAGACCGGCGCCGGCGCGGTCATCGACGCGTACGGATGCCAGACGTGGTCGCGGTCAAACTCGAGCACGGCGCAGCCCGGGCAGGAGCTCGAGGTCGAGGTGGGAAGCCGCGGCGGCAACGCCGGGCGCCACGCCGAGCCATGGCACGGTGCCGAGGCGCGGCGCGTCGAGCCGCGCCTCGAGCGTCGCGATGTTGGTCTCGAGCTCGTCCATGGCGGGCGCAGCCGAATTCGCCACCCAGCCGCCGAGCGTGAGGCCCGCGGCCCGGATCGCCGCCGCCGTGAGCAAGGCATGATTGAGGCAGCCGAGGCGCATGCCGACCACGAGGATCACGGGCCAGCCGAGCATGGCTGCCACGTCGGCCATGGTCTCGTGCTCGTTCAGGGGCACGAGCCAGCCGCCCGCCCCCTCGGCAAGCAGCAGGTCGTGGGCGACGCGCGCGACGTCGGCACAGTGCCGGGCGAGATGCGGTCGCCTCGAGCCGCACGCCCACCCCCGCCGCCGCCAGATGCGGCGCCATCGCCGTCGGCAGGGCGACGGGATTGACCTGTCGGTAAGCCAGTTGCACGGACGCATGCGCCTGCAACAGCAATGCGTCGGCGTTCACCCATTCGCCGTCGCGGCGCTCACAGCCGGCGGCGACCGGCTTGATGCCGAGAGTGCGCAGGCCGCGCGCGCCGGCGGCGTGCAGCAGCGCGGCCGCAACCAGCGTCTTGCCCGCGTCGGTGTCGGTGCCGGTGACGAAGAACTCGGCCACCGGACTACTCCGCCGGCACGGCGCGCAACGCGTCGCCGAGGGCGTTGAGCAGCCGGTCCACGTCTTCCGGGAGATGGGCGGCCGTGAACGTCACCCGCAACCGCGACGTGCCCGGCGGCACCGTCGGCGGACGGATGGCGATCACCAGCACGCCCGCCTCTTCCAGCGCCGCGCTGATCGCGACCGTGCGCCCGGGATCGCCGATCACGACCGGCTGGATCGGCGTCTCCGAGCACGGCGCGTCGAGGCCGAGGTCGCCGAGACCCGCGCGGAACCGGAGCACGAGCTCGCGCAGCCGTTCGCGCCGCCATTCCTCCGCCTCGGCCAGCGCCAGGCTGACGAGCGTCGCCTCGGCGAGCGCGGGCGGGATCGCGGTCGTGAAGATGTAGTGTCGCGCCCGCTGGATCAGCAGCTCGATCAGCTCCTCCTCGCCCGCCACGAAGGCGCCGAAGGTGCCGAAGGCTTTGCCGAGCGTGCCGACGAGCACCGGCACGTCGGCCGTCGTATAGCGTTCGGGGTCGACGAGTCCACAGCCGCAGCGGCCGTGGACGCCGAAGCCATGGGCGTCGTCGATCATGAGCCATGCGTCGCGCTCATGCGCGAGCGCGACGAGCTCCGGCAGCGGACAGATATCGCCATCCATGCTGAACGTGCCGTCGCTCGCGATCAGCGTCCGGCCGTCCGCGGAATCCGCGGCGCCGAGCCTGGCGGCGAGGTCCGCGACGTCGCGATGCCGGTACCAGGTGAACTCGGCGCGGCTGAGCCAGCCGCCGTCGAGCAGCGAGGCGTGGTTCAGGCGGTCCTCGAAGACCCGGTCGCCCGGACCGAGCAGCGCGCCGATCGCCCCCATGTTGGCCGCGTAGCCGCTCGAGAACAGCAGCGCGCGCGGCCGGCCCGTGAACGTCGCCAGCGCGGTCTCGAGCTCGCGATGGGCCGAGGTGTGGCCCGAGACGAGCTGCGAGGCGCCGGCGCCCACGCCCCATTGGCGCGCCGCCTCCGCGAGCCGTGCCGCCACGCGTGGATCGGCAGCAAGGCCGAGATAGTCGTTGCTGCAGAAATTGAGCAGGCGCCGCCCCTCCACGACGAGCTCGCGCCCCTGGGCGCTCTGCACGACCCGCCGGCGCCGATACATGTTCCGGCGCTTGAGTTCGGCGAGGCGCCCGCCAATGTCGCTGAAGCGTGCCAATGAATCGCGGTCCGTCCGTTTGCCGCCAGTTTAGCGGGCCCGGGGAGGCTGTATACGGTCGCGATCGGCTATGCTTCGGGGTTGAACGACGGTGAATGACGATTGCCGCAGCCCGGAGCGCGGCCCGGCCCGAGGAAACGCCTCATGATCAAGCTGTACGGTTCCGCCCGCTCCCGGGCGTCACGCGCCCTGTGGATGCTCGCCGAGTGCGGCGTGCCTTTCGAGCACGACGACCTGAGCAGGCTCGAAGGCGAGGCGAAGACCGCCGCCATCACCCGCGTCAATCCGATCGGCAAGACACCCGCCCTCGAGGACGGCGATCTCAAGCTGTTCGAGTCCATGGCCATCAACCTGTATCTCGCGCGCAAGTATGGCGGCAGGCTCTGGCCGGCCGACGAGGCCGACCAGGCCCGCACGCTCGCGTGGAGCTTCTTCTGCATGACCGAGCTCGAGCCGCGCATGGTGCAACTCTTCCTGGAGCGCTTCATGCACAAGGAGCACGAACGCGACGCCGCGAACGACAGGAAGAACTGGGACGAGCTGCAGCGGCCGTTGCGTGCGCTCGAGAACGCGCTCGGCGGGCGCGACTACCTGCTCGGCGCGAGCTTCACGGTGGCGGACCTGAACCTCGCCTCCTGCTTCACGATGCTCAACATCACCAAGCCCGATCTCGGCGCCTATCCGAACATCCGGCGCTGGCTGGCCGCCTGTTACGCGCGGCCCGGCTACCAGAAGTCGCGGCCCGCGCCGCCCCCCGCGCGCTGAGTCGAGCGGGCCCGCGCCATGCAACGGTGGCAGATCGGCGACGTCTCGGTCACGCGCGTCATCGAGACGGAAGACACTTTCATGGGCGCCGCGGCGCTGCTGCCGGACGCGACGCCCGCCGCCGTGCTGCCGATCGGCTGGCTGCGTCCGCATTTCGTCGACGACCGCGGCAACCTCATCAGCAGCATCTACTCGCTGCTGGTGCTGTCGCGGGGCAAGCGCATCGTGATCGATACCTGCCTCGGCAACGACAAGCCGCGCATCGTGCCGCTGTGGAACCAGCGCCAGGGGGCGTTCCTGGAGCATATCGCAGAAGCGGGCTTCCCGCGCGAGGCGGTGGACTACGTCGTCTGCACGCACTTGCATCCGGATCACGTCGGCTGGAACACGATGCTCGTCGCCGGCCGCTGGGTGCCGACCTTTCCGAAGGCCCGCTACGTCTTTTCGGCGCGCGACTGGGAGTGGCTCGACAAGGCGCCCGTCACGAAGCTCGGGGACTACGCGGGCGATTCGGTGCGGCCCGTGATCGAGGCCGGCCTCGCCGAGCTCGTCGCTCCCGACTTCAGGCTCACCGACGAGGTGTGGCTCGAGTCGACGCCAGGGCACTCGCCGGGACACGTCTCCGTACACATCGCCTCGCAGGGGGAGCACGCCGTCGTCACCGGCGATCTCATCCACCATCCCTGCCAGCTCGCGCGGCCGCACTGGTGCAACCCCTTCGATTTCGACCGCGAGCAGGCGCTCGGCACGCGACGCGCCTTCATCGAGCGCTACAGCGACGAGGCTGTGCTCATCATCGGCAGTCATTTCGCCACGCCGTCCGCGGGCCACATCGTGCGCGACGGCGAGGCGTGGCGCCTGCAACTCCAGAGGTAGTCATGCAAACGGACATCATCCTCGAAGCCGACCTGACGCCCGCCCAGGTGGCGGAGCTCGCCGTGATCGCCGAGGGTTACGGGATCCGCGGGCTTTGGACGTCGAACTACGCCGACGGGCGGGACCCCTTCATGTGCCTCATGCCCGCGGCCACGGCGACGAAGCGGATCCTGCTCGGCGTGTGCATCGTCAGTCCCTACGAGATGCATCCCCTCAAGATCGCCAACGCCGTCGCGACGCTCAACGAAGCCTCGGGCAACCGCGGCATGGTGGTCGTCGGCGGCGGCGGCCAGTGGCCCGGCGTGCTCGGCATGAAATACGGCAAGCGCGTGACGGGCGCCGGCGAAGCGATCGCGATGGTGAAGCGCGCGGTGTCGGGCCAGCCCGTCAACTGGGACGGCGAGGTCTACCGCGCCCGCTACTTCCGCTCCACCTGGGTGAAGGGCAAGCCCCCGATCGTCTACGCGGGCGCGACCGGCCCGAAGATGCTCGACATGGCGGTGCGCTTCGCCGACGGCACGATGTTCAGCGACATCACGGAGCCGATGCTGCCCGCGGCGATGGCCACGATCCGCGCGAGCCTCGCGCGCGAGAAGCGCGACACAAAGAGCTTCCTCGTCAACAATTTCTGCGCGTTCCACGTCAAGGAAGATCGCGAGGCCTCCTTCCACGAGGCCCGTCGCGAGCTGATCCTGCGCGGCTGGCTCGGGCCGGAATGGTACGAGCCCTTCCTCACGAAGGAGGAATCGGCGATCGTGCGCGACAACATGAAGGCGTTTCTCACGGCGTTCCGCACGAAGAGCGGCGAGATCAAGGGCGTGCCGCCGGAGATCTGCGCGAAGCTGGTCGAGGGGCTGAGCCTCGCGGGCGATCTGAGCGACCTCGACCGCCACGTGGAACGCCTGAATGTCTTCGCCGCCGCAGGCATGACCGAGAATGCGCTGCGGCTGCACGACGAGCCCGTCAAGGGGCTGCACATCATCGGCAGGGAACTCCTGCCGCGACTGCGGTGAATCCCATGAACCGAACCGCGTACCTCATCGCCGCCATCCTGCTGCTCGCAGGCTGCGCCAGCACACCGGAGCTCACCCCGTGGCGCGCCGACCCGCTGCTCGCCGGGTTGCCACCGGCGTGCACGACCGGCGCCTCGGCGCCCGAGCCGGCGGAGCTCGCCGAGAAGATACTGCCCGGCGGGCTCGGGGTCGTGCGCAGCCAGGGCCGCGATACGCTAATCGTCGCCGCCCGCGGGTGCGCGATGACCGTGGACGTCGTCACCGGCGCCGCCGAGCCGCTGCCCACCCGCGGAGATTCGATCGCGCCGACCATGCTCGACGTCACGGGCGAAGGCGTCGCCTTCAGCAGCAGCCTGTCGGGTTCGGTGCGCGCCATCAACCCGACCGGCGCCGTGACCTTCAACGTCTCCAGCCTGCGCGAGCCGCTCGGCCTGCGTCTCTTGCCTGGCGGTGCCGTGCTGACCACCGAGTTCGGCACGGGGCGGATCCTGCACCTCGGGCCCAACGAGGACTCGCGGGTAAGGCTGATCGCGGACGCGCTCGACGGACCCGTGGGCCTGGCGGTCGTCGACGCGACCAAGGGCTACGTCACCGAATATCACGCCGGCCGCGTCACACAGTTTAGGCTCGACCGTTTCGAGAAGACGATCGTCACCTCGCACCTGAACCATCCCGAGGGCATCGCCCTCATGGGCGATGGCCGCCTGGCCGTGGTCGAGGTCGGGCTGCGACGGTTGATCGCGATCGAGCCCATCACCGGCAAGTTCGAGGTGCTCGCCGCCGATCTCCCCATCGGCCTCGTGTCGCCGGCCGGCGACAGGGATCCGTATACCGTGAGCGACGTCGCGGCCGGACCCGACGGCGCCCTCTACGTGAGCGCCGACATCGGCCGCACCATCCTCAAGGTGACGCTGCGGCCGCCGCCGAAGAAGTAAGCGTGGCCGGATTCCTGCAGCAATTCATGGACTGGTACCTCAAGGCGCTCGAGGACGGCGGCTACGCGCTGATCGTGCTCCTGATGGCGATGGAGAGCTCCATCATCCCGCTGCCGAGCGAGGTCGTGATCCCGCCGGCCGCGCACCTTGCCCACACCGGCGGCACCATGTCGGTCCCGGGCGTCGTCCTCGCCGGCACGGTCGGCTCCTGGCTCGGGGCCACGATCATGTACTGGGTCGCGCGCGGGATTGGGCGGCCACTCGTGATGCGCTACGGCCACTACGTGATGATCCCGGCCGAGAAGGTCGAGCGCGCGGAGGCGTGGGCGGATCACTACGGGGAGGTCGGCGTATTCATCTCGCGGCTGCTGCCCGGGATCCGGCACCTGATCGGCATCCCGGCCGGCATCGTGCGCATGAACTTCTGGTATTACTCGGCCGCCACCGTCATCGGCTCCGCGGCCTGGTGCAGCGTGCTCGCGTGGCTCGGCGTCACCGCCGGCCAGGACGAGGCGCTGCTCGCCGGGGACCTCCATCGCATCACGCTCTGGGGAGGCGGCGTGCTGCTCGGTCTCGGCGTCATCTATTACTTCTTCGTCCACCGCTACATGCGGGCGCCGCGCTAGTGTCCCTCCGCCAGCTCAATCGCGCCACGCTCGCGCTCGGCGTCGCGGCACTCTGCGCGCGCGACCCTGCTCTCGCCGGTATCGTGCGCCGGTTCGGTCCGCCGCCGCTGTGGGGACGGCGCCCCGGCTTTCCGACGCTCGTGCGCATCATCCTCGAGCAGCAGGTCTCGCTCGCCGCGGCGCGGACGATGTACGCGCGTCTGCGCGAGCGCATGGGCGCCGTGACGCCGCAGACGGTGCACGAGCTCGGCGTGAGCGGCATGCGCCGGCTCGGCTTCACCGGTCAGAAGGCCACGTATTGCGACGGGTTGTCCGCACGGATTCTCTCGGGCGAGCTCGACCTGACGCGGGTCGCGCTCGCCGACGACGAGTCGGGGCGCGCGGCGCTCCTCGCCGTGCGCGGCCTGGGGCCCTGGAGCGTAGACATCTATTACCTGATGGCACTGCGTCGGCCCGACGTCTGGCCGCAAGGCGACCTCGCCCTCGCGCAGGCGGTGCACCAGGCGAAGCGCCTGCGCTCGCGCCCCGACGCGGCCACGCTCACGCGGCTCGCGGCCGAGTGGTCGCCGTGGCGCTCGGTCGCGGCGCGGGTCCTGTGGCACCACTATCTCTCGAGCCGTGCCGCCTGAGGGCTCCCCATGAAGGACACCGTTGTCCATGCCTCCGCCGCATAGAGGACCCCCCATGCAGGACACCGTCGCCATGCCCGCGCCGCAGAAGAAGCCGCAGCCGCAGGACACCGTCGCGATGCCCGCCCCCCTCCGTTATCCGCGCCCCGCCTACGCGTGGTACTGCCTCGGCGTGATCTGCTTCGCCTATCTATTCGGCTTCATGGACCGCATCATCGTCGGCCTCCTGACGCCCGCGATCGAGAAAGACCTCGGCCTCACGGATGCGCAGATGGGCGTGATCCAGGGCTTCGCCTTCGCGCTCTTCTACACCTTCTTCGGCCTGCCGATCGGCTGGGCCGCCGACCGCACGAGCCGCAAGTGGCTGCTGACCGGCGGCACGGCGCTCTGGAGCCTGATGACGGCGGGCGCCGGCCTCGTGCGCAGCTTCGGCGGACTCTTCGTGACGCGCGCGGGCGTCGGCGTCGGCGAGGCGACGATCAATCCCTGCACGACCTCGCTCGTGAGCGATTATTTCCGCCCCGAGACGCGACCGAAGGCATTCGGCGTGTTCACGATGTCGACGGCGTTCGGCACGATCGCGACGTATCTCGGCGGCGGCGCGGTGCTGGCCTTCGTGGGCCTGATCGGCAGCGGCGGCGGCGTGTTCGACATGCCGCTGCTCGGCCCGATCCCTGCATGGCAGGCGGTCTTCATCATCATCGGCGTCGCGGGGCTCGTCCCTGCCCTGCTGATGGCTTTGACGGTACGCGAGCCGCCGCGGCGCGGTTTCCTGGCGACGGGACGGCGTGCGAACTGGAGCGACACCTGGCGTTTCCTCAAGCCGAACCTCGGAACGCTGGCCTGCCTCTATTTCGGCGTCGCGTTCATCGTCGGGCCGATCTACGGCTGGGTGAACTGGCTGCCGGCGTACTTCGTGCGCATCCATGACTGGTCGGTGCCGAAGTTCAGCGTGATCTACGGCATCGGCGCCGGGCTCGCGGGCCTGTTCTCCGCGCTGTCGAGCGGCTACGTGACGAACGCCCTGAAGGCGCGCGGCTTCGCCGACGGTACGATGCGCACGATCCTGATCGGCGGCATCGGGCTCATCCTCGGCACGGGCTTCGCGCCGCTGCTGCCGACGGCTGCACTGGCGATGGCGGGTTACGTCGCCGCGGGCCTCTTCGTAAATTACGCGCCGTCGCAAGCGCTGGCGGCAATCGCGGAGATGACGCCGAACGAGCTGCGCGGTTTCCTGACGTCGATCTATACGCTAGTCGTCGGCATCGCCGGTGCGGGCATGGGACCGTTCGCGATGGGCTGGGTGACGACGCACCTGTTCGCGGACCCGATGAAGATCGGCCAGTCGATGGCGCTCGTGACGTTCGTCATGGGCATCACGGGCATCGCGCTCGTCGCGATCGGGCTCGGTGCGTTCCGCCGGAGCCTGTCGAGGGTGACGTGGAGCGTGGGGTGAGGTTACTCTTCGCATCGTTTTACCGCGCGTCGCGAAGCTCATAGAGTAAAGGAGCCGCTCCCTTGGACATCGCGCCCAAACTATTTACCGATGCTTTCCCTGTCCTTCTGCTGATCGCAGTGTGGGTTTACTTCATGCGAAAGATGAGCCCGCAAGTAGTCCCAGATTATCAGCGGCGTCACTTGGAATTGGCGGAACGAATCGCTGTCGCCCTGGAACGAATTGCAGCGCAGAAAAGATGAAGGCAGATCGCGCGCACAACAACCGGTTCCAGCGGTCAGCCATCGATGAGCCTGGTGGGGCTTCGCCGCGCTCCTCGTGCTGCTCGCGCACCCGCCCGTCACCGGACGAGACATCGCCCTCGTGATCGGCGTAACCTTCCTCGTGACCGCCCTCGCGACACTCGTCGGCTCGCGCGGGCGGCACCTTGCATGGCCCGTGTTCCTGGTGATCGCGATCGTCGCTTTCTATGCTTCAGGCGCAGAAACCGGATAAGAGGCAGATGGGTGCGGTGCGCGTCCGGCTCGCGGACGCCGGGGATCTCTCGGTCGTCTCCGCGCTCTTCGACAGCTACCGGCAGTTCTACAAGCAGGAGCCGGATGAGGCACTCGCGCGCCGCTTCATCGGCGACCGCATGGCGCAGCACGAGTCCGTGATCTTCCTGGCCGAGGATCCCGCCGGGAAGGCGCTCGGCTTCTGCCAGCTCTATCCCACATTTTGCTCCGTCGCCGCGGCGTCCATCTACGTGCTCTATGACCTGTTCGTCGTGCCCTCTGCGCGTCATTTCGGCGTGGGCCGAGCGCTCATGCTCGCCGCCGAGGAGCACGCGCGCGGGGTCGGCGTCGCGCGCATGGACCTCTCGACCGCAAAGACCAACGTGCACGCGCAGGCGCTCTACGAATCGCTCGGCTGGGTGCGCGACGAGGCGTTCTTCGTTTACAACAGAAAGCTCAGGTGAGCGTCGGATGAGCACCAGCGCCATCCAGCAACTGCTCAGACCGCGGCCGCGCGACCTCGGCGGATTCTCCGTCGTGCGCGTGCTGCCCGACCGCCAGCGGCAGACGGTCGGCCCCTTCATTTTCTTCGATCACATGGGGCCGGCCACGTTTTCGGCCGGGCTGGGCGTGGACGTGCGGCCGCATCCGCACATCGGGCTCGCCACGGTGACCTATCTCTTCGACGGCGCCCTGCTCCACCGCGACAGCCTCGGCTACGCGCAGGAGATCCATCCCGGCGACGTCAACTGGATGACGGCGGGCCGTGGCATCGTGCATTCCGAGCGCAGCCCGCCGGATGCGCGCGTCGAGGGTCACCGCTTGCACGGCCTGCAGACCTGGGTCGCGCTGCCACGGCGCCATGAGTCCGCCGATCCCTCCTTCGAGCACTACCCGGCGGCCGCGATCCCGCGGGTTGAGATTGCCGGCGCCGACATCCGCGTCGTCGCCGGCGAGGCCTTTGGTGTTCGCTCGCCGGTGAAGACCCTGTCGCGCACGTGGTTCGTCATCGCCTCGCTGCCGGCGGACGGCGTGCTGGAGGTGCCGGCCGACGTCGAGGAGCGGGGCGTCTATCCGGTGGATGCTGCGGTCCTCGTCGAGGACGAGACGCTCGGCGCGCAGGAGCTCGCGGTGCTCGCGCCAGGCCGCAGCGTCCGCGTCCGCGCGCGCCAGGCGACGCGGCTCGCCCTCATCGGCGGGGAGCCACCCGACGGGCCGCGCCTCATCTGGTGGAACCTCGTCGCGAGCGACGAGGCGCGCATGGAAGCCGCACGCCGCGCGTGGCGCGACGAGGACACGCAGGTCTTTCCGCCGGTTCCAGGGGACCCGGAGAGAATCCCGCTTCCCGAATACTGACCGACGCCGATTCAGGCAAAAATCGCGACGCTCTGTTTGCCAGTGATCACCGGCGCGCCGTCGCGGTTCCACACCATCATGTCCTGGCTCGAGTAGCCTTCGGAGGCGTTCTCCGCGCGGAAGCGCAGGAGCCACCAGCCGTCGCGCGTCGCCGGCGTGCCGGTGAGGAAATTCACGATCCAGGTCATCGAGCTGACCGGCGCGAACTGCGTGAACATCGGCATCAGCGCCGGCGGCGGCACGTCGGCGAGCGCCAGCAGCGCGGCGATCGACGTCGCCTGGTCGTCGCGGTGGCGGACCCAGACGAAGTGATCGTGGTCGGCGGAGCCCGACACGGGCCTGCCGCCCTTCGCCAGCCGGTGCTCGAAGTGAGTCGAGAACGCAGGCCCGAACGCGGCATCGAAGAACGGCTCGCAGCGCTCCGGCGGAGGCACGGCTGGCGTTGACGTGAACGACCGGTCGAACGCCGAGGTGCGGGCCGCGCCGAAGGCGAATACGGACCGGGTGGCGACGCCCTGCGCGGTGAGCAGGTCCGCGCCGACGAATGTCACCGCGCGGCCCGCGCGCAATACCGCAGCCGCGACTTCGATGGGGCCGCCAGCCGGTCCCACGAACGTCACCTGCGCCGAGCGCAGTGGCGAGCGCTGCGGGAACGAACGCAATGCGCCCTCGAGACAGAATGCGGCCGCGAGGCCACCGAACGTCGTGCGTCCCTGCATCCACTCTTCCGGAATCACGCCGGCGCAACGGCCATCGCGGAGCTGCAGGCCGGCCATCAGCGTCGTGAACGACATCAATGAAGTATGCCATCATGCCGCGGGGCATTTTCCAGGGATCTCCCGGTGGCGGCGGCAACCTCAGAAAGTTCCGGCGCGGCGCCCGTGCCATTCCCGATCCGGCTCGGGTGGGGTGTCGGCTCCCTCGGGGTCGCGATCCTCTTCAACAGCTACGCCGTGCTGCTCCTCTACTACCTGACCAACGTGGTCGGCATGAAGGTGCAGGTGGCCGGCCTCCTGCTCGGCATCGCCAAGGCCTACAACGTCGTCTGCGACGTGCCGATCGGGCTCATGAGCGATCACACGCGCTCGCGGTGGGGACGGCGCCGGCCGTGGATGCTGGCGGGTTCATTCCTGTGCGCCGCCGCTTTTGTCATCCTGTTCAACGTCCCGCAATCCGCGGCCGATGCGCCCGCCGCGACGATGACATACGTGCTCGGCGCCCTGCTCTTCTACGCCACGGCTTACAGCTGCTTCAACGTGCCCTACATGGCGATGCCCGCCGAGATGTCGGGCAGTTACCACGAGCGCACCGCGATCATGTCCTTCCGGGTGGTGTTCATCCAGTTCGGTTATCTCATCGGCGTCGGCCTGGCGCCGTCCCTCGCCAGGATGCTGGGCGGCGGGGCGCAGGGTTATGGCAAAGTCGGCTGGATCCTCGGACTCGCCGCCGGCATCGCGATGCTCGTGAGCTTCTTCGGCACGGCCCGCGCGCGGCGCACGGAAAGGGAGACCGTCAGGTACAGCGTCGCCGAGCAGCTGCGGTCCGCGCTGTCGAACAGGCCGTTCCTGCTGCTCTCGGGCTTCAAGCTGCTGACGCTGTTCTCCGGCGCCACGGTCACCGCCACGCTGCTCTTCTTCGTGAAGAACGTGCTGCACCACGACCCGGGCATCATGCTCTGGTACAGCATCGGTTACGCCGGGGCGGCGCTGATCACGGTGCCGCTCTTCTGGGTCAAGCTCTCGGCGCGCATCGGCAAGCAGCGGGCGCTGATGGTGGCGACGCTCGGCTTCATGGTCGTCGTGCTGTCCTGGCTGCTGGCGAGACCCGGCGAGAGCGAATGGATCTTCACGCTGCGGGCGTTCATGCTGGGGTCTTTCGCGGCCGGCAAGCTCCTGCTCGGCATGACGCTCCTGCCGGACATCATGGAATACGACACGCTGCGCACCGGCATGCGCCGGGAAGGCGTGTTTTCCGGCGCTTACAGCCTGGTCGAGAAGTCGGCCTACGCGCTCTCCCCCGTCGTGCTGAGTCTCATCCTCGCCGCGTTCGGTTACAGGGAAAGCGTCAACGAGGCAGTGGTGGAGCAGACGCGCTCGGCGCTCACGGGCATCTATCTCAATATCGCCATCGTGCCGGCCGTATGCAACGCGCTCGCAGCGCTGGTGCTGCTGCGTTACGACCTGACGGAAGAGAAACTCCGGGAACTGCGCGCCGCTCAGGCCGGCGCCGGTGGGGCTCGTGAGCCACCCCAGAGCGCGAGCACGATGCCGCCGAGCCCGAGCAACAGGACCGCGTAATGGGCAAGGCTGCCGAGTAGCGGGATGCCGCCGACAATCGCGAGACCGATCAGGACGGCGAACAGCGTGAGCAGCCGCCAGCCGGCGGTGACCTGCGTGCCGGGACGCACCCTCGCCAGCGCGCGATCGGCGAGAAAGAGTGCGCCGACCACGTAGGCCACGATCAGCAGCGCGACATAGACCAGCAAGAGGATCAGCGCGATCGGGATGCCGATGAGCGTGACCAAGAGCGCCACGACGATCGCCGGCACGCAGACCAGCACGAGAAAGCCGAGGCCGATCGCGAGCCAGGGCCGGCCCGTGAGCACGCGCGTGGTCTCGTGCGAGAACCGCGCGAGCCCGAACGCGAGCAGCAGCCCGACGGCAAAGAGCCCGGCGACCCAGAGCCACACCACCCGTCCGGCCATCCCGCCCGGGCCCCGGTCCTGCCCGCTCATCCTGCCACCCGATACGCCGGCATCGTCACTGGCGGTGCCGCCGCCGATCTCCACATCCCCCGGCAACGTCACGTTCTGCGACGTCCGATACGTAAGGCGGCCGCCGATCCGCGTGCCTGGCAGCACGGTGAGTGAGTCCGCGTAGACACGCACGTCGCCGTCGACGACGCCGCCGACCGTCACGTCTCCGCCCGCGACGGTCAGATAGCGCCCGAAAGTGCCCTGGGCCGTGACGGTCCCGCCCGCGATGGAGACGCCGCCGTCGATACGGCTCTCCGGCAGAATGCGCACGCGCCCGCCGGCGATGCGCGCGCTGCCGTTGACCAGCGCGTCCACCTCGACCTGTCCGCCGGCGGCGTAGAGATCGTCGCCGACCGTGGCCCGCACGGCGACATCGCCGCCGGCAAGCGTCGCGTCGCCGCCGACTGAAGCATTGCTCTCCACCGTCGCGCCGGCCAACATCGCATCGCCCGAGATCGGCTCGCGGAGCTCCACGGTGCTGCCGGCCCGGAAATAGTTGTCGCCGATTCCCGCTCCCGCCGACCCGTCCCCTGCCAGTGCCGGGAGGGCGATCGCGAGCAGGGCGGCGGGTGCGAGGGCAAACTTCCGGTGATGGATATTCATGGGTTTATTATCCGAAAAACTCCGAGGCGGTGCTCCCGGTCACAGTAGGAGAGGCGCAAGCCCCGACAGGTCCCGGCAATCGGCACTCGCGTGCCTCCCACAGCTCAGTAAGTCAACACGGTCCGGATCGACTCGCCCGTGTGCATCAGGTCGAACGCGCGGTTCACCTCCGCGTGCGGCAACGTATGGGTGATCAGATCGTCGATGTTGATCCTGCCCTCCATGTACCAGTCGACGATCTTCGGCACATCCGTCCGGCCCCGCGCGCCGCCGAACGCCGTGCCTTTCCAGACCCGGCCCGTGACGAGCTGGAACGGGCGCGTCCTGATCTCCTGCCCCGCGCCCGCCACGCCGATGATCACCGACACGCCCCAGCCACGATGGCAGCACTCGAGCGCCTGGCGCATGAGATCGACGTTGCCCACGCATTCGAAGCTGTAGTCGGCGCCGCCATCGGTGAGGTTGACGAGGCAGGCCACGAGATCGCCGTCGATTTCCTTCGGATTCACGAAGTGCGTCATCCCGAAGCTCTCGGCGAGCGCCTGGCGTGCCGGGTTGACGTCCACGCCGACGATCTTCGCGGCCCCCACCATGCGCGCGCCCTGGATCACGTTGAGCCCGATGCCACCCAGGCCGAACACGACGACGTTCGCCCCCGCCTCGACCTTGGCCGTGTTGATGACAGCGCCGATGCCGGTGGTCACGCCGCAACCGATGTAGCAGACCTTGGCGAAGGGCGCGTCCTCGCGGATCTTCGCCACCGCGATCTCGGGCAGCACGGTGTAATTCGAGAACGTCGAGCAGCCCATGTAGTGATGGATCATCTTGCCCGCGCGCGAGAAGCGGCTCGTGCCATCCGGCATCAAGCCCTTGCCCTGCGTCGCGCGGATCGCCGTGCAGAGATTGGTCTTGCGCGACGTGCAGGGCTTGCACTCGCGGCACTCGGGCGTGTAGAGCGGGATCACGTGATCGCCCTTCTTCACCGACTTCACGCCGGGCCCAACTTCCACGACCACTCCGGCCCCCTCGTGCCCGAAGATCGCCGGGAAGAGTCCTTCGGGGTCGGCGCCCGAGCGCGTGAACTCGTCGGTGTGACAGACGCCGGTCGCCCGGATCTCGACCATCACCTCGCCGGCCTTCGGGCCCTCGAGGTCCACCGTCTCGATCGCCAGCGGCTTGCCGGCCTCGTAGGACACGGCGGCTTTCGTTTTCATGTGAGGTCTCCCCTTTTGCGCGAATGTTAGTATGAACGCCGGAGGAGGAGAACCATGGACGAGACGCCCCGGCCGTTGCGGAAGTCCGCAAACAAGATGATCTTCGGTGTCTGCGCCGGGCTCGCGGAGTGGCTCGGCTGGGATGTGACCGTGACCCGGGTGGTCTACGTCGTCGTCTCCATCATGAGCGCCGCCTTCCCGGGGATCCTGTTCTACATCCTGCTCGCGATCCTGATGCCCGCCCCCGCCGGGAATTCCGGGTGACGGGCGCAGGCAGCGCCGAGCCGGCGCGCCTCCCGCTCCGCCTGTGCCTCGGCTGGGGCGTCGGGACGCTCGGCATCTCCATCATCTTCAACACCATCAACGTACTCCTCGCACGCTATGCCACGGACTGGCTCGGCATCGCGGCCGGCACGTTCGCGGCGATCTTCTCCGCCTCGAAGCTCTTCGACGCCGCGATCGACCCGGCGATCGGGCTCCTCTCCGACCGCACGCGCAGCCGCTGGGGCCGGCGGCGACCGTGGCTCGCGGCCGGCAGCATCCTGTGCGCGGCCGGCTTCGTCGCGCTCTTCTTCCTGCCAAGCACCGCCGAGACCCCGCACGCGCTCTCCATCTGCGCCGCGGCGCTTGCGGTCTACGCCCTGGGCTACGCGATCTTCAACGTCCCCTACATGGCCATGCCGGCCGAGATGACGCCGGGGTATCACGAGCGCGCGCGGCTCATGTCGTTCAGGGTCTTCGCGATAGGGCTCGGCACGATCTTCGGCATCGCGGGCGCGCCGCTCCTGCTCCAGGTGATCGGCAGCGACCGCGCCGGCCATCGGCTCCTCGCGCTGCTTTACGGAGGCATCGCGCTCGCCGCGATGCTCGCCTGCGCACGCTTCACCTCGACCGCGGCGGGTTCCGAGCCGGTGCGCTCGGCGCTCGGCTTCCGGGAACGAGTGCGGATCGCCGCCTCCAATCAGCCCTTCCTGCTGCTGCTCGCGGTGAAGACGCTGCAGCTCGGCGCGCTCGCCGCGAGCTCGCTCGTCACGGTGTACTTCTTCCTCCACGTGCTGAAGCGTGGGTACGGCTGGCTCGGCGGCTACGGGCTCATCATCAGCGTGCTGCTAATCGCGTCGACGCCGGTCTGGCTGCGCCTCGCGCGGCGCATCGGCAAGCGCACGGCCTACCTGATCGCGAGCGTCGCCTCCGCGCTCGTGGGGCTGACCTGGTACTGGGCGGGCCCGGACGAGCCGATCGCGGGTCTCGTCGTGCGCGCGGTCCTCGGCGGCGTGATCTCGGGCGGGCTGCTGCTGATGGGCCAGGCGATGCTGCCCGACGCGATCCACCACGACTACGTGCGCTCCGGGGGCCTGCGCCGCGAGGGACTGTTCGCCGGCTTCTACACGACCGCCGAGAAGCTCGCGAGCGCGATCGGGGTCGCCCTCACAGGAGCCTGGCTGCAGTCGCAGGGCTACCTGCCCTCGCTCACGGGCGGCGGCGAACAGCCCGCGAGCGCGATCGCCGCCATCTACGACGCGATGGCGCTGATCCCATCCACCCTTACGCTTGCGTCGGCCCTTGTGTTGATCCCGTACCGGCTCGATGAGCAGTTGCGGTCTGGAGCGGTACGGCACTCGCCATAGCAGGCCGGAGTCTGGCCCTGGGTTTCGGAAACAATGGAGACGGCCTGAGCGAAGATGCCGGCAAACTCCGGCGTTTCCGAAGCCCGAGGGCCAGACTCCGGGTCACGCTACGCCGTGAAGTTCCGCACCGCCGCCACGGCCGCATCGATGTCGTCAACAGAGTTGAAGATGTGGGTGGAGAAGCGGCTGACGTCGAAGCTCATCCCGGGATGGCGCACGTAGCGGGAGACGATGTTGCGCTCGGTGCGCAGCCGGATCGCAAACTTCTCGGTGTCGAGATCGCCGGCGCGGAAAGAGACGAGGCCCGAGCGCAGCGCGGGGTCGGCGGGCGAGCACAGCCTGACCCCCGGGATGCCGCGCAAGCCGTCCGCCAGGCGCGTCGAGAGCGTGCGGATGCGCGCCTCGATCCGGTCGCGGCCGATGGCGTCCTGGAAGTCCATGCAGAGCGCGGCCGTCCAGTAGAGCGCCCCGTAGTACTCGATGTTGCTGCTGTACTTGAGGAGCGCCTTGGGATAGTTCGTCGCATACGAGACGTCGGTGACGCCGGGCTGGCCATTGCGATCGACCCCATCCCAGCCGCCGAAGCTCAGCACCACGCTCGGCCAGAGCCGGTCGCGCATCGCTTCGCGCGTGTAGAGCAGCCCGCAGCCGTAGGGGCTCGTCAGCCACTTGTGCAGGCTCGTCGCGTAGAAATCGCAGCCGAGGTCCGCAATCCTGAAGTCGAGCATGCCGATGGCCTGTGCGCCGTCGACGACGGAGATGATGCCACGCGAGCGCGCAAGCTCGCAGATCTCGCGGACCGGCAGGATCGCGCCGTCCGTGTACTGGATCTGGCAGAAGCTCACCACACGCGTGCGTGGCGTGAGTGATCGCTCGAACTGCTCCAGCAGCTGCGCGGCGCTCTCGGGCGGTGTCTTGAGGTCGATCTGCCGGACGACGACGCCGTAGCGTTTCGCCTTCAGCAGCCACGGATAGACCCCGCCGAAATGCTCGTGCTTCGTCGTCAGGATCTCGTCGCCGGGCTTGAGCTCGAGCCCGTTGGCGATGTAGTTCATCGCCTCGGTCGTGCCGCTCGTGAACGCGATCTCGTCCGGGCTGGCGCCCGCGAAGCGCGCCACACGCGCGATGAAGCCCGGCACGGCCTCCCCCGTCATGTGCTCGCGGAACGCCTTGCTGTAGTTGGCGCCCATCGCCAAGAGATTGCGGCAGACGCCGTCGTAGGCCGCGCGCAGCGTCGGCCCATAGGTGCCGGTGTTGAGGTAGTTGAGGCCGTCCTCGATGAAGTACTGGCGCCTGACAGCGTCCCAGAGCGCTTCGCCCTCGCCCGTCATGCGGCTCAATTCGGCCCACGACGAAGTCGATTCCGCGGCGCCTGCGCTCAGCATGGGCGCGAGAATAGCGCAGGCCGAGGAGGCGCGCATGAAGGCGCGCCGGGAGAGATCGGTGCTGGGGTCCGGCATGACATGTCCTCGTTCCGCGATCCGCTGAGTCTGACGCCAAACTCCGCGATCTGGAACCCGGCGCGGCCGGCGCCCTCGGCGCGCGTCAGCCCTGTGAGCGCCTGCCGGATCCGGCCTTGCGATGACGGCCGCCGCTGCGGCGCTGCTGCGAGCCCGGCTGCCATCGCTGCCCGGCGTTGCCCGGCTGGCGGGCGCCGTCATGGTGACGGCGCCCGGCTCCGCCGGACGGGTCGCGCGGCGAATGCTCGGGCGTGACCGGAATCTCGAACTCCGGAAGGGGCGCGACCGGCAGGCTCTGGCGGAGCACCCGCTCGATGTCCCGCAGGAGCGGTGCCTCGTCCTGCGAGACCAGCGAGACCGCCTGGCCTGCCTGTCCGGCCCGTGCCGTCCGGCCGATGCGGTGCACGTAGTCCTCGGGCACGTTCGGGAGCTCGTAGTTGAGCACCAGCGGCAGCTCCTTGATGTCGAGACCCCGGGCCGCGACCTCGGTCGCCACCAGCACCGTCGACTGGCCCTGCTTGAAGTCCGCGAGCGCTTTGGTGCGCGCGGCCTGGCTCTTGTTGCCGTGGATGGCCGCAGCCTCGATGCCCGACCGCTCGAGATGCTGAGTGAGGCGGTTCGCACCGTGCTTGGTGCGCGTGAACACCAGCACCTGCTGCCAGCCGAGCGAGCGGATCAGATGCACGAGCAGGTGCCGCTTGTGGTCCTTCACCACCTTGTAGATGCGGTGCTCCACCCGTTCCGCCGCCGCGTTGCGCGGCGCGACTTCGATCGCCTCGGGGTCGCGCAGGAATCGCGCCGCCAGCGCGCGGATGTCCTCGCTGTATGTCGCCGAGAACATGAGATTCTGACGTTCGCCCGGCAGGAGCTTCAGCACCCGCCTGATGTCGGGGATGAAGCCCATGTCGAGCATGCGGTCGGCCTCGTCGAGAACGAAGATCTGCACGGCGCGCAGGTTCACGGCATTCTGCCCGGCGAGATCCAGCAGGCGTCCGGGCGTCGCGACGAGCAGGTCGCAGCCCCGTCGCAGCGCGTCCATCTGCGGCCTGATGCCGACGCCGCCGAAGACGACGACCGTGCGCAGTTTCAGATACTTGCCGTAATCGCGGGCGCTCTCGGCCACCTGGGCGGCGAGCTCGCGGGTCGGCGTCAGTACGAGCGCACGGGGCGTGCGACCCTGGGCTTCCTTCAGCTTCTGCAGGATCGGCAGGATGAACCCGGCGGTCTTGCCGGTGCCGGTCTGCGCTGCGGCCAGCACGTCACGACCTGCAAGGATGGATGGGACGGCCCTGGACTGAATGGGCGTGGGCGTGTCATATCCCTTGTCGGAGACAGCACGCAGCAATTCGGGCGCAAGCCCGAGATTCGAAAATGACATTTAAATAATAGATTCCTGAAGTAACAAAGATCCGCTTCGCCCGGCATAACGTCCGGTGCGGTCACAGCGGAGAAACAAACAACCGAAGCGCGTCAGAGAGGGACGGACTGCGAGCTGAGGCGGCGCTGACCGCGCACGTGCCTGAACAGCGGGGCGCACTGTAGCGGGTTTCACCACGGGAGTCCATTCGTCGGCTGGCGACCGTCGCGGCCGCGCGATCATGACGCCGCCATCGCACGTGACAGCGACTCGACATAATCAGGGCCATCTCACCTGCGGCAGGAGTGTATTGCCGGCTCTGTCGCGGTCAGGGCGAGTTTACGTGAAGGCGACCTTGCCGCATGGCGCCCGATCAGCCAAAGTAGCCCAAACGCCCAGCCAACGGCGTATCAAGAAACGAAGTTGTCGCCAGACCCCCCCAGCAGCGCCGTCCAGCGCCGCGCCCTTTCAGCGCCCGTGATGCTATGCCTGCTCGTGTCGTCCGGCGCGGGCGCGGCCTACCCGGACGATATTCATTTCACGCAGCTCCAGGCAGAGCTCGGCGGCGCCACGCCGAATGGCACCGGTGTCGCCGTCAGCCAGGTGGAAGCGGCGGTGCAGGTCAACGGACAGAATGCCTGGATGGTGGATCCATGGGCCGGCGAGTTCGGGGGCAAGACGCTGATTGACCGCTCGGGCGGGCCACCGGGTTTGTATTCGGCGCACGCCACCTCCGTCGGCAAGGAGTTCTACGGGACCACGACCTCGATCGCCCCGGGCATCACGGATGTTTCGGTGTACTGGGCGGATCAGTGGGTGTACGACGACTTCCTGCATGCCGGCACCACCGGCGCGAACGCCCGGCCGCTCTCCTCGACGAGCCGCGTTGGCAATCACAGCTGGGCAGGCGCCGGACAATTCAACTCGTTCAATGCAGAAGTCCTGCGCCGCCTCGACTGGGTCATCGAGACCGATGATTTCATCAACGTCGTCGCCCAGGGCCCTCCGAGCCCGCTGCTGGCGAGCGGCTTCAACTCGATCGCTGCCGGGCGCAGCGATGGCGGTCACGTCTCAGGAACGGTCGTCGTGGACTCCCTGTATGGCACCGGTCGCACCAGGCCCGACCTGGTGGTACCTGCAGAAAGCATCAGCCAGGCGACGCCGCGCGTCGCGGCCGCCGCGGCGCTGCTCGTCCAGACCGGACACGGCAACGCCGCGCTGTCCACCGACCCGGTGTCCACCAGCTCTACGAACCGCGCGGGGCTCCTCGTCCGCAACGCCGAGCGCGTGGAGGTCGTCAGGGCGGCACTCATGGCCGGCGCCGACCGCGTAACGCGGAACTCGACGACGGCAAATCTCGCGCTCTACCGCAGCCCGGGCAACCAGTCCGGCAATGGCCTGGACAGCCGCTATGGCGCGGGCCAGCTCAACATCCGGAACAGCTACCACATCATCACCGCCGGCGAGCAGAACAGCGCCGAGGACGGCGGGCCGGGTTCCGGTACGGCCAGCGCCGGCTTCGACTACGATCCCCGCTTCGGCGGCAGCAGCGGGACCAACACGACGGCCACCTACGCATTGCCCGTCTCGGCCACGCCGCGGCTCCTGACTGCGGCGCTGGTGACGAACGTCGACATCAACGGCACCGTCAATGGTCAGGGCAATTTCTCCACCACCGCCTATTTCCGCGACTTGAGCCTGAGCGTGATCGATGTGGCGAGCTCGACCACCGTCTACACATCCCAGAGCACGGTCGACAATACCGAGAACGCCTGGCTCGTCGTCCCGGCCAACGCCCAGTACGCGCTGCGCGTCACCCGTGCCTCGACCACGGGCTTCAACTACCACTACGGCATCACCTGGCAGCTCATGAATGACACCGATGCCGATGGCGCCTACGACGCGCAGGACAACTGCATCAATGCCGCAAACGGACCGATCGTTCCCGATGCCGGCGGTTACAGCCAGCTCGACGCGGACGGCGACGGCTACGGCAACATGTGCGACGGCGACCTCAACAACTCGGGGTCCGTGACGTCGTCCGACTACACGATTCTGAAAAATGCGCTGAACACGTCGGACCCGAATGCCGATCTGAACGGCAGCGGGCTCGTGACGATCTCGGATTACTCGATCCTGCGCGCGCAGCTCAACGAGCCGCCGGGCCCGTCCGCTTACGGGCCCTGACCATCCGCCCGCCGCGGGCGGGTAGTACACTCCTCCGCATGACCGGCGGGGCGATAGCGTGAGCGGCGATCTCAAGCCCTATCGCGGGCCGGCAGGCGGCTGGGCCTCGCTCGCGGCCGTGGCCCGGGCGCTGCGCGAACAGCGGACGCTCACGACGGGCACGCGCGCGCTGCTCCGGACCAACCAGCCCGACGGCTTCGACTGCCCGGGTTGCGCCTGGCCAGACCCCGCCCACACCTCCTCCTTCGAGTTCTGCGAGAACGGCGCCAAGGCCGTCGCCTGGGAAGCCACGTCACGGACGGTGGGCGCGGATTTCTTCGCGGCGCACTCCGTCAGGGAACTGCGCGGCCGATCCGACCACTGGCTCGAAGACCAGGGCCGGCTCGCGCGCCCGATGCGCTACAACCCCGCCAGCGATCGCTACGAGCCGATCGCCTGGGATGACGCGTTCCGATTCATCGGCGGCCGGCTGCGCGCGCTGCCCGAGCCTGATGCCGCGGCGTTCTACACCTCGGGACGGACCAGCAACGAAGCGGCCTTCCTCTACCAGCTCTTCGTGCGCGAATTCGGCACCAACAACCTGCCCGACTGCTCCAATCTCTGCCACGAGGCGACCAGCATCGGCCTGCCGCAGTCGATCGGGGTGGGCAAAGGCACGGTGCAGCTCGCCGACTTCGCGCTGACCGACGCCATCTTCACCTTCGGCCACAACCCGGGCAGCAACCACCCGCGCATGCTCGCGACGCTGCGCGAAGTCGCCCGCCGCGGCAGACCCATCGTCGTCTTCAACCCGATGCGCGAGCGGGGACTCGAGCGTTTCCAGTCGCCGAAGAGCGCCGGCGAGATGCTGACCGGCGGCGCCACCGAGCTTGCGACGCACTACTTCCAGCCGCGCATCGGCTCCGACTATCTCGTGCTGCAGGGACTGATGAAGCGCCTGCTGGAGATGGACGACGCCGCGGGTGACGTGCTCGACCGCGAGTTCATCGCCACGCAGACGTCGGGCATCGACAGCTTGCGGGCGCAGCTCGTCGCGCTCGACTGGGAGAAGCTCGCTGCCGGGACGGGGCTCAGTCGCGAGGAGTTCGACACGGCGGCGAAGATCTATGCCTCGGCGCCCTCGGTGATAGTGGCCTATGGCATGGGCATCACCCAGCACCGTCACGGCACCGGCAATGTCCAGCAGATCGCGAACCTCCTGCTCCTTCGCGGCAACATCGGCAGGCCCGGCGCCGGTATCTGTCCGGTGCGCGGCCACAGCAACGTCCAGGGCGACCGCACCGTCGGCATCAACGAGCGGCCACGCGCCGATTTCCTCGACCGTCTCGACGCCGCGTTCGGCATCCGCTCGCCGCGCGAGCACGGAGTGACGGTCGTCGAGTGCATCGGCGCGATGCTTCGCGGCGACATCCGGATACTCGTTTCTCTCGGCGGCAATTTCGCGGTGGCGGCGCCCGATCCCGTCGCGACCCGCGCGGCGTTCGGCAGGCTCGAGCTCACGGTCGGCATGCACACGAAGCTCAATCGCAGCCACCTGCTGCATTCGGCCGACGCGCTGATCCTCCCCTGCCTCGGCCGCTCCGACCTCGACCTGCAGGCGGGCGGCCCACAGGCCGTGACGGTGGAGGACTCGATGTCGATGGTGCACGCCTCGCGCGGCTTCCGCACGCCGGTCTCCGTGGAGCTGCGCTCCGAGCCGGCGATCGTCGCGGGCCTCGCGCGCGCAACATTGCCCTCGAGCCGCGTGCCGTGGGAGGAACTCGTCGCCGACTACGACCGCATCCGCGAACGCATCGAGCAGGTGATCCCGGGCTTCGACGACTACAACGCCCGCATCCGCCGGCCCGGCGGCTTCCACCTGCGAAATCCGGCGGCCGAGCGCGAGTGGCGGACGCCCGACCGCCGCGCACGGTTCATTCCCTTCGCGGCGGCGCTGGCGGCGGCGCCCGCGGGCTACCCGCTGCGACTCACGACCGTCCGCTCTCACGATCAGTACAACACCACCGTGTACGGCACGGACGACCGCTACCGCGGCGTCTTCGGCCGTCGCGACGTGGTGTTCATGAACGCCGCGGATCTCGCCGCGCTGGGTCTGAGCTCCGGCGACGAGGTCGATGTCTTCGCGGCCGGACCCGGCGGCGCGGAGCGCGAGCTGCGGCGCCTGGCGGCGGTCGCCTACCCGATTGCCCGCGGCTCGTGTGCCGCGTACTACCCCGAGGCCATGCCGCTGATCGCGCTCGAGGATTACGACCCGGCGAGCTTCACCCCCGCGTACAAGTCCGTGTGGGTGCGAGTGGAAGGAGCAAAGCGATGAGAGCGACGACGACGGCGCTGGTCACGATCCTGCTTGCCTTTTGGAGCCTGACGCCAGCAGGGGCGGCGCCCGAGCCCGAAACCGTGGCGGTCATCGGCACGGGCCGCGTGGGTGCGGCGCTCGGCTCGCAGTTCGCGCGCCTCGGCTACTCCGTGCTCTATGGCTCCCGCGATCCCTCGCAGGAGAAGGTGCGGGAGCTCGTCGGACGCACCCGCGGCTCGCGCGCCACAACGGCGGCGGAAGCCGCCGAGGGGGCGCAGATCGTCGTGCTGGCGGTCCCGTGGCGGGCGGCCCAGGGCACGGTCCGCACGCTCGGCGGCATGTCAGGCAAGATCGTCATCGATGTGACCAACGCGTTCGCCCCCGGCAGCGACCGGCTGATGAGCATGGTCGTGGACTCTTCGGGTGGCGAGCTCATCCAGTCCTGGGCGCCGCGGGCGAAGGTCGTGAAGGCGTTCAACACGATGCAGGCCGCCATCATGGCGGACCCGGCGCTCGCCGGCGGCCCGGTGACAGTGCCGCTCGCCGGCGACGATGCGGCCGCCAAGGCGCAGGTCGCTGCGATCGTCCGGCGCATGGGGTTCGAGGCGGCCGACGTCGGGCCCATCCGGCACGCGCGCTGGCTCGAGGGCATGACGATCCTGTACCTGACTCCCGCCATGAGCGGGAGACCGCAGGACAGTTTCGAGTTCTATCTGCGCCCGCGGCCGCGCTAGCCGCTTCAGCCGAGCTTCGCGGGGTTGCCGGTCTGCGCCAGCATCGCCTTCTTGCGGAAGAAACGCAGCAGCCCTGCGTCGCCGTGGCGCGAGCCGCCCGTGCCGGAAAAGCCGAAGGAGTGCTTCTCGGCCTCGTAGGTCTCGCGCGTCAGTCCCGCGTCGTTCAGGCTCATGCCGCCTGCGTTGACGCGCTCCGCGACCGCGCGCGCCTCTTCCAGCGTGCCCGCGAACACGGCGCCCGAGAGTCCGTAGATCGTGTCGTTGGCGAGCGCGACCGCCTCGTCCGGCGTCCTGAATTTCATGACCGGCGTGACGGGACCGAACGTTTCCTCCGTCATGAGCTTCATCGTGTGATCCACGCCGGTGACCACGGTCGCGGGCACGTAGCGCCCGCCGCCGAGGTTCTGGCTCTTGCCACCACAGCGGATGACGGCGCCCTTTCTCACGGCCTCGTCGAGGTGCTCGTCGATGATGTCGGCCTGCTTGTCGAAGATCATGGGGCCGATCTCGCCCGCGCCGATGTCCGGGTAGACGAGCCGGAAGCGCTTTGCTTTCTCGACCAGCAGGTCCACGAAACGGTCGTAGACCGATTCATGGACGTACACGCGCTCGATGGCGAGGCAGGCCTGACCGCTCGCGAGATTCGAAGAGCGGAGCACGCCATCGGCTGCCTTGTCGAGATCCGCGGAGGCCAGCACGATCGCGGGATCCTTGCCGCCGAGTTCGAGGAACGCGGGGATGAAGTGCTCGGCCGCGGCGACCGCGACTTTCCGCCCCGTTGCGACGCTGCCGGTGAAGCAGATGACGTCCACCTTCGGAATGAGCTGCGCACCCGTCTCCCGGCCGCCGGCCATGATGTCGAACACCTGCGCGAGCTCCGGCACCGAGCGAATCGCGTTGCGCAGCGGCCCGGCGAAGCGCGGCGTCACCTCGCTCGGCTTGATGATCGCGGCGCAGCCCGCGATGAGCGCGGGCACGGCGTCGATGAGTGACAGCGCCAGCGGAAAGTTCCATGGGCTGATCACGCCGACCAGCGGATAGGGCACGAGCTGATGGCCGACGAGGAGCGTCGGCATCATCTTCGACGCGAACTCCTCGGTGTGGATGATGCCCGGAGCGCGCTCGCACCAGCGGCGGATGTTGCGGGTGGCCGCCGCGAGCTCTCCGGCCGCGATGACCAGCCGGCCCGTATCGGTCGCCAGAGCGGCAACGATGGTATCGCGGTGGGCATCGAGCGCATCGGCGAAGCGGCGCATGGCTACGCAACGGGCCTCGAGCCCGGACGCCCACCACGCCGGCTGCCCCGCGCGCAGCGACTGGCAGCGGGCGGCGAGCTCGGCCTCGGTGTGCGGCGTGAAGTGATAGTCCACCTGGCCCGTCCGCGGGTTGCGGACCTGGATCTTCTGGGCGGCGCTGATGGGTTGAGGTGTTGCCATGGTCATGAATCGCGGCCGAGTCGCTCCTGGAATCTATTTCCCGGCGCCGCCGGCCTCGACGGGCCTGAACACGCGCGTCATGTATTCGGCCGGATCGTCGCCGAGGCACTCGGCCGGCTCCTCGCTCGACTCCGGCGCGATGCCGGCCAGTGTCTTCGCGAGACTCTTCTTGAACTCGATCTGCATGGCGCGCGCGATCTGGATGCGCTGCGCCTGGGGCGAGCCGGCGCCGTGCATGGACTCGGTGAGGTAGCCGACCGCGTTGCGGCCGAGCGTCATGTTCTCGATGAGCCGGAGGATGCGCATGCGGTCCTCGGTCGGGATCTCCGCCCTGCCCTTCAGGTATTTGCGTATCAGCTCACCGACCTCCGGGCTCGCGAGCTCCGCCTCCGAGGGCAGCGTCACCATCGAGCCCGCCGGCGAGGTCCTGCGCCAGGCGGCCGATCTCGTAGGGCAGCTTCGTCACGTGATGCTTGCAGACGTTGGCGAGCATGTCGTCGTTCAGCTAGACACCCGACGCCATCGGTATCGCCTGGTAGCTCGATGCCACGCCGGTCCCGTAGATCGTCTCGTTGAGATGCGTCATCTCCACGAGTTTGTCGCGGATGTGGGAGGCCTTCTCCACGCCGTTGTAGTCGGCGACCGTCGCGGCGGCTCCGATCAGCACGTCGCCGACGCCGGTCTTGCAGACGTAGCTGCGGCGGTGATAGCAGGTGAAGCGCTCGACCAGCATGGCGGCGTAGTCGTACTCGCCATCCATGAAGACGCGCTCCCAGGGGATGAACACGTCGTCGAAGACGATCATCGCCTCCTGGCCGGAGAAACTTGCGGTTGCCGGCGTCGATGTCGCCCTCCATCGCGCGGGTATCGCAGGACTGCCGGCCGTAGATGTAGGTGATGCCGGGGGCGTCGACCGGCAGCGCGCCAATGACGGCGTAGTCCTTGTCGGCCGGGCCGAGGCGCATCGTCGGCATCACGACCAGCCAGTGCGAGTTGATGCAGCCGGTCTGGTGCGCCTTCGCGCCACGGATGTATAGGCCCTTGTCGTCGCGCCGCGTGACGTGGACGAAGAGGTCCGGATCGGCCTGCTCGTGGGGCGCCTTGCCGCGGTCGCCTTTCACGTCGGTCATGGCGCCGCCGATCACGAGGTTCTGCCGCTGGACCCGCGTCAGGAATTCCAGGAAGCGCCGGTGATAGGGCGTGGCATGCCTGCCGTCGATCTCGAAAGTGACGGAGTGCAGCGCGTTCAGCGCATCCATGCCGACGCAGCGCTGGAAGCAGGTGCCGGTGAGCTGGCCGAGCCGCCGCTGCATCTTGTTCTGCATCACGAGATCCGCGGGCGAGCCGCACGATGTGCAGGAACCGGTTGACCGGCTCGCCGGTGTAAGGCGAGACCGCGGTCGCGAGCTCGGGGTTGCGGGCGGCCAGGTCGTAGGTCTCGGCCACTGCGTTGATGGACGGGCGGATCACCGGGTGATCGACCGGCTCGGCGACGAGCTCGCCGAAGAGATAGACCTTGAGCCCGCGGCCGCGGAGCGACTCGATGTATTCGGCGCCGCTGCCGATGCGTTTCGGCGCGGACCCGGTCTCGAGCTTGTCGGCACGCGCGGCCATGGTCGTGACATTATGCGCCATGCGCGCCCATCCGGCCGAGCAGCGCGAGCACTTCGCGCTCGGCGGACTCCATCGCCCCCTCGATGCCCTGCTGGAGCACGGCAGTGTGCTCGCCGATCCAGTGCACCGGGCCCCACGGACGGCGCGCCGTTTCACCATAACGGGCGACCTGCCCCGGGCCCCAGAAGTGATAACAGCCGAGTGCGAACGGGTCCTGGCCCCAGGACGTGACGTCGAGCACCTCGAGCTTGCCCGCCGCGGCCGGCCGTGCGCGACCGAGCTCCTGCATCACGAGCTCGCCTATCTTCGCCGCCTTGTAACGATCGAGATCCGCGGCGCCCTCGCCATCGATCCAGCAGTTGAGCTCGTTCAGCGAACCGTCCTCCGCCGGGACCGCCAGCACCTTCTCGAAGGAAAGGTCGCTCATCATCGCGGGCGGCAGCCCGTCAGCCTCCCAGAATTTCTCGCTAAAGCCGAGCTTCACCTGCGTGATGCGGTTGTACGGCAGCTCGCGTATCAGCGGCCACTGCGGCGGCAGCGGATTCAGAGCGAGATTACGCAGTACCGACCAGGGGATGGAGCAGAGCGCGAAGCGCGCCGCATAGCGCGCGCCATTGACGCAGCGGACCTCGACGCCGTCGTCGCTCGCATCGATGCGCGCGACGGAGCAGCCGCGGTGGATCTCGCCGTCGAGCTTCGCCGCGAGGGCCTCCGGCAGGCGCGCGCTGCCGCCGTGGATGCGGAAGAGCTGCCCGCCGCCCGTCCTGGCCACGAGCCGCTTGCGGTAGGCGAAGAGCGCCGACATGTTATCGAGCCCGCGGCCATCGTAGAGGATCGCGATGAGGCGCTGCGCCTCGGCCGAGGCGCCGAGGCCCCGCAGCTCGGCGGCGAAGGACCGGCTGTCGAAGTCCCGCGCCTCCGGACGCATCCACTCGTCGAGATTCCTGAGCGGCATCGCGCGGTCGAGGAAGAAATCCGCGAGCTGCTGCGGCAACACCTTTCTCTCGTCGCCCCCGAGCCGGTTGGCAGGCGAATCCGCCCATTGCGCGGAGTCGAGCAGCGTCCCGTTGATGCTGAGCGCGAAACCGGGCGCATAGTTCTTGCGTGGAAAGGTGCCGATGCCGAGCGCGGCCAGCGTCGAGAGCGTACGGGCGTACATGGAATCCAGCGTCTGGCCGCCCGCTTCCGGCGCGCCCTTCAGGTGGTCGAGCGTGTACAGGCGGCCGCCGATCCGGTCGCGGCCCTCGATCACCAGCGCCTTGACGCCCTGCTGCTGCAGCAGCCAGGCGGCGTAGATGCCGGCGATGCCGGCGCCGATGACGAGCACGTCGGCGCGCTCCGCTGGCGCGCGGGCGCAGCGGCTCAGCAGCGGCGCTGCTGCCGCCGCCATGAGCGTCTTCGTCACCGTCCGCCGGGTTACCGTCGTCATGCCGGAATGCCGCCTACAGGTCACGCGCCACGCGAAAACCGAAGAAGGAATAGAGCGCGTCTTCCGGATCGCGGCCGCGGAAGCTCACGCGCTGGCGGCTCGGCCGGGTGATCCAGCTGCCGCCGCGCGCCACGCGCTTCTCGCAGTCGCCGGCGGCCTGCACGGCGCTGCCGTCGGCCGGCGCCGGCGGATAGGGAGCCTGGTAGCAGTCGGCCGTCCATTCCCAGAGATTGCCGATGATGTCGTACACGCCGAAGGGATTCGGCTTGAACGAGCCGACCGGCGCCGCCTGGCCGTACCCATCGTCGCAGGTGAACGGCGCCCAGTTGAACGCGCTCGCCTTCGCGCTGCTGGCGTCGTAGACATTCGCGAACGCGCAGGCGTTCGCCTCCTCGCCCCAGAAGAAATCCGTCGTCGTGCCCGCGCGCGCCGTGTATTCCCACTCGGCTTCCGTGGGCAGCCGGTATCGCTTGCCCGTGCGACGCGCCAGCCAGTCGGCGTACGCGCGCGCATCCGTCCACGAGACGCAGGCGACCGGCTCGTCATCGAACGGCACGCGGCCGTAGCCCGGATTCGTCCAGGCGGCGTCGGCCGGATTCTGCCACGCGCCCTGCCAGACCTGGCAGCCGCCGCGCATCTCGTACCCCGCGTCGCGGATGAAATCGGCGAATTGCTGCTGTGTGACCTCGAACTTGCCGATCGCGAACGACCTGATGCTGACCTCGTGGACCGGCCCCTCCGGCCGCCCTTCCTCGCCCCCCTCGAAACCCATGCGGAACTTTCCCGCCGGGATCGTCACCATCGCCGGACAGCTCTCGCAGTCGCGAAACTCGCCGTGCTCGCTCCGCTCGGCGCGATGGCAGGCGGCAGCCGAGAGTCCGAGGATCGCCACCGCCATCGTCGGAGCAAAACGCATCGCGGTCGTCACACGAGCCCGTGACGGACGAGCGGCAGCGAGCGGATGCGCTGGCCCGTGGCCGCGAAGATGGCGTTCACGACGGCGGGGGCGACCGGCGGCACGCCCGGCTCGCCCGCGCCGCCGAACGGCAGCCCGCCTTCGACGACGTCCACGACGATCTTCGGCGTATCCGCGAGCGAGAGCATGCGGTACTCGTGGAAGTTGCCCTCGCGCGCGGCGCCGTTCGCGATGTGGATCTCGCCGTAATAGAGCGCGCTCAACCCGAAGACGATGCCGCCCTCCATCTGCATGCGGATCACTTCCGGTTGAATGGCCTTGCCGCAGTCGATCGCGCAACTCACCTCGAGGACGCGGAGCTTGCCCTTCTGCACGCCCACGTGCGCCACCTGCGCCACGGCGGAACCCTGGTCCTCCACGAGCGCGATGCCCATCCCCTCGCCCTTCGGCAGCTTCGTGCCCCAGCCGGCGCGCTTCGCCACCGTGCGGAGCAGGGTCTGCAGGCGCGGATGCGCGGCGAGGAGCTCGAGCCGGAAGTCGAGCGGATCGCGGCGCGCCGCGGCCGCGATCTCGTCGATCATGGCCTCCATGAAGAAGCCGTTGTGTGATTGTCCCACCGAGCGCCAGACGCCGACCGGCACGTGGCTGGGAGTTGCGACCCAGCGCACGCGATAGGCGGGGATCGCGTAAGCCGAATCGGCAAACGTGGTGACTGCGAGCACGTCTGGCTTGCCCTTGAGCCGCCCGGGGCTCCCCCACTCGGAGATCGAAGCGCCGGCGAGCTTCACGTCCATCGCGGCGAGCTTGCCGGCCTTGTCGAGCGCGGCGGTCGCGCGCGCCGCGAAGGCGGGGCGGTAGAAGTCGTGGCGCATGTCTTCCTCGCGGCTCCAGATGAGCTTGACGGGCCGGCCCTTCACTTCGCGGGCGATGAGCGCCGCCTGCATGCCGAAGTCGATCTGCCAGCGCCGCCCGAAGCCGCCGCCGGCGAACGTGCGCTGCACGGTCACGCTCTCCTTCGGCAGCCCGAGCGCCTCGGCGACCGCGTCGCGCAGCCGGATCGGTCCCTGCGACGGCGACCACAGCCGGCAACCGTCCGGTGTCACGAGAGCCGTGCAGTTCATCGGCTCCATCGTGGCGTGGGCGAGGTAGGGCACTTCGTACTCGAGCGTCAGCCTCTTCGCGGCGCCTGCTGCTGCCAACTCGACCTCGCCGCGCTCGGCGGCGGCGATGCCCGGCTGGTCGAGTGCGGCGAGCCGAGACGCCCGCAGGGCTGCGGAGTCCACGGCGTCGTTCGGCGCTCGAGCGAACCTGGCATTCAGAGCCTTCAGCGCGTTGCTCGCCTGCCAGAAATTCTCCGCCACCACGGCGACGGCATCGGGAAGTTTCACCACGGCGACGACGCCTGGCATCGTCCTCGCCTTCGCCTCGTCGGCCGCGACGAGCGCGCCGCCGAACACCGGGCTCGCCGCGATCGTGGCGACGAGCATCCCCGGCTGGCGCACGTCCACTCCGAACTCCGCGCTCCCGGTCACCTTCGCCGGAACGTCCTTGCGCCGCACGTCGCGGCCGATGAGCGTGAGCTCGCCCTCGGGCCGCAGCGTGACGGTCGCCGGCACGGGCAGGACCGCCGCCGTGGCGACGAGCGAGCCGAAGCCCGCATGCCGCCCACTCGGCCGGTGCACGACCTCGCCGGCGCGTGTCGTGCAGTCCGTTGCCTCGACGCGCCATTCCCGCGCCGCCGCCTGACACAGGAGGATGCGGGCGGTCGCGCCGAGCTTGCGCAGGAGATCGTGCTGGCCGCGCACGCTCATGCTGCGGCCCGTGGCCTGGATGCCCTTCAATGGATTGATGAAGGCCTCGTCCGCCCAGGATTGCCGGACCTCGACACGCTCCCAGTCGGCGCCGAGCTCGTCCGCCAGGATCAGCGGGAGCGACGTGAACACGCCCTGGCCGAACTCGAGCTCGGGCGTCACGATGCGCACCGCGCCGTCGGCCGTGATCTCCAGATAGGCGGCGAGCTGGGGCTCGCCGAAGCGAGTGGCCTCCGCCGAAGCCGCCACGACATCGAGGCCGAGACAGAGACTCGCGGCCGAGCCACCCGCGACGCGGAGGACGTCCCGCCGCGTGATGCTCACGGCGCCGATCGCGGCAGACGAAGCGTTCTCGATATCCACGTGATCAGGTCGCGGTCCCAGACTGCATATCATTATAACAATATGATAAATTGACCAATCCCATGACTTCCGCGCCGGTCGCCCGCTTCGCCTTCCCCACTCTGTTCGCGGTCGTCTTCATCGATCTCATCGGCTTCGGCATCGTCATCCCGCTGGTGCCCTTCTTTGCCGTGCGCCTCGGCGCGCGACCGGAGCTGATCACTCTCATCATCGCCCTCCACGCACTCTGCCAGTCCGTCGCCATGCCCCTGTGGGGCGCCATGAGCGACAGGCGCGGCCGCCGTCCGGTGCTGCTCATCAGCATGATGGGCCACGCAGGATCATACCTGCTGATGGGATTCGCGGACTCGCTGTGGATGCTGGCGCTCGCCCGCGTCATCAGCGGTGTCACGGCGGCGAACCTCTCGACGGCCTATGCCTACATCGCCGACATCACGACGCCGGACGAGCGCGCCGGCGCCATGGGCAAGATCTCGGCCGCATTCGGGCTCGGTTTCGCGGTCGGACCAGCCGTCGGCGGGCTCCTCGCCGGCGGCGCCACCGTGGCGGACGCCAACCTGATGCGGCCGGCGCTCGCCGCTGCGCTCTTCTCCTCCGCCGCCGCGGTTGCCATCTATTTCTTCCTCCCGGAGACTCAGCACCAGGCCGCGCGCGACCTCGCGCGCGGCGAGCACCGCAGTCTCCCCTCGGACCTCAAGCGCGTGACGCGCCGGCCGGTGATCACCATGATGCTGGTGCTCGCACTGATGGTCGTGACGTTCATGGCGGTGCGCGAGTCGATCTTCCCGCTCTGGGCCCATTATCGCCTCGGCTTCAACACGGTCGAAATCGGCATCGCGCTCAGCTTCACGGGCGCGTTGATCACGGGCATCCAGTTTCTCGGGATGGGGTATCTCAGCAGGCGCTTCGGCGAGCTCGGGCTCGTCAAGTCCGCGGTCGTGCTGTTCGCCACCGCATGGATCGGCCTCACGCTGTCGCGGAGCCTCCCAACCGTCCTCATCGCGCTGGCCGTGCAGTCGCTCGGGGTCGCCTTCTTCCAGACCAGCATGCAGAGCCTGATCTCCAAGCGCGCCGGTCAGAGCGAGCGAGGGCTCGTGCTCGGGGTCTACCAGTCTTCGAGCGCTCTCGCCCGCTTCATGGGCCAGGCCTGCGCTGGGACGCTCTACGGCCAGATCGGCATGAATGCGCCGTTCCTGATCGGCGCCGCCGCCATGGCCCCGGCCATGTGGCTGGCGCGGCGCATCGGCAAGCGGATCGACGAATGATGGCTGCCGCGTCGCGGTTTGGCGGTTATTCTACGAATACCCGGCAAGATCTGCGGCAGGCATCCTGACGAATCGCTGCGAGACGGCGACCCGGCGCGACTTACATGCTCAACTACACCCTCCGCCGGATCGCGATCGCAATCCCCACGCTCCTCATCATCGCGACCGCGGCATTCTTCCTCATGCATTCGGCCCCGGGCGGGCCGTTCGATGCCGAAGCAAACCTCGAACCGGAGGTGCTCGACAACATCCGCGCCGCGTACGATCTCGACAAGCCGTTGCCGGTGCAGTACGGCATCTACCTGAAGCACGCGCTGCGCGGCGACTTCGGCCCCTCGCTCGTCTACAAGGATTTCAGCGTCACGGAACTGATCGGCATCGGACTGCCGATCAGCGCGCGGCTGGGACTCACGGCCATGGCGCTCGCGGTGCTGCTCGGCGGTTTCGCGGGGATCATGGCCGCCCTCAACCAGAACCGCCTGGCCGATCACGCGGTCATGGCGCTCGCGATGACGGGCATTGCCGTGCCGAGCTTCGTCATCGCGCCGATTCTCGCGCTCGTCTTCGGCCTGTACCTGGGCGTGCTGCCGGTCGCCGGCTGGGACGGCGGCGCGCTGCGCAACATGGTGCTGCCGGTGATCGCGCTCTCGCTGCCGCAGATCGCGATCATCGCGCGCCTCACGCGCGGCGGCATGCTCGAAGTCCTGCGCTCGAACTTCGTGCGCACCGCGCGCGCCAAGGGTATCCCGGAGTCGCGCGTCGTGCTGCGGCACGTGCTGCCCTCCGCCGTCATCCCGCTCGTCGGCTATCTCGGGCCGGCGATCGCCGGCATCATGACAGGGTCGCTGGTGATCGAGATGATCTTCAACCTGCCGGGCGCAGGCCGCTATTTCGTGCAGGGCGCACTCAACCGCGATTACCCGCTCGTCATGGGCATCGTCATCGTGTACGCGACCTTCATCGTCACCCTGAATCTCCTGTCCGACCTCGCCTATGCCGCGCTCGATCCGCGCATCCGCAAGGGTTACCGGTGAACGCGCAAGCCGCAGTCATGACGACGCACCGGCCCGCCGAGGCCCCACGCTCGCTCTGGCGGCTGGCGGCGCGGCGCTTTCGCCGCAATCGGGCTGCCATGGTGAGCATCGTGGTGCTCGCCCTCATCGCGGCGAGCTCGATCGTGGTCCCGCTCCTCTGGCCGCACGGCATCGAGGACGCGGGCTGGGAGGACATCCTCATCGCGCCCTCGGGCGAGAACTGGCACTGGTTCGGCACCGATGCCAACGGGCGGGACCTCTTCGTGCGCGTCTTCTACGGCGGGCGCGTGTCGCTCACCATCGGGCTGCTCACCACGCTCGTCGCGCTCTCGATCGGCGTCACCTACGGCTCGCTCGCGGGCTTCACCGGCGGGCGCACGGACAACCTCATGATGCGCCTGGTCGACGTGCTCTACTCCATGCCGCTCCTCTTCTTGATCATCATCCTCGTCACCGTGTTCGGCCGGAACATCTACCTCGTGTTCCTCGCGATCGGCTGCGTCGAGTGGCTGACGATGTCGCGCATCGTGCGCGGCCAGACGCTGGCGGTGAAGACGCGGGAATACGTGGAGTCCGCGGTCGCGATCGGCCTCTCTCGGGGCGCAATCCTGCGCCGCTACATCATCCCGAACGTGCTCGGCCCGGTGGTCGTCTACGTGACGCTGCTCATCCCGACGAACATCGTCGTCGAGAGTTACCTCTCTTTCCTGGGCCTCGGCGTCCAGGAGCCGCTCACGAGCTGGGGCCTGCTGATCTCCCAGGGCGCCGGCCAGCTCGACACCGCGCCCTGGCTGATCTCCTTCCCCGCGATCTTCCTCGCGGCCACGATGTTCTGCTTTAACTTCATCGGCGACGGGTTGCGGGACGCCCTCGACCCGTCCAACCGCTGACATGCCGCCGGTACTCGACGTCGAGCGTCTCTCGGTCCGCTTCCGGATGGACGAGGCCGATCTCGACGCCGTCTCGGAACTTTCCTTCGCCGTGGAGAAGGGCGAATGCCTCGGCGTCGTCGGCGAATCGGGCTCGGGCAAGAGCCAGACCTTCCTCGCGATGCTCGGGCTGCTGGCGGCGAACGGCTCCGCCACGGGCTCCGCGAAATTCGACGGGCGGGAGCTCCTGAACGCGCCGCGCGCGTCCCTCGACGACCTGCGCGGCAACCGCATCGCCATGATCTTCCAGGACGCGCTCTCGGGACTCACGCCCACCATGCGCATCGGCGAGCAGATGACGGAGGTGCTCGCCGCGCATCGCGGCATGGGCACGAGAGAGGCGCGGCAGCGCGCGCTCGAGGTGCTCGAGATCGTCAAGATCCCCGACCCGGCGCGACGCATGCGCGCCTATCCCTTCGAATTGTCGGGCGGCATGCGCCAGCGCGTGATGATCGGTCTCGCGATGCTGTGCAGCCCGGAGCTGCTGATCGCCGACGAGCCCACCACCGCCCTCGACGTCACCGTGCAGGCGCAGGTCCTGAAGCTGCTGCTCGGGTTGAAGCGCCACACGGGCGCGGCCATCGTGCTCATCACCCACGATCTCGCGGTGGTCGCGGGTCTGAGCGACCGCGTCATGATCATGTATGCGGGCCGCGCCGTGGAAACCGGCCCGGTGCGGGAGATCTTCGCCACGCCCCGCCATCCATACACGATCGGGCTCCTGCGCTCCGTGCCGACGCTTGGCGGCGATCCGGCGGCCGAGCTGCCGACCATTCCCGGCCAGCCGCCGGCGCTCGAGCGCCTGCCGCCGGGCTGCCCGTTCGCCGAGCGTTGCGATCGCGTGATCGACCGCTGCCTCGCCGAGCGCCCGCCGCTGCGGCCCGCGGGACCCGGGCGGCTCGTGGCCTGTCATCTCGCGGAGGTCGCATGAGCGAGCCGATCCTGCGCGTCGAGGGGCTCTCCGTTCACTACGCGGTGATGGGCGGCGGCCTGCTCCGGCGCGAGCGCCTGACGCTGCGCGCGGTGGAGGACGTGAGCTTCGAGCTCCGCGCGGGCGAGACCGTCGGCATCGTCGGCGAGACCGGCTGCGGCAAGTCGTCGCTCGGCAGGGCCGTCCTGCAGCTCGTGCCCGCGGCGGCCGGGCGCATCGTGTGGCAGGGCCGGGATCTCTCCGCGCTGGCGCCGGGAGAGATGCGCCGCGTGCGGGCCGACATGCAGATCATCTTCCAGGACCCGCTTTCGAGCCTGAATCCGCGCATGACCGTCGGCGAGATCGTCGCCGAGCCGCTGCGCGTGCACCGGCCCGGCATGACCGCAGCCGAGCGCGCCGGTGCCGTTGCGGAGATGTTCACCCGCGTGGGCCTGCGCCCCGAGATGGCGAGCCGCTACCCGAACGAGTTCAGCGGCGGTCAGGCACAGCGCGTCAGCATCGCGCGCGCCATGATCCTCAACCCTCGGATCATCGTCTGCGACGAGCCGGTGAGCGCCCTCGACGTCTCCATCCAGGCACAGATCTGCAACCTCCTGCGGCGCCTGCAGCGCGAGACCGGCGTGTCCCTGATCTTCATCGGCCACGACCTCGCGATCGTGCGCTACATGTGCCAGCGCGTGATGGTGATGTATCTCGGGCACATCATGGAGATCGCCGGCCGGGAGAACCTCTTCGCGCGCCCCCTGCACCCGTACAGCCGCGCGCTCATCGGCGCCGTGCCGGAGCCCGATCCCGACCGGGCGGTGACCGGCGCCGCCACGCTCGAGGGCGAGCTGCCCTCGCCCATGAATCCGCCGTCGGGCTGCGTCTTCAACACGCGCTGCCCGATGGTCGTCCCCCACTGCATCAGCGCACGCCCGCCACTCGAGGATGCCGGTGACGGTCACCGCGTGGCCTGTCACCGCTGGCGCGAGTGGCCGCAGGGGAGTCCCACAGATGGCTGAGAAACGCTGTTACATGATCGTGATCGCCGAATTGACCGACCGCCCGCGATTCCTCGCGGACTACGCGCGCGTCGTGCCGCCACTCGTGCAGAAATTCGGCGGGCGCTACGTCGTGCTCGGCAGCGGCGGAGATTTCCTCGAGGGCGAGTGGTGCGACCGGGCGAGCGCGCTCGTCTCCGAGTGGCCGAACCGCGAGGCGGCGCTCAGGTTCTGGAATTCACCGGAATACGCCGAGGCGAAAAAGCTGCGCGAGGGCACCGGGCGCTTCCAGGTGCTGCTGATCGACTCGGCGCAATAGCGCCCTGTGCTCACCAGGGGTTGCGACGGGCGCATGGCTCAGTCCATGAGCGAGAACGCCACCACGGCACGTCCCGCGGCAATCGCCACGTACTGGCGGCCGGCGACCTGATAACTCACCGGCGCAGCCGCGATCCACCCTCCGAGGGGCAGCGCCAGCAGCTTTGTGCCATTTCCGGCATCGAGGGCATAGAACGTCGTCTCCTCGCCGGAAAATACGACTCCCCCGGCGGTGCTCAGTACGCCACCGACCCCCGATCCCGCCTCCTCGGACCGCGGCGCCGAACGATACTCCCAGACCACCCCGCCGGTGCGAAGGTCGAGCGCCCTGATGCCGGAAGCCAGTGTCCATCCGGGCTGACCCATCTCACTGCTGCCCATGATCATGCCTGTGTCGCCGGCCACCCGGGACTCATCGCCGCGGAAGAATATGCGGCCATTGTCGAAAAAGGGGACGTAATAAAGGCCGGTGCGGGGACTGTAGGATGGGGACCACCAGTTGGTCGCGCCGGCGCTGCTCGGGTACGTGAGCGTGCCTTCCTTGGAGGGACGCTGCCCCGGGATCTCGATGGGGCGGCCCTCGGGCGTCAGGCCTTCCGCCCAGGTCTGGCGGGCAAAAGGCGTGCCGAACCGGAATTGGCCGGTCGCGCGGTCGAGCAGATAATAAAACCCGTTGCGGTTGGCGTTGGCCAGGAGCTTGGCCTGCGATCCTCCTTCGGCGACGTTCACGAGGACCGGCACGTGCACGGCGTCCCAGTCATGCTCGTCGTGTGGCGTGAACTGAAAGTGCCAGCGCAACTTGCCGGTCGCCAGATCCAGCGCCACCATGCTGTTCGTATAGAGATTGTCCCCGGGCCGCCCAACGCCGTTGAAGGGCGGGGTCGGATTGCCGACGCCCCAATAAAGAAGCTTCAGTTCCGGATCCAACGATCCGGTCAGCCAGGTCGGGCCGCCGAATCGCCGCCCCGGTTCGACGGCCCAGGTCTCGGCCCCCGGCTCGCCGGCACCCGGGAGGGTCCAGAACCGCCAGCGCCGCTCACCGGTGGCGGCGTCATACGCGTCGATGAAGCCGCGGGTCTGAAACTCCCCGCCTGCCATGCCAGTGATGACCAGGTCGGCATACGCGAGCGGGGCCGCCGTGATCGAGTAACCCCCGGCATGCTCCGCGACGGTCTTGTCCCAGAGCACGGCCCCGCTGCGGGCGTCGAGCGCGACGAGATGCGCATCCATGGTGGCGACGAAGACGCGTTCGCCCATGATGGCGACGCCGCGGTTCGTCACCCAGCAGCAGACCGAAAGATCGGTGGGCAGATCGCGCGACCAGTGCCACAACGTCCTGCCCGTGCTCGCGTCGAGGGCCCGCACGCCTGCGGGCGGCTCGGAAATGAACATGACGCCGTCGCGCACGATCGGCGAGGTTTCAACACGCGTCGTCGGGCTCGGCAGCTGCACGATCCAGGCGACGCGCAGCGATCGCGCGTTGGCACTGGTCACCTGGTCGAGCGTGCTGAAACGTGTGCCATCGTAACTGCCCGAGTAGGTCAGCCAGTCCTCATGAGCCCCGCCGCTGGCAGGAATATCTGCCGGATTCACCCCGCGCATGCCCGCCAGCAAAGACTCGGGTACCGGAGCCGCCGCCGCGTTACGCAACAGGGTCTCGACATGCGCCACGATCCGCCACGTCGAATTCCATGCGAGCGCGGGGCGGGCCACCATGGGTGTGCCGGGAATGCCGTAGCGGACCGTCCGGTAGATCGCCCAAGGGCTGCGGCCGTGGCGCGGCGAGTGCCCTACCAACCGGATGCCAGTGTCAGATCCCATGCCATCATGACCGTGACAGGATGCGCAATGCTCGACGAACAGGAGACGGCCCTCCGCGAGGTCTGCTGCCGAGACGAATGGATTCTGGATGGCCGCGTATGGATTTGGATTCTCGGACATGTTGAAGAGCCAGAAGCCGCTGCCGGGCTTCAGCATCCGCACGAGCTCGAGCCAGCCGATGTCCTCTGACCGGCCGAGAACGAAATTCCGGGCAACCATCGCACGCCAGCGCAGGCCCGGCGAGACCACGATCGTGATCGCGATGATGACGGCGAGGGCCGCGACGCCGGAGAGCACCCATGCGGACACGCGGCGCCATCGGGAAGAACCAGGCCTCACGCGGACCCCTGCGACGAGTTCCTCGACAGTGGGGAAGGGATCAAGCCGACGTAGGGTAACACCTCACTGCTTGCAGAAGCGCCCCAGCTGCGCGAGGTCTTCCGCGGTCGTGCCCATGCGCTCCGCCTGCTGTGCCTCCTGCGCGTCCCCGGGCGTCGGCACGAGACAGCCGTCGCTGCCCTTCTTCAGGGTGAGGACCTCGCCCGACACCATGACGCGGATCCGGCCGTCGTCCATGATGGCGTACTCGCCCGCCATCGTCTGGTCGGCGAAGTTGGTGACCTCAACCTTGTTATTCGCCTGGAAGTCGAATTTCTTCCAGAGCGACTCGCTGGTCGGCACGTACACGCCGCTCACGCCGCTGCCGACGCCGCCGCAGGCCGTGACCGCCAGGGCGAGAATCAATGTCCCGAATGTTCCGCGAAGGTTCTTCATTGCCTGTCTCCTCCTTTTTTGTCTTGGTGCAGAATCACGCCAGCGCGCGGCCCCGCGTCTCGACCACCCACGGGATGAATGCGAGGCCTATCAGCGGGATGAAGCCGACGTAGAAGAGCACGTCCACCGCGGCGCTCGTGCCGCGGGCCGCGATGGAGCCGACGATGAACGGCCCCGCCGATGCGAACACGCGGCCGACGTTGTAGCAGAAGCCGGCGCCCGTGCCGCGTACCCGGGTCGGGAAGAGCTCCGGCAGGTAATAGGTGAAGCTGCCGAACACACCGAAGACGGACAGCCCGATCGCGAAATACAGGTACAGCCGCACCTGCGGCGTGAGGTCGAGGCCGAAGGTCGCGAGGATGGCGGCGGCGGACGCGACCCAGTAGATCGAGAACATCGCCTTGCGGCCGAGATGCTTCGCGGCCGGAATCGTCAGCAGCGTTCCGATCAACCCGCCGAGATTGAACCAGCTCGTCGCGAGCGTCTTCCAGTGCTCCACCATGGCGAGCGTCTCGGAAGTGCCAAGACCCTGCGCCTCGGCAGCGGTGCGCGCGAGGCCGCTGGAAACAACCGGGATGAAGGCATTGCAGCTCCACCACGTTAGGAGCGCCGTCAGCGCCATGAGGAAACCGGAGCGCGTGTACGGCAGGAGCTCCGGCGTGAAGAGCTCGGCGATGCTCACCCGCTTCTCACCCGCGAGATTCTTCCAGCGCTCCGGCTCCCGGATGAACAGCCGTACGACGAACGCCGCGGCGGCAGGCAGCAGCCCGAACAGAAACACGTAGCGCCAGGACACCTCGGGACGGTCCGCGAACCAGTTGCCGGCGACCTGGAGGTTGACGAACGTCGCGAGGAAGAGGCCCATCGGTCCCGCGGTGTACAACAGCGCGCCCGCCTCGACCCGCTTATTCTCCGGCACCGTCTCGGCGACCATGGAGGCGCCGGCCGCCCACTCGCCGCCGATGCCGAGCGACGCGATGACGCGGAAGACGAGCAGCCACCAGATGTTCGGCGCGAAGGCGCAGGCCGCGGTCCCGACGGCATACAGGACCATCGTCAGGAGCAGCGTGCGCGTGCGACCGATGCGATCGCAGACGAGGCCGAAGATCACGCCGCCGGCGGCCCAGCCGAGCAGCAGCACCGAGGTCAGCAGGCCGGTCCAGAACAGCGTCGCCTGCTTGCCTTCCGGCGAGCCGATGGCAAGCCCAAGCAGCGTCGGGACGGCGTTCGGCGCTACGTAGTTGAAGAGCAGCCCGTCGAATACGTCGAAGCCCCAGCCGAGCCAGGCCGCGGCGAGCACGGTCCACTGGTAGCGGGTGAAGTACGCCATGGCGCGGTGATCGCGCGGCCGGCTAGCGGGCTAGGGCCGGGACGACGCGCTCGCCGAGCAGGCGGATGGTGGCGACGGGATCCTCGTAGATCCGCAATGCGATCTCGGTGAGACCCGCCTTCTCGAACTGCCGTAGCCGCTCGATCTCCTTGTCGAGATCCGCGACGGCGGCGCAGGAACACAGGTTCTCCACCAGCGATTCGATGATCCGCTCGGGCACGCCCTCGATCTCCGGGCTCCGCTTGCGCAAAGCGGCGAAGAAATTCTGCCGCTTCGCCTCCACCAGGTCGCAGTCCGCCTCGTTCATGAAGTAGGTGTGGTTCACGCGCATCAGCACGCCCCTCAGCGCCAGCCAGATACGCGCCTCGCGTTGCGCTTCTTCCCGGCTCTCCTTGATGTGCCAGGCCCAGAAGTTGTTCAGCCGGAAGGCCGCGCGCTTGCCCTCGTCGCCCTTCAGTTCGCCGTCTATGATCGCCGTCGCCTCGCGTACCTGCGGGATCATCTTGTCGGAGAGCATGATGCCGTCGGCGCAGCGCGGCGCCATGTGCTGCATCTTCACGCGGTTGGCGCCGACGTAGACGACTGGTTTCGGGCTCTTCACCCAGGACGGGTGATAGTTGCGCACCGTGAAGATCTCGCCCTCGTAGTTGATGCGCTCGCCCGTGCCGGCCTGCTTCAGGATCTCGACCGCCTCTCTCACGGCGCGAACACGGCGTTCCGGCTTCAGGCCCATGGCAGTCATCGTGCCACCCCCGCCGCCGACCACGATCTGGGCCCGCCCGCGCGAAGCCTCATTGAGCGTCAGCAGCGAGGTGGCCATCTTGAGCGGGTGCAGCTCGAAGGGGCTCACCGCGATCGGACCCATGCGGATGCGCGAGCTCGTGCGTGCGAGCTCCGCGAAATTCATGAACACGTCGCGCGAGTCGAGCATGCTCGATACCCAGATGCCTCCGAGGCCGGCCTCCTCCGCGAGCCGTCCCAGCTCCGCGATCTTCTCCGGCGGAGAATTCGACTCCAGGATGAGATCTACGCGCATGATCGGGTGCCAGCTGCAGCGGGGAAATTGTTATATTTACATGACGACCCGAAACAAGCCACCCTTTGCCAGAGAATCCTGCATCGCGGAGCACGGTCTATATGCGCTGGATGGTAATAATCGCGGTGAGCAGCTTGACGGCCACGCCGGTAGTCGGCCTCGGCGCGCAGACGAGCACCCACGTGAGCGGCCTCTTCAACAACTCGCAGGAGAACGCCTGCATCCATGTCTCCAAGTTCTTCTACCTGACCGACTGCATGTACACGTGGAGCGACTTCAAGATCGGCGGCAATGCCCTGCCATGGACCGGGCCGACGGTCAATCCCGTGTATTTTGCGCGTGAGAGCCTCCACGCCGTGCCCACGTATGTTCCCGTGGCCGGTGACGACAGGATCGCGCCCACGATGCAAGGCACTCTCGTGATTGACGACCGCGGCACGCGCGATCCGGCAGACGACACGGTGAGCGGCACGCTTGTCGTGGGACCTGCCGCACGCTCGGTGGTCGCCAATGTCAACGAGCTCGCCGGTGGCCCGGCGGGACGGCCCCCTCGCGCCGTGATCAGCTGGTCGAGCATCACGCACACGCTCGAGCCGACACCCGTCACGACCGCGGAGCGGGACGGCAAGGGCGTGGTATACGTCATCGCCTCCAAAGGATTCCCCGAGCGGCTCTGTCGCAAGGCCGACCCGGCCGATTGCTTCCCAAGCGCCCGCGCGCCCAAGACCAATGACGGGCCGAACAATCCGCAATGGGACCACCCGGCGAAACTCGGCATTGCGCGCGAAACCGCGCTCAACGGCAACGTCGGCGCGAGCACGACGGCCGTGATGGCCGATTACACCTGCGCGGACAATCGTGGCGGGATCGTGTGCCCGCAGCACAACGTGGTGTGGAAGAATGGCCGCGAACCCGCCCCCGGCGAGCGCAATGTCAGCGAAGCACCCGGTTTCGACAATCTCCTGCTGCGCATCCGCGTCGACTCGAAACGGCAGATTCGCAGCGTCGAGGGCTTCTGGACTCAGGAATACTCGCTCGAGGCGGGCCCCGCGGACCTGAACGTGCCCGAAGGGCACGACAATTCCTGGCAGGGCGGCTTCCTGCAACTGACCGGCGCGTCTGGCGGAACTTCGCAGTGAGCGCACGAACCCGCTCCTTTGCCGCGGCGGCGGTCGCGCTCTCGTGGGGAATCCACGCTTACGCCGGCGGCCCGGCCACCGGCCCCGGGGCGCTGCGACTCGCGGAGGACCTGAATCCGGATCCCCACGTCCTCGAGGTGAAGCTCACGGCTCGCCCGGCGCAGGTCGATCTCACCGGGACCGGCCTCAAGGCCAATGCCTACACGTACAACGGCAACATCCCAGGTCCGGAACTGCACGCCCAGGTGGGTGACACCGTCATCGTCCACTTCGAGAACCGGCTGCCCGAGCCTACACTCATCCACTGGCACGGCATCGAGCTCGACAACGCCAACGACGGCACCAGCGTGACGCAGAACCCGGTGCTGCCGGGTGGGACCTACACCTACCGGTTCCGCGTACCGCGGCCGGGCATCTTCTGGTACCACCCGCATGCGATGCCGACGAACCAGTTGTTCAAGGGCATGTACGGGCCCCTGATCGTCGACGATCCCGACTCCGCGAAGCTGATCGACCTGGGCGTACTGCCGGGAGAGACGCAGACGCGGACGCTCGTGATGAGCGACACGACCGTCTGTCGCGCACCCGGCAGGAACGACGCGGTGACCTACCCCGGCGGCGCGCAGGTGCCCTGGGTGTTCACCGCTCAGTACGGCGCCTTCCCCGGGCACACAGAATCGCCCACACCGCGCGATCTGTGCGAAAGGCCGTTCGGTCACGATGGCATGCCCTCGGCCGCTGCGCGGCTCGCGGAGGGAGACATTCCCAATGTGCAGCCGGCTGCGACCTGCGGCACGCCGCAGTTGCCCTGCCGCGTGAACGAGGGTCAGCTCGTGCTCGCCAACGGGCGCGTCCCGGGAGCGCGTGCCGGTACGCCGGAGCATCCCGGGGCGCTCGCTGCCGATGCCGAGGTGATCACCGCGCGCGCGGGAACGGGGCTGAGGCTGCGGCTGCTCAACTCGGCCGGCGCGCGCTATTTCCGCCTGCGCCTCACCGACCAGAATGGCGCGGACGTCCCGATCTACCGCGTCGGGGGCCAGAGCGGGCTGCTCGATCGGGTGCGGCTCGAGGGCGGCCAGCTCGGCTCGCTCAGGCTCAAGTTCGAGAAGGGCGAGCTGGCGCTGGCGCCAGCTGAGCGCGCCGACGTCGTCGTCGTGCCGCGGGGCAGGCCGGGCGATGTGATGACACTGTGGACGGAGGACTACCAGCACTATGGCACGGCCGCCTATCCCTTCGGCTACGGCGCGCTGCCCACGCTCCCCGTGGCGCATATCCGCATCGAGGCCGGCAAGCCGCATGGTGAGCCATTCCGCATGGCCGCAGGCGATCCGCTGCGGGTGCATACCGCCGTCTCCCATCCGACGGCGAGCCTGCATGATCTCGTCCTGAAGGACCAACTCGTCGATCCGGCCGGCCTGTCACCGCGCCAGCCGGGCAGCAAGAACCCGCTTGTGCTCCTGGCAATCGTCGGCCGCGAGACCATCGACGGCGTCAACGGCATGGCTCTCGAAGGCCACATGGACGGCAGCGGAGACTACCGGGAAATCCCTCACGTGGCCTCGAGCCGCTTTGCCCGCGTCGGCGATCTCATCGAATTCACGATCCGCAACGGGACCCAGATGCATCATCCATGGCATCTGCACGGATTCTCGTTCCAGCCCATTCGCCTCGAGGACAACCTCGGCAAGCTGGTCTACGAATACCAGGACCATGAATTCGTGGACACCTGGGACGTTCCGGCCACGCAGCGGCTCGTCTTCAGGGTGCGCCTCGAAGACCGCGGAGCCGCAGGGGAGACGCCGAACGGCGGTGCCGTCGGACGCTGGATGATGCATTGTCACATCTTCCCTCATAACGGCGTCGGCATGATGACCGAGCTGGTCGTGCTCCCCCGCGAACCGGGGAGCTGAGTCGATCATTTCGTCAGCACCAGCCAGCGGCTCAGATTGAGCCCGCGCGCGTTCTCCTCGAAGCCGGTGACGTAGGGTTTCACGAGGAAGCGGCGCACGTAGAAGAACACCGGGATCACCGGCTGGTCGGCGAGCACGACGGCCTCGGCCCTGCTCAGCAGCGCGAGCCGCCCGGCAGCATCGGCCGTGGCGTTGGCCTTCGCGAGCATCCCGTCGTAGTCCGTATTGGAATAGCCGGAATAATTCGCCGGATTGCCCGTCTCGAGAATCCCGAGAAAGCTGTAGGGATCGTCGTTCGGCGGATACCAGGTGTAGAGCACGGCCTGGTAGTCGCGCGTGCGCGTGCTCTTGTTGATCGCGATCAGGTCCTTGTTGAGCGGGCTCGCCTTGACGCCGATCGCCTGCCACATCGCCGCCATCGCGACCGCGATCCTCCTGTTCTCCTCGAGCGTCGTGTAGACGAGATCGAACGCGAGCGGCTTCTCCGGCCCGTAACCCGCCTCGCGCATCAGCCGCCGCGCCTCGGCCAGGCTCTCCGCGCGGCTCAGCTTCGCATAGCCGGGCAGCGAAGCCTTGTAGCCCGGCAGCGACTGCGGGGTCAGGACGTAGGTCAGCGGCGTGCTCGGCGTCACGATCTTGCGGACGATGCCGTCGCGGTCGAGCGCGATCGAGAGCGCCTTGCGCACGCGCGCGTCGGCGAAAGCGGGATCGGCGTTGTTCAGGAGCACGTAGCTCAGCAGCGTGCCGGGCCAGATCTTCACCTCGTTCGGAATGTCCCGGCGCAGGTTGGCGAGCTGGTCGCTCGGGAAATTCAGCAGGACGTCGAGCTCGCCCGCCTGGTAGCGCTTCAGGCTCGTCGCCTGGTTCTCGGTCGGATACCACCTGACCGTATCGATTTTCACGTTGGCGGCGTCGAAGAAGAACGGGTTCTTCTCGAGCGTCACGTGGTCGTTGGGAATCCATTCGGTGAGTCGAAACGGACCGTTGCTCACCATCTTGCCCGGCCGTGACCATTGCCTTCCCAGCGCTTCGATCTGCGCGCGCGGCACCGGGCTCGCCACGTTGGAGGCGAGAGTCTGCAGCAGGTAGGGCGCCGGATAGGCGAGCCGGTAGATGACCGTGACCGCATCCGGCGCCTCGACACCGACCTGCTCGGGCGGTACCTCGCCTTTCAGCGCCGGCCGGGCGTTCTTCACGGGATAGAAGAAGGAAGCGAACCGCGACGCGGTCGCCGGGGTGACCGCGCGCCGCACGGAATACACGAAGTCGGCGCTCGTGAGCGGCGAGCCATCCGACCACTTCAGGCCCGGCCGCAGCCTGAAGGTGTAGGTGAGCCCGTCCGGTGAGATCTTCCAGGACTCGGCGGCCCCCGGAATCAGGTGCCCCGACGCGTCGAACGTCGTGAGACCGACGAAGAGGTCGTAGAGGATCGAGGATGCCGTGTTGCCGGTGGCGACGTGCGGATCAAGGCTGTTCGGCTCCGCGGAGGACACGCGGTTGACGGTGCCACCCGCCTCGGCCGCCACGGGCAGCAGGAGGGCCATCGACAGCAGCATGAAGACGCGCACGAACGCAGGCTCAGCGCGACTTGCGCGTGAGATGCACGTGGTGGTGGTAGTAGTCCCCGCGATACCAGGCGACCAGACGTTCCACCGGGCGGCGCTGGCTGTCAAACACCACGAGCCGGATGCCCACGAGCGGGGCGCCGACGGTCGTGTTGAGCAGCGAGGCGAGCCGCGCGTCGGCCAGCGTTGCGCTGATCACCTGGTCCGCGGAAGCGATGTCCACGCCCTTGCGCTCCAGGAGATTCAGCATCGGGCTCTCGTTCAGCTCGCTCAGGTCGAAGCGCACCTTCAGCGAGGCCGGGATGAACGTCACGACGTAGCCGACCGGACGCCTGTTCGTGAGCCGCACATGAGAGGCCTTCTGCACGCGCGCCCCCGGCGCGAGGCCGAGGTCCTTCGCCGTCTCCGGATCCGCCTCGACCTCGACCACTTCGGCATGCGCGATGCGGCTCGTCTTGCCGAGCCGCGCCACCTTGCGCAGCAGCTGGTCCATCTCGCCGAGCACGGGCGCATCGGCGAGATCCTCGACGACGAACGTGCCGCGGCCCGGCTGGCGCACCACGAGCCCCTCGTCCACCAGCATGTCCACCGCCTTGCGCGTGGTGATGCGCGATACACGGAACAGCTCGCAGAGCTGCTCCTCAGTCGGCAGGCGGCTGCCGGGCTTGTTGCTGCCCTGGTAGATCCAGTCGCGCACAGTCGAATAGACCTGGATGTAGCGCGGGCTCTTGATCGCATGATCGATGAGCTCGCCTTTTCTCGCGACCATCATCTGGGGAAGCTCCTCTCCGCTGCCGCGGCGGCCAGGCGCCGCAGAGTGTCTCGATGTTATGAGAATATGATAATGTCAAAATCGGGCCTGCAGGAGAACAACAGCAATGACGACGACGCCAGCGAGCCCATGGTACGGGCGGATGGAACCTATCCCACTGCGAAGCTGCGCCAGGATGCGATCACGGCCGCCGTCGTCCAGACGCGCGTGCAGGGGGTCAACGGCGCGAACCCGGCCCCGATCTGCGGCGCAACCTCGACTATTTCCTGGAGTGCATCGACATCGCCCAGGGCTACGGCGGCAAGAGCGACCTGCTGCTGTTCCACGAGTTTCCGATCACCGGCTTCTCCGAGTGGACTCGCGACCAGCACTATCGCATCGCGATCGAGGTGCCCGGGCCCGAGATCGAGGAGGTCGCGAAGAAGGCGAAGCAGTACAACTGCTACATCGTGTTCGGCACGTACGCGAAGGATCCGAAGGACTGGCCCGGCCACATCCTGCACCTGATGATCATGGTGAAGCCGGACGGCAGCGTCGTGCAGCACTGGAAGCAGCGCAACGTGCGCGGCATGTTCCCCGGCTCGGAGCAGTACACCTCGGTCATCTACGACGTCTACGATCGTTCGTCGAGATGTACGGCCTCGACGCCGTGATCCCCGTCGAGCGCACCGACATCGGCAACATCGCCATGTCGGCGGTGCAGTTCGAGCCGGAGCTCTTCCGTTGCATGGCCATGAAGGGCGCGGAGATCATCTGCCGCGTGGCCACCGGCGGCTTCGAGGGCGAGGACATGCGGCTCACCTCGTACCACAACAGCGTCTACACGATGATCTGCGAACAACTCGGTGAGCACCCACGGGCGGAATCCCGGCTTCTTCGAGGACGACGGCCTTTGGCGGCCCGGGCCGCTCGGCGATCTATGCGCCGCGCGGCATCGAGATGGCGAAGGCCGGGGTGTTCGAGACCAAGGAGCTCGCACGCATCCCGATCGCCGAGTTCCGGGCGAAGCACCGCATCCCGGACCTGCACATGAAGCTCTACAGGCCGGTCTTCGACCAGTACCGCGAGCGCTACGACGACAGCCTGTATCTGCAAGTACCTGCCGAAGGACAAGCGCGACGCGTTCCGGTACTTCCAGGAAAAGTCGCGCTGGACGCACTTCTGGTGAGGCGCGGCATCCCATGGACATGAAGCCCCTCGGACATTCCGGATTGAAGGTCTCCTCGGTCGGCCTCGGCTGCATGAACTTCGGGATGATGTGCGACCAGGCGGCTTCCCAGGCCGTCGTGGACGCCGCGCTCGATGCCGGCGTGAACTTCTTCGATGTCGCCGACATCTACGGCGGGCCGCACGGCAGGGCCGAAACCCTCCTCGGCAAGGCCCTCGGGCCGCGCCGGGGCGAGATCATCCTCGCGACCAAGTTCGGGGCGAAGACGGGCGGCCGAGGCGGCGCCGCCGAAAAGGGCGGCTCCAGGGACTACATACTGAATGCCTGCGAGCAGAGCCTGCAGCGGCTCGGCACTGATTACATCGATCTCTACCAGCACCACTTTCCCGACGGCGTCACGCCGGCGGAGGAGACGCTGCGCGCACTCGAGGAACTCGTCACGCAGGGCAAGGTGCGATTCTTCGGCTGCTCGAACTACAGCGGCGAGCAGCTGAAAGCGGGCGCCATCGCGGCGAAGGCCAACGGCACGCATAGTTTCGTGTCCGCGCAGAACCGCTACAGCCTCCTGTACCGCGAGATCGAAAAGAGCCTCGTGCCGATCGCCCAGGGCCAGCAGGTCGGCGTCATTCCCTACTTCCCGCTCGAGAGCGGTCTCCTCAGCGGCAAGTATCGCAAGGGCGAGAAGGCCCCGCCCGACACGCGCTTCGGCAAATGGGGAGGCGGCGGCGTATTCGTCTCGGAAGAGCGCTGGGCGACGGTCGCGAAGCTCGAGGCATACGGGGAGCGAATCGGACGCTCGCTGCTCGATGTCGCGATCGGCTGGCTGGCCGCGCAGCCCTATGTCTCGAGCGTCATCGCCGGCGTCACCAGGCCCGAGCAGATCCGCCAGAACGCGAAGGCCGCGAGCTGGTCGCCCACGGCCGAGCAGCTCGCGCAGATCTCCGACCTGGCGCCCGCTCCGGCCTGAGGCGGCTAGACGGTTACTGCGGTCGCCGGCGGTCGTCGGTGATACTGCGGCGCTCGTGCTGTTGCGGCGTCAAGCCACGGAAACGAGCGAATGGATCCCGGCGGTCTCCCGGGCTGCGGCGATCGGAATGTCGCACGTAGCGGCAACCGCACTTCCTGCGGTCGCAGCCGGCGACCGGGAGTGACGGCGCGCGCACGGCGAGATAGCGCCTGTGCTGCGTCTGCAGGACGGCGGCGCAGGGGGACTCGGCGCACGGACGGATCGACACGGCCGCGAAGGGATTGCCGGGCCGCACGCGTTCGCTGCGGGCGAAACGCTCGCTGGTCTCTGCCCGCGCGAGGTCCCGGCGGCGCTGGAAGTGCAGCACGATGAACGGCGACATGAGGCCGAGCGCCGTGCCCGCGATGATCCATGCAATCGTACCCATGAGCGGATCTCCAAGGGTGTCCACGCCAGCTTATGGATCTGGACACGGCAAGCCGCGCAATGGGTCACAGTTGGCGACAGGCGCGGCCCACCGCGACTGGCAGGTTGTTGAAAGTCTGCTAGCGGGCGGGCCCGGTTTCCGGCACCGCCGCGGCAAACGGACGCCGGCCGAGCCATAGCGCCAGGGCAGCGAGCGGGACGCTGATGCCGTTGACGATCGCGAGCGCCTTGCCGACGGCCATCCGGTCGCCGAACACCTCGTGGGCGATCAGCCCGACCGGCGTCGGGCCGGCAACGGAGGTGACGACGTTGAGGCAGAGCATCCATGCGGCCGAAATCTGCGCGCGCATCGTGCCGGGTGTGACGATCTGGAGTGCCGCCGGCGCGCAGGCGAGCGTGAGGGTGCCGCAGAACGCGAGCGGACAGAAGAGCGCCACCGCCAGCGTGCGGTCATTGCCGGTCGTCGCGAGCAGGACGAGCGGCAGCAGCGCCGCCGCGGCGGCGAGACCGACCCGGTGCATCGCGTCGCGGAAGCCCTTGCGCATGAGCGCGTCGGCCAGCCACCCGCCGGCATACACGCCGGCCGGCGACAGCAGCAGGATGATCAGGCCGAGGATCAGGGCGGTCTGCGGCGGAGTGAATTTGAGGATGCGTCCGAAGTACACCGGCGCCCAAGTCAGTGTCGTCGTGATCGGGACCGCGAGCAGGGCGAAGCCCACGAGGTGCGGCACGTAGACGCGCCACCGCGCCGCGAGGTACCTCACGACGTCGCGGACGGGCATGACGCCGTCCGGCGACGTGCCGCGGCGCACCGGCTCGGGAATGGTGAGGGCGAGCGCGGCCACCAGCACGCCCGGCAGCCCGACCGCGAAGAAGACGAGCTGCCAGGGCGCCACGGCGCCGACCACGGGCAGGACGCGCGTCGTCGAAGCCTCGATCAGGTGGATGACGACACCGCCGACGAGAAATGCGGCGCCGGCGCCGACGAATGCACCCGCCTGGTAGACGCCGATCGCGCGGCCGAACCTCTCCCGCGGGAAGAGATCCGCGACCATCGAGAACGCCGCTGGCGCGAGCGACGCCTCACCGACGGCGACGCCGAGGCGGGCGAAGAAGAGCTCCCAGAAGTTGCCGGCGAGCCCGCAGGCGATCGTCATCAGGCTCCACAGCGTGATGCCCGTCACGATGATGAGCCGGCGGCTGTACTGGTCCGCGAGCCGCCCTATCGGCAGGCCGAAGAAAGCGAAGAAGACTGCGAATGCGACGCCGAGCAGCCAGCCGAAATCCGCATCGGACAGGCCGAGGTCCGCCTTGATCGGCTCGACCAGCAGCGAGAGCACGATGCGGTCCACGAACGAAAAGATGACGGCGATGAAGAGCACGCCGACGGTGTACCAGGCCCTGCCATAGCCTTCCTCTGCCGCCTGCGACGGTGTGCTCGTGCGCATGCCGGATACCGCGCCCTCAGGCGGAGAGCGCGAGCCACCACGCGATGCCGACGGTGAGGAGCGCGGCCGCCGCACAGGCGGCCTGCAAGCCGGGCCGCTCGCGCGTGTGGCCACCGATCGCCTGCAGCACGACACCGGCGGCGGCCCCGGCGAGGAACCCGGTCAGGTGCGCCACGATGTCGGTCTGCTCGTCCCCTGTGCCGATGTAGGCGAGCAGTGCGACGGCGCCGACGACCGGTGCCCACCGTCGCGCCCATCCGAGCGAGTAACGGCGCGAGAGTCCCCACACGATCGCCGCGACGATGCCGAGCGCAGCGAACACGGCGGTCGAGGCGCCGATGCTCCGGTGGCCGGGGTCCTGCACGAGCGCGTTGGCGATGTTCCCCACCGCGGCCGACCAGACGATCGCGAGCCACGCGACCCCGGAGCCGACGTACTGGCCCGCCAGATAGCCGAAGAACGCCCCGAAGACGAGATTGCCGGCGACGTGTCCAGCGTCGCCGTGGAGCGTGAGCGCCGTCACCGCGCGCCACCACTGCCCGTGACGCACCGCGCCTGCGATCAGTTCGCCGGTCGAAGTCCAGTCGATGCCGCGGGCGTAGTCGGATTGGACGAGGTATGCGAGGGAGAGCACGAGCGCGAACCCGAGGGCGCCGGGAAGCCCGCGGGCCGGTTCGGCAGGGGACCATGGGTTCGCGAGGCGCCGCGGGTTCTCGCCCCGGTAAAGTGAGAGCTGCTCGCGCGCGACTGCGGCCTGCGCAGCGGGCACGAGCACGTGACAGCCGTCCGGCTGCTCGATCACCCGGTGCTCGATGTCCATCGCCCGGAGCACGAGCCCGTGTTCCTCGCAGGGACGGCGCGAGCTCGACCGGAATATGCTGACCCAGTCCGCCCCGGGACCTGCGGGCGGGAAGACGTCCACGAGCCGTGCTCCGCGAAGGAAAGTGACGCCCTTTTAACCCCCGCGCGGAGCCGAGGCAAGTACGCGGCGCGCGATCAGTGCGGAGTCGCGTGCGGCCGGGTCAGCGCGGTACGCAACCGGTTGATGAGGTCGCGCTCGACGTAAGGCTTCATGAGGTAATCGGACACGCTGTCGCGCATCGCGCGCACCGCGGTGGCGACGTCGCTCAGCCGCGTGAGGATCACGACCGGCGTATCGATGTGTGCCGCTCGCATGCGCGCGATCAGCTCGAGACCCGACATGCCCGGCAGCTCCACTTCCGAGACGACGCAGACGTTCTCCGGGTAGTCGGCCGGATAGTCGGCAATGGCCTGCAGCAGCTCTTCGGCCGATCGGTAGAGGCGCGTGTGGTAGCCGGCACGCACGAGGAGCGCGGCGAGCTCGGCGCTGACGCGCCGGTCGCTGTCCACGATCAGGATGGTGTAATCGCCCGCGGCGAACTGGCTGCCCATGATGACCGAGAGTATTCCGGGCGGCCAATCCGCGGCCTATAGGGACAACTACCTAACAGGTTGATGCAACACTGCTGCGGAACCCGTTTGCTTCGTTGCCCGGTGCTCGGAATCCTCATGTACTGGCGTGTACGCTGCGGTTCCGCCTTCCAGGTAAGCGGCGCCTGAGCCTTGAGGTAGACTTTTTCGGGAGCCCTCCGGGCGCCTCGCCACCGGGTTCCTCGCGACGTTTTGCATCAACCTGAGCTAGCCGCCTCCGCGGCGGCGCCCGTCGCGATCGTCGACACCTGCCATTCGAGATCGCGCGCGACGAAGTCCTGCAACGCTGCCAGCACCCGTGAATAGAACGATCCGGACGCGAGCTGCGCGACCGTGGCGGCGAGCTGCTCCGTCCAGTTGTGCAGGTGCCGCCCGGCAAAGTCCGCCTGCGCGAGTTGCCAGGAGAGCGGGTCGCTCGCATCGCTCGCCTCGTTGAAACAGAGGAAGTGCATGAACTCGAGCTCGACCGAGAGATGGTCGGGCGCCCAGGCGAAGCGCTCGTCCAGCCGGTAGCCGAAGTAGTCATAGAAGCGGACGATGTCCTCCCGCGTCCCGGCACGCTGTCCCGTCTGCAGGTCCTCGCGGATCGGCGCTGGCGGTCCCTGGCTGCCCACCTCGAACAGTCCGCTGTAACCGGACCTGAGCTCCGCGACGTCGCTCGCGACGAATTCGTGGATCAGGTCGCGGAGATGGGCGCCGTACGGCAGGCAGGCGGCTGCGCCGATCCGCTTCCCGACCGCGTCCTTCAGCTGGAGCTCGTGCGGCGAGGCCGTGAGCTCGGAGAAAGCCGCGTAGCACTCGCAGCGCGCGGGCGCCGTGCGCGCCGCATCCCGGAGCGCGATTACGACCGTGCGCTCGCGCCCAGGGGCGTGTCGGACCGGCGCGTTCATGCGGCGCCCGCCGCACCCTCGTCGTCCCCGGGACCCTGCATGAACTTCCGTCGATCGGTGCGAGCTGGCATAGTGAGTGATGCAGCCAAAGCGACGTTGATAATTATCATCCGGGCAGCGGCCACGCAACCATGATCAGTTTCTCCGCCGCTCTCGACATCATCACAGCCACGGCGCGTCCGCTGCCTCCTCGCGAAGCGTCTCTCGATGCAGCCCTCGGCGCGGCGGCGGCGAGCGCCATCCTGAGCGCAGCGGCCGTGCCGCCGTTCGCCAACGCGGCAATGGACGGCTTCGCCGTGCGCAGCCGCGATACCGCCGGTGCGAGCGCGTCGGCGCCGGTGCGGCTCCCGGTCGCGGGGAGTCTTGCCGCCGGCGCGCCCGCCCCCGCCGCGACGGCACCCGCCACAGCGTGGGAGATCATGACGGGCGCACCGATGCCAGCCGGCTGCGATGCCGTGATCCCGCTCGAGCGCGCCCAAGTACTCGCCGGAACCTTCGGACAGGCGGACGCGATCCTCGTGCGCGAGCCGCTCGCCGCCGGCCGCAATCGCCGGAACGCCGCCGAGGACTTCGGCGTCGGCGAGCCGCTGCTCGACGCCGGCGCGCTGTTGTCCGCGCGCTCGATCATGGCGCTCGCATCCGCAGGCATGGACAGGGTAGCGGTCAGGCCGGCGCCGCGGATCGCGATCATCGCGACGGGCAGCGAGCTCGCCGTCACCGGAGCCCCTGCCCCGCTCGACCGGCCGGCATCCATCCGTGATGCCAACGGCCCTTATCTCGCCGCGGCGCTGGCGGAGCTCCGCCTGCCGCTCGTGGCCGGGCACACCATTCCCGATGATCCGGACCGTCTCGCGGCGGAACTGCGGGCGCTCGCCCCGGCTTGCGACATCGTCATCACCACCGGCGGTGTCTCCGCAGGCCGTCACGACTTCGTGCCGGCGACCGTCGCCCGCGTCGGCGGCGAAGTGCTGTTCCACAAGGTCGCCATACGGCCGGGCAAGCCCTTGCTGTTTGCGCGGCTGCCCGCCGGACCGCTCGTGTTCGGCCTGCCCGGCAACCCGATGGCGGTTGCCGTCGGACTGCGCTTCTTCGTGCTCGCGGCAGTCCACGCCCTCATGGGCCGAGCGCCCGAGCGTCGCCTCGCGGCACGCCTCTCGGCACCCGTGCGCAAGCGCGAGGCGTTGACGTTCTTCGCCAAGGCACGGGCCCGCGTCACGCCCGATGCCGTGCTGACCGTCCGGGTGCTGCCCGGCCAGGAATCGTTCAAGATCGGTCCGCTGCTGCGCGCGAATTGCTGGGCGATCATCGCCGAAGGCAGCGACGAGGTTCCGGCGGGCGAGATCGTGCCGATCGCGCCGCTGTGGCCCTTCGATCCCGACTTCGCATCCGGCTGAGGAGCGGCGGCACGATGGGCCTGTATCCGGTGCTGAAGGGGATTCATCTGACGACGGTGACCCTGACGCTCGCGCTCTTCCTGGTGCGCAGCGTCTGGGCCTTCCAGGGCTCGGCGCGGCTGCGCGGCCGGGTGATCGGCTGGTTGCCGCATGTCAACGACACCGTGCTGTTCGGGAGCGCGTTCGGCACCGCCGCCACGATCGGCCAGTACCCGTTCGTCAACGGCTGGCTGACCGCGAAGCTGCTGGCGATGATCCTCTACATCGTGCTCGGCCACTTCGCGCTGTGGCGAAGCCGCGATAACCGCCAGCGAGCCGCCTGGATGGCGGCGGCGCTGGCGGTATTCGCCTACATCCTCATGGTCGCCCGCTGCCACGACCCGCGAGTCTGGGTCTGCGCCGGCAGCTTCGCGTGATTGCCGGTCAGGCCGGCTTCGCGGCCCAGGCGCTGCACCAGCCCTTGACGTTCACGAGCTTGCCGGGGAAGGCGTTGCAACCCCGCCAATCGCCGTTGCCCGCCTGCAGCTGAACGCAGTTGGCGCAGGTCTGGCCCGGCTTGTGGTTGGGCGCCTTGGCCGGATCGATCGTCTTGGCATCGTGCGTGTACATGAGCGCCTTGGCCACCGGATCGTTCGGATCGAGCTTCGGCATCGGCTGTGTCTGGGCTACGGCGGCCGGGCTCGCGAATATCGCGACCACCGGAATCGCCGCGACGGCGGTGCCCACGAAAACCCGTCTGGTCATGCTCTTGTCGGTCATCTTCGTTCCTTCTGTATCGTTGGGCGTGAACCTAGCTGCGCGGCGTACGTCACATGCCGGCAAGCGGCGCGAATCGTACCAGCATGCCCGGGTGAGTTCACCCGCCCCGCCGTGCCCCGCTGGCTCTTCGCCCGCCGCGCGGCATCAGACGCCGGGGTCTTCGTCTCCGTATGCCGGATGGCGCCGGACGACCTCTTCCACCAGCGCGTTCACGCGACGCAATTCTGCGGCGTCCGGGTTCAGGACGAGCCCTTCCTGGCAGTCACGGCGGGCGAGCCGGATCAGCCCCTTCCTGAGGTAAGCCAGCGCCCGGTTGCTGTGGGCCTGCCAGCGGGCTCGCAGCTCCAGGGACGCGCTGCAATGGACGACGGCGACGTCGTATTTCTCCAGCCCGATGAAACCGGCGCAGAGATTGCTCAGTCCCGCGGCGCGGTCCTCGGAGGTGATGAACTGCTGGAGCCCGGACTGCGTGAGGACGATCCCCTGCTCGAACTTCCCGCGCTGGAGCGCCTCGGCCCCGGCGGCGAGCTCGGGACTGACGCCGAACCGCACGACCGAGTCCGCCAGCGCGCCGCCGCCCGCGCCGACCGCGAGCAATACGCCAGGCAGCATCACATACCGGATCCGCATGGGCAGTTCTCCACCGAGATCCTACACCTCGTAACTCTAGTGCCGGGTCTTAAATGTTAACTTATGGCGCCGGTAACTTATTGACCCGGCACTATAGTTACGCGGTCACGCCTCCGTAACTTAGGAACCCGGCACTTTTGTTTCCTTTGCTTCCGCCTTTGTTTCGGCACCTTTCTCTTTCGCCCAGGTGTCACGCAGCGTCACGATGCGGTTGAACACCGTTCGCTCCGGGGTGGAGTCGACGCTGTCCACGACGAAGTAACCGAGCCGCTCGAACTGCACCCGGCTCCCGGGCGCTGCTTCGGCGAGCGCGGGCTCGAGCCTGCAGTTGCGCCTCACCTCCAGGGATGCCGGATTCAGGAATTCCTTGAAGTCGCGCCCCGATGGATCGGCGTCGGGACGCTCCGCCGTGAACAGCCGATCGTAGAGGCGCACGTCGCCGGACCGCGCATCGTGAGCCGCCACCCAGTGGATCGTGCCTTTCACCTTGCGCTCCGCCTCGGGCCCGGTGCCGCTCTTCGTCGCCGGATCGTACGTGCACCGCAGCTCCACGATGCGCCCATCCGCGTCCTTCACGACCTCGTCGCAACGGATGATATAGGCATAACGAAGACGCACCTCCCCGCCCGGCCGCAGCCGGAAGAACTTCTTCGGCGGATCCTCCATGAAGTCCTCGCGCTCGACCCAGATCTCGCGGCCGAAGGAGAGCTTGCGGCTGCCGAGCTCGGGCCGGTCCGGATGGTTCGCGGCTTCGAGCGTCTCCGCCTGCCCCGCAGGGTAGTTGGTCAGCACGACCTTCAGCGGATCGAGCACGGCCATCGCACGCCGCGTCCGTGCGTTGAGATCCTCGCGCACGCAGCTCTCGAGCAGACTCATCTCGATCAGGTGTTCCTTCTTCGTCACGCCGACGCGCGTGCAGAAATCGCGCAACGCCTCCGGCGTGTAGCCGCGGCGGCGCATCCCGACGAGGGTCGGCATGCGCGGATCGTCCCAGCCGGTAGACGCTGCCGAGCTCGATGAGCTCGGCCAGCTTGCGCTTGCTGGTGATGGTGTAGGCGACGTTCAGCCGCGAGAACTCGTACTGCCGCGGCCGGTGCGTCAGGTCGAGCTGGTCGAGGATCCATTCGTAGAGCGGCCGGTGGTCTTCGAATTCCAGCGTGCAGATCGAATGCGTGATGCCCTCGAGGGCATCCGAGATCGTATGGGCGAAGTCATACATCGGGTAGATGCACCAGGCATCGCCCGTGCGCTGGTGGCGTGCCTTGCGGATGCGATAGAGCGTCGGATCGCGCAGGTTGATATTCGGCGATGCCATGTCGATCTTCGCCCGCAGCACGTACGCGCCGTCGGCGAACTCGCCGCGGCGCATGCGCTCGAAGAGGTCGAGGTTCTCGGCGATGCTGCGCTCCCGGTCGGGGCTGTTGCGCCCGGGCGTGGTGAGCGTCCCGCGATACGCCCGGATCTCGTCGGCGGTGAGGCTGTCCACGTACGCCTTGCCGTCGCGGATGAGCTTCACCGCGCAATCGTGGATCTGCCGGAAATAGTCGGAGGCGTGGGTGAGCCGGTCGCCCCATTCGTAGCCGAGCCAGTGCACCCCCTCGACGATCGCGTCCACGAACTCCTGGTCCTCCTTTACAGGATTCGTGTCGTCGAGGCGCAGGTAGCACTTGCCGCCGTTCTCCTCGGCGATCCCGAAATTGAGGCAGATGGATTTCGCGTGGCCGACGTGCAGATACCCGTTCGGCTCGGGCGGGAAACGCGTGACGACCCGCCCGCCGTGCCTGCCGTCGGCGATGTCGTCGGCAACGATCTGGCGGATGAAGTCCCTGCCGCCGGTTTCAGCTCGCTCGGTCATGAATCTGGGCATGCGTCGGCAACGAATGCCATTGTGCCTGAATTGAGGAGGTCATCCCGGCGCCGGAGTTCGGCGGCTCCTTCATCCATGCCGGCAGCCAGGAGCGCTTCGGCCTGGAAGCCACCTACAAGTTCTGAGCCTGCCTCTGGAGGGCCCCCGCGCCGCGGGGGCCCTTTTTCATCCGCACGAAGCCTGCGGTTGGTCACAAAATCGCCACGAAATCCTTGTATTTGACGCCCGGCGTCCACTATATTTCCCACGTCGGTATTGAGTTTGCGCGCCACTTTATAAAGTGCCCGCCCGGGCCCAGCAGAAAAGTGCGCAACCCGTCCGGCGAGCGTCCCGCATGGAAGCGGGGACAAAGAACCACGAGGATCATATGTGTCAGATCTCTGACCGGTTTTTTTCCGCGGTCCGCACCTTGGGCGGCGACGGGCCCATGAAGCAGCGCCTGGTCAGCGCCTACCAGGAACACCTCGAGGACCTGCGCGACGAGCAGATCCCCGATGCCATCCGCCAGAAGTTCGAGTCGCTGCGCCAGGCGATGACCGCGGTAGGTCCCGCCAACGGCGAGAGCGCCGTGCATGCCTCCGTCCGCAAGATGTCCGCCGTGGACGCGCAGCGTTACTCCACCAGCATCCTGCTCATGCTGAGCGAGCTCGTACGCGTCAAGGGCAGCGGCGAGCGCCTCTCGTTCACGAAGGCGAGCCGGCCCGTGATCGAGAACGATCCGCAGGTCCCCGGCGTCATCCAGCTCCGGAACAACGCGAGCTGAAACCGGGCCGGGCGTTCGGGCCTCCTACACCCCTCTTTATCTTGTGAGCGACGCGAGTCGCGACCCCGTTCGGGGCTTGCGCCCCTCCTACATCAATACGGGCGGCTCAGATACTTTCCAAGCGCCTTGCCGACGATCTTCCCGCCGTCGAACACGACGTTGCCGCGCAGGAACGTGGTCTTCACGCGCGCCGACAGCTCCATGCCCTCGAACGGCGTGTAGCCCTGCTGTCGATTCCGAGTCCTTCGCCCGCACGATCCAGGTCTCGTTCGGGTCGACGAGCGCGAGATCGGCGTCGAGGCCCGCCGCGATGTCGCCCTTGCCGTGCAGGCCGAAGCGGTGCGCCGGGTTGTAGCTCGTCAGCTCCGCCATCCGGTTGTAGGACAGGCCCGCGCTTGCGGCCCTCGCTGACGAGCGCCGGCAGCAGGTACTCGGTGCCGCCGAAACCGGACTTCGCGAGCCAGATGTTGCTTGCGGCTTCTTGCCGCCACCTTCGTCTCGTGCCGGCAGCAGGCGTGGTCGCTGCACCACCCAGTCGATCTTGCCCGTCGAGGAGCTGCTCCCACAGGAACTCGACGTCCTCGCGCGGGCGGATCGGCGGGTTCACCTTGGCGAGCGCGCCGCCGGCGCGTCGATGTCGAGCATGAGATGGCCGATCGTCACCTCGCGGCGGAAGTCGATGTGCGGGAACACGGCCGCCATCTGCAGCGCGGCGATCACCGCCTTGCGCGACGTCAGGTGCAGCAGGTTGATGTTCGGCAGGCGGTCTCGTTGGCGAGGTAGGAGGCGATGAAGATCGCCAGGCCCTCGGAGTGCGGCGGCCGCGCCGCGCTGTAGGCGGCAGGCCCTTCAGCTTGCCCTCCTCTTCGACCATCTTGGTGTAGGCGGTCATGATCTCGGCGGTCTCGCAGTGCAGGCTGAGCGAGATGTCGCCGGCCTTGTCCGGGAAGCGCTCTCGCCCGGCTGCACGCCGCGCATGACGAACTCGAAGTGCGCGATGTCGTAGTTCTCGTCCTTGCCGATCATCAGGAACTCGCGCTGGTTCTGCGAAGCGCCGTGCAGGCCGTGCGAGCCGTAGAACATGAAGATCTTGAACGAGGTGACGCCGAGTCGTCGACCAGCATCGGGATCTCGCGGATGTGCGCCGCGCTCATCGGCGCGAGGTGGTAGGCGTAGTCGACGTGGAACCTGCCCTTCGAGATGTCGAGCACCTCGGGGAAGAACTTCTCGTAGGGGCCGCCCTTGTTCAGGTAGTACTGCCCGGTGCGGAAGTAGTTGAGGCTCGAGGTGACGCCGCCCTGCGCCGCGGCGCGGCTCTCCGTGACCGCGTCCTCGCCCAGCGGCGAGTAGATGCCGGTGTGCATGTGCGCATCGACGAGGCCCGGGAAGGCGAGGCGGTTGCTTCCGTCGAACACCTCCTTCGCGCTGGCGGCGGCGATGCCCGGCGCGATCCTCGCGAACTTGCCGTCGTTGATCGCGATGTCGGCGTCTTCGACCATGGCCGCATTCGGCCGCACGACGCGCACGTTCTTGATCAGGAGATCGAATTCCTTACTGGCAGCCATGGCTTCCTCGCTGTTTTTGGCGCGGCAAGGATACCTCAGCACGGGCGGCGGGTGCTCGGTTTCAATGCCTCGTGGTTTAGAATTGTCGGGAGTAAATGATCCTTGATGTTGGGCGTGTCTGAGGGACTCAGAACTTGACGCAGAGAGTACCCGGACTAGTCAGGTGGCGGGTCGTCACGCACAACGTGTCGTTGCCAGCCTTGCGATTCCCTGCATAGACCGTGTCGCGGGCCAGAGGGCTCGTGTTGTAATCGATGCCGTTGCCGAAGAAGGTGTTCGCCGTGATCGTGAGCCGCTTGCCGTACACATTCTCGATGGCACTGTCCGCCCCGGAAATGTAATTGTTGACGATCGCGAGGTCCTCGACCTTCTCGCCCGTATAAATGGCGTGAGGCACATCGGCGATTATGACGTTGTCGCGGACGGTGAAGTGCCGGGTCAGCATGGGCTGCAGTGGCGACCCGGCCCACGAGCCGAAATCGAACACGACGCCCGGCGTGCCGCTGCCGGCGCAGACTGGGTCGGTTCGCCGGAAGCCCCAGACGAGGTTGCGCTCGATATAGCTCTCCGGCTTTTCGGCGGGCCCCTTCGCCACGACCGCCATGCCTTCGGCGCACGAGCACTTGCCTTTCGGGTCGAAGTTTCCGTGGCAGTCCGTGTAGCTGGCGGGCGTGTGATAGAACTCGTTCCCGATGATCCGATTGCTGCCGCCCGCATCGGGCCCATTCTGCACACCGTCCACCATGTCGATGAACTCGTTGCCCCGGATCGTGATGCGTTCAGCCTCGTGTATGTAGACTGCGTAACTGTCGATTCCAGGGGCCCGGTAGGGCTCCCTGAAGACGCTGTCCACCAGCGCGTTGTCGCTGCCGCTCGTGAACTGAAGCATCAAGCCTGTAGGCCGGCCTGTCCAGGCACGCGGCTTCTCGAAAACCATTCGCCGCAACACGTTGTCGGTGCCCATCACACGGGGTTGATAGATCGCGTCCCTGACGACCAGCCGATCCAGGACCCAGTGGCTCCCGGTGACATCGAACTGGGAAATTGCAGCAGTCTGGTCCGCAGGCACGAGCGCCGGATGCACCGATTCATCGTCATTCGCCCAACGCAGCCAGCGGGGCCTGGCGGCGGTTCCCGAAGCGGCGAGCTGCACGATGCCGAGGTCTTCCACGGTATAGGTGGGCGCCGGCGCCACACAGATGACCGTCTTGTCCGGATCGTTGACGTGTGCCCAGTCGGCCTTCGTGCGGATCGTGAAGTCGCAGGCCGGCAGCATTGCGACAGCGAGGGTCAATAACACCGCCGATTCCGCTCCCTGCTGACAGCCATGAGTGCCGCACGACCAATTGGGGCGGCAAGGATACCAAAGGTGCCGCACTCCGTGAGTCCCGTGGTCCCACCGGTTAATATAACGACGCCGGGCGGCCGGCGTTTTGGAGCAGCACGTGAGCAGAAAGGCGCTGATCACCGGGATCACCGGGCAGGACGGGGCCTATCTCGCGGAATTCCTGCTCGACGAAGGGTTACGAGGTTCACGGCATCAAGCGGCGCGCCTCGAGCTTCAACACCGACCGCATCGACCATCTGTACCAGGATCCCCACGACCCCGGGCAACGCTTCATCCTCCACTACGGCGACCTCACCGACTCGACCAACCTGATCCGCGTCATCCAGGAGGTGCAGCCCGAGGAGATCTACAACCTCGCCGCGCAGAGCCATGTCGGCGGTGTCGTTCGAGACGCCCGAATACACGGCGAACGCGGATGGCGTCGGGACGCTCCGCGTGCTGGAGGCGATCCGCCTGCTCGGCCTGAAGGACCGCACGCGCTTCTACCAGGCCTCGACCTCCGAGCTCTACGGCCTGGTGCAGGAGACGCCGCAGAAGGAGACGACGCCGTTCTATCCACGCTCGCCCTACGGCGTTGCGAAGCTCTACGCCTACTGGATCACGGTCAATTACCGCGAGGCCTATGGCATCTTCGGCTGCAACGGCATCCTCTTCAATCACGAGTCGCCCGTGCGCGGCGAGACCTTCGTGACGCGCAAGATCACGCGCGGCCTGGCGCGCATCAGCGTCGGCCTGCAGGAGAGCCTCTTCCTCGGCAATCTCGACGCGCGCCGCGACTGGGGTCATGCGCGCGACTACGTCGAGGCCCAGTGGCTGATGCTGCAGCAGCCGGCACCCGAGGACTTCGTCATCGCGACGGGCCGGCAGTACTCGGTGCGGCAGTTCGTCGAGCGCACGGCGGAGCGAGCTCGGCATCACGCTCGCCTGGGAAGGCAACGGCATCAACGAGGTCGGGCGGGTCTTCACCGCGCCGCAGAATGCGGCCGGGCCTGCCGCCGGGGACATCGTGGTGCGGATAGACCCGCGCTATTTCCGGCCGACGGAGGTGGATACCCTGCTCGGCGATCCGACGAAGGCACGCCAGAAGCTCGGCTGGGTCGCGAAGACCTCCTTCGAGACCCTCGTCGCCGAGATGATCGCCGCAGATCTCCGGGCCGCCCAGCGCGACGCGCTCGTCGTGCGCGAGGGTTACACGGTCTTCAGCCACCATGAGTGACGGCGCGGAACTCGCCCGGCTCGTCGCCTCGCGCATCTTCGTCGCGGGCAGCCAGGGCATGGTCGGCTCGGCGATCCGGCGCCGGCTCGAGGCGGCCGGCTGCCGCAACCTGCTGCTGCCGGCGCGCCAGGAGCTCGATCTCGCGGATCACCGCCGGGTGCTCGATTTCTTCACGCGTGAGCGCCCCGAGTTCGTGTTCCTCGCGGCCGCAAAGGTCGGCGGAATCTACGCCAACAACGCCTGGCCCGCGGACTTCATCTACGAGAACCTCGCGATCGCCGCCAACGTGATCCACAGCGCCCACGCCACCGGCGTGGAGCGGCTGCTGTTCCTCGGCAGCTCCTGCATCTATCCGAAGGCGGCGCCGCAGCCGATGCCGGAGAGCTGTCTGCTCACCGGCCCGCTCGAGCCGACCAACGAGCCGTACGCGATCGCGAAGATCGCCGGCATCAAGCTCTGCGAATCGTTCAACCGGCAGCATGGGACCGACTTCCGGAGCGTGATGCCCACCAATCTCTACGGGCCGGAACGACAACTTCGACCTGAAGACGAGCCATGTGCTGCCCGCCCTGATCCGGAAGTTCCACGAGGCGAAGCTCGCGGGTGCCCCGTCGGTCAGCGTGTGGGGCACCGGCAAGCCGCGGCGCGAATTCCTCCACGTCGACGATCTCGCCGACGCCTCGGTGTTCGTGATGTGCCTGCCGAAGGAGCGCTACGCGCAGGCGACGCAGCCGATGCAGTCGCATCTGAACGTCGGCACCGGCCAAGACCTGGAAATCGCCGAGCTCGCGGCGCTGGTACGCGACATCGTCGGCTACGGCGGCGAGACCCGAGTTCGACGCGAGCTTCCCTGATGGCACGAGCCGGAAGCTCCTCGACGTGTCAGTGCTGAAGACGCTCGGATGGGAAGCGAGGATCGGCCTCCGGGACGGGATAGCGTCGACTTACAATTGGTATCGCAACGAGCATCGTTGAGATAGCGGAGCCGGGTCCATGAACACGCGCGAACTGAGCCCGCAACTACCGCTGCGGCTGCGGCGGCGTGTCGTGGGGCGAGCCGGCCGGAGAAACGCGCGCGCCGCAAATTAACCGCATGATGCGATGACGGCGATAGTCCCACGCCTGCGCCAGCGTTGGATATGAATTGTACGTGGCGAGTTCATCTGCATTCTCCCTAAAGTTGACCGTCCCATTCTCCAGTTGCTTCAGGGCCTCAACCATGAGCTCCGGAGCCAGCGCGTAGCAACGTCGCGCAACACTCTGCACCGTATCGCTTGCCTTCAGCGGTATTTCGCGCTGAATGAGAATGGGTCCGGCATCCAGCGCCCGTACAACGAAATGCACGGATACGCCGCTAGCGGGTTCGCGCCGATAGACAGCCCAAAAGGTAGAGAAGAGACCGCGATTTCGAGGCAGGAGACCATTATGACGATTAAGCACGCCAAGGCGCGGAATCCTGAGAAACTCGTCGCGTAGAATGCCCGGTGCCTGATTGATGATGACATCCACATCAAGACTGGCCAGCCATGCGCGTGTTTCGGGATGATTGACATGAGGAAAGCGGCGAACCGCGATTCCGTGTCGTGCCGCGATCGCCGCTATCGACGGCGATGGGAGCCGAAGCCATGCATGAGCCAGCATCCTCACCCTGAACAGGGTCATCCGAATGCCCTGAACGAGAGTTGCCCGCAGGCCGTATATCAATGCAATCGCCAACAAGTTGCTGGCCTTCGCACGCCAGGCGGCCAGCCGCTGTGACCGGGGGGACGATTCACGCTGACCTCGATCGGCACCAACGACCGTCGGGAGCCCCCCAGGCGCCTCCATCAGCGCCAGACCCACGCACCGGTCCGGAACCCTCGAGATAACCCCCCTCAGGAAGCCGTTTGTGACAATCGGCTCCTCGAAGGTGGTAATTGCCACGCGTATCGGTCGTCCCAGACCTTGACGACAGTGCTCAACGGGATGCAGGGAATGACTCCGCAAACTGGCCTACGGTCATGAAGTCGGTATCCGGAAACTGGCGAATATACCGGATGAGATCGATTGTCCATTGAAAGCGCTCATCCGGAGAGCCCCGGTACAGATGGCGGCGAATACGCAATCCGTGGACGCGCAGATTTGCCTGGTAACGCTTCGCGCCTGGAATCTCGGGAATGAATTCCCAAGGGTGATACAAGTACACGATTGGCTTGCCGGTACGCCGACTCTCCCAATATAGCGCCCTGAACAGGAATTTCATTGCCCTCGGCCCGAAGGTGTACATGACGCTCGAAATAAACGGCAGTGCCAGAGCGGACACGGGTACGATCAACACGGGAATATCGCCGCGTCGGTACGGGCTCATGGAGCTTGGATAGTATGGCAACCGCGGGGCCCGCAACCACCCGGTATTCACCCAGTTCGAACTGATCAGATCGAGGCGTTGCGAGCAGACGCTGGAATCGGCAACGTAACCGGCATCGGCGAGGACTCTATAGGTACTCGCGGAGACCTTCACACGGGGAGCCCTGAACGACTTCGGCGAGGCTCCCGCGATGTCCCCGAGCACATCCGTCGCGGCCCGCACATATCCGGCCTGCTGGGCAACAGGCAGAGTGCTGTACTCCTCCTCCTCGCCGTGGGTCAGCCCGTGACAACCAACCTCATGACCAGCGTCGCGGACCAGTCTTACCGCATCCGGTATCTTCTCCGCTTCCCGGGCGACAAAGAAGAAAGTCGTTGCCACCGACTCGTCAGCCGTCGCCTGGCAGATCCTGTGAAAGGCCGCCAGCTTGTCGCTGGTTCGATGGTGGATGGAATCGTCGACGTCAGCGGTTATGAGGACAGGCACCCTCATGCTCCCCGGCTCCTCATTGTCCGGACTGTGACGGTTTGTCGTGCGGTGGGCCCGCTGCCGCGTGCGTACCCCGGAGCTTGAGGCGCGCGAGCTGGTAGACGAATCCCGGCAGCGCCGCCTGCCGGATCGCGCGCCGCGGCTCGCGCATGAGCCGGTAGAGCCACTCGAGGTTGTACCTCCGGAAGAACAGTGGCGCGCGCTTCAGCTTGCCGGCGATGACGTCAAACGTGCCGCCGACTCCCTGGCACACCTTGACATTCAGCTGCGGCAGATACCTCTCGAGCCACAGTTCCTGCTTCGGGCTGCCGAGCGCGACGAACAGCACGTCGGGCCTGGAGGCATTGATCTGCTCGATGACGGCCGGCATGCCTGCATCGTCCACAAACCCGTGATGGCGGCCGACGATGCGCAGCCGCGGGTAGCTCTGCTGCAGAACCTCGGCGGCGCGCCGATTCACCGCCTCAGTGGCCCCGAAGAGGAATACCGTGTAACCGCGCGCGGCAGCGCTCGCGCAAATTGCCGGCATGAGGTCGGCGCCGGACACGCGCTCGATGTGCTGCTTCTCCAGCAGCCGCACGGCGTAGACCACGCCGATGCCGTCCGGAATCAGCAACCCGCAGTTCCAGAGAAAGCGGCGCAGCGCAGGATCCTGGCGCGCCTTCATCACCTTTTCCGGGTTGACCGCGATGATGGTGGCCGGCCGATCGCCCGCGACCATTGCATCAACAACGGCCAGCGACTGGCTCATGTCGACGCAGTCGACGGGAACTCCCAGCAAATTAACGCGTTTTGGTGACACCCACATCACTTCGCTGCGGGGAACGGCCGCAGCCGGGGCATCATGCCCCTTCTGAATGTTACGCATATTCGGCGAGCCAGTAGTACAGGCAGAGTAGCAGAAAGATGTGGCGCTCCCGGTTGTAGCCCTCGGCATGCTGCGCGAGGGTACGAGCCACTGCGGTCAAGTCAAAGAAACTGGCAAAGCGGGAATTCCTGTCGAGCAACAACGAGCTCAGGAAGCCCGTGTCGCGAAACCACGCGCCAGTCGGCGACCAGAATCCCTTCTTCGGCCGGTTGATCACGGCCTCGGGCAAGATCGAGCGCGCGAACTGCTTGTGAATAATCTTTGTAGATCCGTATCTTACGCGGTATTCGTAAGGCAGAGACTCGATATATGCGACCAGTTCCGTATCGAGAATCGGCACGCGGCACTCGAGCGACGAGCGCATCGTGATCTTGTCCGTGTAGAGGAGCAGGTCGTCCGCGAGGCCGAGCCGCATGTCGAGCGCCATCATGCGTTCCACGGGCGCATCGAAGGCGGCGCAGCCGAGCAGCTCGTAGAAGTATACGAGGCGCGCCCTGGCCTCGCTGCTGCGCCTGCCGGTCAGCGCCTCGATCTCGGCGTCGCTGAAGACCGCGTAAGCCTCGACGAAGCGACCGATGTCGTCGGCCTGTGACAGGGACGCGAGCCCGCGGCTCAGCCGCTCGTTACGCAGGCTGACGGCATGGCTGAATGCGCGGCCGATCCGGGCGACTTGCCGCGGGATGAATCGGCCGACGATCTCAGCCTGGTAGCGGCCGTAGCCGCCGAGCGGCTCGTCGGCGCCCTGCCCCGACAGCACCACCTTCACGTGTTGCGCCGCCAGTCGCGAGAGAAATCGCATCGGCACGATCGACGTCGTCGCCAGCGGCTCTTCGACGACGCGCACGCAGTCCTGCAGCGATTCGATGAAATCCGCAAAGCCGATGCGCACCGTGTGATGCTCCAGGCCGAGCGCCTCGGCCGTGCGCCGGGCGTCGTCGATCTCATCCGCGTCTTCTGCATCCGGCCCCGTGAATCCGACCGTGAATGCCTTCATCGGCCGCGGTGAGTTCTTCTGCGCGAGCGCCGCCACCAGGGCTGAGTCGACACCGCCGCTGAGGAGGACGCCGATTTCCACGTCCGACATGAGCTGGCGCTCCACCGCGCGCGTGAGCAGCGCACCATAGCGCATGACTGCAGCCTGCATGCCGGGCCTGGCTGTTTCCGCACGTCGGCCCTCGATGTACGGCACTTCCCGGATCGCCGGCGTTTCGGAATCGAGCCCTACTTCCAGCACGTGTCCGGGCCGCAGCCGGTGAACGCCGGCAAAGAGCGTGTCCGGCGACGGCGAAAACCGCAGCTTGAGAAGCGTGGCGAGGTGCTCGCCGTCCACCCGGCCGGGGACGAGCGCGAGCAGCGGCTTGAGCTCCGAGGCGAACACGAAGCCGTTGCCGGCACTCGCGTAATAGAGGGGCTTGATGCCGAATGGATCGCGTACGAGGTAGAGGCGTCTGCCGGTGGTATCGAGCCACGCGAACGCGAAGATACCGTTCAGCTCCGGCAGGATCGCGGTCCCGGAGCGTGCTAGCGCGTACAGCAGCGTCTCGGTGTCCGAGTGGCCGCGGAAAGCGATGCCTTCCAGGCGCTCGCGCAGCTCGCCATGGTTGTAGAGCTCGCCGTTGTAGACGATGACGTGCCGGCCATCAGCGGTCGTCATCGGCTGTGCGCCGTTCGGCGACAGATCGACGATCGCGAGCCGCCTGTGGCCGAGCCGCACCCTGTGAGTCCCGACGGCGTGCTCGCTGAGGCCCTCGCCGTCCGGGCCGCGATGCGCAATGAGGTCGAGTTCGGCCTTGCCGAGCGGAAGGTTAACGGTGCCGATCAAGCCGCACATGGATCAGGATTCGAGCGCCGACAGCGCATATAGATACGGCATTACCGCCCAGCGCAGCGTGTTGCGATTGTGGCGCAGACCGAAGCGATCGATCTGGCTATAGATGTCCGCATCCACGCAAAAATGCTGCTCGATCGCTTCGGCCACCGCTGCGGCGAGCACAGTGTCGCCCATCAGGATCGCGAGGTTCATCACTTCGGCATTGTCGTAAAGATCAAAACGCACGAGCGATGGCTTGTTCTCCAGGGCAAATCGCCGGAACAGCCCGACCTTCGTCCGGAAGTTATGCAGCACGTAATCGTAGCCCCTGCTGACCAGCGCCCGCGCGCCGGGCAATCCGACCATGGCATCCGCACGGATCAGATTCTTCAGCACGATGCACGAATGAAAGCAGTCGATGAACGGAGGGCCGTCGGGCGAATACAGCCATGACCCGTCCGGGCGCTGCGAGGTTTCGAGATACCGGTACAGTTTGCCGATGCGATTGCGGGTTCGCGCCTGCTCCCCTGGCTCGAGGTAGGACAACAGCAGGGCGAATGAGAACATCGCGTAACTCACTGCGTTGACCACTCGGCGGTCATGCATGGCTGCATAGGACGTCACGAGGTAATCGTCGGTCTCCTCCATCACCTCGATGTCGCAATCGAAGAAGTCGTAAATGCCCCGGATCACCGGCAGCACCTCATCATCACCGGTTGCCTGGTGATAGCGCACGAAAGCCTCCAGCGGATACGGCGTCATCGTGGACAACGGCATGTCCGCCTCGTATACCAGACTGCGGGAGATCGGCTGGCGAAAGCCGAGACCCCAGCAGGGGCCGCTGTGCCCCGCGCAGGCATGCTCCCGCAGCCATCGCAGGTGTTCCCGCACCCGCACGAGCAGGGCAGACGAAGCATTGCCTGCGTGGATATTGAGGAGCGAGAGCGCCGCCCACGCCCTGACAATGGGGTATTCCTGCGGCGTATAGAAGCAACGCGCGTTGTTGTTGATGTAAGTGTCGAACAGCGTCAGGGCCATCGCCGGCGCGAGGCCGAGCATGCGGTGGTGATTGAACAGATCCTTGACCGCGAAACCGGCTGCGGTCTTCCAGATGTCGTAGGGATCGTAGGTGCTGAGGTCATCGCGGGCGCAGAAGCGCTCAACGAGCCGCAGCCTGTCTTCCAACCTGGTCATAGATTTCCAACAGCCTTGCAGCGACGACCGTGGCGGCAAACCGCCGGCGCGCGTAGTCGCGATTGTAGCGACCAACGGACGCACGCAGCGCAGGGTTCTCGACGAGGTGGGCAAGGAGCATGCCGAACACTGCGGGATCCTGGCTCTCCGTTATGTAGCCCATCCTCTCGTTCTCGAAGAAATCCCGGATCCCGCCTACCGGGCGCGTGACGATCGGCAGGCCGAACGCCATGGCCTCGAGCACGGTGTTCGGCATACCTTCGTCGACGGCCGGGAACAGAAAGATGTCCGCGCGCCGGTAAGCGTGCCACCGCGCTTCGTCATCGAGATGGCCGGCGAAAGAAATGCAATCCGTTCCGAGTTTGTGGGCAAGGGTCTCGGCCCCGGCCCGCTCCGGCCCGTCGCCCGCAATCGTGAGCCGGACTGAAGGAAATCGCGCAACGAGCCAAGCCACGGCCCCGATAGCCTCGGCGATCCCCTTCTTTCGATCGAGACGGCTCAGGTACAGGATCTCGCACGCGGCTGGATCCCGCTTCCCGCCCGCGGCATAGTCCGGGTGCTCTGCGAAAACGGCGTCCGCGACCACCGTCGTCTCCAGCGTAACCGGAGCGCGCAGGCCCAGAGCCTCGAGGCTGCGCCGGAATTGCTCGGCGAGCACTACGAAGGCATCCGCGCGGCCGTAAACGAGACGAAAGAGTCCGGCGTAGCGAGTCCTGATCCTTGCCTCGAAATCCCGCTCCCAGCCGCGGAAAAACACGAGCACCGGCCGATGATGGGCTTTGGCGATCAGCAACAGAAGTCCATCGCGGATCACCGACCGCATGTTAAGCGACGGATTTATGTGCACGAGATCTACCGACCCGAGGGCGAGCGCCCTGTGGAATCGCCAAAAGTCGGCCACCAAACGCCGCACGCCTGCCCATGCGCCCGCCTCACCCGGGCGGGCACCGATTTCGAAATAGACCTTCTGCTCGTCCAGCAATGGACGCAGGGCCCGGTAATAGTTGGCGACACCGCCGGGCAGCGCCTGGCAGGGCACGGTGATCAGCACCCTCAAGGCCATGGCACGAATGCAAACATTACCGCGATTGAGTCCGCTTCAATTGCGGGAAGCCAGCTCGATCATGCCGAGCAGCCGACGGCCGTTGGTCAGCGCATTGAAATGCTGCTCGGCCACGAGGCGTCCGGCTCTGCCTATCGCCAGGGCTCGCGGCTCGTCGCCGAGCAGGAAATCCAGCGCTGCTGCGATGGCCGACACGGAACCCGGCTCCACAAGGATCGCATTCACACGATCCGTGAGGAAGACCTCAATGTCGCTCACACGCGAGGCCAGCACGGGGCGGCCGGTCGCAAGGTATTCACCCAGCTTGAAAGGAAAGCCGCGTTCGGCGAAAGCAGACTTTACTCGAACGACACAGGGGATATCACAGTCACTCAACCAGTCACAATATTCCTCTTCCAATAGAAGGCCAATGTAATGAATCCGATTTGCAAAAGGTGATGCTGCAATTCTTTCTTCGATCATGGCCATCCGGTCCGCTAGCCCGATACCGCTCATCAGGAGCTCCACGCCAGGATGTCGTGCTGCGACCTGATCGAAGGCATCGATCAGGTTCTCCACACCATCCTTCTCGCCAAAACTGCCCGCGTAGACGATTCGCACGGGTCTGTGAAATCCGGCGTTGCTGGCCTTGATGCGCTCGAGGTCGACAGATACGGGGACCACCTCAACCGGCCGCATTCCGCGCACGCAACGCTCCATCTTCTCTTGCAGGTAAGACGAGATCACGATGATTCCATCGGCGAACCACGAAAGGTGCGACGTGGCCCACTTGCCTGATTCGTGCTTGAGTTTCGACAGTAATCCCGCGTCGGCCTGGATGAGATGAAAATCCTCGACGATGTCGACGATCGTCGTATAACCGAGCAGTCGGGCTCCCACCAGGAACGGAAGACTCTCCACACTCGGCTCGCTAAAGTGGTAAACGACATTTCGCATGTCCCGGCGACGAGCGCGAATGAGGAACCCAAGCCCACCGCATACATAGCGCACGACAGCCGGGAGCAAGGCCAGACCAGGCCGCATGTCATGGCCGATGGTCTCGTACCGGACGCCACGGTGTTCCCCAACGAGCCGGCGTTCGTCGCGGCCGGGGTGACTCTGGCGCAGCACGAGGACGTGTGCAGCGTTGCCGGGCTCGGACATTACCCCGTCAATGAAATGCTGAAACCGTTTCGTGGTCGCCATGCCCTCCGGATAAGTGACGTTACCCATGAAGACTACGTTGACACCGGCCATGCAAGAAACCAGACGTTTGTCAGCCGGGATGAATGCTACCGAAACTCGACGCTACAGAAGATTGGCTGGAAATTCTTGTCGTGGTAAATGAAACTTCCAAGCAGCATGGCGGGAATCATCGCGTAGATTGCTCCAATATTCTTAGGGACGACTTATGGCGGGCCGTCGCGCCGCCAATAAGATCCATGACAACATAAGGCACTTTCCAACGACCGGGCGCTTGACATTCGACGACGGCGACTCCCCAATGACCGCGCTTTTGAAGCGGAAAGCTCCACTGCCAATCGGGCGGCGCTTGACCAAGTCTCTTCACAATATCATTCGGAACGTGCCCCGGCTGGTCGGGGTACGGTGCATTCCCGTCCCTGAATATATGCGTGCCCGGAAAGAAGCGCGTGAGGACATTCAACAAGCGTTTTACCTGGGGCTCCGGGTCCGAAATGGCGTTACCAAGATGACTCAGCCCCACCGCATGGACGATGTGCTTCCTCTTCTCGTGCAAAGAGCGAGTTTGGTTGAGCAAAGGCCGCTTCGCATCCTCGACGTAGCGTGCTCCTCGGGAGTGTCAACCGCCGAAATGCACCAGGCGCTGGCGCAAAGCGGACTTCACTGTGAAACCGTCGGCACCGATCTCGTACTCTATAGTGACTACGTAACGCACGAGGATGGTACCGCTATATTGTTCGATAAAGACCGGAATGTGCTTCAGATTGAAATTGGATCATGGGCATCGCCGCGTAAGTTGCGGCGCCGGGACCTGATTCTCAGACCTCACCTTTGCTTTCGCGCGAAGCGGCTTGCAAACCGGGACGCCGACAGGTTTCGCCGAGCCTTAGATGGACCATCTGCGGGTTTTCATGTGACGCGGATCCCCCTTCTCGCGGCGGGAGTCGACTCGTCACACGGCATCCGGTTTCAGGAGGAAGATATCTGGCGACCATGCGTACCGGGCTTGTTCGGCATAATTCGGGCAGCGAACATTCTGAATCTGGCCTACTTTTCACCCGCCGAAATACGATCGCTGGCTCGCCTGCTGGTCGGCCGGCTGATTCCGGGAGGGTTATTGCTCGTTGTGCGAACTGAAACTGCACTGAATACCAACCGGGCCACGCTTTTTCGCTATCGTGAGGGACACCTGAGTGTGGAAACGCATCTCAATGGTGGAAGTGAGGTCGCGCACCTCTTGACAAGTGTCACGACGTGATTGATTTCAGTCGGAAACGAGGCAGGCCCCGATCGCCCGCATGCGCTCGAGGTTGAAGACTCGCCACAGCAACGGGTCGTACGGAATCTGCCCCGCGACGAACGCCCGGAACCTGGCCTGCACCCAGGCCGCCCGGTACGGCGCGCCGGCGCCGATGCCCTCCAGGGTTGCTCCGAGCCGCGCCCTGGCGCCGTCGCGGAACCAGTCGCTCTCCGCGGTCACGAAACCGAGCTTGCTGCGCCGGTCGCGGATCGAGTCGGGAATCAGGCCGCTGAGCGCGCGGCGGTAGACCTGCTTGGCGACACCTCCGTCGAGCTTCTGCCGCGCGGGCAGGGAAAAGGTGAACTCGACGAGCCGGTAGTCGAGGAACGGCAGCCGTGACTCGATCGAAAACGCCATCGAGTTCCGGTCCACCTGCCGCAGGATTCCGGGCAACGAGTCGTAAAAGGTGGCCTGGAAGAGTTTCTGATCGAAGAGCGTGCCGCCGACGCGGCGCCGCCACCCGCCCATGTCCGCCAGCCGCTCGAGCACCACGGAGGCGCGGATACCCTCTCTCAGGAACGCGGCTGAAAAGATCTTCCGCGCGCGCCCGATCGAGGGCATCAGCGGGACCGGCAGCATGCCTCCGCCGGCCTCATGAATCACGTCCCAGGCGATCTTTCCGTAGGGCAACCCGAGGACGTCGTGAATTCCCCGCGCGTTGGCCGCGACTTCCGTGAGCCTGAAGGAACGCAGGCTGTCCGTGAGCAGTGCGGGATACATCATCGGAAGATAGCCACCCAGCATTTCGTCCGGACCCTGGCCGTCGAGGGTCACGGTGACACCCCGCTCTCTCGCGAGGCCGTAGACGCACCACCCCGCGAAGATGCTGGTGCTGATGAAGGGCTCGTCCTGGTGCCAGATCAGCCGGTCGAGGTCCGTGAGCAGCCGCTCCGCCGAAGGCATGACGAAGGCAGGCTCGACCCGCGTCGATTTGATCACGGCCTGCGCATAGTTCCGCTCGTCGAAGCGCGGGTTGTCGGACGTCGCGGTGAAGGTCTTCTGTAGCCCCTCGATGCCGGCGCGACTGAGGAGCTGGTCCACCATGCAGACGATGCCGCTCGAATCGAGGCCACCGGAGAGACACGTCCCGAGCGGCACATCGCTGCGCAGACGCAGGCGCACCGCGTCCTCGAAGAGCTCGAGATAGCGGGCCGCGTACTGGCGGTCGGTCCAGCCCTCCTGCCTGTTTCGCAGGCTGATCGTCCACCAGCGCACCGGGGTGGGCGTCCATCCCTGCAGCGAGTGCAACGGCACGACCAGGTAGTGGCCGCCGCGCAGGTCGAGCACGTCGTCGAAAAAGGTCTGTTCGGAGTTGCAGCCGTAGCTGCCGAAAACGAGATAGTCGAACAGCACGCCGACGTGCGCCTTGCGGCTGACGCCGGGCACTGCCAGGAGCTGCTTGATCTCGGATCCGAACGAGAACGCGTTGCCGTCCCAGTGGTAATAGAACGGCTTCACGCCGAGCCGGTCGCGTGCGCAGAAGAGGATGTTCCTGTCGAGGTCGAGCAACGCGAAGGCCCACATGCCGTTGAACCGGTGCAGGCACTCCGTGCCCCATTGGCGGTAGGCGGCGAGAATGACCTCCGTGTCCGTCCCGGAAACGAAGCGGTGGCCCAGAGCGGCGAGCTCGTCCCGCAGCTCGATGTAGTTGTAGATCTCGCCGTTATACGTGATCCACAGCCGGCGGTCCCGGGACGGCATCGGGCCGCGGCCCTGCTCCGACAGGTCGAGGATGGCAAGGCGCCGGTGACCGAGCAGCACGTCGAAGGTTGTGTCGTCGCCTGGCTCGAGCTCGCGGGCGTCCTGCGAGAAACGAACGTCACGGGTGCGGCTGTTATAGCCGAGATAACCGTGATCATCGGGGCCCCGATACCGCACGAGGCTCGTGATGCGTTCGAGCGTGGCGGCGGACGCAGCGCCGTTGGTCGCGACGATTCCGGCGATGCCGCACATCGGTTCGAGCTCGTCTACTCGACCGTCAACGTCCTGACGACGCGTGCCGGCACGCCGGCCGCGATCACGCCGGCCGGAATCTGGCCGGTGACCACGCTGCCCGCCGCGATGCTGCTCCCGGCCCCGATCCGCGCGCCCTTCAGCACCAGCACGTTGGCGCCGAGCCAGACATCGTCCTCGATCACGACGGGCGAGGCGGCACCGGCATCGCCCGCCGCCCGCCGGACAGGATCTACCGGATGCCAGTCGGTGTCGCTGATCATCGTGTTCGCGCCCGCCATGACGCGGGCGCCGATCGCGACTGACCGCGCGGCGCCGATGACCGTGCCGCTGAAGCCGCAGTCCTCACCGATCGTGAGCTGCGCCCCCTCGCCGAGCGTCGCGAGCACGCACGGGCGGTTGAGACCCGCGAGGTTCGACCAGACGGCGGAGCGGAACACGCAGCGCTCGCCTATCGCGATGCGCGTGCCCGGGAGCCGCCGCAGGAGCGGCGCACCGTAGAACGTGCAGCCCTCCCCGAGCTCGACACCCCACCACCGCGCATACGACCGCGCGAGGAAGGTTGACATTGTCCGCAGCAGCAACTCCCGCGCGCAGCGGACGAGATGGGGCAGCGAATCGCGATTCAGCGGGCGCATTGAGCTGGCGGTACTACGGACATCATGCAGCCACCGCCCTCCGTGTCGCCCCCAGCACCGCGTCATAGGCGTCCAGGAGCTGTCTCGTCACCGCGGCGGGATCGTGGCGCGCCTCGCTCACCTCCCTCGCGGCGGCACCGGCACGCACCGCCGCGTCGTCCTCGCGGAAGATGCGGCGGATGGCGGCGGCCAGCATCGCGACGTCACCCACGGGATACAGGAATCCCGTGCGGCCATCGTCCATCATGCTCGGGATGCCGCCGACGAAGCTCGCGATGCACGGCATGCCGGTCATCATGGCTTCCGCCAGGCTGTTCGGGCTGTTTTCGATATAGGAGGAGATCACGAACGCGTGCGCGCGCGTCAGCTCGCGCGCCATCGCCGCGCCGTCGAGATAGCCGAGGAACTCGACGCACTCCGTGAGCCCAAGCGAGCGGATGCGGCGCCGCAGAAACCGCCCGTAGCCGCTCCGCTCGCTCACGACGCCCGCGAGCCTCAGCCTGATGGCGGGGAATTCGTCACGGAGCATCGCGACCGCGGCGAGCACGTCCTCGGTTCCGCGGCGCGGGTGGCCGGCGTTCGTGTAGATGAGGGCATGACGCTCGCAGGCGGCCAGCGACCAGCGGTGCTCGCGGAACGGCGCCCGCAGAATCTCGCCGACGCGGCAATAGCGCGCGCGGGGGCTGAGCCGCCTCGCATGGGCCTCGTCCCAGTCCGTCCTGCCGAGGACACCCTCCACGGCCGCGAGAATGCGTGCTTCCTGCTTGGCGCCGCGGCGAATGTCCGCGTACTGCCACAGGAGTCCCAGTCCGAGCGGGAGCTCGATGAGGCGGGTGCTGCGCAGGATGTCCCGGGGCGAGAGCGCGCCGAAGAAATTCCGGTACGAGGAGTAGGGTCCGAGCACCCCCTGCAGCGACACGACCGCCGGCGTGTGCACCAGGCCATCCGCCTTCAGCAGTCCGAAGAATCGCTCGCTGCCGTGAAAGTGGATGAGATCCGGGCCGAAATGACGGACCGCGGCCGCGCACTCTTCGAGCTCCGCCCGGCTGCCGCGGTATGTCGAGGCACGCCGGCGCTGGCCGATGGCATAGAAGCTCACGGAATCTTGCTCGAATCGCATGGTGGGCAAGCCCGGGAAGGCCGTCGCGACTCCGAGCTCGAGGCCGGGCTGCGACGCCACGCGCTCGGACAGCTCCGTCATCCAGTGCCCGCCGAAGCCGCTCGTGCTGTTGCCGGCCGCCGCCGCCACTTGCGGCAGCGGTACGTTCGTGAACCACATGACCCTCACGAGTGCGGCACTCCCCTCTCCGCGCTCTCCGCGCTCTCCGCGTCCCAATAAACTTCTTCCTCCGGCGGTTCTTCCTCGGCCGGCGGGGCCGGGGCCTGTGCGGGCGGTTTCGCAGGTGTCGAGAGCGTGCGCGCGAGCGCCATCGTCAGCCCGAGCCAGATCCAGAACATCATGTGGTAGGTGGGTATGCGCAGCACGCTGATCTTGAACTGGTCACCAAGGAACACGACCCAGAACATGGTGAACCCCAGTGCCGCGGCGGGGAAAAATGACTTGTGCTGTGAATGCCTCAGGGCCGCGCGCCACACGCGCCAGGGTGCCAGCACGAGCAGCCAGAGGAATGCCACCGTGCCGACCCAGCCGTAGACGACCGGCAGGGACAGGTACAGGCTGTGATAGTCGGCCAGGACCTGGGCCCTCAGCGGATCCACGCCGGTCCATGCCCACAAGTTGGAACGCAATGTGCTGAAGCCGTAGCCGATCAGCCAGGAATCCGAACCGAGGCGCTGAAGCGCATAGTCGAACAGCGGTGCGCGGTTGATGGCCTGGCCCGAGAGCACTGCGCTCGTCGTGAAGCGCGTCCCGGCCAGCTCGGCAAAATTGTCCTCGAGCGAGCCGAGGCCGAAGAAGGCGCCTGCCAGGGGCACGAGGACGGCCAGGACGATCGCGAGCTGGACCTGGCGGCCGAACCGGTCCACGGACTTGAACGATTTCATCGTCAGCACGATCATGTAAAGTCCCACGGCCGCGGCAGCGAGGAGCGCCGCGGAGCGCGTAGACGTGATGGCGATGATGACGAGACACAGCACCATGCTCAGCACGATCCAGAACACTCCGACCCTGACGACCTTTTGGGTCTGCGAGCAGCACAGGATCGGGATCAGCAACGTCCAGAACAGCGCGCCGTATTCGCCGAAGAGTTCGGAGTGGCGGATGGTTCCCCAGGCGTTTGTGTTCCTGTAGGTGATCGCACCCACCGCCTCGCTGTACGCGCCCACCGCCTGGCTGTACGCCCCGAGCAGAGGCGTATTCCAGTTGAGGATTGCGTAGCGCTGATTGACCGCGACGGCGACCTGGTAGATCAGCATCGTTGTCGTGATGACCAGGAAAGTGCGGAACCTGGCCGGCGTGATGATAAGAGAGCTCATCACGTAGAAAGCCAGCAAGAACCCGATGTATGCGAGTGCCCCCTCCACACGCTCGACGTAAGGCACGGGACTGCGCAGGATCCAGCCCATGAGGTTCCAGAGGAAGAGCACGACGAGCAGCGAGGTCACGAGATTGTCCTTGCGCCGGAATTCCAGCCGCATGCCGAAACTCATGCGCGCCAGGAGCAGGATGGCTGCCACGGTCGCCCACAGCCCGCCCTGGTTGTCCGCGTAACCGAAATGACTGCAGGTGTAGACGACCATCAGGAAACCGAAGAGGTCGTTCCGGGCAATGAGGACGTACCCCTGCAGCACGACGAGCAGGAGGAAGCCCACCACCCCGACGCCGGGGTTGGGCATGTACTCGCGCAGCAGGAGGTGGCCGGCCAGCAGCGAGGCGAACGAGACGGCCAGAATCAACCATGGGGGCGTGTACGGCTCCGGCACCGCTATCGCGCCGGCGGGGGCCGCTGCGGGCCTCCTGTCCACCTCGAACCTCGACATCTTCGCCCTAACCTCGTGCATCGATCGCCGCCAGGAATCCGTTCAGCATCGCCGACATGTTGACGCGCTCGGCCACGGTCCGCCGCGCCTCGCGGCCGATCGCCGCGCGCCGCTCCGAAGACTTCAGGAGCTCGCCGATACGCTCCGCCAGTGCCGCATCATCGTCCATCGGAAAGACCAGGCCGTTGACCCCATCCACAATATCGTGAACTTCCAGCCCATAATCCACGGTGACGACGGGCTTGCCGAATGTCAGGGCCATCTTGATGGCGAGACTCGAGACGCCCGGCGTAACGAACAAGTCACAGACCAGGAAGTATTTCGCGAGCTCACGCTCGTCATAGATGGCGCCCTCGAAGCACACGCCCGCCAGGCCGAGAGCACCCGCCATGCGCTCCAGCGCGGGCCGCTCGCCGCCATCACCGACGATGACGAGCGAGCAGGCGAGCCCACGGGTCCGGAGCCGTGCGAGCGCGCGCAATAGCGTGTCCACCCTGCGAGCCGGGTTCAGCCGCCCGAGCAGGAACACTATCGGCTCGCCGCCGGGGCTGAGCCGTTGCCGTTCCGCCGCGAGCACAGTCGCCCGCCCGCTCCATTCGCGCGCGTAGGCCTCGAGCGCATCGGTATCCGGGCTGTTCGGCGCCACCCAAATGTGCCGCTCGTCGAATCCCTGCGCCGCATGGAACCCGCGCGCGTGTTCAGAATACACGATCAGCCCGTCGGCTCGTCGTGATAGCCAGTCCCGCGGATTCGCGCGGCCGAACCAGCGACGGAGCCGGCCGCGTGCTGCATACTCGCGGATCGCCGCCGGGTCGGAATACGGCACGCCGCCGAGGAACCACAGCACACGGGTGCCCAGCGGCTTCGCGACGAGGAGCGCCAGCAGCACGTCGAGCCGGCCCGCCTGACCCGCGATCAGTACATCGGGCCGCCCGCGGATCAGCCACCAGAGGATGCCTGGCTGCCAGGAGCGGCCGCAGATCGCGAACAGCCGCAATTTCACCGCATGAATGCCCGACAGGTCCGTCGCATTCTTCAGGTTCTCCCGCCGCATCTCGTGCGTGGGCGCGCTATAGAACACCGTGAGGTCCACACCGGGCGCCGCCCCCAATTTCCGGAAGAAGGGCACGCGGTAGCTCGGCACGATATCCTGCAGGACGAACACTTTCTTCCCGGGCGTTTTCACAGGGCCACCGCCCGGCGCCACTGCCACGGGCTGAGGGGCAGGCCGAGCGCCCCGGCCGTCAGGGCGACGGCCGCCACGACGAGCAGCCCCTTGCCGAGAATCATCACGGCTGAAACCGGCGCGTCCCAGAAGATCACGGCGTGCGACACCGCCACACCCACCGCCAGGCCGGAGAGAATACGTCCCCACGAATACGGAACGTGGTAGAGGCGCTGGCTCACGGCCATGGACCCTGCGGCGAGCGCGATGAAGCACAGCGCGTTCGCGAGCGCCGCGCCAAGCGCGCCGAGGCGCGGCACGAGCAGCAGGTTCAGCAACACCGTCAGCGCAAGAGCGCCGAAATTGAGCCACATGCGGTAGTGGTTCTTCTCGGCGATCTGGATGCCGTAACTGAAGTAGCTGGCGATGGAGGCCATCACCGCGCCGAGCACCAGGGGCGGAACCACGATATAGCCGGCGGCATACACCGGAGTCGTCAGGACGAGCAGCACCTCGTGGCCAAAGATCGAGAGCACGATCAGCATCGCCATGGTGACGAAGAGGTAAAGCTCGTACACCCTGCGGAACCTGGCTGGCGCGTCGGGCTCACGGAACGCCACCATGACGTGCGGCCACCAAGCGCTCTGGAATCCCATCAGGAACAGATTCATCAGCGAGGCGATGCGGGCGCCCATGCCGTAGATGCCGACGTCGGTCAGGCCACGCACGGCGTTGATCACGTAACGGTCCACGTACTGCATGACGAAGAACGCGAGCGTGCCCGGAACGAGCGGCAGGCTGTACACGAGCATCTTCTTCAGCAGCTTCAGGTCGAACACCAGGCGGTAGCAGTCCCTGGCGAGCCACATGGAAATGGCGGAGAAGACGAGCTGGCCGAACGCCTGGCCCAGGAATGCCCCCGCCACGCCGAGATGCAACCAGACGATGGCGGCGAAGCTCGCCGCCGTGCTCAGAATCGTGTTGCCGATGTTCGAGAGCGCGAAGGCCCGCGCGCGGAACATGTAACGGAGCTGGTTGTTGGTGATGTAGAAGACCGACTGGATCCACATGAAGAAGAGCACGATCCGAACCGTGCCCGCGTCCACCTGGCCCGCGAGCCAGTCTCGCGCGAGGAAATCGGCTGCGGGGAGCAGCAGGAGCCCCAGGGCCGCGAACGTGATGACGTTGTAGAACAGACCCGTCGACGCGATGCGACGCCGCTCCTTTGCGTCCATGTCGGAATCCAGGTAGAAGCGACCGACGGCCTGGTCGACGGCACAGCCGACGAGGAGCGGCGCGAGCACCGTGAAATAGCTCAGGAGGTCGAGCGCGCCATACTCGGCCGGACTCAGCACGCGCGTAAAAATGGGGACCGTGATGAACGAGAAGCCCCGCGCGAGGAGCGAGCTCAGGGAATAGAGCGACGCCTCTCTCAGTAGCCGCTTCAACATGCGGATGTCACACGACTTGCCACGGGGAGCGCCGGGCGGCTAGCTTATACGAACGACGGGCAACTGCGCCGCCAGCGTAATGTTCCCGGCCCAGGAAGGACCAGGCCACGTGTCGAACGGAGTCACGACCAAAGAATACTGGGACCAGTACTGGGGCTCCGGAAAGCCGCGCTACCCGGATTACGACAAGACCCGCGGCCTGTTTCACAGTTACGACCTGCTGTTGGCCGAGTGCATCGCCAGGACGCGCACGCGCCTGGGCCAACACCGCCTGCGACTGGTGGACTGCGGTTGCGGCGAAGGGCTGATCATGCGCTTCGTCTGCGAGCAGCATCCGGACGTGGAGGCGTGGGGCATCGAATACTCCGACGCCATCGAGAAAGCGCGTCGCATGGGCGAAGAGCTCGGTCACGACTTCCACCTGATCCATGGCAACCTGTTCGAACTCTGCCGCAGCGGCGAGACGGGCCCCTTCGATATTGTGATCTCCCTCGGCCTCGTGGAGCATTTCGAAAATCCGCGCAGCGTACTCGCGGACCTCGCACGGCTCGTGGCCCCGGGCGGTTGCATCATCACGATAATTCCAAGCTTCGAGGGGCTGTTCAATTTCTTCTGGAGAACACTGGATCCGGCGAACTACCGCCACCACGTGCCGATATCCGATGCGGCCCTGCTGGATGCGCATCGCGCGCTCGGCCTCGAGGACGTGAGGCTGTATTCCCTCGGTCCGCCCACCATACCGGGCATCCACGCCGCGGACGCGCGCTGGCAGAAGCTGGTCAACGCGGTCATCGTGCAGGTCCAGGGTCGCGTGATTCAGCGCTTCTGGCCACGGCAGGAGTCGCTCGCACAGCGGCATGTACTCGCATCGACGGCGGCGTGCGTCGGCTGGATGCGCGGCCCATGAGCGCCCTCCACCATCAAAAGGCACCCACGACGCGCAACACTGCGCAGGACACTCTGTAGCGGAGCATCGGCACGAGCCAACGCACCCTCGCCCGCAACGAATGCATGAGGACGTGGTCGAGGATTCGACCGGGCGTGAATTCATAGTAATTTCGATCGTCTATGCGGATGACCTCCGCGGTCTCTACTGCGACCGTCGCGTACTGCCCGATAAAGCGTGCGAGATCTTTCGCGGTGGGCCGGTACATCGTGTCGATCGGGTCGGCATGATGCGGGAACGTGCGCGGCACCGTACAGATGAGAAAGCCCGGCCGTGCGCAGAATCTCAGAACATTGCGAATGAAGGTAACCCGATCGGTCACGTGTTCGAGGATGTTGCTACAGATGACGAGGTCATAGGGATGCGCAAACGTGGCGGGCGGGACATCCTCGCGGGTAAGGTCGATCACGAGATCGACGCCTGCACCGTCCTTGAGGTCGCTGCAGGTCAGGGTGCAGCCACGGGCAAGCAAAGGGTTGTGCACCATTTCCGTGATGTGAGGCTGGCGCACGGTGCGGTACTCGAGTGTCGAGGCGCCGACATCGAGAACTCGCGCCGCGGGCGGGAGCTTCAACACCGCCAGACGGTCCCGGATCCACATAGCTTCTTCAACAAACATCGGGCAACCACCGCTTCAACGCGATATAGGAACCCAGGACGGCACGGAACAGGGGAAGTGGCGGTGCGCCTGAAACGTCTCCGCCGGATTCGACCACGTGGCGCATTGCTTCCGCGAAGCGCCTGCCGTTGGTGTCGATGTCGCCCCATTCGAGCGCCGTCTTCCGGCCCTTCTCCGCGATCGCCAGAGCGCGCTGGCGGTCAGCCAGCACTTCTTCGATACCCCGCGCAATCGCGGAGGCTTCAACCGTGCTGATGCGGGCATTCACGCCGTCCGTGAGCAGCTCGCGGACCTGCGGAATGTCACCGACGAGCACGGGCACGGCGCATGCCATCGCCTCGAGCACGGTGTTCGGAAAGCCTTCGACGCTCGCGACCGACACGACGACGTCGCTCGCGCGGTACCAGTCCGGCAACGCCTCCTGGCCCACCTCGCCGAGCACGCGCACGCGCCCGGCGAGCGCGAGGTGCGCGACCGCCGCCGCGACCTCGGCCCGGTATTGCGGCATGGAGCGGCCGAGAATCACCAGCTCTGCCTCGGGGCGATGCTTAACGACTTCGGCAAAGGCCTCGACGACCAGATGGACGTTGAGCCGAGGCTCGATCGCGCGCGGGCTCAGCACGATCGGTACGCCCGCCGGCAGCCCCAGTGTGCGGCGCGCCGCTGCCGCGTCACCCGGGCTGAAACGCTTCAGATCCGCGCCCCAGTAGTTGATCTCCGTCCGTGCCCGCACGCCGAGGCCGCGCAGCGCCTCGGCGAGGAACCGCGACTTGGCGCTGATGAAGGCGGCGCGACGCAGGCCCATGCGCGTCAACAGCCCCCGCAGCGGCGACACGCGGGTGTCGCCGTCCTCGTAGAGGACGTCGTTGCCCATAGCGATCACGGCGACCGGGCAGCGGCCGTAGGCGATCGCGTTGAAGAAGTGATCGCCGGAGCCGTAATGGCAGACGATGACGTCGGGCGCGAGGCGCGCGAGCAGCCGCCGCAGGTTCAGGCTCCGGATTCGCGACGTACCGCCTTCCGAGGGCGTGTGATAGCGCACGCCGGCACGCGTAAGCGGCGCGCGGTCCGCCGTGCCGGTGAAGTCCACGAAATCCACCTCCTCCACGAAGGGAGCCATGGCGACGGTCCGTGGCACGGCGTGCACGACCCCGGGCGAGATCACGCAGACCCTCATCTGCGGGTCAGGTCCACGCGACGGCGCCGACCCGCCGCTGGTAGACGTCCGCCCAGCTTTCGAGCGCGAGCAGCGCCATGACCGTACCGGTGTAGTCGTGGCCCGGCTGGCGCGTCCGGCCAAGCACGGTCGCGAGGCCGTCCTCGCGCAGCAGCCCCGCCGCGCGCAGCCGCCCCGACAGCAGACGCTCCCGCACGGCGTCGAGAAACGGCCCCTCGACCCAGCGCCGCACCGGGATATCGAAGCCCTGCTTGCGGCGGTGCACGATCTCGTCGGGCAGATAACGGGTCATCACCTTCTTCAGCGCGTACTTGGATTCGGCCGAGCCGTCGGCGTTAGGGCGCAGCTTCATCGCAGAAGGCAGCCGGAAGGCGGTCTCGACGACGTGGTGATCCAGGAGCGGGACGCGGGCCTCGAGCGAGTGCGCCATCGTCATGCGGTCCACCTTCATGAGCATCTCGTCAACCAGTCGCGTCCTGTATTCCGCGTACAGCTTGCGGCCGAGGCGGTCGGGTGACTGCGCGCTGTCGTAACAGGCGGCCATGAGATTGTGGCGCCACGCGGAGAGCGCGGGCAGGAACACGTCCCGCGACAGCGCGAGGCTCAGCGAGTGCAGGCTCGTCTGCGCGACCTGCTCGCTGTAGCGCAATCCTTCGCTGCCGGAGCGTCGCGCGAGGCCCGTGAGCAGCCGGTGGTACGAGGCGCCGCGGAAGATCCCGGCGCGCGTGCCGGCGCCGACGAGCGCGTAGAAGGCCGTCGCCATGGCAGCGTGGCCGCTGAGGTAAGCGTCGTTCTGGTATCCCTGGTAGCCGGCGAACAGCTCGTCGCCGCCGTCGCCGGTCAGTACGACCTTCATCTGGCGCGCGGCGTACTGGGCGAGGTACCAGGTGGCATAGGCAGAGCTGACGGCAAACGGCTCGTCGAGGTGCCACGTCATGTCGTCCAGGTCGGCGAGAAAGGTCTCGTTGATCGTCGCGGCATGGAAGTCGACCTGCTTGAGCTTCGCCACTTCGCGCGCATAGGGCTCCTCGTCGTACTGTGCCTGGCCGGGAAAGCCGATTGAAAAGGCGTGTATGGGTGCGTCCGGCGCCTCCTCGCGCATGAGCGAGACCACCGAGCTCGAATCGAGACCGCCGCTCAGGAACGCTCCCACCGGCACGTCCGCCACCATGTGGTAGCGCACGCTCTCGCGCAGCGTGTCGCCGAGGGCGGCGATCTGCGCCGCCTCCATGGGAGCCTCGACTGTGGGAGGGGCGCCAGCCCCGATCTTTGCCACCCCGATTGGCTCCGGCGGCGTCCAGTAGACGTGCTCCTGCACCTCCCCGTCGGGCGTCACCAATAGATAGTGTCCGGGCTCCAGCTTCCTGACGTCGTCGAAGATCGTGGTGGGCTGCGGCACGACCAGAAACCTGAGGAACCCGGCCAGCGCCTCGCGGCTCACCCTGAGTTGCGAGTATCCGGTGACCGCGATTGCCTTGATCTCCGAGGCGAAGGCGAAGAGCTCGCCAGTCCGCAGGTAATACAGCGGCTTGATGCCGACGCGGTCCCGGGCGATGAACAGCCGATTGCGCGCCCTGTCCCAGAGAGCGAAGGCAAACATGCCGCGCAGCATTCCCAGGCACTGCGGGCCGTGCCGCTGGTACAGGTTGAGGATCACTTCCGTATCGGACGTCGTGCGGCAGGGCAGGCCCCTCTGCCCGAGCCAGCGTGCGAGCTCGCGGTAGTTGTAGATCTCGCCGTTGAAAACAATCGCCAGGCCGCCATCCGCGCTCCACATCGGCTGGTTGGCCGCGACCGACAGATCGATGATCGCGAGACGCCGGTGGCCGAGCGCGATCGGCCCCTCCTGCCAGTGCCCGCTGCCGTCCGGCCCGCGGTGCGCGAGCGCCAGCGTCATCTTCTGCAGCACCGCCACGTCGGCGGCCGCGCCATCGAATTTCAGAATGCCAGCCAGTCCGCACATCGCTAGAGTTGGTCCCCGCGCTCGGCGCGACCTTCGTGGACCGTTCCCTTCTCACTCCGGTCGAGTATCAGCATCTGGACGGGCACTGGAAAAGCCTCGGGGCATCGGAAAGCAGCGGCCGCACTCGCGGCGGCGATTGAATGAGTATCGCGACTTGCGTCGCTCCTACAGGGCGCAAGCCGTGGGAGGGGCGCAAGCCCCGATCCACACCTCAAAACAGGATGTAGATGAAGGGCGCCACGGCCGAGCCCTGCGACAGGACGATCAGCACGCCGAGCAGCGCCATGACGAGCACGATGGGCGCGAGCCAGAACTTCTTGCGCTCGCGCATGAAGCCCCACAGGTCTTGACGAAGTCCATCATCAGAAAGGTTTCTCCAAATTTCTTACGGGAGCCTTATGGCTTGGTACCCGGCAGCTCACGGTCAGATAAAACACGACGCCCATCACAATCGGCGTGGTGATCCTGCCCAGTACGAGCCCGAAGCGCATCCAGCCGCGATAAACGGGCCGCAGCGTCGCGGGCGCCCCGAGGCCCCACAAAAACCCCACCAGCACCCCCGAGAGGACCCACGGCCAGCGCGGATGGTGGTCATCGCGCTAGCGGGGGATATTACCCGGTACGGGCACTCCGTCGCGAGCGACCACGACCTCCTGGGGAATGTGGTAGTAGAGCTTCGGTTCGGCGGCCCGGACGAAGGCCGTGAGCCGGCGGTCGGCCGGCTCCAGGTCGAGCTCACCGCTCAAGGGCGTGATCACCCGCACCAGCGCACCATCCGTGCGGTTCTTCGTCAAGGCATCCCAGAAATTGTAGAACTTCACCAGGTATTCGTTCGTGAGATAGCGGCCGCGCTGCATGAACCAGTAGTAGACGAGCTGCTGCTCGTCGCCGCGGCCGATGACCACGCGATTCACGGGAAGCGGGGAGCCATCGGCCAGCGCATCCGGGATTTCGTGCCGGGCAAGCGCCTGGATCTGCCAGCCGCCGCCGGGGAGACAGGCGCGCGGCGAATGAATGTAGGCGCCCGTGCTCTGCGAATCGTAGTACGCGACGTAGAGCTCGACCGGGCTGGGATCCGCCTTCGTGCGGTAGGTGGTCACGACGTAATCGCTGAGCTTGAGCACCGACAGCATGTCCTCGTCCAATCTGCCCTCGTTGCCCGACCACTGGTTGATCACCAGCGGGAAGGTCCTGAGCGACACGTGTGCCGGCACGATTTCCCGGCGATTTTCCACGGCCAGGGAGCTGATCGCGCCCGCCAGGATCACGGCGATCGCCGCGGCGGTGGGTGCCCTGAGCCCGCCGGAGGGCTTGAGATATCGGAAGTCGCGGAGCTCGGGGATCTCCACCTGGAAGGTCTCCGCCAGCTTCCGCCCGAGCGAGAACAGCGCCATCTCCAGGAACAGGAGCGCGAGACAGGCGACGAAGATGACCCAACCCTCGAAGTCGTGGAGAAAGCCTTCGGCCTGCTCGGTGCCATAGCGGTTGACGAGGACGCCGGTGACGGCGATGCGGAAGCTGTTCATGAAGATGGTGATCGGCACCGCGGACAGGAAGATCACGACCTTCTGCCACAGGCTGCCGCGGAAGAGATACGCGCAGAAGAACGCGAAGCTCGTCAGCGGAAAGAGGTAACGCAGGCCGCTGCAGGCCTCCACGACCTGCAGCTTGTAGGTGCCGAGGTCGATGACGTTGCCCTCGAGGAAGACGCTGACGCCGATCAGCCGCAGGAATGCCGTGCCGAGCTGTGACGACCAGAGCTGGAAGGTCCCGGAGAGACTCTCCAGCAGGGTCTGCGGCAGTGGAATCATGAAGACGAGATAAAACAGCCCCGCCCAGATGACCGCCGCGGCCCGCAGCCCGGTCACCGCGATGACCAGTCCCCAGAGCGTGAACAGGAATGCGTACCAGATTACGGCATAGATGACGCTGAGCTTGCCGAGCAGGAAGGTCGCGATCCCGAGCACGACGAGCGCCACGCCGATCCAGGAGGGTTCGAAGGGCGTGCGTTGCAGATCGGTGGCCCTGGCCCAGATCAGGTACAGGCTGACGAACGGAATGATGTAGGCGTACTGGTACTCGGGTAACTGCCACTCGGTGTTGACGAGGCGCATGAAGGCATCGTCGAAGATGACGACGAATGCGGCCAGCACCAGCAGGGACCAGGTGATCGGGCTAGCGAGAATCTTTCTCATCTGGAGTGCTTCCATTGTCCTCATCGACGCCAGGCAGAGCGTTGACGGCGTGATTGACGGGGACAGACCCCGCTCATGCTACCTGTTCCGGGAGGCCGTGATTCCGCTGCTGGCGAGTGGCATGCCGGCAGTGCGACGGTCAGTACGCCTTGTCGTCGCGAAACCACACGGCGAGAGTCCGCATGAGGATCTTGAGGTCCAGCGCGAGGGACCAGTGGCGCAGGTACTGGAGGTCATACTCGATGCGCCGCTGCATGTCCTCGACGGTTGCCGTCTCGCCGCGGCAGCCGTTGACCTGGGCCAGGCCCGTGATCCCGGGCGTGACCTTGTGCCTGACCATGTAGCCCGTGATGAGCCGGCGATAGGTCTCGTTGTGCGCCACCGCGTGCGGGCGTGGTCCGACGAGGCTCATGTGCCCCTGCAGCACGTTGAAGAGCTGCGGCAGCTCATCGAGCGAATACCGGCGGAGGAAACGTCCGAAGGGCGTGATACGGGGGTCGCTCCTGGTCGCCTGTTCGACGCGGCCGCCGTCGTCCGATGCGGTCATGGTGCGGAACTTGTAGACGACGATCTCGTCGCCGTCGAGCCCGTACCGGCGCTGCTTGAAGATGACGCTGCCGGGCGTGGTCACCTTCACACCCACGGCGACGAGCAACATCACCGGCAGTCCAATCAACACCATGAGCGAAGCGAGGACGATATCGCAGGCGCGTTTCGTCAGGCCGTGCCAGCCAGCGAACGGGGTCTCGCGCAGCGCGACCACCGGAATGCCGTTCACATCGGTCGTGCGTGACTGTATGAGATCGAAGACGAACACGTCGGGCACGTAGTAGATCGACGCGGTCGTGTCCTGGAGCTCGGTCAGCAGCTTCTCGGTCCGCTCGAGGTGGCTGAATGGCGTGGCCACGAAGATCGTCGAGATGCGATGCTGCTTCACGTACGGGGCGAGATCGCAGAACCGGCCCAGCAGGGCCGATGAGGGAATGTCTGCCAGCCGTGCCGCGCTCCGGTCGTCGAAGATGCCTTCGAACGCCAACCCGAGCTCGGGGCGCTCACGGATGCTCTGGATGAGACGCCGGCTCACGCGGTTCGCCCCGCAGATGACCGCCGAGCGCGCCTGGCCGGACGCGAGCAGCACGCGCCCCGACCACTTCCTGAGCATCAACACGACGGCCGCCGTGATGACGGGCGTCAGCACGAACCAGGCAAAGAGCACGCGCCGCGAATACACGGCCGACACCTTGGTCGCGTAGCCGAGGAGCAGCAGCGCGGCGACGACGAAGAACCATGCGAGGCCGATCTGGCTCGCGATGGCCCAGCTGCTGCTGAACGTGGACTGATGCAGCGACGGCGTCGGACGCATGAGGAGCGTGCAGAGCAGCGCCGCGATGATCGCGAGCGCCGTGTACGGATCACCGAACGGAACATCGAGCGCCTGAGTGCACGTGAACAGCACCACCACGCAGATCAGCGGCGGCGCCAGCGACTGCATCAGGGCAAGGAGAGCCGTTATGTGGACATTTTTATAATGGTTGCCCCACATCATTGATATCTTAGCCGAAGCTCATGGCCCTAATACACGGACGGTGTCCCGATTGTCGCTTCCGGAAGGGTGCCAGGTAACATAATGCCCGGGGTCTCCGGGAACCGCCGGAATACCCCCTCCAGGTCAGGTTTTGGGCTGCCGTGCCCTCCTGCCCCTGTCACGGTTTAGCAACATGTCCGTAGCGAGGTACCCAACGAACATCGTGTTCGTATAGGCGTACCGCCGCCACAGCCTGCGGGGCTCGCAAGCGAGCCTGTAGCACCATTCCAGCCCGGCACGCCTCATCCAGGCGGGCGCCCTGGCCACCGTGCCGGCCATGAAGTCGAAGGCCGCGCCGACGCCGAGCAGCACGGCAGGAGCCAGGGCCTGCCAATGCGCGCTCATGAAGAGCTCCTGCTTGGGAGCGCCGAGACCCACCCAGACGAGATCCGGGCTCGTGGCGCGAACCCTCGCGATCACCTCTTTCCATTCGGCATCGGACATGGGCCGGAACGGCGGCGAGTACGTGCCCGCGATGCGGGCCTCCGGGAACCGCCGTGCGATGACCGCGACCAGCTTGTCGAGAGTGTCCTGCTCCCCGCCGAGAAAATAGTGTCGCAGCGGCGGCTCCACGCGACGCTCCAGCATGGCCACCATGAAGTCCGGCCCGGGGATTGGCTCGAGCGGGTGAACGCCTCGCAACTTGCCGGCGACGAACACGGGGCGGCCGTCGGGCAGGCTCATGAACGAGCCGTTGACCGCCGCCTGCACATCGGCATTCTCGCGGGCGGTCACGGCCACGTGCGCGTTGACGAAGCACACGTAGCCGCCGCCCGACTGGCGTACGCCGGACAGCAACCGTTCGCGCGCCGACTCGCGGGTCGCCGCGGTGATCAGGCAGCCGATGACGTCGAAGCGGCCGGTCATCGCGAGCTCGCGCGCGCCGCGAGCCGGCGGTAGTTCTCATAGATCGGCGCGAGCACCCGTGCCGGGGTATACGGTGCCGCGGCATCCAGACAGGGGCGGCCCGCATAGTCGAGCCGCTCGTTCAGCGCAGTGCTGAGCGCCGCCGCCAGCGCTTCCGGCGTGCGCTCGGGAACGATGCGTCCAGTCCTCCCCTGCAGCACGACGCGGCGCACCTCGCCCACATCCGTGGCGACGACGGGCACACCGCTGCCCAGCGCTTCGAGCACGCTCATGGGCATGCCCTCGTAGGCGGACGCGAGCACGAACAGGTCCGCCGCCCAGAGCATACGCGCGATCTCGCGCATTCCCCTCAGGCCCGCGAGCACCGCCCTACCCTCGAGCCCGGATGTGCGCAAGTGCCTGGCCAGCTCGGCGCGAAGGACGCCATCGCCCACGTAGACGAGTCGCGCCTGCGGCCGTCCATGCAACAGGAGGCGGAAGCCCTCGGCAAGCAACAGCGGATCCTTCTGCGAATCGAGGCGGCCCACGGAGAGCAGGAGCTCGGCGTCGGTTGCGACGCCGAGCTCGCGCTGCAGCCACTCGCGTGCCTCGCGGCGCTCGGCATCCGTCGGCATCCGGAAGTCGTCCGTGTCCACCCAGGTCGGCGTGAACCGGAATCGGGATGGATCGTCTGGAAAGCGCTCGCGATACCAAGCGACCGCTTCCTCACGCACCACGTAGACGCTGTCGAACTTCGGCATCAGCCAGTCTTCCAGGCGATAGTACAGCCAGGGCACGCGGCTCCAGAGTATGTCGGACTTGCGGTTCCGCAAGTCCTTCATGTTCAGGTGCAGGAACGCGTTCTTCGGGCGTCGGTCCGCTGCGAACAGCAAGGCGGGTTCCACCCTGTGGAACTCGAGCACGTCACCGTCGACGGCCTGTCGATACCGCGCGAGCGATGCGATGAAACGAACCGAAAGCGGCACGCGCGTGCGCGTACCGGCGGATTCGACGGCGAGCACAGGGAACATGTGGAAGCTGCGGTGACCCACCGGGCACGCGGTCCATCGGCCAACGGGGCGTGCGACGGTATCCGTCGTGACGCCGACTAACCTGATGCCGATGTCCGCCGGCGCGTGTTTGGCGATGCCGCGGATGAAGGTATCGATGCCGCCGGGGACGACCCCTGTAGGATCGGCCGGGTAGACGATGCTGACGATGGGCACAGACGCCGATCTTATATCAGCCCGGTCCACTGAAGAGGCTCGCCAATCTCATGGCGTGGCGTGCTGCGTCATGATCAACTTACACGACTTGACAACCACAACCACTGTCCTGTATCCGCGACCGAACATCCGAGGTCGCTAAAGCTCCCCGTGCAGCGAGTTGAAATCGCCTGGTCAGTTGTGGACTGCTGCCCGTTCTGCGGCGGTCGAGGCTGTGACCGCGCGAGGCTAATGAGATCCACGTATTTTTTTGGCTCGTTCTGCATACCACTGCCCGCTGCCGGTATTCACCTTATGGAGTGCGATGCATGCGGGCTGCTCTTCAAAAGCAATGTGCCGGAGCGGGAAGCGTTCTCCCACATCATGGCCGCAGCGGCGACCCAGGTCTGGAAACAGAAACATGGGGTTCATCCGGCGCTGGCGATGATGGAGCCCTATCTCTGCAAACGGGGTTTTGATGTTCTGGATCTTGGCGCGTCGAATGGCGATCTTCTGGCCCAGCTGAAACCACGGGCAGGACGCGTATCGGCGCTGGATGTCGAAGCGTTTCCTCTTTGCAAAGAGATCGTCAATGGAGAGTACATAATCGGCGATGTCGACAAACCGCTCGAGTGGTCGGGACGTCCCTACGATCTGGTGACGGCGTTCGATGTGTTCGAACATTTCTTCGACGCGAAATATGCGGTCAACAATGCAGTCTCCATGACCGCGCCCGGTGGCCTCCTGATGATCGAGACCGGCGATTGGACGACGATGTCACGCCGTCTTGAGTCCTGGTACTACTGCAACCTGTTCGAGCACCATATTTTCTGGAGCAGAAAGACCTTCGATTTCCTGTGCTCGCTCTACATGCTTGACAACGTTTCATATTCACTGGTCAATCACAAGGGAAGGCGAACCATGGGTGCAATGAAGCGCATGGCGCTGCGCGTCATGACGAGCCTCGCCCCGGTGAGACCCTTCGCCAGTTTGATGATTCTTCTCACGGGTCGCGATCCGTCGCTGTTCGGCGCGCCCACGCTACGCGACCATGCGTTCGCAGTCCTGCGTCGACCAGCCTGACTGCAACCTCCACAGCGGCCGACATTGGAAAGTGCTGCATTGGCGGCCTTGACTTCGTCGCCAGGATTGACGGATATCGCTAGCCGGGATCAGTTACCGATTATGTCTCAAGGTTAAGTTGACAAATCCGGTGGATCGGCCGGCCTGTGGTAGCATCAACAAGCATTGTGCGGCAGCACCGCGCGGCGCTCGATCGCTCCGAACGCAATACCAACAACGAATAACTAACGAGACGGCACTAACCCAACAACATGCACCGACTGATGAGTTGCATCGTCGCCATCGTGCTTGGATGGCATCCGACCGGCGCGCTTGCGCTCAACTATTTCGTTGACGCGGTCGTCGGCAATGACGCTTTCACAGGCACGTCCGCAAATGTCCAAAACGGCGGAACGGGACTCGGCCCATGGCGCACTCTGACCAAAGTCAATACCGCACCCCTTCAGCCCGGCGACGCCGTCTGGTTCCGCTGCGGGCAGAGCTGGCGCGGCACCCTGAAGGCCGTAAGTTCCGCAGACGCGGCAAGACCGATCAAGTATTCGCGCTTCGGCAGCGATTGCACGGCTGCCAACAACCCGACGATAACGGCTGCTGCGGCAGTGACCGGGTGGCAACCCTACTCGGGCAATATATATGTCGCGAACACCTGGTTCCCCGTCTACCAGCTGTTCGCCGATAGTGTCGCGCTGCGCCTCGCGCAATACCCGAACCCCGACTATCAGGCCCAACCGTCGGCGCGCGGGATGATGGTCGTGGACCAATCGGTCCCTTCTGACATACTCAGGAGCATCGCAGACACGGAGCTCGCCGCGATCAGCGGCCAGGACCTCATCGGGGCGGGCGTACACATCCGCCTCAATGATTTCATCATCGACGACCGCACCGTAGCCACGTTTGACCCCGTCAACCTGCGGATCACGCTCGATATGGCGACGTCCCGGTCGATTCAGCCACGCTGGGGATACTACCTCGATAACAAGCTCTGGATGCTCGATGAACCCGGGGAATTCTACTTCGACGGCAGCGACCCGGCGAACATGAAAGTCTACGTCTGGATGCCCGACGGCGGTGCGCCGGGCTCTCGTGTCGTCGGCGCAACCAACGCTTATGGCATAGATGCCACCGGCGCAACGAATGTGGCCATCGAGGCGATGCGCGTGGACAAGACCGGCACGGGGGTGGCGATGGGAAACTCGACAAACGTCGCGGTCAGGACGACCGACGTTGCGGATTCCTATTGGCGCGGCATCGCCGCGCTTGGTGCGCGTGACGGCAGCATAGAAAGTTGCACGGTGCGTCGCAGCGTCCGCGAAGGCATCCTGGCAAGCATGGCGACGAACTTCAGGATTCGCTACAACACCGTGATTGACAGCGGCGTCATCGGCTCACTCGTGCAAAGCCGGGGCGCGATCTCATCGTACGGTGACGGCGTGACGATAAGCGGCAATCACGTGATTAATTCTGGCTATCACGGAATCGTGTTTGGCAGGAACAGCAACGTCGTGAACAACCGCGTCGAGAACGCCTGCCTGGTCATGAACGATTGCGGCGGCATCTACACGGGCAATGGTTCCAACAGTCCTGGGCCATTCAATAGCGTGGTGATGGCCAACATAGTCACCGGGGTGTATGGGAACACCAACGGCCGGGATCCTGGACCGGTTCATGGGATTACCCCGGGGATCTACCTGGATTTCAGGACGAGCGGCGTGTATGTAGCGGGCAATACGGTCAGCAAGGTGGGCTGGGGGATGTTCGTCCATGCTGGCTTCGCGAATGCCATCGTGGATAATACATTTTACGACTACAGTAGCTTCGGAATTCTAATCAAGGACTACGCGTTTGCGCGAATAACCAGTCCGAATCGGATTGAGCGAAACAGATTTTTCGCGTTCGGGAATGATCCTCCAATAACGTTCAATCCAGCCGTAGACGACATAACGGGAATGGCCTCGTGGAACTTCAACCGCTATTCAGCGCTGTATGCCGACAATCCCGAAATCCTCAACATTGCGAAAATCTCAGTGTATGTGAACGGCAGATGGTCTGAGCGCTCCTTCAATATGCAGCAGTGGCAACAAGCGGGCAACGATACTAGCGGGACGATCTTCGACGATTTCGGCATCGCGCCCTTCGCCTTTCAGCCCGTGAACGGGGTCAACCTGCTGTCCAACGGCACGTTCGACAGCAATACCGCGGGCTGGCTCGCGTATGCGGCGCAAGCTGACGCATCGCTGGCCTGGAGCAGCGACTGTCCCTCACCGGGCTGTGCCGCGCTGACGACGGGCGGGCTGAGCTCGTCCGCCTCAATCGTGTCGGGCGCCTTCCAGGTGGAGGCCGGCAAAGCCTACGTCGCCCGGTTCAGCACCCGATCCGGGCAGCAGGCCTTCACGACGACGGTCGTGCCCCGCCTGGCGGGGCCGAGTTCGTACAACCTGTTCCAGGACCGGTATGCAGTCACGACGCTGGACTCCTGGCAGAACCACTCCGTGCTGTTCAACGTGCCATCCGATCTCGTGCTCCAGCCGGGAGACAGGGGTGGCCGCGTGGATTTTGCCGCGCCGCCTAACCAGACGCTGTACCTGGCTAACGTTCGCGTAGAAGAGGTCGTATCGACCGCGAACACGCCCGCGGACGACTCGATCTTGCTCACCAACCCGACCGGGTTCGACGGAACGTTTGCGTGCCCGGATGCAGTGGCGGCACCCCAAAAGTGCACTGAGTATGTGTATTTCGACGACGGCAATCCGGTGACCTGGCCGGTCACGCTTGCTCCCCGCAAGTCCTCAATTGTCGTCTGGGCCGGCAATCCGTTCACAAAGCCGTAAGCTAGCGGTACAGCGAGAAGATCTTGCGGCCATCGGGCGCAGTGTGAATGTAGTCGGCCTGCGTCAGGCCGGCGTGGGTCCGCACGAAGTCAGCGAAGTCCTCCGGCCCGAGATTCGCGTAGGCGCCCTGCATCGGTGATTCGTCGGTGCGATGCGCCTCGAAGAAGATCTGGACCGGCTTCAGCTTGCGCAGCAGCACGATCAGGCGATCGTGGTCGACCTTCGTCTTCATGAAGTGGTGGAAAATGTTGAGCGCCAGCACCACGTCGAAGGGCTGCCGGACGAGCGGCTCGTGCACGCGCGGATCGAGGACGTCGCCGTTGACCACCCGGTAGCGCCGGCCTTCGGCGGTCGCGATGCGATTCGCCGCATAGGCGATGTCGGGGCCATACTCGATGCCCGTACATTCCAGCCCCGCCTGCTCGAAGCCGTTGCAGAAAAAGCCGAGATTGCAGCCAATGTCGAGCAGCCGGCCGGAGCGGACACGCAAATGAGGTAGCAGCAACTGGAGCCGGTCCTCGCAGGAGTGCTCGGCCGGTATCTCGCGCAGGTCCGGGTGGACCGGGCTCTGGTAGAGCACGCCATCCTTAGCTGCGCCGCCGCCGCCGGCGACCATCGTGAACATGTATTCGCGGAATTTCTGCCAATCCTCGTGGCGCACCTTGACCTTGACCGGGACCTGCTGCAGGCCCAGCACCCTCGCGATCGCGAGGCGGTGGCGCCCATCCTGGAAGAGGAACTCGCCATTGCGCCCGATGTTAACTTCGATATCTTCCGTGAACCGGCCCGCCGGGTCCTGCGCGGCACGGACCTTGGCGTGCGGGAGCAGCCCGTGCTCGCGGATACTGGCGATCAGCGAGTCGACGTAGTCGAAGCGGCGCGCGAGATCATCCGCGTTGCGGCAGTTCCACAGTTCCCGCCCGCCGCCGATAGCCTGCAAAGACTCCTTCCAGTAGCCGGTCTCGGGCCAGGGTGTGCCGTCCTGGATGCGGGCGCGGATCGCCTTGTAGGCCTCGAGCTCCTCGAAGGGAATGCCGCCGAGGTCCCAGTCCCCGCCCTCGACCGGCTGGCGCCAGCCGGGAGGAAAGGCGCGCTCGAACGGGTGCCGGGGCATCCCGTTCTCCTGGCGATTCGTGTGCAGCCGGATGCGCCGGGGCTCGACCCAGAGTACCGCATCCGGCGGCGGAAGCGTCCAAGTGCCCGTCAGCTGGCGCTTTCGCACCTCGCGGTGGCGCTGCGCGTCGAGGGCCCGGCGGTAGAACTTGCGCACGGACCGGCCGTCATCCGGCAATATCCGCAACAGTTTCCTGGCAAATTGCTTGATGGACATCACTCGAGTTGTCAGCTCGTCTTTGCTTTGTGCCCGGATGCAGAATTCAGGAACGCACGGTTCAGTCCCATGAACAAAAATCCAAGGATGGGTGAGATTCCGGCAGTAAAACTATTCATCAAGCCGTTGAGCAGTATCGTGAACACGATGGTCAGATTCACGGCCAGCGCCCGTTGTGACCGGGCGGCGCGCGACACGCCCCGGAAGTGCAAGATCAGCAGGCTGACGTACAACAGGTAGGCGAACAGGCCTCCGTATTCGAGCCATTCGACATGGAAGTTGTGCCATACGACAGCACGCCCTTCCGGCGAATTGAAACCCCGGTGAAAGCCATTGCCGAAAATCGGTGATTTTGCAAATTCCCTCAGCCCGATGGCGTAGTAGCGCGCTCGACCATACAGTGAGCTCATCCAGAACTGGAGGTCTGTTATCCGTTCGGCAGACTGCTCCTGCGCTCGGTCCAGGACCGGGGCGTAAAACAATTCATACGACGTGACGAACACCAGCGTAGCGAGCAACGAAGCGGCAAGCATCGCGACCATCAGCTTCGCTGCATAACCACGTCGCATGAGCTTGAAAAACGCGGGCGTGAGCAGCAGCAGTACCAGGTAACCGCGTGAAAAGGTGGTGATCAGGCCCGCGAACAACACCAGGGCCGTAAAGAAACCGACCGGCTTTCGCCACCAGTCGGAGTACGCCACGACGATCAATGCGGCGGTCATGACGGCCGCCGCGCTTATGGGCGGAAGATTGAGAATATAGAGCCGCTCAGGATCCTGCGCGAACTTGACGAGCCCGTACAGCGCGAACGCGGTGGCGCCGGCCACGAAAGCCACCAGGACCTTGCGGTACTGATCCGGCGTCCGCACCAGTGTCTTCAGCGCGAAATAAGTCACGACCGGGATGAAAATGCCGTGAAACGCAAGAAACCCGGCATCGATGATGTCCCGCGCGAGCAGCGTCGAGACCAGGAACGTGGCTGCCAGCAGGAGGACGACGAGATCCTCCGGAGCGGAGCGGTAGCGGACTATTCCGGATGCGATGCCGGCACCACCGAGAAGGGCGGCACCCATAATGCCCAGAGTGTAGGGGTTCAGGGTGATCACGCCGATCTCGACCTGCAGCACGCCCAGTGAGAACGGCAGCGAGAATACGACGAGGCACAACATGCCGAACGGGTCGCGCAACATGGCCATGGCGAGGACCAGCGCCGCGACCGCTCCGAGCATGAGCCGGCCATTGCTCTCGCCAGCGACGCCGAGCGCATACAGGCCACCCCACCAGAGCGCGATTACCGCGCCGCTGATGCCGTAGATCAGGAAGGTGTTGGGGCTGCGTCGGATTGCCGCCTGGTTCATCGGACCCACTCCCGCGCGTAGGTCATGAGGCGGGGCTCGCGCCATGCGAACCACAGCGACTGGACCGCAAGTCCGACAAGGACGATGAGCCACGATGCGGCCCCGCCCTCCATCACCCGCCCGGCCACCAGGAGCAGGACCGACAGGGGCAGGATGTTGATCAGCGCCTGCGCGAACAGGCCAATCGTGCCGGTCATCGTGAGGCCGATCAACGACAACAGATAGACAATCGCCGCGCCATGGACGAGAACGGTTGAGACCAGGAGGCCCCACAGCGCGCCCTCGACGCCCCAGATGAGTCCTCCGAAGATCATCGCGCCGACGCGACCGACGAGTTGTGCGGCATCGATGGCGAGTCGCATTCGCTGCTTCTCGTAGATGTCGAAAAAGACGTTGAGCACTCTGTAGAGAAATGTCACCAGGAACGACAGGGCGAGGACCTGGGCGAACCGGCCCGCGTCGACCCACTCCAGGCCAAACACCAGCTCGAACAATTCCGGCCCGAGCACCGCGAGCAGAAGTATCGGCGGGAAGATCAGGTAGAAAGCGGAGCGTACCAGAAGGCGGGTCGAATCCAACAGTCGGGCGGGCTCATCCGAGAGTTCGATCGCGTAGCGCAGGAAAACCCTGGAGATGGCGTCCCCGATCAGCAGCATGGGGAAGCCGAGCACGCGCACCCCCAGAGCGTACATTCCCGCCACCACGGTCGAAAAGAGCCCCGCGAGGATCAGCGTTGGCAGCTCCCGTCCCCCATTCGCAAACAGGTACGCCCACGTCGTGTAGAGGGGGAATTCCCGGTAGCGTCGCAGGCTCTGTGGTAGCGATCCGCCTGTGGCTCGTTCACGCCAGGAGAAATGCGCATGTTCCCCGGCCTTGAGGAAGACCAGCAGATGGACGATGCTGCCGACTACACGCCCGAGCGCGAGCCAGGCGGCAAGAGCATGCTGTGCGAAGCCCATCGTGATCACGAACAGCCGGTCGGCGACGGATTCACCGACGGCGCCCCAGGCCATCAGGCCGTACTGCTTGTGGCGCAGAAGCCAGAACTCGAAGCAGTGGACCAGTCCGTGAACCAGCACGCCCGCCACCAGGAACCAGAGCACGGCCCGGGTGGACTCGTCGATCGATGACAGGCGATCGATGATCAGCGCCAGTACAGGCATCACGACCAGCGCCGATATCACGACTGACGCGATTGACAGCAACAGCAGGTCGCCTGCCGTTTCTTCATCCTTCGGCAGCAGCATCGCCGAATTGAAGCGCAGCGTCGAGATCGGGAAGACCACCGCAACGAGCGAGAACACGAACGAAAAAGCACCGAATTCGTCCGGCGCATAGAGTCGGGTGATCACGGGAACCGCGACGATGCTGATGATCTGGGCGGCGATATTGCCGCCGCCGAGCCTCAATACGTTCTGCGCGAACCCGCTCATGCGCTTCGCCCGGTGCTGGTGCTGAAGAGCGGGAGCTGGGCCCTGAAGATGTCGTCCACTCCCTTCGCGATCGCGCGATAGTCGCGAACCCTCTCCACGTAGCGGCGGCCCCGGCGACCCATTTCCGCCGCCAAGGCAGGATCCCGCAACAACCGGACTGCGGCCGCGGCGAATTCGGCCTCATCCCATGCAACGCAAAGACCACCGTCGCTCTCGCAGATCACCTGGCGCTGTTCCGGATGATCGTTGGCGATCACCGGCTTGCCCATGGCCATGTACTCGATGAGCTTCGTCGGTGACCCGGCATTCAATATCGGCGTGGGATAGATCGGGGACAGGCATACGTCTGATTCCGCAACGACCTGCCATGCCTTTTCCATCGGCAGGAAGCCGGTGAACTCAATCGCATCGGTGACTTTGCACCGTTCCGCCTCGGCTTGCAGCAGGGCCCGGTCCGACGGGTCGTCGCCGTCCCCGACGAGCACGAGCCGGACGTCCGGGATCTCCCGCCTGACCTGGGCGAGCACGCGAATGAGAAAATCCAGGTGGCGCACCTTGATCAGCGTTCCGAGATACAGCAGGGTCGGCCGCCCCGCGTCTGCGCCGGGTTTACCGGTGTCCGTTCCCTGGTACGGATTGCCGCTCAGGTCGACGCCCATGAGCACGGGAGTAAGCTTGTCGGCGGGAATACCCATCGCCATGACGTCCCGTTTCATCTGCTGGCTTTGTACCAGAACGTGTCGTGCGCCACGTAATATGACTCGGTACAGCAGGAAACGGAAAAGCAGACCTCTTAGCCGATACAGGACTGGATAGCGCGCCTTGCCCTCCCGGGCTTGCCACAGGGAATCTTCCGGGATCGGATACGACAGCCAGTAAATCACCGGTATCCGATGGAGCCGGCCAGCCGCAAGGGCCAGGAGGGGTGCGATGAATTTGTCCTTGACGACGATGCAGTCGTAGCGCCCGGTCTTGAGCAGCGGGAATATCCGGAACTCGTTGGCGATTGCCCAGACATGTTTCCTGACTCGCGCCAGCCTGCTCGTGCCGACATCCGTTTTCCCGACCCACACATCGCCCCCGCCCCATCGGGTGACGTAGTTCTGGTCGCAGGCAGTGTCGGACTGCATGATCCAGTCGATGCGATATCCCCGGCCGACCAGTTCCTGCGCGAACAGGACCCGGACGTCCACGCGAAACGGCTTGAACCGGTCCGCGATGATGAGCAGCAAAGACGGCGCAGACCCTGTGGCCGCGCGTTCAAGCGAAGGGTCGTGCACGGTGCCCATTTCCCGACGATTTACGGTTGCCAGTACACGAAAATGGGCGCAGTACCGACGTCCCCATTCGGACCCACGGGACTGACAGGCCTGCCCGCGGCGTCTGCGATTTGGACAACGCGGCCGCGGAATGCAAGCGGAGTTGTGAACGGCTTGCCGTCAATGGCCCAAAGCACCGAAAAGTCTCCGCCTCGACGGAAGCGGTATTCCACCAAGCCGCCGTCATGCAGCCCAGGGGTCGTCACCACCGGGAATGCGCCTGTCATTTCCCGGGCGACAGTCTTGAACACGTCGGCCGGGTAGGTTGTCCTGAAGTCTCCAGGTGATTGACTGTCGTTGAAAAGCGATGCCGCAGGCCCGTGGTACGCAGTGTGGAACCGCATCTGCCAGTACAGGATGTCGCTGACTCCATTGCCAGCCAGCGCTGCGAACGTCTCCGCGACCGAGGTGCCGTGTGCCACTTCGGAATACCTGGCCATGTCGGCGATATTCGTGGGCCGCCCGTCCCAGGTGGTTCCCCTCTTGGCCGGGATCAGGTAGCCGACCTCTCCGGCAACGATGGGCCGGCTGGCGGCCGACTTCCCCATCCGGGCGCGAATCCAGTCCAGGACTGCGGGAATGGGTGCGGGTCCGTAGTAGTGGTGCAATTGGTAGACGTCCCGGTATGGCGTCAACTCGGCTGTGCTGCGGCGGGTGAATTCGATACGTCGCCGCGACTCGGCACTAGCGAGCATGCCGGCGAGCCTCGCCAAAGACCGCTCGCTCTCGTTCGCTTCCGCATAATCCATCGAACGCCAGAACGCCAGGGCGTCGCCCGGACGGCCGCTCAGTGCCAGATCGTCCATCACGGACACAGCCAGCGAATACGACGACACGCCGCAATCCGCAACCCGTAATCGGGCATCCACAGCATGGATGCTTTCGTACGCCGCGCGCAGCACTTCGCGGTACTCGTCCACGGTGACTCGCCGGAACGCCTTGTAGATCGGGCGGTTATAGCCGATGTCGTGATCCGCCTCGTTGGAAATCATGTAATAGCGGGCGCGGGCACCGTACTTGCGGGCAATCTGCCCGGTCCATTGGCGGTAGTCGCGCAGTGCGCGCGCCGCGCTGTCGCCGCCGCTGCGGATGTCATCGTAGATCTCGGGCGTCTCCAGCAGGCGGAGGGCGACCTGGATGCCGCGACGCTCGTGCTCCTGCACCACACGGTCGAGCCGGCTGAACCCGTCCGGACCGTCATTGTCCTGCCACACGTCCACGATGTTCCAGGTGGCGCCGAGCTCCGAGTAGCGGTCGAGATTGCCGACCGCCACCTCGTATTTCATCTTCTCGTCGGCGCTGAGGCTGTGTCCTTCGACGAACATGAACGGCCAGATCTGCGTGCGCGCGCCAAAGGAAATCGCGGCCCCGGCATCGAAGGAAACGGCCAGGAGACAAAAGGCCAACAGGCTGTTCGTAGCCGAGCATCGCATTCGACGTGCCGCCCCGCGCATTGAAATATCCCGTTGAGGGCGCTCGGCTGAGCGAGAAGGATCCCGGCCGTTCAGGCCTCGCCGGCGCCCTCCGCTGGGCTCGTTGCTCCGGCTTCGAAACGAGGTCGCTCAGATCCATGCCCCACCGGCAGGCCCATCCGCAGCCGGTCTCGCAGCACGCTGCGGATCGTCGGCGCATCGACCGTCTGCTGCTCTTCGGAGAATCCGTAGACGAGCGCGAGATCGCAGAGCGTGTTGACCAGGCGCGGGATGCCGTCGCTCGCAGCGGCTATGAGGCGGACGGCCGCGGGGGTGAAGATCTCGGGGTTGCCGCCCGCGACGGTGAGGCGATGGGCGATGTAAGCGGCGACGTCCCTCATGCTGAACGGCGTGAGGTTGTAGGCCACGGACACGCGCTGCGTGAGCTGGCGGAGCTCGGGGAGCCTCAGCAGCTCGCCGAGCTCGGGCTGACCGACGAGAATCAAATGCAGCAGATAGTCCTTCTGGGCGTTGACGTTCGAGAGCATGCGCACTTCTTCGAGACCCTTGACGCCCATGTTCTGGGCCTCGTCCACGATGAGCACCACCGGGTGACTGGCGGCGTACTCGCGGATCAGGAACTGCACGAATTCGTCGTAGAGCTCGACCTTGCTCTTGCCCTTGTAGTCGAGCCCGAAGGCCATGCTGATCCATTCGGCCATTTCGCCGAAGGAGTTGTGGGTGAAATTGATGAGACCGACGCGCAGGTTGGTATCGATGTCATCGAGCAGCCGGTTGATGAGCGTGGTCTTGCCGCAACCAACCTCGCCGGTGATGACGGTGAAGCCCTGGCGATTCTGGATGCTGTACTGGAGTAGCGTAAGCGCTGTCGTATGGCGCTTGGACATGTACAGGAAGGACGGATCCGGCAACAACGCAAACGGCCGTTCCGTGAGCCCGTAGAACTTCTCGTACATGCGAGGTTCTTCCCCTTGGGGCTTCAGCGCCGATGTCGCGGCTGAAGTCGCTCCCGCAGCCAGCGGCTATTTCTTGCCGGCACGCTGCTTGTAGTAGTAGCCGTAGCTGCCCCGCGCCGAATGGGCCTTGTTGAGCACCGTGCCGAGGACGGGAGTGCTCTTCAGCATGTCGAGGGCCTTCTGCAGGTCTTCCCGGGAAGTCGCTCCGGCTTCCGCCACGAGCAGCATGGCATCCGTGTACGGGGCGAATGCGATCGCGTCGTCGGCGGCCAGGATCGGCGGCAGGTCGAACACGACCAGCCGGTCAGGATAGCGGTGCTTCAGCTCGTTGACCAGCGCGACCATCTTCGGTGAGCGCAACATTTCCGACGAGTTCTGGATGGGCTCGCGGCCCGGCAGCACGACGAGCCGCTCGATGCCAGGGCTGAAGAGAATCTGCTGGATCGGCACGTCGTGCAGCAGATAGTCGCTGAGCCCGTGCTCAGGCTGATAGTCGAAATACGTGTGGACGGAGGGCTTGCGCAGATCGAGGTCTACCAGGAGGACGGTGTGCGTCACTTCCATGGCCAGACTGATCGCGAGGTTGATGGCCGTGAGCGTCTTGCCACAACCGCTGGCAGGTCCGGTCACGGCGAGGGAGCTCCAATGGTTGTCGCGCATGCCGTGCAGCACGCGGGTGCGCAACATGCGATACGCGTCCTTGAACTCATGGCCCTGCACGCCGGCGATCAGGCGGTGTTCGACCAGCACCCGCTCGGGCACCTCGACGGTCTTCGTGTAGGTGTAGCGAACCCCGGTGGAAACATCGGGCTGTGCCTGGCCGGCCGAGCCAACGGGCATCGGGCGCGTTTCGCCGAAGGTCTGTGCACGATCGCGGCTGGCCTGCTCGAGCGCTTTGCGAATGCGTTCCATATCTTTATCGCGGCCGAAGCCGCCCCTACATGCCGAGGCGCCGCAGCGCCACGTACCACAGGACGTCGAGACTGATCACGAAGAAGTGCACCAGCACCGCTGCCACCGCCAGGATGACCGGCGCGACCACCAGCGCGCTCAGCCGCACGTTCCGCCTGTGCGACTTGTCGGTGGCGGTCTGGATCAGCGGGATCTCGGCGAGCGGCGGCGCGCCCTGCACGCGCTCCACGGCGCGCGCGCTGTTGATCGAGCTGTCCATCGATTCGGCGACCTGCGGCCAGCCGAAGGCCGTGGCGAGCGTCAGGACGAGCAGGAGCATCAGCAGCACGGGACGGTTCGGGCTCGAGGGCAGCAGCGGCAGATCGGGAGGCTCCACCAGCGTGAAGCGTTCGCCCTTGCTCTGGGTCTCCATCGCCTGGCCCATCTGGGCGGCAAAGAGCCGCGCGCGGGCATTCTGGTAGTCCGTAGAGGCCGTGACCAGGCTGCGCTGCATCGCCGAGAGCTGACGCTCCACATCCGAGGTCTGGCTCATGCGCTTCTCGTAATCGGCGATCTTGCCCCGGAGCCTGGCCTTCTCCCCGATCAGACTCTGCTGCTGGCTGTCGAGGGCCTTGCGCTGAGCCTGTACCTGGATATACGCAGGGTTATTGGCCTCGAGCTTGCCCGAGCGGGATGAGGACCGGGAAGAAGCCGCGGCGAGCTGATCCTCCAGCGACTTGATCTCGCGCTTCAGGGTCTGCACTTCCGGGTGATCGTCGCTGTAGCGCTCCTGCGCCCTCGCGAGCTGGCCACGCAGGTCGTCGAGCCGGACCACGGTGTCCTTCGGGAGCACGTCGGCGCCGAGCTCGGCCTCCATGGCCTCGACGTCGTGGCGTGTGCGCACGACGTCCGGGTGGTCCGGGCTGTAGCGCCCTTCGAGCATCGCCAGCTGGCTCTTCAGCGCCCGCAACTGGTCGGTCGGCGGCGCGACGCCCTTGCCCTCCGGCGTGACCATCGCGGCCATGGGCTCGAGTTGGGCGAGCTGCGCGTCGAGCAGGATCTTGGATTCGTCGATCGTCTTGATCTGGCGATCCACCTCGGCAAGATCGGCATCCGTGCGCTGCAGGAATTGCAGGTTGAACTGCGCCTGCTCGGGCAGCGCGCCTTCGTTCTCCTGCTTGAGCTTGGCCATCTGGCTTTCGAGATTGCGCACCTCGCCGTCGAGGCGGTCCACTTCGGCCTGCATGAACTGGCTGGTCTGTGCCGTCTGCTCGGTGCGGGCCCGCACGTTCTCGGCGAGGTAGAGCGAGACGAGCTCGTTGGCAACCTGTCGCGCGAGGTTCGGGTCTTCGTTCTCGAAGCCGACGGTGAACGCGATGGTGGTGTTCATCTTCTGCCCGGTGCGCTCGTCGGGCAGCTGCGCATCGATGACGTCGATCTTCACCGCGTCCTGCACCTCCTGGACGAGCAGGAGCGTCGGCAGATACTTCCGCTCGTCAGGAAAGAGGTTGAACTTCTCGATGATCTGCGCGAGGTTCGTCCGCGTCATCACGCGCTGGTTGATGTACTGCACCTGCCGCGCGGCGAATGTCGTGACAGTCGTCGGCACCAGGCCGGGCGGAATCTCGGGATCTTCGATCAGGATCGTGGCCGTCGACCGGTAGGTGTTCGGCCAGAGGAATATGATGATGAGTCCGACGACGAGTACGGCCGCCGCGAGCTTCATCGCCGTCGGTCCGCGCCTCCGCAGGGCGTCGAGATAATCCTGCAGTGTCCTCGAATCGTCCTCCTGGATGGCTATGTCGTAGGCCATGGGTGGGATCCTGTCTCCGTTGCGCAAGCGCGCCGCGTGTCCTTATAGAAATTTGGCAAGATCTTAACGAACCAACTCGCGCGGGGATGTGACCCGCCGCCCAAAAAGATTGCGTAACCTGCTGTCCGCATTGATTTCTACACTACCCGCCTAGGGCGCAGGTGGGCGCAATATACACCAACGCAGGCAGACTGGCGCTTAGCCTAGTTTCGGCGGACGAAATTAAGGCTGAATTAAGGATCAGGGACGCAAAAAAAAACTTCAGCCGCCAAATGGCGGCTGAAGCTTTGCTCGATTCTTTCTGGACTTCTACTTCTGACGCTTACGCGCCCGGGCCACGACCGCAGCGGCTCCGGTCACGAACAGCCAGGCGGCACCAGGCACCGGCACCGGGTTCGAACTCGTGTTGCCGCCGACGAACGCGCTCGACGGACACTTGCTGGTGCAATCGGGAACCGTGATGTCGGCGACCCGCGCTGCATAGAAGCTGTGGAGGTCGGGAGCCGCACCGGTCGACATGACGGCGTAGTCAGCCGGCGCGTCACCCTCGACGTCGAGGATGGAGAAGGTGAGGGTCTGCAGGTCGCTGGTGCCACCACCGTAGAGTTTGATGTCGAAGAAGCCAAACCCGTTCATGCGGTCGTGATCGTCGCTCGTCCATCCCTCGGGAAGGTTACCGACGTTTGCGGCCTCGGCGTAGCCGTCGGGAGCCACGTTGAACGCAAACGACTGGATGCCGAACAGCCGCGGTTCCGCCGCTGCGACGTTCGTCAGACCGGGGAGAACCGTGACGGTGAAATCGATCGCGCCACTGGCGCCGTCGGCAACCGTGACCTGGAGATACGCCACCTCGTCGGCCAACACATTGGAACGATCAAGGTCATACGTTATGGACGCTGCCTTACCTGGGCTGGCAGCGAGCATCAGCATTCCGAACATGAATCCTGCGAACCGAGCTTTGGTATTCATTTTTTTTGGTCCTCTAAAAACCACCGTCGCGCTTTGCGGTGGTCATCCATTAGACGCCTGCGTATTGTTAATTTTCCTCGCGAGTAACCTACCAAGAGTGTGCGTCGTCTGCAAGCCGATTCTTACATAATCGGGTGGTCTTTCAGCAATTTAGGCCGCGGTTTTTTCCGACCACAAGCCATCGTCCAGAGGCCGCGGACGGCGTCATAGAGCTCCCGGAAGCCTCCCAGGGCCTCCCAGGGGACCCGGTCTGCAGCGCCGAAATAAGCTGATGAAAGTGTCATAACCTGCTGTCCCGACAACCGATGATGCTGCAAGGCCGCGGCCACGTCGAAGAGCGGGTGGCCGACGCCGGCGTACTCCCAGTCGATCAGGACCGGGCGGCGGAGCCCGATGACGTTCCCCGGCAGGGGGTCGTTATGGCAGAGGCAGGGGCGGGTATCGGCTTCTGCCCACCGGCGAAGCAGGCGCGCCGCGCGCGCCGAGAGCGCCCTCGCTTCCGCGGTTCCAGCCAGCGCCGCGTAACGCGCACAGGCCTCGCCAAGATCGAGCTCCGGCCCGGGCAGGCGCGCCTCGTGCAGGCGCCGCAGAATTCCGGCGAGGCGGCGCAGCCGGTTCTTGTCGCGGAGATCGGCCGCGCTCCAGGCCTGGCCGGGAACGAAGCGTGTCACGAGAAGCGCGGGCGGCCCGGGCGCGAATTCGATCGGCTGCGGCGCGAAGCCGGCGCGCCAGGCGACATTCAGGACCGCCGCTTCCGCAGCTCGGTCCAGGCGAAGCCGAAGCGCGAGCGGTTCATCAACGCGCAGCACGAAGCGCTCGCGGCGACGCTCGACCAGGTAACACTGCTTCACGGGCGACGCGTGGAGCCTGCGAACGATCCGGGCGCCACGAGTGAAGCCGCCTGTGAGTCTCAGTGCCTCGTCAGGCGTCATGCGTCCGCGGGAGAGCGATTGTCGGAGAGGCGCGAGCTCCGATCAGCGTTCGCCGCCACTCCCGCCACCCGACCACGATCAGCACGAGATAGAGCACGAACAGCCCAGCGGTGAGCCAGAGGCCGCGGCGCATGTAGATATAGACGGAGAGGCCGTCGATCACGAACCAGTAAAGCCAGTTCTCGAGTACCTTGCGTGCGACCATCCACGTCGTGACGACGGAGGCCCAGGCCGTGAAGGAATCGAGATAAGGCAGCGCTGCGGGAGTGTACGCCGACAACAGCGCGCCGCTCGCCGCCGTCAGGAGCGCGACCAGCGCGAGTGCGGCGGCGTGCTGGCGCGGCCGCCAAGTGACAATTCCCGGGGCTTGTGCCCCTCCTGCATTGTGGGAGCGACGCGAGTCGCGACCCCCATCGGGGCTTGCGCCCCTCTTACATTGTGGGAGCGACGCAAGTCGCGATTCCCTCGCCCACCGCCGCCAGCCGTATACCGAAACGCCGATATAAAAGAGTTGCAGCACGGACTCCGCATACAGGCGCGAGTGGTAGAACAGCGCGAGATAGATCAACGTGCTCGCGAGTCCCGCCGGCCAGCACCACACGTTCTCGCGGATGGCGAGCAGGAGGTAGGCGATCGCCAGCACGACCGCGATCGCCTCCCACGGCCAGAGCGCGGCCAGCTCGGCAAGGAGCCTATCGGGGGTTGGGAGCAATGTGCGGCGCCGTGCCGATCGGCAGATCGGCGTTGACGTACTTGACGACGAACACCATGGCGCCGGGACGCTCCATCGTCTCGCGGATGCAGCGGTCGAGCGCACCTGTGACGTCGCCGAACTCGCCGCGCACCTGGGTGCTCAACTGATTGGTAACGACCTCGAGCCGGGGCTCCTGCCGCAGCCGCAGGATGAAATCCGTGATGCCGTCGGTAAAAGTCTCCATGAGGGGGTACAGACTGACGTCGGCCGTGATGCGCATGGGTTGGTACTCCAAATCGGGCCATTGTGGGAGCGACGCGAGTCGCGACCTACATTCGGGGCTCGCGCCCCTCCCTACAGCTTGCTCCTGCGCCAGTGCCAGTTGACTGTGATTCCCACCTGCCGCGGGTCGCCGAAGCGGACGTAGCGCGTCGGCTCGAACGCGGGCGGCTCGTTGCCGAAATAAAAGCCACGCACGGCATAGTTCTTGTCGAAGAGGTTTCGTACCCAGACTTCCGCACGCCAGTGCTCGCCCTCGCGCCCGGCGCCGAGGTGAGCAATGCCGTATGCACGCGACTTCCGGTCGTCGCCGATGCTGAGGTCGTAGTCGAAGTAAAAAGCGTCGCGCCCGGCGACGTCCGCGCGCGCGAACCAGCCCCCGCCCCGCTGCCAGAGCGCGCTCGCGGAGGCCGTCCACGGCGGCGCGTGCGGGAACGGGTGACCCTCGAAACCGGGCTCGGCGGCGAACTGGCGCACCTCCGTGTCGAGAAGCCCCAGTCCAGCGGTGAGCGTCAGCGCGTCGACCGGGCGCCAGCTCAGCGAGGCCTCCGCGCCGTACGCGCGGCCGGAGTCGGCGTTCTCCGTGAAGAAGACGAAACTCGTCGGGTCCCCCTCGATGAGCTGCACCGGCACCTTCACCTGCGTGTCGGCGCGGTCCTGCCAGAAGACGTCGATGTCCGCCCGCCAGCGGCCGCGGGCGAGGCGCAGACCCGCTTCATAGTTCCATAGGTGCTCGTCCGAGAAGATTTTTTGCTCCGGCGTCACGCCGGGATAGCACGCGAGGCTCGGATTGAACCCGCCGGCGCGGTAGCCGCGCGCAATGCGCACATAGAGCGTGGCGGCCCCGGCGAGGTCATGGGTCAGCGCGAACTCGCCTCCCCACATGCGGTCGGTCGGCGAGAAATCGTTGGCTGGCGCCGCGCATCCCTCCGCCTGGTTGTCGTGGTAGTCGGCATCACGCCGCTCGCCGCGCAGCCCAAGCGTGACGTGCGTCCGCTCACCGAGCGGCAACGTGGACTCGCCGAACAGCGCGCCGCTCGTGGCTTCGTAGTCGGCCTTAGAGCTGAAATACTCCACGTAGTCCGGAGATTCGAACGAGCGGTGGAGATTGGTCTCTTTCAGATCCAGCACGTACGCGCCTGCCACCCAGTCGGCACGGCCGAAGAGCCGCCCGCCCGGACCCGATACGAAGCGCAGCTCCTGGTTGACGGTGCGCCGCTCGCGATCGGTCTGGTCGAAGAAGTCGTACTCGTAGGGCGCCCAGAACTGCGGATTCCCCCAGTCGGCATCGAAACTCACGACGACGTTCGAGTCCGCGTATCCCGTGATGCTCACGAGTGTCACCGCGTCGCTGAGCTCGCCGGTGACTCGCAGCGCGCCGGCGGCGGTGCGTTGTGAATCGCGGCCCGGCTGATCGGACTGCGTCGTGAAGCCCGGGTCGATCGCCCAGGCGTCGTAGCCGTCGTCGAGATCGACGAACATGCCGGTGAGATCCGCCTGCCAGCCCGGCGCCGGCCGCCAGCGGAGCTTGCCGCGCGCTGTCAGCTCGTCGCGGTCGTTGGTGTCGTCGCGGCCGAGGAACGCGTCGTGGCGGAAGCCGTCGGCCTTGTATTGCTGGAGAGCGACGCGGTAATGGAGCGTGTCGAAGCCCGGCACCGGGCCGCCGGCCGCCGCGCCGAGCCCCGAGGCGCCGTCACTGCCGGCGAGCGCCTCGGCGTGAGCCTCGGGCGCTTCGGGTGGCGCCGCCGTCCGCACATAGATCAGCCCTGCGAGCGCGTTGGCGCCGTAGCGCGTGCCCTGCGGGCCGCGCAGGACCTCGATGCGCTCGGTGTCGAACGTCGTGGCGATGCCGCCGAGCGCGGAGAAGTCGATGTCGTCGATGACGAAGCCGACGGATGCATTCGGCGCGCCTTCGTACTGCTCGAGCTCACCGGTGCCGCGGATCTGGAAATAACGCGTGCGCGAGCCCTCGCCCGACCAGTTGAGGTTCGGCACCAGCGCCGCCAGTTCCTCGAAGTGCTGAACCGCGGCCGTCCGGATCGTGGATTCGTCGAGCACGGCGATGCTCGCTGGCAGCTCTCGCACGGTCGCGTCGTCGCGCAGTGTGGCGGTGACGACGATCTCTTCGATCGGGGGATGGGTCGGGGCTTGCGCCCCTCCTACAGTGGGAGCGACGCAAATCGCGACTAAGAGCAACGAGAAGAAACGCACGCTGGCTGTTCCTACGCCGGTACTAACCGGATCAGGTTCAAAGGGTTCCTGTTCGCAGGTCTCAGGCCCGTTGGGGCCACCCCTCAGACTTCAGCAAATATATCAGAATCGGGGCTTGCGCCCCTCCTATAGTGGGAGCGACGCAAGTCGCGATCTCTTCTTGTAGCATACCTCGCGGACTCAACAGGTACCGCGACATGAGCAGCACCGAGAGCTACAGGGCCATCGACGCCGTCGTCAACATCTGGACCGACGAGGCGCTGTCGAAGCGCCCGGGCTGGGGAACGGATTTCTTCGCCGGCAAGATGAAGGCCGATCGCGACGTGATCTCGAAGGGTGTGAGCCTCGAGCAGATGATCGGCATGCTGGATGAGGCCGGCATCGAGCGCGCTTTCCTGATCGCCGCGCACAGCGGCCGGCCGGGACTGCCCGGCTGTTATCACATGCCTTACGAGGTGGTGGCACGTGCCTGCGAGAAGTATCCGCAGCGCTTCTCGGGGCTGGCGGGCATCGATCCCTTCGACGGCATGCGCGGCGTGAAGGCCTTCGAAGACGCGGTGAAGAACATGGGCTTCATCGGCGCCCACCTCTACCCGCACTGGTTCGAGCTCGCGCCGGACCACGCCAAGTACTATCCGTTCTACGCGAAGTGCTGGGAGCTCGGCGTGCCGATCCAGATGCAGGTCGGCCAATCGATGATCTACTCGAAGGAGTTCCCGTGCCGCAGCGTCGGCCGGCCGATCGCGCTCGACCAGGTCGCGTGCGATTTCCCGGGACTGAAGCTCGTCGGCATCCACGTCGGGATTCCCTGGACCGACGAGATGATCGCGATGGCTTGGAAGCACGAGCACGTCTACATCGGTTGCGATGCGCACCGGCCGAAGTACTGGCCGGAGAGCTTCAGGCAGTACATCAACTCATTCGGGCAGGACAAGGTGATCTTCGGGACGGACTTCCCGGTCCTGCCGTTCAAGCGCACGATCGAGGACATCGACACGCTCGGCTTCAAACCCGAGGTGCGGCGCAAGCTTTTGCGCGACAACGTGCTGAGGATCTACGGGCTGTAAGAGCGTGTAGGAGCGACGCCAGTCGCGACTCCGCGATTCGGGGCTTGCGCCCCTCCTACAGTCCGCGGGTGGCGCCCGACGCGAGCATGCCGTCAATGTCCGCCTGGGTGTAGCCCGCTTCGCGCAGCACTTCGACGCTGTGCTCGCCGAGCCGCGGCTGCGGACGGCGCACGTCGGCAGGCGTCTCCGAGAACGTGATCGGGAACCGTGTCATGCGCAGCCGCCCCTCGGTCGGGTGATCCATCTCCTGCCAGAAGCCGACCGCCTCGAGATGCGGATCGCGCGCAAGATCTTCGAGCGAGTTGACGACGATCGTCGGCACGCTGCTTTCGCCGAAGATCTTCAGCCACTCGCCGGTCGTGCGCGTGGCCATGATCTTCGCGGTCTCGCTATAAGTATCGTCGATGTTCGTGACGCGGTCGTTCAGCGTCCGGAAACGCTTGTCCTCGATCAGCTCGGGGCAGCCCGTGAGCTTGCAGAACATCTCCCAATGGCTGTCGAGGTACGGCAGGATGGCAATGTAGCCGTCCTTCGTCCTGTAGGGCTTGCGGTGGTGACTCATGAGTCGCGTGTAGCCGGCAGTGCCGATCGGCGGCTCGAAGGTCATGCCCCAGAGATGCTCCGCCATCACGAAGTACACCATCGTCTCGAACATCGGCACTTCGATCTCCTGTCCCACGCCGCTACGCTCCCGGCAGAAGAGCGCGGCCGTGACGGCCTGCACGACGGCCATGGCCGTGGTCTTGTCGGCGATGATCGTCGGCAGGTAACGAGGTTCACCGAGCACCATCTCGTTCAACATCGCGATGCCGCTGACGGCCTGGATCGAATCATCGAGCGCCCCGCGGCTGCCGTAGGGACCCTTCCGGCCATAGCCATACGTGCCGCAGTAGATGATCCGTGGATTGACCGCCTTGAAATCGGCGTAAGCGAGACCGAGCTTGTCCATCACCTGCGGGCGGTTGTTGTGGATTACGACGTCGCAGCTCTGCGCGATCTTCAGCACGGCGGCACGCGCGGCCGGTTTCTTCAGGTCGAGCACAATGCTGCGCTTGTTACGGTTGCAGGTGAGATACAGGGCCGCCATGTTGCGATTGCGGAAGGCGCCGAGCGTGCGGTTGCTGTCGCCCTTTGGCGGCTCGACCTTGATCACCTCCGCTCCCATGTCCCCAAGTATCTGGCAGGCCCAGGGCCCGAGGACCACGGACGTCATCTCGAGGATCTTGACGCCTGAGAGAGGGCCGGACATGGAAGCTGGTGCCGTGTCGTAACTTAAGTGCCGGGTCTCATTTGTTAATTTGTTTACGAAGGAGTGGCGGTCTCCTGCCGCAGCTCATCCACAAACAAGTTAACAAATGAGACCCGGCACTTAAGTTATAAGTTACTACGCAGCCACAATTCAGAAGACGAACCGATGCTTGCGGCGCGGTTCCTTCGGCAGCTCCGCAGGCGTGATCTTGCGCAGCTGATCGTAGTGAACACTGTATCCGCGGGTCTGAATGCGCTCGAGGAAAGCCTTGATCCACTTGTTGCGCGTGGGCGCCAGCGTCACGTTGATGTATCTGGCGATCTTCACGTAGCGCGCATGCTGTTCCGCCGCCTCGTGCCGGATCCAGTCGCGCGCCGCCGCGCTCTGTTTGTGTGGTATCAGCTTCATCTCTCTTTGGCCTCTGTCCGGAGGGGCGGGAATATGCCCGCCGGGCCATGGACATGTCAATTAATCAGCCGCCGGTGAGCTGCTTCAGCGTTGCCTTAGCCACCGGCAGGCCCGGGTACTCTTCCTTGGCGCTATTGACCGCTAGCTCCAGCTCTTGGCGCGCTCCGGCGGTATTGTTGCTGGCGAGGTACGCCATTCCCAGATGATAGCGGAGCAACGGCACCTGGCCCGCTCCGGCAACGGCGCGCTCGAGATACTGCACGGCGCCCTGATAATCCTTGTTGCGATAGCGCGCCCAGCCTACGGTATCGAGCACGGCGGGGTTGGTCGAGGTTTCGAGACGCTTGGAGATCTCCAGCGCCTTCGCATAACTCGCCTGGTCGGTGCGGAAGTCGAGCAGGAGCGAGGCCAGGTTGTTGTTCGCGATCTCGATGTTCGGATTTGCCTTTAGGAGCTCCTGATAATGCGCGATCGCCTCGTCGTAACGCTTGGCCTGCTCGTACTCGGTTCCGAGCAGCAGGCCGAGGTCGGCGTTGCCGGGGTTCGCGGCCAGTCCGCGCCTGTATTCCTCGATGCGCTTTTCGGGGTCGTCGGCATTCAACTGTGCGAGCGCGGCCCACGCGAGGCTTGCCTCGGGCCTCGCGTTGACGATCTCGTTGAAGACCTTCTCTGCGCCTGCGGTGTCGCCACCCCGCGCCATGGCGGCACCCTCGAGGAACTTTGCCGGGAGGTTATCCGGATACTTCTTCCGGAAATCCTGCAGGGTCTTCGCAGCCTCTTCCTTGCGGCCCATCTCGTTCAGCGTCGCGACCAGCCCCTCCAGCGCCACGGGCCACTCGGGGTTCTTCTCGAGCGCCTTGCGGAAAGCGTCCGCGGCCTCCGGGTACTTCTTCTGCGCCAGCGCCAGTCGCGCGAGCTGCACCTCACCGATGCCCTTGTCGTTCGGCAGCGTCGTGATCCGCTTCGCCTCCTCCTCGGCCTCGCGCCAGGCCTTCTGCGCGCCGAGCAGGTCCACGAGCCGGACGGAAGTATCGAGGTCGTTCGGATCCACCTTGAGGCGCGCGCGCAGCACGTCCTCGGCGCCGTCGAAATTCTTGTCCGCCGCCTCCAGCGCGGCGAGCTCGCGCGGACCGTCGGCATTCTTCGGGTCTGCGGCGATCAGGCGCCGGTAGGCATCCTTCGCGAGCACGCGATCCTTCATCAGCGTGTGGGTGCGTGCCAGGAGCAGCATGGCGCGGGCATTCTGAGGCTCCTTGCGCAGGACGGTACGCACGTCGGCAATCGCGTCGTCGAACCTCTTGTCACGCACGCGAAGACCGGCCCGGATCAGGAGAGCGTCGGCGTTGTCCGGCTCATCGACGAGCACCGCGTCGATCATCTTCGTGCCGCCGGCGATGTCGCCCTTGCCGATCATCAGCGCGCCGGCGCGCACCCGCGCGGCGAGACCGGGCTTCGACTTGGGATCGCGCTTGCCAAGCTCCTGGTAGACCGCGAGCGCCGCGTCCGGCTTGTTGTTCGCCTCGTACAGCCGGCCCAGCGCAGCACGCAGCTCGGACTGGTTGGGGTTCTCCGTCACGAACGCCTCGAGCGCCTTTTCCGCGGCCTCCGGGCTCCGCATTTGTGCCAGGAACTGGGCGAGGCCGAGGCGCGCGTTGAGATCGTTCGGGTCGAGCGCGACGACGCTGCGCATCACTTTCTCGGCCTCGTCCACGCGCCCCTGGCTCGCGTAGAAGCGGGCAAGCTGATACTGGAATTCCTCTTCCTTGGGGAAGTCCTTGATGAGGTCCCTGAACGCCTGCTCGACGTCCGCCGGCCGGTTCTGCTGCGCGAGCAGAGCGATCCGGACCTGGCGGAAGGCCTTGGACTTGTCCTTGCCGACGCGCGCGATGGCATCGTCGAGCACCTTGAGGCCGCCCGCGGGATCGCTGATGGCCATCACCGCGGCGCGCAGCAGAATCGCGTCGGAGTGGTTCGGGTCCTTGGCGAGCGCCGCGTCGAGTTCCTTCGTGCCCGCTTCCATCTCGTTCTTCTGCAGGAGCAGGCGTGCGTTCAACACGTGGACGTCCGGATCATCGGGCGCGAGCTCGGTCGCAGCCTTCGCCTGTTCCTGTGCCTGGTCGTACGCCTGGCCGAAGAAATAGAGCGTCCCGAGCTTCACGCGGGCTGGTACGAGCTTCGGATCGGTGTCCACCGCCATCTGCAGCTGCTGGAACATCGATCGGAATTCCTGCTGCTGCTCTGCAATGAGCGCGAGGAGGTAATGAGCGGCCGCGTCTTTTGGCGCGATCTGCGAAGCGTTCGCGGCTTCGAGCTTGGCTTTTACGTAGTCGCCCTTCTCATAGAAATCCTGGGCGCGCTTCAGATACGCCGCGGCCCGCTCCTCCGGACTGCCGCAGCCAACCAGAAGCGCGGTCAGCAGAAGCGGCAGGAAGATATACCCAGGATGCTTGATGCTCATTTGCACTTTCCCTCAATGACTTCTTTAACCGCGCCCAATCCGTCGGCTGAGGCTCGCGACACAGCGCTCTGCGGTGTGCCCATCCCAGAGCGCCGGCCGGCGTCCGGACGGCCAGTCGCCCGCAAGCGCCTTGCCAATATTCTCCAGCAGGTCCCCGGGCGCCACCAGCCGGTTGGTGCCCTGCGTGACGGTAATGGGCCGCTCCGTGTTCGGCCGCACCGTCAGGCACGGGATGTTGAGATAAGTGGTCTCTTCCTGCAAGCCGCCCGAGTCGGTAATGGCCAGTGCAGCGCGGGTCACGAGCCCCATGAACTGGACGTAGCCGAGCGGCTCCACCAGGCGGATACCCGGAGTTTCCGCCAACGCCTCATAGAGGCCGAACTCGTGCAGCTGCTTCGCCGTCCGCGGATGTACCGGGAAGACCAGGGTCACGGACCGGCCGGCCGCCTGCAGCTGCGCGACGATGCGGGCCAACGTGTCGGGATCGTCGACGTTCGATGGCCGGTGCAAGGTGACGACGCCGAAGCGCTGGCCGACCAGGCCGAGCGCGGCAGCCGTGTCGTCAGCCTCGATCCTGTCCCGCAGCAGCTCGAAGGAATCGAGCATGATGTTGCCCACGCGCTCGATGCGCGACTCCGGCACACCCTCCCGCCTCAGGTGCTCGTCGGCATCCGGGGAGGGCGTCCAGAGCAGATCGACGATGGCGTCCGTGACCAGGCGGTTGATCTCCTCGGGCATCGTCCGGTCTCCGCTGCGCAGCCCGGCCTCGAGGTGCGCCACCGGTATCAGCAGCTTCGCGCATACGAGCGCGCATGCCGCCGTCGAGTTGACGTCGCCCACGACCACGGTCCAGTCGGGCCGCTGCTCTGCACAGGCCTTCTCGTAGCTCATCATCACCCGGCCGGTCTGCTCCGCGTGCGTGCCGCTGCCGACTCCCAGGTGCACATGCGGCTCCGGCAGGCCGAGATCGGCGAAGAAAGCGTCCGACATGTTCGCGTCGTAGTGCTGGCCCGTATGGACGATACGCGGCACGAATCCTGGCGCTTTCGACAGCGCGTGCCAGAGCGGCGCCACTTTCATGAAATTGGGCCGGGCCGCCGCGACCAGGTGCAGCACGGCCGCGCCCTCGCTACGGGACATCAGGGCGTCCTCGCCTGCAGCAACTCCGCTTCGCGCTGTGGGAGGAAATAGGCGAGCTTCGGGTCGAGGGCGCGCGTGAAATCCTGCAGCCGGCGGTCGGCGGCCTCGACGCCGCCTCGCGCATCGTCCACGTAGGTCGTCAGCCTGACGAGCGCGCCGTCCGTCCGGTTGCGGGTAAGCGCGTCCCAGAAGATGTACCACTTCACGACATATTCGTTGGTGAGCGTCCGGCCGCGCTGCGCGAACCAGTAGTAGACGAGCTGACGCTCGTTGCCGAGCCCGATGATCACGCGATTGACGGGCAGCGGCGAGCCATCCATCGTGATGCCGTCGAGACGCTTCTCCTCGAAGGACTCGATCTGCCACCCCCCGCCCGGAAGACAGGTCTTCGGGGAGTGCACGGACCGTCCGCTGCGCTGGGACGAATAGTAGGCGATCCACAGGCCGACCGGGCCCTCGTCGGTCGGCCGTTGATAGGCGACGGCAAGGGTGTCGTCGGCTTTGAGGCTGTCGAGCACGAGGGGCTCGACGAACTGTTCCGCGCCGACCCAGTCGGCCATCCGCAATGGAAACGTCGCGAGCGGCCCGTGCCGGGGCACCAGGTCCTGGCGCTTCACCATACTGGCCGACAGCACGCCGCCCGCGACCACCACGACGGCGGCCACGATTGCCACACGATGCAGCGAATGCGAACCGAGGATCTGCGCCATTTCCCGCAGCGGGGGCGTATCCATGCGCAAGGACTTGAGTAACCGCCGGCCGGACAACCTGGACAGGACGAACATCAGCAGGAACAGTATGCCCACGCAGACCATGAAGACCGCCCAGCCTTCGAAGTCGTGCAGGAATCCTTCCGCCTGCTCGATGCCATACATGTTGACCAGGATTCCTATCACGCCGATCCGCAGACTGTTCATGAGCAGCGTAATGGGTATCGAGGCCAGAAAGACGATGGCGCGCTGCCAGAGCGGCGCCTGGAAGAGGACCGCGCACAGGAAGCCGAAGCTCATCAGCGGGAAGAGATAGCGCAAGCCGCTGCAGGCTTCGGCTACGGCGAGCTTGTACGTCCCGAGATCGATGACGTTGCCTTCGAGGAAGACCGGCATGCCGAAGAGCCGCACCATGGCAACGCCGAGCTGCGAAGAAACGAGCTGCATGCCTGCCGAGAGCTGGACCTGCACGAAGTCCGGCAGCGGTACCATGAAGTACAGGTACACGAAGGCAGGCCAGGCGATGCGGAAGAATGGCATTCCAAACACGGCGATCGCCGCGCCGATCACGCCGGTGACGAAACCGATCTGGGAAATCGTGTAGATCGCGCTGAATTCGCCCAGCACGAGCAACAACAGGGTGATTCCGAGAATCCACAGCCCGACGCTCGAGCCCTCCCACGGCACCGCCGCGAGATCGCGCATCCGCGTTGCCAGCAGGAACAGGGCGATGGGCGGGATCAGGTAGCAGTGATTGTATTCGTCCGTCTGCCAGTTATGGATGCGCGCCCAATAAAGGCCGTCATAAAAAGCATAGACCAGTATCGCGACGAGGATGGCGAAGAGCACGGCCGGTGGGACGCGGCTCACATTCTTGTTCGGCAGAGCTTCGCGGACGGCTGCGTCGGTCATGGTTACGCCTCAGTCTAAACAGGCCCGCCTTCAGGCCGACCGCCACGTCTCACAATATGGCGAAAAAATTAAAGAATCCTTAAGAAATAGCGCGTTAGCTGCCGTGTGGGGGAACCGTATGGCGATACGGCCGATCACGTCCGCAGAAACTTCACGACGGCCGCCGTCCATTCGCGCGGCAGCTCGTCGATGCAGTCGATGGTGCCCCCGCTGAGCTCGGCGTACGCGAACTGCGGATAGCGCTCGCGCGCGCGCTGCGAGAACATGTAAATCGCATCGCCCGTGTTGGCGAGGATCAGGCACGGCTGTTTCAGCCGATCCATGGCCTCTTCGTGACGGTAGGTCATGACGGCCTCATGCGCAAACCAGACCGTGCGGCCGGCGATGAGCCCATGGACGAAGTTCGCATGGAAGGCGTCGATGTCGCTCCATTCCTTCTGCGCCTTGAAACGCGCGTTCCAGCTCTCCGTAATGTGACCACCGTCCCACCGCGGATTCCATTCCTTCTCGCGGGCGAAACGCGTGCGCCAGCCGGCGCGCTCCGCATCGGTCATCGGCACCGGACCATGGAGAATCACCTTGTCGATGCGGCGGGAAAACTGCAGCGCCGCTTCGGTGACGATGACTGCCCCAGTGTGATGGCCGAGGACGCAGGCGCTGTCGAGCCTGAGCCTGTCGAGCACGGCCGGGACGATGTGCGCGTATTCGGCGATGGTCGGCGGATGATCGGGAACGTCGGAGGTGCCGAAGCCCGGAATGTCCACGGCGATCGCCCGCACGCCGGCAGCCGCGAGCAGCGGCATCACCCGCTCGAACTGGACCATGTCGGTCGGCGCCTGGTGGACCAGCAGCAGGGGTATCCCCGTGCCGCAGGTCGCAAAGTGGATCTGGCCGAAGGGACCGTCTGCGTAGTCTTTCTTGATGCTCATCCGATCTTCAGGCTTCGTGGGCGGGCCGATTCATGGCGCTCCACAGAGAAGGCGGAACAATACCGGATGAACTTTGCACGCCGCAAGACAGCGGTTAGCATTGCCGCCTCTTCTTTCTTGCCAGTAGCCTGGGGAGTGCTTGATGGATCTGCAGCAAAAGACAGTGGTCATCACGGGGGGGGCGCGCGGCCTCGGGGCTGCCATGGCGAGGCGCCTCGCGCGCCAGCGTCCGCGGCTCGCGCTCGTGGATCTGGCCGCCGACACCATCGGTGAGGTCGCGGCAGCGTGCCGGGTGCTCGGGGCGGAAGTGAAGACCTACGGCGCAAACGTCGCGCGCGAGGACGAGGTCGTGAAGCTGTTCGACCAGATCGTGAAGGATCTTGGCGGCGTCGATGTGCTCGTCAATAACGCCGGCATCACGCGCGACGCCCTCCTCGTCAAGGTCCAGGATGGCAAGTGCGTCGCGAAGATGAGTCTCGAGCAGTGGCAGTCCGTCATCGACGTCAACCTGACGGGCGTGTTTCTCTGCGGAAGGGAAGCCGCGCGCTGCATGGTCGAGGGGGGCCGCAAGGGTTGCATCATCAACATCTCGAGCATCTCCCGGGCCGGCAACATCGGGCAGACAAATTATTCGGCCGCGAAGGCGGGCGTGGCGGCGATGGCGGTGACCTGGTCCAGGGAGCTCGCGCGCTTCGGCATCCGGGCTTCAGCCGTGGCGCCGGGTTTCATCAATACCGAGATGGTGGCGGGCATGAAGCCGGAGGCGCGGGAGAAGCTCGTGTCCGGCATTCCGCTCAGACGCATGGGCGAGCCGGACGAGATCGCCGCCACCGTGGAATTCATCCTCGGTAACGACTACGTCTCGGGACGTTGCTTCGAGGTGGACGGCGCGCTGCGCTTGTGAAATGCGTCAGCGCTTGTCGAAGCGGCCGGTCCAGGTCGCGTCGAAGACGCCGGTATCGTAAGGATTGACGCCGTCTTTGCGGATGGGCTTCTCGGGAGGCGGATCCTTCTTCAGGCCCCAGGGATCGTCGGGCGTGTCGCCCTCCTGGAGCTCCCATGTGTACGTGTCGAAGACGTCGGGTTGCTGCTTTGCCGTTTTCGCGGCCAGCTTTACCGCGGGCTTCGCGGTCTGCGGCGTGATGGCGCCCGTCGCTTCGTCGGGTTTGAGCTCCCAGGTGTACGTATTGAAGGGGTCATGATCGGCGGCATTCTCCTCGAGCACCTTGACCCATTCCTTTGCATAGGACTCGCGCCCTGCACGCGGCGGACGCGTACGTACCCGTCCGCCGGTCTTCGGGGAAGCGGCGCCTGCGCCCTCGCCTTCGGGGCGCTCCGTGAGTCCCTTCAGCCAGTCAACCAGACTCATGTACCCGGACACCTGACATAAAGCTCGCGTTGCGACGGCCACGGTACCCCGAACGGCCCAGCGGCTGGTGTGACACGCTTCACGAATGGCAGGAGGGTTCCGGCCACGGGCGACGGGCGGCCGAAACGACTGCCCGAACGGGTCTTCAGGATGGTGGAGCGGAGGAGGATCGAACTCCCGACCTTCGCATTGCGAACGCGACGCTCTCCCAGCTGAGCTACCGCCCCACGCGCACAGGCCCGATCCCGCCCGGTGCGGGCCGGCAGTTTAACCGCGCCGCCTCCCGAAATCCAAGAGCGCCTCAGGCGACCAGCATGCAGCGGCCGTTGTCGAGAACTGTCGCCGAACGTGACGGCGCGGTGGCCCGGAACGATACGACATTCGCGTCCTGCCACAGCTCGAGGACCAGGCGGTCGCCGGGATAAACCCCGCCGGTGTAGCGCGTCTCGAAAGCCGTGATGAGCGTCGGATCGAACTCGCAGATCGTCGCCAGCACGCCACGGCATGCGACCCCGAACGTGCACAGGTTCTGCAGCACGGGGCTCGGCAGCCCGGCGCGGCGCGCGACCGCCGGATCCGCATGAATGGGATTGAAGTCGCCGCTGAGCCGGTAGAGCAGCGCCTGTTCGGGATGGATGGCGAGGTCGCACTCGAGGTCGGCGACGCGGCCGGGAAGCGCGTGCTCGACCGGCAACTTGCCGAGCGTCGCGCCGGAGCCCCCGTCGCCGCGCGCGTAGATGCCACGCTGCACGGCGAAGAGCGGCTCCTCGTTAGTCGAATCGCGCGCCGTGCTCTGGATCACGACGAGGGCCCCCTGTTCCTGGCCGAGGTCATGGACCGCGGCCACTTCGCTGTCGAGCGCTAACGTGCCGGACTGCGGCAGCGGCCGGAACAGCGTGAGGCGCTCGAAAGCGGGCACGATGCGGCGCTCGTCCCAGCCGCAGCCGGCGAGAAAAGGGCTGCGCGCGAGGGCGCTCGCGAAGGTGGGCGCGACGTGCAGGCCGTCGCCGCCCTCGAACACGAACCGCAGCTCGCCGGCGTGTGCCGGCTCACGGCCGAAACCGATACCGAGCGCGTAGAGCATCGCGTCGCGCGGCGTATAGGCGACGCGTTCGCCTCGCGCCCGCAACGCGATCAGGTGGCGTGGATCGATGGGCATCTTCGCCCCGGCCGCCGCCTACTCGGCCGGCGCGATGGTGACGACGAGCCCGTCGAGCTCGGCCGTAACCCTGATCTGGCAGGCAAGCCGGGATTCACCCGCCCGGTAGCACTCCGAGCCCTGCAGCAGCTCCATCTCGTCGTCCTTCGGCGCCTTGAGCCGGCCAAACCACTCCGGATCGACGAATACGTGACAGGTCGAGCAGGAGCACATGCCGCCGCACAGGGCCTCGACGCCATCGGCGACGTCACGCAGCGGCTCCATCAGCGAGAGTCCGTCCTTCGCGTCGATGTCGAGTTGCCGGCCCTCACGGTCCGTCACGTGAATCTTCGCCATGCCTCACCTGCGCGGCAGTCCTCTTCGAAGGGCGCGCAATATAGCACACGTGCCACGAGCGCCCGCATGCGGGTTTCCGCAGCGACGCCGGCCTCTTCAAGCGGATCCGACGTTGACGTCGTGAGGCGAGGCGTAGTAATCGCTGTCCTCGGCGAGCTGGCGTGCTTCCTCCACGAGTCTCTTGAGGCGCCTCTCCGCGGTGCTCACGTCGGCGCACGACTCGCAGAACGGGTCGTCGCAGGGCTGACGCGAAAACAGCCAGAACTGGATCGCACCGGCCAGCAGTCCGGAGGCAACCTCCCACAGATCGGCCGTGCCGTCCTCGTCCAGCAGGCGGTTGCCGAGCTCGACCACTCTCTCCGCGGCCTGGTCGAAGGGGCCTGCGTCCGGGTCTGTCGTGGCCATTCGTGGAACCTCGCTAGCAAGGGCGGGATCGTAACCGTTCGCGGCCGGAGCCGATTCAGAAGCGCGCGGTGAGGCCCGCAAACACTTCCCACTGCCAGAGGATGTCGCCGCTGGCATGGAAGGCGCAGGCGGCGCCGCTCTCGTCAGAGCGGCAGAAGATCGCGCTGTCGCTGTCGATCACGGAGCCGAACACGCGTCCTTCGAGCCGCAGGCCGACCCGGCTGGTGGGAAACACATGTGCCCCTCCCCCGAGACTGAAAGCAAAATAGGTTTCCGAATCGTATTGCGACTGATCCGGACTGAAATAGCTCGCGCCAATGCCTGCGGCGATGAACGGCCGGATCGGCGCGCCTTCGAACACGTAGGTCCCGCCGACCTGGAAATAATTGATGTCGATGTCGACGCCGGGATCGAGTGCCGTGGTCGAGCTGTCGAGCCCGGCCGACTGGTGGCTATACAGCAACTCCCATTCGGTCGTATCGCTCGCCGGTGCGTTGATGATGAGACCGTAGCTGCTGGCGTTATTCACTTCGATCTTTTCCCCGCTGTCTTCATCCTTGAATTCGCCACCGGTCCGGTAACCGATGAACGGTGTGATCGACACGTGATAGGGCGTCACCTCGGCGCCGGCCGGCGAGGCAAGCGTCAGTCCGGCCAGCAGCATTGGAAAAAGTCTGTTCACGGAGAATTTCCGGATGGCGGGCTTCAAGACTGCCAGAACGAGTGGCGCTTGACCACACCGTCATCGCACCGGTCAGGCGGCGGCGTGGAGCGGCAATCGCACGGTGACTTCGGTGCCGGAGCCGAGCTCACTGGTGATCTTCAGTGAGCCCCTGTGAGCCTCGGTGATGCGCCGACAGAGATACAGGCCGAGGCCGAGACCGCCCGTGGCTCGGCTGCGGGCCGGATCGGCGCGGTAGAACGGCTCGGTGATCCTGGCAAGATCGTGCGCCGACATTCCGCGCCCCTGATCCGCCACCTGGAGCTGCGCGCAGTCGCCGTTGCGAGAGACGCTGAGGTCGACGGGACGGCCGTCGCTCGGCGTGTAGCGCAAGGCATTTTCGACCAGGTTCTTGACGAGCAGCCGCAGGCGCGTGGCGTCGCCCTCGATGACCACGGGGGCAGGCGGCAGACTCAGCGCCACCCGCTGCTCCTGAGACGCAAAGTCGGCCTTGACCACGCCGGCCGCCAGCTCGCCGAGATCCACCGGCGTCACATGCAGCCTGGAATGGCGCGTGTTCAGCCGCTCGCTTTCGAGCAGATCGGCGATGAGGCGCTCCATCTCCTTGATGTCCTGCATCAGGTTCTCTTTGACACTCTCGTCCTCGAGGAACTCGAGCGCGACCTTGGCGCGTGTCAGCGGCGAGCGCAGCTCGTGGCTGATCGCGAGCAGTAGTTGTCCCTTCGCCTCGAGCATCTCCCGGACATCGTCCGCCATGTGATTGATGTCGGAAGCAAGCTCGCCGAGATCGTCCTTGCGGGTCGTGGGAATGCGGTACTCGAGATCCCCCTGGCCGATGCGAGCTGCGCCCTCCTTCAGCCACTTGATGGGGCTCACCAGCCATTGCACGGCGAAGTAGCAGCCGGCCAGCACCAGGATCGAGATCACACCGACCGCGAGGGTCGAGAGGTCCGGCGGCGTCGACTCGGAGAACTTGGGCGAGGCGAAGACGAGCTGGTAAGGCCCGTCCACGATCTTCACGAACGCGCGCCGGTGGTAGCGCGCGAATTCGAGCCGCTGCACCGTCTTCACCCAGGCGACATTCGTCTCGCTGTTCGCAAAAGAGACCAGGAATTCACTGCGTTTGAACGGGACTTCATCGAGGGGCGGGAAGCCCTCGCTCGAGCTCCAGTTCAGATCGGGACCACTCAGCTTGATGTCCATCGGCACCTTGGCGACGATCGCCTTGGCGCGCTCGATGCGCGGCGGCTCGCCGATGTCGTTCAGGATGTAATCGACATGCAGCGCCATGTGCGCGCCAACGACCTCGCTCAGATAGCCGGTGCCCCAGACGAGGTCGACCGTGTAGCGGGACGCGAATGCGTAGACGATCGATGTCAGCAGAAAGATGCCGAGCAGGCGCGCGGAAAGCGAACGGGTGATGCGCTGGATCATGACCCGTCAGGTTCTGCACCGACGAAAGTGTAGCCGGTGCCCCAGACCGTCTTGATGAAGCGCGTGTGGCGCGTCGTATCCTTGAGCTTCTGACGCAACCGGCTGACCAGGATGTCCACTGACCGCGAAAAGAGCTGGGCGTCTATGCCGCGCAGTTCATTCAGGATCTCATCACGCGTGTAGGTGCGGCCTGGATTGCCCGCAAACAGCACCAGGAGCTGATATTCCATCGTCGTGAGCTCCAGCGGACTGCCTTCCAGCTCCACGGTGCGCCGCTCGACGTCGATCTCGAGGTCCTTGAACCGCAGCCGATGGTCGTCAGGATCTCCGCGCGGGCTCGCACGCCGCAGCACGTTCTGCACACGGGCCACGAGCTCGCGCGGCTCGAAGGGCTTTGGCATGTAGTCGTCCGCGCCGATCTCGAGGCCGACGACCCTGTCCGTCACGTCGCCGCGCGCGGTGAGCATGATTATGGGCACGGCGCTGTGACGGCGGATGTCGCGGCAGACATGGAATCCGTCCTGCTCCGGCAACATGACATCGAGGATCACGAGGTCCGGCCTCTGTTTCTCCAGCATCTCGAGGCCGATCGACGGACGATTTGCCGTAATGAGCTCCATGTCGAACCGCTTGAAGTAGGCGCCGAGGAGCTCTCCGAGTTTTTCATCGTCATCGATCAGCAGAATTCGAGGCATGGTTCACAGTTTCGCGGGCCTTCCAGCCCTTACTTTACGCCGCCGTGCGTGCAGACACGTCGCCGACTGTGCGGCGTCATTGTAAAGCCCGTCCACCGGCGGCGGCCGATGTCGTTACAAAGTGTTACAAGCCGTTACCGCAGTGAAAGGATACTGCAACAGCCGGCCGGTACGCTTCCAGCATCGAAATGGACAAGATCGATAACCTCAAGGAGAGAGTTGTGTTGGATGAAGGCAGAAGCGTTGGTCAGCTGCTCAACGAGATCGTGCTCGTCAGTATTGCGCTGTTTTTCCCCCTCGTGATCCTGTTTGCGTTCGTCGCAGGATAACTCCACTCAATCGTCGCAGTCAGGCTCCAGGAAGCACCAGCCGATCTCCGGCGCCTCGGCCTTCAGCCGGCGCTCGAGGTCGTTGATGCATCGCACCGCTTCCTCGATCCTGAGTCCGGGCTGCATTGCGATCTTCGCCGCAAGCATCACCTGGGGTCCCATCTGGATGGTGATCGTGTTCAGCAACCGGTCTATGGCCGGATCAGAGGCGATGATGCGATTGATCAGCGCCTGCAGCTCGGGTTCCGCGGAGCGGCCGACCAGCAGGCTCCTGATGCGCCGCGCGATGAACAGTGATACGGCCACGAGCATGACGCCGATGACGATCGATCCACAGGCATCGAATACCGTGTCGCCCGTGATGATCGTGAGGCCGACAAACGCGAACGCGAGCACGAGCCCGACCAGCGCCGCGACATCTTCGCCGAGCACTACGACGAGCTCGGCACTGCGGGTGTGCCGGAGCCACAGCCGCAGTGAACGCGAGCCGCGCAGCCTGTTCACCTCGCGAAGTGCGGCGGAGAGACTCCCGGCTTCGAGCACGATGGCGACTCCGAGGACGAGCAGCCCGACCCATACCTGATTGAGGGGCTCCGGCTCACGGAGCTTGTGGAGACCCTCGTAGATCGAGAAGAGCCCGCCGAGGCTGAAGAGCAGCAGCGCCACGATGAAGCTCCAGAAATAGCTGAGCTTGCCGTAGCCGAGCGGGTGCTCGGCATCCGCGGGCCGCTTCGATTGCCTGAGGCCGATGAAGAGCAGTACCTGGTTGCCGGAATCCGCATATGAGTGGATCGCCTCGGCAAGCATGCTGCCGGAACCCGTGAACAGCGCCGCCCAGGTCTTTGCGATCGCAATCCCGACATTCGCGAGCAGTGCGAACAGGATTGCCCTGAGCGATGCGTCCTGATGTGCCATCTTCCCTCCGCCTGGCCCGCCTCGGTTTCGCGCGAGCCTCTTCCGGGGGCCGCTGCAGCCCTTGGCGCCTCCCGCGGCCGCGGACATTGTATGCGTCATCGTTGCCTCCCTGTTGGGCAGGGCTTGCTCCTCTGCTAATGTTTCCGCCCTCGCCTCGGGGCGCTCGCAATGCCGATCACCCGCGTCAACGGCCACGACATGTATTACGAGATCCACGGCCAGGGGCCGCCCGCCATCTGCATGGGTGGCTGGGGCACGTGGTGTCACGGGGGCGAACGCCAACTCGCGCGCGGACTGACCGACCGTTATCGCACGCTGATCGTCGACTACCGCGGCATAGGCGAATCCACCGACGACGACGCCATCGCCCCTACGATGGCGCTGCATGCCGACGACATGATCGGACTGCTGGACGAGCTAGGCTGGAAGTACGTGCATTTCATCGGGCTGGTGGGCATGGGTGCCTGCATCGGCCAGGAGGTGGCGATCCGGCCGCCGGATCTCGTGCGCAGCATGGTCAACACGGGCGCGTGGTCGAGAGCCGATGTGCATCTCGCCGACCAGCTCGAAATCTTCCGCGACATCCATGCGGACAGCGGCTTCTTCGCGTTTCAGAAGCACGTGTGCGTGATGTCGTTCCTGCCGGAGTCTTACAACGCCAATCGCGAACGCCTGCTCGGGCCGCAAGGACCGTGGAACGAGCTCAACGGCCGCGTGGCGGCGCATGCACGGCTGGTCGCGGCCTGTCTGCAGCACGACACGCTCGATCGTCTCGACCGGATCCGTGCCCCGGCGCTCATCGTCCACGCCGGGCGCGATATCGTCACGAGCCCGCGCCTCACGCTGCCGCTCGAGCGCGGCATCCCGGGCGCGGAAGGGATCATGATGGACGAGGTTGCGCACGTAGTCGCCGGCCGCGAGCAGAAGGCGGAGTTCTCGCGTGTCCTGCTGTCGTTCCTGGAGAGACACTGATGGGACAAGACGCGCTCCCCGGCGAAACGCTCGAGCAACGAATCGAGCGCCTCGGCGTGCCGGCCATCCGCAGGCACATCTTTCTCTGTGCCGACCAGACCGAGCCGAAATGCGCGCCGAAGGCCAGGGGTCTCGCGTCGTGGCAATTCCTGAAGAAGCGCCTGGCCGAGCTTGGCCTCACCGGCGCGGGTGGCATCTACCGCACCAAGGCAAACTGCCTGCAGATCTGCATGCAGGGACCGATCGCCGTCGTCTACCCGGAAGGCGTCTGGTACCGGGGCTGCACACCCGAGGTGCTGGAGCGCATCATCCAGGAGCATCTGATCGGCGGCCGGGTCGTGAGCGAGTTCTCTTTTGCCCGCGGCTCGGCGGACTGATGTCCACTATCTGCGCACAGGCGCCAGAAAGAGCCGTCGCTTTTGTTGCGGACCCGCCCGAGACTGACCGCTCGGTCATTCCAGGAGCGCATCATGGATCGCCGCATGCTGCTGAACGCGCTGGCGGGCTTCCTGTCTCTGCTATCCGCAGGGGCGGCAGCCGAATGGCGCCGCGACAACAGGGAGGAGTGCGAACGCGTCGATGAGAGGTTGAAGGACATCGAAACGCAACGCCGGCGCGGCTATACGCCCAAGCAGGGCCTGCGCCTGCAGGCGCGCCGCGAGAAGCTCGAACAGAAGCGCCGGCAGAAATGCCGCTGAAGCGGACACAACGAGGTGGTCCGGCGTCCCGGTGAATTCCACCGAAGGTGCAACCCCGACAGGAGACCTCGGCAAAACTGCTTCCCGGAACGCCGGACACAAGCCGTGAAATCGATGTGGCGTTCTCGCCTACCCCCGGGAACCCTGCGGGGCCGGCGCGTTGTCGGCTCTGGGTCCCGCGCAGATCGGATTCGGCGACAGGCGGCGCAAGTATATACAAGTGGGTGCCGGCCGCGCCGTTCGGCCGATGATCGGCCCGCACCGGGCGCTTATGTCAAGCACAGTACCGCCAAGCGATTGATTTATAAGCGTGTGGGCGCCGTGTCTGTGGCGGTGCGGCGGCCGTTGAAATGGCCCTCGCCGGCGCCCCGCGCAAGTGTCCGATCGATTCTCTTTTTTTTCAGGGAGTTGCGATTTCCTCTTGATGACGACACCCGCAACGGCCGCCGGGCGCCGGTCACAGGTGCCGTCCCGGGCAGCGGGAACGCGGCCGCCGGGGAGACGCCAATGGTCCGCGTCAGGCGGGGAAGAAATCGATGGGCTTGGTGGTCGTGACGGTCGCGACGTCCTTGTCCGCGAAGCGGAACATCCGCACGCGGGCGACCAGCTTTTGCAGGAGCTCCTCGTCCTCCAGCTCGGACGACACGACCTCGCACGCGGAGACCGTGCCCGTCGGCTCGATCGTGAGTCTGAGGACGAGCTTGCCCTGCAGAGTCGGATCCCGGCGCAACGCCCTGCTGTAAAGGGCATAGATCGCGCCCTTGTTCTGATCGAACACCATCTCGATCTCCTCACGGCTGCGCGAGAGCTTGCCGTCGGCGCCGCGCGCCGCACTTTCCGCGCTCGCGGCGAGACCGGCGAGATTGCTGGCCACCCTGGTCGTCGCCCGTGATCCCAGGCCGGCGCCACCGGTATTCCGGCTCATCGCGGCCGTGTTGATGCCGCCGCTGCCCCGCCCTGCTTTGGACGTAATCAACGAGCGTTCGACCCGCGCGCTGTCGCCGACGGCGCCGGTCAGGAGCTTGTCGGAGGAAAGCTTCGCGGTCAGATTCATGTCGCGCAGCTCCGAGAGCTCGTCCTTGAGCGCGAGCAGGCCGGAGTTCTCGGCCTTTTTGCGCGCTTCCTCGCGGCGGTCCACCGGCACGGGCTCGCGTTTGGGCTCGATCTTCGCGACCTTCACCTCGGGCTTCGACTCGACCTTCGGCGGCGGCGGAGGCGGCGGCTTTGGCTGCTCGACGATGAGCCTGACGACCCGCTCCGGCAGCTCGGGCTCCGTGCTGTGCTCACGCTCGATGACGGGTAGCAGGGGAATTACCACACCTAGAACGAGATAGACGATGAAGGCGTTGCGCAGAATCCTGCGGAAGCGCTGTTCGGCTTCTTCCCCGGGCGCCCAGGGCAATTCGTAGAGACGGAAATAGGTCGGAAAACTCATTGCCGCTCCAAATGGATCTGGTGGCTACGGGCCACTAAGTCGCGTTCCGGGCGACGAGCGCCCGCTCGCGTTCCAGCACCGCCAGCGACACCTTGCCGAAATCGGCGCTGGTGCAGGTGGCCATCACCTTCTTCAGGACGCTGTAGGGCACCGTGCGGTCGCCCATGATCGTCACTTCGCGATTGGCCGTGGCGTTGGCCGTGGAATCGCCGAGCACGCGCTCGCTCTGGTCGAGCAGCGCCGCCTTCAGAGGCTCGATGACATTGCCTTCGGTCGCCGCGACGTCCGCCACCGTGCCAACCATCCGCCCGGCCACGTACACGCTGTCACGCGTGACCATCACGACGACCGTCTCCCGTGGCTTGATCTCGGAGATGGACTGCGGGATGGATATGTTCTTCGTGTTGGGCAGGATGTCCACGTCGGCCGTGTGCAGCAGCAGGAACACGACGAGTATCGTCATCATGTCGATGAACGGCACGAGCACGAGATGCCCTTCGGTCGTGTGCTTGCGCTTGCGATGTTGCTTGACGCGGGTCGGGGTCATATCGGCGCATCCCCCACGGAGATGTTCGGGAAGAGCTCCGCCCGCGCCCAGCTGCCGCCCGGCACTTCGTAGACGCGCACGGTGTCCATGACCTGCACCAGCACGTCGTAGGGGATCTGCGGGATCGAGCAGGATCGTGGCGTCCTGGTTGTCCGGGAACTTCGACTTGACGAGCCACAGGTAGTCGGACAGGCCTTTGAGGTCATAGCCGCCGGCCTGCTTCGGGAGGCTGCGCAGCAGCCCGGTGGCGCGGTCCTCCACGTCGATGGTCGCCGTCACGCACGATGACCTCGAGCTGCAGGCCCTGCGGGAGTTCCGGCACGCTCTGGTCCGAGGGCAGGTTGAGCTCGAGGATGTTGGTCTTCGAGAACACCGCCGTGAAGATCAGGAAGAATACGAGGATCACCATCATGTCGATCATCGGCACGATGTTGAGAGTGCCGCTGCCACGGTGACGCGCGTGGTGGCGGCGCACGCGCAGGACGTGCTTGGAGGCCTTCATGGATCAGGCGACTCCGCGGGCCGGCGTCGGGCCGCGTGGCGGCGCGAGTGGCGCATTGGGTGCCGGCGGTTGGGTCGCGTTGCCCGGCGAGCGCTCCGTGATCGTGTTCAGGAATTTCAGCGCCCCGATCTCGAGGCTGTCGATCAGCGAAGTCGTCTTCGACTCCAGGAACATGTGGCTCATGAGCAGCGTGATCGCCACGATGAGCCCGCCCGCCGTGTTGTTCATGGCGACCGAGATGCTCGCAGCCAGCAGGCTCGCCTTATCGGCCGGGTTCGCCGTGGAGATCGCGCCGAAGGCCGAGATCAGGCCGACCACGGTGCCGAGCAGGCCCATGAGCATGCCAATGTTGGCGAGCGAGGACAGATAGTGCGTGCGCTTGTCGAGCCGCGGGATGATCTCGAGCAGGCTCTCCTCCATCGCCTTCTCGATGTCGTCACGCCGGTAGGTGACACGTGCGCGGGAGAGTCCGTAGCACAGCACGGTCCCCAGCGCCGAATGGGAGCGCTCGGCGATCTTCATCGCTTCCTGGAGATTGCCGGCCCTCATGCTCGGCGTGATCTTGTCCCAGACCTGACGGTTCACGAAGCCCGCCTTCGTGAGCACGAAGTAGCGCTCGATGGCGATCGCGACGCCCGCCACGAACACCGCCGCCATGGGATAGAGGAACAGGCCTCCGTCCCGGAAGAATGACACCACGAATGAATACGTTTCCATGTGCGAGAGCCTCCTGATCGAAATCAGCCGCGGGCCCGACGGCGTCGGCGCCCGACCCATCCATTTCCCTGCCTACCTTGGCCCGGTTTCCGCAGCCGGGGCCGCTTCCGGTGGCGCATACAATTGATCGAAATACCGCATTTGTCGGCGAAACACTTCACGGTCCACGGGGGCGAGAGCCTCGTCCACGAGGCTATTGAGCGGCCGGCCTCCCGGCTCGGTGAGACCGGGTTCCTTCCAGGGAACGATGTACAGGACCTTCGGCAGCTCCTGGTTGCCCCGGATCGAGGTCGGGTCGAGGTCGAGCCGGTCCGGCGGCCTTGGGACCGCGGGCCCCCGGGCCGGGGCGACGGGAGCCGGTGGGGCGGCTGCCGGCGCCTGTGCCGGGACAGACGCGGCCGGCTCGTCCGCGAGGGCCGGCAGGCCGGCGGCAACGACACACAGAGCCGCGAACATGAGTCGTCTCCTCATCGCGCATCCTCCGCCTGGGCAGAGCGCTCGACAGGCTTCGTCCGGCGGGCGAGCTCGGCCATCCACTTGTCGACGTCGGTCACCGCGGGATCGGATGCGGCGAGCTCGCGGAAGCGGCCGTACTGCTGTAGCGCGAGCTCGGGCCGCTGCAGATACAGCTCGTAGAGGATCGCGAGGTTGAACGAGGCATCCGCGTACCCGGGATCGGCGGCGACCGCCTTGAGGTAGGACTGCTCGGCCTCGGCGAAACGCCCCTGGCGGCGCTGGATGACGCCGAGCTCGGTCCACGGGGCCGCGCATTCGGTGCACACGGTGACCGCCCGCTGCAGCAGCGCGGCGGCGGGCTCGAGATCGTCGTGCCGGCCGCGGATCAGGGCGAGATTCACGAGCGGCCCCGCGTATTGCGGCCAGGCGTTCGAAAGGGCCTGGAACTGCGTCTCGGCGCCCGCTTCGTCGCCTGCCCGCAGGGCGGCGAGCGCCTGCGCATTGGCGGCCACCGCAGCCGGGTCGGGACCCGCGGCGACGGCAGTCGCCGCCGTCGCGTCACCCTTCGTGCCTGCACCCCCGCAGCCCGCCGTGACGACGGCCAGCAGGACGATCATGGCCTCAGTCCATCGCGACGACATAGGGCTCGCTCCTCTCCGTGCGCGCGTAACGTGCCGGGCTCAGCTCCGCGAGGCGCGCAAAGCTGCGGCGTACCCACCCGTCGTAGATGCCCTCGGGCGCGCGCTGCGCATTCAGCCCATGCAGCTCGATGGCCTTCTCCTCGAACGGGAACGCCTGTTCTTCCAACAATACCTGGTACTCCTCGATCTCGTCGTTCGCGAGATTCGCGGGCTTCTCGGAATCGAGCAGGGCCCGGCTCAGCATGAAATAGAGCTCCGCGGTCTCGTAAGTCGCGGCGGTCGTCACGTCGGCGACGGCGTAATCGGCGGCCTTGCCGTAGGCGCTCAGGGCGAGCTCCATGCGGTCTTTCTTGACGTTCAGGCTCTTCGGCAGCGGTGCGGTGAGCCGCGCGGCCAGGAAGGCATCGCGCAGTGGCGCAGCGAGCTCGAGCGCCGCGTGGGCGGCGAGATAACGGCTGCGATCCGTACGGGCCGCGTCTGCGGCAGCGTCGGCGGCCACGATGTCGCTGAGCCAGCGCCGCCGCGCCTCGCCGTCACCCCGGTCACGCGCGAGATCGGCAAGCTGTGACCGCGCCTCCATGGCCTGCGGGAAGGGCTGCGGGAAGCGGCGCACGATCGTCTCGTACACCCGCTCGGCAGCGGCGGTCTGGCCGCCCTTGCGATACAGCTCGGCCGCCTGCCACAGGGCTTCGCGATGGACGTCCGGCGCCAGGGTCGCGGTGGAGGCAATGTTTTCGAATTCGCGCGCGGCGTCCGCGCCACGACCCGCCTCGTTCAGCGCCACGGCGAGCTGCTGGGTGACGTCCGCATTGAACGGGTGCTGGGGGAACTCGCGGCGGAACCTCTGCAGGACCTCGATCGCCTGCGGCCACTGCTTGTCGGCCACGAGCAGCGCGGCGGCGTCGAAGATCGCGTTCGGTCTGATGGATGCATCGGGAGCCGCATCGGCGACCCGCAGGTACTCGGCGACCGCCGCCGCGTCGTCTCCCGCCGCCTTCTTCGCCTCCGCCTGCTTGTAGACCGAGGCGGCGATCCGTTCCTCGATCTGGCCGCGGCGCGCCGGATCGGTCTCGGGGAACTGGCGCAGCCGGAGGTAGGCGCGCTCGGCTTCGGCAAAGCGGTTGAGATCGAACTGACCGTGGGCGAGCACGGTCCACGCGACGCGCTCGAGCTCCGGCGCGGCCGGCGGCGTGCGGGTCGCGACCTCGCCGGCGACCTGCACCGCACGCTCGAGGTCGCCGCGCTTGTAGAGATCCTCGGCGACGTTGGTCTGCACGACGGCGGCCTGCGGATGATCCGGGAAGGTCGCGACGAACTTGAGCTGGTCCTCGATGAACTCCGCATGCCACGCCGCCTGTGCGGCATCGGCAAGCCGTTTCTCCTGTTCCTTCGCCGCCAGCAACGACGCGTAACCGGCCTCCGCGGCCTGCGGGTGCGCACCGTAGCCATAGGCGGTGTGCCGGTATTCGGCCGTGGCCGTGGCGAAATCGCCGCCCTCGAAAAGGATCTCCGCGAGCAGGAAATTGCGCTGCGGCGACTCGGGGTCGCCGGGGAAGTAGTCGAGATAGCGGCGATACCAGAGCGCCGCCTTCTGGTAGGCATCCGGTGCGTGGGTCTTCTGCGCGCGCTGGTGATCGTAGCTGGCGAGATCGGCGAGACTCTCCTTGAGGCTCTGGACGACCAGCGGGCGGGACGAGGGAGCCGTGTTCTGCCAGTAGGCGCTATGTAGCCCATAGAGCTCGACATACTCCGCCTTCGCGTCGAGCACCTTGCTCGGAAACTTGCCGGCCGCATAGGCGTGGATGACTTCCGCCTGCAGGTACGGCGCGCGCGGATGCGTCGGGTCGCGGTTCACGAAGGCCCGGTAGGCGGCGGCCGCATCCCCGTAGCGCTCCTGGGACAGGTAGAGATCACCCAGGCCGCCATAGATGACGTCGGCGAAGGCAACGGGCCCGCGGCGGTTCGCCAGCGCGTCGATGCTCGCCATGCCCTCGAGCTGGGAGGCGGAGAGACTCATGGCGCGCAGCGTGTCTTCCACGAGCTCGCGCTCGGGCTTGGTGAGACCGTCGAGCGGACGCCTGTCGTCCTTGTCGCCCACGTTCGCGAGCCGGCGGCTCAGCACGTCGAAGAAGGGATCGAGGCATTCCTCGTACCGGGCCTGCTTGAAGAGCGCCCAGCCCTTCTTGTAGAGCGCCTGCTCATAGAACTCGGTGTCGGGGCCGGCCGCGATCACGGCTCCGTAGGCCTGCTCGGCGCCGGCGTAGTCCTTCGTCACGAACAGCCGCTCGCCGCGGCGGAACTGCGCTTCGGCCGCGCTCGCGCTCCGCGGGTAGCGTTGCACGAGGTCGTCGAGGACCTTGAGCGCCGTGTCGGGGTCGCCGGCGCCATCGTAGGCCCGCGACAGGTCGTAGAGCACAGTGTCCGCGTTCGGCCGGTTCGGAAATTCCGTGAGGTACTGGCGGTACAGCGCGATCGCCTGGCGGTATTCGGCCTGGCTGCCGGCATCCTCGCCCGCGAGCGTACCCTCCTCGCCCGCCGCCAGGTACAGATCGGCGAGCCGGCGCATGGACTCGGCGCGCATGTCGGCGGGCGCGCCAGGCAGCGCGAGAAATTCCTGGTAATGCTCGCGCGCGCGCAGCGTGCTCTCCGGCACTTCCTTGCGCAGCTCGACGCCGGGTGCCTTGCGCTTCAGGCTGCCGATGGTCGCGTCCGTCGGCTTGTCGTGGCCGCCGAAGGGCCAGATACCGGCGGCGATGACAATGGACAGTGTCAGCGCCGGCATCATGGGGTATCACCCGCGGCCGAGACCCTGGCAGCGCCGGCCCGGTCGTAGATGGTCGCGAGCGCGAAGCGGGCCTGCACGCGATAGCTCACGAGCCGTTGCTTCTGGGCCTCGAGCTCCCGCTCGGCGAGGGAAGCGAGCATGTGCTGCTGCCGGTCGAGCGTGGCATCGATCGCCGCCTGCATCGCGACGATACGTGGCGTCAGCGCGGCGATGCGCGCCGAGAACTCGTCGAACCTGCCCGGCTCGGTCGTCTCGGCCGCGCGGATGCCGGCGAGACGCGTTTCGGCGGTGCTGATGGCTGCGTCGAGCTCGCGCAAGGCGCGGCGCTCGCGCCAGGCCCGTTCCTTGAACTCCCGGTCCAGATCCCACGTCATGACGCCCTTGAGCACGCGCAAGCGTTCACGCAGGCCGGCATTCCCAGGCGCGCCAAATTGAGGATCGGCCTCGATCGCGGCCAGGCGTTGCCAGCGGTCGAGTTCCTCGGCCGTCGCGAGCGCCGCGACGTCGCGCGAGGACTCGGCGGCGGCCAGGCGCGCCGCGGCCGCGTCGCGACGTGCGGCGAGGGCGCCAACGTCCACCGTGGCGAGCCGCTGCTCGGCCTCCGGCAGGCGCTGCTGAAACCCGGCGACACGGTTCGCCACCATGCCGGAGTAACTCTCTACGCGCGCCCGCCAGTCGGCGAGATAGTTCGCGAGCGCGGCGAGATCGCGGTAGTTCTTCACGCCCTCCTGGAAGGAGTTGTCGGCGAGCAGCAGATAGAGATAGCGCGAATCGTCGTTGTCGGGCAGCGCGTCGAGATGCCAGTACCAGCGCCCGAGCTCCTTGTCGTCGTTCTCGAGCAGGGCCGGGATGAGACCGCCCCCCCGCGCCCGCGCGACGGCGCTGTCGAGCCGGGCGATCTCCTCGTCGAAGGTGCCGAGCGCCCGCTCGTAACGTTCCACGGCGGAGCCGTGCACTTCGAGCCGGCCGAGCGCATAGGGCACGGCCAGAAAGGACTCCTGGACCGCGCTGTCCATGAGGTCGCGATTCATCAGTTCCAGCCAGGGCACCAGCGCGGCCTGGTAGTCGGCGTCGAGCGCGTCGGCCCAGCCGACGCCGAGCAGTGCCTTGCTCGAGAACGGTCCTTGCAGGCGCACGCGCTCCAGCACCGGCCGCGCCTGCGCGGCATCGTTACCCTGCAGCCAGGCATAGCCGAGCGCGAGATTCGCCTTGTCGCGCAAGCTCTTCAGTTCCGCCGAATCGGCATCCATGCGGCCGACGCGGTCGAGCAGCTTCGCGCCTTGCGGCACGCGGTTGAGGCGCACCAGCGCGACGCCGAGGTTATAGCGCGCGTAGGCGAGCCAGCTCTCCGGCGCATCCCATGCCGAGAGCACGCGTTCCGCGCCATCGAAGTCGCCGGTCGCCATGTGACTCTGCGCGACCAGCATCGGCAGCTCCGCCGCCAGCGCATTGGGCAGGTCGGGTCCGATGTTCGCGAAGGACGCCAGCGCCTCGTCGTACAGTCCGCGCTCGTAACGGAGTTTCCCGAGGTAGTACCAGGCACGGTCCCGCACCGAAGGTGTCTGCGTGTCCTTGAGCAGGCGCTGGAAGATGTCTTCCGCGCGATCGTGCTGACCGTACGAGAGATAGAGCCCGCCGAGCAGGAGCTCGGATTCGGCTTCGTGGTGAGGTACGCGGCCGGCGTCGCGGGCGGCAAGCAGATGGGTCAGCGCCGTGAAGTCGTCCTGCTTGTAGAACTGGAACAGCACTTCGCCGTAATAGAGATCCCGCACGACCGTCTGCGGCGGCCCGTCGGCCGCGCGCGGCGCCGAACTGACGGCGATCCCGCCAGCGAACAGCAGCGTGGCCAGCCAGTCAACGAGACGCGGGCGACGGCGCACCGGTCACTCCCACTCGCGGACCAGAAACTCCGGTTGCTGTTTGCTCGCCCGGTCGGAGATCGCGAGCTCCACGAACTTCGCGCCGATGCCCTTCTGGAACCTGAGCGTCGCGCCGCGGCGGTAGTCACGCTCGTGCGGGCCCTGCCCCGTGAATATCGCGACGAGCTCGTGGTCACCGGCCTTCAGATTGCCGAGATACAGCCTGTGCACGCCGCCGCGCAGAAGCGCCTTTGCCTCCCGCTCCGTGTACAGATACTTGCTGACCGGCTTGCCGTCGAGCGTGAGCTGCACCGAGTCGAGCGCGAAGTACTCGCCGATGTCCATCGAGACGAATACCGCGACCTGAGTATTCGCCGGGAACAACAGCTCCTCCTCCAGCATGAAGAGCTCGCGGTTCAGGTCGAGCACCTGATCCTTGAGCCCCTGCACTTCCTGGTCGAGGGCCTTGTTGCCAGACTCCGGCTCACCCGACACCGGCCCCGCCGCAGCAGCGGCAGCCGCGAGGGCGAGCGGCGCGAACCATCGCCATCCAAGCTTCATGTTCATCCTCACTCCCGGAGCAGTGTCCGGACATCAGTGGCCAGCTTCTCCGTCACCGAGCGCCCGCCGGTGTAGCTCCCGCGGATCTTCCCGTTGCGGTCGACGAGCACGACCACCGGCAGGTTGCCGACGGCGTAGAGACGCCCCACTTCGCCGGCAGGATCCAGCAGCACCGGGAACGAGACGTGCGCCGCTTCGGCGACCTCACGCGCGGCGGGCGCGTCTTTGTCGAAACTCACGCTCAACACGCGCAGGCCGTCAGCGCCCAGCTGCTGTTGCAGTTTCTCGAGCACCGGAAGGCCGCCGCGGCAGTCGCCGCACCAGCTCGCCCAGAACGCGACCGCCACCACCTCGCTCCGGTACTCGGAGAGCCGCAGGTTCTTGCCGGCGATGCTCTTCAGCACGAAATCCGGGGCGTCGCTGCCGGTCGAATCGTGGGCGAATGCGGCGTGGAAAAGCTCGGCCGTGATGGCGGCGGCGACGAGCAGGGCCAGCGCGCGGGCAAGGAGCCTGCCGCGCGAGTGCCACATCGCCGGTTGGGAATAGCCGTCGCTACGCGTTCGCGTCATGTTCAGCGCCTGTGTTTGCTCAGCGCTGAATCGCGGGGACGTCACGACGGCGGGCGTATTTTCCGCCCGGCCACGCCGGCAGCCCCGCTATCGTGAGCCCGGGTTCGGGCCCCTGAGACCGGAGGCTTTGCGTCCCCGCTTTTCAGCGGGTTTGCCTTTTTCCTCAAGTCAATCGTCGCAGGGAATGGACTTAATTCCTGTGATTGTGATCACGCTTCGCGCCGACGTAACGCGCGGCGGACGCTTGCCGATCAAGAAGTTAGCGGCGGCGCCCGCGCCGGTCGCCACGCGGTTTGTCAAGCGCGAGCGGCACTGAGAGGCCGACATTGGCGGCCGCATCGTAGGCCCAGGCGACCAGAGAGTGCCTGCCGCCCTGAAGCAGGCGGCTGTCGAAGCCGATGCTGAACGGGCTCGAGCGCGAGGAGCCGATCAGCCTGCCATCCGCGTAGAGCTCCACCAGGACGACGCCGACGTTATCCGACGCGCGCGTCCGCACGGTCTGCCCGCCCCTTCTGTGGCTGGTGCGCGGGGTCAGCGAGAGGATAGCCACGGACGGCGCGACAGCGTCTCTCGGCCGTGTCACCGGCGGCGGCACGGCTGCCGGTCTCGGCGCCGCTACCGGCGGTGGCGGCGGCGTTACCGGTGGCGGCGATGTTGCCGGCGGTGGCGGCGCCGGCGGCCGCAGCATCACCGGCGGCGGCGTGGCCGCCGGCTGCACCGTGGGCGTGTCGCCGCTCGTCAGCCGGTACAGCGCATAGGGACCGGAGATCTCGCGGATCGTCCGGTAACCGGGCGCCGTGAGCGAAATGCCCGACTGCAGCTCGAAGAACGGTCCGTCGGCGGAATCGGCGGCGAGCAGCCTGTAGTGCGCGCCCGGCTGCAGGATGGTGGTCGTGATCTCCAGGACGCCGTTGACGAATGCGGCGCGCGTGCCGAACGGCCTTGCCAGCGGATCGCCGACGAATATGCCCTCGCCGGGGGCGCTCACGGACTTCCAGTAGGCCTCGAGCGCGGTGCCGCCCTGGAAGTAGGTCTTCACGAGCACGGACGCTTCCGGGAATTTCGCGGTGTAATTGCAGGGCTCCTTCACCGTCCCGTAGCTTGCGGTGGCGCCGGCGGCAAGCCAGGCGAGCGCGCTCATCTGCGAGCCGCCGAACAGGATGCCGCCGGCGGAGGTCAGGTGATCGGCGAGCGCGCCGGGCACGTACCGGTTGGTGTCGATGGCGGGAACCCGCGACAGCCCCGTGAGGTAGAAAAGCACGTTGGAGGAATCGCGGAGGTAGTCGAGCCCGCCGCCGGAGTTGTCGAGGTAAGTCAGGTGCAGCGCGCCGGGCCGATTCCACGCCCTGGCCGTGGCCTGGAAGTCTCTGTAGCGCACGCTGCGCAAGGCGTCCGAGGTGCGGATGAAGAAGCCCTCGCCCGCGGGCATGGTCTGTTGGGCGAGCGCGCCGCGATCGATCACCGCCCGGGCGGACCGCGCGTCTGCGCCGCCGACGACCATCGCCGGACGCATGCCGAAATCCTCGTAAGGCCGCGTGGAGGCGCTGGCGTGGTAGGGCACGATCGCCGTCATGTTGCAGATGGTCGCCGCGACATACCTGGCGTCGTAACCGAGGGCGAGCGCACTGGTCATGCCCATGCCGGCGCCGACCCTCCACGGCCGACTCCAGGTGACGGCAAACGCCTCGATCCGGTCGCCGGCCGCTGCATCGATCCGGTCGGCGAGCGTTCTGAAATCGGTTTCACTCATCGAGTCGTTGCCCGGCGGAAACGAAACGTGGATCACGTTTTCCGGGGGAATGCCGTGTTTCATCGCGAAATAGGCGCCGACTTCGACCGACTGCGGGTCGCTGTCGTTGACGAGGACTGCGACTTCGGCCGGCAGAATCGCGGTGCGGGGCACCTCGATCCGGATGGCCCGGCCGAAATCGTTGGCGACGGACAGCGTTTCGAAATCCTCGGCGCTGGCACCGGAGGACAGCAGGGACAAAAGCAGAATTGCCGAAACGAAACGCGCGCCCATCCCGTCAGCCTAGATTTCGCGCGCAGGCACGACAGGAACTGGGTCGCAGAATTCTTCTGACGCGTTTGCTCAGTGGGCTCCCGTCAGTCCTTGCGACAGATAGACGCGGTGCTTGTCATCGACGATCACGGCGTCATAGACCTTCAGCGAATTCACGAGCGCCAGGCCCTTCTCGGCGCCATTGATGAACACCGTCTTCGTCAGTCCCTCCGTCATCACGGCATCGGGGCCGACGATCGTCACGCTGCGCACGCCGGTGGCGGACTTGCCCGTCCGCGGGTTGATGATGTGGTGGTAGCGCTTGCCGCCTTCGTCGAAGAACCGCTCGTAGTCGCCGGAGGTGGAGATCGCCTCGTCCTCGAGCGCCAGTTTCGTGATGAGGCCCTTCTCGTCATCCGGATCCCTGATGCCGATGACCCAGGGTGCGCCGTGATGGTCGCCGAGGAGGCGCGTGTCGCCGCCCGCCGTCGCGAGCGCGTGCTTCACGCCCGCCGTCCGCAGCAGCGCGATGACCCGCTCGACGGAATAGCCCTTGGCGATGCCGCCGAGATTGATGCGGGTGCCCGGCATCGTGAACCGGATCGTGTGAGCCGGACGGCTCGAGCACGATGTGGCGATAGTTGATCTCGGGCAGATGCTCGGCGATCACCGCATCGGATGGGTGTACGCGGCGGCGGAAATCGTAGAACTGCCCGACGCTGTCGAAGGTGATGTCGAAGGCGCCGTCCGACATCACGGACATGTCGATCGATCTCTGCACGAGGTCATAGAGTTCGCGGCTGATCGGCACGGCCTTGTCGGCGGCGGTCGCGTTGACCCGGGAGATCTCGGACTCGGGCTTGTAGGTGCTCATCTCCGCTTCGATGCGGTCGAACTCGGCCATGGCCTCCGCGATCAGCCGGCGCGCCTCGTTCGCGTCCTCATGCCACACCTGTACGTCCATGCGCGTGCCCATCTTGTCGGCCTGCTCGCTGAACCATTCGGCGCGGGCAGCCGGTACCAGGCACAGCAGTGCGAGGATGGGGGTGACAACGGTGCGCACGACCCCAATGATAAGAGCGACTGTAGGCGCGACGCCAGTCGCGATTCCGCCATCGGGGCTAGCGACCCCTCCTACCGCTCAGAACCAGACGGAGAGGAAGAGCTGTACCACGTCCGCGGAGAAGTCGTAGAGCGGCTCGGAGCCCGGCGTGACGCCCGTGACGCGCAGGTCGCGGAAGTCGTCATAGCTGAAGAAGATGTGGTCCCAGACGAGATTGACCGAGCCCTTGTCGAGCACGTCGGCGAAGTGGAGCGGCATCTCGTAACTGACGCCAAAGCGGACGCCGTGACTGGTGAAGGTGCTCAGCTCCTTGTCACGGGCGAGAAAATTCTGCGCGTTCGCGTAAGGAAACAGGTCCTGGTAGAAATCCGCAGCCGTCTGCGTATAGAAGCGGTACGCGACGTCGTAAGTCCAGTGATTGTGCGGATGGGTGTAGCCGAGCTCGAACGTCGAGGCGCCTATGCCCCAGCTGTCGGTGTAGAAGCGATAGCTGCCGGACACGGCTGCCCGGTAGGGAAGATAGTAGCGGGCACCCAGCGCCACGGCGTTGCTGTCGCGGGTCTGCGGGTAGACCTCGTCCTGGTAGCTGTATCCCGTGGCGCTGTCCGGGTCGGCGTAGCGCACGCGCCGATAGGGATTGTTCAGGAAGCCCTCGTCCGCCACGGCCTCGTAGTCGAGGCTCATCAGGAGGTTGCGGGTGATGACCTGCGACACGCCGAGCCGGTAGCGCCAGTGGTCGGCCTTCGCATCCATGGAGGTGCCGCGCTCGCCCACGTCGTCCGAGCCGCGGCCGTAGCCGAGCGTCACGGTCGTGAGCCCGCCGAAGACCTCCTGGTTGATGTTGAAATTCAGCGTCTTCGCCTTGTAGTCACTCTCGTCGCTCTGCGTGCCGGCCAGGCTGAGGCCGGTGTCGCCGCGCAGATAGTCCACGCCAAGCGTGATTTCCTTGCGTTCCTCCGAATACTTGCTCGCCTGCGTGACCACGTCGATGGAAGCGCTGCTCACCGTGTCCACGTAGTAATTGCCCGAGAAGGAAAGACTCTGGCCGACCTTCTTGCGCACGAGCACGGACGGCCCGTCGATCTGCACGCCTCCGCCGTCGTAGTAGTGATAGAGGACATCGGCGCGATCTTCCGGCAGCACGCCTGCGGCGGCCGCGTCCGCCAGCAGGAGCAGGACGAGCAGGGCCGGTTTCGGGCTGAAGGTCATCGTCGGCTCCCTTGTGTCAGTTGCAGCCACATCCGCCGCCGGCACTGCCCGACGCGCCGCGGGCCGCCTCACGCGACTCACGCACGTGATTGGTGTACGCCGAGGAAACGGGATTCCGGTCGAGACTCATGATCGGGTCGGCGAGCCGGTCACGCTCGTAGGGCTTGACCCACGGCTGAATGCCGCAGCTCGCGACCACCGTCGTGGACAGCAGGAGCAGCGCGGTCAGGCGGCGGCTCATGATTTCTCCCGGATGAGCGTGCGGATCTGATCCTGATATTCGTTTTCCGTGCCGGGCGTATACCCGTAGTGCACGAAACGCACCTGGCCCTTGCGATCCACGATCACGGTGCTCGGCATCGCAGAGACGTCGTAGAGCTTGCTCACGTGGTTCTCCCTGTCGAACAGCACCGGGAAGGTCACCGGCGTGTCCTTGAGCCAATGCACGGCCCCGGCGCTGTCCTCCTCCACGTTCACGGCAAGCAACGTGAACCCGAGACTCTTGTAGCGCTGGTAGATCTGGTCGAGCAGCGGCATCTCCTGGCGGCACGGTCCGCACCAGGTGGCCCAGAAGTTGATCAGCACGACCTGTCCCTTCAGCCCCTTCAGCGATATCTCGCCGCCTGCCCGGGCTGGCAGCGTGAAATCAGGGGCCGCGGTGCCGGCGCCGCCGGCGCCCGCCGGGGCCGTCAGCGTCAGCGCGATCGCCGCCGTCGCGCCCAGCCGGAAGATTCCTCTTGCCGAAAACGTCATGCCGCCTCCTCAGAAGAACCAGGTGGCACCGAGGTTGAACTCGATGTTGTGGGTGGTCTTGTCCTCGACCGGTGATGTCGATGTTGAACATGTGGTCGCGCACGTCGAAGTGCGCCGCGATGGAGTCCGTCGCGAGCACACGCCACCCGGCGCCATAGGTGAAGGTGAAGAAATCATCGCCGGCGAAGCTCGTGTTGCCCGCGCCGAGCAGGACGTAGAGCGAGCTGTTGAACGCATGTTTCGCGGCCGAGAAAGACCTCGCCGGGCAGCAGGTTGTAGCCGAGCGACAGGTCGTAGTACTTGAACTTGCGCTGTTCGTCGGTGAGGAGTGTCGTCTGTCCGCCGGAGAGGATCTCGTAGCTCGTCTTGCCGGCCTCCGACTGCCCGTAGCTCGCCTCGGCGAACAGGCCCTCCGTGATGTGATAGGCAAGACGGGCCCCGTAGACCGCGTTGCTGCCGAAGTCCTCGATGCTCAGGAAACCGACAAAGGCACCCAGCTCGAAGTCTTCGGTGTCGATCTTCGGCGCCTTGACGTCGCGGCGGGCCACCTCCGGCTCGATCACGGGTTTCTGCTGGTCAGCTGCCGCCTCCTTGTCGAACGAGCGGCTGCCGCAGCCGGTGACGAGGGCGGTGGATGCCGCGGCGAGCCCAGCGAGGGCGAGCCTCAGAAGAAAAATGCGAATCCTGCTTTCCATTCTTCCACCTTTTCATTCTCGTCCCGACTCGTAAAAGAGACGTAGCCCGAATACTCGGTCCTGAACATGAAGCGCCGCGTCAGGTAGGCGCGCAGCCCGACGCCCACCTGGCCGTACTGATCGGTGCGGTCCTGGGTGCTCACGAGGCTCGCGCGCGGGCTCACCTCCAGCACGCCCGTGCCGAGCGTGAAGAACGGCGCGATTCGCCATTCCGGAAACGGCGTATGCACGAGGCGCGCGCCAAGCAGCCAGCCGTCGGAGTAATCGCCGCTGATCGTGGCGCCGAGAAGCTCCGCGGAGAGATTCGGCGACAGGCGATACGCGCCCGTCAGCGAAATCGAGCTCGCGCCGTCAAAGTCACCGAAGGACACCGACATCTCCCACTTGCGTGCGCCGAAGTCGGTCCAGTCCGGATCGGCGATTGCCAGCAGCTCGCCGTCCGCGGCGAGCGTGCGGGCGAGCTGGTCCTGCCGGACCCACCCCTTGACGCCCCGCTCGGTGCGCACTTCGTACCATTCCGTGCGACGCTTCAGCACCTCGATCTCCGCGCCGCGATCGGCGACGTAGAAGATGGGGAAGCCGCGGCCAGGTCCGGTCCGCATCTCGATGTAGGGGTCGGCAACGGTCGCGCGAAAGACGTCGCGTTTTGCATAAGCGGGCGCCATGAGGACGAGCGCGGCGAGCAGGGTCGTGAGGGTCCGGGTCCACATGTCGGTTCAGTGATGCATTGCGCTCGCCGTCAGTTCAGCGGCGCGTCGAAGGGATTGTTGAAGTATTGGGCGCCGAGATCGGCCCACTCGGCGAAGAGGCGCAGCTCCGCGCCCGACAGATAGCCGGCATGACTGCCACCCGGCGCAAAGCGGTCGAAGAAGCCGGCCGACGCCAGCGCTCCGACCGTGGACATGACCGGATTCACGGGCACCGGCGCCAGGATGGGATTGCCATTCTGGTCCACGCCGACCTGCACGAACCGGTCCTGCAGAGCGCCGCCGTTCAGCTCCTGCTCGTTGTCGGTGAAGAGCAGCTCGACGTAGGACTTGAAGTACTGTGGCTGCGTGTCCGACGGGCCGTTCGAGAGATCGAGCTGCGCCGCCGGTACCTGCGCGGCGCCCGCACCGTCCACGCTGTTGTGACAGGTCGTGCAGGTGTCGTCCTCGATGAGCATGCCGCCGGCATCGAACACCTGCCGAGGCGCCGACCAGAGCGGGTGGATGTGGCTCTCGTAGTTGATCACGATCCGGCAACCGGGAGCCCAGGCGGCCGCGCAGCCGAGGCTCGTCGGGGACAGCGGCGCCGGCGTCGTCAGGTCCGTATAGCTGTAGTCGAAGCTCGCGTCCGGCGCACGGCCTGAGGCCACCGCATCGGTCCACACGTCGTCGAAGCGGATGTCGGCGCTCGGCGTGATCGCCGCGCAATCCGTGGCGCAGGAGATCCGCGCCCGCGCCTCGGCCATGGTCTCGCCCATGTCGGCGAAGACCGCCGGGTTCGTGTTCGGGAACGGCTGGCCATCGAGCGCCGCGCCGGCCCACACGCTGTTGAAGAGCGCATCGCGTCCGTGCGATAGCCCCGACGCGGTGTTGTGGCAGCCGTTGCAGCTGCGCACTTCGCCGGGCCGCAGTTGCAACCAGTTCTCATGGCGCGGCGTGAGGCGCCGGCCGTTCGCGTCGAGCACGCTGATCGCCACCGGCACGTTGGCCGGCACCTTCACGGCCACGGAGCCATCAGGCTCGATCATGGTGTAGCCGAGAATCTCGCGCATGCCGACGCCTCCGCCACCCGGACCGAATGCGCTGCGATCGAAATCGCGCACCGTGATGTCGGGGATCGCGACCGCCTTCTCGAGACGCAGGAAGCGCGCCGGCCGCTGGTCCGCCGTCGTCTGCGCGGGATCGGCGAGGACCGGGATGTTCGCGGTGGCGACGCCGTCCACGTCGTAGACGCTGCGGATCTTCAGGAGGCCCACGCCTTCGGCAAAGAGATCCGGATCGAGCTCGCCGGTGTCCTGCTTGTCGAAGATCACGGGTGGGGGCGCGCGCATCTCGAGGGCCACCACGTCGGTGAAGATGACCGACTCGACGGGCGGCACGACCGGGAGCTGCGTGCCCGCCCCCGGGTCATAGATCCAGATGCCGTAGATCGGGGACGCCGGCTGGGCGCCCGGGGCCGCGAGGCGGGCCGGCGTGCACGGCATCGGCAGGGCGTTCTCAAGCACGCGGCACTGGCTCCAGCTGACCAGCATCCGGCCCGTGCCATCGTGCAGGGGGTAGGCCGCGCTGTAGTTGCCGGTCGGCGAGATCGTGCCGTCGGTGAGCACGTCGTTCGCGGTGGCGGCGACCTGCGCCGGACCGGTGAGGACGCCGATTCCGAGCGCCGTCGGCTGCGTGTTGTCGACGTATTGCGCCGTGTCTATCGCGACGAGGTTGCCGCCCAGGCTCGCCGCCGTGAAGGGCCGCAGTATGCTCAGCATGCGCCCGTCCGCGAGCTCGCGCGGCTGCAGGAACTGCACGATGGCATTGTTGGTGCCCGTTGCGTGGCTCCCGGCCCCGTACAGGAGTTGCAGGTTCGTGCCGTCCGGGTTCATGCGGTAGAGCGACATCTGGCTCACCGGGCCCGCGCCGTCCCAGCGCGTGAACGCGACCTCACCCGACGACAGCACGGTCGGATCGAGGTCGTGGCTCTGGTTGAAGGACACCTGGTGGATGTCGCTGCCGTCGGCGTTCATGACGTGCAACACGAAGGCCGGCTCCTGGAAGTCCTCCTCGAGGCCGGGGAACTGGGGCTTGCCTTCGTCGACCAGGATCGCGCCCGACTGCCGCTGGCGCGTGGAGGAGAAGATGATCCGCCCGTCGGGCAGATAGTGAGGTGCGACGTCGTGTCCCGCCTCCGCGACGATATCCGACGTGATCACGCGGCGCAGGATGTCGTTCGCGAGATCGTATTCCCAGATGTTCCAGGTCGGCTGATCCTCCTCGTCGGCGCCCTCTATGAAGGGTCCGCGCATCGCAAAGATCACCTTCGCCCCGTCGTAGGACGCCTCGAGGTCGCGGATGTCGAAGAGTCCCTGGGTCATCGCGCCGGTGACGTTGCGCGCGGCGCTGCTGGGTGAGGCGCGGTCGCGCACCCAGAGATCTGCACCGATGTCGAACGTGCGCAGGCGCCGGGCATCGGCAGCGACCAGCTGCCCCTGCGCATCGATCGGCAGCGGTCGCTGGACATAAGCGATTGCGATATCGAGCACGACCGGGTCCGGCCCCTGGCCGCCGCCGACGCTGACGCCGCCACCGCCGCATGCGGCCAGCATGCAGCCCGCAAGCCAAGCTCCGGCAAGTCTGAGGAAAGCAACACGCACGCGATTCACCCGCGCCAAATCTGCCATAACAACACCCGCGTTAGCCGTACGCCCGCATGAAGTCTGAACCCTGCGTCGGGGGCACGGCGCCGCCGAGCTAACTTAATGCAACAGGATTTCGGCGGACTGTTAAGACGATCACAGAAGAGGATGGTGACCCCCGGCCTACACTTGCGTCCGGCGAGGAAAGCGCTTGTTGCGCGGATGGGCGTCTATGCGTTGTGTGCATACACGGCGGCCGTTGCGGGCTCCCGGTGAAGGGTTCATGGCTCGTGCGCGCCTGCGGCTGGCGCGTGGCGCCTGCGGCACGCTGCTGCTCGCAGTCCTGCTCGGCATCGCCACGGACACTGCCCTCGCCGGCCCACGCGAGCAGGCGAAGCGCATGCACGACCGGCTGGCCGGCGTACCACCGTCCGACGCAACGCTCGACGCCATGGCAACCGACATCGCGGGCGGAAATGCGCTCACGGCGGCACTGCTCGCGACGGATGCGCCCTCCTTCTACAACGTCACGCTGAAGAACTTCGTGACGCCGTGGACCAACCGCGACCAGACCGTGTTCGCGCCACTCAACGATTACACGGCCACGGTGATCGGCATGGTCCGCGACGATGTGCCGTTCAGCACCGTGCTGTCCGCGAACATCCTCTACGTCGGCTCAGGCGCTGGCGTGCCGGCCTATTCCATGACGAACAATGACCACTACCAGGCGCTGGAGGATCAGGGGATCGATCTGAAAGCGAATCTCCAGCAGACTACGCAGACAGCCGTGACGGACCTCCCGGCGGGAGCCGTCGCCGGCGTGATCACGACGCGCGCGGCGTCCGAGGCTTTCTTCGTCGCGGGCACCAATCGCGCGATGTTCCGTTTCACGGTCCTGAATCACCTCTGCAAGAACCTCGAGGAGATCAAGGACACGACCCTGCCAGTGGACCGCATCCGGCAGGACGTCTCGCGCTCGCCCGGTGGCGACAGCCGCATCTTCATGAACAACTGCGTCGGTTGCCACTCCGGGATGGACCCGATGGCACAGGCCTTCGCGTTCTACAACTTCGACGCCACGGCGGGTCGCCTGCTCTACACGCCGGGCCAGGTGCAGCCGAAATACCTGATCAACGCGTCCAACTTCAAACCCGGATTCGTGACGCCGGACGATCACTGGGACAACCGCTGGCGCCTCGGGCAGAACCGCCTCCTCGGCTGGTCCAGCGTGCTCTCCGGTTCGGGCAGCGGCGCGCAGTCGCTCGGCACGGAGTTCGGCGCGAGCGACGCGTTCGCGCAATGCCAGGTTCAGAAGGTATTTCGCAACGTCTGCCTGCGCGATCCGGTGGACGGCACCGATCGGGCGCAGGTGGATTCGATGGTCACGTCCTTCCGCAGCAATGGCTACAAGCTGAAGCGCGTGTTCGCCGAAGCCGCCGTCTATTGCAAGGGCGACTGAGCATGCACCACACCGATGCGTCGCTGGTGAATGTGGGAGGGGCGCAAGCCCCGATCTGCGGATCGCGACTTGCGTCGCTCCTGCGAAACTGCATCGTGCTGTCAGGCGCGATCCTCGCCCTCGCCGGCTGCGGCGGCGCCAGCGTCACGCAGAATCCGAACACGGGCGGCCCGGGCACCTCTTCGTACGACGGCCCGCCGCCACGCACAGCGGACATCCAGACCTTCATGACCGCGCTCTGGTCGAACGTGCGGCCCGACAACCGTTGCGGCGCCTGCCACGACGCCAGCCAGTCGCCGCTGTTCGCGCGCGACGACGACGTCAACCTCGCCTACGATGCCGCCAACACCGTCGTGAACCTTGGCGATCCGGCCAATTCCACCATGGTCGCCAAGGTGATGGGCGGCCACCACTGCTGGCTCGGCTCCGACAGCGGCAGCCTGCAGGCCTGCGGTGACATCATCACGACCTGGATCGAGAACTGGGCCAATGCCTCCGGCACCGCCGGGGCACGCCAGATCCAGATCCACGCGCCAGCCATCAAGGACGTCGGCACGAGCCGCACCTTCCCCGCCGATCCATCCATCTACGCCGCGACCGTCTATCCGATCGTCGAGGAGTATTGCGTCGCCTGCCACAGCTCGACGGCTGTCGTGCCGCAACAGCCCTTCTTCGCCGATCACGATATCGTGACGGCGTACGACGCCGCGAAGCCGAAGATCGATCTCGACGATCCGGACAACTCGCGCCTCGTGATCCGCCTGCGCGACGAGTTCCACAACTGCTGGAGCGATTGCGCCGCGAATGCCGCCGAGATGCAGGCGGCCATCGAGGCATTCCAGGCGCAGGTGCCGCTCGGCTCGGTGGACCCGAACCTCGTCATCAGCAAGGCGCTGACGCTCTACGACGGCACGGTCGCGAGCGGCGGCAACCGTTTCGAGGCGAACCAGATCGCGCTGTGGGAGTTCAAGGAAGGCCAGGGCTCGACGGCGTTCGATACGAGCGGCGTCGATCCCGCCATCAATCTCACGCTCTCCGGCGACGTCACGTGGGTCGGCGGCTGGGGCATCGACATCAAGAGCGGCAAGGCCCAGGGCTCGACGGCGACCAGCAAGAAGCTGCACGACCTCATCGGCGCCACGGGCGAGTACTCGATCGAGGCCTGGGTCGCGCCCGGTAACGTCACCCAGGAGGATGCCCGCATCGTCAGCTACTCGGCCGGCACGACCGTCCGCAACTTCACGCTCGGTCAGACGATGTACAACTACGACTTCTTCAACCGCACGGCCAACTCGGATGGCAACGGCGACCCGCACCTGTCGACCGCCGACGCCGACGAGCGCCTGCAGGCGACGCTGCAGCACGTCGTGATCACCTACGACCAGGTGAACGGCCGGCGCATCTACGTCAACGGCGAATACACCGGCGATGCCGACAACTCACCCCCCGGCAACCTCAACGACTGGGACGACACCTTCGCGCTCGTCCTCGGCAACGAGGTCTCCGGCGACCGCCAGTGGAAAGGCGTACTGCGCATGGTCGCCATCCACAACCGCGCGCTTACCGAGGCGCAGATCCAGCAGAACCTCGCGGTCGGCGTCGGCGAGAAGTACTTCCTGCTGTTCTCGGTCGCCAACCTCGTGAACGTGCCCGACTCTTACATCATGTTCGAGGTCAGCCGATTCGACAGCTACAGCTATCTCTTCCAGAAGCCCGTGTTCATCGTGCTCGACGACACGCCGCCCATCCTGAACATCCCGATCAAGGGCATGCGCATCGGTGTGAACGGCGCGGAGGTCCCGGTCGGCCAGGCCTATGTCAACATCGACACGACGATCGGCGCCTCGAATCAGACGCTGCACGACGTCGGCACGGTGATCCCGCTCAACCTCGGGCCTGACGGCGACGAGTTCTTCCTGTCATTCGAAGTTCTCGGCACGCATACCAACGTGCACACGCCCCCGGCACTGCTGACGCCGCCGCCCCCGCCGGACGAGCCGCCGCAGCCTGACGTCGGCGTGCGTGTGTTCGACGAGATCAACGCGACGATGTCGGAGGTCACCGGGGTCAGCAGCCAGAACACGGCCGTGAAGAACACGTTCCAGACGGTGAAGCAGCAGCTGCCGACCGTGGAGAACATCCAGGGCTTCCTCTCGGCGCACCAGGTCGCGGTTGCCCAGCTCGCGATCGAGTACTGCAATGCGCTGGTGGACGACACGACGCTGCGCGCGGCGTTCTTCCCGGGATTCAACTTCAGCCAGCCGGCCAGCGCCGCGTTCGACACGCCGGCCGAGCGGGACCTCGTCTTCGATCCGCTCATCGCGAAGGTCATGAACACGAACCTCGCGACACAGCCGACCGTGTCCGAAGTGAAGACGGAGCTCAACAGCCTCGTGGACAAGCTGACCGCCTGCGGCGGCGGGTGCTCGGCCGACCGCACGGAGATCGTCGTGAAATCGAGCTGCGCCGCCGCCCTCGGCAGCGCCGGGATGCTGGTGCAATAGGAATCGGGTATGGCACGAAAGCGCAGACATTTCGGTTTGAACGAGCCACTGCGGCATCCCGACCACAAGCGTCCCGTAACACGGCGCGATTTCATCGCTCAGGGGTTCGCGGGCGGCGGAGCCATGGTGCTGGGTCCCACCATCTTCGGCCTGTTCGCGAATCCCCGGGCGGCCCGCGCCACCCTGTCGCCCGACCTGCAGGCGCTGCTCGGGCCATGCGGCATCTCCACGCTCGGCGCCGGCAAAATCCCGTTCATCTGCTTCGATCTAGCGGGCGGCGCGAACATCGCGGGCTCCAATGTGCTCGTCGGCCAGCAGGGCGGGCAGCAGGACTTCCTCTCCACGGCGGGTTACAGCAAGCTCGGTCTGCCGGGCGATATGACGCCGGCGGTGGTCCAGAACGGCACGAACCCCTTCATCGACACGTCGCTCGGCCTCGGCTTCCACAGCGACAGCGCGTTCCTGCGCGGCATGATGACGAAAATCTCGGCGGGCACCGCGGCGAACACGACTGGCGCCGTGATCCCCGCGCGCTCCGAGAACGACACCGGCAACAACCCGCACAACCCGATGTACGCGATCTGGCGTGCCGGGGCGGACGGCGAGCTGCTGACGCTGATCGGCTCGCAGAGCTCGGAGTCCGGCGGCAATTCCATGGCGCCTCCCTACATGGTGGACGCCGGCGTGCGGCCGACGAAGGTCGACCGGACGAGTGACGTGACGGGTCTCGTCGACACGGGCAAGCTCGTCGGGCTCCTCAGCCAGGACGACGCCGTCGCGGTGATGGAATCCATCGAGCGCCTGAGCGACGCGAAGCTCGGCAACGTGGACACGAAGGTCACCTCGGACGCGGTCATCAAGGACCTCGTGCGCTGTGGCTACGTGAAGTCCGCGTCGCTGACGGACCGCTACGGCGATCCTTCGGCGCTGAACCCGGAGCTCGATACCAACATCAAGGGCGCGACCGGCATCTTCCCGGACGTGCAGTTCGACTCCGACAACGAGTTCAAGAAAACGACCGCGGTGATGAAGATGGTCATCAATGGGTACGCCGGCGCCGGCACGATCACGATGGGCGGCTTCGACTACCACACGGGCGACCGCTCGACTGGCGAGCTGCGGGACTTCCGCGCGGGCATCTGCATGGGCGCCTGCCTCGAGTACGCGGCCCGGGTCGGCGTACCACTGATGGTCTACGTCTTCAGCGACGGCTCGCTCGATTCCAACGGCATGCTCGACAACTCTGTGGACGGCCGCGGCAAGGGCGTGTGGACCGGCGACAACCAGTCGACCGCCTGCTCGTTCTTCCTGGTCTACAACCCCGGTGGCCGCGCGGCGCTCTTCACCGGCGACGCCAATCCGCCGGCACGCCACCAGCAACTCGGCTGGTTCCGCGCCGACGGTTCCGTGGAGACGACGAGCACACCGGCGGCGAACAACGTGAACCTGCTCGTGGAGATGGTGGCGCTCAACTACATGGCGCTGCACGGCGAGCAGGGCAATTTCGCGAGCGCGTTCCCGACGCACGGCCTCGGCCCGGTCTCCCTGCGCGACGCGCTGACGGCGTTCAATCCGATCGTCAATGGCACGATCTGATAGGTGCCGGCCGCGGTTTCGCGGTTTCGAAGCTCGCTGCCAATAGCGACGAAACTTAGAGCCGGCACCTTTTAGCCGCCGCGCCCCTCCCACAAGTGGCCGTGAGCGGCTATGCTTCGGTGTCTCGAGTCACGGCACACCGAGCAATGTCCGAGCGGGGAATTCAGCAGTTTTTCCAGGAGCTCCGCCGGCGCAAGGTGATCCGCGTCGCGATCGTCTATGCGGTCGTCGCCTGGGTGCTGATCCAGGTCGCCCAGACGACGTTCGAGCCGCTGAACCTGCCCCGCTGGGCACTCACGCTGGTCATCATGCTGGTACTCCTCGGCTTCCCCGTGGCGGTTGCGCTCGCCTGGGCGCTCGAGACGACTCCCGAAGGCATTCGCCGGGAGAAACCGGCGGTGGATCCCGGTGACGCCGTCCCGGCGCCGGACGCGGGCGGCGCACGCGCCGACGACAAGGCATCCATCGCCGTGCTGCCGTTCGTCGACATGAGTCCCGACCGCGACCAGGACTACTTCTGCGAGGGCATGGCCGAGGAGATCCTCAACGCCCTGACCCGCATCCACGGTCTGCGGGTCGCCGCGCGCACGTCGTCGTTCCAGTTCAAGGGCCGGGCGACGGACGTGCGCAAGGTCGCCCAGGAGCTCGGCGTCAGCACGGTGCTCGAGGGGAGCGTGCGCAAGGCCGGCAACCAGCTCCGGGTGACGGCCCAGCTCATCAGCGCCGGCGACGGCTACCACCTCTGGTCTGAGCGCTACGATCGCGGGCTCGAGGATGTCTTCGCCATCCAGGACGAGATCGCGACGCGCATCACGGAGGCGCTCAAGCTGCGCCTCACCCGCCAGGATCTCGCCGCCATCCAGGTCAGGCCGACGGGTGACATCCAGGCGTACGACTACTACCTGCGGGGCCGGCAGTTCGTCAACCAGTGGGGCAAGCGGCGGATCGACCACGCGATCCAGATGTTCGACAAGGCGATCGAGATCGATCCGGATTACGCGCCGGCCTACGCGGGGCTGACCCTTGCCAATGCGAACATGTACATGTTCTTCGACCCGGACCCGAAGTTCTGCGCGGCGGCGGAGCGCGCGAGCGCCAGGGCGATCGCGCTCGATCCCGGCTCCGCGGAGGCGCACACGACGCGCGGCATCGCAGAGCTGATGGCCAACCGCTTCGACACAGCCGAGCAGGCCTTCGAGCGCGCCATGGCGCTCGGCCCGAAGTCCTTCGATGCGCCCTATTACTCCGCGCGAGGCTTCGTGAGCCGCGGAAAGTTCGCCGAAGCGGCGGCGCTGTTCGAGCGCGCGGCCGAGGCGAGACCGGAGGACTACCAGGCACTGCTGCTGGCGATGGGATGCTATCGCACGCTGGGACGGGTGGACGCGGAACGCTCGGCGGCCGAGCGGGGTCTCGACCGCGCCCGACGCGCCCTGGAGCTCAACCCCGGAGACGTGCGCGCGCTCTATCTCGGCGCCGGCGCGCAGCTGCTGCTCGGCCGCAGGCGCGAATGCCTCGAATGGGCGGAACGAGCGCTCGCGCTCGAGCCCGACGAGCCCTCGGTGCTCTACAACGTCGCCTGCGCCTACGCCCAGGCTGGCGAGCCGGACAAGGCCATGGGTCTGCTCGAGCGGGCCGTGCTGCCCGGCATGGCCAACCGCATCTGGCTCGAGCACGACAGCGACCTCGATTCACTGCGCGAGCTGCCGCGCTTCAAGGCCTTCGTCGCGACGCTCAAATGAGGCGTCGTTCGTCCTTCGCGCCAGGGCGCGCGCCTTCGTGCCGACCGGTACGCGGTTGAAGAGCCAGTTCGACAGCGGCTTCTTCGAGTAGGTTTCCCAGCGCACGAGCTCGAACCCGCTCTTCGACAGCAGGAACTCGAACGACTGCCGGCAGAACTCGTTGCAATGACCGGCCATGAAGTCGTCCGGGAAGCGGCGGCGGTGGAGTCCCAGGCGCACGGAGAGGCGCAGCCACTTCTTGGACCAGGCCTCGACGTTCGGCATCTCCACCAGGAACAGCCCCCCGGGGCGCGTCAGCCCGCGGATGCGCCGCATGGCGCCGAGGGAATCCGGCAGATGCTCCAGCACGTGGCGCAGGCACACGACGTCGAAAGCTTCGCGGTCCGCGGGCGCGGGCTCGAGCTCCAGGAAATCGCCGGCGAGCACTTCCACGCCGAGGCGCTCGCGCACGTATGCCGCCATCCCGGGCGAGAGCTCCAGGCCCTTCACCTGCCAGCCGGCGCGCCGCGCGAGATGAAGCAGCCGTCCCGTGCCGCAGCCGATATCGAGCAGCCGCGCCGGCCCCGGGACATGGCGGCGCAGGAACGCGAAGGACTGGTCCTTGTCGAGATTCTTGCGGATGCCGTCGTCCGTCGGGTCCACGAACGCCGATGCGTACTGCGCCTGGTCCAGGCCCGAGCGCAGATCGTAGTTGACCAGCGTGCAATCGGGGCAGCGGTAATATCGGAAGCGCCCGTCGTTGCCGAGCGTGTAATAGAGATACAGGCGCCTGCCGCCGCAGAGCCTGCATGCGAAATCCGCCGGCGCAGGCGTACGCCCCATGCTCATCGCGCCTTCCGGTAGGGGCCGATCCCGGTACCCAGGCCGAGTATTTCGCCGCGTCGCGCGGGCACGTCGGCCACCTTGCGCATCTCCCAGAAGACGTGGCGGCAGAACAGCGTGGTCGGCGACAGGTTGAGCAGCGCCTGCTCCCGCCAGATGCGGGCGAGCGCGGCGCCCGGCGCCCGCTGCTTCAGCCGATGCCGGATCACGGTGAAGGCGGTCGTGAGCACGAGCAACGGATAGAGCAAGACGCCCATGAGGAGCGAGCTCAGCGTGAGATCCGTCCAGATGCGCCGGCGCACCTCGAACCCCGACAACGACACGATGGCGCGCAGGTGCTGCACGCCGCGCAGGAAGAGATGGCCGAAATAGATCTTGTCCGTGGTCGAGCCGGCCCCGAGGATGCCTTCGAGCTCGTTCGGCGGCATCCGGCGCAGCGAATCGCTCTCGAATGCGAGCTGCGCCAAGCGCGCGCGCATGTGCGAGAGGCTCGGCGTAGAGACCACCAGCACGCCGTCGATCTTGAGTATGCGGTTGAGCTCGGCGAGCAGGTGGAGCTGGTCGGGCACGTGCTCGATGCCCTCCTGGCAGATGACGAGATCTGCGCTGGCATCGGCGAGCGGGAGCGTACCGGTCATGTCGGCCGCCTGTGCCACGATGCCTGGCGCTCTCATCATGTCGGGAAAGAGGTCGAGCGCGTGCACGAGCGCGCCCTTGCGCCGGAAGATCGCGCTCGCGCGGCCGTCGCCGCAGGGAATGTCCACGACGACCTTGCCGGTGAGATCCGGTAGCGACTCGAGATAGCGCGCGACCACCCCGTGAATGCCGCGGCGGGGATAGCTCGGCGCGTCCGATCCTGCCACTAGTCGGTTCTCCGCGCGGTCAGCGCAGCGCGGGCACGATCCGCTCGCCGATCATGCGGATGGCATCCATCGGCTCGTCGTGCAGGCGGAGCGCGATCTCCGTGAAGCCGGCGGCGGCGAACTCCTTCAGTCTCGCGATGTGGGCATCCATCGTGGAGAAATCGCCGGCGCAGCAGAAGTTCTCGATCAGCTTGTCCACCATCGCCGCGGGCACGCCCTTGATGTCGCCGCTGCGATCGTTGTAGGCGTTGGTGAAGGCCTGCTTGTGCGCCTCGATGAAGTCGCATTCCTCCGGCGTCATGAAGCGGTCGATGTGATAGCGGACGAGCCAGCCGCGCAGAATCAGCTCGCGACGTGCTTCGCGCAGCGACGTCGCCGCGTCCTTCTTGACGTGCCAGGCCCAGAAGTTGCTGATGCGAAAGTCGCGCGCGGGCCGGCCGAGCTCTGCGAGACGGTCGCGGACGATGCCGACGACATCGCGGACATAGTGGAGCGTCATGTCGCTCATCATCGCGCCATCGGCCACCTCGGCCGCCATGCGCAGCATCTGCCGCTTGCTCGCGCCCGCATAGACCAGCGGCGCCTTGTCGTGGGACCAGGCGGCGTTGTAGCGATAGGCCTTGTAGAGCTCTCCCTTGTAGGTGAGCGTCTTGCCGGCCGCGGCGGCGCGGATCATCTCCACGGTCTCGCGCACGGCGCGCACGCGGCGCGGGTGGGCGATCCCGGTCACCGCGCACCACTCGCCGCCGCCGCTCACGACGATCTGCGCACGCCCGCCGGCGTATTCGTTGAGAGTCAGCAGGGAATTGGCGATCTTCAGCGGGTGCATCTCCCACGGGCTGATCACCAGCACGCCGATGCCGAGCCGGCTCGTGGCCTGGGCGGCCGGCACCATGGTGAGAAACGCGTCCCGCGCGGAGGAGTAGTTGGAAGCCCACAGGGTGCGCACCCCGCAGCGCTCCGCCGCCAGGGCCAACTCCTTGATTTCAGAAGGGCTGAGGTCCGGTTCCAGGATCAGATCGATGTCCATCGCGGCAAGGCCCTCCGGACCTCTGAGTGGCTGCTGAGTGGCTGCGGACTGCGGGAACGGAGCCTATCACGGTGGCCTCTAACCAAGGCGGCTGCCGCTTGATTTGCACGGACATAGGACCTGACGCTAACGCCGATTGAAAAGACTCTTTGCTAACGACATGATTTGCAGTAGATTACGCGAAACGCTCGAAAGGTCTCGTCAAGAAGGGCCCGAGCCTCAACCAGGAGGGAAGGACATGACGAGACCGATTGCTGTTGCTGCCGCTGCTTTTCTGACCATATGGAACCTCGCCGCCCAGGCGGCCACCGTGCTCGACCAGCGGGTCGACACCTCGACACAGATCCTGCAGGACTTGCGGCACATGCCGGAGAACGCCATCCCTCCGGCGCTCCTCAGTCGCGCCTATGCGGTGGCCGTGATCCCGAGCGTGATCAAGGCCGGTTTCATCGTCGGCGGCACCTATGGGAAGGGAATCCTGGTCGCCCGGCGGGCGGACGGCACGTGGAGCAACCCGGCTTTCGTGATGCTCACCGAGGGCAGCTTCGGCTTCCAGGCGGGCGCCCAGTCCACGGACCTGATCCTGGTGTTCAAGACCCAGCGCGCGCTCGACGGTATTTCGAGCGGCAAGATCACGCTGGGTGGTGACGCCTCGATCGCCGCAGGCCCGGTCGGCCGCCAGGCGACCGCCGCCACGGATATCCAGATGCAGAGCGAGATCTATTCCTATGCCCGCAGCCGCGGCTTCTTCGCCGGCGTGTCGCTCCAGGGCGGCGTGCTGTCGATGGACCGCAAGGCGAACGGCGAGTACTACCAGGGCGAGACGAGCCCCGCGAAGATCCTGACGGACGCGACGATCCCGGCGCCACAGTCCGGCCGCCGCTTCATCGACACCCTGGCGGCGATGACGCCGCCGCTCGAAGGCCAGAGCGCCACGCGCGCGGCGACGCTCGATCCGGAGATGACGGCCCCCGCACCGGCCGGCGCGCAGACCTTCGGCACGGAGGGCACGAGCCAGGCACCAGCCGGAGGTCCCTTCTGATCCGCTGACAGGACGATTTCCTCCGCATTGCGGCCCGCCAGCTTTTGCTCGGGCCGCTTTTTTCTGGGCGTCCCCGTTAGCCTGTTCCCCGCGGCCCTGGCACGGCCGGTTGCGCCCGCTCCCGCCAATTCCCGCCTGTCAGGTGGCGCCGCCCTCCTCCTCAGCCGACGGTGACGCCGGCCTTGATGGAGTTGGCAATGAAACAGTTGCGATGCGCCGAATCGTGCAGCTTGCGCAGCTCCTCCGCCGTCACCACGGTGCCGGGACCAAAAACGATCTGCGGGTGCAGATGGATCCGCGTGATCGCGAGCCTGCCCTCCTCGTTCTTCTCGAGGAAGCCGACCGCCCTGTCCTCGTAGCTCGCGACGACCAGTTTCTTTCTGGCCGCAATTGCGAGGAACGTCAGCATGTGACAGGCGGCGGCGGCGGCGACCAGCGCCTCTTCCGGGTCGACGCTCGCCGGTGCTCCCAGGTAACCGGCGGCCGCCGAGGCCGCGACGACCGGCCCGCCCTCGAATTCCCAGCGGTGTGCGCGCGGATACGTCTCGTAGTCCATGTCGCTGCCGCTGTTGCGCCAGCGGATCGTCGCCGTGTGCTCTGACATGCAGCTTCTGCCTGGCCATTTGCGCCGGCCGGCGCCTTGTTCCTATGATGAGGCACCGCCCGCCGCCGTGCCACCCGATGTCCCATTCGAGCGCCGCCATTTTCGGATCCGTCGCCCTGCTGCCGGGCGACCCGCCGCTCGCCTGCCGCGACACCGCGGCGGCGCGCTGGTGGGCGCGGCCGGCATCGCGCTGGCTCGCGCGCCGGGAGGCACGCGCGCTCGCCGCGCTCTCGGGGGACGCCGCATTCCCGGTGCTGCTCCGCTGGGACGGCCGGCGGCTCCTGCGCAGCGCGATCGCCGGCGCGACCATGCGTGAGTCCCGGCCACGGGATCCCGGTTATTTCCGGCAGGCGTTGCGCGTCCTGTCGCGGATGCATCGGCGCGGTGTCGCCCACAACGACCTGGCACGCGAGCCGAACTGGCTCGTGACGCCGGAAGGGACACCCGCGATCATCGATTTTCAGCTCGCCTGGTGCGACGCCGCGCGGGGGCGCCTCTTCCGGCTGATGGCGCGGGAGGACCTGCGGCACCTCCTGAAGCACAAGCGCTACTATTGCCCGGAACGGCTGACCGCGCGCCAGCGCGCGCTGTTGGCGCGGCCATCGCTGGCCGCGCGCATCTGGCGCCTCACCCTGCACCCCATCGGTCGCGGCATACGCCGCTCGATCGCTCCGCGCTGACAGATCGAGGAGCACTCATCGTGGAAATCTCCCAGCCCAACAACGCGACACACGCGCAGAGCGGCGAGCTGAAGTTCGGCATCCGCGTGAGTGCGCCGCCCGAGGATTTCTTCAGCGATCTGGTCGGCAAGGACTGGCACACGTTTCACTGGTTCGCGACGCGCGAGGAACGCGACCGTGCGATGCTGGAGATGGGTGCGCGGCACCGCTATTCGCGGATCGGTGACGTGCCGATGATCGTGCTCGAACCCGTCGAGCGCTGACTCGATCGCCCCGATGACGGGACGGGTCATCGTGCTCGCGACGGGCGGTCTGGCCCTGCTCGCCAATGCGCGTGCCGCGGATCGCCCTCTGACCGAGGAGATCGTAGTCACGGCCATGCGCGAGGCGCGGCCGTCACTCACGCTGATCGGCAACACGGCGCGCATCGGGGGTGAGGAGATCGGCCTGACCGGCCACACCCACGTCTCGCAGCTCGGGGTGCAGGCCGCGGGCACCTGGCTCGCACGCGGCACCGAACAGGAAAGTCTGCCCGCGATCCGGTCCCCAGTGCTCACCGGCCCCGGCTCCTGCGGTGCGTTCCTCATGCTGGAGGACGGCATCCCGATCCGGCCCGCGGGCTTCTGCAACGTCAACGAGCTCTTCGAGATCGACACCGAGCAGGCCGCCGCCATGGAAGTCGTCCGCGGCCCGTCTAACGCGCTCTACGGCGCCAATGCCCTGCACGGCACGCTCAATTTCCTGCTGCCCGCGCCGGGCGGGGCGTCCGGTTTCGGCGCCAGCGGCGAGATCGGGCCGCACGATTACTGGCGCGCGAAGGCGCTCTGGGAGGCGACCGCCGGCAGCGACCCGATCGTCGGCGGGTTCACGGTGGATCACGACGGCGATTTCCGTGACAACGCGGGCTATAACCAGGCAAAGGGGTTCGCGAAGCTCCACCACCAGATCGCCGCCGGCGAGCTCCAGTTCGCGGTCGCCGGGAGCTGGCTCGACCAGGAGACCGCCGGCTACATCAGCGAGACCGAGGAGATGTTCGACGCAGGGTATCGGGTATACGAAGACGAAACGGCGCGGCGACAGAACGCGTTCCCCGAGGCCTACCGCGACGCCGACAGCGAACGCATCTCGCTGCGCTGGATCCCGGCGACGGATCACCCGTGGGCGGGCACCGACTTCCGTGCGTATCTGCGCCGCTCCGGCATGGACTTCCTCCAGCACTTCCTCCCCGGCCAGCCGCGCGAGGAAAACGGGCAGTGGAGCACGGGGCTGATGATCACGAACCAGCGCGACTTCGGCCGCAACAGGCTGACGTCCGGTCTGGACCTCGAGTTGGCCGACGGCTACCTGAAGGAGACTCAGCACGGGGATTCCGGTCTGCCCGCCGTGCCGCCGGGCAAGCACTATGACTACGAGGTGCAGAGCTATCTCGTCGCGCCCTTCGGCGAGCTCGATGTCCCGTTCGCCGAGGCCTGGTCGCTGCAGCTCGGGCTGCGCGCCGAGTACATGCTCTACGCCTACGACAACAAGATGCTCGACGGCAACACGCAGGACGACGGCACGCCGTGCACACCCGCCCCATGCCGCTTCAACCGGCCGGCCGACCGCAGCGACGATTTCCTGAACATCGCGCCGAACGCCGGGCTGCTCTACCGGATCTCGCCGCAACTTGCCGCCTATCTGAACCTGACGCGAGGTTTCCGGCCGCCGCAGGCGGCCGAGCTCTACCGGCTGCAGGCCCAGCAGAACGTGGCCGATCTCGACTCAGAGACCCTCGACAGCGCCGAGCTCGGCATGCACTGGCAGTCGGGCATCGCGCACGTCGAGGTCGCCACCTTCGCGATGAAGAAGCGCAATTTCATCTTCCAGGACTCGGGCCGCTTCAACGTGAGCGACGGCAGCACGCGCCACCTCGGCGTCGAGCTGCAGGCGGACGTGCGTCTGCCTTCGGGCCTGTACGGCAGCTTTGCCGGCACATATGCGAAGCAGACCTACACGTTCAGCGCGCAATCGCCCGGCGGAGAGCAGATCGTAGCGGGCAACGACATTGACACGGCGCCGCGCACGCTCGCGAGCGCCCGCATCGGCTACGAGCGTGACTTCGGCGTCGCCGAGCTCGAGTGGGTGGAAGTGGGTTCGCATTACCTCGATGCCAGCAACGAGCACACTTACAGCGGCCACAACCTGTTCAACCTGCGCGCCGCCTGGCACGCGACCCGGGACTGGTCGCTCACGGTCCGCGTCAACAATCTCGCCGACAAACTCTATGCCGAGCGGGCTGACTTCGTCAGTCTGCCGAGCCCGACCTACCGCTATTTTCCCGGCCGCGAGCGCGAGATCTACGTCGAACTCGCCTACGACGGCTTCTGAAGTAGCCGCCGGGGCGCGGCGCGGGTTGTTCGCGCGCGTCAAAGCCACGATAATTGGCGCCCTTTCAGAAGGTGCCGCAGAACGGTACCCACCAATCGGCACCCGCCGATCCACGAAGGAGTCGCATTCCATGGCCGAGCCGAGGATCGCCGCACCTGCCGGCGGCGCAACGATCAGCAGTCACAACGGCAAGTTGCAGGTGCCGGACAACCCGATCATCCCCTACATCGAGGGCGATGGGACCGGCCCCGATATCTGGCGTGCAGCGGTGCGCGTGCTCGACGCGGCGGTGGCGAAGTCCTACGGCGGCAAGAAGAAGATTTACTGGATGGAAGTGTTCGCGGGACAGAAGTCCTTCGATCAATTCGGGAGCTGGCTACCCGAAGCGACCGTGGACGCCTGCCGGGAGTTCCTGGTGTCCATCAAGGGACCGCTCACCACGCCGATCGGCGGCGGCATCCGCTCGCTCAACGTCGCGCTGCGACAGCTCCTCGATCTCTACGTCTGCCTGCGGCCCGTGCGCTGGTTCAAGGGCGTGCCCTCGCCCGTGCGCTCGCCCGAAAACGTCGACATGGTGATCTTCCGCGAGAACACGGAAGACATCTATGCCGGCATCGAATTCGAGGCCGGCTCCGAGGGGAACAGGAAGTTTCTCGAGCTCTTCAAGGCGAACTTCCCCAAGGAATTCGCCAAGATCCGTTTCCCGGGCAGCTCGGGTGTAGGGATCAAGCCGGTGTCGCGCGAAGGCACCGAACGCCTCTTCCGCGCCGCGATCGAATATGCGCTGGCCAACGGCCGCAAGAGCGTCACGATCGTGCACAAGGGCAACATCATGAAGTTCACGGAAGGGGCCTTCCGGAACTGGAGCTACGAACTGGCCGAACGCGAGTTCGCCAGCCGCGTCTACACCTGGGAGCGATGGGAAAAGACGAAGGCGGCGAAGGGCGAGAAGGCGGCCAACGAGGAGCAGGAAGCTGCACTGCGATCCGGGCGGGTGCTGGTCAAGGACGCGATTGCCGACATCACGCTCCAGCAGGTGCTGACGCGGCCGAAGGAGTTCGACGTCATCGCGACCATGAACCTCAACGGCGATTACCTATCCGACGCTCTCGCCGCCCAGGTCGGCGGCATCGGCATCGCGCCCGGCGCCAACATCAACTACGTGAGCGGTCACGCCGTGTTCGAGGCGACCCATGGCACGGCCCCGAAATACGCCAACCAGGACAAGGTCAACCCGGGCTCGGTGATCCTCTCCGGCGAAATGATGCTGCGCTACCTGGGATGGACCGAGGCCGCCGACCGGATCATCACAGCGATGGACCGGACCATCGGCCAGAAGACGGTAACTTACGATTTTGCGCGGCTGATGGAAGGGGCGCGCGAAGTCAAATGCTCCGAATTCGGAGATCTGCTCATCGGGAACATGTAGCAGGGTCGGCGTCTCGCAGGCGATTTGAAATGATCAGCACAGGCGACACGGCCGAAGCGAGCTTCATCGTCCAGATAAGCGATACGGCGCGCGGCCTGTCCATATCGGCCGAGGACGAGTTCCCGGAGGTCTTCGCCACTTCGCGCATGGTGGCGCTGATGGAGCTCGCCGCGGCGCGGATCATGCGCAGGATCCTGCAACCCGGCGAACTCTCGGTCGGCGTCAGCATCGACGTCCGCCATACCGCGGCGACGCCCGTTGGCTGCACCGTGCGCGCGGTTGCCACCTACCTCGGACGTGAAGGCCGGCAGCACCGCTTCCGCGTCGAGGCGTTCGACGACGCCGGTCCCATCGGCGAGGCCACACATACGCGCGCCGTGATCCGCACGGAGCGATTGCTCAAAGGGGCGGAGCAGCGCCGCGGTAAGACCGATGCGGAACGATGAGGAGCGCGAACGTCCGAGGCCGCATTCGTCACCCATTGGATTCCACCGCGGGAACCGGTAGGCTGCGCGCCATGCTGAAAAACTACGAGTTCTGGACTCTTACCGGAGTCGGCGCGATCGCCGTGATTCTCACTGGCATCAACATGTATCTCGCGCAGGCGAACGGCACGCTGCAGAACGAGGCGAGCAGCCGCGCGCAGTACATCCAGCAGAGCGTCGCGCTCGGCAACCTCTATCGCGACGTTGCACAGGCACTCGCCGAGCGCGCCGTGCGGACGCGGGACGACCAGGTGCGTGATCTCCTAGCGGCAGAGGGCTTTACCGTGAACTTCAATGGGCCCGCCGCGGCGCCCGCACCGGATACCAAGCGTGACCACTGAACAGCCGGCTGGCGGCGGCGACCGGCCCGCCGCGCGCAGCGCATTCGTGCCGCTGCTGCTTCTCGCGCTCGCGGTGGTCGGTTGGGCGGGCTTCCAGACCGGCCAGCTCTATACCGGCCGCAGTAATCTCAAAGAGGCGATCGCCGCGCAGGATGCGCAGATGGAGCAGTCGCAGAAGGTTCGCGCCGCCCTGGAATCGCTCGCCACGCGCACGGCGCGCCTCGCGCAAGCCGGCAACGCCAACGCCACGGTCATCGTCGACGAATTACGCAAGCGCGGCATCAACATCAATCCCGATACGCCGGTCCCGCCGCCGGCTCAGTAACGGGGAGCACCGAGCGCAGCGCCGCGGTTTCGCTCCGGAACCGTTGCGTCTCTTCCGCGATACGGCCGGCGTTCCAGCCGAGCTGGTCGCGACACACCTCGATCGCCCGCGGCAGCACGACCGCACCGAGATCCCGCCCGAGACCCAGCATCGTCCTGCGCATGAGGCAGTCGGCGAGTGTCGCGGCGAGCTCGGTCTCGAAGGCGAACACGATCTCCGCCGCCAGCGCATGACTGTCGGAGCAGATCTCGCTGCCGAGCGCGGGCGCGCGCCGGATCAGTTCGGCGACCTCCAGGGCGCGGGCACCGTACAACCTGGTGAGGCGCGCCGCGCCGGTTGCTGAGAGGCCGTCGCGCGTGAGCTCCGCGCAGAGCGGCACGGGGTCGGCGAGCGTTCCGGGCAACGACTGCCGCGCGGTGTCGCACGCGGCGGTGGCGCGCGGGACCTCCCGCACGAGCCGGTCCACGACCTCCTCCGCCAGATGACGATAGGTCGTGAGCTTGCCCCCGATGACGGAGTAGAGGCCGCGGGCGATGCGGCGGTGATGGCGGATGTGATGACGTCGCGTGATCGCCGCCGGATCCCTGGCCGTGACGCTCGGGAGCGGACGCACCCCCGTGTAGTGATAGTGAATCGACTCGCGTGTCAGCAGTGCGGCTGGGAAGAGCCGCGCCGCCTCGGCGAGCAGGTAGTCGATCTCTGCGCTGGTCGCGCCCGCCTGCGCAGGATCTCCATGGAAGGGGATGTCGGTCGTGCCGATCAGCGTCATGCCGTTCCACGGGATGACGAAGAACGGGCGCCCGTCCGAGCCTGCCTCCGCGTAGCAGGCGGCGCCGGTCATCCCCGGCAGGCGGTCGACGACGATGTGGGTGCCCTTCGCGCCGCCGATGAGGCGGCGCGCGCGACGGCCCGGAAGACTTTCGAGCAGCTGGTCAACCCACGGTCCGGTCGCATTGACCACGAGCGGCGCGCTCAGGGTCGAGGCCTGGTTGGATCGCAGGTCGCGGACGGCGACGCCCGCAACCCGTCCCGTGTCGACGAGCACGCGCTCGGCCCGGGTCTGCGAACGCACTTCTGCGCCGGCCTGCCGTGCGGCGAGGATGTTCTCGACGACCAGCCTTTCGGGGAACTCCGCCTGAGCGTCGTAGTAGGTGGCGGCACCGCGCAACTCGTGCGCCTGGAGCAGCGGCAGCCTGGCCAGCGTCTCTCCGGACGTCAGCATCCGGTGACGCGGCAGCGATTTGCCCGCAGACAGAAGATCGTAGAGCCACATGCCGGCCCGGATCGTGAACGGGCCACGGCGCGCGCCCCGGTATATCGGGATGACGAGCGGCAGTGGCCGCACCAGGTGTGGCGCGATCCTCAGCAGCGTCTCGCGCTCGTGCAGCGACTCACGGACGAGCCCGAACTCGCCGAACTCGAGATAACGCAGTCCGCCATGGATCAGCCTGCTCGACCAGCGCGACGTCGCCCCGCAGAAGTCCCCCTGCTCGACGAGACACACGCGCAGGCCCCGGCACGCGGCATCACGGGCTATTCCGGCGCCGTTGATCCCGCCGCCGATGATGATGACGTCGAATGCCACCCGCTCAGTGTCGCGGATAGGCGATCAGCGCCGCCAGGAAGAGCAGCCACGACAGGCCCTCGTCACGCAGCTCCGACAACTGGATGGGGGACACGCCGTCAACCGCAATGCCGAGGAGACGCACGGCAACCACGCACCCGTTGAAGACGACCAGGATCCACAGACAGGCGAGCAGCCGCTGCGGCAGGACGAGGCCATAGGCCGCGGTCAGTCCCATGCCCGCAAACAGCGCGCCCGGGCCCGCGCGCAGGAAATTGATGGATTCGGGCGCGCCGCTCGCGGATATCCCGAAGCGCGCGATGTTCTCCAGCGGGTGGGCGATGTAGAGCCAGGCGAGGAAGGTGAAGATCGCGAGCGCATAGAGCACAACGACGCGTGCGAACCAGAGGCGGCTGTTGCGCATGGAAGTCCCCTGTACGGATTCGTTGTCGCATCTTAACCGATCGAATCTGGCGCGCTGCCATGGCGCACGCGAGCCGGCACGTGTGCCGGCACATTTACACGATCGGATGGTGCCGGTAAGGTCTGCCGCGATGCCCGCACCATTGCCAAGCCGCAGGGATTTCCTGGCCTACTTCCGCGGCCTCGGCCTCGCATCCACCCTCTTGCCTGGCGTCCTCTGGGAGAAAGCGCGCGCGGAGCCGGCGGCTCCGCTCACACGTGACGCGCTCAGGGCCGCGGCGACCGTGGCCGGGCTCGAGTTCAGCGATCCCGAGCTCGACGCCATGGTGGACGGCCTCAGCCAGGCGCGCGAGCGTTATGCCGAGATGCGGGCAATCGCGCTCGGCGACGACGTGACTCCCCCGCTCGCCTTCGCTCCGGTGCCGCCCGGAGCCCCGCTCCCCGCGCCGAAGAACGTGTTCCGTCCGACGAAGGTCAAGGCCAGGGACCGGCCCGCGAATCTCGAAGACCTGGCGTTCTGGCCAGTGACGGAGCTCGCGCCGCTCGTGAGGGCACGCCGCGTGCGCTCGGTCGAGCTGACCGAGATGTACGTGGAGCGCCTGCGGCGCTACAACGCGCGACTCAACTGTGTCGTGACCTTCACGGACGATCTCGCGAAACTGCAGGCCGAGCAGGCCGATGGCGAGATTGCTGCGGGGCGCTATCGGGGGCCGCTGCATGGCATCCCCTGGGGCGCCAAGGACATCATCTCGGTGCGGGGTTATCCGACCACCTGGGGGTCGGGAGCATTCAGGAATCGCGTGATCGACGAGGACGCGAGCGTCGTCAGGTTCATGGAGGCGGCTGGCGCGGTGCTGGTCGCGAAGCTTGCGACGGGCGAGCTCGCCACGGGCGACCAGTGGTTCGGCGGCCGCACCAACAATCCCTGGAATCCGGATGAGGGCTCGAGCGGCTCGTCCGCGGGACCCGCCGCGGCCACCGCCGCCGGGCTGGTCTCGTTCGGCATCGGTAGCGAGACCAGCGGCTCGATCCTGAGTCCGGCGGCCGTCTGCGGCGTGACGGGACTCCGGCCCACGTTCGGCCGGGTGAGCCGCACGGGGATCATGACGCTCTCCTGGAGCCTCGACCGCGTCGGGCCGCTCTGCCGCAGCGTCGAGGACTGCGCGCTCGTGCTGCGCGCCATCGCCCGGCCGGATGCCCAGGACTTCAGCGTGACTGAACGGCCGCTCGACTGGGACGCCGCGCTGGACGTGAAGTCACTGCGCGTGGGCTACCTCGAGGAAGGCTTCGCGCTGGCCGAGCGCGACGCCGACTGGCGGCGCAACGACGCAGCCGCGCTCGCGGCCATCCGCACGCTCGGCGTGACGCCCGAGCCGTTCCGCCTGCCCGAGGTCCCGCTGCGCCTGATGCGCGGCATATCCGGCGCCGAATCGGCCACGGTGTTCGATGAATTCATGCGTGCGGGCCGTGACGCCGAGTTCACCGACAAGGGGCGCGGTGACTGGATGCGTCGCGATCGTCTCACGCCCGCAGTGGAATATCTGCAGGCACAACGGATCCGCAGCCTCATCATGCGTGAGCTCGCGCAGGCGACGTCGCGCTTCGACGTGTATCTCGCCCCGTACGTGAACCCGCGCGCCGGCCGTCCGCCGGTCGCCGGTCCGATGGACCCGATTGCCGGCCACTTCGGCGCCGCCAACCTGTGCGGCTATCCTTGCATCGCCGTGCCCGACGGCTTCACCGCAAACGGCACGCCGACCGCCATCACGTTTGCCGGGCCGCCCTATGCCGAAGCTGCAGTCCTCGCGCTCGCGAAAGCTTACCAGGACGCGACCGGATGGCACCTGCGCCACCCGCCGCTCGGCTGATCCAGACTCGTCCGACGCGTGCAGACCACCACGCGACCGGCGATCCGGACGTGTATGTCGCCTGGAGCCGGTGCAAGGGGCCGGCCCCGCCCCTTCACATCGGAGGCTTCGCCGCGTCCGCAGGCTGGGGCGCCGCGGCAGCAGGCGCGCCGGCGTCCATGTTCCAGGTGTCCCGCAAGAGCTGCCAGTCCCCCTTCTCGCGGCGGTATACGGACAGGAACTTGCCTTTCGAGACCGCACCGGACGCATCGCTCACCGAAAACGTCGCGCTGAGCCAGCCCGTGTCGCCCGAGACGCCGACGCCCGTGACCTCGTCGAACTTGAGGCTGCCGCCGGCCTGCTTCGTCGCCGCGATATCGGCGACCCAGAACTCGCGGATGGCGGCCCGGCCCTGCACTGCGGGAGCGCCCGGCGGCATCAGCAGCGCGTCCTCGGCGTAGGAGTTCGCGATCGCATCCACGTTGCCGGCCGCGTATGCATCGAACCAGGCCACCGGGTCCGCCCGCAGCGCCGCCTCGTCGGCCGCCGTGTCGGGCGCCTTCGGCGCCGGCGGCGCACAGGCCAGGAGCGAGACGCAACCGGCGAACAGCAATACGGCATTTCTCAGGATCTTCATGGAACCCCCTTGTGATTCTTGGATTTCTGCGACCTTCCCGTCCCGCATGGTACTACGGCAGCCGCAGGGCGGCACGCACACGCCGGGCGCGTCAGGGCCTGGTCTGGCCCGTGCCCGAGACGAGGTACTTGAAGCTCGTCAACTGCTCCGCACCGACGGGACCCCGTGCATGGATGCGCCCGGTCGCGATGCCGATCTCCGCCCCCATGCCGAATTCGCCGCCATCGGCGAACTGCGTGGACGCATTGTGGAGCAGGATGGCGCTGTCGAGGTCGCGGAAGAACTTCGCGACCGCGGACGGGTCGCTCGCGATGATGCACTCGGTGTGGCCCGAGCCGTAACGGCCGATGTGCTCGATCGCCTCCTCCACACCCGCCACCACGCGGATCGCGATGACGGCGTCGAGATACTCGGTGCGCCAGTCCTGCTCGGTCGCGGGCCTGGCGCGCGGATCGCGCGCACAGATCTCCGCATCGCCGCGCAGCTCGCAGCCGGCGGCGGCGAGCGCGTCGGCGATCGGCAGGTAGTGCGTGGCCAGGCAGCCGCGGTCGATGAGGAGCGTCTCGGTCGCGCCGCACACCCCGGTGCGCCGCATCTTGGCGTTCAGCGTGACGTTCTTCGCCATCGCGACGTCCGCGGAGCGGTGCACGTAGGTGTGACAGATGCCCTCGAGGTGGCCGATCACCGGCACGCGCGCGTCGCGCAATACGCGCTTGATGAGGCTCCTGCCGCCGCGGGGCACGACGACGTCCACGAACTCCTGCATTTTGCCAAGGAGATAGCCGACAGCCTCCCGGTCCGTCGTCGGCACCATCTGGATCGCATCTTCCGGGAGCCCCGCCTCCCGCAGTCCCCGTTGCAGGCAGCGGTGGATGGCGTGCGATGAATGAAAGCTCTCGGAGCCCCCGCGCAGCAGCACGGCATTGCCTGACTTGAGGCACAGCGCACCGGCGTCGGCCGTCACGTTCGGCCGGCTCTCGTAGATGATGCCGATCACGCCGAGCGGCACCCGCACCCGACGGATCTTCAGGCCATTCGGCCGCGACCACTCCGCCATCACCTGTCCCACGGGGTCCGGCAGCGCGACCACGTCGTCGATGCTCCTCGCCATCGCCTCGACGCGGGGACCATCGAGCAACAGCCGCTCGAGCATCGCCTTCGGGAGACTGCCCGATCTCGCCGCTTCGATGTCCGTCGCGTTGGCGGCGAGGATCTGGTCGCGCGCCTCACGGATCGCGGCCGCCGCAGCGCGCAGCGCGCGGTCCTTCTTTGCGCCGTCGGCGCGCGCGAGAGCCCGCGCCGCGGTGCGGGCACGCACGCCGAGCTCACGCATGAGGCGCGGGACGTTGTCCGGCGAGTGCTGGTCGTTCGCCGCCATTTCTTTCAGCCGTTCAGGAGCGCGAGGTTGTCGCGATGGATGAGCTCGTCGCGCCCGCGGTAGCCGAGCAGCTGCTCGATTTCCTCGCTGCGCCGGCCCTGGATGCGGCGTGCCTCCTCGCTCCCGTAGGCGACGAGGCCGCGCGCGAGATCCCGGCCCTCACGGCTGCGCACGGTCACGGCGTCGCCGCGCTCGAAGGTACCCTCCACCGCGACGACGCCGACGGCCAGCAGGCTGCGCCCGGCGCCGAGCGCCTTCTCAGCGCCGGCGTCGATCGTGAGCTGGCCGCGCGGCTTGAGCGTCCCCGCTATCCACTTCTTGCGGGCCGCGAGCGGTGAGCGGTCGGTGATGAACCAGGTGCAGGGCTTGCCGGCCTCGATCGCCTTCAAAGGCCGGAGCCGCTTGCCGTTCGCGATGACCGTGGCACAGCCCGCTGACAGTGCGATGCGCGCGGCGATCAGCTTCGTCACCATGCCCCCCGAGCCGAACTCGGTGCCAGCCTCGCCCGCGAGCGCCTCGATCCCGGCGGTGATCTCGCGGACCTCGGGGATCAGTTTCGCCGCCGGCTCCTTCGCCGGATCGGCGTCGTAGAGGCCGTCCACGTCGGAGAGCAGCACGAGGCAATCGGCGCTTACCATCTCGGCCACGCGCGCGCCGAGGCGGTCATTGTCGCCGTAGCGGATTTCGGCGGTGGCGACGGTATCGTTCTCGTTGATGACGGGCACGACGCCGAGCTCGAGCAGCGTGGCGAGCGTGTTACGGCCGTTGAGATAACGCCGGCGGCTCTCCGTGTCGTCGGGCGTGAGCAGCACCTGGGCCACCTTGATGTCGTGCCGGTTGAGCAGCTCCTGATAGGCATGGGCCAGGATGATCTGCCCGGCCGCGGCAGCAGCCTGTTGCTCCTCGAGCTTGCGCTGCTCGGGCCGGAGGCCGAGGTAACGGCGGCCGAGCGCGATCGCGCCCGAGGATACGAGCACCACCTGCTGGCCGCGTGCGTGCAGGCGCGCGACCTCGCCGACCAGGGCTTCGAGCCATTTGCGATGGAGCCGGCCGCTGCCGCGCTCGACGAGCAGCGAGGAGCCGATCTTGACGACGATGCGCGAGCACTCCCGCAGCCGGGAGCGCTCCGTGCGGCGACGCGCGCGAGTTGCCATCATGGGCCCGCGGCGATCAGGAGACCGGTGCGGCGAGCATCTGAGTGCCCCGGCCGATGGCCATGGGGCCGCTGCGGACCACCGTGAGAATGGAGCCCAGGTTCGACATCTTCTCGACGAACTCGTCGATGCGCCCACAAGTGCTGGTGAGCTCCACGGTGAACGTTGCGCGGCTGTCGTCGAGCACCAGCGCATGCTCGCGCTTCACGAGATCGTTCACCCGTTCCCAGGCCGAGTCCGGCACCTTCGTCTTCAGCAACAGCAATTCGCGCTCGATATGGTCGCCGCGGGTCATGTCCGCCATGTTCACCACGTCGACGAGCTTCAGCAGCTGCTTGTTGATCTGGTCGATCACCTGATCGGAACCGATCGTCACCAGCGTGAGGCGCGAGAAGAGCGGGTCCTCCGTCGGGGCGACGCTGAGCGACTCGATGTTGTACCCGCGCGTGGAGAAGAGTGAGGCGACCCGGGTCAGGGCGCCCGCTTCGTTTTGCAGCAGGACTGAAATGATGTGCCGCATGCTCGGAGCCGGTTTCCACGCGGAATTTAAGATGTTGACCGAGATCCGGCGCTATTGCAATGCAAAGGCAATTCTCAGACACTCAGGAAGGAACCAAGCCGATGGACTTTATGACAACAGCATCGCAGGCCGTGGCAGCAGCACCGCATCCTCTTGCCGGCAAACGCATGACCGGCGCGGAGATGGTCGTGCAGGTGCTGGCGGACGAAGGCGTGCAGACCATCTTCGGCTACAGCGGTGGCGCCATCCTGCCGACCTACGACGCCGTATTCCGCTACAACCACGAGCACCGCGACGAGGCTGGCCGCGAACCGCTGCCGATCATCGTCCCCGCCAACGAGCAAGGCGCGGGCTTCATGGCCGCGGGCTATGCTCGGGCGAGCGGCAGCGTCGGCGTCGTGCTCGTGACGTCCGGGCCGGGAGCCACTAACACCGTCACTCCGGTGCGCGACGCGATGGCGGACTCGACTCCGATCGTCGTGCTCTGCGGCCAGGTGCCGACCGGCATGATCGGCACGGACGCGTTCCAGGAAGCGCCGGTCTCGGCAATCATGGGTTCGGTCGCCAAGCACGTGTTCCTCGTGACCGACCCCTACAAGCTCGAGGCGACGATCAGGACCGCATTCGAGATCGCCCGCACCGGGCGGCCGGGGCCGGTGGTCGTCGACCTGCCGAAGGACATCCAGAACTGGATCGGCGAATTCCAGGGCGGCGGGCTCCTGCCGGTGCCGGGTTACCGCCAGCGCATCGAGGCGGTGCAGGCTAACGTCCTCACCGCGAGCGACTGCAAGGCGTTCTTCAGCCTGTTGCGCGAGTCGAAGCGGCCGCTGATCTACGCCGGTGGCGGCGTCATCAACGCCAACGGCGCCGAAGCCCTGCGCCGCTTCGCGAAGCGTTTCGGGATTCCCGTCACGACGACGCTGATGGGCATCGGTGCCTGCGACACGACCGAGACGCTTTCGCTCCGGATGCTCGGCATGCACGGCGCCGCCTTCGCGAATTACGCGGTCGAGGACTGCGATTTCCTGATCGCAGTCGGCGCGCGTTTCGACGACCGCGTCGCCGCCGTGCCCGACAAGTTCGCGCCGCGGGCGCGGCGCGTGGCGCACTTCGATGTGGACCCGGCGGAGATCGGCAAGGTCAAGAAGGTCGACTGGCATCACGTCGGCGTGCTGGCGCGCGATCTGGATGCACTTACCGCTTACGGCGAGCGCCATCACCAGCGCCCGGACTTCCCGGACTGGCATCGTGAGCTCGCCGAATTGAAGCGGCGGTATGCCGACAACTACGACCGCGGCAGCGCACTCATCCAGCCGAACTACGTGATCGAGGAGATCAACAAGCACACCCGCGGCGAAGCGATCATCGCGACCGGCGTCGGCCAGCACCAGATGTGGGCCGCGCAGTACTTCGACTTCCGCCATCCACGCCTCTGGCTCACGTCCGGCAGCATGGGCACGATGGGCTTCGGGCTTCCCGCAGCGATCGGCGCGCAGTTCGCGCACCCCGAGCGACTGGTGCTCGACATCGACGGCGACGCCAGCCTGCGCATGAATCTCGGCGAGCTCGAGACCGTCACGACCTACGACCTGCCGATCAAGGTCGTCGTGCTGAACAACTACGGCGACGGCATGGTCAAGCAGTGGCAGAAACTCTTCTATAAGGGGCGGCTGTCGGCGAGCGACAAGTCGCTACGGCGCAAGGACTTCGTGAAAGCCGCGCAGGCCGATGGCTTCGGCTTCGCGATGCGACTCGACCGCAAAGCCGACGTGCCGCGCATCGTGCAGGAGTTCATGGAGTTCAGGGGGCCGGCGTTTCTCGAGGTCATCATTGACCCGGATGCCGGGGTATACCCGATGGTCGGTCCCGGCATGGCCTACGACCAGATGATCACCGGAGATTTCATCCCCAGCCGCAGCAGGGACACGGACCCTGGAACGCCCGACGGTTCAGCGATGTTCTGAAGCGCGGCGTCTCCGGATTTATTGCAGGAATTTAACAATAACCGGAAAAAAGATCCGGGCCCTGGTTGAACTGGCGGTCTCTTTCGTACATCGTGAGGCGACAAGAACAGGGGATCATCATCAAGACCTCGCGACAGATAGTAGTAAAGAGCGGGCTTGCGCTTCTTGCGATGGCGCTGGCGCCCGGCGCCAGTGATGCCGCGCTCATCAATTTCTACACCGTCACCGGCAACAACACGGTCGGACGTCTGCCGATGAGCTACAACTTCGGCCAGATCACGGCGAGCGCCGGTCAGACGAGCGGCTCCGCCAAGTCACTGACCGTTGCGAACTTCAGCTATCCGGTGCCAGAAGAAATCGGCATCGGGGTTTGCGGCGGTTCGGATGGCGGGTCGTTGTGCTCACTACCGAATCCGCTGCAGCAGCTCAACCTCTCCACGAGCTACTGGGTCGGTGATATCACCGAGATCGACAACCTCAACGACAGCGAGCTCCTCAGGCTGACGGTGAATGCCGGCTACCAGATGACGGGCCAGTTCCTGCTCGGCTCGCTGGACGCCAACGGCGGCTCCACGAGCTACGAGGACGGCTACATCAATTACGGCGCCAACACGGTGCGATTCACGCGCACCGCGACGGGCGCCGCCATCACCTCGGGCAGCGCCACGATCGTGCAGGCCGGCGCCGGCTTCGGCGACGATGTCTTCCGGCTGACCATCACGAATTTCAACCCGGCGACGATCACCCAGGTCATCTTCGGCTCGGGTGGCACCGGCGGCAGCGGCACGAACAACGACTACCTCGTCGCCGCCGCGGACGTCGTGGCCGCTCCGGTTCCGCTGCCGGGCGCGGCGTGGCTTCTCAGCTTCGCGGCCGCCACGCTGCTGAGCCTGCGTCGTCGTACGAACTGAAAAGCGACCGAAGGTCGCTCCCGCCCCTCAGCCCTTCGGCTTGCGGAACTTGTAGACGAACTGGTCCGTCTTCCCGCGGATCGAAGGGTCGAACACCATCGCCGTGTGCGGATCGTCCGCGTTCCGCAAGGCCGTGCTCTCGCCCTCGAAGGTGAAGCCCGCGGCCGTGACTTCGGTCTTTACGACCGCCGGATCGATGCGGTGGAGTTTCTGCGTGTCTTCCAGCCCGGAGCCCGCTCTCGCCGCGTGATCGAGCACGATATAGACGCCGCCCGGTTTCAGCGCTTTGAACGCCGCCTTGTTGACCGCCGCGATGTCTCCGAGTCCGAAGCTCTCGACGTGGACGTCGTGGTAATTCTGCGAAGTCCAGACCACGTCCACCGGCTCCGGAGCCGCGAAGCTGCCCGCCGGCTGCACGAGGACCTTCACGTTCTGATAAGCCGGCTCCGACGCGATGCCCTTCACTCCATCGACCGCCGTCGGTCTGCGGTTCACCATCTCCTGCGGCACCACCGCGTACACCGTCCCCTTCGGACCCACTGCGGCACTGAAGACGCGCGTGAAGTAGCCGCCGCCCGGCATGAAATCGACGACTTTGTCACCCGGCTTGATGTCTGCGAACTTCACCATCTCGGCCGGTCTGCGCAGCTCGTCCCGCTTCGTGTCCGCCTCCGGCCGGGTGCCCTCGCTCCCCGGCGAGGATGCCGGCTGAGCCGGCGCCGCCGGAGCCGGCGCCTGTGCCATGGCCGCAGGAACAGCGAGAAGGGCGAGTGCGACGAGCAGCGATGACCTGTTCATTCTTTGTCTCCCATCGAGGGCGACAAGAATGAAACCGATCGCCGCGGAGCGCAAGCCCCGCGCGGACGGGGTCAGCCTGGGCGCCGCCGCACCCAGCGAAGCAGCACGAGGCCAGCCGGCCACAGCCAGGCGGCGCCCGGGATGGGTACGGCCGACTGGATTGCGCCGATCGCGTCGATGTCCGCGCCCTCGGGGCTCGTGTCCTGGTCCGTCAGCACGTCGCGCACGCGCACGTAGGTGAAGCTGTCGGTGAACCCGAACCCGAGCGCGTCGATGTCGAATCCGTACGTGAAGACGCCGATCGAGCTGCCACCGCCGCCGGCGATGCTGCCGACGTTGATCCAGTCCGTGCCGTTCGCGCTGATGTCGACGTCCGTCGACTCGGCCACGCCGACCTCCACGATGTAGAGATCATCGAAGCCGTCGCCGGTCCCCGTGACGGATCCCGACGCGCTGCTGCCCGTGAGCACGTTGTCGGTGAACTGCAGCGTCAGCGTGCCGCCGTTGCCGAGAGACGTGAACAGGCAGTTCGAGGTACTCGGGTAGAAATAGCAATTCAGGCCGTTCGTGGTGTTCACGTCGGGCACGCCGAGCGAATTCGTCGGCGCGAGAAATGCCGGGTCTGGTCCCGGTCCCGCGGTGAAGTTCACTACCGAGTCGGCGAACGAAGCCGCGCCCTGGGGAAAATCGACGCCGTTGTAAATGGTCGCATTGGCCGGGAGTGCAAATGCTGCACTCAGGAGAGTCAATGCGCGTGCGAGAGTATTCATTATTGTTCTCCCTCGACTGTCGCGGCGCCAAGTATACGCGCTCCATCGACCGGCGGCTGCTCCGGTCACGGTCGCCTTGGTGGCGATAGAGACCGCCCCCCGCCGGCATTATGTGAAACCCGGCCCTATCCGGCAGCTCCCGCTCGGGCATTCCCTGCGCCGGTCGGGAGGGCCCGGATCACGGGCGGGCCGCGCCGGCCCACCCGCGATCGCAGGGCGAAGCGACCGTGGTTCAGTCCGGCTTCTTGACCTTGAGGTGGTTCTTGACGGACACGACGCCTTCCGTGGTCTTGGCGATCGAGACCGCCTTGTCGACGTCCGCCTGTGAATCTGCCGTACCGCTCAGCCACACCACGCCATTCGCGTCCGTATCGACCTGGATCTTCGCCAGGGTGCTCGGATGCTCGGCGGCCAGCTTCGTCTTGATCTTGGTCGTGATGACCGAGTCCTTGACGAACGCCGAGGGCTGGCTGCGATCCATGTCGGCGTCCTCTCCAGCAAAGCCGGCCAGTGGCGCCAGCAACGAGGCGATCATCAGGTACGCGATTGCACGTTTCGATTTCATAGAACGTCCTCTCGGATGTCATGCGACATTGCGGGCTCAGTTTGCGGTGTGGCCACGCCGCACGCAGCGGCCGCATTCCCATTCGCGCGTCGGAATGCGCTGACATCTGCGTGCGGACAGCGCAAACCAGCGCAGCATGCGTACAAATTGCGCGCGCTGCCGCGAGCGCTCACGCGTATCCCGCGCGGCGGCAGGTCAAACGGACGGCACAAAAGTTGAACCTGCTCGGCGTCCGCTACTCGTTCAACCGCTTCTGATTGATGCGTTCGCTTGCCGCTCCCTTGACCGTCTGACGGCGGATCAGGTCTACTCGTTCGGCCCTCCGCCCCGGGGAAGTGGCCAGGGCCGGCGCGGGGAGGCACATGGCGGCGCCGTGAATCTCGCACGCCCCGCCGGTGGGGAGACGTATCACGCAGGACCCTCTGAGCGTCGACGAGCGTGCGCTCTGCGCCGAAGCGGCGGGCATTGCGTTCCGCCGGCTCGTGCCGTTGCTCCTGGTCTGCTACGTCGTCAACTGGATCGACCGGGTCAACGTCGGCTTCGCCGCCCTGCAGATGAACGAGGACCTCGGCTTCGATCCGGCGGTCTACGGCTTCGGCGCGGGCATCTTCTTCGTCGGGTATGCGCTCTTCGAAGTGCCGAGCAACGTCATCCTCTACCGCGTGGGGGCGCGGCGCTGGATCGCGCGCATCATGGTGACGTGGGGGTTGCTCGCGAGCGCCACGATGTTCGTCACCGGCGAGACGTCCTTCTACGCCCTGCGTTTCGCGCTCGGGATCGCCGAGGCGGGATTTCTGCCCGGCGTGCTCTTCTACATGGGCAACTGGTTTCCCAATGCCCGCAGGGCCCGCGCCATCGCGGGGTTCATGGTCGCGAGCCCGATCGCCTCGTTCATCGGCGGGCCGCTGGCCGGCGCGCTGCTCCTGCTCGACGGGCGTCTCGGCCTCGCCGGGTGGCAGTGGCTGTTTCTGATCGAAGGACTGCCGGCGGTTGCGCTTGGCCTGTTGGTCTTGCGCTGGCTGCCGGACGCGCCCGCGGCCGCCCGCTGGCTCACGGCCGGGCAGCGCCGGGCACTCGAGAGCTCGTTGCGCGCGGAAGAAGCGGCGAGCCGCGGGGGCGAGACCAATCTCTGGCGGGCCCTGCGCCACCCGCGGGTCTGGCATCTCGGCTCAATCTACTTTCTGGGGGCGATCGGCACGTATGGTCTTTCGCTGTGGCTGCCGATCATCATCAGGACCGTTTCGGGCTACGGCGATTTCGGCGTCGGCGTGGTAGCCGCCGTGCCTTACGTGGCGGCGGCGGCGGGCATGGTGCTGATCGGCCGGCTTTCCGACCGCGCGAACGAGCGGCGCCTGCACGCCGCAGGCGCATGCTTCACGGCTGCCGCGGGATTCCTCGGCAGCGCGCTGACGGCATCGCCGGCGATCGCGCTCGCGTTCCTGAGTCTCGCGGCGTTCGGCAATTTCGGCCGGAACGGACCCTTCTGGTCGCTGCCGCGCGAGTTCCTGGCCGGGCCGGCGGCAGCCGGCGGCTTCGCGCTGATCAACACCGTCGGTTCGCTCGGCGGCTTCGTCGGTCCTTACCTGATCGGCGTCGTCCGTGAAGCGACCGGAGAGTTCAGCGGCGGCCTTCTGATCCTCGCCGGTGCCCTCCTCGGCGCCGGACTGCTCACCCTGCCGTTGCGACCGATGGCGCAGCCGCGCTGAGGGACTCAGCCAAGCCGTGCCAGTGCCGCATCGTACGCGGCGGCGAGCTCGCTCTGAGCACCTACGCAGACGTTGAGATCCCGCAGCAGTCCGTCAGCGAGCCCATAGATCCAGGCGTGGACCGCCACATTCTGACCCCGCGCCCACGCCTCCTGCACGACGGTCGTCTGGCAGACGTTGACGGCCTGCTCGATGACGTTGAGCTCGCACAGGCGATCCGCTCGCCCGGCATCGCCGGCGATCGCCTCCATCATCGACAGATGTCTCAGCCGCACGTCCTGCACGTGGCGCAACCAGTTGTCGATGAGGCCGAGACGCTCGTTGCGCAAGGCGGACTGCACGCCGCCACAACCGTAGTGGCCGCAGACGATCACGTGCTTCACCTTCAGCACGTCCACGGCGTACTGGAGCACGGAGAGGCAATTGAGGTCGGTATGCACCACGACGTTTGCCACGTTGCGGTGGACGAAGATCTCGCCCGGAAGAAGGCCCACGATCTGATTGGCGGGAACGCGGCTGTCCGAACAGCCGATCCACAGATACTCGGGCGACTGCTGGCGCGCGAGCCTCGAAAAGAACCCGGAGTCCTCGGCGCGGATGCGCTCGGCCCAGGCTCGATTGTTGTCGAGCAGGTTGCCGAGGGAATGCACTACTGCTGAGTCGCGCCCGCCTGCGGTTCTGCAGGTGCCAGCTTGCACTGACCGAAAATGACGTACGCGCCCTTGCGATCGGCGATCGAGACCGTCATCGCACCGGTCATCCTGTTGATGAGTGCGCTCCAGGCGAACTGCAGATCGGCTCCCTGCAATACGAGCGACTCCTTGTTGGTCGTCGTGTGCAGGATGGCGAGGAGCGACGTGCGATAGGGAGACTTGACCTGCTTGTTCGCAACGTCGATCCGCAGCACGGGATTCTTGCCGCCTTCCGGCTTCAAGCGGCCGCACTGGTTATTGTCCGGCAGGCAATCGTGCCCCTTGAGCGCCGTGCATTCCATCGGCACGGAGCCGTCGAATTCTTCCGCAGCGGCCATGGACACGAAAAAAATAGCGACGATGACCGAGGTCAGTTGAAGTCCGCGCATGAGTACAGTCCTTTCGATCGTATGAGCGGCTCCGCAACCGCGCCAGCCTGCGAGTATATGACGAAACGGGTCTGGTGGATGTTCTTCACCTAGCGCGACAACCCGGCCTGGATCTTGGACTCGAATTGACTTCTCGAGGTGCAACCGGTAACTTGATTGACCGTTCAACTCAGAGTTGTTCATGCCTGCCGATACCCGCCAACGCCTGGTCACCGCGGCCATGGAACTCTTCCTGCGGAAGGGCTACGGCTCGACGTCCATCGCCGATGTGTTGCAGTCCGCCAGCGTCAACAGCGGAAGTCTCTATCACTTCTTTCCTGGCAAACAGGACCTCCTTGTCGCGGTGCTGGACAGCTATCACAGTGGGATTGACGAATTACTGCTGAAACCTGCCTGGCGCGACGTCACCGACCCCATCGAACGCATCTTTGCCCTGCTGGCCTACTACCGGCTGGCGCTGGTGCAGACGGAGTGCACGTATGGCTGTCCGATCGGCATCCTGGCAATGGAGTTGCATGAGCCCGACCCGCCGGTACGCAAGCGGCTTGCCGCAAATTTCGACGCATGGGTGAGCGCAATCGTCGAATGTCTCGACGCCGCGGGCTCGCGGCTGCCGTCGAGCCTGGACAGGCGCGCGCTGGCCGAATTCGTGCTCACCACGATGGAGGGTGGCGTCATGCTCTCCCGCGCGTGGCGCGATATCGTTCATTTCGACCGCGCCGTTTCGCAGCTTCGTTCGTACTTTGAGCTAATCGAAAAACCGCGCTCACGCGGCAAGAATCGCACGCGGGTGCGCCGGCGGCAAAAGTGAATCCAGGAGCAACGACAATGCACATAGCTACATTCGCCACGACGTTCCTCTTGCTCATGGTCAGCATCAGCGCGTCCCACGCCGCGGAAGGGACGGATCGGCTGGCACCCCTGGCCTTCCTTGCGGGACGTTGCTGGACGGCGCCGTTTCCCGATGGAAAGTCCACGGACACACATTGCTTCGAGTGGGTGAACAGCGGGCAGCAGCTGCGGGATCGGCATGTCGTGCGCGGCAAGGATGCAACGGCGCAATACCAGGGCGAGACGATCTATCTCTGGGACGCCGGCGCGGCCCGGATCATCTATCGCTACGTCGACTCGAACGGCGGCCACAGTGATGGCCACGTGGACACGAGCGAGGGCCGGTTGCGCTTCCCCGAGGACATCTACGTCGGCGCCGACGGAAACCGCCTCTGGTTCGTCACGGAATGGAAGCGAATCGACGGTGCGACCTACGAAGCGACGACCCGCCAGAAGGTAGGTGACGAACTGAAGGACGTCTTTTCGTTCCGTTTCAAGTCCACTGACCCTTGAAACCGGGCTGATACGTGGATGCCTTCGATTATCTCTCCGTCCAGATCTCGAACATCCTCGGCCTCGCCAGGAGCGAGCGGTGTGAGCCGAGCATCCCCATCACGGGCAGGTAGGCGGGCAACCCGGACGCAGGCCGGACGGACCCGGAGGCAAGTTAAGTTTGGTACGCAGGATCGCGTAATCGGTGACCGTAACCCGCCCGCTTCCGTTCAGGTCGGCTGCTGCTGCTGTGGGGCTCGATCCGGATGACTGATTCAGCACACTGCGCAGGATGGTGTAGTCCGCGGTTGTGACCCGTCCGCTGTTGTTAAGGTCTGCATCGCAGATGTTGCCGTAGAGGTCGCCATTCGAGTCGAGCTGATTCGTATTCGCCACGAGCTTGCAGTTGTCGAGGCGGTCGAAGATGGTGTCGAAGTCCGTGTCCTGCTCGGTGCGCAGGTCCGTTTCCCCCGGGGCGTTCGCGGCGAGCGTCAGCCAGCGACCATGTGACTGGAAGGGCGTTGCGTTGGCGCGGTACTGCACACGCAGGCGCCAGTGATAGGGGGTGCCGGGGGCGAGATTGCTGATGGCGGCGGCCAGCGGTGCCGACGCGCCCCCGGGATCGGTCCAGCTCGTGACCCGCAGGTTCGTGCCGTTCAGCGGCTGACCGAGCGCAGCGATCTCATACTGCATGCGGACATCGCCGCGGCCAAACGGGCTCCGGCCGAAGGCCTGCAGATTAACGCCATTCAGCGCGCCACTGGCGCCGAGCACCGGCAGCGGCCCCGTGTCGCCGGCCCGGCGCTGGCGCGCGTTGGCAAACTGAAGCGAGGTGGCCGTCGTGACGAAGTTGCCGAAGTACGTGTGAGCCTTGCCAGCGTCCGTGATGACGCCGCCGGCTGACTGCGGCTGGCCGACGGCTATGTCGGAGAAACCATCGCCATTGATGTCGCCGGCCGATGCGACGGCGGCACCGAATGCCGACTCTGCCTCCTGGCCCGTGGCTATCCATGCGAAATCCTCCCCCACCCCCGAGGAATTGCCGGAAAATACGTAGGCTGCGCCCTGATTCGCCAGTCCCCCCAGGCTGTAACCCGGCGCACCTATGAGGACGTCAGACAGCCCATCACCGTTGGTGTCGCCCGCTGAGGCAACGGAGCTTCCGAAACGCGAGCCGGCCACTGACGAGTACCGGTAATCCGCTATGCCGAGTGTCGATCCGGGCGGTCCGCCATGGAACACGGCCACCCGTCCCTCCCAAAACAGCCCGCCGCTGTAGTAAGGGAATCCGACGATCACATCCGAGTAACCGTCGCCGTTGACGTCGCCGGCCGATGCCGCCGTCTGCGGTGTGCCTTCCGGGCGCAGGCTGGTGAAGGTCCAATCCGCTACCGGTGCAAGACCCGCAGCGCCCCCGAAGTAAACGTAGACAGTGCCATGATCACTTATGGGAGCCCCTCTTGCGGTGACAACAACATCCGAATAGCCATCCCTGTTCACGTCGCCGGCCGATGCAACGGTTGTCCCAAGAAGTTCGTAGACAACATTCGATTCGGTCATCCAGCTCGGAATGGCAGCAGGGCCCGTCGGGCTGCCGAGGTACACGAAAGCGCGTCCCTCGTTCTCCTCGCCATTGGTGTATTGGGGCGCTCCGACGATGACGTCCGAATACCCGTCGCTGTTGACGTCGCCCGCGGAACTGACGGAACTGCCAAGATTCGCCTGATTCTGGTTGCTTTCGTAAATCCGGGCCGGTGACAGTGACACGCCGGACGCGCCGCCGTAGAAGACATACGCGCGGCCCTCTTCGCCCTCGCCATGGCTGTAGAAGGGCGCGCCGACGATGACATCGTCGTATCCATCGCCGTTGACATCACCGGCCGAGGCGACGGCGGCACCGAATTGGGAGTTCGGCTGGTCGCTCCGGAAGCTCCAGGCCGGCGTGGGCGAATAGCCATAGGGCCCACCCGTAAACACGAAGGCCGCGCCGACAAAATTGAGGACGGCGATATCCGTGAACCTTGGCGCTCCGACGATGAGGTCCGAGTAGCCGTCGCCATTCACGTCACCCGCCGAAGCCACTGAATATCCAAACTGATGGGACGCGAGCGAGTCGATCGAAACGGTCCTGCCATCCTCCTCGAGCGCTGGCCCGTCGGCGCTGCCGAGATAGAGCCGGGCAGTACCTTCCGCATCCAGCGGATCGTCGAATCCCGGAGCGCCGACCAGGATGTCGGAGTACCCATCGCCGTTCACGTCGCCGGCTGTGGCAACCGAGCTGCCGTACAGGGCGGACGCCTGCCCCAGGCTGCTCGTCCACTCGTAGTCGGGCCGCGGTCCCGAAAGGCTCCCCAGGAACAGATAGGCTCGACCCCCGATGCCGAAGCTGTCGAATAACGGCGCGCCGATGACGACGTCTGCAAAGCCGTCGCCGTTCACGTCGCCGGCGGTGGCGACGGCATGGCCAAACTCCCCCCCGTTGGCCGTGCCGATCGCGATCCAGGGGTGGCCCGCGGTGCCTGCGATGATGGTGCCGGAATAGACGTAGGCAATCCCATTGTTGCTCATTGGGGCGCTGTCAAACCCCGGGGCCCCGATGATCACGTCGGAGAAGCCGCCAGAGTCGGTGTCGCCGGCGGTCGCCACGGAGGTACCGAACTGGTCACCGGCGTTGACGCCGCTCATGGTCCAGATCGCGGTTGTCGCGAGCCCCGTGCCGCTGCCCAGGTACACCCAGGCGCGGCCCGAATCCTCGCCGAGACCGTCGTACAACGGCGCACCGACGATGACATCCGAGTAGCCGTCGCGATCCGCGTCGCCGGCAGTTGCCACGGACCCCCCGTAGCGGGCATTGGGCTGGTCAGATTCGGTGACCCAGGCTGCGCTGCTCGAGAGACCGCTGGCACTGCCGAGATACACGTAGGCCCGGCCTTCGTCGTTCTGGCCATGGTCGTACTGAAGCGCGCCGACGATGACGTCGGAATAGCCGTCGCCATTCACATCCCCTGCGCTGGCAACTGACCAGCCGAAACTCGCGAAGTCCTGGTCCGAGACCACCGTCCAGGCCGCGGTGGTGGACAGGCCGGTTGCGCTGCCGAGAAAGACGTGAGCGCGACCGCGCAGGTCGCCAATGATGGTGAGTCCGACCGGTGCGCCGACGATGACGTCGGAATAGCCGTCGCCGTTGACGTCGCCCGCGGTCGCGACCGACTGGCCGAACGCCGCATTGGCGATGTTGGACTCCGCGCTCCACGTAAATGTGGTGGATGGTCCCGCCGGCGTCCCCAGGTAGACGAACGCACGACCCTCATCCGTCTGGCCGTTGTCGAAGTTGGGGGCGCCGACGATGACGTCGGAATAGCCGTCGCCATTGACATCGCCGGCGGTGGCAACCGAGGCGCCGAGCGTCGCGCCGTCCTGGTTACCTTCGACGGCCCAGCCGGAGGTCGTCACCGGATCGACCATCACGGGATAGCGCGCTCCGGCGGTCGACACACGCAACTCGATGTCGTCTCCGACGAGTTGCAGCGAGGAGGCCAGTTTCGCACCGGTGGCATCCCGCGCCACGAGCTTGCCGTAATCAAGAATCCTGCGACCCGCCCAACTGAACTCGACGCTGTTGCCGCCGAGGCGAGCCTCGAGGTCGCCGAGCACGCCGATGCGCAGCACCGTGGTGTCCGCGCCGGTCAACGGGCGCGTCAGCGTAAATCCCTGTTCAAGCCCCTGGCGATCGTTGACGTACCACTCGATGATCGCATCGCGCGCGTACTCGACGCGATTGCCGCTGACCGACGGGTTCGTCGCGGCGGCAGTCGTCAGACGCGTGGGGTCACCGTACGCAGCCAGCCGCAGCCCCCAGTGCCAGCCGGCGTCGCCCGTGCGGGGCACGACATGCACTCCGTCGGCGAGAAAGCAGCTGCGCAGGTTATGCGCGCGGTTCGGCGCCTGCGGGACCCGTGCGGCAGATTCAGGTTCAGCCGAGCAGCTCGGCTGCGCCTGAATAGTGACGGTGTACTCCCGTGCTGCGATGTCGGCCTGCAACGTCGCGAGTTGCGGAGCGTCAGCGGCGGGCGCAGTTGCCGAGTACCCGGCAAGAAAGAGGAGTGTGGAGCAGAGGGCTCCCTTTTTGAAGCGATCAGTGCCGACCATATCGCCCCCCACGGCAGCTGGAGTTGTGTATGCGCTGCGTGTCGAATCGACAGGACCCAGGAATGAGTGATTGAATCTACGCCTCGGCGACCGGTTGCGCCATCGCGGTCGGTCATCAGATCGCGTGACATAACGCGCCCACCTGCTCGCTGTAGTGATAGACAGCAGTCAGGAAGCGTGGGACAAATGGCTCAGAAGAAGGGCCACGAAGAGCCAGAAGCAGAAACGCGGGCACCGTCGATCCGGTCCCTGCGACAAGAAAAATACAGCGTTGACATGATGTGCCGATTGCTCGGGGTGACCCGGAGCGGTTACTACGCCTGGTTGAAGAGCCCGATCTCCAAACGCGCCCAGGAAGATCAACGACTCCTGCGAGAGCGCATCAAGAAACGAATCTACAACAACAGAGACATAGCCACTGCGGATATCTCTGACTACATAGAGACGCTCTATAATTGAACGCGCCGGCACACCCGCTTGGGCGGGGTTAGCCCAGACGCATTCGAATCAGCGGCGAAACGGGTCCGAGCCGTGTCCATTAAATCCTGGGGAGTCCATGTGTCACAGCTAGCCGCCGATATCGATAATCTGATTCAGCGTCTCGCAGGCCAACGCATAGGAATCCTCCGGCACCTTTTTCAATGGGTGCGGCTTCGCATTTCTTGCCCGCCAGTCGAATGACTTCGGCTGATGGCCCAGGATATAACTTGTCCCGCCTTTTTTACCCTTGAGCTTCAGGGCAAATGGGTTGGTGTCGTTATACGTTGCCGTAGTCATCGGCAGGCCAATGACGATCCCCGTACGTTCATTGAAGTCTTTTGGAGAAAGCACCACAAGCGGGTGCATATCCTTCATTTCCCGGCCCGCCTGTGGATTGCAGTTGATCCAGATCATGTCGCGGCGGTCAGGACACCAGGGCTTACGCGCTGCCATCAGTACACTTCTTTTCCAACTCGCCCGGCGGTCATCACCTCACCTCCATGTCGAACAGGATCAAAGGCCGCGAGCTTTTGGGCAAGCGTAAGTCTCGGTTCGCCAACGGCCTTCACCAGCACGTTGGAGTCCTGCGCCGAAACCTCGACCGGCTGCCCGACCTTGAATCGAGCCGACCTGGCGACCGCCGCGGGAATCCGTACGGCCAGGCTATTGCCCCATTGCTGGAGCGTAAGAGTTGCGGTCTTGGACATGGCGACCTCCAATGTTTAAACTAGTATATACATGTGCCACAGAGTGTCAAACCCGGCCTGTGTTTGACATCGCTGGTGAACAGGCGCCCCCGGAGCGAGTCAGGCAAGACCAGCGCCCGATTCAGCACTTCAAGTACTCCTCGAAGTCGCGGGGCGCCTGAAGGTCCGGCTGAGGCAACGGCTGCATGCCGGCAGCCTTGGGGCGAGTCCTTCGGGCCGGCCAGCCGGCAATCTGTGGCGAAGCCTTTGCGTGTCATCCCCGTGGCGAATCCGGCTGAAAGACCGTGTTTCTCTGCCGGGAACGTGCGGGGGACCGCTGACAACCCATGCCCCGATCCCGTAACGTCTGCCCATGCTGACGCCCGCCGAAGAACTCGGTCTCGCCGGCGCCGCGCTCGATGCCCGCGTGCGGCGCGCCGTGAACCACGTGCCCGACAGCACGCTCGCGCACCTCGAGCGCCGGCTCGCCGCCGACGCGCGCATCAACGACGTCGTCTACGAGCGCGACGGCACCATCGAGCCCGTGCGCATCATGCTGCGGCCCCTTCCTGGTGATGCCCGAGCAGGTCACCTACCTGCACCGCGTCTGCAGCCGCATCGTGGACGCGCTGAAGGGTGTGCCGCAGTACTGGCTCGAGGACCCGAGACTCCAGCCCCTGTTCCCGTTCTCGGCGGCGGAACAGGCATGGATCCGCGAGGCGTGGGGCAGCATCGCGCGGCGCGGGGTCAACCCGCTCTACGGGCGGCTCGACGCCGTGTGCGACTTCACCGGCGCCCGCTGGCAGGATTCGCTGCAGTTCCTCGAGCCCAATCTCTCAGGCGTCGGCGGCATCCAGATGGGACCGCTCGCCGACAGCCTGGTCATGCGCGACGTCGTGCCGACGATCCTCGCCTACGACCCGGGCCTCGACATCGAGCTGCCGCGCGATCAGCGCGACCTGTTCCTGCAGGTGCTGCTCGATCACGCGCGCGCCATCGGCGCCAGCGGCAACAACATCTGCCTCGTCGAGCCGAAGTACATCCAGGAGGGCCCGAACGAGCAGTCCGCGCTCGCGCGCTATCTCGCCGAGCGCCATGGCGTCACGGTCGTGCACGCCGATCCCCGCGAGCTGCGCCTCGCCGGCGACGAGGTCTGGTACGGCGACACGCGCGTGGACGTCGCCTACCGCGACTACGAGGTGCGCGACCTGCTCGCGCTCGAGCGCGAGGACGGCCGCGAGCTCGACGCCATGCGCGCGCTGTTCCGCCAGAACCGGATGGTGTCGTCCGTCGGCGGCGAATTCGACCACAAGGCCTGCTGGGAGCTGCTCACTGACGACGAGCTCGCGGCGACCTACTACAGCGCCACGGAGCGGCGCATGTTCCGCCGTCACGTGCTGTGGACACGGGTCCTGTCGCCGCGCGTGACCATGCTGCCCGAGGGCGACAGCGGCGACCTGCCGGAGTTCGCGCGCCGGCGCCGCGAGGAGCTGGTGCTGAAGCCGAACCGCGGCTACGGCGGCACCGGGATCCGGATCGGCTCGCTGACCAGCGCCGGGGAGTGGGACGCGCTGATCGAGCGGGCCCTGCGTACGCACGAGGATCCGGACGGGTCCTGGGTGGTGCAATCGGTGGCGAATCTGCCGGTCCACGAGTTCCCCGTCGTTGACGCGGACGGCCGGGCGCACGCGGAGCCGTTCTACGCCGTCATGGGCTTCACGCCGACCGACAACGGGCTCGCGATGCTCTGCCGCGTGTCGCAGAGGCAGGTCGTGAACGTCGCGCAACGCGGCGGGCTCGCGCCGGTGCTGATCGGCCACCGGCCGCGGGATCTCCGCGCGCCGATGCGCGCGGCCGTGGGCCGCGAACACGCCGCGCGGCGAACTGGCGGAGCGGATCCGCCGGCTGCGCGATCTCGATGCGGTCATCAATCTCCTCTTCTGGGACGAGGAGACGTATCTGCCGGACGGCGGGCGCGCGCGCGCGCGGCGAGCAGCTCGGCGCCGTGGAGAGCCTGCGCCACGAGCTGCTGGTGGACGACGGGCTCGGCGATCTCATCGAGGAGGTCGCCGCCCATCGCGGCGACGCCGGGCGCTCCGCCGAGGAGCTCGACCAGCTGCGTCGCCTGCGGCGCATCGCGCTCGCGCTGCCGCACGACCTCGTGGGCGCGTTCGCAGAGGCGCGCTCGGCCGCGCTCGCCGGCTGGGAGCGCGCGCGCGAGACGCAGGACTACGCCACGTTCGCCGCGCCGTTCGCCCGGCTGCTCGAGCTGGTGCGCGAGCGCGCCGCAGGCTCTGCAGAGAACGAGCGACCTCTACGACGGCCTGCTCGACGAGCACGAGCCGGGCATGACGCCGCGCGCGCCTCGATCCGTTGCTGCGCGACGTCGGCCGGAGACTTGCGCCACTCGTGCCGGAGCTCGCGGCGCGCACCGCCGGCTGGCGCGACGGTCTGCCGCGCGCCCGCTACCCGATGGGGCTCCAGGCCGAGTTCTGCAAGGCGCTCCTGCGCGACATGGGCTTCGACTTCGGGCGCGGTCGCTTCGACCGGTCGACGCACCCGTTCACGCTGCAGGCCGGCGAGGACGACGTGCGGCTCACGATCCGCGTCTACGAGGACGCCCCGCTCTCGGCCGTGTTCGCGACGCTGCACGAGGGCGGCCACGCGCTCTACGACCAGGGGTTCCCCGAGCGCGCTGCACGGCACGCTGCTCGCCGAGGCGCCGAGCATGGGCCTGCACGAGTCGCAGTCGCGCCTGTGGGAGAACCACGTCGGGCGCAGCCGCGGATTCTGGATGCACTATTTCCCGCGCTTCCAGCAGCTCTTTCCCGAGGCGCTCGGCGGAACGGATGCCGCGCGCTTCCACCGCGCCGCGAACGTCGTGCAAGCCGGGCACGAATCGCGTCGAGGCGGACGAGGCGACCTACAACCTGCACATCCTCATGCGCTACGAGCTGGAGATCGCACTGCTCGCGGGCGACCTCGGCGTGGCCGAGCTGCCGGAGGCCTGGAACGCGCAGAGCCGGAAATGGCTCGGCGTCGCGCCTGCCTCACTGCGCGAGGGCTGCCTGCAGGACGTGCACTGGTCGCTCGGCAGCTTCGGCTATTTCCCGACCTACACGATCGGCAATCTCTACGCCGCGCAGCTCGTCGAGGCGTACCGCCGCGCGGGACACGATCTCGACGCGGAGCTGCGCGCCGGGCGACTGCAGGTGCTGCGCGGCTGGCTCGCCGCGAACGTCTATGCGCCGGGCCGCGCCGAGCAGGCGGAGGCAATCGTTCGCCGCGTGACGGGAGAAGGCCTCGCAGCGGACTCGTTCTTCCGGCTGCTCGAGGCGCGCTTCGACGAAGCCGCCGGCTGAGCGCGGCCGGCCTCAGGCCCGGGGGCGCCTGGTCGCGGCTGCAGCCGCGCCCGCCACCAGCACGAGCAGGCCGGCGAGACCGAGCGATCCGCCGCCACCACCACCACCGCCGCCCCCGCCGGAAGTGGTCGGCGGTCCGTCGTCCACGAAGGGACCGGGGTCCGCCGGCACGATGGCGGCCGGGCAGGCGCTGCTCCCGGCGTCTGCCGGCGCCGCGGTCGTCGCGGCTTGGCTCGTTATCGTGACGTCCGCGGTATCCTGCGCGCCGTGATCGTCGGTGACCGTGAGTCGTAGCGTAAACGAAGGGCTGCCGTTCGACGGCGCGGTGACTGAAGCGATCGCCGTGCCGGCATTGTTGATCGTCGCGTTCCCGCTCACGACCGACCAGCTGTAACCCGCGACCGTGCGCGTGCAGGCCGCCGCGCTCGCGCTCCCATCGAGGTCGACGTTCTGCGCCGGCATTACCGATGGCGGCGGCTCGATAGCGGCGATGGGGCGCTCTGCCGCCGCGAGGCTCGCCGGCGCGTTGGCGATGCCGGCACCGCAGGTGTCCATGGTGCAGGCGCAACCGAGGTCGCTCGACGACACTCCTACCTGGCAGGCCGGGAGCCCCATCGGCTCAGGTGGAAATGGCGACGCCGCTTCGCGGAGCCGCGCGATCAGCTGGGGTCCGCGCAGGTTGCCGTTGATCGCTACCATCAGCGCGGCGACGGCCGCCACCTGCGGCGCGGAGAAGCTGGTGCCGACGTTGAAATCGAACTGATCCGTATACGAGGAAGTCTGCGCCTCCTTTGTGCCGAGATTGGAGGTCGTGTCCAGCGAGAACAGGCACGGCTGCCCCGCGCCCACGTTCACGCAGTTCCCGCCGGGCGCAGAGATCGTGACTTCCGGGCCGAAGCTGCTATAGCCGACCTTGGTGCCGATGTGCCGGAGGCCGGTCACACCCGCGACCCCCGCGCAATTTGCAGGGTAATCGACCGGTCCGTCCTCGTTGCCGGCCGAGGCGGTCACGAGCACGCCGGTGGCGGCGAGCTCGGCCAGCACGTTCTGGTAGCCCGCCGTACAGCTCCCGGTCGCCCCCAGGCTCATGTTGAGTATCCGGGCGGGATACGGGTTGTCGGGCACGCCTGCCACATGGAGGCCCGCGGCCCAGCGCATGCCCTGGAGGATGTCGGAGTTGTTGCCGAAGCACTTGCCGAGCACGCGCACGGGCAGGATCCAGGCGTCCCACGTGCCGCCCGCGATGCCGGTGCCGTTGTTGGCGATGGCGCCGACGAGGCCGGCGACTCGCGTTCCGTGCCACGAACTGGGCGAGGAAGCACAGCCCGAGAACAGCGACGACGACGCCTCGCTGCTCGTGACCCAGTCCCCCGGATCGGCGGGATTCGAGTCCCAGCCATCGCCGTCGTTGGCCATGCGAAAGCCGCCGCCGCCCGGGTCCGGGCCGACGAAATCGTGCCCCGGCAGCAGCCGGCCGCCACGGCCGGCCTGGAGCAAATCGGGGTGATCGAAGCGCACGCCGGTATCGAGCACGGCAACCACGACACCCGTGGAGCCGGTGGTGACATCCCACGCGCTCTCGGCGTTGCTCGCCGCGACTTGCTGACCCTGCAGGTACCATTGGCCGGCATACAGCGGGTCCACGGGCAGCGCATGACGGTAAACCCGGGCGTCGGGCTCGGCGAAAGCGACGTCGGGATCGCTCGCGATGCGGGCGAGTGCGTCGGCGAGCGCGGTGCCGGTCACCGGCGCCTCGAGATCAACGACCCGCATGGATGCATTGAGCTCGCGCTCGGCCCGGAATTTCAAACCGGTGCGCTGGAAGACCGACTGGATGCGTGCCGGCCCGGCGGCCTGGATGCGCGCGGCGCCCGCCTCGGGCCGCAGACCGACGATGATGCGCGTGACGGGCGCGGTTGCCCGGTCGTGCCGCGCGAACGTCCCCTTGTATTCCTGTGCCATGGCGCAGGAGGCCCATAAGGCGACCGCCGTCCCGGCGATGAGCGAATTGCGCACCCTGATGCCCCGTACCGCAAACCCGATCCCATCATAGCGCCCGTAGCAACTGCTCCGGTGAGACGCAGGGCTGGAATATCGGATGATTCTGTAATATAAGAATAGATATCTGACATGTCATTTATCAATCTATTTATATGATAACGGCTGGCCAGATGCGCGCGGCCCGGGCGCTCCTGGGCATCGACCAGCGCGCCCTTGCGGAAGCCGCCTCCCTCTCAGTACCGACGATCCAGCGCATGGAGGCGAGTGACGGCGTCATCCGTGGCAACGTCGAGTCGCTCGTTAAGCTCGTCGGTGCGCTCGAGGGACTGGGCATCGAACTGATAGCCGACAACGCGCCGAGCGCCAGCGGCGGACGCGGCGTGCGGTTGCGCGTGACGCCTGAACGAAAGTCCGGCCGGTGATGACGGGCTCGTCTCACCCGGAACGCGGCGCATGATCGACGGCTCCGTCAATCTGAGCGCCGGCTGCCTCGTCCTCGCCCTCCTCGTCGCGGGGGCGTGCGCGGTGGCGGCCCCGCGCAGCGCTTTCTCCAGCCGGGCCCTCTACGCCACCTGTGCGCTGCTGTGCGGGTTGCTCGCAGCGCTCGCGCTCGGCCGGTTGCTGGACGCGACGGCGGCGGAGACGCCGATCCGTCTCCCGCTGGGACTGCCCTTCGGCCGCACGCTCCTCGGCTTCGACGCGCTGAGCGCTGCGTTCGCGGTCGTCGTCAACGGCGTCACGGCGATCGTGAGCTGGTACGCGATCGGCTACGGGACGCACGCGCCGGAACCGCGGCGCGTGCTGCCGTTCTATCCGGTCTTCATCGCGGGCATGAACGTCGTGCTGCTCGCCAACGATGCGTTTTCCTTCCTGGTGGGCTGGGAGCTGATGTCGCTCGCCTCGTGGGCGCTGGTGGTGAGCGATGACCGGAACGCCGACAACCGCTACGCGGGCCTGGTGTACATCATCATGGCGACCGGCAGCGCACTCGTCCTGTTGCTCGTGTTCGGGCTGCTCGCCGGTGCCGCCCCCGATATCGGCGACTATTCCTTCGCCGGCATGCGTCTTGCCGCGCCCGGCGCCCCGGCGGGGCTCGTCCTCCTGCTCGCGCTGCTCGGCACGGGATCGAAGGCCGGGCTCGTCCCGTTGCACGCCTGGCTGCCGCTCGCCCATCCCGCCGCGCCGAGCCACGTCTCGGCGCTCATGAGCGGCGTCATGACCAAGGTCGCGGTGTACGGCTTCCTGCGCATCGTCTTCGATCTCGCCGGAGCGCCGGCGTGGTGGTGGAGCATCCCGGTGCTGCTGCTGGCCGGAATCACGACGCTCCTCGGCGTGCTCTACGCCCTCATGGAGCACGACCTGAAGCGCCTGCTCGCGTATCACACCGTGGAGAATATCGGCATCATCTTCATCGGCCTCGGCCTCGCTCTCGCCTTCAAGGCGAACGGCAACACGGCCGCGGCGGCGCTGGCGGTCACCGCCGCGCTGTTCCACGTGGTCAATCACTCCCTCTTCAAGAGCCTGCTGTTCCTCGGCTCCGGAGCGGTGCTCACCGCGACCGGCGAGCGCGACATGGAGCATCTCGGCGGGCTGATCCGGCGGATGCCGAAGACGGCTTTCGCATTTCTCGTCGGCTGTGTCGCGATCTCCGCGCTGCCGCCGCTGAACGGCTTCGTGTCCGAGTGGCTCACGTTCCAGGCGATCCTCGTCAGCCCGGCCCTGCCGCAATGGCTGCTCAAGTTCCTGATCCCGGCGGTGGGCGTCGCGCTCGCCTGCGCCGCGGCGCTCGCCGCCGCCTGTTTCGTCAAGGCATTCGGCGCCACCTTCCTCGGCCGCGCACGCACGCCTGCGGTCGCGCGCGCGACGGAGACCGACCGGTGGTCGCTGAGCGCCATGTATGCGTTCGCGGCCCTGTGCCTCGCCGCCGGAATCCTGCCGGCCGCGGTGATGGACGGGCTGTCGGCAGCGACGAACCAGCTCGCCGGCGGCGAGCTGCCGAAGCAGTGGGGCGGTGCCTGGCTCGCGATCGTGCCGGTCGCGAGCGCCCGCAGCGCCTACAGCGGCCTGCTCGTGCTGACGATGGTCGCCACGGCCGCCGTGCTCACGGCCTTCCTGATCCACCGCGTGGCATCACGACAGACGCGCCGCGCGAGCGCCTGGGACTGCGGCTTCCCGGAGCCGAGCCCGGCTGCGCAGTACACCGCCGGCAGCTTCGCCCAGCCGATCCGCCGCGTATTCGGACTGGTGTTCCGCGCGCGCGAGCGGGTCACGATGCCGCCGCCTGGCGACACGCGGCCCGCGACCTTCGAGGTCGAGCTGCACGACACGATCTGGGAGCTCTGCTACGCGCCGATCATCACGGCGGTCGGCTACGTCGCCGACCGCTCGAACCGGCTGCAATTCCTCACGATCCGGCGTTACCTGACGCTGGTGTTCATCGTGCTGGTCGCGCTGCTCGCCTCCTTCGGAGTCTGGCGATGACTTCCGGTCTCATCGTACAGCTCGCGCAGGCCGCGCTCGTGCTGCTGGCGGCACCGCTCCTCACCGGCTTCACGCGCCGCGTGCGGGCGCGCCTGCTGCGCCGCCAGGGACCCGGGCTCCTGCAGCCTTACCGCGACCTGCTGCGCCTCACGACCAAGGAAGCGATCGTGGCCGAGAGTGCATCGTGGCTGTTCCGCGTCGCCCCCTACGTCATCTTTGCCGCGATCTGGGCGGCCGCCTCGCTCGTCCCGACGTTCGCGATCGCGCTGCCGTTCGGCTCCGCCGCGGATCTCATCGTCATCGTCGCGCTGCTCGGCACGGCGCGCTTCTTCCTGGCGCTCGCCGGCATGGATGTCGGCACCGCTTTCGGCGGCATCGGCTCGAGCCGCGAGATGATGATCGCATCGCTCGCCGAGCCCGCGATGCTGATGGTGGTGTTCACGCTGGCGCTCTTCACGGGCTCCAGCCGCCTCCCGTCCATCACGGCGTACGTCGGCGGCGCGGGCCTGAGTGTGTCGCTGGCGATGGCGCTCGCGGCGCTCGCGATGGTCGCGCTCGCCGAGAACGCCCGCATCCCCGTCGACAACCCGACCACCCATCTCGAGCTCACCATGGTCCACGAAGCCATGGTCCTCGAGTATTCCGGCCGGCATCTCGCCGTCATCGAGGCCGCTTCGAACGTGAAGCTGCTCCTGTATCTCTCGGTGATCGCCTGCGCCTTTGCGCCCTGGGGCATCGCCCTGCCGGGCTCCGGGCCGTCCGGCTATCTCCTCGGCGTTGCGAGCTACGCGCTCAAGCTCGCGGCCGGGGGCTTCCTGCTCGCCGTGTTCGAGGTGACGATCGCGAAGATGCGGGTCTTCCGGGTGCCGGATTTCCTCGGCGCCGCGCTGATGCTCGGGCTGCTCGCGACGCTGCTCCTGTTCGTGTCCAGGGTCCCCCAGTGACCGGCTTCCAGCTCGACGTCGCTCACCTGCTCGCCGGCTCGATGGTGCTCGTGAGCCTGATGCTGCTCTATCAGGACCGCATGTTCGCGCTGCTGAACACGTTCGCGCTGCACGCCGTGGTCCTGTCGCTCGCCGTCGCCTGGCAGGCTTACGTGCAGGATGCGCCGCACCTGTACGCGACGGCGCTGCTCGCGCTGGGATTCAAGGGCGTGATCATTCCCGTGGCGCTCCACCGCATCGTGCAGCGCCTCGGCATACACCGCGAGGTCGAGACCGTCGTCGGCATCGGCCTGACGATGCTGCTCGGCATCGCGCTCGTCGCGCTCTCGATCATCGTGATGCTGCCGGTCACGGAGACCGCCGGCGTCTTCGTCCGCGAGGACCTCGCCTTCGCTTTGTCCATCCTGCTGCTCGGGCTGCTGATGATGGTGACGCGCCGGAACGCGGTGAGCCAGGTCGTCGGCTTCATGTCGCTCGAAAATGGCCTCGTCCTCGCCGCCACCGGGGCGCGCGGCATGCCGCTCGTCGTGGAGATCAGCGTGGCGTTTTCGATCCTCATCGCGTTCATCGTCATCGGCATCTTCCTGTTTCGCATCCGCGAGCGCTTCGACACGGTGGACATCCAGGCGCTCGACATGTCACGCGGTGAGACGGCATGAACCTCGTGCACGCCACGGCCGGGTTGCTGGGCGTGCTGGCCGTGCCAGGCTGTGGCGCCCTGCTGCTGCTCGCGATTCCCGGTTACCGGCTGTCGGCGGTGATCAACGTCTTGGTGTCCGCCCTGACGCTCGCCGGCGCCCTGTTGCTATATGCCTGGCGCCCGGCCCCGACGCTCTACCTGATCGTGGACGACCTCAACACGGTGTTCCTGATCCTGAGCGCCCTCGTCGGCTTCACGACGAGCGTGTTCAGTGCCGGCTACATCGCGCACGAGATCCGCGCCCGGCGCCTCCGGCCGCGCGATCTGCGCTTCTACCACGCGATGTACCAGCTGCTGCTGTTCGCAATGAACCTCGCGCTGGTATCGAACAACATCGGCCTCATGTGGGTCGCGATCGAGATGGCGACGCTGACGACCGTCGTGATGGTCGGCATCTACCGGACCAGCGCGGCGCTGGAGGCGGCCTGGAAGTACTTCATCCTCGGCTCGGTCGGCATCGCGCTCGCGCTCTTCGGCACGATTCTCGTGTATCTCGCCGCGCAGGAGCAGCTCGGCCAGGGCCTGCCGGGCATGGCCTGGGACAGGCTCGCGGCCGGCTCGGCAGGCTTCGATGCCTCGCTGCTCAACCTCGCGTTCGTGTTCCTGCTGCTCGGCTACGGCACCAAGATCGGCCTCGCGCCGATGCATGCCTGGCTGCCGGATGCCCACGCCGAGGGTCCGACGCCGATCTCCGCCGTGCTCTCGGGGTTGCTGCTCAACGTGGCCGTGTTTGCGCTGCTGCGCTTCAAGCTCATCATGGCCGGCAACCCCGCGGTGGTCGCGCCCGGGAAGCTGATGATGATCATGGGGCTCGTCTCGATCATTTTCGCCGGCTTCATGATCTACCGCAGACGCGACATCAAGCGGCTGTTCGCGTACTCATCCATCGAGCACATGGGCATCATCACCTTCGCGTTCGGCCTCGGCGGGCCGCTCGCCAACTTCGCAGGCCTCCTGCACATGGCGATGCACAGCCTCACCAAGTCGGGCATCTTCTTCGGCGTCGGTTACATTTCCCAGCTCGAAGGCACGCAGCTCATCGACAGGATCCGCGGCCTCACGCGGAGCCACGCCGCGCTCGGCTGGCTGCTGGTCGCCGCGGTCGCGGCGATCGCCGGACTGCCGCCCTTCGGCATCTTCATGAGCGAATTCCTCGTCGTGACTTCCACGATGGCGGCCTCGCCATGGCTGGCGGCGCTGCTGGTCGCCGGGCTCGCGATCGGGTTCGGCGGCCTCATGACGCGGCTGCATGGCATGGCCTTCGGCGAGACCGAGCGCAGCCATTCGCTGCCCGCGTACCGGCTGGCGCCGATGGCGCTACACGTGGCGCTCGTGACGGCCGCGGGCATTTATCTCCCTGAGGTGATCGTCGCGTGGTTCCGGCAGGTCGCGGGGCTGCTCGGCTAGGGGCATCGATGCTCGATACCTTGCTGAATAGCGCAGCCCCAGTCGCCGCCCACCGCGGCTGGCCGCGCGTCGCGGTCTCTGCCGGGGCCTGGCGCGAAACCGGTGAGGCGCTGCAGGCCGGGAGCCTCTCCCTGCTCGGCCTCTGGGGGGATGCGGACGTCGTTCACTGCGCGCTGTACGAGCCGGGAACGCGGGTAGCCGGCGTCGTCACGCTCGCCGTGCGCGAGGGCAGATTGCCGTCGCTCGGCGTCTATCACGCGCCGGCGATCCGGCTCGAGCGCGCGCTGCAGGACCTCTGGGGTATCGAGGTGGTCGCCCTGCCGGACCGGCGGCCCTGGCTCGACCACGGGCGCTGGCCGGTCGCGCGGCCGCTCGGCGCGACGCATGAGCACGCGCCCGCGCCCGCGCAGCCTTACCGCTTCCTGCAGGCCGAGGGCGAGAGCCTCCACCAGATTCCCGTCGGGCCGGTGCACGCCGGCATCATCGAGCCGGGTCATTTCCGGTTCACGGCCAATGGCGAGACCGTCGTGCGCCTCGAGGCGCGGCTCGGCTACACGCATAAAGGCATCGAAAGCCTCATCGCGGGCAGGACTCCCACGGAGGGCGCCCGGCTCGCGGCGCGCGTTTCGGGCGACAGCACGGTAGCCTTCTCCTGGGCGTACGCCCGCGCGGTCGAGCTCGCGCTCGGCGCGGAGCCGCCGTCGCGCGCGTTGTGGCTGCGCGCGACGATGGCGGAGCTCGAGCGCATCGCCAATCACCTCGGCGACATCGGCGCCGTCTGCAACGACGCCTCCTTCGCGCTCATGCACGCCGAGTGCGGCATACTGCGCGAGCTCACGCTGCGCGCCACGGCGACCGCTTTCGGCCACCGCCTGATGATGGACCGGATCGTGCCCGGCGGCTGCACGGCGGACCTCGCGGAGGCGGGCCGCGAGGCGATCGATGCTCTTACCCGGCGGATCGGCAAGCGTCTGCCGGAGCTCGTCGAGCTCTACGACAACACGGCGTCGCTGCAGGACCGGACCGTCGCCACCGGCATATTGAAGCGGGATCTCGCCGCGAGCTTCGCCTGCGGCGGCTACGTCGGTCGCGCCTCGGGCCGGGCTTTCGACGCGCGCCGCGAGCTCGCCTACGCGCCTTACGATGCGCTGCCACCGGACGTGCCGCTGCTCACCGCGGGCGACGTGGACGCCCGCGTGCGCATCCGCATGCTCGAGGTGCAGGCGAGCATCGGGCTGCTGGAGCGCCTGCTCGCGGACCTCCCGGGCGGGGACCTGCGCGTGACGCTGCCCTCGCCGGGCGCGACGAGCGAGGCCACCGCCCTCGTCGAAGGATTTCGCGGCGACGTGCTCGTCTACGTGCGCATCGGCGCGGACGGGCGGATCGAGCGCTGCCACCTGCGCGATCCGTCCTGGTTCCAGTGGCCGCTGCTCGAGGCGGTGATCGAGGGGAACATCGTGGCGGACTTCCCTCTCTGCAACAAATCCTTCAACTGCTCCTACTCCGGGCACGACCTGTAGCCGGCCATGCGACGCACGCTCTTCAGGAATTTCTTCTCGCGGCCGGTCACCGAAGCGGTCCCGCCCGGTGAGACTGCGGCAATCGAGGCGGTCGGCAGCGATCTGCGCGGCGTCATCGCCCGGCGCCTCGGCCGCAGCCTCGCGATCCGCGAAGTCGACGCGGGCTCCTGCAACGGCTGCGAGCTCGAGATCCACGCCCTGAACAACGCCTTCTACGACGTCGAGCGCTTCGGCATCCGCTTCGTCGCTTCGCCGCGCCACGCGGACCTGCTGCTGGTCACCGGGCCCGTGACGCTCAACATGCGCGAGGCGCTGGAGCGCACCTATGCCGCGACACCGGCGCCGAAGTGGGTCGTGGCCGCGGGGGACTGCGCCGCCGGCTGCGGCGTGTTCGAAGGCAGCTACGCCTGCGCGGGCGCCGTGTCGAAGATCGTGCCGGTGGATCTCGTCATCCGCGGCTGTCCGCCGCCGCCGATTGACCTGCTGCGCGGCCTGCTCTGGCTGCTGGGTTGAACGAGAGCGGCGGGCGCCGCTCCCGCGATTCACTCATTTCGGGCCGGCCGTCCGCTCATCGAGTGCGGCGATGCCCTTCGCCTGGCCGTGCTGGATCAGCACGGCACGTTTGCGGAAGAACCGCGCAATCCCGGAGAGTCCCATGCGCGACGGCCCCATGCCGGAGAGCTTGAAGGCATTCTTCTCCGCGTCGAACGCCTCGGTCGTGAGGCCACCGTCGTTCACGCTCACGGCGCCCGCCTCGAGCCGGCTCGCGACCTCGCGCGCCTCGCGCTCCTCGCCGAACACCGCGGCGGACAGCCCGTACTCGGACTCGTTCGCGAGCGCCACCGCCTGGGCCACGTCGTCATAGGGCATCACGGGTATGATCGGGCCGAAGGTCTCCTCGGACATGACCTTCATTTCGTGGCTGACGCCGGTGACGACCGTCGGGCGCATCCACTTGCCCCCGCCGTGATTCTCGATGACGCCGCCGGTCAGCACCTGCGCGCCCCTCGCCCGCGCGTCGGCGAGCTGCTCGGCGAGGACGTCGGCCTGGCCCTCGAAGATGAGCGGGCCGATGTGCCCGCGGTGGACATCGGGGAAGTTGAGCTCGACCGCGTTGGCGCGCTCGACCAGCGCCTTGACGAAGCGTTCGTAGATCGGGCGCTGCACGTAGACGCGCTCGACGGACTGGCACGCCTGGCCCGTCGCCTGCACGGATGAGCGCAGCACGACCTCGGCGGCGCGCTCCGGATCGGCGGAAGCCAGCACGATCGCCGGGTCCTTGCCGCCGAGCTCGAGGCAGCACGGGATCAGGCGCCGCGCGCAGCCCTCGGCCACCTTGCGCCCGGTGGCGACGCTGCCCGTGAAGCAGATCATGTCCGCCTGCTCGATGAGCGCGGTGCCGGTCGGCCCGTCGCCCTCGATGAACGCGAGCACGCCCGCGAGCTCGGGGAAGCGCCCTATGGAGGCCATCAGCGGCGCGATGAAGCGCGACGTCACGCCGCTCGGCTTCACGATCACCGCACAGCCGGCCATCAGCGCCGGGATCGCGTCGAGCGTCGACAGCAGGAAGGGGAAATTCCAGGGACTTATGACGCCGACCAGCACGTACGGGACGAGCTGCGTCTCGATGCCGATGCCCGGTGCGACGGAGGGCTTCTCGCCGGAATCGCCGAGGACGCGCGCACCGAGGGCGGCATAACCTTCGACCAGGCCCCTCAGCGGGCGGACTTCGCCGAGAGCGAGCAGGTAACGCCCGGTATCCGAGGACAACGCATTGACCACGGCGGCCGGATCGGCGAGCAGCGCGCCGGACCACTCCCGCAGAACGGCCGCGCGATGCGCGAGGCCCGCCTGCGCCCAGGCCGGCTGGTTCTTCCGCAGCCTGGCGGCAAGCCCGGCGAGCGCGGGCGCGTCCACGGGATGAATCGCGTAATCGACCTGTCCCGTGCGGGGATTGCGCACGGGCTGGCTCCTCCCCGCCGCGATGTCGCGCGCCTTCATGGGGAGACCGGGTTCAGTTTCTTGAAGCCGGTCCAGCTCGTCTCGTTCGGACGCTCGTCGTCGAGCGGCGGCGGTGCGGCCCAGGCCGGGTAGTTCGTCCGGATCTCCTGCTGCATCGTCTCCGACATGTCCTCGAAGCGCTCGAGCTTGCGTCCGGCCGTGCTGAAGTAGACGAGGCCGGCGCGATCGCCCATCTCCATCCACGGCAACCAGTCCGACATCCGCACCCAGGCGACACGCGCGGGCGGCGAGGCGCGCCGCGGATCGGCGTATGCATCCACGTCGCCGAAGAAGTTGAACATCTCCGTCGCGTGATACTTGCCGCCGACGTAGTCCTGGTAATCGCCGCCGAGCGGATTCCTGTAGAAGAGCGGCACCGTGGAGGTGAGCCACCACTGCCCACCGTTCACGACGAGCGGCACGGCAAACGGCTTGCCGTTGCGGTCCGTGGCACCGAGGCGCTGGTTCACCGGATCGTTGCTGACGTGGGCGACCTTCACCTGCTTCCCCGTCCAGGGATTGTCCCACGTGCGCAGGACCTGACGCGTGGCCGGATCCTCGTAGAGCAGGATCTCCCGGCTGACGAGCTTGAAGGCGCCATCCTTGCCGTCGCCGAGCGGTCCGCACTGGCGGATGTTCATGCCTTCGACCGCGAAGAGCAGCCGGTCGGCCTCGCCCGGCACGCGGCTGTACGCCGACCCGTTCCAGTACCAGGTGACCGTCTCGCCGTCCTTCGTCGAGCACTGCATCCGACGCATGAACGCGAGGTTGTCCTGCGGGGTGTCGAGCTTCAGCGGCTTGGCGCCGGCGGACGCGGCGAGCGTGAGCACGAGCATCGGGCACAGCCGGAGCAAGAGATCCCTGTCGATCAGCATTCCTGTTACTCCTCGATGATCCTGGTCAAGCTTAGCAAGGAGAGGCGCGGTCCGGGGAGCCTCGTCTCAGACGCCGATCCTCGCGCCGATCTCCACGAGCCGGTGTTCCGGGACGCGGTAGAAGCTCGCGGCGGGCCGCGAATTGCGCAATAGGAATGCGAACAGCCGCTTCTCCCATCCCCGCAACTTCGAGCGGGCGAAGAACACCGATTCGTTGCCCACGAAGAAAGTCGTCTCCGCCGGGTTGTAACGCACGCCCTCCTTGCTCGCCTCGTGCAGCACGTTCGTGATGTCGGGTGTCTCCATGAACCCGGAGCGCGCCACGATTCGAATGACTCCCGGCAGCTCCTCGCTGATCTCCAGGCGCCGGTCCCGGGACACGCGCGGGATCTCCTCGGTGAGGATGCTGACGAGAATGACGCGCTCGTGCACGACGTTGTTGTAGTGCAGGTTGTGCCACAGGGCGCGCGGCAGCCCCTCGGGGCTGCTCGCGAGATACACCGCCGTGCCCGGCGCGCGCGCAGGCGGATCCGCCGACTGCAGGCGCAACTGCAGGTCGCGCACGGAGCGGTGCTCGCGAACGATCTGGGCGGCCAGGACGCTCCGGCCGCGGGTCCAGGTGTTCATGACGACGAACAACAGCGTGCCCGCGATGATGGGCACGGCGCCGCCCTCGGCGAGCTTCGTCATATTGGCGACGCAGAACGTGAGGTCCACGGCGAGAATGACGATCATCAGCAGGAAGATCAGGCGATTTGCAGGCGAGTCGCGCTGGACCAGCCAGACGAGCGTCAGCACCGTCGCGATCACCATCACGAGCGACACCGCGACGCCGTACGCGCCCGCGAGCGCCTCCGATTTCTGGAACCACAGCACCAGGCCCGATGTCGCGAGACCGAGCGCGACGTTGGCGGTCGGCACGAACACCTGGCCATAAGTCTTCGCCGAGGAGTGCGCGACCTTGAGCCGCGGGAGATAGCTCAGGCGGACGGCCTGGTGCACGACCGAGAACACGCCCGAGATCACGGCCTGCGACGCGATCACGGTGGCGAACGCTGCGAGCAGGACCAGTGGCAGCAGGAGCATCCCGGGCACCAGAAGGAAGAACGGGTTCTCGCGCATGGCCGGATCGTCCATGACGAGGGCGCCCTGGCCCAGGTAGTTGATGAGGAGCGAGGGCATCACGATCCCGTACCAGGCGAGGCGGATCGGGCCCTTGCCGAAATGACCGAGGTCGGCATAGAGCGCCTCGCCGCCCGTCACTGCGAGGAACACCGCGGCAACGACGGCCAGCGACATCTCGCCGTGCCCGGCTACGAATTCAACCGCGCGGCGCGGGTCGAAGGCGAGCAGCACGCGCGGCTCGCCCGCTACGGCTACCGCACCACTGACCGCCAGCGCCAGGAACCATACCAGCATGACTGGGCCGAAGAGATTGCCGACCCTTGCCGTCCCGCGCGACTGCAGGCGGAACAGGATGACCAGGATGACGAGCGTCACGGCGATCACGAACCACTGCGGGGTGGCCCGCCCGACGGTCAAGCCCTCCACGGCACTCAGCACCGAGATCGCGGGCGTCAGGGCGCCATCGGCGAAGAACAGCGCGGCGCCGAGCAACCCGAAGATGCCGAGCACCGGGCGGCCCCAGCGCACGTTGCCGGAGAGGACCAGCGTCGACAGCGCCAGCACGCCGCCCTCGCCGCGATTGTCGGCATTCAGAATCACGGCGCAGTACTTGATGCAGACGACGATGATCAGCGCCCAGACGATCAGCGACAGGACGCCGAGCACATTGGCCGCCTGGGCCATTTCAGGAGCGATGGAAAGCGCGGTACGGAACGCGTAGAGCGGGCTCGTGCCGATGTCGCCGTAAACAACCCCCAGCGCCAGTATTGCGAGCCGGCGCTGGTCGGCAAGTGGCTGTGTCATCACGCGGTCCGCGATCCCGCCGGCCGGGAACCGGCGCGGATTCTACAGTGATTCGCATGCCACCGACAGGTGCCCGGCCATTACTCCAGCAACCGGTCCACTTTCGCAGCGCAGATGAAATCGTTCTCGCTCAGGCCCCCGACCGCGTGCGTCCACCACCTGACGACGCAGCGCTGGTAGTACACCTCGACGTCGGGATGGTGCCCTTCGGTGTTCGCGATCCAGGCGACGGCGTTCACGAAGCCGATCGTGCGGTTGTAGCCGGAGAATTCGAAGGTCCGGCTGATGGACTTGCCGTCGGCGGCGAGCTTCCAGTCCGCGTGCAGGGCCTTCTTCATCTCGGCGATGGCGGAAGGCGTCAGCGGCGGGACACCGCCTTCGCAGGGCTTGCAGCGTTTTTGAGTGAGTTCTGCCGTGCTCGTCATCTCAGTCCCTCCGGAATCGGCGCCATCAACGCGCGCCTCAGTTCAGCGTGGCGAGCGCGACGAACGTGCCGCCGTTGCGCTCACATAACGTCCTCATGAGGTTGGCGAAACGCACGCCATTGCCCATGTTCCCGCCGACGATCTGCGTCGGGAATCCGACGGCGTGGATGCGCATCAGCCGGTTGCCCCTCTCATCGGATTTGTTGATGCGATCGACGTAACGCGCGACCGCCTCGACCTGCCCGCTCGGGAAATCGTCGCCGAAAACAAAGACGCTGACCGGCTTGCCGGGCTCGTAAAACGAGCTGATCGAATCCGCTATGCCCTGCGAGGGATTGGAGTCGCAGAACGGGCTGTCCCAGTTGGCGAGCGTGCTGATGATGCGCTGGCGCGCCAGGGGCGAATCGGGGATCCACTTGCCGGCAAAGCTCGGGAACATGTACTTGCCGTCGCAGTTCATGACCTGGATGCCTTTCACCTTCGGATAGATCTTCAGGGTTTCGGACACCTTCTGCATCACCAGGCGCCATGGGCCGTTGAACATGCTGCCGGAATTGTCGATGACGAAGATGATGTACTCGCTGTCGACCGGTATGCCGCCTATGGTCGTAGCCTTGACCGGCGGCGTGTAATTGGCGAGCAGCCGGCGCATTTCCTCCGTGAGCTCCTGCCGCGTCGCCAGGAGCTGTCCCTCGACCTCGCTTTCCATCTCGGGCTGTTTGCTCGCGGCAAACTGTCCGCGGATCTTGCTCAGGTCCGACTGCAGGCGCGCGACGGTCGCATCCGCGCGCTGGCGTTCGCCCTCCGAGCCGCGCATCCGGCGGTCGAGCACGTCGGTCTCGCCGCGGATCTCGAACAGTTCCTGCTGAAGGGCGGCAATCAGGCCGCGCGCCTCGACCTTCGAGTGCTCGATGATGTGCGGCTCCCCGGCCTTGGTGATGAGGAGCAGCATGATCACCGCCCCGAACGCGCAGCACATGCCGTCGAGGAAATAGAGGCTGAAGATCTCGACTTCGCGCCGCTTGCGTTTCATGTCAGGGCCAGTCCCGCGACGGCGTGATCAGCGAGCCGCCACTCGCAATCGTAAATTCCCAGAAATAACCCGCCGCCTGCGGGTCGCCATCCATGGGGAACAGGATCGTGTTCACGGGTATCCGCCTGGGCACCGAGCGCACTGCGTCCACCATGAACTTGACGCGCCGCTCCGGCTTCACGTCCTCGACCTGCGGGGGTGCCTTCTCGCCCTGGTTCGGCAAGCCATCGGTGATGAGGAACACGTTGTCGGGCCGCGGGTCCAGCTGCTCGATGACCCTGAACGCATTGATGAGGCTCGTACCCTTGCCCGGGACCACGTTGCGCAGGCTGGCGACGGCGGCCGAGAGCTCGGTGCCGTCCTTCACGTCCAGCCACCGGCCGTCGGTACCGTCTATGACACTGTGCGGCTGCTCGTTGAACGTATAGATCTGGTATTTCATCCCCGCCGTCATCTGCGAGGTCAGCCAGTCCACCGTCCTCAGGACCTGCCGCCATTTCGGCGCTTCCTTGCGGCGCGCCTCCGGCATGCTCCGGAACCGGATGACGTTCACGTAGGTGCGCCCGAGCATGCTCGCCGATGCATCGACGAGGATCAGGACGCGGTTGCCGCCCATGCGGATGCCGGTCAGGTACTGGCGGTTGCCCTCGCCCACGAAGGACCGCAGGCGTTCGCCCGTGTTCTCGGACTTCTCCGCGGCCCGTGCGGCAAGACGCTGGTTGGCCTCTTCGAGCTGGCGGATGTCGGCGCGCAATTGCTCCGCGCTCTCGTGCCGGGCGACGGTCTCACCCTCCTTCGCCTGTTGCTCCTGCAGCCGCGCGAGCATCGTCGTCAGCCGCACGGCCTCGTCCGCGAGCACTCTTTCGTCCTTCTCGTCGTCACGCAGCGAGTTGCGCAGCCTGACGAGATTCTTCCTGCCCTCCAGCACCTCTTCCTGCAGCCGCACGGTCTCGCTCCGCACGTCGGCGGTCGCGTGCTTCGCGCGATCCGTGACCTGGGCGCTGATGATGACGAACGTGAGCACGACCGCCCCGAAACCGCAGGTGATTGCGTCCAGGAACGACCAGCTGAAGACGTTCAGCTCACGCCGGCGTGCCACCGTTCGGAACCTCCGCTACCAGCATGAGCTCGACGGCCGGCCGGCCGATCTGGATGACATCGCCCGAATGCAGCACCGCCGAGCCCTCGATCTGCTGCCCGTTGAGCCGGGTGCCGTACCGGCTGTAGTCATGGACGAGGGCCCGGCCGTTCTCGATGCGCACGCCGCAGTGGCGCCGGGACAGGGCCTCGAGCGACGCGGGCAGCCGCAGCCCGAATTGACCATCGCCGACCTCCGACCCGAGTTGGAACTCCACCGACCCGAGACGGTATGCACGGCCGCCATGGACGATGTGCGTGGGGCTCGCGACGGCTGCGGGCATCACCGGCGCTACCGTGCCCTCTTCCGGCTCGGCCGGCGGACGGTTCCATGGCAGGTTCATCACCAGGCGCACGGCATCCGTCGCTTCTGAAGGGCGCAGGCGCAGCGCGCCCGCCGCAACAGCGCCGGGCTCGAGGGTCACGACCCGGCAGTTCGCGACGCCGGCCAGAGCCTCCAGCGCCCCGGGATAGTCGGCGAGACGATCCGGCACCTGCAGAATCGCGGCGTCGCCGGCCGCGACGAGCGACCTCAGGCGCTGCACGAGCTTCTCCAACGCCTGCGCGACGGCCGTGCGAACGTCGCTCGCCCGGACCATGGCGACGAACTCGTGGCCGCGGAATGCGGCGTTGAGGGTGAGCGACTCGCGCCCCCGGAACGCCGCGAGCCAGCCCGGGAGTCTGCCGTACAGGTCCTGCTCGCTTTCGGCGTCGTCGAAGGGATCGAAGCGGCTGCTCCGCAGGAATGCTGCGGCCACGCTCCGCGCGCAGGCGCGATTGAGCAGCTCCATGGACAGCCAGTCGACGCGCTGTTCGGTGGCGCGGCTCGCCTGACTGTCCTGCGCCATGCGCGTCAGCCCGGCATCGTGCAGCGTCAGCTCCAGGTTCCAGAGCACGCGGCCTGGATAGGGCCTGCGGCTCGCCGCCACCGCGCTGTCGACGAAGCCCCTGAGGGGAAACCCGCTCTCGCGCGCTATCGCCAGCAGCAGGCCGAGCTGGTGCTGGTTCCAGTAGGAGGGAACCGCCGCGACGACGGCCCCGGTCTCCGGGGGCAAGGCTTCGCGCAGGTGGGCGAGATGCGCCTCCACGAGATCGGCCGAGGTGCGGCACCTGCCGATCGGGCGTGGCAGCGGCTTCTCGCCGAGCTCACGCCAGTGGCGATTCGAGGTCTCGTGGCTGCGGAGCCGCGACCTGTTTCTCGCCTCGGCACCGAACAGCAGTTCGCCATCCGCGAGACACGCATAACCGTCCTCCAGCCGGACCACGCCGTCTGCCGTCACCAGCGCGATGGCCGCGTCGTTGAAGTCGATGGCTGCCGTGGTCATTCGGGATTCCGTCGTCGCGCCGGGCACGGCGCTCACGCGACATGCAGGTGCCGGATCAGGTTCTCCTCGGCGTAGGCCTCGGCGTCGAATGCCAGCCGTTCCTGGATCAGCTGCAGCTGATGCACCAGGAACATGAGAGTGATGCATGTGCTGAGCGCCACCAGCGTCGAATTGAAAGCCGAGCCGAGGAACTGCGTCACGGCGGTCACATCGCCTTCGACCGCCTGGTGAGCCATGCGCAGCGCGATCCCGATGCCGCGCACCGTGCCCACGAAGCCGATGGCGGGAATGGCCCAGACGATGAAGCGGATCATCGCCAGCTCGGAATCCAGCCGGTCGGCCTCGGACTCGACGAGCTGGTGCGTGGAGGACGCGACGTCCTGCAGATTGCGCGTCGCACCGAAACGCCGCAGCGCGTGCAGGAGCGCGCGCGGCAGCAGCATCTCCCGCTGCGCCGGGGACAGGGATTCGAGCTGGCGGGCATATTCGCGCGTATCTTCCGGCAGGATCTTCACGCCCTCCGGTATCGCGAGTATCCGCCGCTCGAACAGGCGCCGCTCCTGCGTGACCATGCGCCACTTGTAACCAATCAGCGAGAGGCACCACACACTGAGAATGAGGCAGGCCTCCGGCTCGAACTCGCGGATGGTCACGTAGAGGGTGGCGGGCGCCATGTAGTTCGGATCCTTGCGCGCCGCCGCGAGTTGTCCGGCCAGAATGGCCTCCGCGTTCGGGTAGATGACCGTCACGTAGATCGAATGCATCAGGATCACCGCCAGGACCAGTGCAAATATCTGGAAGACGGACTCGTGGCTGAAGGTGCGATTCATGACTATCCGTGGCGCTCCGTCAGATGTCCGAGGGCAGGGCTATGGCGACGTCCGCCGCGAGCGGCTTCGACGGACGAAACTCTTCGTTCTCGCCCGGGAGCGGCTTGTTGTTGATCTCGGCCTGGGCGCGCTTGAGCTCGTCTTCCATTTCCTGGCGGCTGAGCTCGGGAATTTTGGGCGGCGTCTTTTCGCCCGGCGCGGGAGCCGTCGCTCCCCCGGCGGGCGCCGGCTGTTCCGACGTCTGCATGAAGCTCCGCGTAGCCGGGCCGCCGAACACGAGGTCCGTTGCCTCGCGCGCGGCCCAAGCGGAGCCGAGCCCGGCCGCCATCACCAGACCGATCTTCAGGATGTCCATCGCACGTCCCGTTTCACTCTGCATACCGCGCCAGCCTGAAGCCGACGTCGAGGCGCCCCTGGTCTCCGAAATCGCGGAAAGCGTAGCGCAGCTCACTGATGCTCGCGTGACGCCAGCTCGAGCCCCTGATCACGTGATATTGACCGGCTGCCGGGCCGGTGGGGTCGGTGGCCTCGGCCGCGGATTCCGCCCCGTACACGGTGTAGAGATCATTGACCCATTCCGCCGCATTGCCACCGGTGTCGAAGAGTCCGAGCGGGCTCGGCTTGAACGACCCGACCGGCGCGGTCACGGGATAACCATCGTTGTAAGTACTCAGCACGTTCGGCACGATGCCCTTCGCCGACTGGTCCGCGAAATTGCCGGCACCCTCTTCCGGTGGCATGTGGTCGCCCCACGGGTAACGCCGGGTGCCGCCGCCCCCATTGTAGCGGCTTGCCCACTCCCACTCGGCCTCGGTCGGCAGGCGATAGCCCGTGGTTGCCGGCTCCGCAAGCCGCAGCGCGCCTTCCCGCGGTGCGTAGGCGGGCTGCAGCCCATCGCGGTCACTCAGCCAGTTGCAGAAGCTCGCCGCGTCTTCCCAGCTCAGCATGACGACCGGATGATCGCCGCCCGCCAGCTCCTGATACTTTTCCGCTCCCGAGGTGTGGGTGGGCCTGAATTCGCGGAATTCGTTGTTCGTGACCTCGCGCAGGCCGATATAGAACCGGCGCGTGAGCCGCACCGGCCGCTCGCTCTCGTTCGGGCGCCGGCCCTGCTCGCGACGCGGCGCTCCCATCACGAAGGACCCCGGCTCCACGAGGCGCAGCACCGAGCCCTGTTTCGTCGTGACCGTCCTCGGCGTGGCAGCCAGCACGGCCTGCTGCGGCGTCAGCAATTGCACCTTGACGACCTGGGGCAGACCGGGCGTCGGCGTCACGCTGGCAACGAAAGGCGCGAAGCCGGTCTTGCGCACTTCGATGCGCTGGGCGACGGCCGGCAGCGACAGCTCCTGAGAGGCGGCGCCGCGCGCCACGCCGTTGACCAGCAGCTCGGCGTCGGGCGGGTCGGCTTCGATGCGGACGACGCCGACGCGTTGCACGAGGTCGAGACGGAGCGATGCCGCCGCGCGCCGTTCCACGGTCACACGGCGTCGGACGGTCTCGTAGCCGGGCCTGGTCACGATCACATCGTGCGCGCCACCGGGCGCGATCTCGGCGTCGAGCGGCGTGGTGCCGCGATAGCGCCCGTCGATCGTGACGGCGGCGCCAGCCGGATTCGTGACGACGGCGAGCAAGCCGTCCGTTTCCTGCAGGCGGACGAGCGGCAACTCGATCTTCTCACCGGCGCTGACCGCCAGCGTCTGACGCCACGGCTTGTAGCCGTCCTTCCTGAGCTCCAGCTCGACACCGCCGGCAGGGACCGGGACGGTGGCGGGCGTCGTGCCGAGGGCTTCCCCGGCGACGAGAATGGCGGCGCCGTCAGGCTGGGTGGTGACCGCGACGTCGGCCCAGTCAGGCTTGAGCTCCGCGACGACCGTCTGCCGCACTTCCCTTCCTTCGACCTCCACCATGCTGGTGAAATCCTGGTAGCGCTTCGCCATCACGGTCAGCGAATGGGCGCCGGCCGCAACGCTGTAGCTGCCGTCGGGTCCGGCTGCGGTCTCCTTGCCGTCGACGGCGACGCGCACCGGCACCGGCGGCTTCGCCCGGATCAAGACCTTCCCGGGCAGCTTGCGAAGCTCGTAGCGGAAGTCCTGGCTGCGTGCATCGCCGACGGCGAGCTCCGCGGTCCGCGGCTCATAACCCGTCGCGGACAGCTCGACGCTGTAACGGCCGGGGCGCAGGAGGTAACGGCCTGCGAGCTTGACGGGGACCCAGCTCCCATGAAGATCGACGCGCGCGTCGGCGGGAATCACCTCCACGCGCACCGCCGTTGCGGTGAAGAGGTCCAGCGCCGCGGCGGCGAGCAATGCGAGGGCGGCATACGCGAGCCACGACCAGCGCCGCCGGTCGGCCTGAGCTTGGAAAGCGACCGGTCGCCGCGGGGCGATCTCGGTGCCCTCGCCGCGGGCAGGCGCGCCTCCCGGGGGCAGCGTCGCGTACTCGGTGTCGGTATAGGCAACCGAAAATCGGATGGCCTCCGCATCGAAGTGGCACTCGACGCGCAGCACGCCCGCGGTGATCACGTCGGCGTCGCTCAGCCAGCGCGTCGCAGGCACCGGCTCGCCGTTCACGAAGAGAGCGGAGGCGCCACCCGTGACCTGGAGGAATGGCTTGTCATCGAGACTGCTGATGAGCCCGATCACTTCGCCCGTGACCGGGCCCGGCACGCGGATGTCGGCCACGGAGCCACTGCCGATACGGATCGGCAGCTCGGCAGGCGTGAGGCGCCGCGAGCCCGCGGCCGTGTCGATGACGATCGGCCGCATCAGATCGGTTCCTCGCAGCGCACGACGACCGGCGCCGCGCTGCCCGGAGCGACGCGGAAGGTCCGGCGCACGTCCCGGTATCCCTGCCGGCTGCCAACGGCCGTGTAGGCCCCCGGCCTGAGCTCCAGCGTCCGCGTGGAGAAAACGCCGAGCCTGCCGATCTTGTAGAGCGTCACCTCGGTCATGTTGTCGGACTCGAGCGTCACCGACACCGGCGTCATCGCCACGGCGAGCAGGCGGTCGAGTTCCGCGATCTGCTGGCTCAGCACGGGGCCTGGGGCCTCGACGGCGCGCGCGGCCGCAAGGACCTCGCGAGCCTGCGCCAGCACCGCGTCGTCGTTGAACCGGTCGGCGTTACCGAGCTGGCGGCGCAGGCGCTGATCGAGATCGAGACGCGAGCGTGCGCGCTCCTGGCCCTGCCGCGCATCGGCGAGATTGGCGTCCACCGCGAGTGCCGCCTCGTAACGCTGCAGCGCCTCGCTCCAGCGCTCCGCCTTCTCGAGCGCGCGCGCTTCGGTCTGCAGCGCGGTGAGCCGGGCGAGCTTCTGGTCCGTGTCGAGCTGCACGATCGCGGCCTGAGCCTGCGCGTCGCCCGGACGAAGCTTCAGCGCGGCGTCGAAGGCCGAGCGTGCACGCTGCGAGTCGCCGCTCGCCTGCGCGGAAAATCCGCGCGCCATCTCCGTCTCGTAGGCGTCGACGGCAGCGGCCCTGCTCAGCCTCGCCACGCCCGCGGCCGCCGGAGCCCACTCCGGGTCGAGCGCGGCCGCCTTGCGGTAGAGATCGAGCGCCTCGGACCGCCGACCGGCCGACTCCGCCGCACTCGCCTCGCTCATCAGCGGCAGGAGCCGGTCGAGTTTGCGGGCGCGCTCCTGGCCGTGCCTGGCGCGCGGATCGCCGGGCGACACGGCGAGCGCCGTCTCGAATTGCGCCACGGCGCGCGCCTGGTCGCCCGCATGGAGCGCGGCCTCGCCCTCGCGCAGGGCCGCCGCGAGCACCTCGGGCGCGCGCGCCAGCAATTGTCTTGCGAGCGCCGCAGCGGCGCGGTATGCCGAGATCGCGGCCGTCCCGTCGTGGCGCTGGTAGGCCTCGTCGCCGGACTGCGCCAGCCGCCGCAGCTCCGCCCAGTCCGCGCCACCCCACTGGTCCGCATTGATCTTGCGCAGCTCGTCGTCGCTCCGCAGGAATTCGCCGAGCACCTGGTCGAGGACTTCCTGCGGGACCGCGGGAGCCTCCGGCGCCACGGGCGCAGCCGCGGGTACGGGCTCTGGCGGGCTCGGGGCGGCCGCACCGGGTTTCGGCGCACGCTCGCGAACGACTGCCGGCAGATACAGCATGACGGCGAGCGCCAGCACCAGACACAACGCGAGGCCGCCGTAGACGGCCAGCGCGGGCAAGCCGGAGCGCGCCCGGGTGCCGGGCATCGCCTCGCGGGTCGCCCCCGCATCATCAACCTCGGCGGCCCGCGATCGCGCGACCGGCCGGATCAGCTCCGCGTCGCCGGCCCGTGGGGCGCTGTCGCGCAGGATGTCCTCCAGTGCGCTCCGCACGGCGCCCATCCCGGGAGGTCTTGCCGCCGGCGACTTCTGCAACAGGCCCGTCATGAGTCGCCGCAGCCCTTCCGGCAGAGGCTCACCGGTGAGGTCGGACGCGGGTATTTCCGGCACCTCGCCGCGGATGCGCTCCGGCGTCACGTCCGGGTGAAACAGCGGCTGCCCGGCGAGCAGGTCGTAGAGCAGCGCGCCGAACGCGTAGACGTCGTCGCTCACTGCCGGCGGAGCCCCGTCGAGCTGTTGCGGGCTCATGCCCGGCAGCGAGCCGCCGCGTGAGGCGGCCCCGAGCCCGAAATCGCTGATGAAGATGCGACCGTGCTCGTCACGCAGCACGTTGGAGCTCTTCAGATCGCGGTGGACCACGCTCTGCCGGTGCGCATGCTCCAGCGCGTCCGCGACGGGGATCAGCGTCTCGATGATCGCGCGAAATCCCTGGCCGCGCAGCGCGCCGATGCCGGCACCCCGCACGAACTGCATGACGAGGAACGCAGGCGGGCCTTCCGAATATTCCTGCAGACGCACGATCCCCGGGTGGACGAGCCGGCGTGCCTGTTCGAACTCCGCGCGCAGGAGCGCCGGGTCAGCGCCGGCGGCCGCGATCTTGAGAGCGACCTGGCATCGCGCCGTGGCGTCCTCGGCGAGCCATACCTCGCCGACGGCGCCTTGCCCCAGCCGGCGGACCAGCCGGAAGCGTCCGGCCAGGGTGAGTCCCGCCGTCAGCGACTCCATGGGGGCGCGAGATCAGCCCGTTGCCGCGGCCGCAGCAGGGTCCGGAGGTGGCGGCAAGCCCGTATCCTTCTCATAGATTTCTTTGAGCAGGCGGCGCCATTCCTTGAATTTTTCCTCTGCCGTTCCGGTCAGGCGGCGAGTCTGTCCCTCGACCTCGACCACCAGGGGTTCGGCCTCGGCTTCGAGCGACTTGCCCTGCTCCTTCAGCCCTTCGCGCGCGATGCTGGCCTCGGCCGACTTGGAGATGCCCGACTTGATGCCCTCGATGCCGCCCAGGACGCCCGTCATAGTCACCGCACCGTTGTCGCCGCCGGAGCTCTCGTACAGCACGGCGCCGAGTATCGCGGCGCCGCCCAGCAGGTAGCGCAACATGGCCGAGTGTTGCAGGTCCTGGTACTTGAGCGTTTCCTCCCGCGAGACCTTGCGCCAGTCCTCATAGGGCTTCGAAAGATCGAAATACAGGTCCGCGTAGTATTCGTTGAGCGTGTCGACGACCGCATACTCGCGCTCGCGCACCGCCCGCATTCGAGCGAGCATCGGATCGTCGGCCGCCGGCAGCCGCGAGACCTGGTACTGGCCCTTGCGATCCTTCGCGAGATACCCGTCGAATGCCGCGGGAGCGAGATCCGCCGCGAACCGCAGCTCCGCCACGTCGCGGATCGCCTGCAGGTTCCTGGCTGAGAACTTCTTGCGGGCGGCGAGCAGGTCGTTGGCAATCTCGTTGTAGACGTTCTGATACGGGTCCTGATCCTTGTCCCGATATTGCGAATAGGCCTTCTCGGGCACGCGGGTCTTGTAGGTCTTGTTCAGCCACTCGCGTCCCGTGGCGTCCCAGGCGCCTGCCCGGATTGCGACGTCGAGGCCGTCGGAGTGGTCGATGCGTCCCCACACGATGAGGTCGGCCGAGTCGGCCTTCTCGGGCAACACCCACACGGAACCCCACTCGCCACTGGTCTCGAGCGTGGTCTTGAGGTGATAGGGCATGTAGCGCGATTCGGCCTTGCGCACTTCCGGGAAGACGAGGCCCTTCGGATCCGTCTTGCCTTCGGCGACGCCCGGGTCGAAGAGCACGATGCCGACGTCGAGGAGCTCGGCGGGGGGCGCTTCGTGGTCGGAACGCACGAGACTCACCGACTCGTACTTGACGCCGTGCGACACGGAACAGGCAGTTACTACGATGACGCACCCGAGTATCGCGGCCATGCGCCAGTCCCTGCCTGCCGTTGTCGTGGAACTCCTCATTTCATTTCTTTATGCCGGTATGGCGCCGATACTGCTCCCACAGGGCCTCGCGCACGGCAGGGTCCTTCTCCGCCATCGCCGCCTCACGCAGCTGCCGCGCAACCTGGTCCTCGCCCGTTCCGTCGGGCGGGATGTCTGGCGGGATTCTCGAAGCCTCGCCCTGCTGGTCCTGGCCCTTGTCGCCGCTCTGGCCCTGGGCTCCGCTCTTGACGTCGGTCTGGCCCGCGCCGGCGCCCGCGGATCCTTCTCCGGACTGCGTGTCCGCCGGCTCGCCTTTCTCACCGCCGCCGGCGGCCTCCCCGCCCGTAGCGCCGGCATCTCCACCACCCGTGCCGCCCCCCTGCTCGCCGCGTCCCGCACCTGCGGTGCCGGCCGTCTTGACGGCGCCTGCGTCCCCGGCCTCGCGTTCCTCGGCGGCGCGGCCGGAGCCCTTGCCGGCGGACGCCATGGCATCACGCTCGCGGGCGATCGCACCATCGAAATCGCCGAGTGACTTGTCGAAGGCTCCCTGCGGATCGTCGCCCGCCGCGCCGGCGCCGGACGAACCGCTGCCGGCATTCGACATGCCGCCCGCCTGCCCGTCGGCCGCACCCTCGCCCTGCTTGCCGCCTTTTCCGCCCTTCTCGGCTTTGGCCGTGTCGGCCTCGCCACCGGGCTTACCGCTCTGCCCGCCGCCGCTCGTTGCACCCGGCATACCGCCCGGTTCACCGGCCTGGCCGCTGCCGCTCGTCGCACCGGGCATCCCGCCCGCGCTCCCCGGCATGCCGGCGCCAGGGGACCCTCCGCCTGACGCGCCGCCGCCCGACGAGGGCTTGCTGCCGCTCTTGCCACCCGGCGAGCCTGACGAACCGCCGGACGAGCCGGAAGATCCCGGCATGCCCCCGCCCGGGAGGCTGACCGACGTTCCGCCGCCACCGCCGGAAGACTGCATGCTGGAATTGCTGCACGCTGCCACCAGCCATGCCGCCATTGCAGCGGCACCAACCGCCCGGAAACCTGACAGGCATGCGACCATGAGACGACTCCGATGGATACGCACGATTATATATCCCGCTACCGGAGAGCAATCTGCGCGTTATCGTGAAATTCGCTGCCCCGGACTTTCTCTCCCACGATAACGCGTTTTGAGCGGGCGGAACGCGCTTGGTTCAAACGCGGCCACCCCGCCCGCGCGGCCATCTGATAGCATCCCCAGCCGAAATCGGGTGGGGATTTGACAATGGCACTGGCTGATACCCTGGCGGACCTCCGGCGCAGGACCGGTACGGAAGTCCACGTCAGCGAGTGGTTGACGATGACCCAGGAGATGATCGACGACTTTGCCCGGGCGACGCGGGACCACCAGTGGATTCACGTGGATCCGAAGCGCGCCGCAGCGGAGTCGCCCTACAAGTCCACCATCGCGCACGGCTATTTCACGCTGTCGCTGTATCCCTACCTGCGCGGCCTGGTGGACGAGAAGAGGCCGCTCTTCCCCGGCGTACGCAACATCATCAACTACGGGCTCAACAAGCTGCGCTTTCCGAACGCCGTGCCGGCCGGCAGCCGCATCCGCGCGCGGTGCAAGATCCTCGCTGTGGAGGATGTCAAGAACAGTCTGCAACTCACGGAGGAGTATACGGTCGAGATCGAGGGCCAGTCGCGCCCCGCCTGCGTCGCGGAATGCGTGATGCGTCTCTATTTCTGATCGTTCATGACCATGACCGAACACTCGCTGCTCACGGAAGTCCGCGGTGCCATCCTGCGGCTCACCATAAACCGCGCGGAGAAGAGGAACGCGCTCAGCCTCGCGACGCTCGACGAGATCGGCGGGGCACTGGCCGAGCATGGGGACGACGCCGCGGTCCGTTGTGCCGTGATCACCGGCGCAGGCGACAAGTGTTTCGCGGCCGGCGGCGACCTGCAGGAGCTCGACAGGATCCGCTCCGAGGCCGACACGCGCGCGATGAGCCGTCGCGGCCGCGCGGCGCTCGACCGCGTGCGCGCCTTCCCCGTACCCGTCATTGCCGCGCTCAACGGGCATGCATTCGGCGGCGGCGCCGAGCTCGCGCTCGCCTGTGACCTGCGCGTCGCCGCGCCACACGCCGAGATCGGCTTTCTCCAGGCCCAGCTCAACGTCACCACGGCCTGGGGGGGCGGCATCGATCTGGCGTTGACGGTCGGCGATCGTCGGGCACTGCGCATTCTCTCCACCGCCGCCCGGCTCGAGGCGGCGCGTGCGCTCGACCTGGGTCTCGTCGACTGGGTGTGCGCGCCCGGCCAGCCGCTCGACGCCTGCCTCGCGACCTTCCTGGAGCCCTACCTCGCGCGCAGCCGGGAGGTCCTGGCTGGCTTCAAGGCGCCGATCGCCGCGCAACGCCGCCGCATTCACGCCGAGCTCGCGCCGATCGAAGAAGAGAATTTCGTGCGCACCTGGACGCACGAGGATCATTGGGCGGCCGTCGCGGGCGGCGTCAGGAAATCCTGACGATCACATCACGTTGACGGCGCCGCGTGCGGACGCACAAAGCGGTCACGGCGACGGAGTGCTCTCGGCCACATACCGGGAAGCCTGGCCAGGACGACCCCAGGCACGGTAGAGCCCGACGATGAATCGCCGCGTGGACTGTATGTACACCTGGCGGCCGCCGGCACCCGGACTCTTTTCGAGGGTGGCGAGACCGGACAGCAGCAAGTGCTCGGCAGTCCGGAAATCCGCTGTGTGGGAGATGGCAGCGCCTTCCACGCTGGCTGCCCAGGCCGTGCGCCAGTGTTCGGGTCCAAGCGTGTCGGTCAGCATCTGTCCGGCCTCATGGGCCATCGCGCGAGCCTCCTCGAACCGGCCAGTCTCCAGGTAGAGGTATGCAAGGGCGGCCTTGCTCATCGCCACCTCGGCGTGCTTTTCGCCGTACAGGCGTTCACGCATTGCCAGCGCCTCACGGACCATCGGTTCGGCATCCCGGTAGTCGCGTGCCACCGCCAGCCAGACCCCGATGTTGGCGAGGCCCGTGGCCACGTCCGGGTGATCGCCGGGGAACAATCGCCGATACATGTCCAGTGACTCGCGCTCCATACTCATCGCGGCTGCGTGGTCGCCCTTGTCGTAGAGCACGAATGCCAGGTTGTTCAGGGCCCCGGCCACGGCCGGGTGGTCCTTCCCCAACGCCTGACGGCGCGTCGCCAGTACTTCGCGATAGAGCGGCTCGGCTTCGGTGTAGCGGCCCTGATCGTTGAGCACCATGGCGAGATTGTTGAGGTTGACCGCGATGGTGGGGTGCAGCTTGTCGAGCAACTGGCGATTCATGGCGAGCGCCTCCCGGAACATCAGCTCGGCTGCGCGGAGGTCGCCTGTGTCCATGAGGATGAGCCCGAGATTGTTCAGGCCATCGGCGAGCTCGGGGTGCGGGCTGTCCCCCAGGAGTCGGCGCCTCATTGCGGTGGCATCCCGGAGCAGCTTCTCGGCCGCCTTGTAGTCGCCCTGGTCGTAGAAATTCATGCCGAGGTTTTCCATGCTGCGCGCCACGTCCAGGTGCTCGGTGCCCAACGCCTGGCGGCGGATATCGAGCGACTCGCGCAGCAGGACCCCTGCCTCCTTGAAACGGCCCTCGGCCGTCATCAGGTTGGCGAAACCGATGAGTGTGTTGGCCACCTCCGGCGCATGGCTCCCGAGGACGCGTCGCTGAGCCTCCAGCGCCTGCTGGTACATCGGCTCGGCCACGTCGTACTTCGCCTGCAGGCTCAGCACCTCGGCGAGATGAGACATCGTCAGGGCGACTTCCGGGTGATCCGCGCCCAGGACGTCGCGACGCCGGGTCAGCGCGTCGTTCAGGAGGCTGCCGGCCTCGGGATACAGCCCCAGGCTCTTATATACATAGCCCATCGTGTCCATCAGCCGTGCCTGAACCGCGGGCTGGTTACCGAGCTCCGTCCGGACTCGCAGGGCGCCCTTGTCGAGAATCTCACGCGCCGTGATCGTGTTGCCCCGGGCCTCGCCGGGATCGGAGACCGCGAAGAGGCCGACGAGAAAATCTGTGGTCTGCCGTGCGGTTTCCGCTTCCTGCTCCGCCCGGACGCGCTGGCGCTCGGCCTCGGACCTGGCGACGAGCGCCAGCGTGGCGAGCGTCGTTGTGAACGCCATGCCGGTTACCGCGGCAGTGGCGAGAGCGACTAGCCGGCGCTGACGGCGGAGCTGCTCCCGCTGCTTGAGCGCATCGAACCCGACACCCAGCATGCCGGCGATGAGCTTGAGCTTGGCGTTGGCTTTGCCGTCTTTCCCTTCCCGGGCGTCTGCCGCGATCGGCTCCGTGGGAACATCGGAAAGTTGCCCATCCGGTCCGAGCCTGTAACGCAGGGCCGGAGGGAAACACTCCTCGTCGGCGCGGCCAACGGCCCCGGTCGCATTGGGCTCCCCATCGACGATCAGGCAGAAGATCCGGTCCTCTCGACCGAGTCGCTTATAGGCGAGGATCTCCTCGTTGACCCAGCGGGAGCGCGCGGCGTTCGGGGAACAAATGACGATCTGGCAGGCGGAGGCCGCCAGCGCTTCGCCAATGTTCTGGCCGAGATCGGTGGCGCTGGCGAGTTCCTCGCGGTCGCGAAACACGGGCGACAGTCGCCCGGGCACCGGACCGAAGCGCGTATCCTGGCCGATCAGCTGTTTCGGCGGCCGGTAGGATTCCACGGCCCGGTGCAGCCAGCCGGCCCACTTCTCGTCCTTATGGCTATAGCTGATGAAAGCCCGGTAGGTGTACCGCGCGACTTGGGCGGTCTTCTCCGGGTCCGCCGGCGATGCGGGCCCGCCCGGTTCCTGCGCGGCAATAGTGGTGTCCACAGCTCCTGCTTATATCACTCGGCCGTGGACAGCGCCGGCCGTCGGCTGCCCCGCGTATCTTCATTTCCCGCGCCTGGGGGGCGGTTACCCTAATCCGTCGGAATCTGGCCCTCGTCCACGCAGCCCGTCAGCTCCACCGGGTAGCGCGTCCATGCGCCGGGGGGGCTCGTCGTCGGATGCTCCAGCCGGTCAAAGATGCTGAAGCCCGTGGCCAGCCCGCCGCTGATCAGGGCGCCCCGATAGTTCTTCTCCTTCACCTTGTCCGGACAGCTGGCGAACGCTGCTTTGTTGGCCTTGGCCACCGAGCAGATCTGCTCGCAGGCGGCCCGGGCGTTGGAGTACCGGCCGGGATCATCGTCGGCGAAACTCACCGCAGCCAACAGGTCCTTCGGATTCAGCGGAACGGTGCGATTCTGGCGGATCCTGAAAGTCGTCGCGGCGGTCGTTGCTCCGGCGGGAATGGTGCCGAAATTCACGACCACCTCGTCGTTCGTCCCGACCACGGTGGTGGTAGCCGGCTTGCCGCTGCGAATCTTCACACTGGCGTCATTGGCAATCGCCCCCGGGTTGGTCAGGGTCACCAGCATCTGGTACTCGTAGATCGTTCGCGTGATGGCCACGGCTGGCACCGAGGTGTCCTGGGTGATGTTGGCGAACACCGTCGCCATGCGGCAACTGGCCAGGGCCGTCTGCATGGTTGCCGTGGCATCACCCAGGGCCGCATCGCACGAGCCATCGTCGAAAGCCAGTTTCGTGAGGAGGGTATCAAGGTCCCTGATCTGATCGGCCACGTAGGACTTGCTCGTATAAAGACCCTCATCGAGGCGCGATGCCTGCAGCAGGTTGGACATCTTCTTGGTGCCGCTGCGGGACTGGTTGCACTGAATCGATGATGGTTTCATCACCGAGTCCTCGCCCACCAGGGCAACCCTCTCGCCGACCCTCATCCCGTAGAACCAGAGTGGTCGATCACTGAGGGGTGCTTCGCAGGGCGGATGGGTGCCGGTCCCGTAGTCGACGAGTGTCTCCGGCTGGCCCTGGTGCAGCAGCATGGCGTCGGTGAACTCCGCCGTCGTGGATGCGGTGGAGATGACGAATCGCACGTCACCGTTCACGTCGGGGAAGCCTCTGACGTAGGGTGGAATCACCAGCGTCTCCAGCGGCAGCGTGGGGCACGTCGAGGCGAGCTCCGACAGGGCCAGGGGACGGGGATTGAAGGCGCCACCCGGACCCTCGCCTTCACGCGGGTCCACCGGAGCGCAGGAGGTGACCGCGATCGTGCCGGGTTTGTCCGTCGCGTCGGTTTCCGTGACCGTCTTGAGCCCCTGGTTCGGAAAATCCAGGGTGACCTCCGGATCAACCTCGGGCGTGTCCGCCGGCAACGTGGCGGTGTCGACCGAAGCCGACGTGATCTCGGTGACGCTGGTGAACGTATCGCGGACTCCACCGACGTCCAGGATCGTGCCTACCGAGGAATTTTCCGTCGCCGCACTCGTATGGCGCACGCACACCGACTGGCCGTTGCTGATGGTGCCCGCGGCGCCGGTGAACGAAGCCGTGCAACCGATGGAATATTGTCCGTCGGTCACGGAGATGGCAACCGGTCCGGTGATGCCGGTGATGGTGACGGTGTTCGAGGTGATCGGGGTGACCAGCGGCACCGGGATCTGGCCGATGAAGGTGAAAGGATCGGGCGTGGCGTCGGAGAGGGTCGTGCTCGTGAATGTATCCGACACGCCCCCGACGGTCAGCACGGTATCCACCGGCGTGCTGAGTGCGGCCGAGCTCGTGTGCTTCACGCACACGACCTGGTTATTGGTGATGTTGTCGGAGGCGCCGGTGAAGGACGCGGTGCAGCCGATGGAGTACTGACCGCCGCTCACCGCAATGGGCGTCGCCACGTTGATGCCGGTGATGGCGACGGCGGTGGAAGTCACCGGGACGGACAGGGCCACCGGGTTCTGATCATCGAAGTGGAATGCGTTCGGAGTCGAATCCGCGGCCGGTGCGGCCGTGGTGCTGGTGAACGTGTCGGACACCCCGCCCACGGTCAGGGTCGTATTGACCGCGGTGCTCGGGGTCGCCGCGCTGGTGTGCCGGACGCACACCTTCTCGCCATTTTCGATCTTGCTGGGCGTGCTCCTGAAACTCGTGGCCTTGCAACCGATGGAATACATTCCACCGGTCACCGATATGGGCGCCTCGCGGTTGATGCCCCGGATGGTCACGGCGGCCGAGGTGATCACCGTGGACGTGGCAACGTCCGTCCGATCGACGAAGTAGAAGGGATCCGGCGTGGTGTCGGCGGGCGTTCCCCCTGCTTGCGCCGCCGCTCCCCAGGTGAGCATGGCCGCGATGAGCAACGCGGGAGCCGCACGGCCCGCAAGGATCGTATGGCATCGGCGCCGCAAAGCGAGTGCGTTCATCAGCGTTCCCCTGAGCATCCAACCAGGTCCGCGGCGCGCGATGGCACCCTCTGCAGTGCCAACGGCGCGTCCGCTCTTTGCGTGACTTCGGCTCGTCAGCTCCGAGCCTCGACCCGCCGTCGGCGCAGCAATCCGAGTCCGGCCAGGGCCGACGTGAATAGCCAGGCGGCGGCGGGCATCGGCACAGCGGCCTGAATCGTCGTTCCGCACGCAATCAGGCCTGTGGGAGACGTGTGCTGGCAGTCCGGCGGGAGGGTCGGCGTGGCGCTCGTCGACCAGATCGCAAAGGGCTGGGATCCGGGCGTTCCCGGGCCCCACCAGTCGAAGCGCACGGAAAAGCCGCCCAGGCTGCTGCCCGCGGGGATGCCGGGACCGGGTAGCGCCAGTGCATCCAGGACGCCATCGTCTGCCCCCGGCGGGAGCAGCAGCAGGTCCCAATTGGCTGGCGAGCCGACTATTGCAAGATTGTCATAAATCGTGTGATCCGGAATCCCGTCGGGTTCCAGGTCGATCGGCGTGTTCGCGAAGAAGATATGGAGCCACTCCAGGGCCGGCACCACGGCCGGCGGACTGTTGGTCACCGTGTAATCGTACTGATACCGGTTGCCAGAAACGTTCGTAACCGTGTAGCTGATTGTCATCGCCGACGCCTGCAAAGGGCCGAGTACGAGCACGAGGCTCGTGACGACTCTCTTCGCGATCGTCAACAGGGGCATACAGGTCATGGGGACTCCGCCCTTCTTTTCTCGGAAACTAACATATCGCCGGGGGGATAGCTTCATTCGAATGGGCGAGGTTGTGAGCTTATGTCAACCTGCTCAGTCTTTCCGAGTGAGCTTGTTTCTGGCCGCAAGCTATCAGCCCCGGTGGGCGAAGGCAAATCGCCAATACGCCAGACCGCAGCATCGGGCAGGGCACGGCTGCCCTCAGCTCACGAGCCGCATGATCTCCACGAGCACTATTGCGACCAGCACGGCGACGATGACTTCGCCGCCGAGATAGGCCACGCGCAGATCGCTCAATGCGATCATGATCTGGCGGATGTCCTGGCCTTTGCCGTCGATGACACGCCGCAGGTTATCCAGGGGCCGCACGTAGAGCCAGCCGAGCGTGAGAAACAGCATTGCCACGCCCAGGCTGATCCATCGCCCGACGACATCCGCGAGCAGAAACGCACCTGCCAGTTCCAGCGCGCCAAAAGCGACGAACAATATCGCGATGTGCATCGTCGTGCGGCGCAGGTTCCTGAGTGGCCGGTTTTCGGCCTCCGAGAACTCATACTCAGCCATGGCGTCGTTATCCTGAATGTTGGTCGCAGTGGATCGCCCGTCTCAGCTCGCGCCCGCGGCCAGCAGAGCCGCAGTCCGTGCGAGCACGAAGATCAGGAGCACGAGGCGCAGCAGGCGATGGGCAGAAGTGAGCGACTCCACGCTTTCCACGAGGTTGGTGATATCGCGCCCCCGCGTGCTGGCAATGCGATCGAGCCCCGCCCTGGGCCGGAGGAAGAGAAATCCGCCAATTGCCGCGGCCAGGCCAGTGATGGCTATTGCGGGACCGGCAATGCCACCGCCGTAAGCGCCTGTTATCTCGACCGTGATCCCCAGGGCAGTCACGCCGAGTCCAAGGACGCCGAAGATCAGTCCGAAACGATAGAGAGACTCGGACAGCGAGATGAATAAGTCCTCCTGCTCCATTGTGAATTCGTGTTCGATTCGTGACTGCATGGAGTTCCCTCGCCCTTTGCGGCTCTGGCATCTATTCTAACCGCGGACCAGAATGCCGGTAGTGCATAGCAAAGCGACTGTCCGAATGCGCACCTCTCCCGATCAGGCGGTTATCGGGCCGTTTCAGCATGCCTCCGCCGCCGCGTCACCCGTACCGGCAGCAAGCGGGGACACCGTTGTTTCGGCGGTGCCTTTACTGATCGGCGTTACGGGGCACGGCAACCTCGTCAAGTCGGAAATCCCGCGGATCCGGCGGCAGGTACGGGAATTCTTCGCTGGGATGCAGAGCCTTTCTCCTGACCTTCCGCTGCGGGTGATGAGCGCGCTCGCGGAGGGGGCCGATCGGGTAGTGGCTGAGGAAGCCCTGGCGCTCGACATTCCCGTCATCGCTGTCTTGCCGATGCCTCGCGATATGTACGCGGAGGATTTCGTCACCGCAGAATCCCGGCAGACGTTCGCCCGTCTTTGCGCACGGGCCGAAGTCATCGAATTACCCCTGCTGCGGGGTGCGGAACCGGAAGCGGTCAGGTCTGAACCCGCGGTGCGTAACCGGCAGTACGCGCAGCTCGGTGCGTTCATCAGTGCACATTGCCACATCCTGCTCGCCCTGTGGGATGGGAAGCCCTCTGATCGCCTCGGCGGCACTGCGCAGCTGGTACATTTTCATCACCATGACGTGATGCCGGGCTACACCAGTGAGCGCTGGAAATTTCGCGAGCTTCTGGCCGACGACGCGAGCGACCTCGTCTACCACATCGTCGTATCCCGGGACCAGGCTGATGGTGAACCTGCAGCACCGCGACAACCGGGTGACACGAGCTGGTTCACCACGGACGAAGAAGAGCCCCGTTCCCACGCGTTGCCCGGCCGGTATCGCCTGATATTCTCGAGAGTCGCAGAATTCAACGCCGATCTCGGGCGCCACCGGACAGCGATCCTGCGCGAGCGGTACGACCTGCCCGCGCCACCGGAGGTCGCCGGTCTTCCCGCGGCGCTCGGTCACACCAACGCCGTCTTCGTGTGCGCGGACTGGCTCGCCGGCTATTATCAGCGGCGGTTCTACCGGATGCTCCGTGTCACCCACACCATTGCCGTGCTGATGGCGCTGGCCTATATCGGCTATTCGGATGTTTATGGCAGCCCGGAATTCATCGTGGCGTTTCTTTGTCTGTTTAGTTTCGGGGCCGCGCTGTTCATGGTGGCGAGGCGGCGCGCGTGGCATCGCAGGTATCTGGACTACCGGGTCCTGGCCGAGGGCCTGAGGATCCAGTATTTCTGGATCGCCGCAGGCATCGGTGCCCGCGACTCATCGAAATTTGCCCACGATAATTTCCTGCAGAAGCAGGATGCGGAGCTCGGGTGGATCCGCAATGTCATGCGGGTCAGTGGTCTGTACGGCGACGTTCGGGTACGGGCAACGCCGGAAGGACTCGCGTTGGCAATCAATGAATGGGTCGGGGATGGCGAGTCCGGGCAATCCGGTTACTACAGCGCCAAAGCACGATCGTGCGTAAGGGCCAACTCCCGTACGGAGCAATTGAGCATGACCTGCCTGGCACTCGGTCTGGTGGTGGCGCTCGGGCTGGTCGTGTATGACCGGCAACTGTCCGACGTGGCGAAGATCCCCCTGGTAGTGCTCATGGCGATCCTGCCGCTCGTTGCGGCGACCCGGAGTGCGTTCGCTCAGAGAAAGGCAGAGAAGGAACTCATCAAGCAGTACAGGTTCATGCAGCGCATCTTCAGAAATGCGCTGCGCAGGCTGGTGACTGCGCAGACGGATCAGGAGCGACGTGAAATCCTGAGGGCAGTCGGTGAGGCAGCGCTCGACGAACACGCAGAATGGATTCTCATCCACCGTGAGCGGTCGGTCGAGCTGGGCGGCCTGTAAGCGAGGACGCCGTCAGGGCGGACTAACCGCGCAGCTCGCGCCGCAGGATCTTGCCGACGTTCGACTTCGGCAGCGAGGCGCAGAACTCGATTTGCTTCGGCACCTTGTAGGGCGCGAGATTGTGCTTGCAGAGCGCCCGTATCTCCTCCGCCGTTGCCGTCATGCCCGGGCGCAGCACGACGAACACCTTGACCGCCTCGCGCGTGTTCGGATCGGGGATGCCGATCGCCGCCGCTTCCAGGACCGCCGGGTGCATCATCACCACGTTCTCGATCTCGTTTGGATAGGCCTTGAGTCCCGACACCGAGATCATGTCCTTCTTGCGGTCCACGATGCGGAGATAGCCGCCCTCGTCCATCGTGGCGACGTCGCCGGTGCGAAGATAGCCGTCGCGAGTCATGACCTCGCCGGTGGCGGCTCCGTCTTCCCAGTAGCCGCTCATCACCTGCGGTCCACGCACGCAGAGTTCGCCGGATACGCCCGGGCGCAACTTCGCGGTTCTGGTCGTCGCGTAAGAGTGACATCCGTGCCCGGCAACGGCAGGCCGATCGTGCCGCTCTAGGCCTTGAGGTCGGGCCGGTTGGAGGTAACGACCGGCGAGGCCTCGGAAAGGCCGTAGCCTTCGAGGATCTCGCTGCCGGAGACCTCGGCCCAGAGCTTCGCGGTCGCTTCCATCACGGCCATGCCGCCCGCGGAGGTCAGCTTGAGATGCGAGAAGTCGACGCTGCGCGTGGGCGGGTAACTCGCGAGATGCTGATAGAGCGTGTTCACGCCGGTGATCGCGGTGAACTTCCAGCGCTTCATCTCGCGCACCAGCGCGGCCAGGTCGCGCGGATCGGTGATCAGCACGTTCAGTCCGCCGAGGTCCGTATAGCAGAAGCAGTTACAGGTCAGCGCATAGACGTGATAGAGCGGCAGAGCCGTGATGACGATCTCCTCGCCGGGCGAGCTGTGACTCGCGAACCACGTGTTGATCTGCCGCACGTTGGCGACGAGGTTGCCGTGGCTGAGCATCGCGCCCCGGGAGACGCCCGTCGTGCCACCGGTGTACTGCAGGCAGGCGAGGTCCTCCGCGGCGATCGGCACGGGGTCGGGGTCGTGCCCGTGCGCGACGCTGCGTCCGAACGGGATCGCGGCCGGCAACCGGTAGGAAGGCACCATGCGCTTCACGTACCGCACCGACGAAATTCACGAGCGACGCGCCGCGGCCACGGCAGGAGATCGCCCACCTCGGTCACGATCACGTGCTCGACGGCGGTTTGCGGCAGCGCCTCCTCGAGCGCCGCGGCCGCATTGGCGAGGATCACGATCGCGCATGTGCCGGAGTCGCGGAGCTGGTGCGCGAGCTCGCGCGCGGTGTACAGCGGGTTGACGTTCACCGCGACCATCCCCGCGCGCAGGATGCCGTAGAGCGCGACCGGATATTGCAGGAGGTTCGGCATCATGACCGCCACGCGATCGCCGCGGGCGAGCTTCAAATCGCGCTGCAGGTACGCGGCGAACCGGCCGGAGAGCTCGTCGAGCTCGCGGAAACTGAGCGTGCGGCCGAGGTTGTGGAAGGCGGGCCGGTCAGGGAAGCGGCGGCAGGCCTCGTCCAGCATGCGCGGGATCGAATCCGCGGGGTCCAGCGCGATCTCGTGCGGCACACCCGGCGGATAGCTCTTGAACCATGGCCTCTCCATCGCCACGCGCGCCGCTCAGTCGACAGTCATCTCACGCAGCAGGTTGCTGGCGCCGTAGATCTCGTCGAGCGCCAGCACGAGCGCCGCGGGATGGACGGCGACCGCGCGATTGAGGGCCGGATCGAACCAGAAGTCGCCGCCGATCGAATGGATGTTGCCGTCGAAGATCAGCCCCACGAGGCGCCCGCGCGCATCCACGACCGGACTGCCGGAATTGCCGCCGACGATGTCGTCGTTGGTCGTGAAATTGAAGCGCGTGTCGAGGTTCACGTGCTCCCTGGCCTGCAGCCAGCCGTGCTGGCAGACGGAACGGAGGCTGGCCGGTCGCGCGCGCGTACAGGCCTTCGAGCGTCGTGAAGGGCAGCACCTCGCGCTCGCCTTCCCGCCAGCCCGCCACGCTGCCGAACGTGAGCCGCAGGGTGAAGGTCGCATCCGGATAGGTGCTCGTGCCCTTCACCGCAAAGCGTGCGCGTGCGATCCGCTCTTCGGCGGCGAGGATCGGCGCCTCCACGTCATCCTCATAGCGCTTGCGGATCTGCTGCGCCTCGGGCTCCAGACGCAGCGCGAGCGCGATCAGCGGATCGCCGGACTTCTCGACCGCCGCGCGCCCGCCGTTCCAGAGCTGTTCCCGGAACGCCGGGTCGCCGACTTTCGTCTCGCGGACCAGCCGGGTGGCGAGGCTGCGCGGTGAGTCGCGCCCGAGGATGAGGCGCACCGCGGGGTCGTCCACGCCGAGGAACTCGACGAGCTTCTCCAGCGAGAACGTGAGACGCAGCGTCTCGAGATCCGGGTACACCGGCGCGGGCGCGAGTATCTGCTGGCGCAGGAGCGGCAGGGCCGCCTCCGTGTACTCGCGCTGCCGCGTCTCGTTCGGCTTCTCGCGCTCGATCGCGGCGCGCACCAGGATCCTGGCATCGAACGCCAGGTCGCCCTGCAACGCAGCCCCGAGCTCGAGAAACGTATGGCGGTCGAAGAAGCCGCGGTAAGTGTCGAGGGCCTTATCGATGTCGCCCCACGCTCCGCCGTAGGCCTTGAGCTTCGGATCGGCCGCGACGGCATTGCGCAGCGCCTGTTCGTCATTCGCCTTCGTCGCGAGAAAGTTCTCGTCGAGCAGCACGTTCATCTGGTTGCGCCGCACCTTGAGCGAGTTCTCGATGCCGAAGAGCGGCTCCTCGACGATGCGCGCGGGCTCCGCGCCCTCCGTCGCGAACTGCAGGTAGCGGCCGCGAATCTCGGCGGCACGCAGCAGCCAGTGATTGAGCACGAGATCACGCTGGAAGCGGAGCTGCGCCAGCGTGTCCAGTCGCCGCGTGCTCCCGGGGTGCCCGGGCACGAATACCGGCTCGCCGGCGGCCGCGCCCGCGCGGTGCACGCGCAGGTAATCGGGCGTCGAGGCGGGCTTGCCGTTCTCGTACACGCGAAACATGCCGAAGTCGAGATTCCAGCGCGGGAACTGGAAGTTGTCGACATCGCCGCCGAAGAATGCCACCTCGAGCTCCGGAGCGGCGACGAGGCGGACGTCCTCGTAGCGCTTGTAGTGATAGAGGAAATACTGGCCACCGCCGTAGAGCGTCACCGCCTCGCAGGAATGCGGGTCGGAGCGCTTGCGGTAGCCCTCCTCGCACGCCTGCTCGAGACGCGTGAGGGTCGCCTTGCGCTTCTCGTTGGACGCCGGCCCGATCGCATCCCCGACGGCCGTCGTCACGCTGTTCGTGACGTCCTCGAGGCGGGTCAGCACGGATATCTGCTCGGCGGCGCAACGCTCCTCTTCCGCGTTGTTGCGCGCGAGGAACCCCGTCGCCTGCACGTCGCGCGCCGGGCTCGAGAGCTGCTGCAGACACTCACGCACGCAATGGTGATTGGTGAGCACGAGGCCCTTCGGGGAGACGAACGACCCGGTGCAGCCGCCCTCGATCCTGACTGTGGCAAGCCGCACGCGGTCGAGCCACTCCGGACCGATGTCGGCGCCATAGCGGCTCTTCACGAGCTGCCGCGGAAAATTATCGAACGTCCACATGCCTTCGTCGGCGAGCGTGGGCAGTGCGAACACGACGCAAAAGGCCAGCCAGAGTGCGCGAAGCATATTCGGGTTCCGTGGTTTGATCAGTCGTAATGCATTGTCGCATCAGGCAGTCCGAAGAGCATCCCGCCTTGGCAACGCGGCGCCTTTCCTGCTAGTGTGCGGCGGTCTCGCAAGGGGTGCCCCCTGCCGTCACAGGACCCGCCGGAACCGACCCTTGGCCCGCTCCAGGATCCCCCACTTCTATCGCATGTCGCCCGCCGAGCGGGTCCGTGCCGTCCACGAGCTCGGCGTCCTGAGCGACGCCGACCTCGAGAAACTGAGGAGCGGCGAGGCCACCCTCGACGTCAACGCGGCCGACAAGATGATCGAGAACGTCGATCGGCGTGCTCGGCATGCCGCTCGGCCTCGGCCTGAACTTCCTCGATCAACGGCAAGGACTACGTCGTGCCGATGGTCGTCGAGGAGCCGTCGATCGTCGCCGCGCTGAGCGCGGCCGCCAAGGTTGCCGCGCAAGGCCGGCGGCTTCGGGCCAGCTCGACCCGACCCGATCCTGATCGGCCAGATCCAGGTCGTCGAAGTGCCGGACATGGCCCGGGCCATGGGCGCCGTGCTCGAGCGCCGGCAGGAGATCCTCGACCTCGCGAACAGCTTCCACCCGCGACATGGTCGCGCGCGGCGGCGGCGCCGTCGACATCGAGGTCCGCAATCTACCCGATGACGACGAGCGACGGCGAGATGCTCGTCGTGCACCTGCTCGTCGACACGCGCGACGCGATGGGCGCCAACCTCGTCAACGGCATGTGCGAGGGCGTGGCATCGCTGGTCGAGTCCATCACCGAGCGGCAAGGTCTTCCTGCGCATCCTGTCCAACCTCACCGACCGCGCGCTGGCGCGCGCCGAGGTCACGCTGCCGCCGTCGCGCAGCTCGCGGGCAAGGGCTACACGCGGCGAGCAGGTGCGCGACGGCATCATCATCGCCGCCGATTTCGCCTGCGTCGATCCCTACCGCGCCGCCACCCACAACAAGGGCATCATGAACGGCGTCGACGCGGTGGCGCTCGCGACCGGCAACGACTGGCGCGCCATCGAGGCCGGCGCCCACGCCTACGCGGCGCGCATCGGCCGTTACAGCTCGCTGACGCCAGTGGTGGCAGGACGACGCAGGGCAACCTGCGCGGGCGCATCGAGCTGCCGATGAAGGTCGGCATCGTCGGCGGGCCGCTCGAGTCCAATCCCGGCGTCGCGATGAACCTGCGCCTCCTCGGCGTCGAAATCGTCGACGGAGCTCGCGCGAGGTCATGGCGGCCGTCGGCCTCGCGCAGAACTTCGCGGCGCTCCGCGCGCTCGCCACCGAGGGCATCCAGACCGGGCCACATGACGCTGCACGCGCGCAGCGTCGTGAAGGCGGCCGGCGACGCCCGCCGAGCTCTTCGACGAGGTGCTCGAGCGGCTCCTGCGCGAGCGGCGAGATCAAGGTCTGGAAGGCCCAGGAGATCGTCGAGCGAGCTCAGGCAGGAGCGCAGCAGCCCGGCCGCGGCGGACAGATCGGCAGCCGCCGACGCGGAGCTGGGCGTCGGCTACGGCAAGGTGATCCTGCTCGGCGAGCACGCGGTCGTCTACGGCCGCCACGCGCATCGCGGTGCCGCTGCCGCTCACGATCGCGTGCCGTGGTCGACGACGCCGGCGAGCGGCGTGGAGCTCCTCATACCGCGCTGGGGCGTCGAGTACCAGCTCGCGAAGCCGCCCGAGCAGCGCCGCTCCTTCGAGCGCGCGGCCGGCGTCATCCTCGACCGGCTCGGGCTCACCGAGCGCGACATCCGCATCGAGGTGTTCCCCGACGTGCCCCGCGGGATGGGACTCGGCGGATCCGCCGCCATGGCGGTGGCCATCATCCGCGCCCTCGACCGGCACTTCGGCCTGAAGCTCACCGACGCACAGGTGAACGAGCTCGCCTATCTCGTCGGAGGAAATCGCACACGGCCAGCCGAGCGGGATCGACAACACGCTCGCGACCTACGGCAAGCCGCTCGTCTACCGCCGTGGCACGCCGCCGCTCGTCGAGCCGCTCAACATCCGTGAGCCGCTGCAGCTCGTGATCGGCATGACCCATGCCGAGGGCCTCACGGCGAAGACCGTCGGCAGCGTGCGCGAGGCGCGCGAGCGCAACCCGCGCCTGTACGAGAAGATCTTCGACGACATCGACGCGCTCGTGCTGCAGGCAGTCTCGGCGATCCAGGACAACAACGTCACCGCGCTCGGTGAGCTGATGAACATCTGCCAGGGGCTGCTGAATGCGCTACAGGTCTCCACCCCGGAGCTCGAGCGGCTGATCGGGATCGCGCGCGACGCCGGGGCGCTCGGCGCGAAGCTCACGGGCGGCGGCGGCGGCGGTGCGATGATCGCGCTCTGCGCCGGTGACACCGCGCCGGTCCGGCAGGCGATCGAGCGGCAGGGTTTCCGTGCGATTGCCGTCACGGCGGGAGGCGGCGCAGCATGAGCGCGCTCGGCGCGCCCGCGAACAATCCGGGTGACACGCTGATCCTCGTCGATCCTGAGGACCGCGAGCTCGGCTTCCTCTCGAAGGAGGAATGTCATCGCGGCACGGGCATCCTGCATCGTGCCTTCTCCGTGTTCCTGTTCAATCGCGAAGGCGCGACCCTGCTCCAGCAGCGCAGCGCCGCGAAACCGCTATGGCCGCTCTACTGGTCGAACAGCTGCTGCAGCCATCCGCGGCGCGGCGAGACGGTGGAGGCCGCCGCCCGCAGGCGGTTGCGCGAGGAGCTCGGAATGCGCTGCGAGCTCGACTTCCTCTACAAGTTCGAATACCAGGCCGTGTTCGGGGATGTCGGTGCGGAACACGAGCTGTGCTGGGTGTTCACGGGCCTCGCCGAGGGAACACCCGTCGCCGACCCGGGCGAGATAGCGGCGTGGCGTTACGTGATGCCCGACGCGCTGACGGCGGAGATCGCGGCAGCTCCGCAGACGTTCACACCGTGGATGAAGCTCGAATGGGCCGAGATCACGGCGCGGCAGCGCTTCGCCCATGGCGAACATCGTCATCACCGGCAGCAGTAGGGGCATCGGCCGCGGTCTCGCCGAGCAGTTCGTGCGGCGCCGGCACAACGTGGTGATCTCCGGCCGCGATGGCAATGACGTCGGTAAGGCTGTCGCCTCCGTCAACGGCATCGGTCCGGGCAGCGCCGTCGGCGCGCTATGCGACGTCACGCAGAAGCGCCACGTACAGTCCCTCTGGGATGCGGCCGTCGGGGACTTCGGGCGCGTCGATATATGGATCAACAACGCCGGCTACGCGACCGCTCTCTACGAGGTGCACGAATTGCCCGAGGACCTCGTCCACCGCCTGGTGGACGGCAACTGCAAGGGCACCGTGTTCGGGTCGCAGGTGGCCGTCGAGGGGATGCGCCGCCAGGGCTCGGGTGCCCTCTACAACATGCTAGGCGGGACCTTCGAGGCGGGCAGGCGACTCGCCCCGAAGATGGGTATCTACAGCGCCACCAAGGCGGCGGTCTGGATGCTGACGAAATACCTTGCGGAGGAGAACGAGGGGCGCAACATCGTGATCGGCGCCATCAATCCGGGAATGCTCATCACGGACAACTGGCTCGAGCAGCAGGCCGCGATGCGGCCCGAGGACTGGGCGAGGATCCGCCCGGTCCTGAACATCCTGTGCGATCACGTCGAGACAGCCACGCCGTGGCTGGTGGAACAGATCCTCGCCAACGAGCGCAGCGGGCGGCGCATTGCCTGGCTCACCACGGGCGAAGTGGCCCGGCGCTTCTTCGAAGCACGCGCGTTGCGGCGCAGGCGAGACGTCCTCGCCCGTTATGGCGTCTGATCCCCCGCTGCTCGAGATCCGCGGCGCGCGCCGGCGCATCAGCGGCCGCGAAGCGCTGAGTGGCGTCGATCTCGACGTCGCGGCCGGCGAGATACTGGCCCTCCTCGGCCCGAACGGCGCCGGCAAGACGACCCTGCTGCGTGCGGTCGCCGGGCGCGTGCCGCTCGACGCCGGCACGATCCGCGTTGCGGGCGATCCGCCCGGCAGCGCAGCGGCCCGCAGGCGCATCGGCCTGGTGCCGCAGGCGATCGCCCTGTACCCGCAGCTGGGCGTGCGGGCCAACCTCGAGATCTTCGGCCGGCTGGCGGGGGTCTGGGGTGCCACGCTCGCCGGAGCCGTCGCCGATGCGCTCGCCTGGACGGGCCTGGCCGACCGCGCCCGGGATCCGGTGCGGACGCTGTCGGGCGGCATGCAGCGGCGCGTGAACATCGCGGCGGGCACGCTGCACGCGCCGGAGCTCCTCCTGCTCGACGAGCCGGCCGTCGGGCTCGACCCGGCGGCGCGCACCCAGGTGCACGAGGTGTTGCATCGGCTCCGCGGACGCTCGATGGCGATGCTGCTCACGACGCACGACCTGCACGAGGCCGAGGCGCTGGCCGACCGCGTGGCGATCATGAAGGACGGGCGCATCGCGCGCGTGGGCACGGTACGCGAGCTGGTCGCCGAATTCTTCGCCGACCGCAGGGAGCTCCGCATCCGCCTGCACGACGATCCCGACGCGGGCGCGGGCGCGGCGCTGACGGCGGCCGGTCTCCACCCGACAGCGACGCCGCGTGTCTGGACCGGCGCCGTCGCCGACGACTTGCACGAGCTCGGGAGCCTGCGTGCGTCGCTGCAGGCCCGCGGCGTGCCGATCGACAGCCTCGAGCTGCGCGAGGCCGGTCTGCATGGCGTGTTCATCCGACTCACGGGCCAGGAGCTCGAGGCGTGACGTTCGCGATCTTTCGCGCGATGCTGCAGGCCATCCTGCGCGACCCCGGAGCGCTCGTGATGAGCTTCGCGATGCCGGTCGCGTTCTTCGTGATCTTCGCCGAGATCTTCGCGAACGCCGCCGGAGGCGCATTCGAGCTGCGGGTCGCCGTCCTCGACGAAGTCAAGAGCCCCGAATCCGGCCGGCTGCTCGCGGCCGTGCGCCGCGACCCCGCCGTCCACGCCTGGCTGCCGGCGGCAAACCGTGCCGATGTGGTGCAGGCCGTGCGGCGCGGCGACGCCGACGTCGGCCTCGTCGTGCGCGCCGACGGCGAGCCGCTCGGCTCGACCGGCGGCTTCGGACCGGCACCGCTCCTCGTGTACTCCGACCCCTCGAGCGCTGTGGCCGGCTCGGTGCTCACCGGCCGCCTCCAGCAGGCCTACGCCAGTGCGCTGCCAGAGTTGCTGGTCGCGGGCGTGGTCGACCTCGTCGAGAACCAATTCACCGAGCTCGACGAACGCCAGCGCGCCGACATCCGGGCGGGACTCGACGACCTCAAGGCAAGCGCCATGAAGGGCCAGGCACCGGCGTGGAGTCTCGCGGATCTGATCGAAGAACAGAGCGTTGCCGGGCGGCCCGCGGCGTCGAATCACGTGGCTTACTACGCGGGCGCGATCGCCTTCATGTTCCTGCTGCTCTCGGCGGCACAGGGCGCGCTCGTACTCTTCGACGAGCGTGACAGCGGCGTCCTCGACCGCATCGTCGCCGGGCCGGGCGGCGTCGGTGTGTCGATCAACGGCAAGTTCCTCTATCTGACCGCGCAGGGCCTCGCGCAAACCGTCGTGATATTCGCCGTCGCCTGGGCCGGTTACGGCGTGGACGTGGCCGCCGCACCGGCGCGCTGGCTCGTGACGGCCGTGCTTTCCTCGGCGGCCGCGGCCGGCATCGGCCTCGTGCTCGTCACGGCGTGCCGCAGCCGCGCGCAGGCGCAGACATTGTCGACGGCCGCGATACTGGTCATGTCGGCGGTCGGCGGCAGCATGGTGCCGCGCTTCTTCATGCCCGGCTGGCTCCAGAACGTCGGCTGGCTCACGCCGAACACCTGGGTGCTGGAGGTCTACAGCGGCATCCTCTGGCGCAACGAATCGCTGAGCCAGCTTGCGTTCCCCTGCGCCATGCTCGCGCTCGTCGCAACCGCGACCTTCCTCGGGGCACACGTGTTTGCGCGGCGGATGGTGAGGGACTGACGGCTCCGGGATCAGCGGTTTGTCTCAGGACAACCAGGACGTCACTGCTCTTTATCGCGACGCAGGATCTCGGCAAACTGGCTCGGCAACAACCTGACCCTCTGGCCCAGCCATCTCTCGAGTGTCACGGCCACCACGGTGTAGCCCTCGATGACACCGGGCAGGGGCACGATGACGACCACGAAGAACGGCAGGAAGCGGGGAATGTCTTTCAATTGCTCCACCGCCGCGCCCAGTTCTTCCGGCGTGGGCTGACGCCGTGTCCGCACCATCCGGATCTTGCCCGAACCATGCCGCGCAAACACGCTGAGCATCTGGTGGGTCTCTACCCCCTCCATGATCAGGCCCCACAGGAAGCGCCTGGGCAAGCGGATTATCTCGCGCACTTTCATTGTGATTAGTGTACAGGCCGCGAATGTGCCGGGGCCAACCGCCGCCCGGCCGCTAGCAGGTTGTAGAAAAGCGTCGCGAGGAGCCCGATGGCGAGGCGCCCGGAGGCCTCCCGAAAAAGTTTACCTCAAGACTCAGGCGCTGCTTGCCTGGAAGGCGGAACCGGAGTGTACACGGCAGTACATGAGGATTCCGAGCACCGGGCAACGAAGCGCCTCACGGGCGAGCGACGCCGAGCGATTCGGTGCTCCCGAGGCGGTGAGCCGGGCTCCGCAGCAGCTTTTCGACAACCTGCTAGTCCTCCAGCCCGAGATCCCCGACCATCCACAGTGTCTGCTCGCGCGGCTTCCCATCAGACCGCCGATCGAGGGTAGCTGCCTTCGCCGCCTTCAAGAACCCCGCGATGCCGTGCCAGGCCTTGCGCGGCCGCGACACGACTGCGCGCCGGTCCCACGCGGCGGCGCCACGCGCGCGGACGATCTCACCGATCTCGCGGTACACGCCGAGCGCCGTCGCGACGGCCCAGGCGGAGCGGAACGGCAGCGCCTGCAATCCGTGCGCGGCGGAACGGTAGTAGCGATCGGCCTCGTCGAGCAGTCGTGACACGACGCCTGCCGTGTTAGCGCGGTGCTCGGGCGCCGCGCAGGCGCCCGCCGGGACGCCGGCCTCGCGCAGCCAGCGCTCGGGCAGGTAGCAGCGGCCGTTGGCCGCATCGTCCTGCACGTCGCGCGCGATGTTCGTCAACTGGAAGGCGATGCCGAGATCGGCTGCGCGCTCGAGGGCGGCGCTGTCGCGCACGCCCATGACGTAGGCCATCATGACGCCCACCACGCCCGCGACCCGATAGCAATAGAGCAGCGTGTCGGGTAGCTCCCGGTAATGCGCGCCCTGCACGTCCATCTCGAATCCGGACAACAATTCCATCGCGTGTCGCTGGGGAATGGCCGCATCGCGGGCCACGCGCTGGAACGCGATGAAGACCGGGTCCGTGACTTCGCGGCCGAGGAAGGCATCGCGCGTGCTCGTGCGCAGCGCCTCCAGCCGGGCGAGCCGCTCCGCCTGGGTAACGGCAGCGGACCCGAAACCGAGATCCTGGCCGTCGATCTGGTCGTCGCAGTGACGGCACCAGGCATAGAGCATGTACGCGCGCGTCCTCGTTCCCGGATCGAACAGCCAGGCCGCCGCGGCGAAGCTCTTCGACCCCCTGCGGATCATCTCGTGGCTGTGCTCGACGATCCTGTCGCTCATGCGGCGACGCCCAGGTCGGCGAGCATCAGCGCGGCGGTGGCCCGGGCGGAACCGACCACGCCCGGGACGCCCGCGCCGGGATGGGTGCCGGCGCCGACGAAATACAACCCGCCGACGCGCGGATCGCGGTTGTGGACGCGAAAGAACGCGCTCTGCGTCAGCAGCGGCTCGAGCGAGAACGCCGAGCCGACGTGCGCGTTCAGCTCGCGCTCGAAGTCGAGCGGCGTAAAGACGCGGGTCGTGACGATTTCGTCGCGCAGGCCCGGCATGCAGCGACGTTCCACCTGCTCGAGGATCCGGGCGCTGAACTCGGGCGCGATTCGCTCCCAGTCGAGCGGCGCCTTCCCCAGATGAGGCACCGGCGCGAGCGCGTAGCAGGCCGCCTGCCCCGGTGGGGCGAGCGAGGCATCCGTGCGCGCAGGGTTGTGGACGTAGAGCGAGAAGTCGCGGGCGAGCACCCCGTGGTGGAAGATGTCGGCGAGGAGCTCACGGTAGCGCGGCCCGAAGAGCACCGTGTGGTGCGCGACGCCGGGATACTGGCGGCGCAGTCCGAAGTAGACGACGAACAGCGAGTTGCTGTGGCGCTGGCGCCTGAGGCGCGCGGCGGAGCGCGCGCCGCCTGGATCGCCACGCAGCAACCACTCGTAGGTGTGCACGACGTCCGCGTTGCTCGCCACCGCCCTCACCGGTGTCGCCCGACCGTCGTCCGTGCACACCTCAGTGACGCGACCGCGGCGCGTGCGGATCTCGTCCACGGCGCTGCCGAGCCGGAGCTCGCCGCCGAGCTCCACGAAGAGACGCGCGAGCGCGCGCACGAGCGCATGCGTGCCGCCCCGCGGGAAGTACACGCCCCAGGTGCGCTCGAGCGCCGGGATGAGCGCATAGATGGAGGACACCGAGAACGGATTGCCGCCGATGAGGAGCGACTGGAAGCTGAAGGCCTGGCGCAGCTCCGGGTCGCGGATGAAGTCCGAGACGACGCTGTACACCGTGCGGTAGCTCTTGAGGCGCGTGAGCTGCGGCAGCACGCGAATCATGCTCCACCAGTCGAGGAACGGCACATGCCCGAGGCGCTGGTAGCCCTGTTCGAACACGGCCTCGGAAAAACCGAGGAAGCGGCGATAGCCCGCGACGTCGGCCGCGTTCTTCCGCCCGATCTGCGCCGAGACACTGGCGAGATCGCCGTTGTAGTCGAGATCGAAGCCGCTCTCCCAGGACAGCCGGTAATAGGGGTCTACGGGGAGCATCTCGACGTAGTCCGCCATGCTGCGTCCCGCGAGCGCGAAGAGGTCCGCGAGCGCGTTCGGCGCCGTGATGACCGTCGGCCCGGCGTCGAAAGTGAAGCCCTCGTCCTCGTAGACGTAGGCGCGCCCCCCCGGCTTGTCGCGTTTCTCGAAGAGGATGGTGCGTACGCCGGCCGCCTGCAAACGTATCGCCAGCGACAACCCGCCGAATCCGGCGCCGATGACGGCGACCGCCGGCGCGCTCACGTGCTCCGCTCCCGCGGAACCGCGCGCCCCGCGCCGCCCGATGTCAGGCTGCGGGCGAGACACCGCAGCGCGCGCCGCATCGGCACCGGCGGCTTGCCGCTGAGGAGCCGCACCTGATCGAGCGTGCGCAGCCTGCCCGAATAGAAGCGCCCGATCACCGCCTCCGGCAGGCGGTAAAAATGCTGCAGCGTGCGATAGCGCTCTGCAGGTGCCGCCGCCTCGAACATGAGCCGGTTGAGCAGCCGGAAAAAGCGCTGCTCGTGCCAGCGGCGCAGAGAGAGCTCGCGGATTGCGATGGCGAGCGGCGCACTGGCGAGCTCGCGCGCCGCGGCGATCTCGTCAGCAACGCGGACGGCGTCTGGCAGCGAGTAGCCCGTGGTGTGATGAAAGAGCATCGCCCGCATCCCCGAGCGTGGCACCGCGATGCCCGCCTCGTCCCAGAAGCGGCCGATGTCGCCGTCGAGCACGATCGGCAGCACCCCGGTCTCCTCGCGCAGGATCGCGGTGATCGTCCAACCGCATCTCTCGGCGTAGCCGCGCACCTCCCCGCGCAGGTCCTCCGGCCGCAGCTCCGGCGTGTCGCTGTAATAGGTGTCCTCGATGAGCACCCGCCGCGGGGCGAGCGGCAGCACGTAGACGAAGCGGTAGCCGTCGCGCTGTTCGACGGTGGCGTCCATGAGCAGCGGAGCATCGAGCCCGTGCGGCGCGGCGAGATCGACCTCCACCCCCAGGAATTTCTGCCAGCGCAGGTCGAAGCCGCGCAGCACGCCCGCGCCGCGGCCGTCCACCGTCAGCGAGGCCTCCAGCACCTCGCCGGACGCGAGACGCATGCGCTCCGCGCCCAGGCCGGCGATCTCCTCGTTCAGCCGGATGCCGATGCCCGGTGTAGCCGCCAGGACCTCGTGCAGCCGCGCAGATGTGAGACTGAAGTACGGCACGGGCAGGCGCCGCTCATATTCCGGAAAGCGCACGCGTTGCGCGGACCAGGAATGAGCGAGCAGCGGGCGCAGCCACTCGAGTTGTGCCGGGCTGACGTCGCCGCCGTGAAAGGACCAGGTGTGATTGCCGCCGAGCCTCGCGCCCTGCTCGACGATCGTGACCGGGACATCCGGCCTGACCGCACGCAGCCGCCAGGCGATCAGACAGTTCGCGAGACCGCCTCCGGCCAGCAGTACGGCGCTCACGCGGCCCCCCTCCCCGACCCCACCACCTTGCCAACCTCGGCGGCGAGCTCCGGCGACCAGCGTCCCCGGAACTGCGCGAGCAGCGAGCCGTCGGGAGCAAACACGATGAGATTGGGCGCCGAGGTGTCCAGCTCGAGCGCGTGCGCCCAGCGGCGCTCCATGTCGATCAGCACGTTCACTTCGGCTGGCACGCGGCGGTTCAGTACTTCCGCCACGCGCTCGAGGCTCTGCGGGCGCTGCTCGTTCACGTCTGCGACGGTAAGCACCTGCAGCTCGGGGAAGCGCGTCAGCAGGTCCTGTTCCCAGCGGCGCACCGTGCCGAGGCGGCGGGCGTCCACGACCAGCACGACGACCTCGCTGCCGCGATGCGCGGCGAGACTGTCACGGCCGCCGTGCTGGTCGGGCAGCTCGACGTTATCGAGCGCGCCCGGGCCCGCCGAGGCGAGCATGATGGCGGCGAGAGCTGAACAGAACAGACCCATTGCCGCGCCATGATAGCGCGGGCACCCTGCGGCGCATCACCCACCTGGGTTAAGGGCCGCGATCAGGCAGACGGGGTATCAGCGGAAGCGGATCTTCCACTCGAGGATGTATTCGTCGGCACCGCGGGGGTCCACGACGAGATGCCAGCCGCTGTCGGAGCCGCTGAGCAGCAGGTCGGTCATCCTTCCCATGGCGGCGGAACGCTGCGTCATCCAGCTCACCGCGCTGCTGCGGAACTTGCGCTGGTTGTGCTGGATGGCGACGTCGAGTCCCGCGGCGAGCTCCTGCGCCGGCGCGGCACCGTCGGCCGGCGACACGGCGAGCGACTCGTCGGGCAGGACGGCCGCGGCGAACGGCGGGCTGAGAATCGCAAGCGCTTCCGCAGCGAGCTCCGCCGGCGCGGAGTCCGGCAAGGTCTGGCCGCCAGCGATGTCATCGTCCCCGGCCATGGCCAGCCGCGTCGTTCCGAACGCACACACCGCCGCGGCCAGACATCCGGGTCCGGTGATGAAGAGTCGGGACGTCGCTCGGTGGCGAATCATGTTTCGGCTGCTCCACCCGCTGGCGGCGGGTTTGTGAAGCAGGGTTCACGATAGGCGCACGATGGACCGCGAACGGTGACCACCGTCACCCTTTTCGCGCGCGTTGATATGTCCAGCCGCCCCGCGAGCGCGACTTCCGCGCTTACGTCAAATTGCGGCGCAGGTGCCCCTCCCGCGAAGGCACGCCGCGCAGACAAAGAAAAGGGCAGGCCCGAAAGGCCTGCCCCCATTCGTCGAACGTACCGCGTCGAGCCGGTTACTTGACCTGGATCTCGACCGGCTTCGGCTGTTGGGCCTGCGTCTTCGGGATGTGCACCTTCAGCACGCCATCCTTCGACTCAGCGTAGACCTTCGATTCGTCGGCATCCGCGGGCAGCGAAAAGCTGCGCTCGAAGCTGCCGTAGAAGGACTCCACGCGATGCTGCTTCTCGCTGTCATCGGTGCGCTCCAAGCGGCGTTCGCCACGGATCCGGATCACGCCTTCGTGGACCGTCACCGCGACGTCTTTCTTCTCCACCTCAGGGAGCTCCGCCTTGATCAGATACTCCTTGTCGGTTTCGGAGATATTGGCGGCCGGGCGCCATTGCACGGCGTTCGCTTCGTCGCCCTGGCCGGCGACCGGCAGCGAGCGCGTGAAAAGGCGGTTGTAACGGTCGAACACGTCGTCCAGCTCGCGGAACGGATTCCAGCTGACCACTCTCATACTTGCCTCCTGTTGCATGCTCCACACCGGCCGTCTGGCCGGGATTACCCTCTATGTGGGGCCGGGCAGGAAGTTTTCAAGACCCGACGGCCGACAACGCCTGTTCGAGCGCCCCGACGAGGTCGTCGGCGTCTTCCATGCCGACCGAGAGACGCACGAGGCCGTCGGTGATGCCGACGCGCTGGCGCTCGGCCTCCTCGACGTCCGCGTGGGTCATCGTGACCGGGTGCGTGATCAGGGACTCCACCGAGCCCAGGTTCTCGGCCAGCGTCCAGATCTCGATGTGGTCCATGAGCGCCTTGCCGGCGCGCGCCCCGCCCTTCACCTCGAACCAGACCATGGCCCCGAAGCCGGTGGCCTGCCGCATCGCGAGTTCGCGCTGCGGAAAGGACTCCAGGCCGGGATAGCAGACCCGCACGACTTTCGGATGCGCTTCGAGGAAGCGCGCCACGGCCAGGGCGTTCGCCGACTGGCGCTCCAGGCGCACGGAGAGCGTCTTGCAGCCCTGCAGCGTCAGCCAGGCATTCTGCGGCGCCATGATGATGCCGGTCGCGTTCTGGACGAAGCGCAGCGCCTGGTCGTGCTCCTTCGTCCGGGCGACGACGGCGCCGCCGACCGTGGCGTTGTGGCCGTCGAAATACTTGGTGGTGCTGTGCACGACGAGGTCAGCGCCGAGCTCGAGCGGGCGCTGGTAGTACGGTGTCAGAAACGTGTTGTCCACGGCGTGCGCTACGTCTGCGCCACGCGCGATCTCCGAGATCGCCGCGATGTCCGAGAGCTTGAGCGTCGGGTTCGCGGGCGTCTCGGTGAAGATCAACTTGGTTTGCTCGCGCAGCGCGCGCAGCACCTGCTCGGGTCTGGAGGTGTCGGCGAAGGTAAAACTGACGCCGAAGCGGCTGAATATCTTCGTTGCCAGCCGGTACGTGCCGCCGTAGACGACGTCCGAGACCACCGCGTGATCGCCGGCGTTGAGGAATGCGAGGAAGACGGCCTGCACGGCCGCCATCCCGGTGCCGTAGCACGTGCAATCGGCGCCTCCCTCGAGATCCGCGAGCTTCCTCTCGAGCGCCCGCACCGTCGGATTGCCCGAGCGCGAGTACGAGTATCCCTTCGCGAGGTAGCGGTCGACCGACTCCTGCACGAACGTGGTCGTCTGGTAAATCGGCGTGAGGATCGATCCGGTCACCGGATCCGGTTCCACGCCCGCGTGTATCTGCCTGGTGTTGAAGCCCATGTCTGCCTTCTCTGGATATCAGCTTGTTCGCATCGCAACGGCCGTCGCTGCACGGCGCAGTTGCGCGCGCCGCACGGTTTCGGGATCATTGCCGCATGCCTAACGACATGTGGCAGATCTACGAGATCGAGGATCTCAAGCAGCGGGTCCAGGGTCCTGAGCCGCGCTTTTTCGAGTTCCTGAGCGGCGCCCGCCTGTCGGGCGCCCTGTATCGTCTGCCTGCCGGCGCCCGCGACCTGCAGGGTCCGCACCTCGAAGACGAGGTCTATGTCGTCCTCGGAGGCCGGGCGCGACTGCGCGTCGGCGCAGAGGAACGGGAAGTCCGGCCGGGCCTCGTGCTATTCATCCGTGCCGACGCCCGCCATTCATTCGTCGACATCCAGGAAGACCTGACTCTGCTCGCGGTCTTCAGCGCCCGCGAAGGCCCCTGGAAGGACAAAGCCTAGAACTGTTCCTCCGGCATTGCCAGCAGTGCCTCGCTGCCACCTTCGATCGCCCGGCGATAAGCCAGCGCCAGCGGCATGATCTGGCCCGTGTAGTGACGCACCGTGAGCAGCTTCGCCTCGTAGAACGCCGCATCGGTCCCGGTGGCCGAGAGGTGCTCGACCGCCGCGGCTGCCGCACGCGCGAGCTGCCAGCCGCCGACGACCGTGCCGATGAGCATCAGCAGGTTGAAGGAAATTGCGCCTGCAACGCCGGGATTGCGTGAATAATTGGCGCCCAGCCACTGGCTGGCCGCGGCCACCGACTCCACCCCTTCGCGCAGCGCCGCGGCGACCGGCGCGAGGCGCTCGCCGTAACGGGCCAGATCGGCCGCGGTCGCCGCCATCTCCACAATCAGCGCCTTGAGCGCGGCTCCCCCGTCCCGCAGGATCTTGCGGCCGACGAGGTCGCCCGCCTGGATGCCGGTTGTCCCCTCGTAGATGGTCGTGATACGGGCGTCGCGATAGTGCTGCGCGGCTCCGGTCTCCTCGATGTAGCCCATGCCGCCGTGGACCTGCAGCGCGATCGACGTCAGATATTGCCCGCACTCGGTGCACCAGCCCTTGATCACCGGCGTGAGTAGCTCGAGGCGCGCCTGGTGGCGCGCGCGCGCCGCGGCATCGGGCGAGCGCTGCGCGAAATCGAATTCCGCCGCGGTGACATAGGCCGCGCTGCGCATCGCTTCGATCTGCGCCTTCATGGTGAGCAACATGCGGCGCACATCCGGGTGATGGATGATCGTCGTGCGGGTCTGCGCACCCGCCGGGCGGCCCTGCACGCGTTCACGGGCGTAGGCCCGCGCCTGCTGGTAGGCGCGCTCCGCGATCGACACACCCTCGAGCCCGACGTTGAGCCGCGCGTGGTTCATCATCGTGAACATGCAGGCGAGACCGTCGTGCTTCTCCCCTACGAGGAAGCCCACGGCATTCTCGAAGGCGAGCACACAAGTCGGGCTGCCGTGGATGCCGAGCTTGTGCTCGACGGATACCGTCGTGACGCCGTTGCGCTTGCCGGGACTGCCGTCGGCATTCGGCAGGTACTTCGGCACGAGCATCAGCGAAACGCCCTTCGTGCCCGGCGGCGCGTCCGGCAGGCGTGCGAGCACGAGGTGCACGACGTTTTCCGTCATGTCGTGATCGCCCCAGGTGATGAAGATCTTCTGGCCGGTGACGCGGTAGTGATCGCCCTCGGGCACCGCCTGCGTCCTGATCGCACCGAGATCCGATCCCGCCTGGGGCTCCGTCAGGTTCATCGTGCCCGTCCAGCGCCCGGTGGACAGCGGCTCGAGATACTGCTCCTGCAGCGCCGATGTTGCGTGCACCTGCACCGCGCGGGCTGCGCCCTGCGTCAGCAGCGGCCCGAGCGACCAGGCGAGGTTCGCCGATTGCCACATCTCTTCCACGGCCACGCCCACGACGTAGGGCAGTCCCTGGCCGCCGAGCTCCGCTTCCTGGGATACGCCGGCCCAGCCGCCCGCGACGAACTGCCGGTAGGCCTCGCGGAATTCCGGTGGCACGATCACCTGCCCGTTTTCGACCCGCGTGCCGACGGCATCGCCCAGCCGGTTGGTCGGCGCGATCACCTTGTTCGCGAGCGCGGCGGCCTCGCCGAGCACGGCCTCCACGACGTCGGGCGTGGCTTCCTGCATCCCCGGCAGGCGCGTGATCGCGTCGAGCCCCGCGAGCTCGCGGAGCACGAACAGCATCTCTTTGACGGGTGCGTGGTATTCGGACATGGCTCGTTACGGGACGGCGTTTCGGGCCGGCTTTGCCCGTTAAGCCCAAGTATCGCCTATTGAACCCTGGAGCGAAAAGCGAAGGGGGAGCCTTTCAGATGCAAGGCAGATACCAGTCATAGTCGAGGTTCGGCACCTCGGCATGGAACTGCTCGGCCTCGAAGCGCCGGGCGACGCTGAACACCCGGCAGAACTCCCGCCCGAGGTAGCCGGCGAGCACTCCGCCGGCGTCGAAGGCATCGAGCGCCTGTTCCCAGCGGTGCGACAGCATCACCCGCGCCGGGATGGCTTCACCCTCGCGGACCATCGCCGGAGGCTCGGTCCGTTGCGTGATGCCGTAGTGTGCGGCAGCGAGAATGGCCGCAACCGCCAGGTACGGATTGCAGTCGGCCCCCGCCGGCCGGTGCTCGAAACGCACGTTGGCGTCGTCCGAGACGGGGATGCGGATCGCGACGCCGCGGTGATTCGGCCCCCAGTTCGGGGCGATCGGCGCGAAGCATCCCGGGCGTATGCGCCGGTAGGAGTTCGCGTTCGGGCAGAAGATGGCGAGCGACTCGGGCATGGCGGCGAGCATGCCACCGATCGCGTGACGCAACGACGTCCCATACGACCCGCCGGCGGGCGGCGCCGGCGCGAAGACGTTGCGGCCTTCGCGATCGAGGAGACTGACGTGCACGTGCATGCCGGAGCCGTCGAGATCGGCAAAGGGCTTCGCCATGAAAGTCGCCGCCAGCGCGTGGCGTGCGGCCACGCCGCGGATCAGCCGGCGCAGCAGCAAGGCGTGGTCGCAGGCGAGCACCGCATCGGCCACGTGGTGGAGGTTCACCTCGAACTGGCCCGCACCGTACTCGGACACGACGCTGCCCGCCGGCAGCCGTTGCGCCTCGCAGGCCGCGGCTATGCCCGAGAACAGGTCATCGAGCTCGTGCAGGTCCTCGATGCTGTAGACACGCGGACCGGCGGCGTGACGGCCTGTGCCAGGCACGCGCGCGGCCTTCGCGCGAGGCGGCCCGCCGCGGCCATCGTCGAGCAGATAGAACTCGAACTCCACGGCGACGACAGGCGTGAGACCGAGCTCGCCGAAGCGGTTCACCACGGAGGCGAGCACTTGTCGGCTGTCGGCGAAATAGGGCTTGCCGTCCCTGTCTTCCATGCCGAGCAGCGCCTGCGCAAGCGGCGTCTTCGACCAGGGCACGTCGCAGAGCGACCCCGGCACGACACGGCAGAGGTAATCGGGGTCGCCATCCCGGGTGCCGTGCGCGAGCCCTTCGATGAGCGTCCCGCGGCTGTCGAGCATGAGTGCGGAGGCGGGAAACGACAGCCCGGAACGCGCGATGCTCTCGAATTCCCCGAGCGTGCAGCGCTTGCCGCGCAGGATGCCGTTCATGTCCGGCAGGAGGAGCTCGACATGGCGCAGGCCGGGACGATCCCGGCGAAGCTCTTCGATGTTCCCGGCCGACTGGGGCATGACCTGAACCCTCCCGTGGGCGCTCAGTGCGGAGCCCCGAGCCTGATACCATGCGTTGCCAGGGCATTTTACCCGGCTCGCAGGACAAAGCATGAATCGTCAGAACATCGCCTCGGGCTCGAAGTGGGAGCCGATCATCGGCTACTCGCGCGCGGTCAGGGTGGGGCCGCACGTGCACGTCTCCGGCACCACCGCCACCGGAGCGGACGGCCGGATCGTCGGCGTCGGCGACGCCCGCGCCCAGACGCTGCAGGCACTGCGCAACATCGAAGCCGCCCTGGAGAAGGCCGGCGCGCGGCTGGAAGACGTGGTCCGCACCCGCATCTTCGTCACCGACATTTCGAAATGGGAGGCGATCGGCCGCGCCCATGGCGAGGTGTTCGGCGCCATCCGGCCGGCTACGGCGATGGTCGAGGTCGCGCGCCTCATCGATCCGGACATGCTCGTGGAGATCGAAGCCGACGCGCTGATAGCCTCCGACCGCGCCGAGCCATGAGCCCGGCGGCGGCCAGCCAGATCCTGACCGTCGTCTGCCCCGACACGACCGGCATCGTCGCCGCCGTCGCGGGATACCTGAGCGCGCGCGGCATCTTCATCGACGAGTCCTCGCACTTCGGGGACTCAGACACGCGGCGCTTCTTCATGCGCACGCGTTTCACGCCGCCCGCGGGAAGTTTCTCACGCACCGAGTTTGCCGCCGGTTTCCAGCCGATCGCCGACAGCTTCGGAATGGACTGGCAGCTGCACGACATGCAGGTGCTGCCGCGCGTGCTGCTGATGGTGTCACGGCAGGACCACTGCCTGAACGACCTGCTGTACCGCTACCGGACCGGTGCGCTCGCGATGCAGGTGCCGGCCATCGTCTCCAATCACATGGATCTCGCGCGCCTTGCCGAGTGGCACCGCGTGCCTTATATCCACGTGCCGGTCACGGCGGCGACGAAGCCGCATGCCGAAGCGCGGCTGCTCGAGATCGTCGAAGACACCAAGGCGGACCTCATCGTGCTCGCCCGGTACATGCAGGTGCTGACGCCGGAGACCTGCGAGCGCTTCTCCGGGCGCATCATCAACATCCACCACTCGTTCCTGCCCGGGTTCAAGGGCGCCAGGGCCTATCACGAGGCGCACGTGCGCGGCGTGAAACTGATCGGCGCGACCGCGCACTACGTGACGCCCGATCTCGACGACGGGCCGATCATCGAGCAGACCGTCGAGCGCGCCGATCACACGCAGTCGCCCGACGATCTCGCCGCGGTCGGCCGTGACGTCGAGTGCATCACGCTCGCGCGCGCAGTGAAGCTGCACCTCGAGCATCGCGTATTCCTGAACGGACGGCGGACGGTCGTCCTGCGTTGATTCAAAGGGGACGCTTCCCTTTTTCAGAGCCCGGCTTCTTCGGCCGCCCTTGCGGCCGGTACCGCAGAGGACGCTCTGCAACCTTCTCCAGCGTCTCGATGAATACGGTCGATCCACACGGCAGTCCCTTGTCGGCGTGACGACGCAACATCTCAAGGCTATGCGCCTCGTCGCCCTCAGCGAGCCAGGCCGACCAGTCACCGATGCCCTCAAACCGCCGCCGCCATTGAGGCTTCAGGGTCAGCACGGGGTCGGACCGCAATCCGCAGTGTGCGCCGGCACTGGACCAGGGATAACTCTCCGCCTTGTCTGCCATCCTCGCCCGGACCGGATTGCGCTCGACGTAACGGATCGCTGCCCAGAGGTACGCCTCATCCAGCGCGGAGGAGAAGAAACGCCCCTGCCACACGTGCCCCTTCCAGCCCCTAGCGCGGTTGATGCGTTGTGCGAAGCGCATGTGTAACGGTTTCAGGGCGCGGTGCAGCCCGTCCGCGGTCGCCGGCACGACGACCAGGTGTACATGATTGGTCATCACGCAATAGGCGAGAACGTCGACTTCGTGTTTCTCGACGTATACCCGCAACCACTTCAAATAGACTCGGCGGTCGTCGTCCGTGAAGAACACCTGCTCGCGGCGATTGCCCCGCTGGGTGACGTGATGGGGAATGCCGGCGCAGACCGTGCGCGCAATACGTGGCATGGGCTGACGCTAGCACGGGCGACCCGCCGAGCAGGAGCAGGCAATGCGCCGGTTTCGTGCAGGTTTGCACGCTGACCGGAATCGCGGCAAATCAATAAGGGAAGCGTCCCCATTTCTTCCCTACCTCGCGGCGTGTGCGCTGAGGTAAGTCAGGAGCGTTACGGGCACGCGCCGTTGAACAGGTGCTCCTGCGCGAACGTCGTCGGTGTTCCGCCGATGAATGCCGCGTTGACCTGGGCCGTAACCAGCGCGATGTCACCGAGGCCGAACGCCGATGACCCGCCGCCGAGGAGGTTGTTCGCGATCGCCAGGAGCGCGGCGACGCTCATGTTCGGCAGGCCGGATACGCCGCAGACGTTGAGACTCCCGAATGGCGCCACTGCCGGAAGGAAACCGGCGCTGGAGAAGTTGATGTTGATCGCGAGCGTGGCGACGTCACCGCCGAACGAGCCGGCTGGTGAAGAGGTCGGGTTGAGCAAATCGCTCGTCAGCGATCCCGCCGCGCCGGCCGCCGGAAGGTAACCCAGCGCCCCATTCCCGTCGAGCGCGAGCGAGTATCCAGCCGTCCCTGGAATACCGACTTCGAGTACACCGAAGGCATAGACCTGATTCCAGAGCAGATCGAGCAGCCCCGCTACCGGGTGCCTCGTCGGAACCTCACCCCAGTCGCCCTGCGGATAGGTCATCATCTGTCCCGGCGCCCAGCCACAGCCCACCGCCCCCGGCGTGCACGGCGGCAGGCCGGAGGGCCCCGGCGCCGTGTTCAGCCTGTTCCGCAGAATCGTGTAATCAGCCACCGTGACCAGCCCGCTGTGGTTGAGGTCGGCGACAGGGTTGGCCGTGTTGAGCGCGTTGCGCAGGAGGGTGTAATCAGCGACCGTGACCAGCCCGGTGTTATTCAGATCCGCATCGCAGAGGTTGCCGTAGCCGTCACCGTCGGCGTCGTACTGGTCCGGGTTTGCCACCAGCGCGCAGTTGTCCTCGCTTTCCGTCACTCCGTCCACATCGGCATCGATGTCCCCGTCGCGTACGGGCCAGGCGCGGAAGTGGCTGCTCTTGGCGGAGTTCTGCTGGGCGCCGGTGCCAAAGCTGAAGGCCCAGGCGTAGTCGCTAACGGTATCCACATACTCGGTGCCGGACCAGTAGTCGGCGGGCTGGAGATTGGCGAACGGGCCCGTGCTGCTCAGGCAGTAGTTCGGGGCCGCGCTTCCACAGTGCCTCGGGATGCCGAACGTCGAGTAGGCAGAGCCATTGCCCAGCGTGCTGTAGTACAAATGGGCCATCTCGCTGCTCGCCGTGTCAACGTTGTAGCCGCAGTCGGTGCCGCTGTAGGCGAAGTTGCAACCGCCGTTGCCCGTGTCCGTCGTCGCCGGCAGCCGCCAGTCGCTCACGCCAAGATGCCGGGCGGCGTTCAACGTGGTGATCCACGCCTGGGCGTGACTCCAGGTCGCAAGACCATTACTGATGAAGCCCGAGGTCTGCATGGCGTTCGCATCGGCCAGCCAGGTGATGCCGAGCACGTCGTCGTAGTAGGCCTGGTAATCGCTGCCACCCGGCGTCGCGGGCAGACGACCGAGCAGCGCGGCATTGGCCGTGACTGTTACCAGGCCAAGAATCAGTCCCGCGAGGATTCGCTGGAGCATGGGCGGCCCCCGGTTCTTGTTGTACTGCCGATGCTACACCCGGCGGACCCCGGGCCAGTGTGAACTTTACCCCCGGATTATCGAGGGATCGCGGCAAGAAAAGGGAAGCGTCCCCATTTACTCCGCGAGAAAAGGGAAGCGTCCCCATTTACTTCCCCATTTACTCGTCCCCATTTACTCCGCCTGAGCAGGAGGCGCCCTCACGCCTTCGGCCAGGCACTGGCGTCGATGGTCTCCTCGTAGGAGTGCCACGTGGCGTAGCCGAGGAGCGGTATAAGTACCCAGAAGGCCAGGAACGCGGTGGCAAAGCCGACCAGCACCGCGCCGGCGATGATCAGGGCCCACACGAGCATCGCCGTCTTGTTGCGCAGGACGGCATTGATGCTCGTGACCAGCGCGGTCACGGTGTCGGTCGCCCGCTCGTCGATCATTGGCAGGGAGAATGCGCTGGCGCTGAAGACGATCGCGGCGAAGATCGCGCCGACCACGCTGCCGATTCCGAAATATGCCACGAACTCCGGCGGCGTCGCATCGCTGTCCATGGGCAGAAAAATGCTGATGACGGAGGCGGCACGCGCCCAGACGAGGAAGACCACCAGCAGCGCGAGCGCGAACACCATGGCGTTGCCGAGAGCGCGCCGCGTGGCGCGGACGGCCGCGAGGACCGACGGCGATTCTCCACGCCCGACCTGGCGGCTGATTTCGTACAAGCCGATGGCGGTCAGCGGCGCGATGAAGATGAAGCCCGACAACATCGCCAGCAGCAGGATGTATGTCCCGAGCGCATACGACAGCAGGCTCACGAGGTAACTGATGGCGACGACGAACAGTCCGTAGGCAAAGCTCGGACCCGGCGCGCGCCTGACGTCGTGCCACCCGAGCCTGAGCCAGCGCAACGGCGCGCGGGGCGACAAAACCCGACAGGGCGCGGCGAGCGGCAGCGCCTCGGGAGCAGTCATTGGGCCCGTGACCATGGAGACGCCCTGCGGACGGTCTAGGCGGTCTTGCGTGCCTTCAGCACGGGGCGCAGCAGCGCTGCTGCCTCCCTGAGCGTCGCCTCCGTCGTCTGCCAGCCGATGCAGGAGTCGGTCACGGAGACGCCGTAACGGAGCTTCGCGAGATCCGCCGGTATGTCCTGGTTGCCGGCAAAGAGATGGCTCTCGAGCATCAGGCCGATGATCGAGCGGTTGCCATTCACGACCTGCTCCACGCAGTCACGCGCGACGAGCGGCTGCAGCGTCGGATCCTTGTTCGAGTTGCCGTGACTGCAATCGATGACGATGCGCGCCGGCAGCCCCGCGTCCTTCAGCGCCTTTTCGCTCAGCGCCACGCAGACCGAGTCGTAGTTCGGACGTCCGCCACCGCCGCGCAGCACGATGTGACCGTAAGGATTGCCCTTCGTGTGGAAGACCGCCGGTCGCCCGTCCTGGTTGATGCCGAGAAAATGATGCGGCTGGCGCGCGGACTTCAATGCGTTCACGGCCACCTGCAGGCCGCCGTCGGTGCCGTTCTTGAACCCGACCGGCGTGGATAAACCGCTCGCCATCTCGCGATGCGTCTGCGATTCCGTGGTGCGGGCGCCGATGGCGGTCCAGCTGATGAGATCGCCCATGTACTGCGGCATGACCGGGTCGAGCGCCTCGGTGGCCGTGGGAATACCCATCGCGGCGAGATCGAGCAGGAGCTTGCGGGCGGTGCGGATGCCTTTCTCCATGTCACAGGAGTCGTTCATATCGGGGTCATTGATGAGCCCCTTCCATCCGACCGTCGTCCGCGGCTTCTCGAAATACACTCGCATCACGACGAGGAGCGCACCCTGCAGGTTGTCGGCCAGCGTCTTCAGGCGTCCCGCGTATTCCATCGCCGCGCCGATGTCGTGGATGGAGCATGGGCCGACGACCACGAAGAGCCGCGGATCCACGCCGTCGATGACGCCCTGAAGGGCGCGCCGGCTGCGCACGACGGTGTCCTCCATCGCCCTCGTCATGGGCAACTGAGCCTTGATGACGGAAGGCGGAGGCAGGTCCGTCTCCGAGACGACATTGACGTTGTAGATGCGGTCGTGCATGGCCGGGCGTGTCCTGATGCGGCGCCTAGGATATCCCAATCCGCCGGCTGCGCCGCCCCCGGCTGGCCGCATTCTGTAGAATCTGCAGCACCCAGTGGAGCTTCCGGAGAACGAGAAGATGGCCAACGTATCGACGATGCAGCCCTTTGCCAAAGGCGACATCTTCGCCGGCGCGACCCTTCTGAACAGGAAGGACGACGACCATGCCGGCGACGGGCGCATTCTCCAGTTCGACGCCAGCCTGAAGGAAAAGGGCGTGCTGTGGACCGAGGGGACGACGCACCTCGTCACCGGCCTGTCCTTCGCGCCGGACGGCACGCTCTGGGCCTTTGACAGCGTGAGCTACTCCGTCATCCGCGTGAGCCCCGAAGGCAGGCAGTTGCCGAAGATCGGGTTCGCAGACAGGCCATTTTCGAACGTCAATTTCGCGAAGGACGGTACCGTCTATCTCGGCGAACATCTCGTCGGTAACACGGTCCGGCTGCGGCCGGGCACGACGCTCGGCACCGTCCTGCCGAAGCTGCCCGGCACGGAGCGTTTCGGCGACGGGCACCTGTTCCAGTTCACGCAGGAAGGGAAGCTATTGAAGGAACACGCGACGCCGGTACACGGCGGGATGCCGGGGTTCCTCGGCCTGACGGGCGCTGCGCTGCGCGCCGACGGCAAGTCGATCCTCTATCTCTCCGAGCTGAGCGACAGCATCCGCTGCTACGACCTGGTGGACGACAAGCCGCTGCCCAACCTCGTGACCTACGCGCCGGCGAGCGGCGACATGGCCATGAGCGTCATGTACACGCGCGACGGCAAGCTCATGCACCTCAAGTCGAACTTCAAGAGCGGTTCGTTCCTGCAGCACCTGAGCGAGAGCGGCGAAGTGATCCGCGAATATCCGCTGCCGGAACGCGGCTGGGGCGGCATGGGCAAGTCCACGGAAAAAGATGTCGTGCTGCTCAGCAATTTCTTCACTGGCACGATCGCGAAATTCAGCCTGGCCACCGGCGAGATCGTGGCGAAAGCCGAAACGGGCCTGCAGCGGTCACTCGCCGGCGTCGCGCAGTACCCCGGCTGATGCCTACCAGGGCAGCTCCTTGCCCGTGTAGTCCCAGTAGCTTCCCGTGTTGTCGAGCGTCAGCTGGTCGGTGATGCGGATCAGGTCCTTCACGGCGTCCTCCTTCGGACGCAGGAACTTCTTCGGTACAGCGGCCATCATGTCGGTATCCACGGGACCCGGATTGATCAGGGCCACCGCGATCCCCCTGCTCTTGACCGCCAGCGCGACGTTGCGCATTTCCATGTTGAGCGCAGCCTTGCTGGAGCGATAGAAGATGTTCCGCGGCGCGGTGACGCTGCCGATGGATCCCTCGCTGCTCGATACGTTGACCAGCTTCTTCTGCGCGCTCGCCTGAAGATTCGGGAGAAACGCCTCGGCGATCTTCAGGGGGGCGACGACGTTGGTCTTGAGCACCAGCTCGTACGTCGGCCAGTCGGCCTTGCCGAGCATCTGTTTGTCGGCGCCGCCCGTGACACCCGCGTTGTTGACCAGGATGTCTATCGGCCGGCCCTTGTACCGGGCCGCGAGCGCGTCCACCGCGGCAAAGTCGGTCACGTCGAGCTTCTCGACGACGATCTTCGGATTCGCGGCCGCCAGCGCCTTGAGCTCGGTCGCCTCCTCCGGCTTGCGCGCCGTGGCGATCACGTTCCAGCCGCGCGCCGCATACTGCCGCACGTACTCGAGCCCGATGCCGCGGTTGGAGCCGGTGACGAGCACGGTGACGTCGCCGGCCGCCGCCTGCGCGCGGGCGCTCGTCGCCGCGAGCGGCAGGACGCCGAGGGCCAGCATCGCCAGGCCCTGAATCGATTCCATCCATCGCAATCCGGTCATCTCAGTCCCTCCTTCTGTTTCGAATATCTCAGGTTGCGGGCCATGATCGTCAGGAGCAGCGCAATACAAGGCAGCATGATGACCGCACCGGCCAGCAGCGGGGTGTGCCTGCCGAACGCATTGAACAGTGTGCCAGACAGCACGGGGCCCACCGAGCGCCCGGCCCAGCTCGCCGACTGGTAGGTGCCGAGCACGAGGCCGCGCTCGGACGGGCCGGCGAGCTTCGAGACGAAGCTCAGCATCGCCGTGAGGAACGTGCCACCTCCCCCGCCGGTGAGCGTGATCCCGAAGATCATCCAGTGCCAGTCCGGCGACTGGGTCATCCAGACGAGTCCTGTCGCATAGGCCGCGAGCCCGGCGACGGCCAGACGGCCCTCGCCGAGCACGGGCGCGAGACGCCCGACGACGAAGCCCTGCATCAGGCCGACGACGAGCGCGAGATACGTGAAGCTCAACCCGACCTCACGCGGACCCCACTGAAACTGCGCCTTGGTCCAGAAGGGGAAGATGGTCTCGAACATCGCCATCGCCACGTATACCGAGAAACCAAGCGCCAGCAGCCGCGCCATCAGCGGCCGGCGCACCAGCTCGGCAAGAGCGAAGCGGGCTCCGGGTTCCCTCCCCGTCGCGGCCTGCGCGCGGCGCGCCGCCGGCAAGCTCTCCTCGAGAAAGAACGCCGTCGCCAGCGTCGTGCTCGCGGCGATCGCAAAGGCGACGAGCCCCGGCAGCCGCAGGCTCGCGGTCGCCGCGGTGCTGCCGCCGAGGATTCCACCGAGCGCCGGACCGATCACGAAGCCAAGGCTCATCGAGGCGCCGACCCAGCCGAGCCCCTGCGCGCGCCGCTCCTCCGGCGTCACGTCGGCGATATAGGCCATCGCAGGGGCGAGTCCGCCCATCAGACCGCACAGCGCGCGGCCGGCCGCCAGCACCCAGACGTTCGGCGCAAACGCCAGCAGCAGGTAGGCGAGCGCGACGCCGCCGTTGGTGACGATGAGGATCGGCTTGCGCCCGAACCGGTCCGAGAGCCGGCCCCAGACGGCGGTGGCGATGAACTGCCCCCACGCGTAGAGCCCCATGACGAAGGTGGCGAGCGTCGGCGAGGCCCCGAGATTCTCGGCGACGAAGGGCATCCCCGGCAGCACGAGGCCGAAGCCGAGGCCGGAGAGGACGACGGTGATCAGCAGTATCGGCAGATGTCAGCGCTTCTTGCGGGCTCTTGCCGGCCCGGCGCGCCGGGCCAGGCGCGGCTCTTGTGAGTGGTCGTGTCCCGGATGGTCCCCGTGGAGACCGCGCACGCGCGCGTCGTCGTGATAGTGCGGATGCTGAAAGTCCGGCGGACCGTCCGGATGATTGTGCCCTTCCGAGACCTGCCAGGCATGCAGCAGCGGACGCTGGCGGTAGACCTGCGCGGCGGCGCGCTGCAAATTCTGCCCGGGATTGGTCCACGGGTTGTAATGAAAATAGTTGTGCAGTTTTGAATCCGTCCGGCCGAGCGCGATCGTGCCGTACTTGCAGCGGAACGAGCCGTGATTGATGTACGGGGGCCGCCAGAAGTACCCGCCGGTCGGCAGCTCCCCGAATTGCAGCATCCAGGAGGTGCCCCAGATGTGGTAGCTCTCCTCGGCGCAGTCGTGATACGAGATGTTGTCCTGCGCGAAACGCGGCGTCATGCAATAGATGAAGGTGGTCGCCTCCGTCAACGGGTCCTGGCGCAGCAGCTTGCTGAGGCAGCCGGTCGCGACGCTCGGCTGCACGCGCCCGAGACCGAACCACGGCAAATCCTCGTAACCGTTAAGCGAGGTAAACGCTTCCAGCATGGCCAGCTCGTGGCTTTCGGCCGACTCCTCGTAGGTGGGCTCCGAGTCGTTGAACATCACGAGCGCCTCGGCGCCTCCCGGCACGTGCAGGGCCTCGAGCGCCAGGCCCGCGGGGACGTAGGCGTAGTGACCTCCGTGCCAGCGAGCCTTGCCGACCCTGATCTCGCCGTTGAGCACGAAGAGCTCCACGTCGGAATGAGACAGTCCCGGCTTGCGCCGGTAGCCACCGTCGAAGCGCACCTTCAGCGTGCAGGCGCCCGTGTCCCGGTCGAGCGACAGGATCTTGTAGTGGCTTCCCCGGAAGCCTGCGATGTCGAACTTCTTGTAGGGGTCGTTGAGCTCTACGTAGGGCTCGATGTGAGGCCGTGCCACGTCGTCGTCCCTGGTCAGCGCTTGCGCTTGCCCTTGGCCTTGGCCTTCCCCGCCCGCTTGGCCGCCTTCATGCCCGCGCCTCCGGCCGGTGCCGTCCCGGCGTGGCCGTGATCATGATCCTCATCGGCATCATGGCCGTGCAGCGCGCGCACGTGCGGGTCGTCGTGGTAATGCGGGTGCTGGAAGTCCGGCGGCCCGTGCGGGTGGTTGTGGCCGTCCGAGACCTGCCATTCGTGCAGCAGCGGGCGCTGGCGATAAACCTGCGCAGCCGCGCGCAGCAGGTTCTGCTTCGGATTCGTCCACGGGTTGTAGTGGAAGTAATTGTGCAGCTTCGAGTCGGTGCGCCCGAACGCGATCGTGCCGTACTTGCACCGGAAGGAGCCGTGATTGATGTACGGCGGGCCGCCAGAAGTAGCCGCCGGTCGGCAGCTCCCCGAACTGCATCATCCAGGACGTGCCCCAGATGTGATAGCTCTCCTCCGCGCTGTCGTGGTAGGAAATGTTGTCCTGCATGAAGCGCGGCGTCATGCAGTAGAGGAACGACAGCGCCTCGGTCAGCGGCTCGAAGCGCAGCACCTTGATCAGGCAGCCGGTGGCGACGGAGGGCTGCACGAGATTGCCGGGCGCCCAGGGCATGTCGTCGTAGGTGTTGAGCGAGATGAAGCCATCCGCGAGCGCCAGCTCGTGGCTCTCGCCCGACTCCTCGTAGTTCGGCTCCGAGTCGTTGAACATCACGAGCGCCTCCGCCCCTTGCGGGACGTGCAGCGCCTCGATCGCCATGCCGGCCGGGATGCAGGCGTAGTGCCCCTCTCGCCAGCTCGTCTTGCCGACCCGGATCTCGCCGTTCAGGACGAAGAGCTCGATGTCCGACCAGGACAGGCCGGGCTTCCGCCGGTAGCCGCCGTCGAAGCGTACCTTGAGCGTGCAGGCGCCGGTATCGACGTCGAGCGAGAGCACCTTGTAATGGCTTCCCCGGAAGCCGGCGATGTCGAACTTCCGGAAGGGATCGTTGAGCTCCACGTAGGGCTCGATGTGCGGGCGGGCCATGTCAGAAGACCACCCGGCTGCGCCCCTTGGGCTTCTTCGGAATCAGCTTCGCCGGGATGACCATGCGCTGATCGCCGTTGAAGTTGAACCCCCTGGTCTGGATGATGCGGAGAAATTCCGCGTACCACTTCTGCCGGTCGCGCTCGATGCTCGCCATCTCCTTGACGATGGCCGCGTGGCGGCGCTTCTGCTCCGCGACGTTCTCCCTGAACCAGCCCTCGGCGTCTGTCTTGCGCGGCGGCTTGAGATCCTGGACTCGTTTGGCTTTGGCCATTTGCTTCGTTCCTCGATCGCGACTTGCGTCGCTCCTACAGATATGTCTTGCGATACCAGTCGTTCACGTCGTCGCCCGTCGTCAGCCAGACCTTGCTGTGGCTCGCGATATGGGCGAATGCACGCTTCAGATGCTTGAACTTGTTCGGCTGCCCCACAAAGAACGTGTGCAGGCAGATCGGCATGCAGCGCGCGTTGTCGGCACCCTCGTCATAGAGCACGTCGAACTGGTCGACGATCATGTCGCCGAAGTCCTGCGAGCTCACGCCGACATTCATGAACGCGGGAATGTCGTTCACGTCCACGGTATACGGCACGGAAATCAGGCTTCCCTTCTTCACGTTGAAGGGGAATGGATGGTCGTCGGCCGTGTAGTCGCACAGGTACTCGACGCCGAATTCAGCGAGGATGCTCGGCGTGTTGTTCGTGTGGGTCAGGAATGGCGACAGCCAGCCCTTCGTCTTGCGCCCGAGCGCCTTCTCCATGGCATTGAGCACGCCACCCACGATCTCGCGCTCCTTCTTCTCGTCGATCCCGGAGAGGAAGTTCGCCGGCGCGTTGTTGATGCCGTGGCCGATGAAGGCCCACTTGCGCTTGTGTGTCTCCTCGACGATGCGCGGGTACTCGCGGATGATCTCGGAATTCAGGCACACGGTGCCGCGCATGCCGAGCCTGTCCATGAGCTCGATCATGCGCCACAGGCCGACGCGATTGCCGTAGTCGCGCCAGCCGTAGTTCAGCGGGTCCGGATTGAAGCGCTGCGTGCCCGGGATGATCGCCGTCCCCGGAATGTCGTGCGGGAAGTGCTCGATGTTCACGTACGGGATCACGGCGACGCGCGCGCCCTTCGGCAATCGGAACTTCGGCCGGTCGATGATCGGCACGTAATCGTAGTGCGGGCTCTGGGTCAGGTCGCTCCGGCGCCGCGCCAGAGCGACAGCCTTCTTGTTCGATACAGCCTTCTTTGCCATGTTGCCAGACTCCCCCGATGTGCTGGTGCCGCCCCTGCGCCCGTTCACGACAGCGAGTTCAGGTACCTGATCGCTTCGGCCTTGCTCACGACGTCGCCATATTTCGCGTTGATGTCGAAGAGGTTGGCCTCGTGCGGGGCATCGTGGCGATCGCCGACGCACTCGCGCACGACAATCGCCCGGAAGCCATGCTGGACGGCGTCCACGGCAGAAGCGCGGATGCACCCTGACGTCGTGCAACCGGCGATGATCAGCGTGTCCACGCCCTGGGCGGTCAGCGTGGAGGCGAGCGAGGTCCCGAAAAAGCAGCTCGCATAATTCTTGACGATTACCGTCTCGCCCCTGGCGGGCACCACCTCGGGACAGAATTCCGAGTATTGATTGCCGGGCACGAGCGCCTTGAGCACCGGCGCCTTGCTGATCCACACGCCGCCATCCTCGAAGTTGGCCGGGTTGTAGAGAACGCGGGTGTGGATGACGTGCACCTTCTTCTTGCGTGCGGCCTTGAGGAGCTCCGGCACCTCCTTGACGCAGCGGACGACGCCCGGGGCATAGAGGGGCGCGCCGGGCAGCGTATAGCCCTGCAGCAGATCGATGACGATGACCGCCGGCTTCTTCCCGAAACCGACACGGTTGTCCCACACGCCGGCGTAGTTCTGCGTCGCCGACTTTGCCGCCGGCGCTTTCCTCGCTGCAGACTTGGCCATTCCCGCTCCCCCGTTAGACATGACTACCGCCACCAAGCGTGGATCGCTCAGGCCCACGACTGGAGTCCCGCGCCGGAAGTCGTCGAGACGGTTGGCGGTTATTGGTATCGGCGCAATAGTTCCACGTACCGTGCCGATCTGCAACCGGGCAATCTTGCCCTGGCGGCCAATATCCCAGGCCCAGTCAATGAGCGCGCCCGGCCGCGCCTCTTTGCCGGCCCGGACTTTTCCCATACGTAGAAACCGCGCCCGCGCGGCGGTTTCAGCGTATTTGGCCGGCCCGCAATTACCCGTAATTTTCCGCTGCCGGCAGGACTCAGGGGCCGGCGCCGTCACGTCGGGAGAATCGGAATGAGAAGGGTCTTGATTGCGGGCTTCGCCCTGTGCCTGCCGGTCGCGGCTATGAGCGCGGAGAGCACGACTCCAGTGCTCAACAACTATCTGGATGCAAACGCCACCAGCCTCAAGCTCGATGATTCCTTCGGGGTCGATGCACAGGTGGGCGTGGACTACTCCATCGGCAACGACTGGTTCCTGAATGCGGAAGTCCGCTGGCTCGACATCGACAGCGACGCTACGATCAGCGCGGACGGCGTCGTGGCCGTCACCGACACCGTGAGCATCGATCCGTTCGCCTATGCGCTGAGCGTAGGGCGCAAGTCCTGAACGGAGCTCGGGCGATGGATAAGTCCCTGACGTATAACGACACGGTCGTGCGACAATTCGCCGTGATGACCGTGGTCTGGGGGGTCGTCGGCATGCTGGTGGGCGTCCTGATTGCCGCCCAGCTGATCTGGCCGGACCTCAATCTGGACGTCCCCTGGCTCACCTACGGCCGGCTTCGTCCGCTGCATACCAACGCGGTGATCTTCGCGTTCGGCGGCTCCGCGCTGTTCGCCAGTTCCTATTACGTGGTCCAGCGCACCTCTCACGTGAGGCTGTTCGGCGGGCCGCTGGCGTCCTTCACGTTCTGGGGCTGGAACCTGGTGATCGTGCTCGCGGCGATCACGCTCCCGCTGGGCATGACCGAGGGCAAGGAGTACGCCGAGCTGATCTGGCCGATCGACGTCCTGGTCGCCGTGGTCTGGATCGCATACGCGGTCGTGTATTTCGGCACACTCGCCACACGGCGCGTCGCGCACATCTACGTCGCGAACTGGTTCTTCGCCGCCTTCATCATTACCGTGGCGGTGCTGCACATCGTCAACTCGCTCGCGATCCCGGTGACGCTGACGCTCTCGTATCCGATCTATGCCGGTGTCGTGGACGCCATGGTGCAGTGGTGGTACGGCCACAACGCGGTGGGCTTCTTCCTGACCGCCGGCTTCCTCGGCATGGTGTATTACTTCGTGCCGAAGCAGGCCGGCCGGCCGGTGTACTCGTACCGCCTTTCGGTCGTGCATTTCTGGGCGCTGATCTCCACCTACATGTGGGCGGGCCCGCATCACCTCCACTACACCACGCTGCCCGACTGGGCGCAGTCGCTCGGCATGGTGTTCTCGCTCCTGCTGCTCGCACCCTCCTGGGGCGGGATGATCAACGGCATGATGACCCTCTCGGGCGCCTGGCATAAGCTGCGCACCGACCCGATCCTCAAGTTCATGATCGTGGCGCTCTCGTTCTACGGCATGTCGACGTTCGAGGGCCCGATGATGTCGATCAAGACCGTGAATGCGCTCTCGCATTACACGGACTGGACGATCGGGCACGTGCATTCGGGCGCCCTCGGCTGGGTCGCCATGATCTCCTTAGGCTGCATGTACGCGCTCATCCCGCGCGTCTTCGACAGGCCGGCCATGTACAGCACGCGCGCCATCGACCTGCACTTCTGGGTCTCGACCATCGGCGTCGTGCTCTACGTCGCCTCGATGTGGATCGCGGGCGTCATGCAGGGCCTGATGTGGCGGGCGGTCAACGACGACGGAACGCTGACTTACACGTTCGTCGAGAGTCTGAAGGCCACGTACCCCTACTACGTCGTGCGGCTCGCCGGCGGCGTGCTGTTCCTCGCGGGCAGCCTGGTGATGGTCTGGAATGTCTGGATGACCGTGGCGACGGGCGACCGCCGCGCCGTGCAGGCCGTGGTCGAACCGGCCTGAGGGAGCAGCCCACATGCGGCACGAAACGATCGAAAAATCAGTCGGCCTGCTGGGCGTGTTGACGGCACTCGTCATCAGCGTCGGCGGGCTCGCCGAAATCGTCCCGTTGATGGCGTCGCAGGAGGGCATCCCGGCCGCGGACGGCGTCCTGCCATATACGGCCGAGCAGCTCGAAGGCCGTGACATCTACGTGCGCGAAGGCTGCTACGTCTGTCACTCGCAGATGATCCGCCCGTTCCGCGCCGAGACCGAGCGCTACGGGCACTACTCGCTTGCGGGCGAGACCGTCTATGACCACCCGTTCCAGTTCGGCTCCAAGCGCACCGGCCCGGATCTCGCGCGTGTCGGCGCCCGCTACACGAATGAATGGCACCGCGCCCACCTCATGAACCCGCGGGACCTGGTTCCGGAGTCCAACATGCCGGGCTTCCCGTGGCTTGCCACCAACGTGGTGGACGCAAAGCTGACGCCAGTGAAGATGCAACGGCTGCGCACCGTCGGCGTGCCTTACACCGACGCCGAGATTGCAGAGGCGGCCGCGCAGGTGCAGGGCAAGACCGAGATGGACGTGCTGATCGCGTATCTGCAGGGCCTCGGCACGAACGTCGGGGCGCGTTGAGATGGACGCCGGCCTGCTGCGCGGAATCTTCACCCTTCTGATGGTGATCCTGTTCGTCGGCATCTGCTTCTGGGCCTGGAGTTGGAAGAGGAAGCCGACGTTCGACGCGGCGGCGCGGCAGCCGCTGGAGACGGACGACGGCGCTCCTCCACGTTGAACCGAGGCGTCGCGGAGTGATACGGCTATGAGCAGATTCTGGAACATGTGGGTATGGGCGCTGACGCTCAGCAACCTGGTCGCCTGCCTCTGGCTGCTGCAGGCGTTCACGCGGCGCGGGAAGGACAAGGGCCAGGGCCAGGACGACACGACCGGTCACCGCTGGGATGGCGATCTCACCGAGTACAACAACCCGCTGCCGCGGTGGTGGCTGTCGCTCTTCTGGGTCACGGCGGTATTCATGGTGGTGTATCTGCTGTTGTACCCGGGGCTGGGAAACTTCGCAGGCTTCGGCCGCTGGACTCAGACATCCCAGTACGATACCGAGGTTGCCCGCGCCGAGCAGCGCTACGGCAACGTCTATGGGGCCTTCGCCGCCACGCCCGTTGCCGCTCTCGCGAGCAACCCTGACGCCCTACGGCTCGGCCGGAGTCTCTTCCTGAACCGCTGCGCCACCTGCCACGGTTCGGACGGCCGCGGTGCGAAAGGGTTTCCCAATCTGACGGACGCGGCATGGCTCTATGGCGGCGGGCCCGACGCCGTGGTGCAGACGATCACGGACGGCCGCACCGGCGTGATGCCTCCGCTCGGGGCGGCGCTCGGCCAGCAGGGACTGGATGAGATCGTCGCGTACCTGCGCAGTATCGGCCCGCGCCGCGCCGTCGGCGCGCACGAGGACGATGACGCGGAGGAAGGCGGCCACGAGGCAGCTGATCTCGCCGCCGCCGGCCAGCAGAAGTTCGCGACGTTCTGCAGCGCCTGTCACGGCGCCGACGCGAAGGGCAACCAGGCCGTCGGTGCGCCCGACCTCAGCGATGGCGACTGGCTGCATGGGCCGGCCGATGCCGACATCCGCGATGTCATCAACAGCGGCCGCGCCAACCAGATGCCGGCTCAGAAGGACAGGCTGACCGCCGACAGGATCCACGTCCTGGCCGGTTACGTGCTGAGCCTCGGGTCCCGCGGCGGAGGGTAACGAGCCATGACCGGGGAGCAGTACGACGAACTGGACGACGATGACGTGCCGCCCCGGAAGCCGTGGAGCGCCAATACGCAGGCCGTGGCCGCCGTGCTTTGGTCGTCGTTTCTCGCGGCCAGTCTCGCGACCATGCTGTTCTTCGCCTTCATCGACCCGGCCATGATTCACGGGGCGCTCACGCCGCCGGTAGCGAAGATCACTCGCATGACGGGATATGGCGTCGGGTTCTTCTTCTTCTGGCTGGTGTGCGCGACCGCGGGTGGCATCGCCGTGTATCTCGTGCGTACCGCACACCCGGCCGATGATGATCGGGATTCGCGCTGATGGAAGACGTGGTCGCAGAGTCCGAATCGCTGTACGCGAAGCGGGTGAAGATCCACGCGCGGGAGGTGCAGGGCTTCTTCGAGAACCTGCGCAACGGTGCGGTCTTCGTCCTGCTCGGCACCTACTACGCGGGTCCCTGGCTGCGCTGGAGCGGACGGCAGGCGGTGCTCTTCGACCTGCCGGCCCGCAAGTTCCACATCTTCGCGCTCACGCTCTGGCCACAGGACTTCATCTTCCTGTCCTGGCTCCTCGTCATGGCGGCCCTGACGCTGTTCTTCGCCACCGCTCTCGTGGGACGGGCCTGGTGCGGCTACGCCTGTCCGCAGACGGTCTGGACCCAGGTGTTCGTATGGATGGAGCGCATCACCGAAGGCACGTTCACCCAGCGCATCAAGCTCGACAAGGCGCCGTGGTCGGCCGCGAAGCTCTGGCGCAAGGGCGCGAAGCAAGCCTTGTGGATCGGCTTCGCGGCCTGGACGGGCTTCACGTTCGTCGGCTATTTCACGCCCATCCAGGGAGCTCGGCGCACGACTCGTGGCCTTCGAGCTCGGCGGCTGGGAGACGTTCTGGGTCTGCTTCTACAGCCTCGCGACTTACGCCAACGCGGGGCACCTGCGCGAGCAGGTGTGCAAGTACATGTGCCCCTACGCGCGCTTCCAGAGCGCGATGTTCGACCGCGACACGCTGATCGTGTCCTACGATCCCGGCCCGCGGCGAGCCGCGCGGCGGCCGCAAGCGCGGCGCCGATCCCCGCGAGCTCGGGCCTCGGCGACTGCATGGACTGCAACATCTGCGTGCAGGTCTGCCCGACCGGCATCGACATCCGCAAGGGGCTGCAGTACGAGTGCATCACCTGCGCGTCCTGCATCGACGCCTGCGACGCGGTGATGGACCGCTTCGGCTACCCGCGCGGCCTGATCCGCTACACGACCCAGAACGCGCTCCAGGGCAGAGGCAACCGCGTGCTGCGGCCCCGCGTCATCGTCTACGGCACGCTGCTCGCAGTCCTGTTCGCGGGGTTCGTCATCGCGCTGGCGAGCCGCGCGGCCGTGCATCTCGACGTGCTCCGCGACCGGAACACGCTGTACCGCGAGCTTGCCGACGGGAGCGTCGAGAACGTCTATCAGCTGAAGATCCTCAACAAGGACGACGAGCGGCGCTTCGTGCGTGTCACGATCGCCGGCCTGGCGGGCGCGAAGGTGGAGACTGTCCCCGCCAGCCCCGAGCTCGGGCCGGGCAGCGTGCTCGACGTCGTTGCCCGCGTCAGCACGCGCCCCGGGGCAGCCCCTCCGGGCGGCAGCAACGTGACGTTTCGTCTGGAGAGCGTGGCCGATGGCGCGATCGAAGCCGAGCGCAGGGCACGCTTCATGGCTCCCGCGCACTGAAGGAGAACCCCGTGTCCGAAATCATCGACAAGCCCTGGTACCGCCACTTCTGGGTATGGTTCGTGCTGGCACCGCTGATCGCGACCGTCATCGGCAGCGCGATCACCCTCTATCTCGCCGGGTCGGGGCCCGAGATCGTCGCCGACCCGGTCGGCCAGACGGGCACCGCGCAGGAATCCGCGGGCGCGCACTGAGTCCGGAGGCGAGGCGATGACACGCACCTGTTTCCATTGCGGTGCCGCGATTCCGGCCGGCGCCGACCGCAATTTCACGCTGACGATCGACGGCGCGCCGGCGGCGTTCTGCGGCGGCTCGTGTCACGACATCGCCGCGCGCATCCGCGACGACGGTCTCACGGAGTTCTACCGCTTCAGGAGCGCGCCCTTCGAGCCTGGCGCAGTCGCACCGTCGTCGTCGCCGGGCCGATACTGGGCCGCCTTCGACCGGCCGCTCCTGCAACGCGAGTTCGTGATCGAGCGGCCGGACGGCACGCGGGAAGCACAGCTCCTCGTCCAGGGCGTGCGCTGCGCGGCGTGCTCCTGGCTGATCGAGCGCGCGATGGGGGGCGTGCCCGGCGTGCGCGATATCGCCGTGGATCCGCTGACGACGCGCATGCGGCTCGCCTGGGATCCTGCAGCCGCTACTCTCGGCGACCTGCTGGCGCGCATCGCCGCACTCGGCTACGACCCCTGCCCCTGCACGGACGACGCCGCGGACAAGGCTGCGGTGCTCGAGCGCCGGCGGGCGCTGCGGCGGCTGATCGTCGCCGGACTCGGCATGTCGGAGGTGATGAGCTATGCCACCGCGCTCTATGCCGGCGCGCTCGAATCGATGGACCCGGCGATCCAGCAGTTCCTGCGCCTGACGAGTCTGCTCGTGGCGACGCCGGTCGTCTTCTACGCCGGCGCCCCGTTCTTCGCCGGCGCCTGGCGCGGCCTGCGCGCACGCCGCCCCGGCATGGACCTGCCCGTGGCTCTCGCCATCGGCGCGGCGTATGTCGCGAGCGTGTGGAACGCGCTCCGCAATTCCGGACAGGTCTACTTCGACTCCGCGGTCATGTTCGTGTTCTTCCTGTCCTGCGCGCGCTACCTCGAGATGGCGGGACGGCATCGTGCGCTCAGCCTCACGGGAGCGCTCGCGCGACACTTACCGCGGGTCGCGACCCGACTGACGGCGGGCCGGACGGAGCCCGTCGGCGTCGCCGAGCTCGCGGCCGGCGACCTGATCCTGGTGCAGCCGGGTCAATCCATCCCGGCCGACGGCCTGCTCGAGTCCGATGCGGCCCGCATCGACGAATCGCTGCTGACCGGCGAGTCGAGGCCGGTGCCGAAGGCGAAGGGCGACCCGGTGGTCGCCGGCAGCATCAACCTGCTCGCCGCCGCGACCATCCGCGTCGAGCGCACTGGCTCAGGGACGGTGCTCGCCGGCGTCGCCCGGCTGATCGCGATCGCGCGCGAGGAGCGCCCCCGGCTCGTGCAGGTGACCGATCGGGTCGGTGCCTGGTTCGTGACCGCGGTGCTGATCCTTGCGGGAGCGGCCGCCGCGGGCTGGTGGCTGATCGACCCGGCGCGCGCGTTCGAGATCGCGCTCGCGGTGCTGGTGGTGACCTGTCCCTGCGCGCTTGCGATCGCCACGCCGGCCGCGTTCACCGTCGGCATGAGCGCGCTCGCCCGCCGCGGCGTGCTCCTGAGGCGCGCCGGTGCGCTCGAGACACTGAGCCGCGTCACGGACCTCGTGTTCGACAAGACCGGCACACTGACGCGCCACTCCGCCGGCGTGCAACGCGTCGAGACCTGCGGTGGGCGTGCGGCGGCCGATGCGCTGGCGCTCGCCGCCGCGCTGGAATCGCATTCCGAGCATCCGCTCGCCCGGGCTTTTCCGAAGCCCGAATCGCCGGCGCTGGTCGAGGGGGTGCGGGCGGTGCCCGGCCAGGGTCTGGAAGGCCGCGTCAATGGCGAGCGCCTGCGCATCGGCACGCGCGCGTTTGCGCTGGGTGCGGCGGACATGAATGCCACGGACGCGGACAACGAGACGCAGACGGTCTGGCTCGCGGGGCCGGCGGGTCTGATCGCGCGCTTCGACATTGCCGAGAGCGTGCGGCCGGGGGCCATTGAGGCGACCGGCGCGCTCCGCGCATATGGCATCGAGCTCTCCATCGCAAGCGGCGACCGGCCGGGCCCCGTGCGCGCCGTCGCCCGCCGGCTCGGCATCGGCACCTGGCGCGCCGGGCTGCAGCCGGAGGAAAAGCTCGCACTCATCCGGCGCATGCAGGCCGAGGGGCGCATCGTCGGCATGGTCGGCGACGGCATCAACGATTCGCCCGTGCTCGCGGGCGCCGACGTGGCCATCGCCGTCGGCAGCGGGACGTCGCTCGCGCAGCACACGGCCGATTGCGTGCTGATGGGCACGGGTCTCGGTGCGCTCCCGGATGCGGTCGTGCTCGCGCGCCGGACGATGCGCGTCGTGCGCCAGAACCTGTGGTGGGCCGCCGGGTACAACTTGGTCGCGGTTCCGCTCGCCGTCGCCGGCATGCTCGCGCCGTGGCTCGCCGCGCTCGGCATGTCGGCGAGCTCGCTCGCCGTGACGTTCAACGCGTTGCGCCTCGGGCGGTTGCCGGCCCCCCGCCCTGAAGCGCCGGAGACCGCCGAGCTGCGGGAGCGCGAGGCGGCGTCGTGACGATCATCTTCCTTTTGATCCCGCTCGGGCTGACGCTGCTCCTCGCCGCGGTGCTCGCGTTCTTCTGGGCCGTGCGCAACGGCCAGTTCGACGACATGGAGACGCCCGCCTGGCGCATCCTCCTCGACGACGACCGCAAACCGCCCCCCGCTCCGCCCGCCGAACCGCGCAAACCCTAACCACCCCTCCTCCTGGCGGCGCGGAGCCGGTGACATCAGGGGCCCGCTGCCGGCTCCGCCATCGGCCCCTGTCGTCGCCAGCCGCGCTTGCGGCTGGCGGACGGCTCCGTCTCGCGCCCGGCTCACGGGGAGGGTTCGGGCGGCATTGAGGGCGAGCGAGGCAGGATGCCGGAGCAAGCCCGATATGCTTCTCGCCGGCCAGGGATGGCCGGCGAGATTTAGCCCGAACCCTGCCCCGGGAGTCGGGCGCAGTGCTGAGCACCCGTCCCGCCAGCGGCCTTCCAGGATGCGATGGTCGTCCCTAGATCTTGAACGGCAGCGTGCGCACGCGGCGCCCGGTTGCGGCGAAGAGCGCATTCGCGAGCGCCGGCGCCACGGCCGGGCACGCCCGGCTCGCCGACGCCGCCGGGGCGCCCCCCCTGCGGCAGCAGATACACCTCGATCGCCGGCGCATCCGCCAGGCGCAGCAGTCGGATAGTTGTCGAAGTTGCTCTGCTCCACGCCGCCGCCGCTGACCGTGATGCGCCCGTGGAGCGCGGCGGCGAGCCCGTCCAGGATCCCGCTTTCCATCTGGGCCACCACGATGTCGGGATGAATCACGATGCGCGGGTCGATCACGCACACGATGCGGTCGACGCGGAAATCGGTGCCCTCACCTGCCGTCACCTCGATCACCTGCGCCACGATGCTGTCGTGGCTCTCGATCAGCGCGACGCCGCGGCCGCGGCCGGCGCCGAGCGGGGTGCCCCAGCCGGAGCGCTGCACGGCTTCCTTCAGCACCGCCTGGTGCGCGGGTCGCTCGGCGAGATGCGCCATCCGGAACGCCACCGGGTCCTGGCCGGCCGCCGCTGCGAGCTCGTCCACGAACGATTCGACGATGAAGCAGTTGTGCGAATTGCCGACGCTGCGCCAGAACCCGGCCGGGACCGGTACGTCCTTCGGCACATAAGCGAAGCGCAGGTGCGGGATTCCGGAATAGATGAGATTCACCGCGCCCGACATGGCGGCCTCGTCCTTGCGCGGGTTACTCGGCCCCGGCATCGGATTGCGACTGGCGTAAGCCCGCGAACACCGACTGGGACACGAGCACGTATTCCATGGCTTCGAGGTGACCGGATCCGTCGAGCACGCCACGCACGCGCGCGACTGCCGCGGGACGGTAGCAGTCGGCACGCACGTCCTCCTCGCGCGTATACGTGAGCTTCACGACGCGGCCCGGGAAGGCTTTCGCCGCCCCGACCGCCTGGCCGACGAAATCCATCTCCGCCCGCCGGCCAAAGCCCCCGCCGAGATAGGTGCGATGCACCTTCACCCGGGCCGTACCGACGCCCGCTACGTCGGCGGCGACGTCGCGGGCAATGCTCTCCGCCTGGGTGGGTGCCCATACCGTCACCCCGGCCGGCTCGACGAGCGCGGCGCAGCTCATCGGCTCCATGCACAGATGCGCGAGCCAGGGCAGCTCGTATGTCGCTTCCAGCGTTGGCCGCCTGGCGGCGAGCACCGCGCGGGCATCGCCGTCCTCGCGGTACACCGAAGGGTCGGGATCGTCCAGCGCCTCGCGCCAGGCGGCGATGATCGCGGCACTGTCGGGACTCGGCTTGTCCGCCGGTTCCGCCTTCAGTGACAGGCGCGCGGCGCCACGCATGGCCGACCAGGTGTTCTGCGCGACGACGGCGACCGCGCGATCGCCGAGTCGCACGACGCCTTCCACGCCGGGCATGCCGGAGACCTCGGCCGAATTGTCGACGCCGGCAATGCGCGTGCCGAGCAAGGGACTGTGGCGCACGGTCGCGAACAGCATCCCGGCCGCCACGGTGTCGATGCCGAAACGGGCGGTGCCGGTGACCTTTTCGGGAATATCGAGGCGCGGCGGCGAGGTGCCGACCAGCCGGTACGCCGCGGGGTCCTTCGGGCGCACGTCGTCCGGAACGCGCTCGCGGGCGGCGTCAGCGGCAAGCTCGCCGTAGCTCGTGTTGCGGCCGGAGCCGGCATCGACGACCTGGCCGCGCAGCGTCTCGAGCCCGGCGATCGGCACGCCCCAGCGGCGCGCAGCGGCCGCCAGCAGCAGGGCGCGTGCAGCCGCGCCTGCCGGGCGCAACGTGTCCCACGCATCCACGATGCTCGTGCTGCTCAGAGTCATCGAGGTGCCAAGGACGTGAAACGCGCCGCGGATCAGCCGCTCGGTCATCTGCGCGACGGGCCGGCCCGCGGTGTCGCCAAGCGGCCGGCCCCGCAGCAGCACGCCGAAATTGTAGTAGTCGCGATCCACCGGCGTGAACTCGAAGCGCACGCGCTCCCAGTCCACATCGAGCTCCTCGGCGAGCATCATCGGCAGCGCGGTGCTGACGCCCTGCCCCATCTCGGCGCGATGCACGCCGCAGGTGACGTTGCCGTCGCGGTCGATCTTCACCCACGCGTTGAGGCCGACCGATCCGGGCGTCGTCGCCGCAAATTTCCCGGTGGCGTCTCCGTCGTCGAGGTGACGCCCGACATACCAGACGGCGAGACCGCCGCCCGCGGCGAGGGCGCTCACCAGTACCGTTCTGCGTGAAATGGACATGACGCGGTGGTTAGTATAAAGAAACGGGCATGTTGCGAGCCCCATCGTTCAGCCGTTGCGTGATGGCCGCGATGCTCGTGCTCGCGCTATTGAGCTGCCGGCGACCCGAGCCCGCGGCCGATGCGGACGTCCTCGTAGTCGGCGCGGGCATTGCCGGTCTCGCCGCCGCGCTCGAGGCGGATAGCCACGGCGCCCGCGTGCTCGTGATCGAAGCCAATTCGGTCGCCGGCGGCCACGCGGTCAAGGCCGGGGGATTCGCGCTCGTCGACACGCCGCTGCAGCGTGCGAAGGGCTACCGCGATTCGCCCGACATCGCCTATCAGGACCTGATGGCCTGGGGCGAGGATGCCGATCCGTGGTGGACCCGCTACTACGCCGACAATGCGCTCGCACAGGTCCATGACTGGCTGACCTCGATGGGCGTGAAGTTCACCGTGCTGATCGACACGCCCGGAAGACACGGTGCCGCGCTTTCACTTCTCCGGCCGCGGCGCGGCCAACGCGGTCGTGCCGATGATCCGGCAGGCGTTGCAGCGCGAGCGCATCGAATTCCTGTGGAACACCGAAGTCACGGAGCTCGTGCGGCGTGACGGGCGGATCACCGGCGTGCGTGCGCACTCCATGCGCGGCGGCGCCGAGCGCGAGTACCGCGCGCCCGCCGTCGTCATCACGACGGGTGGCTACCAGAACGACCTCGACATGGTCAGGCGCACGTGGCTTGCCAGCCTGCCGCCGGCGAGCCGGCTGCTGAGAGGCGCGGGCGAATTCGCCCGCGGCAGCGGGCTGAAACTCGTCGAGCCATTCGGTGCATCGCTCGTCCGCCTCGATCACCAGGAGATATTCGTGAGCGGCCTGCCGGACCCTCGCGACCGGAGCGGCGAGCGCGGCATGCTGATCCAGAATCCGGTGGCGATCTGGGTTGATGCGGGGGGTCACAGGTTCACCAACGAGGATGCGCCGAGCAAAATCACCGACCGCGCGGCCTTGCGGCTGGTGCCCGCGACACATTGGATGATCTTCGATGCGGACGGCGCCCCGAAGCTGACCGTCCGCGGCCAGGCGTGGATGTCCCCCGACAAGGTCAGGACGGAGATCGCCGACAACCCGGCCCTGGTCAGAAAAGCAGACAGCATTGCGGCCCTAGCGCAGGCCGCGGGGCTGCCGCCCGACGCATTGGCCGATACCGTCCAGCGCTTCAATCGCTTCGTCGATCAGGGCAATGACGCGGACTTCGGGCGCGTCGCGCCGGGTACGACGGGGCCGCCGCCGCTGCCGATCCGCAGGCCCCCCTTCTATGCCATCCAGGTGTTTCCGATGACCCGGAAGAGCATGGGCGGCGTCGCGATCGACCATGACGCGAATGTCCTCGGCGGCGCCGGCCAGACGATCCGCGGCCTGTTCGCGGCGGGGGAAGTCACGGGCGTTGCCGGGATCAACGGCAGTTTCGGCGGATCGGGCACCTTCCTCGGCCCATCGGTGCTCACGGGCCGCGTCGCCGGGCGGAGTGCGGTCGCACTTGTTCTCGGGCCGGAAGCGCTGGGCCAGACCGAGGTGGCGTCCGCGGTGCTTGCCCCTGCCGCGGACACTCCGCCGCCCGCGGGACAGGACGCGCCGCAGATCGATCTCGCCGCGTTGCTGGCGCAGCAGCGTCCCGGTTATTGGCACTTCAACGCGTCACACGCGCTCGTCGTCGAACGTGGCTACGCCTGCGACACCTGCCACACGGGGCCATGGCAACCGGGTCCCGCAAACGACCGCGAGCAGCGGCGCGTGCAGCTCGAGAGCTGCACGCGCTGTCACTGAACAGCGGCTGCAACGCGCGCCGGCACCGGTGGCGCGCGGAATCTCCGCAGCAGCTCCTCGTGTCGCGTGCGCGTCTTCGCCATCGCCGCCGCCTTCACGGGCCCGTAGCCGCGAATCTCCGCGGGTAACGCGGCGAGCTGCACGGCGAGCGCGTGATTCTCCGGGCTGAGCGCCGTGAGGATCTCTGCAATCAGCGCCTCGTATTCGGCGATGAGACGCCGCTCGGCCCTCCGTTCTGCGCCGTAACCAAACGGGTCGCAAGGCGTCCCGCGCAGGAACCGCAAGCGCTTCAGCACCCGGAATAACGGGACGATCCAGCCGCCGATTTCGATCTTGCGCGGCCGGCCGGTCGCCGGATCATGCCGCGCGAGAAGTGGCGGCGCGAGATGGAAGCGCAGGCGCACATCGCCCTCCATCTGCCCCTTCACGCCCTCGAGGAAGCCGTGATCGGTATAGAGACGCGCAACCTCGTACTCGTCCTTGTAGGCCAGCAGCTTGAAATAATTGCGCGCGACCGCCTCCGCCAGCGGCAGCGCGCCGGCGCCGCGCAGATTCCGCTCGCTCTTCTCGACGCGCCGCACGAGATTTTCGTAGCGCCGGGCGTAGCCATCGTCCTGATAAGCCCGCAGGAATTCCACGCGCCGCGCGACGAGAGCGTCGAGCGACGGCGCCGCGGGCGGGGCGACATCGAGCCCCGCCGCCACCTTCACCGCCGCCAGATCGTGCGCGGCGCGGCGCCCCCAGAGGAAGGCGGCGCGATTCTGCTCGACGGCGACGCCATTGAGCTCGATCGCGTCGAGGATCGCCTGCTCGCGCACCGGCACGGCGCCCTTCTGCCACGCGTAGCCGAGCAGCAGGAAATTGGTCGTGATGCTGTCCCCGAGCAGTGCATGCGCGAGGCGCGAGGCCGGCACGTACCATGCGGCGCCGGGTTTCACTGCACTCTCCAGGCCTTCGCGCAGCGCACAGTCGGGAATCTCCATGTCGCGGTTGCCGATGAATGCCGCCGGCATCTCGGTGTCCGTGTTCACGACGGCCGAGCTGCGTGCCACGTCCAGTTTGCCGAGCGACTCGGACCCGGCACCCACGAGGAGATCGCCGGCGATGAGGAGGTCGGCCTGTCCCGCGGCGATGCGGGGCGCATGGATGGCCTCGGCCGAACGGCCGATGCGGACATAGCTCATGACCGCGCCGAATTTCTGGGCGAGCCCGGTCTGATCGATCGTGGCGGCGAAGCGGCCGTCGAGGTGCGCCGCCATGCCGAGCACCGAGCTCACGGTGACGACTCCGGTGCCCCCGATGCCGGCGATGACGATGCCGTGCACGTCGGCCGCCTCCGGAAGGCGCGGCTCCGGCAGGCCTGCCGCGGAGGGCGCTGCCCGCTCGCTACGCCGCAGGGTGCCGCCGTGCACGGTGACGAAGCTCGGGCAGAAGCCGTTGACGCAGGAGTAATCCTTGTTGCAGCTGTCCTGGTTGATGGCGCGCTTGCGACCGAACTCGGTCTCGACCGGCACGACCGAGAGGCAGTTGGACACCACGCTGCAGTCGCCGCAGCCCTCGCACACGAGCTCGTTGATGAACACGCGCTTCGCCGGATCCGCGAGCTTGCCGCGCTTGCGGCGCCGGCGCTTCTCGGCTGCGCACATCTGGTCGTAGATCAGCACCGAAACGCCGGGGACCTCGCGCAGCTCGCGCTGCAGGGCGTCCATGTCCTCACGGTGGTGGAAGGTGACGTCTGCCGGAAACTGCGAACGGTCGCGCCACGCGTCGCGGTCGTCGCTGACCACGGCGATACGCCGCACGCCTTCGCTGTCGACCTGCTGGGCGATCTGCGGCACCGTGAGCTCGCCGTCGACCGGCTGGCCGCCGGTCATGGCGACGGCGCTGTTGTTCAGAATCTTGTACGTGATGTTGACGCCCGCGGCGACCGCCGCGCGGATGGCGAGGATCCCGGAGTGGAAATACGTGCCGTCGCCGAGGTTCTGGAAGACGTGCCGCGTTTCCGTAAAGGGCGCCTGCCCGATCCAGGTCACTCCCTCGCCACCCATCTGCGTGAACGTGGCTGTCGAACGGTCCATCCACAGCACCATGTAGTGGCAGCCGATGCCGGCCATCGCGCGGCTGCCTTCCGGCACGCGCGTCGAGGTGTTGTGCGGGCAGCCCGAGCAGAAGTACGGCAGCCGCTGCATGGCCGCCGGCGAGCCCGCACCGGGCTCCTCCCGCTTCAGCGTCTCGAGCCTGCGCTCGATCGCCGGGTTCGCGTGGAAGCGTCGGATCCGCGCCGCGATCACGCCGGCGATCTGCGCGGCGGTCAGCTCGCCCGCCGATGGCAACAGCCAGTTGCCCTGCTCGTCGAACTTGCCGACCACGCGCGGGCGCACCTGCGGGTCCCAGTTGTAGAGCTGCGCCTCCATCTGCATCTCGATGACGGGGCGTTTCTCCTCAACGACCAGCACCTCCTCGAGCCCGCGCGCGAAGGCGTGCACGCCGTCTTCCTCGAGCGGCCACGGCATCCCCACCTTGTAGACCCGCAGGCCGATGGCGCCCGCCATCGACTCGTCGATGCCGAGATCGTCGAGCGCCTGGCGCACGTCGAGGTAGCTCTTGCCGGTCGTGATGATGCCGAGCCGGGGTCGCGGGCTGTCGATCACGACGCGGTCGATCCGGTTGGCCGCCGCGAAGGCGAGCGCCGCGTAGACCTTGTCACGCTGCAACCGCAGCTCCTGGTCGATCGGCCAGTCGGGCCAGCGCGCGCTCAGCCCGCCCTCCGGCATCTCGAAATCCTCCGGGCGCACGATCACGACGCGTCCGGGATCGGCATCCACGGTCGCCGAGGAGTCCATGAGTTCCGCGGTCGTCTTGATCGCCACCCAGCAGCCGCTGAAGCGCGACATCGCCCAGCCGAGGATCCCGAAGTCGAGCAGGTCCTGTACGCCGGCCGGATGCAGCACGGGGATCATCGCGGCAATGAAGCTGTGCTCGCTCTGGTGTGGCAGGGTCGAGGAGCGGGCGGCGTGATCGTCGCCGGCGATGGCGAGCACGCCGCCGTGACGCGACGTGCCCGAGGCGTTGGCGTGCTTGAGCACGTCGCCGCTGCGATCCACGCCCGGACCCTTGCCGTACCACAACCCGAAGACGCCGTCATAGCGGGCGCCGGGAAACAGGTTCACCTGCTGGCTGCCCCAGATGGCGGTGGCCGCCAGGTCCTCGTTGATGCCGGGCTGGAAGCGCACGTGATGCGCCTCCAGATGCATTTTCGCGCGCCATAGCTGCTGGTCGAGCCCGCCAAGTGGCGAGCCGCGGTAACCGGACACGAACCCGGCCGTATTGAGTCCGGTGGCCGCGTCGCGCTGCCGCTGCACGAGCAGCAGGCGCACGAGGGCCTGCAGACCGGACAGGTAGACCGTTCCGCCAGTCTGCGTGTACTTGTCTTCCAGGCTCGCTCTGGTTTTCATCAACCGCCTAGCGTAAACCACCTGTCCGGTCCGCGCCGCTCAACTTGCGAAAACCCTGCGCAGCGCAGCTTCCGCGTCGTAGCGCTGCTCTGCGAGTGAGCGCGCCGCGGCAAGCTGGCCCTCGGCTCGAGCCTGATTGTGCTCGCTGCGGCTCGCGAACGCCCGTGGATTCCACGCGAAATAGCTCTCGTTGAGAGCGTCGGCGCAGAAGCGCGCGGCAAGCTCGACGTAGATCGTTTCCGTGGCGGTCACGATGTCGCGCCATTCCTCCGGTGTGACGATCGCGCCCGCCTCCGCCGCATAACCCGCGGTCGCCGCCGCGAACAACTCCAGGGAAAACCAGGCGCGCGCGCGGTCCTCGCCCGCCGGGTTGCACCAGGAGCGGAAAGCATCGCCGAGCTCGAGCGGCAGGCGCATGTACGCGAGCGTATCGAGATCGATGAGACAGGTTGCCCGACTCGCATCGGCGCTGAAGAGGATGTTGTTGGCCTTCGGGTCGCCGTGCACGATGCGCGGCGCAACCGGCGCCAGGGGCGGCAACGCGTCGCCCGCGGCCAGTATGCGCTGCGCCAGCGGCTCGACGGCGCTGAAGCGCCCGTGGTCTGCGTGCTCGGCAAGCGCGCGGCGCAGGTTTGCCAGATGCCGTGCGGTGTCGTGCACGCCGGGGCGCACGCTGCGAAACGCGTGCGTGAAGTCACTCAGAGCGCGATGAAACCTGGCCAGCAGGGCACCAGCCTCGCGGCACTGGCCAGGATTCTCGAAGCGATCGAGCGTGATGCCATCGATCCAGGTCAACGCGCGCCAGACCCCGCCACCGTGCTCGACGCACGAAGCTCCGTCCCGCGTGCGCAGGAGCCGCTGCGTCACCAGCCCTTTGGCCGCGAGGTGCTCGGTCACGGCGTCGATGTCGTCGTTGACCGCCGCGGGAAAGATCGAGTGCAGGCGTTGCAGCACGAAGCGTCCGGCGGCGGCCCCTTCCACGACAAAGGTCTGGTTGATCAGGCCGGTGCCGAGCGGGCGCACCTCGGCCGCGCCGGCGCCGAACGCCGCCAGGACGGCCCGATCCGGGGGCGCCGTCACGGAATCCCGCATAGTATCGATACCAAACTTCCTTGACAGTGCCTGCCGTGCACCGTGAAACTATGTGTCATGAACGACATGGCCATGGAAAACAGCACCTTCGGCGGCGCCCCGAGTCTCCTGTTCACCAGCGCGGCCGCCACGAAGGTGTCGCAGCTCATCCGGGACGAGGGTAATCCCAACCTGATGCTGCGCGTGTTCATTTCAGGCGGCGGCTGCTCGGGCTTCCAGTACGGCTTCACGTTCGACGAAAAGCTCGAGGACGGCGACACGCGCGTCGAAAACCAGGGCGTAACGCTGCTGGTCGATCCCATGAGCATCCAGTACCTCGCCGGCGCCGAGATAGATTACAAGGAAGACCTGGAAGGCGCCCGCTTCGTCATCCGCAACCCGAACGCGGCGACGACCTGCGGCTGCGGTTCCTCGTTCTCGGTCTGACCGTGGGAGGGGCGCAAGCCCCGATCCAGGAACTCGCGACTCGCGTCGCTCCCACAGCTGGAGGGGCGCAAGCCCCGATTCCCTAGCCCCGATGCCGCGCGCATTCCGTGCAATGGATGCAGAGCTGCTCGAGCTCCGCTGCCGCCAGCGGCTCGCGCATCAGCCGGCAGCGGAACCCCCGCCCCTCGCTGGTCGCGAGGTGCCCGCAGAGGGTGCACATGCCGAGCGCGGGCCGTTCCCGTTCGAGAGCAAGCTTCTGCAGGATGCGGCGCAAGCCGCTGGCCGTGCGGCCGCGCTGGGTAGGGCTCAGGCTCAGGGCGGCGCGCACGACGGCCTCGAACGGATCTCCCGTCAGCTTGCGGCGCGTCTTTTCGGTGAGATTGAAGGTGGCGCTGCGGCCGTCGCGCTCCGAGCGGGTCCGCGTCAGGTAGCCCCGCTCCACCAAGCTCTTCACGGTCTGCGAAGCCGTACCGCGGGTCGTCGAGTGGAACTCGGCAAATGCCGACACGGTCCGCGAGAAGCGATTGGCGCGGGCAAAGTACCGCAGGGCCATCCACTGGGCAGGGGTCAGGCTCTCCGCAGAGCCTTCACCATAAGCCGCCCTGCCGAGTTGCAGCGCCAGTTCTGCGACGCGCCGCTCGCTGCTGACCTTTGCTCCTGCCATCCCGTGATGGTATCGGAGGCCAAAATCATTGACAATTTGCCGATCGACCCCATATCCGGGATAGTTTTGAGGCGAAACCAAGGGACTCCGCTATGTCCATCAGCCTGACAGACAGGGCCGCCACCCGCGTCCGCGACTACCTGGCGCGCAACAACGGCGCCGTGGGCCTGCGCCTCGGTGTGAAAAAGACCGGTTGTTCCGGCATGTCCTATACCGTGGACTACGCCGACGCCATCGGCACAGCCGACGTCGTCATCGAGAGCCAGGGCGTCAGCCTGATCGTCGCCTCCGAGTGCCTGCCCTACCTGCAGGGCGTGCGCATCGACTACGTGCGCGAAGGCCTCAACGAGAAGTTCGCCTTCGAGAATCCGAACGCGACCGGCGAGTGCGGCTGCGGCGAGAGTTTCACCGTCCAATGATCACCCGCCCGGGTGAGCGAGCATCAACATGAGCCTGCATCCAGAGACCCGGCAAGTCATCGAGGACGTGCTGAAGAACAACCGCGTCGTGCTGTTCATGAAGGGGCATCCGCAGCAGCCACAGTGTGGTTTCTCGGCAAAGACCGTGTCCGCGCTCGACATGCTGATACCCGAGTACCTGCACGTGAACGTGCTCGATCACCCGGAGATCCGGGAAGGCATCAAGGAATACGGCAACTGGCCGACGATTCCTCAACTCTACGTGGCGGGTGAGCTCGTCGGCGGCAGCGACATCGTCCTGGAGATGTTCGAGTCGGGCGAGCTGGCACAGGTGCTCGGCGTCGAGCCCTCGGGCACGGCCGCGCCGCGCATCGAGATCGCCGACTCCGCCGTCGCATTCATGAGCGGCGCGATACGCCAGCGCCCGGCAGACGTCCTGCACCTGCGCATCGACGCGAGCTGGCAGCCCCGGCTGAGCCTCGAACCCGCGAAAGGCAGCGACCTGTGCGTGCACGCCGCGGGGCTGGAGCTCTACATGGACCCATGGACCGCCGGGCGCGCCGACAGGCTGAAGATCGCCGTCGAGGAGACGCTGCAGGGCACCCGCTTCAGGTTCGACAATCCGAATGCACCGCCGCCCGTGCTGCAGATGAGCGCGAGGGACCTCAAGGCGAAGCTCGACGCGGGTGAGCCGCTCGAGCTGATCGACGTGCGCGGCCCGGAGGAGCGCGCGATTGCCTCGATAGCGGGCGCGCGCGCATGGGACGAGGCGACCGACCGGCACCTCGACTCACTGCCGAAGGACACGATGATCGTCTGCCACTGCCACAAGGGTGGCCGCAGTCAGCAGGCGGCCGAGTACCTGCGCCGCAAGGGCTTCACGAACGTCCACAACGTCACCGGCGGAATCGACGCGTGGTCGCTCGAGGTCGACCCCAAGGTGCCCCGCTACTGACGGGGCCCTCGTACCGCGAGCTACGTCGGGTCGTCGTCCATCGAAATATACTGCAGCGGCAACGAGGCCGGGATCGAGTCCGCGATCAGCAGCGTATAGATGCCGCCGTTCACCAGCGTGACCTCCCGCGTGAGCATCACTTCGGGCGGTGCGTCCGGCGTCGCCGTGTCCGCCTTCACCAGCGTGATGTCGTAGCTGCCGGCGATCTCCGCCAGGTAGCCGCTGTCGCTGCCGAAGCGCACGTTGATGAAATCCGCCGTCTCGTCCGCCAGCGGGGCGCCGGCCGGCTTGATGTAGAGCTCCAGCCGGTCTGTCGTCGGATCGCCGCCGAGGGCGTTGTCGGCCGCCAGCGAGGTATCGATGATGCGCAGTTGCGCCTGGCTCGCGATGCGGCGCGGGAGCGGTATGTTCCGCAGGTTCAGAGCCATGGCCGTCGCGGTATCCGGTATGAAGGCCGTGACCAGCGCCGTCGTCGCGGTGTTGGGCGCGAACGTGGCGGTCGTGGCCTGCGGCACGACGTTGGCGTCGCCCGTCTTCTGGACCTTCAGCTGGTAGTTCGCGATATCGATCGTGTTGAACGGCCCGACCGACGTGTAGGGAATGGCGCACAGCTCGAGTACGGTCGTCTCCTCCGTCGTGGCCGGGTCGCAAGTCTGCCGCTCCGCGCCTGGCACGGTGGGCGCATTCAGGAAGACATCGAGGCTGTAGGACCCCGCGGAGGCGTTGACCAGTCGAAACTGCGCCTGGGCCCTGATGTCCTGCGCCACTGCCGACCCGGCGCCATACCAGAAAGCGACGGCGAAAGGACGCGTCGCCGCGTCGGGGCCGGTATTGGGAATGGCGGCCAGGATCACCGCGCGCTGGAGCTGGAGAAACACGGTGGCTGAATCGAAATAGACCGTGTTCGGATCGCCGGGTGCGGTCAGGACGACCCTGGCCGCGCCGCCAGTGACGTCCTGCTGCCCGGTCCACTGCTTGTAGCCAAGACCCGAAGCGAACGGCGTGCTGGCCGTGATGACCGCGTCCGGAGCGACGACATAGGCGTCGAAGGCCGGCGCGCCGACGGCGGCATGCACGAACTGCGTGCGGGTTCTTCCGCCGGGCACGCCGGCGGTGACATTGGGGGGAAGCTGCAGCAGCTCCACGCTGCCGTTCGCCTCCCGGCCCACGACGATGAAGTTCAGCTCGTCGTTGACGGCAAGATCGGGTGTGAGCTCGAAGAGCGTCTCGGTATCCGGGACCGCGGCGGGCGGCAGCAGTCCGGCGATCTTCACGGTGTACGTGCCCGCCCTGATGGCGGTGAATGCCGAACCGCCGCCGTAGTCCTGGAGGGCACGCACCGTGCCGTTCACGGACATGTTCATGATCGGCCCGTCCGGCACCGCGTTCATGAAGCGCAGTGCGCCGTTGTGGGCACTCTGCTTGCTGACGCAGGCGGCGCTCAGGAAGGCAAGCAGCACGAGGCAGGCAGTTCGGGTCATTCTTCTGCTCCGGAATCGGGAACGGCCCGCAGCGCGCATGTGCCGGACCTCAAGCGGGGCGCATTATAGCCTGACGCACCGGTACGCTGCGGCAAACTGCCTCAGCGGACCGGAGTGGAAAGTGCTGAACTCGCAGCCGTCTTGAGGCATCCTTGCTGCGGCACGAATCACATCGTCGGGGAGCCATGATAATGAACGGCATTCGCATTCCGGTACTCGCCGGGCTCGGGTTGTTTCTCGCGCTGTCTGCGATCGCGACCGCGGACGAAGATCGGGAGCATCCCTCGGGCATGATGTTCCCTGTCCGCATGATTCCGAACATCCCCGACGCCGCCGAAGTCTATTTCGCCACCGACAACTATCACATGATCGGCCAGACGCGGGACCCCGCAGCGATCAAGTCCCTGCGCGGCGGCAACGGCTCACTGACTTACACCTTCACCGACGACGGCAAGGAGATCACGCGCATCAACGATCATGGCCAGGACGCCTGTTCGTTCTGGTTCCCCAACATGAAGCACATCGTGTGGACCTCGACCAGGGACAACATGGATATGCCGGTCGGCGACTGGTCGGATGCGGCCAACTACCCGACCGGCGCCGAGTTGTACATGTCCGATCCCGACGGCAAGAACGCGAAGCGCCTCACCAACAACAAGGACTACGAAGCGGAAGTGGCGGTGTCACCCGACGGCAAGTGGATCGTCTTCGGGCGCGAGCACGACGGGAAGAACGACATCTGGGTCATGAGGCCCGACGGCAGCGGCGAGCGGCAGGTCACGCACACGGTGGACTGGCAGGAAGGCCACCCGATGTTCATGCCGGACAGCAAACGCATCATGTCGCGCGCCTGGCGGCAGTCGGAGATCGGCAAGATCAAGCCGACCCCGATGACGATCTTCACGGTCGCGCTCGACGGCACCGACATGCGCCGGCATACCTTCGACAAGGGCATGAACTGGGCGCCCTTCCCGGCGCCGGACGGGCAGCACTACGTGCTGGTGAAGGTCGTGGACAACAACTGGGACGTGTATATAGGCGATCTCGCCGGTGACAAGCCGTTGCGACTGACCACGAATCCTGCTTTCGACGGGCTGCCCAACATCTCGCCGAACGGCAAGAAGATCTCGTTCGCGCATTCGACGCTGCCAGGCATGATGCAGGGCATCCGCACCTACATCATGGACGTGTCCGCCCTGGATCTGGGGCCGGAGCACTACAGGAAGTTCGACGCGAAGTGGGGCGAGCCCGTGAACGGCGACGAGCCGTTCAAGGACTAACTGCTATTCGGGCCGTTGCGGGTAGGCCGGGATGAAGTTGTCCCGGTTCGGCATCACGACCCGCGGCAGTGTCTTCGCGGTCATCGCCGCGTCCTCGCCGATGATGTCGTTGACGTACAGAAGATACGCGGTGAGCGCGTAGACCTCGTCGCTCGTAAGCGACTGCGGCTGAGTCAGCGGCATCGCGCGCCGGATGTAGTCGAAGAGCGTCGTGGCATAAGGCCAGTAGCTGCCGACGGTGCGCACGGGCGCCGCGCTCGTGAGCGTGCCGCGGCCGCCGGCGAGACGATCGTTCGGCTTGCCCTCCCCCGCCTTGCCGTGGCAGCCGATGCACTTCGTCTCGTAGATCTTCGCGCCGGCGCGCGCGGTGCCGGAGCCCGCGGGGAGCCCCGCGCCGTCCGGCGGAATGCTGATGTCCCATGCGGCGATCTCCTCCGGAGACGCCGGCACGCCGAGCCCCGGGCCCTCCGCGCCCCCGGCCGCGGTCTGCACGAGCAGCGCGGTCGCGAGCACGATGAGCGCCGCACGTTCACGCATACACGTTGCTCACGTCGCCGGAAGAGGCGACCGACCAGCTCTGGATGGAATTGTTGTGGTAACGGTATTGCACGCCGCGTGCCGCCAGAAACGCTGCACGCGTCGGCTGCACGGCTCCCGACTCGTCGACGGCGCGGCTTTGCAGGACGGCGGGACCGCCGTTCCAGCGCCAGGCCATGCGGAAGCGCGTCAGCGCTTTCGGCAGCGGCGGCTCTGACAGGGCGGCCTCGCCCCAGCTCCGGCCGCCGTCGGCCGAGACCTCGACGCGCGCGATGCGCCCGGCGCCCGACCATGCCAGCCCGGAGATCTGATAGAGCCCCGGCCCCTGCATCTTCGATCCGCCCGACGGCGAGGTGATCACGGATTTCACCTCCATCGGGAACGTGAACAGGAGCGCGCGGCCGTCGGGCAGGAGGTCGGAGTACTTCGAGGTCTCGTCCTTCGTCATCGTCGGCCCGGCCGTGACCTTGATCCGCCGCAGCCATTTCACGCACATGTTGCCCTCGTAGCCCGGCAGGAAGAGGCGCACCGGATACCCGTTCTCCGGCCGCAGGCGCTCGCCGTTCTGATAGAGCGCGAGCAACGCGTCGTCCATCGCTTTCGCGACCGGCACGCTGCGGCTCATGGCAGCGGCGTCCGCACCCTCGGCGAGCAGCCACTGGCCTTCGGGCCGGATCCCGGCCTCTTCGAGCACGATGGACAGGGGGACGCCCGTCCATTCGCTGCAGGACACGAGGCCGTGCAGCGCTCCACAGCTGACCTGTGCGGGCTCGGGCGTGAGCGTGCCGGCGCTGTTGCCCGAGCATTCGAGGAACTGGATCCGCGAGACGAGCGGGTAGCGGAGCAACGCAGCCATCGTGAAGAAGAGCGGCCGCGCGACGAGCCCGTGGACGAGCAGCTTGTGCTGCTCAGGGTCTATGTCGGGCACGCCGTTGTGGTGGCGCTCGAAGTGCAGGCCGTTCGGCGTGATGATGCCTTCCAGACTCTCGAGCGGCGTGCGCGATGCGCCCGTGCCGGGCGTGCCCGGTCCTGCACCGACGCTGCGCTGAACGTCCGCCTCGTACTTCGCGCGGCTGCCATAAGGGCTCAGGCCCGCCCCGGGAGTCTTCGTCCAGGACGGGACCAGCGGAACACCCTGTGCTGCGACGGGCCGCGCGTGCAGCAGCGTGAGCCCGCCGATGAGCGCGGTGCCGCCGCCGAGAAAGAGACGCCGGTGCAGCAGGCCGTTGCCTGCGACCTGCTCGAGCGTATCGCGTGACTCCCCCGTCTCCATGCCGGGGCGAGGATACAATGAACCACACGAGGAAGCATCCCGATGCTCGAACTCCGGCCCGCCTGCGAACATTGCAACACGCCGCTGCCGCCTGACTCGGAGCAGGCGATGATCTGCTCGTTCGAGTGCACGTTCTGCGCGGCGTGCGTGGCAGAGGTGCTCGGCAACGTCTGCCCCAACTGCGGCGGCGGCTTCTCGCCGCGACCGGTTCGCCCCGCGCGGAACTGGAAGGGCGACAACCATGTCGGCAGGTATCCGCCCGTCACGACGGTCCGGCACCGCCCGGTGGATCCCGCCGCCCACCGGCGGTTTGCCGAGCCGATCCGGCGCGTTCCGCCGGCGCGGCGCTAGGGGATCTCGCCCGCGCGGAGTGCCCATGCGATCCTCCTGCCTCTGCCTTCTTCTCGCGGTGATGCTCGCCGCTTGCGGCGGCGGAGGCGGAAACGGTTTCGCCGGCGGCGCGCCGATCGCGCTTGAGCGCGCCTTCCCGAACCTGAGCTTCTCGCGTCCCGTGGCGATGCTGCAGGCGCCGGGCGACGACACGCGCTGGTTCGTGGTGGAGCAGTCCGGCGTCGTACGCGTGTTTGCCAACGACCAGACGGCGAGCTCCTCGGCCGTGTTCATCGATATCTCCGCCCTCGTCGGCGACAGCTCCGGAGAGAAGGGCCTGTTCGGCATCGCCTTCGATCCCGACTTCACGACGAACGGTCACGCGTACCTTTCGTTCACGCGCTCGAGCCCCGCGCTGACCTCCTACGTGTCGCGCTTCACCAGCACCGACGGCGGGCAGACCCTGGACCCGGCGAGCCAGGCGGTCCTGGTGACCCTCGCCCAGCCCTTTTCGAACCACAACGGCGGCCATATCGTCTTCGGCCCAGACGGCTTCCTCTATGTGGGCTTCGGTGACGGCGGTTCGGCAAACGATCCCGGCAACCGCGCCCAGGACACGACGAATCTCTTCGGCACGATCGTCCGTATCAACGTGAGCACGCTCCCGTACACGATCCCCGCCAACAACCCGTTCGCGGGCAATCCGCGCTGCACGACCGGGGTCAGCGCGACGGCGATCGATTGTCCCGAGATCTACGCCTGGGGGCTGCGCAATCCGTGGCGCTTCAGCTTCCACCGCGGCAGCGACGAGCTGTGGGCCGGAGACGTCGGCCAGGATGCGTGGGAGGAAGTGGACCGGATCGACAACGGCGCCAATTATGGCTGGCGCATCCGCGAAGGCGCGCATTGCAATACGGCCTATTTCCCCGGCGGCGGCTGTCCCACCGCGGGGCTCGTCGACCCCATAGCCGAATACGATCACGGCCTCGGCGAATCGATCACGGGCGGCTACGTGTACCGTGGCGGCGCGCTGCCGGCCCTCGCCGGCTCCTATCTCTTTGGGGACTACATCACCGGGCGGATCTTCCGGCTCGCGCCGGGCAGCGCGACTGTCGAAGTGCTGCTCGACACCGCCTTCAACATCGCGTCGTTCGCCGAGGCGAACGACGGCGAGATCTATGCGGTCGATTACGGCGGCACCCTGCAACAGGTGGTCGCGGCGCCCTAGCCCTTTGGCAGCACGAGCCTGACCGGCCCATTGAGCGCCGACAGGAGCGACGGGTCGCGACCGTACACGTCGCGATAGAAAAGCACGGCCCCATCCATTTCGGCTACTGCCGTGAGATACACCATCAGCACCGGCACGGATTTGCCGAGGTTGATCCGGCGGGTCTCGCCGGCGGCGATCACCTGCTCGAAAGCCGCGCGGTCCCATTTTGGGTCGTTCATCACGAGCTCGGCGAGCGCCAGCGGATCCTCCACACGAATGCAGCCCGAGCTGAACGTGCGCTCGGGCTTCTCGAACAGGCCCCTGGAAGGCGTGTCATGCAGGTACACCGAATGCGGGTTCGGAAACATGAGCTTGATCCGCCCGAGCGCGTTGTCCGGACCCGGGCCCTGGCGCAGCGTGTAGGGAATGCTGCGACCATACGCCTGCCAGTCGATGGTCCGCGGGTCCACGACCTTGCCGCTGCGGTCGAGCACCGCCATGTTCTCGCGCTTCAGGTAACCCGGATCCCTTTTCAGTTTCGGCAACACGTCTTCGCGCAGGATCGTCGGCGGCACGGTCCACGTCGGATTGAGCTCGAGATACGTCATGTCGCCACGGAAGATCGGCGTCTGGCGCGCGGTCCTGCCAACGACCACCCGGCTCCTCCAGAGCGGCCGATCATCGCGCACGTACACGACCCGGAAACCGGCCACGTTGACCACGACGTAGGTTTCGGGCACGTCGCCCGCCAGCCAGCGCACGCGCTCGAGCGACATGCGGAGCTCGTCCACCCGGGCCGCGGCGGGCACATTCAGCACCTCGAGTGTCGCGGCCCCGATCACGCCGTCGCCGGCGAGCCCATGCCGCTCCTGGAAGGTCTTCATCGCGGCGACGAGACCGTCATCGAACGTCATGGCATCGCCGGCGGCATCGGGCGGCGCGCCGTCTTCGATGCGCAGCCGCTCGCGCAACGCCGGCACGCGCGGGTCGGTGTCGCCGGGGCGCACGACGCCACCGGAGGGTATGGCCGGCCAACCGCCGGCTGCGGCGATGCCCCGGTAACGCGCGAGCGCGTCGCGGAGCTGCCGGTACCAGGGCCCTCCAAGCAGCCTCTCGTCCAGGAAGGCCGTGAGCGACGGCGCCTCGATCGCCGCCTTCAGCATGTTCACCGGCTCGACGCCATTTGCGAAGCCGCGCCTGAAGTTCCACGCCGGCTCCATCTCCTCGGGGTTGACCTTGCCGAAGCGGCGCTGGTAGCCATAGCGGATCAGCGCCTCCGTCAGCAGCAGGTCGAGCTCCGTGCGCTGCGACGGGGTCTCCGCCGCCCGCGACAGCGTGAGGAGCTGCGGCAGGAAGAAGTCCGCGGGATCGAGACCGTGGGTCGGCGCGGCCGCCAGAATGCCAAGCAGCTCCCGGACCCGCACGGGATCGGTCCAGGCCGGCTCGTAGGCGCGGCGGGCGTAGAACTCCGGCAGGATGTCCTCGCGCCCGAGGGCGATTCCCTGTATCTCGATGCTGCCGGAAGCGACGAGGCGCCCCACGTGCTCGCGCAGGATGGCAGCCGTTTCAGTCCCCTGCCCGCTTGCCGCGCTGACGTGCGCGCAGAGCAGCCAGGCACCGAGGGCAATCGCCCGACTCAAGCTGAAATGCGGAGCCTTAACCGGGAATCTGTGCATGTGATCATTGCCGGACGCTATGGTCTCTGGGAGAATTCACGGATTCTGTCAAATGACCTTTCCCCGGAAAAGGCTCTGCGGAGGACCGTGTGGAGCAAACCTGCAGCCGGCGTACCGTGCTCGGGGCAGCCGGTTCACTGATCTCACTCGCGGTGCTGCCGCTACCGGCGCTCGCGCGGCTGCGCGATGTGCGCGAGCTCAGTTTCTATCACACGCACACGAGCGAGAAGCTCGACATCGTCTATGCCGAGAACGGGGCCTACGTTCCGGAGGCGTTGAGCGCGATCGATTACCTGCTGCGTGATTTCAGGAGCGGCGATGTGCACAGCATCGACCCGCGGCTGCTCGACCTGCTGCACACGGTGCGCACGCGCACCGGCGGCGGACATTTCGAGGTGATCTCGGGGTTCCGCTCGCCGGCCACGAACGAGATGCTCCGCGAGCGCTCGGGTAGTGTCGCGCGCAACAGCATGCATCTCAAGGGTCAGGCGATAGACGTTCGCCTCACGGGCGTGGACAGCTTCCGGTTGCGCCGCGCCGCCGTCGCTCTCGCGCGGGGCGGCGTCGGCTACTATCCCGACTCCGACTTCGTGCACCTCGACACCGGGCGCGTCCGCACCTGGTAAGTTAACTATAGTGCCGGGTCTTATTTGGTAACTTATTTGCGTTTGCAGATAAGTTAACAAATAAGACCCGGCACTATAGTTATGGGTGAAGCGCTAAGGGTGCCATTTACAGCGGCACCGGCTAGCGATCCACCCGGAGGAAGCGCGTGGGCGTTGCTCCGCGCGGACTGTCTACCCAGCCCTTGACGCCTGGCGACACCAGCCGCCGACCGACGCTGTAGTAGATCGGGATCACCGGGTAGTCCTTCATCATGAGCGTCTCTGCCTCGCGGAGCAGCGCCCCGCGCCGGGCGGGATCGCGCTCGTAGTCGGAGCGTTCCAGCAGCGCATCGTATTCCGGGCTCGCCCAACCCGGCCAGTTGTTGGGATTGCGGCTGCCGAGCAGGCTGAGAAACGACGAGGCGTCGCCGAACGAAGCGAAATAGATCCAGCGTGCCACATCGTAGTTCTTGGCGCGGACCCGGGTCTGGAGAGCGCTGAATTCGAGATTCGAAAGCTCGGTCTTCACGCCGATCGCCTGCCACATGGCTGCGATCGCGACCATGATCTTGCGGTTCTCCTCCTGCGTGTCGTAGATGAGGGGCACCGTGAGCGGGCGGTCGGGGCCGAAGCCCGCCTGCTTCAGCAGCTCGCGCGCCTCGGCCTGGCGCTGCGCGAGCGGCACGTCCTTCTCCGGGGGCGCGATGCCGCCGCCGTAACCGTCGAAGTCCGGCGGCGCAAACGACCAGGCGGGCTTTACGCCGGTGCGCAGCAGCTTCTCCGTGATCGCATCGCGATCGATGGCGAGCGACAGCGCCTTGCGCACGCGCGGGTCGTCGAACGGCTTGTGAGTCGTGTTCACCGTGAGGAAATAGGAGCCGAGCTGGGGCACGACGTGCAGGGCTTCCGGCATGTTCGCCTTGATCCAGTCGATCTGGTCGGGCGGGAAGTTGAGGACGATGTCGAGCTCGCCCGCGCGGAAGCGCCGCAACGAGGTCCCGAGATCCTGCGTCGGATACCAGTACATCTCGTCGATCGTCACCGAGTCGGCGGCGAAGAAATTGCGGTTCCGGACGAGCTTCAGGTAATTCTGCGGTACGCGTTCGGCGAGCACATAAGGGCCGTTGCCGACCATGTTGCCGGCCTTGGTCCAGTCCCGCCCGTATTGTTCGATGACGTGGCGAGGCACGGGCGCGACCTGCAGATTGGCCAGCATCTGGATCAGATAGGGCACCGGGTGCTCAGTACGGATGACGACGGTGCGGGCGTCCGGTGCCGTCACGCCCAGCGTCTCGGGGGGTGCGTTCTGCAGGTATACGCCCCGTGCGCCCTCGATGAAGAAGAACACGCCGGCCAGCAGTGAGCCGGTTGCCGGCGTCATGAGCCGGCGGAACGAATAGACGAAGTCTTCGGCGCCGAGCGGCTTGCCATCGGACCAGCGCAGGTTCGGCCGCAACTGGAACGTGTAGGTGCGGCCGTCGTCGCTGACCGTCCAGCTCTCGGCAGAACCCGCCATCGGGCGCGACTCGGGGTCGCGCACGAGCAGCCCAGTGAAGAGGTCGGTCAGGACCGGCGCCGCGAGCGAGCCGGCGGCGATGCTCGGATCGAGCGAGGGCGGGTCCGCGGCGGTGCCCTGGCGCAGGATCATCGGCGCTGCGAAGGCGCCAGCGGCGACGAGGAGCAGCGACCCGCCCAGGATGCAGCGGGCCACGCTCGACACGTTACGGGACTTCAGACGCAACTCGTCACTGGGCTGCGTTCGCGGCCTTCGGCGGGTCGTCCGCCATCGGCTGGCCCCAGTTCGGATTCCAGGGCACGAAACGATCCGGCCCGAGATCGAGCGAAGAGACGTCCATGACGAACGTGCGCGTATTGCCCATGAAGCCCGGGCCCGTCGCGCGACCCCAGTTCATCTTCTTTCCGTCCGGGGAGATGTGCGCGAGGATGTCGAGCTTGTCGAAGTATGTCAGTCGCCGCGGCGGATCGGTCCCGGTGAGATCGCCGAGATAGATCTCCCAGTTGGTCGAGCGTCTCCGCCCGCACGTAGACGTAATGATGGCCGTCCGGGGCCGGTGTCGGATGCCAGTTCATGCCGCGGTCATAGGTGTGCCGCCGCCAGTCCGTGCCGTCGCGCTTGATCGTGAATACGGTCATCGGCGTCGGCCTGATCTTCTTGTATTCGGACGCCCGCCAGGCACGGAAGATGATGTGCTGGTTGTCCTGCATGAAGAACGGCGCGCCTTCCTGCCAGTCGTCGGTCTTCGTCACCTGGAACTCGCCCGTGCCATCGGGATGGATGACCCAGATGTCCATGCGCCCTTCGATCTGCCGGCCGAAGGTCACCCACTGGCCGTCCGGCGAGACCGAGACTTCCGCCTCGTAGTACTTGTTGTTGGTCAGGCGCTTGATGTTCTTGCCCTTCCAGTCGGAGATGTAGAGCTCGCCGCCCTGGGGGTAGTTGGTGGAGTCCGACCAGTTGCCGACCGGATAGTCCATGTGATCGCGGGTGGAGGTCCACACGATGCGCTTGCCGTCCGCGAAGAAGAAGGAGCACGCGTCCTGGCCGTGGTCGTTGACGCGCCAGATCTCCTTGCCGTCGTCGGTGAAGATGTAGGTCAGGCTGCCGTCACCTCCGCTCGGCCCCTTGATGGCCTGCGGATCCTTGGTCTGGGCGATCAGGTGGCGCGAATCGGGCGCCCAATAGGCCTCGGCCGCGTCGGGCTTGATCGGCACCTCGTAGCTCGGCAGTTCCTGACCGGCGGCGGCCGGAGCGGCAGGCTGATCGGCCGCCATGGCGCTCGCCGTCGCAAAGATCGCCGCGCAGGCGCATGCGCGCTTGGTGATGAACGACATCGGACTCCCCCGGAATCTCTGGATTCGCGTGTGTGCTATTCGTTCGCCGCCGAAGCGGCTCCCGCGGCCATCGCACCTGCCGCGCGCCGGGCGGGCATCAGGGGCACGGTCTCGATCACCCAGCCCTTCGGCTCGGCGCGCCGCGCCGGACTCGGAATCGTGCAGGTCGCGTTGACGCGCGTCACCTCGAGCGTCGCCTCGTCGATCCGCCAGCCGCGGTCCTGCCACTCGCGCAGCTTCTCGCGATAACGCGCCACACCCTTGTCCGCAGGCATGAGCAGCTCGTGGTGACTCCCTTCCGGCGAGCGCTTCGGCTCGATGTCGCCGAGGACGACGATGTCCTGGTCGCGCACGACCTTGTTCCGATCCGTGAACCGCCCGCTGTGCTCCTCGCCCAGCAGGAAATTGCGCGTCTGCACGAGGAAGCTCCGCTGGTGCATGCCGTCGATCGGCGTCTTGAACACGTTCTGGTGGATGAACGCCTGTCCCGTCGGATGGATATACGTGATCATGTTCGTCGGGCCGTGATGGAACGTGCCCGCCTCGATCACGGCGTTCTCGCCCCGCCCGGTGGCCGTCTTCATCTTCTCGTCCTTGAGCGGCGGCGCGAAATACGTCGTGATGAAGCCGCTGCCCCAGGGCCGATCCTGGACGTTGAGCTCGGGCACGAAGTAGTCCTCGCGCTCACCCGAGAACCCATGCGTCGGATGCACGTATTCGTTGTGCGCCGGGTCGAGGCCGTTCTCGATCTGCCGCGCCAGGTCGCCCTCGCTGACCCTCGACTCGCAGTGCGCGTACCAGCCGGGCTGGCCGAACTCCGGGATCTCCATGATCGTCGGCCGCTCGGCTTCCGGCAGATCGCCGAGGAACACGTGCACGAGCCCGTAACGCTCCTCGGTCGGATAGGTGTCTACGCGGGCCCGGCCCGGAATGCGCCCCTGGCCCTGTGGGCCGAGCGACGGGATCTTGCGACACCGCCCTTCGGCGTCGTACTGCCAGCCGTGATAGGGACACTGGATGCGATCGTTCCTGACGACGCCGCCCGCGAGCGACCCGCCCCGGTGCACGCAGACATTCGCATGACAGCGGACCTTGCCGGCCGCATCGCGGAACAACACGAAGTCCTGGCCCAGCATGCGCACCTTCATCGGTTGCGCCGTAACCTTCTCGCTCCACTCCGCCGCGTACCAGAAATTGATGAACATGAGGACCTCCCGCCGCTGCGAACTCCTCAGCCGGACCTGATGCCGAAAATCGTCTTCATGTGCCCAGCCGGTCGCCGAATTCCTTCAGGGCCGGGTCTTCGACCCACCCCGGTGGGCGCGCCGCGCGCGGCGGAATGCTGCCCTTGAAATTCTCCGGGCCGACGTTGAGCGAGGAGATGTCCATCACGACCGTCCGGAGATTGGACATGAATCCGGGGCCGGTGCTGCGGCCGAACAGCATCTTCTTGCCGTCCCAGGAGATCGAGGCGAAGCCGTCGAAGCCCTTGTGCCAGGTGAGGCGCACGGGCTCGCTGCCACCGGCGAGATCGTTCATCACGATCTCCCAGTTGTTGTCGGCGTCGAAGACGCGGTCGTAGAAAAAGTGCCGGCCATCGGGGGCGATGAACGGCGACCAGTTCATGTCCTTGGTGAAGGTGCGCGGCTGCACGTCGGTGCCATCGAGCTTCATCGTGAAGATCGTCATCGGCGTCTGGCCGCGCTTGCCCGTCTGCTTGGCCTGCTCGGCGAGCTGCGCGTGCCCACTGCGGCTCCAGGCGCGGAAGATCAGGTGCTCGTTGTCCGGGGTCGGATAAGGCGCGCCTTCCTGCCAGTCGGGCGTGAAGGTGAGCTGCTGCTCGCCGGTCCCGTCGGCCTTGATCTTCCAGATGTCGAGCTTGCCGTCGATCTGCCGGCCGAAGACCACCCACTGGCCATCGTTCGTCGTCGTGACCTCCGCCTCGTAATACTTGTTGTTGGTCAGGCGCTGGATGTTGCCGCCCTGGCGATCCGAGATGTAGAGCTCGGCGCCCTGCGGATAGTCGGTCTCTTCCGACCAGCTGCCGGGAGGCATGTCGAGGTGGTCCCGCGTGGAGGTCCAGACGACGCGCTTGCCGTCCGGGAAGAACCAGGAGCAGGCGTCCTGGCCCTTGTCGTTGATACGGGTGAGCTCCTCGCCGGTATCGGTATACGTGTACGTCAGGGAACCGCCCACCTTGCCTTTCTCGGGTTGCGCCGCGCCCGGATCCTTGGTCTGCGCAATCACGTGCAGGTTATCGCGCGCGTAATAGGCCTCCGCCGACTCTGGGATGTTGGGAATGATGCGCACCGGGAGTTCCTTGCCTGCCCACTCGGGCGGCGGCCCTGTGTCCGGGCTCGCCTGCGAGACGGCATCGGGCTTCTTGTCGGCGGCGGCCTGCGCGGCCTCGCCGGCCGGCGGCGTGGCGGGCTTGGAGCAGCCGCCCAGAACGCCGATGAGCAGGGCGATTCCGGAGGCAGTCCAGAGGGTGGTCGGACGGATTCTCATTACAGCAGTCCCTTCGATTCGATTTCTATTCTGATGCGCCCGAGAACGGGCATGGCCGGACCCGCTCGGGCCAGCCGCAGGATGATAACAAGGAGGGTCCCTCTGCGCCCAGCGGCAAAAGGCCACGCCGGGAGCCACCGCGGCCTCCGGCCTGCGGTCCGGGGCGGCTGCCACGGGTCGCGCGGGTATACTCGGCGCCGCCGGAAGGCCATCAACCACACCGCGACCAGAATGAACGAGACCCGTCACATGCTCGACCGCCGCACCGTGCTGGCGGCCGCCGGGGTCGCGACCGCATTGGCGGTGTCGCCGCTGCGGGCGCGCGCGGCGAGCGGCGACCGCGCGCTCGTCATCGGGGCCGGGCTCTCGGGCCTGAATGCCGCGCTGATCCTGCAGGATGCGGGCGTGAGCGTGCGGGTGATCGAGGGTCGCGACCGGGTCGGCGGCCGCGTGCTCTCCCATCGCAACGTCCCTGGCAACCCGGAGTCCGGCGGCACGGTGTTCGGGCCGGGATATGCGCGACTCGTCGCGGCGGCGAACCTGCATGGCGTCGGGCTCATCGACGTCACGCCAGTGGTCCCGTTTCTCCTCCGGCGCGAGCTCTTCATCGGCGGCGAGCGGGTGACGCCCGACACCTGGCCGGCGAATCCGCGCAATACCTTCCCGCCGCGGATGAAAGACGTCATGCCATGGGCGTTTCTCAATGCCGCGATCGGCGACAACCCGCTGAAGACGAACGAGGCGTGGCTCGATCCCGCGAACGCAAGCCTCGACATCTCGCTGCACGAGCTCCTGCGCAGCCGCGGCATGTCCGACGAGGCGATTCACCTCGGCTACGACGTGAATCCCGGCTGGGGCAACTCGGCGCGGGAAGTCTCGGCACTCATGGTGTTCGGCGCCGCCCGTTTTGCCAAAACCCAGCAGGAGCTCGCGCAGGGCAGGGCCGCGGGCTACACGGCGAAAGGCGGCAACCAGGCGATCCCCGAGGCGATGGCCGCGGCGCTGAAGAACGCCGTGGAGCTCAATCGCCGCGTCGTTGCGATCGGCACCGGGCCGGACGGCGTGGAGGTGCGCTGCGCCGATGGCTCGAGATACCGGGCGGACCACGTCATCTGTTCCATGCCGACGGCGGTGCTGCGAGGGATTGCGATCGAGCCGGCGCTGACCGGCGCGCAGGCGGCCGGAGTGAAGGCGCTCGGCGTGCAGGCCGTCAGCCAGATGCACATCGTCGCGAAGACCCGATACTGGGAGCAGGACGGCATGGCGCCCGGCATGTGGAGCGATGGCCTGGTGAACATGCTCGTCGACGAGCACAAAGGCGCCGACCCCGCCGAGGTGACCAGTCTCACCGTGTGGCTGCGCGGCGCAAATGTCGCGCGCACGGACGCCATGTCGGAGGAGGAAGCGGCGGCGGCCGTGGTGCAGGAGATCGAGCGCCTGCGGCCGGCCGCGAAAGGTCAGCTCGAGGTCCTCGCCTACCATTCCTGGATGAGTGACCCGTTCTCGCGGGGCGATTGGGCCGTGTGGGGGCCGGGCCAGGTGACGGCCTACGCGCGGGCCATCGGCGCGTCATACGGGCGGCTGCATTTCTGCGGCGAGCACACCGCGATCTCCAACCGCGGCATGGAAGGCGCCATGGAATCCGGGGAGCGCGCGGCGCTGGAAGTGCTGCGCCTGGCATGACCACGCTCATCAAGCCGCTGCGCGGGCTGCGGCCCGCCCCCGGGCGGGCGGCCGAGGTCATCGCGCCGCCCTACGACGTGCTCAACTCGGCCGAAGCGCGCGAGCGCAGCCGCGGCCGGCCGCTGTCCTTCCTGCACATATCGAAGCCGGAGATCGATCTCCCCGAAGGGATCGACGTCCACGACCCGCGTGTGTACGCGAAAGGCGCCGAGAACTTCCGCCGCATGATCGGGGACGGAGTGCTCGTTCGCGACACGGAACCGCGCTACTACGTCTATCGCCTGCGCATGGGCGCGCACGTGCAGACCGGGCTCGTCTGCGCCGGCAGCATCGCGGCCTACGACGCCAATCGCATCCGCCGGCACGAGTTCACGCGGCCGGACAAGGAAGACGATCGCGTGCACCAGATCGAGGCGCTGAACGCCGAGACCGGCCCGGTGTTGCTTGCCTACAAGAACTCCGCCGCCGTCCGCGAAGTCCTCGCGCGCATCGCCCAGGACGCGCCGCTCTACGACGTCACGGCCGACGACGGCATCGTCCACACGCTGTGGCTCGTCGCCGATGCCGCCACGATCACCACGCTCACCGTGCTCTTCGATGCGATGGCCGCTCTCTATATCGCCGACGGGCACCACCGCTCCGCGGCGGCTTCCCGGGTCGCAGCCGCCCGCCGCCAGGCACGCGCCCGGCCGACCGGCGAGGAATCCGGCGAGCACTTTCTCTGCGTCGCCTTTCCGCACGACGAGATGCGGATCCTCGATTACAACCGCGTCGTCAGGGACCTGAACGGGCTGACACCGGCGGAATTCATGGCACGCATCGGGGAGCGGTTCGCGGTCAGCGAGGCGGCGGGTGAGGCGCGGCCCACGCGGCCCGGCGAATTCGGCATGCGTCTCGAGGGTCGCTGGTACCGGCTCGCCATCCGCCCGGAGCTCGTGCCCGCGGACCGGGTGGCGAGCCTCGACGTGAGCCTGCTGCAGGACCGGCTGCTCGAGCCGGTGCTCGGCGTCGGTGATCCGCGCACCGACAGGCGCATCGATTTCGTGGGCGGCATGCGCGGCCTCGCCGAGCTCGAGAAGCGCGTGGCGAGCGGCGAGACGGCGGTCGCCTTCGCCCTTTACCCTACTCGCATGGATGCGCTGATGGCGGTGGCTGACGCGAACCGGGTGATGCCGCCAAAGTCGACGTGGTTCGAGCCGAAGCTCGCGGATGGCCTCGTCTCGCACGTCCTCGACTGAAGCGCCCCGCTCAAACCGGTCCGAATACCGGCGTCCACTTCTCCCGGCGTCGCACGCGGCGCTGTTCCAGCGACTCGTTCTTGTAGTTCACCGCCCGCGCCTGCGCGAGCCCACGCGGCCGTTCGTGCAGCGCATTGAGATTCACGACCGCGACCGCGCCCCCGCCTGCCATCATCACGGCGCCGACGTACACGCCGCATTCCCTGCAGACGAGGAAGTCGGCCGTGCGCAGCGCAAAACGGTAGCGGCGCAGCCGGTCGGGATGGATGTAGCGGAATCGCACGACCCCGTGCGGGTCGGAGGTCGTGCGCGCGCCGTGTCCGCGGCAGAATCCGCACTGACAGGCGCGGACCGACCACCGCCGGGGCGTCAGGCGCGATTCGTACGTGAATTCGATGGCGCCGCAATGGCAGCCACCCTCGTATGACCGTAGCTGCGTGCGTGCGCCCATGGGTTGTCAGTTCTCCTCGGGCCGCGGCGCCAGATCTTCGGTCTGGGTCAGCCCGGCCGGTTTCTGGAAAGTCTCGGGAGGAATCTTTTCGCGGGTCAAACCACTGACCTCACGCACGACCCGCCCGTTGTCGCCCGTGCCCGGACCGTGCCACTCGACGACCTGCCGCAACACGAGCCCGCGCTGATAGAGCGGCTCGATCGCCTGGCGCACTTCACGCGGCGCGCTGCGGCGTCCCGCGTCTTCGGTCGCGCGCAACACCTGCCAGGCGACCGGCTGCAGCTCACCTTCCGGCACCGGCGTCGTCCAGAGCTCGTGCCGCTCCTCGGAGCGCGCCGGCGCGCTCCCGGCGGCATGCTCCTCGATGCGCAGTCGGAAGGCATAGTGGCGGGTCGGCAGCCCGAGCATCGTCGGCCCGGCTTCGTCGAGCTCCGGTTCGACGGTGACGTCGGCGGTAACGGCGGGCTGCGTCTCGCCACCGGGTGGTTCCGTCACGGGCTGCATTTCCGCCGGCACGACGGGCTTCATCGTGCGGCGCGCCGGATCGATGACGAACGCATCGCTGCCGGTCGCGAGGATGTAGGAGTCCGGACGCGTTTGCGGATCGCCGCTCTCCTCGATGAGAACCTTGCAATTCTCGCCATCCGCAAACACGCGGCGTACGACGCGCACGTTGCCGCCCGCGGCATCGGCTGCGGCGTCCTCCGTTTCACGGAACACCAGCCCGCCGAATGCGGCCGGCGCCGCGGTGAGGAGAGCCAGCACCGGCGCGGCCGCGCGCGCGCGGTCGTGCCGGCCCGGCCTGGCGCCCGGACTCATCACACCTCCGCAAGCCGCTGGCGCTCGCGACGTATCAGCGCCAGGTTGCGGCCGTAGACCAGGAAACCGAACAATTGCCCGAGCGTGAACACGACATCGTGCCGATGCAGTGCGTATGCGAGCAGGATCGCCGAGCCGCCGATGCTCAGGTACCAGAAGCCAAGCGGCACGACGCTGCGGCCGGTGCGCTCACTCGCGAGCCACTGCACGAGAAACCGCCCCGCGAACAGCACCTGCCCCAGCAGGCCGATGGTCACCCAGACCGTGTCCGTGGTGATGTGAGTCAGCATCGCGTTCATGACTGTGTGGTCTCCGTGCTCTCGACGACCCACTCGGCAACACGGTTGCGGCGGCCGAGCCAGGCGACACCGGCGATATCGACGATGCCGACGAATAAGCGGTTCATGACACCGTATTTCGACTTGCCGCGCAGCCGCGGCCGGTGATTGACGGGCAAGGACAGCGACCGCCCGCCGCTCTGCCTCACGAGCGCCGGGAGAAAACGGTGCATGTGATCGAAATACGGCAAAGCGAGAAAGAAATCGCGGCGGAAGACCTTGAGACCGCAGCCGGTATCCGGCACGCCGTCCCGCAGGATCGCGCCCCGCACGCCGTTCGCGATCGAGGATGAGAGCTTGCGCAGCCAGGTATCGCGCCTGACGGCGCGGCGGTCGCCGATCACCAGTTTCACCGCGGGATCGAAATCCGGCGCGGCGAGCAGCGCCAGCATTCTCGGGATGTCGGCCGGGTCGTTCTGGCCGTCGCCGTCGAGCGTCACGACCCAGGGGTGACGCGCGACCCTCACGCCCGTGCGCAATGCGGTGCTCTGGCCCGCACGCAGTCGGTGGCGCACCAGCACGACGGCGGGACCGAGCTCGGCACGCGCGCGGCGCATTTCGTCGGCCGTCGCATCGGTGCTCGCGTCGTCGACGAGCACGAGCTCGAAGTCCTCGCCGCGCAGCGCCGCAAACACTTCCTTCGCGAGCGGCATGACGTTGCCAGCCTCGTTGAAAACCGGAATGACGACCGACACGGCCATACGACGACTCCTCAGGAAAGGAGTATTAGACGCTGCGGGGCCGGAAAATCAACTGCTTGGATGGAGCGACCAGCGCAACCGCACTTCGTCCGCACGATCAGGCGCCGGGCGTGCAGGCCCACAACCGCAGAGCGCCGCCGCGATATGGGGCCGAATAGCGCGGCACGGCGTCCGGGCGAGGCGGACGCTCCACGTCCCGCCGGTCGATGATCATCCCGTTGGGATTGGCGGCACACCAGGCGGGCGCGCCGAACTCGCCGACATGTTTGACCGGCACGGTGAGCCGCGCATAGAAGCCGAACTCGCCGTTGTAGGCGGAAGTCGACGCGAGCGGGGTTCCGCGCGCGACCTCCGCCGCGATGATGCGGGCAACCGGAACGACGTCGTAGCGTGCCGCGAGCGGGCTCATGCCGAAGGCGACGACGAGCAGAGTCAGGCTCGCGCTGCCGGCGAGCGAGAGACGCCGCACGGCCTCCGCCGGCTCCACCGGCCGGAACGCGACCGCAAGCGAACCGGCAAGCGCGGCGACGCCGCAGCCGATGGCCCAGCGCGGCGATACCGCCTCCGCCCCGCCCGCGAGCATGACGATCGCCAGCGCCGCGACCACGGGCAGCGCCAGCCAGACGCTGGCGGGTCCGATCATGCGGATGGCATGCGCATCGCGTGTCGCCGCGCGCGCGCCGGCCGCGGCTAGCAACACCACGCCCGGCAGCCACGGCAACAGGTAATGGACCTGCTTGCCGCTCACCAGGCTGAAGCCGATGAATACAGGGACGAAGCCGGCGATGACGAAGCGTGCGCCGCGGTCGTGCATGCGCACGAGCCCGAGCGCGCCCGACCACGCCCTTGGCCAGACGAACCACGGCAGCGCGAGCAGCGGAAAGATCGGCAGGTAGAACCACCACGGCCTCGCATGGGCGAAGCTCTCGCTCATGCGCCCGGCCGTCTGCTTCCAGAGGATCTTCTCGCGATACGCATCGCCGCCGAACAGCGCGGCGGGCACGACCCAGAGCCCCGCAAGCAATATGCCGCCGGCCACGGCGCCTGCGGTGCGACGATACCAGCGGCCGCGATCCACCTCGGGCCTGAGCCACCAGGGCGCGAGCAGCGCGGCGGGCAGGAGATGCAGGAAGATCACCGGTCCCTTGGCGAGGATGCCGCATGCGATCGCGCCGGCGAAGACGGCATGCCAGCGGCGGCGGCCGGTCTCTCCCGCCTGCACCAGGGCGATGAGGCCGACGAGCACGCAGGTGGTGAGCAGCATGTCGAACATCAGCGCGAGGCCGAACACCATCCAGGCGAGCGTGCCGGCCAGCATCCACACCGCGAAATCGCGCGTGCGCCGGTCGTCCGGCCACAGCCGCGCGGCGAGATAGCCCGCGAGCGCGGTGTTGATCACGGCAAAGATCGCCGGAATGATGCGCGGCCACCATTCGTTGACGCCGAAGATCGCCCAGCCGAGGTGGATCAGCCAGAAGAAGAGCGGCGGCTTGTCGGAGTAGGACTCGGTATTGAGAACCGGGACGAGGAAATGGCCCTGCGACCACATCTCCCAGGCGACGTTGATGTAGCGGGTCTCCACCGGCGGGATCAGCGGACGCAGCCAGAGGGATGCGGCCGCCGGCACGAGCAACACGAGCCACCAGCCGTGCTCCCGGAACCGGCCAAGCGCGAGCGTTTGACGGTCGGTTGCGGCCTGGGCAGTCACGTGAGGCGAGGAGCGGATCTCGTCAGGGCGTCTGCGCGAGATCGCGCTTGCATTGCGGGCAGGACGAGCCCTTGAAGAGAGGAACATAGAGGCTCGCATCGAGCGCCGCCTGCCAGAACCAGCGCCCGCCGCAGGCCGGGCACCGCACCGCGATGCAGGTGAACGCGTAGCCCACGACGGCGACGATCGTGCCCGAGGTCCAGGACAAGCCGGACGCTGCGAACAAGGGCGCGAAGCTGCCGACCAGCATGGCGATGACACCCACTGCGACTTTCCAGTACTGCCCCGTGAGGCGAAGGACCGAAGGCTGGTTCACGACAGGTTCCTGCGGGCGATTGCGGGGAGCCCACGTTCCCAGCAACGCGCGCGGTTTGCAAGGGCCGGGAGCGCTCCGCCTTTCAAACCGGGGTGCCTGCCTCGTCGGCCGCCACCGTCTCGGTTTCCGCGGCTGCGGCCGCCGCCCACTCGACCAGCGCCGGATGTGCGAGCAGCGCCTGCGCGTAACGGCTCGCCGCGCCCGTCATCGCGACGCTGTAGGTCTGGAAGCGGAAGGCGACGGGGGCGTACATGGCGTCCGCAACGGAAAAGCCGCCGAACAGCCATGGCCCTCCGGCGGCGTGCGAGGACCTGCACGACTCCCAGATCGCAAGCACGCGCGCGATGTCGGCGCGTGCGGCAGCCGAGGGCTCGACCCGGCGCCGCGCGCGGCAATTCATCGGCAACTCGCTGCGCAGGGCCTGGAAACCCGAATGTATCTCGGCTGCAATGGACCGCGCCACGGCGCGGTCGCGCACGCCGGCCGGCCAGCCGCGGCCGCCGAGCACGGTCTCGCTGAGGTATTCGCAGATCGCCAGCGAATCCCACACGGTGACATTGCCGTCGACGAGCACGGGCACCCGCCCGGCGGGCGAATACCGGGCGATGTGCGCCTTCGTGTCAGCCTGGTCGAGCGGGATGCGCACCTCGCGGAACGGCGCGCCCGTGTGCCGGAGGAAGAACCAGGCACGCAGCGACCAGGACGAATAGTTCTTGTTGCCGATGACGAGTGTGAGATCAGCCATGGCCCTCTCCGCTCACTGCCCGGATTTCAGCCGGTGCGGCTGTCGCGCCAGTATTCCGCGCCGCCCCGCGCATTCGTCCTCGACGGCGAGGAGCCGCAGCTCGGCCCCCTCGAGCTTCCACAGGTACCTGCCGCGTGTAATGCCCGCGGCGCACATCATCGGTCCACTCTCGTCCGTGAACGTGATCCTGTCGCCTTCGTAGGCGTAACTGCCAGTGACGGCCGGCTGCCCATCGAGCGCGATCCGGAACCTGCCCTTCGGCTCGAGGGTGAGCGCCCAAGTGCCGTCGAGCTCGGGCGATGCGCCGGAGATGACGGTCTCATAGGTCCCCAGCGGGATGCTCCCCGGCCCGGCGCAGGCGGACAGGAGGACAAGACATAGCGCCGACACGATCCGGCGTGTCCCGGTGCATCGTGCTCTCCGCTCCGGACGGCGCCCGATCCGCAAATGATCATAGTGGAGCGCCGTGACCGGCCGGTCATTCATCGCGATGGACGATTTCGGGTGAGAAGGCCGGCAGGCAGATGGCCATATACTCCGCGCCACCGGGACCGGGCGTGCTGTACCGGATCCACTCCCCCGGCTCGCTGATGATCGCCTGGCCGGCGGCGACGTCGATGGCGCCGCCGTCGTGCTCCACCCTGAGCACGCCCCGCAGCACCACGGTCACCTCGCGAAACTCCGGCCGCTGCCCAGGCTCCACCCAGCCTTCGGGCGAGACCATGCGCGCGACGCTGAGCTGCCGGTGGCCCGTGTTCACGCGCCCGACGAACTCCTCGATCTGCTTCGGCTTGTTGCCGGCGGCAGCCACCCGGGTGGGCGCGGGAATGAGGCGGGGCATGCCCCGCTCACTCGCGGTAGACGGACACCCTGATGGGCCCGAAGATGGAGGAGCCGATCCAGCTCACGATGCTCACGATGATCGCGCCCCAGAACGCGTCCCAGAATCCGGCGACGTGGAACCCGGGCAGGAGGCCCGCCACGAGCGCGAGCATGATGCCGTTCACGATCAGCAGGAAGAAGCCGAGCGTCACGATCGTCAGCGGCAGCGTCAGGAGCACGACCAGCGGCCGCACCAGGCCGTTGACGATGCCGAGCAGGATGGCCGCGAGGATGAGCGAGGCCGGGCTGTCGAACGCGAGACCGCTGACCCAGGTGCTGGCGAGCCAGAGGCCCAGTGACGCGATCGCGGCGCGGAGGAAGAAGTACGTCACGTCGGGAGCCCTCTCGGCATCAGGTCGTAGGGTTGCTTCCAGCCGGACAATGCCGCGATCCGATCGGTCCAGGCGAGCAGACGCGGGAACTGTGCGAGATCGATGCCGGTCTCGTCGCGGTAATAGAGGTAGCCGACGAGAGAGAGATCGGCGATCGTCGGCCGGCTGCCGAGCATGAATTCCCGGTCCTCGAGATATCGGTCCACGATGCCGAAGGCGCCGAGCACGCGGCCGCGCAGGAACTCGAGCACCGCCGGCTCGCCGCCGCGGACGAGTCCCACGAGATAGCGCAGGGTCGCGTAGTAGCTCGTGAACTTGTGGTTGTCGAACAGGATCCAGCGCAGGATCTCGCGCCGTTCCTCGGCGGTGCGCGGCCCGAACTGGCCGGTCTCGGTGGCGAGGTAATCGAGTATCACGCCGGACTGGGCAAGCTTCATACCGCGATGCACGAGCACGGGCACTTCGCCCATCTCGTTCACCTCGCGCCGGTAACGCTCGTCGCGGGTCTCGCCGCCGAAATAGTCCACGGCGACCGGCCGCCAGTCGCGTCCCGTGAGCTCCAGCATCAGGGCGACCTTGTAGCAGTTGCCCGACTCGCCGGTGCAGTAGAGATCGTACTCGGCCACGGTCAGAATTCCGACCGGCGGTAGATGCCGTCGAACTCGGTCTGCCAGATCTTGCCGCCGTCCTTCGATTTCTCCCAGAGCTGGCGCACGGTCTTGCCGGACTGGTCGAACCAGGTGATGCGGTTGCGAACCACGCTGCCGTCCGGCTCGGTGGAATCCCCGGTCATCGTCATGCTGCCGTCCGCGAACGAGCCCTCGAGCTCGAGCGTCGTGCCTTCGCGCCACACCCAGAACTGGCGCCACTGCCGGCGCGAGGGGTCGTAGAAGTTGAGGCTCGAGCCGGCGCTGCCCGAGACACCGGTCCAGGTCTCCTGCAGCACGCAGCCGTCGAGGATCGGCCGGATGCGGTTGCGCCCGACGATCTGGCCGCCGTCGCGATCGCTGACTTCCCACTCGCCGATCCAGAAGTCGAACTGATGGGACTTCGGATCCGCGCACGGCGGTTCCGCGGCGTGCGCAGGAACCGCGCCCATGGCTGCGCCGATCGCGATCACGATCGCCATCGCGGCCAGCGCGTCGCTCGCACCCGCTCCCGCTTTCATCCTGCCGCCTCCGTCCGCTTCGAGGTTACGCCGTTTTCGTCGGCCGCGACACCCGGGCGCGGCTCCGGCTCCATCCGGTTCATGTACGGAAACGGCAGCGCCGGGATATCCCTGCCGAGAAACGGGCAGAGCTTCTCCCAGCCCTCCCCCGCCGGGATGTCGATCACCAGGAAGTCCCGCTCGCGGCCACGGAAAAATTCGGCGAGACGCGCGAGGTACTGGCTGCGCTCCCGCGTCCACTTCTCGCGGTCGACCGTGCGAAACGCGTAGGCGTAGCCCGGCGTTCGCAGGTTCTTCTCGACCTTGCGCTCGCGGCTGTCGAGCCAGGCATCGAGCTCGCGGGTCGTCAGGATGAACTTGCTGCCGGGGTACTGCCGGTCGAGCGCGGCGAAGAAGTTCTGGCCGGCGAAATCGGAGAACGCGTCGTACTCGTCCTCGAGCCCGGCGAGCAGGCGCCGCCCGCGGCGGATGTTCTGCACGATGCGGTCGTACAGCCGCACGCCCCGGTGCTTGTGGTGCACGGCGCGATAGCCGAGCGTGCCGAGTGCAGACGTCAGCGACGTCGTGCCCGCGCGGTTCAGCCCGATGTTGAAGACCTTCCCGTTCAAGGCATGGTGGCCAGGAACTTCTCGAGATGCTGCTTCCAGACGGCGGCCTTCGTGTGCGTGCCGTGTCCCACGGTCTGGTCGCTCAGCGGCATCACGATCGCGCGTCCGTTCTTCACGCGGTGGATCTCGCGCTCGAGGATGCCGAGCTCGGGCGGGTTGATGAGGTCATCGGCGAAGTTGATGGCGAGGAGCGGCGCGCGGATCTTCTCGAGCCCCGGGCCCGGGTCGTAATCGCGGGAGGCATCCACGGCATAGAGCAGATCGTTGGCGTCCATGCCGTTGAGCATCGCCGTGATCGCCTCGTCGAAGGCGCGGTCGGCGGCGGCGAGCGTCGGCCCCTCGGCCTGGCGCGTCAGCGGGTTGCCGCTCATGAAATAGAGCACTTCGACGGCCGAGCGCAACCCGGGCGGCTGCGCCTCGTACTCGCCGCCGCGCCACTGCGGGTCGTTGCGGATCGCATCCATGACCATGCGCCGCCAGGCGCGATTGCGGCCGGAGATCTGCGTCGGCAGGCTCGCCAGCGGCACGAGCGCGTCCATGAAGTCGGGATGCGTCTCGCCCCAAACCCACGTGTGCATCCCGCCCATCGAGGTGCCGAGCACGAGGCGCAGGTGATTGACGCCGAGGCCGTCGGCGAGGAGGCGCCGCTGCGCCTCGACCATGTCCGTGTAGCCGTAATGGGGGAAGCGGCCGTGCAGCCCGTCGCCCGGCTTCGAGGAGCTGCCGTGGCCGATCCCGTCCGGCAGGACGATGAAGTAGCGCGTCGCATCGAGCGGCTGGCCGGGGCCGAAGAGCTCGCCCGCGAAGATGTCGCCGCCGCGCGGGCGCGGCAGGAATTGCGCGCCATTGCCGCCGGTGCCGTGCAGGATCAGCACGGCGTTCGTGGCCCTGCCGTTCGCGTCGCGCCGCAGAGTGCCCACCGTGCGGTAATGAATGCGCAGCTCCGGCAGCACCTCGCCCGAGGCGAAGCGGAACTCCTTGATGCGGAAATCGCCCTCGACGGGCGCGGGGTAGCTCGCCGCGCCTGCGGCGGCTGCGAGCGCCGACCCGAGAATCAGGAGCGCCACTGCGGCCGCGTGTCTGGTGATCCTCATTGCCCGTTCTCCCCCGGACCTTTCCAGCCGCCATGGTAGCCGGGCGGGCCTATGGCCGGTAGCCGCGACACCACGCCACCCACATCTCCCGGTAGGCCTGCTCGAGCGCATGCGCGAACGCGGTGAGGTCCATGAGCGGCGACTGGCGCACCCGCTCGCGCAGCGAGCCGCGCAGCGCGGCGAGCTTCTCGCGGTCGCCGGCAAGCGCGCGGGCGAGCGCCACGTAGCCCTCGCTGTCGCGCGCGACGAGCTCCGTCAGTCCCACCTGGTGCATGAGGCTCGCGCCGACGCGGCCGGCATGGCGATCGCCCTGCAGAACGACCACGGGCACGCCCATCCACAACGCATCACAGGTCGTGGTCGTGCCGTTGTACGGGAACGGATCGAGCCCGACGTCTATCCCGGAGTAGAGCGCGAGGTGTTCCCGCTCGTCGGCCACGAAGCCGCGGAGCTCGAGCCGCTCCGCGCCGATGCCATGGCCCGCGAAGGCCTGCACGAGCCCGGCGCGGGTCTTTGGATCATCGAGCGTGCCCGATTTCACCAACAGCCGCGCATCCGGCACGCCCCGGAGAATCCCCGCCCAGGCACGCACCACTTCCGGCGTGACCTTGCGCGTCGTGTTGAACGTGCCGAACGTCACGTGCCCGTTCCTGCGAAACGGCGGCGGCGAGACGCCGGGACTGCGGTCGTCCGGCTGGTAGCAGAGGAAGCCGTGCGCGAGGCGGACGAGTTTCTCGGTGTGCAGCCGGTCGGAGTCACCCGGCGGGTCCGCGATCGCATCCGTCAGCCGGTAATCCATCGCGCGCATGCCGGTCGTGTTGGGATAGCCGAGCCAGGTGACCTGCACCGGCGCCGGGCACCGCGCGAAGACGAGCAGCCGGTTGTCGGAGGTGTGCCCCGCGAGGTCCACGAGCACGTCGATCCCGTCCGCGCGGATGCGCGCGGCGAGATCCTCGTCGGTCATGCCCGTGACGGACAGCCACTGATCCGCCCCCTTCTCGAACGAGCGCGTCACGGCATCCGGCTTCCTGACGTCCGCGTAGCACCAGACCCGGACCTTCTCCCGATCATGAGCGCCGACGAGCCTGCGCGTGAAGAAGGCGACCGAGTGCTCGCGAAAATCCGGCGAGACATATGCGATGTTCAGCACCTTCTCCGGGTCGCGGACGTTCTCGAACGTCCGCGCGCCGCGCGCGAGCTTCCGCGCGTGGCGCAGATCGAAGCGCAGCGACTCGTCGTAGAGCTGCTTCTGCGTCGTTGCCGTCTGGTAGTTCATCGTCAGGAGCAGGTTCGAATGCACGCGCGCCGCGAAATCGGCCTTGAGCGACAGCGCCTTCCTGAAACTCGCGATCGCGCCGTCGAGATCGCTCTGCGAGAGCAGCTCGGCGGCGAGACTGTTGTGGGCGAGCGCGAAATCCGGCCGCTTCGCGATGGCTTCGCGGAACCTGGCGATGGCATCGTCCGACCTGCCGAGCGCCGCCAGCGCCGCGCCGATCTCGTGCGCGAGACGCGCGCCGTCGCCCTCGCCCGGCGCGATCCGCTGCAGCACCTGCAGCGCTTCCTCGTACTCGCCGGCGCGATAGTGCGCCCGCGCGAGGCTGAACCGCAGCCCGGCGGGGCTCTCGCCCGCGGCGACGGCCTTGCGGCCCGCCTTGACGGCCGCATCCGGATCGCCGAGGTCCGTCAACGCGTCCACCAGGCTGATCCATGCCGTCGGGTCTTGCGGATTCGCGGCGACCGCCTTGCGGTAGCACGCGGCGGCCTCGCTGAGACGGCCGAGATGCCGGTAGCAATTGCCGAGATTCTCCTGCGCCACGGCGTCCTTCGGATCGAGCGCGAGTGCCTGCTCGAGAGATCGCATCGCCTCGGGCAGCCGGCCCGCGACGAAGTAGGCCCGGCCGAGCCCCGCCCGCAGGCCGGCCTGCCGGGGCGCGATCGAGATCGCCGCCGAGTAATGACGGATGGCGACGTCGCCGTGCCGCCTGTCGGCCGCGATCCGGCCGAGCAACTCGTGCGCCCCGGCATTGCGCGGCTCGGCGGACAGGATCCGCCTGCAGATGTGCTCCGCCCTGTCGGCCTGTCCCGCAGAGACGAGCTGCGTCGCCTGCTGAATGCGCGGGTCGGCGGAGCCGGACTTGCCGTCGCGGCGAAAGAGGCGCGAGACGAGACCCGCGAATCGCGTCACGCAGCACCCGCCTTCGTCTTGCGATAGCGCATCCGCTTCGGCAGCAGCGCGCGAAACTCCTCCAGCCACGGCAACTCGACGGTGAACCCGGGCTCGTCGCGCAACTCGATGCGCGCGTCCATGTCCGTCTCGAAGCCAGTCCGGCCGGTCAGCGCGCCCGGCGACGCCTCGACGGCGGCGATGGCGGACCAGGGCAGAAAGAGCGGGCGATTGAGGGGCAGCAGGCGCACGACGAGGAGTCCGCCGGCGGTGCCGAAGCAGCGCAGCCCCCAGTACGAGCACACGCCGAGCCGGCCCCGGCCGGCGGCGTGCTTCCCGCGCGCGGGTGTGGCGTCCGGCCGCGGGCCGCAACGCCGCCGCAGGAAGCGCCAGACCACGTTCTTCCGCCGCATCACGTCGAGCAGCCAGGCGACGACCAGGACGGTCACGACGGCGCCGGGCAGCCGCAGGCGCGCGAACACCGCCGGCAGCAGCACCCGCGCCGCGAGCGCGGACAGCACGACGGCTGCGAGCGCGACGAGGGCGGCAACCGACGCCCGGTCATGACGCACGTCCGCCGCGCGCCGCGTATCGGTCCGGTCGCTCATCCGGCTGGGGCGGCGGCCTTATCGGCGAAGACGTGCGCCCGATCCGTGGCGACGCGGCTCGCCGGCAACCTGGCATCGCCCGCGACGAGCGCCGCGAGGACGGCGCGCTTCGCGGCGCCGGTCACGAACCAGACGACATCGCGCGCCGCATTGATGACCGGCAGCGTCAGCGTCAGGCGCCGGTAGCCCGCGTGCGGGCCGACGACCGCGACACTGCGCGCGGCGGTCTCGAGCGCGGGATCGCCCGGGAAGAGCGAGGCGATGTGACCGTCGGTCCCGAGCCCGAGATGCACGACGTCGAGGCCGGCGCGCTCCTCGAGCTCGCGGCCGTAGGCGCCGGCCGCGGCCTGGAGATCCGGCGAGTCGACCGGAAGCGCGTGCAGGTGGGCGGGCGGCAGCGGCCCCTCCCCGCAGAGCGCGGCTTCGAGCGCGGTGAGGTTGCGGGCGGGATCGCCGCGCGGCGCGACCCGCTCGTCGACCTGGTAGACGTGCACCGACTCCCATGGCAGCGGCTGCCGGGCGAGCTCGGTCAGAAACGGAATCGGCGAGCTGCCGCCGCTCAACGCGACGGTGGCGATGGCGCGCGTCGTGACCGCCCGTCGCAGCGCGCCCGCGACATGCCGCGCGGCGAGCGCGGCGGCCTGCTCGGGCGTCGGCGCCACGACGAGTTGCATGGCGCTCAGGCCCGCGGGCCGTTGCCGGAGGCCGGCGGGTTGTACCAGCCGCCGTGGGGCACCACCATGCGGTCCGCCTCGCGCGGCCCCCAGGTCCCGGGCTCGTAGCGGTACACCGCCCCGCCATGATGGATGATCCCGTCGACAATGGCCCACGCCGCCTCGACACTGTCCTCGCGCGCGAACAGCGTCGCGTCGCCGATCATCGCGTCGCCGATGAGCCGCTCGTAGGCCTCGCGCGCCTCGCCGCGAGGCGTTGCAGACGTAGAGCTCCACCTCTTCGCCCGCCATGCGCTCGCCGGGCGACTTCGTGCGCGCGCCCACCGCGATCGCCACCTCGTCCGGGCCGAGGCGGAAGCGGAAATAGTTCGACTGCGGCGGCACCGGCTCGTCGAACACCTGCTGCGGCGGCGCCTTGAGAATCACCATCACCTCGGTCGCGGTCACAGGCAGGCACTTGCCGGCGCGGATGAAGAACGGCACGCCCTGCCAGCGCCAGGAGTTGAGATGGAGCTGCATGGCCGCGTAGGTCTCGACCTCCGAATCCGGCGCCACGCCCGGCTCCTCGCGATAGCCGCGGAACTGGCCGCGCACGAGGCTCGTGCCGGTGAACGGGCTGATCGCGCGCAGCACCTTGATGCGCTCGTCGCGCTGCGCCTCGCCCCAGTAGCCGACCGGCGGATCCATCGCGAGGCTCGCCACCACCTCCAGCAGGTGGTTCTGCACGACGTCGCGGATCGCGCCCACCTCCTCGTAGAACTTGCCGCGCCCCTCGAGCGCCGATCTTCTCCGCCATCGTGATCTGCACGCTCTCGACGTAGTTGCGATTCCAGATCGGCTCGAGGAAGGAATTCGCGAAGCGGAAGTACAGCAGGTTCTGCACCGGCTCCTTGCCGAGGAAATGGTCGATGCGGAAGATCGCGCTCTCCGGCGAACACCTTGTGCAGCGTCGCGGTTGAGCGCCTTCGCGGAGGCGAGGTCGCGGCCGAAAGGCTTCTCGACGACGACGCGCGCCCCCGCGGCGCAGCCGGAGCTGCCGAGGAACTCGACGACCGGGCCGAACAGGCTCGGCGGGATGGCGAGATAGAAGAGCGGCCGCTGGGCGCCGTCGAGCGCCTCGCGCAGGCGGGCGAAGGTCGCCGGCATCGCTGGTAGTCGCCGTCCACGTAGCGCAGGAGCGAGAGGAGCTTCCGCGCCTCGGGAGAGTCCGCATCACCGGTGCGCTGCTGCAGGCTGTCGCGCACGCGCTCGCGGAACTGCTCGAGGTTCCAGCCCGAGCGCGACACGCCGACGATGGGCGCATCGAGGGCGCCGCGCTTCACGAGACCCTTTAGCGCCGGATAGATCTTGCGATGCGCGAGGTCGCCGGTCGCACCCAGGAGCACCAACGCGTCGCTGCGTTCGGCGGTCATCGCGGCGGCTCCTCACGATGAACGTGCAGGGCTGCGGATTTCTGAAACGCCGGCGTTTGCCGGCATCTTCGCTCAGGCCGTCTCCATTGTTTCCGAAACCCGCAGCCCTGCACGTTCATTTGCCCGGCTCGCGATGACCGCCGAACTGGAGGCGCATCGCGGACAGCAGCCGGTTGGCGAAGTCCGCCTCGCCGCGCGACTCGAAGCGCGAGTACAGCGCCGCGGAGAGCACCGGCACCGGCACGGCCGTGTCGATCGCCGCCTTCAGCGTCCAGCGGCCCTCGCCCGAGTCCGACACCTTGCCCTGGAACGCCTCGAGCTTCGGGTCGCCCGCGAGCGCCGCCGCCGTGAGATCGAGCAGCCAGGACGCCACGACGCTGCCGCGGCGCCAGAGCTCGGCGATGGCCGGCAGGTCGAGGTCGTAGCGGTAGCGCTCGGCGTTGTCGGGCGCGGCGCCGCCCGCGTTGCCGGCGCCGGCGTGGCGGAAGAGATTGAAGCCCTCCGCGTAGGCGGCCATGATCCCGTACTCGATGCCGTTGTGGACCATCTTCACGAAGTGGCCGGCGCCGGCCGGGCCGCAGTGGAGGAAACCCTCGCTCGCCGTGCTGCCACCGGTGAAGTTCGCGGTCGGCGGGATGGCACCGCGGCCGGGCGCGAGGTCCCTGAATATCGGCGTGAGCCGCATCACGGGCTGAGCCGGTCCGCCTATCATCAGGCAATAGCCGCGCTCGAGGCCCCACACGCCGCCGCTCGTGCCGACGTCGAGAAAATCGATGCCGCGGCCCGCGAGATCGGCCGCGCGACGGATCGCGTGCTCGAAGGGCGAGTTGCCGCCGTCGATGAGGCAATCGCCGCGGGCGAGCTGCCCGCCGAGCGCCTGCACGAGCGCCTCGACCGCCGGCACCGGCACCATGATCCACACCGCGCGCGGCGGTGCGAGGCGGGCCACGAGATCGGCGACCGACTTCGCGCCGACGGCGCCGAGCTTCGCGAGCTCCTCGATGGGACCCGGGCTCTGGTTCCACACGACGCACTCGTGGCCAGCGCGCAGCAGCCGCCGCACCATGTTGCCGCCCATGCGGCCGAGACCGATCATGCCGAGTTGCATCGCCCCTCCTCGAGATACCGGCTCCTGATCCGCACGTCGGCACCCTGCCACTCGGATCGAAAGCCCGGCATCGTCAGGCGTGTCAGGATACACCGCCGTTCAATACAATGCGTCGCATGGACAACCTCGCCTCGCAGGTCACGGAGATCAGCCACGTCATCCAGTTGAGCGTGGCGCCCGTGTTCCTGCTGTCCGGCATTGGCATCATCCTTACGGTGCTCACGAACCGGCTCGCCCGCGTCGTGGATCGTGCGCGGCGGCTGGAGGACGCCGCCGACAGCGCGGATCCCCCGGAACGCGAGGCGATCTACCGGCAGTTGAAGGTCATGGCGCGGCGGGCGCATCTCATGAACCGGGCGATCACGCTCAGCACTATCTCCGCGCTGCTGGTCGCCTTCGTGGTCGTGACTCTTTTCCTCGGCGCATTCTTCGACTTCAACACGTCGCTGCCCATCGCCGGCATGTTCATCCTGGCGATGCTGGCGCTGATCGCTGCGCTGCTCATCTTCCTGCGCGAGGTCTTCCTCTCGATCTCGACGCTGCGCATCGGGGAATAGACGTCACTCAGTGGTGATGCGCGGCGTGATCGCCATGACCGTGCGCATGACGTCCGTGCACGAGCGCGTGCCCGCGGCCGCGCGCGATCAGCCAGCGCACGACCGGGAACGCCGCAAAGCCGGCGATCACGAGCGATAGCGCGAGGCTTGCCCAGAACCGCGCATCGGTCAGCTTCGCGTCCATCGCGCCCGGAATCGCGACCATCAGCGCGTTGTCCACGATCTCCATGACCGTGATGGACGCGGTATCGGAGGCGAAGGCGAGACCGAGCGCCGTCGGCAGCGCCATCCCGGAGCGCAGGAGCGGCAGCATGGTCAGCAGGTAGCCGCTCACGAAGGCGAGCGCCGTCGACAGGACGACGGTGGTCGAGTTGTCGAGAGCGAGCGCCGTGCCGATCACCATCCCCAGCACCTCGCCGATCGTGCAGCCCGTGAGGCAATGCACGGTCGCGTTGAACGCCGTGCGGTTCAGCGACTCGCGGCTGCCATGCGCGTCATCGGTCACCGGATCTCCAGATGAGCCGGCGTGCCGTGCAGAAGTTGCCGAGCTGGTAGATGGCGACCGTGGTCACCGAGAACCGCACCGGCGTGAACGGCGCGGCCGTCAGCTTGTCTACCGTGGCCTGGTCAGCGACGCCCACGGTGACGTGTGGCTTGTAGTTCTTGCCACTCGATTTCGGCACGAAGTCGCGCACGTAGGCCACGGTCGCATCGTTGACCGCCTTCCCTGCCGGTTCCGGCACGAAGGCGTCCGCGCCGCCCTCGGCCGCGACGAACGGCGCGAGCGCGACGATCAGCTCCTCCTGCAGGCGCAGCAGCTCCGGGTCCGGTGAGACTGCGATATTCGCCATCCCGAGACCGGCGAACGACGAGGCATAGACACCGGTCGCGGTCAGCGTCTTCCCGGCCACGCCCGGGTGGGCGACGACAGCGGCGATGGCCGCGGTCGCCTCGTCGAGCTCCGACGTGCGGACGTGGCGCTGCAGGACGGTCAGGTGCGGGACGTGCGTCGCATCAAGGGCAAAGCCGTCCGGATACTGCATCCGCAGCCGCTGATTGAGCGCCTCCGCGCGATCGGACAGCGTTTGGCTCACCTCGAGCAGCACGTTGATCGCGGTCACGTCGGACGCGGCCGGCGTCGCAGCCTGGGATTGCGCGGCGGCAAGCGCAAGGCAGATGCCGAGAACCGTGACCTTCACGCGCGCTCCTTCATGTTGCGGGGATCCGGCCCGGCTCATAGCTTTCGTACTGCGGCAGCGCGCCTGCGATCTCTTCCCAGCCCGCCTTCGAGGTGACGAACGTATGCGCCATCGGCCGCTCCTCGATCTCCGAGTCGATGGCGCCGAGGCGCACGCGCACGACGGCTGGCTTCGCCGAGTTCCTGCTGACGACCGGCGAGCCGCAGATGCGACAGAAATAGCGGGTGTGGCCCGGGCTCGACGCGTAACCGGTCAGCAGGCCCTCGCCCGAGACGAACCTGAACGCATCGGCGTCCACGATGCCGTTCGTGGCGAATGCGCTCCCCTGCGCCTTGCGGCAGCGCGAGCAGTGGCAATGGATGATGTTGCGGATGCCGCCGTGGATCTCGAAGCGGACGGATCGGCACAGGCAGCTGCCGGTGTACATGGTGAGTGCTCCGTGGGCCAGACGCCTCAATAGTACTGGATGAAGTAATAGCCGCTCAGTACGAGACCGAGCGAGATGACGATCCGCCGCAACCAGCAGGGCGCCAGCGATCTCGCAAAGCGCGTCCCGAGCAATCCGCCGACGGCGGCTCCGGCAAAACCCACCAGCGCGTGCGGCCAGGAGACGAGCCCCGAGGCGACGAACACCACGACGGCAACGCTCGAGATGACCGTGCCCAGCAGGTTCTTGACCGCATTGTTGACCTGCAGGTCCCGGACACCGGCCATCATCAGCGCGGCCATGAGCATGATCCCAAGGCCGGCGGCGAAGAACCCCCCGTAGACCGCGAACAGGAACTCGAGCAGCCGCGCCCACCCGCTCCGCCGCGACGTGCCGAGCGCAGCAGCCAGTCGGCCGCCAAACCCGAACAGGAGCGTCGCGAACAGGATGAGCACGGGGATCAGCTTCGCGAACGCCGCGTTGCCGACGATCGCCAGCAGGAACGCGCCAACGATGCCGCCGGCCAGGGCGATTGCGACCGTTCCGGCCAGTGGCCCCTCGAACAGGCGCAGCTCCGCGCGGTAGCCGGCGGCCGCGAGCGCGTGGCCCGGCCACACCGCCACGGCGTTCGACGCGTTTGCGACGACCGGCGGCAGTCCGGCCGCGAGAAAAACGGGGAAGGTGAAGAATGTGCCGCCGCCGGCGACGGCGTTGCTGATCCCGGCGAGCACGCCCGTGCCGAGCAGCGCGAGGGCCGAGCTGAGCGTCAGCTCCGCGATGAATGCACCTCGGCGTAATGCTCCACGACTAGATGCACCCCAATCGCTGCAGTTCCACGCGACAAGAGTCCGCGTCCGCGAACCGGATCGTGTGGATGCCGTGCGCCCTGGCCGCGTCCAGGTTGACCTGCATGTCATCGATGAACACGGTCGCGGTCGGATCGAGCCGGAATTCGACGAGCAACCGCCGATAGATCGCGGCCTCCGGCTTGCAGGCCCCGGCCTCGCAGGAAATGATGCGGCCGTCGAAGAGATCGAAGAAATCGTACGTGGCTTCCAGGTGAGCGAGCGAAGCGCGGTGCATGTTCGACAGCACGAACAGCGCATTGCCGGCAGCCTTTACCCTCTCGATCAGCGCGATCGTTTCGGGTCTGGGGACCAATGAGCGCACCGCGGTTTCGAACAAGCGGTGCAGCCTGTCCGCCTCGATGCCGGTCCGTTGCCGGGCGCGCTCTATCGCGTCTGCCAGCGGAAGCGTGCCGCGGTCGAGATCGATCCAGTCAGGATCACCGACCACGTGCCGAGTGACGAGCGCGCGATGGTGGGAGTCGTCGAATACTGCCGCGATGACGGCGGCAGGATTCCAGTCCAGCACCACGCCCCCGAGATCGAAGACGACGTTCCACGTTTGCCGCCGGGCTTGCACGACCTTAGCGCTTCCCGAACCAGGCGACGCGCGAGGTTCCGCTAAGCCGCACGTCCGCTCTCACCGATCACGGCGAACACGCGATGGGGAACCTGCAGTACGTCCCCGGGGAACGATCCGGACAGCGTGCGCCCGAGCTCCGCGTCGAACGCACGGATCTGCTCCGGGTCGAGACTCGCGCCGACGCCGGCACTGGCGCGAATGCGGCCCCGCCAGGCCTCCGGCGTATAGGGGACGTCGACCTCATACGAGAACGTTTCGAAGTGGCCGAACCCCGCCGCGCGCAGGTGCGGAATGCTCTCGGGATGAAAGCCGTCCCGCCCGCCGAGATGCCACTCCGGGTTGTGCTTCTCGATCAGCTTCTCCGTCGCCTCGACGACGTTGCCCGCGAGCGGCAGCCAGTCGAAGTGCGCGACGAGGACGTGCCCGCCCGGCTTCGCGACGCGCGCGAATTCCCGGGCCGCTTGCGGCGGGTCAAACCAGTGCCAGCACTGCCCGGCCGCGACGACGTCGGCCATGGCATCGGGCAGCGGCAGGCGCTCCGCGGTGCCGTGCCTGTATTCGGTGCTGACGGCTGCAGCCGCGTCGAGCCGACGCGCCTGCTGCATGAGGCGCTCGTCGGGATCGATGCCGATCACCGTGGCACCGCGGCCCGCGAATCCGCGGCCCAGCGATCCGGTACCCGTGCCGACGTCTATGACAGTCACGCCGGCTCTGCACAGGCCGAGCGATGCCAGGCGTTCGAAGAGCGATTCCGGGAATCCGGCACGGTGTTTCGCGTAATCCTCGGCGGCCGCACCGAAGTTGGAGGACATGCTCGCGCGCGTCGTCACGAGGGTCGCTCGTCACCCGCGCGCCGGAGCAGCACGACGCCGAGCAGAAACGGCATTATGAAAGGCACCGCCGGGATTCCGGCAACAAAGCCTGGACTGGCGTACCACGGCTCGGCGAGCGCCCGGGGATCTGGAAACTGCAGGCCTCGCAACGAGAGGAATAACAGCGCGACGAAGTTCACGGTCACGAAGGTTCCGGCCGCCCCGCGCCCCAGCCATTGGGTCCGTCCCAGCGCTGCCGCAAACGCCGCAGTCGCGAGGTAGGTCATTGCACCCGCCAGGAACAGCAGGATGTCCAGCACGTCGTTTAGAGAGACGATCGAGTCAGGCGCCTGCCCGTCGCGCACTTTCGCGACGTAGGCTCCAATCGCAAACGCCAGCCAGACGAGATAGAGCGGTCCCGCCAGCAGGGTCGCCGCAAAACCGAGCGTCGAATAGAGGCGCTCGCCCGCTTCGCTCAGCGCTTCCCGTAGCACGACGAATCCGCCCGCAACCGCGATGGCCATCGCCGCGAGTACGAGGTACCGCATGCGGTTCTCTGTGGCGCTCGCCTCCCACGGCGGTCCAAGACCGACCCAGAGAAGCGCCATGAGGGCAAACGGCACCGCGAGTAGTATGCCGGCGATGCCGAGCCGTCGCCGGTCTTGCCCATCGGCCGCGATTGCCCGTGCACCCAGCGTCCACGCGGCGATCGCTATCGCCGCGAACAGCACTCCCCCGATGACGTGATACACGCCAGGAATGCGCAGGGCGCGCACGGCGACAACGCCGATCACCAGGAACGGAGTGGCGCAGAGAAGGATGTAACTCGCGCGTCGAGCGCCGGCCACACGCTCACTTACACGCACTTGCCGCCTCGGACTCTGGATCGATGAACTCGAAATCGGCCGCGACGATCTGGAAGATCGGATGAGGCCAGTTTTCGAACACCGGCTTCCCGGCGTGCAGCGGGCACGAGCTGGTCTTGAAGAGATCGTCTCCGGTAGGAAGCATCATGCCCAGCCGGTATGTGACCACGCCGGCAAACGGGCTTTCGACCTTGAGAATCATCCCCGTGCCATCGCCGATGGACGGCTCCTGCTTCAGCGTGAACACGAGCGTGCGACCGGGCTCGCGGATCTTGGGGACGGCGGCCAGGTCCACCAGGCGCCCCGCTTCGACCCGTGCCTCGACGTTGACCGTCTCACCCACATAGACGGTGACCATATCGCCCGTCACGATGGGAGTCGGCGACGCAAGGTTAACGTCGAGCGACTTGCCGTCGGGAAGCTTCAGGTGAATCGCCCCTGGTTCCCTGCACAGGACGGTCTTGCAGACCTCCTTCAACTCGGATTCGGTCGCGGTGTCGCTCGCCTCCTGAGCGAATGCCGGGGACGCGACTGCGACGCAACTCCAGCACAGTACAGCCAAGTGCTTCATTCGACCTCCGGAGCCTGGCCCGACCGTCCGCCCGCATCCTCGCCAATGACGACTCTGTCGCGGCCGACGAAACGATACTTCGGAACCCTGAGGTTCCTCGGCGCGGGCCGCTGCACGACCCGGCCCGCATAATCGTAAGCCGACTGATGACAGGCACATAGGAAACCGCCCCGCCACCAGGGACCGACGGCCGGATCGGCCGCATCCGGCAATGGATTCGGCACGCAGCCGAGATGGGTGCAGGTGCCGTCGAGAACGAGAAACTCCGGCTCGATCGAGCGCGTGACCGGATCGACGTATGGAGGCTGGAACTCGGGGTCCGTGACGTTGGAATCCAGCAAGTGCGGCGTCATCTCGGCAAGTGAGGCCAGCATCGCCGGCGTGCGCCGCAGGAGGAAGATCGGCCGGCCGCGCCATTCCATGACCCTGAGCTCGCCGGGCGCCAGCTCCGAGAGGTCGACTTCGACCGGGTCGCCACGCGCCCTCGCCTTCGCGCTCGGCAGCAGGTACTTCACGAACGGCACACCCGCGGCAAGCGCACCGACGCCGGCCACCCAATAGCCGAACAACTCCAGGAGTCTGCGGCGCTTCATCCCACGCTCAAAGTCTGCCGGGTCGGGCCACTACGCGCCGCCGGCCGGCGCGGAGGCCTCGGGCCTGCCTTCCTGGGCCAGGAAGACGATCAGCACGATGATCCCGATCACCGGCACCAGCGCAATGAGCTGCCACCAGCCGCTGCGGTTGGTTTCGTGCAAACGCCTCGCTGCCGCAGCGATCGAAGGAAGGAATGTCGCCAAAGAGAACAGCGCGCTCAACACGTGGCTGACGAGCGAAGTCGCCGCGCTCACCAGAACGACGAACAGGACGAACCACCAGTACTCCGAACGCGTCGCGCGGCCCGTGAAATCAGCGTACTTGGAGAAGCACGTCTTCACCGATTCCTGAAAAGTCATTCATCTTCTCCTCATCTGAGAATGGAAGATTGCCACGAGCAGAAGCAGAACGCGAAGGCGCTAGGGATCGTTCTCACGAATCGCCGGACGGCGCGACCGACCCGTTAGCTTCCTCGAAGGTTCGTGCGAGAGTCGAGTAATGCATGGCCCAATACGCCAGGATTCCGAGCGCAGGCTCAAATACTGGAATCAGGCCCCACCACATGGGCTTGATGCCCAGAACGAGCCACTTACGCGTCCTGGCATCGCGGTAAACGAACAGCCCGATGACGATTCCGAACCCATAGTAGGCAATCCACCAACCAAACGAAAATACCCAGAATGCCGGCAGGAATTCCTTTCGGACTTCGCCCGCTCTTGCGGCCTGAGAAGCACCGAACTGCGAGCTGGCAGCGATGACACGGTCCAGGCACTCAACATGTTCCTGAACGTTTGAGATCCCTTTGCAGATATCCTCGAGCGATCCATTCCCGGGACTTCCCTCGTACGTCGCAATCCCGCAGCCCGTCAGAGCGATCAGGGCCATGACTCCAAGTATCGCCGTGCGACTCACTCGACCTCCGCAGGGCCCTTCTGAGGACTCGTCAGTCACCTTTGGCATACGCCGGCCCGTGTGCGCCGGTGCCCTCCGGTCCGTAGCGAACGGTGGACGGGTAGTACTCGGCTGCCAGTTGCACCCGACCGGCCGCCTCATCGCCCGCGACACTGGCGATGAACGCCAGGATCATGTCGATCCCGGCCGAAACGCCGGCGGCCGTCCAGATGCGGCCGTCCCGCACGAAGCGCTCCTCGACCACGTTCACGTCACCCAGGTCCCGTAGTCGCTGGAGAGACGCCCAATGCGTCGTGGCCCTCTTTCCGGACAGCAGGCCCGCGGCATGGAGAATGAACGAGCCCGTGCAGACGGAGAGCACCGCTTCGCACTCCGCTGCTTTCTCGGCGACGAATCGGATCAGCCTGGCGTTCGACACCTCGGAGCGCGTGCCCTGGCCTCCGGGTATGAGCAGGTACTTCAAGGGCGGGCACGTCTCGAATGAGACGTGAGGATTGATGGACAGCCCCTTGGCGCACTGGATGGGCCCTGTGGTCTGAGCGACCACGAGACTTTTCTCCGGGCCCTTCGCTGCCTGTTGCCACATCGTCAGCATTTCCCAGGGCCCGACGAAGTCGAGCTCCTCGGCCTGCGGAAAGACGAGCACCCCGAACGTCATTCAGACTGCCTCCAGCTCGCCGTCATGATTAAGGCGTGATGCAACCATGTAGATGCAACCCTCCAAGGCCGGCGAAGGTTCCGGGTACGGCGCCGCGGAGAAACCCAGACGCTGGTAAAGCCGGACAGCCCTCTCGTTGCCGGGAAGGACGAACAGCGAGAACGAGCCGACGCCGAATTCCGCTCCGCCCCTCTGGCAGAGCTCCTGCACCAGCGTGCTACCGAGGCCGCGTCCCCGCAAGGCCGGCGCGACCGCCAGGCGGCCGAGATGGCAGCGGCCGACCCGGAGATAGTACTGGCCGAACGCGACCAATCGGCCATCGTCTTCGACGAGAGCCCAGGTGGGGAGGCTCTCGAGCCTTGCATCCTCGCGAAAAGTGATTTCGGTGAAAGGGAAACGAAAGGCCAGGCCACCCCACATCTGGCACGAGCGCTGATCCGGAAACCAGCCCATGAGCTCCGGTAGCTGGGTGTCCTCAAAGGATTGGAGCCTCACCATGCCAGAGCGGGCTCACTCCCGTGTCTTCGGGCGATGCTGCACGGCTATGTAGGCGACCGTGTCCCATGCATTGTGGATGCCGATATAGATCAGGAGCAGCGTGACGGCTGCCACCAGGAACAGCGCTCCGTGGGGTTCCCGATAAAGGCCGATGGCGCGCCGGTCAGCGTGCAATACGCGATCAGCGGCAGGATGGCGTGCCATATCCAGTCCTCCGCCACGGGCTGATACCCGGTCTGGCGCCGGGCCCGCCGGATCACCACCAGGGTATAGAGGAACCCCACGATCCCGCACGCGAGCAGCAGCGAGGCGACCGGGGTCACACTCAGCCAGGGTGCGGACAACAGGGCCGACACGAAGAGGCAAAAGCAGAAATGCACGGCCGTCGGGGTCCCGAACGCGTCGACACTGCCGCCGCCACCGATACTGGGAGTATCCGCCACCAGGGCCATCACGACGAACTGGAGCCCCGTCAAGGCGGCGGCCGACGTGCCGACGATGACGTAGAAGCTCTCCCAGGTATCCAGCAAGGCGTGCACCGACGTCTCCACGTGCGAACCTCGCTAGGTTGGAATGGCAATCTTCGAGAGTCATGGCCTTACGTCTCCACGATTTCCATGAGCACATCCGCCGCTCGTTCGCACTGCTGCCGGGACACGTCAAGGTGAGTGACGGCCCGGATGGTCCGCGGGCCAAACGCGAAGATCAGAACGCCAGCCTCCCTGGCTCGATCCACCACGGCAGGCGCGTCAGGGGCGTCCGCAGCGAGGCCGAAGACTAGGATGTTTGTCTGGACGGTATCCAGGTCGAGGACGATTTTTCTGCTGCCGGACAGTCGCTCCGCCATCAAACGGGCATTGGCGTGGTCTTCGGCCAGTCTGTGGACATTGTGGTCGAGTGCATACAGCCCGGCGGCTGCAAAGAATCCGACCTGGCGCATCGCGCCCCCGGACATTCTCCGGTAGCGAACGCAACGCGCGATGACTTCGCTCGATCCGGCAAGCAAGGAGCCGCCCGGGGCGCCCAGCCCTTTGGAGAGCGCTACCGAGACCAGCTCGAAGGGCGCAGCAAGCTCGATCGGGCGTCGCCCTGAGGCGACGGCGGCATTCCAGAGCCGCGCCCCGTCGAGAAACGTCGCGATGCCTCGCTCGGCCGCTGCCGCACATATTTGCTCTATGGCGCGCTGCGGGAAGATGACCCCACCGGCGCGATTGTGCGTATTCTCGATCTCGACCAGCGTGGTCGGTGGATAAATGAGATGGCCACGAGGCTTCAGGGCAGCCAGGAAGTCTTCGGGTGTAAAGCAGCCCTGCCTCCCGATGGCCGTGAACTGAACCCCCGCATTCGCCGCCGACGCGCCCGTCTCATGCCAGACCGCGTGGCTCTCCTGACTCACGATGACATCGTCGCCTGGCCTCGTGAGCACCCGAAGAGCGACCTGATTGGCCATCGTGCCCGACGGCAGCCATAGCGCCGACTCCTTCCCGAGCAGCGCGGCGATGCGCTGCTGGAGAAGGTTCACGGCGGGGTCTTCCCCGTATTGATCGTCGCCCACAGGCGCAGCGGCAATCGCTGCCCGCATCTCCGGGGAGGGCCGGGTGACGGTATCTGATCGCAGGTCGATCAGGTCCGGCATGGATCACGCTGACGCGCTGTCATTTTCGTGTTGCCTAGTCTGCATTCGGACGCCCGGTCTCGCTATCATAAGACGCCTGGGACTAGTGCTGTCAGGGCTACGAACAGCACAACAATGACTAGCATTTGGATCGCAAAAGCGAGAGCAACTACTTTGGCTGCGGTGGTCGTCCCGAGGGCCTTACCGGTCAATGTCGGAGCGCGGCCGAAAAACCAGATTCCGAATGCGATATAAAGGCCTGCCGCCGCTAACAGGCGTGCGAGAGGATACGAGCCGTTCGAGTCAACGGCTCGCTCGATCAGACGACCCAAGAGGACCAGTAACCACACGGAGGCGCCGAATTTAAAACACTCCGACCAGGCAATTGTCGGAGTCTGGAGAATATTCATGGATAACCGGATGAGACCGGCATAGAAGACCGTGAACGCGACAATGGCCAGAACAACTGCGACTACTGTCACGAGCTGATGTATCTAACGCGCGTGCTGAGCGGCGCGAAACGCGTCCGCTCTACTGCGAAGTTACACGCTCCCTCTGAGCAGGGCATATCTCTCGATATTCCACACCCTCGTACCATCGTAGCCGATGACATCGAGCGCATCGACCTGACCACGTATCTCGAATCTTTCCTTGTTAAGTCGATCCACGATGGCCTTGCATTCCTCCAGACTGGGCGTGCTCGCGATCCCCACGTGAGGAATGAAGGGGAGGTCCAATCGCAACTCGCCGGCGAGTGGTGAGTTTCCCAGGGATTTCCGGACACCAAGTTAGGTGTAATGATGCAACCGGAGGTGTCCGATGGGAAGGCGAGTATTCAGCGCCGAGTTCAAGCGGGAAGCAGTGGCCCTGGTGCGTGAGCGCGGGGTAGCGATCCGGCAGGCGGCAGCGGATCTGGGGATTCACGAGGGCGTCCTGGGCCGCTGGGTCAAAGAAGTCAGAGGCGATCCGAAGCAGGCATTCCCGGGGCGCGGGAAGATGAAGCCGGATGATGCCGAGGTGGCGCGTTTGAAGCGGGAGCTGTCCAAGACCCGCATGGAGCGCGACATTTTAAAAAAGACGATCGCCTACTTCGCCAAGGAACCGCGGTGAAGTTCCGGTTCATGGCGAAGCATCGGGACATCTGGCCGGTCCGGATGATGTGCCGCGTGCTGGAGGTTTCGGCTAGCGGCTTCTACGAATGGTTGAGCAGGCCCGAGAGCGCCCGCGCCCGGGATGACCGGGACCTGCTCGGCGTGATTCGCACGAGCTTCGCGGAAAGCAGGAAGACCTACGGTAGCCCGCGGGTGTGGCTTGATCTCTACAACTGGGGCTATCGCTGCAGCGTGCATCGGGTGGCGCGCCTGATGCGCCAGGCTGGGATTCAAGGCCGTTCGCGGCCACGTAGGCAACCGGTGGACATTGGCGAGCGGCCGGTGTCGGCGATCGCACCGAACGTACTGGATCGGCGGTTCACCGCCGAGGAACCGAACCGCAGCTGGCTCGCTGACTTCACGTATGTGCCGACCGGCGAGGGCTGGCTGTTCGTGGCCGTGGTTCTCGATCTGTGCTCACGTCGCGTAGTCGGCTGGGCCATGAGAACCCGAATGACCGCCGAGCTCGTGATCGACGCGCTCCTCATGGCGATCTGGCGGCGCGGTCAGCCGCGGGAGCTGCTCCACCACTCCGACCAGGGCAGCCAGTACACGAGTGAGGAGTTCCAGCAGTTGCTTGCCGCGCACGGTGTCACCTGCAGCATGAGCCGCCGTGGCGACGTCTGGGATAATTCACCGATGGAGAGTTTCTTCTCGAGCATGAAGATCGAGTGCGTCAACCGACAACGGTTCAGCACTCGAGATCAGGCCAGGGCCGAAGTGTTCGATTACATCGAGCGGTTCTACAATCCCCGGCGCCGGCATTCGACGCTGGGCGGGATCAGCCCGATGGAGTTCGAGAAGCAGTTCGGTCTTGCTTAGGCAGGTGTCCGGGAAACCTTGGGAAACTCATGGGCCAGTGTAGAGGCCATCGTGTAGCCGTACGATCTCGCTGAAGCCCTCGTCTGGTGTGAGGAAGGCATGCGCGTGACCCATGAAATCGGGATCACCAAGGATCGCGCACCGGAACACAACCTCGAAAGAATGGAACACGGAGACCTGCTCGGCAACATGTTCGATGAGCGTGGACTGAGCGACGCCATCGGTCGGAAAGACGATGGTAAGATGAGGGGCCACGACGCTGAAGAACAGATGGTCGTGCTCCCGCCGGATGGACTGAATCCAGTCAAGGTCATCTTTTCTGATCGCCGGATAATTTACGACGGCAAGGGCCATTGCAACACCCTCAATGCTGAGCGGCCGTACGCATAACGTCTGCGTTGAGCGGACGCGGCCAGCGCATGCGAGCTATCGGTCCGCTCGAACGCGCTGTTGGGTGGCGCGTTTGAAGGTGCCGATCGGCGGTTCGCGGATCGGTTACTGGGCAAGTCAGGTCCTCGCGCGGCGACCCACGTAGAGAAAGTGATCCGTGTATCCGAGAGCATCTGGCAGCGGCGCGGCGCGCTCGACGACATCCAGCCATGCCTCGCAGTCCTCTCGACTCAGCCCAACCAGTTTCTCCGGCGCAGGGCTGGTGAAGGCGTCGACGCCCCAGAGGGCGATCCGCTCGAACGCTTCAACGAACAAGGCGCCGAACTCCGTTGCGGTCGTCAGATGCGCAAAGCCGATCGGGGGAGCGGTGTCCGGATCGAGCTGCCCGTCCTCTAGGAACTTCAGGCAAGACTCGCGGAGTAAGGCTCCCTTTCCCGGTGAGTAGCGAAAGGCGTCTCTCAGGAACGCCATCCGATTAATTCCGGCGGCAAAGAGCAGCCCATTCGGCTTCAAAATCCGTGCGGCCTCGCAGACCGCCTTTCGACGGTCGTCTGCTTCTCGCAGGTGGTACAGCGGCCCGAGGGCCAATAGCACGTCGGCACACTCGTCGGACAGCGTGCCCAGGTCCGTCGCCGATCGATGATGCCGACCGAGGATCTGTGCCTCACTTCCCTCCCGTTTCAGCCGCTCCATTGTGGCATCCAGCAGCTTCGCGGAGACATCAACGAGATGGACGCGAAAACCGCGAGCAGCTAGCCATGACGAGTAGGCGCCTGATCCAACTCCGATGTCGACGGCGACGCCACCTGTGCTGGGAACCCAACGAGCCAGAGCCCGAAGGGTTAGAAGGAACTCAACGCGGCTGTACTTCTCGAGCCGCTCGAGCTCGTACGTCAGGATACCCTCGTCGTAGTGATGGCCGACCGCCTTTTCCTCAGGATTCATGGGGCTCGAAAATACCAGAGGTCGGATTCCTCTATGCCTCCCAGTGGATGGAGCGCTGCCGGTCCGCCCAACGTCGAAGTTGAGCGGCCGTACGCTGCGGCATGAAGCGCGCCTCGCGCGCAGAATTTCTTCCGCGCGCGAGGCGCGTTAACCGCTTGACTCTCACGGCCCGCTCCAACGCGTTGTTAGAGGTCGCCAATGCAAGAGGCCTCCTTACGCTGCACGAGATCCCATAGATTGCCGTAGATATCCCGAAAGACCGCGACGGTACCGTATCTTTCTTCTGACGGCGGTCGAACGAAGGTGACGCCCTTACTGACGTAGGAATTGTAGTCGCGCCAAAAGTCATCGGTGTGTAGAAATAGAAAGACGCGCCCTCCGGTTTGATTTCCAATCCGCGACTCTTGCTCTGAGCCTACGGCACGGGCTAGCAGGAGTCGGGACTCCTTCGCCCCTGGAGGAGCTACCACGACCCAGCGCTTGTTTTGTTCGAGAATGGGCGTGTCTTCGACGAGCGCGAAGCCAAGAACTTGCACATAGAAGGCAATCGCTTCGTCGTAGTCGCGGACTACAACGGAGGTCAGGCCGAGCGATAGTCTTGGCGATGCGTTAACGGGAGGCATGGAGCCAATTGCGACCGCTAACTACAATCAGGCAGAGCACAGGCGGCAATCAATGCCTGTAGTTCCGCCGGAATATCCGCCCTTGACTGTCGTAAGCACATGATTCGATTCTACGACACCGGACCGCGGGCAGCTTATCCGGCAGCTTTTTATCCCGCATTTGCGTCGGGATAAAACGAAAACGCCTCACCCAGTTGGGCGAGGCGCGAAGTCGCTCGAAATTCAGGCCGCTAAGGTCGCGGCCATACGCGGCGCTCCCAGCTCCGGGATCTACCAGACGTTCTCGCCCGCATCACTCGAATCACGCGATCGCAGCCGGGTCTCCGTGGGATCGAACACGCCCTTGTGATGAAAGTAGACGATACCGGCGGCCGTACGGACCAGTTTCGTGTGTAGAAGCAGATTGAAGAGAAGGTCGCTCTGGAAGCGATCGAAGAGAAAACGCAGCGCGCGCTTCACCCTGAACCTCGGATACGAGCTCACGAACCAGCCGCAGGGATCTTCTCGCTTCCCGCTGAGGAAATCTGCGATGGCATGGCCCGCGGCCAGGCCGTGTTTCAGGGCATTGTGAATGCCGCCGGCGGTAACGGGGGAGACGATCCCTGCCGCGTCGCCGGTCAGGAGCACGCGGCGAGCTGCGGCTGGACGGACGACGCCGCCGCAGGGAATCATGCCGGCTCGTACCGAAGTCGGACGGACGCCGCGCAAGTCCACTATCGGTGCAATCTTGCGCAGGAACTGCTCGATCGCCTCGACGGCGGGCCGCCTCTGCCCACGCAGACGCTGTGCCAGGCCGACCTGCACTGCGCCCGGCGCCGCCACGAGCCAGCCGATGTATCCGGGCGCGAGACGGCGATCGACGAAGCAGTGGAGCATGCCGGGCCTGTCGATCTCTACCCCCGCGTATTCGTGTTCAAGCCCGAACAGGAACTGGCTGCTGCGCCCCAGCCCGAGAGCCTTTGCTACGGCCGAATTCGGGCCGTCTGCGCCGACGAGATAGCGTGTCTCGCCTAATTCCCCCAGGTCGAAACCGCTTTGTGTCCTTCGCGCCTCCTTGAATGCGGATCGATACTGGATGCACGCGCCCGCCTCTTCCGTCTTGGCGGCCAGCCAGCGCATGACTTCCGGCGTGTCCGTCGAGAGGAAGTAATAGCCGGGCGCCGCGAGATCGACGTGCCGCAGGTTCGGCGCGTAGAGCCTGACGCCGGTGATGCGTCGAACCAGCCCAGCCGGGAGGCCATCCAGGATCGCCACCTGGTCGACCGCGTCCTTGACGATGATCCCGGTGGTATGAAGCTTTTCGCCGGCGTCCGCCTTCTTCTCGAGAACTGTCACGCGCAACCCGGCGCGTGCCAGCGCGGTCGCACAGGTCAGTCCGGCGAAGCTCGCTCCGACGACGGTGCAATCGGTGTCAGTCAAGCTCACTCCGGAATATCCGCCTCGACGAGCTTCGCCAGCAGTGTCAGCGATTCCTGCCACCCGAGATAGCACATCTCCGGAGGAATCGCCTCGGGCACCCCTTCCTGCACGATGTTGAGGTCGGTCCCGCAAGAGACCTTCGTCAGCGCTATCGTCGTCTCCATCGTCCCGGTCAGGTTCGGATCGTCGAACTGATCGGTGTAGCGGATCCGCTTGCCCGGGACGAGCTCGAGGTACTTGCCGCCGAACGAGTGGCTGGACCCCGTGCCGAAGTTCGTGAATGACATTTTGTGGGTGCCGCCGACCTTGGCGTCCATGTGGTGCACCTTGCCGGTGAAGCCGTTCGGCGGCAGCCACTTGGCCATGGCGTCGGCATCGAGAAACGCCTTATAGACTCTCTCGGGCGGCGCGCGGAGCACGCGATGGAGCCGGATCGTGTTGGTGGGCATGATGACTTCGCCTTTCGATCTACGGAGTGATCACCGTTGATCGAGCGCTACGAGCTCAACTGCGCGACCTCAATTCACGCCTTGGGCGGCTTTGACGATCACAGCGGCAACGGCTCCTGGCTGGGAGACATACACCGCGTGACTGCCGGCGACCTCAACCACCGTCGCTCCCGCGCGCTCGGACATGAAATGCTGCGCGCGAGGCGGGATCATCCGGTCGTCGGTGGCGATCAGGTACCAGCTTGGCTTCGTCTTCCACGCCGGCTGACTGATCGTACCGTTTAGCGCTTCGAGACCCCAGGGCACCTGGGAGTCGGCCATGAACTCCGCTCTTGCCGGATCTACATCGGCCGCAAAGGAGGCGGCAAACCTGGCCCTATCGAGGAACAGGTAGCCGTCCTGCGGGGGGAGAATCGGAGGCACCGGCGCACCCGGCGGCGGATCCTTGATCAGGCTGGACACCGATTCCCCTTTGTCCGGAGCAAACGCAGCGATATAGACGAGCGCCGCAACATTGGGATCGTTGCCAGCCTCGGTGATCACCACGCCTCCATATGAGTGGCCGACCAGAATTACGGGTCCGTTCTGTGCTGCGATGACCCGCTTCGTTGCACGTACGTCGTCGCCGAGCGAAATCGTCGGATTCTGGACGACACTTACCGTGTAGCCGTCTTTTCGCAGCGATCGGTAGACCGCCTCCCAACCGGATCCGTCGACGAAGCCGCCATGGACGAGAACTATGCTTCTGGTCGTGGACCTCGGTGTCGTGGACATGGTGAGCTCCTTTCTGCGGGTTATTGTCAGCGCGCTGCAGCTCGAGCCAGCGAAACTCTACTCCAGTCGGACCACGCCGGGGAACGTACCCTCGGCGTCAGCGCAGCTCATAGTCGCGCCCGATCACGCTTGTTCTGAACAGCCTGTACTGCGCCGTCCCGGTGTCCAGGAAAGGATACTTCGTCCCGATACGCGTCGCCAAATAGTCTCGGAAGCCCTCGCGACCTTCGACGTAGTAACGCCAGATCGTCGGTCGCTTATCGACGCACTCCAGCCCAAAGTGTCCAACGTAGACCAGCTCACCGGATGCTGCCTTGAAGCTGCCCGCCAGGGACCTGCCGTCCTGAATGAGCTGGCTGCGTCCGGCCGTGTAGGTGACGACGTCATTGACCGAGCGCGCAGCCTTGAGCTCACTGATACTGAGCGCGTACTCGCCAGGCTCCACGAGCAGCGCGTAGTGCATGACCGCTTCGGGCCCGGCAAGGAGACTCGGCGGCGCTGCCAGGAGGAGGTCTGGGGCCTCATCATCGCCGCTCTTCCGAACGGGCATCCGATCGAACGCGAAAGTCCTCAGTTGGACATTTTCAACACCACAGAATCCCCATCGGCGTCCCCAGTCTACCGACAGCAGAACCACAGCGTGGGTCTCCCTGGCGCGGCCGTAAGCCTCTGGAGTGACCTCGCTGCTCGTGCCTGACATGTCAGCCGCGCGGCTCGTGAAGAAGGCGGTGAGCATGAGCGAGCCGGCGAGTACCTGCCAAGTCCACATAAATTTGATGACTGTCTGGTGCGTCTGCTGCATGCGTTTGTCAGGCCGCAGAGATCGCATTGATCGTCACGTAATACCCGTCGGGGTCTCGGAGTGAGAACTCCTCGGTTCCAGTGTTCGGGTTGACGTGGGGCTCTTCTTCGAGCCGCGCGACGAGAGCGCGTGCCCTTGCCAGGGCCATGCGGAAATCATCGACACGGAAGAACAAGAGGAGGCCGTTGCCGGGCGTCGCGTGATCGGGGTTCGTCAGGGTGGGATGCTCGTGGGCGCCCCACTCGTGGAGGCAAAGCAGGACAGTTCCATCCGAGTCGAGGATTTGCCCGAAGTAGGCATGGGCTGGCGGCGTCTCGGGTTGGCCGAAGAGCGACTGGTACCAGCGGAAGCTGCCAGGCACATCGCGTACCCCGATAATCGTCCACGTGCGCTTCATGGGGCCCCTCCTGCCGCCTGACGTCCGCGTCGAGCGGGCCGCGGCGCCCACCCGTAAGCCGTTCACGGACTGCTCCCACGCATGATCAGACACCGCCCCGCTTCGCAGATTGTTTGCGATCCAGAAACCGGAGCATTACGCCGAGCGCCAACACGAGCACCGTCAGCATGATGCAGGTCCGCGTCGCCGGCATGTTGTTGCTGCCACCCACAGCGAGCGTTTCCCACAAGCCCGCGCGGTCAATGACGAAAACGGCTGCCATGCTACACGCCCAAAATGCAGCCAGCAGAACCTGCATCGCCGAGAGAACTGAGATTCGAGCGCGCCGGCGCCAAAGCACGATCCCGACAAAATTCGCAACGACAAAGAGAGCGAAGACGGTGCTTGCCACCGTTACCGAGCGGGCGGCAAGTAAAGCTGCAGAGATCGCCAGCCAAAGCGTGCTGCCAAGCTGTGAGCCGAACCACCCACCGGCGTTCCATGTAGCGGGTCGATCCAGTTTCGTGTCACTGCCCACGGTCAACCCTCTGTGACCTGGCGTCTAACGTCTGAGCTCACCGGCGCATCGCGGCTGGCGCGCGGGTTGCGTAGGAAAGCCGCGTGACAGACGCGCAATGCGACCGGTGGAGCGACTAGTTGGGCCTTGCTTACTGGACACATGCATAAACCGCAGTCTTGACCACGCGATGAAACTCTATGGGATGAGGTGTAAGACGTTTGCCGTTGACCATGACTGAAGGAAGCTGCAGGCTGACGTATTCCTGGGGCGCCATTGACGAGGGAACATATGCCATGAAGTGATCGTATTTAAGTTCTGGGTTCTTTTCCGTGGCCATTGCCTCGTATTTTCCCAAACCCTTCAGTTCATCTGTTCCTTTAAAGTCTTCGCGACCATGTTGCCATCGCTCCAGCGAGGCTTGCACTCGCATCGCGTTAGCGCTGAGTATCAACAATGGGCTCTCGAACTGAACCGTCTGTCCTTTGGCCAAGCTGAGTTGCATCCCTATGTGCAGAGTGCCATCTCTTTCGTGGATGTCAGCCACGAGAGTGAGATCAGGCGCCAGAGGATAGTGAGCCAACGAGAAGGGTACCCAACCGCAAACGGTCGTCTCGGCTCGATACTCAGGTTCAACGGCTTGGTAGACCGCCTGCTTCTCTATTGCGCAGGCTGTAACAAGAAGGCAGAAGAGACCGACTGGAAATTTCACAAGGCCCAACTATATGTATACGACCGAAGTGGGGTAATACATCGCGACGTTTCCGTCGTATTACTTGCCTGGGCCATCCAAGTGCTTGTTTCGATTCTATGCCAGGGCCACTTCAACCGGCAGCTTACGAGACACCATGGCTACCGGCGAAAGCGAAAACGCCTCACCCGATTGGGTGAGGCGTCTCGCCTGAAGCCTCAGATCGCGGCCGCCACCAAGCCGCTGGTCAGACCGCGCCCGGGAACGTTCCCTCCGCCGTGGAGGCGACCTTGACGTCCGGAATGTTGAAGAGAGATTTCCAGTCGCGCGCGATCAGGAGATCCATGAGCTCGGAGGGCTTGCCTGCCTTCTTCTTCTCGATCTCCTCGTGGAGCGTGATGAGCGCGTGGTCCACCTCCGGCCCGAAGAGGTAGCGCAGGTATTCCATCGGCACGCGTGGGTTCGACTCGTCGAAGCGTCCCTCCTCGTCGAAGTTCGGCGGCAGGATCGGCGGCACGTAGAAGACGTTCGGCTCGGTGCCGTATTCGGGGTGCAGCGGCAGCGCGACCTTCCACTCGTAGACGAGCTTGTGGATGGGCCCGTCGTCCTCGAGGTAGCCGACGAAGCGCAGCCGCCCCGGGCACTGGCGCGCGCAGGCGGGCGCGATGCCCTGCTCCAAGCGCGGGAAGCAGAAGATGCACTTCTGCGATTGTTTCTTGACGTGGTTGAAATAGACCTTGTCGTAGGGGCAGGCCTGGTTGCAGAGCCGGAAGCCCTGGCACTTGTCCTGGTCTACCAGCACGATGCCGTCCTGCTCGCGCTTGTAGATCGCGCGCACGGGGCAGGCCTCGAGGCAGGCGGGCTTGGTGCAGTGGTTGCAGAGCCGCGGCAGGTAGAAGTGATAGTTGTTCGGGAACGTCCCGGAACTGCTGTCTTCGTTCCAGTTCGGGCCGTACTCCATCGGCTCCGAGCGCTGCAGCCGCGGCTCCGTGCCCTCGAAGTACGCCGCCTCGTGGTTGAGCTGCAGCGGCTTGCCGTAGTCGCCGTCGTCGTGCAGCCCGCCGTACTGGAGCACGCCGTCCTTCCAGCCCGAGCGCGCACCCTTCTCCTCCCACGCCTTTGGGTAGCCCGGCCCGGGCTTGGTCTCGACGTTGTTCCAGAGCATGTATTCCTGCCCGGGCTCGTCCGTCCAGAGCGACTTGCACGCCGCCGTGCACGCCTGGCAGCCGATGCACTTGTTGAGATCGATCACCATGGCAACCTGGCGCGCGGTCATTGTTCGTCCTTCATTCAGTCGCGACTTGCGTCGCTCCTACAGGGAGATCCCCTCCCACAGGGAGATCTTGTGGGAGGGACGCAAGTCCCGATTCATACTTTTCGAAGCTGACGGTCGTGTCGTGAAACGTGAGATTCGGAACATAGATAGGAGCCCGATAGAACATGTGGCCGTAGCCGCCGATGAGCGAGGTCGGCTTCAGCAGCGCGCCGGTCGAGATCACCGCGCCGAAGTTCTGGCGGCCGCGGAACATCATCGGGTCCCAGCCGTGGTACATGAAGAGCTGCCCGCGCTGCAGCCCGCCGGTGGTGTGCGCCATCGCGACGAACGAGCCGAAGTTGTTGTGTACCCGCACCAGCGCGCCGTCCTCGACGCCGCGCTCCTTCGCGTCATCCGCGTTGACGTAGACGTCGGGCTCGCCGCGCTGCAGATGCATCAGCAGCCAGTCGTCGCGCCACATGCTGTGGATGCCGTGGCGGGCGTGGCCCATGGTGAGGCGCATGTCGTGGCCGGGATTCGCGAGCGGTTCCCGGTGCACGGGCAGCTGCTCGCCCTCGGCGAGGAACCAGTCGTGGTCCATGTAGAACTGCTGGCGCCCCGTGAGCGTCTCGTACGGGTGCTTGTCGCGCGTGCTGATCAGCACCTTGTAGGGGAACGGCGACTCGCGCCCGAACTGCGTACCGTGCGAGTCGTTCACGCGGATGAAGCCCTTCTGCGCGAGCTCGCCGTAGCTGATCTTCGGCAGGCCTGCGGAATTCGCCAGCAGGAACTCGACGACGTCGCGCGTGTCGCGGATCTTCCCGTCGAGCGTCATGAGGTCGTGGAGCTTCGTGTAGTCGTATTCCACCGGCTGGCCCGCGAACGTGCTCTTGACCGGCGCGAGCTTGCGCGCCTTCGCCTTTTCCGCGATCGCCTTGGCGACGCGCGCCATCGCGGTGAAATCGTCCACGGATTCCCCGAGCGGCGGCACGGCCTGGTCGAGCACCTGGAGATAGGGCGTGCGGCCCTCCATCGTGATGTCGTGGCGCTCGTAGTGGTGCGCGATCGGCAGCACGTAGTCGGCGTACATCGCGGTCACGCTCATGTCGGGCGTCATCGCCACGATGGTGTCGAGCTGCTCGAACACGTTCTTGCGCCAGCGGGAGTCCGAGGCGCGCCAGTTCGCCGTATTGTGGCCGGCGAAGAAGCCCATCTTCCACGGCGTCTTCGAGTAATCGGGCAGCCACTTGTTGCTCGATCGACTTGCGATAGTAGCCGTCGTAGTGATCCGCGAGATCCTTGCCGTAGGCGCTCTCGTTCAACGCTTTGCCGTCGCCGTGCGCGTAGTCCCATACCGAGATCGCGGCGAGCTTCAGCCGCGGCCCGGTGCCGGCGAACACGAACTTGAAGATGCCGTCGGATTTCGAGAGCTGCGTGGTCTGCATGCCCCCGCCCTCGCGCCCGGTGTTGCCCGTGAGCCCGCACATGAGCAGCCAGGCGCGGTGCAGCTTGTCGCCGTGCAGCCACTTGCAGGAGCGGTAGCCGGCGAAGATCATGCCGGCGCCCGACTTCGCGAAGCTGCGTGCGACGCTCGCGCGTGACGTCGGGATGCACGCCGGTGACCGCCCGGACCTTCTCCGGCGTGTACTCCGCGTTGCACGAGCTCCTTCGTCAGCTCGAAGACGGTGGTGACCGTCGACCTCCTTGCCATCCGCCGTCTTCACCGTCCAGCGACCCTCGACCGCGGGCTTCAGGCCATCCGAGCACCAGGCTCGCCTCGACCGGGCGCGAGCGCGCCGGCTTCTTCACCAGGCCGGTGGCGGGCGCCACCGTGGGCTTGCCCGTCGCCTCGTCCCATATATAGAAGGTGTTGCCCGCGCCCTCGCCCGCCACGCCCATGTCGGTGCCGCGCAGGAACTTGCGCGTGTCGAGCCGCACGAGGAACGGCAGGTCGGTCTGCTCGCGGACGTAGTCCCACTCGATGAGACGGTCATCGATGATGGTGTGCACCATGCCCATCGCGAGCGCCGTGTCGGTGCCGGGCTTCGGGTTCACCCACTTCGAGGAGTGCATCGCCGAAGCGTTGAAGTCCGGCGTGATGGTGACGACCTCGGTGCCGTTGTAGCGCGCCTCCCAGAAGAAGTGCGCGTCGGGGATGCGCGTCACCGCCGGGTTGCACACCCAGATGAGGCAGCACTTGCACTTGAAGATCGCCGCCATGCTGTCGCCGGGGAGCTCGTTGCCGAGCGTCATGTAGGCGCCGACGGGCAGGTCGCCGACGCCGGCGAAGGTCTCGGGGCACATGATCCCGGTGATGTTGCAGAAGCGGAAGAGCGCGGAGAGCGAGGCGCGCTTCAGGATCATCTGCGTGCCCATCGCGAAGGTGATGGACTCCGGGCCCGACTCGTCGACGTGTACGCAGGAAGCTGTCGGCGATCTCCGCCGTCGCCTGCTCCCAGCTGATGCGCTCCCACTTGCCCTCGCCGCGCGCGCCCTTGCGCTTCAGCGGGTACAGCACGCGCTGCTTGCCGTACATGTACTTCGCCTGGCGCAGCCCCTTCTGGCAGCCGCGCGGGCCGTAGTCGGGCGTGTCGTCGCCCGAGCGCCCGTACTCGCCCTGCTGCTCCTCGCGCCAGACGATGCCGTTCTTGACGTAGACGTTGAAGGCGCAGTGACCGGTGCAGTTGATGCCGCGGCTGCCGCGCACGACGCGGTCCCAGGTCCACTTCTGCCGCATCAGGTCTTCCCAGCGGCCGTAGGGCCGGGCGAGCGCCGCCGGGTTCTGCGCCCCTGCCGGCGCATATTTCAGCGAGAGGCCGAGCGCCAGCGCTCCGCCCGCAGCGATGAATTCGCGACGGTCAGCAACCGTTTCGGTCATTTACTTCTCCGCGTAGACAAAGCCGGGCTGCGCTCGTGTCGTGTAAAGGTGCAGGCCATGGGGTTCGGAAACGATGGAGACGGCGTGAACCAAGATGCCGTCAAGCGACGGCGTTTCCGGACCCCATGGCCTGCACCTTCACAACGAGATACTACAGCAGCCCGGCTTTGACGAGCCTCTCGATGTTCGCGGCCTGCCGCCGCCGGAACGTCTCGCGGTCCGGTGGCGTGATCACCTTCCCGTCCCGTAGCAGGAAGTTGCCCTCGTGGAAGCGGAAGTTGGCGTAGCTGTCCGCGTAGATCTGGAAGGGCTGGCGCGACATGACGTTCGACATGGCCGTGCGCCGGCGCGTGCGGCGCAGCGCACCGATGTCGATCACGCCGTTCGAGTTGAAGGCCTCGCCGCCCGGCGCGGCCTCCGAGAGGATCCTGCCGTTGTAATCGATGATCGTGGACATCGCGCTGCAGGTGTAGGCCGGGATCGGGATGTCGTCGATGCTCGCGGTGTTGGAGGCGACGACATACACCTGGTTCTCGATCGCCCGCGCGCGGCGGCAGATCTCCTTGATCGTCGGCTCGGGGCTGCCGGGCTCGCTCGTCGGGTGCAGGATCACCTCGGCGCCGCGCATCACGATGCAGCGCGTGATCTCCGGGTAGAGGATCTCCTCGGAGGCGATCGTGCCGAGATTACCGATCTCGGTCTTCGCCACCGGGAAGATGCTCTCGGGCCCGTAGACGTCGAGGTACTTGTCCCAGACGTCGTGCGGCGTCGGCTCGAAGCAGGAGCTCAGCCGGCGATAGCGCAGGATGACGTTGCCGTTCGGCGCAATGATGAAGCAGGTCTGGAAATAGAGCTCCGGGAATTTCGGGTCGATCTCGTAGACGTTGCCGGCAAGGAAGATCTTGTTCTTCTGGGCGATGCGGCCGAGCTCCTCGTATTCGGGCCCGTTCTGCTCGAGGCAGGCGCGGTCGCGCCACTCGGCGGGCGACTCCCCGAGCGGGAAGCTCGTCACCGCGTATTCCGGCAACCCGACGAGTCGTACAGGAAGGCCGTAGAAGAAACTGAGAAAGCTCGTCGCGGCGCCGGTGTACTCACCGATGCGCTTGAGGTTCTCGGCGATCCGGGCGCGCGATTCCTCGCGGCCCTTGCAGCGGTTGACGGCCTTGACGGAGACCTGCAGGGCAACCGCGATGAACTCCGGCCCGTAGTTCGTGGCATCGGTCATGAGCGTTGTCTTTGATTCTCGGACTGGGGCCTGCAGTATAAACAGCCGGCCGCGCGGTGCCACCTGCAACGGAAGGCGCGCATCAGTTCCGTCGGCCGGGGGAAGCTCCTTGTGCCCGGCCGCGCGCGCCGGTTACCTTCGCGCCATGAGCCAGACGATGCAGCCGCCGCCCTTCGGCGTGAAGGAGATGGTGCCGACGCTGAACGGCACGGGCTTCATGTTCGAGGTGCGCGATGCGTATGCCGACGAGTGGATCGCCTGCGCGGCCGGAGGTCCGCACCCGGCGCTCGAGATCGGCTGCGCCTTTGGCGTCGCGACCCTGCCGGCGCTCGCGGCCGGCGCGACGGTCGTCGCCTGCGACATGGAGGCGCGTCACCTCGAGATCCTCGCGAGCCGCGTGCCGGCCGCAGAGCGCGCGCGGCTCACCTGCGTCGTGGGCGCGCTCCCCGACATCGACTTCGAGCCGGCGCGCTTCCGCGCGATCCTCTGCTCGCGGGTCCTGCACTTCCTGTCGGGTCCGCAGATCGATGCCGCCGTCGCGAAGATGGCAGCGTGGCTCAAGCCCGGCGGCCGGCTCTACGTCGTGACGGACACCCCCTACGGCATCTGGCGGAAGTTCATACCGGACTTCGAGGCGGCGAAGCGCGCGGGCGAGCGCTGGCCGGGCATGATGGTCGGCCTGCACCACTGGCTGCCGACGCCGGGGCTGAACAGGCACATCGACAAACCCGCCTTCATGAACCTGCTCGACGCCGAGCTGCTCGCACGGATCTGCGGCGAGGCCGGGTTGCGCGTCGAGCGCGCGACCTTCATCGACCGCAGCGACTTCCAGGGCCTCGGCGCGCTCGACGGCCGGGAGAACGCCGGCGTGGTGGCGATCCGGCCCTGACGCGACCCACGACGCGCCGCGGCGGAAATGGCGCCGGCGGTGCGGAAACGCCACAGCGGGTGGCGCCCGCCGGCCTGACATAAGCCCGTAGTGGCACGGTAAAGAATGGCGTAGCCACGCGCCATGTGTCGAAATGCAGTGACGCATGTCCTCCAATTTCCGTGCAGCCGGATTAAAATGCGCACCGTTCGTAGCCTGACAACAACACGAAGACGAGAAGAAGAATGAACGAGGTTACCGGCCGGGTACTCGATTACCTCGGCTACAAGAACAAGGTCCGGACCGCCGAGTGGGAAGAACGGCTCTGGAGGCAGCACCTGAATGGCGCTTGCGAGGACTTCCGCGCAGACGCAGACCGGCAGCGCTATTTCGACCTGCTGGACCGCGTCGAAAAGTCCCGCCCGCTGGCGAGCAAGCTGCACACCAGGCGCCACGCGCACGCGCCGCGCTTCGCAGCGCTCTCGGCCACTGGTAGCTGATCGCCAGCGTCGTGCGCCGCGGCGCCGGCGGCGCACTATGTGAACTGGCGTTCGGGCGCCCGCCTGCCAGGCGGCGGCGCCGCACGGCTCGCTCGCCTCCTCACAAAGCGTGACCCGGGTCCTCGGGCGCACCGGCAGCCGTTGCTAGAGTCCGGGGGATTGCGTTTTGTCTGCAGCGGCGTTTCCGATGGCAAATGTGCTGTCATTGGCCTCCCTACGCTCGCCGTCCGACGAATTCGTCGAGGCGCTGAACGGGTTCGTCGTCGGCCTGGTGAGGCTCGAGTTCGTGCGCCGTGCGCTCGCCGCGGTGGTCGCGAGCGATCGGCAGTCCGCCGCGACCCTGCAGCGGCTGATAAACGAGGCGTACCGCGACGGCCGCCTCGGCATCGAGGACTACGAGATCCTGGCGGGCGACCTCGCCCGGCATCTCGGCGAGGACCCCCCCACGGATTGGTCGGACGAGGCGGCGAATACGGCCGATGGGCCGGCTGCCCCGGTCCCGGTTCCGGCCGGCGCACCCGCCCCGGCGCGGACGGCGCTTGCTCCCGGCGCGGTCGTCGGCGGCCGCTACGTGCTCCAGGCGCGCCTGCAGGCCGGCGGCATGACCGAGGTCTACAAGGCGCTCGACCGCCGCCACGAGGAGGCGGGCGGAGAGACGCCCTGGCTCGCCATCAAGCTCGCGGGCGCCGCGCACCGGCGCGACGCCGGCGCGTTGCGGCTCCTCGAGCGTGAAGCCGCGCTCGCCCGCGAGCTCGCACACCCGCATATCGTGCGCGTGCACGACTTTGCGCGCGACGGCCAGCTCGCCTTCATCACGATGGAATGGCTGGACGGCGAGACGCTGGCCGACCTGCTGACGCGCCAGCAGTACCACCCGCTCGCCGTCCCTCACGCGCGCCGGATCATGGGCGAGATCGGCAGCGCGCTCGCCTTCGCCCACGCCCGCGGCATCGTCCACGCCGACGTGAAACCCGGCAACATCTTCCTCGCGCGCGAGGGCATCGCGAAGCTCCTCGACTTCGGCATCGCGCGCTCCGCGAACGATGCCGTGAGCCAAGCAGTTCCTGCCGCGCGCACGCCCGCGTATGCGAGCTGCGAGGTGCTCGAGGGCCGGCCGGCGACGCCCCGGGACGACGTGTATTCGCTCGCCTGCGTCGCCTATCGCATGCTCGCCGGGCGGCGCGTGTTCGGCCATCACGACGCGCTCGCCGCCGAGACGGCCGGACAAGGCCCCGCCCCGATTCGCGGGCTGAGCGAAGCGCAGTGGGCCGCGCTCGAGCGCGCGCTGGCGTTCCGCCGCGATTGGCGAACGGCGGACATCGCGACTTTTCTCGACGAGTTCGACAGCACCGCGCTGCCCGCGCGGTTTGCGCGGTTCGGCGACGACGCCGCCGTGTCCGCATCTTCGCGAACGCGGACCCTCTGGGCCGCGCTCGTCGTGATCGTCATGGGCACGGCGGTGGCGTTGTGGCGCTGGCCGACCACCGATACGGCCGAACCTCTCGCCGCGCGGAACGTCGTGCCGGCGGCCGAGCCCGAGGCGGTAGCCGAACCCGCAAGCACGGAAGAGGCGCCCCCGGAGCCGGCCGTCTCGTCCGACGCGCCTCCCTCGAGCGTCTCAATGCCGACGGAAGGCGCAGTCCCGAGCGTGCGCACGAGCCCACACGAGGCGCCCGTGAAGGCCGCCGTCGCGTCCACCACGGAACCCGAGCCGGCCCCGCCTCGCCGGGAAGATGTGACGACCGCTGCCGAGTCCGTACGGAGCGAACCGGTTCCCGCGGCACGGGAGACGATCGCGCAGGAACCCGCCCTGCCCCCACCGGCCGTGCCGGTGCGGATACCGGAGCCGGCCGCGCCCGTCGTCGCCGCGGCCGTTCCGGCGTCGAGCACGCCGGCGCCGGAGAGGGTCGCGCCACATGGCGCGCTCGCGAGCACCCCCACAGCGCCTGCACTGGTGCCGCTGTCCACGCTCAAGTTCAAGCGCTACATCGAGCCGGTGGACCCGCGCCACCCGGTCGAGGTGCCGGGCTGGGTGGAGCTGAGCTTCACGGTCGACGCCGATGGCAGGACCCGCGACATCCGCGTCATGGGCGCGAACGCCGAGGACCGCTACGTGGACTTCGCGCTCGCGGCGGTGAAACGCTGGCGTTTCGAGCCGGCGCGCGACAACGGCCGCGCCGTCGAGCGGCACACGAGCGTGCGCCTGAGGTTCGAGCCGCAATGAGCTCTGCGGGCTAGAGGCCGAGCGGGCCGAACAGGTCCCGTTTTACGAATACGCTCTTCGCAAACCGCCAGCGGATCTTCCCCGACGTGAGCCAGCGCACCGCCGCGCCGTTCTCCTTCGCCGCGAGCATGCCATCCACGAGGAAGGGCGTGACCGTCTCGACCGTGTCCGCGAGCACGTTGAGGATCTTCTTGGTCTGCTGCCAGCCCTTGCCGCGCTTCTCCGGCGGCGGCACGACCATGTCGGTGACGACGATCCCCGGGCTGAGATAGCCCACCTTCACCGGCGTCGCCGCGAGCTCCTGCGCGACCGCCTTCGTGAAGTACCGGACGGCGTACTTCGTCGAGCCGTACACCGCGATCGCGGGCCGCACGGCGCCGTTGCTGCCGTAGCCTTCCATGTTCCAGATCCAGCCGCCCTTCTGCTTGTACATGCCGGTCATGCAGACGCGGTTGCAGTTCATGAGGCCGATGAGGTTGGTCGTCACGGTCGCCTTCATGTCTTCGGGTGGCACCATGAAGAAGGGCAGCTTGACGCAGTCGCGCCCGGCGTTGTTCACCCAGATGTCGACCCTGCCGAGGGCGGCGACGGCGGCGTCCCAGAGCGCCTGCGCCTGCGCGAAATCGCCGACGTCGCAGGACTGTCCGGCGACCTTGCCCGCGGGAAACTCGCTGCGCAGCCCGGCGACCGTCCGCTCCACGTCCTCGCGCCGACGGCTCGAGACCATCACGGCGTGGCCGCGCTTCAGGAACTCGCGCGCCATACCGAGGCCGATGCCCCTGGTGCTGCCGGTGACGACGACGTTCATGCAATCCCCCCGCTGGTCCCCATCCTGCCCCGCCATGATGCAGTCCTGCCCGCGCGAAGGCTATGGCCCCGATTCGGCGGCCGGAAGGGGTTGAGCCAGCCGCAGCGCGGCTGCCGGGTGCCGGATTGCTTTACATAAAAGCGGAAGCATTGCATTGATCTGGCTCGAAATCGGGGTGTAGACTTTCGCCAATTCGAAGACGAAGCGCGATCTCCCGCGTCGCGCTCTCCGTCAACAATTCGTGCCAGGCGACGGGACGCAGGATTCCCTGCGCACGGAACGAGAACAAGAAGCAAGGAGCATTCCACCATGAGCAGCATTGCACTGAACCTGCGTACGCAGGCCAAGGTGAACATCCGGCAGACGAGCGGCATTCTCGGCGCCGAAATCACCGGCCTCGACCTGAGCCGCGGGCTCGACGACGAGACCTTCCGCCTCATCGAGAAGGCCGTGCACGAGCACCTCGCGGTGATCATCCCGGACCAGAAGGTCGACGACGACTTCCTCGAGCAGCTCGGCGCCCGGTTCGGCACGCTGAACGACGTCTCGTTCATTCCGAAGCTTGCGGACCGCCCGCACGTGGAATTCATCGAGCGCATCCGCGACGGCAAGATGCCGGCGTACAAGATCAACTGGCACGTGGACTTCAGCTACACCGAGTGCGGCTCGAAGATCGCGATAGTCCATGCGCTGGAAGTGCCGCCGGTCGGCGGCGGCACGGTGTTCGCCAACATGTACATGGCCTACGACGCCCTCTCCGACACCTGGAAGAGATTCCTCGAGGGCATGCAGGCCGAGCACGACATCCTGCCGTACGCGATGAAGTACTGGGGACCCATCGCCATCTCCGACGAGAAGCGCATCAACAGCCTCGCGCAGTACCGCAAGCAGGCTCCGGCGGTCTGGCACCCGGTCGTGCGCACGCACCCCGACACGGGCCGCAAGTGCCTCTTCGTGAACGAGAGCTTCGTGACGCGCATCAAGGACATGAAGACCCGCGAGAGCGACGCCGTCCTGAAGTTCCTGTTCGAGCACGTCACGCGGCCGGACTTCTGCCAGCGCTTCACGACCATGACCGGCCAGGTCCTGATCTGGGATAACCGCTGCACGCAGCACACGCCGATCGCGGACTACATCGGCCGCCGCATCCTGCACCGGGTGTCCGTGATGGAGACGCGCCGCCCCGCCTAGTTCCGTGGGAGGGGCGCGAGCCCCGATCAATTCCAGGGGACGCTTCCCTTCGGAAGCGTCCCCTTTTTCATCTTAAGATAGGCGCCTCCCGCCTCCGGGTTCAGGACATGACACATCGATTGCGCGTCCTCCTCGCGCTCGGCGCCCTGCTGTGCGCGCTCGCGGCCCCGGCCGGAGACTGGCCGCAGTACGGGGGCGAGGGCGGCCGCAAGTTCTCGGCGCACGACCAGATCAACCGCGACAACGTCGGCCACCTCAGGGTCGCGTGGCAATACCACACCGGCGAGCTCGAACGGCGCGGCGCGCTCGCCAACAAGACCGCGAAAGTGCAGGTCAACCCGATCCTGCTGCCCCCCGAGGCGGGCGGCAGCCTCATGATCTGCACGCCGTTCGACAGGGTCGTCGCGCTCGACCCGGAGAAGGGCATGGAACGCTGGGTGTTCGAGCCGCACATCCGCATCGGCGGCTACGCGACGCCGGGCGACCCCGAGGGACTGAGGAGCGCGCCCTACGCCAATTGCCGCGGCGTAGCCTACTGGGCCGACCGCCAGGCGCCCGGCGATGCCGCCTGCGCGCATCGCGTGCTCGTCGCCACGCACGATCTGAAGCTGATCGCGCTCGATGCGAAGACGGGCGCGCGCTGCGCGGGCTTTGGCACGGACGGCGTCGTCAACGTCGAGCCCGCGGTGCTCGGCGCCGAGCCCCCGGCGGCCATCGGCGAGGTGAAGTTTCCCGGGCCGCCGGCGGTCGTGAACGACGTGATCGTCGTCGGCAGCGTGGTGCGCGACTTCCACCGGGCCAACGCGCCGAACGGAGCCGTGCGCGCCTTCGACGCGCGCACCGGCGCGCCGCGCTGGAGCTTCGACCCCGTGCCGCGCAGCCCCGCCGATCCCGCCTACGCAGGGTGGACGCCGGAGGCCGCGCGGGCGACCGGCGGCGGCAACGTCTGGGGCACGATGAGCGCCGACGAGGCGCTCGATCTCGTGTTCCTGCCGACCTCGGGCCCCTCGCCCGACTACTACGGCGGGACCCGGCCCGGCGACAACCGTTACGCCGATTCGATCGTGGCGTTGCGCGGCGCGACGGGCGAGGTCGCGTGGTACTTCCAGACGATCCACCACGACATCTGGGACTACGACAACGCCGCGCAACCGACGCAGGTGGAGCTCACGAAGGACGGCAAGCCCTTTCCCGCCGTGATCCAGGCCACCAAGACCGGCATGCTCTATATCTTCAACCGCGCGACCGGTGAGCCCTACTTCCCGATCGAGGAACGCCCCGTGCCCCAGAGCGGCGTGCCGGGCGAGGTGCTGTCGCCGACCCAGCCGTTCCCGGTGAAGCCGCCGCCGCTCGTGCCGCACACGTTCACCGACGACGATTTCTGGGGCATCACGCCGCTCGATCGCGCCTGGTGCATGAAGCAGTTCCGGACGGCGCGGCGCGGCGGGATCTTCACGCCGCCCTCGCTCGAGGGCTCGATCTTCGTGCCCTCCACGGCCGGTGGCGTCAACTGGGGCGGCGTCGCCGTGGATCCGCGCTCGAAGATCCTGGTCGTCAACGTGCTGCGCATGGCGCACTTCGCGCAGTTGATCCCGGCGGCCGAGGCCCCGCCACCGACGGGCACGATCGAGGAGAACATGCTGGGCGCGCCGGGTCTTCTCCTCGGCACGCCCTATGCGCTGAAGCAGATGCCGCTGATCGCCCTGCCCGCGCCGATGTGCACGGCGCCGCCGCTGGCGCAGCTCGTGGCGGTGGATCTCGAGAAGGGCGAGATCCTCTGGAAGCAGACGCTCGGCAACTGGCGCCACAACCTGCCGCCGCCGATGGCCGGCCCGCCCTTCTCGCTGCCGCTGCCGCTGCCCTGGGGCACGATCACCTTCGGCGGACCGCTGCTCACGGCGGGCGGGCTCGTCTTCATCGGCGCGACCGGCGACGACAAGTTCAGGGCATTCGATGCCGCCACCGGCCGGGAACTCTGGAGCGCGGACCTGCCCACCAGCGCCTTCGCGTCGCCGATGTCATACGAGGTCCGCGGAAAGCAGTACGTGGTCGTCGCCGCAGGCGGCCACGCGTTCGTCTACCCGAAGCCGGGTGATGTCATCACGGCTTACGCGCTCCCTTAAACCTCTTGTGGGAGCGACGCAAGTCGCGATTTTCTTCGGGGCTTGCGCCCCTCCCACCTGTCAGATTCCTTCGTTCGCCTGCACGCCCTTCCGGTAGATCGAATAGATCACGACCGGGATGTCCAGGTCGCCGAGGTTCTCGTGTATGAACGGTTCGACGTCGCTCCACTGCAGCCTGCCGACGCCGGTCGCCAGGCGCGGCATGGCGATGCTGCGGAACTTCTCCTTCTGCGCGAGCTCACGCAGGTTACGCAGTGCGTGACTGACATAGGCGACCGTCGCCTTCCCCGGCTTCTCGCCCTTGCCATACGCCGACTCCTGTGTGAACAGGTTGACGACCCGCTTCCCTCCCGGCGCCGCCCAGGTCCAGAGGCTGCCTGGCTGGATGTGAGTCGTCTTGCAGTAGTGACGGAAATCCTTGTAGAGCGCGGGCCACTCGCCTCGCAACGCCAGGGCCAGGCCCTGGTGGAAATCGTCGTTCGGTGCCACGCCGTGCGCTATGACCTGAGCCTTCGTGAGGAGGATGTCTCCCGTAACCTGAGTCAGCATGTCGTCCTCGATCGGTGGGGTCGGCGCGTGCCGAAGGATAACACGCTGCAGCGGCGCGCACGGATGGCGGCAACGGGCGCCATGCTAAAGTCTGCCGCGGTAACGGAACGGAAATGTGCTCATCGAATTTCACAGGAAGATGATCGCCGACGAGATCCGTTCCACGGCGTTCGAGGCGGCGCTGAGAAGCGTCATCGTGCCGGGAGCGACCGTCGTCGCCGATATCGGCGCGGGCACGGGCGTGCTCGGCTTCATGGCGAGCAGACTCGGCGCCCGTGAGGTGCTGCTGATCGAGCGCGGGCCGGTGATCGAGCTGGCCGCGCGCCTCGCCGACGCGAACCGGATCCCCGGCCTGCACCTCTGGCAGGCGGATTCGGGCGAGATCGCCGATCCGCCGCGCGTGGACGTGGTGGTCGCCGAGGTGCTCGGCAACCTGGCGCTCGAGGAGAACGCGCTCGAAACGCTCGCCGACGCGCGCCGCTTCCTGAAGGAAGGCGGCACCCTCATCCCCGCACGCGTCGAGCAATTCGTGGCGCCGGTCGTGTCCGATGCATTCTGGCGCGAGCTGCGGAGCTGGGATCGCGCGCCGCTCGGGCTCGACTTTGCGGTCGCGCGCGCGATGTCCTTCGACAATCTGTACGTGCGCAGGATAGAGGCCGGCGACCTGCTCCCCGGCACCGACACCACGCGCCGCTGGGACGAGATCGACTTTCGCACGTGCGCGGACGGGCGCCGCCGCGGCGCCGCCGAGTGGCAGCTCGCCGCGCCGGCGAGGATTTCCGGCTTCGCCCTCTGGTGGTCCTGCGAGCTCGTCCCCGGCATCGTGCTCAGCACCAGCCCGTTTTCCCCACCAACCCACTGGGAACAGGTGTACGCCCCGCTCGAAGAGCCCGTCGTAGCGGCCGCCGGCGACACGGTCGCCATCGAGCTCGCCTCCGAGACCGGCGGCAGCGAGCCCGGGATCGGCATGCGCTGGGAGGTCCGACAGCTCCGCGCCGGCCGCGAACTGGTGCGACGCACGCAGGACATCGGCCGCGGTCAGCTCGGCTGACCGCCGTCATTTCAGCCGTTGCTGGATGCGGCGCGCCAGCGGCGTGAGATGCAGGCCATCCGTGATCTGCGCGATGCGCTGCAACCTCGGTGCGTCGAGTATCCGCCAGGTCCGGCGTGAGCGCCGGATAATGCTTTCGCGCTCGAGCCGGCGCAGGGTGCGGTTGACGTGCACGTAGCTCAGGCCCGCGGCGTCGGCAATCACCTCCTGGCTCGCAGGCATGTCGAAGCCCTCGCTGTCGGCGAGATGCACGACGCGCAGCCGGGTCCAGAGCTCCCACAGCAGGTAGGCGATCCGCTCGTGCGCCGTCAGCCGTCCGATCGCCACGAGGTGAGCGCGGGTGATCGCCTCCTCGTGCGCTTCCGCCCACCACAGCGCGGCGCCGATGCGTGGCGAGCGCGTGACGAGCTCGAGCACGTCTTCGGCCTGGATGAGCGAGTAGCTGAGACTCGTCAGTGCCTGCATGGAGAAATCCGCGCGCGGCGTGACGAACACGGTCGGGTCGCAGATGTCACCCGGCAGTACGAAGTCCATCACCTGGCGCCGGCCGTCACTCAGCGTGCGATGACGCAACGCCCAGCCCTCGTGCACCAGGACCGCGGCCCCCATGCGCTTGCCGGCGTCGATGAGACTCGTCCCCGCCGGGCAATGTCGCGGTTGTCCGGAGCCGAGTGCGCTCAGCGCCGCGACGTCGGCGGCGCTGAGATCGACGATCCGGGCGAGCTTCAGGACGAGCGGCGGAGCCATACGCGCGTGGAACCCGCGGTCGCGGCTCGATGCGGCCGCTTCGGCTCCAAACTTAACATAAGTTAAAGCGAGACCGCACACCGGCGCGCACGATTGGGCTGCGGAGCGATTGATCCATTCCAGAGTGCAGCGCTTGGGGGTCCAGAGCCCCCGACACCGCCAATGCTCCGTCGCCGGCCGCGGTTCCGGCGTTGTGCTTGTGCGCCGTTGTGGAGGGAAGAACGATGTCTCAACAGGATCCTGAAGTCGCGGGCATCGAGGATACGCTCGCGATTCAGCCGAAAGTCACCGGGGTGAAGCCGAGGCCCGCTCACGCCGTCGAACCCCGCGCCACCGTAGTCAGTACGAAATTCAATCTGATCGGGGAGGACCGCCGGCAACTGATCGCCGAGGCGGCCTACTTCCGGGCGGAGCGCAGAGGCTTCCAGCCTGGCCAGGAGCTCGAGGACTGGCTGGCAGCCGAGATCGAGGTCGACGCGCTGCTCGGCATGGACGACGACATCATCTGAAGGGGGGCGTTCCCCGTGGAGCACCGCTTCGGGAATCGGCGCACGATTCGTACGCCGCTGGTCCTGCATCCGCACGGGTGCGATGCCGTGCGCGCCCACACCTGCGACGTCAGCATCAGCGGGATGTTCGTCGAGACGGCACCCGAACCGTTTCCGGAGAACAGCGTGATCGGCGTCGAGCTCACCCTGCCCGGCGTGGCCGGGATGCGGACTTATCGGTGGCAGGCCATGGTGATCCGGAGCACCGCCTCGGGCATCGGGCTGATGTTCGATCGCTTGCGGCCGCCGGCGATCACGCGCCTGCTCGCGAACATCGAGGCCGGGATGACCGTAGGCGCTGCCGCCGACAACGTGGTTGCGCTGCGCACGTCGCCCCCGCGCTGAAGTTCCGGCGGCAGGTCGGTCAGCCCGGCAGCATCCTGCGCAGCACGTTGTCCCGATCGACGAAGTGATGCTTCAGGCCGGCGAGCACGTGAATCCCGGCCAGCACGAGCAGGGCATTGCCGAGGAGCTCGTGCGCTTCCTCGAGAAAATCTTCGCTCGCCTCCCCGCCCGGCAGCGGCAGACGGGGCAGATCGAGCACACCGAAGAACCGGATCGGGTCGCCTTCGACCGACGCGAGCAGCCAGCCGCTCACCGGCAGCGCGAGCAGGAGCACGTAGAACACCGCGTGCGAACCGCGGGCCGCTCGCCGTTGCCACGCAGGCGTCGTCGCGGGCAGCGGCGGAACGGCATGGGTCAGGCGCCAGGCGACACGCACCAGCATCAGCACCAGCACCGAAATGCCGAGAGTCGTGTGCCAGCCGAAGATGCCCGGTGCCTCCTCGGGGTCGACATCGAGGAGCTTGCCCATGGCCAGCTGGGCAAATGCGAGCGCGGCGATCACCCAATGCAGGCTCTTGCTGACGCCGTTGTACGTTTCTGCAGCGAGTCTGCTCACGCGTGTGCTTCCCGGGCAGGAGCGGTCCATGATGGGAACGCGGCACGGCTCGTTCACTAGGTAGATGTACTTAGCCCGTGCTGTCACTAAAGTACGGCCATCGAACGCCGGACCACGCGCAGTATCTAACCCGGTATCGCACAGGGCGCTGCGCCCGTGCACAAATGGAGCCCAACGATGAACAAAATCCTGCCTCTGCTGTTTCTCACGATCCTCGTATCCGCCGGCCTCGTCTCGGCTGCGGACACCGATACCGGCGGCACGGTCACGGCGACCATCGATGCGGACGGCGTCCAGCGCGCTGCGCTGACGCTCGACAATTATTCCTTTACGCCCAGCCATGTCATCGTCGAGGTGAACAAGCCCGTCGAGCTCGCGCTGACAAATGACTCGGGCTTCGTGACCCACAACCTCGTGCTGAACGATCCGGCGTCGGGCCTCTCGCTCAAGAAGAACGTCGGGGCGGGCGACACCGAAAAGCTGCAGTTCACGCCGACGCGCGTGGGCACCTTCGTGTTCTTCTGTGACAAGAAGGCGCCCTTCATGGCGAGCCACCGGGAAAAAGGGATGGAAGGCAAGCTCGAGGTGCGCGAAGCCGCACCGGCCGGCTAGCAGGTGTTGAAAATCTGCTAGAACTTCCAGGACACGCCGAACGACGGGATTAGCCGTGGCCAGTAGTCCTCTTCCGCGTCGATGAGGAGCTCGCCGCCGGGTTGTGTGACCTCGTAGTCGGTGCAGCACGGATTGCGCTGGGCGAGCGCGTTCGTCATCTCGAAGAAAGCCTCGAGCGTGCTCTCGGGCAGGGCAAAGCGGCGCGAGATGCGGAAGTCGAGGCTGTTGTAGTCGTCGAAACGCACGGCGTTGCGGTCTCCGACCACCACCGTATCCGGTCCGCCGCCGGGGTCCTCGGCGAGCAAGAGCCGCGTCGTCGGCCAGCCCGTGTGGTAGGTGTCCGTCACGGTGAAGTCCCAGTGCTCGCCCGAGTAGCGCAGGCCGGCGTTGACGGCATTGCGCTGGTCCCAGCTCCGCGCCACGTCCGCGCCGGCGATGTGGTCCGTCACGCGCGACCAGGCGTAACTCAGCCACCACGACCACGGCCCATCACCGCGCCGCGAGAGCGTGAGCTCCACCCCGCGCGCGAGGCTGTCGTCGGGCGCGACCTCGACCCGGTCCGCCTCGAGCTCCGGCATGAACTTGACCGGATCGAACAGGTTCTCGAAATGCGGCCGGACATGGTCGTAGTCCTTGCGATAGGCCTCGACGCGCAGGTCCAGGTAGTTGGGGAAGCCGTGCTCCAGGCCGAGGATCAGCTGGTCCGCGCGCTGCGCGGGGTAGAACGTGCCCACTCCGTCCTCGACCTGCAGCTCGTTGATGCCCTGCGACTGCCAGAAGCGGCCCCAGGCCGCGCGCAGGTGCGTGGCCGCGGTGAGCTCGTACAGGAAGTTCAGCCGCGGCGCGATCTGGTCCGGACCGCCGACGTGATCGTAGGTCTGCGTGTCCCAGCGCAGGCCGAGCTCCGCGTTCAGCCGGTCGCTCAGCCGGACGCGGCTCGTCGCGTAGGCGGCGAGCTGGTGGCCCTCCGGCTGCGGCGCGAGGTCCCTGTCGACGGTGCTGCCCGGATCACCCGGCACCGGAAAGTCCGGCTCGTGCGTGATCGTGCTCGTGTAGTGATACCGGGCGCGGGCGCGCCTGGCCTCCAGGCCGAAGCGCGTGTAGACGCGCGCCGCTTCATGCACGAGATCGAGGCGCACGACGCCCATGCTCATCTTGCGGGTGTCTTCCACCGTGCCCTCCCGCGCGCCCGGGTCGTCGATGGAGCCGTCGCGATCGGTGTCGACGTCGGTCAGCGCGAGCACGAGCCGGCTCGTGAAATGGCCGGGCCACCGCTGCTGCCATCCCGTCCATATATACGCATTCGTATAGTCCGCGCTCGTCTCCTGGGTCTCGTCGACGGTGTTGGCTTCGATCTCGTCCCGGGACGTCAGGGCGCCGCCGAAGACGGTCGCGCTGTCGCTGACGGCAAAACTGACGCGAGCGAAGGCGTCGAAATATTTCGGTTTGCCCACGTCGGAATCCACGGCGTCCGCGATCAGGTCGAGGTTGCTCCGCCGGACGCTCGCGAGCCACTGCCCGCGATGCTCCGCGAACGTGCCGGCCGACAGCGCATTGGCATGAAACAGCGAGAGACCGAGCTCGGTGTAGCGCTCCTGGGGCGCCAGCGGGACGATGTCGATCACGCCGCTCATGCGGTCGCCGTAGTTGGTCGTGAAACCGCCGGAATAGACGTCCAGTGACTCGATGGCCGCGGCGTCGAAGACGCTGACGGGTGTGAGGAAGTTCTTGAGGTGAAAGGGCTCGATGAGCGGCAGGCCGTCGAGCACCATCAACACCTCGTCGAGCTCGCCGCCGCGGATGTGGGACTGCGCGGAAATGCCCGACGCCGCCGAGCCCGGCAGCCGTTGCACCGCGCGCAGCGTCTCGTCCGCGAGCTTCGGCAGTGTACGCACGTCGGCCTGGGTCATGACCGCGCTGGCCTCGGGCGGATTGAAGGCTAGCGCATAGCGGCTCACCGTCACGACGACCTCCGGGAGGCCTGCCTCCGGCGCCGGCCGGGCAGCGTCCTTCGCTGCCGGCGCCGCGACGGCAGCGGGCCGCGAATCGTCCTTCACGACCGCGAAGGCATTGCTGCCGACGGGGAGCAGCGTCAGCCCGTATCCGGCCAGGATCTCGCGCGCAATCTCGAGGGGACTGCCGGCCGCGGGTTCCGCCCGCACGAGGAGGTCCGGCGGGACGAGCTCGGTGTTGTAGATGAAGTTGATGCTGCCGGCGCCGAGCTCGCGCAACACGTCCCCGACCGGCCGGCCGGCGTAGGTCGCCGCGCCGGCCAGCGCAGACCACGCGCAACAGGCTGCAAACAGGAGCATGCGCCCGAACGGCGCACGCGTGAGGCAACGACAGGCCATGCGAATCGCGTAGTCCCCAACCTGGCGCGCTGGCGGCGGGGCAAGTCTAACCCAATCGGACGGAGCTCTCCGCCGCTGCGGCTACTGCGCGACCTGCACGCGCGCCAGCGTGGCGCCGCTCGTGCTCTCGCGCAGCTCGTACTCGATGACCCGGGTGGAGATCCGCCCGCCACCCGGACCGGGCTGCACGCCCGTGATACCGAGCAACGCGTCCACGGATACGTTTCTCGCGTAACCGATCTTGTCACGGATAGCCTGTGCCTCCTCGGCCGGAACCTTCCATGTCTGCGCCTGTAGACCGTTGTCGAAACCCACCTCGACTTTCTGCCCCAACGCACTGAACGCCAGCACCGAGCTTGGGGCGAGGGCGCGCACCGTGAACTCTCCGTAAGTCGGATCGTACTCGCTGAGATTGGCGCCCATGGTCACCCGAATGACGCCGACGCCCCGCACCGCGGCCGGCGCCGCTTCGAGCTCGGCGCGGACGGCGGTGCGCGTGGCCGCCTTGTCGATGGCCGGCGCCATCTTCACCCGGCTGTCGTCCTCGACCCAGCGATCGATCGGTGGCGGGATGCCGGCGAGGTCGTAATAGAGGAACACCATGGTGCTCTCGTCGGGATTCACGAGCTGGCCCGTGCGACCGGCGAAGGCGCCGCTGCCACTCGGCGTCGGTGCGGCGGCCGCGGTCGCTCCCCCGCTCGCCGCGGCAGGTGTCGCGGGCGGGGCGGTAGTGCCCTGCGCCGCCGATTGCGCGGATTGCGTGGACGGCGCGCCGGCGTCCGGCGGCGTGGACTTGCCGCAACCGCTCAGAAGCAGGGCGGCGGCGGCCAGACCGAGGGTCGTGCGTTGCATGGTCGGGTCCTCAGAGTGTCGGTGCGCCGGCGTTCTTCGAGGCATCCTCGACCGCTTTCGACCGCTTCTGCTGTTCGGCCTGCTCCAGGGCCTGCTCGGTAGCAGTGACCAGCTGATAGCCATTGGCCTGGTCCACCACGCCCACGTCCATCGAGCGGGCAAGCGCGGGATTGTCGGGCATGGGCGTGAGATGCGCCTCGACGACGATGCCGCAATCGGGCGACAGGTTCACGGCACCGGACACGCCGGTGCCCGCGCAGCTGTTATAAAGCGGCGAGGTCTCCGTGGCCCGCCGGCCCAGCGGATCATAGATCCAGCGCATGAACCGTTGCCCCGGATTGTCATGATCGAAAGTCGCTGGGCCGTACTTCTTGATCAACGCGTCGGCCACGCTGGCCATGGTCGGATTCTTGCCTTCGGGAAACCATTCCTCCCGGCCCGCGCCGATCACCTTCTCGGCGCCGGGCATGCCCATCGTCGTCACCGTCCACTTGGACTGCCCGGGCTTGAGGTCGTAGCGTACCGCGTTGCCGCTGCGGGCCATCATGTCGTCCTGCATCTCCTGCATGATCTGTTTGCCGGTCTTCTGCACGCGGGGCTCGGCCAGCCGGGCCGAGAACCCCTGGCGCAGCTGCTGGCCGTAAGTCTGGATGTTGAAGCCCCCGGCACCGCCGTCGGTCACGACCATGAGGTCGTGCGTGCACATCACGACGTTGGCGGCTTCTTCGTAGGTCATTCCCGGCCTGACGCCAACCACGTCGGCGACCGGTGCGCCCGCGGGCGCGGGTGTCTTGACCTCCGCCGGGCAGTCCACGTCGCCGCGCGCCTCTTCCGCGACCTCTTCCGCGCTGGCGTTGCCGGAGGAAGCCGGCTTCGCCGCGGATCCGGCGGCGCCCGTCCCCGGCGCGCCCGCATTCTTGCCGCCGCAGGCGGCAAGAATGCCGCTGGCGGCGAAGACGATCATCCATCTCGGCCAATTCGCGTTACGCATCTTCGCTTCCCCCGTGCCGGAGTTGTATTCACTCTGTCGAGAATCAGAGCGATGGGTTCGCTGGCGGCCTCGCCATCATAAGAAAAGGCGATGCTCCAGGGGAAGAGCATCGCCTGCGGATACCGGGCGTCAGGATCGTTGGATCCAGGAGGATCCGTCAGGTTGGGGAGTCTCGCTGCTACCTGTCGCCCGCCTTGAAATCGATGACCACCCGTCCGGGCGCCTCGCGATACGCGAACCGGGTCGTGGCCAGGACCGCCCCCAGGGCGCGCTCTGGCGTGAGCCCCTCGACGGAGCCCCGCAGGACCACCCGGGATGCCTCCTCCTCGGAGGCGGGGGAGGAAAACACGATCTCGCGGCCGGTCTCGCGCCCGACCCAGCGGAGGAATCCCGCGAGCGGCCGGTTCTCGATGTCGAAGGGCGGCGCGATCTCGCCCGCCCACGCCCAGTCGGCGCCGGTGCGGGCAATCGCCTCGCGTTGCACGTGGCCGGCCGCGGAGACCGTCATCTGCTCACCGGCGCCGCCTTCCACGCTGAGCTGCCCCTCCAGGATGCGCACGCGGCCTTCCCGCACCCGCACCCGCACGGCGCTGCCGCCCAGGCGCGCTTCGTATTGCGTGCCGAGATGTTCCACCGTGCCATAGGGCGTCTCCACGACGAGCGGTGGCGATCCGGAGGCGGCCGGATCCGCGTCCACGTAGATGGCGCCGCGCGTCAGCGCGATCCGCCCCGGTGCGGTCATCGTCATGGCGCTCTCCTCGTCCATGCGCACCGAGGCGCCGCCCATCTGGAGCGCGAGGCGTCCGCCCGGCCCGGAACGGAGCTCGGCGGCCGCCATGACGGCGGCGCCCGGGCGGACCGGCACGAACCCCGAGAACATGCCGCCGCCCACGTCCACCGGACCGCTGACGCGGCTCACGGCCGCGACGACGGCCGCCGGCGCCTGCACCAGCGGCACGACGAGCCAGACCGTGACTCCCGCGACCGCCGCGGCAGCCGCGACCGACCACCGGAAGCTGCGGCGTCGCGCCCGCGCGGCGACGACGGCGCGCCACTCGGCGGCCGTCGCTTCCCGCACGACGGCGCGCGTCGCCGCCGGCGGCTGTGCGCGCGCACCGGCATGGCGGATGATCTGCCCAATCTGCTGCTCGTCGCGGTCCGTTTCCCGTACGCTCCTGTCACTCATGTCAGGTCATCCTCGCGAGCCGCCGGCGAAGATATCTGCGGCGGCGGCCGCCCCGAAAACGTTCTCTATGGCGGCGCGAAACGCCACCCGCGCCCGCGCGAGGAGCGACTGCGCCGCGGTCGTGCCGATCCCGAGCCGCGAGCCGATCTCCTCGACCGAGAGCCCGTCGACATACTTCCACTCGAGCGCATCGCCGTAACGCGCCGGCAGGCGGTCGAGCACCGCACGCACCAGCGACCCGAACTGGCCGCTGTCGAAGCGACGCTCGGGCTGCTCGTGCTCGGGCGCCTGGATGGCGTCGAGCGCCGCCTGGATCTGCGGGCTGTCCTCGATCAGGACGACCCGCTCGGCGCGGCGGCGCGCCTGGCGCAGGTGGTCGATGATCTGGTGCCGGCAGATCTGGCAGGTCCAGGTGAACAGGGTCGCTTCCCCACGGAATGTATTCAGCTTGCGCATCACGATGCAAAGCGTGGCCTGCACCACTTCCTGCGCCGCATCCGCGTCGCCATTGAGCCGTGGCAGCGCGAAGCGGTACAGGCGGGCGAAGTATTCGTTGAAAAACTGGCTGAATGCCCGCTCGTCGCCATCCAGCATGCGACGGACGAGTCGTTGCTCATCCTTCAAAGCACTATCCAGTGGCTTTGCTGTCATGGACTTAGACGGCGGCCGGCACCGCAATCAATCGGCCCCGCACGGCCGCGCACGGTCCGGCGATTGATCGCCCCACCAGGCATCGTCTAACGCCAGTCGCTGCTTCTGATGCTGTTCCCACGGAGATAGTGTGCTCGAATCGCAGACGGTTATGGAAAACCGGTCCGGCGCGGCCAGCGGCCCCGTCCGCGGCGCGGAAGCGCATGGCCGCATGGAGGTGCGGCTCTGCAACCGGACCGACCCCGAGCGTCCGGCCCTGGAAGCCTTCGTTCAGCTCGGCTTCCGGCAGACCCACGCCGCCAGCGTGCGCTCGTTCATGCCGTTCCTGGTCGGGCTCAGGGATCCCCGGCATAGACTCATCGCGGTCGCAGGATACCGCCCCGCGCAGCTCGAGCCGCTGTACCTCGAACAATACCTGGAGCAGCCGATCGAGCGCGCGATCGAAGAGCGGCGTCCCGGTCTGCTCGTGGCGCGCGCCGACGTGGCGGAGATCGGCAACTTTGCGTGCCGCGACAGCGTGGCAGTACAGGCCATGGTCGCGATCCTCGCCCGCCTGCTCCGCGAACGGCGCCACCACTGGGTCGTGTTCACGGCGACGCGGGCGGTGCGCCGCATGATGCGGCGCTTCGGCATTCGTCTCGCAGAGATCGCGCGCGCGGATCCGTCGCGGATCGTGACCGCCGCGGACGATTGGGGTGGTTATTACGATGCCGATCCCCGCGTCATGCTCGGCTATGTGCCGGAATACCGCGGCACGGGCAGCCTCACCTGGAGACCCGGCACATCTCCACCATCCTCCACGCGCTGAGGCGCTTCCGGAGCGGCATACCGGCGATCGTCGACGATCGCGGCGCCGTCTCGGCCGCGACTCTTCTCGGGCTCGTCACCAGCGAAGCACGCTGGCTCGCCGCCTCCGGCGCGCGGCGCGTCGGTGTCTTCGCCGACAACGGCCGCGCCTGGGTCGTGACCGATCTCGCGCTGCTCGCCCGCGGCATCGTGAGCATCCCGCTGCCCCGGCATTTCGGCGCCGCACAGCTCCGCCACGCGCTCGACGACGCCGGCGTGGACGCGGTGCTGGCCGACGCCCCGCAACGCGTGCTGGAGCTCGGGCTCGGCTTCGCCAGGCGGGCGTGCTCACCACGCACGGGCCTCGAATTGCTGACGCGTTCGACCGCAGCGGCCGAGCCTGCCGTGCTGCCGCCCGGAACCGTCAAGGTGACGTACACCTCCGGCAGCACCGCCGAACCGAAGGGCGTGTGTCTCGCCGCTGCCGCGCTCGAGTCGGTCGCGGGTTCACTGGCCGCCATCGCGAGGCAGCTGCGGATCGGGCGCCATCTGGCCCTGTTGCCGCTCACCACGCTGCTCGAGAACGTGGGCGGCCCCTACGCCGCGTGCCTCGCGGGAGCGACCTGCCACCTCCCGTCCGGCCCGGCGCGCGCGCTCGCGGACGGGACGGCCGCGGCGGCGGCCGTGCTCGCGGAGTTCGACAGGTGCCGGCCGGAAAGCACCGTGCTCGTGCCCGAGCTGCTGCGCACCCTCGTCGAAGCGGCGGAATCCTGGTGGCAGCCCCCGCGCGATGCCAGGTTCTTCGCCGTGGGCGGCGCGCGCGTCTCCGCGACTCTACTCGAGCGCGCCGCCGCGGTTGGCCTGCCGGTGTTCGAGGGCTACGGCCTGAGCGAGTGCGCATCAGTCGTCTGCCTGAACACGCCCTCCGCGGAGCGCCGCGGCAGCGTCGGGCGGCCTTTGCCTCACGCCCGTCTGCGGATAGACGCGCGCGGGCATATCCACGTCGGTGGCGCGGTCATGAGTGGATATGCCGGGAGCGGCCTTGCCGCGCCGCCCGCCGAAATCGCGACGGGTGATCTCGGCACGATGGACGAAGACGGCTTCGTTCGCATCAGCGGCCGCGTGAAGAGCGTGTTCATCAATTCCTACGGCCGTAACCTGTCACCCGAATGGATCGAGAGTGAGCTCGGCCAGGAAGCGGCGATCGGCCAGGTCGCGGTCTTCGGCGAAGCGCGCCCCGACGTCGTGGCCGTGATCGTCCCGTCCGCGCCGGGAGTGGGCGCAGCCGCCGTCGCGATCGCCGTGGCCCGCGCCAACGCACGTCTGCCGCCCTACGCGCGCGTGGCGCGCTACCATGTCGCCACCGAGCGGTTTTCAGCGGCGAACGGCCTCCTGACCGGCAACGGGCGCCCGCGGCGCGAGAAGGTACTTGAGCGATACACCGACAGCATCCGGCGACTCCACGAGGACGCGGAATTCAATCCCGCGCGGGCGGCAGATGGCTGAGGCCGCCGTGATCGACGGGTCCGGATCCTTCCTCGCGCGGGACTACCTGGCGCCGCGCTTCTGGCCGACGTGGCTCGCCGTCGGCGTGAACCAGCTCACCGTGCGCCTGCCGTTCCGCGCGCAGCTCTGGCTCGGCCGGCGCTTCGGCGACCTCGGCTACCGGCTGGTGGCGAAGCGCCGCCACATTGCCGAGCGCAACGTGGACGTCTGTTTTCCGGAGCGCACGGCCCCCGAGCGCGCCGCCATCGTGCGGCGGCACTTCCAGAGCCTCGGCATGGAGATGATGGAAATGGCGCTCGCCTGGAAGGGCGATCCCGCGAAGCTGCTGGCGCGCACCGAGATCATCGGCCTCGGGCACCTGCGCGAGGCCCACGCGCGCGGCCGCGGCGTCCTCCTGCTGGCGGGTCATTTCACGACCAACGAGATCACGCCGATCCTGCTGCATCTCCGCTGCGAACTGCCGATGCAGGTCGTGTACCGCCGGAACCGCAAGAACCTGCTCGCGGAGCACCTGATGCAGCGCGGACGCAGGCGTTTTGCCGACGGCCTGATCGACCGCGACGACACGCGCGGACTCGTGAGTGCGTTGCGCGGGGGTGCGATCATCATCTTCTCGCCCGATCAGCTCGTGCGCGCCTCCAAGCGCAGCCTGCTCGTGCCGTTCTTCGCGGAGCCCGCGGTGACGCACTCGGGCCTGGTGGACATCGTGCGCATGACGGGCGCCGCCGTCGTGCCCTACCTGCCGATGCGACTTCCCGGCGGCGGTTACCGCATCCGCCTCCTGCCCGCGCTCGAGAATTTCCCGGGGACCGACCGGCTCGCCGACATGACGCGCGTGATCCGCATCATCGAGGATCACGTCCGCACCGAGCCGGCCCAGTACCTGTGGATCCGCCCGCGGTTCGAGAAACGCCCCGCCCCGCTCCCGGACATCTACGCGGCCGACTACAGGCCCGGGAACAAACAAGAGAAGCGCTGACATGTCCTTCTACGAACGGCTGGCCGAGGCGACGGCGCGCGACCGCGAATTCCTGCTCGCGGCACCGCAGATACGCGAAGCGCTGGCGGGCACGATCACTCTGCCGCTCTATCTCGCGTTTCTCTGCCAGGCGTTTCATCACGTGCGCCACACCGTGCCGCTGCTCACGGCCGCGACTAGCCGGCTGCCGGCGCGCCTGCGCTGGATGCAGCGTGACATGATCCATTACCTCGAGGAGGAGGTCGGACACGACGACTGGATTCTCGCCGACATCCGGGCCGCTGGCGGCGACACCGCGGCCGTGGAAGCCTCCGTGCCGGAGCCGGCGGCCGACGCGCTTGTCGCATATGTTTACGACACGGTCGGGCGGCGCAACCCGGTCGGCATCTTCGGGATGGTGTTCGTGCTGGAGGGCACCAGCGCCGCGCTGGCCCTGCACGCTGCGGACAGCATCCAGGCGGCACTCGCACTGCCCGACGCCGCCCTCACGTATCTGCGCAGTCATGGCCGACTCGACCGCGAGCACGTCGGTCACCTGCGCAGCATTCTCGACCGGTTGACCGATGCCGGCGACCAGGCCGCCGTGGTGCAATGCGCCCGCGTGCTGTTCTGGCTGTACGGCCATATGTTCCGCGGGCTCGATGCGGCCGCCGGCGAGAGCCTGCCAGCGGCCGTCGCCAGGAGATCCGCGTGAACCTCCGCACGGCCCGGGCGCTGATCACTGGCGGCGCGGGCGGCATCGGCTCGGCCATTGCCACGGAGCTTTTGCAGCATGGCGCCACGGTACTGCTCGCGGACATGAATGCCCCCGCGCTCACGGCGACCGCCCGGCGCTTGCCGCATGGCGAACGCGTGACGATCGCAGCCGTCGATCTCACCGAAGCCGCCGCCCGCGCCGCCCTGTGCGCGCAGGCCGTGAGCTGGCGGGTGAACGTGCTGGTGAACAACGCCGGCGTGAATCACTTCGCGCTCTTCGAGGATCTGACCGCCGCTCAGCTCACCCAGACGGTCGCTCTCAACGTCATGGCGCCCATGCTGCTCGCCCACGGGCTGCTGCCGCATCTGCGGGAACAGGCGGAGGCTCACGTGCTCAACGTGGGATCGGTATTCGGCAACATCGGCTATCCGGGATACAGCGCGTACTCGGCGAGCAAGTTCGCGATCCGCGGATTCAGCGAAGCCCTGCGCCGCGAGCTGACCGGTACGCGCGTGCGCGTGCATTACCTCGCGCCGCGGGCGACCCGCACGCCGATCAATGCACCCGCGGTCGTGCGCATGAATGCGGAGCTCAAGGTCGCCATGGATGCGCCCGAGGCGGTTGCGCGCGCCGCGCGGCGCATGCTGGAGAAGGACGTCGGCAGCGCAGTGGTCGGCTGGCCGGAGAAGCTCTTAGCGCGCCTGAACGGGCTCGCGCCCGAAGTCGTGGACGCTGCGATCGCAAGGCAACTGCCGATCATCCGCAAGTACGCGCGCGACCGGGCGGAGCCCGCAACCGCAGAGTCAGCAAGGAGTCGAACAGCATGATGCGTCTTAACCGTGGAACGATCCCCTGGCTGCTCGGCGCCCTGGCGCTGGCGGGCTTCGCTAGCCTGGCCGGCGCGCAGAGCCAGGACGACTTCGACGCCGATCTCAAGGCGGTGCGCGACGAATGGGCCGTCGTCACCTACAGGACGCCCGAGAGCGCGAAGGAGGACGCCTACCGGAAACTCATGACACACTCGGCCGCGTTCGCCGCGAAGTATCCGCAGCGCCCCGAGGCGCTGATCTGGGACGGCATCGTGCTCAGCACGTATGCCGGGTTCAACGGCGGAATGGGCGCCATGGGCCCGGCGAAGAAGTCACGCCAGCGCTTCGAGGCGGCGCTGGCGATCGACGACAAGGCCATGGATGGCTCCGCCTACACCAGTCTCGGCACGCTCTACCACAAGATGCCCGGATGGCCCATCGCCTTCGGCAGCGACAAGAAGGCGAAGCAGTACCTGGAGAAGGCGTTGCAGATCAGCCCCGCCGCGATCGACCCCAACTACTTCTACGGCGAGTTCCTCTACGACAACGGCGACTACGCGGGCGCGCGGCATTATCTCGAGATCGCGCAAAAGGCGTCGCCGCGTCCCGGCCGTGAAATCGCCGACGCGGGACGGCAGGCCGAGATCGCCGCGCTGCTCGCCAAAGTAAAGAAGAAGCTCGGCTGAGGGCGCGACGCCTCAGTCCTCGTCCTGGATCTGATACACACCCAGGCCGAGGCGCACGACCCGGTGACGGCGCTGCGAGTCGGCGGGGACCTCGTGCTCCGTGAGCCAGGCATCCACCCGCTCGAGCATCGCCTGCCCTTCGGCCTCCACGAACTCCCGGAACGCCGCGACGTCGACCGCCCGGATGCGCGCATTCGTGGCGCGGCCGAGAAGTCTCGACGCGGCGCCGGCTGGGCGGCTCAGGTTGTAGTGCACCGAGTTGCCGAAGTCCTCGAGCATGCTTCCGGCCTGCAGCGTGGCCGCCGGATCCATCACGATCGGCATGTAATAGCGCTTCATGACCCTGAGCCTGCCATCGGGCAGCGCCTCGACGGCACCCACGCGATGCAGCTCGTGAAGCATCGTGATGGCGGCGATGTCGCCGCCGTAGCGTCGCGCGAGAGCCGTGAAGCTCGGCTCCTCGCCCTGGAAAGACAGGCGCAGCGGCCGGCCCTCGCGGTCGAGGAACTCCGGATCGAGATGCCAGCCGGTCAGCACGCGGGTGGCCGCGTTCATGCGGCCGATCTCCGGCGGCTGCTCGGTCGCGATGAGCTCGCGCACGCGGCTGACCTCGCGCCGGCCGAGGCCGGTCAGGATGGCGACGCGGGAGATGCTCGTCGGACGTCCGTGCAGCCCGAAGTCCTCCGTCGCGACCTCGACGAAGGCCGTCTTGCAGGCCTCGGCGGCTTCCTTCCAGGTGACGCCCCCGCGCAGGAGGATGCGCGCGACCGGCCGCAGCAGGCTGCGAAAGGCCTGCAGCGAAGCAGACTTGACGTCATCGCTCACGCGCGGCCGCCCGCCGCAGGAACACTCGCGCGCATGAAACTGCAAACTCCCCTGTCAGAAGTCGGCCCGATGGCCTCGTTTAACGCCTCGCGGGTCCGCTATCGGTTATCCCGCGTACAGCCCTCGTCTGACTTCCCTGTCAGGGTTCACCCCAGCTTCCGCCGGTGAATTTCGCTGTCGTCGCATTCCAGGTAGGCAACTTCGGCCTGTGACACCCGGACACATTGCAGTCCTTGTTGGGACCGGTGCTCTCGTGACTCTTGGTCGTGACCTTGACCGACGTTTCCGTCTGTGCCGTGTAGTGGCAGTAGACGCACTTCACACCAATGACGGGGAAAGCGTGGTCATAGCCGATGATCTTCGCGCTCGTGTTCGTGCCATGGCAGGTCGCGCACGTGAGGCCGCTCTTCGCGGAATCGATGGTCGGATGAGCCGCGGTGAAGTTGCCCCACGCGCTCTTGCCGGTCGGCGGCGTCAGCGTGACGATCGACGGCACTGCCGAGGCGCCGGTCCAGCGCTGCCCCGGGAACGAATGGCAGGTGTTGCAATCGGCGAGGCCGGGCTGCGTGTGGTTGAAGGCGGATTGCCCTGCTCCCGGCCGCGTGATCGCATGGCAGGCCACGCAGGTCGCCGGCACCGGGCTGTGGTTGTAGTCGCCGCCCGTCCAGTCGGTCTGCGTCGCGCTTCTCACGATGTGGCAGGCGACGCAGTCGCCGGCGATCAGGTTGTGCAGGTAGTCATTCTGATAGGTCCTGCCGTCGGTCGACTGGGCCGAGATGCGCACCGCCGCCGCCGGTTTCTCCGGGCTGTGGCAACCGGCGCAGGTCGCCGGCTTCGGCACGTGGTTGAACGAGCCGCCCGACCAGTCGGTCTGCGTAGCGCTCTGCATCGCGTGACAGCTGATGCAATCGCCCAGGCCGCCGTTGGCGTGGTTGAACTGCGGCACCGGGCCTACCGGTCCCACCGGCCGGTCGGCGGTATGACACGGCGCGCAGGCGGTGATGGCATTCGTGTGCGTGAAGCTGCCGCCGGTCCAGTCGGTCTTCGTCGGGCTCATCACCGCGTGACAGGAGACGCAGTCGCCCATGCCGCCGGCGCTGTGCGAGAAGCCGTTGACGACCGCGGTCGGGCGCTGGTTCACGTGGCAGACGTTGCACTGACCGGGATTCGGCACGTGAGCGTAAGTACCCGGCGTCCATGCGCCGCCGGCATCCGCGTGGCAGCCCTTGCAGTCGAGGGTCGCGACGACCGCGTGCACGAACTGGTTCGGATTGTTCGGATGTCCCGCCCAGGCGACGTTGAGCGGAGCAGGCGGCCGTTGCGCCGCGTGGCAGCTGTCGCAGCGCGTGTCCGGCGAGAGCTGGTTGTGATCGAAGGTCGTCGCACTCCAGCTGACGCCCGCGTCGTGGTGGCAGTCCACGCAGTCGCCCGTCCCGTTCTTCGAGTGGTCGAAGCCACTCGCCGTCAGGACCACCGGGCGCTGGTTGATGTGGCACTCGATGCAGGTCGTCGGCGCCGGGACGTGCGAGAAATTACCGCCGGCCCAGTTGGCCTGGACCGGGTGCGCGACCGTCACCGTGTGACAGCTCTTGCAGTCGCCCATGCCGGCGATGGCGTGATCGAATGCAGGATTGCCGACGGGACCCGCCGGCCGGTCGCCGGCGTGGCAGGTGATGCAGGCAGCCGGTGTCGGGACGTGCGAGTAGCTCCCGCCCGCCCAGTCGGCTTCCGTGGGATTGGCGACCGTCACCGTGTGACAGCTCTTGCAGTCGCCCATGCCGCCGTTGGCGTGATCGAACGCGGGGTTGCCCGCCGGGCCGACGGGGCGCGCCGCCGCATGGCAGTCGATGCAGGTGCCGGGCACGGGGCTGTGGCTGAAGGTGCCGCCGGTCCAGTCTCTCTGCGTCGCGCTGAGCACCATGTGGCAGCTCTTGCAGTCGCCGAGCCCCGCGCCGTTGTGGGCAGCGTGGTCGAAGGGCGGGTTGCCCACGACCCCGAGCGGGCGGTCGCCCGCGTGGCAGTCGGAGCATCGCGCCGGAGCCGGAGAGTGCGTGAAGAAGCCATCGGCCCACGTCACTCCCACGCTGTGATGGCAGGCGGCGCAGTCGCCCGTACCGCCGGCGTCGTGGGAGAAGCCGTTGACGACGCCGGACGGCCGGTCCACCGCGTGACATTCCACGCAGGTGCCCGGAATCGGCTGGTGCGCGTACGTGCCGCCCGTCCAGGCGACGCCTGCGCTGGCCGCATGACACGCGACGCAATCGCCGACGCCCGGGTAGGTGTGCAGCATCCTGTTGACGAGCGTCGTCGGCTGCGCCGACAGGTGACAGTCGGAACAGGTCTCGGGGGTCGGGGAATGGCTGAAAGTAGTGAACTCCCGCCAGCTCGCCCCGCCCGCGACGTGGCATTCGCCGCAATCGCGGCCGTCACCGTGAGGCATCGGGATGCCGGTGCCGGCCTGGATCGTCGGCGGCGGCCGATCCACCTCGTGGCAGGTCACGCAGGGCGTGTTGCCGAAAGCCGAGTGGTCGGGAATTCCCAGTGCGAACGCCGGGTCGATGGACTGGTTCGCCGGGGTGTTCAGGCAGCCGCTCAGTGCGAAGAGTGAGAAGGCCAGCAGGCCGGCCGCTGCCAGCCATCGCGGTGAAGGGTACGGGGCACGGACGTCACAATGGGTGTCCGTCCGCGGACCCGCGCATTTTTCAAGAAACCCCATAGAGCGCTCCCGGCCGTGCGCCCACGCTAATGCCCGGCGGACGCCGGACACTGTGAACCCCGTCACAATGGCGAAGCGCCGCCGGCGAATCGATTGCTGAAATATCACCCTGCTCCTGATGACACTGCTCATCGGGCTGTCCCCGGCGCGGCGTCCGTCGCCGGCGCTCCGGCCTCTTCGGCAAAGAGTCCCAGCATGGCGATGGCATGCTCGTCGCCGTCCCAGGACCGGGCGACCGCGCCCTCCGGGCGATCCACGAGCGCCAGGCTCCGCGCGCGGCCGAGCCGCTGGAGCTGAGTGCGCGTGACCTGGACCATCAGCTGCTGCGCCGGCGCGATGGGCGTCGCGTAAGGTATCCGGCCGATGCCGGCCGGATTGAGCTCGACGCCTTGCCACTCGACGTCCATCGGCTCGCCGTCCGCCACGAGCTGGAGGGAGCCGAGCCTGAGCGGGCTCGCGGTATCGTCGCGCACCTGCCGATCAACGGTGCTCCAGACGCCGAGCCACAGCCAGCACGAGCGCTCACCGCCGCGGCTGACGGCGAGCGGGGCCAGGTAGACATAGTCGCGCCCGCTCGAGGCAAGCCCGGGCTGCGCGCGCACGAAGACCGCGGGCGCGGCAACGTAAGTGACGCTCGTGCCGGACGTCTCGTCGAGATAATCGCGCACGTCGGCGGCGTGCTCGCGCTTGCCCGCGCATGCGGCCAGCCACGTGGAGAGCAGCAGGAGGGTGACGAGTTGAACCAGCTGCCGCATCAGAAATCCGCCCTGTAGCCCATGTAGACGTACCAGGACCTGGCATCCGACATGACGCCGCCGTCCGTGTCGCCGCCCGTCCGGCTGCCGAGCTCGCCGCCGGCTTCGAGATCGACCTCGTAGCGCTGCGCAAAGCGATAGAGCAATCGCATGGCGGGTCGCGCGAGCCACTCGCTCGAACCGTCCGCGGCGATCTCCCGGTGCGAGACCGAGAACAGCGGATTCAGGCGCAAACGGTTCGTGAGCGGAAACCGCGCTTCCGTGTAGACGCTCGAAACGCGAGTGAGCTCATCGTCGCTGTAACGCAGACCGAAGATCGAAACATCGCCCTCGGTGAACAGGCTCGAACCGACGAGACTCGTGTAGACGTAGTAGCCGGTGCCGGAATCGGGCAGCGCGAGGACGTTGCCGGAGCCCTCGCCCTCGGCAATCTGGATCACGCTGAAGTCCGCGTTGACCTGCCAGCGCTCAGCGAGCGGCCGGGAGACTCCGAGCGAGTAGGTCAGCATCTCGCCGCTGCGATCCACCGCGAGATCGCGGATCTGGTCCTCGGACAGGAGCTGGCGCAGCTCGTCGAGGGAGTCCGCCGACTGCCCGATCAGCGCGTTCTCGGTCAGGGTGTACGGCACCCGCCTGTAGTCCGCGGAGGCGCTCACGGTCGTCCCGCTCTCGAACGCCCAGTTGCCGAAGATGCTCAACGTGTTGACCGTGTTGAAGCCGACGTCATAGTCGATCAGGCCGACCACCGAGCGCGACTCGTCGAAGTAGCGGAATTCCGCCCCCACCGCCTCGCGGTCGTTGATGCCGTCGATGTCCTGGGTGTTGTAGTAGAAAGAGGTGTCGACGCGCTCGAGCAGGTGATTCAGGTCCACGCTCACGCCGTAGAAGACGCGGTCCGTTTCCAGCCCGTCGGAGGAGAGATACACAGGGTAGCCGCCCATCACGTTGAGCTTGATGTCGGGGCGGACGAGGTACGAGACGCGGGCGCCGTCGTACCGGCCCAGCACGCCGCCGCTCCTCTCGGTCTGGCGGCCGAGGCGCACCCCGAGTCCCCAGTCCCGGTCGAAAACATCGGCATACAGGTCGTAGATGCGCGTGCGGTTGCCGCCCATGCCGGGGTCTTTCAGCAGGTCATAGTCGTAGCCGACCGTCGCACGGCTCGCGAAATCGACGCGGTCGCCATGCCTGCGCGCGCTGAAGTCGCCATCCGTCTGCACCAGCGACGACTTCGTCACCATCCCCTTGTCACTGAAGTCGCCTTCGTCGCGACGGTAGTACTGCGAGAAACTCCCGGAGCTGTCCCACGCGCCGGGCTGATTGGCCGCACGGAGACTGCCCTTGGGCGTTTCGCGAGCCGTCGTGAGCGCGACCAGCCGCTGGCTCACGCGCGCCGCGCTGTCCCCTTCCGGGTAGTCGGCAAGGTAGCGCCGGTACTCCTCGATCGCCTGCGCGACCTGGCCCTTCCGATCGCGCGCGACGCCGAGGAACTCCTGCGCTTCCTGCGAGTAGGCGTTGCGGGGCTCGCTGAGGACGCGCGTGTAGAGGACGATCGCGCGGTCGAAATCGCCGGCAAGGAAGGCCGACCGCGCCTCGGTCATGATCGTGGCGAGCTGCTCCGCCCCGAGCGTGGCGACGCCCGCCTGCGGCGGCCTCGCTGATTCGACCGCGCCTGGCTGCGCGGCGGCCACGCCGCCGAACGTCTGTGCCCGCGCGCGCTCGGTCGCACCGACCCGCGTCACCCAGGCATTCGGATAACGCGCGCGCAGCTGCTGAAGCGCCGCCTCCGCGTCCTGTTCCGTCGCGTAGAACCCGAGTCGCAGCTGCTGCCAGGTCTCGCCTTCGAGGTCCGTGCTGACGGCGTAAACCTGGCGCCCCGCCGCGAGATCAGCGGGCACGCCGGCGAGGTCCGGCGGCCCCGTCGACGAGGCGAGATTGATCACGAAGTCACCGAGGGCTGCGGCCTGCGCCGCGGGCGCGGCAAGCCCCCGCAGCTTCGCCTCGATGCGCGCCTGCTGCTCCGGCGTCAGCGCCGGCGCGGCCGAGACCGGCTCGCGCGGCGCGGCCTCCGGTGCGGCGGTGGCGCCCGGCTCCACCGTCACCGCGATGCGGAGCGAACGCAGGTCGGCACCCTGGCGGATCGTGACGAGCGCCGGATCCCGGAAATGCAATTGCACGACGGCCGCAGTCGGCCCGCGGGCGTCGTAGTCCACTTGCTCGAGACTCGCCATCTCCCGGCCCGCGGGTCGCGCGGTGTCGTGGTCGCTGTCGCCGGACCCGGGGCACGCGCCGATGCGCGTCAGGCTGACGACGACCTCGCGCGCGGCGGTCGCCGGCTCGTGGCTCTCGTAGCGATGGGAGCAGGTAAGGCGGACCTCCACCGTGACCTGCCCGTCGCTCTTCGACACCAGCGCGTACTGGATGGTGCTCGCCATGACCGGCGGGGAGGCGCCGAGCAATACCGCCATGAGCGATGCCCTTCTCCGCCCGCGGCGTTTCATGGCGGCGGCCTCGCCGGAGATTCCGTGGGCACGCGTCCCGCCGGCCGCGGCAGCCCGGGGCCCGGCGCGCGGCCGCCCGCTGTCGCCGCGGCCGAATTCCCGATAACCCAGGTCGTGGTGCGATGGCACAGCTCGCACTGATTGGAGGCGGGTGGATGATCGGGCGTCTTGCCCGTCGCCGTAACGCCGTTGTGGCAGGTGCTGCAGCTGCCGAGCACCTGGGTGTGGTCGACCTTCCAGACCGCGGCCCAGCTCGCGACGCTGTGGCAGTCCTGGCACTGCTGCGTGGAGCGAATGTGGTTGAGCGGCGGCGCGGTGGCTTTGACGAGTCCGCCGCGGGCATGGCACGCGGAACATTCGCGGGGCGTGCCCTTGAAGAGACCCGCGACGTGGCAGCGCTCGCAATCGACGTTGCGGTGCGCGCCATCGAGCGGCCAGCTCGTCGTCAGGTGGTCGAAGTCGGAGCGCGCGGCCGATTGGGCATGCGCCGGGGCACCGGATACGAGGGATGCCAGCCCCGCGAGCAGGAGCACGAACAGCTGTTTCCGGCATTCGCTCATCGCTAGTTCCTCCGCCGCGCACCGGCGAACGAGGTGCTGTTGTGGCAGCGGGAGCAGTCGCCGCCGAACTGGCCGTTGTGCACGTCGTCCTGGCGATGGCAGTCGATGCACTTGTCGGGCAGCTTCACGCCCTCGCGCATCGGGCGGAAATGGCAGGCGGCACACTGCAGGCCGACGTGAGCGCCGTCGAGGCGGAAGTCGGTCTGCGTGTTGTGATCGAACGTCCAGATGCGCCAGTCATTCGGCGTGTGGCAGGTCTCGCACTTCAGCCCGAGCGCCTGCTTGTGGACGTCGTCCGCCCGGTGACAGTCGATGCAGGCCGACTTCGTGTCCTTGAAGCGCTTGTCGGCATGGCAGGACTCGCAGGAGGTCGTCGCATGCAGCCCCACCAGAGGAAAGTCCGTGAGGTCATGATCGAAACGGATGTCCGCGGTCCAGGTCTTCTCGCCGTGACAGGAGCCGCAGTCGGTGCCGAGCGACTCCTCGTGCGGGTCATTGGCGCGATGGCAGGAGACGCAGGTCGTCTCGAGTTTCTCGATTTTCGCCTCGCCCTTGTGGCAGGCGACGCACGTGAGATCGGCGTGGGCGCCATTCAACGCGAACTTGGTCTCCTTGGCGTGATCGAACTTCGCCTCGTCCCAGGCCTTCGTCGTGTGGCAGTCCTTGCACTTCGTCCCGTTGCGCCCCTGGTGCGTGTCGTCGCTCTTGTGGCAGTCGACGCACTCCTTGCCGGCGGTCTTCTTGAAGTCCGTGCCGGTGTGACATGCCTGGCACGCAAGTCCCGAGTGGCCGGCGCTCAGGGCAAAACCGGTTTCCTTCAGGTGATCGAAGATCTTCTCTTTCCAGGCGACGGTGTCGTGGCAGCGTTCGCAGTCGGTGCCGCGCTGACCCTGGTGCACGTCGTTGATCTTGTGGCAGGCGACGCAGGTCGTGGGGGTCTCCTGGTAGCGCTGCCCGGCATGACACAGCGCGCATTCCACCTTCTTGTGTTCCCCGGTGAGCGGGTAGCGCGTGTCCTCGTCGTGATCGAACTTGGTCTCCTTCCACGCCACGACGCCGTGGCAGGTCTCGCAGTACTGGCCGAGCGCCTTCTTGTGAAAATCGTCGTCGGCGTGGCAGCCGATGCAGGTCGCCGGCGCATCCCGGTGCTTCGCTTTCGCCTCGTGGCACCCGTCGCAGGCGAGCCCCTTGTGCGCGCCCTCCAACGCGAAATCCGTCAGGGCGTGATTGAAGGTCTGCGGCGTCAGGCGGACGATATCCGCGCCGCGGCCCTCGTGGTCCGTGTGGCAGTTCCGGCACTGCCCCGTCCTGGCGGGCTCGGACCGGCCGTGAAAGCCGACCTTCGTGTTGACGTCGCCCGCGATTTTGACGTGGCAGCTGACGCAGAGCTGGCGCTGCTCGCCACCGGCGAACGGGGAATGACACTTCTTGCAGTCCTTCTCGATGTCCGCGTGACCGCTTATCACCGGGCCCGGCATCACCAGGTGTTCCCAGTCTATGGCGCGTGCGGCGAGCGGCGTCATGCAGGCACAGATCCAGACCGCAGCGAGCGCGGCGAGCGGGGACTTCTTGCCTGGCGCCACATTCATGCCTGTCTAATACATGTGCACCGCGACCACGTGGAAGATGGCCGTCGCGATCATCATCAGGAAAAAGGGTATGTGCACGACGTGCCAGAGGGAGAACAGCCGCTCGAAGGCGTTGAAGCGGGCAACCTGGCGGACCTGCGCGAGATGATCCCGGAGATAACGGCGGATGGTTTCCTCGAGACGATCGGCCTGCTGGTCCACTGCAGCGGAGACCAGCGACTTGCGGATGAGCTCGCGGCGGATCATCGAGATCAGCCGCCAGTAGACGCGCCGGGAGTGCCAGGCGATCGCGACGTGCTGCGCCATGCCTTTCGCGACCGACGCGGAGGGCTCGAGCACCCGCTGGTCGAGCGTCTTGAGCTCCGCGCGGATCGGGGCGAGCAGTGAGCTCGCCTGCCCGCCGGCGATCGATTTCTCGAGCCCGTCGGCCAGCTCCGTGAGCGTCGTCTTGCTGCCGTACAGGCCGTGGTGGATGCCCTCGTAGAGGTAGCGCCCCACGATGCCGCTCGTTGCGACGAGGAGCGTGCAGAAGAGCGCCACCTTCGAATTGAGGTCACCGAGCGCGAAATTGCAGTGATAGAGCACGAGCACCGGGCCCACGATGCCGAGGATCATGTGGATGCGGAACCAGTGCCGCGTTGCGCCGTATCGCGCCAGCCAGCGCACCCGCTTGCGTACGGAGTACAGGAGCAGGATCAGCATCAGTGACCCGCCGATGATGCCGAGCGCGTAGCCGAGCCCGTGGCCGGCGTCGATGTTGCGCTGATCGCGACCGAGCCAGCCGAGATAGATGGCGAGGGCGGAGACGGCGTAGCCCACGAGCGCCCCGTAGCGCGAATAGAGCGACCTGAGGACGCCCAGACCCCGGTCCGGCAGATTCCCCGTCGCCGGCTTCGCGGTGCTCGCTGCTACCGATGCGCCCATGCAGACCCCACTATCATGAGACGCGGAAAGTTATCCGGCCGGCCGCGGTCGGTCCGCTGCCGTCGGGTACTGGCTATATGTGCGTATTCCACGCAATTGTGCATTACCGGCACAATTAAGCAAGGAAATGTCATATCCAATTCGGCTTATGTCAAATTCAAACTTGCACTCTGGCGGCGTCGGGACAATATCGTCGAACCCCGGTCGGCTCTGTGAAGAGACGCACATCCACCGGCGATCGGTGCGACGAAAATGCGGGACCGAGCGGCGGCGGCCGCCGATTCGAATATAGGCGACCTCGACGATGGTAGATGCTTTCGCGATATTGACCTATGCAGCGCCGACGGCGCTGGCCGTCTTCGGCTGGAACTACACCCAGCGCCGTCTGCACAAGCGCAGCCTGAAGATTCGCGACGCAGCCCGCGCCTCGGGCATGAACGAGCCGCCGTCCATACACCCGGTCGTCGATCCGAACATCTGTATCGGCTGCAAGTCCTGCATCAAGGCCTGCCCCGAAATGCCCAAGCACCAGGTGCTGGGACTGATCTTCGGCAAGGCCGATCTCATCTCGCCGAGCGACTGCATCGGTCACGGCGCCTGCCGCACGGCGTGCCCGGTCGGCGCGATCACGCTCGTGTTCGGCACTGCGACGCGGGGCATCGACATCCCGCACGTAGGGCCCGACTTCCAGACCAACGTGCCCGGCGTCTACATCGCCGGGGAGCTCGGCGGCATGGGCCTCATCCGCAACGCCATCGAGCAGGGCCGCCAGGCCATCAACAACATCGCGGCGGACCGCGCTCCGCCCGAGACTGGCGTCGTAGACGTCGTGATCGTCGGCGCGGGGCCCGCGGGCTTCTCCGCCTCGCTGGCCGCGATGGAGAAGAAGCTCCAGTTCGCGACGCTCGAGCAGGACACCTTCGGCGGCACGGTCGCCCATTACCCGCGCGGCAAGCTCGTCATGGCCGGCACCGCTCACCTGCCGCTCGTCGGCAAGGTGAAGTTCGGCGACACGAGCAAGGAGAAGCTCCTCGCCTACTGGCAGAAGGTGCAGGCCGATACCGGCGTGCCGATCAACTTCGGCGAACGGGTGGACGCGGTCACGCCGGACGGCAAGGGCTTCGTCGTCAAGACCAACAAGCGGGAAATCCGCACCCGCAAGGTGCTGCTCGCGATAGGCCGTCGTGGCACGCCGCGCCAGCTCGGCGTGCCGGGCGAAGACCGGAACAAGGTCACCTACCGCCTGGTCGAGCCCGAGCAATACAGCAACCAGCAGGTGCTGGTCGTCGGCGGCGGCGACAGCGCGCTCGAGGCCGCCACCTCCATCAGCGACGCCGGCGCGCGCGTGGCCCTGTCCTACCGCTCCGAGGCGTTCAGCCGTGTCAAGCCCGCGAATCGGGACCGTCTGAAGGCGGCGCAGGAAGCCGGCAAGGTCGAACTCCTCATGCAGTCGCAGGTGATCGAGATAGAAGACAACAAGGTACGGCTGAAGCTTCCGGCGGACGAGGTCGCGCTCGAAAACGATGCCGTGATCATCAGCGCGGGCGGCGTGCTCCCGACGGCTTTCCTGAAGTCCATCGGCATCGAAGTCGAAACCAAGCACGGAACGGTCTGATGCGACGGCCGCGCTTCATCGCAGGCCTCCTGTGCCTGCTCGCGATGCTGGCCGCTCCCGGCCACGCGCAGACGCTCGAGGAAGCACGGGCGGCCGTGCGCGTGCGCGACTTCGCGGGCGCCGCGCGGATCTATGCGACGCTCTCCGAGCGCGGCGACCGGGAAGCCCAATACCAGCTCGCCGTGCTCTACGGCTCCGGCCAGGGCGTGCCGCGCGACCCCGCGCGCGCCGCGGCGCTGATGCGCCAGGTGGCAGACAGCGGCGATGCCCGCGCCCAGTACAACCTCGGCCAGATGCTGGAGAACGGCACGGGTGTGCCAAAGGATGCGACGGCCGCGCAGGCGTGGTACGAGCGCGCGGCGGCCGCAGGCAATAACCGGGCGGCCGCGCGGCTGAAGGAACTCAAGGCGCAGGCGGGTACGGCGCCGTCCGCCGACCCGGCGCTGCTGCGCCGCGCGGCCCAGCGCGGCGACGTCGCGGCGCTGCGGGTGCAGCTCGGGGCCGGCACGGACATCAACGCCGCCGACGCGCACGGGCGCACGGCGCTCATGGAGGCGGTGGACGCGCAACAGAACGACGCCGTGCTGCTGCTGCTCCGGTCGGGTGCGGCCGTGAACGCCGTGGACGACACCGGCGCGAGCGCCGTGCACATGGCGGCGCGTGTGGGCGATGCCGTGGCGCTCTCCGCCCTCATGAAGGCGGGCGCGACGCTCGACAAGCAGGACGGTCAGGGCAATCCGCCCCTCATCATCGCGGCCGCCGCCGGGCATGCGGCGGCCGTCACGGCGCTCCTCGACGGCGGGGCGCCGATCAACGAGCGCGATCAGCGCGACTGGACCGCACTCACCGCCGCCCGCGAACGCGGGCATACGGACGTCGTCCGGATCCTCACGGACCGCGGCGGAAAGGACAGCCAGGTCAAGCGCGCGCCGGAAGCGACGACGGTCGCAAACGCGACCGATACGGCCGGCGTCCTGCCCGGGGCCACGCCGCTCATCTACGCCGCCTGGCGGGGCAACGCCGACCTCGTCCGCCAGATCATCGCCGACGGGGCGGACCTCTCCGCACGCGACCAGGAGGGACGGACCGCGCTCATGCGGGCCGCATCCCGGGGCCATCGCGACATCGTCGCCGAGCTCCTCCAGCACGGCGCCGATGCGAATGCCGCGGCGCCCGATGGCCGGACGGCGCTGCTGGAAGCCGCCGCGGAAGGCCATGCCGACGTCGTGAGCCTGCTGCTCCAGAATCGCGCGCACGCCGACCAGCAGGCCCGGGATGGCCAGACCGCGCTGCTCCTCGCCGTCACCGGCGGGCACGAAAAGGTCGTGAACCTGCTGCTCGTCGCGGGCGTTCCGGTCGACCAGACCGGCCCCGGCGGCGTCACGCCGCTGATCAGCGCCGCCGGGCTCGGCGCGACAGGCATCGCCCGGTCACTACTGGACATGGGCGCGAGTCCCAAGGTACGCGACGAGCGCGGACGCTCGGCGGCCTGGGCGGCCGCGCAGGCGGGGCGGGCCGGCGTGCTGGAGATCCTCGCGAACCGCGGCGCGGATCTCGATGCGAGCGACAGCGAAGGCGAGTCGCCGCTCTTCGCCGCCGTCAGGCGCGGCGACCTGCAGACGGTCACGCAGCTGCTGCGCCTCGGCGCCGCGGTCGACGGGCGCAGCAGCGACGGCGACACGGCGCTCATCGCCGCGGCCGCCTCCGGAAAAGCGGCTATCGTGCGCGAGCTCCTCGGACACAAGGCGGACCCCGACCTCCGCAACAAGAGCGGCAACACGGCGCTGATGACGGCGGCCGCGGGCGGGCACGCGGAGGCGGTCAAGCTGCTGCTCGCGGCCGGCGCCGACCGGGGCATCGTCAATGTGGATCACCGCACGGCACGGGACCTCGCCGAGCTCGCCAACGAATCGGACATCGTTGCCCTGCTGCGGCGCTGAGACCGCCCCGACCCGTTTCAGTCCTTCTCCACGGAATAGATCAGGTCAAGCGACTCATCCTCGCCGCTCGCCGCTTCGATGCTGAAGTTGTGGCCGAGCTTGTAGCGCGCGAGCACCGTGCCGATGCGATTGAAGAGGCCGTACGTGAAGCGCACGTACAGGTCGGACCCGAGCTGCTTGCCGGCCACCACCTCGGTCTCGTCGATCGTGCTGCCCTGGACGCCGAGCTCGTCCAGCGTCACCGCGCTGCCGAGCGCCTGCGTGAGCGGTGAAGTCTGCTGCACGCCGAGCGCGAGCGCCGCGCCTGCGATGGAGGAGCGATCGTTTGCGCTCGTGCTCTGCATCGGCCGGCCCGAGATCAGATAAGACAAGGCATCGACCTCCGACATCGCCGGGTCCGAGAAGACACGGCTCTCGGGCCGATTGACCGTGCCGGTCACCATGACCCCGGCAGTTACGGTCCGGCCTTCCCATTCGACCCGCCGGCTGGCGCGCAGCTCGATCGACGGATCGTCGAGCGGCCCCGCGAAACCGAGCGTGCCGCGCTCGATCGTGAGCTCCTTGCCGTAGGCGCCGAACTTTCCCTCCTTCAGACGCACGACGCCATAGCCCTGCATTTCGCCGTCGGCGCCCTGGGAAAGTTTCACCGTGCCCTCGAGCAGCGTATCGAGCCCGAAGGCCTTGAGCCGCACGTCGGGCCCGAGCGTGACCGCGAACTCCCCGCCGATGCGCTGCGCGCCGCCGGCGCTCTGCTCCGTCGCCTCACTGTCGTGCACGACCGTGTCCGGGGACGGCGAGACGGCCGATTCCGGCAGCTCCCGTACCACGATCTCCGCCCTGGGTATCGTCACGCCGCCTTCCGTGCTGAGCTGGCCGCGGGCGTAGCGCAGCGTCAGGTCCGGACTCGCCTGGACGTAGCGGTCCGGCAGGCGCACGGCGTCGACCTTGTTGCCGCGAATGCGCACCCAGGCCGACGGGCCCTCCTCCCCGATCGGCGCGACCTCGCCGTCGAGCGTGAGCACTCCGCCCGCGCGCGCGGAGCCCTGCAGCTTCAGTGACTCGCTGCCGTCGCCTACGAGTGCGATGTCGATGTCCTTCAGCGTGACGCCGAGGGAAACGAGCGCCAGCGAACCGTCGGCGAGACGCACTTCGCCGGTGACACGGGGCGCCGCCAACGTCCCAGAAACGCCCGCGTCGAGACTCACGCTGCCGGCAACGTCGGCGAGATCGAAGTCGCCCGCGAACACGGGCAGGAGCGGCGCGATGTCGGGCATTTGCCCGGCGATGTGCGCCTCGATCGGCGCTTCGGGTCCGACCGGCCAGTGCATGCTGCCGGTGCCGGACAGCTGCACGCCATCCGCCGCATGCAGCTCCAGCGTCGCGAGCACCTGGTCCAGCGCGAACTCGGCGGCGACCTGCGCGGTCTCGAGCGGCGTCACGAGCGGCTCGTCGCCACCGGTGTAACGGATCGTGGTGTCCTCCTGCCGCCAGATCGCCGAGCCGTCGGGGCCGGCCGGAGTCAGGTCCAGGGAGGCCGCCGCGTAGGCGCGGCCGGTGACGGTGAAGTCCTCGGGCAGCCAGCGGTCGAAGTAATGCATGTCGAGATCACGCAGCACGGCGACGAGATGCGTGTGCGCCGGTGACCAGGAGAGGCCGCTCAGGCAGAGCGATGCCGGCGGCTGCTCCCAGCAATGGTCGCCGGCGGTCACGGCGTCGGCCTGCACCGACACCTCCGGCTCGCCGGAAAGCTGCCAGGCCCCGAGCTCGTCCGGTCGCGATGCGCGCGCTCTCGATGCGATGTCGGAGCGTCGTGCCGTTCCAGGCGCCGGCGCTCGCGACGTCCGCCTCGACGCGGCCGCCGGCGAGATGCGCGGTCAGGCGGTGCGCATCGAGCGTGCCCTGCATGCCGGCCGCGACGTCGCCGAGCGCGTTCCCCGCCACCTCGACGCCGTGTGCCGCGAGCGTGGCATCCACGCGCTGCTGCCGGTCCACCCGGACCTGCAACGCGAGCGAGCCGGCCGCGGCGCCCGCAAACCGGAGCTCCCGGCCATCGGCATCGAGATCGACGACAGGCTGCGCGCGCGTGCCGGCGAGCGTCGCATGCGCGTGCAGACTCCCGGCGAGGCCGGGCCAGAGGATGCCGAGCTCGGGGGCGTCGAGATCGATCCGGCCGGCGAGGCGGTCGCCGAGCGTGCCGTCGGCCGCCAGCCGGTTCGGGCCCGGCCCGCAACTTCACGTTCGTGAAGCTGAGCAGCCCGTCGCGCTAGGCGACGTCGCCGCTGCCCGCGAGCGGACGGTCCATCAGCGACCCGCGCAGATCCGCGACCCGGACCCGTATCTCGCCGGGGGGCAGCTCGGCCTCGAGCCTCGCTCGGCGGACAACCGGCCGCGGAGGCCCGGACGGAAGACCGCGGGATCGAAGTTCGAGGCTTTGACGTCGAGGACGACACGCCGGGGCGGCGCAATGGTCAGCTCGCCCCGCGCGGCAAGCGTGCCGGAAGCGCTGTCGAGGCGCAGCTCGTCGAACACGATCCGCTCCTCGTCGCCGTGCGCCGTCGCGCTCGCCGCATCGGCGGCAGGCTCGCGTGCGCGTGTCCGTGGCGAGCGTGGCCTGCCAGCCGCCCGCCTTGCCCCCGAGCGTCGCGCGGCCCGCGCCGGCCTGCACGCCGCCCAGTGCCGGGGACGTTGAAGGCGAGAGCCGGCCAGCTCGCCTCGGCCTGCACGCGCGGGTCGGAAGCGAGATCGCGGATCGTCCCGGTGACAGTGACCGCGTCGGGCACGTGCACGAGCTGTGCGAATTCGAGCGCGGCGAGATTGCCACGGACGGTCCCTTCGCCCGACAGCGCGGGATCGGCGAGACGCCATTCGACGTGCGCGTTCACCGGCAGCTCGGGCTCGAGGTGCACGGAACCCTCTCCGCGCAGCTCGAATCCTGCCAGCGCCCCGTGCAGCCGACGGAGCCTGATGCGTGTCCCGCGCATCGATCCCGACAGGCCGATACCGGTCACAATCCGGACCGAATCGCCGCGGCTGGATCTCGAGCTCGCCGATGCCGAGCTCGTCCACCTCCACCGGAAGCGGCACCGACAGCACCGGCATGCGGAACGGTGCGCCGGTCGGCTGGCTCGCCGGCGTGAGCGTAACGCTGATGCGCTGCGCGCGGATCGTCACGACCGACAGGCGGCCCCGCAGCAGGCGCGCGGGCTGGAGGCGCAGCGTGAGAGCGCGGCCGTCGAGGCGCGTGGTGCCCGTCGCGACCGTGAGCTCGTCGACCTCGAGGCCCTCCGCGAGGCTGCCGTGCACGCCCGATCATGCGCACCGCACCGTCGCTCAGGAGCTCCGCCTCGCGCGCCAGCCAGTTCGAGCCCGCCTCGGTGCCTAGCACCCATCCGGCGAGCACGAGCAACGCGAGCGCGAGCACCAGGAAGAGGCTGCCGATCCAGCGCAGGATCACAGGTCGGGCCCCAGGGTGACGTGCAGCCGCCAGTCGTCCGGCGCATCCGGGTCGGTCGGGAACGCGACGTCCACTCGCACGGGGCCGAGCGGCGAATACCAGCGGATGCCGCCACCTACGCCCGTCTTCAGATGCAGATGCGTGAAGTTGTCGAAGGCGTTGCCCGTGTCGACGAACGCGGCAACCGACCAGTTCTTCCAGACGCGCTGGTCGAGCTCGACGCTGCCGACCAGCGTGTGGCTGCCGCCGACGACGTTGCCTTCCTCATCGGTCGGGCCGAGGGACTCGTAGGCGTAGCCGCGCACGCTGTAGTCGCCGCCCGCGAAGTAGCGGACCGAAGCCGGCAGGGTCTCGAACTCGTCCTTCGCCGTGGCTCCCGCGTCACCCCGCAGGAGCACGCGGCCGCCCTTCCACGCGGGATAGATCACCTTGGCCTGCAGATCGGCCTGGAAAAACGTGGAGTCCGAGCCGAGAAAGCTGCCCGTCCCGCTCAGCTTCAGCGACAGGCGATGACCCCGTTCCGGGCGCGTCATCGTCGTCGTCGACGGGTACGTATGACTCCAGCTCACGCCGGGTATCAGCAGGAATTCCGTGTTGCTCTCGTCCGCCACCTCGAACCGCTCGACGCTCGCATCCACGAAGCGCGTCTCGATCCAGTCGTGCGGCCGCCGGTGGAACTCCTTGATGCCCACCTTGTAGGTGTCGGTGAGGCTCGTGGTCGTGTCCTGGTGCTCGTAACCCGCATCGACGCTGAGCCACTCGACCCTCGGATCCTTGCGCGGCAGGCGATAGCTCACGCCGACCTGCGACAGGACTTGCGAGAGGCTGATGGTGGCGTCGAACTGGTGGCCACGCTCGTTCAGGCGCCGGTTGGTGTACCCGGCGCGGAGCTTGATGCCGGTGTCCGTGCCGTAGCCCGCGCCGACCGTATAGACCTGGCGCTTGGCGGGCGTGAGCTCGATGGTGATCGGCACGTCGATGTCCGGCGGTGTGCCCGGCAGCGTGCGCAGGTCCACGGTCGCGAAATAGCCCGTGCCGAGCAGTGCGTTGTAGAGATCGGTGACCTTGTTGCCATCGTAGGCGTCGCCGGCGCGGAAATCGACGAAGCGCTCGACGAGATCCGGCCGCACCACCGTCTGCACGAAGGTCACCGGGCCAAAACGGTAACGCGGCCCGGACTCGTAGTGGAGCGTGATGTCGGCGGCCTGCTCCTGGGTGTGGACGTCGATGCGGCTCGCCTCGAAGTGGCCGGCGAAGTAGCCCCGCTGACGCGCGAGGTCGGCGAACTGGCGCTTGTAGCGCTCGTAGGCGGCGTGATTGAGGACCTCACCCGCCTCGAGCGGGTTCGACTTCAGCAGCTTCTGGAATGACTTGTCCCGCGCCGCCTCGCCGCCGACCGTGGCATCGATGGCACGCAGCCGCACGGGCTGGCCGAGCTCGATCGCGATCTTCACCGTCCAGCATCCGCTCCCTTCGACCTTCTCCTGGGTGATGACCGGACTGTAATAGCCGAAGGCCTCGAGCGCGTCGCGGATCTGACCGTCCGCCTGGCGGCTGAGTCGTCGCACGCGCCAGGCCGGCGCATCGCAGGGGACGTCATCGAGCGCGAGATGTGCGACGACGTTTTCCCGCAGCGCGCCCCGCACGCCCTCGATCTCGACTTTGGCTCGCGCGCTCGCCCAGGGGATGAGGCAGGCCCAGACGATCGCTGCGATAAGACGCGACGCGCGCATTACGGCCAGCATACCCGGTGGCGCGCGGCAGCGGCACCGTTGACCCCGCGATCGTGCTCGGCTTAACTGCATTCATGCGCGTTCGTCCCGTCCGCATCACCCACGCATCCGTCGTGGCAATCCAGCTGCTTGCGGGCGCGGTGCCGGCGGCACCGGCGACGCCGGCGACGCCGGCGTTCGACCGCGACCGGCCGTTGTGGCAGGAGCTCGACTTCAGCGCATCCAAGTTCCTGATGTCGGCTACCGCGAAAGTCGAGGCACGCATCCGCGCGGCACGCGAGGTCGCGCCCCAACTGATGGGCACGCCTGCCGGCCGCCCGCTGCCCCCCGGCGAGGACGTGCTGGAGATGATCTACACGGCGAGCGGTCTCGGACGCGAATCGCTCACGACGCTGTGGGCCGATCCGGTGACCGGCGCGACCCTGCAGCGGACTCAGCTCGATGCGGGCGAGCGCCGGCGCACTTACCGCTTCACCGACATCGGCGCCTATCACTACACGCGCTGGCCGGCGACGCCGCGCGAGGAATCCCTCGCGCCCGAGCAATGGACGCGGCGCACCGAAGGCATGCGCCCCTACTCGGACGGTGCCGAAGGCAAGCCCGTCACCGAGGCGACCGTGCTCCTCTGGATGGTCGGCGCCGCCGATCTCTCGAAGCGAGGCGACCGCCTGGAGGCGTTTACGTTTTCGCGCAAGCGCGTGAACCGCGTCATCGTGGAGGTCACCGGCACGCGCGACGTGCAGGTGGATTTCAGGGAGAAGGATGCCTCCGGCGAGCACCGTCACCGCGGCGCGCTCAAGGCGCTCGAGCTGCGCGTGCGCGGCAGCCCGCTGACACCGTCAGCCGACGAGGACGAGGAATTCGAGCTGCTGGGTCTGCGCGGCGATCTCGTCATCCTGCTCGATCCGAAGACGCGTGCACCGCTCGAACTGCGTGGCCACATCAAGTATGCAGGGCAGGTGACCGTACACCTGCGGCGCGTGGTGCTCCGTCAATAGCCGCCGCCGCGGGCGCCGCTGTTCAAAAACCTGCTACAGGCGGATAATCGCTGGCGTTGTTGTGTGCGCACCCGGAGGGTCCCGATGAAGAAATGGCGGCTTGCCGTCGCGGCAGCGGCGTTGGCTATGGTTGCGGCCTGCAGCAACCCGGAAGCGGACTGGAAGCAGGCGGAAGCGGAGAACACCGAAGCCGCGTTCCAGGCATTCCTGCAGAAACACCCGGACGGCGAATGGGCACAGAAGGCCCAGTCGCAGCTCGATGCCCTGAAGGACACGACGGACTGGGAGAACGCCCAGGCCTCGGACGCCATCGAGGCGTATAACAACTATCTTCTTGCGCATCCGACCGGCGCCCACATGGGCGAGGCACGCCAGCGCATTACCGAGCTCGAGACCGAATCGGCCTGGAGGACCGCACAGGCCGCCGGCACGCGCGAGGCGCTGGAGGATTTCCTGATCCGCTACGCCGATGCGCCGCAGGCCGAGCAGGCCCGCGCGCAGCTCGCGGCGCTCGCCCCGCCGGCGCCGCCGAAGCCCGAGCCGAAGGTCGCGCAGAAACAGGCGAGCCCGAAGCCGACGAACAGCGTGGCGGCGATCCCGAAAGGCGACTACCAGGTCCAGCTCGGCGCCTTCAGCACGCTCGACAAGGCGCAGTCCGAAAAGGCGCTCATGGAGAAGAAATACCACAATCTCGTAGGCTCGCTGTCGGTCCAGAAGCCATCCGGAGCCGACACCGTCTACCGCGTGAAGACGATCGGCATGAGCGAGACCGCCGCCCGTTCCGCCTGCCAAAAGCTCAAGGGCTCGGGCCAGGACTGCATGGTCGTGCAACGTTAATCGTTAATAGAATGGTGCCGGTGTTCACTTGTTGAGTTATTGCTTTGCAATAACTCAACAAGTGAACACCGGCACCATGCTCTTCTGGCCAACAATGATGACTGTCAGCAATGACCTCGCTGACCTGCGCCGCGACTACCGCAGCAAGCCACTGCGCGGCGCCGATCTCGACCCCGATCCGATCGTCCAGTTCGACCGCTGGTTCCAGGACGCCACGCGCGCACAGATGCTGGACGCGAACGCGATGAGCATCGCGACCGTCGGGGCAGACGGCCAGCCCTCCTCGCGCACGGTGCTCCTGAAGTTCTACGACGCGCGCGGCTTCGTGTTCTACACGAACCTCGGCAGCCACAAGGCGCACGACATCGCCGCCAATCCGAAGGTGGCGCTGCTCTTCTTCTGGCCGGAGCTGCACCGGCAGGTGAAAATCCGCGGCAGCGCCGCGCGCACGACCGCCGCCGAGAGTCTCGCCTATTTCATGCGCCGCCCGCGCGACAGCCAGCTCGGCGCCTGGGTCTCCAACCAGAGCCAGCCGATCTCCTCGCGCGCGGTGCTCGAGCAGAAATTCGCCGAGATGAAACAGAAGTTCGCGGCCGGTGAGGTTCCCCTGCCCTCATTCTGGGGCGGCTACCGGGTGACCCCCGCGGCGATCGAGTTCTGGCAGGGTCAGGAGAGCCGGCTGCACGACCGGTTCCAATACTCGCGCCACGACGGCGGCTGGAAGATCGAGCGGCTGGCTCCCTGAGGGGCCCGACTAGGTTCTGCCCATCGTCCGACGGGCTCTCGCCTTTGCGCCGGCGGCGGTCTTCCTGGCGCGTCTTCGTGCCGAAGCGGCCACTCTACGTCCCCGCGCCATTGCGGCCTTACGGACCCGCATCGGCGGCGGCGGGAGACCCGCGGCCTTGGCAAGCTCCACGATCATGCGCGCCGCGTAGGCCTTCAGGTGCGCCCTGCCCTTGGCTTCCTCGGCCTTCTTCACGGCCGCGGTCGCGGCCCTCATCATTTTCAACACCTTCTTGGCGGGAATCATGTGTTGTCTCTTTGCCATCGCAATGCCCTCCTCTGGGTGGACCTATTTTTATACGCGCGGCGGCGGCACCAGACCTTAAGGAAATGTACTTAGCGATCGCCTGCAGGGACGGAGCCGTGCCGGCTCAGAACCAGAAACGCACGCCTGCGACCACGCTCGTCTCGCCGGTGTCGCCGCCCGCCGCGCGCGCGATGTCGGCCGTCTCGCCGAACAGGCCCGACCACTCGACGCCGATATAAGGCGCCAGCTCCCGGCGGATTTCATATCGCAGCCGCAGCCCCACGCTCAGGTCGGCGAGACCGCTGCCTATGCGGGCGCTCTCGTCGTCGTCGCTCCACGCATCACCCTCGACGCGCGCCGAGAGGATCACGCGGTTGGTGATCAGCCAGTCGTAGTCGCCCTGCACGCGCAGGCCGACCTGCCCGCCCTCGCCGAGATAGGCGGTCGCCTCGACATGAAACCACTGCGGCGCGAGACCCTGCACCCCGATCGCGGCATACGCGCGATCCGTCGCGGAACTTGTGTCGAGGCGGCCGCCCGCCACCAGATCCCACCAGGCCGCGACGGGGTGTCCCCACAGGAGCTCGAGCCGGTTCCCGGCCGTGCTGCCCGACACGCGCTCGCCCTCGTCACGCAGCCATACGCGGTTCATGTCATGGCCGAGCCAGCCGGTGACGTCCCACTTGAGCGCGTCGTCGCCCGGGCGGTACTGCCATTCGAGCTGGTCCGCCTTCAGCGTTCCCATGAGCGGATCCTCCCGCATGTGCGCGTGCATCGGCGTGCCCGACACGTCGGGGAACGCGGCGGCGCGGTCCGCGTCCGTCACCGGCGGCAAGGGTTCTGCGGCCGCTGCAGGCCCGCCAAGCGCCAGACAGGCGAGCGCACAGGCCAGACGCTCAGCCATGACGCCCCGCCTCGTCCACCCGCACCTCGCGGAACATCCCGCTCTCCATGTGCATCATGAGATGGCAGTGGTAGGCCCAGCGGCCGAGCGCATCCGCGGTGACGCGATAGGAATTGAGGTGGCCCGGCTTGACGCTGATCGTGTGCTTGCGGACCTTGAAGCGGCCTTCCTCGTCTTCGAGATCCGACCACATGCCGTGCAGGTGGATCGGGTGCTCCATCATCCCGTCGTTCACGAGCACGATGCGCAGGCGCTCGCCATAGTCGAACAGGAGCGGTTCCGCATCCACGAAACTCACCCCATTGAACGACCAGAGATACCGGCCCATGTGGCCGGTGATATGCAACTCGAGCGTGCGCCCCGGCTCGCGGCCGTCGGGATCGGAGAAGAGGCTCGCGAGATCGGCGTAGGTCAGCACCCGCCGCCCGTTGTCGCGCAGGCCCGTGCCGGGGTCGTCGAGGCGCGGGCTCAGCATGCCGGCGCGCATGTCGACGGCAGGGCCGGACTCCGCAGGCGCGTGCGTAGGACCCGATGGCAGAACGGCGGCGGCCGCCATCTCGTGTCCCTCGTGACCCATGTGTCCCATGTCCGCCATGGACAACAGCGCGGGCGGATCGGGCTCGGGCACCGGCGCGGCGAGCCCGGGCTGCGGCGCGAGCGTGCCGCGCGCGTAGCCGCTGCGATCGGCGGACTGCGCGAAGATGGTGTACGGCTCCTCGCCCGCGGGCGTCACGATCACGTCGTAGGTTTCCGCGGGCGAAATGCGGAACTCCTCCACGGTCACCGGATGCACCGGCTGGCCGTCGGCGGCGACGACGGTGAGAGAGAGCCCGGGAATACGCACGTCGAAGTAGGTCATGGCGGCGGCGTTGATGAAGCGCAGGCGCACGCGCTCGCCGCGGCGGTAAAGCCCCGTCCAGTTGCCGGCCGGCGTCGCGCCGTTCATGAGATACGTGTAGGTGGCGGCGGTGACGTCGGCGAGATCAGTGGGATTCATGCGCATCGCGCCCCAGGCCATGCGATCGGCGAGCGCGGCACTGATGCCGACACGGCGCGCGTCCCTGAAGAAATCCCCCACCGTGCGCTGGTGAAAGTTGTAGTAGTCCGATTGCTTCTTGAGATGGGCGAGGACGCGGCGCGGATCCTCGTCCGTCCAGTCGGACAGCATCACGACGTGATCGCGCTCGGCGCCGGCACCTGCAACATCGCGGGCGCCCTCGCGCGGCAGGATCACGAGCGGGCCATAGAGGCCGGCCTGCTCCTGGAAGCCGGAGTGGCTGTGGTACCAGTAGGTCCCGCTCTGCCGCACGCGAAACCGGTACTCGAACGTCTCGCCCGGATCGATGCCCCGGAAGCTCAGGCCGGGCACGCCGTCCATCGCCGCCGGCAGGATCATGCCGTGCCAGTGGATCGAAGTCGGCTCGGCGAGGGAGTTGGTGACGCGCAGACGCACCGTGTCCCCCTCGCGCCAGACGAGCTGCGGCGCCGGCAGCGAGCCGTTCACGACCGTGGCGCGCCGGGCGCGGCCCGTAAAGTTGACGGCCATTTCACCGATCGTGAGATCGAACTCGGTGCCGGTGAGGATCGTCGGGCCGCTCCCCTCGCCGACGGCCCAGGAGGGGCGCCAGAGAACGGCGCCGGCCGTGCCGAGGGTGAGGCCCTGCACGAACCGGCGTCGGGTGATGGCTGGAAGCTGAATGACCGGGGCTCGCGGCCCCGGATGAACGCGCATGACGACTCTCCTCGCGTGAAACCGGAACGGAACGGTTCAGACGAAGAGCGATTTAGTTGCGCAGTCTTCCGAAGAGTAGGTGAAGAGGAGGCCCGGTGGCGTGGAGGGAGGGAGCGCCCGCGACCTCGCCGGGCGCGATATCGTGAATCCACGAGAGCGGCACCGCGGACAGATTGCCGAAGTGAGACGGGGCTGCCCGCGCGGAATCGACCGCAACTCCGTCTGCAACGAAGCAGTTCGACGCCTGCATCCCGGAGCACGGCGCCGGATGTTTCGCGGTGCCGCCGTGATCGCAGTGAGACATGCCGGGCGGCATGTCCACGTTCTCCGCCAGACAGGGCTGGGCGACTAGATTCAGCCAGCCGAGTACAAACAGCGCCGGCAAGCGGAACATGCGGCCTCGGCGCAGGATTTCGGCGTTGCGGATCATTCGGCCAGTCTACACAAGTTTCGTAACGCGCGAGATTTTCAGCAGGCCGAGTGCCGAGCCGAGTAACCAGAGGCCGGAGGGCACGGGGACCACCACGCCGGTTGCAGTTCCATTTTGGACGGCATATCGCATCGGCCCCGTTACGGGCTGGCAATATAGGCCATTACAGAAGCCTTCGACCACCGCCGCGCCGGTCGGCGGGTGGTTCTCCCCTAACGGCACTAGGCCGCCTGCATTGCTCAGCGGAATCGTGAACCCGAGCTGGAGAAATTGGGTGCCGGCCACGTCGCTCCCCGGCGTCGGCACAAATACGACGCCGATGTGTCCGAACAGGTACGCTGCTGTCGCGTGATAGCTGTTGCCACTGAGCCATGCGCCGTCGGTCGTGTCCAGGGAGATGCTCGAATACAGATTGAAATCGGCATCGTAGGTGAACGACCCGCTCGCGGTGCCACCGTCCTCGAACACGACTCCTTCGACGGTCCAATGCACCGGGATGGCCGTCGCAGCCAGCGGGAAAGACAGCGCAATGAGCATTAGCCAACCCGATAAACAAGTCTGAAATCGGATCATGAGTGACCCATCAATTGCCGTCGCGTCCAAAACAGGAAGCTGAACGCTGAACTGAGCATCCAGAAGGCAGCGGGCAGCGGAACGGGTTCGACGTACGTCCGAAATGCCCAGTCGGAGTTAGAAACGTTCACAGTCCAAACCGGCCAATGAGTGAAAAACGTGCTGCTGGGTTTGACCGACCGCACGAAAGCCGACCCGCCGCTGTATGGATCCGTTGAAGAACAACAGCCACCATCGATGTAAAAGTACCGCTCGCTCGCCGAGGCCGGAATCCCGAACCCAAAAGCCAGGACGTCGCCTTGCGAGACCAGGAAATTGAAGCTTCGTAAATCGACCTTGATCCAGTCAAAGTTCGCGATCAACCCGGTGTCGGGATCCTGGACGCCGACCGGTAACAGACTGGACGCGACATTTACATTGAACAGGCCGGTCTCGTCGGGCGCTCCACCGTGTGTGTCGTAGAACGTGACTGCCAAAGGCGTGTCCGTGAAGCTTCCATTCCGCGCGACACGGATATCGATGCTGTCCAGGATGCCGGGTGTTCCGACGGTGAAGGTCTGTGCGCGCTCAAGTCCCTCGAAACCAAAGGCAGCGTTTGCATTCAATGCGGCATCTTGATGCTGATCGAGGATGGGGGCCGCGTGGCCTGCTAATCCGAAGGTCAGCAGCCACGCCGCCACGAGAGGTGGGACGACCGCGGGGAATGTCACCCACGACGATAACCGAAGCTGTCGTCGAATCATGTGTGTGTCTCGCCGAGACGTCGAGACGTCGAGATTGCATCTTACCCGAGCGGATCGATACTGCATCTGTTGCAGTTAACATAGGGTTGCCCGATCGGTCGCCATCACTTGACCACTGATTCGCGGCAAAATAGGTCGAATGCCGGAGACAGCGACAGTTCCCGTGGTCATCGTCGGCGCAGGGCCCGTGGGTCTCTGCGCCGCGCTCTGCCTCGCGCGGTGCGGTGTCGAGACGCTCGTGCTCGAGCGCGAGCCGCAGCCGCCGGCGGACCTGCGCGCCTCCACCTTCCACCCGCCGACGCTCGAGATGCTCGAGGACATCGGCCTCACGGCGGAGATCTTGCGCCGCGGGCTGATCGCGCCGACGTGGCAGATCCGCCAGCACGAGACGCACGAGCGCGCCGTCTTCGATCTCGGCGTGCTCGCCACCGACACGCGTCACCCGTATCGCGTGCAGTTCGAGCAGGCGGCGTTCTGCCTGCTGGCGTTCGCCGCCGCCGAGCGTGAGCGCCTCATCACCGTGCGCTTCGGCGCGGAGGCGAGTGGCATCGCGAGACAGGACGACGGCGTCACGGTGCGCTGGAACCAGGGGCAGAGCCGCGAGCGGGTACTCGCCCGCTACGCCATCGCCGCCGACGGCTCGGGCAGCACCTTGCGCCGGCTGGTCGGGCTGCCGTTCGAGGGCCTGACCTATCCCGAGACCACCGTGCTCGCCACCACGACGTTCCGCTTCGAGGATCATCTGCCCGGCCTCTCGCCGATCAACTACGTCTGGACCCGCGATGGCAACTATTCGCTCCTGCGACTGCAGGACCGCTGGCGCGTCAGCCTCTATCCCGACGCGGACGAGGACCCGGAGGGCGAGCCCTGGCGCCTGGACGACCCCGTGCGCATCGAGGCCAAACTGCAGCGGATCGTCCCGCAGGTCCGCGACTACGAGGTGCTCGAGCACCGCCCGTACCGCGTCCACCAGCGCATCGTCCCGGCCTACCGCTCAGGCCACGTGCTCTTCGCGGGCGACGCCGCGCACGTCAACAGCCCCTCCGGCGGGATGGGCATGAACTGCGGCATCCACGACGCTTTCAATCTGGCCGACAAACTGGCACAGGTGCTCGGCGGCGCGAGCGCCGCGCTCCTCGACCTCTACGACCGGCAACGGCGTCCGGTCGCCGCCGACGAGATCCTCAAACAGGCGGACCGCAACCGGAACCGCATGCGCAATCCCGATCCCGCATGGCGGCGCGAGGAGCTCGCGCGGCTGCAGAAGATCGCCGCGGATCGCAACGCCGCGCGCGAGTACCTGCTCGGCTCCTCGATGATAGCGGGCCTGCGCCGCGCGGCCGCCATCGCCTGAGCCCATGACGGCGACGCACCCTCAAGGCATGGCGGGACGCATCGGCGTCGGCACGCCGCAGGCGAACCCCACGGTGGAGGCCGAGTTCCGCCGCCTGCTGCCCGCCGAGGTGGAGTTCGTCGTCACGCGCCTCACGAGCGCGGACGCCTCGCCGCGTGCGCGGCTCATCGAATACCTGGAGCGCCTGGAGACCTACCTCGAGGCCTACGGCGGGATGCCGCTCGATCTCTTCTGCTTCGCCTGCACCGGCTCGTCCTATCTCGTCGGGCGCGGGCAGGAACGGGCCATGGTGGACGCCGCCGCGGCGCGCTTCGGCTACCCCGTGCTCACCGCGACGGAGGCGCTCGCCCGCGAGCTCGCGCGCCAGGGGTTCACGCGCATCGTCCTCGTCGCGCCGTATCCGGAATGGCTGCTCGACGCGGCGGCGGAATTCTGGACGGCCCAGGGCCTGGAGGTGGTGCTGACCCGGCGCGTCGCCACCGCGAGCGAGGAGGACACGCGCACGATCTATCAGCTTACGGCCGCCGACGCGCTTGCGGCGGTGCGCAGTCTGGGGACGCCGCACGCCGATGCGCTCCTGCTCTCGGGCACCGGCATGTCCACGCTGCCCGCGCTCGCCGCGATCCGCGCCTCGGCCGGCATCCCGGTGCTCAGCTCCAATGCGGCGCTCGCCGGGGAGGCGTTGCGGATGCTGGGTGCGGCAGCAGGGAATGGCCCGGCCTGAGCCGCGCCTCGCGCGTCACTGGCCGGCGAGGGCCGCCATCGCCGCCGCGCGGAATTCCTCCGCGGTCCTCTTCCCCTGGATGCGTGTCAGCACCTTGCCGTCGCGACCGATGAGATAGGTCGTCGGCACGATCTCGTTCCAGCCCGGATCGATCGGGCTCACGGCGTCGTACATGTTCGAGGTCGTGCGCACGAGTGTACGGAAGCCGGCGAAATATTTCTGCCGGAAGGTCTCGACGCGCGCCGCGTCCTGCGGCTCGTCCACCGAAAGCCCCAGCAGCGACAGGCCCTTGCCGCCGAGCTCCTGCTCGACCGCGACGAGATCGGGGATCTCCCTGAGGCAGGGCACGCACCAGGTGGCCCAGACGTTGAGTACCACCACCCGGCCGCGCAGCGCGGCGAGCTCGCCGTTGAATTCATCGGGAGTCACCGAGCGCGCCGCCGGAGCATCCGCCCTTGCGGGGCAGGCCAGCAGCAACGCCAGGGGCAGGAGCGCGCGCAGGAGCCGGGCCGCCCCCGTTCGTCTCATCGCCCGCGCCTCATTGCGCAGCGGCGACAGGCGCGCCGAGCAGCGGATCGCTGCCGGCGAGATACTGCGTCATCACAGTGTCGCCCTGCTGCCAGGCGATCTGCAGCCCCCCTGCCCGGCCGGCGATCACCGGCTGGATGCCGGTGCCCGGTGGCGCTGCCATCTCCACGGGCGTGCTGAACGTCTTGCCGCGGTCCCGGGACACGCTGATGTACACGCGGCGGTCGCCGGTGGTCTTGGCCTGCCAGGCCACGATGATCTTGCCGTCGAGCACCTTGACGACCGGCATGTCGGACACCGTCGCCCCCGGATGCAGCGCAACGGCGGGCTCGTAACTCTTGCCGCCGTCCGTCGAGCGCGAGAAATATGCGCCCGGCGGATTCGCGCCGCCATTGTACGCGACGAGGTACACGTGATCGCCGTCCACCGCGATCGAGGTCGGCTTGAGCGGACAGCCCTCGATCTTCCAGGATACCCCGCCCCAGCGCACGCGCGGCTTGAATGTCTTGCCACGGTCGGTGGAGATGGCGACGACGCTGTCGCGCATGCCCTCGGGTGTCACCTGGCGTGAGCCCATGTAGATCCTGCCGTCGTACACGCCCGCAGTGATCTGGCAGCAGGGACAGGCATCCGCCGGGAAGACCTCGAAGTCCTTGCCGAAGCTCTTGCCGCCGTCATAGGACACGGCGGAGAAGATCTTGCCGTTGCGGCTCTCGTTCGACATGTCGCGCGTGTCGATCCAATAGGCGTAGACGCCGCCGCGTTCGTCGATGGCCAGCGTGCCGAAGCACTCGGCGTTCGCGAGCCCGCCGCTGACGACGTCGCTGTGGTCGGAGGCCGGCACGCTGCCGAGGCTGACGGGAGTCGCGAACGTGCGGCCACTGTCGGTCGAGCGCGCGTACATCGGCAGCACGATCGGCTTGCCGCTCGCCTTGCTCATGCTGTTGCCCGGGTAGAAGAGGTGGACGGTGCCGTCCGGCGAGACGAGCACGCGTGGCTTGCTGATCGCGAAGCCCCAGACCGATCCGACTTGCGTATTCACCCGTAGGGGTGCCGTGAAGGTTTTGCCGCCGTCCGTCGAGCGCGCGAAGAACACATCGGCCTGTGCCAGATGCGTATGCCCTTCCGCACTTGCCGCACCGGCGGCGGCGATGGCCTCGCCCTCCGGCGTGCGCTCGACCCAGACGATGCTGATGGCAGCCATCTGCCGCGACGGCGATCTCCGGCGCGAGCGCCTTGTGTCCGGCGGGGCTGACGACGGTCGGGTCGGAGGCCCAGGCGGCTGCGCCAGAGACGAGCGCGGTGAGCGTGACGATGTGGGTGGCCAGTTTCATGAGCAGTCCTGTTCGGGCGGCGGGCCTGCGCCCTCCACTTGAGTGCCGTTCCATCCTAGCAGCTGGCGGCCCGGTTCAGGCCCTCGGCCGGCGCGGCAGAAAGCCGCTGGTCCGGCGCACGTAGTCCGGGTAGCCGGGGCGGCGCCCGGCGATGTCCTTCTCGGTCAGCGCGATGCCGGAGACCCTCAGCAGCAGGAAGGTGAGGAGCGCCGGGCCGAGCGCCGTCCACCAGGCGCCGCCCGCGAGCGCGATCAGCCAGAGCCCCCACCACAGGCAGCATTCGCCGAAATAATTCGGGTGCCGGCTGTAGCGCCACAGGCCCCGATCCATGACGCCGTGCCGTGCACCATGATGGGCCTGGAAGTCGAGCAGCTGTCTGATCGGCGATGGACTCGAACACGATGCCGAAGGACGCGAGCAGCGCGCCGGCGAAATCCAGGACCCCGGGCGCGCCGGTCGAGGTCGCGGCTCCATAGAGCGGCAGGCTGACGATCCAGGCGAGCAGCGCCTGCAGGCCGAAGACGGCGTAGAGACTCCTGAACGCGAACCCCGTCTCGCGGCGCACGCGCATCTCGCGGTAGCGCCAGTCCTCGGGCCTGCCGAGATTGCGGTAGATGACGTGCGCCGAGAGCCGCGCGGCCCAGATCACCGCGAGCGTCACCGCGAGGCGGCCGCGCGGGGAAGGGCCGGCGGCGGCGGTGAGCCAGACGAGGCCGGCAGCCGCTATGGCGGGACCCCAGACCGCGTCCGCGACGCCCGCGTTGCGGCGCTCGAGGCTGATCAGCCAGCCGGCGAGCATCAGCGCCGCGGTGACGGCGAGCCCGTATAGCACGGCGGTCATCCGGAACCCCTGGGGTGACGGGACGCCCCAAATTGCCGAAGATAAGGCCGATCATAGGACGGCTGGGGAGCCATGAGCGACCACGAGTCCACGGTATCCGACGAGGATGAGCGCTGCGCGGCCGGCGAGGCTGGCGCGCTCACCCGGCTCCTGCGCCGGCGCTGCCTCGCGCAGCTGGCGAAGTTGCGCGATGGCGGTCTCGTGATCAGGGACGCGCTCGGCGACGAGAGCTGCGGCACTGCGAGCCCTCCACAGACGGAGGTCCGCATCCGCGACCTCTCGGCCTGGGCGGACATAGCGGCCGGCGGCACGATCGGCGCCGCCGAGGCCTACATGCGGGGCAAGTGGACCGCGAGCGATCTCACCACCCTGATGCGTGTCTTCGCCGCCAACCGCGCCGTGATGGCGGACGTCGAAGGCGGGTTCGCGCGGCTCGCCGCGCCGGTATTGCGCCTCGCGCATCGGCTGCGCCGGAATACGCGCGCGCAGGCCCGGCGCAACATCAGCGCGCACTACGACCTCGGCAACGAGTTCTATCGGTTGTTCCTCGACGGCACGATGAGCTATTCGTCCGCGATCTACCCGCGCACGGACAGCACGCTCGAGGAGGCAGCCGTGCACAAGCTCGACGTCATCTGCCGCAAGCTCGGGCTCTCTCCCGGAGACGAGCTGCTCGAGATCGGGACAGGCTGGGGCGGCCTCGCGCTGCACGCAGCCGGGAATTACGGCTGCCGCGTCACCACGACCACGATATCCGCGCGCCAGCGTGAATACGCGCTACAGCGGGTCCGCGCCGCGGGGCTCCAGGACCGCGTCACCGTGCTCGACAGGGACTACCGCGACCTGGAAGGCCAGTTCGACAAGCTCGTGTCGGTGGAGATGATCGAGGCGGTGGGCCTGGATTTTCTCGATGAATTCTTCCGCGTATGCAGTGCGCGCCTGCGGCCACACGGGCGGATGCTGCTCCAGGGAATCGTCATCGCCGACCGGCTCTACGACCAGGCGCGCCGGTCGGTCGACTTCATCCAGAAATACATCTTCCCGGGCGGCGCGCTGCCCTCGCTCGGCGCGATCCAGGCCTCCGTTGCGCGCGCGACCGACCTGCAACTCGTCGGCCTGCAGGACATCGGCCAGGACTACGCACGGACGCTCCGCGAATGGCGCCGCAGGTTTCTCTCCCAGGTCCAGGCCGTGCGCCGGCTCGGCCATGGCGAGGACTTCATCCGCATGTGGGAGTTCTACCTTGCCTACTGCGAAGGTGGCTTTCTCGAGCGCGCCATTACCGATGTCCAGGCGGTCTTCGACAAGCCGGGCAGCGTCACAGTGGCGGCCTGACACCCCGCCGGAACCGCGGGATGGGGCGGATGGTCTATGCCGATAGTGGGTTCCGAGTTTCGCGGTGCAAATCCCGAGGAGCATCGCCATGTCGAACAGAAGCATCGTCCGCAGCATGACCCTGGCACTGGCGCTGGCAGGCGCCGTGGCCGGCGCGCAGACGTCCGACCCGTCGCTGCAGACCCGCAATCCGGGTCTCAAGATACGCTGGGCCGGCGACCAGGCGCACACGCCGCCGTTCGACCAGGTGCTGCTCGCCCCGGTGGAGCTGCAATTCCGCGATGTCGCCCCGCTGTCCGGTCCGCCGATGGCGCCGACGACCCGGAACGAGTTCCCGGTTTCGGACAAGGACCGTGAGGTCCTCGCGAAGGTCTTCGACGAAGCCCTGCGCGACGAGCTCCGCCGTGACAAGCATTTCACGCTGACCGACCAGCCGGGACCCGGCGTGCTGCTGGTGAAGCCCTCACTGCGCGACATTGTCTCGCGCGTGCCGCCCGAGGAACCGGCGGGCTCGACGATCTATATCGACAGCGTCGCCGACGCGACCCTCGTCGTGAGCCTCGTGGACCCGGTCGCCGACGTCACGCTCGGCACCGCGACGGACCGGCGCACGGCGGAGCCCGCCACGGCGGTAGGCCACTTCGGCGCCGTCCGCGCCACGGCCCCGTTGACCACCTACGAATTGCGCCACCTCGCGCAACGCTGGGCGAGCAGCCTCCACAGGCGCCTCGACCAGCTCTATTTCGACGCCAAGCCCAAGGGACCGTAACTTAAGTGCCGGGTCTTATTTGTTAACTTTTCTGGCGGGCTTAGCTTCAGGATTGCTTACTTGCCCGTGTTACGTATTCGGAAAGTTTTCGCCCCGCTGCAGCGGCGGCTGCCACTTAATCTCCGGATCCACCGTGTGATAGACCTTGCCGGTCGTGGACGGCTCGTCGAGGCATTCGACGATCAGCCGCGCGAGGTCGGCCCTGGAGATCACGCCCATCCGCATGTGGTCCTCGGTCCGGATCGCGGTGCCTGACGCCGGCTCCGACGTCATGCCGCCCGGGCGCAGGATCGTATAGGGCAACCCGCTCTCGATGAGATAGTTTTCGGCCATCGTCTTCAGGCGGATCGCCTCCCCCAGCACCTCGATGACCTTCGGCGCCACGGCGGCGCGGCTGTCGCCCGCGCCGATCATCGTGACCATCAGGATGCGGGGCGAGCCCTTCAGGCCCTTCGCCGCATCCACGATCGTCTTTGCGCCTTCGAAATCGGGCCGGGGCACCTGCCCGCGGTGCGCGCCGATGCTGCACACGATCGCGCGAAAACTGCCGGCGGCGAGCGCCTTGCCGACCGCGAGCGGGTCGAGCACGTCGCCGTAGACAAGGTGCGGCTGCAGTGATTTCAGCTCGCTGATGTCGGAAGTCGGCCGCACGAACGCGGTGACCGGCTCGCCGCGGGCGGTCAGCAATTTCGCGGTTTCCAGCCCGGTCTCCCGGCTGGCGCCAAAAATCAAGACCCCGTCAGTCACGGCATCCTCCGGCTCAAACGACCGTTGCGGTCGGGACAACGGCGATCATAACCCGGTAGCATTTGCGCATGTCAGAAGCGATCAGCAACACGGCGGCCTGGATCGCGGCTTTCCGGGCGGCGGAGAGCCGCCGGCCCGACCGGCTGTTCGACGACCCGCATGCGCATCTCTTCGCGCCCTTCGGACACCCGGCGCTCGCCCTCGATGACTTCGGCGCGGGACTCGTCGTACAACGCACGGTGGTCTTCGACGAGATCATCCTGCAGACGCTCGCGGCCGAGGGCATCGACCTCGTGCTCAATCTCGCGGCGGGCTATGACACTCGCGCGTACCGCCTGCCGCTGCCGCCCGCGCTGCGCTGGGTGGAGGTCGATCTCGAGGCGGTGCTGGCACGCAAACAGACCCTGTTGGCCCGTGTCGCGCCGCGCTGCGAGCTCCAGTTCATCGCCCTCGATCTCGCGCGCGAGACCGAACGCGACGCGCTGTTCGATAAGCTCGGCCTCACGGCGAAGCGGGCGATGGTGATCAGCGAAGGCTTTCTCCAGTACCTCGAGGAGGCGCAGGTGGCGAGCCTCGCCAGGGCATTGGCCCGCCAGGCGAGTTGCCGGTACTGGCTCACGGGACTCATGTCGCCGGGGACCCGCAACGGCATGAACGCGAACGCCAGGTCGCAGCTCGCTGCCGCCGGCACGTCGAATCGGTTCGCCCCGGAGCTCGGACCCGCGTGGTTCGAGCCCTTCGGATGGGAGCCGATCGCGAGCCGTGTGGCCGTCGACGAAATGGTGCGCCTGCACCGCGGACCCGACGAGCAGACGCTGCGGGACCTGGTGCGACGTGCGGAGCGGGAGTCGGGGCCGTCGGGCTTCGACGGCACCGTGCTGTTGCGACGTAAATAGGGGTCAGACTGCGATTTCCGGGGAAATCGCAGTCTGACCCCTATTTACGTTTCTCCTCAGTCCCCGAGCACGAACGTCACCCGCATGCGCACGCGGTACTCCGCGATCTTGTTCGCAACGACGACAGCCTCCTGATCATGGACCCAGACGCCGGTGATGCCCTTCAGCGTCTTGCCCGCGGTCTTGACGCCGTTGCGCAGGGCATCGTCGAAACTCCTCTTCGAACCGGCCGTGATCTCGATGGTCTTTGCAACACTCATCTTCGTTCTCCTTGTGGTTGTCGCTGGATCTGATCAGGCGGTAATCCGCCCCACGTACTCGAAATGCGGGTCGGGCACGGCTCGTGTGTAGGAAAAGAGGCCCGATTCGAACAGAAAATCCACCGCGTACATCGGGCAGATGCCGAAGTGCAGGCAACGCTCGCGGTCTCCGATCGGATAGTCGAGCAGCGTGATCTCGTTCTGGTAGACGGCAGGCCGCGCCGCGACGCGGTTGATCATGAACTGATAGCCTGCCGAGCGGTACAGTTCCGAGTGCACGTAGGCGTCGAAGCTCTCGTGTGACATCTCCCCGAGCGAACCTACACTCACGAGGAGATCGATTGCCTGCGGAGCGAGCCGCGGGAACAGCGCCGGCGGCAGCAGGATGAAATCGAAGCTCTCGACGAGCTCCCGGCCGATGACGGGCTGATCGAGCAGCTCCGCAGGTCCGGCGATGCGCGTCTGCGGGAAGGAGGCGCCGAGGAAGTAATGCGCGACGATCAGGAACTCAGGCAGGTCCACGCAGACGTAGTGCCAGCCGGGGTGATCCTGGCGGGCCAGATTCGCCAACGCCCCGTAGCAACCGCCGAACTCGAGCACGCAGCTCTTCGCATCCAGGCGGTCGCCCAGCACTTCATTGATCAGCCCCAGGCAATACACGTGCCGCGCCCAGCTGAACGTGAACGCATGACCTCGCAGGTTGAAGACGTGGGGATTGCCGGCTGCCGGGCAGGGATAACGGCGCAGCAGGTCGTCGTACCCGCGGGCGGTGAGGATGTCGAGACACTGAGTTAGACAGTGGATGCTGCCGCGGCGCCAGCCGACGAGCCGGGCGGCAAGCCCGTCACCGCGAAGCGGTGCGCCAGGCAGGTCAGCGATCAGGATCTCGTCGCCGCGGAAATTGCGCAGAGTCTCTGCATTCAGCTGCCCGTCCGCCGACACGAGTCTCTCGAAGCCACGGCCTGCGGCCGCGGCCCAGTGCGGGGTCACCCCACGGTCGCGCCCGGAGGTCAGACCTCGCTGCAGGAGGACATCGGCCTGCCGCTGCACCGTGTCGAGCAGCGCGCGGTCGCTCCCCTGCGCTGCCGCCTGCATTCAGTCCTCGTCGAGATATCGCCGGGTGATGCCGCCGTAAGCGTCGATGCGCCGGTCGCGCAGAAACGGCCAGCCCTGGCGCTGGCGTTCGATTTCGCCGAGAGATCGAGCTCCGCCAGCAGCACGGTCTCCTGGTCGGCCGGGGCTTTCGCGAGAATGCGTCCGTCCGGCGCCGCCACGAAGCTCTGTCCCCAGAACTCGATGCCACCCGGCCCGGTCTCGTCGCCCGGCGACGCCGTGTCACTCGCGCTCGCGCCATGCGAGACCGGCTCCGGCTCGAAGCCGGTGCGGTTGATGGCGAGGACGAAGCAGCCGTTGGCGATCGCGTGCGAGCGCTGCATGGTCTCCCACGCGGCGTGCTGGCGCTCGCCCACCTCGGCTTTCTCCTCGGGATGCCAGCCGATCGCGGTCGGATAGATGAGGAGGTCGGCGCCCTGGAGCGCGGTGAGCCGCGCGCCCTCCGGGTACCACTGGTCCCAGCACACGAGCACGCCGAGATTGCCGGCCCCGGTCGGCGAATGACCTGAAGCCGAGGTCACCGGGCGCGAAGTAGAACTTCTCGTAGTACCGCGGGTCGTCGGGAATGTGCATCTTGCGGTAGCTGCCGACCACACCCTTGTCGCCATCCACGATCGCCGCGGTGTTGTGGTAGAGCCCGGCCGCGCGGCGCTCGAAGAGCGAGAGCACGACCGTGACGCCGTGCTTCGCGGCCAGCTTCGCGAATTCCTCGGTCGTCGCCCCCGGCACCGTCTCGGCGAGCGCGAACCGGGCGGGGTCCTCGCTCTGGCAGAAGTAGCGCGAGCGGAAGAGCTCGGGCAGACAGACCAGCTTCGCCCCGGCCGTGATCGCCTGCCTCGTGAAATCGAGCGCACGGGCGAGGTTCGCCGCCGGGTCCTCGCCCATCCGCATCTGGATGAGCGCGACCCTGAGCTTCGCCCCGCCCGCGCTCACCGGCCCTCAGCCCGGCACGCAGTAGGTGCTGTCGTTGAAGCTCGCGGTGTACTGGTCGAGGATCTGCATGCCGACGCCCGGGCGCACCGTTCCTGCGTCGATCTTGCGGCGGACGAGCTCGCTCATGCGCCGGTTGAGATCGTTCGGGAAATACTGCACCTGCGCCAGCATCTCGTGCACCGTCATCCCGTTGATCACTTTCTCGATCCAGAAGTTGCCGGGCTCCTCGGCATCCGCGTAGACGTGCACCTCCGGCACGCGGCCGAACAGGTTGTGCGTGTCCCCCATGATGTCCTGGTAGGCACCGACCAGGAAGATGCCGATGTAGTAGGGCTGATCCGACTGCAGGGCGTGCACCGGCAGGAACGTCTTGTCGTCCAGCGCCGAGATGTAGTGGCTCACCTTGCCGTCGGAGTCGCAGGTCAGGTCCACGATCACGCCGCGCCGGTTCGGGTTCTCCTCGAGCCGGTCGATCGGCATGATCGGGAAGCCCTGGCCGATCGCCCAGTGGTCGAGCATGGACTGGAACACCGAGAAGTCGCAGAGATAGAGGTCGGTCAGCCGCTCCTCGAGCTCGGCGAGCTCGTCGGGGACCGGGTCGAGCTCCGCCGCACGCAGGCGCGGCAGGAGCTCCGCGCACACGTTCCAGTACAGCCGCTGCACGGCCGCGAGCTGATCGAGCGGCAGGTAGCCCAGCCTGAAGAGCTGGTCGGCCTCGTTGCGGGCGTCCTTCGAGTCGTGATAGGCCTCCAGCAGCTCCTCCGGCGGCGGGTTCTTGCGGCGCAGGTGGTCGAGGATCTTCTTGAGACCCTTCACGGTCTTGTGCGGCTTCTCCGGCAGGTCGCCGTTGACGCGGGCTGTCCGGGCGGTGCGTGCCGAGCACCGGCACGATCAGCACCGAGTGGTGCGCGGTGATCGCCCGGCCGCTCTCCGAGACCAGGATCGGCGGCGCGACCTCGCGCGCGTCGCAGACCTCCTTTACGGCATAGACGACGGCGTTGGCGTACTCCTGGAGGCCATAGTTGATGCCGTCCTCGTCGCGCGCGTAGCCGGCGCCGTAGTTGACGCCCAGGCCGCCGCCGACGTCGAGGTGCGTCACGGTGATGCCCTGGTTGACCAGGGCGACGTAGACCTGGGTCGCCTCCTTCACCGCCTTCTTGAGGACCTGGATGTCGGCGATCTGGCTGCCGAGGTGGAAATGCAGGAGCTGCAGGGAGTCGCGGGAATCGCGCCGCTCCAGCTCCTGCACCATGCGCACCAGCTCCGGAATCGCCACGCCGAACTTCGAGCGCGCGCCGGCCGACTCGAACCAGCGGCCCGAGCCCTGGGTGGCGAGGCGGATGCGGGCAGCGAGACGCGGCTGATGCCGGCGGCATCGGCGAGCTCGAGGAGCTGCTCGAACTCGGAGTACTTCTCGATGATCGGCAGCACCTTCTGACCGAGCTGCTGCGCGGAGAGGATCAGCGACAGCATGGTGCGGTCCTTCACGCCGTTGCAGAGGAGCAGCCGCTCGTCGTCGAGATGCGGCAGCGCCGCGACGAGCTCCGCCTTGGAGCCGCACTCGAGCCCCATGCTCCATGGCTTGCCCGCGTCGAGCACCTCCTCCATCACCTCGTGGAGCTGGTTGACCTTGATGGGATACACGCCGCGATAGACGTTGCCATAGCCGGCTTCCAGTACTGCAGCGGCGAATGCCTCGTTGAGCCGTCTGCACTCGGGCCCTCAAGCACGTCCTGGAAACGGATCAGCACGGGGAAGCCGGCGTTGCGCCGGCGGATCTCCGCCACCACCTGCACGATGTCGATGGCGAGATCGTTCTCCGGGAACGGCCGCACGGCGGCGTGGCCGTGTTCGTTGATGAAGAAGAAGCCCTCGCCCCAGGCGTCGAGCCGGTATAGCTCCGAGGAGCGCTCCGCCGACCACGGCTCGGGCTGGAGTGGCGCGATATCCTCGCGGGGAATGGCGGTGACTCGGGATTTTGCCATCGGTCGGGCCCTCCTATTGGCCCAGCACGCAGGCGAATATGAGCGGCGCCACGATCGTGGCGTCCGATTCGATGATGTACTTCGGCGTCGCCGCCGCGAGCTTGCCCCAGGTGATCTTCTCGTTCGGGACGGCTCCGGAGTAGGAGCCGTAGCTCGTGGTCGAGTCGCTGATCTGGCAGAAGTAGCCCCAGCGCGGGATGTCGCGGATCTGCAGATCCTGCTCGAGCATCGGCACGACGCAGATCGGGAAGTCCCCGGCGATGCCGCCGCCGATCTGGAAAAAACCAATAGAGTGGGTCCGGCAGGTCTCCTGGTACCAGCGCGCGAGCTCGGTCATGTATTCGATGCCGGTGCGCACGGTGTGGACGTGCTTGATGTCGCCGCTGATCACGTGGCTCGCAAAGATGTTGCCGAGCGTTGAATCCTCCCAGCCCGGCACGATGATCGGCAACTTCTTCTCCGCCGCGGCGAGCAGCCAGCTGTCCCTGGGATCGATCTGGTAATGCTCCTTCAGCTTGCCGCCGAGCAGGATGCGGTAGAAGAACTCGTGAGGGAAGAAGGCCTCGCGCTTGCGATCCGCCGCCACCCACTCATCCAGCACCGCCTTCTCGAGGCGCCGTATGGCCTCCTCCTCCGGGATGCAGGTGTCGGTGACGCGGTTCAGGTGGCGGGCCAGCAGCTTCTCCTCGTCATCCGCCGTGAGCGAGCGGTAGCCCGGGATGCGCACGTAGTGCTCGTGGGCGACGAGGTTGAAGATGTCCTCCTCGAGGTTCGCGCCGGTGCAGCAGATCGCGTGCACCTTGTCCTTCCGGATCATCTCGGCGAGCGACAACCCCAGCTCCGCGGTGCTCATCGCTCCGGCGAGCGTGACCAGCATCTGCCCGCCGCAGTCGAGATGGCGCGCATAGGCATCCGCGGCGTCGACGAGCGCCGCCGCGTTGAAATGCCGGAAGTGGTGATGGACAAACTCGCTGATCTGGCCCATGAAGCGAAGCTTAGAGCAAGCTGGCGCAGGAGTTAACAGTCAGACCGCCGGAACCTGCTGCGTCAGGCAGTGCAGCGTCCCCAGTCCGACGACGATGTCCCGGCAGTCGATGCCGACGACGCGCCGCCCGGGGAAGCAGTGCGCGATGGTCGCGGCGGCCTCCTCGTCGCGCGGGCCGCCGAATACCGGCAGCAGCACCACCCGGTTGCCGATGTAGAAGTTGGCATAACTCGCCGGCAGGCGTTCACCGCCCCGAAACACCGGCTCCGGCATCGGCAGCTCGACTACGCTCAGCGGCCGCCCATCGGGCAGCCGCATACCCGCCAGGCGCTCGCGGTTCTCACGCAGCGCCCTGTAATTCATGTCCGCCGGGTCGTCCTCGAGCACGGCGACGACCGTGTCCTCCGCGACGAAGCGCGTGAGGTCGTCTACGTGGCCGTCCGTGTCGTCGCCCTCTATGCCCTCGCCGAGCCAGAGGATTTGCCCCACCCCCAGGTTCTCGCCGAGGTGCTGCTCGATCTCCGCTCGGGAAAGCCCGGGGTTGCGGTTGGGATTCAGCAGGCATTGCTCGGTGGTCAGCAGCGTCCCCGCCCCGTTCACGTCCAGCGAGCCGCCCTCGAGGATCATGTCCACCGTCCGGTGCGGCGCGCCGAGCAGCGCGGCCATCCGCGGGGGCACCGCGTCGTCGAGGTCGAACGGGGGGTACTTGCCGCCCCAGGCGTTGTAGCCGAAGTCGAGCGCCAGCAGCGGCGCCTCGGTGCCAGCGCGAGTCACGAAGATGGCGCCATGGTCCCGGCACCAGGCGTCGTTCGTCGGGATGCGATGCAGCTGCACGCGTTGCAGGTTGGCCCGGCCGGCCAGCAGCCCCGCCACGTGGCGCTCGTGGCGCTCGTTGAGCACGTTGATGCGCACCGTCTCGCCTTCGGTGAGTGCCGCGACCGCGCCCGCGAGTGCGCGCTCCGCGGCTTCCAGGTGCCCGGGCCAGGTGTCGGGATTGTGCGGCCAGGAAAACCACGTGGCCTGGTGCGGCGCCCACTCCGGCGGCATCCGGTAACCCTGGGCGGCGGGCGTACCTGCAGAAAAGCTGTTGGCCATGGCAAGCTCCAGCGAGGCCGCGCACTATACCAATTTCGATGGTGCAGCTGGATGTACGCTGCTGCCTTACGCCGCAAGAAGAATGAACCTGCGGGCTGTCGCCGCCGCCCTGCTCGCCACCGCCGTCGTGGCCTAGGCAGACTGCGATTAGTACCGATTGGAATTCAGCCGATCCAGGCTCAAACTTCAAAAAATGTAGAACAGAGAATCCATCGCGCGCGGGAGGTGGACCATGAACGGCGAAACTATCCGTTTGCAGGAAGCCCGGGACGGCAACGCACCCTGGAAGAAGTGGGGACCCTACCTGAGCGAGCGGCAGTGGGGCACCGTGCGCGAGGACTACAGCGATTCGGGCGATGCCTGGAACTACTTCAGCCACGATCAGGCGCGTTCACGCGCCTATCGGTGGGGCGAGGACGGTCTCGCCGGATTTTCCGACGACAGGCAGCAGCTGTGCGTCGCGCTCGCCCTGTGGAACGGCGCCGATCCGATCATCAAGGAACGGTTGTTCGGGCTCACCAACAGCGAAGGCAATCACGGCGAGGACGTGAAGGAATACTACTTCTATCTCGATTCGACGCCGACTCACTCCTACATGAAGTATCTCTACAAGTATCCGCAGCGCGCGTTTCCCTATGGGCAGATCGTCGAGGGCAACAAGGCGCGGGGTCGCAACGAGCCGGAGTACGAGCTGCTCGACACCGGCGTGTTCGACGACAACCGGTATTTCGACGTCTTCGTCGAGTACGCCAAGTCGGGCCCCGAAGACATTCTCATGCAGGTCACGGTGAAGAACCGCGGCCCGGAAGCCGCGACACTCCATGTCCTGCCCACCGTCTGGTTCCGCAACACCTGGTCCTGGGGCGGAGATGCCGAGCGGCCCTCGCTCCGGCAGGCTTCCGGAGGCGACCAGGGCGGCGCCATCGTCGCGAAGCATCCACTACTTGGGGAGAGGTTTGTCTACTGCGACGGCAACGCGACGCTGCTCTTCACGGAAAATGAGACGAACGCCGAGCGCCTTGGCCAGGGCGCGAACCGGACGCCCTACGTCAAGGACGGCATAAACAACTACCTCGTCCACGGCAGGCGGGACCTGGTCAATCCCGCGATGACGGGCACGAAGGCCGCCGCCCATTACCTGCTGACCGTTCCTGCCGGAGGTTCGCAGACGGTGCGCATCCGGCTGAGCGACGTGGCGCCGAGCCGGGCTGCCAAGGGCAAGCACAGCAGCGTCTTTGGCAAGTCCTTCGACGCCGTGCTCGATACGCGCCGCCAGGAAGCCGACGAGTTCTACGCCTCGATCATCCCGTCCGCGCTGGACGCCGACGCCGCCAACGTGATGCGGCAGGCACTGGCGAGCATGCTGTGGTCGAAGCAGTTCTATTACTACGACGTCGACAAGTGGCTCGCGGAGCGCGGCGCCGACCCATTCAAGCCGCGGAAGCAGGCCCCGCGCAACGATCGCTGGCACCACATGTACAACGCCGACATCATCTCGATGCCGGACAAGTGGGAGTATCCGTGGTACGCCGCATGGGACCTGGCGTTCCACGTCCTGGCGCTGACGCTCGTCGACGAGGACTTCGGCAAGGAGCAGCTGGACCTCATGCTCCGGGCCAACTATCTCCACCCGAGCGGGCAGCTCCCCGCCTACGAATGGAACTTCGGCGACGTCAATCCGCCCGTGCACGCGTGGTCCACGATCTTCACCTACCGCCTGGACAAGCTCCGCAATGGCAAGGGCGATGTCGCCTGGCTCGAACGCTCGTTCCTCAAGCTGCTGCTCAACTTCACCTGGTGGGTCAACCGCAAGGACCGTTCCGGCAACAACGTCTTCGAGGGCGGCTTTCTCGGGCTCGACAACATCGGCGTCTTCGATCGCAGCTCGCCCCTGCCGACCGGTGGCTACCTGGAGCAGGCCGACGGCACCGCCTGGATGGCGCTCTTCTGCCAGAACATGCTGGAGATCGCGATCGAGCTCACGCTGGAGAACCCGGCCTACATCCACATGACCGAGAAGTTCGTCGACCATTTCCTCTGGATCGCCTCGTCGATGATCCATGCCGGCGACAACGTCGGCATGTGGGACGACGAAGACGGATTCTTCTACGATGTGCTGCGTCTGCCGGACGGCAGCGCCCAGCGCCTGAAGGTCCGCTCCATGGTCGGGCTGCTCCCCCTCTGCGCGGTCACGGTCTTCGAGGGAGAGGTTCGGGCCAGGTATCCGGAGGCTACGCAGCGCCTGCACCATTTTCTCGAGGCGCGGCCGGAGCTCTTGACCGTCATCCACGATGTGACGAAGCGCGGTTGCAGCGACCGGTTGATGGCCTCGATCCTGAACGAAGACAAGCTCCGCCGGGTACTCGCCAGGATGCTGGACGAGAGCGAGTTCCTGAGCCCGTACGGCATCCGGGCGCTGTCCCACCACCACGCCGAGCATCCCTTCGTGTTCCATGTCGGCGGGCAGGAATACGGCGTCGGCTATCTGCCCGGTGAGTCCGACTCCGGCATGTTCGGCGGCAACTCCAACTGGCGCGGGCCGATCTGGATGCCCGTCAACGGCCTCATCATCCGCGCATTGCTCCAGTACTACACCTACTACGGGAACGACTTCACCGTCGAATGCCCCACGGGCTCGGGCCGGCAGATGAACCTGTACCAGGTTGCAGAGGAGATCGCGCGCCGTCTCGGCAGCATCTTCCTGCGTGACAGTTCCGGCCACCGGCCGGTCTACGGGGGGACGCAGAAGTTCCAGGAGGATCCGCACTGGCGCGATCTCATCCTGTTCTACGAGTACTTCCACGGCGACAGCGGGGCGGGCATCGGCGCCAGCCACCAGACCGGCTGGACCGGCATCATCGCGCGCATCATGCATGTGTTCGCGACATCGTCGGCGGAGCAGATCCTGGAGCTCGGCAAGAAGGGCGCCATCACGGAAATCGAGGCGGCCTGAATGGCTGTGCAAAAGCCAGAGCCTGCGCCCCTGGCGGCGGGTCCCGCCCATCCGTCGCTTTACCAGCTCAACACGCGGGTCTGGCTGACGGAGCTGTCGCAGGGTCTCGGCCGGCGGGCAACGCTCGATGACATTCCGGACGCCGAGATCGACCGGCTCGCCGGCATAGGATTCGACTGGATCTGGCTCCTCAGCGTCTGGCAGACCGGCCCGGCCGGGCAGCGCATCTCGCGCGCCAACCCCGAGTGGCGCCGCGAGTTCCGGGAGACGTTGCCGGATCTGCGCGAGGAGGACGTCGCCGGTTCGGGCTTCGCCATCACGGGCTACACCGTTCACGCAGAGCTCGGCAGCGATCCCGCCCTCGCCCGCCTGCGCGAGCGGCTCCGCGCTCGCGGCCTGCGCCTCCTCCTCGACTTCGTCCCCAACCATACGGGCCTCGACCATCCCTGGGCTTCGCGGTATCCCGAGTACTACGTGGCCGGAACGGAGATCCAGCTGGCGCAGAATCCCGGCAACTACACCTGGGTCAAGGGCATGCAGGGCGATGCGCTGCTCGCCCACGGGCGCGATCCGTACTTTCCGGGCTGGCCTGATACGCTGCAACTGAACTATGGCAACCCGGCCACGCAGGAAGCGATGATGGCCGCGCTCCTGAAAATCGCCGGCCAGTGCGATGGCGTGCGTTGCGACATGGCGATGCTGATCCTCCCCGAGGTCTTCGAGCGGACCTGGAATATCAAGGCGCCGCCCTTCTGGCCGGCCGCGATCCGGCGGGTCCGCGAGCAGGTCCCGGGTTTCGTGTTCCTCGCCGAGGTCTACTGGGACCTCGAGTGGACCCTGCAGCAGCAGGGCTTCGACTACACCTACGACAAGCGCTTATACGACCGCCTGCGGGCCGGCCTTGCGCGACCGGTCCGCGAGCATTTCCACGCGGGGCTCGACTATCAAGTGAAGCTCGCCCGGTTTCTCGAGAACCACGACGAGCCGCGCGCGGCGGCGACGTTCTCCGCGGACGTTCACAGGGCGGCGGCTGTCATCTCGTTCCTGGCGCCGGGGCTGCGCTTCTTTCACCAGGGCCAGTTCGAGGGCCGCCGGAAACGGATCTCGCCTCACTTGTGCCGCGGGCCCGCGGAGCAACCGGACCGCGAGTTGACTCAGTTCTACGCCTGGCTCCTGGAAGTCTTGCGCAAGCGCGCCGTCCGCGAGGGCCAGTGGCAACTGCTCGAATGCACCCCGGCGTGGGACGGGAACTGGACGTGGGACGGCTTCCTCGCGTTCGCCTGGACGGGGCCGGATGGCGAGCGTCTCCTCGTCACGGTCAACTATGCGCCGAACCAGGGCCAGTGCTACGTCCGGCTGCCGTTCCAGGATCTCGCCGGCAGTCAATGCCGGCTGGCCGATCAGCTCGCGCCGCTCGTCTACGATCGCGATGGCACCGACCTGCAATCTCGCGGACTGTACCTGGACGCTCCACCCTGGCAGGCGTCGGTCTTCGCGCTGTCGAGGACGAGCGCCGTGGCAGAGTCGAGAGGTGAACAACATGTGGCGGCCTGACAATCGTGCATGGGGTTGGCTCGTCCTGGCGGCGTGCCTGGTCGCGCTCCCGGGCTGCGAAGGCCTGGAAGTCCATGACACCGCGAGCCTGATCGCTCCGAGGTTTCAACGCTCCGAAGTCTTCGGCCTGGTGGCCGGATTCGGTACGACCTTCGCGGCCCTGCCCGACCTCGTGGCCATGCTCAGGCGCCGCTCGAGCGCGGGCATGAACCCGCGGATGGCGGGCATCATGGGCGTCTTCCAGATTCTGTGGGTGTACTACGGGCTGCTGATCGTCTCGCGGCCCGTGGTCATCTGGAACGTGGTCGCGATCCTGATCAATTTCCTGAGCGTCGGCGCCTACCTTTATTTCTCGCGCCGGGAACGCGTCGTACAGTAGCCGACAAGCACGCGGCTATACGTCACCGGTTCTCCAGCCGGCCGAAATCCAGTATCCCGGCTTCCACCGGCTCCAGCGCCGAGTAAGCCGCCTGCACCTGGTCGCTGAACTGCCAGAAAGTCGGATCCGTGCGCTGCACGCCGAATCGCGCCACCAGCGCCCGGTAGTCAGCCTCATCGCCAAGTCTGCCGACGGCCGCCACGAAGGCCGGCAGATCGGCCACCGTGACGCGAAAGTAGGCGTTCGGGTAGGTGCCGATGATGCCCCGGGCCACGGTGAGGGCATCCTTGTCGGGCCGCCGGCGTTTGTCTTCCCCGAACAGCGATGCGACGTTCGTCATGAAGTTGTCGCGCGTAATGGTGAACACCTCTGACCCCAGTGATGCTCCCGGCTCATTAACGACGGCGATCAGGGACATCTCCGGCAGCAGGGATACGGGGCGGCCTTTGAGCGCAGCGAGATCCTCGAGCGCCTTGCGTACGGCCGCCGAGTGCTCCCGGTCAAGGTCGTGGACCGGGATGTGAACCGGTTGCAGACGGGCGCGCAGCATGCTCAGCAGTTCCGGACGCGGGTCGGCTGACCGGAACGGGATCCGCGTCTCCGCATTGAGGCTGAGCCCGGAGCCGTAGACATACTTCTTGATGGACTCGTCCTCGTCCTCGTACCAGTAATCACGCACCTGCGTGCGGGACGCCTCGGGCAGAAAGGCGATGAAGTTGAATTCGCCCTCCATGCGCAGGAAGTCCATGAACAAGCGCGTGTCGAGCTGGTGGCCCATCGTTCCATACACGTCGAAGCCCGCCACCAGCAGGTAGTGGATGCGCTCGAACAGGGAGTAGCTGATTACCCAGGCCGTCTTGGGCAGGTCACCCAGCAGGCCGCGCACCACGGCTGCATTGTCGAAATTGCGGAATACGGTGAGGCCCGCATTGGTATTCGTGCCATCGCCGTCCCAGATCCAGTCGAGCGTGGGTCCGCCGACCTGCGCCACCACCTTGTCCTGGAATGTCTGCCGTGCGCTCAAGTAGCGCTTGTGCATGGCCGCGTAGCGCTGCCAGGCGATGAGGCCCCCCGGTGAAATGCTCATCGGGCGCGGCAACGCGAGGTCCTTGCTCTGCTCGGCGAGAAAGTCTGCGCTGTGCTCCATCAGAGGGCTGTCCGGGTTGGCAAAGAAGACCCAGAAGCGATCCTGTATGACGTCGACGGCCACCTGGCCGCGGCATACCGGTCCCTTGATGAACCCCATGATGAAGAACTCGGCGTCATCGAGCAGGAAGCGGTAGCGGCTCTCCACGGGCAGGTCGTGGAACGCGACGAACGGATTGCTGGCGACCTCTGGTTCGTAGGAAGGCAGGCGCGTCACGGCGTTGGCCGGGTTGAGGAAAAGCGTGCGCCAGCGCGCAAGCCGCTGAGGCGTCAGCTCGTAGGCCAGGTGCGTCTTGGCGACGATGGTCAGGTGCGACGGCTCGAGCCGGTAGTAAACCCGCGCCACGCCCGGATCGTCGTAGGGCCGGCGGCTTGCGATCAGGTCGACGGGCTGGCCGGGCGGCGTGCGCGAGCGCACCATTCGGTAGATCTGGCGATGGTCGAGCTCACCGAAATAGAGGTCCGCGAGGAACAGGTGCTCGTAGACGTAGCGGCTCATCAGCTGTGCCTGGGCCGAGTCGCCATTCAGGAACTGCTCCCACTCGGTTACATCGGCGGCATAGGCGGCCGCCGGCGGCGGTGGTGGCTGATACGGCGCGCCGGCCGCCACCCACTTGACCAGCACGCTCTCCTCTTCCGGTGTCAGCGCCGGAAGCCCGTAGGGCATTCCCCAGAGCGGGTTGTCCTTGCTGAAGTCCCCGAACTTCGCCGCCTTCGGGCACTGCTGCTTGCGGTCGACGCCGAACGAGAAGCTGTCCGGCAGGGGCATGGCCGTGGGCTGCGGGTGGCTGCGCTTGAGCGCCAGCATCTGCACCAGCAGGCCGTTGTCGAGCACCGGGTAGAAATCGAGGCGGCGCCAGTCGGCGACCGACTGCCCGTCGACCAGCAGGCGCGTCGGCTGCGCCGCCCGCAGGCGGGTGCTGTCATAGACCTCCGTCTTGTTGGCGCCGCGCTCGAGGCCCTCGAAGGCCGAGAGATTGAGCTGGCAGGGCGCGTCGTTGCACGCGTGGCAGCCGACGCAGCGGTGGTCGAGGATCGGCTTCACGTCCTTCAGAAAGTCCGGGGCGCCGGGCGCGGCGGTGGCCCGGGTGACGGGCTCGGGTGCCGGTTCGGGCCCCGTGCCAAAGCGTGCGCATTGCGCGCCGGTGAGGGCGAGGGCGCAGACGATGATTGTTCGGGCCAGGCTTCGGCGGCCAGCGAAGCGCGTTGCGCTTGTCAGAGACATCGATGGTCGAATTCAGCATTCACCAGATCGACGGTACCAGATTCGTGCCGGACGGACAGCGGGTCCTCGGCTCGCCTCGATCAGCCGAGCTTCGCCTCCTCCCGGCCCCGCTGGCGCCGGATCGCTTCTTCGCGCGCCTCCTCGATGGCGAACGTGGTGCCTTCCACGTCCGGCGCGGCCTCGTCGCGGACGAAGATACCGGTGAGCACGCTGTCGGGGCGCAACAGGCCCTGCTCGAACAACGCCCACATTTCCTCGCCGAAGCGCGTGGTCAGCAACTCCGGTGCGAAACGGCCCAGCGTCGCGGTGATGTTCCCGACGTCCCGCTGCAGCATCGCCTTCGCGCTGTTGTTGTGGGTCGCGCTGACCACCTGAGGCAGGTCGATGATCACCGGGCCGTCGGCGGCGACGAGCACGTTGTACTCCGAGAGATCGCCGTGAATCACGCCGGCGCAAAGCATGCGCACGATCTGGCCGACCAGGAACCGGTGATACTCGCGCGCTTGCGCGGGTGAGTGCTCGACCTCGCCCAGATCCGGTGCCGGCTCGCCGGCGGCGTCGGTCACCAGCTCCATCACCAGCACGCCGTTGAAGAATCCATGAGGTGTCGGCACGCGCACACCCGCCGCCGCGAGCTGGTACAGCGCGTCGACCTCCGTGTTCTTCCACGTGTTCTCCTGTTCCCTGCGACCGAATCGCGTGCTCCGGCGCATGGCGCGCGCCTGCCGGCTGCCGCGGACCTTGCGGCCCTCCTGGTACTGCGAGCGCTGCTGAAAGCTGCGCTGGCCCATGTCCTTGTAGACCTTGGCACAGCGGGTGTCCGTCCCGCAGCGGACGAGGTAGACCGACGCCTCTTTGCCGCTCCTCAGGGAGCGGATGACGTCGTCGATCACGCCGTCTTCGATCAACGGCTCGAGGCTCTTGGGTATCTTCATGGAGCTTTCCGGGGTGGCCGGGTGCGAGGCCACACCGTCGGGCCGCAGGTCTGCAGCCGGTTGACACTATAGCATCACGGGCCGATGGCCTTACGGGTTATGCTCAGGCGAGGAGACCCCGACATGCACACCGTGATTCGGATCGCCCTCGTTCAGGTACTTCTGGCGGCGTCCTTTGCCGCGCAAGGCCAGGCGCCCGCCGCGACGCCGGCGGACCCCCAGTTGCCGTATACCCCCTCGCTCGATCCATCGGCGATGGATCGCACGGCCGACCCGTGCGTGGATTTCTACCAGTTCGCGTGCGGCGGATGGATCAGGAACAACCCGATACCGCCGGATCAGGCCAGCTGGACGACTTACGGAAAGATGCAGGACGAAAACCGCGCGCTGCTTCGGGCCTTGCTCGAAGGCCTGAGCCGCGGCGGCGAATCCCGCACGCCCAACCAGCAGAAGATCGGCGACTACTACGGAGCCTGCATGGCCGAGGCCGATCTCGACCGGCGCGGGATCGCTCCTCTCGCTCCGCAGCTTGCGGCCATCGCGAACATCGCCTCGATCTCCGACATTGCGGCCGTCGTCGGCGACAGCCATCGCAACAACCTGGTGCTGAGCCCGATGCTCTTCAGCCTGCGCGCCGTGCAGGACGCCAGGGACTCGACCGAAACCATCGCGCAAATCGACCAGTCCGGCCTCGGCCTGCCCGACCGCGACTACTATCTGAACGACGACGCAAAGTCGGTGGCCCTGCGCACGCAGTACGTCAATCATGTGGCCCGCGTGCTGCAATTGCTGGGTGATACGCCGGCGCGCGCGGCCGAGGGCGCGCAGACGGTGTTGCGCATCGAGACCGAGCTGGCCCGGGGCCATATGTCGCGTGTGGACCGGCGCAACCCGGAGAACACCTACCACCGCGAGCCTCGCGCCAGGCTGGCGGCCCTGATGCCGTCCTGGCCGTGGGACCGCTATTTCCGGCAGATGGGCTGTCGAATCGATCGCCGATCTGAACATCGCCTCCCTTGGATATCTTCCGGTCCTCGAGCGCCAGCTCACCACCGTTCCCATCGACGACTGGAAGACCTATCTGCGGTGGCACGCCGCGCGCCTGGCGTCGCCGTACCTCAGCGCCGCATTCGTGAATGCGGATTTCGAGTTCTTCAGCAAGACGCTCGCCGGCGCGCAGGAGCTGCAGCCGCGCTGGAAACGCTGCGTCAACCGCGTGGACCGCCAGCTCGGCGAGGCCCTCGGCGAGGTGTACGTGCAGAAGTACTTCAGCGCGGATACGCGCGAGCGCACGCTGCGCATGGTGCGCCAGATCGAGACGGCCATGGAAGAGGACATCAACGGGCTCGGGTGGATGTCGGCGGACACGAAGCAGCAGGCGCTGGTAAAGCTGCATGCCGTGACCAACAAGATCGGCTATCCGGAGCGGTGGCGTGATTATTCGACTGTGACGATCGTGCCTGACGACTATTACCGCAACGCCACGAGCGCCATGGGTTTCGAGGTGCAACGGCAGCTCTCGAAGATCGGCAAGCCGCTCGTCCGGGGCGAGTGGTACCTGAGCCCGCCCACCGTGAATGCCAATTACGATCCGCAGATGAACGACATCACGTTTCCCGCGGGCGTGCTGCAGCCTCCGGCGTTCGACCCGAAGATGGACGACGCCCCGAACTACGGCAACACCGGCGCCACCATCGGGCACGAGCTGACCCACGGCTTCGACGACGAGGGCCGCCGCTTCGACGCAACGGGCAACCTGCGCGACTGGTGGACGGAGGCCGACGCAAAGGAATTCGAACGCCGGTCGAGCTGTCTCAGTGACCAGTATTCGGCTTACGTCGCCGTGGACGACGTGCACGTGAACGGCAAGCTGACGCTCGGCGAAAATGTCGCGGACCTGGGCGGCCTGATCCTCGCGTACCGTGCCTGGGCCATCGAGACGGCTGGCAAGAAGCTGGAATCGAAGGACGGCCTGACGCCGGTGCAGCGCATCTTCGTCGGCTACGCACAGAGCTGGTGTGGCAGTACACGTCCGGAAACGCTGCGCATGCGGGCCATCACGGACCCGCACGCGCCGGAGAAGTACCGCACCAACGGCGTGCTCAGCAACATGAGGGAGTTCAGCAAGGCATTCTCCTGCAAGGCTGGACAACCCATGGTCAAAGAGCCGGCGTGCAAGATCTGGTGAGCGGCATTGAGCAGGGCCTTCATCAAGAACGACGCGGCGGATGAGCCCGCGGTAGTCCCTCCGCGGGCTCCGCTTCCGCCCGGTGTCCAGAATTATGTGACCCCGCGCGGGCTTGCGTTGCTCCATGCAGAACATGCGAACCTGGAGGCCGAACGCGCCCGCCTGCTGGCGGAACAGGATGAGCCGCCTGAACGCAACCGCCGCCTGGCGCTGATCAGCGGCAGCATCGCCGAGCTCAATCTGCGCATTGCGAAGGCGAAGCTTGTAGATTCCACTGCACAGCCGCGGGACAGTGTGCGGTTCGGCGCCACGGTGACGCTCACGACGCTCGCAGGTAGCGAGCCCGTCGGGATCCGGAGGTTCACGATCGTCGGCGTCGACGAGGCTGCGGCCGGCGAGGGCCGCCTGGCATTCACCGCTCCGCTGGCGCGCGCGCTCCTCGGCCGCGTCGTCGACGAGCAGCTGGATTTCGAAACGGCCCAGGGGAATGAAACCCTGCGCATCGACGCGATCGAATACGGCGAGTGAGGCCAGCTTCCACGATCACACGTAGACTCTTGCGCCATGAGCACCACTCCCACCAGGCGTGACGATGCGGTCACCCTCGCGGCCGTCCGGCAGGCCGCGGCGGGACTGCGCGGGCAGATCACGCGCACGCCGTGCCTGCAGGCACAGACGCTCTCCGGGATCACGGGCGCCAGCGTGTGGCTCAAGTTCGAGAACCTGCAGTTCACGGGCTCCTTCAAGGAGCGCGGCGCCTTCAACAAGCTCTCCCGTCTCGGCGCGAGCGAACGCGGGCGCGGCGTCATCGCCATGTCGGCGGGCAACCATGCGCAGGGAGTCGCCTACCACGCGAAGCGCCTCGGCATCGCCGCCACCATCGTGATGCCGAAGAACACGCCCTACGTGAAGGTCAAGCACACCGAGGGGCACGGCGCACGCGTGATCCTCGAGGGCCGCACGATCGAGGAGGCTGCCGCCTTCGCGACGCAACTCGCGGCGCGGGAGGAGCTCGTCTTCATCCACCCTTACGATGACCCGCAGGTCATCGCCGGCCAGGGCACGACCGCGATCGAGATGCTCGAGGACGCGCCGGAGATCGACTGCCTCGTGGTGCCGGTCGGGGGCGGCGGGCTGGTGAGCGGCATGGCCGTTGCGGCGCGCGGGATCAAGCCCGGCATCGAGGTGATCGGCGTCGAGGCGGGACTCTATCCCTCCCTCAAGTCGGCGCTCGACGGCGTGCCCCGCGCGTGCGGGGGCGACACGCTCGCCGAAGGCATCGCGGTCGCCGCCGTCGGCACACACGTGCTGCCGTTGCTGCGCGAGCACGTGGCCGACATCCTGCTCGTGAGCGAGGAGAGCCTCGAGCGCGCGGTCAGCCTGCTCCTCAACGTCGAGAAGACGCTCGTCGAAGGCGCCGGCGCCGCAGGGCTCGCGGCGCTACTGCAATATCCGGAGCGCTTCCGTGGTCGGAGGGTCGGCACGGTGCTCACCGGCGGCAACCTCGATCCGCGGCTGCTTGCCGCGATCCTCATGCGCGAGCAGGTGCGCGAGGGCCGCATCACGCGGCTGCGCATCACCGTCTCCGACGTCCCCGGGCAGATCGCGCGCATCGCCACCGTCGTCGGCCGCCTCGAGGCGAACTTCATCGACCTCCAGCACCAGCGCATCTTCACGGCGCTGCCCGCGCGCGACACCTACATCGACATCACGCTCGAGACGCGCGACCGCCAGCACCTCGAGACGATCCTCCGCGAGCTGCAGGCGGAAGGCTACGACGTGCGCATTCTCGACGCCTGAGTATCTCGTCTACCTTCGGCGCCGTAGCCAGGGGATGCACGCGCCAAAGCCCGCCAGCACCAGCCACGTCGTTGCCGGCAGCGGCACCTCCGCAGGCAGAATACCGGGGCTGAATTGCAGCGTGAAGAAGTCCCGCATCGCAAAGTCGCTCGCTATCTGGAAGACCGGATCGACGAGCGCGTGCGCCTCGGCCCCGCCCGTGATCGGCAGGAAGGATCGCGGATTGATCTCGCCGTAGGCGTTCATCGTCACGGTTCTCGCGACGCCCGGCGCGAAGTCGATCACCTGATTGACCACGAAGCCGTTCTCGTCGCCCAGGGTGGTCGTGGAGAACGGGACGAAGGCCTGCGCGTTGTCACCATCGAGCCCCACGAAAACGGAGGCGTTCATCACCGCCGAGTATTCGCCCATCTTGCTGACGCGGACGTTGCCGAATGCACTGACGTCGACGGGCACGAAGTCGAGCTGCGGCGCGCCGGGCAGCGGGACCACGGCGACCTGGTACTCGATATCGACCCGTCCTTCGGCACCGGTCATGGCGGATGCCGCCAGGTCCAGGACGATCGAAGGAGTGGCACCGCCAGTCGTCCGGGCATGACCCGAGGAGATTCCCCCGGCGGCCTCGCAGCTTCGATCGATGGTATCCGGCGCGAAAATGGAACTCCCACCGACGCTGGCCGGGCAACCGGCGCTGGTTCCGCCGGACAGGACCTCGATGAATGTGGCCGACGTGAGCGTCGCTGCCCCTGCCGGAGCAATGAGAATTAGCCACGAGGCGCAAGCAGCAAGGCAACGAATCGTCTTGTGTTTAGTGCGCACCGGTCTGAAGTACACGACGCACCTCCTCGGGACCGCCGCCTGCGGCGTCGGTGGCAGCTCGGGCAGTCCATAGTGATGCCCGCCGCGTTGTTATTGCTTGTTTTTTTGACCTTGGACCCGGCAGATCGGCGTGTCAAGTACCCTGGCCGGAAGTTGCAGGCCGCCCTAGATCGCGTAGCGGCGGTAGAACCAGCGCTTGACGATCTCGACGAGACCGAGGTACGTCACGACCATCAGCACGAGGATGGCGAAGAAAAGCGGCGGCAGCGGAGTGAAGCCGAGCCACGGCGCGAGAGGCGTGTAGGGGATCGCCACGGCCGTCAGCACGCAGGCGCCGACGCTCCAGGCGAGCGCGGCGCTCGGCCGGCTCGCCCAGGGCCGGCCTGCGGTGCGGATGACGAAGATGACGAGCGTCTGGGTCGCCAGCGACTCGACGAACCAGCCGGTACGGAACAGCGTCGAGCCCGCGTTGAAGACCTTGAGCATCACCGCGAAGGTCAGGAAGTCGTACAGCGAGGAGAGCGGTCCGATCAGCAGCATGAAGCGGCGGATGAAGGCGACGTTCCAGCGCTTGGGCTTCAGCGTGTAAGTGGCGTCCACGCGATCGGACGGGATCGGCACCTGGGCCAGGTCGTAGAGGAAGTTGTTCAGCAGGATCTGCAGCGGCAGCATCGGCAGGAACGGCAGGAACGCCGACGCCGCCGCCATGCTCAGCATGTTGCCGAAATTCGAGCTCGTGCCCATCAGCACGTACTTCATGATGTTGCCGAAGCTGCGCCGGCCCTCCAGCACGCCCGCGTGCAGGACGTCGAGCCGCTTCTCGAGCAGGATGATGTCGGCGGCGTCGCGGGCGACGTCCACCGCGGAATCCACCGAGATCCCGACGTCCGCGGTCCGCAGCGCTGGCGCATCGTTGATGCCGTCGCCCATGTAGCCCAGCACGTGGCCGCGCGCACGCAGCGCGAGGATGATCCGGTTCTTCTGCATCGGCGAGACGCGCGCGAAGACTTCGGTGCGCTCGGCGACGGCCGCGAGCGCGGGGTCGGACATGCGCTCGACCGCCTCCCCCAGCACGACGTCGTCGGCGTCTAGCCCGACCTGCCGGCAGATGTGCTGGGTGACGATCTCGTTGTCCCCTGTGATGATCTTGACCACGATGCCATCGTTCCTGAGCGCCGCCAGCATCTCGGCGACGCCCTCGCGCGGCGGATCCAGGAATGCCGCGAAGCCGGCGAACCGGAGCCCGCGCTCGTCCGCGATGCCGTAGGCGGCCTGCGGCGCCACGGGCCGGCAGGCGACCGCGAGGACCCGGTACCCGTCCGACGACAGCCGCCGGAACAGCGCCTCGGCGTCGTTGCGGACGGCGTCATCGAACACGACCGGGCCAGCGGCCGACTCGACCGTCGTGCAGATGGGCAGCACGCTCTCGGGCGCGCCCTTCGTGATCAGGAGCCGCTCGCCGCCGTCCTCCACCACGACTGACATCCGGCGCCGCTGAAAGTCGAACGGCATCTCGTCGGACAGCCGGTAACGCGCGACGTCCGGGTGCGGGTGACGCAGTATCGCCTCGTCCATCGGGCTCCTGAGGCCCGTCTGGAACGAGCTGTTGAGCGCGGCCAGGCGGATCACGGCCTCATCCTCCTCGCCGCGCGCGTTGACATGGCGAGCCACCGAAATCTCGCCCACCGTCAGCGTGCCGGTCTTGTCGCTGCAGAGGATGTCCATGCTGCCGAAGTTCTCGATCGCGGCCAGGCGCTTCACGATGACCTTCTGCCGGGCCATGCGCACGGCGCCCGAGGCGAGCGTCACCGAGACGATCATGGGCAAGAGCTCCGGCGTGAGTCCCACGCCCAGCGCCACCGCGAACAGGAACGATTCGAGCGGATCGCGGTGCAACAGCGCGTTGACCAGGAAGACGAAGAAGACGAGCAGGAGCACGACGCGGAGGATCAGGATCCCGAACTGGCGCGTGCCGCGCTCGAATTCGGTCTGCGGCGCGCGGCCGGCCAGCCGCGCGGCCACCTGGCCGAACTCCGTGTGGGCGCCGGTGCGCACGATCACGGCCTCGCCGCAGCCGCTCACCACGGACGTGCCCTGGAGCACGGCGGTGGCGGCCTCCTCAACAGGCGTGTCGGGCGCGACCGTCGCATCGGCGTGCTTCTCGCGCGGGAACGATTCGCCGGTCAGGGAGCCCTCGTTGAGGAACAGGTCCTTGCTCGACAGGAGCCGCCCGTCGCCGGGGACGAGGTCGCCTGCCGCGAGATGGACGAGATCGCCGGGCACCACCTCGCGCACCGGGACTTCCTGCGGCTGCCCGTCGCGCACGACGGTGGCGCGCTGCCCGACCCGCTCGCGCAGGCGCTCGGCCGCGACCCGCGACCGGTAGCTCTGCGTGAAATTCAGCGCCACGCTCAGCAGCAGCATGAAGGCGATGATGAGCGAGCTCGCGATCTGGCCGAACGCGGCCGAGACCGCACTCGCCACGAGCAGGATCAGGACCAGCGGGTTGACCAGATAGGCACCGAGCTCTCGCAGCGCCTCGAAGCGGCGGGGTGGCGCGGGCTCATTGGGACCAACGCGGCGGAGTCGGGCGACAGCCTCCTCGGAGCTAAGGCCCGTGCTCGAGCTGCCGACTTCGGCCAGGACCGCGTCGCGCGCGGCGGCCCAGTAGCGGGCATCCGGGGTCCCGCCGGCCCGCTGAGCTATCATTCGAACAATGCGCCGCCAGCGCTCATCCGGGGTGTCGGCCCGTCGCCACGATCGGCACCGTTGCGCTCAAGGATCGCACAGCAAGTGGGGCCGGTAAACGCCAACAGTTCGTGGCGCCTGCTCGCGCGCTGGCTCTTCGCGTTCGCCGTGCTGGCCGCCCTGGTATCTGTCATCGTCCGTGTCGGCGACATCGAGGAGTTCAGGGCCGTACTCGAACGCGCCCGGCCGGCCTGGCTTCTGGTCGCCCTGGGGCTGCAGCTCGGCACCTATCCCTGCGCCGCGGCCGTATTCCACCGCGCGCTGGCCGCGCTCGGCGATGCGGTGTCCTTCCGCTCCCTGCTCGCGCTCGGCGTCGCGCGGCTGTTCATTGATCAGGCGATGCCGGCCGGCGGAATAGGCGGCGCGCTCCTGGCGATCGCCGGACTTCGACGTCGCGGCGTCAGCGAGGCGCATGCGCTGGCGGCCCTGCTCGTCGCAATCGTGTCTTTCTACGCGGCATACGTCGGGGTCACCCTTGCTGCCCTGGTTCTGCTCGGGCTCCGCCACGCGATCAGCCCGGTGTTCGCCGTTCTCGCGGCAATACTGTTTGCGGTGGCCGTGGCGGTGCCGGCGGCCGTGGTCTGGGGCCGTCGCCGGCTACGCCGCCCATTGCCGGAGTTCATCGAGAATCGCCCGTCGCTGGCGCTTCTTCGCCGGGCCCTGTCACAGGCGCCCGCGGGCCTCGCCGGGAGGCCCAGCGTGATCGCCGGCGCCACGGTGGCGCAGATCGCTATTTTCCTGCTCGATGCAGCGACGCTGTGGGCGATGCTGCACGCCGTCGGCCAACCGCAGGAATTCAGCATCGCCTTCGTCGCTTTCGTGACGGGCTCTCTCGCGGGCACGCTGTCGCCGCTCCCGCTCGGCATCGGCGCCTTCGAGTCAGCCTGCATCGCCATGCTCAGGGTTCTCGGGGTCGGGCTCGAGCCGGCGCTGATGGCGACTCTGCTCCTGCGCGGTTTCACGTTATGGCTGCCCATGCCGCCCGGCCTCTGGCTCATGCGGCGCGAAACGGGCGCGCGATGACTTCTTCGCCGTGCACGACGAGCGCCGTGTAGGCGAGCCAGCGACACATCGGTTCAGTCCTCTTTCGGCTTCAGGTAACCGGCCAGGATCTTTTCGAACGCGGCGTAGACCTCGTCGCCCTGCAGGAGACGGCCCTGGGCCTGGTCGCCGGCGCTCGCGCCGACGAGGAAGGTGGGCGTGCCGCTCACGCCGAGCCTGCCGGCGGCGGCGATGTCCGCATCGAGCTGGACGGCGTGGCGCGGCTCGGCCCGACAGGCCGCGAATCTCCCGGCATCGAGTGCGAGTGTCTCCGCCTCGCGCGAGATCAGGTCCTCCGTCGGGGTCTCGCCCGCGGTGAGGAGCGCGTCGTGCATCTCCCAGAACCAGCCCTGCTCCCCGGCGCAGGCCGCGGCGATCGCGGCGGGCCGTGCACGCTCGTGCTTCGCCAGGGGAAAGTCCCGGGCAACGTAACGCACCTTGCCGGTGTCGATGTAGTTCGTCTTCAGCCTCGGGAACGTGTTCTTCGCGTAGCCCTGGCAGTACGGGCACTGGTAGTCGATGAACTCGACGATCGTGACCGGCGCCAGCGGATTGCCGAGCACGGGCTTGCCGCGAATGCCGATCTGCGGAACGAGCGCAGACGGATCCGGCGCCGCGGTCTGGCCCATGCCTTCGCCGAGACTGCTGCCGACGGGGAGTTGCGGCGGCGGCTCCTCGCCGGCGGCCGCGAGGCGGCACGTCGAGGCGGCGAGAAGAGCCACGATGATCCACCCAGGTCGTCGCATCGCCATTGCTCCACTGTGAACGGCGGGAGTATACGCGGGCCATGCGCTAGAATTCGGCGAGGCGGTTCCCGGAGGCGCGGATGCGCACCGTGAGGTCGGCGACAACGAAGGGACTCGTCGCGGGGCTCAGCCTCGCGCTGACGGCCTGCTTTCAGGGTGCCGCGGTTCCCGAACCGCCCACGGGCGCCGAAGTGACGGCCCCCGGCGCCACCGCGCCCGACCCCGTGCGCTCGAAGATCGTGTTCACTGCGCTGCAGATGGTCGGCGTGCCCTATCGCTACGGCGGCGAGGCGCCGGACGGCTTCGACTGCAGCGGCCTCGTCCAGTACGCCTACCGCAGCGCCGGCGTATCGGTGCCGCGCACGGCCCGCGCCCAGCTCGACGCGACGACACCCGTCGCGCTCGCGAAGGCCCGGGAGGGCGACCTCATCTTCTTCCGCAGCAAGGACTACTCCCACGTCGGCATCTATCTCGGGCAGGGCCGCTTCGTGCACGCGCCCTCGACCGGCAACACGGTCTCCATCGCGAGCTTCGGCGACGCCTGGTACCGTCGCAATTTCGTGCGGGCGGGTAGGATCCCCGAGGTAGCGAAACTCGCGACAGCCTGTGGGAGGGGCGCGAGCCCCGACTGCTGAAGATCGGGGCTTGCGCCCCTCCTACACCGCCTTGAGATTCCCCGCGGCGTCCTCGACGTAGGGCACCCAGCCGACGCCGATGAAGCGCACGTCGATGTCGCTTGCGCGCGGCCGGATCGCGACGGCCTGCAGCGGCTCGCCCTGCGCATCGAACCTGCCGGCGAGGCTGTCGAGCTCCCGCTGGAATTCCGCCTGCAGCGCGTCCTTTGCCGCCTGCACCTCGGCGAGCGTCTCGGCGGCGCGCGCCACGTCGCCCGATTCCCGCGCGATGCTGCCGGTGCGGCGCACGGCAGTGCCGATGCGCGAGGCCGAGCCGAGCGACCGGCCGCGGCCGAAGATCGCGCCGAGCACCGCGGTGCCCACGGAGACCGCGGCGCTCAGCTTCGCGTCGCGCGCCTGCTCGGCCTGCCGGTCGCGGGCCTGGCTGGCGCGCAACTCCCGCGCCTGCAGCGCCGCGAACCTCGACGCGTACTTCGCCTTCACCTTCGCCGCGTCCACGTCGCGCCGCTCGTTGCCGAGCTGCTGCAAGCGGATACGGAAGTCACGCTCGCTCTCGCCGCTCTTCGACGTCACGCCGAGCGCGGTACTCTTATATAAGGTCAGCGCCCGCTCCATGCCGAGCCAGCGGCGCAGCTGGCGGTCCCACTCCTGGTAGCTGTCCGCGCTCGCCATGCCGTCGGTGAGCTCGCCGAACGCGGCATCGGGCTCGGCGTCCTTCTCGAGATCCTTCGCGGCGATGTTCAATTCCTCCGCCTGCGACCAGTCGACGCCGCCCGCGCCCGACGGCGGCTGTGCCGCCAGCACGCATTCGCGCTGCGAGTGGATCCCGAGCTCGGTGTTCACGTAGACGGCTGCCACCGCCGCCATCACGCGCGGCTGGTACAACAACCGCTCGTCGCCATGGGGCAGTCGCGAGGCCGGCACGAAGAACTGCCGGACCGCCGCGGGCAATACGGGCCGCGCCGTCCGTGCAGCGCCGCGCGGGGCCGCCGGAGCGGTGGCTGCCGATGGCGCCGGCGCCTGCCTGCCGGCGCACAGCGCGCGGATCTGCTCGCGGGTGAGCGGGCCCGCGAGATAGCTCATCACCCAGCGCGTCGCGAACACCACCGGGTGCTCCTCGTTGACGTTGTGGAGCAGGAACTGGCGCTTGCCGAGGGAGGCGAGTGTCTTCTCCAGCCCCTTCGCATCGAGCTGCTCGGCGCCCGAGGCGCCGAGCAGCCCATCGAGCACGCGCGCCTTGTCGCGCTCGGTCTGCAGGCGGCCGATGAACCAGGTGCCCGCGTTCGCGAGCCCCTTGTAGTCGAGATCCACCGGGTTCTGCGTGGCAAGCACGACGCCGAGCCCAAACGCTCGCGCCTGCTTGAGCAGCGTGAGCAGCAGCAGCTTCGCCGGCGGGTTCGCTACCGGCGGCATGTAGCCGAATACCTCGTCCATGTAGAGCACCGCGCGCAGCGACGGCGTGCCGGGCTGGCGCCGCATCCAGGCGATCAGCTCTGCGAGCAGGAGCGTCACGAAGAACATGCGCTGCGCGTCGCTGAGATGCGCGATCGAGACCACCGAGACGCGCGGCTGGCCGGCGGCGGTGAAGAGCAGCCGGTCGGCCGACAGTGCCTCGCCCTGCGTCCAGGCATCGAAGCCGGGCGCGGCGAGCAGGTTGTTCACGCGCAGGGCGAGCGACTGCCGCTCGCGGGCCGGGAAGAAGCTCTCGAGGTCGAGCACGCCGAGCCTGGCGAACGGCGGCTTCTGGATCGCCCCGATGAGGGCGGCGAGATCGAGCGCCTGGCCCTGCCGCCAGGCGTGGTCGAGCACGCTCGCGACGAGGATGTGCTCGCGGCTCGTCAGCGGATCGGCGTCGATGCCGAGCAGCGTGAGGAGGCCGGTCGTCGTGCTCTGGACGCGCTCGCGGTACAGATCGGCGTCGGCGGCGAGCTCCGCCGGCGGCGGCGCGAACTCCTTCAGCACCGAGAGCGGCGCGCCCGCCGTGCTGCCCGGCGTGTAGATTGCGAAGTCCGCCGCCGCCCGCAGCCGCGCGATGCGCTCGGGGCCCTGCCCCCACTCCGCGAGACCCTTCTTCCACGCCACCGCCTGGGCCGCTGCGAACTGCTGCGGCTCCTGCCCCGCCTCCGCGGCCGCCCGCGGATCCACCCAGGGCGCGAAGTCGGCGGGCGCGAGATCCGGGAACGAGAGCAGGAGGTTGCCGAGATCGCCCTTCGGATCGATGGCGATCACGGGAACGTGATCGAGCGCCGCCTCTTCGATGAGGCCGATGCCCAGGCCCGTTTTGCCGCTCCCCGTCATGCCGATGATGACGGCGTGCGTCGTGAGGTCCGCGGAATCGTAGAGGACCAGGTCGTCCGTCAACCGCCCGGATTCGCCGTCGAGGCGCTTGCCGAGGTAGAAAACACCCAGTTTCTCGAAATCCTCCACGGGTTCATCATACGATACGCCCACGGAGGACGGAGCATGCGCTGGGAAGAAGGCAGACGCAGCGAGAACGTCGAGGACCGGCGCGGCATGCCGATCCGCCGCGGCGGGCTCGTCGGCGGCGGGCTCGGCACGATACTCGTCGTGCTCGTCATCTCCTACTTCCTGGGCATCGATCCCACCGCGCTGCTGCAGAACGTGCCCGTCGATTCGGCTACCGATACCTCGGCGCCGGCTCCGCCGCCCGCCCCGGGCGTGGACCCGCAGGTCGACTTCGTCTCGACCGTGCTGGCGGACACGGAGGACACCTGGACGGCCATATTCAGGCAGGCCGGCACGGAATACGAGGTGCCGAAGCTCGTGCTCTTCAGCGGCGCCGCGCAGTCGGCCTGCGGTTTCGCGGAAGCCGCGATGGGGCCGTTCTATTGTGCCGGGGATCGCAAGGTATACATTGACCTCGATTTCTATCGCGAGCTGCGCGAGCGCTTCCACGCGCCGGGCGACTTCGCGCAGGCGTACGTCATCGCGCACGAGGTCGGTCACCACGTGCAGAACCTCATGGGCACGACCGAACAGGTGCAACAGCTGCGCGAGCAGGCGAGCGAAACCGATGCCAACGCGCTGTCGGTGCGAGTCGAGCTGCAGGCGGACTGCTATGCCGGCATCTGGGCGAATCACGCCGATCGCAGCCGTCACATCCTCGAGCAGGGCGACGTCGACGAAGCGCTCGCCGCCGCGACCGCCATCGGCGATGACCGGCTGCAGCAGCAGTCCCGCGGCTACGTGACGCCGGACTCCTTCACGCACGGCACCTCCGCACAGCGCGTGCGCTGGTTCCGGACGGGGCTGGAGAGCGGCGACCTCGCGAGCTGCGAGACCTTCAGCGCCGAAGATCTGTAGGAGCGACGCAAGTCGCGATCTGTCGGGGCTTGCGCCCCTCCTACACGGGCAGGAACAGCGCCGTCAGATCGTTGAGGAACCGCAGCCCGAGCGGCGTCGGGCGAATCTCGCCGCGCTCGCGGGTCACGAGTCCCTTGCCGATCGCCGCCGAGAGGCCGGGTTCGGCCGCCGACAGCGCGAGACCCGTGCGCTCGCCGAAGAGCTTCTCCGGAAACCCGGCCGGCAGTCGCAGCGCGTTCAGCATGAATTCGAACGCCGCGTCCGCGGCCGTGACTTCGCGGCGCTCGGCGACCGCATCGCCGGCCGCTGCCCGCCGCAGGTAGTCCGCCGGGGCACGCGTGCGCGCCTCGCGCACGATGCGGTCCGGCCAGGTGATCTTGGCGTGCGCGCCCGCGCCTATCCCCAGGTAATCGCCGAAGCGCCAGTAGTTCAGGTTGTGACGGCACTCGCGCCCGGCCTGCGCCCACGCGGAGATCTCGTAACGCCGGAACCCCACCCCGGCCACGCGCGCGTGCACGGCCTCCTCGATCGCGGCCGCCGCGTCCTCGTCAGGCAGCGTGGGCGGTCTCGAATAGAAGACGGTATTGGGCTCGATCGTGAGCTGATAGAAGGACAGGTGGCTCGCGCCGCTCGCCGTGGCGAGCGCGGCGTCGGCGACCGCCTCCTCCACCGTCTGGGCGGGGAGCACGTACATGAGGTCGAGATTCACTGCGTCGAAGCTCTGCAACGCGAGTGCGACGGCGTCCCGGGCTTCGCACTCGTCGTGAATCCGTCCGAGCGTGCGCAGATGGTGCGGCTGGAAGCTCTGGATGCCGAGCGACAGGCGGTTGACGCCGGCGTCGCGGAACCCACGGAACCTTTCGGCCTCGGCCGTGCCCGGGTTCGCCTCCAGCGTGACCTCGGCATCCGCGGCGACTTCGAGCCTCTGCCCGATGCCCTCGAGCAGCCGGGCGATGGCGTGGGCGGAAAAGAGGCTCGGCGTGCCGCCGCCGATGAAGATGCTGCGGAGCTCGCGCCCCTGCGCCCCCGGCGCCGCCGCATCGAGATCGGCGAGGAGCGCGGTGACATAATCGGCCTCGGGGATACTCCCAGCCCGCTCGTGCGAGTTGAAATCGCAATACGGGCACTTGCGCACGCACCAGGGCAGGTGCACGTAGAGTGCAAGCGGCGGCAGGGTCGGGAATGGCGGCGCCATGCGCCGCCATTCTACGATTACTGCTCGGCGATGACGGTGCCGGCCGTCAGGCAGCCATCCGTGCCTTCGCTGCCGAACACGGCGAGCCTCTGCCCCGGCTGCAGGTCCGCGAGCGCACCGCGCGTGAACGACAGGCCGTCGACCTGGCTCACGAGGAAGACATCCGCGACGGCTGCGTCGACGCAGCGATCGCCGGTATCCGTCGCGACGATGAGCCTCCCGGTACCGGCATCCACCGACGCGAGGTCCCCTCGCAGCACGGCTTCGAGCGGCAGCAGCGGGCCCAGTATGAGGAACGGCGAGCGCAGCACGTCCTCCGTGGCGACCGGCAGCACGCCGTCGGCGAGCACGCCGCGACCGGCCGTGATGTCGGCACGGGTCAGCTCCTCGCCGAGGCGGGTGAAGATGCGCGAGTGCTCGTAGAGTTGCACGGGCAGGGGCGCCGTGGTCGCGATATCCTGACCCGGCGCGACATTGAGATTGAACCGATCCGTGGCCGCATCCACTCCCGATGCCGCGATGCCCGCGACTCGCCTGAAGGTGCCGAGCGGTCCCTCCTCGATCACGACTGCGTGCATCGCGAAGGGGTGCTCGGAATCCGGCGGATCCAGACGCATCAGCTTGCCGATCGCGGTCGCTTCCTCCCCGACCACGAGTCCGGTGATGTCCTCCGGCAGCCCGTCCGGCCCGAAGATCCCGGTGGCGCCGTCGGTCTGCAGCGTTACGCAATGACCGGGGCCGAAGTCCGGCAGCTGCGAGGGCTGGTTGTCGAATTGCGACACGTATACCGACTGACAGAGCAGCACCGTGCCGGCGGTCGCGTCCACTTCATTGATCACACCGTGAATGCGGGAGAGCCTTGCTTCCACTTCCGGCGGCTGGCCGCTGCGGATGTTCACGAACACCACGGGACGGACGATGATCTTCCCGTTGCCGGTCTCGGTGATCTTCAGCGCCTTCTCCATGTCGAAATCGAGCTCGACGAACACGACGTCCCCCGGCGCGAGCGTGAACGGCTCGCGCGGGTTGAGATCCAGCTTGCCGTTGCCGACGAGCTGCGGATGCACGCTCTCGACGACGGCGCCCGTGGCGTCGAGGTCGTTGAGCACGAGGTCGGATAGACGCAGCCGGATCTTGCTGTACTGGCCGGGTGGCACGTTGTCCGACACGGCGAAGAGCTCGGAAAAGTCCCCGAGCTGAAGGAGGTCGAGCGTCTGGGAGCCGGAGAAGAGCGTCACCTGGCCGTTGCCGCCGATCAGGGTGACGGAGGTGATGGTCGCGATCGCCTGGTCCCATTTGCCCGCTGGCGCATCCGTGATCAGCACCCCGACCGTGGCGGAAGTGCCGTTGGCTGCCCCGCCACCGCCGCCGCCGCCACCACCGCAGGCGACGAGCAGAACGGCCGAGAGGATGAACGCCACGAATGTTGCGGTCCGGGTGTGGATGCGCATAAGTCACTTCCCTGTCCTTCGACGTACGTCCGCCAGCTTAGGCAGAGCGCGCCTGCCAGACAACACGCGCCCATGCGTTATGTCAGAATCCACGCCGGGCAAGGCCTGGCAGCGCCTTCCCGACCCGGGAGAAGCACGATGAGTCACGGTACAAGAACCTGGTTGCTGTCGGCAGTGCTCGCGCTCGTCGCCTGCGGCGGCAGGGCGCCGTCGCCGGCCACGTCCGCCGCTGCGGATGCCGCGGCGCGCAGCCGCCAGCTCAACGAGCTCGTCGAGGGGTACTTCGAAGAGACGCTCAAGCTCAACCCCGTGGGCGCCACGTTCATCGGCGATCACCGCTACGACGATCGGCTGTCGCCGCCCAGACCCGAATACCAGAAGCTGTCACAGGCGCTCGAGCAGAGTTCCCTGGACGAGCTCTCGCGCGTCGGCCGCGACGGTCTCGATGCCAATGACACCATCACTTACGACGTGTTCGGCTACAGCCGGCGCATGGCGCTGGAGGGCTTCGCGTGGCCGGATTACCTGTTGCCCATCAATCAGCTCGACAATCCGGCGAGTTACTTCGCGCAGATGGGCTCAGGCGAGACCGTGCAGGTCTTCGCGACAGTGAAGGACTACGAGAATTTCGCGAAGCGCATGGACGCCTTCCCCGCGTGGGTGGACCAGGCGATCGCGGACCTCCGCGAGGGCGTGACGCGCGGCATCGTGCTGCCACGCGTGCTCGCCGAGCAGGTCGTTCCGCAGCTCGATGAGCTCGCCGCGGACACACCGGAGAAGAGCGCCTTCTGGAAGCCCATCGCGAACATGCCGGCGAGCGTGCCTGCGCCCGACCGCGAGCGCCTGACGCAGATCTACCGGGAGGCGATACGCGAACGGGTACTGCCCGCCTACCGGCGCCTGCGCGACTTCTTCCGCGACGAGTACCTGGCGAAGACACGCGAGACGATCGGCTACTCGGCGCTACCCGACGGCGACAAGTGGTACGCCTACCGCGCCCGCGCCTTCACGACCACCGACACCTCGGTCGAGGAGATCCACCAGCTCGGCCTGCGCGAAGTGGCGCGCCTCGACGGCGAGGTCGGGAAGATCATGAGCCGCATCGGCTTCCGCGGCGATGTCGCGTCGCTCGCCCAATCCATGCGCCATAATCCGCGCTTCTTCTACAAGACCCCCGGGGAGCTGCTCGATGCCTATCGCGGCGTGGAGTCGCGTGTCACGGCAGCGGTCCCTCGTCTCTTCACGCTGATGCCGAAGTCGCAGATGGTGGTACGGCCGTTCGAGTCCTTCCGCGAACGGGCGGCGCCGATGGCCGAGTATTACTCGCCGGCGGCCGATGGTTCCCGGCCCGCCTTCTTCTACGTCAACACCTGGGACCTGCCCGCGCGGCCGAGCTACGAGATCGAGACGATCTTCCTGCACGAGGCGATTCCGGGCCACCACTTCCAGCTCTCGCTCGCCATCGAGAACACGGGCCTGCCGCGCTTCCGTCGCCTCTCGAGCGACGACGTGTTCAATCTCGCCCCGCGCACTGACACCGCTTACGTCGAAGGCTGGGCGCTCTACGCGGAGAGCCTCGGCGACGAGCTCGGCATGTACACCGATCCGTACCAGAAGCTCGGTAACCTCTTCGCCGACACCTGGCGGGCGGTGCGGCTCGTCGTGGACACCGGCATGCACGCGAAGGGCTGGACCCGGCAGCAGGCCATCGACTACATGCTCGCGCACACGGCGCTCAGCAAGACCGATGCCACCGCGGAGGTCGACCGCTACATCGCCTGGCCCGGCCAGGCGCTCGCCTACAAGGTCGGGCAGCTCACGATCCGTAACCTGCGGAGTCGCGCGGAACGCGAGCTCGGCCCGCGCTTCGACGTGCGCGCCTTCCACGCCCAGGTGCTCGATGACGGAGTGATGCCGCTCGCCGTGCTGAAGGACAAGATCGGCCACTGGATCGAAGCGCAGCGATGACGCTCGACTGGCTGATCGCCCTCGTCCTGGGCGTCGTCGAGGGGCTGACCGAGTTCCTGCCGGTCTCCAGCACCGGGCACCTGATCCTCGCCGGCGCACTGCTCGACTATAAGGGGCCGCAGGCGGTTGCCGTGGAGATCGTGATCCAGGGCGCGGCTATCCTCGCGGTGTGCTGGGAGTACCGGCGCAGACTCCTGCATACGGCGTACAGCTTCACCTACGAGCCCGCGTCGCGGCGCTTCCTCGTGAACCTCGTGCTGGGATTCCTGCCGCTCGCGCTCCTCGGGCTCGTGTTCAAGGACCTGATCGAACGCTACCTGTTCCGGCCGTTGCCGGTGGCGATTGCGCTCATCGTCGGCGGCGTGCTGATCCTCGCCGTCGACCGGCGCGAGGAACGCGCGACGCTGCACGAGGTGGACGAAGTGCGCCCCGCGACCGCGTTCCGCCTCGGCCTGTGGCAGGCGCTCGCGCTCATTCCGGGGACCTCGAGGGCCGCCGCGACGATCGTCGGCGGCGTGCTGATGGGCATGTCGCGGCGCCTCGCGACGGAGTACTCATTCTTTCTTGCAATTCCGACGCTGCTCGCGGCGACCGCCTACAAGCTGCTGGAGAGCCGCGCGCTGTTCAGCGCCGACGCGCTGGGGCCGCTCCTGCTGAGCGGCGTGGTCGCTTTCGTCACCGCTCTCCTCGCCGTGCGCGGCTTCATCCGCTATGTCGGCTCGCACACCTTCGCCGCATTCGCGTGGTACAGGATCGTCTTCGGCACATTCGTCGTCCTCACGTCCACGACGGGCTGGGTGAGGTGGTAGAGACGCTGTCTGTTACTGCCGCGAGCGCCTCGCCGCGGCGATGAGCTCCTCGCACTGCTGCCGCTGGGCCGGATCCGTGCCCGCGACCGTCAGCGCCCGCCTGCCCATGCTCTCAGCCTGCACGTAGTCGCCCTGCCGCAGCTTGACGCGGCCGAGCTCGAGCCACAGCTCGGCATCGCGCGGGTTGATACGCAGTGCGCGTTCCAGCGAGGAGGTCGCCAGCTCGTATTGGCCCGCTGCCGTCTGCTGACGGCTCTGCTGCAGCAGCGCCGCGGTCGCGCCGCTCGATGCCGGCGGTGACGGTGGTGGTATCGGCACGGGCTGTGGCGGCGGGGCCGGTGCGGGCAGCGGTATCTCGGGCGCTGGCGCTGTTTGCGACGGCGCACCAGGCGGCGACGCTGGCCGCGCGACCGGCCGCGGCGCAGGCGCCGGCTCCTCCACCGGCGCCACGCACGCGCCGACGACGAGCGCAATGACCACGGCCGCGACTGCTCGGCCACGGTATCGAGCGCCCCTGCGGGCTGCGGCGCTCAGTCCGGTGGCGCCCGGCCGGAAGTCTCCGAGCGGCATGGAGGGCGAGCGCAGCAGGGAAAGCGCAGCGGCTTTCTTGACATGCCTTGCTTCGAGCTCGGAGCAACGCGTCTGGATGGGACCGAGATGCTTCGAGCGAGCCAGGGATGGCGAGCGAGATTTAGCGAGGAGACTGTCCGGCCGGGCGACATGGCATTTGAATGCGCGAGGAGCGGCTGGCCGCGACGAGATCAGTGGACGAGATCGCGCAACCATTGCAACGCATTCTCCGTGAATCCCGGCCCCGCGGGGCAGCCGGGCAGCGGCGGCACCTCGGTGCCCTCCGGTACGGGCACCACGACGACATCCCCGCATGACGGGTCCGCCGCGAGGCCCGTCGGGTAGTCGATGCTGATCGCCACGAGTCCCTCCGGCAGCGGCACGTCGAAGCTCGCGAGCGGCAAGTGGCTCACGAGGTCGCCCCAGATCGCCATCGCACCGCTCGCGCCGGTGAGGCCAGTCGGCTGATTGTCATCGTAACCCACCCATACCACGGCCAGCAGGTCCTGGGTGAACCCGGAGAACCAGCTGTCCCGCAGATCATTCGACGTGCCCGTCTTGCCGGCAGCGATGATGCCGGCCGGCAGGCGGCTGCGTGCCGCGCGGCCCGTCCCGCGTTGCATGACCTGCACCAGCGCCTGGTCGAGCTGATACACCGCGGCGGGGTCGGCGGCCTGCTCCGTCTCGATCGTGAACTGCGACAGGGGCTCGCCGTCGGGCCCCTGCACCGAGCGCACCGCGCGCAGCGGGGTGCGGAATCCGCCGCTCGCGAGCGTGCTGTACAGCTGGGCCACCTCCATGGGCGAGAGATCGAGCGCTCCGAGGAGCAGCGACGGGTTGGGCTCCATCGCGGCCTCGACGCCGAGGCCCTTCAGGACCTTGACCACCTTCGGCACCCCGACCTCGAGCCCGAGACGCACGGTCGCCTGGTTCATGGAGTCCCCCAGCGCGCGCACGATCGGCACCAGTCCGTGGGCCTGGCCGTCGAAGTTCTGCGGACTCCAGCTCTTGCCGCGCGCAAGCTGCACGATGACCGGCGCATCGTCGATCCGCGTCGCGAGCGTGCGCCCCTCCTCGAGCGCCGCGAGATAGACCGCTGGCTTGATCAGCGAGCCGATGGGGCGCCTGGCGTCGAGCGCGCGGTTGTAGCCCTCGAAGCCTGCGCGGCGTCCGCCGACGACGGCTAGCACCTCGGCTGTCTGCGGATTCACGACGACGAGTGCGCCTTCCAGGTCCGGCTTCTTCGGGCGCTGCAGGCGGTCCAGGCCCTGCGCCATCGCCGTCTCCGCCCTCGACTGCACCATCGGGTCGAGGCTCGTGAAGATCCGCAGCCCCTCGGTGGTGAGATCGTCCTCGTGGTAACGGGACCCGAGCTCGCTGTGTACGAGCTCGAGAAACGCCGGAAAGTAGGTGGCGCCGGCGCCGCGGTCGAGCACGATGCCGAGTTTCGCCGCCTCGGCCTTCTTCGCATCCGCCTGCGTGATCGCGCCCTCCTCGGCCAGGAGTCTCAGCACGAGATTGCGCCGCTCGAGCACGCGTTCGGGATGCCGGCGGGGATCGTAGTAGGACGGGCCGCGCACGATGGCCACCAGCGTGGCGATCTCCGCGAGTTGCAGCTCGGCGACCGGCTTCGCGAAATAGAACTGGGACGCCAGCCCGAAACCGTGGATGGCGCGGCTGCCGTCCTGGCCGAGATAGATCTCGTTCAGGTAGGAATTGAGGATGTCGGCCTTCGAATAATGCGATTCGAGCAGCAGCGCCATCAGCGCCTCGCGCAGCTTGCGCGACACCGTGCGCTCGTTCGTGAGGAAGTAGCTGCGCACGAGCTGCTGGGTGAGCGTGCTGCCTCCCTGGCGGACCTGTCCGGACATGACGTTCACGAAGATGGCGCGGAGGATGCCGATCGCGTCGACCCCGGGATGCTCTTCGAAGCGCCGGTCTTCGACCACCTTCAGCGCCACGGGGATCAGCGGCGGCACGTCGCCCGGCTCGAGGATGATGCGGTCCTCGCCGTCGACCGGGAACACGCTGCCGATGAGCAGCGGGTCGAGCCGTAACAGGGGCACGACGCCACCCTGAGGGGCGCGCAGGTCGGCGACGCTCGCCCCCGCGAAGGCGACGACCGCGTGCTGCGAGTCCTGCGGTCCATCCCAGAACCTGAACGGCCGCGTCACGAGCTCGAGGCGCCCGCCGTTGCGCCGCCAGGTGCCCGGCTGCCCGGGTCGCTCGGCATCCGCCACCCGCCGGTAGCCCAGCCGCTGCAACTCGGCGGCCAGTCCTTCGGCGGTCAGCGGCAGCCCGGCGTACAGCTCGAGCGGGCGCGCATAGACGTGGGCCGGCAGGTTCCAGCGCCTGCCGTCGAAGCGACTCGTCACGAGATAATCGAGATAGAAAAGGTAGCCTGCGAACAGGAATGCCAGGGCCAGGAGCGGGATCCAGACGATTCGCAGCCTCAGGACGCGCCACGTCGCCGCCAGAAAGCGGCTCGGGCTCCGTTGCTTCTTCACCAGCGCTCGCTCATTTCACGCCGGACAATGGGTCAGACTTCGCTTTCCCAAGAGCCCGTCCCGTCACGTCGGCGTTTCACTGGGAATACCGAGACCAGCCCCGTTTCTCAGCGCGCGGCGGCGTTCGGCATAGGCAATGTCCTCGACCCACAGGCGAGCCGCGGCCCGCTCGATCAGCGGGCGGATGAAGCGCGCAGCACGCAACGCCAGCGCAAACTGCGGGCGGTCGGAGGTGGCGAGCGTCGTCTCGATCACCGCGGAGCGGTCCGGACCGATCGGCGTCGCGTGGGTTTCCACGACCGAGCCGGCGCCCTCGCCATCGACGATGGTCATGACGATCGTGCGCCGGTCCGGGCAGTGAAAGCGCGCGTCGACCTCGACGGAGAGAGGGCCGAGCACACCGAACGCCACGCGCACCGTGATCTCGTCCTCGAGCTGCTCGACGACCGCGAGGCTCCGGAAGGAATGCGGGTGATAGTGCACGCCGTGCCAGGGATCGAGACGGTTGGCGATCACGTCCTCGGGCTCGCACGCCGCTTCCATGCGGATCGTCGCGTCGATGAAGCGCGCCGGGCGCCGCGTGACGACGGGCTCTGCGGCCGGCGTCTCGCCGGCATCGTCGACGCGCACCCACGCGAGCACGCCATCCTCGAAGACGGGCAGCGGCCGCCACAGGCCCTGCGCACGGCCGCTGAGCGAGAGCCCGTGCCACGGACAGATGAGGCGGCCGTCGCGCACGCAGCCCGCGGCGAGCGACGCGCCGAGGTGCGGGCACACGTCGGGACCGGCGACGAGCCGGTCGCCGGCGCGCCAGAACACGAGGTCGTTGCCGGCGACGCGGTAAAGGCGCGGCTTGTCCGCGAACCGGCTGCACGCGTCCACCACGTGCCAGCCCCCGCCGGAGCGCTCGAGCGCCCGCTGCAGCGCCGTGCCGATCCAGGTCGGGCTCGACTGCTGCCAGTCCGCCCCGGCGGATATCACCCGCCGGGGCGGCAGCGACCTGCCGAATCTGAGGACGTGCTTCATCTCAGGATCCCGCGGCGCGCGACAGACCACAGCGGCTCGGGGCGCACATCATAACCGCTGAGGATCGTGTCTGCCGCGAGGAAGCCGGACGCCGCCGCCCGCTCCATCAGCGCGGAGGGCATCGGCAGCTTCACGAAATCGCCCGCCAGCGCGAGGCCGGCCCAGGGCGTCGCCACCGTCGGCCGGAGCGCGTAACTGCCGGGATAGAACGAGGGGCAGTCGCAGCGCGCGAGGAAGCGCTCCTCGACGATCCGCGCGGGTCCGTACTCCGGATAGATGGCATGGAGTCCCGCGAGCAGGTCGTGCCTGAGCTCGGTCTCGTCGAAACCCTCGGGCAGTGCGTAGGCGTGCAGCTCCACCACCGAGCCCCCGGTCCGCCGCGCCCACCCGCGGCTCTCGTCCTCGAACTGGTGGTAAAGCGAGATGTTGTCGAGGCGGCCGACGCCGGCCGTGCCCGCGAACGGCGCGCGGCCGGGCGCGGCCGGTCGGTCGAGCCAGAGCCGCCAGACGGCGAAGGGATTCGTCACGCGCAGCGACTCGATCGAAGCGCGCCAGGACGCGTCGTCGAGCCCGTCCGACGCCGCGACGATCTCCTTCACGGCATTCACGTGCCCGGCGAGCACGACGGCATCGGCCTTGATGGCCTCGCCGCCGGCGCTGACGCGCCAGCCCGCGTCCTGTCGGGCGAGCGCCGCGGCACGCGTGCGCAGGCGGAGGTTGACGCCGAGCCCGCGGAGGTATTGTTCCAGCGGATCGAACACACAGCGCGAGAACGGCCGGTCGGCGATGTCGAAGAGGAGCCCTTCGCGGTTTCCCGTGAAATAGAAATGGAACATCTGCAGCAGCTCCGCGGCCGACATGTCCTCCTGCGGATTGAAGCAGGAATGCGCGAAGACGTGCAGCAGGCGCTGGCGCGCGATGAGCGGAAAGCGCAGTGAATCGAGATAGTCCTTCGAGCTCTGCCCGTCGAAGGCCGCGAACGTGCGAATGGGATCGAAGCGCAGCATCTCGAGCGCCGCCCGCTTGTTCACCCGCATCAGGTCGGCGAATCGCAACGTCTTCGTGCGTAACGTCAGCACCATGATGTTGAACGGCGGCCGCTCCGGCAGCCCGGCAAAGGTCTCGAAGCCCCCGTCCCCGGTGAGGATGGGGTAATCCGGCGCCGGCTTCAGGAACGAGAGCGCCGGATCGATGCGCCTCAGGAGATCGCGCAGGTTGTAGTACTGCCGGAAGAAGGCGTGAAAGCCGCGCTCCATCTGGAACGCCGTGCCGTCCGCGAGCCGGTCGCCCCAGGCGGCGAGGCGGCCGCCGAGGCAGGGCTCGCTCTCGAGCAGCGTGACGCGCATGCGCCGTTCGGCAAGCACGGTCGCCGCGGCGATCCCGGCGAGACCGCCGCCGATTACGACAGCCCGGCGCGGCTCGCGCAGGCGCGCAGCGCCGCCGGTGAAACCGGGTAGCGGGACGGGCAGCGCATGATCGTTTCGCATGGTGCCGGTGATTTCAAATCGCCGGCACCGTCACAGCTCCGTGTACTTCCTGCTCGAGCCGCGGACGAGGTCGGGCGGGTACTTCTTCTCGTTGATGGCGATCTTGCGGTCCGCCGCGGCGATCAGGTCGACGTCGAGCTTGTCGGCGAGGCGGATCAGGTAGAGCAGCACGTCTGCCAGCTCGAGCGCCACCATCTCGCGCCGGTGGGCATTGAGGGTCGTGCTGTCCTGCTCCGTCAGCCACTGGAAGCATTCGAGGACCTCACCCGCCTCGACCACCATGGCGCTAGCGAGATTCTTGGGCGAGTGAAACTGGTCCCAGTCCCGCGCTATCGCGAATTCCCGCAGCCGCGCTGTGAGCCGTTCGATGTCATTGTGATCCATCTTGAAATTTTAGCAGCCCGGCGCCCCCATCAGGCCAAACGAGACCCAGGCACGCACCCCGTGGGCGTACCCGGGTATAACATGGGGCGTTTTTGCGCGACTGCCAGCTTTGTGGGCCGAGCTGCCATTCAGAACCTGCCGCCATGCCGTGCGCCGCTCGCGACCGCGCTGCTACTCAGTCTTGCCGCCATCCCGGGACTGGCGGACGAGGGCTCGGCGCCTGCCGAGCCTGCGGGCCCGCCCGTGCCGGCTGTGAGCGGCTCGGAAAGCGACACGGCCCTGGAAAAGCGTTGCGTTGAGCCCGGGCGCGAGGGCACAGCGGTCATCGACCAGATGCAGCGTGGCGTCTATCTCAGCATCTGCAGCACGGCGCTATGGTTCGATGGGCTGTTTGGCACCCGCCGCTTTGACCAGGACTCGGATGCCACGTTCGGGCGAGTCGGCTTATATGAGGTCTGGGATGACCGCAGCGGCTTCGACACCCGGCTGCGCCTGCGCGCCCGCTTCGCGCTGCCCATGATGGAGGAGCGCACCCGGCTGATCCTGGGCCGTGTGGGCGAGAAGGAAGTCGCCGAGGACACCGAGTCCCAGCCGGGCGGCTCCCCGCCGAGCAGCTTCCAGCGGGTCGAGGACGATGTCTGGCTTCTCGGGCTCGGCTACTCGAAGGACAACGGCCTGAAGCGGGGCTTCGACTTCGGTGTCGGGATCCGCATCAGCACCCCGGTGGATCCCTATACCAAGGGTTCCTACCGCCGGACGTTTATCGTCAGCGACGCGACGGCGCTGCGCACGCGCGAGACGCTGTTCTGGCGCGACAGCCGCGGATTCGGCGAGACCACGGAATTGGGTGTCGATCAGCTGCTGACGCCGAAACTATTGTTGCGCTGGGATAACACGGCCACCCTGGCCGAGGACGTGCGGCGGCTCGAGTGGACCTCGGCCCTGACCCTGTTCCAGAGCATCAGCAGCCGGCACGGCCTTGCCTACAGTGGCTTCATCGCTGGCGTCGTCAACACGGACGTGCCGATCCGCAACTATGGCGTCGAGGTACGATACCGGCAGCAGTTCTTTCGCGAGTGGTTGTTCATCGAGGGCCGCACCAGCCTGAGCTGGCCCCGGGAGACGCTCGACGAGGAGCGCAAGATCAATCCCGGCCTCGGCCTCGGCTTCGAGATGTACTTCGGCCCGATGCCGTCAGAACAGATGCGCTGATCAAATAGCCCGTACCACATCGAACGCGGCGCTGATGCGCGGCTCGGCTGATTCGAACGCCAGCGTGCAGTGGGTCAGGCGCGACGCCAGTTCGCGCCGAAGCTTAGACGCCCTGCGGCGGGGCGCAATAGCAGTCACGCATCCAAACCCCATGCTGCCTGCATCGTATGTGCAAAGGGCGGAATTGACCCGACCCGCCCGGGGAGACATAAGATGGAGCTGCTGATTGAAAACCTGATGCCGGTCGTCCTCTACACGGCGATCGTGCTGTTCACGCTGAGCAACCTGTTCGAGGTCCGCCGCCATGCCCGAAATCACGATTGACACGGGAACGCCTGACGATCCGGGCCAGCTCATCGCCGAGGTGAGCACCCCGACCGAGTCGTCCCACAGCATCGACATCGGAGATGCCCTCGGGCAGCTCGTGCCGATCGTGCTGTTCCTGGCGATCGCGCTGACCTTTTGCGTGAAGTACTACTTTACCCACCGCAACCGGAAGGAGATGCAGGACACCGTGCGCATGGCCCTCGAGCGCGGCCAGCCGCTGTCCCCCGAGTTGCTCGACCGCCTCGGCGGCCAGGCCCCGGCGCCGAAGAGGAACGACCTGCGCCGCGGCGTGGTCGGTATCTGCCTCGGCATCGGGATCGGCGCCTTCGGCATGGTGCTCGGCGATGAGGACGCCGTGCGCCCGATGCTGGCGATCGGGCTGGTGCCCGTGCTGCTCGGGTTCGCCTACCTCGTCCTCTGGCGGTTGAGTGGCAACAAGGCCTGAAGCCGGCCGACGCCGTCGTCCATGCCGGCCACCGACGAGGAACTGGTCGCCCGGGCGCTCGCCGCGCGGGATCAGGCGGCGTTCGGCGAGCTCGTGCGGAGGCACCAGTCGCGGGTCCGCGCCTGGCTGCGTCAGCTCACGCGCAACGCGGCAACCGCGGACGACATCGCCCAGGAGGCATTCATCAAGGCCTGGGACAAGCTCCACACCTTTGGCGGACAGGGCCGGTTCGCCGCCTGGCTCATGAAAATCGCCTACACTGAATTCCTGATGTCCCGCCGCAGGGCGAAGAGCGAGCAGCGGCTCGCGGCCGCGGTGGAGGCGGAGATCACCGGGCCGCCCGCGCACGACCCGGCCGGTGAGCAGAATGTGGCAACCGATCTCGAGCGTGTGCTCGCGATCCTGACGGAAGAGGAACAGGCGGCGATGGTGCTCTGCTACGCGCACGGCATGTCACACGGCGAGGCGAGCGCCGTGACGGGGATGCCGGTCGGCACCATCAAGTCGCACATTCATCGCGGCAAGGAGAAGATCCGCCAGCGGTTCTTCCCGGGTGACGAACATGACGCATGAACGCATGCCGGAGGACGAGGACCGGCGTCTGGGCCTCCTGTTCACCGCCGAGCCGGTCGCGGACGAAGGCTTCACCGACGCGATGATGCTGCGCGTGTCGCGGCGGGTGTGGCAGCGGCGGCTGGTGCTCGCCGCCGCGGGCATCGCCGGCGTTGCCGTCGCGTTCCAGCCGGCCTGGGCGATCTCCATCGCGCTCAGCCGCGAGCTTGCGCGTTTCGCCGGCCGCTGGTCCGAATTCGAGTGGGTGCTGCAAAACCCTCTCGTGATCGCGGGCGGCGTGCTGCTGCTCGCCGCGCCTGCCGTCCTGAAGTGGCTGGAGGAGTAAGAAGGTGCCGGGTCTTAAGTTGTCAAGTTATTTGCCAGGCAAACAACTTGACAACTTAAGACCCGGCACCATCAGAAGAAGGCCTGGATGCCCGTCTGCGCGCGGCCGAGTATCAGCGCGTGCACGTCGTGCGTGCCTTCGTAGGTGTTCACCGTCTCGAGATTCATGGCGTGACGCATCACCTGGTACTCGCCGGTGATGCCGTTCGCGCCGTGCATGTCGCGGGCGACGCGGGCGATGTCGAGCGCCTTGCCGCAGTTGTTGCGCTTGATGAGCGAGATCGCCTCCGGCATGAGGTCCCCCCCGTCGATGAGCCGCCCCACGCGCAGCGCCGCCTGCAGCCCCAGCGCGATCTCGGTCTGCATGTCGGCGAGTTTCTTCTGCACGAGCTGTGTCGCGGCCAGCGGCCGGCCGAACTGCTTGCGCCCGAGCGTGTAATTGCGCGCGGCGTGCCAGCAGAACTCCGCCGCGCCCATCGCACCCCAGGCGATGCCGTAGCGCGCGCGGTTGAGGCAGCCGAAGGGTCCGGAGAGCCCGGAGGCATTCGGCAGGTGGTTCTCCTCGGGCACGACCACGCCGTCGAGGCCGATGTCGCCCGTGATCGAGGTGCGCAGGCTCAGCTTGCCCTGGATCTTGGTGGCGCTCAGGCCTTTCATCCCCTTCTCCAGAATGAAGCCGCGGATCGCGCCTTCGTGCGCGTCGGATTTCGCCCACACGATGAAGACGTCGGCGACGGGCGAATGGCTGATCCACATCTTGGAGCCCGTGAGCCGGTAACCGTCCGCGACCTTCTCGGCACGCGTGCGCATGCCGCCGGCATCGGAGCCGAAGTCGGGCTCGGTGAGTCCGAAGCAGCCGATCCACTCGCCCGTCGCGAGCTTCGGCAGGTACTTGCGGCGCTGCGCTTCGCTGCCGTACGCGTGGATCGGATGCATCACGAGCGAGGACTGCACGCTCATCGAGGAACGGTACCCCGAGTCAACGCGCTCGATCTCGCGGGCCGCGAGGCCATAGGCCACGTAGGACACGCCCGCGCCGCCGTATTCGGCGGGGATGGTGGAGCCGAGGATGCCGAGGCTGCCCATGTGCGTCAGCACGTCGCGGTCGAAGTGCTCCTTCTCGAAGGCCTCGATGACGTGTGCCTGCAGCTCTTCCTGGGCGTACGCGCGCACCGAGTCGCGGATCATGCGCTCGTCGTCGGTCAACTGCAGCTCGAATCTGAATGGGTCTTCCCACGCGAAGCCGCCAGCGGACCGGGCGGGCTTCGGCTTTGCAGGCTTTGCTGCGGACATTGCGCGGACTCCTCCGTCGTGGCGCAGATTCTGGCAGATTTCGGCGTGAGCCGCGCGCCCTCTAGAGCTCCACCACGTCGTTCCGCGACGGCTGCTCGATCCCCGCATCGCCGAGCCGTCTCGCGAATTCACGCATGACTCTCTCCTCGCCGTGTACCAGGAAGGTACGTCCCGGCGAGACGCTGTGGTGCCAGGCGGCGAGCTCGTCACAGTCCGCATGGGCGGAAAAGCCGTTGATCGTGTGCAACCGGGCCCGCACGCGCACATCTTCGCCGAAGATCTTCACGGTCTGCGCGCCGTCGATGATGCGCCGCGCCAGCGTGCCCTCGGCGGCAAAGCCGACGAACACGACGGCACTCTGCTCGCGCCAGAGATTGTGCTTCAGGTGGTGGCGCACGCGCCCGCCGGTGCACATCCCCGAGCCCGCCATGATCACGGCGCCGGACTCGATGCGGTTGAGCGCCATCGAATCGGACGAGTCGCGCACGAAACGCAGACCCGGCACGGCGAACGGATCGCGCCCCGCCTCGAACATCGCCGCGACCCGCGGTCCATAGCACTCGGGATGCCGGCGGAAGATCTCCGTGGCCGAGACCGCCATCGGCGAGTCGAGGAACACGCGCAGATTTCGCGCCACCCTGCCCTGCTCCTTGCCTTCCCGCAGGTAATAGAGGATTTCCTGCGCGCGCTCCAGCGCGAAGGTCGGGATGATGACGTTGCCGCCCCGCCGTTGCGTCTGTTCGATGGCCTGGTAGAGCTCCTCGATGGACGGTGGCAGCGGTTTGTGCTGCCGGTCGCCGTAAGTCGTCTCCATGACGAGCGCATCGCAGCCGGGCGGCGGCACGGGATTGCGCAACAGCGGCCGGCCGCTGTTGCCGATGTCACCCGAGAAAGCGAGCGTCCGCGTATTGCCCTGCGCCTGGCAACGGAGATGCACGCTCGCGGAACCGAGGATGTGACCCGCATCGAGGAAGGTCGCCGTGAGCCCGGGCGCCAGCTCGAGCGGCTCGCCGTAGTGCGCGGTGCGGCCGAACCGTTCCATGGCATGGAACGCGTCGGCCGTGCCGTAGAGCGGCTGCGCCGCGTAGTCCCCGCGCCGCTCGGCGCGGCGCGCATGCTGGCCCGCCTCTTCTTCCTGCAGGTGGGCCGCGTCGACCAGCACGATGCGGGCGAGCTCGCGGCTCGCCGCCGTCGTGATGATCTCGCCCCGAAATCCCTGCTTGACGAGCAATGGCAGCCGGCCGCAGTGATCGAGGTGCGCGTGGGTGAGCAGGACGAAGTCCACGCCTTCCGGATCGAATCCGAAGGGCGCGGCATTCTCCTCGTCTAGCTCGCGTCCGCCCTGGTAAAGCCCGCAATCGACGAGGAGTCGCTTGCCCGCGCCTTCGAAGAGGTGGCATGAGCCGGTCACGCCCCGGTCGGCGCCGTGAAACGAGAGCCTCACGGCGTTGCCCCGGAGACGAGGGGGTTGCCAGCCGCCTCGTGCCACCTGAGGATCCCGCTCCAGATCTCGCCGGCTGTGTCCGCGTACCAGAACAATGCCCGGTCTTCGCGGTCGATGACGCCCTCGTCCACGAGAAAATCGGCGGCGAATGCACGGCGCCAGTAGTGCTCGCCGACCAGCACCACCGGGACCGGCTTGATCTTTCGCGTCTGGATCAGTGTCAGCGTCTCGAACACCTCGTCGAAGGTACCGTAGCCGCCCGGAAACGCGACGAGCGCGCACGCGCGCTTCAGAAAGTGCAGCTTACGCAGCGCGAAATAGTGGAACCGGAAACAGAGCTCCGGGGTGATATAGGGGTTCGGAAATTGCTCGCGCGGCAGGGAGATGTTGAGTCCGATGGATTTGGCCCCTACATCGAAAGCGCCACGATTGGCCGCCTCCATCGTCCCCGGCCCGCCGCCGGTCATCAGCATCACGCCGCTATCCCTGGCTCCTCCGACCAGGCGGCCGAACTCCCGCGCGACGTCGTAGTAGTGACTCTTCGCCAGTACGCGCTCGGCGATCTCGAGACGCCGCGCGAGATCCGGATCGGCCGGCCGGCCGGCCAACTCGCCGCGAAGCTCGTCCACACAGCGTCGCGCGGCTGCCGGTTCCCGGATGCGGGTGCTGCCGAACACCACGACGGCGTGCCGTGCGCCGTGCTCGCGCAGCACGAGCTCCGCCTTGGCGTAATCGAGCTGCAGGCGCACGCCACGCGTATCGTCCTGGTCGAGAAACTCGATGTCGCGATCGGCCTGCCGATAAGTCGGGCTCTCGAGGATCGCCTGCAGGCGCGCAGGCGCCTCGGGGTCCTCTTCGGCAGGCTTCGGGCGATGGCCGGGCAGCGGCTCGACCCGGTCGAGCGGGTGCGGGGGTTCGGGCACCTCGTGACGGCGCGCCGCGGCCCCGCCCGGATCTGGTTTCTCCACGCGCGGACTCCCCTGCTTGAAGTTGCGAACAGTGTACCCGGCGGAGCGAATGGCTTTATGGGCGACGACGCTATAGATTCGGGCGGATCGAACCCGACAGCCGTCCCGAAACCGATGCCGATCCTCTGGACGCCGGATCCCGTGCGCGTGGCGCGCGCGAGCCTGACGCACTTTGCCGCGGACCTCGCGACGCGCCATGGGGCGCCGAGCGCCGATTATCACGCGCTCTGGCGCTGGTCGGTCCGGCACAAGGAAGTCTTTTGGCGCGAATTCGCGGAGTTCGCCGGCATCGCGTGCACGCCCGGCACGAAGCCGGTGCTGCAGCACGCCGATCGCATGCCGGGCGCGGCGTGGTTCGAGGACTGGCGGCTCAACTTCGCCGAGAACCTCATGCGCCGGCGCGACGGGAATCCGGCGCTCGTCTTCGTCGACGAGGCCGGTACGCGCCGTGAGCTGAGCTACGAGGATCTCCACGACGAGGTCGGGCGGATCGCCGCGGCGCTGCGCTGCTGCGGCGTCAGTACCGGCGACCGCGTCGCAGGCTTCCTGCCGAACATCCCCGAGACGGTTGTTGCCATGCTCGCGACCGCGAGCATCGGCGCCGTATGGTCGTCGTGCTCGCCCGATTTCGGCGCGCGCGGCATCATCGACCGCTTCGGCCAGATCGCGCCGAGAGTCCTCATCACCGCCGACGGCTATCGTTATGCGGGCCGCAGCCACGATTCGCTGGGCGTGGTGGCGGCGCTGCTGCCGCAACTGCCGAGCGTCGGGCGTGTGATCGTCGTCGGCCATCTGTCGCCGGCGCCGGACTTCACCGCAATCCCGAATGCGGTCTCCTGGGACAGTTTCGCGAGTCAGAGCGGCCTCGACTTCGAGCGGCTGCCATTCAATGCGCCGCTCTACGTGCTCTATTCCTCGGGGACGACAGGCGCGCCGAAATGCATCATTCATGGCGCCGGCGGCACGCTGTTCCAGCACCGCAAGGAACACTTGCTGCACACAGACCTCACGCCCGCCGACACGATGTTCTTCTTCACGACGTGCGGCTGGATGATGTGGAACTGGCTGGTATCCGGGCTCGCCGCGGGATGCACGCTCGTGCTCTACGACGGCTCACCGCTCCATCCCGACGCGGGCGTGCTATGGCGCATGGCCGAGCGCGAGGGCATCACGGTGTTCGGCACGAGCCCGCGCTATCTCGCCGCGCTTGCGAAGGAGCGCTACGCTCCCGGTGCGCAGCACGATCTCTCGAAGCTGCGGGCGCTGCTCTCGACCGGCGCACCGCTCGCGCCGGAGCAATTCGACTTCGTTTACCGCAACATCAGGGCGGATCTGCACCTCGCCTCCATGTCAGGCGGCACCGACATCGTCTCCTGTTTCGCACTCGGCAATCCGTGGCAGCCCGTGCATCGTGGTGAGTTGCAGGGGCCGGGGCTCGGGATGGACGTGGATGTCGTCGACGATCTCGGCGAGCCCGTGCGTGGCATCGCCGGCGAGCTCGTGTGCCGCTCGCCCTTCCCGTCCATGCCGCTCGGCTTCTGGGGCGACGCGGACGGCAGCCGCTATCGCGCCGCCTACTTCCAGCGCTATCCGGGCATGTGGCACCACGGCGACTACGCCACGTTCACCGCGTCGGGCGGCCTCGTCATCAGCGGCCGCTCGGACACGGTGCTCAACCCCGGGGGCGTGCGCATCGGCACGGCGGAGATCTACCGGCCGGTGGAGAGCGTGGAGGAAGTGCTCGAATGCGTCGCGGTGGGACAGGAGTGGCAGGGCGACGTGCGCGTCGTGCTCTTCGTCCGGCTGCGGCCGGGCACGGATCTGTCGGCCGAGCTCGCGGAGCGCATCCGCACGGGCATCCGCCGCAGCGCCTCGCCGCGTCACGTGCCGGCGAAGATCATCGCCGTGCCCGACATCCCGCGCACGCTGAACGGCAAGACGTCCGAGGTGGCCGTGCGGGAAACGATCCATGGCCGCGCGGTGCGCAACACCGACGCGCTCGCGAATGCGGAAGCGCTGGCCTTCTTCCGCGACCTGCCCGACCTGCGTCAGTAAGGCGGCCGCAACCTTCTGCGCAGCGCGGGCGCCAGACCCAGGAATGCCGTGACCACGAGCGGCCAGGCCGCCGGCAGCGGCACCGGCGCGATCACGCCGAACGCGCCGTGCGTTTCATCGGCCGGCCCCGCGGTGAAGTAGATGCGCTCGGCGCTGCCGGCGCTGCCGTTATTGCCCGGCGTGAGCGCCCACAGGCCGTCTATGGCCAGGGGATCGCCGCCGCCGTCGAGCAGCTGCGCGACGAATGTCCCGGTCGTGAGGTCGTAGGCGCTGATGGTGCCGTCGCCGAAGTTGCCGACCAGCAGCTTGCCGGCGAGCGAGCCCCAGGAGGACGGGGCAAGCGCGAGACCCCAGGGCGCGTTCAGCGTACCGCCCGTCGCAATGCGGGCGACGAAGTTGCCTTCGAGGTCGAAGGCATCGACGATGCCGAGCCCGGGGCCCGCGATCTCGTCGGCGCTGTTCGGGTCCTTCTCGGCATAGGCCACGAAGAGCCGGTTCCCGATGCGCTGCACGTTGAAGGCGCCGTAGCCCGCCGGCAGGTTCGGATCGGTGAAGTTTGCGGCCAGGTCGGGAGCGCCGGCGCTGCCTTTGAACACGTCGACGGCGCCGCTGGCGAAGTTGGCGGCATACAAGTACGTGCCACTCGCGGTGCCGCCGATGGCGGCGCCCTTGTAGATGGCGGAGGACGGAAGGACCAGCGTCTCCGCGGAGGTGCCGAGCGCGCCGCGCCATCCGGACACCGTGCCGTCCTCGCTGACGAACAGGAACTGGTCGCCATTGAAAGCGTCGACATCGCCGTTGGACACCTGACCCGTGACGGAGCCGGCGCCGGGAATGCTCACAGTCAGGCTGAGTACTGTCGTCGCATCGTTTGCCGGGTTGACGTTGTAGATCGACGCCATGCCCGTGCCGTTGTCCGAGACCCAGAAGGGCGAGCTCGCCGAATAGGACACGCCCCAGGGATTGACGAGACTCGCATCCTGGACGCCGGCGCCGTTATCGCTGACGAGCGTCGTCGCCACAAACATTTCCGCGGCGCCCGCAGGCAGCGCTGCGCAGAGGATGGATGTGAGACAGACGGCGGCCCGGAATTTGCAGGCCGGGTGAAGCGCGGTCGTACCCATAATCGTCTCCCGTTGTGCTCTTGTTATCGGTGACGCCGAGCCGATAGTGGTCCCCTCGCCCGCCCTTTTCAAGGCGGTCACACTTGCGTGACGGCGTGACGCACAGGACCAGCATGAATCCCGCCGGCGGGCGCCTCAGGAGGAAATCAGGTAACCCATGCCCCTGCGCGTGACGATGATGTCGCGCCCGAGCTTCCTGCGGATGTTGAACACATGCACGTCGACGAGGTTCGAGAGCGAATCGCTGCGCTCGTCGAAGATGTGCTCGCAGATCTGGTTGCGAGTGAAAACCTTGCCGCGATGCAGGGCCAGGTACTCGAGCAGTGCGTATTCCTTGGCAGTCAGGGCGACCGTCTGATCGTCGCGCAAGACGGTGCGCGCCGCCGTGTCGATGCACACGCCGTTCAGCGCGATGCGCGAGTCGGCGCTGCCGGCGGTGCGCCGGATCAGGGCGCGGATCCTGGCGAGCAATTCGGACAACTCGAACGGCTTCACCAGGAAATCATCCGCGCCCCGGTCGAGGCCGAAGACGCGCTCTTCCGGCCTGTCGCAGGCCGTCAGCACGAGGACGGGCGTCTGCTTCTTCTGCCGCAGATGGGTCAGCACCTGCCACCCGTCCAGCACCGGCAGCATCACGTCCAGGATGACCGCGTCATAGTCCCAGGCGAGCGCCTTGTCGAGCGCGTCCTTTCCCGTGCCCGCGGTGTCCACGGCATAGCCCGCCTCGCGGGTGATCTCCGCGAGCGCGCTCAACAGACGCGGTTCGTCTTCGACGATGAGAAGCCGCAAACCCCAATCCCCGACGCGAACAACCCTGAGTCCTCTTTATCAAAGAGAATCCAGGAATGCCATCAATTGCGTCTGCGCGTCCGGGGACAACGCAGCATAAGCAGTGATTACGTCAAGTGCCTGGCCCTGGTGACGCCCGATTGCCTCCTCCTTCGCGAACGAGAGCCCGTCGTGCATCAGCCGGTTGCGGGTCCGCAGGCCCCAGAGAGGCGCGGTGCGCATTTGCCCGGCCGTGGCCGCGTATTCCGCCGTGGGCAGTACGGGGATGCCGTCGCCGGTGCCGACGTCGTGCATCAGGAAGTCGCTGTAGGGATGAATCACCTTGTTGCCGAGCGCGCGCGGCACCGTGAACGCCCCGCCGTTGATCACCGTGCCCGGAAGCGCGGTCGTGATCGACGCGATGTGGCACCCGTTGCAGCCGATCTGGTTGAAGACCTGCTCGCCGGCGATCGCCGCGGCCGTGATGCGGCCGCGCGGCGGCGCCTTGGTCGCGCGCATGAAATCAGCGAAGGCTTCGATGTCCTCGTCGTCTTCATCCTCGGGATCCTGCGCGGGGTCGTACCCGGAGCCGACGCCGACGTTGCGGCCACTCGAGCTGTTCTCCTCGGGAAACAGCGTGCTGGTGATGCCCATCTCGTTCAGATAGGCGTCGGCCGCGAAGGACAAGAGGCTCGCGTGCTGATCCTTCCAGCCGAACCGCCCGATGCGCGCGGTCCCGTCGCCCTCCAGCACCGGCACCATCAGCGCCGTCCCGCGGATGCTCTCCGGCTGGCTGTCGCGAATCGCCATGAGCGTCTCGTTCGCGATCGCCTCCACGTAGCCGCTGCCGAGAGTGTTGGTCGAGATCCGGAAGGTGCGGACGTCGTCCTGGAAAGCGACGCGTTCCACGATGTCCGGGCGCGTGGCGCGGGACTGGATCAGCGAGCCACCGAGGGATTCGAAGAACACGTCGTTGTCGAGGCGCCCCGTGCGGTGCTCGGCGACCTGGCTTGCGCCGCCGGTGACCACGTTCTGATGGCACTCGCGACAACTCTGTGCGTTGTAGGTCGGGCCCAGGCCCTCGGCTATGGTTTCGACTTCCTCGAAGACGAAACGATTGTCGTTGAACGATCGCCCGGGCACGACCGTGTCTTCATTCAGGAACCCGTACCGGGGGCCCTGCAGGCTGAAGCCGTTGCTGAGATTGTCGAATCCTGTCGGCGCCTCGAGCGGTCTGGTCGGAAAGACACTTCCCGGGAAACGGCTGAAACTGGTCCTGGCGCCGCCTTCGTTGTAAGTCGTCCCGAAGTGCGAGAACCGCTGCCGGTTGCCGTCGGCCGAGGTCTGCGCCGTCGCGACACCTGCCAGCGCCGCGACCACGACGCCCACGGTCGCGCCGGTCCTATGAGACACACGAGTACGGTATTGCATGCTGACTCCCTTGCCCCTTCCAGGGTCGGCGAACGTCCATGTCAAAAGAGCCCGTGCCCTTGAGGGCGCGAGAGCGCACGCAGACATTGCGATACAGAATCGCGTTGCCGTTGCAGGTCGCATGGGCCCATGCGACGCGATGAGAGCACTGCAGGGGGATCCCATCCCTGGGATGCCGCTCGCGACAACAACCGGCTGCCATCCGTGCGCTGGTTCGGAATCTACCAGCGTCAGATTAAGATCCGGTTAGGGCGCCTGAATTAAGTAGAACGCTGCTCGCTCGACGTCGAGATTCTCGATATTGCTACGCGCGCCGTCGCGCCCGCGTCCGCGCTGCCTTGCGCGCCGCAGAGGAGCGCTCGACCGCTCCCTTGGTGCGCGCAGCCTTGCGGGCCGCCGCGGAACGGCTGGTGGCAGGTCGCCGGCGTGCCGCGCCATGTGCCTGCCGCGAGAGTGCCGTGTGGGACGCGGCACGTCGGCCTTCGCGTTTCAGCGCCGCCCGCGTCGCGCGGGAACGCCGGGGATTGGGGGCCGACCTGGAGCGGGACGCTGGCGCGGGTTGTCCCTTCCGCGGTGGCAGCTTCACCCCTGCGCGCCGCGCCTTGGACAGTCCGATCGCGATCGCCTGCTTCGCCGAGCGCGCACCGTGCTTGCCTTCGCGTATGTGTTCCATTTCTTCCCTGACGAATTCCCCCGCCTGCGTCGAGGGCGCCATTCCCTGGCGCCTGTCGCGGGCGACCCTGCTAAGCGTCTCCTTCTCAGGCATGAACTTCTCCTTCCGTCGCGGGCACCGCCTCTCCTCCGTTCCCGAGAAGCTGGCCGAGCCATGCAAGCGATTCGGTGTGCGTGCAGGCGACCTTGATCGCCATCGTGATCGGCGTGCCGAGCAGCAGGCCCGGCAGACCCCAGAGCCAGCCCCAGAAGAGCAGGCTCATGAACAGCGATGGCATGTTCATCCGGGCCGCGCGGCCGCTGAGCCAGGTCGTCAGGACGACGCCGATCAGCGTCGTCAGGGCCAGCACGGTGGAAACGACCAGCAGGCCTTGGCCGATCGAGTCGAACTGCATCGACGCGGCCACGCCGGAGCCGAGCGCAGTGGCGGCCGGGCCCAGATAGGGCACGAGATGCAGGACACCCGCCGCCACGCCCCACGCGCCGGCGTATTCGACGCCCATCGCCAGGAACGCGAGCCAGGTACACAGCCCCAGGACCGTATTGGTGAGGAGTACGACCCATACGTAGCGCTGCAGCTGAACCTGCATGTCAGAGATCACCTGCATCCCGTCTTCGTTCGGCAACGTGCGCTGCCCGATCAGTTGCGCAAGCTTGCGCTTCAGCGGTTGCCCGTCGCTCAGCAGGAAGAAGACCAGCAGCAGCACCACGACTGCATTGGCGCCGATAGCGACCAGGCGCCTCGGACGCGCTGACTCCGAACAGCGTGCGGGAGACGTTCACCGTTCAGGACCCGTGCACCGCGCCTCGACGAGGGACCAGTCGATGTTCCTCAGCACGGTCTCGACGTAGGTCGAGCGTTGCGTCGGCAGATAGTCGAGCAGCCACGCGTGCTCCCAGAGATCGATGACGAGCAGCGGCTGCACTCCCGCCGGCATGCCGAGATGGTGCTCGTCGACCCAGACGTTGAGGAGCTGATTCGTATCGCGATCGCGCACGGTCGCGACCCAGCCGATGCCGCGCAGGGCCGCCATCTCGATTACGTCCTGCCGCCATGCCTCGAAGCCGCCGAAGCTCTCGTCGAGCCCCTCGGCGAATACCCCGGTGTCGTTCAGCTTGCGGTCCGGACCCTGCAGCGAATCGAAGAACAGCTCGTGCAGGACCATGCCGTTCCATTCGAACGCCAGGCGGCGGGCGCGCGCATCGTAGGCGGCCTTGTCCTGCGGCTTGCCAGCGGCGAGTTCGCGTGTCTGCGTCAGCAGCTTGTTTACGTTCTCCACGTAGCCTCGATAGAGCTCGAGGTGGAGGTGGCAGGCGCGCAGGCTCAGGCCTTCGACGTCCTTCAGGTTGAACCGGCGTGGCTCATACATCTACCGGCTCCGCCGGTTCAGCGTCGCGAAGACGACATGACGGCGATCAGCACGCCCACCGCGGCGGCGATGCCGATCGCGGTCCATGGCCGCTCGCGCACGTAGTCATCGGCGGCGGTAGCGACCTGCCGCCCGCGCGCCCCGATGCGGGCGACGCCCTGCGCAGCCGAACTGCGGGCTAATCTCAGTCCATCTTCTATGATGGCGCGAACGCGCGCGAGCTCGACGTCGGTGAGACGGCCGGCTCTGCGGGCCAGCTGCTCCGCATCGGCGAGCAGGCTCGCGAACTCCTCGCTCGTGCTCGCCACGGCCTGCGTCGCGTCGTCAGCGGCGTCGTAGAAATCGGATGCCGTTTCCCGGTTGATGCCCTGTTCTCTCGTGCTGGCGTGCATTGCCTGCCCTCCTCTTGCTGTGCGGTGTAATACCGCAACTCTGAGCCCCGGGCCCGCAGAGCGCCCATCGGTCCGGAGCCCTTCCCCGCGTAGGACGCGGCTCACAACCAACTCAGCGGACGTAGTCGTCCGGCAACGATCACGCACGGGTCAGGTGCAGCCTCGCGTCAGTCCATCCCGTGGCCATGAGACGCGCTATCCGCAGCATTCGCTGCGATCTGTAGGCGCAAGCCGACAGAAAAGCGCTGCATTCACTGATCGTTACGCGCCGATGTTTGGGCAATCCTGACTCGGACGACGGAGGACACGGAGGACTACGCGATGTGGCGCCGATTACTGCTGGCCCTCGGCTTCCTGCTCTGTGCGTGCGTTCTGCAGAAGAACAGCGTGAGGATTCGCAGTAATCAGCCGCGAAAGAAGCCGGAGATCGCCGACTGGGAAAACGAGGGCGGCGCGCCGCGTCCGGCCGAGGAAACCCCGGAATCGGCGAACGCTCCGGCGTGAGGCGTCCCTCTTGCGGCGCCCGGCACTTTTTGCAGATGGCGTGTAATCGCTGCCGGGGTGTTGGCGCGACGCGGCGTGGAACCGCTCTTGTGCCAACCGGGGCAGCCGTCTCCACAGCCCATGGCATGGACTTTGCAAAACCCCACGGACCGGATTTCCGGTGAAAGAGGACATGAAGTCATGAAACGCATCAAGACTCTGACCACGATGGCGCTCGTCCTGGCCCTCGTCGCCGGCTGCAAGCAGGCGAACACCCCGAGTAGTGCCCGGGACGAGGAGCGAAACGGCGCGAGCACGGACCTCGCCCAACGCAATGCCAACGAGGACCGTGCAGCAGAGTCGATGGGGATCCCGTCCACGCCCGCGGACAGGAACTACCAGTCGGCGATATCGGCTGCCGAGGCGGCGCACAGGGCCGCGATGGACCGTTGCCTGGTTCTGCCGGTCAGCGAGCAGCAGACGTGCCGCGACCGCGCCGATGCGGATCTCGCAGCGGCGGCGAAGAGCGCGCAGGACGCTCGTGACGCCGGGATGCCTGCCACGACCCCGCCGTCGCCTTGATCCGGCAGCGGCAATCACTGGGGCTCGCGGCCGAGAAGCTCACGGTTTCGGAAGACCGGACACTGACTCAGGGATTTGATCGGTGCTCCGGACGGACGATGACGTGATCGTGTCGAGGTCGCGAGCCTCATCTTCGGAACCTCCTGGGTGACAACATGACGAGCAGACCCCCGCGCCCCGACCTCGAATCCCCGCCACTCTCGAGCGTAAAGGAGATCCGGCGCCGCGCCAGTCGCGACATCGAAACCGGTGCGGTGACCGCTAGTTATCCCGCGGACAAGGACGTCATCGTGCGCCTGCTGAACGAGGCGCTCGCCACCGAGCTCGTCTGCGTGCTGCGCTACAAGCGGCACTACTACACCACGAAGGGCATCCGCGCAAAGGTCGCCGCCGCGGAGTTCCTCGAGCACGCGGGCGAGGAGCAGCAGCATGCCGACCGGATCGCCGAACGCATCGTGGAGCTCGGCGAGAATCCCGATCTCGATCCGAAGACACTCACCGACCGCAGTCACGCCGAGTACGACGGCGTGACGAGCCTGCGGGAAATGCTGCAGAAGGATCTCATTGCCGAGCGGATCGCGATCGAGAGCTACAAAGAAATGATCGCGTATTTCGGCGACCGGGACCCGACCAGCCGCCGCCTGCTCGAGGAGATCCTCGCGGCCGAGGAGCATCATGCCGAGGAGCTCGTCGATCTCCTGGCCGATGCACCCCGGCTGTGACGCCTATTGCAGGTTGCGCGATTCCCAGTCCTTGACGCGCCGCTCCGCTTCATCCCTCGAAATCCCGTAGGACGCCTGGATCCGACCGACGAGCTCATCGCGTTTGCCCGCGATCCGGTCGAGCTCATCGTCCGTGAGCTTGCCCCACTGCTGCTTGACCTGGCCTTTGAACTGCTTCCAGTTCCCTTCGACGCGGTCCCAGTTCATCGCTCTGTCTCCTTACGTTTGCGACCGAAACCAGGGTAGCGAAACCATCCGGCGCCCGATGTAAGTGCCGAAGGGCAACGCACGACGGGGCCGCCCGTAAAGCGCCGTAGGACCAGTCCGACGCCAAAGTCCGTTGTGGGGCCGAATCGCCGGCCAGGCGGGCCTTTCGGGCATAATCGAGTGTCTTTCGGAACCGAGTGCCATGAACGAAGACGTGCAGGAAGAAGTCACCGCTCTGATCCACGCCACGGCCGAGGCGTGGAATTCGCAGGACTTCGCGAGCGTGATCGGGCTCTGGGATCCCGACGAGCCGGCTCCGTATTACCTGGCGGAGGAGCAGGAGGACTGGTTCATCGGCTGGGAGCGGCTGCGCGCCTATCTCGACCCTCCTAAGCCCAGCCCGGCGGTGCAGGGCATCCGCGAGGAAATGCGCAACATCCGGGTGAAGCAGATCGGGCCGGACCTCGCGATCGCAGCCTGGCACATGCACTTCGAGATGAAGATCATCGGCCGCAGGCCGATCGGCGAGGAAGTCCGGGTGAGCGCGGTGTTGCGCCGCACACCCGCGGGCTGGCGCTATATCCACTGGGCCGAGTCGCCGATGACGGGCGTGATGTATTTCCAGAAGCTCATGGAGCGCGACGTGGACCAGGAGAAGTTCGCGGTCGTACATGCGCTCGCCATGAGACGGCGACAGGGCCCGCGCACCCCGTGATCCTCGGTTTCGACCGTCGGTATGTGTTCCTGCCGGTCGTCCTGTCGCTGGCGCTCATCGTGACCGCCTTCGTGGTCGTCGAGGCCGGCCAGGAGCGGCTGCTCGCCAGCACGAAGCGCATCCAGGCCTCACAGGAGCGCCTTGCGCTGCTCGGCAACTTCGTCCGCGTCATGACCGATGCCGAGACCAGTCAACGCGGCTTCCTGCTCACCAACGACAGCGCCTACCTCGAGCCCTACGAGGCCGCCCTGAAGCAGATCGAGCCCGCCCTGGAAGGCCTGCGCCTGGCCTATCTGCATACCGGCTCGCCGATGGCCATGGAGCGGATACGGCAGCTGCGTTCGCTCGCGGGGGAGAAGGTCGGCGAGATGGAGCTGACGATCGCCTATCAGAAGACGCGCGGTCCGGACTCGGGGCGAACGCTCGTGCGCACCGATCTCGGCCAGCGCATCTCGAACGGCATCCGCGACCTGCTGAACCAGCAGCGCGACGAAGAGGTCGCCATCCTCGCCACGTTCAACCGTGAAACCGATCACGACATCCAGGTCACGCGCGCGATAACCCTGGCGGGCACCGTCCTGAACATCCTGCTCGTCATCGTCGCCGGCGTCCTCATCACGCGCGAGATCAGGCGGCGGATGGCCGCGGCCACCCGGCTCGTGACCGAGAAGAACTCGCTCGAGCTCGAAGTCGCGAGACGGACCGCCGAGCTGTCGGAGCTCTCGAGCCATCTGCAGCGCGTATCGGAACAGGAGAAGGCGGTGCTCGCGCGGGAGCTCCATGACGAGCTCGGCGGCCTGCTGATCGCCGCCAAGATGGACATCTCCGCGCTCCGGCGGAAGCTGCATACCGAGGATCCGGCGGACAACAAGCGCTGGGACCGGGTGCTTGCGGCGCTCGACGCAGGCGTGGACCTGAAGCGCCGCGTCGTCGAGGAGCTGCGACCCACGTTGCTCGACACGATGGGCCTCTACGCCGCGCTGCGCTGGCAGTTCGGGGAGACCTGCGGTCGGGCGGGGCTCAACTGCACGGAGCGACTGCCCGAGAACGAGTTGCCGCTCTCCAAGGAGGCGGCTATCGCCGTCTTCCGCGTGGCGCAGGAGTCCATGGTGAACATCATCAAGCACGCGAAGGCCAGCGCGGCACACATGGAAGTCGGCGTCAACGGCGACGAGCTCGTCGTCATCGTGCGAGACGACGGCATCGGCATGTCGCCGGAACAGCTCGCGAAAACCGGCGCCTCGGGCTGGGTGGGCGTGCGCCACCGCGTCCAGGGACTCGGCGGCAGCTGGCGTTCGGGGCCGGGGCCGGACGGCAGGGGCACGGAGATCGAGGTGCGCCTGCCGCTCGATCGGATCCAGGTCGCGCCGGCCTGAGCGCCGGCGTCAGGCCTCGTGAGCGATTTCCCTCAGCGTATCGAGCAGGCGATCGTAGTCCCGGGCCTTGTCGAGGAAGTAACGCGCGCCGAGCGCGGTCGCCTGTCGCCGGTATTCGGGGAGATCGTAGTTCGTCAGCACGATGCGCACCGGCTGCTGCGACATTGTGGCGATATGGCGCAGTACGCCGAACCCGCTGCCGCGCTTCAGCTGCAGGTCGAGCACGATCGCGTCCATCTCGCCAGCCGAGATCGCGTCGATCGCGGCCTGTTCCGTGTCGACGGTCGCCACGAGCTCGACGTCGGTGACCTGCTCGAACAATTCGCGCAGACGTTCCACGAGCACGCTGGAATCCTCCACGAGAAGCACTTTCAACGGCATATGCGTCGTCTGCCGGCCGCCGACCAACCGTCCTGCTGTCACGCCGACCTCGGTGCTCTGCATTCGCTCAGATCGCAAGCCGCCCTGATCTCACTGGATAAGGCCATTTCTCAGAGCGTATGAGGTCAGATCCGCATTCGTCGAGAAACTCATCTTGTCCAGTATCCGGGTGCGATAGGTGCTCACCGTCTTCACGCTGAGGCACAATTCCTTGCCAATCTCGGAGACGGACCGGCCCGCAGCGAGCTTGCACAGGATCTGGAACTCGCGCGTCGACAACCTGGCATGGATCGGCTGCTCTGAATCGCCGCCGAGATCGGAAGCGAGTAACTCGGCGAGCGCCGGACTCACGTAGCGCCGGCCGGACATGACGGTCTTGACCGCCTTCAGCAGATCGTCCGCGGCCGCCTCTTTCGACAGATATCCGCTCGCGCCCGCCCGCAGGACGTTGACCGCATACTGACGTTCCGGGAACCCGCTCAGGATCAGCACTTTGGTGTCCGGATAGCGAGAGCGGAGGTGATGCAGGATGTCGATGCCGGAGCGGTCGGGCATGTGGATGTCGAGCACGACGAGGTCCCAATGTCCCTCGCGCATCCGGTCGAGCGTCTCGCTGCCGGAGCCGGCCTCCCCGATCTCGGCGATGGACGGATCCTCCTCGAGAAATTGCCGGAAGCCCGCGCGCACGAGCGCGTGGTCGTCGGCAATGAGGATTCGCATCATGGATGTCCTGCCCCGTTCCCGGCCATTCTCGGGGAGTTTGCGTGCTGCGGGAGATTGTACCAAGCCAGGCGCGCCAGCGTGAGACGGGCCAGGGTCGGCACTGTCCGACTGCTGCGCAGTTTCACCTGATAATTGTCCCATGGAACCTCACTCGACGGCGGCCAGCCGTTCACGGTCGTACAGATTCAGCTTGTTGTAGAGGGTCTTCTGGCTGCAGCCGAGCGTGACGGCAGCCTGGCGCTTGTTGCCCCGGCAGTAGTTCAGCGTCGCCTCGATCAGCGCCCGCTCCACGCCCGCGAGCGTCGTGCCGATCGGCACGACCAGCCCCTCCCCGTGCTCCTCGCCCACCCGTACCGCTGCCGGCGGTTGGGCGATGTCGAGCGGGTCGAACTCGAGTTCCTCGTCGGCAAGGATGAAGGCCCGCTCGATGACATTCCTCAGCTCGCGCACGTTCCCCGGCCAGGCGTGCCGGTGCAGACCCGCCAACGCCGACGCCGAAAGGCGCTTCGCCATGCCGTAGGTGGCATTCAGCTGCGCGAGGAAATACTCCGCCAGCAGCGTGATGTCGTCGCCGCGCTGGCGCAGCGGCGGCAACTCTATGGGAAACACCGCCAGCCGATAGAGGAGATCTTCCCGCAAGGCGCCGTCGCGGACGGCTCCGGCGGGGCAGCGGTTCGTCGCCGCAATGATGCGGACGTCAGTCGAAACCTCGGTCGTTCCACCGACCCTGAAGAGCTGTCTCGTCTCCACGAGCCGGAGCAGGCGTGTCTGCATCTCGGCCGGCATCTCGGTGATCTCGTCGAGGAAGAGCGTGCCGCCGTCGGCGCGCTCGAAGAGTCCATGATGCATGCGCACAGCACCCGTGAAGCTGCCCTTCTCGTACCCGAAGAGCTCGGCTTCGATCAGGGTGGGCGGCAGAGCGCCGCAGTTCACGGCGAGAAACGGTCCCTGTTTCCTCAGGCTCTGCTCGTGAATGGATTTGGCGACGAGCTCCTTGCCGGAGCCGCTTTCGCCGACGAGCAGAACGCTCGCCTCCGTCGGGGCGACACGTGCAACCAGCGCGCGCACGCGATCCATGGCGGGCGACTGGCCGATCATGATCGTCTCGCTCTCGGACATTTGTGCTTCCTCCTCCCGCGCACCTGCATTTTTTGCAGCTCAATTGTGTAAAAACTCGTTGGCCGCCACCCGCCGCGAAAGACTGAGGATGGCCTGAGACAAGACGAATACCCTTGTAGGTGTCCGTCCTACATGCGGCCGATGCTCTGCCGGACCGCGGCTCTCCCTAGCCGCCGAACGGTGAGGTTCACGGGCGGCTCCACGCGGCGATGACGCCCATGCGACGCGATGGCACATACCTTGCAGCGTCATGGCTGACTTTCAAGCGATGAGGAGATTCGACTCATGCAAAAGCCAGTCGCAACCGCGCTATCAGCCGTAATGGCTGCTGTCCTCGTGACGTTCGTCGGCGCGTGCGCATCCACGTCGACGCAGCCGTGACTGCAAAGGTCAAGACCGCGTTGGCGGAGAGCCCCGAAGTCAAGGCGCACGAAGTCAATGTCGAGACCTATCGTGGAGTCGTCCAGCGGAACGGCTTCGTTGATTCCACCTCGCAGCGCTCGGCGGCGACAAGTGTGGCGGGCACGGTCTCCGGCGTGAAGGAAGTCCGGAACAACCTGCAGGTCGCGGAACACTCCACGGTCGGAGAGGCCATGGATGATTCGATAGTAACGGCGAAAGTGAAGAGCGCCCTGATGGCGGAACCGATGACAGCGTGGCACGAGGATTGCAAGTAATGGGGCACCACAAACACCGATGAAAGGCGTCCGATGAGGCTCCGACACAAGCAAACCAATTGCGTCTGCATCGTCTGCGGCACCCGCTTCATCGCATCCTCCACGCGCGCGCGGACCTGCACCGAGGTCTGTCGCAAGCGGCTGTCGCGCCAGCGCAAGCGAGATCTGCTGGCGACACCTCACTGCGCGTCCGGACAACCTTCACTCGCGGGCGTCGCTGCCACGGTGGACGTCACCAGTTTCATGCGTAGTCGCCCGCGCGACATCGGGCCGCGCGCAATGCCGCTCTCGCCGATCGAGCGTTTCCTCCGGCTGGCCGCGCCGCAGGCGTCAGCGATGCATTAGACTGCCGGGCCGGCGCCGATGCAGAGGCTCACCATCGCGTTCGTGCTGATGGCCGCAGCGGCGCTGCCACGTGCCTGGACCCCGATCCCGGTCTCCTTCACCACGGAAGAGCAGCCGGCCGCGCCGGCGCCCGCGGAGTCGGCGCGGTGTTGCGACGGCGGGAGCCACGTGACGCATCTCTTGTGCCTCCATCGCCTCGTGGTGGATGACCTGAGCCACCCGATCCGCTACCAGGCGGGGACGGTCACCACCGAATGACGCGCACTGAAAAGGAATCCGCGAGGGAGCCCGAGGTGTGCGCTCACCGGTATTGCTCCTGCGAGCTGCACGCGGACCGCGTGGAGAGCGCGGGCAAGAGTTATTGCAGCGAGGGGTGTGCAGCGGGTTATGGCTGCGATCACGCCGATTGCCTCTGCGGCTCGGCCCCGGATCGGTGATCGGCGGATCGGGTCAGCCCGTCCCCTTGCGCATGGCCGCCACCAGCTCGCCGGTGCCCTGCCCCCACTTTGAATAGACGACAAGGAGCTGCCGCAGGGGCACGTCGACGCGATGCACGCGCGCGGCGGGCAGGACGTAGAGCGCACCGGCCACGGGCGTGGGCACCGAGGGCACCAGCACGGTGAAGCTCCCGTCGGGCAGCTCCTCGATGATCAGGGCCGGCACCAGCGCGTCCTCGATCTCCACCAGCGCCGGCGCGAAGGCCTCTTCCCCATCCCGGCCGCCGACTCGGGACACGAGGCTGCGCAGCATGGTGTAGCCCGGAATTTTCTGCAGCACGTCCCTTTGCAGGGCCCTGATGCCGCGACCTCCGGGGCCGGTACGCACGAGGAGGCCGGCAACGAAGCAGGCGGCGATCACGATCAGGATGGCCAGCACCTCCCGAAACTGCGCCGCGGCCGGAATCAGCCCCGTCACGGGGGACAGGAGCGCCGTCACCCCGGCGAGCGTCTTCGCGAGTAGCAGCACCAGCAGGTAGATCGGCAGCAGGATCAGCACGCCGCCGATCAGTGTCGTCCGCGTGAACTCAGCCAATGTCTTCATAGCGACCCCCCTCTGGAAAACAAAGGGCCGCACCTGCCTTTCGACGAGTGCGGCCCGGTCTGTCGAATCGGCGCCTGTTACAACGCCAGGCTACTTGCCGGAGGTGCCCGCCTCCGTGAGCGTCTTCAGCACCTGGTCGAGCGAGAAGCTGCCGACTTTCTGGCTCGGCGGGAATTCCTTGAACGTGGCCAGGAACTGCGCCGACGTATTGCTGCGCGGGCACGAGCAGGAAGAGACGGTCAATTCGCCAGTGGCTGTAGTCCATGCCGACGTGATCGGCCTTTTCGAACGGATCCGAGCGCAGGTTGAAGATCTTCGGGACCCGCAGCGTCACGAACGGCTCCTGCCAGACATCGAAGCCCTCGGCGCGCTGCTCGGCGAACACGATCTTCCACTGGTCGTAGCGCAGCCCCACCAGCGAGCCGTCGTCGTTGAAGTAGAAGAACTCGTGGCGCGGGTCCGGAGCCTTGCCGGCCAGGGTGTCCGTGATGTTGTAGCCGTCGAGATGCACCTTGAAGGTCTTGTCGCCGACCTGCATGCCCTTGAGCAGCTGCTCCTTCACGTCGGGCACGCCGGCGGCGGCCATGATCGTCGGGATCATGTCCATGTGCGAGAAGATGTCGTTGCTGACGGTGCCGGGCTTGATGACGCCGGGCCAGCGGATGGCAGTCGGCACGCGATAGCCGCCTTCCCAGTTGGTGTTCTTCTCGCCGCGGAACGGCGTCGTGCCGCCATCGGGCCAGGACATTTCCTCCGCGCCGTTGTCGGTGGAGTACATCACGATGGTGTTGTCGTCGAGGCCGAGCTCCTTGAGCTTGTCGAGGAGCTGCCCGACCATGCGCGTCGTGCTCGACCATGCCGTCGGGATAGATGCCGAGGCCGGTCTTGCCTTCGCGTCTCCTTCTTGAGGTGCGTGAAGATGTGCATGCGGGTGGAGTTCCACCAGAGGAAGAACGGCTTGTCGGCCTTCTTCGCGCGCTCGAGATAGTCCAGCGAAGCCTTGGTGATCTCCTCGTCGATCGTCTCCATGCGCTTGGTGGTGAGCGGGCCGGTGCTCTCGATCTTCTGCGTGCCGTCCGGATTCGCCCAGGTGTGGATCACGCCGCGCGTGCCGTACTTCTTGATCAGCGCCGGATCCTTGAAGTAGTCGGGGTTTTCCGGCTCCTGCTCCGCGTTCAGGTGGTAGAGCGAGCCCATGAACTCGTCGAAGCCGTGCGCGGTTGGCAGCGTCTCGTCGGCGTCGCCGAGGTGGTTCTTGCCGAACTGCGCGGTCATGTAGCCCTGCGCCTTGAGCAACTGGGCGAGCGTCACGTCGCGCGCCTGCAGCCCTTCCTTGGCGCCCGGCAGGCCGACCTTGAGGTTGCCGGTGCGGAAGCCGCTCTGGCCCGTGATGAACGCGGAGCGTCCGGCGGTGCAGCTCTGCTCGCCGTACCAGTCGGTGAACAGCGCGCCTTCCTTCGCGATGCGGTCGATGTTGGGCGTCTTGTAGCCCATCATCCCCTGGTTGTAGGCGCTGACGTTCCAGTAGCCGATGTCGTCGCCCCAGATGACCAGGATGTTGGGTTTCTTCTTGTCCGCGGCGTTGGCAACTACCGCGAGCGTGAACATCAGAGTCGTCAGAATCGCACTGAAAAGCGGGCTGAGCACGCTACGCCTTGGCATTGTTCTTCTCCCGAACGCAGATTTGTCGGCCGCCCATCAGCCGACGGTGGCCGGTTATTATGCCCCCTGCGGCGCGCTGACGCATCTGCGAGCCTCGCGGAGCCACCGACTGCCATGGCAGACTACGCGCCGGGGCGCTGGTGCCCCTTGCAGAGGGCGCTCCGTGATAACAAGAACGATGATGGCGTCGTTGGCGATGCTCGCGCTCGCGGGCCCGGCGGTCGCCGCCGACGCGCAGTGGCCCAACTACCGCCTGCAGGCGACCATCGATCCGCCGACCCATCGCCTGAAGATGGATGCCGAGGTCACGCTGCCCGAGGGACAGGCGGGAAAGCCCGTCGATTTCGTCCTCGGCGCCAACTTCAAGATCACCAGCTCGAGCCCCACCTTGCAGAGCCTCGAAGGCGAGGCCGGCGACAAGGCATTCGCCGGCATCAACGGCACGAGCGAGGCGATGGCGAACCGCCGTGGCGTCACGGCCTACCGCGTCATGCTGCCCGCGGGCAGCCGCAGCTTTCATGTCGTGTACGACGGCCTCGTCGACCTGCCTCCGACCGTGAGCCCCGAGGAATACGCGCGGAGCTTCGCGGAGACACCGGGCATCATCGAGCCGAAGGGTGTCTACCTCGCGGGCAGCACACTGTGGTACCCGCAGCTCGCCGGCGCGCAGGCGAGCGAGCTCCTGACCTACTCGCTCACCGTCAACGCGCCACCCGGCTGGCAGCTCATCGCGCCCGGCAACGGCACGCCGGGCGGCGCCGACGGCGTGGCGCGCTGGGAATCGCCGACCGCGGTCGACGAGATCTCGCTCGCCGGCGGACCGCTCACGCCTTATACCGTCGCCGCCGGCAAGGTGCAGGCGGAGGTCTTCCTGCGCGAGCCGGATGCGGCGCTCGCCGGCAAGTACCTCGACGCCACGGCGCGTTACCTGCGCATGTACAGCGAGCTGCTCGGGCCGTATCCGTACGAGAAGTTCGCACTGGTCGAGAACTTCTGGGAGACGGGCTACGGCATGCCGTCGTACACGCTGCTCGGCCCGCAGATCATCCGCTTCCCGTTCATCCTCACGTCTTCTTATCCGCACGAGATCCTGCACAACTGGTGGGGCAACTCGGTGTACGTCGACTACGCCACCGGCAACTGGTGCGAGGGGCTCACGGCCTACCTCGCCGATCACCTCTTCAAGGAGGTCGAGGGCAGCGGGCGCGGAGTACCGCCGCGACACTCTGAAGAAGTACCGCGACTTCGCGAGCGAGAACGGCGACTTCCCGCTGCGCGAGTTCCGCTCGCGGCACAGCGCCGCCACCGAGGCCGTCGGCTACGGCAAGACGCTGATGGGCTTCCACATGCTGCGCCGTCAGATCGGCGACGACGCCTTCCGCCAGGCGCTCGCCGCCTTCTACAAGGAGTACCGCGGCCAGCGCGCGAGCTTCGCCGATATCCGCGGCGTGTTCGAGAAGACGACGGGTCAGGACTTCCAGCGCTTCTTCGACGAGTGGACGAATCGTCCCGGCGCGGCGGACATCGTGGTGACCGACGTGAAGGTGCACGCGAGCGGCGCCCATCATGCCGTCACCGGCGTGATCCGCCAGCGCCAGGCCGGGCCTTTCGAGGTCGAGGTGCCGGTCGTCGTCACGACCGCCGCCGGGCCGGTCATCACGCGTATCGTGAGCCGCAACGCCGCCACGCCCTTCACCGTCGAGACCGACGCGCCGCCGCAGGCGCTCGCCGTGGACCCGGAATTCGACGTGTTCCGCATCCTCGATCCGCGCGAGACGGCGCCGAGCATCGGCCAGCTCTTCGGCGCGAGCGAGGTCACGGCGGTGGTGCCGTCGGAGCCGGCTGCCCAGACGGAAGCGTGGCGCGCGATGCTCGTCACCTGGTCGAGCCCCGCGAGCAAGGTCACCGTCGTCACGGACCGCGAGCTGAAGGCGCTGCCGTCGAACCGCAGCGTGTGGCTGCTCGGCCGCCAGAACCGCTTCGCCGCGAAGTTGTTCGGCGCCAACCCGGCCCTCGGACTGAAGGTGAGCACCGCCGGCGTCCGCATCGGCGAGAGCGAGCTGCCCTTCGCGGGCCATTCGCTTGTGCTCACGCGCCGCCACCCGGACGACCCGAAGCTCGCTGTCGGCTGGGTCACTGCGGACCCGGTCGACGCGATCGCCGGCATGGGGCGGAAGCTTCCCCACTACGGCAAGTACTCCTGGCTCGGCTTCGAAGGGACCGAGCCCGCCAACGTCGCGAAGGGCGAGTGGGCCGCGACGGACTCGCCGCTCGTCGTCAACCTGCAGAAGGCGGCTGCACCAGTCGCGCTCGGCGCGCTGCCGCGACGCATGCCGCTCACCGAGCCGCCGGCGAGCTACTCCGCCGAACGCCTCCAGGCCCACGTCAATTATCTTGCGGCGCCCGAGCGCGAAGGCCGCGGCTTCGACAGCGCCGGGCTGCGCGCCGCCGGCGAGTACATCCGCAAACAGTTCGAAGCCGCGGGCCTGAAGCCGGGCGGCGACGCCGGCGGCTGGTTCCAGCCCTTCAAGGCGCAGGGCGGGCTCGACAAGCACGAGGCGGAGCTGCGTAACGTGATCGCGGTTTTGCCCGGCGTGAACCCGCAGTTCAGGGACGAGGTCGCCGTGCTGAGCGCCCACTACGATCACCTCGGCTTCGGCTGGCCGAATCCCGCGGTCGGATGCCGCCGGCAAGCTGCACCCGGGCGCCTGCGACAACGCGAGCGGCGTCGCGGTGATGCTCGAGGTCGCGCGCCAGCTCGCCGCCGGCGCGCCGCCGCCGCGCACGATCGCTTTCATCGCCTTCAGCGGCGAGGAGGCGGGACTGCTCGGCTCGCACTACTACACGCAGCACCCGCTGCCGGTGCCGCTCACCGGCATCGTCGGCGACATCAACCTCGACACGGTGTGCAGGCCCGGCGCGAACGCGATCGACATCCTCGCGACCGAGAGCGCGCGCGAGTGGCCGTTCGTCTTCAGCGGCATCACGGCCGTGACCGGCATCCCGACGCGCAGCATCCCGGGCGCCGCGGAATCGTCGGACCAGGAGAGCTTCATCGAGGTGGGCGTGCCCGGCGTGCAGCTCTACGCCTACGAGGGTCCCGACTATCACCGGCCGACCGACACCGCCGACAAGACCGACGGCGCCGGCATGGCGAAGGTCGCCGCCGTCGCGACCGAGGCGATCGGTTACCTCGCCTCCACCGACAAGCGCCTCACCAACGCTGGCCGGACGGGCGCCGGCCCACCGCCGCCCGCGGCCGCGGGGCCCGGCCGGCGCGTGTCACTCGGCGCCGTGCCCGACTTCGCGTTCCAGGGCCCGGGCCTGAAGCTCGACGGCGTCGTGCCGGGCTCACCCGCGGAGAAGGCCGGCATGCAGAAGGGCGACATCCTCATGACGCTCGGCGACGACGGGGTGAGCGATCTCACCGGCTTCAACGCGCTCCTGAAGAAGCACGAGCCGGGCGAGACGGTGAAGCTCAGGTGGACGCGGGACGGGGTCGAGCACAAGGGCGAAGCCGTGCTGGTGGCGCGGTGAGCGAAGACGGACCCGTCCCGCAGCGCGAGCGCATCCTGGCGCTCGACATCGCGCGCGGCTGCGCGGTGCTCGGCGTGCTGCTGATGAACATCTGGTCCTTCGCGGGACCGCAGGCGTTCTTCGACTACCCGGCCGCGATCGCCGGCCGCGCAGGCGCGCCGGTGGCGACCTGGGCCGTGATTCACACGCTCTTCGAGGGCAGTCAGCGCACTCTCCTGTCCATGCTCTTCGGCGCAGGCGCCCTTATCGTGATCGGCCGGGCCGAGAAGGGGGAGAGCCGGGCGCCGCGCGCGGCATCTATTACCGGCGCACGCTCGGGCTGATCCTGCTCGGGCTCGTCAACGCCTACGTGTTCATGTGGCCGGCGGACATCCTGTTCGTCTACGGCCTCGCGGGCCTCTGCCTCTACCCGCTGCGCCGGCTCGGCGCCCGTTCGCTGCTCCTCATCGCGCTCGCGGTCCTCGTCGTGCCGCTCGTCATGCGCGGGTTCGAGACGAGCCGGCTCGTGAAGCTCGAGGCCGCGCAGGCCACGGCAGTCGCAGCCGAGGCTCGCGGCGAGACTCTGACCGGGGCCCAGCGCCAGGCGCTCCGGGAGTGGCAGGAGGCGCTGCAAAAGGCGCGCCCGCATGCGTCGGACGACAAGATCGTCGACGGCATCCGCACCATGCAGTCGGGTACCGTCGGCGAGATCTGGGCGCGCCAGTCCACCGCGGCGTTCTTCCTCGAGACGTTCGTCACCGCGCAGTGGTGGTTCCTCGATGCGCTCGCGATGATGCTGGTCGGCATGGCGCTCGGCCGGGCGGGCATGCTGGGCGGGAAGGCATGGCCTGCCGGGAAATGCCTCACGCTCGCCGCCGCCGGCTTCGCCGTCGGCCTGCCCATCGCACTGTGGCAGACGCAGTCGTTGCTCGCGACCGATTTTCACCCCGTGCAGGTCGAGGTCGTGAAACTCAGTTACGACGTGCGCCGGCTCGGCATGGGCTTCGGCTGGCTGATGCTCATCTTCGCCTTCGCGCAGTCGGGCGGCGCGCGCGCGGTCAAGGCGCGGATCGCCGTCGTGGGCCGCACCGCACTCACGAATTATCTGGCGCAGTCGATCCTCTGCGCGTTGGTTTTCTACAGCTTTGGCCTGGGACTCTACGGGCGGGTCACGGGCTACCAGATGTATTACGTGGTCGCGGCGGTCTGGGCCGTCGAAATCGCCTGGAGCGGCTGGTGGCTGAGACATTTCCAGATCGGCCCGTTCGAGTGGCTGCTGCGCTCCTTCGTCTACCGGCGCGCACAGCCGTGGCGCGGCGCAGTACGCTCCGCGGCAGCAGGATGAGCGCTCAAAGCGCGCCGGCGGCGGGCGGTCCCCGCCGGGCGTTGATACTCGCTATCCTTCTTGCCATGAGCGCACCGCTTGCCGCCGCGGACCTGCCGCAAACGAAGGCCGAGGCGAGTAATTTCACCGCGACCTCGACACACGCCGAGGTGATGGCGTTTATCCGCGACCTGCAGGCGCGCACCGACCGCATGCGCGTCGAGACGCTCGGCACCTCGACGGAGGGCCGCGAGATCCCGCTGCTCGTGATCGGCAACTCGGCGCCGTCGTCCCCGGCGGAGATGCATCACGACAAGCGGGCCGTCGTCTATTTCCAGGCGGACATCCACGCGGGCGAGGTCGAGGGCAAGGACGCCGCGCTGATGGTCGCGCGCGAGCTGACGCTCGGCGACGCGGCGAAATATCTCGACCGCCTCGTGGTGCTGATCGCGCCGATCTTCAACCCGGACGGCAACGACAAGATCAACGTCGCCAACCGCACCAACCAGAACGGGCCGGCCGGTGGCGTCGGCGACCGTTTCAACGGCCAGAACCTCGATTTGAATCGAGATGGCGTCAAGCTCGAGACGCCCGAGGTGCGGGGACTTGTGCAGCAGGTGCTGACGCGCTGGGACCCGGTGTTCTTCCTCGACTCCCATACGCACAACGGCTCCTACCACCAGGAGCCCGTCACCTGGATCTGGGGGCTGAACCCGAACGGTGACGCCGCAATCTTCGACTACATGGCGGGCACCGTGTGGCCGGCCATCGAAAAGCAGATGCGCGAGCGCTACCACACGCTCACGCTTCCGCACGGGGATTTCCTCGACGTGAAGAAGCCCGAGCTCGGCTGGACGCCGCTCGGCCCGGAGCCGCGCTACCTTTCGAACTACGTCGGGCTGCGCAACCGGCTCGCCGTGCTCGACGAGCAGTATCCGTACGTCGACTTCGCGACCCGCGTGAAGGGCGCGCATGACCTTTTCCTGACGTTCATCGATTTCCTCAGCGTCCACCGCGACGAGGCAGTCGCGCTCGTCAGCGCCGCCGACCGGCGCACGATCGCGCGCGGCGCGAATCCGTCCGCTACAGACGTCGTTACGATCGACACCGAGCCGAAGGCGCTGGAGCGCAAGATCACCATCCAGGGCTGGGAGATGGAGGTGATCGACACCGGCTCCCGCTACCCCAAGGTGCACCCGACTGACGTCAAGCGCACCTACAAGGATGTGCCGTATCTCGCGCGCTACGCTCCGACGAAGAGCGTGCCCCTGCCCCGCGGATACGTCATCGGCGTCCAGGACCCGGCCGTGATCGGGAAACTGCGCGAGCACGGCATCGTCGTGCAGCGCCTCGTCGCGCCGGCGACGCTGAACGTGGAAGTATTCAGCGTGACGAAGCTGACGGGCTCACAAAGCTCTGACCAGGGGCACTACCCGACGACGGTCGAGGGCAAGTATGAGCGCAAGGACAAATCGGTTCCGGCCGGCAGCTATTTCGTGAGCACGGCGCAGCCGCTCGGCAGTCTCGCGGCGCAGCTGCTGGAGCCCGAGAGCAAAGACGGGCTCGTCGTCTGGAATTTCTTCGACCGCTACCTCGCGTTCCAGTGGATCCCGCAGCCAATGGAGTACCCCGTGTACAAGCTCTACGACTCGGCGCGGCTGGTCACCGACACGGTGCCCTGAGACTACCGTGCGCCGCAGCCGGGCACGCCAGCCAGGCTATAATTCGCAGAGCGCGTTTCCTGAGCAACGCCCTGCTTTCGTGGATGGTGCCTGCGTTTACGAAGGTGCCATTCTCCGCAAATGGAGCGTTCGCTTTTCATTGCTGCCTGTAGCCTCATAGGCTACACTCAATCTGCGTGATCCGGAGTTTCCGCCACAAGGGGCTCCGGCTTCTGTACGAGCGAGGCGATCGTAGCGGCCTTCAGCCGAGCCGCGCTGCGCGGCTCGAGGAGATGCTGGGTCTGCTCGACGTCGCCCGGTCGCCGCGCGACCTGAATCTGCCGGGATATCGATTGCACCGATTGCACGGAGATCGCGCGGGCTTCTGGAGCATCGCCGTCTCCAGAAATTGGCGCCTTGTCTTCCGCATGGACGGCGACGACGTCACCGACCTGGACCTCGTGGACTATCACTGAGTGCGATCAACATGCCGATGAAAAATCCGCCGCATCCCGGTCGCCTGGTGAAGAATGCCTGCCTGGATCCGCTTGGCCTTACGGTCAGTGAGGCTGCGCGGGCGCTCGGCGTGTCGCGGCCCACGCTGTCGAGCCTGATCAACGGCCGGGCTGCCATCTCGGCAGAAATGGCGATCCGTTTGGAAAAGGCCTTTGGCAGCAGTGCCGACGCGTGGATCCGGATGCAGGCGGCTCACGATCTTGCCAAGGCGCGGCGTGATTCCGCACGTATCAAGGTGCGGCGCTGCCGGGGCTAAAGCCCCTCCCACTCAGCGGGCGACGACGCGGAACCCGTTGTAGTAGAGCCGACTCGTGGGCGCGTAGCGATCCCGCGTCGCGATGAAACAGACGTCCGGCTGGTTGTACCAGGAACAGCCGCGCAACACCTTCTCGTCGCCTTTCGACGGCCCCATCGGGTTTTTCTTCGGCGCCGCCGCATAGTAATCGGCCTGGTACCAGTCCTGCGTCCACTCCCAGACGTTGCCGACCATGTCGTACAGGCCCCAATCGTTCGGCGGGAAACTGCCGACGCGCGTCGTCATCGGCTGCGACTTCGACAGCCGGTCGCCCGTGCTGTCCCACCACGCCTTCCATTCGTCGCGGTTCACGAGCTTGCCGATGCGCCAGATCGACGTGTTGCCGCCGTCCACCTGCCAGGTGTCACCGAAGACAAAGTTCCTGCCTTCGATGCCGCCACGCGCGGCGTATTCCCACTCTGCTTCCGTCGGCAGCCGATAATTCTTCCCGGTCGTCTTCGAGAGCCACGCGGCATAGGCGGCCGCGTCGGCGAAATCGACGTTTACCACGGGGTGATTCGGAAAGCTTCGTGCGTAATCGCCCCAGCCCTTCGGCGCCAGCAGCGGCTCGCGCTTCGTCGCATCGGCGAAAGTCTGGTATTGCGCGTTGGTGACGAGGAAGCGGCTCATGCGAAACGCGGACACTTCGACTTCGTGTACGCGCGCGTAGTCCTCGCCGAACTCCGGTTTCACCGCCGGGCCGTTGTTGCCCATCTTGAAGCGGCCTGCCGGGATCTCGAGCATCTCGGGCAGCAGCACGCCGCCCTGTATGACGCCGAAGAAGTCCCCGGCGCTCGCGGCGACGATGCCGGCGCCACGCGCGGAGCCCTCGGGCTTCGCCTCGCCTGCTGCTGCCGCGCCCGGTCGCCGGCCGCGGTGGCCAGTGAACGTCGCGCGGCCGTAGAGGCCGAAGTCGATCGTGCCGGACATGCTGTCGCCCGCCACTTTCGCCTGGTACACGGCGGCCATGGGCTGGCCGCCGAATTCCAGCACGGCCGTGAACGCGACGTCCGCACCGTGCACCGAGCCCACGAAGCGTCCGCTCGCCGAATCGCTCTCGATGAAGCCGATGATGCGCTCGCCTTCCTGGCGGAACAGCACGTCGCGCCGCCCCGGACCGTTCTGCGACTGCACGTCGAAGTACCACTCGCCGGAGAGATCGGTCGTCGCAGCCGAAGCGCCACTCTCTTCGGCCGCGCCCGCGACACCTGCCAGCAACGCGAGCACGGCAGCAACGATGGCGGCACGCATCATGAGCTGTGCAGCAGCCGGATCTTCCAGCCGGCATCCGTCTTCAGGAGAACCGCGGTCTCGCGGCCGCTGCCGAAGTTCTTCTCCGGCCCTGTCTTCGGGAGGATATTGAACGCGAAGGTGGCGCCTGCCATCCCACCCACCACCTGCACGTGGAAATCGGAGAGACGGAAGCGCACCTTGGCGAGATCGCCGAGCTCGCCCTTCAGGTGATTGTCGCGATAGTCGGACCAGCCGTAGTTGACGTGCGTGCCTTCGATCATCATGAAGCCGTCATCGGGCAGCACGTGCGCCTCCACGGCCGCCACGTCGCCCGTCGTGAGCGCCTCGTGAAACGCCTGCAGCGCCGCGACGACCTCGGTCTCCTCGGGCGACAGCATTGCCGGCGGCGGTGGCGCCGCGGCCGCTTGCGCGCGTTCCCCGCCTTCCACCGCCTCGTCATGCGTATGCTCCGCTGCGCCGCCCGCGTGCTCATGCTCCTCGGACAGATTCGGCAGCGCCTTGACTCCCACGCCGTGACCAAACACCAGGTTCGCGCCGCGCAGCCCAGTGCTCGTCAGGCCGAAGAGCCCGACCAGGAGTAACGCGACGAAGGCGAGACTGACACTGCCGTGGCGGCGCACGCGGAACGCGTTCCATACCGCGAGCAGGGCGAAGAACGACGCCGTCCCGAGCGCCCAGTACTCGTGGTTCTCCATCGCGATGTGCGCGGGCTCGTCGTGTGCGACCGTGGCCTCGGCCTGGAGCCCGGCCGCGATCGTGAGCGCGGTCACGCCCACGCCGAGCCAGAGATTCCAGTTCGCGACCGTCTCGAGCCCGCCCATCGGCCTCCTGCGGTTCGCGGTCACGAGGACGACGAACAGCAGCACCGCCGTCGTCAGCAGCGCGATGGTGAAGTGCACCAGGATCGGGTGCCAGTTCGGTACGAATTCCATCATGGCCTGTGGCCCTCCTGTTGAGCGAAATAGCGGCCGACCTCGTCGCGCTTCGCATCCGCGAGCGCGGCGCAGAGCTCGATGCCCTCGAGCGTCTCGGCGAGCGTGCGATCGGCGCCCTCGAGCCGGCCGACGAGCGGCGTGAACACGTCGCGCAGCTCGTCGCGCTCCGGCAAGGTGCAGAAGCCGGCACCGAGACGCGGCAGCCAGCGGTAGGCGAAGTGCGACAGCCGGCCGATGAAGGCTTCCTGGTTCGCCTTGAACCAGTCGAAGGTCGCGCGGCTCTGACTCACCCGGGACGCGAGCGAGAACGCCAGCGTGGTGGGCTCCCGGCCCTTCAGTTGCTGGTCGAGCAGGAGCTTCCGTACGCGCTCACCGAGCGCCGCATCGTCGGTGTTGCCGAGCGCGGCGGCAGCCTGCAGCCGGAACTGCGAGTCACCGGAGGCGAGCATGCGAGCGATCAGAGCCTCGGCGAATGGCGCGCCGAGCTCGCGCACGCCGGCGCGGAGCGCGATCTCCCGCAGGGCGGGCGGCACCGCACCCTCGTCGAGACCGTCGCCCGGCTCGCCCATCCGAATGTAGCGGCGGGCATCTTCCGCGAGGCCCGCCCGCAGCTCACGGTCGTCGGCCTCGAGCGCGAGGAGCCTCACGAGCTTCGTCCGGAAGAGCGCCTTGTCCACCGCCTCCGCCGTCTCGGCCGCGGGCATGGCCTTCGCGGGGCCGAGCGCATCGAGCCGCGGCCGGTAGAGCGTGCGCATCAGCGCGAGCACGGCCTCCCTGGAGCCCGCGGGCACGAGGTAGTCCCGCAGGCGGACGAGGTCGGCGCCGGGCTGCATCGCGGCCTGCAGGTAGGCGGACGCCGCGATCTCGCGGATCGCCGCGACGTAGACCTCGGTCGGCAGGCGGTTCGCCTGGTACGCCGCCGAGAGGCTGTCTGCCGTGGCGAGCAGCTCCTTCTGGTTGAGGCGGCCGAAGTTCGCCGTCAGCGCGTGCCAGCCGTCTCCGTCGAGCGCGAAGCGGTAATACCCGGCGCCGTCGGCATTTGGCATGACGAACGTCGGACAGCCGCTCGATGCGAGATCCATCGTCGCCTGCTCTCCGGCGAGCAGCAGGCACTGCTTGGCCACGGTCTTGTCGTTGCCGTAACGCACGCACAGCGGCACCTGCCAGGTGCGCTTCGGGTCGCCGCGCGAGCCGATCGGCAGGTAGCGTGACTGGACGAGCGTCAGCGCCGGCGCGCCCTGTTTGCAGTCGAGCGTGGCGCCGACGAGCGGCACGCCGGGCTGCTCGATGAAGGTCCTGAATGCCGGCACGACGTCCGGGCGGCCCGAGCCCTGCGCGAGCGAGGCCATGAAGTCCTCGACGTCGGCGACGCCGTAGGCGAAGCGCTTCATGTGCTGGCGAATACCCGCGCGGAACGCGTCCTCGCCGAGGTATGCCTCGAACATGCCGAGCACGGCGCCGCCTTTCATGTAGGTGATGGCGTCGAAGGCGCTGTTGATGTCCAGGTTGCGGGTCACCGGCTGGCGGATCTGGCGGGCGGCGATGCGGCTGTCGAGGTCCATCGCGGGCGGCGTCATCAGCGCCGGCACGATGTCGATGCCGAGGCTCGGCTGCCAGGCGGCGCCGGCCTTGAATCCCATCCAGTCGGCGAACGATTCGTTGAGCCAGATGTCGTCCCACCACTTCGGCGTCACCAGGTCGCCGAACCACTGGTGCGACACCTCGTGCGCATGGATGCCGCCGAAACCGCGACGGGTCTCGGGCGAGTCATCGGCATTGAGCAGACGTGCCTCGCCGTAAACAATCGCGCCCGCGTTCTCCATGCCGCCCAGCCCCGAATCCGGCGAGGCGATCAGGTCGAGCTTCGGATACGGGAACGCAATGCCGAAATACTCTTCCAGATAGGTAACGATCGCGTTCGTGTTCTCGAGCGCGTACCTGAGCTTCGGGCCCTTGCCGCGCGCGGCCACGCCGCGCAGGGGCAGCGGCCAGTCGCGCACCTTGTTGGGCGGCAGTGGCCGCCACTCGACAACGTCGAACGGCCCGACGGCGAGCGCCACGAGATAAGTGGGCAGCGGCTTCGTCGTCGCGAGCTCGACGCGCTTCATGCCCCCGCCGAGCGGCTTCTCGGCGCGCACGGGCGCGTTGCCAACGACTGCGTTTGTCGCGCGTGTCGTGACGGCGATGTCGAAGGGCACCTTGAACCCGGGCTGGTCGAACCCGGGGAACATCCGGCGCGCGTCGATCGCCTCGAACTGCGTGAGGGCGTAGGACTCGCCGTCCACGGTCAGGTGGTAGAGGCCCTCGGCGCCGATGCGGTACGGCGCCCGGTACCTGATGCGCAGCGTGCCCCGGCCGGCGGGCACGGACACCGCGAAATCGAGGCTCGCGACGCCGGTGTCAGCGACTTGCGCGTAACTCGCGGGCAGGCGCGTGCCGGACGCCGTCACGAGCTCCGCGCTCGCGACGGTGAGCCCATTGCCATGGAGCCAGATCCGGCTCGTGCGCGCGGTGATCTCGACGTCGATCTCGGCTACGCCCGAAAACTCCGTCTGCTCGGGCAGCACTGTCAGATCCAGCCGGTAGGCGAGCGGGCGCACGGCCTGGCCGAGCTGGCCCTGTGGTGGCGCCTCGCCCGCGGCGAGCGCGGCTTGCGCGAGCAGGACTGCCAGCAGGAATGAGCGGGGCATCTGCACGATCCTCATCCGCGTCCGGCGGCGGCCGGCCGATGCCGATCTTAAATCAGGAGCGGGCATCCCATGAGGCTGTGGCAACGCGCCACAGGGCTCACCCGGCGCTCGGTTTCCAAGCCCCGCGAACTTTGCAAGAATCCCGCGAAACCATAGGGGGGTCTTCCGATGAGCGCGTTTCCGTCCGGCCGCCTGCGCGGCCTCCTGTCTCTGCCGTCTGCGCTACTGGCGCTCCTGCCGGCGCTGGCACCCGCTCAGCCCGCGCCCGGCGGCCCGCCGCCCAAGCCCGATCACTACGTGCTCGTGCACGCGGGGACGCTCCTCGCCGTGCCGCGCCAGAAGCCGCAGAGCCAGGTGACCGTGATCGTGAAGAACGACCGCGTCGCCGGCGTTGCGAAGGGCTTCGTGACGACGGCGCCGGGGGCGCCCGCCGGCGCCGAGGTAGAGGTCGTCGATCTCTCCGACCGCTTCGTGCTGCCGGGACTCATGGACGCGCACGTGCACCTCGCCTCGGAGCCGAGCTTCTCCCGGCGCCGCGCCGGGCGCGGCGACCGCGACCCGCCGACCGGCGCCGAGCGCGCGGTCAACGCGATCGTGTACTCGCGCCGCACGCTCGCGGCGGGCTTCACCACCGTGCGCGACGTCGGCTCGGATGACCAGTCGGTCTACGCGGTGCGCAACGCGATCAACGCGGGGCGCATGATCGGCCCGCGCGTCCTCGTCTCCGGCGGGGCGCTGGCCGTCACCGGCGGGCACGCCGACGGGCTGCCGCTCGATCGGACCGGCGACCCGCAGGCGCGGCTCGAGGATGGCACCTGCGACGGGCCGATGGAGTGCCGTGGGGCAGTGCGCTACGCGTACAAGCTCGGCGCCGACGTCATCAAGTTCACCGCGACCGGGGGCTTCGGCGGCAACACGGGCACGGAGCCCGAGATGTTCCCCGACGAAATGGAAGCGATCATCTCCACCGCGCACATGCTGGGTCTCAAGGTCGCGGTGCACGCCTACTCGCCCGTGGCGATCCGGCAAGCGGTCGCCGCCGGCGTCGACTCGATCGAGCATGGCTTCCTGCTCGACGACGAGGGTATCAGGATGATGAAGGCGAAAGGCACGTGGCTCGTGCCGACGCTCTCGGCGAGCTATCCGCCGCCGATCTTCCGGATCCCGAACCCCGACTCCGTGCGCCTGCGCAACGAGTACAAGGCGTTCGAGCGCGCCTACGCCGCCGGCGTCAACATCGCCTTCGGCACGGATGCCGGCACCTTCACCCACGGCGACAACGCCAAGGAATTCGAGCTGATGGTGAAGTTCGGCATGCCGGCGATGGAGGCGATCTACTGTGCGACGGTCTCGACCGCGAATCTCTTCGGCCTCGGCAAGGAGATCGGCACGATCGAGGAAGGCAAGGTGGCCGATCTCGTCGCGGTGAAGACGAGCCCGCTCGACGACATCTCGGTGCTCCGGCACGTGGATTTCGTCATGAAGAGCGGCAAGGTGGCGAAGCAGAACGGCGCCATGACCGAGCCGTTCACCTATCCGCCCGTCACGGTTTCGTTCTGAGCGGCACGCTCACGATGGCGACAAGCTCCCGCGCATCCGGAACCGGCAGCCGGGTCCAGGGTCGGGGTAAATCTCGCCGGCCATCCGTGGCCGGCGAGAAGCATATCGGGCTTTCCCGGACCGGTAGCCACACGCTTGAAGCGAGGCTTGCCAAGGAAGCCGCTCCGGCATCCTGCCTCGCTCGCCCTCAATGCCGCCCGACCCTGCCCCGGCCGCCGGTGCGATGCGCGGCCGGGCGACGCCACGGGCCGGTGACGGCTCGTCTCCCGGCGGGTGTGAGGAGCAAGCGGAGCAGGATGCGGAGCGATGCGACGACCCAAGCGAGCGGAATGCAGGGATGCATGCAGCGAGCGTCCCGCCGGGAGGCGGAGCCGGCAGCGGCCTCGTGCGCCGACGGTCGACGCGACGGCCCCAACGGCGATTCGGAGTAGGCGGTTCTTTTGAGAGGAAGCAGGATGATGATTCGTGCGGCCCGGCCTTCTTACACCCTTGCGGCGGTGGTGTGCGGCGCGCTCATCGCCGTGGCGCTCGTCACGGACACGGCGCGGGCGGAACGGCCGCGCGTCTATGCGATCACGCACGCGCGCATCGTCACCGCGCCGGGCAAGGTCATCGACGACGGCACGCTCCTCATCCGCGACGACGTGATCCAGGCGGTCGGCGCCAAGGTGACGGTGCCGCCCGATGCGGAAGTCATCGAGGCGCAGAAGGGCTGGTCGGTGTACCCGGCCTTCATCGACGCGGCCTCCTCGGTCGGTCTCGAGAGCGAGGACGCTGCCGCTCGCGGCGGCGGCGCGCCGGAGCAGGGCAAGGGTCCGGCCCCGGTCGTCGGCGCCCATCACGAACTGAAATCCATACACCCGGAAACGGCGGTCCTCGACCAGATCGATCCCGCCCACGCCAGCATCGCCCGCCACCGCGCCATGGGCTTCGCGGTGGCGAACGTGCTGCCGGCGAAAGGCGTCTTCCGCGGCGAGTCCGCCATCCTCACGCTGCGCGCGGGCCCCGCGCGTAGCATCGTCGTGAAAGATCGCTTCGCCGAGGTCGTGGCGCTCGAGACGCAGAGCTTCATGGGCCGCCAGTATCCTTCCTCGCGGATGGGCGCGATGGCCGCCGTCCGGCAGGCGTTTCTCGACGCCACGCGCGACGGCGAATGGAGCCGCCGCTATGCCGCGAATCCCGCGGGCATGGCGCCGCCCGAGTACCGTTCCTCCGACGTGCCGCTGCAAGAGGTTCTCGCTCGCGAGCGGCCCGTGATCTTCGTCGCCGTGACGGCGCTCGACCCGGGGCGCTTCGCGAGCCTCGCCGCAGAGTTCAACCTCGACGCCATGACGATGCTGCGCGGCCTCGCCGACCGCCCCGAGGACATTGGCGAGAAGGGCATGCCGCTGCTGTTGCCTCTGGAGTTGCCCGAGAAGGCCGACACCAAGGACGAGGACGCCATGCTCGACACGACGCTCGAGCAGATGCAGGCGAGCGTCGGCGCGCCGCGCCTGCCGAAGACCCTAGACGGCGGGCGCAAGCTCGCGTTCGTCACGGCCGGCATGAAGGACCCGAAGAAGTTTCCCGAGAACCTCGCCGCCGTGGTCAAGGCCGGCCTCGACCCGGCGCGCGCGCTCGCGGCGCTGACGACGACGCCCGCCGAGCTCCTCGGCGTCACCCGGATCATGGGCACGGTCGAGGCCGGCAAGCTCGCAAACGTCATCGTCGTCGACGGCGAGCTGTTCACCGACAAGCCCGTCCTGCGGCACCTGTTCGTGCAGGGCTACCACGAGAAGATCGATCCGGACAAGAAACCAGACGACAAGCCGGGACGGCCGAGCCCCATGCAGGACGAGGACGTGGACCTGGAGGCATTCCAATGAGCACTTCCGCACGCTTGATTGCCGGCGCACTCGCCCTCGCCGCCTTGCAGGCGATGGCCGCCCCTGCCGGCGCCCCCGGGATGGACCTCGACGCCGCGCTCGCCGCGGACCCGTATCCGCAGCCGCCGTCGACGCCACGCCAGGTGCTGATCCGCAACGCCACGGTCTGGACGATGGCCGAGCCGGGCATCGAGGAAGGCACCGACGTCCTCATCGACGACGGCGTCATCGCCGCGGTCGGGAAGAACCTCGCGGCCGGCGGAGGCGCGCTCGTGATCGACGCGACCGGCCGGCACGTGACACCGGGCATCATCGACGCGCACAGCCACAGCGCGACCGAGGCCATGGACCTCAACGAGGGCGTGTACAGCCTCAGCTCGGAGGTGCGCGTCCGCGACGTGCTCGATCCGCGCGCTCCCTCGATCTACCAGCAGCTCGCGGGCGGCGTGACGACCGCGCACGTGCTGCACGGCTCGGCGAACGCGATCGGCGGTCAGAACCAGATCGTGAAGTACCGGTGGGGGGTTCAGCAGCCCGCTGACCTCGTGATGGTGGATGCCCCTCCCACGATCAAGTTCGCGCTCGGCGAGAACCCGACGCAGGCGGGCTTCAAGGGCATGCCGGGCCGCGAGCAGCGCTATCCGGGCACGCGCCAGGGTGTCGCCGCCTTCATCCGCTCGAGCTTCGAGCGGGCCAAACAATATCGAGACGAATGGGCGCGCTACGACAAGCTCTCGAAGGGCCAGCGCGAGAAGACCGTGCCGCCGCGGCGCGACCTGCAGCTCGACGCGCTCGTCGCGGTCCTCGACGACAAGCGCTTCATCCACGCGCACAGCTATCGCGCGGACGAGATCCTGATGCTCATGCGTGTGGCCGATGAGCTCGGCATCCACGTGACGATGTTCCACCACGTGCTGGAAGGCTACCGCGTGGCCGACGAGATGGCGGCGCACGGCGCGGCCGGTACGACGTTCTCCGACTGGTGGGCCTTCAAGATGGAGGCCTACCAGGCGATCCCCTACAACGCCGCGATCATGGCGAAGCGCGGCGTGCTGGTGAGCCTCAACTCCGACGACGGCAATCTCGCGCGGCGCCTGAACCTCGAGGCGGCGAAGACGGTGCACTACGGCGGGCTGGACCGCCAGCAGGCGCTCGCGATGGTGACGCTCAACCCCGCGAAGCAGCTCAAGATCGACAAGCGCGTCGGCTCGCTCGTCAAGGGCAAGGATGCGGATCTGGTGATCTGGAGCGGCGATCCGCTGAGCGTGTACAGCGTCGCCGACCTGACCTTCGTGGACGGCAAGATCCGCTTCAGCCGCGAGCTCGACGTCGCGCATCGCGCCGAGGTCGCGCAGGCGCGCGAGCGGCTCACGGCCGAGATGAAGGCGGCGGCCGACAAGGCGAAGGCCGAGAAGCCGGCGGCGGAGCCGGCGCCGGCGGCAACCACTGCCGAAGCGAGCCCGCCCGTCGTCGTGCCGCCGGGCACTGTCCCCGACACCGTCAGCACCGCCTCTCCCTCGCGCCCGGCTGCACCAGCCGCACCGGCCGGGAAAGCGCAGGCGGCGCCGGCTCCGTCGGGCGACGCAGCGAAACCGGAAGCCGCGAAGATCCCGGAGGACTGGGTGAACCCGCCGGCGCCGAAATTCAACTACACGTTCGCGCGCGGTGCGACGGCGACGCCGGTCGCCATCGTCGGCGCCACGGTTCATACGCTCGAAGGGCCCGCGATCGCAAACGGCGTCGTCGTCTTCGAGCGTGGCCGCATCACCGCGGTCGGCGGCGCGGACACGCCCGTACCGGCCGGCGCCGAGCGCGTGGACGCCGCGGGCAAGCACCTCTGGCCGGGTCTCATCCACGCCTTCACGGTGCTCGGCCTCATGGAGATCGACACCGTCGCGGGCTCGGTGGACACGACCGAGACCGGCGAGATCAATGCGGACGCCGACGCCCTGGTCGCGGTCAATCCCGACAGCGAGCACTTCCCCGTCGCCCGCTCCGCCGGCATCACGCAGGCCATGCTCGTGCCGAACGGCGGCACGATCTCAGGGATAGCCAGCCTGCTCCGCACCGACGGCTGGACCTGGGAGGAGATGAGCGCGGTGCGCCAGCATTCGCTGGTGTTGCGCTGGCCGGACCCGATCGCGCCGCAATTCACGGTGTTCCTCGGGCCGTCGAAGAGCCTGCCCGACCGGAAGAAGGAAGACGCGGAGCGCGTGAAGACGCTCAACGATCTCCTCGACGATGCGGAGGCCTACGGCCGCGCGAAGAAGGAAGCGGTGTCGAGCGGGCGCAAGTGGGAGTACGACGCCGAGCTCGAGGCGCTGCAGCCCGTAATCTGCCGCGAGCGGCCGCTCTACGCGAGCGCGCGCGAGAAGATCGCGATCGAGGCCGCGGTCGAGTTCGCCGCGAAGCGCAACCTACGGCTCGTGATCACCGACGGGCGCGACGCCTACCTCGTCACCGATCTGCTCGCGAAGCACAAGGTGCCGGTGATCCTCACGAACATCGCCGGCGACGTGCCGCGCGCCGACGACCCTTACGACGTGCTGTACTCACTGCCGGCGAAGCTCGAGGCCGCGGGTGTGCCGTTTGCCATCGCGAGCGGCACGCGCACGGGCGGCTCCGGCAACGCGCGCAACTTCACGCTCTTCGCCGGCCTCGCGGCGGCCCACGGGCTCGACCGCGAGGCCGCGTACAAGTCCGTCACGCTCTATCCCGCGCAGATCCTCGGTGTCGACGACGTGCTCGGCTCGATCAAAACGGGCAAGAGCGCGAGCCTCGTGCTGACCGACGGCGACCTGCTCGAGGCGACGACCAACGTCGAGCAGGTGTGGATCGACGGCACGAAGCCCTCGATGGACGACGTGCAGAAGGCGGCGTGGCGGAAGTGGAGCGCGCGGCCTGAGCCGTAGACGCGCTCGCGCGTCGCGCGAAGAGCCTGCCGTACATCGCCGCGGACTAGGACCGAGCGGGCGCCAGGGGTACGCTGGCCGCGATCTCGAGCAGCGCGCGCAGGACCTCGCGGATCCGCGCGGCCGTGTCGGGCAGGTACTCGCCCGAGGCCTCGTCCATGTAGCTGCGCTGGGCGAGCTCGAGTTGCACGGCGTGAATGCCGCTTGACGGTTCGCCGTAAGTGCGCGTGATCGCGCCGCCGGTGAAGCGGCCGTTCAGCACGGCGCTGAGAGCCGAGCGGTCGCGCGCGTAGGTCCAGAGCCGGTTCTCGAGCGCGGGATCGCAGGAGCGGCCGTTGAACGTGCCGATGTTGAGCACGGGCAGCTCGCCGTCGAACAACGCGGGCACGCGGCTCGCGATCGAGTGGGCGTCCCACAGCACGGCGCAACCGTGGCGTTCGCGGAGCGTACTCGAGCTCGCGCCGCAGGCGGTCGTGGTAGGGCTGCCAGTACTCGCGGATGCGCCGTTGCACCTCCGCACCGGCGGGCGCCGCGCCCTCCCGCCAGATCGACTCGCCCGCGAACGTCCGGAGCGGACAGAGTCCGCTCTCCGACCTGGCCCGGGTAGAGCACCGAGCCGTCCGCCGGGCGGTTGAGGTCCACGACGTAGCGCGAGTGCGTGGCGACCAGCACGCTCGCGCCCATCCCGGCGGCGAAGTCGTAGAGCCGGTCCACGTGCCAGTCGGTGTCCGGCAGCGCGAGGGCGGCCGTGCTCATGTCGGCCGTCGAGCGCCGGCGGCATGAACGTCCCCGCGTGCGGGATGCTCACCAGGAGGCGGGTGGACCCGGTATGAAACCGGTACGTGTCCATGGCTCAAGCGAACAACGTGACACGCCGCCGGTAGTGGCCGGCAAGCATCATCCCCTGCACCGCCGCGATGTCCTCGGCGAGCGGGCGGTCGCGCTCGTAGCGCGGGCTGACGGCGCGGATGCCCGCGAGCGTCTCTTCGAGCGCCGCGGAGCTGCGCAGTGGCCGGTGGAACTCGATGCCCTGGGCCGCAGCGAGCAGTTCGATGGCAACGATTGCCGACGTGTTGTCCGTCATGCGGTGCAGGCGCAGCGCCGCGGCGGTCGCCATGCTGACGTGATCCTCCTGGTTCGCGGAGGTAGGCAGGCTGTCGACGCTCGCCGGGTGCGCGAGGGACTTGTTCTCCGAGGCAAGCGCCGCCGCGGTGACCTGCGGCACCATGAATCCCGAGTTGAGCGCCGCTCTCCTCCACCAGGAACGGCGGCAGGCCGCTCATGCGCGGATCGATCAGGAGCGCGATGCGCCGCTCGGAGAGCGCGCCGATCTCGGCGATCGCGGTCGCCAGGTAGTCGCAGGCGAGCGCGACGGGCTCGGCATGGAAGTTGCCGCCGGAAAGGATCACGCCATCGGCGCTGAACACGAGCGGGTTGTCCGTCACTGCGCGCGCCTCGGCGAGGAAGACCTGGCCGACGTGGCGCAGCGTCTCGAGACAGGCGCCCATCACCTGCGGCTGGCAGCGCAGGCTGTAAGGGTCCTGCACGCGGTCGCAGGCGGCGTGTGAGGCGCGGATTCCGCTCCCGGCGATGAGATCGCGGAAGAGCGCCGCAACGTCGCTCTGCCCGCGGTGCCCGCGCACGCGGCTGATGCGCGCGTCGAACGGCGTGTCGCTGCCGCGCGCCGCATCCACCGAGAGCGCGCCGGCGACGCAAGCGGCGGCGAAGACGCTCTCCGCCTGGAACAGCGCGCCGAGCGCGAGCGCGGTCGACACCTGCGTCCCGTTGAGGAGCGCGAGGCCCTCCTTCGGCTGCAGCGTGAAGCGGCCGAGGCCCGCGAGCCGCAGCGCCTCGGCGGCGCCGTGCTCGACTCCCGCGTGGCGCGCGCGCCCGACGCCGAGTAGCACCGCGCCGAGATGCGCGAGCGGCGCGAGGTCGCCGGAGGCGCCGACCGAGCCCTGCGACGGCAGCACCGGATAGATCTCGTGATTGACAAGCCGGCAGAGCGCGTCCACGAGCTCGGGCGTCACGCCGGAATACCCCTGCGCCAGGCTCAGCACCTTCAGCACGAGCACCAGCCGCACAACCCGGTCCGGCAGTGGCGCGCCGACGCCCGCGCAGTGCGAGAGGATCAGGTTCTCCTGAAGCTGCACGAGGCGGTCGGCGGGGATGCGCACGTTGGCGAGCAGCCCGAAGCCCGTGTTGATGCCGTAGATCGGGCGGTCGCCGGCGAGCGCCTCCGTCACGGCGCGCTGGCCCTCGCGGATGCGCGAGCGCGCCGGCTCGTCGAGCGTGAGCGTGACCGGCCCCTGCCAGACCTGGCGCAGCGCTTCGAGGTCGATGGCGCCGGCGTCGGCGTTGATCTGCGCGGTCATAAAGGTTCCAAATGTGCCGGGTTCATGAGTTACGCGAAAAAGGGTGTCAGACTGGGTTTTCCGCACACCACGTTTGCCCTGCGAGACGGGTCACCGGAAAACCCAGTCTGACCCCCTTTTTCACGGGGCACCATTCTTCAGCATCGGCAGGTTGAGGTTACAGCGGCGGGCGTGCTCGATCGCCGCCTCGTAGCCGGCGTCCGCGTGGCGCATGACGCCCGTCGCCGGGTCGTTCCAGAGCACGCGCGCGATGCGCCGCGCGGCGGCCTCGGTGCCGTCGCAGACGATGACGAGGCCGGCGTGCTGCGCGAAGCCCATGCCGACGCCACCGCCATGGTGGAACGACACCCACGTCGCGCCACTGGCCGTGTTCAGCAGAGCGTTCAGGATCGGCCAGTCGGAGACGGCGTCGGAGCCGTCGCGCATCGCCTCGGTCTCGCGGTTCGGGCTCGCGACCGAGCCCGAGTCGAGATGGTCGCGGCCGATCACGACCGGCGCCCTGAGCTCGCCGGTCCGCACCATCTCGTTGAAGGCGAGCCCGAGGCGGTGACGATCGCCGAGACCGACCCAGCAGATGCGCGCGGGCAGGCCCTGGAAGCGGATGCGGCTCGCGGCCATGTCGAGCCAGTGATGAAGCCCGGTGTCCGCCGGCATGAGCTCCTTCACCTTGCGGTCGGTCGCGTAGATGTCCTCGGGGTCGCCGGACAGCGCCGCCCACCGGAACGGCCCGATGCCGCGGCAGAAGAGCGGCCGGATGTAGGCCGGCACGAACCCGGGGAAGTCGAAGGCGTCCTTCACGCCCTCCTCGTACGCGACCTGGCGGATGTTGTTGCCGTAGTCGAACACCCGTACGCCGGCCTTCATGAAGCCCAGCATGGCGCGCACGTGGACCGCGATCGAGGCGCGCGCGGCCGCGGCGACGGCCGCCGGATCGCTCGCCTGCGCGTCGCGCCAGCGTTCCACGCTCCAGCCCGCGGGCAGGTAGCCGTGCGCCGGGTCGTGGGCCGAGGTCTGGTCGGTGAGCGCGTCGGGGCGCACGCCGCGGCGCAGGCACTCGGGCAGGAGCTCGGCGGCGTTGCCGAGGAGGCCGACGGAGACGGGCCGCCGCTCCCGGCCCGCCGCCTCGAGCAGCGCGAGCGCCTCCTCGAGACTCGCGGCGCGCCGATCGAGGTAGCCCGTGGCGAGGCGCTTCTCGATGCGGTCGGCCTGGCACTCGATCGCGAGCATCGAGAGGCCCGCCATCGTCGCGGCGAGCGGCTGCGCGCCGCCCATGCCGCCGAGGCCCGCGGTGAGGATCCACCTGCCCGCCGCGGCGCCGCCGAAATGCTGGCGCGCCATCTCCGCAAATGTCTCGTAAGTCCCTTGCACGATCCCCTGGCTGCCGATGTAGATCCACGAGCCCGCCGTCATCTGGCCGAACATCATCAGGCCCTTGCGGTCGAGCTCGTTGAAGTGCTCCCACGTGGCCCAGTGCGGCACGAGGTTGGAGTTGGCGATCAGCACGCGCGGCGCATCGGCGTGCGTCGCGAACACCCCAACGGGCTTCCCCGACTGCACGAGCAGCGTCTCCTCGTCGCCGAGCGCGCGCAACGTCGCGACGATGCGGTCGTAGCACTCCCAGTTGCGCGCCGCGCGGCCGATGCCGCCGTAGACGACGAGCTCCTCGGGGTGCTCGGCGACCTCGGGGTCGAGGTTGTTCATCAGCATGCGCAGCGGCGCCTCGGTGAGCCAGCTCTTCGCGGAAAGCGTCGGACCGCGCGGGGCGCGGATGACGCGATTGCTGCGACGGTTCATGGGTGGAGGAGAGCTCATGGTGACTTTCCTGGCGGAGCGCCGGCGGTGAGCTCGTAACGCGAGCCCGGGTGGTAGAGAGCGGCGACGCTGACCGGCTGCCCCGCCGACCAGCTCCTGCGGTGAATGACGAGACAGGGCTCGTCGAGCCCCATCTTCAGCATCGCGCGGATGCGCCGCGTGGGAATCTCCGCTCGGATCAGGTGCTCGACGGTCTGCAGCGGCGCGATCCGCTGCAGGTATTCGTTCGGCGTGATGAGCGTGAAATCCTGCTCGATGTATCCGGGCACGGCGTGCGCGCAGACGAAGCGGTCTTCGACCTGCACCGGCAGGTCGTTCTCGAGGTGGGTGATGAGGGAGTGATACACGGTTGCGCCGGGGCGCAGGTGCAGGCGCACGGCGACCTCGCTCGCCGCCGCGATGCGCTCCATGACGGCGACGCGCGCGCCGTGCGCGTGGCCGCGCTCGCGGATCTCGTCCGCGATGTTGCGAACGTGCAGCGCGTGCGAGCGCGCGGGGATGTCCGCGACAAACGTGCCGACGCCGGTGTGGCGCACGACGCACGCCGTCGCGCGCGAGCTCGCGCAGCGCGCGGTTCGCCGTCATGCGTGAGACGCCGAACTGGCGCACGAGCTCCTGCTCGGAGGGCACGCGGTCGCGCGGGCGCAGCCGCCCGTCCTGGATCTCCTCCAGGATGTGGGCCTTCAGCTGCTGGTAGCGCGGCGTCATGCGCCGCCCGCGCCGGCGACCCAGCGGCCGGCGACCATGACCGAGCGGACGTGGCGCTCGCTGCCGGCGAAGATCCAGCGGTCGAGGATCTCGTCGGGGTCGTCCGCCGGGGCGTCCGCGAGCAGCGGATCGTCCGCGTCGAGCACGATGAAGTCGCCGCAGCAGCCGGCTGCGATCCGGCCTACCGGCTGGCCGAGCGCGCGCGCGCCGCCCGCGAGCACCGCGCGGTAGAGCCGCGCGCCCGTGTGCGGCTCCTCTGCGGTGGCGGCGACGTTGCGCCGGCCATGCACCAGGCGCTGTCCGTATTCGAGCCAGCGCAGCTCCTCGACCGGGCTCACGGAGACGTTGCTGTCCGAGCCGATGCCGATGCAGCCCGCCCGCCTCGAGGAAGGCCGGCAGGGGGAAGAACCCGTCGCCGAGGTTGGCCTCGGTCGTCGGGCAGAGCGCCACGACGGCGCCGGTCGCGGCGAGCGCGCGCGTCTCCGCCGGGGTCATGTGCGTCGCGTGCACGAGGCACCAGTGCGTCTCCGGCAGGCCGTTGCCGAGCAGCCACTCGACCGGGCGGCGGCCCGACCAGGCCTCGCACTGCGCCACCTCGGCCGGCTGCTCGGCGACGTGGATGTGCACCGGGCGCCCTGGCGCGACGCGTGCGCGGTGCGCGAGCACGGCGCCCAGGCCCGCGGGGTCCACGGCCCGCAGGCTGTGAAAGGCCGTCCCGATCCGGAGCGTCCCGTGCTCGCGCCGGACCAGGCCGTCGGTGAGCGCGAGGTATTCGCTCCGACGTGCAGACGAAGCGCGCCTGGTGGGGCTCGGCGGGCCGGCCGCCGAAGCCGCCGTAGGTGTAGAGCACGGGCAGCAGCGTCAGGCGAATGCCCGCCGCCGCCGCGCCCTCGATCAGGGCGAGGCTCATGGCGGCCGGCTCGGCGTAGGGCCGGCCGCCCGCGCCATGGTGCAGGTAGTGGAATTCGCAGACGGCCGTGTACCCCGCGCGCAGCATCTCCGCGTACAGGCCGGTCGCCATCGCCCGCAGCGTCTCGGGGGTGACGGACTGGGCGAGCTCGTACATCCGCTCGCGCCAGGACCAGAACGTGTCGGCTGCCGGGCCCGCGCGCTCGGCACGCCCCGCGAGAGCCCGCTGAAACGCGTGGCTGTGCAGATTCGGAATGCCGGGCAGGAGCAGCCCGACCCGCTCGCTCGCGCCGTCCGGGCGCGCTCCGGGACGCACGTGCGCGATCAGGCCGTCCGCGCCGATCGCGATCTCGGCATCGGCTGCCCAGCCATCGGGCAGGAGGGCGCGGTCTGCGTGCAGAGTCTTCACGGCTCGTCTGCGGTCCGCTCGCTACTTGTATAGACAACCATAGGTAAAATATCATCGCGCCGCCATTAAGGACAAGCAAGATGACCCACTGGGACTCACTCTGGATCGACGGCCACCTCGCCACCATGGTCGCGGGCGCCGCGCCTTACGGCACAATCCGCGACGGCGCGCGTCGCCATCGCCGGAGAGCGCATCGCCTGGGTCGGCCCGCAGAAGGAACTGCCCGCCCCGCCCGACCGCTGCGCGGCGCGCGTGCACTCGATGGGGGGCGGCTGGCTCACCCCCGGGCTCATCGACTGCCATACCCACCTCGTCTTCGCCGGCAATCGCATCGCGGAATTCGAGCAGCGCCGGAACGGCGCGACCTACGAGGACATCGCGCGGCGCGGCGGCGGCATCCTGGCGACCGTGGCGGCGACGCGCGCGGCCAGCGAAGAAGCACTCGCCGCCGAATCGTGGCCGCGAGCGGTGGCCCTCGCGCGCGAAGGCGTGACGACGCTCGAGGTGAAGTCAGGCTACGGGCTCGATCTCGACACCGAACGGCGCATGCTGCGCGTCGCGCGCAGGATCGGCGGCGCCCCGGCCGCGAACGGCGTGCGCGGCGCGGGGCCCGACGTCCGCACCACTTACCTCGGGCTGCACGCGCTGCCGCCGGAGTTCGCCGGCCGCTCCGACGCCTACGTGGACTTCGTCTGCGAGGAGGCCCTGCCGGCGCTCGCCCACGAGGGGCTCGTGGATGCCGTGGACGCGTATTGCGAGAAGATCGCCTTCGATGCGGCGCAAACCACCCGCTTCTTCCGCCGCGCGCAGGAGTTGCGGATCCCGGTCAAGCTGCATGCCGATCAGCGCAGCGACTGCGGCGGCGCCGCTCTCGCCGCCTACCACGCCGCGCTCTCCGCCGATCATCTCGAATACACCACGGCCGAGGGCGTCGCGGCTCTGCACGCCGCCGGCACGGTCGCGGTGCTGCTGCCCGGATCCTTCTACACGCTGGGCGAGAAGCGGCTGCCGCCGGTCGCGGAGCTGCGCCGCCGGAGCGTGCCGATCGCCATCGCGAGCGACTGCAATCCCGGCACTTCGCCCACGGTCTCGCTGCTGCTCATGCTGAACATGGCCTGCCACCTCTTCGGCCTGACGCCGGAGGAATGCCTCGCCGGCGCGACGCGCGCGGCCGCGCGCGCGCTCGGCCTGCACCGCGATCGCGGCATGCTGGCGGCGGGCCAGCGCGCCGACCTCGCGCTCTGGGACATCGCCGAGCCTGCCGAGCTCACCTACTGGCTCGGCGGCAACCCGCTCCGCCAGGTCATCAGGAACGGCGTGTGAGCTGCCCGTTGGCATGATGTCGCGGTACGGTGCCGGGCTTTCGGCTTCGGAAACGCCGTCGTTGAACGGCAGCGTGGATCAGGCCGCCTCCATTGTTTCCGAAACCGAAAGCCCGGCACGTCTCCCACGGACGCTCGCGGCGAGCAGCACCCGGGGCCGGTAGTTGGCGCGCATTCGCGGCCATGCCACCACTTGGGCGGCAGCATCCGCTACGGCGAAGCCTCGGGCTGTTAGTGTGTCGGGCCTGGGGTTTCGGAAACAATGGAGACGGCCTGAGGAAAGATGACGCCGAACGACGGCGTTTCCGAAGCCCCGGGCCCGACACACCACAACCCGAAGGAGTCGTCCGGATGAAGACTGTCCGCTCGCTGGTCACCGCGGGTCTCGCAACGATGCTGCCCGGTGCGCTGCTCGCCGGCCAGGCCATGCTGCACATGGAAATCGGCGACCCGGCCCGCAAGGGCCGCGAGGTGCCGGTCGTGCTCGACGGCATCACCGACACCGCGACCGGCACCGTGATCACGCCCGCCGAGATGGCGAAGCGGCTCGACGGCGTCGGCATCCTCTTCATCGGCGAGAACCACACCAACCAGGACTTCCACGACGTGCAGTTCCGCGCGATCAAGGCGCTGCACGAGGCCGGCCGCGAGGTGATGGTCGGGCTCGAGATGTTCCCGTACACCGAGCAGCCGGTGCTCGACAACTGGAACGACGGGCGCTACACCGAGGACGGCTTCGTGGAGCTCGGCCGCTGGTACGACAACTGGGGCTATCACTGGAATTTCTACCGCAACATCTTTCTCTACGGCCAGAAGCACGGCATCGACTTCTACGCGGTGAACAGCCCGCGTGACGTCGTCAAGTCCGTGCGCGCCAAGGGCTTCGAGAACCTGACGCCCGAGGAGGCCGCGCACCTGCCGCCGAAGCTCGCGCCCGAGAACGACGAGCACCGCGCGCTCTATCGCGCCTCCTTCGACCCGGACGACGCGCTGCACATGAACGAGCAGCGCTGGACGGCATGTACCGCGCGCAGACGATGTGGGATGCGACGATGGGCTGGAACGCCCTGCAGGCGCTGAAGGCGCACGGCGGGCCGAAGGCGATCATGGTGGTGCTGATCGGCGCCGGCCACGTGACCTACGGCCTCGGCGCGCGCGCGCCAGATCGCGCCCTGGTACAAGGGCAGGATCGCGGAGCTCGTGCCGGTGAGCGTGCGTGGACGACGACGACAAGCCGGTCAGCGAGGTCCGCGCCTCCTACGCGACCTTCGTCTGGGGCGTGCCGCAGGAGATCGAGCCGCTCTACCCGAGCCTCGGCGTGTCGCTGATGGGAGCCATGGGCAAGGAACCGACGCAGATCATCCAGGTGAGCGAGAAAGGTGTGGGCGAGCGCGCGGGCCTCAAGGTCGGCGACGTGCTGCCTGTCGCTCGACGGCACGACCGTCACCGCCGACAACGCCCTGCGCGCGCCTGATGGCGGATTACCGGTGGGGCGACGTCGTCACCGTCGGCATTCGCCGCGACGGCAAAGAGCAGACGGTCCCGGTGCCGCTCCGGCGCGCACCGCAATAGCTGTCGGGACCGATGGCGACTCCGCCTCCTGACGGGACGCTCACTACGGCCATCCCTGGCCTTCGTTCGCTTGGGTCGTCGCTGCGCTCCGCTCCTGCTCCGCTCGCTCCTCACACCCACCAGAAGGCGAGCCGCCATCGGTCTGCTGCCAGCCGAGCACCACGTGCGGGCGCGGGGGGCGCGCGACGGGCGTCCAGCCGCGGGCCGGTGTAGCCCATAGGGCCGGCTTGCCTGCGCGGCGCAGCGAGCGAGGGCTGCGCGCAGCGTCGCCGGCAGGGATGCCGGCGATCCGCCGCGGCTTCCTGGCAGATGAGCTGCCTGTCTTGCAGCAGCACGTCCGGGTGCGACGAGCCAGGGATGGCGAGTGCGGCGGACACCGTGGCGAGCAAGCCGCGCAGGGTTCCCGCCGCACCGTCGTTCCACGGAGCGCATGCGCATCAGGCGGGCAAGCCGGCAGGGCACACCGGGGCGGCTGGACGCCCGAGTCGCAGCGCTCGCCGCGCGCCCACGTGGCGATTAGCTGTGCCAAAAAAAGAAACCCCGCCGAGGCGGGGTTTCCGTTCATCCGGACTGGAGGATCCGGATTATCAGGCGGCCTTGCGTCGGCGGCTGAAGCGGCCGGCGGCGAGAATCGCCGGGGCGATCAGCCAGGCAGTGGCCGGAAGCGGTACCACGCCGACATCGGCCTGCGAGTAGGTGACGGCTATGGCGCCCGCGTCCTGGTCGGTCCAGCTGTTGTCGACGCCGTCGTCGAACACGTTGATGTTTGCGGTGGCGCCGCCCGCCGCGCTGCCGAGGACCTGGAAGTTGATCCGGTACGCGTCGAAGTCGCCGTGCGCATAGCCCGTCGCGTTACGCAGCACACTGATGATCACCGTGCTCGGATTCTGCACCGTCGGAGGGGTGATGAAGTCGAACGGCGTTCCCGGCGCCAGCGTGGCGCTGATCAGTGAGACCACTGAGTTGTCATACGTGATCGTGAGCGTCGAACCGGTCGTGCCCGTGGCCGTGCCGTCGCCCGGGAAGGCGATCCCGTGCAGCGTCACGAAAAACGAGTCGCCCGGGTTCACGACCGCGTCGCAGGTCGCCGGCGGCCCGCCGGCATCGACGCACGTATCGTTCGGCCGCACCTCAACTGACGCCGCCATGGCGGCGGAGGAGCCGAGGAGCGCCAGCGCTCCGAGTGCAGAAATGGTCTTTTTCATGTTGTTATACCTCGGTATCGGTGGCGTGCGTTACACCCGGCGCAGGCGCTTGATGCCCGCGAGGCTGCCGAGCGCGCTCACCAGCATCCAGACCGCTGCCGGCACGGGGATGGGCGGACCGCCGCAGGAATTGACGCAGACGTTGGCCTGGTTGTAGCTCATCGGGATCGAGGCCGCATCCTGGTCGGTCCAGGCGTTGTCCGCCCCGTCGTCGAACACGACGATGTTCGCAACGCCATTCGCGATGGTCGCGAAGTTGATCTGGAAGGCATCGAACGTGCCGACCGCATAACCCGCGGCGTTACGCAGCGCGCTGACTTTCACCGACCCCGGGCCATTGGGAGTCAGAGGGGTGATGAAGTCGAGTGGTGAGCCGGGGCTCAGCGCCGCACCCGTCACGTTGACGATGGCCGGGTCGAAATTGATGGTCAGCGACGCACCGGTCGAGCCCGTGTTCGTGCCGTCGCCCGGCATGTCTGCGACATGCAAGGTCACGAAGAAATTGCCGGAAGGCACAGTGGCCGTGCAGCACGGCGTGGTGATGCCCGTGCTCGGAACCACTGACACCGTCGCCGCCATGCTCGCCGCCGAGCCAAGCAACGCCAGCGCCCCCAAGGTCGTCACTATTGTCTTTTTCATGTTGGCTTCTCGCTGTGTAGTTGGTAGTTGGTTGAATGAATAGTCAGTCGTCGATTTCCGATTCTTCCCCCGGAAACCCGGACCTTACGGTCCGGGCGCCGTGTTCAGCCGATTGCGCAGCAGCGTGTAGTCCGCCGTCGTCACCGAGCCGGTGCCATTCATGTCGGCCTTGATGATATTGCCGACCACGCACGGCGACGTGCACGACACCTCGTTGTCCAGATGGTTCAGCACGTTGCGCAACAGGGTGTAGTCGCTGGTGTTCACACCGCCGCTGTTATTGATGTCCGCATCGCACCAGTTGCCGAATGCGTCCGCTCCTCCGTCGGCGTTGAACTGCGACTTGGGAATGCTTGCCGTATTCGGCACGTTGCCCGCCTCGTTGTTCGGCACCCAATCGCAGTTGTCGGTGACGTCGAGGATGGTGTCGTTGTCGTCATCGGTGTCACAGGCATTGCCCTGGCCGTCGTTGTCGACGTCGAACTGGTTGGCGTTGGCCACGTTGACGCAGTTGTCGACCGGGTCGCCAACGGTGTCGCCGTCGGCATCCAGGGCGAAGATCATGTAGCTACGGCCGCCGAGGTTGGCGTTGTTCGGGCAGGCCGGTCCCTGGCCCGTTCCGAACAGGTAGCAACCGCCGCCGGGCTCCGGGCCGCCCTGGTTGGGGACGTCTGCCGGATCGGCGAGATCGTCGCTGTTGGACAGGACCAGGTAGTTGGCATCGTCCTGGTACTTGATGTTGAGGTCCAGCGCGCCCGAGGTCGCGGCGCAGCCGGGGCCCGCCTGGCCGAGGGTCTGAATCTCGAGGCCGCGGGGCTTCTCGGTGCCCTCGTGATAGGTGTTTTCAGGAGGCGTCGCACCGACGGTGCCGGGCCAACCGTCGTTCACCGTATCCAGCGGCTTCGGCGGCGCCTCGTCCGGACCGTAGTTCAGGCTGTAATCGTCCAGCGGCAGGGCGGGTGGGCCACCGGCATACGCCGTGCCCCCGTTGATGGTCTCGGTCACGCACTTCGGATTGCCGCCGACGTTCCATGAGGCAATGGTCTCGTCGGTGAGATTGCCAGTGTACCCGTTCGAGGTGTTGTTGCTCGAATTGAAATTCACGTTCTTGCAGCCACTCGCATACACCGAGGCGAGGAACACGCCCTCGATGCATTCGTAGGTGCTGGCGTTGGCGGCCGGCGTAGGGCCTACCGCGTACGTGAGGTTCGTAATCTTGTCGCTGATCACCTGCGTGCTGTTCGGGTTGCTGCCGATGTACGACGTCGCCCACAGCATGCCCGTGGCCGTCATCGACGCGCCGGTCCAGTTCCAGGTGGCGATGCCGGCGCCGGTGATGGTGGCGATGACATTGTTGGTGACGAGCCAGGAGGCCTGGCCGGAGGTATTCGGGGGCGTCGGGTTATAGCAGGGTTGCTTGTAGATCGCCGTCGTCGGCGTGTTCGAGGCGCCAGTCATCGTCGCGAGGTTCGGACAACCTTGCGCGGCGCCGGCTCTCCACGCGAGTGCACTCAACGCTCCGCCACTGCTTCGCTGATACCAGCCGACGAGCACAACGGGCCCGGTCGGTAACGCCATGGCAGTACCCCATACCGCCATTGATGCCGCCATCGCGGCGATCATTGCAACTTTCTTCACTTAACTATCCTCCAGAACGACACGGTTGTTGGCAGACATTTCCGGTCTGGAAAGGTGTTGTCCTGTGGTCTTCCCCTTATCTCTCGCTCTCAAAATTCGCTTGTCGATTTTCGAGAGAGCAAGACCTTGGACTTTCATTACTCTGCAGCCGCTGTAACACGACTGCAGGCGATCCCTTTTCGTCCGGTCGGGAGCCAGTCTACGCCCGCGAGGGGTGGGCGCAAGGCCTCCCTTAACATAATTTTCGAAATTGTCCGCAGCCTGAAGAACGGCCCTCGCGTCCGATTTTCCAGCGCATTTTTGCATCCGCAGCAGGAGCGAATGGCATGCCCCGTCCAGACTCGGCAACTTGCATCGGACGGCGTCCCGAGACGCGCGTCCGGGCCAGGCGCTGCGCGGGCCGGCCGCACCTGCCAGCCGCGCCACCTATATATATGTGTCGAGGCCGGGCGGCATCGGCGCCGCCAGCAGCCGGAAACCCCTTGTGCCCCTTGACTGTTGCGCGACTTTACGGCACACGGGTCGCCAGCCCCGTACCGGGCGCTTTCGGGCACGGCCGGCGACTTGCCCGCGGGGACACTGTTACTGTAAGTTTGACCGGCATTCGCGAGGGGGTGTCGCGGGCGATGGAGGTCTGCCCGGCGACAATGACCAAGAGTGAAGGAGCTTCACGGCCACGCCGTGCGAGATTCCCGCCTGAAGTCCTGATGCAGTCCCCAAGCACGATGCACAAGAGTAACTGGGGGATTCCCGGGCGTGTTCGCCGCCGGGATCCGTGTCAAGCGTGCTGAGGATCATTTCGTGGGAAAAGCAATACTCTCCTTCTTCTTCCTGGGCCTGCTCGCCGTCTCGAACTTCGCCGATGCCGCGACCTACAACCTGAAGCTGATCGTTCATAACCAGCGAAGCAGCAGCGGCACGCGCAGCACGCTCGTCTGGAAAGAATGCACGCCGAGCACCAACCTCGCGCCCTGCATTGCCTCGCCCACGCCGCAGTGGAACATCGACAACAACGTGGTCGGCTCCGACGCCGTGTGGACCTGGACGCCCGCGAGCGGCCTGGACGGGACCCTGGCAGAGACCGGCCAGTACTGGGTGACGTCCTACATCAACAGCAATCCCCGGGGCACGCCCGTGATCAGCGACCGCGTCGTGGATCTTGTCGTCGACACGCAGGCCCGCACGACGACGTTCGCATCGTACGACTGCATCGAGGGCACATTCCTCGCCGGCGTGAATGCGAGCGGCTGCAGGAACGTCAACCTCGGCTTCAACACCATCCTCGACAGCATCTCGGAATGGAATGTCGGCGGTGATCCCTATTGCGTGACGCTTGAAATCGTCGACGACGACTTCAGCCTGCTCGACGGCAACAACGTCCCGATCTACAAGCCGGGCACGCCGAACCCGCGAGGCGGCCATGCCGTCAACCCCGGCGACCCGGGCCTGGCTCCCGGGTGCACCAAGACCTCGGGCGGATTCGACATCTGGTCGATGATCGATCCGGCCGTCGCGACCGCGCCGATGATCCCGACCAACCCGCTGACGAATCAGCCCTACGACCACTATGACCTCCTGTTCATCTCCAACGGCGTCGACGTCATCGGCTGCACGCTGCCCGTAGACATCGACTGCCAGGGCGCCAACTGGATAACGTTCGCGTACGCGCCGACCGCGAGCGACGACCCGGTCGATGTGCCGCAGGGCGTGGCGACGCCGGTCGACGTGCTCGCCAACGACACCTACCTGACGCCGAACACCGGCGCCAGGACGATCAGTTTCGCGGCGCCCATCACGCTGACCATCGAGACGCAGCCCATCAAGGGCACCGCGCAGGTCACCGGCTCGACGATCACCTACACGTCCAATCCCACGGCGACCGGCAGCGACAGGATCGTCTACAAGGTGGTGGACGCCAACGGCGACAGCGATACCGCGACGGTTGATATCCACATGGATGTGCCCGGCGCCAGCGACGACACCGCCGTGGTGCTCATCAACGGCCCGGCGACGGACATCAACGTCGGCGCCAACGACACCGGGCTCACCGACCCGGTGACGGTCACGATCGAGACCCCGCCGGCCCGCGGCACGGCCACGGCCGGGCCTGTCGGGCCGAGGGCGGATGCCACCGTCAGCTTCACGCCGGACACGGTGCCTTATAACGCGGCGTCCTACGACGTGGAATTCAGCTACCGGATCGCAGACGGCACCGGCTTCAGCAGCACCGCCTTCGTGACGGTACACGTCAGGAAACCGCTCGAGGCGACGAGGACCATCACGACCCAGGGTCACGACCCGCTTGGCAGAACGGCCACTTTCACGCCGTTCGGCAGCGACGTTACGATCCTGACGCAGGGCACGAGAGGCACCGTCACACAGAGTGGCAACCTCCTCACGTACACGATCACGGATCCCACCTTCTTCACGGGGTCCGACACGTTCACCTACCTGGTGACGGTTGCCGGCGAGGAGGTCTTCGGCCTGGTGACGGTAACAGTGCCGGATGCTCTCGCCGCTCCGCGAATGGAGGACGGCGTCATCCGGATGGACCAGGACACATCTGGCACCATCCTGCTCGGCATCGTGCCGGGCAACGGCACGCTGTCCCAGCACAACGTCACGATCAGCACGCCGGCTGTCAGCGGCGACTGCACACTCAGTGGCGTCGGGACGCAGGTGATCTCGATCACCTATACGCCGGACCCGGGTTTTACGGGCACCGACGAGTGCGTCGTGACGGCAACGGACGCCGACCTGGACTCGGGCCAGGCCACGATGCGCATGACGGTCCTTACGGCGACCAGCGGTGGCAGTGCCTCTCTGCCGGGCGGTGGCGGGTCGGTGGACCTGTGGAGCCTCTCGCTGCTCGCGGGGGCGTGGTCACTGCGGCGCCGCCTTCGTGGCCGGGGCAACGGGTAGAACGCGGCTCGAGGTGGGGCCGGTAGCCAACAAATGCCCGTGACGGCCGGTCGCGGGCATTTTCGTAGGGGATTCTCGGGGGACAAGGCATGACGATGGATAAGAAAGAGATCTGCAACGGGGCAGGCAGCGCGGCCGCCATCCTGATGGCTCTGATGGCCGGGGTGGCCCTACAGGCCATACCAAACGGCGCCCTCGCCCAGGAGATTGAGGAAATCACCGTCACGGCGCGCCGCGTGGAGGAGAAATTGAAAGAGGTGCCGCTCGCGATCACCGCGTTCGACGAGAAGGCGATCGAAGCGGCCGGCATCACGAATCTCAGCGACGTGGCCGCCCTCACGCCTGGTCTCTCGTTCTTCAACGCCTTCGGCGAAGCCCTGCCCGTGCCAATCATCCGCGGCATCGTGCCCCAGGACATCTTCGGCCAGAATGCGGCCGCGATCTTCGTGGACGGCGTGTACGTGTCCGGCCGCGAAGGTTTGAACTTCAGCCAGCTCGACATCGAGCGCATCGAGGTGCTGAAGGGCCCGCAGAGCGCCATGTACGGCCGCAACGCGTTCAGCGGCGCCATCAACTACGTCACCAAGAAACCGAGCGACGTCTTCGAAGCGAAGGGCAGCGTCGGCCTCGGCAATTACGGCCGGCAGAAGGTCATCGGCTCCATCAGCGGCCCGATCTTCAGCGAGAGCTTCACGGGCCGCATGTCGGCGCTCTACGAGGATTGGGACGGCTCGTACGACAACACGCTCGGCTCCACCGACATCGGCGGCTACCGCTATCGCAGCTTCCAGGGGCGGCTGCGCTGGGTAGCGGCGGATAACCTCGAATTCAACCTCGGCGCCTATTACTCCAAGGACCACATCGACGATCCGGCCACGAGCAGCATTCCGGTCAACTGCGAGGACCGCGTGGAGCAGACGAAGGATAACCAGCTGACGCGGCCTTATCCTCGCTTCCAGACCTGGTGCGGCAAGATCCCGGATCTCGCCGCCCTGCCGGACAGCCTGGACCGCGAGGCCCTGATCAACCAGCAGTTCGTGACGCTGCCGGGCTCGGTCACCGGTGATTCGATGCCGGCGGAGGACCAGGCAGTCGGCGAGGCCCGCAACCTCACGCGCGCCAATTTCAGCATCGCCTGGGAACCCGGTGACTGGGGCAGCTTCGCGAGCCTCACCGGCTACTCGAATCTCAAGAACTCCAGCGTGTTCGACTTCGAGCGTGGCGCGGGCAACACGGTACCCATGGTCTACTGCCCCAACATCGGGACAACGGGGAACTCCGGTTTGCCCCAGTGCCTGAATCTAGACGGCAGCGGCGGGGCCGACAACTACTACACGCAGCTCTGGCCGATGGGTTTCATCAACTACAACCGCGGCTCCACAACCGAGGAATGGAGCCAGGAAATCCGCTTCACGAGCCCGCAGGATCAGCGACTGCGCTGGACGGCCGGCGCCTATTATTTCGACTCCAACGAGGTCGGCTACCAGGGCGGGCTGATCACGACGACGCCGCTGCCGTCAGTCTCGGATCCGGATATTCCGGCTTATCTGCAGTTCGGCCTGGGTCCGATTCCGAGTACGACGAACCTCGCCATCGGATCCTTCATCTTCGGGCCTGGCATAACGCCGGACGGCGCCAGGGATCCGCTGGACCGGAAGAGGTCAGAAGAGGACATCAAGTCCTGGTCCGTCTTCGGCGGCGGGGATTTCAAGATCACGGAGGAGTGGGAGCTCCACGGCGAGCTGCGCCTGACGCAGCAGTACCAGGAGCAGTTCGCCTACAGCTACAAGCGCTGCGCCCAGTCGTTCAACCCCGATCCGAACAGCGAGTTCAACGGCCAGATTCCCCCGATCTACCGTACGAACCAGTTCCCGTTCAACACTCCGCCGTCCGACCTCTGCGGCGACGATTATTTCGACCTGCGTACGGCCTACGACCCGTCGACCACTCCTTACGACAACGGGCCGTACACCACCGGGCCGTGCGAGCCCTTGCTGGACGAGATCGGCCAGGAGCTCAACAACGGCGTGTGCGTGCCCGGCGCCTTCACGGGCTCGACGCGCTTCGAGACGGTCACCGGACGCCTCGGCATCAAGTGGATGTTCAATCCGGACTGGATGGTGTACGCCTCCGTAGCCTACGGCGAGAAGCCGGGCGGCATTCAGCTCCTACGTCCGAGCGTGTTCACCGCGAACCGCTCGGTCATCCCCGAGCCCATCTCTCACACCTTCGACCCGGAGAAGATCACGGCCTACGAGGTCGGCATCAAGGGCACGACCGCGGACCGGCGCATCAGCATCGATCTCGCGGCGTTCTACAACGACTGGACCGACATCGTGCTCCGCCAGTTGACGGAGCTCTCGCCGAAGAGCGGCCTGACGTACACCAGCCTCGTCGGCTTCAACATCAACTCGGGCGATGCCGGGGTCTGGGGCTGGGAGGCCACGACCGACCTCGCGATCACCGAAAATCTGACCGGGCGCCTGACCGCGGCCTGGACCGACTCGACGATCAAGAACGCGCGGCAGGACACCTTCGCCCTCTTCCCGAGCTTCTACACCGATGAGCCGAGCTGCGCGCCGGAGGCCATCGCCGGCCTCCCGGACCCGACGCCCTTCATCGACGACGCTCCCGGCCAGCCGGGCACCGGGTATCCCAACAAGGAGGGCAACGAGGCCCAGACCAACAAGGCGAAGCAGTGCCAGGCGATATCGGGCGATGTCTCCGGCAACACGCAGATGCGCCAGCCGGAGTGGACGGCCAGCGCCTCTCTGACCTACGACCACTCGCTCGCCGGCGAGTGGAACTGGTCGGCGCGTGCCGACGCCAACTATGTCGGCAAGATCTTCCTCGGCAACGACAACCTCGGCTGGATGCCGGCATACTACAACGTGAATTTCCGGATGGGGGTCAGCTCGCCGCGCTACTCGGTGGATTTCTGGGTGCGCAACCTCCTCGAGAACAACAACCCCACCGCGGCCTTCCGCGACATCTACTGGTCGAACAACAGCAACCTGACGGGAATGGAGAGCGGCGATCCGGCGCAGTTCTCGAACTTCGACGACTTCCCGCCGTTGCGGCTGTCCGTCAGCTATCCGAGCCTGCGTACGTACGGGCTCGAGGCGAAGATGCGGTTCGGCGGCGCCGAGCGCTAAGCCGCGAGAGGGCTGATCACGACGGGGCCAGGCGAAAGCCTAGCCCCGTTCGCTTTGCACCAGCCACCCGGCATGGCCCGCCAACCCGGTTTGCCCTGCCGGCTCGCCCGCTTTCCTGCCTTCACGCGAAGAGGCTACTCCCCGAAAGGCGGGTTCCCTCACAGGCTCGCTCGCTGCGGTGTCCGCCGCACTCGCCATCCTTGGCTCGTGGCGGCGGATCGCCGGCATCCCTGCCGGCGACCAGTAGGCAAGCCTTGCTCGCATCGCCTGTTCGGCGAACCGGCCGATGGGCTGCACCGGGTCGGCGGGCCACACCGCGCGCCGCCGCAAGCGACGGTACCGAAAGCGGCGCTCCGCTCACGCCGGCGCCGCCTAGCCGGACCACTCGCGGCATGCTTCCCGGCGAGCGCGTGCCGCCGTCCCGGAGGCCACGGTAGGGCTCGTCAGGTGAGCACGAGCAATTCGGCGCCTTCGTCCACGAGATCGCCCACGGCGAAGCGCACCTCGCCGACGACGCCGTCCGCCGGCGCGGCGACCGTGTGCTCCATCTTCATCGCCTCCAGCACCATCAGAGCCTCGCCGCGCCGCACGACCTGGCCCTTCGCCACCTGCACCGCGACGACGCGCCCCGGCATCGGCGCGACCAGCGGACCGCGGAGGGCGGGGTCGGCTTCCGTGCCTGCCTGCGATGGCCCGCCGCGGGACCGTGTCACGGACGCGTCGCGCTCGCTGCTGCCGAGGCGCCAGCCGCGAACGTCTTCCCAGGGCGAGGCGAGCGCCGGACTGGTGTCGGCGCCCGAGGCGGCGGGCCGACTCGCGTCTGCGAGCAGCTCGTCGCGATGGCGCTCGATGAAGCCCGTGTCCACCGCGCCGCGCGCGAAGGCCTCGTGTCCCGCGACCGCGGCGAGGAGTGCGAGATTGGTCTTCACGCCGGCGACGCGAGTCGCACCGAGCAGCTCGCGCAGGCGCGCGAGCGCCGCCGCGCGGTCCACGTCCCAGGCAACGAGCTTCGCGAGCAGCGGATCATAGTGGATGCTGACGGCGTCGCCTGCCCGGTAGCCCGAGTCCACGCGCAGATGCGGGCTCGCCGCGGGAAAGCGGAGATCCGTCAGCGTGCCGGTGGCGGGCAGGAAGTCGCGCGCCGGGTCCTCGGCGTAGAGGCGCGCCTCGATGGCGTGGCCCGCTGAGCGCGAGATCGGCCTGCCGGGCGGGCAGCGGCTCGCCGGCCGCGACGCGGAGCTGCCATTCGACGAGGTCCAGCCCCGTGATCGAGCTCGGTCACCGGGTGCTCCACCTGCAGGCGCGTGTTCATCTCCAGGAAGTAGAAATTCCCCGCGCCGTCCGCGATGAACTCGACGGTGCCTGCGCCCAGGTAGTCCACCGCGCGGGCGGCGGCGACCGCCGCCGCGCCGATGCTGCTCGCGTCGCTCCGGCGTCATGCCCGGCGCGGGCGCCTCCTCGATCACCTTCTGGTGGCGACGCTGCACGGAGCAGTCGCGCTCGAACAGGTGCACGGTGTTGCCGTGGGCATCGGCGAACACCTGCATCTCGATGTGCCGCGGCGTGGTCAGGTAGTTCTCGAGCAGCACGCGGTCATCGCCGAACGCCGAGCGCGCCTCGCGCCGCGCGGCCGCCAGGCGTCGGCGAACTCGCCGGCTGCGCTCACGATGCGCATGCCCTTGCCGCCGCCGCCCGCCGTCGCCTTGATCAGCACCGGGTAGCCGATGCGCGCGGCTTCCCCCGCGAGCCTGTCGTCTGCCTGGTCCGCGCCGTGGTAGCCCGGCACGACCGGCACGCCCGCCTGCTCCATGAGCGCCTTCGCCGCGCTCTTGTCGCCCATCGCGCGGATCGCGGCGGGGCGCGGGCCGACGAAGACGAGGCCGGCGGCGGCGCAGGCCTCGGCGAAAGCGGCGTTCTCGGACAGGAACCCGTAACCCGGGATGGATCGCCTCGGCGCCCGTGCGCTTTGCGGCCTCGACGATGCGGCCGATGTTCAGATAGCTCTCGCGCGCGGGCGCCGGGCCGATCGCCACGGCCTCGTCGGCGAGTGCGACGTGCACCGCGCCGCGGTCGGCGTCGGAATACACGGCGACGGTGCGCGATGCCCAGCCGCTTCGCGGTGCGGATGACGCGGCAGGCGATCTCGCCGCGGTTGGCGATCAGGATCTTGCCGAACATCGCTGGGTCCAGCCGGGGCGCCTCCGCCTCCCGGCGGGACGCTCACTACGGCCATCCCTGGCCGCTTTCCTCGCGAGGTAACCGCTTGATTGCGACTCGCCGTCTCCGTGAGGCGTTCGCTTGGGTCGTCGCATCGCTCCGCTCCTGCTCCGCTCGCTCCTCACACCCGCCGGGCGACGAGCCGCCCCGGCTCGACTCCCGCGTGTTCTCACATCCGGAACACGCCGAAGCGCGTCTCGTCGATCGGGGCGTTGCAGCGAGGCGGCGATGCCGAGCGCGAGCGCCATGCGCGTGTCGCGCGGGTCGATGATGCCGTCGTCCCAGAGCCGCGCGGTCGCGTAATACGGATGGCCCTGCGTCTCGTACTGCGCGCGGATCGGCGCCTTGAACGCCTCCTCCTCCGCCGCAGGCCAGGTCTCGCCGCGCGCCTCCGCGCCCTCGCGCCGCACCTGCGCGAGCACGTTCGCCGCCTGCTCGCCGCCCATGACCGAGATGCGCGCATTCGGCCACATCCACAGGAAGCGTGGGCCGTAGGCGCGCCCGCACATCCCGTAGTTGCCCGCGCCGAAGCAGCCGCCGATGATGACCGTGAACTTCGGCACGCGCGCGTTCGCGACCGCCGTCACCATCTTGGCGCCGTCCTTCGCGATGCCGCCCGCCTCGTACCTGCGCCCGACCATGAAGCCGGTGATGTTCTGCAGGAACACGAGCGGCATCGCCCGCTGGCAGCAGAGCTCGACGAAGTGCGCCGCCTTGAGCGCCGACTCCGAGAACAGGACGCCGTTGTTCGCGACGATGCCGACCGGGTAGCCGTCGATGCGCGCGAAGCCGCAGACGAGCGTCGGTGCCGTAGAGCTGCCTTGAACTCGTCGAACTCGCTGCCATCCGACGAGCCGCGCGATCACCTCGCGGACGTCGTAGGGCTTGCGCGTATCGCGCGGGCACGACCCCGTAGCAGGTCGTCCGCCGGGTAGAGCGGCTCCGCGGTCGCGCGCCGGGTGGGCTGCGCCGCCGGCCGGCGGTTCAGGTTGGCGACGGCGCGGCGCGCCGAGCCAGAGCGCATGGCGATCGTTGACCGCGAGGTGATCGATGACGCCGGAGTGCGCGCAGTGCAGTCGCCGCCGCCGAGCTCCTCGGCGTCACGCCCTCGCCGGTCGCGGCCTTCACCAGCGGCGGGCCACCGAGGAAGATCGTGCCCTGCTCGCGCACGATGATGCTCTCGTCGCCATCGCCGGGCACGTAGGCGCCGCCGGCCGTGCACGAGCCCATCACCACCGCGATCTGCGGGATGCCGGCGCGCAGACATCTGCGCCTGGTTGTAGAAGATGCGGCCGAAGTGGTCGCGATCCGGGAACACCTCGTCCTGCAGCGGCAGGAACGCGCCGCCCGAGTCGACGAGGTAGATGCAGGGCAGGCGATTCTCGAGCGGCGATCTCCTGCGCGCGCAGGTGCTTCTTCACCGTGATCGGGTAGTAGGTGCCGCCCTTCACCGTCGCGTCGTTGGCGACGATCACGCACTCGAGGCCCGAGACGCGGCCGATGCCGGTGACGATGCCCGCCGCCGGGACCTCGTCGTCGTACATGCCGGAGGCCGCGAGCTGCGACGATCTCGAGGAACGGCGAGCCCGGATCGAGCAGCCGCGCGACGCGATCGCGCACGAGCAGCTTGCCGCGGGCGACGTGGCGCTCGCGCGCGCGTTCGCCGCCGCCGAGTGCGGCCGCGGCGATCCTGCGGCGCAGATCCCCGACGAGCGCCTCGTTGGCGGCGCGGTTCTGCGCGAACTCGGGGCCCGCCGGGTCAGATTCGTCTGCAGCACCGTCATCGAGGCCACCTCTCAGTGCGGGCGATCGAGAATCCCGAGCGAGGCGGCGCGCTCGAGCATGCGCCGGGCCTGCACGAGGTGCGGGCGGTCGAGCATTCGGCCGTCGAGCGCCGTGACGCCCGCGCCGGGCATCGTGGCGAATGCCTCGACGACGCGGCGGGCATGGAGCACCTCGGCCGGCGACGGCGTGAAGGCCGCGTTGATCGGCGGGACCTGGTCGGGATGGATCGCGAGCTTGCCGGTGAACCCGTCTTCCTGGGCGCGCGCGGCGAACGTCGCGAGCCCGGCATCGTCGCGGAAATCAGGGTACAGCGTCTCGATGGCCGCCATGCCCGCGGCCGCCGCGGCGATCAGGCAGAGGCCGCGCACCATGCGGTAGGTGAAGCAGAACTCGCCCGCCGCGTCGCGGTTGCCTGACCGCGCCGAGCTCGGCGGCCAGATCTTCGCCGCCCCAGGTGAGCGCCAGCAGCCGCTCCGGCGATTTCGCGTAGCCCGCGAGCGCCGAGCACGGCGAGCGCGGTCTCGGTCGCGATCGCGAGGATGGCGGTCTTCCCGCCAGCATCGCGCGCCACGCCCTTCTCGCGCTCGATCCTGTCGAGCGTCTCGTCGAGCGCCCAGACGTCATCGACGGAATCCGGCTTCGGCAGCACGATGCCGGCGGGCCCGGCCGGCATGACGCGCGCGACGTCGTCGTGCATGAGCCCCGAGGCGAGCGAGTTGACGCGCACCCACAGCGCCGGCGCGCTCCGGCCGTGGTGGGCGGCGAGGAACGCGGCAGCGGCCTCGCGGGCCACGTCTTGCGCTCGGGGCTGACGGAGTCCTCGAGATCGAGGATCACCGCGTCGGCGCCGCAGTCGAGCGCGCGCGCGAGCTTGCGGTCGCTGTCGGCCGGCACGAACAGCCAGCTCCGCGGGATCATGCGGACACTGCCTTGCGGGTCGTCGCGAGCAATGGACTCGGGCCCGTCACGCGACCGGCCTCTTCTCGACGAGCGCGATGCGCTTGCAGCTCGCCACTTCCTCGTTCGCGCTGGTTGCAGGCGCGGTGGATGAAGGTGACGATGCCGGCGTCCGGCCGCGAGCGGCTCTCGCGCATCTCGTGCACCTCGGTCTCGGTGCGCAGCGTGTCGCCGACGTGCACCGGCTTCGGAAAGCGCACCTCGTCCCAGCCGAGGTTCGCGACCATCGTGCCGAGCGTCGTGTCGTGCACGGAGACGCCGACCATGAGGCTCAGCGTGAAGCAGCTGTTGACGAAATGCGGCCGAACTCCGTGCCTTTGCAGTACTCCGCGTCGAGGTGCAGCGCCGCCGGGTTGTGCGTGAGCGTCGTGATCAGGAGGTTGTCGGTCTCGGTGACGGTGCGATGCAGCACGTGCTCGATCCTCATGCCCACCTGGAATTCCTCGTAATAGAGCCCGCCCATGATGCTTACCTCCAATGGTGCCGGGTCTCAAGTTATTGAGTTGTTGCGGCCGCAACAACTCAATAACTTGAGACCCGGCACCACCATTCAGGCGGTCTCGTCGAAGAGCTCGCGGCCGATCAGCATGCGGCGGATCTCGCAGGTGCCCGCGCCGATCTCGTAGAGCTTGGCGTCGCGCAGGAGACGCCCGGTCGGGTAGTCGTTGATGTAGCCGTTGCCGCCGAGGATCTGGATGGCGTCGAGCGCCATGCTGCGTCGCCCGCTCGCTCGCGTAGAGGATGCGCCGGCGGCGTCCTTGCGCGTCGTCCCGCCGGCGTCGCCGGCGCGGGCGACGGCGTAGACGTAGGCGTTGCAGGCGTTGAGCGTCGTGTACATGTCGGCGAGCTTGCCCTGCATCAGCTGGAACTCGCCGATCGGCTGGCCGAACTGCCGGCGCTCGTGCACGTAGGGGATCACGACGTCGATGCAGGCCCGCATCAGGCCGAGCGGCCCGCCGGCGAGCACGACGCGCTCGTAGTCGAGCCCGCTCATCAGCACGCGCACGCCGCCGTTCACCTCGCCGAGCACGTTCTCGCGCGGGCACTTCGCAGTTCTCGAACACGAGCTCGCAGGTATTCGAGCCGCGCATGCCGAGCTTGTCGAGCTTCTGCGCGGTCGAGAATCCCGCGAACCCCTGCTCGACGATGAACGCCGTGACGCCGCGGGGCCCGGCGTCGGGCTCGATCTTCGCGTAGACCACGAGTGACGTCGGCCTCCGGCCCGTTGGTGATCCACATCTTGGTGCCGTTCAGCACGTAGCCGTCGTCCGCGCGCTCGGCCGTGCAGGCGCATGCTCACGACGTCGGAGCCCGAGCCGGGCTCGCTCATGGCGAGCGCGCCCGACGTGCTCGCCCGAGACGAGCTGCGGCAGGTAGCGGCGCTTCTGCGCTTCGTTGCCGCAGCGCTGGATCTGGTTGACGCAGAGATTGGAATGCGCGCCGTAGCTCAGGCCGACGGAAGCCGAGGCGCGGCTGATCTCTTCCATCGCGATGACGTGCTCGAGGTAGCCCATGCCGGCGCCGCCGTACTCGCGCTCGACCGTGATGCCGAGCAGTCCGAGCTCGCCGAGCCGCCCCCAGAGTCCGTCGGGGAACTGGTTGGTCGCGTCGATCTCGGCGGCACGCGGCGCGATTTCGGTGGCGGCAAATTCCCGGACCGCGTCGCGCAGCATCGTCGCGGTATCGGGCAGATTGAAGTCCAGGAAGTCCGGGGTCATGGCATTCACATAATCCTGATAATGTTGACGCTTACGTCAGTTTGTGCCGATCCGGGGCTCGGCCGTGCGCAGCAGCTCGGCCAGGCACTTCGCCTCCACCTCGCCCATCGCCACGAGCGTCGCCTCGATGTCGCGCAGCTTCTCCAGCAGCGAGGCGCGATGCTCGCGGATCTTGTCGCAGAGGCGCAGGAGCTGGCGCGAGCCGCCGGGGCGGGAGGGGTCGTAGAGATCAATGATTTCGCTGCATTCCTGCAGGGAAAAGCCGAGCCGCTTCCCGCGCAGCGCGAGCCGCAGGCGCGTGCGGTCGCGGTCCGAGTAAAGGCGTGTGCTACCCCGGCGCGCCGGGGCGAGCAGGCCCTTGTCCTCGTAGAAACGCAGCGTCCGGGGCGTAATCCCGAACTCGCGCGACAACTGCCGGATGGAATAGACGCCGTCCAAAAGCAGGCACCATGGTTGACGTTAACGTCAACTATAGCGCCGCGCCCCACGCGAAAACAATACCGGGCTCACAGAACGGCCGGATCGCACAGAACGGGGCGTCCGCTGATTGCAAAACGGCAGGCCGGGGAGTACCAATTTGGCTAACCGCCGCGGCTTCGGCCGCGCGCAGAAGAACAACGGGGCGCTCCGCGGCGGCCCCAAGGGGAGCAACAATCATGAGAAGAATCGTGGTCGGTAGCGTACTTGCGCTCGCTTTCTTCATCCCTGCGCAGCAGGCCTTGTCCGCCACGGCGGCCGATGCCGCCCGCGCCCGCTTCACGGAGCTGCAGTCGCGGCTGAAGACGGGCACCGCGCGCAGGATCGGCCCGCAACTCGCGGCCATCGACGCGGCGGCGGCCACGGCGACGCTGCAGCGGCGCTCGGCCGGCCAGGCCGCGCTGATCTCGAAGCTGAGGGGCCTGCGCACGAAGGACGGTTACGTGAGCGTCAGCGCCTATCCCGAGGACGTCGCGAACGTCGCCGCACTGCGGACCGCCCTCGTGTCGAAGGGCATGGTAGACGCCAGGGCGCACGAGAACGGCGTGAGCGGCCGCGTGCCGCTGGCCGCCCTCGGCGACATCGCGGGCACGCCCGGGCTGAGATTCCTGCGGCCGGCGATTCCACTCACCCATGCCGGCCTCGTCACGACGCAGGGCGACCATGCCATGCGCAGCGACGTGGCGCGGCGGCGCTTCGGCGTCACGGGCAGGAACGTGCGCGTCGGCGTCATGTCGGACAGCTACAACTGCCTCGAGGGCCCGCTCATCGAGGGCGGGCCGTACACGACGGCCGCCGACGACATGGCGAGCGGCGACCTGCCGCGCGACGTGATCGTGCTGAAGGACCTCTCCGACGTGCCGAGCCCCGACTGCACCGACGAGGGCCGCGCCCTCATGCAGCTCATCCACGACGTCGCGCCGGGCTCGACCTTCGCGTTCTACACGGCGTTCGAGAGCCAGGAGGATTTCGCCGATGGCGTCCTCGCGCTGGCGAAGGCCGGCGCCAACATCATCGTGGACGACGTGATCTACCTCGAGGAGCCGATGTTCCAGGACGGCGCGATCGCGCAGAACGGTGCGCAGGTCGTCGCCCGCGGCGGCGCCTACTTCTCCTCGGCCGGCAACGAGGCCCGGCAGTCCTATCAGGCGCCGTTCCGGAACTCGGGACTCGTTGGACTGAGCGGCAGGCAGCACGATTTCGATGCCGGCCGCGGCGTAGACACGCTGCAGTCGGTCACGGCCACGTCGGGCTCGGTGTCGATCCTCTCCCTGCAGTGGGACCAGCCGTTCTTCTCCGTGTCGGGCAAGACGGGGTCGGCGAGCGACGTGGACGCGTACTACCTCGATGCGGACGGCGTGCCGATCGAGCTTTGCACCGACGATCCCGAGCAGGTCGTGTGCCAGATCCCGGGGTTCGAGGCCAACATCGGCGCCGATGCGCTCGAGGAGCCGATCCTCGTCAACTTCTCGGATACGGACCTCGAGGCACAGCTCGCGATCGAGCTCTATGCGGGACCGAGGCCACAGCTCCTGAAGTACGTGTGGTTCGACTTTGCCGGCGGCATATTTATCGTGAACGAGTACGACACGGAGAGCGCGACGATCTTCGGGCACGCGAACGGGCCGGGCATCGAGGCGGTCGGCGCCGCCGGCTTCTACAACACGGCCGTGTTCGGCGGCGGGAACCATCCGGAATGCGCCGTCGGGGCATGCCTGCAGAACTTCTCCTCTGCCGGCGGAGTGCCGATCCTCTTCGACAAAAAGGGCCGGCGTCTGCCCTTCCCGGAGGTGCGCGTGAAGCCCGGCGTCACCGGCCCGGACGGCGGCGACACGACGTTCTTCTTCGCCGACCTGAGCGCGCCCATACCGGGCACGGACGAGCCGAACGGCAACCCGAACTTCTTCGGCACCTCGGCCTCCGCGCCCCACGTCGCTGGGGTGGCTGCGCTGATGATTGAGAAGCGCCACCGTGACAGCGACGCCAATCGCAGCTGGTCCGGGCAGCGCGAGCTCTCGGCCGACGCGATATACCGCGCGCTGCGGTCCACGGCGGGCGACGTCCGCTTCCGGGCCGGCATCACCTCCGGGCCGTTCTACATCGCACACGGCCGCGGCTACGACTTCGATTCCGGCTTCGGTTTCGTGGACGCGGCGAAGGCGCTGCAGGCGATCGGCGACTAAGCCGCAACAGTTAACTTAATTAGTCCGGAAACGAGCGCACTGCAACGTCTGGTTGCGCCTCCGGTGCGGCCTGCCGGAAGGCGTCGAGCTCGCGGCACGCCGCATCGATCCGCGCGATCGTGGGATAACGGCTGACCTCGATCCCGAAACGCGCCGCCGCATAGCACTGCGGCACCAGGCAGGCATCGGCGAGCCCGGGCTCGTCGCCGTGGCAGAAGCGCCCGGTCTCGTGGTTCCCCGCGAGTCCCGCCTCGAGCGCCGCGAGCCCGCGGCCTATCCACTCCTCCAGCCACGCGGTCACGGCCGCATCGTCGAAGGCATGCCGCCCGCGCAGGTACTGCGTGACGGCAAGGTTCTGCAGCGGCTGGATGTCGCAGGCGACGATTCCCGCGAGCGCGCGCACGCGCGCGCGTCCGAATGCATCCCGCGGCAGGAGCGGTGGCTCGGGATACACCTCTTCGAGATACTCGAGAATCGCCAGCGATTGCGTGAGCACGCGCCCGTCCATTTCGAGCGAGGGCACGCGGCCCTGCGGGTTCACGGCGCGGTACGCCGGCTGATTCTGCTCGCCGCCGCCAGCGGCGAGATTCACGGCCACGTACTCGGCGCGCAGGCCCTTCAGCGCAAGCCCGATCCGCACGCGGTATGACGCCGAGCTCCTCCAGTACGAGTACAGCCGCAGCCGCGTTTCAGATGCCATGGACAGCCTCGCGGGTGGCGTGGGAGATGCAGACGCGCTGGTCGATCGCGCCGAAGATGGAGCGCCCCTCCGCGTCCAGCATCTCGATGCGCACCCGGTCGCCGAAGCCGCAGGAACGGCGTGCGCGGCGCGCCGTGCTCGATCTGCTCGAGCGCCCGCAGCTCGGCGATGCAGCACGAGCCGGTCGCGCGGTCGCGATTCGACACCGTGCCCGAGCCGACGATCGTGCCGGCGCGCGCGTTGCGCGTCCGCGTGACGTGCGCGATCAGCCGCGGGAAGTCGAAGGTCATGTCGACGCCGGCATCCGGGCTGCCCGAACACGCTGGCCGTTGAGCGTGCGACACGAGCGGCAGGTGCACCTTGCCGCCGTCCCAGGCGGCGCCGAGCTCGTCGGGCGTCACCGCGACCGGCGAGAACGCCGTCGCGGGCTTCGACTGGTAGAAGCCGAAGCCCTTCGCGAGCTCGGCCGGGATCAGGTTGCGCAGCGACCAGTCGTTCACCAGCATCACGAGCTTGATGTGCGCCCGCGCGGCCTCGCGGCGTAGTGCCCATCGGCACGTCGTCGGTGATCACCGCGACTTCGGCCTCGAAGTCGATGCCGCCGGCCTCGCTCCACGAACGACGCATCGTCCATCGGCCCGAGGAAGTCGTCGGAGCCGCCCTGGTAGACGAGCGGATCGGTCCAGAAGCGACGGCGGCATCTCGGCGCCGCGCGCCTTGCGCACGAGCTCGACGTGGTTCACGTAGGCCGAGCCGTCCACCCAGTGGATAGGCGCGCGGCAGCGGCGCCGTGCGCCGCGCGCGGCTCGAACGCGAAGCTGCCCTCGGCGCGTCCCGCCTCGAGCGCCGCCGCCGTGCGCGCGAGCAACGGGGCCGCCGCCGCCCAGTCGTCGAGCGCGGCCTGCAGCGTCGGCGCGATGCCGGCGGCGGCGACCGCGCGCGCGAGATCGCGGCTGACGACGACGAGGCGGCCGTCGCGCGCGCCGTTCCGCAGCGTCGCGAGCTTCACGGCGTCTTCCAGCTGTCGACGTAGCCCTCCCACTCGACCTCGCGCGCCGCCTTCAGGATGCCGAGCGGATCGCGCGCGTCGATCATCACCGCGTACTCGTCGGTCGCGGCCTTGGGCTGCTTCAGCATGTGCTTGAGCGCCTTCGGGTGCGGGCCATGCGTGAAGCCGCCCGGATGCAGCGTCATCATGCCGGGGTGGATGTTGTCGCGGCTGAAGAAATCGCCCGCGTGATAGAAGATCACTTCGTCGTAGTCGTCGTTGTTGTGGAAGAACGGCACCTTGAGCGCGCCGGGATCGGTCTCGAACGGCCGCGGCACGAAGGTGCAGACGACGAAGCGTGGCGCGACGAACGTCGTGTGCGCCGACGGCGGCAGGTGATAGCGGTGGCTCATCACCGGCCGGATGTCGCGCACGTTGAGCCGCACCGACCGAGAGGTCGCCGTGCCAGCCGACGGCATCGAGCGGATTGAACGGGATAGGTGATCGTCGAGATCCGGTTCGCGCCGCTTCACCTCGCACCCGCCAGCGGCGTCGTCGCCCTGCTGCGCGCGGAAGCGCTCGTCGAGCCTGCGGCGTGTCGAGGATCGCCGGATCGAAGATCGCGTGCGGGCCGAGCAGCCCGCGGTCGGGCAGCCCGTAGCTCGCGTTGGTCGCCTCGATCAGCAGCGCCGCCAGCGGCTCCGCGCACTCGAGCCGCCACATCGTGCCGCGCGGCAGCACGAGGTAGTCGCCCGGACGCGAACGACGAGGTGACCGTAGTCGCAGTAGAGCTCGCCGCGGCCCGCGTGCACGAACAGGAGCTCGTCGCCGTCGGCGTTGCGGGCGAGCTGCTCCATGCGCCGCGCGAGGCGCCAGAAGCGCAGCGCGGCAGGTGCGCGTTGCGCAGCACCGGCGGCGGCCTCCCACGGGCTGCGCCGCCGGCGCTGGCAGCCTGCCGAGGTCGAAGGCGCGCGGGCGCAGCGGCCCTTCGAAATCCGGTCCAGCCGGTCGGCGGGTGGCGATGGTGGAAGAACGCGGCGGGGCCGAAGAAGCCTTCCTTGCTGATCTCGCGCTCGTAGGTGCCCTCGGGCAGATCGCAGTGCGCCTGCCGCGAGGCGTCGCCCTCGACGCGCGACACCGGTATGTAGCGCTCATGAGGCCCTCGACCCACTATCGACGCTGACACTGCCCTGTCGCGACGTCAGATCGACCCCGCGCCGTTCCTGGTCGAGCTCGATCGACTCGAACAGCGCCCGGAAATTGCCCTCGCCGAAGCCCTCGTTGCCCTTGCGCTGGATGATCTCGAAGAAGATCGGGCCGATGACGTTCTTCGTGAAGATCTGCAGCAGCAGGCCCTCGCCCTTCTGCGGTTGCCGTCGATCAGGATGCGCGCGCTTGCGCAGCTCCGCGAGCGGCTCGCCGTGGCCGGGCACGCGCGCCGTCGACGCCTTCGTAGTAGGTGTCCGGCGTGTCCTGGAACTCGACGCCGCTGCGCGCGCAGCGCGTCCACCGTCGCGTAGATGTCGGCGGTGGCGAGCGCGATGTGCTGGATGCCCTCGCCGCGGTACTCGCGCAGGTACTCCTCGATCTGCGACTTGTCGTCCTGCGATTCGTTGATCGGGATGCGGATCTTGCCGCAGGGGCTGGTCATCGCGCGGCTGAAGCAGGCCGGTCTTCCTGCCCTCGATGTCGAAGTAGCGGATCTCGCGGAAATTGAAGAGCCGCTCGTAGAACCCGGCCCACTGGTCCATGTTGCCGCGGTGCACGTTGTGCGTCAGGTGGTCGATGTGGGTGAGCCCGGCGGGCGGGCGCCCGCGCCGGGCCGGCAGCCGGCACGAAATCCACGTCGTAGATCGTGCGGTCGCCGTAGCGGTCGACGAGGTAGATCAGGCTGCCGCCGATGCCCTCGATCGCCGGGATGTTGAGCTCCATCGGCCCGACCGGTGCCTGCGACCGGCGTCGCGCCGAGCGCCACCGCGCGCTCGAGCGCACGCGCCGCGTCGCGCACGCGGAACGCCATCGCGCAGGCGGAGGCGCCGTGCCGCTGCGCGAACTGCTGCCCGAAGCTGCCGGGCTCGGCATTGATGATGAAGTTGATGTCGCCCTGCCGGTGCAGCGTGACGTTCTTGCTGCGGTGACGGGCGACCGCCGGGAAACCCGATCCGCTCGAACAGGCTGCGCAGCAGCTCGGGATCGGGCGCCGTGTACTCGACGAACTCGAAGCCGTCGGTCCCCATCGGGTTGTCGAGCGACTGCTCGACGCCCCCGGCCCCCATCGGGTTGTCGCGCGGTTCGCTCATGCGGGTTGCCCCGGATGGCCGCGCGTGACGACGCGATCCGTCGGCAGCAGGGTGCCGGGCGGTATCGCCTCCGCCGCACGAAACTTCTCGTAGAGCGGCGCGAAGTCGGTACCGTAGCCCGACCGGAACAGCTGCTCGAAGTCGTCGAGCACGAAGTAGATCCGCTGGAAGTCGTCTATCAGGTACTGCGTCCGCATCACGCGCTCGAGATCGAACCCGACACGATGCGGCACGGGGCTCTCGATGCTGTACACCGTCTCGCCTTTCGACGAGAGGATGCCCGCGCCGTAGGCCTTCAGGCCGGCGGGGGTGTGGATCAGGCCGAACTCGACGGTGTACCAGTACAGGCGCGCGAGCATGGGTATCGCGCCGTTCGCGATCGCCTTCGGCCCCGCGGCGCCGTAGGCCTGCATGAAGCGCGCGAACACCGGATTCATGAGGAGCGGCACGTGGCCGAAGAAGTCATGGAAGAGATCGGGCTCGGCGAGATAGTCGAGCTCGCTCCGCTCGCGCATCCACACGGAAACGGGGAAGGAACGGTTGGCGAGGTGCTGGAAGAACTGCGCCTCCGGTATCAGGCCCGGCACCGCGACGATCCGCCAGCCGGTCGCCTGGCCGAGCGTGCCGTTGATCTCGGCGAAATCCGGGATCGTCGTCTCCGTTGCGCCCAGCAGACGCAGCCCCGCGAGGACTTCCGGCGCCGCGTATTTCTCGGCGAGCCGGATCTGGCGCAGGAACAGCATGCGCCAGATGTCGTGCTCCTCCGCGTCGTACTCGCCCCAGTGCTGCTCGACGGTGTAGTCCGCAGCGACGCCGGCGTAGTTGCCGCGTAGCTTCAGACGTTCCCGTGTTGGCGCGCTCGGAGGTTGCACCATGGCCACATCCTGGTTCCGCTGCTCACGCCGGCTGGGCGCGCGCGGGCCCGACCTCGCCAAGCATACACCTGCGCGCAGGCCGCATCGTCGCCCGTCAGAATCAGGAAAAAAGAAAGGCGCAGGCGGAACAAGCAAGCAAGTGGGGTCTTCGCACTAGAGGTAGCTTTGGCTCGATCCCGCCGCGCCGAAAACGACGTCACTACACCACATTGGTCGCCCGACCGAAATTCTGAATCGGCCCGCCCTCGAGTCAGCATCCTCCTACAGGCTTTTTCGGGTCCGGAGGCCGTAGCAAATCTTCCAATGGGGTCTCGCAATTTTTTGCGAATGGAGGCCTGGCATGATCTCCCGGGTGATCCGGTTCCGGCGCCAGGCGAAGGCGCACTGACCCCGCACTGACCCGGGCGTTCCGACATCACCTGATCGATCCCGCAGAGGAGCATTGCCTGAATGGCAATGTCTCCCCTGTATTTTCTTGCGTTCTGCTGAAGCCCCGGAAAGGGTCGTTCAACGCAGCGGCGCTGCGCGCCGCGATCGAGCTGTCTGGTTGATCAGTGCCCGTTGCGCCGGTCGGTCTCGAGATGCTGCCTGCGCGCGACCGAGATCGCGGACCAGAGGTTCTCGGGCTCGAACGGTTTGGAGAGATAGGGCGCGTCGCGGAAGGCGTCCGGCGCATAACGCATTCCGTAACCCGTAGAGAAGACGAATGGAATACCGCGCCGCCGGAGCTCATCGGCGACACCGAAGACTTTCTCACCCTGCACGTTGATGTCGAGCACGGCCACGTCGAGGTCGCCATGACGGGCGATGTCCAGCGCCTGGTCGATCCTGCCCACGGGGCCGATGATCTCGCAACCGGCCTCGTGCAGCATGTCCTCGAGATGCATCGCCACGAGCGCCGAGTCCTCGACGAGGAGGACTTTGAGGCCCCAGAGATCAGGCTGAGCCTGGATTTTCATGTTCGTTACCGGCCGCGCCGAGTGCTCCCGGGTCTCGGCCCGGGTTCGCAGGATTATATAGCCCGACGTGGTGGAATCCACAACACTTTTCCCCGGCGCGGCAATACTCACTGCCTGCTCCCGGCAGGAATTACGCGGCAAGAGAAAAGGGTCGCAATGAGCGGTGTGCGCCTACTCCTGCGGCATCTCGTCCTCGTCCCCGCGCTCCTCGCTGTCGCGATCGCGCGTCATGCCGTCGTCACGCTCACGGCCACGTTGTCCGGTTTTACTACCTGGCCCGGCCTTCTTGCCGCCGCGCCGGCTGCCGGCAGCCGGCCCGCGCGGCTCCTGGCCGGCGCGAAGCCGCGGACCGCAACGCGTCGCACTAGAGCAGGGTCGACGCCGCCTGCGGGAACTGGCTTGCGGACGCCCGCAATCCGGTGGTCTGCACCTCGCCGTTCACCAGGTCCTTCCATCGGACGCTGGTGCCCTTGCGGCGCCGTTTCTGCGCCAGGACGAAACCGTTGGAAGTGAGCGTGAGCGTGTAGGGCTTCTGGTCGATCCACACCTCACGCCGCAGCGGCCTGTCGAGCCGAGTGGTCATCGTGGTTCTCCGTCTGGTGATGCAACTAATGGGATGCCGAACGCTGGCTCGACCCGCCGGCCGAGGAGCGTCGCGAGCTGCCGCTGCTCCAGGAGCTGGCAGAGCGACGAGTAGTGATGCCGCGGCGATCGTCGGGGCGCTCGGGCCCGTTCGTTTCGGCCACGAGCACGTCCCCGTTCGGCAACACGTGAAGCCAGCGCTCTGCGCGGTTGCAGCGAGCTTTGCATCCGCTGCTGTGTTGCGCAGCGCACACGCGGAACCCCGGCCCGCCGCCGCCGGTCCGATTCCATGTCGACGCTTTCTGGCCTGCGTCGTTTAGTCCCATGGAGATGAACGCGTTCCGAAGGATTGCTGGAGCGGTACTCGCGGTGGGCGTGCTCGCGGTGAGCGGTTGCGCCACGACCGAGCGCAGTCAATACGAGTACGGCTACGGCGGCGGCTATGCGCCCTATCGCCGCCCGCCGCCGTTCGACCCCTGGTACTACGGTGGGGATTATCCCGGCTCTTACGGCTACTACGGTCCGGGCTGGCAGCCGATCTATCGACCGCCGCCTTACTGGTACTATCGCCCACCGGTGGTGGTACCGCCGAAGCCGCCGCCGGTCAGGCCGCCGCCCCCTGTGAGACCGCCTCCCGTGCACAAGCCCCCGCCGGTGCACACGCCGCCGCGCAATCCGCACAACTCGCCCCCGCCGCAGTGGCGCCAGCGCACGAACGACGACGATCGCGCGCCGGGGCGTGCGCGTCCGCGGGAAGACTGAGGGCTACCGCGTCCGCAGCCTCCGTCAGGCCCATGCCCAACCTCGCGCGTGGCGAAGCCCGACTCCGCGTCAGGCGGCCCTGGCCACGTCGGCGCGCAGGGTCCGAGCGGCCAGCGCGTAGTGGGCGAGCGGCCAGGTGCTGCCGATGATGAGCACGATCAGCAAGGCGTGGCGCAAAGACTCCATGCCGTAGGCCGGCGCGAACGTATCGCTGAGCATGCCGACCGCCAGCGGCCCGAGCCCGCTGAGCACGGCGGTGACGAACAGCATGGTGGCGGAAGCGAACGCGCGGATCTCCGGACGGGCGAGCGCCTGCGTCGTCGCGTAACAGGGCGCCGGCCCCATCGCGATGAAGAACGAGGGCACGAAGTAGAGTACGAACGCCGTCGTCGGGCTCGACGCCAGCAGGGTCATGCACACGAAAGGCAGCGCGATCAGCATCCCGACGGATGGCACTCCCATGTACCAGCGCAGGTCGCGGCGGCCGAGGCGGTCGGCCAGCCAGCCGCCGGAGAATGTGCCGGAGCCGCCCACGATGCCGACGGCCAAGGCGAGCCAGCGGCCGGTTTCCGCGGTGCCGAGGCCGTGGCTGCGCTCGAAGAATGACGGCAGCCAGAAGATGGCGCCGATGTAGCAACCGTTCGCTAGCGCGTTGGCGAGGCACAGGTGCACGAAACTGCGCTGCGAGAGCAGGAACCCGAGCGCTGCGCGCACGGGTGTCGTGCCCGTTCCGCTGTTCGCCACGCGCGAGCGCGGGATCGTGACCCAGCCCAACAGGGCCAACAGGATGCCGGGCGCGCCGGCGTACACGAAGGCGCTTCGCCAGCCGACGTTTTCGCCGATCCAGCCGCCGGCGGAAAAAGCGATGAGCACGCCGAAGGAAAACCCGGTCATGTAGACGCCCATGGCCTTGCCGCGTTCCTCGCGCGGAAAGTTCTCGGCGATGATCGCGTGTGCGGGCGGCGTGCACCCTGCCTCGCCCACGCCCACGCCGATGCGCAGCAACAGCATCTCGAGGAAACTGTGCGCGAAGCCGGTCGCCGCCGTCAGGAAGCTCCAGAGAAAGACCGCGATCGACAACACCTCGCGCCGCCACCCCCGGTCGGCGAGCCAGGCGGCCGGGATACCGAGGGTCGCGTAGAACAGGGCGAACGCCGGGCCGGTGAGAAAGCCGAGCAGCGTGTCGGAAACCGCCAGGTCCCTCTTGATATAGGGCAGCAGGATGGCGAGCAGTTGCCGGTCGATGAAATTGAAAATGTAGATGAGGAGGACGACGGCGAGGATGTGGTAGCGACGGTGGACGCTGAACGGCATGGATATCCCGCCACGAACGACGCAGGTCGCCCGTCACTATATCCTGCCCTATGAGGCGCCGGATCAGACGTAGGGAGGCGCTGCCGCTCGCAGTCGTAGCGCGTAGGAGCGGATGCGCTGCGCCACCGCGCGCACCATCTCTGCGGTGACCGGCTCTCCCGCATCCAGCCGGCTATCCAGCTTTCGCGCGAGGTTGTAGAGGCGCGCCGAAATCTCTTCCGGCGTACGCGCCGGTAGGTTGCCCTGGTTGGTGGTCGAGTCCATGTCCGCGTCCCTGCTAGCTTATGTCGCAACTACAGCACGGGCCCGCTGCACGAGCCGTGACGCGCGTCACGGCCGCGTTGGACAGCGGAAAACGTTCCCCCGCCATTCCCTGATCGGCGAAGTGTGCCACGGAGCCGTTCCGCCGCACAACCGCGCATTCACGTGCCGCCACCCTCCGCTGGGTTTTCGGGAGGTGGCCTTCGGCGCCTTTCTGCCCGTCCACGAAGAGGGCGGACCTGCCGCCGGAGCCGGGCTTGGAGCCGTCGCTCACGAACTCGTACTTGATCGTGCTTGCCCGCGGAAGCCGCCGCAGGTCCCGAAATTCTGGTGCGCTCGGCGCCGAAGAAGTTGTACTCGTGAAGTACCCGGCCCTCTTTCATGTAGAGGGTCCAGCCGCCGAAGGCGCTCGACTGGCCGAAACCGATGTCGTCGAGCAGAACGATCACGACGTTAGGCGCACCACTGGGCGCCCTCACCTCGAAGCGCGGCGGCGCCTTGGCATTGCGCGCATCGAGCTCCGTGAAGGCCGGCGCAACCGGCTCCGGAATCGGCAGCATGGTGCGGTCGAGCTCCGCCGCAGATCGTTGCACGACCTCCTGGGCCATGACTGCTGAGACAGGCGCGAGGAGCACGCTTAGCGAGATCCACGTCAGTGCTCTCGCGCATGAATCTCGTTGGCGGATGTTAGGATTGCCGATGTCATGAGCCACAAGCGCGTTCACGCTGGCATCGTCGCGCTCCTCATCGTCGCCGCGGTACTCGGAGCATGGGCCTGGCAGCGAAGCGCCTACGCGCCGTCGCCCCCGCCGGCGTTCGTCGGCTCATCCGCGTGCGTGTCCTGCCATGCCGCCGAGCACGCCGCGTGGTCGGCGTCCCAGCACGCCCTCGCCATGCAGCCCGTCACCGACAAGTCCGTGCTCGGGCGCTTCGATGGCGAGGCTTTCACCGTGGGCGGCGTCAGCTCGACCTTTTCCCATGACGGGGGCCGCTACCTCGTGCAAACCGATGGCGCCGATGGCAAGCCCGCCGACTTCGAGGCGAAGTACACCTTCGGCGTCTACCCGCTCCAGCAATATCTCCTGCCCCTGCCAGGCGGGCGCCTGCAGGCCCTGGGGATCGCGTGGGATGCGCGGCCCGCGGCGTCCGGCGGCCAGCGCTGGTTTCATCTCTACCCGGATGCGCCGCCTGAAGCCGGCGGCCCGCTGCACTGGACCGGCACCGATCAGAACTGGAACTACCAGTGCGCCGACTGCCATTCGACCAACGTCCGGAAGAACTTCGACGCGCCCGCCGGCACGTTCGCGACGACCTGGTCGGAAATCAGCGTCGGCTGCGAGGCCTGCCACGGGCCGGCCTCGAACCACCTCGCCTGGGCGCGCCGCGGGAAGGGATGGCGCGCACTGGGCGAGGCCCGCGGGCTCACCGTGACTCTGGACGAGCGACGCGGCGCCGAGTGGCGCCGCACCGATGCGCCCACCGCGACGCGTTCCGGGCCACGAACGACCTCGCGCGAGATCGACACCTGCGCCCGTTGTCACTCGCGCCGCGGCCAGTATTCGGATGCCATCGCCGCCGGAGGCAACTGGCTCGACGCATTCCGCCCCGCGTTGATCGAGCCCGGTCTCTACTATGCCGACGGCCAGCAGCGAGACGAGGTCTACACCTGGGGCTCGTTCGTGCAGAGTCGGATGCACGCAGCCGGCGTTACCTGCGCCGATTGCCACGAGCCGCACTCGGGGAAGCTCCGCGCTGCCGGCAATGCGGTGTGCGCCCACTGCCATGCGCCGGAGACCTTCGACGTGCCTGCCCATCACCACCACGCCGCGGGCTCGCAGGGAGCGCAATGCACCGCCTGCCACATGCCCGCCAGCACCTACATGGTGATCGACCCGCGGCACGACCACTCGCTGCGCATCCCGCGACCGGACCGCAATGCCGCGACCGGCGCGCCGGACGCCTGCACGGCGTGTCACGCCAATCGCGACCCGGCGTGGGCGGCGGCGCAGATCCACGCCTGGTATCCGCAGCCCGGGCCCGGTTTTCAGACATTCGCGGACGCCTTCGCCGCAGCGGATCGAGGCGAGCCGGCAGCCGCGGATGCGCTGGCGACGATCATCGCCGACCCCGCACAGCCATCGCTCGTGCGCGCGAGCGCCCTCGCCCGGCTGCTTCGCTTCCTCGATCCGGAAAACCTGACGGTCGTCGCCAACGCGCTGCGGGATCCGGATGCACTGGTGCGCGCCACCGCCGCGGATGCCTTCAGCCTCGTCCCGCCGGCCGAGCGCACGGATCGGCTCTCGCCGCTGCTCTCCGACCCGGTGCGCCTGGTGCGCATGGCGGCGGCGCGCTCGCTCGCCGGCGAAAGCGAAAGCCGGCTCGTCGGCGAGGAGCTCAGCGCTTTCGCGAGCGCGCTCGGCGAGTGGACGGCGGCGCAGGAATTCAATGCCGATCGCCCCGAGGCGCTCACGAACCTCGGGACGCTGCAAACCGAGCGCCAGAACTGGAACGCGGCGATCGCGGCGTATCGGAAGGCACTCGCGCTCGATCCGACGTTCGTGCAGGCCGCCGTGAATCTCGCCGACGCCGATCGTGCGCTCGGCGACGAGGCTGCCGCGGAGAAGGTGCTGCGTGAAGCGCTCGCGCGCAATCCGCAAGCGCCTGCGGCCCGCCACGCGCTCGGGCTCGCGCTCATCCGGCAGGGCCGGGTGAAGGAGGCGCTCGCAGAACTGCGCCGCGCGGCCGAGCTCGAACCCTCGCAGCCGCACTTCGCCTTCGTCTATGCCGTGGCCCTGCACGACACGGGCGATGCCGATACCTCCATCGCTACTCTGCGCCGGGCGATCGCCGCGCACCCGTACGAGCGCGAGCTCGTGCAAGCTCTCGCTGCCTACCAGGGCGAATTGAAGGCGCCTCGCTGACGGGCTCCGGCAAAGACGAGCTATGATGTCCCGCGCTGTTGCGGCTGGAGGTTCGTATGCGTTGTCCGATCGGAGTCCTTGCCTTGGGCGTCGCCGCGATGCTGCTCAGCGCGCCGGCAGGGACTGCACAAACAGATGAACTGAGCGCGGCTCTGAAGCTGAAACCGGATTACGAACACGGGCGTGCGCTGTACGAAACCTGCGCAGCCTGCCATCAATCGCACGGCGCCGGTGTGGCGGAAGGCGGCATTCCCAACATTGCCGGCCGGCAATACGAAGCCATTCTCAAACAGCTGGTGGACTTCCGCGACGGCAAAACGGCCGACCCGCGCATGGAGCAGTTCACCTCGAAGCATCATCTGAAAGGCCTGCAGGATCTTGCCGACGTGGCCGCATTCATTTCGCGTCTGCCTGTCCAGCCAACTCAGGCTGGTCACTCGCAGCCGTTCACGAGCTACAGCGGCGCCGAGCTTTTCCAGCAATTCTGCGCCAGTTGCCACGGCCCCTCGGGCTACGGGGATGGCCCGGTGGCTCCCTCGCTCAAGGTGCTCGTGCCTGACCTCACCGGGTTGACGCTACGCGCCGGTGGGCATTTTCCCGCAGAGCGCGTGCAGAAAATCATTGACGGGCGAGCCGTTCTGCCCGCACACGGCACCCGAGCGATGCCGGTCTGGGGCTACGAGTTCGAAGCGCAGGTGCCTCCTGATCAGCCGGCTAGAGCAACTGCCCAGCTTCTCATCGACAGGCTCATCGACTACCTGAGCTCAATACAGAGAGGCTAGCCGGGGCTCACCGGAAACCGACTCTGCGTCTGTGATAGTGGCGGTGATGGGGATCTCCCACAAATCCCCCACAGTCCAAATCAGCGCAGCGACCGTCGGGCCGGTGTCCGGGCACCACGCCGGGTGCTGAGCAGACGACGACGAAACTCTTCGAATTGCTCCGCATGGCCCTCGGCGCGGGCCCAGCGCGCGAGTTCCTTCATTGAGACACGATGGCTACGGCCAACCTGCAAAGCCTGCTCCAGGCTCTGGCTGTCGCGCCAGTGAAAAAATGCCGCCAGCCGGTCCTTGATACATTGCGTAGGCGTCAGAATCTGCAGCGTTCCCGCCGGCGTGCGGATGCGCGCCCACCTCTGCACAATTTCATCGCCAAGCGTCGGCGGCCAGGCGACGAACTCTACCACCAGCGGGCTAGCAGGGTGCTCGAAGTGCCGGCCGGCGCCCGGTTTGAATCCCATCGTGCCCATCACTGCGGCAAGATCTTTTCTCGCGGCAGCACTGACGAAGTCAATGTCGTATGACCGGTACTTGTTTGCAGAATAGATAGAAACGGCGCCACCACCGGTCAGAACGGCTGTAATCCCGGCATCGGTGAGCGCCTGGGACACCTGCGCCGCCACCTCGCGGATGGTTGATCGACGGGTGATGGCCATCAGTGGGGCTTACCTGCACGCCGTGGCCTGCGGCGTGCCTCCGCAAAGGGACTGCGCTGCTCCGGCGGAAGATTCTCCAAAATCACCTGCAGCAGCTTCCGAAACGGGATAACGAGCACGCTACGCGGGTTCCAGCCGTAGACTCGGGTACGTCCCATCATCCGGCTCACCAGCAACCCGCCGCTCTCGAACTTGCGCAGCTGCTTCTGGATCTCGCTGACGGGAACGCCAAAGGCGACCGCGATCTGGCGCCCGTAGGCCTCGTCATAGCGATGCAGGAACAGGAGCACTCGTTCCGCGGTAGGACTTCCGAAGGCAGCTTCAAGCATAGCCGCTATTATAGCCTATTTTATAGGTTATATGACCTACTTATTAGGTATCCTTGCCATTCAGAACCCCCACCGGCTACGCCAGAGCACGTAGCCGTCGGACTACAGCGAGGAGGACAATGTGGTGGTGATGGGTGGACTCGAACCACCGACCTCAGCATTATGAGCGCGATCCATGCGTTTCTCCGATTGACCGTCGCATCAACGCATTAGAACCCACTAAGTCCTAACCGACTGTTCTGTTGAAATTTTTCGAATAGTAAGCGACGCGCTGAGATTCGCCAGACTACGCCGGCATTACATTGCAGTTGCACTTATAAGTGCACTACCCTCAGGGCACGATTTGGAGGGTTTGGTGTGCGTGCGATCATCGGAGCGCGACTGCTGGCGAGCGCCGCGCGGAGATCACGATGGTATCGGCGCAAATGCGCGGCATCGCCAACTTAAGGCCCTCGCCGTGCAGCAACACGCCACCGACGTTGAATCGCTATCTGAGTTTCCCAAGGTTTCCCGGACACCTGCCTAAGCAAGACCGAACTGCTTCTCGAACTCCATCGGGCTGATCCCGCCCAGCGTCGAATGCCGGCGCCGGGGATTGTAGAACCGCTCGATGTAATCGAACACTTCGGCCCTGGCCTGATCTCGAGTGCTGAACCGTTGTCGGTTGACGCACTCGATCTTCATGCTCGAGAAGAAACTCTCCATCGGTGAATTATCCCAGACGTCGCCACGGCGGCTCATGCTGCAGGTGACACCGTGCGCGGCAAGCAACTGCTGGAACTCCTCACTCGTGTACTGGCTGCCCTGGTCGGAGTGGTGGAGCAGCTCCCGCGGCTGACCGCGCCGCCAGATCGCCATGAGGAGCGCGTCGATCACGAGCTCGGCGGTCATTCGGGTTCTCATGGCCCAGCCGACTACGCGACGTGAGCACAGATCGAGAACCACGGCCACGAACAGCCAGCCCTCGCCGGTCGGCACATACGTGAAGTCAGCGAGCCAGCTGCGGTTCGGTTCCTCGGCGGTGAACCGCCGATCCAGTACGTTCGGTGCGATCGCCGACACCGGCCGCTCGCCAATGTCCACCGGTTGCCTACGTGGCCGCGAACGGCCTTGAATCCCAGCCTGGCGCATCAGGCGCGCCACCCGATGCACGCTGCAGCGATAGCCCCAGTTGTAGAGATCAAGCCACACCCGCGGGCTACCGTAGGTCTTCCTGCTTTCCGCGAAGCTCGTGCGAATCACGCCGAGCAGGTCCCGGTCATCCCGGGCGCGGGCGCTCTCGGGCCTGCTCAACCATTCGTAGAAGCCGCTAGCCGAAACCTCCAGCACGCGGCACATCATCCGGACCGGCCAGATGTCCCGATGCTTCGCCATGAACCGGAACTTCACCGCGGTTCCTTGGCGAAGTAGGCGATCGTCTTTTTTAAAATGTCGCGCTCCATGCGGGTCTTGGACAGCTCCCGCTTCAAACGCGCCACCTCGGCATCATCCGGCTTCATCTTCCCGCGCCCCGGGAATGCCTGCTTCGGATCGCCTCTGACTTCTTTGACCCAGCGGCCCAGGACGCCCTCGTGAATCCCCAGATCCGCTGCCGCCTGCCGGATCGCTACCCCGCGCTCACGCACCAGGGCCACTGCTTCCCGCTTGAACTCGGCGCTGAATACTCGCCTTCCCATCGGACACCTCCGGTTGCATCATTACACCTAACTTGGTGTCCGGAAATCCCTGGGAAACTCAACTAAGCGCGAGCGATTACAAGCCGGCAAAACACAAAGCCATGAAGTGGTGGTGTTGGGCGGAAAGGAGTTGCTGCTCCGCCCGTTTGGGACCGCTTCGGGATATCCACTGGTGCTGGAGAACCCGGAGTACCGCATTCAGTGCGGCGAATTTAACAACCCGAGCTTCTTCGTTACTTTCCGCAGCGAAGCGTTATGGCGGTATGGTGCGCAGACCCTTCACGATACCTTCTTGGCCTGGGCCGCCGATGCAGGTCTCATTGCTCTGCAATCCGAGCGCGTTTCGCGCATCGATTTCACGTTCGACTATGAGGTGGCAGCGCCGCTTTTCCAGGTAGAGCGGGTAGTGAGCTTGGCGGCAAAGGATGCCACGCACCGGGAAGATGGCGCCGTTCAAACCATTAGCTTCGGAACCGGCGACGTAAGACTCCGGATCTATGACAAGGTCGCCGAGATTGCTCAAGAAAGCGGCAAGATCTGGTTCTACGATTTGTGGGGCGTACGAACCAACGTATGGCGCATCGAGTGGCAAGTCCGCAAGCCGTTATTGCGGCGTTTTGAGATTCAGACATTCGCGGATTTTTTCGCGCACCAAGGAGACGTGGCCCGTTATCTGGCGAACGAGCACGACAGCCTCCGAGTGCCGGGCGCCGACACCAATCGCTCCCGCTGGGCAATCGATCCACTCTGGGTTGACCTACAGCAGCAGATCGAGGATATCGAAGGCCAGGGACCGTTCCGCAACATTGACGACCGCGCAATTCTGCGCGAGCGCATGCGACGGATCGCCATTAGCGTCGATGGCTATCTCAATCGGGTTGCCGCGATCATGTGCATTCTCGAGGGAAGGAAGAATGTGCCGTCGCTCGGTGAAACTGAAACACGGGTGGCTGCGGAGATCCGGACGATTCACGACCCTTACAGGTGGCCCCTAGAAGCGGCCCGCAAACGGGACAGCATGCGCCTGGGGGGCAAGTGATGGCAGTCGAACAGACGACATCCCTGCGGATTGCTGTACGCTGGCGCCAGGAATTACCGCCCGATGCGCTGACGGAACAAGAGCAAGACGTGTTACATCGCCATTTGGCGGAGTTGCTCCGAGACTTCCTGCTGCTACAAGAACCAGAATCACTAGCGGAGTGATCGACGATGCCGGTTGCCCTGTACGCGCGCGTGTCGACCACGCGGCAGGCCGAACAGGACCTGTCTATCCCTGACCAGCTCCGACAGATGCGGGAATGGTGCAAGGCTAACGGTCTGTTGATTGGGCATGAATATGTCGAGCCAGGCGCCTCTGCGATGGACGACAAGCGGCCGATCTTCCAGACCCTCATTGCCGATGCGCTGCGTACGCCGGCACCTTATGAGGCCATTCTGGTCCATAGCCTCTCACGCTTTTTCAGAGACGTAATCGCATTCGGTATCTATGAGGGCAAGCTAAAAAAGCACGGCGTCCGCGTGACATCAATAACGCAACAGACCAGCGATGACCCCACCGGAGAAATGGCGAGGCGCATTTTTTCGGTGTTCGATGAGTACCAGAGCAAGGAGAATGCGAAGCATACCGCCCGGGCGATGCGCGAGAACGCCCGACAGGGCTTCTCCAACGGTGCACCAGCACCCTTCGGCTATCAGGCCGTGGCGACTGAGCGACGGGGCAACCGTGGCAGGCCCAAGAAGCGACTGGCCATATACGAAGCCGAAGCCGCTTTGGTTCGGCGCATCTATCAGCTGTACCTGGATGGCCTGGAAGGTCGTTCGCTTGGGCTAAAGGAGATCGCCAAGCACCTCAACGCCAGCGGCCAGACCATGCGCGGCAGTGCGTGGAGCATCCAGAAGGTGCACAAACTCCTGTCGAGCCGCACCTATGTAGGGGAACACTCATTCAATGTGCGGGATTCCAGGACATTGAAAAGACGTCCGGCAGCGGAGTGGATCCTAACCGCTATCGAACCCATCGTTGACGCTGAGACGTTCGAGCGCGTACGTCAAAGGCGCGCGGCGAGGGCGCCAGCGGCGACCCCGCCGCGCCGCCTGTCGTCACCAGTGCTGCTTACCGGGCTGCTCGGTTGCGGACATTGCGGTGCGGCCATGACCCTAGCCACCGGCAAGAGCGGCCGCTACCGCTACTACAAGTGCACGACTCGGGCTAGTAAAGGCGGGTCGTTATGTGTGAGCCGCAACCTTCCAATGGACAAGGTCGATTCCTTGGTCCTGCAGGAACTGGTTGAACGGGCTTTCACGGCGCCACGATTGGCACTTTTGCTAACCGAGGCACGCCGACAAATGCAGGACCGCAAAACTCTTGATCGGCAGGAGCTGGGGCGGCTGCAGGCCGAACTGGCAAAGGCCGAGCAGCGCCTCGGCCGACTGTACGAGGCGATCGAACAAGGGGTAGTAACCCTGGACGACACCTTCCAACGCCGAATCGGAGCCGCTCGTAACGCCCGCGAGGCCGTTCTGGTGCAGATGGCGGGTCTGCGACGTGTGCAGGCACTGCCGATCGAACGGGTGCTACCAAGCCAAATCGAAGCGTTCAGCCGCGCAATTCGGGCGAAGGTGCAGGATCGCGGCTCGACGTTCGCCAAGGACTACTTGCGCGCCCTGGTAGACCAAATCACCGTTTACGACGGCACGGCAACGATCGTAGGCAGCAACGCAAAGCTGCTGCATGCGGTAGCCCAAACAAAAAAGGGCACCATTCAAGTGCCCAGTTTTGTACGTGAATGGCGCGCCCGGACGGAATCGAACCGCCGACCCCCGCGTTCGAATGGTTGGGCCGCAGCCCTAGTGTTCCAAGCCTCAGTCGGAATCCATGGCTCCAATAGTCAGTTGCGCAAATATCGCGCGGGCGTGACACCTGGTTCACTTGTGCGGAGAACTGAAGCGTAGACCGGCAAAGTAGAGCGCGCTCCGAAAGGCGCGACTCGTTATCCCACTTGCGTCGAGGCGTTTGGGACAGTATCTAGATGGACGCCCGCACTCCGGTCGAGTGCACCACAAGAATGAGGCGTCCATGTTGCAAGCACAAAAGTCCCTCCCGCAGATCCGCTTCGACCTCAACGAGGCGGCGCAGATTCTCCGAATGAGTCGCGCGACGCTCCACGAGCGAATTCGGGATGGACTCATCAAGTCGCACGAAGGATGGCCGGCGGAGCTACATCACGACTGCCGAGCTAGAACGCTACGTCGCCGAGAAGGGGTGACATCGAGTTCTCGCGACAAGACGGGGACCTGACGTGGCTGACCTGGCACGCCTGTACCGGAGACCTCATGCCGCGAAATACCTCGGCATGAGCGTGTTTCTCTTCGATCGGGAAGTGCGCCCCCACCTGACAGAGATTCCTATCGGGAATCACGGGGTTGCCTTCGACCGGCTTGATCTGGATTCCTGGGCCGATCAACATAGGCAGGCCAACGGGCGTCCGCCGGAAAGGAGGACGCTATGGCTGGAAAGGGAGTCGGCCTCACCAAACGCGGTGGGGTTTGGTGGCTCGAGAAACTCATTGACGGACGGAGAATACGAGAAAGCACGGGAACAGGTGATCTTGCCGAGGCGAAAAGGTATCTAGCCTTTCGCCTAAACGAGATCCGACGGGTCACGATCTACGGAGAGAGACCGCACCGCAGCTTCGAGCAAGCGGCGGCGCGATATCTTCGAGAGAACGCTGACAAGCGCTCGCTGGACCGCGACGATCAGGCTCTCCGCCTGGCAATGCCTCACTTGGGCCACCTGGAACTTGGCGAAATACATTACGGCAAGTTGCAGACGTTTGCGGACGCGCGCCTTGCAGACGGAGTCTCCAAATCGACGGTAAATCGGGATATGGCCGCCGCGAAACAGGTTCTCAAAGCCGCTGCGAGGTGGTTTCACGAGAACGGCCAGCCTTGGCTTACCGCCGTGCCGGAGGTGCCGCGCTACAAGTTGCGATGTACCGCGACCGAGGAGCGTGCGATCACATGGGAGGAGCAGTGCCGGCTGAGTCAAGCACTGCCCGCCTATCTGGCGAGTATGGCGCTCTTCGCGGTGAATACAGGAGCTCGGCGAGGTGAAGTCCTGGGCCTACGGTGGAGCTGGGAAGTGCGCAACCATTCGGCCTTCCTGATTCCGCCGCAGTTCCACAAGACGGGTGCATCGATTGGCAGCCGACTGCTGGTCTGCAACTCCGTTGCGTGGGCTGTTATTGAAGAGGCCCGAGGACGGCACGCGGAGTTCGTATTCACACATCGCGGCAAGCCGGTGCGGACATTTTACGGCCGGGCCTGGAAACAGGCACGCAGCCAGGCGAATCTGAGTCGAGTGCGAGTGCACGATCTGCGCCACACATTTGCCACGCGGCTGGAAGCCGCAGGCGTTTCGCGATCGGATGTTGCCGAGTTGCTGGGACATGCCACCAGCAGTGTCACGCGACGTTACATCGCACCCGACATCACCCGCCTACTGCAGGAAGCCGAGAAAGTGGTCGCCAGGGGACGCGAACCGGTGCTGAGAATTGTGGGGTGATCCCCCACAAAATCCCCACAGTGCGAAAAGTTATCGCGCACTGCGAAAGCCAGAAGTCACTGATCGAAAAGTGATTGAGTGGTGGTGATGGGTGGACTTGAACCACCGACCTCAGCATTATGAGTGCCGCGCTCTAACCAGCTGAGCTACATCACCACGCGAAGAGACGCCAGAAAGTGCCGGTCGGCTGATTGCCTGCGATCTGCCCGACTCAGGTGCCGCATTTTCTGGTCCCGCCCCGACCCTGTCAAGAAAACCACCGGCGCCTCCTGCACTAGGGCTGCCGCGCGTCGAACGCACGGCCGACTTCCGAGATCACCGGCTTGTCGCTCATCTTCCGCAGCGCCTCCACCATGTCGTAGCAGAACAGGAGCTCGCGCGCGTCGGGGTCCCAATAGGCATTGGGCGAGGCGCAGGGCTTGACCCGCACCTCGAACGGCTTGGCAAAATCGAACCGCGTGTCAACGAAGGCGGCGACCTTCTCGAGCACCCTGCTCTGCTCGAGAAATGCGCGCGCTTCCTTCTGGGCCGGTGTGCGCGGGTTCTCGTACTTCACACTGATGCGGCCGTGGGCCTTGTGCTCCCCGGCGCCGTAGTTCTTGATCAGCCAGTCGACGCCCTGGCGAGCGACGTTATATTCGTCCTCGCACCAGTCGGCCCGGATGTCCGGCATCTTCGCCGCGTCGGCAACCCATTGGAACCGGGCAGCGTCGCTGCCGTATATCAGGCACGTGACGCGGGCGAAGCGCTTGATGCTGAGACTGTGCTGCGCCCAGACCGCGACCTCGGCGTTGCTCTTCTCGAGCCCAGCCTGCCAGGTCAGCATGTTGCCGAGGGCCGCCATCGTCAGGAGTTCCGCGAGCGGCTTCTTCTCCGGCGGCGGTGTCTTGTCCAGCTCGAGCATCGTGATGGCCGCGATGGTATCGGCGGAATCCTCCTCGAGTCCAAGCAGCGGCACGTGGAACTCGCGGATGACCGCGTGACCGAACTCGTGGAACACGATGAACCCGACGTTGCCGATCACGAAATCGTCGGCGTGTTGGGACGACGCGGCAGCCGGCGTTGCCGGAGGCGCATTCGCGGGCGGCGGATCCGCCAGGGCGCGCCGCATGAGCAATGCAACGACCGCAAGCGACACGAGGAATCGCGAGCAGGTACCGATCATCATTTATGTCTTGCTCACGGGTGAAAGAGTATTGCGGTCCCCCGACCGACCAGGCGGGCGATCGCTGGACCTACGACCGCGGACCGGACGAGCTCCTCATCGTCCTCCCCATCTAGGCCGATGGTACCGTCAGCTCCATCGAGGCGCAGCGATCTCCTTGCTCACATGAGCCTTCTTCGACTGCACGGCTCAATTCTTCTTTGGCGTGGCCGCTTCGCGTGCCGCCCGCGCCTTGGAATCCAGGCAGTCGATCTTCCCGGCCGCGGGCATGCGGGCGTTGTCGAGACGGCAGCGGAACCGCGAACTGAACTCCTGCATCATTGCGTCGAGCTGATCGAATTCCATGCGCACCGGCTTCTCGCCGCCACCCCGGATGGCGACGAGCTGTGCGAGAACCTCCTTCGACTCGCTGTCGACGAGCTCCCCCTGTAGCGTCATGTGCATGATGTCGTACTTCTCCATCATGTCCCTCATCGAATCCGCACCGAATTTCACCACCGCTCCGACGGGCGTGTAGGCGAGCAGCCGGCGCGACTTTCTCTTGAGGTCGAGATCGGTCAGGGCCACTCGCACGTAAATGATGCCCGGCCCCGGCGCGTCCACCGTGTTGTACCCCCCCGCGGTCAGCCGGTCATCGAGCGCCTTGCGGAGCATTTCCGCGATCTGCCCGAGGTCATTCGGCTTGGCGCCCTTGTATTCGGACTGCGGGCTGACCAGCACCTCCGGCTGGTCCACCAGGATCCCGGTGTACTTGCCCACCTTGTCGAAAGCGCCCGGCGCGAGATATACGAGGTCCGTGTCCTTGCCGTCCGCCGATGGCCTGGCCTGCAGCTTGCTGTAGTCGGTCAGGAATGTCTTGTCGTAGGTCTGAGCCGGCGCCTGAGCCTGGGCTGGCGCCTGGGACTGGGCCGGGGCCTGGGTCGCGCAACCCGACAGGCCGCAGGCCAGTACGGCAACCGCCGAGATCGTTGCGATGCGAGTCGTGCTCATGGGAAAACCCTTCTTTGTATGGATGAGTGGCAGCCACCACCGCCGCCTTGTGGGCAAACGACGCAGCCGCTGACGCCGATAGTGTACTGGATACTATACTGCCGTCTCGTTTTCCTGGTGACGGTGGAGCGCTCCCAGATGCCACTGCGACAACATTCGCGCCGGCTCGCACTGCACCTGGCAATCACCATCGCCGTTGCCGTCTCGGGGACGGCGCTTGCCCAACAGCCGCCCGATGCACCGGCGCCACGGCCGCGCATCGGCCTGGTGCTCGGCGGCGGCGGCGCGAAAGGCGCCGCGCACATCGGCGTGCTGCGCGAGCTCGAGGACCTGCGCATACCGGTGGACTGCGTCGCCGGCACGAGCATGGGCGCGCTCGTTGGCGCGACCTTCGCGGCCGGCGTGCCGCCCGAGGAAATCGAGGCCGCGGTCCTCGCCGTCAACTGGTCCGCCACCGTGGGCAGCCAGGGGCTGCGCGACCGGACGCCGATTGACCAGAAACTGCAGGGCGTCACCTATACCAACAACCTCGATCTCGGCCTGAAGGGTGGCCAGATCAAGACACCGGGCGGCTTGCTCAAGACACAGGACATCGAAGCTCTGCTGCGGACCCTGGTGGCGGGCGCGCGCTACGTCGACGATTTCGACAAGCTGCCCATTCCCTTCCGCGCCGTCGCAACCGACATGATGGCCGGCGAAATGGTCGTGCTGGGCGAGGGCGACCTCACGGTGGCGATGCGCGCCAGCATGGCCGTGCCGGGAGCGTTCTCGCCGGTGATCATGGGTAACCGGGTGCTCGCCGACGGCGGCCAGATGCGCAACGTCCCCGTGGATATCGCGCGCAATCTCTGCGGCGACGTGATCATCGCCGTCTCGCTCGAGTCGCCGCCGCCGAAGGCCGAGGAACTGACCTCGGCACTGGCCCTGGTGGGCCGCTCGGTGGACGTCATGATCGACGCCAACACGAGGGCGCAGCTCGCCACCCTCACGGACAGGGACGTCAGCATCGTCGTGCCCATGAGCGACATCGGCTCGGCTAGCTTCGATCGTGTGCCGGACGCCATCCCGCTCGGCCGCGCGGCGGCGCTGGCGCAGGCTGCCAGTCTCTCCCGCTATTCGGTGAGCCCGGAGGAGTACAGCGCCTGGCGGAAGTCGGTCGACCGCGGTTTCGAAAAGTCTTTCCGGGTGGCCGGCGTGCAGATCGCCGGCCTGCAACGCGTGAATCCCGAGTACGTGCGCGGCCAGATCAGGTCCACGGTGCCTGGCGGGGAAGTTACGCCGGCCGGCATTGCCGCCGACACCAGCCGGATCTTTGCGCTCGGCGATTTCGAGAAAGTCGAATACGAAATCGTCGACAAGCCGACATACCCGACCGTGGAGTTCACCGCCATCGAGAAATCATGGGGCCCTGATTTCCTGCGCTTCGACCTCGGGCTGGCGGCATCGGGCGGCGGGGACTTCTCCTTCGCCGTGCGGGGGGAGCACGCGCGCACCTGGGTGAATTCGCTCGGTGGCACCTGGCACAGCGCGCTCCAGCTCGGCCAGACCGCGCTGGCCGAGACGGCCCTCTACCAGCCGCTCGATGTCCTCCATCGATTTTTCGTCGAGCCCATCGCCAAGATCAACCGCACCCGGGAAGACGTTTACGACGACGGCGAACGGGTGGCCGAGTACGAGTTCAGCGAAGGCTATGGCGAGCTCGATGTCGGCATGAACTTCGGCACCCGCGCCCAGCTGCGCGCAGGCATACGCCGCTCCGAAGCGCAGGCGAGCCGGCAGACGGGCGCCTCCGATCTGCCGGAGCTCGATTGGACCCGCGAATCGGACCTGCTCTTCAAGGCCATCTACGATACCCGGGACTCGGTGGCGCTGCCGACACGCGGAGCCATGCTGCTGGGGCGCTACATCAGTTCCGGATCGTGGCTGGGCGGCGAGCAGTCCTACGCCGCGGTCGATGCCCTTGTCGCGAAGGCCTTCCCGTTCCGGGGCGACACCCTGTACTTGCTGGCGGCTGGCGGTGACGAGTTGAACGGCGAGCTGCCGCCCTACCGCCAGTTCCGCCTGGGAGGCATCCGCAGCTTCCCGGGCCTCGAGCGCGAGCAGTTGCGCGGCACCCGGTACTGGCTCGGCTCAGCGAGCTACAACTGGAAGGTGGCGGACATCCAGGCACTGTTCGGCCAGGCACTCTACGGCGGACTGCGCCTGTCTGCGGGCCAGATGTACGACCGGGTGGACGGCGTGGATGACGGCGTCATGTACGGCGCTGCGGTCAGCGGCAGCGGCCGCACGCCGATCGGGCCGGTGACCCTGTCGCTCGGCGGCACGAGCGACGGCTTCTGGCAGCTCCAGTTCGCGCTCGGCCGGCCGGTCGAGGAAGGCTCGATCATCGACGAGATCTACTAGGCCGTGACATGCGCGCCGTCCGCGGCCTGTTGATCACACTGGTTATTCTCGCGCTGGCGGTGGCCGTCGGCGCAGGTGCGCTGCTGTCGCCGCCCGGGCAAGACTACCTTCGCAACCGGTTCGTGACCTGGGCCAGCCGGGAGCTTGGCCGCGAACTCGCCGTGGGGCAGCTCCGGATCGAGCCCGGCCTGCATCATCTGCGAGTCAGCGCCACCGGACTCTCGCTCGCGAATGCGCCGTGGGGCAGCGAGCCCCGCATGCTCTCGGCGGCGAAGCTCGCGATCGACGTCGACGCCTGGTCCTTCCTCGCCGATACCGTGATCGTCCACTCGATCGCCGTCGAGGGACTGAGCCTGCTGCTGGAGCGTACCGCGGAGGGAGAGCAGAACTGGGACTTCGATCTGCCGCCGCGCGAGAGCGCAGAGTCGAAGTTTCCCGCCGTCATCGACCACATCGCGATGCCCGGCGCCCGCCTGCGGTTCATCGGCCCGCGGCTCGAGCGCCCGCTCGAAATCGAACTTGCGACTCTCGAGCAGTCGCGCAGCGCGGATGACATGTTGCACCTGTCGGTGCACGGCACGGCCAACGGCACGGAGCTCGCGCTCGCCGGCGACCTGGGTCCGTTCGCCGGCCTCATCGAGGCGAAGCATTTCGCCATCGACTTGAGCGGCAGCCTCGGCGAGATCGGGCTCAGTGCGAACTTCCGCGTGGACGATCTCGCCCGACCGGTGGACACTTCCGCGACGCTGCGCCTGCAGGGACCCGACGCCGCCTATCTCGCCTCGAAGCTCGGCGTCCGCAACCTCGGCGACGGCCCGCTGGACCTTACCGCAACGCTGGCGCCAGCGGCAGACCACAAGGGCATCAGCGGCTCGGTCGCGGGGAAGATCGGCGCGTTCACGATCGACGCGAGCGGCGAGATCGACGAGCCTGGCCGCATGGCGAAGCTTTCGCTGGACGTACGCATCGCCGGCCCTGACCTGAGTCTGCTCGGCGGCATCGCCGGGATCAATGCCCTGCCGCCGGAGGCCTTCACGCTGGCCGCGAAGATCCTCCGCGAAGGGCAGACGCTGCAGATCGACGACGCCGCGCTGGAGCTGGCGGATACCGCGCTGCGGGTTCAGGGCACGGTCGGCCGGCTCGACCGCTTCAGCGGCACCACCCTGCACCTGCAGGTGCACGGCGAGGACATCGCGCGGGTGCGCAAGCTCCTGCGCATCCCGGGCGTTGCAACCGGCGCGTTCGACGTCGCCGGCACGGTCAAGCCGGGCGAGGCGGGAGTCGAGCTCGTCGACGTCCAGGCGACCACCTCGGCCGGACGCGCCACCGTGAACGGCAACCTCGGCGCGTATCCCGATTTCTTCGGCACGCGCCTGAAGTTCAGCGTGAGCGGGCCGGACTTCGCGGTGATCGGCCGCGCTGCCGGCCTGCCGGATCCGCCGCGCGGCCCGTTCGAGGCGGCGGGCGACGCGCAGTGGACGCCCGCCGGGGCCGTGCTGCGCGGCACATCGCTCAGGATCGGGAACGACCGGCTCACTCTCGACGGCAGCATCGGCAGACGGCTGCGCGTGGATGCGAGCGACGTGCGCTTCGCGCTCGCCGGCAAGAACCTCGCCGCGGTCGCGGCGCGCTTCTCGGTGACGGGCCTGCCCGCGCGCCCCTACGAGGCGCGCGGAGAGTGGCGGCGGCTGAAGGGCCGCGACCGCATCGACAACGTCGTCGTGTCAGCCGCGGGCGCGCGTGCCGAACTCGGCGGCGAGCTCGGACTGGCGCCGCGGAAAATCGATCTTACCGTGCAGCTCGAAGGCAGCGACCTCGCGGCCTTCGCGGGTCTCGTCAAGGGATACGCGTTGCCGCCCGGCCCGTTCAGCGCGGCGGGCGGGGTCGTGCTGTCGAAAGACCTCCTGGAATTGTCCGGCGTGCGCTTCTCCGTGGCGCGTGCCACGGGCACGGTGAGCGCGCAGATCGGCTTGCCGGCCGGCAGCGCGCCGGTCCGCATCGGCATCCAGGCGCGCGGCCAGGATCTCGGCGCGCTGATTCCGGCGGCGAAGCGGGCCCCCGCCGAGAGTTTCGACCTCGGCGGCAACGTCGCCTGGCGCCCGGGCCGCTGGTCGTTCGACCATGTGCGCCTCGGGATCGGGCCCGGCTACGTGACCTTCGATGGCGATCTCGACCAGGCGCCGGATTTCTCCGCGACGTCGCTGCGCGCCGACGTGCATCTGGCGAACGTCGCCCGGCTGGGACTGCTGCTGGGCTTCACCCTTCCCACGTTGCCCCTGGACATCGCCGGAACGCTCTCCGGCACGCCACAGGTACTGCGCGCGGCAAACGTGACGGGGCAGCTCGGCGCCAGCGACTTCAGCGGCGACTTTTCATTCGCGCTGCAGGGCAAACCCGACCTCTCGATCGACGTCCGTTCCCGCATGCTCGACCTCGGACCCTTCCTCGGCGCCGGAGCGTCTGCCGCCGCGCCTGAGCGAACCCGCAAGAAGCCGAAAGTCACGCTCGTTCCTGACTGGGAACTGCCGCTCGGCGATTTCGGTCGGGCGAACGTCAGGCTGTCCGTGCAGGCCGGCAAGATCAGATTCCGCGGGGATCCATACGAAGACCTGCGGCTTAAGGCGACCCTGACAAACGGACACCTGGTCGTCGATCCGGTCGCGCTCGGCGCCGCGGGCGGCGGCAACTTCAGCGCGCGCCTGGAGGTGTCGTCCAGGGACACGCCGCCCACCGTCCACGTCACGGCGACCGGCCATGCGCTCCCCTTCAGCCTCATACCGGGCGCGGTGAGCCAGAGCCAGATGAGCCGCTACGAGGCGGACGTCGATCTCACGGGTGCGGGCGCGAACCTGCGCGACCTCGTGGCGAGTGTCGTGGGGCGGATCAGGCTCACCGGCACCGGCGGCCGGCTCTCCGGCACGGCGCTCAACAGCCTGTCGGGTGATTTCCTGACACAGCTGCTGACGACTATCAACCCGTTCGCAAAGAAGCAGCCCTACACGGATCTCGTCTGCCAGGCGCTGCTCTTCAAGGCCGACGCCGGGATGTTGCGCACGGATCCCGCCGTGGTGCTCCGCACCAACCAGGTCGACGTGATCAGCCAGGGCACGATCGACCTGCGCACGGAGAAGATCGACTTCAATTTCAAGACCGCGGCGCGCTCGGGGATCGGCATCAGTGCCGCGGATCTCGTGAACCCCTACATCAAGGTCTCGGGCACGCTCGCCGACCCGAGGATCGGCGTCAATCCGAAAGGCACGATCGTCAGCGGTGGCGCCGCTGTTGCCACGGGTGGACTCTCCATACTGGCGGTCGCCGCCTGGGACCGGATCTCCCGCGACAAGGACCCGTGCGCCGCGGCCGTGCGCGAGTCAGAGAAGAAGAAGTAGGAGCGACGCTGTAGGAGGGGCGCAAGCCCCGATCGCGGTCGCGACGTACGTCGCTCCTACAGTTCCGCCGATACCACCGGCGCGCCGTTGATGTTGAAGGCGCGCGCGCTGTCCACGGCGGCGAGCGCGCGATGCGTGGACTTCGTGCTCGTCAGCGCGAGGAAGAGCATGTCGCCGAGATCCGTGAGCGAGATGTAACCGGTCACCACCGTGCTGTCGGTGAGGATGGCGGTGCCCGTCCCCGGACGCCGCGTCGTGCCACCCGCGCGCACGATGGTCCAGTCGAGCGCCGTGGAGCGCAGGTGCTTCTCGGCCCACTCCTTGGCGCGGATCGCGCGCCCGGCGATGGCCTTGACGAAGGGATCGAGCGCCGCGGCACTGTCGCCGCAGCCGATGGAAGTCGTCAGCACGAAGCGGGCCACGTGTGCCTCCGACGCACAATCGATGACGTTCATGTTGCCCTGCGTGTTGAGCTGAGGCGAGCCGCCGAGCAGACAGACGACACCGAGATCCGCACCGTCGCGATCGACGAAGACGCGTTCGACCTGCGGGCGCTCGGTCGGATCACAGGGCACGGTCTCGGCGCCCGCGCGTCTCAGGAACGCGAGATCGCGCTCGCCGCGCACCACGGCCAGGACTTTCAGTCCCGCGGCGATTGCCTTCTGCGTGACGCGGAGTCCGGGGTCCGTATCACCGCCAAAGATGACGACGGTGCTGTAGGCCATCGCGGCCTACGATACTCCGTTGCAGGAGGGGCGCCAGCCCCGAACTGCTGATCGGGGCTGGCGCCCCTCCTACAGAATCGTCTCAGACGTTGAAGCGGAAGTGCATCACATCGCCCTCGCGGACGACATAATCCTTTCCTTCGAGCCTTAAGCGCCCGGCCTCCTTCGCCCCCTGCTCGCCCATTCCTTTTATATAGTCGTCGAAGGCGATGACTTCGGCCCGGATGAAACCCTTCTGGAAGTCGGTGTGGATCTCGCCCGCCGCTTCGGGCGCCGTCGCGCCGCGGCGCACCGTCCAGGCGCGGACCTCCTTCGGCCCTGCCGTGAAGAAGGTCTCCAGGCCGAGCAGGCGATAGCCCGCGCGGATCACGCGGTTCAACCCCGGCTCCTCGAGGCCGAGGTCATCGAGGAACGACTTGCGGTCCTCATCCTCGAGCTGCGCGATCTCCGCCTCGATCGCCGCGCAAACGACGACGACCTCCGAGCCGTCGCCCGCGGCGATCTCGCGCACCCCTTCGACGTGCGCATTCCCGCCGAGCCCATGCTCATCTACGTTGGCGACATACATCACGGGCTTCGCCGTGAGCAGGAAGATCTCAGCCACGGCCGTGCGGTGCTCCTCGGGAACGGCGAAGGTCCGCGCCGGGCGGCCAGCGCCGAGGTGGTCGCGGAGTTGCGTGAGGGCATCCCGCCTCGCGATGTCCTCCTTCTTTCCCGTCTTGGCCTGCTTGTCGGCGCGGTCCACGGCCTTCTCGGCGGCCGCGAGGTCGGCGAGCATAAGCTCAGTATTGATGATGTCGATGTCGTGGGCAGGATCCACGCGGCCGGCGACGTGCACCACGTCGTCGTTCTCGAAGCAGCGCACGACGTGGGCGATCGCGTGGGTCTCGCGGATGTTGGCGAGGAACTGGTTGCCCAGCCCCTCGCCCTTCGAGGCGCCCTCGACGAGGCCGGCGATGTCCACGAACTCGACGGCGGTGGGCACGATCTTCTGCGGGTGCACGATGTCGGCGAGCTGCTGCAGCCGGGGATCGGGCACCGCCACTATCCCGACATTGGGATCGATGGTGCAGAACGGGTAGTTCTCGGCGGCGATGCCCGCCGCGGTCAGCGCATTGAAGAGAGTGGACTTGCCGACGTTCGGCAGTCCGACGATTCCGCAGCGAATGGGCATGGCGATCCGATGGCGACGACGAAGGGCGCCATCCTAAAGTAAATAGGGGTCAGACTGCGATTTTGCAGTGGCAAAATCGCAGTCTGACCCCTATTTACGATCGGCACTAAGGCTTGGGTTTGAGCTTGCTGATCTTCGAGCCGTCGAGCGAGATGCCGGCCATCAGGCCCTTCTGCCCGACGACGAAGCCAATGATCGGCTTCTTGAGCGTCTCAGTATCGATCGTGCCCTCCGCGCCGACGTTGATCAGCGTGACCGAGCCGTCCGCGCCGACCTTCCAGCCATCGCTCTCCTCGAACTTCTTGAGCGCATCGGCGTCGAGAAACGCCATGATGATGTCGCGGCTCTGCCCGCCGGCCTGGAAGCCGACGGAGCCGGAGAAGATGCTGTAGTAGCCTTTCGACTTGGCGCCGACGCGGAGCGCGCCCTCACCACCCTCGCCCGCGACCACGAAGCCCGCCTTGATGACGTTGGCGAAGACGAGGACACCCTTGGCCTCCTTCAGGACCGTGTCCGAGCCGGGGACCTCTTTCTTCAGTTGCGCCAGCGCGGCGTCGACCTTGGCGTCGATCTCGGCGGCTGTCGATTCCGCCCGCGCCACCTGGGGAGGCGCAAGGGCTGCGATCATCAACAAGGCGATGGCGATGTGCGAACACCGATGAGGCGAATTCGAGCGAATAGTCATGACATTCTCCTGGCACGCAACACGGCCATAGAGCCTACCACAGCCGGCAGGTCAAACTGGGACATGCCATAGTCGGGGCGGGTAAGGCGCGGATTGGGATCGCCGCGGGACTTGCGTTAGGGTGCAGCTGGATTTTACGGGGGACACCGATGCGACGGACCGCTGTTCTGAGCGTCTGGTCCGCGACGGGGCTCAGCGCCGGCGACGAAGACGCGACCGCGCTCGCCAAGAAGATTCAGAATCCAGTCGCAAGTCTCATCAGCGTTCCCTTCCAGTACAACGGCAACTTCAATTACGGGCCCGAGAACGACACGCAGAGCATTCTCAACATCCAGCCCGTCTGGCCATTTCACATGAGCCCCGACTGGAACCTCATCACCCGGACCATCGTGCCGCTGCTTTCGCAACCGGGCTGCTGCGGCCACGCGGAGTGCACCTACGGCCTCGGATCATCACGGCCGGCTGGAAGGCGGACTCGGGCGACGAGTGGACGGTCCCGCTCGGGCTCGGCATCGGCCAGGTGCTGAAGGTCAGCGGACTGCCGATCAACCTGCAGGCCGTGTACTACTACAATGTCGTGAAACCGGACTTCGGCGCCGACTACCAGCTCCGGCTGCAGCTCACGCTGCTGTTCCCGAAATAGTTTCGGTCATCAGAAGCGGAATCTCACGCCGGCATACGGGCCCGACATATCGAGATCATCGAACAGCCTGCCGCCGGTGTTGTTGCTGTCAAAGTTCCACTTGAGATACCGATAGCCGGCGAATGCATCCAGGCTGCTGAAATGATAGCCAAAGCCGCCCTGCGCCTGCCAGGTTGAATCGGTATCGCCCGTGCCCACGTCGAGGTAATAGGCCAGGAACCACTTGTCCGTAAGATCGGTTTTGCCCCTGATGCCGACGATGCCGTCCAGCACGTCGCCGGAATCGGAGAAGCTACGCGACGGTTGGTTGTTGATGGACAGGCTCAAGCCCGGTTCCATATAGAGGTAACGCGCGCCAGCCACTACATCGAGGTGCAATTTATCCATGTCAACAACGGTATACCCACCCGCGAGGTTGACAACCCAGGCTTCGATCGTGACCTTCACCTTGCCATCGACAGCGGGCGGGTCGAACACATTCCCCGAGGCATTGATCTTATCGCTGATGTCCATGTAGAGAATGTCCGAAAGGACCGACCACTTGCCCTTGTGGGCTTCTCCCGAAAGCATAAGCGCGAAATCCAGGTTACTGACGATGTCGCTGAAGGGGACATCGATGTTGCCGCCGCCGCTGGTGGTGCCGCCAATGCCCGCGATCCAGGCGTAAACGTTCACGCCGAATTCCCACTTGTCCTCCTCCGCGGCGAAGACCTGGCTGGCGCCTGCCATCAGCAGGGCGGCCGTCATCGCCAACTTGGAACGTTTCATGGGACACGACATGTTGCGCCTCGGCAAAGCCGGAGGGAAATCTGACGATCAGGGCGGCGACTTGGCCGGCGGCGCGAACCAGTCCTCCTTCGCGACCACCTTCGGCTTTTCCGGATCGCCCTCGTAAGCGGGCGTCATGATCTGGACACCGTGCTCGTTGAAGACGTCGAGGACATTCTGGTGCAGCTCCGAGTAGGTACGGAGCATTCCCTGCGGACTGTCCTTTGCCACGTTGAGCTGGTATACGACGGCGAAATCGCCGAGCTCGCGCTGCAGGACGAAAGGCGCGGGCTCCTTCGCAAGCCCGCTCGTTCGCGCAGCGGCTTCGAGCAGGATCGCATGCACCTGCCGCCAGGGCACTTCATAGCCGATCCCCACCTTGGTGTGGAGTATGAGACCACCGGTCCTGGAAAGAGCGCTGTAGTTGACGACGTGACTCGCCAGCAGCGTCGCGTTCGGAATCGTCACCTCTTCGTTGGTGTACGTGCGCAGTCGCGTCGAGTGCAGCCGGATCTGCGTCACTTCGCCGATAGTGTCGCCGACCCGGATCATGTCGCCGGCCTTCAGCACGCGCCCGTAGGTGTTGATGTAGCCGGCGATCACGTTGGCAACCGACGATGATGCTCCCAGCGACACCAGCAGACCGGCGAAGACGGATATGCCCCTCAGCGCCTCCGATCCGGACCCCGGGATGTAGGGATAAGCCATCACGAGCGCGAGGGCGATGACCAGAGTGCGCAGGATCTTGTACGTTGGGAGGGCCCATTCGGCTTCGAAATTATTGAGCTTCAGCGTGCCCCGGCCGACCGCCTCGAAATACAGACGCAGGATCCGCAGCCCGTAGCGCGTGATGAGCGCCAGCACGACGAGAAACAGGAAGTCCGGCAGGTAGTCGATGAAGCCCTGGCCAATCTGCAGCAGCGGATCGGCGAGCAGATCGAGCAGCCCTGCGGACAGGCGGCGCGTCCATGGAAACTGCCGCAGCACGAACTGGAGCCAGAAGTACGCCAACACGACGATTACGAGCAGGCGCGTGGCGCGCAGGGCGCTGGTCAGGACCTCCCAGGTCTGGTGCCCGTGCGCGATCTGCAGCGAACCGACGGGCAATGCATCGATCCGGCGCCGGTAGCGCGCCTCCATGACGGCCTCGATGCGGCGGTAGAGGATGCGGAGCGCGAATGCGAGGAGAACGAACAGCCCGGTCGCAGCCCCGGCCAGCAGCGTGCCGTCAATGAGCGATGCCACGCTGCGGTCGGCGCGGTACCGGCTGACGACCTCGCGTATGCGTGCGGCATGGCCTACCGCCAGGGTCTCGACGGGCACGGCCTCGAGCTCGCCATCGGCGGCGACCATCCGCATGATGAGTGTGGCGCCGGCGCGGATCTCCGGGCCGAGCGCACCCGGCACGACGACGATCTCGCCGGTGCCGATGGCAGGATTGCGGGCCAGCTCCCGGATGCGGTCGGCGATTGCGGCTGCACGTTCCTCGGCCGGGAAAGAGGAGATGCCGCGAACCGCGAACACCGTCTGCCCGTCCACGACGACGGGTGCCGTGGCAATCGCGACCTCCGGCGGCGGCTGCGCGGCCCCGGTATCGGCAGCAAGCGAAGCGAACGGCGTCGCTACGAGCGCCACGATAGCCGCGATCCTGCGAAGCTCCATCCACCACCCCTGCGCTCGGGTGCATTGAGCGCATGGCAGATGTTAGCACTGCCGCGGCTACGGACGATCCGGGAATCCCCGGTGGCGGCAAATCGCCCCGCGCACTACACTACGCGCCCGGTCACTCCCACAGAGGCAAGAACATGAACAAGCTTTACGTTGCGGCCGCGCTCGCGGTGCTCGGCATGCCCCTGTCATCCGTCGCCCAGGTGAATCCCGCCTTCTCCGACCTCACCGAGGCCACCGAGCAGGCGCGCAGCATTGCGCAGATCGAGCGCAAGATGGTCGTGAGCGACGCGCTCCAGCTCACTCCCGGGGAGAGCACGGCCTTCTGGCCCGTCTACGACAAGTACGCGGCGGATCTCAAGAAGGCCGGCGATCTGCAGGTCAAGGTGATCACCGACTACGCTGCCAATTACGACAACATGACCGATGCAATCGCGAAGCAGCTCATCGCCGATTTCTTCAAGTACCAGGAGAGCGTGCTGAAGATCCGGAAGCACTATCTCGGCAAATTCCGCAAGGCGCTGCCGGAGATCAAGGTCGCCCGCTTCCTGCAGGTCGAGCACAAGCTCGATGCGATGGTGGAATTCGCACTCGCCCGGCAGATCCCGCTGGTGCCGCAGCCGGCCGCAGCGCAGCCCATCTCGCAACCCGGCGGCTAGAAGAACCGGGCGCCGCAGCCTTGCGGCTGCGGCGCTGTCTGCCGCTCAGAACTTGCCGCCGACCTCCAGCCGGAACGAGCCGAAGTCCGGCGTGCCGTTCGCGTTCTTGATGTCGAGCCAGCGCTCGTCGTAGCCGAAGCGCACGAATCCGCCGGGCGAGAAGTCCCAGCGCAGGCCGGCGCCGAGGCCGTAGCTCGCGGAATCGTCGGAGACGGTGTTGTAGATCGGCGCACAGATCTGGCCCCACCACGGATCCCACCAGCAGCCGACGTCCGGCGGACCCTGCGCAATGTTCGTGTCCACCCAGGTCCAGGCGAGCGTGCCGCTGACGTAGGGTGTGAGCGGACCCGCAAGGAGGTGCCAGGTGACGGTGCCGCCGATGGAGGCCGTCTCGAGCTCGCCCGAAATCCGGGCCGTGACGCCCGGCGTGTCGGCCGAGGCCAGGTTGCCGTCGTAGCTGATCGTGTTCCAGCCCATTTCGCCGCTGATCAGGATGTGGTCGCTGACGTTGTAGCCGAAGCCGAAATCGAAGCCGAGATCGTCTTCCGTCTTGATGTCGGACCCGCCCGCGAAGTCGGCGGAAGAGGACAGGAAGAGGCGCGCCCCCGCAAACCCCTCCCAATGCTCCGCCCGGCTGTTGGACGAAGAGGCGCGGAAGGCCTGTGCGAGCGCACCGGCGGGCATTGCCAGCGCCGCGGCCGTCATAGCGAGCAGCAGCAATCGCAAGTATCGAACGGTCATTGGTTCTCCTTGTTTACCTGATGTTGGCTTTCTCCCAGGCGCGGACCCTGCGCCTGGCTTCGTCGAATATTCTCTCGTAGTTGCCCTTGCGGACCTTGTCCCGCGCTTCCGGCGTCAGTAGTTTCCACAGCGGATCGTACTGGCGATAGACGCGAAGATACGTATCTTGATCCGGCGGCGCTACCTCGTCGGTGCCGAACAGGAAACGATCTGGAAACCTGTTGATGACCCTCGCCACGCGCTCGGTCGCCTGCGGCGTCGCGACGATGTACTTGGCGAGCTCGCTCCAGGAGAGGTCGAAGTGCAGGTGCGTCAACGTCGGCTCCGCCAGCACGGCCTCGACCAGGCCGGTCTGGTTTCCGGCTCTCTCGGCCGTGTCGGCGCTCGCCTGGGTCTGCACCGGGTGCACCACGCGGCCGAGCCCGACGTGGGCCCAGATCACCGTCGTCTGCGGATGGCGCAACAACAGCTCCTTCATCTGCCGCAGGTACACCGGCGTGGCGCCCTCCTTCGCGAACGGCACGTCGACGTCGTTGTGGATGAGGACGATCAGCCCCGCCTCCCCGGCGAACGCGAAGATCCGGTCGAGCGCCGGGTTGGCGAGGCTCGGCTCGCCGCCCGCGATCTTGGCCGAGACGAACTCCTTGTGGATCGTGAACTCGCCGATGCCGGAGAAGACGCCGGGGAAGGTGCGGAGAACACGCCTGATGTGGTCCACCGCGTACATGTCGGCCGGGTTAAAGCCCGTGATCATCGGGTCGAAGCGCTGCTGCTCAGCGGGCGTCAGCGACCGGTAGGCGGATGCGATGACCGCGTCGGTGAAGGAGTAGTAGTAGAGCGGCGCGTCGGAGTGCAGGTAATAGGTGGGCGCGTAGTCGCCGGAGTTCTCGTGCGACCACATCTGCTGCAGGGGGATGCCGAAGAGCGCCACCCGTCCAACCTTGTCGCCCATGATCTCCAGGAACCGGTGGATGTCGGTGCCTTCCTGGACATAGTTGGTGAGGTGGAAGTGCGAGTCGTTGACCTCGTAGGCCGGCGGTTCCGGCGCAGCGGCCGCCGTGAGCCACACAAGCGCCGCGCCCAGCGTGGCGAGGTGACCGGGTCTGCGTGATCGCGCGGGATGCCGTTTCATCATGGGGAACACTCAAGACCCGCCACGGGGCAGGCTGGCGACAAGCTCCGCCACGCCGGTCCACATCACCTGGATGCCGATGCAGAACAGGAGGAAAGACGACAGGCGCGCGATGATGGCCGTGCCTGTCGCGCCCACGGCGCGGGAAATCTGGCTCGAAGAGCGGTAAAAGACGTAAATCAGGAGGCACATGACCGTCGCGGTCACCAGTGTCTCGACACCGGAGAGCAGCGGATTGCGTTCCGAGGCGCCACCCGTGCCGAGCGCGATGGCCACGGAGATCGTGCCGGGGCCGGTCGTCATCGGCATCGTGAGCGGATAGAACGCCATGCGATCGGCATCCCGCGCGCTCGCCTCCTCCAGCACCTCGCCGCGCTCGGCGCTCGCATCCTCGGCGTTCAGCAGCTTCCACGCGGAGAGCGCGATCACGATGCCGCCGGCGACGCGCAGCACCGGGACCGAAATGCCGAAGACCCGGAGCACGAAGGCGCCGATCAGCATCGACGCGGCGAGCGTGGCGAAGCTGTAGATCGCCACCTGCCGGGCGAGCTTTTTGCGTACCGGGTTCGACAGGTGCCGCGTGGCTGCCAGGAAGATGAAGGCGCCGCCGAACGGATTGATGATCGAGAACAAAGCCGGGAAGGCCAGTAACAGGAAGCTGCCCGTCTGGGTGATCAGGTCTTTCAGCATCGCGGCATTAGCCTATACTCCGGGCGGGGTGAACGCACATGGCAGACGTTGAAATTCCGTTCTTCGCGCGGCACCTGTCCGCCGGCGAGCGCCTGGGCGAGCTGCTGTTCGGCCTGATCATGACGCTCACCTTCACGCTGACCGCGGGCTTCGTGGTCGGCGAGGAACGCGACGCGGTCAGGGAGCTGCTGATTGCGACCATCGGCTGCAACGTCGCCTGGGGCATCATCGACGGCGGCCTGCTGATCATCGGGCGGGCCTTCGACCGGGGCCGCCTGAAGCGCCTCGGCAAGGCGATCCGGGAGACTCACGGAAACGAGGCGGCCCAGGCCGCGGTCGCCGACGAACTCGGTGAGACGCTCGAGCCGCTGGCGCCGCCGGAGGCGCGCCACGCCCTGTATCGGGCGATCGTGGCCCAGGTCAGGGGCGCTCACCCGCAGCGGCGGTCGAGCGTACGACGCGAGGACTGGCTCGCGGCCTTCGCGGTGTTTGTCCTCGTATTCTTCTCGAGCCTGCCGGCGGCGCTGCCGTTCGTGTTCATCCACGAGCCATGGATCGCGCTGCGGGTGTCGAACGCGATTCTCGTTGCGCTGCTCTTCTTCATCGGCTTCAAGTGGGCCGGCTATACGAACCTCAACCCGTGGCGCGCGGCCTTCACGATGACATTCATCGGCATCGTCCTCGTCGCCACGGCCATCGCTCTCGGAGGTTGACCTGCGTCCCTGGGATTCACTCGCCGCCGTCGTCCTGATTGCGGGCACGACGCCGTCGTTCGCCGAGGAGCAGACCACACCGGTTCCGGAAGCCACCGCGAAACCGGAACGCTGGTCGTCGTTTCTGCCGCTCATGGCGGACGAAGCCCGCAAGCGCGGCTACGAGCTGCCGCTGCCCTTCGGTGCGTCCGGCATCTACAACTATCTCGAACGGGACATCGACATCGAGGACCTGCGCATCGGCCTGAACGGCGCCCCGCCGGGCAGCGTGAGCGACTACGTCGATCTCGGTTCCACGAGCCACGTGAACGTGGGCCTCGCCCGCTTCGATGCCTGGCTGCTGCCGTTCGTGAATCTCTACGCCCTGCTCGGCTACATCGACAACGAGTCGACGACACGCGGCACGGTGACGATTGGCCCCGGGCCCGGCAGCCAGACCTTCGACTTCACGGCCGACACCAGCATCAAGGGCGTCGTCGGCGGCGGCGGCCTCACGCTTGCGGCCGGCTTCAAGGAGTTCTTCCTGATGGCGGACGCCAACTACACGCAGACCGATCTCGGCTTCGACGACAGCTTCCGCGCGCTGGTGGCCTCCATGCGCGCCGGCTGGAACGGCCGCATCTCCAACGTGCCGACGCGCTTCTGGGCCGGTGTCATGTACTGGGACACGAGCAATACCGCGAAAGCCACGGTCGACGTGCCGGACGTCGGACGCGTCTCGTTCGAAGCCGATCAGGGCCCGAAGAACCCGTCGAACGCCTCGCTCGGCGCGCAGGTCTCGTTCGCGGAGCACTGGGACGCGATGGCCGAATACGGCTTCAACTTCGATGACGTGAAGATCTTCATGACGGGCGTGACATACCGCTTTTGAGAGAAGTCAGGGCTTCTGCTGGGACTGGCCCTTCTTCATCTTCTCCACCGCCTCCTCTCGCGACGCCTTGGCTTCCATGACCAGGCTGTAGGCGATGTAGTACTTGTAGATGTTGGCCACGTAGGTCACCGTCTCGGCGCCGATCTTCTCGGCGGCGACATACTCCACGTTGTGGAACCAGACGTTCGGATCCAGCCCGCGCCTGGCGGCCTCCTGGCGCAGCTTGGAAATGCGGCCCGCGCCGGCATTGTAGGAAGCGAACGAGAACAGGGCCTTGTCCAGCTTCGTCATGGGCTCGTCGCCGTAGTAGTTGTCGATCATCCAGCGCATGTACTTGACGCCGGCGTGGATGTTCGGCTCGACCTGGGTGATGTCGCCCACGCGGAGCTCCTTTCCGGTGGCCGGCATGATCTGCATCACGCCTATGGCGCCCGCCGGGCTGCGGACGGCATTGTTGAGCTGGGATTCCTGGTATCCCTGGGCCGCCATCAGCAGCCAGTCCACGTCGTACTTGTCCCCGTACTTCTGGAAGTACTGGACCAGGGCGAGGAATTTCTTGCGCTCGGACTTGGACGTGGCGTCCTTCACGTACTTGCCGCTCTTCAGGTAACGCGCCAGGATCTGATTGCCCACCGAGGTGCCTTTGCCGAAGCGGGTCCGGAAACTATCCAGTGCGGCCTTCAGTTGCGGGCTGCCCTTGCGGATGGCCCAGCCAATGTTGCCGCCGGTGCGCACGGTAACGGTGTCATGCACCCTGATTTTCGGGAAGATCTGTTTCCAGAGCCCGACCACGTGGCTGTCCACGACGGTGAGCGGAATCAGCCCCGCGTTCACCATCTCGAGCAGGTCCTCGTCCTCCAGTGGCTCCGGCGCCGCCTCGATGATCACGGCAGGCTTCTTCTGGGCCGCGAATCGCGCGTTCAGGGCGACCAGGCTCTCGTAGTAGCTCGATGACTTGCGGACGAAGACCTTCTTCCCCGCCAGCTCATCCACGCTGGAAATGGCGGGTGAGGCGGGACCGGACACGACCACTTCACTGACGTCGGGATATACCGGTCCGGAAAAGTCCACGAGCTTCCGCCGGTCTTCCGTGTCGGTGAGGTTGGACGCCGCGATATCACCCTTGCCGGCAGCCAGCGCCTGCAGAATTTCGTCCCGGCCAACCGGCACGAACACTACCCGCACCTTGAGATGCCGCTTCAGTTTCCGCTGCTTCGTCAGCTTCTTGTTAAGGTCGTCGTCGAACTGGCGGAAGATGTCGTACGCAACGCCGCGCTGGACGCCCTTGTCCACGAAATAAATGGTCTTGCTGTAGACCGTCAGCACCCGAATGACCCGCCGCTCGATCATCCCGTCGAGATCGCCGGTCCACGGCTTCAGCTCCTCCTCGGGCTCGATCGTGATTTCCTCGCGCTCCGGCGCCGGGGTGGACGGCTTCGTCCCGGCCGCGGCATGCGCCGGGCCGGCGAAGACTGCAGACGCGATGGCGGCGGCGGCAACGATGGCGCGCCCTGAGCGGCCCGGTGAAAGAGCCGGGTGGGGGATTCGGAGGCAGCGGGTACTCGATATCATCTCCGCTCCGTGACTTGCTCTGCCCTTTCTGCGGCTGGGCAGTTCTTGATCGAATACGATACCTGAATCCTGCCGATTCCGGGCCTCTTCGCTCAGCGCCAGGCGCCGACGAGGCGCGCGACCAGCACGGCGAGATAGAGCTGCCCGCCGACCACTTCGGCGATCGCGAGCCCGCGCGCGGGATCGCTCACCGGCAGCACGTCGCCGTAGCCGAGTGAGGCGAGCGTGACGAAGCTGAAATATGTCGCCGTCGTCACGGGCAGTTGCCCGGAAACAGCCGCTCCGCCAACGGTCAGCGATCCGGGCCAGGACTGCTCGAGTACCGAGTAGATCAGCCCGAAGAAGAAGCCGGCGAGGAGATAGATGCTGAGCGCGGCATAGACCTGCTCGGCACCGATGTCTTTTCCGCGCAGCGCGAATCGCAGCGCGCCCACGATCGCGACGAGCGCGAGGATGCTCCACACGGCGAGGCTCGCGCTGGACAGGGCGCGTTCGTCGAGCAGGCCGGCGGCCAGGCGCGCCACGATGGCGATGCCGACGGCCACCAGCGCGGCGCGCCGGGCCGCTCCGTCACCGACGGCGAGCACCGCCGCGACGAGATTCGCGGCGAGAAAGAACTGCAGGGCGTCGCCGTCGAAGCCGAGCGGCTTCATGACCGGCAGGACGGCCATCGACGCGAGCAGCGAATAGAACAGGACGCCGTAGCGATGCCTGGCGTAGATCGTCGGGAGCCCGGTCGCCACGCCTCACCGCCTCAGCGGCGGCCGCCCCTCGATGCTCTCGGGATCGAGGCACGCGACGAAGAGGACGACATCCGCGGCTGCGCGGAGGGCATGCGCGAGCCGCTGGACGTGGCCGGCAGCTGCGAGGGCCCCACCGGCTGTGGCTTCGCGATCGGCTGCTCGGGGCCGACCGGCCGGCCGGGCTCGCCGGGCCTGTTGGCATAGTCGGGCGGCACCACGACGTAGCCGGGCGGTCCATAAGGGTAATACGTGCCGCCATACCAGCCGGCACCGTAATAGAACGAGGCGCCCACGGAGACGCTCGAGCTGCCGCTGCTGTATCCATCGGAGGCGCAGCCTGCGAGCACCAGGCAGATGAGACCCAGACCGGTGGCGAGGAACCTCATCTCGAGTCCTCCTCCTCATCCCACTGCATCAGGCCGAGGGGCGCGCCGGCGGGGTCGGTGATCACCGCGATGCGGCCCTCGAGCACGGCGGGGTTCGGGGGGACGACGACCTTGCCGCCCAGGGCGGCCGCACGCGTGAGACTCTCCCCGATGTCCTTCACGCGAACGAAATAGAGCCAGTCCGGCTTCAGGCCCGAGCGCTCCGCCGGGATCTCCACGAGGCTCGCGCGGGCGAATCCGTCCGCCACGAGCATGAAATGCGGCGCGCGCTCGAAGCGGTCGTCGGGCACCACCTCGTACCCGCCGACGTCCTGGTAGAACGCGGCGGCACGCGTGGCGTCCGGGCTCTGGTACAGCGCCCAGATCCACTCGCCCGGCTCGGCGAGGTAATCGGGCGGGTCGCCGCTCGAGGAGTTGATGAGCCCAACGGGAGCGCCGTCCGGGTCGGCGAGCAGCGCCATGTCGCCGCGCCCCTCGACCGCGCGCGGCGGGATTAGCACCGTGCCGCCCTTGCCCGCGACCTGCTTTGCCGCCGTGGCCACATCGGCGACCGACATGAAGGCGATCCAGCGCGACTGTCGCTGCTGGTCCGATGCGGGTTTGCGCTCGAGCATGCCCGCGACCGGCGCGCCCGCGTGGTACGCGAGCGTGTAGGTTTTTGCCCCGGTGCCGAGCTCGGCGAAGGCCCAGCCGAAGAGACCGCCGTAGAACCGGCGCGCGCCGGCGGCGTCGGGGGTCACCAGATCGACCCAGACGAACTTGCCGTGCCGGTACTCATTCGTCGGCGGGTCGCTGATCGGCGGCAGCGCGGCCGTCGCCGTCGCGGCGCACAGGACCAGGACAAACGCCAGAAGCCTCTTCATAAGCCGGGCGCCAGGTACATCATGAGTGCCAGAACCAGGTAGACGGCGACGAGCTGCACACCCTTGTACCAGTTCGAATGGCCGTCGGAGCAGACCGCGGCGCCGATCAGCACGCTCAGCAGCAGGGCGCCGACCGCGGTCTTGCCGAACTCGAGCCGCAGCGGCTCGGGCGCGATGAAATAGCTCACGAGCACCAGCACGGGCGCCACGAACAGGGCGATCTGCATGCAGCTCCCGAGCGCGATGCCGATGCTCAAGTCGAGGCGGTCGCGGATGCCCATCGTCACCGCGGCGCCGAGCTCGGCGGCACCGCCGATGAGCGCGAGCAGCACGACGCCGATGAAGGCCTGCGACATGCCGAGCGCCTTGCCCGTGGCTTCCGCCGCGCCGACGAGGATCTCGCTCATGAAGGCCGCGCCCACGGACGCCGCCACGAGAATACCGACGGCCTTGCCCACGCTCCACTCGGCCGCGTGCGCCTCCGCGCCGCCGCCGGCGCTCACGAAGAGCTCCGGGTGCGTCCCGAGCATGAAGACGAGATAGAGCACGTACAGCCCGAGCAGCATCACGGCGAGGCCGATGCTCAGCGCATCCGAACGCAGCCCCGCCGTCTCGGCGCCGAAGAGATTCTCGAACGCGCCGGGCGCCGCCAGGCAGACGACGGTGATCAGCATGATGGTGCTATAGACCCGTGCCGCGCCCGCGTTGTATTGCTGGTCATGTTTCTTCAGGCCGCCGAGGAAGAACGCGAGCCCGAGGGCCAGCAGGAGATTCGCGAGCACCGCGCCGATGATCGAGGCGAGCACCATCTGCATCAGCCCGGCCTTGAGCGCCACGATGGCGATGATGAGCTCGGGCGCGTTCCCGAAGGTCGCGTTCAGGAGTCCCCCGACCGCATCCCCCGTCCGCACCGCGAGCTGCTCCGTCGCGTGAACCAGCAGCGCCGCGATGGGCACGATGCTCAGGGCCGCGGAGAAGAATATGAGCGGCGCGGCGGCGTGCGACGCCTCCAGGCCCAGCGTGACCGGGACGAAGGCGAGGAGCCAGTTGAGGGAGAACTTCACGGCCTCAGAACGAGCCGCTCAGGAAAACTTGCGGGCCCTTGTAGGTCCACTTCGCCGAGCCGTGGAACGTGTCCTTGTCGACGTCCACGTTGAGGTTGAACTCGTTGTAGCCGACGCCGATACCCAGCCATTTCTTCGGCTGCCAGGTGCCCGCCAGGCGCAGATCGGTTACGTGTCCCGAGTACTCGTTGACGGTGAGCGAGAAGATCTGCGCGGTGGCATCGATCCAGAAGTTGTGGCCCGGCGTATAGAGGCCGCGGAAACCGAACACCGGCAGCGGCACATCGAGCCGGCCGGTGTCGCTCGCGCGGAAGGTCTCGCCCGGGTTGTTCGGGTCGTCGAGGTTCGCCGCCAGATTCACGGAGAGCGTGGTCCAGTGCAGGCCCGCGGAGGCGGACAGCTCGATCTTCTCCTTGCGCAGGAACGCGTATTCGTAGGCGAGCTCGTAGATCGAGAACTTGCGGTCGAGCGCGACGTCGGCCCCCACCGGGAAGGTCACGTCGCCCCAGTCGATCTGCTCCGAGATCGTCGCCGATCGCTTGACCCTGGTGCGGAATCCGAACGCGCGGACCTTGTGCCTCTCCGCATAGCGCCAGTACGCATCGATGCGGAAGCGATTGGCGGTGTCGTCGCCGAAGGTCTGCTCCAGATTGACGTCGGTGCCAGTAGTCGTCTCGCCGTCGAGCTGCACCTTAGTATCGGTATTGACGATGAACGTGCCCAGCGACACGTAAAAGGGATTCTTGAGCAGATCGGGGCCGGCGGCCATCAGCACAGTAGGCGCCAGCGTCCCTGCGACGAAAGCGAAGAACAAGCTGCGATTCAACGTCATACCTCCGGCGCAGGCGGACGCTCGGTGACCCACGCATCCACCAAAGTGTATGTCACGGCCAGCACCACCGGCCCGACGAAGATGCCCACGAGACCGAAGCTTAGCAGGCCGCCGATGACACCGGCGAAGATGAGCATCAGCGGCAGATCCGCCCCGCGCTTGATCAGTATCGGCCTCAGGAAGTTGTCCATGAGCCCGATGACGAGCGACCAGCCGAGCATGAAGGATCCCCAGCCGGTATGTCCGGTGAAGAATAGCCAGGCCGTGCCGCCGAGGAGGACAAGGATAGGCCCGATCTGGGCGATGCAAAGGATGAGCATGACCGCGGTCAGCAACGCCGGGAACGGCACGCCCGCGAGCCATAGACCGATGCCGCCCAGTGCCGACTGCAGCAGCGCCGTCACGATCACGCCGAGGGCCACGCCGCGGATCGCCTGGCCGGCGAGCACGATCGCGGCTTCTCCGCGGGTCGCCGCCAGCCGCCTGCCAAAGGCGATGACCCAAGCCGCCCACGTGTCGCCGCTCGCATACAGCACCGCGGAGAGGATCACGATCAGCAGGCCCTGCACGAACAGCGCGCCGAAAGCGCCCGCTTCCGACAGCAGCCACCGGCCGATGTCGCGCGTGTAGGGCTCGAGCGGCGCGACGAGCTCCTGGAAACCGGCGCCCGCGAACCGGTCCCACGCCACCGTCGCCCGGGGGCCGATCAGCGGGAGCGTCGCGAGCCAGGCCGGGGCCTCGGGCAGGTGCTTTTCTGCCAGGCTCGTCACCCACGCGGCGGCATCCACGGCGCGCTCAGCCATCGCGCCGACCGCCAGCACCAGCGGCAGGACGAAGACCAGCAGCATCACGATCGTCATCACGACGACCGCGGGCGCGCGCCTGCCGCCAAGCCAGGCTTCCACGCGCCGCATCATCGGCCAGGTGGAGACGACGATCATCACGGCCCAGATGAAGGCTGCCAGGAACGGCCGCAGGACCCAGAACGAGGCGAGCGTCAGGCCCCCGATGAAGAGCACGTTGAGGGTGACACGGCCGATGTCCCCGCGCGTATCGTTCACGAAGTAGCTCCTTCCCCCGACTGCCAAGCATACTGCAACCCCACCGCATACGTCGTGAAGTCCGAGCCGATGCGTGTCGTCACGCCATTGGACCAGCCGAGCTTCAGCGACAGGCCCTGGGTGAATGGGATGGACAGCGTCGCCCCGATGCGCGTGTTGTCCTGCCGGTCCGCCTTGTGCACGCCGTCAAGCGTCGTCGAGCCGCCGGAATACCACGTGCCGCTGGCCGCGATCCAGAGCCGCGGGCGGAACGTATAACTCACGTGGAGCTGCGTGGTCAGCATGGGATCCTGCTCGCGAGTGGAACCGCCGAAGAAATCGTCGTTGTCGGTGAAGAACCAGGAACCGGCGGATAACTCCACCGCCCACGCCCCGAGAGGCTGGTATAGGCCGAGCTCGGGCTTGAAGGCCCAGCGGTTCGAACCCAGGTTGATCAGCTTGTTGGATCTGTACTCGCCGGACGGCGCGACTACCGTGAGACTGGCGCCGACGTTCGTGCCGCGCGCGCGGGCCGCGAACTCGCGCGCGCCGAGCGCCCGGTTGCCGAAGAGATTGACCGCAAGTCGCAGCCGCGCATCCGCGAAACCCTGCCGCCTGACGGTGCTACGCTCCTCGGAGACGTCACCCGACACGTGACCCCAGACATACGGCAGCGCGAGGGCGACGCTGGCCGCGCGCCCGCCCAGGGGAAAGGTCCGCGAGACGCCGACCACCGCGGACTCGAGGTCGGCGTCGACGTTGTCGAGCGGCAGGGAGGCGTCCACCGCGACGCCGCCGGTCGAATGCACGTACGACATGCCGACGAAGTTCATGCCGACCGGCGACGGCGAATAAGACCGCGGCTCCATGTCCTGCGCCATGGCGAACGGGGCCGCGCAGGACAGCACCAGCGCCGGCATCCACCGGCACCTCATCTCTCTCAATACTCGGAAAACATCCGCTGGATCTCCTTAGGATCCTTCGTCTTCAGGAGCGCCTGCTGCAGGAGGACGCGCGACTTCGCGGGGTTGAGCTCGAGCGCGGCGACGAAGCCGAGCTTGTCGTCGTTCACCTCGTTGTTGCGGTAGGTGAGCCCGCTCACGATGCGCGTGCTGCGCACGACGACCACGCCTTTCTTGGCGACCTCGGCCAGCTTGTCGATCGCCTGCGTCGTCGCATTGCCGTCGCCGACACCGGCGAGCACGATGCCCTTCGCGCCTTTGGCGACCGCCGCGTCTATCAGGTCCGGGCTCATGTTGGCGTGCGCGTAGATGACGTCCACGCGCGGCAGCGCCGTTACGTTCGCGATCGAGAACTCGCTCTGCGGTCCGCGCTTGCCGCCGGGCACCTCGAACCAGTTGATCTTGCCGGTGTTCACCACCCCCGCCGGCCCGCGGTTCGGGCTCCTGAAAGCCTCGACGTTCGCGGTGTTGATCTTCGCGACGCTGCGCGCCGCCTGTATCGTGTCGTTGATCACGACGAGCACGCCGCGGCCCTTCGCCTTCGCATCGGCCGCGACCGCGACGGCGTTGTAGAGGTTCATGGGCCCGTCGGCGCTGATGCCGGTCGCCGGCCGCATCGAGCCGACCAGCACGACCGGCTTGTCGCTCTTCACCACGAGGTTGAGGAAATAGGACGTCTCCTCCATCGTGTCCGTGCCGTGGGTGATCACGACCGCGTCGGTGTCGGCCGCCGCCAGCACCTCATTGACACGCTTGCCGAGCTTCAGCCAGACCTCGTCGTTCATGTCCTGGCTGCCGATGTTGACGAGCTGCTCGCCGGTGATGTCGGCGAGCTCCTTCATCTGCGGCACGGCATTGATCAGGTCCTCGACCTTGAAGGCGCCGGCCTTGTAACCGTACTCCGCCTGGCTCGCCTGCGCGCCGGCGATCGTGCCGCCGGTCGCGATGATCTTCACCTTCGGCTTCGCGTCAGCCGCCGAAGCGAGCGCCAGCGCCATGATCACGGCGCCTGCAACCTGAACGAGCAGTTTTGGTTCGTATTTCATGTGAGTCTCCTTGTTTATTTCTTCCGCTTCGCTTCTTTTTTCGCCAACTTGCGCGAAGCCTTCCAGCGCTTCTCGGCGTTGCTGAGCCCGGTCGCCACGTTGCGGCCGATCTGCTCGTAGGCATCCGTCGGCAGGTTAGCCAGCGACACGCGGGCCGACCAGGGCGGGCCGCCGAAGCCGTCGCCGTTGAGGAGCACCGTGCCGAAGTTCCGCGCCAGGCCGTAGACGATGTCGAGCGGCACGTGATCCCGGGTCGCCCACTCCATGAACTCGTCCCCGTGGGTGCGCCGCGCCCAGGCCTCGATGTCGAGCACCGCGTAGTAGGCTGCGCGGTTCGGGTCCTCGGGTATCTCCACGCCGATGCCCTTCGCCAGCCGCCCGAGACGCTCCTGGACGATGCGCCGGCAGCGCAGCGTGTAGGCGTCGTCCCTGTCGAGCAGCGAGAACAGCGAGAACAGCGCCATCTGCACCTGCATGGGAAGCGACACGCCGGCGGTGTGGTTGAGCGCCACGTTGCGGCTGTCGGCCACCATGCGATCGATGAACTTCATGGCCTCGGGATGCGGCGTCAGCGAGGAGTAGCGATAGTTCAGCTCGTCACGCTTCTTCTTCGGCATCCGGGCGATGGCCGGATCGAGGATGTTGTCCTGGTGGATGCCGATGATGCCGAGCCGCATGCCGGTGCAGCCGAAGTGCTTGGAATACGAGTACACGAGGATCGTGTTCCTGGGCAGCTCCGCCGCCAGCGACCGGAACCCCGGGACGAACGTGCCATAAACGTCGTCGGTGAGCAGCAGGAGGTTGGGGCGCTTCCCCTTCACGATGGAGACGATCCGCTTCATCGTCGCGGAGTCGATCGCCACCGACGCGGGGTTGCTCGGATTGACGAGGAAGAACGCCTTGACCTTCGGGTTCTCGAGCTTCTTCAGCTCGGAGTCCGGGTAACGCCAGGTGTGCATCCCCTTCTTCATCTCGGACTGCTCGATGTGGATGGTCCTGAAGCCCTCGAGATGAGTCATTTCGATGTAGGGGGTGAAGATCGGTGTGCCGAGCGCGATCGTGTCGCCGGGCTTCAGCAGGCCGTTGGTCCGCAGGCTGTTGAAGATGTAGCACATGGCCGCGGTGCCGCCCTCGACGGCGAAGATGTCGAACTTGCCGGGCGGCGGCCGGTTGTCGCACATCTCCTTCGCGATGAACTCGTGCGCGATCCGCTCGCAGTGCTCGAGCATGCGGCCGGGGACCGGGTAGTTGTCCCCGACGATCGAGTCGGTCAGCTCGTGGACGAAGGCGTCGGCGTCGAACCCGAGCGTTCCGGTGCCGTACTCCAGCGAGGCGGAAAGCAGCGCCTTGCCCGGGCTGTCGGCGGTCGCCCTCAGGAATCTCTCCAGCCGGCGTGCCGCACCCTTGCGCTGGGGCATGCCCCCGAGGTCCGGCTCGTCCCAGTCGCGCTTGCACTCGGCGAGCGCGAACTGTCCCAGCAGGAAGAAAGCCTCGCGCGGCGTGGTCGCGGTCCAGTTGGGATTGCCGCGCCCGGCGTTCAGGAACTGGAGGCTCGCCGACTTGCCCTGCGTGCGGTCCTTGGCAATCTTGATCAGCTCGTCCTTCAATTCGAAGGGGCTCAGCTTCATCAGCCCCGGTGTGTGCTTCATGGCTTTCTTTGCTTTCATGGTTTTTCTCCGGGTGCCGGGTTCTTATCGGCCTAGGTCATGAGGATCACGACGACCACACCCCAGACCGTCAGCAGCGTGTTGCCGACCGCGTAGGTCACCGTGTAGCCGAGCGCGGGGACCTTGCTCTTCGCCTCCTCCTCGATCGCGCCGAGCGCGGCCGTCGTCGTGCGGGCCCCCGCGCAGGCGCCGAGCACGATCGGCGGCTTCATCTTGAAGACGTACTTGCCGATCAGGAGTCCGAAAACGAGCGGCACCGTGGTCACGACGATGCCGGCGAGGAACAGCTCCAGCCCCTGCGCCTTGAGGCCGGCGACGAAGCCCGGCCCCGCGGTGATGCCGACCACCGCGATGAAGGTGTTGAGGCCGATGTTGTTGAAGACCCAGAGCGCCGGCGCGGGGATGCGCCCGAAAGTGCGGTTCACCGAGCGCAGCCAGCCGCACACGAGGCCGGCGATGAGCGCGCCGCCGCTGGTGCTGAGGCTCAATGGCACGCCACCCACGGTGAAGGTCAGCGCGCCTATCAGCGCGCCGATGACGATGCCGCCGCCCATGACGACCATGTCGGTCGCCTCGGTGACACGATCCGCATAGCCGATGGCGGCAGCCACCCGCTCGACGTCCGCCCGGGCGCCGACCAGCGTGAGCGTGTCGCCACGGTCGAGCTTCACTCCCGCGGTGAGCGGCATCTCGACACCGGCCCGAAGTATCTTGCGGAGGAAGACGCCGCGGCCGGTCTCCTCGAGATCCTCCCGCGCGATATCGATGAGCGGGCGACCGGTCATCGCCTTGTTGGTCACCACCACGTCGAGCATGAGGAGCTCGAGGTCGAGCAGTTCGCGGTCGTCCACTTCCTTCCCGATCGACTCCGCGCGGTCCAGCACGATCTCGCGGCGCCCCGCGATCGCCAGCACCGCGTCCTTGCCGATGCGGGTATCCGGCTCAGGCTCGATGATCTGGCCGTCCTGGCGGATGCGCTCCACGAATACCCGGATCGGCCGGCCGTCGGCCATGGCGGTGCCGAAGCTCTGCTCGAATTCGCGCACTGTCTTCCCGACCCATGGAGCGGCGATCCGGTACGCCCGCATCACGAAGTGCGTGGCGGGCGTGAGCCGGTCCTCGTTCGCCGCCAGCGAACCGCCCATCTCGGCCTCGTACTTGCGGCTCTCCTCGGCGATGTCGACGCGCAGGATCTTCGGGCCGAGGCTCGCCAGGATCCACGCGGAGCCGGCCGTACCGAAGAGGTAGGTGACGGCGTAGGCGACGGGCATGGCATCGAGCATCTTCTTCTTCTCGTCGGCGCCGATGGCGAGCTGGTTGATGCTGTCGGTCGCGACCCCGAGCACGGCGGAGATCGTGCTGGCGCCCGACAGCAGGCCCGCCGTCCCGCCAGCGTCGTAGCCGAGAAACTTGCCGGCGACGACCGCGCTGGCGAGCACCGCCACGCACATGAGGATCGCGAACAGCACCTGCTGGAGGCCGTCGCCCTTGAGCCCCCGAAAGAACTGCGGGCCGACGCCGTAGCCGACCGCGAACAGGAACATCAGGAAGAACGTCGACTTCACGTTGGGAGAGATGGTGATGCCGAGCTGCCCGACCAGCACGCCGGCGAGCAGCGTGCTCGTGACGACGCCGAGACTGAAGGAACCGAACTTCCACTTGCCGGCCCAGAAGCCGAGGCCCAGCGTCAGGAAGATCGCGATCTCGGGATAGCTCCTGAGCGTCTCAACGAGCCATTGCCACATGCCGCCCCCTATTTCCGCTTCTTGCCGAGTGACGTGGTCTTGAGGAGTCGCAGGCCCTGTGCCGCGTGATAACCGTGGATCTCCTTGACGTCGAGCTTGCGCATGAACTCGACCGTGTCGGCCGTGATCACCTGCCCCGGCACCATGATCGGGAAGCCCGGCGGGTACGGGATCACGAAGTCCGCCGCCACGAGCTCTGGCCCCTTCTTCGCACGCTGATCGATCTCCTTCGAATCGATCTTGATGTACTCGCAGTCCTCGGGCCGATAGGCCGTGAAGAACGCCTCGCGCATGTGACCCTCGGACGTCGCGCTCTTCGGGTCGTCCCGGAAGCCCGCATGGAAGCGGCTGAAGTTGGGCAGGTCCGGGACGTCCTCCATCAGCGCCTTCACGCGCGCCGCGAAAGCGGCGCGTGCGGACTCGCCGCCCTGGCGCAGCTCGCCCTCGACCCGCCGGGAGACGTCCGCCAGCACCTTCACGATGTTCGCGACGTCGCTGCGCGTGTTGTTGATGTTGGTCTGGACGAGGATGCTGTTGCGCGAGGTCTTGTTGATCTGGATGTCGTAGCGCTCGGCGAGCAGGCCCTTGAACGCCGTGCCGTCGTAGCCGGCGGTGCCGCAGACCAGCGTGAGACGCGTCGGATCGAGCGCGAACTCGTCGCGGCTCCAGGCATCGGCGATCTGCATGCGGGTCGCGTGCGGCCAGCCATAGTCGGCGATGCCGGACTCGCGGTATTCGGCAGGCACCATCTCCGCCGGCGTCAGCACCCGGAAGTATTTCGAGATGAGCGGATGATCGTTCACTTCCCGCCGTATGCGCAGCGCGAGGTCCGTGGCGCGTATGACGAGCTCGTAACCTTCCAGCTCCATCTGCCGGCGGGCGAGATCGAGCGAGGCGATGATCTGCAGGTTGGGTGAGGTCGAGGTATGCGTGAAGAACGCCTCCTCGAAGGCGCCGTGCACGACCCCGAAGTCCTGGTCGCGCACGAGGATCATCGACCCCTGGCGCAGCGCCGACATGGACTTGTGCGTGGACTGCGTGCCATAGACGCGCACCCGCGCCTTGTCGGGATCGGGCAGCAGCCGCTGGTCGAGCAGGCGCGCATCGGCGGGGTCGAGGTCGCCCTGCTTCGCGCTGAATGCCTTGTATTCCTCGCGGTACGCGGGGCTGCGCAGCCGCTCCTCGAGCTTCGCGGCGCCGTGCATCGCGGTGCGCATGCGATGGAACGGCGAGAAGCGCGCGAAGCCGAACCACGCCTCGTCCCACAGGAACACGAGGTCGGGCTTGATCGCGAGGCACTCCTCCATCACCCGCTGCGGGTGGTACATGTGCCCGTCGAAGGTGCAGTTCGTGAGGTCGACGAGCTTCGCGCGGTCGAGCTTTCCTTCCGCCTTGAGGTCCAGCAGCGCCTTCTTGATCGAGCGCAGCGGCACCGCGCCGTACATCGAGTAGGCCGTCATCGGGTAGGCCTCGAGGTACAGCGGCTGCGCGCCGGAGAGCACCATGGCGTAGTGGTGCGACTTGTGGCAGTTCCGGTCGATCAGCACGATGTCACCGGGCGCGAGCAGCGCCTGCAGGACGATCTTGTTCGAGGTCGAGGTGCCGTTGGTGGAGAAATAGGCGCGATCCGCGCCGAGCGCGCGCGCGGCGAGCTCCTGGGCGCGTTTGATGTTGCCCGTCGGCTCGAGCAGGCTGTCGAGGCCGCCCGTCGTGGCCGAGGACTCGGCGAGGAACAGGTTCACCCCGTAGAAGTGTCCCATGTCCCGGATCCATTTCGAGCGGAAGATGGACTTGCCGCGCGCCACGGGCAGCGCATGGAACGTACCGGTCGGCTTCTGGCTGTAGCGCTTGAGGTTCGTGAAGTACGGGGTGTCGTAGCGGTCGCCGACGCCATCGAGGATCGCGAGATGGAGCTCCATGAGCTCCTCGACGCCGTAGAAGATCCGGCGCAGCGGCGCGGCCTCGGGCCGGCCGGCGAGCGACTCGGCGCCGCGCTCGGTCAGGAGGTAGATGTCGAGCTCAGGCCGGATGTCCTTGAGCGCGCGCGTGAGCTGCAGGCCGTAGTCGCGTACGTCGACGGCATCCGCGTCGAACGGGATCCTGCGCTCGAGCATCTCGCGCAGCTGCGGCAGCTCGTGCCGCGAGCGGAAGGCGAAGCCATCGCCGATCACGATCGCCTGCAGCTCCGGGTTGGCGAGCACGCCGATGACCGCGTCCTCGAATGACCCGACCTGCACGAGCTCGTAGACGAACGGGTCGTCCGTGCGCCGGAGCCGGCGGATGTCCTGGCGGGCCTGCTCGTAGCGCGCCGGGTCGTTCGGCGTGACGCTCAGCACCTCGAAATACGGCCTGTACTCATCGTCTTCCTCGGCGGTCGGTGGCAGGTAATCGGCGACGCCGATCTCCGTCTCCTCGCCGGGCTCCCAGCAGGATGTCTCGTGACGGAAGGCGCCGGAGGACAGCGCGAGGTTGATGCGCTGGGCAAGGTGCGCGAACGCGGTGCCGTCGCCCTCGCGCAGGCTCTCGCGCAGCGCCCGGTGCAGCCGCGGCCCCGGGAACGCGCAGTACTCCTCGAGCGGCGCGAGCTCGGCCAGGGTCGCCTCCGCGTCGGCCCGCAGGCGGTCGGTCCTGTCGCCGCGTCCCGCCCCGGCCGCCCAGGCGCGCGCGACGATCGCGAGCTGTGCCCAGCGATCGTGGCGGGCATCAGGGATGGAGAAGCTCTGCCCGATCGGCATCGGGCCGGTTTTTGCGTTTTTGTCCGTCATTGATTGTGTTTGGAAAGGGGACGCTTCCCTTGCAGGTAAGAGGGAAGCGTCCCCTTTTGCCTTACTGCGGATTCGGGCCGAACACGCCGACGCCGAGCTCGCCGGCGATGTCGCGGATCGCGTTCAGCGAGCGGACGCTGTTGCCGGCCTCGTTCAGCCGCGGCGAGAACGCCGCGATGGCGAAACGGCCGGGCACGACGGCGACGATGCCGCCGCCGACGCCGGTCTTCGCCGGCAGGCCCGCCGTGTACATCCACTCGCCGGACTCGTCGTAGAAGCCCGCGGTGGCCATGATCGCCAGCAGCTCCGGCACGTCCTCGGCCGGCATCACGCGCTTCTTGGTCAGCGGGTTGACGCCCTGGTTGGCCAGCGTCGCGCCCATCATGCCAGGTCCTTGGCGCTGACGCCGATGGAGCACTCGCGCGTGTAGACCCGCAGCGCCTCCTCCGGGTCGCTGTAGAGGCGCTCGTAGTTGTAGAGCAGGTTGGCGATTGCCCGGTTGCCGAAGGCCGTGGTGTACTCCGACTCGTACACGTTCTCCAGCACCGTGAGCGGGCTGCCCGCGAAAGTCGCTGATGTTCTGCAGAACCTGGTTCCAGCGTTCCGCTTCGGACTTCGCCTGCACCAGGCTCACCGCCGCGATGGCGCCGGCATTGACCAGCGGATTCACGGATCGCTTGCTCTTGTAGAGCTCGATCGCCAGCGCGAGTTGAACGGCAGGCCGGTGGGCTCGACGCCGATCTTCTCGTCGAGGACCTCTGGGCACTGCTGCGTCATGACCAGCGCCGCCGTGAAGGGCTTCGACACCGACTGGATCGAGAACTTGTAGTCGACGTCGCCCGCGCTGTAGACCTTCCCGTCCCGGGTGACGATCACCACGCCGAACAGGTCGCTCGGCGTCTTGGTCAGGATCGGGATGTAGTCGGCGTTCTTGCCTTCCTTCAGGTCCTTGTACTTCGCGTGGCGGCGTCCACGACTCGCTGGAAGTCCTTGGCCGTCGGGCCCGGCGTCGGTCCTTGGCTTCGGCCCAGCCGCCCGCGGCGAGGCTCAACGTTGCGACACAATGCTGCAATTGTTTTCATGTTGCCTGTTCCCGTGCCTTATGCTCTTGCCCTTCAAGTTGCCCGCTCGTGGGACATCACAGCTTGGTGCCGAAGTTGTACTTGACGGTGAACTGGACGCGGCTGTCGTCGTCCGTATGCGCCGTCGTTGTCTGGTCGCGCTCGCCCCACAGAGCTCTCCAGCCGACCATCAGGTTCTCGACCGGGGTAATACAGCAGGTTGCACCGAGGCGTACTCGCCCTTGTGGAAGGCGTCGGCGGTCTGGCCGTCGGTGTTGTCCACCTCGGTGAAGCAGTAGCCGATCGAGCTCGATGCACTGTGTCGTTCCAGTAGTGGTCGTAGGTACAGGCGAGCACGCCGGTGAGCGGCACGGCCTCGACCTTGGACCCGCCGGGCACGGTGCCGTCCGGGTTGAGCGGACGGTCGGGCGCGAGCGTCCATGCCGCCGTCGTTCATGTAGCTGGCGATGCCTTCGCCGTACACGAGGCCGGCGCGGATCACGTTGCTTCTCGCCGACGTTGATGGTGCCGGTGAGGTCGATGCCCCAGCCCATGTCGTCGTCGCTGTAGGCCACGTCGTCGGTGGTCGGGTCGCACGACCTCGTACGCCGACCTTGCGCAGGATGCCGGCGACCTGGACGTGGCCGAAGCCGGTCTTCACGCGGTAGTGCGCAGTGAGATCCGGCACCTCCTCGTCGGTCTGCACCGGTGAACGCCGCTCGAGTTCCAGGATCAGGCGCGAGTATGCCCGGTGTCGATGTCGTTGCCCGGGTCCTCGATGGCGATGGCAAAGTGTCGCTGTCGCCGGAAATCGGCGTCCAGCGGATCTGCACGTTGCGGTAGAACACCATGCCGGCCGGGCCCCAGTAGTCGATCGTGTTCGGGAAGATGTCGACCGTCCATGAAGAGCCGAATTGGTCTGGCCCGCGAGGAACTGGCCGAACTCGCCATAGGCGTGGCGCAGCCGGATCGTCGTCTGCCCGGCATCGTCACCCGTGCCGAACATGTCGAACTCGAACTTCGTGTTGATCGGGTCCCTTGGCGGTCGGCATCGTGCCCTTCACGCCGAAGCCGGCTCTGCTTGACGCTCAGGATCGCCTGCCCGTCGCTGCCGAAGGGCTCGCCGCTCGTCGGGATGCGTCGACGGCCGCAGCGTGGACTCCCAGTCCGGGTCCACGCGTCCGAAATCCTGGATGTAGTCGAGCTGCGCGAAGCCGTAGAGTCTCGAATGACTTGTCGCCATCGGCGGCATGGGCCGCCCCGAACACGAGCGCGAGCGATGCGCCGATCGCGAGGCCGACGAGGCGCCGCGCCGATAGTTGCCGAATCATTGCATTCTCCTGCTGACTTGAAAAACACGACGGCCGCCGAGGTCCGCGTGACCTGCGAGTAAATTTGAACCCCATGCGGCACCCCTCTCCTCGCGGAGACGTTGCGAATTTGACACCTGATGCGTCAGGCGTTCAATGTCTCGAGGTTGTGAAAACTACCTACGCTTCTGAAAACGCTTACTTATTTTGTCGGTCCTACGTCGGCCCATCCCAGGCAAGCGTATTCACCGGCTGTTGGCAGCATGGTGCTCCCGAAATGGCTGTCTAATCAAGGCCCTCCATCAGGGACGTCGCGGCGACTCGAAATCGGATACTTGGCCACCGCCTGCTCCAGATTGAAGAACATGCGCTCCGATCCGAGTGTCCGGCCGAGCGGGGAGCGCTGCACCATCGCCAGGACCTCGGGCGTGAGCCCGACGAGCCAGAGCATCACGCCGCGCTGCCGCTGCCGCTCTTCGGCCTCGGTCAGCATCTTGAGCGCGGTGTACTCGAGGTCGAACACGCCGCTCAGGTCGAGCGCCACCACGCGGGGCTTCGCCTCCTCGATAAGCGGGCGCATCCGGGCGGCGACGCGCTCGGCGTTGGCGAAGAACAGGCGCCCGGCGAGACGCAGCATCAGCAGGCCCGGGAACGTCTCGTCGTCCGTGTGCCCGGCGGACAGCGGGCGGAATGCGTTGGTGCCGCGCTTACGGCCGATCACGTAGATCGGCGGATCGGCCACCTGCTGCGCGAGCGCCACCAGCGACACGATGATCGCGACGAGAATGCCCTTCAGCGTGCCGAGCAGCACCACGCCGGCGAGTGCTGCCAGCGCCCAGATGAACTCCGTGCGCCGGATGTCCAGGATCGCGCGGAACTCGGCGGGCTTTATGAGGCCGACCGAATAGACGATGACGACGGCGGCGAGCGTCGCCTGCGGCATCAGGCTGATGAGCGGCGCGAGCAACAGCATCGTCAGCAGCGTCACACCGGCGGTAATCAACCCGGCGAGCGGGCTGCGAGCTCCCGCGCTGCGGTTGACCGCGGTCTGTGACATGCCGCCGCCGGCCGGCATGGCGCCGAGCACGGCCCCGCCCGCCGTGGCAATGCCCGTGGCCAGCAGTTCCCGGTTGGGCTGCGGGACCGGCTCGCCGCTCGCGACGAAGGCGCGCCCCACGGCGATGGTTTCCGTGAAGCTCATCAGCGCAATGCCAAGCGCCGCCGGCCAGAGGTCGCCCGCCAGTGACACGTCGGGCAGCACGAGACCGGGCAATCCGCGCGGGATCTCGCCGACGGATTCCACGCCCATGCTGCCGAGCCCGAGCAGCGCCATCCCAGCAATACCGGCAGCGACCGCGACCAGCGGCGCCGGGACCCGCGGCAGGAAGCGCTCCAGTCCCGTGAGCAGGACGATCGTGCCGGCGCCGACCGCCAGCACGAGGACCGAAGTCTGCGGCAGGCTGTGCACCAGCGATAACAGGTTCTGGACGAATGTGCCCTTGTGGAAATGCACGCCGAGCAGCTTCGGGATCTGGTCCACGACGATGACGAGCCCGATCCCCGCCTTGAACCCGATCAGCACCGGCTCGGAGATGAAATTGGCGAGGAAGCCGAGGCGCAGCACCGCGGCTGCAGCGAGAACGATGCCGACGAGAAATGTCAGCGTGGCGAGTGCCTGCAGCATCACGGCCGGGTTGCCGTCCGGCGCGACGATCGCAAGCTCCGCGCCGACGAGGATGCCGATCGTCGTCGTCGTGGTGACGCTCAGCACGCGGGAGGAGCCGAGCAGCGCGTAGACGACCAGGGGGGCGAAGGCTGTATACAGCCCGGCCTGGACCGGTAGTCCGGCCACCGTCGCATAGGCCATGGCCTTCGGAATGACCACCGCCGCCGTGACCAAGCCGGCGAGGACGTCGGCGCCCAGCCATTCCCGGCGGTAAGCGGTCACCCAGTCGAGGATCGCCATCCTGAGGTCATCCGGTCATCGCGGACGGTCATGCTAACACGCGGCATCTGGCGGCGAAGCTGGCCGAAGGTTCCGGCGGGCGTTAAGCTACGGTCCGCTACTGCTGGGTGTTCGCATGAGAAAAAAGAACTACAAGACCGCCGGGATGACCAGCCTAGCCGTCTCCGTGTTGTCCGCCACGACAGCGCAGGCGTCGTTCCTGTCTGGAGAGGCGCTCGACAAGGCGGCGGATGTCATGGCGCTGGTCGTCATCATTATCGTGCCGGTGATCGCGATCGCTGTGTTCTGGCTCGTGCACATCCTCCCGGAAAAGGTCGCCGAGCAGCGTAACCACCCGCAGAAGGATGTCATCAAGGTCCTCTGCCTGCTGTCGCTGGTGTTCGGCGGCCTCCTCTGGCCCATCGCCTGGATCATGGCCTACAGCAAGCCCGTGCTCTACAAGCTGGCCTACGGCAAGGACAAACACGACGATTACTACAAGGAGCTCGCCGAGACCGACGCGCCGGATGCAGTGGAGTTCGGCGCGGACGTTTCCCGGCTGCGCTCGGAGCTCGACACCCTCGCGGCGCGCGGCAAGCTGCCCGAGGAGCTGCGGGATATCCGCGAGCGGCTGGCGGTCATCGAGCAACGGGTGGTCGCGCCCCGCGCCAGCGAGGGAGCCGGCTGATGGAAATCCTGCTGCTCGGCATCTACTCGTTCTTCGTCTGGCTGATCTTCATCAAGCTGAAATGGCTGCCGTGGAACTCGGTATCCCAGGTCACGGTCGTCATCATCCCGATCGTCGGCCTGACGGCGCTGGTCCTGCTCCTGAACATCAACGCGCCATCGTCGGCCGACGTCCGGGTCATCAAGTACGTGGTGCAGGTGATCCCGCAGGTCAGGGGGCGCGTGGTTGACGTACCCGCCGAGGGCAACCGGCCGATGAAGAAGGGCGACGTGCTCTTCCGCATCGATCCGACGCCCTACGAGCTCGACGTCAAGGCGCTGGAGGCGCAGCTCGCGCAGTCCGAAGGCTCGGCGCAGGAGCTGCGCGAACAGCTCGCCCAGGCGAAGGGCAACACCGCGGCGCTCCGCGCGCAGATCGACCTCACGAGACACCGCGTGAAGCAGTACCAGGAGCTGAGCGCGTCCGGCGCCGGCAACCGCTTCGATCTCGAGAAGGCGCAGGCCGATCTCGCGAATCTCGAAGGCCAGACCGCGGCGGCAGTCGCCAGCGAGGCCCGGGCGCAGGCGCAGCTCGCGGCGGTGGTGGACGGCGATCTCGCCGCGGTGGCGACCATCAAGGCGAACCTCGCCAAGGCCCGGTGGGAGCTGTCGCAGACGACGATGTATGCGCCGGCGAACGGCACCGCAATCAACGTGCAGCTGCGGGCCGGCCAGTTCCTGGCCAACCTGCCGTTTGTCCCGGCGATGACCTTCGTCGAGGACGAGTTCCAGGTGATCGCGCTCTATGGACAGAACGAGCTCTGGCGCGTTAAGGCCGGCGACGAGGCGGAGATCGCCCTCGATACCTATCCCGGCGAGATCATCAAGGCGCGGGTCAGTTCCATCGTCTGGGCGCAGGGCCAGGGTCAGGTCCAGATGTCGGGCACCCTGCCGACCACGGGGCCGGCGCCGCTGCCGCCCGGCCGCTTCGCGGTGAAGCTCGACATCGCCGACCGGGACAAGGACAAGTTCCTCGCGGCTGGCGCCATGGGCACCGGCGCCATCTACACAGAGCACGCCGAGGCGATCCACATCCTGCGCAAGATCATCCTGCGCGTCGGGTCGTACACCAACTACCTGATCCTCAAGCTGCACTAGTCCGATGAATACCCGGGCTCTGATCCTACTGGCGCTCGCGGCGAGCCTGCCCGTCGGTTGCGCGCTCAAGTCGCCGCCGAAGCAGGAAGAGGTCGCAACCCAGGCGCTGCCGGGCGTCCAGCTGCCGGACGCGTGGAAATCACCCGTAACCGGCGGGGCCCCGGTCGCCGACGACTGGCTCGCCACCTTCGACGACCCGCACCTGAATGCGCTCGTCGAGGAGGCGCTCGCCAACAACCCCGATCTCAAGGTGGCGGCGGCACGGGTGGAAGAGGCTGCGGCCTACGTCGAGGAGGCCGGCTCGACCATGAAGCCGCAGATCTCGGCCGTCGGCAGCGTCAGCGGCAGCAACGCGAGCGGCAGCGGTCTCAACTTCGGCGGCATCTTCGCGAGCTGGGAGATCGATCTCTGGGGCAAGGTGCGCTCGGGACGCGAGGGTGCGCGCATGCAACTCCTCACCGCCGAGCTCTCGAACCAGTACGCTCGCCAGTCCCTGGCGGCCATGGTCGCGCGCGCCTGGTTCCTCGCGACCGAGGCAAGGCTGCAGAAGGGCGTGGCCGACGACATGGTCGCGTCGGCGCAGAAGCTCCTCGATCTTGCGAACGAGCGGATGCGGGTCGGCATCGGCGACGATTACGACGTGGCGGCGGCCGAGGCCTCGCTCGCGACCTATCGTGACACCGCTGCCCAGCTCGATCTGTCGTTCCGCCAGTCCGTGCAGGCGATCGAGACCCTCATCGGGCGTTATCCGGCGGCGGAGCTCGACGTACCGGCCGAGCTGCCGGCGCTGCCTGGCCCGGTACCGGCGGGACTGCCATCCGAACTCCTCGAGCGGCGCCCCGACGTCGTCGCGGCGGAGCGCCGTATCGCCGCTGCCTTCTACCGGGTAGAGGAGGTCAAGGCCGCGCGCCTGCCCACGATCTCCCTCACCGGCAGTTTCTCCTCGATCTCGAGCGACCTCATCGTGCTCGCGGAGCGCGACAACCCCGTGTGGGGCATTGGCGGACGCGCCACGGTGCCGCTCTATCTCGGCGGCGCCCTGGATGCGGAGGTCGAGGTCCGCACCGCGGCGCAGAAGGAGGCCGTCGCCGAATACGGGCGCGCGGGGGCGAATGCCTTCGCCGAGGTCGAGAAGGCGCTGTCGGCGAACTTCGCACTCGAGACGCGCAGGCCCCTCCTCGCCCGGGCCGTGACGGAGAACGAGCGGGGCCTCAAGCTCGCCGAAACGCGCTACCGGGTTGGCTCCGACGACCTGCGCGCGGTCGAACAGCAGCAGTTGAAGCTTTTCAACGCACGCAGCTCACTCGTACGCGTGGAGGGCGAACAACTGGTGCAACGCGTGAATCTCCACCTGGCGCTGGGCGGAAATTTCGCGGCGGGCTCATGAGCCGAGTCCCATGAAATCCATTATCTGGCTCTCGACGTAGGCGAAGAACGGATTGAACCGCAGCCGCAGGAGCGCCGTGGGCGGCACGGTGAGGACCTTCTGCTCGCCGAGCAGTTCCAGCCGGCCGAGATAGACGGTGCGGCTGCCCGCGGGGCGCTCCGCGCCGTAGATCGGGTCTTCGGGCGGTATCGACATCGCCACGTGCGACAGGGCGAACATTCCGCGTGGCCAGGCGAGATCAGTCGCCTCGCGACTGACGTCATCGCTTCCTGCCGCACGGCGAAGCGCGACCAGCGCCGCGCCGCCGGGGTCCGCGTTCGTGAGGAGCGTCACGCCGAAGGGCCAGGCCTTACCCCCGAGTAGCCGATCGGCGGGGTCGCGTACGTCGGAGCGAAGCAAGGGCTCGGCCTCGGCGCTGCGATTGATGTCGAACGCCACGACCTCGTGTCCTTCCGCGGCCAGCCTGCCGAGGAAGACCCTGATCACGGCAATGGGCGAGACCGTCGCGTCGACGACCGACTGAAAAACCAGAGTCCGCGGAAAGCCCCTGACCGGGCCCGCTGCGGCGAGCCGCGTGATGCGCCCGTCGATCATCTGCGTCAGCTCGTAGATCTGCTGGCCCGCATTGATCGCGAATGAGTTGTACTTGTAGGGATCGTACTCGGGCAGCACGTCGTTCCACGCGAGCTTGCCGAGTCCCGGAATCGCCGCGAGCCTCCCCTGCCACACCGCCATGGCGGCGAGCGGATCGACCCCGATGGCGGGCGACAGGAGCAGCAACCCCTCCGGGCGCGGCAGGTCTTCGCCCTCGAGTTGCGCCAGCGAGTACTCGACCGAGAGCGCGGCGCCCGTGGAAAACCCCACGAAATAAAGCGGCACGTCGCTGCCCGCGCGCCGCCTGAGATCTTTCGCCGCCATCCGCACGGCCTCGGCCCAGTCCTGCCAGGTGACCGACTTCAGCGCCGAGGGCGCGGTGCCATGCCCCGGCAGCCGCAGGCCCATGACCCAGCACCCCCGCTCGTGCAGCCTTTCCGCGAGACCGCGGAGCATGTACGGCGAGTCGCTGAGCCCATGCACGAGCAGGACGGCCGCGCGCGGCGCAGCGACCGTCAGCTCGTAGGAGCGGTTGCCATTGTCCGGAAATGACGTCGGATCCGCGCGGCTCCCGCGTGAATAGCGGTTCAGCGCCCGCTGGTCGTTCTCACCGACGCGGTCGTAGACCTCGCGGTCCAGTTCCGCGAAGAGCCGGTCCTCGAGCTTGCGGTATGCATCGAAATCGCCGACGCGACCGGCGTCGGCTTTCGTGTATTCCTCGCGGAGAGCCGCCTCGTGCCATGGCTTGAGGTCTGGCGTTCGCGACAGCGTGAGCCAGATCAGTCCGGCCAGTAGCGCCAGAACGGCGCCGAACGTGCCGTACCCGAGGAAGTACAGCGCGTGCCTGATCAGGCGGTGCAGGGCTCTCTACTCCTTCTCGAGCTTCGTGCGCGCCGCCGCCAGCGCCTTGCGCTGCGCCGGTCCCACTACCGGATAGTGGAGCTTCAGCCCGGCCATTGCGTCCACCACCGCGGCGGCCACGATCAGCCGGGTGAACCACTTGTTGTCGGCCGGAACCACGTACCAGGGCGCGTGCTTCGACGCCGTGTTCCGGATCGCCTCCTCGTAGGCGTCCTGGTACTCAGACCAGTGCCCCCGCTCCGCGACGTCCGATGCGGAGAATTTCCAGTTCTTCACCGGCTGGTCGAGCCGTTCCATGAATCGCCGCTTCTGCTCCGCCTTCGACACGTGCAGGAAGAACTTCAGGACGATCACGCCGTTGCGGTCGAGGTAGCGCTCGAAGCTGCCAATGTCCTCGTAGCGCTCTTCCCAGATCTTCTTCGTCACCAGCGACGGGTGCAGCTTCTGGCGGGCAAGCAGCTCCTGGTGCACCTTCACGACCAGGACCTCCTCGTAGTAGGAACGGTTGAAGATGCCGATCTGGCCGCGAGCCGGCACGTTGCGCATGTAGCGCCACAGGTAATCGTGATCCAGTTCCTCTGCTGACGGCTGCTTGAACGAAGTCACCGTGCAGCCCTGCGGATTGATCCCGGAGGTCACGTGCTTGATCGTGCCATCCTTACCGGCGGCGTCCATCGCCTGAAAGACGAGCAACACCGCCCAGTGGTCCTGCGCGTACAGCATGTCCTGCTGCTCGGCGAGCCACTCGACCCCCATGCTGAGCCCTTCCTTCGCCTCGGGCTTGTCCGCCGATTTCAGCCACCCGGTGTCCTGTGGATCGAAGTCTTTCAGCCGGAATCCCTTGCCGCTCGTCACGCGGTAGCGCTCGACGAGCTTCGCTGCGCGCTTGATCCGGGATTTCTTCATGTCGATCTTCCTTCAGGCTTCTTTGCCGGCCCGGCAGCGCCGCCGGCGCGCAGCCTGTCCACGTGCTCGATGATGCCGTCGGTGATGGCCTTCACTTCGTCCGGCCCGATGCGATCGATGGCCTTGTTGACGGAACTGTAGGTTGCCATCACGAGTGCGCGCAGCTTGCGGAATCCGATCGGGTTCTTTGTGCCGCAGACCGATTCGTCGTTCTTGAGAATGCGGTCGATGACGCCAGGATCGCGCAGTCGCACGTCGCAGGCGATCGTGAGGCGCAAGAGCTCGTCGCCGATGGCATCGAGGTGACGCGCCCACGCCGGATGTTTCGTCGTTGTTGTCATGTCCGGTCCTTATCGCGGATTGGCGGCTAAGGTACCACAGTGGTAATTTCGCCGGCATCGGGGAGAAGCGCAATGACCACACTGACAGGCGCCGGCCGCATCGCAGGCTGGCTGGTTACCACCACGCTTTGCGCCGGAAGCGGCGCAGCGTTCGCGAGGGAAAAGACCGACATCGTCGAGCTACGCAACGGCGATCGCGTGACCTGCGAGATCAAGAATCTCGAGCGCGGCCGCCTCAAGGTCAGCACCGACAGCATGGGCACTCTTTATATAGAGTGGAAGGACATCGTCAGGGTGACGAGCAATGAGCTCTATGTCGTCGAGCTCCAGGACGGCAGGCGCCTGGATGGCACGCTGGCAGAACCGCAGGTGAAGGACGCCCTGCGCCTGCAGAGTGAGGCCGGGGAACAGGCCATCGACATGCATCGGGTCGTGTGGCTCGACCCGCTGAAGCTCGATGCAATGGCCATCAAGCGCTGGGACGGCTCCGTCAGCGCCGGCTTCGACATGACCAAGGCCAACAGCGACAAGTCCCTCAGCGCCAGCTTCAGCGCGCGCCGCCGCGCGGAAAGCTACGTGCTCAACTTCGACGGTGCGATGTATTCGCGCTCGCAGGACGGCGTGGAGGACAGCACTCGCGCGAATCTGACCGGCGCTTACCGGCGCCTGCTCGAGGATCGCTGGTACTGGGCGGCGCTCGGCGGCTTCGAGCGCAACGACGAGCTCGGCATCGACCTGCGCTCGCTCGGGGGCGGCGGCTTCGGCCGGTACCTGATCCAGAGCGGGCGGTCGCTGTGGTCGGTGACCGGCGGGCTTGCGGTCGTCAACGAGCAGCGGGCGGAAGAAGAGGCGGAGACCAACGTCGAAAGCTTCTTCAACACGGACTACGAATTCTTCACTTTCGACACGCCGAAGACCACGCTGACCACCGCCTTGACGATCTACCCGAGCCTGACCGATAGCGGCCGGGTGCGATCCAATCTCGACTTCTCCATCCGCCAGGAGCTGATCACCGACCTCTTCCTCGAGCTGACGTTCTATGATTCCTACGACAGCAAGCCACCGGGGGACGGCACCAAGAACGACTATGGCGTCGTCACGGGCCTCGGCTACACGTTCTGAACGGGAAGCGGCGCGTCAGCCGGCCGGGCCGATCGCGGCATCCGGCTGCGGCGTCGCGGTGTGCAGGCTCGTCATCGCCTGCTGGAAGCCGCGCTTGAACCACACGTCGAGCGCGCGGATCGATTCGGCGATGGCCTCGTCGATGAGCGCCTGCTCCTCGCGCCCGGGCGCATGCAGCACGTAGTCCACCACGAGGTCCTTGTGGCCGGGATGGCCCACGCCGAGGCGCAGGCGCAGGAATTCCGCGCCGTAGTTGGCGATGATGTCGCGCAGGCCGTTGTGCCCGCCGTGACCCCCGCCGGATTTGAGCCGCGCGACTCCGGGCGGCAGGTCCACCTCGTCGTGCACGACGAGCACGTCACCCGGCCCGATCTGGTAGTAGTCGGTCACGCGGCGCACGCAATGTCCGCTGCGGTTCATGAAGGTGCCGGGTTTCACGAGCCGCACCGTCTTCCCGCCGAGTGTGATCTGGCAGAGGCTCCCGGAGAGCTTCGTCTCCTCGCGAAAGCGCTGTCCCGCGGCCGCCGCGAGCCGGTCCACGAGCCAGAAGCCGGCGTTGTGCCGGTCCGCGGCGTGCTTCGCCCCCGGGTTGCCGAGGCCGAAGATGACGGCGGGAACGCTGACGGAGTTCATACAGGCACAGACTTATAAGTCGGTCCCCGGAAAAACGGAAGGAACTGGAGCAGAAAAAAGGCCGGAGTCGCGACTCCGGCCTCTTTGCTTTCGACGCGAGAAGAGCGGAAAGGATTACTTCTTCTCTTTGCCCTTCCCTTCCTTCGCCGGTGCGGCTGCCGGCTTGGCCGGTGCGGCAGCGCCCGGCTTCGCGGGTGCCGCGGCACCGGGCTTTCCGGCGGGGGCCGCAGCACCTGCCTTGGCCGGAGCCGCACCGGGCGCCGCGGGAGCGGCGCCTTCGGCGGGCACGGCGCCTTCGGCCAGCACGGCTTCGCCTTCCGCCGGCACGGCGCCTTCGACGGGCTCTTCCACCTCTTCCTTGACGAGATGGATTGAGACCACCGGGCGATCGTTCTCCGGTCCGCCGGCGAGCTCGGGTATCTCGACGCCCGGCGGCAGCTTGATGTCGGAGAGATGCAGGATCTTGTTCAGCTCGAGGTCGATGATGTCGAGCTGCAGGTACTCGGGCAGGTCCTTCGGCAGGCAGGAGATCTGCACTTCGGTGATGAGATGGGAGACGACGCCGCCGCCTTCCTTCACGCCCTTCGCATTCGTCTCGTTCAGGAAGTGGATCGGCACGGTCATGCGGATCTTCTCGTTCGCGAGGATCCGCTGCAGGTCGAGATGCACGACGGCCCTTCGCGCCGGATGGACCTGGACGTCCCTGACGATCGCCTGCAATGTCTCGCCGCCGATGCTGACGTCGAGGATGCTCGAGAAGAATGCTTCCTCGTCCGCGTTACGCAGGACCTCGTGCTTGTCCATCATCACTGCCGTCGGTGGCTTGCCGCCGCCGTAGAGAATGCCGGGAACCTTGCCGGCCCGGCGCAGGCGGCGGCTCGCACCTTTCCCTGCGCCTTCACGGGGTTCCACGGCAAGCGTGAATCGCTTGGCCATATGTCAGCTCCTTGATTTGTTCAGCGGATCCCCGCGGCCTGCGACCGGCCGCGAAGGGGGCGGGATGATAGCTGAACTGCGGACAAATCGCGACTTGCGTCGCTCCCACAGTGGGCGGGGCGCAAGCCCCGATTGCCAGACTGCTCAGTCTACGTAGAGGGAGCTCACCGACTCGTCGAGGCTGATGCGGCGCATCGTCTCGCCGAGGAGCTCGGCGACGCCGAGCTGGCGGATCCTGGAGCAGGCTGCGGCGGCGGGCGCGAGCGGGATCGTGTCGGTCACCACGATCTCGTCGAGCGCGGAGCCGCTGATCCGCTCCACCGCCCTGCCCGACAGCACCGGGTGGGTGACATAAGCGAGCACCTTGCGCGCACCGTTGTCCTTCAAGCGCCTGCGCGGCCTGGCACAGAGTGCCGGCGGTATCCACCATGTCGTCGATGAGCACGGCGGTCTTGTCCTCGACCTCGCCGATGATGTTCATGACCTCGGAGACATTGGGCTGCGGCCGGCGCTTGTCGATGATCGCGAGACCCGCGTTGTCGATGCGCTTCGCGAAGGCCCGGGCGCGAACGACGCCGCCGACGTCCGGCGACACCACGACCAGATCGCTCATATTTCTGCCGCCAGAGGTCGCCGAGCAGCACGGGCGAGGAGTAGACGTTGTCCACGGGGATCGCGAAGAAGCCCTGGATCTGGTCGGCGTGCAGATCGACGGTCAGCACGCGGTTGACGCCGGCCTCCTCGAGCAGCCCGGCCACGAGCCGCGCGGTGATCGGCACGCGCGCCGCGCGGGTGCGCCGGTCCTGGCGCGAGTAGCCCATGTAGGGCATGACCGCCGTGATGCTCGCCGCCGAGGCGCGCCGGCAGGCGTCCGCCATCGACCAGCAGCTCCATGATGTTGTCGTTCACCGGCGGGCAGGTGGACTGCACGATGTAGACGTCGCGGCCGCGTACGTTCTCGAGGATCTCGACGTTGATCTCGCCGTCGGAGAAGCGCCCGACGTGGATCTTGCCGAGCGGGATCGTGAGATGACGCGCAATGCGCTGCGCGAGCCCCGGATTCGAATTGCCCGCGAGGATCGCGATGTTCGGCAGCAGGTTGCGGCTCTGGCTGTTCACTACGCCTCTGCTCTGCTCCCCGGCAGGCGCGGTGGCTGGGGTGGGAGGATTCGAACCTCCGGATGGCGGGATCAAAACCCGCTGCCTTACCGCTTGGCTACACCCCAATCGGTGCCCGATCGGGACACTGTCCAGGACGGCCCGCGCAACAGGCGCGCGTATTGTCCGGTCGCCCCCCGGGGCTGTCAAACGGATTCAGAGCGTCCAGCGGTCGATCGCGAGACGGACACGCGCCCGCGCGTTCTGCAGTGTGATCTTCGCTGGCATCGGTGTGCCAGCCTGCTCGGTGTAGCTCTCGTAGGTCACGCTCCAGCCGTTCTGCTCGAGCGCGGCGAGCCGCCCATCGGCTGCGAAGGTCGGTTGCGCGGCAAACGCCGGATCGGGGAGGCCGAGCAGCCAGTAGCGGGTGCTGGTGGCCGGGAAAGACCAGCCGAGCTGCTCGGTCAGGAATTGTTCAGTGGCATCCGGGCCGGTGTAGTCGCGGCTGAATTCGCCGTTGCGGCTGCTGACGACGAGCTTGTACGGGTCCCAGCGGATCTCGTATGCGCCGGCGCCGAACGGCCCGCTCACGCGGATGCGGGCCGCGGCGCCGTGCTGCTCCCACGCGAGATCGCCCTGCCCGCCCCCATTCGGCGACTTCACGGCGATGCGGCCGCGCGCCTGCCAGTTCTCGAGGGCCAGCAGCCGCTCGCTACGTTGCGCCCAGTCGACCGGCGCCACTTCCGGCCTGCGCAGCGTGCAACCGCCGAGCAGCGACACGGCCCCGGCAAACAGGAGCAGCGCGAACGTCGATAGCGACCGGAGTTGGACGGCCGGCCACCCGATTGATGCCGACTCGCCTTCTGGCGGGTGTGAGGAGCCCGCGCGCGCGTCGCGCAGGCGCGGCGGCCGGCCGCAGACGGCCTGTCCTGCGAAGCCGGGTGCAAACCGGGACCGGGATGTGCGCCATGCTGTCGTCATCACGTCTAAAGGGACCGGCGGAAGCAGGACAGCGCCGTCGAGAGGCCGGCTGACGGCCTGACGCGCGCCGCCTACTTGACGAACCGCGCCATCGTCTCCCTCAACGGCTGGCTCTCCGGGTCCTTCTCGAGCGCGTCGGCCCACAGCTGCCGGGCCGCGTCCTGATCTCCCTGTTTCCACATGACTTCGCCGAGATGCGCCGCCACTTCCGGATCCGGCAACTCCGAGTTGGCGAGTTGCAGGAAACTGCGCGCCTCCGGCAGGCGGCCCTGCCGGTAGAGCACCCAGCCGTAGCTGTCGGTGATTGCCGCGCTATCCGGTTGCCGCTCGAGCGCGCGGCGGATCAGACGATAGGCATCCGCGTAACGGCGCGTGCGATTGGCGAGCGTATAGCCGAGCGCGTTGAGGGCCACGGCATTGTCGGGCATCAGCGCCACCGCTTTCTCCATGTCCGCGACGGCCGCGTCCACGCTGTTCATCTTCTCGAACAGCGCGCCGCGGGCGAGGAGCGTGTCGACGTCGTCCGGCCGGTAGTTCAGCGTATTGGTGAAGACTGCGAGCGCCTCCTGGTCGCGGCCCTGACGCTGCAACAGGGCGGCGCGGTAGCGCGCGAGGTCGAACGCGAGCTCGGGGCGGCGCTTTGCGAAAGTGTCGAGGAGCTGCAGGGCCGACTGCGTGTCGCCGGCAGCCTCGGCGATGCGCGCCATCGCATCTTCGGCCGGCAGCAGGTAGGGCGGCTCCTGCACGCGCGCCAGCAGCTGCAGGGCCTGATCGAAGCGTTGCTGCTTCATGGCGATCTGGGCGAGATAAAAGCAGCTCTCGTCCTCGTCCACGCCCTCCTTCAGCAGTCCGCCGTACCCCTCCCAGGCCGCCTGCATGTCACCTGTGTCGAAGGCGACGCGTGCCCGCAGCCGGCGCACCTCCGGCTCTGCGCCGAAGCGCCGCTCGGCCTCGTCGATCTGCGACAGCGCATCGCTCAGGCGATCGGCAGCGGCGAGCAGCCGCGCCTGCTCCAGCATGAGATTCAGCGAGGGCTTCGCCTCGACCCGGCGCGCCATGAACTCGAGCGCGGCGTCGGTATCGCCGCGGGAGAGGAGCGCCCGGCCGATGAGCGCATCGGCCTCTTCGGCATAATCGGTCACCTGGCCGTCGGCCGCGTCGGCCGCCGCGCTGGTGCGCGGGCGTGCCGCCGCCTTCCTCGCGGACTCGATCGCGAGGTCGAAATCCCCGGAGCGCAATGCCGCCGTGGCGAGCGCCATGTCGAGGCCGGTGGATTCCGGCGCATGCGCCGCGATCCGCGAGAGCACGCGCGTGACGGCCTCGGAGTTGCCTTCCGCCCCGAGCTCCTCGGACAGGCCCTCGTAATCGGCGTCGCTGCGTGTCGCCGCCGGGCCGAGTGCGCGCTCGAGCGCCGCGGTTGCCCCCGCGACGTCGTTGCGCCGCACCAGCAGACGCGTCAGGTAGGTGCCGGCGGAGGTGTCATCGGGCGCGAGCTGGGCCCAGCGCCGCGCGGCGCGCAGCGCCCAGGCGTCGAAGCCGTATTCGAAGGCGTACTCCGTGGCGTGCTGGCTCACGGCCGGATCGTCGCTCCTCTCGGCGGAATTCAGATACTCCTGGGCGGCCGTGGCCTCCACGCCGCGCTGTGCGGCGATCTCGGCCATGATGAGGTGGTACCCGGAACCGGGCATGTAGCCGCTATCGCTGGCGGCGCCGCCCGTCGCGGCGCAACCGGCGAGCAGGAGGACGGCGGTGGCGGCGGCGGCAGGTATCGTAGTGCGGGCATTCATATATGACGATAATAGCGCGGCTTTTATGCAGAAGACCGTACTCCAGAAACTCGAGCGCCTTTCCGGCAGGTTCGAGGAGCTCAATGCGCTCCTCTCGGACCCGGCCGTCATCGCCGATCAGAACCGCTTCCGCGAGCTGTCGAAGGAATACGCCCAGCTCCAGCCACTCGTAAAGCTCCACGATGCCTGGCAGCAGGCGCAGGCGGAAGCGCTGGCGGCCGGCGAGATGCGGCAGGACAGCGACCCGCAGCTGCGTACGCTCGCGCAGGAGGAGGACAGGGAGATCGCCGCGCGGCTGGAGGATCTGGAGGAGCGCATCCGAGCGCAGCTCGTTCCGAAGGACCCGCACGACGCGAGCAACATCTTCCTCGAGATCCGCGCCGCGGCCGGCGGCGACGAGGCGTCGCTCTTCGCCGGGGACCTCTTCCGCATGTACGCGAAGTACGCCGAGCGCCAGGGCTGGAAGGTCGAGGTGCTGAGCGCGAGCGCGGGCGAGAAAGGCGGCTACAAGGAGATCATCAGCCGCATCATCGGCCGTGGCGCCTACTCGCGGCTGAAATTCGAGTCCGGGGCGCACCGCGTGCAGCGCGTGCCGGAGACCGAGGCGCAGGGCCGCGTGCATACCTCCACGTGCACGGTGGCGGTGCTGCCCGAGATCGAGGAGATCGAGCAGATCAGGATCAATCCGGCCGACGTCCGCGAGGACACCTATCGCTCCTCGGGCGCGGGTGGCCAGCACGTCAACAAGACCGATTCGGCGGTGCGTCTCACTCACCTGCCGACCGGGATCGTGGTGGAGTGCCAGGACGAGCGCTCCCAGCACAAGAACCGCGCGCGCGCCCGGGCTCTGCTGCAGGCGAAGCTCCTCGACATGGAACGCCAGAAGCAGACGCGCGAGCAGGCGGCCAAGCGCAAGAGCATGGTGGGAACCGGCGACCGCTCCGAGCGCATCCGCACCTACAACTTCCCGCAGGGCCGCGTCACCGACCACCGCATCAATCTCACGCTTTACCAGCTCCCCGACTTCATCGAGGGCGATCTCGATCCCATCATCGGCCCGCTCTCGCACGAGCACCAGGCCGAGCAGCTCGCGGCGCTGGAAAACGCAGGCGCGTGAGCGTCAGAACGCGAACTGGGTCCTCAGCCCGTACCAGTCCATGATCTGGCCGATCTGCACGCCGACCGGCGGTGTCGCAGGCGCGGGGCCGAACGGCAGGCTCGTGGCGCTCGCCGGGTTCAGGCGGTCGACGTCGACGTGGCTCCAGTCGAGGAGCAGGCGCAGGTTCGAGTTGACGTACCAGTTCAACCCGAGGCTCAGGATGTTCTGCTCTCCCCCGCGCACCGACGCCGCGCCCGCGGCGGTGCCGTCGGCGCCCTCGCCGTCGTTGAGGTCGGTGCTGCTGTAGCGCCAGGCGATTTCCCAGGCACCTGGACCGCCGTTCGCCGAGAACGGCAGCAACGGGCGTGGCGACTGGAACGCGCCGGACGCCATGTTGTAGCGGCGCGTTTCGCCCGTGAGGATCCAGCTCCCCTGCATGTAATAGCCGCCGAACTGCGGATCGTCGAGCGTGGAGTTGCGCCGGCCGATGCCGTACCAGAAGTTCTCGCCCTGCAGGTAGAGGTTGTGCCAGCTGGCGCCGAATTCGACGCCGGCCGCATATGCGCCCGACGCGGCGATCGGCCCGGTATCGATGAGCCGCGTCGAGTCCACGCGCAGCTCGGGACGGTCGCGGAAGCGGATCGTGTAGGGCCCACCGCTCGCCGCGTCGCCCTGATCGGAAGCGCGAAAGACGTAAGTGCCGGACAGGCCGAGGTGGATGTTGTAATCGTCGGCAGTCATCGCGAGCACGCCGAACCGACCGACCATGCCGAGCTGCTCGTCGTAACCCTCCGCGTCGCCGGCCGTGCCGCCGGTGAGGGTCAGCGCGCCCATCCAGCGAGTGCCGCTGCCCCGTATCCCGAGGCCGAGCCGGCCGTCGGCGCCGGCGAGAAATCGCGACAGCTCGGCAGGCGTGGCGCGCTCGATGAAGAGCGAGTCCTCGACGCTGGTGCCGTCGTCCATGTTCGCGGGCGGGGAGAACGCGCCCATCTGGATCGTGAACGGCGCGAATCCCGTGTAATTGATCCAGGCGTCGTTGATGCGCGTCGGGCCTTCCGTACCGCTGCCGCCGAATTCCCCGACAAAGCGGTAGCCAAAGTCGCGCGCGATGGTGCCCTCGACGCCGATGCGGGCGCGGCGGAAATTCGTGCCGCTGCTGAGATCGGAGGCGGCGGTCGTCTCGCGGTTACTGGTCGCGCCAACCGAGCCGCGCCGGTAGTCGGTTGTGAGTGGTCCGGCCGGTTCCTGGTCGTACCAGGCGGTGTCGAGCTGTACGACGGAACGAAACGAGAGGCTCGAGCGGCCGTCGGCGCTCGTGATGGTCGGGCGGTTGGCGACGAAGGTCCAGCGCGGGCTGTCCTGTCGCACGAGCATCTCCTGCTGCACCTCCTGACGAAGCTCATCGACGGCGCCGGCTTCGCCTGCCGCCGCGGGCTGCGCGGTGACCGCGGCGCGCAGCTTTTCGAGCTCGGCCTTCTGCGCGTCGAGCTCCCCGCGCTGGCTCTCGATCTGCGTGGCCTGCGCCTCGATCGCCGCCTCGAGCCTGCGGATCGCGTCCAGCGTCGGATCGGGATCCGCGGCCAGGCTGACGTGCGAGGCGAGCGCCACGAGGGCGGCCGCGGCGAATAGCCGAATATTGCTCATCATCGTTGACTCCCGTCAGTGGGCGGCGGTGAGCGGAATGAAGCCCGCACGGCGGAAGATCTCCGCCGCCTCCCGCCCGGCAAGCCAAACGACGAATGCCCCGGCATCTGCGTCCGAGCCAGTCAACGCCGCGGCCGGGTAGGTGATGGGCAGATGGCTGTCCGCGGGAAAGGTGTCGACGACCCGGACGCGCGGCTCCGCCTTCGCATCCGTCGCGTACACGATCCCGAGCGGCGCCTCGCCGCGGGCGACGTAGGCCAGTGCGACCCGCACGTTCTCGGCGCGCACGACGCGGTCGGCGACCTCATTCCAGACGCCGAGCGTCATCAGGGCGCTGCGCGCGTACTTGCCGGCGGGCACGTAGTCCGGATCGCCGGTCGCGAGATACCCCTTGCCCAGCGCCGCCACGAGTGGGAATCGCGGCGCTATCCGCAGCTCGGTCGTGCTTGCTGCCGGGGCGATCAGGACGAGCCGGTTGCCGAGCAGATCGCGGCGCGTGTCGTTTCGGACGAGACCGCGCGCGGCCAGGTAGTCCATCCACTCCTGATCGGCAGAGACGAACACGTCTGCCCTCGCGCCCGCCTCGACCTGTCGTGCGAGCACCGAGCTGGCGGCGAATGACAAGCGTGGTTTTCCGTGGCCGTCGGCCGCCCAGGCGGTCGCCAGTTCCTCCATGACGTTGGTGAGGGATGCCGCCGCGAATACCGTGAGCGGCGCGCCGCCTGGAGATGCAGCGTCGGCGCTGCCCGCGAGGACAGTCAGCGCCGCTCCGAGCAACGTGGAGATCGTGGCGCGAATCCGGACCATGAGGCTTGTCCCTATCGTTATATTTAGCTGAATATAGCGATTGGACTATTTGCTGGCAACGGGCGCGCGCAAGGACAGTGTTGCGGTTAACATGGCAGGGTGGCCCAAACGCCCGCCATCCAGGTCCGCTTTCGCGTCGACTTTGCCCCCGGTTGCTCCGTCGGGCCCGGCAAAGTCGCGCTGCTCGAAGCGATCCTCGAGACAGGATCGCTCTCGGCGGCCGCGCGCAAGCTCGGCATGAGCTACCGCCGGGCCTGGCTCCTCCTCGACAGCCTGAACAGGTCCTTCAGGGCGCCCCTCGCCGCCGCGAGCGTCGGCGGGCGGGGCGGCGGCGGCGTGGCCCTCACCGCGCTCGGCCGCGAGGTGATCGCCGAATACCACCGCCTGGACGCCGACATCGCGCGGCTCGCGACACGACGACTGAAATCGGTCGCGAGGGCAGCGGGCTCCGGGACGCCGCAGGTCACCGGGCGCCGCGTGACGGGAGGCGCATCCGCTAATCGTGCCGGTGGGCGTGCCCGCGGATCGAAACGGCCTTGACGAGCGCCCACACCCGGGCGCCGGGCGCGAGGCCGAGCTCGCGCGTCGCCGCGCAGGTGACGCGCGAGACGAGGCGCACGCCGCCGACGTCGATCTCGATGAGGTCCGTATGCTCGTCATCGGCCGTAATCTGCGTGACACGGCCCTCGAGCGCGTTCCGCACGCTGAGGCCCTCCGGCCGCCGGGTGGCGACGATGACGTCGCGCGCCAGTAGCTGCGCGCGGACGCGCGCTCCGGGCGCAAGCGCGGGTCCCGGCATCCGGATGCGCCCGTCGCCGAGACGTACGTCCAGCAATCCGGAACCGCGATCGAATTCGATCACCTCGCCCGCGACGACGGCGCCGACCGCCTCCGCGCCCGCCAGCCGCCGCAGCGCCGGGTCGAGCGCGACGTCCGTCAAAGCACCCTGCGCGGTCACCCGCCCCTCCTCCAGCACCACGACGTGCGTTGCCACCCGGACGACTTCCTCGAACTGGTGGCTCACGTAGATCATCGGGATGGCGAAGTGATCGCGCACGCTTTCGAAATAGGGAAGCACTTCTTCCCGGCGCGCGGCATCGAGGGACGCGAGCGGCTCGTCGAGCAGGAGCAGTCGCGGCTGTGACAGCAGCGCCCTGGCGAGCGCGACGCGCTGGCGCTCGCCGCCAGACAGCGTGTGCGGCCGTCGCGACAGGAGCGCGTCGAGGCCGAGGAGCCCGGTGACGTCCTCGAAGCCCACACCGCCGTCTGCGGCGCGATTGCGCCGGTGCCCATATGCGAGATTCGCGCGCACGCTCATGTGCGGAAACAGGCGCGAGTCCTGGAACACGTAGCCGACCCGGCGGCGATGCGCCGGCACCGACATGCCGGCGTCCGTGTCGCACAACACTTCGCCATCGATCTCGATGCGGCCACGGTCGGGCGCGAGCAGACCGGCGACGATGTCGACGATGGTGGTCTTGCCGCAGCCGGATGGACCGAACAACGCGACCACTGCCGGCGCCGGGGCCGCGAATTGCGCCTGGAGCGTGAAATCGCCCCGTCGCCTGGTGATGTCGACGCCGAGCATCAGCGGCCCAGCTTGAGCCGCACGCGGCGCGAGAGGAGCTCGGCCAGCGCGAGCCCGGCGAAGCCGAGCGCGAACGACATCACCGCGAGGCGCGCGGCGACCGCATCGCCGCCCGGCATCTGCAGCGCCGTGTAGAGAGCAAGCGGGATGGTGCGCGTCTCCCCCGGGATGTTCGACACGAACGTGATCACGGCGCCGAACTCCCCGAGGCTCGCAGCGAACGCGGTCACCGCGCCGGCGAGGATGCCCGGCAGCATCAGCGGCAGCGTGATCGTACGGAAGCGGTCGCCCGCGCCGGCGCCGAGCGTCCGCGCGGCATCCTCGAGCCCAGGATCAATGTGCTCGAGGGAAATCCGGATCGCCCGGACCATCAGCGGGAAGGACATCACCGCCGTCGCGAGCGCCGCGCCGGCGCGGCTGAAGACGAGCTCGATGCCGAACTGCTCGTGCAGCCAGCCGCCGATCGGGCCGCGGTTCCCGAAGAGGACCAGCAGCAGGTAGCCGACGGCCACCGGCGGCAGCACGAGCGGCAGGTGCACGAAGGCATCGAGCAGCGCCCGACCGGCGAAGCGGCCGCGGGTCAGGAGCCAGGCGACTGCGATCGCCAGCGGCAGGCTGAAGATCACGCTGCGGCTCGCGACGGCGAGGCTGAGCCAGAGCGCCTGCCACTCCATCTCGGTAAGCAAAGAACTAGCCCTGTTATCGCTATATTTCTCTAAGCATAGCGATTGCGGTCAGATCCGCAACGCCGCTTCGAGATCGGCGACGAGATCGCCCGCGTCCTCGATGCCCACTGACAGCCGGATGAGATCGTCGCCGATGCCGGCGACGCGGCGCTGCTCCGCCGGCATCGCGTTGTGGCTCATGATCGCGGGGTACCCGGCGAGGCTCTCGACGCCGCCGAGGCTCTCGGCGAGCGTGAAGACCTCGAGTTTCTCGAGAAAGATCCGCGCCGCCTCCACGCCGCCGTCGATCTCGAACGAGAGCATGCCGCCGAAGCCGTCCATCTGCCGCTTCGCGAGCGCGTGACCGGGGTGGCTCGCGAGCCCGGGATAGTGCACGCGCCGCACGCGCGGATGCGCCTGCAGGAACTCCGCCACGGCCTGTGCGTTTGCCGAGTGCCGCTCCATGCGCAGCGCCAGCGTCTTGATCCCGCGCAGGATCAGGTAGCTGTCGAACGGGCCCGCCACACCACCCGCCACGTTGCGCAGCGAGTGCAGGCGCCTGCCGAGCTCCTCGTTGCCGGCGACGAGAAAGCCGCCGAGCACGTCGGAATGCCCGCCGAGGTATTTCGTCGCGGAGTGCATGACGAGATCGCAGCCGAGCTCGAGCGGCCGCTGATAGAGCGGCGTGGCGAAGGTGTTGTCCACCACGGTGAGGATGCCGTGACGTTTCGCGAGGGCGGCCGCGGCGCGGAGGTCCTGGATGCGCAACAGCGGGTTCGTCGGCGTCTCCAGCCATAGCAACTTCGTCCCGGGGCGGATCGCGCCCTCGATCGCCGCCACGTCGCTGCAGTCGACGAACGTCACCTTCAGACCCGCGCTGCGGGGCCGGACCTCGCTCAGGATCCGGAACGTGCCGCCGTAGCCGTCGAACGGCGCGATCACGTGCGCGCCCGCATCCAGCAACTCCAGCGCGGTGGCCGTGGCCGCCATGCCGGAGGCGAACGCCAGCGCCCGCGCGCCGCCCTCGAGCTCGGCGAGACAGCGCTCGACCGCATCGCGCGTCGGGTTGCCCGCGCGCGTGTAGGCATAGCCACGCGTCCTGCCAAGCTCCTCCTGCGCGAAGGTGACGCTCGTGTGAATGGGCGGCATGACCGCGCCAGTCGCCGGGTCCGCCGTGTCGCCGGCGTGGATGCAACGCGTCGCGGGCTTCTGTTTGCGGGGTGTGAGTGTCATGGGACAATGATTCCCGCATGCACGCCGAAACACAATCACCGGCCTCGATCGAAGCGCTGCTCCGGGCGGGAGTGCGCCTGCTCGCGGAGACGAGCCACTCGCCGCGACTCGATACGGAGGTGCTGCTGGCGCATGCGCTCGGACGCTCGCGTACGGCGCTGTATGCGGCTCGCACCGAAGCGGTGCCGGCCGTGATCGCGGAGCGCTTTCTCTCGCTCATCCGCACGCGCCAGGCTGGGCGCCCGGTGGCGCAGCTGACCGGCCACCGCGAGTTCTGGTCGCTCGATCTCGCGGTCACGCCGGACGTCCTGACGCCGCGGCCCGAGACCGAGATCCTCGTCGAGCGCGCGCTCGCCCGCATCCCGGAGACCGGCAGCCTGCGCGTGCTCGATCTCGGCACCGGCAGCGGCGCCATCGCGCTCGCCATCGCCACGGAACGCCCGAAATGCGAGATCGTCGCGACGGATGCGAGCCCCGCGGCGCTCGCCGTCGCGGCCCGCAACGCGCACGCGCTCGCCCCGGGCGTGCGCCTCCTGGCCGGCGACTGGTTTGCGCCGGTCGCCGGCGAGTGCTTCGACGTCGTCGTGTCGAACCCGCCCTACGTCGCTGAACACGAGTTGCCCGCGTGCGGACCCGAGCTCCGGTTCGAGCCGCGGGGCGCGGTCGTCGCGGGCCCCGACGGCCTGGATGCGATCCGCGCCATCGTCGGCGCCGCACCGGGCCACCTGCGTGCCGGCGGCTGGCTCCTCCTCGAGCACGGAGTGAACCAGGGCCCTGCGGCGCGCGAGCTCTTCGCGCGCGCGGGCTTCGAGCTCGTCGCCACGAGTCCGGATCTCGCCGGATGCCCGCGCGTCACGGAAGGGCACCGGTCCGCATGAGCGAACCCGCGAACACCGACGCCACGCGCTTCGCCCGCCACATCGCGCTGGCGAAGATCGGCGCCGCGGGCCAGGCGCGGATCGCGGCGGGCTCGGCGCTGATCGTCGGGCTCGGCGGGCTCGGCTGTCCCGCGGCCCTCTATCTCGCGCGCTCCGGCACGGGCCGGCTGCTGCTCAACGATTACGACGACGTGGACGAGACGAACCTGCCGCGTCAGGTGCTCTTCACGGCCGCCGACGTCGGCCGGCCGAAGGCGCAGACAGCGGCCGCGCGTCTCGCCGCCCCCGGCGTCGACGTGCACGCCGTGCCCGGGCGGCTCGATGAGGCGGCGATGACGCGGCACGCCGCCGGTGTGGACGTGGTGCTCGACTGCACCGACAACTTCCCCTCGCGCTGGCTCATCAACCGCGCCTGCGCCGCCGCGCGCAAGCCGCTCGTCACCGGCGCCGCCATTCGCTTCGAGGGCCAGGTCGCCGTGTTCCGCCACGACCGCCCGGACAGTCCCTGCTACCGGTGCCTGTACGCGGAGGAGGACGAGAGTCTCGAGGATTGCACGGGCCAGGGCATCCTCGCGCCCGTCGCGGGCGCTACCGGTGCAGTGATGGCAGCCGAGGCGTTGAAGATTCTCGCGGGTCTGGAGGACGGCCTCGCGGGCAGGCTCTGGATCCTCGACGCCCTGTCCGGGGCCACCCGCATCGTGGCCATCCCGCGGCGCGCCGGCTGCCCGGTCTGCGCCGGTGCCTGAATCGCTGGTAAAGTACTGGTCCCAACGCGACCCGCGACCCGTCGATGCGCCAGCTCCTGTCAGTCCTGCTGCTCGCCCTGATCGGCACTTCGGCGGCTCTCGCCGGCGACTGCCGCGCGAGACTGCGCCCGCTGCTCCTCGACACGAACCCGGACCCGGCCGCGCTCCAGGGCGTACGTGAGCTCTGCCAGTCGGAGGCCGATGCGGGCGATGCGGATTCCCTCTACCAGCTCGCACTCTTCGACCTCGGTCTCGGCGGCCGGTGGGAGCCCCGCGAGGCCATCCCGAAGATCACCGAGGCGGCCGCCGACGGCGTCCCGGAAGCTCAGTACTGGCTCGCGTGGCAGTACGAGGCGGGGCCGCTGCTGCCCCACGACCCGGGAATTGCGCTCGGCTGGTACGAGCGCGCCGCCAATGCCAATCACCGCCTCGCCATCGCCCGGCTGGCGCAGGCCTATGCGGCGGGCGAGCTCGGCCTCAACCGCGACCCGTTGCGCGCGGCCGAGTACAAGGCGCGCGAATCGCAGTGCATGCGCAGGCAGGCGGCGCCCGGGACGGGTGAGCCGGCGACGTCCCGCAAGAGGTCGTGATACGGCTCTCGAGACTGACCAGGCTCAACTCGAGCCGAAGCGATTGCGGACGTACCCCCGCGTGAGCGCGGGCGCATTGGCGAGTCTCTGCATCAGCTGTCCCTGGGTCGCGACGCCGAATTTCCCGTAGATGCTCTTCAGGTGACTGCGCACGGTATTGCGCGTGAGATGCAGGTCTTCCGCGGCCGAGTCGATCGATCCCGTCCGGTACAGCGACTCGCAGATGCGCGTCTCCGCAGGCGTGAGCTTGTAGAGCCAGGCGAGCCGCTCGGCGGGCAGTTCTTCCACGCGCTCGAGATCGTGGATCAGGATGATGCAGGCGGCGCCGTCTGGCAGGAGCACGCGATCCGAACTGGCATGCACCGGGATCACCGCCAGGGCGTAAGGTGAGCCCGCGCTGCGCCGCATGACCCGGATCTTGTACGGCAGGGCCGGGATGTCGCTGCCGATCGATGCGGTGGCCACCCGCACCGCGCGTTCGAACTCGGTCTGAGTCGTGACGTTCTCGAACAGGAAGCGTCCGAACTTGAGCGTCAGGCCGTCAGCGTTCTTGAGGACCCGCTCCGCGATCCCGTTGCAGTGGATCGCGTAGCCGCTGCGGTCTAGAAACACCACGGGCTGGTTGGCGCGATCGAAACTCGCCAGCGCCTCGCGCCGGCCGGCGTCCGCGGCAGCGATCCGCTCACTGAGCCGCAACGCGGTCTGCAGATGCGGCAGGAGCAGCTCGAGGGTGCGCTTGTGTGCGGAGGTGAAGTCCTCCGGGCTCATGAAACTGATGTTCGAGAAGAACACGGGATCGTTCTCGAGAATGCCGCTGATGGCATAGTCGAGCCCCCCCGCGACGATGACTTCGCTGTAGCGCGGGCGCGCGGTGAGCTCTTCCCTGGGAATGAGCTCGCTCGACATGAAGATGCCGCCGGCCGGAACCGCAAATACCGAGCGCCAGACGTTGCGGTCCTCGTCCAGCTTCCGATTCTTCATGCGCGCGGCAAACTCCGGCGACACACCGATGAGCTCGGTGACCGATTCGCTCGGGCGCATCCGGTTGAGCCGGATGTACATGGCCTTCGTCGTGCCAAACAGAGGCGCGGTCAGGATCATCATCGCCGTGGCCGCATCGGGCTGCATGGCAGCCCGGTACAGCCCTAGGACGACGTCCAGAACCTGCGGGCTGACTGGAAGACCCTCGCCGGGCGTTTCTGATCCGAACGGACCCTGCGGTCCCCGCATCACAGCCCCCTGACAGTCTGTGACTGATCCTTAACGATTATGACGCGGTTGCGCTGCGGGCCGCTTACCCCATTTGAGTGTGGCAAAACGCCGCAGTGGGTTCCGAGCGTCAGGTTCACCCGTTTGGGGGATGCGCCCGCCGCGTGGCGGTGAAATGCTCTCTCGCGAGGAGAGTCGGTGCAGGCGCGGCTTGGACAACGCTGGCCGATCCTGCAATTTCCCCCCGGGCCAGCGCGGCAGCGCGCACCGGCGCTTCTCACTAAGGCTGCTGAGTATCTTCGCCGGTAGTTGGCCGCTCCTGTTCCCTGACACCCAGGAGTGTGCTGACTACCGGCGTCGTTTTTCATGCGGCCTCGGCGTCGTAACCAAGCGATGCGGCCAGCCAGCGCTCGACCGTCGGCACGTTCACACCCTTGCGCCGCGCGTAGTCCTCGGCCTGGTCCCGGCCGATCTTGCCGACCGCGAAATACCTCGCCTGCGAGTGAGCGAAGTACCAGCCGCTCACCGAAGCGGCCGGCAACATCGCAAACCCCTCCGTGAGCTGGATGCCCGTGCTGCGCTCGACATCGAGGAGCCGCCAGAGGGTCGCCTTTTCCGTGTGGTCCGGACACGCAGGGTAGCCCGGCGCCGGGCGAATGCCGCGATAGGCCTCTTTGATGAGCGCGTCGGCCGCGAGCGCCTCCTGCGGGGCGTAACCCCAGTGAACCTTCCGCACCTGCTCATGGAAGTATTCGGCGCTGGCCTCGGCCAGGCGATCGGCAAGCGCCTTGAGCAGGATGGCGTTGTAGTCGTCGTGCGCACGCTCGAAGGCGGCGACGCGCCGGTCGATCCCGAACCCGGCGCTCACGGCGAATGCACCGATGTAGTCGCGGACGCCCGAGTCGCTCGGCGCAATGAAATCGGCGAGACAGAAGTGCGGCTGGCCGTCCGGCTTGCCGCGCTGCTGGCGCAGCTGGTGCAGGATCGCGATCGGCTCCCGGCGCGATTCGTCCGCGTATACGGCGATGTCGTCAGAGGCAACGCTGTTCGCCGGGAAGAGGCCGATCACGGCGCGGGCCGTGACCCAGTTTTCACCGATGATCTTCGCCAGCATCTCGCGCGCGTCGCGGTACAAGCTGCTCGCAGCCTCGCCCACGACCGGGTCCTTGAGGATGTCCGGGAACTTGCCGTTGAATTCCCAGGCGTTGAAGAATGGCATCCAGTCTATGTAGTTGGCGAGCGTGGCGAGCGGCACGTTGTCGAACACCTGGATGCCGAGCCGGCCCGGCACCACGGGCACGCCGAAGTCGGCCACGAGCCTGTTGCGCCTCGCCTGGGCGAGGGAAAACTGCGGCGCCTGGCGGTCCCTCTGCGAATGGCGCTGGCGGCGCAGCCGGCACTCGTCCTTCACGTCCGTGAGATAGCGGTCCCGGCCGAGGGGCGTGATGAGCTTCTGGGCCACGCCGACCGAGCGCGACGCGTCCTTCACGTAGATGACCGCGCCGTCGTACTCGGGATCGATCTTCACCGAGGTATGCGCGGGCGAGGTCGTCGCCCCGCCGATCAGCAGCGGCAGCTCGAAGCCCTGGCGCTTCATCTCGCGGGCGACGTTCACCATCTCGTCGAGGGAGGGCGTGATGAGGCCCGACAGGCCGATGATGTCCGCCTCCTGCTCGCGCGCGGTCTGCAGAATCTTCTCGCACGGGACCATCACCCCGAGGTCGATGACCTCGAAGTTGTTGCACTGGAGCACGACCCCGACGATGTTCTTGCCTATGTCGTGCACGTCGCCCTTCACGGTCGCCATCACGATGCGCCCCAGCCGGCGAATCCCGCCGGCCTGTTCCTTCTCGATCCAGGGCACGAGGTGCGCGACGGCGCGCTTCATCACGCGCGCGGACTTTACCACCTGCGGCAGGAACATCTTGCCCGTGCCGAACAGGTCGCCGACGATGTTCATGCCGTCCATCAGCGCGCCCTCGATCACGTCGAGCGGCCGCGTCGCCTGCAACCGCGCCTCTTCCGTATCCGCGATGATGAACTCATCGATGCCCTTCACGAGAGCATGGGAGAGCCGCTTCGACACCGGCCACTCGCGCCACGCGGCGTCGATTGCCGGCGCCTTCGTGCCCGCGTCATCCCGGTAGCGGCCGGCGATCTCCAACAGCCGTTCCGTGCCGTCGGCGCGGCGGTTGAGGATCACGTCCTCGACCGCGTCGCGCAGGTCGGCCGGGATGTCCTCGTAAATGGCGAGCTGGCCCGCGTTGACGATCCCCATGTCCATGCCCGCCTGGATCGCGTGATACAGGAACACGGAGTGCATCGCCTCGCGCACCCGGTTGTTGCCGCGGAACGAGAACGAGACGTTGGAAACGCCGCCGCTCACGTGCACGCCGGGCAGGCGCGCCTTGACGAGCCGCGTTGCCTCTATGAAATCGCTGCCGTAATTCGCGTGCTCTTCTATGCCGGTCGCGACCGCGAATATGTTCGGATCGAAGATGATGTCCTCGGCGGCGAATCCGGCCTGCTCCGTCAACAGTCGGTAGCAGCGCTCGCAGATCGCCACGCGCCGCTCCACCGTGTCCGCCTGACCTTTCTCGTCGAAGGCCATGACCACGACGGCGGCGCCGTGACGGCGCACTTCGCGTGCCTGCCGCAGAAACGCCTCCTCGCCCTCCTTGAGACTGATCGAGTTGACGACCGGCTTGCCCTGGACGCACTTCAGCCCTGCCTCGATGACCTCCCAGCGCGAGGAATCGATCATCAACGGCACGCGGGCGATGTCGGGCTCGCCAGCCGCGAGCTTCAGGAACCGCTCCATGGCGGCGACGGAATCGAGCATGCCCTCGTCCATGTTGACGTCGACCAGCTGTGCGCCGTTTTCCACCTGCTGGCGCGCGACCGCGAGCGCCCCGTTGTAATCGTCGGCGGCGATCAGCTTGCGGAACTGCGCGGAGCCCGTGACGTTGGTGCGCTCGCCGACGTTGACGAAGAGCGAGCCCGCGCCGATGTTGAGCGGCTCGAGACCAGCGAGTCGCAGCTTCGATTCGGCCTTCGGCACGATGCGGGGCTTTGCGCCGGTCACGGCCTCGCGGATGGCGCGCATGTGCTCCGGCGTGGTGCCGCAGCAGCCACCCACCATGTTGAGGAAGCCCGACCGCGCGAATTCCCCGAGCACCCGCGCCATATGTTCGGGCGTGTCGTCGTAGCCACCGAACTCGTTCGGCAGGCCGGCGTTCGGATGCACACTGACCCGCGTGTCGGCAATGCGCGCGAGCTCGGCGACGTAGGGCCGCAGATCATCCGCCCCGAGCGCGCAGTTCAGGCCCATCACGAAGGGCTTTGCATGGCGCACCGAGTTCCAGAATGCTTCGGTCGTCTGCCCGGACAGCGTGCGGCCCGACGCATCCGTGATCGTGCCCGAGACCATGATGGGGACCGGTTCGCCGAGCTCCTCCTCGAGACGCGCGATCGCGTAGAGCGCCGCCCTTGCATTGAGCGTGTCGAAGACTGTCTCCACCATGAGAAAATCGGCACCGCCGGCAATGAGATGCCGGGCGGCCTCGCCGTAGGTAGTGGCGAGCTCAGCGAAGCTGATGTTGCGGAAGCCGGGATCGTTGACGTCCGGGGAGAGCGAGGCCGTGCGGTTGGTAGGGCCGAGCACGCCCGCCACGAAGCGCGGCGTCCCGGTGCGCGCAGCGATCTCGTCTGCGACCTGGCGGGCGAGACGCGCCGAGGCCTCGTTCAGCTCCGCCACCAGGCCCTGCAGCCCGTAATCGCCCTGCGAGGGGGCCGTCGAATTGAAGCTGTTCGTCTCGACGATGTCGGCGCCCGCCTCGAGGAAGCGCCGATGCACGTCCGCGATGACGTCGGGGCGGGTCAGGCTCAGCAGGTCGTGATTGCCGCGGAGATCCTTCGGCCAGTCGGCGAAGCGCTCGCCGCGATAGTCACTCTCCTCGAGCGACTCACGCTGCAGCGTCGTGCCCATGGCGCCGTCGAGCAGGACGATGCGCTCGGCGAGCAGCCGCTCGAGCTCGGCGAACCGCTCGTGACGATTTCGGGCCGGCGCGCGCATCGCTCAGGCCTCCGCCGCCTGCGGCCGCAACCCGAGCGCATAGCAGATCGCATAGGTCAGCTCCGCGCGGTTGAGCGTATAGAAGTGAAATTCGTTGACGCCATGGCGGCGAAGCCGGCCGACGAGCTCGATGGCGACGCTGGCGGCGATCATCTGCCGCGTCTCCGGGTCGTCGTCGAGCCCCTCGAAGCGCTGGTGCAGCCACGGCGGCACCTTCGCGCCGCAGCGCGCGGCGAAACCCAGCATCTGCGAAAAGCGGCTGATCGGCAGCATTCCCGGTACCAGCGGCCCCGCGATGCCGGCCGCGGTGCACCGGTCGCGGAAGCGGAGGAACTGTTCGGGGTCGAAGAAGAACTGCGTGATCGCGCGGGTCGCTCCCGCGTCGAATTTGCGCTTCAGGTTCTCGATATCGAGTGCCCCACTCGGCGCCTCCGGATGTGTGTCCGGATAGGCTGCGACCGAGATCTCGAAATCCGCCACGCTCTTCAGTCCCCGCACGAGGTCGGCCGCGTAGGCGAAGCCGCCCGGATGCGGCACATAGCGCTCCTGCCCCTGCGGCGGGTCTCCGCGCAATGCGACGATGTGCCGGATGCCTTCGTCGCGGTAGCGGCGCGCGATGTCGAGCACCTCGCCCTGGGTCGCGCCCACACACGTGAGATGCGGCGCGCCCGTGAGTCCCGTCTCGCGTGCGATGCGGGTCACGATGTTATGCGTGCGGTCGCGCGTGGAGCCATCGGCGCCGTAGGTCACCGACACGAATCGCGGCCGCAGCGGAGCGAGCCTCTGCACCGACTTCCACAGCGTGGCCTCCATCTCCGGAGTCTTCGGCGGAAAGAACTCGAAAGACACCGCTACTGGAGACTGCGAGACCGTCTGCTGCTTTCGGGAGGACGCAGGCCCTGCCGCGGATTCGCTATTCACGGGCATTGCTCCCCCTGAGCGCGGCAGCCGTCGCCGAGACCAGGGCCAACTCGGGCGTGCGCCCCGGGAACCGGGCTGGCGGGCCGGACTTCAGACCGAGGCCGCGCAATATCACGGCAAGCTGGTTCTCGAACAGCGTGCGGCGTCCCCGGCTGGAGGGCAGTCGCAATGCCGCCGGCGCGATGCGATCGATGATGAGGATGCGCCCACGCGGGCGCAGCACCCGCGCCGCCTCCGCCACGACGACCTCGGGCGTGGCCGTTCGCGTCAGCACCTCGTCCAGCACAACGACGTCAAAGGAATGCTCTGGGAATGGCAGCGCGTGCATGTCGCCAGCGCGGATCGTGCAGAGCGCTAGACCCGCCTCCTGCAGGCGCGAGCGCGCGAGTACGCGCATGCCCTTGGAGATGTCGAGACCGACAGCGCTCCGCGCCCGGGCCGCAAGCTGGCGCAGCACGGCGCCCGAACCCACGCCGACATCGAGCACGTCGCCGAGCGCGCCGGCGCCGCCTGCCTCGGGCAGCGCCTCCGCGAGCGCCTGGCCGAGCGTGGCGTCGTCGGGACGGCCCGCGGCCAGCTCGGCCCAGAGCTTCGGCCCGGTCGGCGTTGAAAACGCATACCTCTCGCGGCCGCGGCGGATCTCCGACATGCGCGCCTGGTCGGCGGCGATCACCTCGTCGCGTGCGCGCGCGAGCCCGACGATCCGGCCGGCGAGCTCCGCCGCGGGTGCGGCCGGATCCACCCGGTAGTACATCCACTGACCGTCGCGGAAGTGACTGACGAGTCGCGCCTCGCTCAGGATCTTCAGGTGGCGCGAAACACGCGGTTGACTCTGGCCGAGCACTTCCACGAGCTCGCCGACGGTCGCCTCGCCCGCGGCGAGCAGCGCGAGCAATCGCAGCCGCGAGGGGTCGGCTGTCGCTTTCAGGAGCTGCAGGGCGTTCTCCGTAGACATCGGCGAACTATAAAGGAATCCTTATATCTATGCCCGAGGCGATATCTCAGTTCTGCGTGGAAGTGTAGGCAGGTACGCCCGGCACGGTCCGTGGCCCGTCCGCGCGCTTAAAAGCAGCAAAAATGAGCGATCCTGCGGCGAACTGGTCCCCTATATCGCCGAACGGGCAGCAACTACGGCAAGCGGCACGCGCCCGAGTTGCGGCAGTTTGCGCCGATCCTGCCGCGATCTTCGGTGAATTCCGCCTACCCCGGAGGCCGCTAAGACAGCTTCCTGCGAAGGAGCTCGTTGAGCTGGGCCGGGTTAGCCTTGCCCCCGGTGGCCTTCATCACCTGCCCGACGAAGAAGCCGAAGAGCTTTTCCTTGCCGGCGCGGAAGTCCGCAAGCTGCGAAGGGTTCGCGGCGATGACCTGGTCGATCGCCCGCTCGAGCGCCCCGCTGTCCGTGATCTGGCGCAGGCTCTTCCTCTCGATGATCGCGTCCGCGCTGTCGCCGCCTGTCCACATCTCTTCGAGGACGTCCTTGGCGATCTTTCCAGAGATGGTTCCGTCCTCCACACGCCGCAGCAGATCGGCCAGAGCCTCCGCGCTCACTGCTGCCTCGGCGATAGTCTTGCCGTCACGGTTGAGCAGCGAGAACACGTTGCCGGTGACCCAGTTGGCGACGAGCTGCGGATCCGCCCGGTGCCGGGCCACGCTCGTCTCGTAGTAGAGCGCCGTCTCGGCATCGTCCGTCAGGGCCGCGGCTTGTGCGGCCGTGATCCCATATTGCTCCTGGAAACGCGCGGCCTTCGCATCCGGCAGCTCGGGCAGGCTCGCGCGCACGTCCTCGATGAAGGCTTCGCTCACCTCGAGCGGCAGCAGGTCGGGATCGGGGAAATAGCGGTAGTCGTTGGCCTCCTCCTTGGTACGCATCGAGCGCGTCTCGTCTTTGTCGGGATCGTACAGGCGGGTCTCCTGGACGATCCTGCCGCCTTCCTCCAGCACCTCGATCTGGCGGCGGATCTCGAACTGGATCGCGCGCTCGAGGAACCTGAAGCTGTTGAGATTCTTCGTCTCCGTGCGCGTGCCGAGCGTGGCGGAGCCCACTGGGCGCACCGACACGTTGGCGTCGCAGCGGAACGATCCCTCCTGCATGTTGCCGTCGCAGATCCCGAGATAACGCACGAGCTGGTGGATCTTCCTCATGTAGGCCGCGGCCTCCCTGGCCGAGCGCATGTCGGGCTCGGAGACGATCTCGAGGAGCGGTGTGCCCGCGCGATTGAGATCGATGCCCGAGAGCCCCTGGAAGCTCTCGTGCAGCGACTTGCCGGCGTCCTCCTCGAGATGGGCGCGCGTCAGGCGGATCGTCTTCTGCGTGCCGTCCTCGGCCAGGATCTCCACCGCGCCGCCCTGCACGATCGGCAGCTCGTACTGGCTGATCTGGTAGCCCTTCGGCAGATCCGGATAGAAATAGTTCTTGCGCGCGAACACCGAGCGGCGCGCCACGTTCGCCCCGATCGCGAGCCCGAACCGGACGGCGCAGCGCACCGCTTCCGCGTTCAGCACGGGCAGTACGCCGGGGTAGCCGAGATCGACGAGGCAGGCCTGAGTGTTCGGTGCCGCACCGTAAGCCGTGGGCGCGCCCGAGAAGATCTTGGAGCGCGTCGCGAGCTGTGCGTGGATCTCCAGCCCGATGACTGTTTCCCAGTTCATCGCGGGGCACCTTGGCGCGTCGGAGCCGCGGCCACGACCGGCGGCGCCCGCCGGTGCCAGTCGGTCACCTGCTGGTATTGGTGGGCGAAGTTCAGCACGGCACTCTCGCCGAACGACGGGCCGATCAGCTGCAGGCCGACCGGCAACCCGCCGGCGAAGCCACAGGGCACCGAGATGCCCGGCAGGCCCGCCAGGTTCACCGCGATCGTGTAGATGTCATTGAGGTACATCAGCACCGGATCCGCCGTCTTCTCGCCGAGCCGGAAGGCCGCCGTCGGTGACGTCGGCCCCGCGATGAGGTCCACCTGCGCGAAGGCCTTGCGGAAGTCCTCCGCGATGAGCGCCCGCGCCTTCTGCGCCTGCAGGTAATAGGCGTCGTAGTAACCGGCGGAGAGCACGTACGTGCCGGTCATGATCCGCCGCTTCACCTCCGCGCCGAAGCCTTCCTGGCGGGTGCGCTTGTACATGTCCTCGAGCGACCCGGCCGCCGCGCTGCCGGTGCCCGAAACGCACCCCGTCGAACCGCGCCAGGTTGGAGGAGGCCTCGGCCGGCGCGACGATGTAATAGGTCGGGACCGACAGCCCGAGATGCGGCAGGGAGACGTCGATGACCTCGGCGCCGAGCTCGGCGAAGACCTGCAGGGCCTCGCGGATGCGCGCCCCGCATTGCGCATCCAGGCCCGCATCGAAGAATTCCGGCGGCACGCCGATGCGCCGGCCCTTGAGCGGGGTACCAATCTCTTTCGAGTACGGCGGCACCGGGACTTCGGCGCTGGTCGAGTCGCGTGGATCGAAGCCGGCCATCGCCTCCATGAGGAGCGCCGCGTCTTCCGCGCTGAGCGTGAGCACGCCCGCCTGGTCGAGGCTCGAGGCGAAAGCGATCATGCCGTAGCGCGAGACGCGCCCGTAGGTCGGCTTGAAGCCCGTGATGCCGGAAAGGGCCGCCGGCTGGCGGATCGAGCCGCCCGTGTCCGTGCCGGTCGCGGCCGGCACGAGACCTGCCGCGACGGCGGCGGCGGAGCCGCCGGAAGAGCCGCCCGGCGAGCGCTCGAGGTCCCAGGGATTGCGGACCGGGCCGTAGAAGCTCGTCTCGTTCGACGAGCCCATGGCGAACTCGTCCATGTTGGTCTTGCCGACCATGACGACGCCCGCCGCGGCGAGCCGCTCGACGACCGTGGCGTCGTAGGGCGACACGAAATTGCCGAGGATCTTCGACCCGCAGGTCGTGAGCACGCCGGCCGTGCAGAAGATGTCCTTGTACGCGAACGGGATTCCGGTCAGCGGGCCGGCATCGCCCTTGGGCCCTGCGCCAGGCGGCCATCCGCGGCCGCGGCGGCCGCGAGCGCCCGGTCGGCGGTCACGGTGATGAAGGCGTTGAGCGTCCTGTCGAGCCGCTCGATCTCGCCGAGACAGCGCTCGGTCAGCGCGCGGCTGGTGACCTCCCGATCCCGCAGGGCGCGCGACAGCTCGGCGACGGTCCGGCGCTCCATGGGCGTCCGCGACTTGCTATTCGATGACCCGCGGCACGAGGTAGAGACCCTCCTCCGCGCGCGGGGCGTTCTGCTGGAAGAGCTCGCGCTGGTCGCTTTCCGTGATCTCGTCGGGGCGCAGGCGCTGGTGCACGTCGAGCGGGTGGGCCATCGGTGTGACGCCTCGCGTGTCCACCTGCTTCAACTGGTCCACGAACTCGATGATCTGCGATAGCTTGGTAACGTAATCTGCCGCCTCAGCCTCGCTCACCGCGAGGCGCGCGAGATGTGCGATGTGCGTCACGTCCTGACGGGTCAGAGCCAAGGAAAGAACCTTTTCGATCAGTCGCTTACGGGTTCCCGGATGATACACCGGCAGTTGTGAAAAAACCCTCTCGTTGCTAGAGTACTTCGCTGACTCCGGGTTGCGGGTTTCCCGAGTCATCTCGCGTTGTCTCTTCTCAGTCGAGTTGCACGCATGCTGAAGAAGCTGCTGGGCTATTTCTCGAACGATCTGTCGATCGATCTCGGGACGGCCAACACTCTTATCTATGTGCGCGGCCAGGGCATCGTCCTCGACGAGCCCTCCGTCGTCGCGATCCGCGACGAGCCGGGCCGCGGCGGCAAGACCGTCGAGGCCGTCGGCACCGAGGCGAAGAACATGCTCGGCCGCACGCCGGGCAACATCACCGCGATCCGGCCGCTGAAGGACGGCGTCATCGCCGACTTCACCATCACGGAGAAGATGCTGCAGCACTTCATCCGCAAGGCGCACCCCGGACGCTATTTCAGGCCGAGCCCGCGCGTGCTCATCTGCGTGCCCTACGGCTCGACCCAGGTCGAGCGGCGCGCCATCCGCGAATCCGCCGAGGGCGCGGGCGCACGCAAGGTGTTCCTGATCGAGGAGCCGATGGCGGCGGCGATCGGCGCCGGCATGCCGGTGCACGAGGCGCGCGGCTCCATGGTCCTCGACATCGGCGGCGGCACGTCGGAGGTCGCGGTCATCTCGCTGAACGGCATCGTCTACGCGTCTTCGGTGCGCATCGGCGGCGACCGCTTCGACGATGCGATCATCAACTACGTGCGCCGCAACTACGGCATCCTCATCGGCGAAGCCACGGCGGAGCGCATCAAGAAGGAGATCGGCTCCGCGTACCCCGGCGACGAGGTCCGCGAGATCTCGGTCAAGGGCCGCAATCTCTCCGAGGGCGTGCCGCGCAGCTTCAGCCTGAACAGCAACGAGATCCTCGAGGCGCTGCAGGAACCGCTGCAGGGCATCGTCGGCGCCGTCAAGGGCGCGCTCGAGCAGACCCCGCCCGAGCTCGGCGCCGACGTCGCCGAGCGCGGCATCGTGCTCACGGGCGGCGGCGCGCTCCTGCGCAACATCGACAAGCTGCTGATGGAGGAGACGGGCCTGCCCGTCGTCATCTCGGACGATCCGCTCACCTGCGTGGCGCGCGGCGGCGGCCGCGTGCTGGAGCTGATGGACGAGCACGGCCCCGGCGTGTTCAGTCTCGATTAAGGAGTTAATCGGGGTCAGACTGCAATTTTCAAAAAGGGAAAATTGCAGTCTGACCCCGATTAACTCACACCATGGCGCTCTCGACTCCCGACAGCGAGCCCCGACTGTTCTATGGCCCCGGGCCGGGGCTGCGCCTGATCCTGCTCGTGACTCTCTCGATCGTGCTGATGGTGCTCGATTACCGCAATCAGCACCTGGTCCGGCTTCGCCTCCTGGCAGGCCAGGCGGTCTACCCGCTGCAGCAGGCCGTGGACGCGCCGTTCAGCGCGATGCGCTGGGCCCGCGAGCACCTCGCCGCGCGCGAGCGCCTGATCGACGAGAACGAGCGGCTGAAGAAGACGCTGCTGGCGCAGGACGGCCGGCTGCAGCGCATGGCCGCGCTGGAAGCCGAGAACGCGCGGATGCGCGCGCTGCTCGATTCGACGGCCAAGGTCGGCGACCAGGTGCTGATCGCCGAGATCGTCTCCGTGGACATGGATCGCCTGCGGCACCGGGTGGTGCTCAATCGCGGCAGCCGCGATGGCGCCTTCCTCGGCCAGGCGCTCATCGACGCCCACGGCGTCGTCGGGCAGATCACACGCGATCGCGGCACCAGCTCCGAAGCCCTCCTCATCACCGATCCCGATCACGCCGTGCCGGTCGAGATCGTGCGCAACGGGCTGCGCAGCATCGCGGTGGGAACGGGCGACCTCGAGCGACTGTCACTGCCTTTCATGGCCCGCAACTCCGACGTGAAGCCCGGTGACCTGCTGGTGAGCTCGGGTCTCGGCGGCACCTTCCCCGCCGGTTACCCGGTCGGCACCGTCGTGGAAGTCCGCGGCGACTCGGGGGAGGCCTTTCTCTGCCGTGAGCGCGAAGCCGGCGGCAGCGCTCGATCGCGTCCGCGAAGTGCTGCTGGTGACGCCGCAGGAACGCTCGCCGGAGGCCGCGCCGCCGGAGCCGGATGCGCCCGCCCCTCCGTCCGTGGGACCCGTGCCGGCACCTGCCGCGCCCGCAGCACGGCCCGCCGATACCGCCGACGAAGCGCCGCCCCTGCAGCCGGCGCAGCCGGCCGACGTCGAAGGCGCCCGCGACAACGTCAGGAAGGCGATCGAGGAATGATCAGCCGCACCCGCATGAGCCCCGTCACGCTCTGGCTCACGCTGCTCGGCGCGCTGGCGCTGACGGCCGTCCCGCTGCCGGACCTGCTCGAGGCGTGGCGGCCGCCTTTCGTGACCATGACGATCATCTACTGGACGATGATGTGGCCCCGGATCTGCGGGACGCTCACCGCGTTCATCGCCGGCCTGCTGCTCGATGTCCTCTGCGGCAGCCTGCTCGGCCAGCACGCACTCGCACTCACCGTGGTCGCCTACCTCACCGTGCGTTTCCACCTGCAGATCCGCATCTTTCCGCTCTGGCAGCTGACCGCCACGGTCTTCGTGCTGCTCGTCATCGACGCGTTCTTCGTGTTCTGGGCGGACGGCATCGCGGGCTACCCGACCGGTGGCGTTGCGCGCTGGACCCAGGTGATCGCGGGCGGGCGTCACCTGGGCGCCGGTGATGGCGCTCCTCGACAACGTGCGGCTGCGGGCCGAGAGCCGCAGCAAGCGCTTCGTCTGACATGGCCCGCGCAGTCCGCATCAAGGACCACTGGGCCGAGCAGCGCCTGTTCCTCGCGCGCGCGATCGTCGCCACCGTCTTCGTCGGCGTCCTGACGGCCGTCGTGCTGACACGGCTCGTGCAGCTTCAGCTCGTCCAGTACGACTACTTCTCCGCCCAGTCGCAGGGCAACCGCATCCGCATCCAGCCGGTGCCGCCGACCCGTGGCCTCATCCTCGACCGCAACGGCCGCGTGCTAGCGGAGAACCAGGCGAGCTTCGACCTCGAGCTCACGCCTGAACAGGTGCCGGATGTCGAAGACACGCTCACGCGGCTCACGGCGAAGGGGCTGCTCGAGCCCGACGATCTCCCCGACATCCGCGAGGAGATCGCCGCCCACCGCCGCTTCGATTCGATCGGCATCCGCGCTCATCTCAGCGACGAGGAAGTCGCGCGCTTCGCCGTGAACCGTCCCTATTTCCAGGGCGTCGAGATCAGGGCGCGGCTCTCGAGGCACTATCCCTACGGCCCGGCGCTGGCACACGCGCTCGGCTACCTGGGGGGCCTGAGCACCACCGACCTGCAGCAACTCGATCCCGTGGAATACGCCGGCACCTCGTACGTCGGCAAGGTGTCAGTGGAGCGCGCCTTCGAGCACGACCTGCACGGCGTGGTCGGCCAGGAGCAGGTTGTCGTCAACGCGCGGGGCCGCAGCCTCCAGACGCTAGAGCGCACGGGCGCGCGGCCCGGCGCCGACGTCATGCTCGCCCTCGACCTCGACACCCAGCTCGCGGCCTACGAGGGCCTCGCGGGCCGCCGGGGCGCCGTGGTAGCGATCGATCCACGCAGCGGCGAGGTGCTCGCTTTCGTGAGCACGCCCGCCTTCGATCCGAACGCCATCAGCTCCGGCCTGAGCCGCAAGGAATACAGCGCCCTGCAGGAGGACATCGACCGGCCGCTGTTCAATCGCGCGCTCCGCGGCACCTATCCGCCGGGATCGACGATCAAGCCGCTCGTCGCGCTCGCGGCCCTGCACTACCGGACGACGGACCCGAAGAAGCGCGTCTGGTGCGGCGGCGTGTTCACCCTGCCCGGCAGCTCGCATCGCTATCGCGACTGGAAGCCCGAAGGGCACGGCGCCATGGACATGCAGAGCGGCATCGAGCAGAGCTGCGACGTCTATTTCTACAACGTCGCGCGGGATCTCGGCATCGAGCGGCTGTCGTCCTTCCTGAAGGGCTTCGGCCTCGGGGGCCTGACGGGCATCGACATGCCGGGCGAGAAGGACGGCCTCGTGCCCTCCCCCGAATGGAAGCGCAAGGCGTTCAATCGCACGTCGAACCAGGTGTGGTTTCCGGGCGAGACGGTCATCACCGGCATCGGCCAGGGCTATCTCCTCGTGACGCCGGTGCAGCTCGCGCACGCTGTCGCCACGATCGCCGCGCGTGGTCAGCGCTTCCAGCCGACGATGATCCATGCGCGGCGCGACGCGCTCACCGGCACGATGCAGGTCGTAGCGCCGGAGTCCCTGCCGCCAGTGGATGAGCCGGACCCCGGTTACTGGAACACCGTGATCGAGGGCATGCACGGCGTGATGCAGGGGGCGCGCGGCACGGCTCGGGCGGTGGGCCTCGGCGCACCGTTCCAGATGGCCGGCAAGAGCGGCACGGCACAGGTGTTCACCGTCGCCCAGAACCAGAAGTACAAGGCCGCCGACGTCGCCGAGCGCATGCGCGACCATGCGCTGTTCGTCGCCTTCGCGCCGCTCGAGGACCCGAAGATCGCGGTCGCGGTGATCGTCGAGAACGGCGAGAGCGGCAGCAAGACCGCGGCGCCGATCGCGCGCAAGGTCATGGAAGCCTATCTGCGCACCGGCAGCGCCGCGCCGGCGCCGGGCAACGGCGCATGAGCCTGCAGCACCAAGGCCGCGGCGAGCCCATGCCGGGCAACGGCGCATGAGCTTCCAGCCTGGCGAAGGCGGCGGCTCGAGGCTCGGCATCTTCGGCCGCATCCTGCGCTGGGCGCATCTCGACCCGCCCCTGCTCTATGGCGTCACGGCGATTCTCGTCTTTGCCACACTGGTGCTCTACAGCGCCTCCGGCCAGAGCGCCGCGATGATGGAAGCGCATGCCGGCAAACTCGCGGCCGCGTTGCTGGTCATGCTGGTGGCGGCGCGCGTGGACCCGGCCTGGCTGCGCCGGGGCGCGCCCTGGCTGTATGTCGCCGGGCTCCTCCTGCTCGGGCTCGTGCTCGTCGGCGGCGACATCGCAAAGGGCGGGCAACGCTGGCTCGATGTCGGCATCCGTTTCCAGCCCTCCGAGATCATGAAAATCGCCGTGCCGATGACACTCGCGCGCGTGCTGCACGACCGGCCGCTGCCGCCCTCCTTCCTGCTGATCGTCGCCTGCCTCGTGATCGTGATCGTGCCGACGGCGCTCATCGCGGTTCAGCCAGATCTCGGCACGGCGGTACTGATCGTCCTCACCGGCTGCACCGCGATCTTCCTGTCGGGCCTCGGCTGGCGTTACATCGTCGGCGCCGCCACGCTGGCGCTCGCCTCGCTGCCCGCGCTCTGGTACGTCATGCACGACTACCAGCGCAAGCGCATTCTCACGATGCTCGATCCCGACAGCGATCCGCTCGGCGCGGGCTACCACATCATCCAGTCGAAGATCGCCATCGGCTCCGGCGGCTTCTTCGGCAAGGGCTGGTTGAACGGCAGCCAGGGCCAGCTCGAATTCCTGCCCGAGCGCTCCACCGACTTCATCTTCGCGGTGATCGGCGAGGAATGGGGCCTCATGGGCGCCGTCGCACTGATCACGCTGTATCTGTTCGTCGTGGCGCGCGGCCTGTACATTGCGCTCACCGCGCCCGACACGTTCACGCGCCTGCTGGCAGGCACCCTGTCCATCACGTTCTTCTTCTATGTATTCGTCAATTCCGCCATGGTGACGGGCCTGATCCCGGTGGTCGGCGTGCCCTTGCCGCTCGTCAGCGCCGGCGGCACGTCCATGGTGACGCTCCTCGCCGGGTTCGGCATCCTCATGTCCATCCAGACCCATCGCAAGCTCGGGGACGCCGTCCGGCGCTAGACGATGCAACGCAGACGCATGAAAGAGCTCGCCACCGCCGCCGCCTGCCTGTGCCTCGCGCCGGCGGCTCACGCGCTCGACATCAACCGGCCGGACGTGCAGGAGTATGTCAACGAGGTCGTCAGGAAAGAGGGCCTCGACGCCGACTACCTCCTGGCGATGCTCGAGGGAACGGAGACCCAGCAGGCGATCCTCGACGCCATGGCCAAGCCGGCGGAGCGCACCAAGCCCTGGCGCGAGTACCGCGCAATCTTCATCACGCCGGACCGGATCCAGGCGGGCGTCGAGTTCTGGAAGGAGAACGAGGCGCGGTTGAAGTCCGCGTCGGAAAGGACCGGCGTGCCGGCGGAGATCCTGGCAGGGATCGTCGGCGTCGAGACCTACTTCGGCCGTCGCCCGGGCAAGTTCCGCGTTCTCGACAGTCTGGCCACCCTCGCCTTCGACTACCCGCCCCGCGGCCGCTTCTTCCGCTCCGAGCTCACCCAGCTCTTCCTGCTCGCCCGCGACGACAACGTCGAGATCGACAAGGCGCTCGGTTCCTACGCCGGCGCGATGGGTGCGCCGCAGTTCATCCCGAGCAGCTACCGCCAGTACGCGGTGGATGGCGACGGCGACGGGCGCCGCGATCTCTTCAACGATTGGGACGACGTGCTCGCGAGCGTCGCCAACTACTTCGTCGTGCACAAGTGGGAAGCCGGCGCGCCGGTCGTGGCCCGCGGCACACTCGCCCATCCGCTCGACCGCACGCCCGACGACAACAAGCTCGCCACCGACACGACGGTCGCGGGACTCACCGCGCTCGGGGTGCGCTTCTCGACTGACCTCGGCACCGGCGCCCGGCGGGGCTCGTGGTTCTCGACGGCGAGGACGGCACCGAATACTGGGCAGCATTTCACAACTTCTATGTCATCACCCGTTACAATCGGAGCGCGATGTATGCGCTGGCCGTCTACCAGCTCGGCCAGGCGATTGGCGAGGCCGTGCGCCTCGACCAGACCGCGGCCAGCGCGTCGAACGCGGGCAGTCCCTGATCGGGAAAGGGGAGTCGTGGAGCAGGACCGGGGCGTATTGAAGCGAATACTCGTGATTGCTCTCGCGGCCGCCCTGGCCGCCTGCGCCAGCGCGCCACCGATGCGCCCGGCGCCGCCCTCACCCCCGCCCGCGCCGGAACCCGGCCTGCCCTCTGCGCCACCGCCGTCACCCGGCCCGATGCCCGCGCCCACCGCCGGCAACCCGCCCTTCTACGAGGTGGACGGGGTGCGCTATACCGTGCTCCCGGACAGCGCAGGCTACAGCGAACAGGGCGTGGCCTCGTGGTACGGGCGCGAGTTCCACGGCAAGCGCACCTCGAGCGGCGAGGTCTACGACATGTACGCGCTGACGGCGGCGCACAAGACGCTGCCGCTGCCGACGACCGCACGCGTCACGAGCCTCACGACGGGCAAGAGCATCATCGTGCGCATCAACGACCGCGGCCCCTTCCGGAAGGGCCGCCTCATCGATCTCTCCTACGGCGCCGCGCGTGAGCTCGGCTTTCTCACGACAGGCACCGACCGGGTGGAAGTGCAGGCACTGACGCCTGTCGGCTCGGGTCCGGTGCTGCCCGCCGCGGCGGAACGGGCGATGTACGTTCAGGTCGGCGCCTTCCGTGCCCGCGAGAACGCCGAAGAAATGAAGAGCCGGCTCGAGCGGCAGGGTCTCGGCAACATCGTGATCCGTTATGATGCGCGCTCCGAGCCCGCCCTGTACCGGGTGCGGGTAGGCCCCGTCGCCGATGCCGCCGAATACGATGCGGTGGCCGGCCGGGTGATCAGGCTCAACATTGGCGAGCCGCGGCTCGTGACCGAGTCCGCTGGCGCGGACTGATCTCGCACACACCGGAGCGTCAGGCATGAGTACAACGCAGGGAGCCATCCGGCTTCTCGCCCTCCTCCTTTTGTCGGCACCGGCCCTCGCGGCCGTGCCGCCCGCGCCGCCCATCGCGGCGACTTCTCACATCCTCATCGACTTCAACACCGGCAAGGTACTCGCGGCCGGCAACGAGCACGCGCGCCTCGAGCCCGCCAGCCTCACCAAGCTGATGACGGCGTATGCCGTTTTCAGAGCGCTGCAGCAGAACCAGGTGAAGCTCACGGACGACGTGTTCGTGAGCGAACGCGCCTGGCGCGAAGGCGGCGCAGGCTCCGAGGGCTCGACGACGTTCCTGCCGATCAACAGCAGGGCGCCGCTCGAGGTGCTGCTCAAGGGCATGATCATCCAGTCGGGGAACGATGCGAGCATTGCGCTCGCCGAGCACCTGAGCGGTTCCGAGGAGGCGTTCTCCGACGTCATGAACCGCTACGCGAAAGAGCTCGGCATGAACGACACGCATTTCGTGAACAGCGCCGGCCTCCCGGATCCCGAGCACTACAGCTCCGCCGCGGACATTGCGACGCTCGCGCGCGCGATGATCGCGCAATTCCCCGATTACTACCGCTGGTACTCCGAAAAGGATTTCACGGTCAACGGCATCAGGCAGGGCAACCGGAACCTGCTGCTCTACCGCGACCCGTCCGTGGACGGCATCAAGACCGGTCACACCGAGAAAGCGGGCTACTGCCTCGCCTCCTCGGCCAGGCGTGGGGACATGCGGCTGATTGCGGTCGTGATGGGCACGAAGAGCCAGGACGCGCGGGCGCAGGCCTCGCTCGAGCTCCTGAACTACGGCTTCCGCTTCTACGAGACGAGCCGCCTCTACGAGGCCGGCAAGCCCGTGGCGGAGGCGCGCGTCTGGAAGGGCGCGGCGGAGAAGGCCTCGCTCGGCGTGGCGAACGACGTCTGGGTCACGATACCGCGCGGCGCGTTGGGCGAGATCCAGGCCAGGCCCGAGGCGCCCCGCGACCTCATCGCGCCGGTCACGACCGACAAGCCCGTCGGCAAGCTCGCCATCCGGCTCGGCGGGCAGCCGCTCGCCGAGGCGCCGCTCGTGCCGCTCGCGCCCGTGCCGGAAGGCTCGCTCTGGCGCCGCATGGTGGATACCGTGCTGCTGTGGTTCGAATGAGCCGGCCGCGGCCGCAGCCATGGCGACGACGCTGCCCATCGCCTATCTCAACGGGGAATACGTCCCGGTAGAATCGGCGCGCATCTCGCCGCTCGATCGCGGCTTCCTCTTCGCCGACGCGGTCTACGAGGTGATCGCGGTCTACGGCGGCCGGCCGCTGCTGCTCGACGAGCACCTGCGGCGTCTCGCGCGCAGCCTCGGCGAGCTGCGCATCGTGGCACCGCACACGGACGCGGAATGGCGCGGGATTCTCGCGGCGCTGATCGCGCGCAACGGCGGCGGCGACATGGGCCTCTACGTGCAGGTCAGCCGCGGCGCCGACAAGGGCCGGGATCACGGCTTCCCGACCGGTCTCGCGCCAACCGTCTTCGCGATCGCGACTCCGCTCGCCGCGGCGAACCTCGCGACCGCCGGCGTGCGTGCCGTCACGGGTCCCGACACGCGCTGGGCGCGCTGCGACATCAAGACCACCGCGCTGCTCGCGAACGTCCTGCTGCGCCAGGCCGCGACCGAGGCCGGCGCGGGCGAATTCATCATGCTGCGCGACGGCTTCGTCACGGAGGGCTCGGGGAGCTCCGTCATCATCGTCGAGGCCGGCATCCTGGTGAGCCGGCCGAACGGCCGCGAGATCCTCCCCGGCACGACGATCCTGCTCGTGCGGGAGGTGGCGGCCGAGAGCTGCTTCGGCTACCGTGAAGAAGCGATCAGTGAGGCGCGCCTGCGCGCCGCCGACGAAGTCTGGCTGACCGCCGCGCTGCGCGGCGTCGCACCCGTCACCCACATCGACGGGCGGCCGGTCGGCGCCGGAAAACCGGGCCCGGTGTGGCGGGCCGTGGCCGAGCGATATGAACTCCGGAAACGTACCTGACACCGACTCACCGTTCGAGTTTCCCTGCAGCTTTCCCATCAAGGTCATGGGGCGGCACGAGCCCGACTTCGAGGCCCTGGTGGTCGCCATGATCGAGGGCCACGTCGGCTCGATCCCGGCCGAGAACGTGCGCTCGCGCGAGAGCAGCGGCGGGCGCTACCTGTCCGTGACGGTCACCGTCACCGCGGAGAGCCGCGCGCAGCTCGACGACGTCTACCGCACGCTCACCGCGTCCGAGCAGGTGCTGTTCGTGCTGTGAACGACGTCCTCGATCGGCCCGCACTGGTCGTGCGCCGGCCCGGTCTGGTCGAGTACCGCGCCGCCGTCGCCGGGATGGTCCGCTTCACGGACCAGCGCGGCGAGGCCACGCCCGACGAGATCCTGGCTCCTGCGAGCACCCGCGGGTCTTCACGCTCGGCATGAACGCGGACGCCGCGCACGTGCTGGCGGCCGGCGACATTCCGGTCGTGCAGACCGATCGTGGCGGACAGGTGACTTATCACGGGCCCGGACAGCTCATCGGCTACGTGCTGCTCGACCTCTCGCGCCGGCGCCTCGGCGTGCGGTCGCTCGTGAGCGCGCTCGAGCGCGCAGTCATCGGCACGATCGCCCGCTACGACATCGAGGCGGCGAGCCGGCCGGACGCTCCGGGCGTCTATGTCGGCGGCGCCAAGATCGCGAGCCTCGGGCTGCGCGTGCGCCGCGGCTGCAGTTATCACGGGCTGGCGCTGAACGTGAACATGGATCTCGAGCCGTTCGGCCGCATTAACCCGTGCGGCTTCGAAGGGCTCGCGGTGACGCAGATCGCCGACCTCGGCGGGCCTGCCGACGTGGGTGCCGTGAGCCGCGACCTCGAGGCCGAGTTGCTCGCCGCGTTGTGACCGCCGATCACTCCGAGGGCTGCGGTCGCCTCCGCCTCCCGTCGGGACGCTCACTACGGCCATCCCTGGCCTCCGTTCGCTTGGGTCGTCGCGGCGCTCCGCTCCTGCTCCGCTTGCTCCTCACACCCGCCGAGAGGCGAGGCGACCGCAGCTCTCGGGCCGCTGCTCGCGGTCGTCAACGCGGTGAGCGCGTGCGCGGCGAGTGGGTGGCGCGCCTACCCACTCCTCACGGAGGAGGCCCGCCGCGGCGGCAGCGGGTCGCCGACGCAAGCGCCTGCGGGCTCGCCGGGCTCACCGCGGGCCGAGCGTCTGCACGCAGTCTCAGGGCGCACGGCGGAGAGGCCCTGAGCGGCTTGAGCGGCTGCGAGGCAGGATGCCGGAGCAGACGCGATATGCTTCGCGACCGCCAGGGATGGCGGGCGCGATTTAGCTCAGGGTCTGCTCCGCCGGGCGCTACTGAGACTGGGAGCGGTGCGGCCGCACAGTCGGCGCGCGGCGGGCTCACAACGCGGCGAGCCGCTCCGGCGTGCCGACGTCGCTCCAGAGGCCGAGGAAGAGCTCACCCGTCACCTGCCGGCGCGCGGAGGCCCCGCGCAGGATCGGCGCGAGCGGGAAGCGCCCCGGCGCACGGCCGGCGAGCAGCTGCGGATGGATCACGGCGATCCCGGCATACGTGTGGCGGCCCACCGGCGAATCCTTGATGAAGCCGCGCGCCAGCGCGAAGTCGCCGCCCGGGTTGTGAGGCGGGTTCGGCACGAGCACGAGGTGCGCCAGGACGCCCTCCGGCAGCGGCCTCAGCGAGAATGCATATTCGCAGAACACGTCGGCGTTCACGACCCAGAACGGGTCGGGTCCGAGCAGCGGCAGCGCGCGCTCTATGCCGCCGCCCGTCTCGAGGGGCGGAAACCCCTCGTCGCTGTAGGTGACGTGCACGCCGAAGCTGTGGCCGTTGCCCACGTGGTCGCGGATCTCCGGGCCGCGCCAGCCTAGATTGATCACGAACTCGGTGATGCCGGCGCGCCCGAGGGCTGCGAAGTGATGCTCGATCAGCGGCCGCCCGCGCACGGCGAGCAGCGGCTTCGGCATCTCGTCCGTCAGGGGCCGCATGCGCTCGCCGCGCCCGGCGGCCAGGATCATGGCTTTCATCTGAAATCCGGGAAACTATTGTCCGCCACGGCAATATAATCCCGGATCGCCGCATCGTCTGCCCGGGATTGTCGTTGCACCGCTTAACGCTCGCCCTGTTGTGTTGCGTGTCCCTGGCCCGGGCCGCCGAACCGCCGCCGCGCGGCGATACGCCGCTCCAGGGCTGTCCGATCATGGATACCAGCCTCGGCACGTCGGACCTGCCGCCGCTCCCCCCGCCCGACCCGAACGACCCGCGCATCGAGGTTTTCACCGACCAGGCGCAGTTCGACATCAAGGCCGGGACGCTCTTCAGCGATCAGATCCGCATCCGGCGCGGCGACGGCGTGCTCTCCGCGCCGAACGCGCGCTACGACAGGGCAACCGGGACATTCAGCCTGGAGAATGGTCTCGAGTACCGCAGCTCCCAGAGCGCGGTCGTGGGCGAAGACGCCGTGTTCGATGCCAACACCAATCAGCTCCGGGTCGAGAGCGCCAGGTTCGAGCTCTTCACCGTGCCGGCGCGCGGCTCGGCCAGCAGCCTCACCGTCAGCCGCGACGACGTGCTCCGCCTCGAGGACGTCACCTACACGACCTGCGCCGAGGGCGCCGAGGACTGGCGGCTGCACGCGGGCCGCATCAAGATCGACCGCGAGTCGGGCGTCGCCACCGCTCGCGACGCCCGTCTCGAGTTCAAGGGCGTGCCGATCCTCTACACGCCCTGGATCTCCTACCCCGTCACGAACCAGCGCAAGACCGGTTTCCTGCTGCCGGCGGTCGGCAGCTCTGCGAGCCGCGGCTTCGAAGTCCAGGCCCCCTACTACATCAACATCGCCCCCAACTACGACGCAACGCTGACGCCGCGCTACATGGCGCAGCGCGGCCTGGAGCTCATGACCGAGTTCCGCTATCTCGGCGACTGGAACAAGGGCACGATGGAGCTCGAGTACCTGCCGAACGACAACGTCACCGACGACAACCGCTACCTGTTCGGCTGGGAGCACGAGTCCATGCTCGGTCACGGCTGGCGCGCGACGCTCGACGGGCGCGCGGTGTCGGACTCCCAGTATTTCGAGGATCTCTACGGCGGCGTCGCCGCCACGAGCCAGACGCATCTCGAGCGCGTCCTCGATTTCGAGTACTTCGACGACGTCTGGTCGATCTTGGCCCGTTTCCAGGACTACCAGACACTCGACGACGCGCTCACGGCGGAAGAGAGGCCCTACGAGCGCGTGCCGCAGGTGGTCGCGACGGCCTGGGTGCCGGAGGGTCTGCTCGGCCTCGACTGGCGGCTCGACAGCGAGTTCTCCGTCTTCAGGCGGAGCACCGGCCCCGAAGGCTCGCGCCTGCACCTCGAGCCGGGCGTGGATCTGCCGCTGCGCTACCGCGGCTTCTGGCTGGAGCCCGCGATCGCGGTCGAGCACACGAGTTACTACATCACCAATCCCGATCCCGGCCAGGATGCCGGTCCGAACCGCACCACGCCGATCGTCAGCGTCGATCTCGGCACCGTGCTCGAGCGCGGCGAGCGCGGCGCCTCGGGCTGGCTGCAGACTCTCGAGCCGCGGGTGCAGTACGTGCACATCCCCTTCCGCGAGCAGGACGATCTTCCCGTCTACGACACCATCGAGCCCGATTTCAATCTCGTGCAGCTCTTCCGCACCAACCGCTTCCTCGGCTACGACCGCCTCGGCGACACGGACCAGCTCAACATCGGCATCAGCGGCCGCGTCCTCGAGGCGGACAACGGCACGCAGGTCCTCACCGCCACGCTCGGCCAGTCCCGCTACTTCGGCACGCAGAACGTCACGCTGCCCGGCGGCTCACCCGTGGACAGCGGCTCGTCGGACTGGCTGGCCGAGCTCGGCATGAGTTTCCGGGATCACTGGAAGATGGACCTCGGCTGGCAATGGGATGCCTCGGCCGGACAATCAGAGCGCTCGCAGGTGCGCCTGCAATACCGGCGCGACAGTCAGCGGGGCTTTGCCCTCGCGTACAGATACCGGCGCGACAGCCTCGAGGAAGTGGACGCCGCGATTGCCTGGCCGATCACCGAGCGCTGGAGCGCAGTGGCGCGTTACGACTACTCCATCCTCGACAACCAGTCGCTCGAGACCTTCGGCGGGCTCGAGTACCAGAACTGCTGCTGGGGACTACGCCTCGTCTACCGGCGCTACCTCGCGAGCCGCACGGGCGAGTCCGACGATTCCATCGCCGTGCAGCTGATCCTCAAGGGGCTGACCAACACCGGCAACCCGGCGGACAAGCTGCTGGATCGTGGTATCCTTCGCTACGACACCGATTGATCTTGCCATGCGCCTCCTTCGCTTCCCGACATTCCTGATCCTGGTCGCGCTCGCCTTCACGGGCGCGCAGGCGCAGGATCGCGAGCTCTCCTCCCAGGGTCAGCTGCTGGACGGCATCGCCGCCGTCGTGAACGACGGCATCGTGCTGAAGAGCGAGCTCAGGACCGAGATGGATCGCATCGAGCGCCGGCTCGAGGCCCAGGGGACGAAGGTCCCGCCCGAGAGCACGCTGGCACCGCAGGTGCTCGACCGGCTGATCATCGCCCGCATCCAGCTGCAGCGCGCCGAGCGCGTCGGCATCCAGGTGTCCGACGAAACGCTGAACGCGGCGCTCGCCAACATCGCCGAGCGCAACAAGGTGAGCCTTGCCGAGCTGCCGCAGATGCTCGCGCGCGAGGGCATCGATTACCAGGCCTACCGGCGCGACATGCGTGACCAGATCTCGATCGAGCAGCTGCGCCAGCGCGACCTGCACATCGGCGTGACGCCGAAGGAGATCGACGAGTATCTCGCCCGGCAGGCGGGGCGGGCGGCCTTCAACATGGAGTACAACCTGTCGCACATCCTGGTCGCGATCTCCGGGACGGCCACGCCGGACGCGATCGCGGCCGCCGAGAAGAAGATCGACGACATCCGTGCGCGCATCCGGGCCGGCGAGGACTTCGCCCAGCTCGCCGTGCAGTACTCCGACGGCCAGCAGGCGCTCGAAGGCGGGCTGCTCGGCTGGCGCAAGGGCGACGAGCTGCCGACGCTGTTCGTGGACGTCGTGCCCGGCCTCGAGAAGGGCCAGGTCTCCGAGCCGATCCGCAGCGCGAGCGGGTTTCACCTCGTGCGCCTGAACGACAGGCGCGGCGGCGAGCCGATCATCGAGCAGCAGGTGCACATCCGGCACATCCTCATCACGCCGAACGAGGTGATGGACGACGAGGCGGCGCGCCAGAAGATGCAGGGCATCCACGATCGCATCGTTGCGGGCGACGACTTCGCCGCCGTGGCCAAGGCGGTCTCGGACGACCCCGGCTCGAAGAACGACGGCGGCGATCTCGGCTGGAGCGGCCCCGGCACCTTCGCCCCCGAATTCCAGGCCGTCGCCGAGAGCATCGCGGAGAACACCGTCAGCGAGCCCTTCCGCACGCGCTTCGGCTGGCACATCCTCGAGGTCCTCGGCCGCCGCACGCAGGACACCACGGAAGAGGTGAAGCGCCAGCAGGCCGCAATCGCCATCCGCAACAGCAAGCTCGACGAGGAAATGGAGCTCTGGACGCGGCGGCTGCGCGACCAGGCGTTTGTCGAGCCGCGCATATAGCGTGATCCCGCGGATCGCGATCACTGCCGGCGAGCCGGCGGGCATCGGGCCCGACCTGGTGGTGGCGCTCGCGCAGCGCGACTGGCCGTTCGAGCTCGTCGCAGTCGCGGACCCGCAGCTGCTCGAACAGCGTGCCGGCGCGCTCGGCGCGAAGCTCAGGATAGAGCCTTGGCGGCGCGATGCCGGCGCCCAGGGTGCGCGCACCGGCCGGTTGCTCGTCGATCCCGTGCCGCTCCGCGCGCCCGCCCTGCCCGGACGTCTCGATCCCGCGAACGCGGCCAGCGTGATCGAGACGTTGCGGCGCGCCTGCGCGGGTTGCCGGCGCGGCGAGTTCGCGGCGATGGTCACGGCGCCCGTGCACAAGGCGGTGATCAACGACGCCGGTATCCCGTTCACCGGACACACCGAGTTCCTCGCCGCGGAGACGGGCAGCGCACAGCCGGTCATGCTGCTCGTGGCGGGCGGGTTGCGCGTCGCGCTCCTCACGACGCACCTGCCCTTGCGCGAGGTCGCGGGGCAGGTGACGGCGAGCCGCGTGGAGGCCGTCGCGCAAGTCCTGCACGAAGGCCTGCGGCGTCTCTTCGGCATCGACGATCCGCGCATCGCGGTGCTCGGCCTGAATCCCCATGCCGGCGAGTCGGGCCACCTCGGCACCGAGGAGCGCGACGTCATCGGCCCCGCGCTGGAGCGGCTCCGCGCCCGCGGCATGCACGTGCTCGGTCCGCTGCCCGCCGACACCGCGTTCACGCGCGAGCGGCTCGCCGGGACCGACGCCGTGCTCGCCATGTACCACGACCAGGGGCTGCCGGTGCTGAAGCACGCAGGTTTCGGCCGGGCGGTGAACGTCACGCTCGGGCTCCCGATCGTGCGCACCTCCGTCGATCACGGCACCGCGCTCGAGCTCGCGGGCACCGGCCGCGCGGACGCGGGGAGCATGGCAGCTGCGGTGACGCTCGCAGCAGAACTCTCCGCGCGGGCCGCTTGATTGACCGCCCGGAGGCGGGGGTCCCCGCCCGAAGCGAGTATCGGGAAGGCGTTCTACGGAGTGGACGTGCGATGAGTCGGGGCGAGCGCGGGACGAGAGCCCGGCGGGGACCGCCCGCCGCAAGGGCGGTCAGATCACTCGGCCAGCACTTCCTTCACGACGGCAACGTCATCCGGAAGATCATCGCCGCCATCGACCCGCGCCCGGGCGAGCGCTTCGTCGAGATCGGGCCTGGCCGGGGCGCCCTCACGGTGCCGCTGCTCGGGATTCTCCGGCGGCTCGACGCCGTGGAGATCGACCGGGCGCTCGCAGCGTCGCTCGAGGAGAGCCTCGGCGGCGCGGGGCTCACCGTGCATCGCGCCGACGCGCTGAAGTTCGATTTCGCGAGTCTCGGCTCCCCGCCCGGCTCGCTCAGGCTCGTCGGCAACCTGCCCTACAACATCTCGAGCCCGCTCCTGTTCCACCTGCTCGATCACCACGAGCTCTTCCGCGATCTGCACGTCATGCTGCAACGGGAGGTGGTGGAGCGCATGACCGCGGCGCCGGACACCGCCGCCTACGGGCGGCTCACCGTGGCACTCGCCGCGCGTTGCCGCGTCGAGAAGCTCTTCCTCGTGAGGCCCGGCTGCTTCACGCCGCCCCCGCAGGTCGACTCGGCCGTCGCGCGGCTCGTGCCGGACTCCTCGCTCGCCGCGCGCATCGCCGACCGGGCCGGGTTCGAGCTCCTGCTGGCGCGCGCCTTCTCGATGCGCCGCAAGCGTCTTGCCAACGCGCTGAAAGGAGTGCTCGGCGAAGCCGACATCCGCGCCTGCGGCGTGGACCCGGGCGTGCGCGCCGGCGAGGTGACCCCGCAGCAGTACGTCGAACTCGCCGGGGCAATGTCGCGCACGGCGCGCGAGTGACTGCCGGCGTGTGAAATGTCGAGGTGGCGCCGGGTTAAGTGAACTGTCCGCGAATTTGCTGCGCGGACGGCGCCGGCCGCCACGCGACACGCTAGAATAAGCGCATGGATAAGCCCCGCCGCCGCAACGCGATCAAGGTCGAGGTCGAGACGGCCTACCTGCCCGACCAGTCCGATCCCGCGGCGCCCCGCTACGTCTTCGCCTATACCATCACGATCCGCAACAACGGGCCGGTGCCCGCGACGCTCCTCACCCGCCGCTGGGTCATCACGGACGCCAACGGCAAGGTCCGCGAAGTGGCCGGCGAAGGCGTCGTCGGCGAGCAGCCGTGCATCCAGCCCGGCCAGGTGCACCGCTACTCGAGCGGCGCCGTGATCGAGACGCCGGTCGGCGTGATGGAAGGCAGCTACGGCATGATGACCGACGACGGCCGCGCCTTCCCGGCGCCGATCCCGGCGTTCCGGCTCGCCGTGCCGGGGATATTGCACTGACGATGGGCCAGCGGCTGGACCGCCCGGCGGCGGGGGTCCCCGCCCAAAGCGAGTATCGGGGGCTTTCTGCGAAGTGGGTCCGCTATTGGTCGGCAAGAGCGCTTCGTGACAAGCCGACGGCGGGGGCCGCCCGCCGCAAGGGCGGTCCAAGCTGATGGCCGTTTACGCCATCGGTGATGTCCAAGGCTGTCACGCGGAGCTCGCCCGCCTCCTCGATATCCTGAAGGTCGACCCGGCCATCGACGAGCTCTGGTTCGTCGGCGACCTCGTCAACCGCGGTCCGCGCTCGCTCGACGTGCTGCGGCTCGTGAAGTCGCTCGGCCGCGCCGCGATCGTCGTGCTCGGCAACCACGACCTGCATCTCCTCGCCTACGCGGTCGCGGGTCTCGCCCGCATTCCGGACGACGACCTGCGGCAGGTGCTCGACGCGCCGGATTGCGCCGAGCTCGTCGAGTGGCTGCGCGCGCGCCCCCTCGCCCACTACCGCCCCGACCTCAACACGCTGATGGTGCATGCCGGCGTGCCGCCGGCATGGGATCCGCTGCAGACGGTGAAGCTCGCGCGCGAAGTGGAGCGCGTCTTGCGCGGCGCCGACTGCGCCTGGTTCCTCCGCGAGATGTACGGCAACGAGCCGGACCGCTGGTCGCCGACGCTTGTGGGCGTCGAACGGCTGCGCTTCATCACCAACGCCCTGACGCGCATCCGCTTCTGCCATCCGGACGGGCGCCTCGACTTCGACGCGAAGGGCCCGCCGGGATCGCAGCCGGCAGGGCTCGTGCCCTGGTTCGACCTGCCCGGTCGCGCGACGCGGCTGGTCCGCGTCGTGTTCGGTCACTGGTCCTCGCTCGGCCTCGTCCAGCAGTCGCATCTGCTCGGGCTCGACACCGGCTGCGTCTGGGGCCGGACGCTGACCGCCGTGCGGCTCGACGGGCCCGCACGCGTCTTCTCCGTGGCCTGCCAGGCGTACCGCGGCGCCGGCTAGACCGGCCGAGCGGCGGGCGCTGTCACACCGCCACGGGGGCCCTGATCGCAGCGTGCGACTGGTAGCCGCGGAGCTCGAAGTCCTCGAACGCGTAGTCCGAAATAGAGGGCGGGCGCCTGCGCGAGCACGAGCTGCGGAAGCGGCAGCGGCGTGCGCGCGAGCTGCTCGTCCGCCTGCTCGAGGTGATTGAGGTAGAGGTGGCAGTCGCCGCCGGTCCAGATGAACTCCCCGACGCCGAGATCCGCCTGCTGCGCGACCATGTGCGTCAGCAGCGCGTACGAGGCGATGTTGAACGGCACGCCGAGAAACACGTCGGCGCTGCGCTGGTAGAGCTGGCAGGAGAGCTTGCCGGCCGCGACGTAGAACTGGAACAGCAGGTGGCACGGCGCGAGCGCGCATCTTCGGGATCTCGGCGACGTTCCAGGCGCTGACGATCATGCGCCGCGAGTCCGGGTCACGGCGCAGCGTGTCGATCACCATCTGCACCTGGTCGATGCCCGCGCCCGTCCGGCGCCGGCCACGAGCGCCACTGCGCGCCGTACACCGGCCCGAGGTCGCCGTTCTCGTCTGCCCACTCGTCCCAGATGCTGACGCCGTGCTCGCGCAGGTACGCGACGTTCGTGTCGCCGCGCAGGAACCACAGCAGCTCGTGGATGATCGAGCGCAGGTGCAGCTTCTTCGTCGTCACCATCGGGAAGCCGGCGCCGAGGTCGAAGCGCATCTGCTGGCCGAACAGGCTCAGCGTCCCGGTGCCGGTCCGATCGCTCTTGCGAGCGCCGGTGTCGCGGATGCGGCGCATCAGATCGAGGTACTGCTTCATCGGGCTAGGTTCGCGTGCCGTCGAAAGATTGGCAAGTGACCGCCCGGAGGCGGGGGTCCCCGCCCAAAGCGAGTATCGGGGGCATTCTGCGGAGGGAGTGCCATTAGTTCAGGTAAGCGGTCCTCGGGAGGCCAGCGGGGACCGCCCGCCGCAAGGGCGGTCACGAGCCTGACTCTTCGACGGGACAACACTTTAGCGTCGATAAGCGAGAACCAGCAGCACGATGCCGCCGACAATCATCGGCAGCGACAGCAGCTGCCCCATCGTGAACCAGCCGAACGCCAGGTAGCCGAGCTGCTCGTCCGGCACGCGCACGAACTCCACCGCGAAGCGGAAGATCCCGTACAGCAGCAGGAACAGCCCGCACACGGCGCCGGTCGGCCGCGGCCGGCTCGGAAAAGATCCACAGGATCACGAACAGCACGAGGCCTTCGAGGACCGCCTCGTAGAGCTGCGACGGATGGCGCGGCACGCCGTCGACGACGACCGCCCAGGGCACGTCCGTCGGCTTGCCCCACAGCTCGCCGTTGATGAAGTTGCCGATGCGCCCGGCGCCGAGGCCGATCGGCACCAGCGGCGCGACGAAGTCCATGAGCGGCACGAAGCGGCAGCCTGCATGCTGACGCGCGCAGAGCACCATCGCCACGATCACGCCGAGCAGTCCGCCGTGGAACGACATGCCGCCTTCCCAGATGCGGAAGAGCGACAGCGGGTTCTCCAGCGAGCTGGTCGAAGCCGTAGAAGAGCATGTAGCCGATGCGCCCGCCGAGGATCACGCCGAGCGCGCCGTAGAAGACGAGGTCGTCCATCTGCTCGCGCGTGACGGGCGAGTCCGGGCGGCGCGCGCGGCGGCGGCCGAGCCACCAGGCCGACGACGAAGCCGAGCGAGGTACATGAGGCCGTACCAGCGGATGCCGAGCGGCCCGACGTGCCAGCCGAAGAACGGCACGTCGAACTCGATCGGGATCGGGATCGCGACCGGGTCGAACTTCGGGAACGTGAACATGCCGAGCGTGCTCAATGCGGCCGCGTGGCTTTCCACTGGGCGACACGCGCGCGCACCAGCCGCTCGATCTCCTCCCAAGACTCCGCCCGCGGCGCGGGCAGTGCCGCGTTCGTGGAGTTCACGACCACGATGGTCTCGTGGCCGGCGGCGCGGAGCGCCTCGATGTTCTCCGGGCTGTCCTCGAGATAGAGGTTGGCGCCGACGGCCGCCTTGTCGCGCATGAAGCAGATGTCCCAGTACGGGATGCCGTGATGCTCGAGCCACTCCGTCGTCTGCAGGATGGCCTCCTTGTGGAACCAGTGGATATAGAGGCGATGCGTGATGATGCGGATGCGGATGTCGCCGATGGCGCTGAGCCGGCGCAAGGCCGCGGGCGCGCCCGCGATCGGCGGCAGCCGCGCGAAGAGCTCGCGCTCCTTCACGGCGAAGCGGTGCAGTATGTCGTAGCCCCCGCCGCGCTCGAGCCCCCACTCGCGGAAGCCGTAGCTGATGTCGTCGGTCAGCGTGTCGGTGGAGACGCCGAGCCACTCCGCCGCGATCGGCTTGAGTCCTCGGGTGAAGTCCGCGACCACGCCGTCGAGGTCCACGCCGAGCACGAATCGCGACTCCTGCAATGCCATCGCGGCACTGTAAAGGGCCGCCCGCGGGGACTCAAGATTTGCAGGCCGCTAGAGGTGCCCCATGCGGCCACTCTGGTAATCCAGCATCGCCTGGCGGATCTCCTGCTGGGTGTTCATCACGAAGGGACCGTAGCCCACGATCGGCTCGTCGATCGGTTCGCCGCCGAGGAGGAGCGCCTTCGTGTCCTTCGCGCAGTCCACGCAGATGCCGTGGCCCGCGCGGTCGAAAAGTCCGACCTCGCCCGCGCCGATTGGCTCGGAGCCGCCGATCCGCGCCGAGCCCTGCAGCACGACGAGCGCCGCCGTGTGTCCTTCGGGCACGTCGAGGTCGATGCGCCCGTCGCCGGAGAGGTGCAGGTCCCAGACCTCGACCGGCGTGAAGGTGCGGGCCGGCCCCGCCACGCCGCCGAATTCGCCGGCGATCACGCGGACCGTGCCGCGGCCGTCTGGCAGCGTGACGGTGGGGATCTGGCTCGCGAGGATCGCCTGGTAGCGGGGCGGCGACATCTTGTGCTTCGCGGGCAGATTGACCCAGAGCTGCACGACCTCGAACACGCCGCCGCGCCGGGCGAACTCGCGGCCGTGGAACTCCTCGTGCACGACGCCGGAGGCGGCCGTCATCCACTGCACGTCGCCCGGGCCGATCCTGCCGCCGCCGCCCGAGGAGTCACGATGCTCGACTTCCCCCTGGTACACGATGGTCACGGTCTCGAACCCGCGATGCGCGTGCTCGCCCACGCCGAGCCGCTCCGCGCTCGGCGGAAACTCCTTCGGGCCCGCGTAGTCGAGCAGCAGGAAAGGACTCAGCGCCGCGCCGAGGGCCGGGTAGGCGAAGAGCGTGCGCACCGGGAAGCCGTCGCCGACCCAGTGCTGGTCGATGCTGCGCTGGATGCCGCGGAGTTTCTTGGTCGCTTTGCCGTCTGCTTCTGCCGTCGCGTGCATGGCTTTCATGTCCTGCCTCCTTGTGGACTGTCCCTCGTTCATCCGGTCATCGCGGTCCCGGCCGCGAGCCCGATCCACATCGCGCCGAGCGCGAGCCAGCCCGCGAAATAGGCGCGCAGACGGTGCCGCACGCGGTTGGACCCGAGATGGATCCAGGCGTGCACGACGCGCGCCGCCACGTACGCCCACGCGAGCGCCACGATCAGCGGACCGGTCTGGTGCGTGACCATCGCGGCGAGGCAGCCCGCGTAGAAGAGCGTCGGCGCCTCGAAGAGGTTGGCGAAATGACGGCTCGCCTGCGCGGTCACCTCGGGCTCGACCTCGCCCTGGAAGGTCCGGAAATACTTCGCGGTGACCTGCTCCTCGCGCACCGCGCGCACGCGGCGGCGGAAGAGAACGGTCAGCACGCAGGCGGTCAGCACCACCATCGCGAACATCGGATAGATCAGGCTGTTTGCATTCATCGAATCAGCTCTCCCCGCGCCGAGGCGCTCATTTGAGTTTCGCGACGAACTTGTAGACGAAGATCAGGAAGCCGAAGCCGACATACATGCCGAGCAGCGCGACCAGCATGAGCATCGCCAGCTCGAAGCCGATGACCCGCTTCGCGGCGAGCAGCATGACGGTAATGACCACGCCCATGAAGAGCGCGACGACACCGACGATGGCCCTGGCCGTCATGGCGCGCCGGTCTCAGAGAGGCCGAACCATGTGCAGGTCGACATAGAACCTGCCGTCGATCTGGAGCGCGTCGGGCTCGACGCCGAAGGTCCTGAACCCCGTCGCCTCGTAGAGCGCGACGGCGGCGACGTTAGCCTGGTTCACGCAGAGCGTAAGCTGGCGGACGCCGGACAACGAGCCCGCCATCCGCAGCGTCCGCGTGACGAGCTCGCGGCCGATGCCCCTCCCCCGGTGCGACGGCAGCACGTACATGCCCCAAATGTACGCCTTGTGCGCCTGCTTGTGGTGCGCTTCCCGCCGCAGGCCGATGCAGCCGACGAGCGCTGCGTCCTCGAAGGCCCCGAGCACGAACCGATCGCCGTCGGCCGCGAGCCGCTCCGCGACCATGGCGAGCGGGAGCTCGCGCTCCTCCTCGTAGCTCGAGGCGAAGGTCGTCGGGCTGTCGCGCAGCCCGCCGAGGCGCAGGGCCTGGAACGCGCCGGCGTCATCGGGGCCGAGTCGCCGGAATTGCAGCGGAGCGACCTGCATCGGCGCCTGCCTGCGCCGCCCGGGCCTCAGCGGCCGAGCTCGCGCCAGGTCATGAGCGCGAGCACGGCGAGGACGACGCACGCGACGCCGCTCGCCCACACGGGGATGAAGGCGCCGTTGACGGTGACCGTCCAGCCGAGCAAAAACCGCACCAGTTGCAACAGCGCGATCAGCGACAGCAGGGCCACCGCGGCGCGGGTGAAGGGCTTGTTCATTTTTGTTCTCCGGTATGGCCCGGCTCGCGGGCGTAGCTCACGGTCAGCATCTCCCAGACGTGTCCGTCAGGCTCGTTCCAGTAGACGATGCGCCCGCCGTGAGCCGTGTTCACCTTGAGATCGGCGGGCCCGTGCGGGGAGCTCCGGTACGGCAATCGCGCCGCGACGATGCGCGCGAGGATCGCGTCGAAACGCGCCTCGTCCACGCGGAAGCAGAAGTGCATCGTCGGCACGGGTTCGCGCCACTCGTCGAAGTCGAGTGTCAGGCCCTCGCTCACGTACACGGGCGAGAACGGGCCGACGCCTGACTCCGCCCACGGCACGCCAAGGAGCTCGGCGAGGAACCTGGCCGAAGCGACCCGGTCGCGCGCGGGCACCAGCAGGTGGTCGAGTTCGATGGCCATGGCCTTATTTCAGCACGGCGAGACGATGCGCACCACCGACTCGCGGTAATCACGAAACCCCATGCACCCATAGAGCCGGTGCGCGCTCTCGTTGTCGCGCATGACATGCAGGAACGGCGTTTCGTTGCGCAGCATCTCGAGCCGCACCAGCTTCGCCGTCAGCCGCCGCGCCAGGCCCCGGCCCTGGAAGTCCGGGTGCGTGCAGACACCGCTGATCTCGCGGAGCCGCCCCGCGCACATGCGCTCGCCCGCCATGGCGATCAACCGCTCGCCCTCGAAATAGCCGAAGTACTCGCCGAGCTCGATCGTCCGCAGGCCGAACGGCCCCGGGCGCGTGAGGAGCGCCAGCTCGAGCGCCTGCGCCGCGTGCTCCGAGCCGAGCTTCACCGCATCGGGCGCATCGTCTGTCGCGGGCGGCGCGCCCTCCCAGACCATCTTGAACATCGTGGATTCGGTCTCGACCTGCCAGCCTGGCGGCGGCGCGCTGGCCCAGCCGTCCGTGTAGAAGTGCTCGCCGTGCTCGCAGTAAAGCCCGAAGCCCTCGAAATGCGGGCGTTGCGCGTCGGCGAAGCCTATGAGGGGCGAGAAGCCCGGCGAGTAGCGGCGCACGCGCGCCGTGCCGGACGCGTACCGGGCGTGCGGACCGGTGAGCGTGTTCCAGACGATGTTGTCGAGGAGCGCGTACATCGCAGCCGCCTGTACTCTCGTCTGCTATCCACCCAGCAAGCCGACCGCCCAGCCCGCAAAGCCCAGCCAGGCGGCGGTCCCGCCGAGCACGAGCCGCAGCGGCTGGGAGGCGATCAATGTCAGTCCGCCCCAGAGCGTGACGGGATGTATCCGGCCGCGGGACGCGAGATCCCAGGCGACCATCGGCAGGAGGAACAGGTCCACGAACACGTCGTCCATGGTGAACGGGATCGGGAGCTCGGTCGCCATCACCGCGAACGGCCAGCGGACGATCGCGGCGTCGATCAGGCAGATCGAGGCGAGCAGCATGAAGCGCTTGTGGCTCTGCGGCTTTCCGCGCGTCAGGACGGCGAGCGCCACGAAGATCCCGAAGAGCACGATGATCGTCAACGGGATCGTGAGGAACTGCAGCGGCGGCACCGGCACGTCGACGAAACCGGTCGGGCGGCGCGCGGCGATCAGCGCGCCGATCGTCCCCACCACCACCATCACGGCGGCGAGACCGGCGCCGAGCCGGCCAAGGCGCCGGTGCAGGTCGAGGCGGCCGGCCGCCACCAGCGAGGGCTGCACGAGCAGCAGCGCGAACCACAGCGTGAAGAGCGCGCCGTGGAAATAGAAGTACGGCTCCGGCGCGCCGTGCGCCTGCGCCCACTCGGGAAACCACCGCCTGAGGAAGAAGGTGCGCGCGAACCCGAGGAGTACCGCGGCCAGGATCGCGAGCGTCATCCCGAAATAGAACCGGCGCTCGGCCGACCAGCCGCCGCGGCTCGGAGCGGCAGCCCGGCGTGACGCGCCGGGGCTGGTCGGGATTTCGGCGGATCGGGATGCCATGGGCTCTGCTCCTGTGGTCAATGCGGAGAGGTCGAGACTGCCAGGCGGCGGGTCGCAGCGCTGAGGAGGATGCGCGAATAGATCTTGTGGAAGCCCAGCAGCGCGCGGTAGGCGAAGCTGATGCGCCGCTCACCGGTACGTCCGTCGAGGACGGGCATGACGGCCGACCCGAAGTACAGGCTGGCGGTCTGGCCACCCGATGCCGGAGCACTCATCAGCCACGAGCGCGTGTGTCCGCGGAAGTCGGACAACAGCAACTGATCGGACTCACGCGCCTCGACGTGCCACGCGGCGAAGGCAGTCCGCTGCCCGAGGGCGAGCTCGCGCGCCTGGGCATCGGTGGACGGACGGGCGACGAGCAGGGACAGCAGCAGCCGCTCGAGCTTGAATACCGGCGTGGTGTAGAACGCCTCCACGTAGGCCGGCTGGCCGACCGGCCCTGCAACTTCCGTGACGTAACAGTCCACGTACGCGTCCTGGCCGAGATAGCGGCGCAGCAACGCCCGATCCGGCAGGTCACAGGCGCGGACGGCCGAGTGCCTCACAGCTCCATGGGGATGGCGTTCGCCACGATTTCCGGATCCCGTTTCCAGCCGTCGGAAACGTCGACGTATAGCTCGAGAGGGTTGCCGTCCGGATCGTTGAAGTACAGCGACTTCGTGACGACGTGGTCGTAGGCCTGGACTTTGAGGCCGGCGGCCTCGAGCTTGAGCTTTGCTTCGCGCAGTTCGCCAACACTGTTGCCGATCTTGAACGCGACATGGTACAGCCCTGCTGAGTTTACCGGCGGATCCTCGGCATCCTCGCCGACGGCGACAGTGGCGAAGTCGTGATGGTTGCCGAGCGTGAAGAACGTCATCGCAAGCGGCGGGTATCGGGCTGCGATGGGAATTCCGAGCAGCCCGTTATAGAAGGCTTCGGCACGTCGCTGGTCGCGAACCTTCAACACCACGTGTCCAAGCGAATGTACTTTCATGGTCCCCCCTCATTGTGCGGTGTCGCCGCGGCATTAACGAATCAACGAATCCAGCTGGCCCGCGTCGAGACCGGTCTCACGATAATACTTGCGGCACAATTCGAGCATGCTAAAGCCATCCTCGTAGGCGGCAAAGCCGCCGTTGACCGGTTTGTCCAGGTAAATCAGGCCGCCCTCGACCATGAAAACAATCAGCGCCGGCTCGGGCGAGTCGTCCGTGATGACCAGTGTGTGGGCTTCGCCAGCGGGTTCGTAGATGAATGTGCCGGGCTTCGCCACCCAGTCATGCTCGAGGTAACGCCAGTGACCGGCCAGGGTGTAGCCGCGCACGGTGCCGACGTGGTAGTGCACACCGAGCTTCGCGCCGGGCAATCCCTTCAGGACGACGCTGAATCCGCCGGACGTCACGTTGAAGCAGCAAGGCTGGAACCACACCCCCTCCGCATAGGGAACCCAGCGTCGTGGGTTTTGGAGGTCGATGTTCGCAATGAAGTGGTCTCGATTGCGTCGATGGGCAGCGAGTCCATCGTCGACGCTGCGGAATGCTGTGATCGGCATGTCTTTTCCCTTCCTGATGTGCCAATGGCCGACGTGCGCTCGAGCGGTTCGAGGAGAACCGTCGCATTACAGAATGTGACCGGCGCAATCATCGGCTGCTCCGTCGGTGCCGTCCAAAAGCTCGTAAATCGCGCTCGTCCATCACGCGCCCCCGCGCGGGTCCGGCTGGCCGGATCAGTCACGACCCGGCGCGCCAAGCGGAAAGTAGCTACGGTAAGGCCGCGCCTCGTCCACGGCACGGACGACGGATGGGTGAGCCAGCAGGCGGGCGCGGTAGGCCCGGAGATTGCTGTGAGCGGGCGGAATCTGATGGGCCCAATCAGCATAGAAGAGTGACGGAGCCGCGGCGCAGTCGGCCAGAGTGAAGGCGTCACCAGCGGCCCAGGTGCGGCCGCTGAGGCACTCGTCCAGCCACGCGTAGATCCTGTCGAGGAAACCACGCGCCTCCGTCACGCCATAAGTATCGCGATCGGGCTCTGGACGAAGCTGGTCCAGGACGATCTTCTGCATTGGCGTCATGACGTAGTTGTCGAAGACGCGATCGAGCATCCGAACCTCGATGCCCGCGTCGCCTTCCGGGATCAGGCGAACGAGGCCGGGATAGTGAATCTGGAGATACTCGATGATCGTGCTGGTCTCGAGGATCGTGCGACCCTGGTCCACGAGTATGGGAAAGCGCTTCAGGGGCCAGCGGGATGCGAGCTCGGCGTTTGCTGAAGCGTCTTCAAGGCTGCGGTACTCGAAGGGCGTGGCATTCTCGTAGAGGGCGATCAGCACTTTCTGGCTGTAGGACGAGAAAGGGTGGGCGTATAGCTTCATCGATTCCATTCCGCTGCATTTCTGGTTTTCTGACGCGCACTCAAATCGCCGCTTTAGGAGCGCTCAAGCTCTTGCTATAGAATCCCGAGCGATCGAAGCAGCAAACGCGTCGCTTCCCGGCCGCGAGCATCGCGCAGGCATTGTCGATCCGACGCACGCGAGTCTCTGGCCGCTTGGCGGACGTGATCCAGTGGATCCAGTCTCTGCGCGCGATGGGCGTGATGTCGGACCACAGCGCGCGCGCCTTCGGAGCGGCCGCGAGAGCCTTCCGCAGATCTGCCGGTGCCCTGGGTTTCGAGTTCCTCTCCCGTCGACGCGATCTCCAGCGTGACGACGTCGCCTGCCTCTGCACCCGCAGCTTCGCTCAACTTCCGGCTCACTCTGAGCCAGTGGCTTCTTTGGCCGTCTGGCTCGAGCGTGGCCCGAAAGGGGAAGCCATTGATCGTGCCTTCAACCGTCGTCATGCCTCGCGAGGGGAGCTTCGCACTGGCGTTCTTTGGCAGGGTAAGAAAGGTCCAGGAGCCGCCCTTCGCGGTGGTCGCTGCCGGGCGGAAGAGCTTCGCCCGGAAACGGATCTTGCAGGCGGTCTTGGTCATTGGTGAAACGGGCCGGTGGAGCGTTTTGTCAGCTCTCGCCTCAGAACATTCCATTCTCGTTAACCGACTGCTCGAGGACCGCCTGCCCAATATCCCAGAGCTCAACGATGCGCTCCTTCTCGAAGCGGAAGATATGGACGACCGCCCCACCCCTGTCTTCCGGCTTTTGACGCACGCGCGAAAAGACGGCGACGAGCTGGCCCTCCTGTATCGCGCTTTGAACCTCCAGGATCTTGTTCGGGTTCTTCGCTGCGTTCTGTTCCATTGCTTCCATCAGTGCCGCGGCGTCGCCACGAAAGAATGGGTTGTGATGGCGAAAACCGGGCCCTACGTGCTTCTCATATGCCTCGCGCACGCTGCCCGATGCGGCGAGCTTCAGGAACTCAACGGCTGCGTCCTTGTGCGATCTGGCCATGGCTATCCTCGGCGGAGTGATCTGTCAGACACCATTCTTGCCCCTGGGCCCAAAGAACAATGCCCCCAGGTAAGAGGCGATCAGCAACCAGGTAATCGACGCGGAAATGATGCCAACAGGCGACTGCAGAAAGGAACCGAGCCGGCTGGTGGGGTACAGCTCGCGAGCAATGGCCAGAAGAATCAAACCCAAGACGGCAAGCGCAGCAGCGCAAATGTTCGACGAAGGAAGCGGCTTGAGGAACTCGCTATCCGGACTCGCGCTTTTCAGGTAACGCGAAGCCAACATCCCGGCGACCACGAGCAATGCGCAGGCCAGGGGAACCACAGCGAAGACGAATACTGGAATGACGAACTTTGGCATTGCGTCACAATGTTGTCGAACGTCCCGGTCCAGCGGCCACCGCGCGGCGCCATATACGGGGCAGTCTATCCATCACGGCCCCTCCAGGCGATAGTCAGAAGACTCACGGCGCGGCGACTCAGAAGAGCCATCGGGGCGTACGCGCACGATATGAGCTCCACTCGTCTCCGAAGTTTCGGGCCGCCCATGGCTCTTCAGCGATCACCACCCGGAGATGAAATGCCACTGCCACGCAGGCGGCATAGAGCAGCAGCGGCCTCGACCAGAAGAGGGCGGCCCAGCCAAGCAGAATGAGTGAGACGCCGACGTACATGGGATTGCGGCAGTACCGGTATGGGCCGCTGACGACGAGGTGCTTCGGGGGCGACCAGGGCGCGAGGGTCCCCGGTCCCGCGACGTAGAATTCTCGAACGCACCACAGCAGCAGGAGCATGCCGAGACATAGCGGGAGAAGACCAGAAAGCTGCCGCGGAGGGAACTGGTGTAACCAGCCCGCCAAAGCCAGGGGCACTGCGAACGCTACAACGCCGGGGAGAGCCAGGAACGCGAATATGGCACGCCACAGCATGTGACTTCTAACGTCTGAGTGGAGCGGCCGACGTCATTGCGTCGGTGAGCCACAGCAGCCGCCTGATACTTGTACGGGCGGACACTTCACGGTTCCGAACGAACAAAACACGCAGCAATCTCCTTTGTTCGGTTTGAGTAACGCCCCGCAGCCAGGACACTCGTAAAAGTATACGCACGCATCAACGGGCATCTCCTCTTGAGCGGTTGCGCCACATGCGGGGCATGTCAGAAGGCAACGCGTCTCAACCGCCACGGCGTTGTTTCCAATGATGGCGAACGACGAAACTCAGCCTGCCGAAAATCGCGAGGCAGTTTTTGGGTCGGCTGGAGTGCATTGTCAGATGGACGAGCCAGACTCAGTCCTCGATTGCCTCAACACCAAGTCGCCTGAGTCGCTCAAGGTTGTCCTTCATGGCTTTGAGCTCTTCGGGGGAGTGCCCCTGCCAATCCGTGATCTCGCCCGTGACCCGAAGCGGATCCCGGGAGCGGTATGACTTCGTCGGATTGCCCGGGTACTTCTTGTCCGTGAGATTGGGGTCATCTTCAACCGGGCCGGTCGGTTCCACCATGTAGATTCTGCCGGGTCCTTCGCCGAGGGCCAGCTCGGCCCCCCAGGTGGCCGCATCCAAGGTAGCGGTGAGATAGACGTAGGCCGCCTTCTTCCTCTTGCCGTAGTTGGAGTTATAGCCGGGCTCGATCAGGTCCCCCGGCTTCCGGTCGGCCTTCGTACCATGGTAGAACCGCTGCGTACTCAGGCCGTCGGTGACTGCCATCGGCTCGCCAACCTGTTGTCAGGCCGGCCCCATTTGTCCGTCGTGTGCCTACACGTCGGCGTCACAGTCTTGGCGCGTCAGCTGCGCGGCGCACCTCGTCATGGGTGAACACCGCAAAAACAAACGGCTGCGCTTCGAGGAAACGTGCCAGGTCACCCAAGGTCAGACCGAGATGCGACAGCCGGTCCTCATCGACGAACATCTGCGCGTTTTCCGGTTCGTAGACTGTTACGAGCTGCTTCGCCTGTGGATCAAACTGTCTGGTGCAGCAGGTCCACCACCTCGGGCGCGAAGTGCCGGCGCCCCGGCTGTGCGGAGGGCATGCCATGGTCGGCGGTCACCGCCAGGAGATAGTCTGTTCCCACCTTGGCCTCGAGCGCGTCGATGATCCGCGCCAGATTGCGGTCCATTTCGCCGAGTGTCAGGCGTAGCTCGTCCGAATCCGGCCCGTAGGGATGGCCCACGAAATCCGCGCCCTTGTAGTTCAACAGAAGAAGGTCTGCGACACTGTCTTCGCCGAGCGGCTCGTGCTCGATCATGGCGATCATCGCATCGGCTTCGAAGGCGGGGAAGAGCGCTGAACGACGCACCGCCGCAGGCGAATCGATTCTGTGATGAAGCCACTCGCTCCCCGCCGACCACAGCGTGCTCGCATTGCGATCCCGCAAATAGTCAGGCATCCGGAAACACTCCGGGTTCGAGTGCCAGGCACCTGTCGTCTCGTCGTAACTGACGAGCACGACCGGCGCGCCATTTGGCTGGCACGCGCCATGGCCGGCGAGCGGCGTCGCCGCGCGGTCGATGCTGCCCTGTGCCAGGACGATCCCGCGGCCTGACGTAGCGAGTTGCCATACGTCTGCAAGCGTCAATGCCATCAGAACCTGCGGCGTCATGCCGGCGAAGAGGTCCTGGCGCCGCCGGTGGATGCGGTCATAGATGTTGTTGACCGTGACGCCGTGGATGCGAGGATCGGTGCCCGTCGCGATCGTCGAGTGTCCGACGGCGGTGTTCGTAGGTAAGAAATTGACGTGCGCGTCGCTGAACCACGCGGCGCGCCGGCGTAGCGCGGAAAGCGTCGGCATCACATCGGCGTACCGATCGAAGTAGTCGCGCCGCATGCCATCCAGAACGAGGACGAAGACGACGCGCGGTCTGAGCAAAACCAGGGCGCAAGACCGGCAATACACGACCTGTCGCGGTCGGGGGCATTCCCACGCCCAGCGCCGCCGCAAGCGTTGGCGCAACGTCTTGCTGCACGGCCGGCATCGAATAGACTCCCGTTTTCACTGCAGGACCCGCAAACATCAGGGGAATCTCGACGTCATAGGCCCACGGGGAGCCGTGCATGTACGCCACGTCCGGGTCAGGCCGCGTGATGAAGTCGCCTTCACGCGGCACGATCAGGAGTTGCCCGGTTCGTCCGGGAAAGTATGCCCGAGCGAACATCTCCAGGAAGCGCTGTCGCGCCGCAGGAGCGGCGGCATCAGCCGGCTGCGTACCTGGGAATCGACGCGCGTCGCTCCCCAAGGTTCGCTCGGCCTGCTGGCCTGAAATCGTGCAAGCCATCGCGACCAGTGTCAGGGCGAGGAGGACGGCACCGCAGACGGTCAACCTCGAGGCGGTGGCGAAGGTGCGCGGCGAAGGGTCAGGCCGTACTTGCATGCAGTAGCTCCTTGAGCTTCAGAACAGTAGCCCAGTTCCGGGTGGTCACACCGCGCCCTGCCTTACCCAACAACGCATTTGCGGCCTTGCTCTCCAGTATGCCGCCAGCGCAGTGCAGGTACGCCGCCTTGCTGCCGATGACGAAGCGCTCGGGTGGCTGCACCAGCGGCGTGATAGCCGCGAGTTCCTGAAGCGCGCGGGCATCCTGCGAGAACACCACCAGGAAACGCGAGTGATCGTCCTCCGGTGGGCTGATCGGGTTCCCGGCCACTATGGCGCCGTACTCGCTGGAAGCCTTGACGACGACTGGAACTGTGACACGCCGGCCAGCATGCAGCGATTCGGATATGGCCTTCGCGTGTGTGGCGACTGCGCGGAGCGAACTGCTGAAGACGGCATTCCCGCTGTTGAGCAACGTGCGAACCTCGGTATAGCCCTGCTCCTCCAGCAAACGCCGAAACTCCGCCATGGGCACACGATTGCCCTTACCGACGTTGACGCCACGAAGCAGAACGACGAAGCGGGGCATTCCCGTGCGGCCTAACGATCGAGCTCACCGGCGCGATTTGTCAGACCCATTCTTGCCCTTCGGCCCAAAGAACAGGGCGCAGCCCGGAGCTGGTCGGCCTGACGAAGGGTTAGGCCGCAGATTCGTGCTGAGGCCGATTGCCCTGATCATTGGCCGGCAGGCGGTTGCCAAAGTTCTACCTTGTTTCCTTCTGGATCGATGACCCAGGCAAACTTCCCGTACTCGGAATCGTCGATCTTCTCGAGAACGTTGCAGCCTTCTTCGCGTAAGACTTTAACCAGGGCGTGGAGATCCTCCACCCGGTAATTGACCATGAAAGTTGCAGTGCTGGGCGCAAAGTGGTCACCTTGCGCCGAACCAATGGACCAGATGGTTGTTCCGGCAACCGGCTTACCTTCACCGTCGGTCCAGGTGAAAGCCGTGCCACCCCATTCTTGGACATCGATTCCGAGGTGCCGCTTGTACCAAGCCTGTAGTGCCGGAGCGTCTTTGGCTTTGAAGAAGATGCCGCCAATGCCAGTGACTCGCTTCATAGAACCTCCGAGGACGGGTGGTGGTGAGGGAGAGTGTGTTTTCTGCGGCCTGACGTTCGACGTAAGGGACGGCCCGCATGCGGAACGTCCCCTTGACGGGAGCGGATTTCGCCTTCCATGTCGAAGCCGCTGTCCTCGAGCATCTGGTTCGAGATGTCGATCAAGGCATACATCTCGGTCACCTCGTAACGGCGCCTTCGCACCGTTCGTGCCACCTACTGCTCAGAGCGACCCGTGGCGTCACGATCGCGCTCGTATCGTCTCGTGAGCGGAAACGGCGGCAACCAGGACTCGCGACGGACGATCCAGCTTTCGTAGGTTGGCATCAGTTGGTCAGGGGCATCCAGGGATCCCAGGTTCACTTCGATTTCGTCTGCGGTGCGTGCGAAAATGGACGAGCCGCAGCGGGGACAGAAAAACCGCCCGGCGTAGTCGCGTGTTTCGCCATCGATCGTCACCGCATCCTGAGGGAACACCGCGGAAGCGTGAAAAAGAGCCCCATGATGCTTGCGGCAGTCGAGACAGTGACAAAGGCCGACCCGGTATGGGAGTCCCGACGCCACAATTCGGACGTTGCCGCAAAAGCAACCACCCGTGAATCGGTCCATGCTGCGTCTCCTCAATCAAGCGGTCGGAATGTTTACAACGAACCCTGTCGGGCGTCCATGAAAGATGCGCCAGCCTTTTCGGCTGTAGGCTCTACAGCGTTTAGCACTTTCCCCCGCTCGCAGTGAATTCCGGTTAATTGAGCGCTCGGCTCATCCAGGGATGACATGCAATCGATCCACGCATCGTTGGGCGTCATCCCTGGACCACGTCACGGCCGGATATTTTCCACGAGGGTGGCAATCTGCACGAACTCGATGCTGGGGCGCACACCGTAGAGACCGGCTACCCGCTCGAGTAGCTCATCAGTGAAGAACGCTTTGGCGGCCTCCTCTGAATCCCAAACGTAGAAGTTCGCGGCCTCACGCTTCCCGGAATTGAGCGTGAAAGCCTTTGAGCGCAGCCCCGGCATTCCTTCGAACCTTACGCGCGCGGTCTCAGCGATCTCCCGCACGGCTCGCTCATCGAAGTTGTCTCCATAGCGAAATGTAACGAATACACCGATCATGTCGCACCCCTTTCGACGTAGTCGTTGAGGTCCTCTCAGCGGGCGCGCCGTGATGACGCCCAACGCCTGAGCTAAGCGGCCGCTGCCGCGAGAGCTGTGAGGGTACCGCTACCTATGGCAGCGGTCCGCTTGAACGAATGGTTAGGGCTCATGGGCGGCTATGCGTCGGGCTCTTTCGGTAGCTAAGTGCCTTATCTGGAATAGCGACGCTCAGGCCTATGTTTAGTACAGACCTCCGGGCTCTTTCGGATAGCAAAGCGCATTATCTGGCATAGCGAGGCCTGGTAGCTTGCTCGATGTCCAGATATGAACCGCATTGGTCAGGTCCACGGGCTCATCTAGTGAGCCTGCCTTCACGTTTAACGTCTCGAGATAACCGGTGCTTTGGTGCCACAGTCGCGATCCGCAACTGCGGCAGAAGGCACATTCCAGCGTATGTCCGGAAGCCGTTTGGCGTGTCCAGAACGCAAGATGACCTTGTAATACTTTGAATGTGTCTCGCCGGATAATGAACGAGATACCAAACGCGGAAGAAGACTGCTTTTGACATTCAGTGCAATGGCAAATGTACAGCGCTAGCGGCTTCCGTGGGGCAAGGTACCGAATATGTCCGCACTGGCAGCCGCCACTTTGGCACTCGTCAGGATTCCGGACGATATCTGACATGAGCCCTAACGTTTGACATGAGCTGCGGCTGCAGGCAAGCGAAGCTTGCCGGAAGACGTCAGCTCGATGGAAGGGGGACACTCTTGAGCATCAGCCGCGCTTGGCCGCTTCGATCGCCGCGATGTCGATCTTTCTCATCTGCATCATCGCTTCGAAAGCGCGCTTCGCGGCGGCGCGATCGGGATCGGCGATTGCGGCAATGAGCGCGCGCGGCGTGATCTGCCACGATAGGCCCCACTTGTCCTTGCACCATCCGCAGGCGCTCTCCTGACCGCCATTGCCCACGACCGCGTTCCACAAGCGGTCGGTCTCAGCTTGGTCGTCGGTCGCAACCTGGAACGAAAAAGCCTCGTTGTGCTTGAACGCGGGGCCACCATTCAGGCCGAGACAAGGGATGCCGATCACGGTGAACTCGACCGTCAAGACGTCGCCCTGCTTGCCCGCGGGATAGTCGCCGGGCGCGCGATGGACCGCTCCCACCGCGCTGTCCGGAAAGGTCTCCGCGTAAAACTTTGCGGCGGCCAGCGCCGTGCCGTCGTACCAGAGACAGATTGTGTTCTTGGGGACCATATATGTTCTCCATTTGTCACCGTTTACGTGAATCCTACCCGCGCAAGTCTACGCGTGGGCCGACCAGTAGCGCCGGACTTGGAAGCGCCAGTTGCTTCATAGAGCGTGCTTCCCTCTGCTTCGATGGTTACCGTGCGGAAGACGCCTAACACCTGAATTAAGCCGACCCGAGAAGCGGGTTCGGCTTGAATGAATTGTCAGGCATCGCAGGAAAGCACAGGCATTTTGCCTATTGTCTTGTAAGTTTCACCAGGCCAAAAGGAATGGCTTTTCCGTTCTGCACGTTATCCATGTGCCACAACCAGGAATCATTAGCCTTGTCGTAAGAAAAGGTGTTGTTGAAGGAAACACTGCCATCTAGTTCTCGGAAAAGGAACGGTATTGCATCACCACTACGCTTGCCACGAGCGATTGCTTGAGCCGTAAGGCCGCCCCCTCCCGTGGAATCAAGCCAAAGACATTGGAATTCCGAGGAAGCTTCATCCCAGCCGATTAGGACAATTGCCTCGTACTGGGCCTGACCCTTGTCGTCCTTCTCGCGAGATATTTCGTGGATGCGTAGGTACTGACGACCTAATACCCATTCTGTAACCACATCATGCGTTGTCTGCTTCCCAGCGATTGTTCCGCGGAGAACCCAAGTACCGACAAGGCGTTCAAGGAGGGGATCCTTGACTGGGGCAGCCTGGCAAATGGTCGAACAAGCAAGAAGGCAGAAAACAATAATGGTATCCAGTGAATGTCGCATTGTTTACCCCTCTAATGGAAGTGGTGGGCGACGCCTAACGGTTGAGTTCAGCGGCCGCGGGCTGACTTGTCAACACGCGGGTGCGCGGCGGTGAGTGGAGCACGGCGTTGCCACGCCCGCGGCCGAGCACTCTATGCGTCCCGCAGCGCTGCAGGCTCAAGACCCATAAACTGAACGAAAACTCAGATGACGACATCGACCCCAGGACGGAACTCAATCAGCCGGCCGGTGGCTTGCCGGCGTTAATCGCCAATTGGGCGGCGAAAGCCCGCTTGTATGCGGGCCGCGCTTCGCCACGGGCGACATAGGCAGCCAGGTTCGGAAATTCGTCCAGAATGCCCGATGATTTCAGCCTGAGCAGCACCGACATCATCATCAGGTCGCCCGCGCTGAACGCACCATCGAGCCAGTCGGCATCGCCCAGGCGAGCAGAAAGTTGGCCCAGCCGATTGCGGACGCGATCCTCGACCAGAGGCAGGCGCTCCTTACTCCAGGGCTTATCGCCCTCCAGAAGCCTGGCGGTTGCGAGTTCAAGGATCGCCGGCTCCACGGTATTGAGCGCGGCAAACATCCATGTGATCGCGCGCGCCCGGGCATTCGCATCGTCTGGCAACAGGCCCGCATGGCGCTCCGCGATATGGAACACGATCGCCCCCGTCTCGAACAAGCCGAGATCGCCTTCTTCGTAGGTCGGAATCTGCCCGAAAGGATGAAGCGCCAGATGTGCGGGTTCCTTCAGCGCCCTGAACGAAACAAGACGAACCTCGTAAGGTTGGCCCACTTCCTCCAGCGCCCAGCGAACGCGCGTATCACGCGCCAGTCCCTTGCCGCCATCGGGTGACCGTTCAAAGGCGGTAATCGTGATGGTCATCGTGACGTAAGCTCCCCCGTCCCGGACACAGCTGATAATAGACTCTCCCGGCGCAACGGGAGAGGTCATGAAGAAATCGAGGTTCAGCGAATCACAGATCGTGGCGATCCTTCGGGAAGGTGAAGCGGGCGTGCCGGTGGGGGAGATCGCCCGCAAGCACGGCATCAGCAAGGCCACCTATTTCAACTGGCGTTCCCGCTATGCCGGGGCGTCGGTATCGGAGCTGAAGAAGTTGAAGGAACTGGAAGCCGAGAACGCCAAGCTCAAGCGCATGTATGCAGAGCTGGCGCTGGAGAACGCGGCCATCAAGGACGTGCTCTCCCGAAAACTGTAGAGCCGTTCGCGAAACGCCAGGTGGCGGAGATCTTCGTGAAGGACCACGGGTTCTCCATTCAGCGCAGCTGCCGCTTGGCCCGTCTCTCGCGGACGGCATGGTACCGACCTCCGGCCAAACGCATGGAGCGCGACCGGGTGGTGGTAGAGGCCCTGAGCACGATGGTAGCCGGGAAGCCTCGCTGGGGCTTCTGGAAGTGCTACGACCGGCTGCGCCTCGACGGGCAGCCCTGGAACCACAAGCGGGTGCATCGGGTGTACTGCGCCATGAACCTGAATTTACCGCGTCGCACGAAGCGCCGGCTGCCAACCCGACCGCGCCAGCCGCTGGCCGCGCCGGATCGGCTGAACGACATCTGGGCGCTCGACTTCATGGCCGATGCGCTTTACTGCGGACGAGCCTTCCGCACGCTCAACGTCATCGATGAAGGCAATCGCGAGGCACTCGGAATTGAAATCGCCACATCGATCCCGGCGCGCCGCGTGATCCGCGTGCTCGAGGAGCTGATCGAGCTCTACGGCAAGCCGCGGGCAATCAGGCTCGACAATGGCAGCGAACTGACCTCCACCGCGTTCACCGAGTGGTGCCAGGAACGACACATTGAGTTGAAGTTTATCCAGCCCGGGAAGCCGGACCAGAACGCCTTCATCGAGCGCTTCAATCGCACCTTCCGCCACGAAGTACTTGATGCCTACGTGTTCGAATCCCTCGACCAGGTGCGCGACATCGTCGAGACCTGGCTGCTGGAATACAACGAGGAGCGGCCCCACGACAGCCTCGGGCGGGTGCCGCCGCTGATGTTTTTACCGAGGCCACAACTGCCCCGAGAGTCTAGGATCAACCTGTATCCTTGACGGGGGAGCTTACGATGCGACCGGTGGAGCGACTAGTTGGGTGGCAGGGCGCAGGTGCGAAGTCTTCTGCCAAATCAGTGAATGAAAGCATGATTGAGCTAAAGGCGGCCGTCGGCCTGGGCACTTTGTTCGGTGCCCCAGATGTACCAGAACCAGAAGAACGGCAGCACGAATGCATTTGCGAAAATCAACAAGGCAACCCAGAGACCCCTCTTACTCTTCGGCACTGTGTGGCTGCGGAGCGCGCAGCCCACAAATACGAGCGAAACTAACCAGCCCCCACCGACCACAGCCATGCCGAAAGGCATGAACCATGCGTCCGGTACGAAAGGCATCGCAAACATTGCCACTAGCGGTGCGACCGCGACCGCTCCGAGGACAGATGCGCCGGCTCTATTCATTTCCTGACGCCCAACGTCTGAGCTCACCGGCCGGCTGCAACGTGTGACGCGCGCGGCCGGCGCAGACTTTCACATGCGCCTGGACGCGCGTGCTTACCAGCGCCGAACCCGACCGGTGGAGCGATTTGTTAGCCGTCACGAGCCCTGAGCCGCCTATACGCATCGACGTTTGCAACAATCTGCGTCCATAGCCAAAAGGCCGACAACACCGCGAAGATTCCCCAAACTATTCTGTTCAGGACGTGCCACTCAGAAGTAGTCGTCTCTCTAGAGCGAATAATGCGATCACCTGCAACAATTTCAACCGCCACAAGATCTTTGGCCCAAGTTTGAGCACATCGAACGGTAATGCTGTCGGCTACTCGGATATTCGCTTCTATTAGATGATACGGGGGTTTGGCAAAGGCTTCGTCCGTGTACGAGCAGGATCTCCCGTTCTCCAGCGGGAATTCCATGCTTCTCGACCATAGCGGCCGGTCGTCACACGAAAACGGATTTCGTCGGGCTTTATTCCGCTCAGAACAACGTCTGAACTCGCCGGCGAGATCGGTTTTAGCAACACTAAAACGACGACACCGAGTAGCAGACCACACCAAGATGCAGCTGTACGACGATTCCGTGAGTTGCGCCGCATGTGACGGCTAACGATTGAGTTGAGCGGCCGGCCGCATGAGTCTATGCGCGCCGGGCGCGCATACTGAACTCAGGCGCGCTCGGCGCGCCTGATGACATTTCCCGGCCCGCTCGAATGATTTGTTAGGCATCACTGCTGGCTTTCCTCTCCAAGTAGATGCGTCTTCATTCTTTCAGTCGTGAGCCTAAGTATCTCCTTGAGCGCAGCTAACTGCCGACGATCGAACTCCGATGCTCCCAATGGAACGTCTGGACCGCGTGCGCCATAGCCTGCGATGAGCGTGTGCTTCCGATCTCCGAGGACGATCTCAACCTTTACTGTATCTGCGTGGATTGCTGGCGGAAGCTGCCAAACGGCAGCCGTCTTCGCTTTATCCAAGATCTTGCGGATATCAGCGAAGTACCTATCGATATCACGTTGGAATTGCGGACTCGGATCCTGATAGCTCTCGCGAGAGATGTATATCTCGGATTCCTCGGACGAATAGCTTGGTACTGGATAGCCAGTCAAGTACGTAATTCGAATGGAGTCATTGGCATGAGCAGTGGTTAACCAGCACGCAACGAGTAGAGGAATGAGACGCCACATCAGTGATGCCTAACGTCTGAGCTGAGCGCGCCGCGCGCTTTGGTTTGAGCTTGGCACTTTATCCCCCACGGCTGCGCTCGAGCGATTTGTTAGAGCGCATGCCAGACGACAACAAGAGCCAGAAGGAGATTCCAAAGGCGCCACCCACGATTGCGCCAAAAACGACGGATCCGACACGATCCTCGTTCGAGAGAGGCACGTCATCAACAAATCCGGGGGCGTCCCTTGTGAACGGCGAAAACGTAACCGCAAACGGATTGTCCGACGGCGGCGCAGCGCCAAGGAGTCCGAACAGAGCCCCGAAACCCGCGGACAGCGCGATAGAAGTCCACCATCGAATGAGATTGAATCGATCTGCGAGGAGTGCGATTGGCAAGGCAAGTAGGACTGAAAGCAGAAGTATCAAGAACCCGTACAAGAAAAATGCCTGCAGCACTACCTGGAGGCTTGCGGACAAATTGGACGGACGAATCCAAGCGCTTGCAAAAACGAGCGCTGCTACCAATGCCGCACCTAACACCGACAGGAAGAAACTCCGCGTGCTAATCATGCGCTCTAACGATTGAGCTCACCGGACCGGCTGCGGCGTTTGCCGCGCGCGGCCGGCGCAGACTCTCCAGTGCGACGGACGCGCGCGCTCACGAGCAACGAATCGGACCGGTGGAGCGATTTGTTAGGCATCTGGAAAAGCTGTTGCCTCCTTGTTAATGGGACGGAAGAAGTGTCGCGTCCGTGGGCCAAGCAGATACCAATAAATGAATACCAGCACCAGGGCCTCTATTGCCGGCCACTTCAATGCAGGTAGCCAAACAGATGCCGGGTAACCTGACTCAATCGCGAACAAATAGTAATCCCAGACGTCGAAGCCAAGCCAAATGGTCAGCGCAGTCAAGAGGCCGACGCGCCCAAGTCTCACGCGTTGAAGCACTCCGATTGCTGAAATTATTAGAAGCGAGTTCCACGCTATGTGTATGCGGGCGAAACGTATCCAGACCTCGTAGGGGAACGCTCCATGAAACTCTGTGTGGGAAAGATATGCTTGCCACAGAGAGAAATAGCCGTACAAACGGAGGGTAGCGACTGTGCCGCATACGATAGTAAGAATCCAGAGTCCGAGTGGTCGCTTCAAGTGATCCGACCGCTACCAGATGCCTAACGTCTGAGCTCACCGGCCGCTGGTAATGCTCGACGCGCGCGGCCGGCGCAAGCTCTCAAGTGCGACGGACGCGCGCGCCACAGCGCCGAACCGGACCGGTGGAGCGATTGGTTAGCCTTCTGCACGCCTGCTCCCCTTGGAGACACGGCCAAATGCCCGCCTGATTTCCAGCAGCCGCCGAGTACACCACTCTTGAACCTCGCGCCTCGGCATCGAAGGACGGGCGAATTCGCTTGTTCTACCACAGCTCATGACGCCTGGCTGCGCTATGGCTGATTATTGGCTGTTGTTCCTGGCTGGGCAATTCTGCTCTTGAACCCGGCACGGCAATTCCGCAGAAGGCTAACGTCTGAGCTCACCGGGCCGCTGATGACGGTCCACGCGCGCGGCCGGCGCAAACTTTCGAGTGCGACGGACGCGCGCCCTGAAGACCGGAACCGGACCGGTGGAGCGACTAGTTAGGCGCGACGCTGCCATATGGGCTGAGTCAATCCGGCCTTCGAAAGTGACGTGCCAAATATGCACCGATAAACGCAGCCGGTCCAACAATTGGCAGACCGAAAACGGCCGCGATCGACGACGTGGAATTGCCTGGCGCTGAAGGATTAAGCAGTGGCTCGGCAAGAACCAGAACAACAAAGGCTGCGCATGGAGTCGCGACCGCCTGAAAGTAACTCTTGCGCCACAGCCACATGAGCGATCCGCCGGCCATTGCGAGAACTTTCAAGATGACGAAAACCATAGCGCCTAACGTCTGAGCTCACCGGCCAGCGGTGATGTTCCACGCGCGCGGCCGGCGCATGCTCTCAAGTGCGCACGGACGCGCGCGCTCACTGCGCAGAACCCGACCGGTGGAGCGACTTGTTAGGCCGCAATTGCCGTTTGACCAGCGGGGTGGCGTAAAACGCAAATAGGCTGCTCAACGCGCAAGTTAGTACCACCGGCTGCACGAGTATCTTGAGCGCGGGAAAAATATCCTCAGCCCCGTAGTTCCAATAAGCCTTAGCCGCAATACAAACTGCGATTCCACCCACGAAGCATGCCCATTGTTGGAACCAGCGAGATGCGCCCCACCAGGAGAGCATTGAACCGATAATTATCATCAATGGAACAGCTGTTATCGATAATTCCAGAACGATGAAATCGTGGTCTGGGCCTCCATGAAGTGGCTGCCACATGAACTCAGCGGCCAAATACTCGACCCTTAGAAGCAATAGCCAGCTCAGGGCGCCGACGACCACCGCTGCAATGAGTCGCTTTACGTCGGCCCTATGCGGAAGTGTGTCCTTCTCTGCTCCGTCAAGAGTTGTGTTTCTGATCACAGCAGCGGCCTAACGTCTGAGCTCACCGGGCCGCTGGCGATGTTCGCCGCGCGCGACCGGCGCAAACTCTCAAGTGCGCACGGACGCGCGCGCTACGTGGCGAACCGGACCGGTGGAGCGATTGGTTAGGTGGCGTCTCGGGACTTCCGCCCGTGACGAGCTGACGGCGCTTCATGACAACTCGGGTTGCGATCAATCTACTCACCGCTGAAACAAACTACTTCGCCCTGTTGCCGCGTAAGCGAGAAAACAAATGCCCGTACCGACGATGCCGGTGGGTACAACATACGTGTTCCACAAGGACGATGGAAACGGTTCACGCCTAAATAGATAGACTCCAAAGACGACGAATGCAACGCCCACAATGAAACCGGCTAACCGCAAGGCACTTTTGCTGAGAGATGTTTTTGCCCGGGTTGCAGGTTCCATGAATAGACGCCACCTAACGTCTGAGCTCACCGGCCGGCGGCGACGTTCGACGCGCGCGGCCGGCGCATGCTTTCAAGTGCGCACGGACGCGCGCGGTATCTGGCGAACCGGACCGGTGGAGCGATTTGTTAGGTGGCAGATTGAACACGGCGACGAATCACAGACCATAGAAAAACTGTAACTAGTGTTGCGGCGATAACGGCCGCCTGCAACGGAATGCTGCCGATAGCGAGGCCTCCTAAGAAGTCTAAGCCGAAGAAGTATCGGTGGAGGGGTGACAGCCAAATGCCAAATGCAAGCACTAACTCAACAAGTGAGACGGGCAACAACCAGACAGCAGGCCTGCGATAGGCAGCCAGCAAGCGCCACTGGAGAATCGCGGCCAAGGCAAAGACCGGAAGCCACAAAACGGCAAGAAGAAGTGCCAATTCGCTTGCGGTGATGTACACCCTGCCACCTAACGTCTGAGCTCACCGGCCGGCGGTGACGCTTGCCGCGCGCGGCCGGCGCAGACTCTCAAGTGCGCACGGGCGCGCGCGCTCACCAGCGCCAAACCGGGCCGGTGGAGCGATTTGTTAGACGTCACTCTGCGTGTCATCTTTGGAGAGCCTCTTGAGTTTCCCAAGGTTTCCCGGACACCTGCCTAAGCAAGACCGAACTGCTTCTCGAACTCCATCGGGCTGATCCCGCCCAGCGTCGAATGCCGGCGCCGGGGATTGTAGAACCGCTCGATGTAATCGAACACTTCGGCCCTGGCCTGATCTCGAGTGCTGAACCGTTGTCGGTTGACGCACTCGATCTTCATGCTCGAGAAGAAACTCTCCATCGGTGAATTATCCCAGACGTCGCCACGGCGGCTCATGCTGCAGGTGACACCGTGCGCGGCAAGCAACTGCTGGAACTCCTCACTCGTGTACTGGCTGCCCTGGTCGGAGTGGTGGAGCAGCTCCCGCGGCTGACCGCGCCGCCAGATCGCCATGAGGAGCGCGTCGATCACGAGCTCGGCGGTCATTCGGGTTCTCATGGCCCAGCCGACGACGCGACGTGAGCACAGATCGAGAACCACGGCCACGAACAGCCAGCCCTCGCCGGTCGGCACATACGTGAAGTCAGCGAGCCAGCTGCGGTTCGGTTCCTCGGCGGTGAACCGCCGATCCAGTACGTTCGGTGCGATCGCCGACACCGGCCGCTCGCCAATGTCCACCGGTTGCCTACGTGGCCGCGAACGGCCTTGAATCCCAGCCTGGCGCATCAGGCGCGCCACCCGATGCACGCTGCAGCGATAGCCCCAGTTGTAGAGATCAAGCCACACCCGCGGGCTACCGTAGGTCTTCCTGCTTTCCGCGAAGCTCGTGCGAATCACGCCGAGCAGGTCCCGGTCATCCCGGGCGCGGGCGCTCTCGGGCCTGCTCAACCATTCGTAGAAGCCGCTAGCCGAAACCTCCAGCACGCGGCACATCATCCGGACCGGCCAGATGTCCCGATGCTTCGCCATGAACCGGAACTTCACCGCGGTTCCTTGGCGAAGTAGGCGATCGTCTTTTTTAAAATGTCGCGCTCCATGCGGGTCTTGGACAGCTCCCGCTTCAAACGCGCCACCTCGGCATCATCCGGCTTCATCTTCCCGCGCCCCGGGAATGCCTGCTTCGGATCGCCTCTGACTTCTTTGACCCAGCGGCCCAGGACGCCCTCGTGAATCCCCAGATCCGCTGCCGCCTGCCGGATCGCGACCCCGCGCTCACGCACCAGGGCCACTGCTTCCCGCTTGAACTCGGCGCTGAATACTCGCCTTCCCATCGGACACCTCCGGTTGCATCATTACACCTAACTTGGTGTCCGGAAATCCCTGGGAAACTCATCTCGAGTTCTTCGTGAAACCTCTCGTTCTGTGCCCTGACATCAGCCCATGCCGAAGATTCGTGTACCAGCCGCTTTGCTTCCACGAGCTCGCAGTTATAGACGGAACGTACGCTCACGATACATTCAACAATCGAGGCACCAGACGCCCGGAGCTCAGCGAGCACCGTGTCTAGGTTTGCACCTTCCTGGAGTCGTCTGCGAAGTTGGTTCCCAAAATCTTGCGGGATCATAGAGAAGTGACGTCTAACGATTGAGCTCACCGGCCGGCGGCGAGGCTCCACGCGCGCGGCCGGCGCATGCTCTCAAGTGCGCCTGGACGCGCGCGCTCACCAGCGCTGAACCGGAACGGTGGAGCGATTGGTTAGCCTCCAGCATGAGGCTTCCTCTTTAGTGAACTGGCCAAGAAGACCCCCCTCTTGAACCTCCCGCCTCGGTCCCGAAGGACGGGCGAATTCGCCTAAGTTCTACCACAAGTGCAGAACCTTGCGGGTGCCGCGGCCCGTAGCGAGTGGCGAACGACCTCACCCATTTGGGTGAAGGAGCACTCCTGAAGAACCTGGCACCACGATTATTTGCTGGAGGCTAACGTCTGAGCTCACCGGCCGACGGTAACACTCGCCGCGCGCGGCCGGCGCAGACTTTCACGTGCGCACGGACGAGCGCGACACAGCGCTGAACCGGACCGGTGGAGCGATTTGTTAGGCGGCACAAGGTAGGTTATTGCTTCTTGAACAGCCCGCGAAGCTTCTGGAAGTCTTCCCATTCCTGGTCTTCGTAAAAGTTGATTTCTATCGGGTAGCGAGGGTGTTCGCTTAGGGCATTGTTGAACGCATCCATAAACTGGTCCTGGTCAGAAATGTAGTAAGCCAACTCCTTAAGTCCGTTCCCCGTTCGACTATACGCGTGGCGGCACAACGCTGCTTCCTCGAGTTCGTCAATGGCGTGTTCCAGCGCGACCATTTGCTTGTTCGTGTTTTCCGGTGGCATTCCGTTGCGAACACTGCTGTCATACTTCCACGAGATTACCGTCAGCCAACGAAACCTTTCCCGCGTCTCCTGGCTCGGCAACTCATCGACGAACTTGAAGATGACCGGCAACCCATCTTCTTTCGTCTCGCCGATGATGCCCAACTCCTGCGCTTCAGCCATGCTAATTGCCCCCAGAGCAAGTACGACGCCAAGCAAGAGCGCTGCGCGCAAAGTGCCGCCTAACGTCTGAGCTCACCGGCCGGCGGTAAAGTTCGACGCGCGCGGCCGGCGCAGACTTTCACATGCGCCCGGACGCGCGCGCCACTGCGCCGAACCGGACCGGTGGAGCGATTGGTTAGGCGCTTGCGATACCATAACTAAGTGCTCCAGTCATAGCGCTGCGGCTTGAGTCCATCCGTCCACTCCTGCAGCTGAAAATCGCGGCGTTCCAACTCCCCCAGAAAGGACTCAAAGTCTTTCGCCAGGAAAGCATACTCGGGAGCTGAGCGGCTGACGAAGTGAATAGCGCCGTCCGACGGTGCAAACGAATAGTGGTTACCAAGAATATCTTGGGCGAACATCGCGTGGCCCTTCAGCTCGCCGCGATCAATAACGTGGAACCACTCCTTCCGAAAGCTAAGTACCTCGTTGATGTCGCCGTAACCCGCGGCGGCTAACCAGGCTCGAAGCCCTGGCGGCAACGCCGTGCGGAGCTGCGTTTCAACCTCCGCCAGGTCCGTGGCAGGTTTGTATGCCTCGAAGATCGGCTTTGAGCCGAAGAGCCGCTTCCGCCGGGCGCTAAGGACGCGTGAGAAAAGCGGTTCCATATAATGTGCGCCTAACGTCTGAGCTCACCGGACCGGCGGTGACGTGCCACGCGCGCGGCCGGCGCAGACTTTCAAGTGCGCCGAGACGCGCGCGCGTACCAGCGCTGAACCGGACCGGTGGAGCGATTTGTTAGGCGGCTGCCTTGGAATCACTGACATTCGGTCACGGGGACCTTCTAAGACGCTGCCTCACCGCGATTGCAACGATACCGCCGATCAACGGTGGCAAGAGCCACAGAGGGTTGGGTTCGTAGTAACACTGACCTCCAAATTTTCCCTCGGAATCAATCGAATCGACGCAGCGATAGCTCATCAAGTACGTCGGCCACCCCAACGCAATCGTTACGATGGCAAAGCAGACAAAAGCAACCCCTTCGCGCACTTTCACAGACATAGCGGGGAGTCTCACAACGGTCTCCGATAGCCGCCTAACTATAAGTAGACGGCCGAAATGAGAGAGAAACGAGTCATTCGCGACGGATAAGCTGCGCGACCTGACGTCAGGTCTCTGATTTGCTTACCCCACATTGGAGATAGGCGGCCGAAATGACTGGGGAGATAGATGGCACGGCTACAGGGCGCAAACTCCTCGACGTGGTGCGCGAAAAGATGCGCACCCGGCACATGGCGTACCGCACGGAGAAGACCTACCTGCAATGGATACGCCGTTATATCGCTTTCCATAATCGGCGGCACCCTCGCGATCTCGGCGGAGCCGAGGTCGAGCAATTCTTGACCTATCTGGCCGTGGATCGCAAGGTCGGCGCTTCAACCCAGAGTCAGGCCCTGCAGGCGCTGCTGTTCCTGTACCGGCAGGTACTGGCCGTCGAACTGCCCTGGCTCGATAACGTGACGCGTGCCGAGCGGCCGAAGCGGCTGCCGGTAGTGCTGACCCGCGCGGACGTCCGCCTCGTGCTGTCGCATCTCGAAAGCACTCCCTGGCTGGTCGCGAGTCTCCTCTACGGCAGCGGACTGCGCCTGCTCGAGGCACTGCGGCTGCGGGTGAAGGATGTCGTGCTGGACCGTCACGTGCTCGTCATACGCGACGCCAAGGGCGGCAAGGACCGCGTCACCATCGTGCCCGACGCGCTGGAGCGGCCGCTGCGCGAGCACCTGGCGCAGCTGCGGTCGTGGTTCCTCGCCGAGCGCAGACGCGGTGCGCCCGGCGTCTCCCTCCCGCACGCGCTGTCGGCGAAGTACCGTGGCGCAGCGACGTCGTGGGGCTGGCAGTACGTGTTCCCGGCGGAGCATCTCTGCGAGGATCCGTATGGCAGCGGCCTCGTTCGCCATCACGTTCACGAGCAGGTCGTGCAAAGGCAGGTCAAGGAGGCCGTGACGCGGGTGGGCATCGTGCAACCGGCGAGCTGCCACACCTTCCGCCATTGTTTCGCCACGCATCTCCTCGAGGACGGTTACGACATCCGCACCGTGCAGGAATTGTTGGGGCACTCGGACGTGAAGACGACGATGATCTACACCCACGTCATGCAGAAAGGTGCGAAGGGCGTGAAGAGCCCGCTGGACCGGGCCGGCTGAACGAATTGCAAACCGTTGAGCTGGACCTTCTTTTAGGTCCTGGTATCACAGTCTGTGACACCAGGCGACTCGGCCGCTTCTACTCGGCGCTCTCGGGATCGAAGTTGGCCGTGAAGCCGATTGGTCGTCTGGATGGTTCCGGCTGCGCGACAAGTTGGCGAAGCGCGGCAAGAATGTTCTGGATAGCGACATCATGATTGCCATGCTTGCGTTCGAGTTCTGCAAGACGTTCAGCGAGTTCGCGATTGCTCTCTACCCAGAGTCGAAGTCGGACGAATGCCCTCACCACGAGCAGGCTCACGGTTATGGCCCGCTCCGACGTAAGGACATTGGCAACCTGCAGGGCGCCGTGCTCCGTGAAGGCCCAGGGCAGATACCGCCGCCCGCCGCGGCCGTTTGAGGTCACAAATTGTGACCTCAAGTTTGCCCACTCCATGTCATTGATCTGAATGACAAAATAATCGGGGAATCGGACCGCATTGTTGGCGTACCTGGAGCAGAGCTTTAGTGGAAACGCCGTATAGAGCCGCCAGATCGGCATCGAGTATCACGGGCTGACCACGAATCCGGACGATGCGCTGACTGACAAGGACAATCGCGGCTGACGATTGCTCGTTCACAGTGCCAGCGTGGCAATTCTCGACGCGATGCCCAATATGCAAATCCAGCGTGTTGTCAGAGAAAGGGGCGCGCAATCTCGTTTGAGTCATAGGAATACAATCGGCTGATGAACCGCCTCGCCGGCGAAACGAGTCCCTACCTGCTGCAGCACGCCGACAACCCCGTAGACTGGCATCCCTGGGGCGAGGAGGCGCTCGCGAAGGCGCGGCGCGAGGACAAGCCGATCCTGCTCTCGATCGGGTACTCGGCCTGTCACTGGTGTCACGTGATGGCGCACGAGTCGTTTGAAGACAAGGCGACCGCGCAGGTGATGAATGACCTCTTCGTGAACATCAAGGTGGATCGCGAGGAGCGGCCCGATCTCGACCGCATCTACCAGGCCGCGCATCACCTGATGATGCGCCGGGGCGGCGGCTGGCCGCTGACGATGTTCCTCACGCCCGACGGGCACGTGCCGTTTTTCGCCGGCACGTATTTCCCGAGGGAGCCGCGCTACGGGATGCCCGCCTTCGCCGACGTGCTGAAGCGGGTGGCGGAGTACTACGGCCGGAAGCCGCCGGAGCTGAAGGCGCAGGGGCCGGCGCTGCGCGAGGCGCTGGCGAGCATCGAGGAGCCGGCCACGACCGATCCAGGGGCGCTCGACGGCGCGCCGCTCGGGAAGTTCCGGGAGGCGCTGGCCGGGCAGTTCGATGCGGAGTCCGGCGGCTTCGGCGGCGCGCCGAAGTTTCCGCACCCTGCGAGCATCGAGCAGTTGCTGCGCCGCTGGTGGCATTCCGCCGCCGCGCCCGAGCCCGACGTCCACGCCTTATATATGTGTGCGCTGACCCTGACGCGGATGGCGGAAGGCGGCATCTGTGATCAGCTGGGCGGCGGCTTCTGCCGCTACTCGGTGGACGCGGAGTGGTCGATCCCGCATTTCGAGAAGATGCTGTACGACAACGGCCCGCTGCTCGCGCTCTACGCCTGGATGTACCAGGTGAGCAACGACGAGCTGTACCGCCGCGTCGCGAACGAGACCGCGGACTGGATGCTGCGCGACATGCGCTCGCCGCCTTCGGTTGCGGGCGGCACCGGGGCGGCAGCCGCGGACGGCGCCGCGTTCTTCTCGAGCCTCGATGCGGATTCGGAGGGCGAGGAAGGCCGCTTCTACGTGTGGACGCCGGACGAGGTGAAGGCGCTGGTCACGGCCGATGAAGTAGCGGTGCTCGCGCCGCACTTCGGCCTCGACGGCGCGGCGAACTTCGAGGGGCGCTGGCACTTGCGGGTGCGCCAGTCCGTCGAGGAGATCGCGGCGGCGTCGGGCCGGCCGCACTCGACGGTGCGCCGCCTCCTCGATGCGGGCCGCGCGAAGCTGCTCGCAGCACGCAACGCGCGCGTCTGGCCGGGCCGCGACGAGAAGATCCTGACGAGCTGGAACGCGCTCGCGATCCGCGGCCTCGCGGTGGCCGCGCGCGCGTTGCGCCGGCCCGACCTCGCCGAGGCCGCCGCGCTCGCGCTCGACTTCTTGCGCGAGCGGCTGGTCGTCGACGGGCGCCTTCACGCCACCTGGAAGGATGGCCGTGCGCGCTTCAACGCCTATCTCGACGACCACGCGTTCCTGCTCGACGCCTCGCTCGAGCTCCTGCAGTCGCGCTGGCGAGCGGAGCATCTCGCGTTCGCGACCTGGCTCGCCGAACAGCTCCTCTCCCGCTTCGCCGACGCCGGGCACGGCGGCTTCTTCTTCACCTCGCACGATCACGAGGCGCTGATCCACCGCGGCCGGCCGATGGCGGACGAGGCGCTGCCCTCGGGGAACGCCGTCGCCGCGGTCGCGCTCGGCCGGCTCGGGCATCTGCTCGGCGAGACGCGCTTCCTCGACGCCGCCGAAGCGACGCTGCGCGCCGCCTGGCCGGCGCTCGCCGAGTATCCGCATGCGCACGCGACGATGCTGACCGCGCTCGACGAGTTCCTGGAGCCGCCGGAGATCGTGGTCGTGCGCGGCCGGGAGAACGAGCTCGCCGAGTGGCTCGCGGTCGCTGGCACGATGTTTGCCCCGAAGCGCCTCGTGTTCGGCGTTCCGGCCGATGCCACGCAGTTGCCGGGGGCGCTGGCCGCGCGCAAAGCCGCGGACGTGCCGGTTGCCTACGTCTGCCGCGGCACCGCCTGCGGCCCGCCGCTGCGTTCACTCGAGGAGCTCGGCGCGGCCCTGGCCCTCAAACGATGACGGGCCGGTTGTCGCGGATGGCCGAAGTCGGGCATATTGCCGTCATGAACGACGCCGAGCGCGGGGTGCCGCCAACGCCCTCCACGCGGCATTCAACCGGGTACTGCAATGGATGAACTGGCACACCTGAAGCGACAGAATCAGCCCGACAAACGCCTCGCGTTCTTCCAGGGCTTCCTGCGCGAGCCGCAACAGGTCGGCTCCGTGATCCCGAGCTCGCGCTTCCTGGAGCGCCGCCTCGTGAAGATCAGCGCCGTGCGCCACGCGCGCACGGTGGTCGAGCTCGGGCCGGGCACCGGCGGCACGACGCACGCGCTGCTGCGCGCCCTGCCGGCGGCGGCGAAGCTGCTCGCGATCGAGATCGATCCGCATTTCTACGCGATGCTGCGCGCCGAGATCACGGACCCGCGCTTCCTCGTGCATCGGGGGAGCGCCGAGGACATCGCGGACACGCTCACCCGCCACGAGCTGCCCGCGCCGGAGGTCGTGATCTCCGGGATCCCGTTCTCGACGATGCCGGCGCGCCTCGGCGAGAACATCCTCAGCGCGGTGTGGACCGCGCTCGCCCCCGGCGGCCGCCTCGTCGCCTACCAGTTCCGCGACCGCATCGCCGTGCTCGGCCGCCATATCCTCGGCCGCCCGGAGGTGGACGTGGAGTTGCTGAACGTCCCCCCAATGCGGGTGTACTGCTGGCGCAAGCTGCGCTGAATCCGGGTCGGGAGATCCGGGCTGTGGGCCCCGGAAACGCCGTTCTCTGACGGCAGCTTGGCTCAGGCCGTCTCCATTGTTTCCGGAACCCACAGCCCGACTCTCCTGACACCGCAGCGCCACCGCACAGCGCACTCGCGCCGCGCGTCGAGAGTATCTTCCTCCCCTGCGTCGCAGGTTGCCAGCGAACGCCGAGCATCTAGCCCCTCTGCGGCGACGGCAAGGGCGCACCCCCAATCCGGCGCACTATCAGCGCGTCATGAGCGTGCCAATCGAGGCGCGCGTCCGGTGAGGCCATTGGGCTCTGGCCTTCGGAAACGATGGAGACGGCCTGAGCCAAGCTGCCGGGAAACTCCGGCGTTTACGAAGGCCAGGAGCCCAATGGCCTCAGCCGAACGGGCACGCGCTATGGCCCGCCACTCGTGACGCGCTGATAGCTCGCCGGATCGAGAGGATCGCCCTTGCCGTCATAGCGCGCGGTTGCGGGGTACGGAAACACCGGCCGCTTCAACTGCACTTCGCCGGCCAGCGGGAAGCGCGGCTGGCGCACCGCCGCGGGGACGCTCTCCTTCGTGCGCCAGCCGATGAGCACGTCGGGCGCCTCGTCCTTCTCGACCCAGCGCTCGAGCGCGGTGAGGTAATCCACGTCGCCCGCGCCGATGCCACCGCCACAGTGGCCCACGCCCGGCAGCATGAAGAGGCGCGCGAACTTGTCGAGTCCCTCCGCCCCGCCGCTCTCCGCCGCGAGCTCCCGCCAGTACGCGAGCGTGTGCGCGGGCTGCAGCGTCTGGTCCGCCCAGCCGTGATGGACGATCAGGCGTCCGTCGCGCGCGCTGAAGCGGTCGAGGTTCGGCACGAAGCCCGCCCGTGCCGCGCCGGCGACGACCCGCGGCATGTCCTTGTCGAAGTCGAACCCGATCGTGCCGGCGTCCGCCGGCGGATCGGGCTCGAAGGCCTGGTGGTGCAGCCACGCCTGGCTGATGACGAGGAACACGGGCGGCTTGCCCTCGTCGTACGCGAGGAGCTGCTGCTCCCAGGCAGGCTCGCTGCCCGGCGCCGCGCCGAACGGTCCGAACGCGGCGAGGCGCTGACCGGCTGCGTTCGCGGGACCCTGGTAGATCTTCTCGGAGGCCGCCACCTGCTCCGGCGTCAGGCAGTCGGCGGTCTTCCCCTCTGCACAGGCGAGCGCGGCCGGCGCCACCTTGCAGTGCTCGGGGTCGCCGATGATGCCGTCCACGAGGCCGTCCGACGGATCGCAGGCGGCGAGCGCCGCCTTGTGCAGCAGCTCGAACTGCGGCTTGCCGAGGATCGGCTTGTCGTCGGCGCCGATGTTGGCGCGATACGCCCAGATCATCGCCGGCACCGACAGCGTCTGGTTGAAGGGCGCGCCGGCGATGATGCCCTCGAAGTCGTCCGGGTAGCGTCCGGCGGCGACGAGCCCCTGCCGGCCGCCGGTCGAGCAACCGCGGAAGTACGCGTGCGCCTCGTGGTCGCCGTAGTACGCGGTGATCAGCGCCTTGGCGAGCACGGTGGTGACGTGCACCGCGCGATGGCCGAACTCGTCCTCGAGCGCCGTGTTGTAGGCCCAGCCCCCGTCCGGATACTTCTGCGCGCTGTGGCCGCCGTCGCTCGTCGCCGTGGCGTAGCCGCGCGCGGCGGCGTCCTCCATCTGGTCGGCGCGGACCGTGCCGCAGCTGCCGTAACAGCCCGTGACGAGCAGCTTGCCGTTCCAGTTGTCGGCGGGCAGCCAGACCTCGATGCCGACTTCCGGCGCGACGCTGCCCGAGACCCGGCAGTGCGCCGGCATCCCCTCCCCGGCCGGCACGAGCTCGGCCTTCAGGCCGACGCGGGCACCGACGGTGTCGTCGAAATCGAGCGCGGCGAGCACCGCGCACTCGTCGATCTCCTCGGTGACATCCGCAACCGGCGTCTCCTGGCCGTGGAGCAAAGCCGGAGCGAAGAGCGCAACGAGGGCGAGCGACCGGAACGGCGCGGCGGACATGCGGGGAAGGTGCCGCACTCGGCGCGTACGGTCAAGGCGCTTTGCCTGTCTGCACCGTGAGCCAATGCCGGCTCCGCCCCCTGTCGGGACGCTCGCTGCGGACATTCCTGTCCTCCGCTCGCTTGGGTCGTCGCTGCGCTCCGCATCCTGCTCCGCTTGCTCCTCACACCCGCCAGGAGGCGAGCCGGCATCGGCCCTCCGCGCAGTCAGGTCGCCGCGAGGGTTGAGACGCCGCGGCGGCGACTGCGAGCGCGCTCTCGCCATGCGCCCGGCTGGCGGGAGAGGGTTCGGGCGGCATTGAGGGCGAGCGAGGCATGGATGCCGGAGCGAGACCGATGTGCTTCGAGCCGGCCAGGGATGGCCGGCGAGATTGAGCCCGAACCCTGCTCCCGACAGCCGGAGCGCGTGACAGGAGAAGAGTTCGCAGCTGCCGTCAGCGCTAAACTCCAGGCATGCTGCTGAATAAGCCTCGCGCGCTCGACATCCTGGCCCGTGAACGTCTCGACGGCCTCATCGCCGCGCGGCCCATCAACCAGTACTACCTCAGCGACTACTGGGGCGCCTTCAACACGCCCGTCGGCTACGACGGCAGCTACTTCGCGGTCCTCCCGCGCAAGGAGGCCGAGCCCGCGGCGCTCGTCATGCCGGCGGCGGAGCTGCGCCGGCTGGAGACGACGGGCGGCACCTGGATGCCGGACGTCTTCGCCTACTCCGGCGCCATCGCGGGGGCCGGAGCGTTGCCGGACGGCACGCCCCGCGGCGCCGACTACTCGGGCTGGCCGGCACGTGCGGGCGCGCCGCTGACACCGCTCGAGCAGCGCTGGCGCGACATCACGGCTCATCATGGCGCCTCGCTCTCGCCCGACGCGCGCTGGGCGCTCGCCCGCGCGGTGAAGGCGGGCGGGCTCGAGAAGAGTCACGTCATCGTGGACGACGCCCGGGTCTACGGCTGGCTCGCGGCCTGTGGACTCACGCGCACGAAGTGTCTGTATGCACCGGAGTTCTTCAACGAAATCCGCATGGTCAAGACGGCGGCAGAGCTCGACATCCTGCGCGCCGCCGCGCGCATCAACGAGCAGGCGCTGCTCGCCGCCACGGCGGCGATGCACGAGGGCGCGACCTGGGCGGAGCTCGAGAACGTCTACATGATGGCCATCGCCCGCGAGGGCGGCCGCGGCGTGTACCTCATGTGCGGTCTCGGGGAGCTGCCGGCCGGCCGCGTGCGCCGCGGCGAGCCCGTGATGTTCGACGCGCTCGGCACGTACCGCCACTATCACGGCGACTTCGGCCGCTGCGCCGTGGTCGGCGAGCCCTCAGCCGAGCATCGCCTGCGGCACGCGGCGCTCTGCCGGGGCTGGGACGTGGCGCTCGAGATCCTGAAGCCCGGCATCCGCTACAGCGAGATCGCGGCGCAGGTCGCGGCCGCCGTGCGCGCCGCCGGCATCCCGGACTTCCGCGAACCGGTCGTGCATGGGCTCGGCCTCGAGCATACCGACGATCCGAAGCCCGAGTGCGTCACGCCGCAGACGAAGCCCGACCAGGTTCTCGCCGAGGACATGGTGATCAACGTGGACATGCCCGCGATCGAGATCGGCTGGGGCGCGCTGCACATGGAGGACACGGTGCGCATCACCGCCGTTGGGTGCGAAAGGCTCGGCACGGCCGATTTTTCGCTGCGCATCATTCCTACAGTTGCGTAGGAGTGTGACTCTGGCTCCCGGAGCCGCCTCGTCCTACACTTTTCAGGGATATTCGTTCGGAGGCCGTCCTTTTATGAGACGCACACCGTTCGCCGTCATGGCGCTCGCGGCGCTCGCCGCCGCTTGCGCGACCAACCTTGCCGGCCGCAAGCAGCTCATGCTCGTGTCCGAGTCCACCGCCATCGCCGAGTCGAAGCAGGCGTACGTCGAGACGATGAGCAAGCTCAAGTCCGAAGGCAAGCTCGTCTCCGATCCGGCGGTGATCGACCGCGTCAACCGGATCACCGGGCGGCTGATCGCCCAGGCGATCCAGATCCGGCCGGACACCAGGAACTGGCAATGGAGCGTGCGCGTCATCGACGACCCGAAGACCGTCAACGCCTGGTGCATGGCGGGCGGACGCATGGCGATCTACAGCGGGCTGCTGCAGAAGGTGGACCCGACCGACGACGAGCTCGCGCAGGTGATGGGCCACGAGATCAGCCACGCGCTGCTGAATCACACCGCCGAGCGCATGTCGATGGCGATGGCGACGCAACTGGGCGCGGTGGCGGCAGGTGTCGCGACGAACAGCGGCGAGACGATGGTCGGCGCCGCGGCGCTCGGCCAGCTCGGCATCCTGCTGCCGAACAGCCGCCAGTCGGAGTCGGAGGCGGACCGCCTCGGCATCGAGATCGCCGCCCGGGCGGGCTTCGACCCGCGCGCCGCGGTGACGCTGTGGCAGAAGATGGAGAAGGTCGGCGGCGGAGGCGGGACACCGGTGTGGCTCAGCACGCATCCGAGCCCGGGCAATCGCCAGCAGACGCTCGCGGCGCTCGCGCCGAAGATGATGGCGTACTACCAAGCGCCGGGCCCGCGGCCGACGTACCCGCTGTCAGCAAGCCCGACGGTGCCGCTCGCACAGCTGCAACTTTAGTGCAACTTTAGTGCCGGGTCTTAGGTGTTAACTTATTTGCATTGGCAAATTAGTTAACACCTAAGACCCGGCACCATAGTTACCTTTCAATCTTTCGGGCGGACCTTGTAGTTGCCGCGCTCCTTGTCGAACTCGAGCTCGAGGAGGCCCTGTTTCGCGGCGTCTTCCAGCAGCTCAGAGAAGCTGCTGTAGCCGTAGGCGGTCTCGTTGAAGCCGGGATAGACGCGGCGCACGGTCTGCTTCACCAGCGAGCCCCACAGCGGGTCGTACTCGGCGGAGAGCGATCGCACGGTCTCCGCGACGTGATCGAGCGCCTCCTGCTGCTCCGACGTCTTCGCCTGCTTCGCGCGGGTGCGCGGGCGCTGCGACACCTTGACCAGGTCGTCGTAGAAGATGAACTCGTCGCAGCTCGCCGGCGAGCAGGTTCGACGTGGAATTGCGCACGCCGCAGCCGATGACCCGCTTGTCGTTCTCCTTGAGCTTCGAGACCAGCGGCGAGAAGTCGCTGTCGCCGGTGAGGAGCGCGAAGGCGTCGATGTGGGACTTGGAGTAGCACAGGTCGAGCGCGTCCACGACCATGCGGATGTCGGCGCTGTTCTTGCCGCTCATCTTGGTCTGCGGGATGTCGATCATCTCGAAGCCGTTCATGTGGAATTCCTGCATGAACTGCCGGTAGCGCGTCCAGTCGCAGTAGGCGCGCTTGGCGACGATGCGTCCCTTCTCGAGCAGCCGCTTCAGGACGAGCTCGATGTCGAACCGGCCGCCCTTCAGGTCCTGGGCGCCGAGCGCGAGGTTCTCGAAGTCGACGAACACGGCGAGCGTCAGCTCCCCGCGGTTGACCGCATCCTGTGCCATCGGCGCATGGTATCAGCAAACACTTGACCGGCGCGGGAGCCGGGCGTGAAATCAGCCAGTTCCTGCTTGCGGAAAACGAATCATGAAGAAGCATGGTCTCCGATTGCTGATGCTCGGCGGCGTGCTCGCGGGCGTCGCCGCCTGCGCGCCGCCCAGGACGCAGACCGCAGACTTCGCGGCCGCGATCATCGCCGGCGACGAGAAGTTCGTCGCGCTCTTCGGAAAGGGCGACTCGGAAGGGATCGCGCAGATGTACACCGCGGATGCGATGATCATGCCCGCCGGCAGCGACGCGATCACCGGCGCCGCGGCGATCGCGCAGTTCTTCCAGGAGGGCTTCGCGGCCGGGGTGCGCAACATCAAGCTCACCTCCAACACGATCGACGGCGCCGGCGACCTCGCGCTCGAGACCGGCACCTACGAGCTCACGGATGCCAACGGCGGGCATGTCGATCACGGCAAGTTCCTGGTGTCGTGGAAACGCGACAACGGCACCTGGAAGATCTACCGCGACATCTGGACGACCAGCGTACCGCCGCCTGCGGTGGCGAAACCGGCAGGACCGCCGGGCAGCGGCGAAGGCGCGGCAATCCCGTTCGGCAGTTGAAGACCTAGCCAACCGCCGGGCGACATGCCAAGATTCCGCGGTGCCCGACCTGGGCGCTGCGTTGCGCGGCCGCTACACGCGGTCAGGACCCGGGCGGGCTCGTGACTCCAGAGAGCAACAACAGACGGGGGGTTTGCCATGACGATGAGACTCACGGCCCTGAGTGCGGCCGTCGCGCTGCTTGCCGCCGGATCGATCGGCAGCACGGCGCTCGCCGACGAAGCTGCGGGCAGCTGCCAGTACGTGCAGCAGAACATGTTCGCCGGACCGTTCAAGGTCTGCGAGATGCCGATCGACGCCGCGAAGTGCGAGACGCTCGGCAAGACGGACGAGAACAAGAACGCCGTGCACGTCAAGGGCGCCTGTCCCAAGGCGTCGCTGGTCGGCACGTGCGACAAGGGCGCGACCAAGCTGCTCTACTACGAAGGAGATCCCGCGAGCCTCGAGATCGGCTGCGGCTTCCAGAGCGGCACCTGGGTCAAGCCTTAACCCGCGCCAACTCACGCTGCATCGACATGCTCGGGGCGCCAGGCGGAGCAGGCCCTCTCCGCCGCGCGCCACGCGAAGGCTGCGGGCACGAAGAGCACGAGCGTCAGAAGCCGCTGCCGGCTCGCCTGCTGGCGGGTGTGAGGAGCAAGCGGAGCAGGATGCGGAGCGCAGCGACGACCCAAGCGAGCGGAGTGCAGGGATGCACGTAGCGAGCGTCCCGCCGGCAGGCGGAGCCAGCGGCGGCTTTTGATGCCGAGTCGGCGTTAGAGCGCCGCCTTCGCGTCCAGCTGCTTCTTGATGCCCGCCGCCATCCACTTCTTGAAGTTATCGTGCTGGACGAGGCCCTTGGCGTTGAACTTGTAGTCGAGCCCCTGCAGGTCGTCCCGCAGCTTCGCCTGGATCGTGCGCGCGCCGATCAGGTTGGTGACGATCAACACGCGCTTGCCGTCCTTCGTGGCGTTCTCGACCAGCGCGCGCAGCTTCTTCACGTTGCCAGCGCGCACCGCGGGCGGCGCATCGTCCTGGAGCGTCTGTCCGACGACCGCGGAGAAGCCGCCCTCCTCCTGCACGACCTCCGCCAGGTTGGCGAGCAGCTTCATCTCGGCCTCGTTGTCCACGTCGTTGGTCGGGCCATGGCCGGCGATGATCACGACCTCTTTCTTGGGATCTGTGCTCATCTCCATCGCGTAGTCGATGAGCGTCTCGGCGACGAGCGCATCGTCGCCGGGCGGCGGCACGATCTTCAGCACCAGGTCGGTCTTCACCTGCGGCACCGTCGCGTATTCCGCCTTCGGCAGGCGGCCGAGGATGTAGAGCCACTGGCGGTAGAGCTCGTTCTTCTCCGTCGAGGTCACCGGGATCACCACGACCTCCCTGGCGCCGGCGGCCTTGAGATCGTTGAGCGCGATCTGGATGTGAGACGACATCATCATCGCCATGCCTACCCCTAAGGACGTCGGAAAGATCTGGCCGAACGACGCCACGTTGTCCTTGAACACCTGGTCGCCGCGTGCGCCGAAGCCGTGCATGAGGATCAGCACGCCCTGCGAGCCTTTCAGCTCGGGTGGGCTGATGTACCAGGCGTATTCCGCGCCCATCGTGTCCATGGACAGGCCGATCTGGGCGTCGGTGTAGCCCTTGTAGGAAGCGACCTTCTCGCGCAACTCCTGCGTGATCGCGGGATCCATCTGGTGCTTCATGCCGTACATCGTGCGGCCTTCCGCGTCGCGCTCCATGTTCATCATGGAGTGATCCATGGTGGAGTGGTCCATCTTCGCCGGCTCGTCGGCCGCAAGTGCCGGAGCCGTGACCGCCGCGAGCAGGACGGCGAGGGAGACGAGAGCGATTGTTCGCATGACTGGCCCTTTGTTGTTGCAGTTTCCGGCGCGCGCCCGCGGCGTCAGCCGGGCATGTGTTCGGCGGTGAACGTGTCGGGATCGGCGCCGGGCGGCGCGTTCTTCTTCACCGCATCGAAAAGCTCGTTTTCTTCGGCGATGCTCGCCGGGGAGACGCCCGCGATGCGCTCCCAGTCAGCGTCCTCGAACAGCACGTCGGTATGGCGGAAGAATGGATTCTTGCGCGGTTGCAGGAGCGACTTGAAAGTCGTGGCGAACTCCTCGGCGGCGGCTTCGAACGCAGGGACGCCGGCGCGGCCCGCGGCCCGTAGCCTCGCAGCGTCGCGCACGAATCCCGCCATGAGCTCGCGGCTGCTCCGCTGCCGGTCGTTGAGGACGGCGAGCCGCTCGTGCGCGTCTTTCTCGGAGCCGGGGATACGCTCGCCGAGCAGGTCGTGAATGATCTGGTCCTGCTCGTGCAGCCGGTCCATGGACCATTCGAGGTAGTCCGCGCAGGCGAGGTAGAAGGCGGTCGGATCCGGACCGCCCGGCTTTTGCGCGGCGATGCCGGCCTCGAAGGCCTTTCGCACCTGCATCTGGCGCCTGCGCTCGCGCGCGATTTCTGCGCGGGATTTCAGCATCTCGGCCGTCCCTCAATGTGAGAGCCCGATCATAGGGCTGCGACAAAATGTCGCGCAACCGGGCAGATTGCCACAGGCGATGCTGCGACCGCGCCGCGCTAGTCCTTCCAGTCCTTCAGGTACTCCGCCCAGCGGCCGTCCACCAGATCGAAGGCCTTCGGCGCCCCCTGCTCGAGCAGGTCGCGGTTGAGCGGCGGCCAGCTCTTCGGCCCGCCCTCGCCCGGGAGCTGACGCGTGGCGTCCATCACCATCTTGCTGGAGAGCCCCCAGCTCGTGCGGCTCGGGTCCGGCATCATCATCTGGGTCTGGCGGATCAGCAGGCTCGCGGAGGGCTGCCAGCGCGCGGCGAGCGCGTGGAAGATCTGGCTCGGCTCGAGGATGTTGATGTCCTTGTCCACCACGATCACGACCTTGTTCAGCCCGGAATTGGCGGCCACGTACTGGCCGGCGGACATGCCCTCGCCCGGGAACTTCTTGTCGATCGCGATGACGATGACGCCGTTCGCGCCGCGCGGCGAGATCAGTCCCGTGAGCGACGGGATCAGGCGCTTGTAGAGGAAGAAGTTGGAGGCGATCTGCGGCGCGCGCGGCATGTCGCAGGTGAGGCCCGTGAAGGAGTTGAGCACCCACGGCTTCCTGCGATGGGTGATGGCCTTGATGTTCATGAAGAAGTTGTTCGGCTTCTTCGGCCCGAGGTAGCCGTACATCTCGCCATACGGGCCCTCGTCCTCGAACTCGGTGAGCGGCACCTCGCCCTCGATGATGAACTCCGAGTGCGCGGGCACGCGGATGTCGCAGGTCTCGCACTTCACGACCGGCAGCGGCCGGCCGCGCAGCCCGCCCGCGAACTCGAGCTCGTTCTCGAGATAGCCCGCCATCTTGGTGCTGCTCGCGCAGAACGTCATGGGATCCGGACCGACGGCGACCGCGACCTTCGCGAGCTTGTCGCCGCGCTCCTTCATCGCCATCAGGATCCGCCAGCCGTGCTGGCCGGGCTCGGGGTTCACCGCCATCTTCTTCGGCCCCTTCACCTGGCACCGATACGTGCCGACGTTCGCGCCGATCGCCGGGTCGGAAATGAACACCGAGCCCATGTTGACGTAGCGGCCCGCGTCGGCCGGGTTGTTCCTGAGCCAGGCAAACTTCTCGAGATCGACGTCCTCACCCTTCAGCACGATTTCCTTGCAGGGCGCCTCGCGCGGAGTCACCTCGACCGGCGGTATGCGCTTCCAGACGCCGCCCGGGTCGAGCCGCCCGCGCAGCGCCTCCATCACCGCCTTGTACATCTCCTGGTAGTCGTCGGTGACAGGCGACACGCCGAAGAGCAGCGCCTCGTCGGGCCAGCGGCCATAGGGGTTCGCGAGCACCGGCCCCTCGATCCACTTGCCGCCGAGCTTGATGCGCTCGATGAGAAACGCCGGTGCTTCCTCGATGCCGAAGCGATCCACCAGCCGATAGGCGAATGCGGTCGCCTCGTATTGATCCTGGTCCATGGATTCGACCCGGAGCAGTCGCCCGCGCCTTTCGAGCGCGCCGACATAGTCGCGCACGGACTCGAAGACATCTGTGCCGCTCCCGGCGGCGGGTGTTGGCATCGCGACGCTCATGTTCTCTCCTTCGTTTCTCTTATTGCTGGATCGTGTGCAGATAATCGGCGAGCCTGGCGATCATCGCCTGCGCCTCGGCATCAGCCTCGCGGGTGCCGCCCTCGGCGGCGGCGAATTCCCGGCCCCACACCGGCATGTAGCGCGTACCGTGCGCGGGGTAGATCTCCCTGCCGTCGATGATCCTGCGCACGCGCGCATCGGGGAACGCACCGGCGTTGCGTGCGGACAATCGCGTGAGGTCTGGCACGATGACCTTGAGCGAGGCCGCCACGGGACCGTCGCCCAGGCCGGTGGCGCCGTGGCAGCTCGCGCAGAACCGCTTGTAGAGCTCGGGTCCGCTGTAGTCGGCAATGGGATCGGCCGGCGTCGTCGCGCTCGCGAGAAGGAGATACCCGACGATGGCCATTGCTCCACGCATGGCGCGAGTCTCCGTCAACGCGTGGGAGGGGCGCAAGCCCCGATGAGATCAGGCGGAAGTGGGGGCCGCGGCGCGGCGCGCGGTATAGGGCACGACCTCGAGATGCTTTTCGGCCTCGTGGGAGGCCTTGAGATGCCGCCAGTAGTCGGCGCACAGCAACTCGCCGTGGTGGCGCAGGAATTCATCGCGCAGCGCGTCTTTGAGGCCGAGGAATTCCAGCCACTGCTCCGGGAAGACGTCGTTCGGGCCGACGTAGAACCAGGGCTCGGCGCGCATCTCGTCCTCGTCGTCACGCGCCACCGGCAGGTCGCGGAAACTGCACTCGGTCACGAGGCAGAGCTCGTCGTAGTCGTAGAAGATGACGCGCCCGTGCCGCGAGACGCCGAAATTCTTGAGCAGCAGGTCACCGGGGAACACGTTGGAGAGCGCGAGGTCGCGGATCGCCTGGCCGTAGTCGCGGATCGCGCGACGGGCGGAGGCGACGTCCGCATTCCTGAGATAGACGTTCAGCGGCTTCATGCGCCGCTCGAGATAGCAGTGCTCGATGATGAGATCGTCGCCCTCGATGCGGCAGCTGAGCGCGGCCTCGCGCATGAGCTCGTCGAGGAGCTCCGGCGCGAAGCGCGTCTTCGGGAAGCGCAGCCGGCGGAATTCCTGGGCGTCCACGAGGCGGCCGACCCGGTCGTGCTTGAACACGAACCGGTACTTGCCCATGACTTCTTCGCGCGTCGCGGTCTTCGGCGGCGCGAAGCGGTCGCGGATGATCTTGAACACGATGTCGAGGGAATCGAGCGTGAACACGATCATGACCATGCCGCGCTCGCCCTCGGGGTAGGTGAAGAGATCGTCGGAGTGCTGCAGGTGGCGGAAGAGCGTCCGGTAGCGCTCGGTCTTGCCCTGCTTCGCGCGGCCGAGCACGGTGTAGAGCTCGTCCGTCGGCTTGCCGGGCATGATCGTCCGCAGGAACCGCACCGCGGCGCCGACCGGCGCGAGGTCGGCATGGAAATAGGAGCGCGAGAATCCGAAGAGCGGCCGCACCTCGTATTCCGACATCATCACCGCATCCACCGTGACGCCGTCCTCCTCGTGCTTGAGCGCGATGATCAGCGGCAGCGACCAGCCCTCCCCGCTCATCCGGCCGACGAGGAAAGCGCGCGTCGAGCGGTAGAAGACGGGCTCGAGCATCTCGATGTGGAGGACGCCGCCCGCGATGCCGCGGGCCGCGAGGAACCCCTCGATCTCCTGCTGCACCACGCGCGCCGCGGCCGCGACGTCGGCGAAGAACCTCGACCACGGCAGGTCCCCGAGCAGTCGCGCGAGGCAGCCCGGCAAGTCCGCCGCCGGCGCGTAGTCGCGCGCGGGCACCGTGCCGGCGTCAAGCGTGGGCTCGAGATCGAGTGCGATGAATTCGACGTCGTCGTTGGCGCCGACCGTGCCGAAGATCTTGCGGGTGAGGGAGTTGAAGAAGGTCTTGTAGAACTCGCGGTCCGGGCAGTCGCGGATGAGTTGGCTGAAGGCGAACCGGATGTCGATCCAGGTGGGCTCGTCCGCTATGTGGCGGCCCATGCGGCCGACCAGGCCGGCGAGGCAGTTCTCGACGCGCCGGTCATAGAGGTCGATGCGCTCGACCGCGTCGCGTGCGCCGAGCTTCCACTCGCGTTCCTCGAACCGCCGCTGCGCGCGGCGCGTGACGTTGCTGAACTCGCGGTTGTAGTCTTCGAACGCAGCGAAGATCGCCCCCGCGACCTCGCGCGACAGGCTCGCCGCCTTCGCTCCTATCGTTGCGCGGCCGTCATCCATGGCACCACCGCGCCGGTTGACTGCGAGGCCTGCTGGCGGCTCCGCCCCCTGGCGGGACGCTCGCTGCGTGCATCCCTGCACTCCGCTCGCTTGGATCGTCGCGGCGCTCCGCTCCTGCTCCGCTTGCTCCTCACACCCGCCCGGAGGCGAGCCGCCATCAGTCCCTCGCCAGTCAGTGGCCGGCGCGGTGCGATGGCCACACCGGCACGCCGCTCGGTGCGGCCGGCGGGGAGGTCCTGAGCGGCATTGAGCGCCTGCGAGGCAGGACGCCGGAGCAGGCGCGATATGCTTCTCGCCGGCCAGGGACGGCCGGCGAGATTTAGCTCAGGACCTGCCCCGGCGGGCGCACGCGCGCGCGGGACGGTGCGCCGATATGTGGCCGCGACGTTCAATGTCCGGTGCCGCTCTTGAATTGCTCGGTTTCCGTGCTTCCGGCCATGGCTGTCGTCGAGCTCTCGCCGCCGGAGATCACCGTCTGCACCGCGTCGAAATAGCCCGTGCCGACGAACGCCTGGTGCTTCGTCGCGCGGAAGCCGTGCGCCTCGTTCGCGAACTCGCGCTGCTGCATCTCGGAGTAAGCGGCCATGCCGTCCTGCCGGTAGGCGCGGGCGAGCTCGAACATCGAAAGGTTCAGCGCGTGCCAGCCGGCGAGCGTGATGAACTGGAAGCGATAACCCATGGCTGCCAGCTTCTCGCGGAAGTCGCGCAGGCGCTCGGGCGGGAGATTCGTCTTCCAGTTGAACGACGGCGAGCAGTTGTAGGCGAGGAGCTTTCCGGGAAACTTCGCGTGGATGCCCTTCGCGAAGCGCTCGGCCTGCGCGAGGTCGGGCTTGCTGGTCTCGCACCAGATGAGATCCGCGTACGGTGCGTAGGAGAGCCCGCGGTCGATCGCCTGCTCGAGGCCGGCGCGCACCTGGTAGAAGCCATCCGCCGTGCGCTTGCCGGTGAGGAACTTCCGGTCGCGCTGGTCATAGTCCGACTGCAGCAGGTCGGCCGCGTCGGCATCGGTGCGCGCGATGACGACCGTCGGCACGCCGCAGACGTCCGCCGCGAAGCGCGCGGCGGTGAGCTTGTTGATGGCGTCCTGCGTTGGCACCAGCACCTTGCCGCCGAGATGCCCGCACTTCTTCGCGGAGGAGAGCTGGTCCTCGAAATGCACCGCGGCGGCGCCCGCCCTGATCAGCGCCTTCGTGAGCTCGAACGCGTTGAGGTTGCCGCCGAAGCCGGCCTCGGCATCGGCGACGATCGGCGCCAGCCAGTCGATGCGGTCGTCGCCGTTCATGTGATGGATCTGGTCGGTGCGCAGGAGCGCGTTGTTGATGCGCTCGACCATCTTCGGCACGGAGTCCACGGGATAGAGGCTCTGGTCGGGATACATCTCGCCGGCGCTGTTGCCGTCGCCCGCGACCTGCCAGCCCGAGCAGTAGATCGCCTTGAGTCCCGCCTGCACCTCCTCGACGGCCTGGTTGCCAGTGACCGCGCCGAGCCCGGCGACGACCGGCTCGGTCTGGAGCAGCCGCCAGAATTTCTCCGCGCCCATGCGCGCGAGGCTCCACTCGATGCGCACCGAGCCGCGGAGCCTCACGACCTCCTCGGGCCCGTAGGCGCGGGCGATGCCAGCCCAACGCGGGCTCGCGGCCCAGTCGCGGCGGAGTTCGGCGGCGTTCGTCTGCGTGTCTCTGTCCATGGCGGATCCTTCAGGGCAGGTAGTCGTAGGCGGGAAGCGTCAGGAATTCGTCGAAGTCGGCCTTCTTGATCATGTCGCCGAAGAGCCGGCTCGCGGCCTCGAAGCGGCCGGCGCCGAAGCGCTCCACGCCGACCTCGCGCGCGATCACGGCGAGCTCCTCCGCGAGCGTGCGGTCGAAGCGCGCGGCGGTGATCGGCTCACCGTCCTCGGTCTTCGCGCCGTGGCGGATCCACTGCCAGACCTGGGCGCGGGAGATCTCGGCGGTCGCGGCGTCTTCCATGAGGTTATAAAGCGGCACGCAGCCGAGTCCGCCGAGCCAGGCCTCGACGTACTGCACACCGACGCGGATGTTGTGGCGCAGGCCCGCGTCGGTGATCGGGCCCTCCGGCACGCGCAGCAGGTCGGCCGCCGTGACGCACACGTCCGCCCGCAGGTTGTCGAGCTGGTTGGGTCCCTGCATGACCGCGTCGAAGGCCTCGAGCGCGATCTCGGCGAGACCCGGGTGCGCGATCCAGGTGCCGTCGTGGCCCGCGTTCGCTTCGCGCGCCTTGTCGGCCTTCACCTTCGCCATCGCGGCGGCGTTCGCCTCAGGGTCGTTCCTGATCGGGATCTGTGCGGCCATGCCGCCCATCGCGTGCGCGCCGCGGCGGTGGCAGGTGCGGATCAGGAGGTCGACGTAGGCCTTGAGGAAGTGCCTTGTCCATCGTCACGGTGCCGCGGTCGGGCAGCACGAACTCCGGGCGGTTCCTGAACTTCTTGATGAAGCTGAAGATGTAGTCCCAGCGGCCGCAGTTCAGGCCGGCGGAATGCTCGCGCAGTTCGTAGAGGATCTCGTCCATCTCGAAGGCGGCGAGGATCGTCTCGATCAGCACCGTCGCCTTGATCGTGCCGCGCGCGATGCCGAGCCACTCCTGTGCGGCGAGGAAGACGTCGTTCCAGAGCCGCGCCTCGAGATGGCTCTCGAGCTTCGGGAGGTAGAAGTACGGACCCGTGCCGTGTGCGGCGAGCGCGGCGTGATTGTTCGCGAGATACACCGCGAAGTCGAAAATCGAGCCCGAAACCGGCTCGCCGTCCACGAGCACGTGCTTCTCGGGCAGGTGCCAGCCGCGCGGGCGGACGATCAGGGTCGCCGTCTTCTCGTTCAGCCGGTAGTCCTTGCCCGAGGCCGGATCGCGGAAGGCGATGCTGCGATCCACGGCGTCGCGCAGGTTCGCCTGGCCGCGGACGATGTTCTCCCAGGTCGGCGTGCAGGAGTCCTCGAAGTCGGCCATGAAGGCGCGCGCCCTGGAGTTGAGCGCGTTGATCATCATCTTGCGGTCGACGGGTCCGGTGATCTCGACCCGCCGGTCCTCGAGGTCGCGCGGCACCGGCGCGACGCGCCAGTCGCCGCCGCGGATCGCGGCGGTCTCGGGCAGGAAGCCGGGGAGCTCGCCGGCATCGAGCGCCACCTGCCTGGCCTTGCGGCGGGCGAGGAACTCCAGCCGGCGGCGATTGAAGCGCCCGTGCAGGTGGGTGACCAGGCCGAGCGCGCGCTCGTTCAGCACCTCAGCGGCGCCCTCGACGCGGCTGCCGCGGATCTCGACGGGACGGCTCTTGGGCAGGGTTGCTGTTTTCATCGGCTCATCTTAGGATCGTTGCCAGAGAAATTTCACATCAGAAATTTCACACTGTAAATTTCACACCCGTGTTATGTCCGGACTCCTGCGCAAGAGCCACTTTCTCGGGGCCAAGTTCCGCAATCTGCGCAAGCGCAACGGCCTGACGCTCCAGGACGTGTCCGCCCGCTGCATCCAGATGAGCGCCGAGCTCGCGCCCTCCGTCTCCTACCTCAGCATGATCGAGACCGGCCGGCGCATTCCGTCGGAAGAGTTGCTCGAGCTCCTCGCCTCAGTGTTCCAGAAAGACCCCCGCTGGTTCCTTGACGAGAATCCCGAAGTTGGCATCGCGCCCCGGGCTGAGAACCGGGGTGGACCGACGCGTATCCCCCTGGAGCCGGGGTTCCTGTTCTCACGTGAGCTGCTGGAGGCCGCCATCCCGGAGCTCCTGTCCCAGACGGGCACGACCGGGCGGCAGTTCGCGCACCTCCTGATCCGGTCCTACCAGGAGATGTCGCGCAACGACTTCCCCGACCTCGAGCGCTCGGCGGAGGAGATTGGCGAGCGCCGCTTCCCGCTCTCCGTCGACGACCTGCTGACGCTCTGCGCTCGTCATGGGCTCGAGATCCACTGGTTCGACAGGAAGCCCGTGCTCGCGCGGGACAACGACCGGCAGGTGCGCAGCATGGTGCGCTCCTTCTTCGAGTCGCCCGCGACGGTCTACGTGAACCGCGAGCTGCAGTCCGACACGGCCCGGCTCAAGTTCGACCTCGCCTCGCATCTCGCCCACAAGGTCCTGCACGGCGGCGATGGCCTGAAGTCCCCGCACGCGACCGGCGGGGAGATGGGCGGCAGCCCGGACGATGGCCACCAGAGCCCGGGCGGCATGGACACGCAGGACGTGCTCTTCGCCTGGCGCGATTTCGAGTGCAGCTTCTTCGCGGGCGCCCTGCTCTGCCCGAAGCGCCCGTTCCGCCGCTTCCTGGCGCGCGAGAGTTATCGCGTCGAGGCTGGTCGCAGGCTCGAGCTGACGCCGGCGGTGATCATGCGGCGCATGACCGCCGTTTCGCCTTACCGCTACTGGCATTTCTTCGACGCCTATCCGCCCGGGTTCCTGCGCGCCGTGTACCGGGGCAACGGCATCCCGCTCCCCTGGGGCAACATGGCGATGGTGACCGATCCCTGCCCGCGCTGGGCCGTGTTCCGCATGCTCGACCAGCATCGCGGCAGCGGCCCGACCTCGCAGATCTCCGTCCTGCAGGACGGGGATCGCGCGTTCCTCTACTGCTGCCATTCGGTGCGCACGAAGGACATGGCGGGCAATCCGCATGTGCTGTCCGTCGGCGTGGACCTCGTGCCTGCCTTCGAGTCGCAGGGCCTCGACGCGCAGGAGATCGTACAGGGCGTGGCGCAGGCCTGCCGCCGTCACGGCGGGCAGGCGAACGCACCCGCCGCCGCGGCGAAAGCGATGACGGCGGTAAGCAAGGTGCTCAACATCGCCTGGATCGTGGATGCGCTCGCCTCACCTGCGAGCATCATCTGCCCGCGCAGCACGGCCTGCCCGCGCACGCCGACCTGCGAGCCGATGCGAACGGCCTCACGCGTCGCCGAGATCAGCGAGGTACGCCAGGAAATACTCGACCAGGAATCCCGCGGATAGGGCGATTCCGTGGGACCGGAGAGCCTGGCGAAGGGGTCGCGCGGCGACCGAGCACGATAATTCGGACGCAAACGTGGCTCGGTCCGGGCCTTGCGACCCGGACCGCACCACGCCGACCTCTTTGGGAAGTCGGTAGGCCAGCTCGCGTGTGCCGGAAGACGCCAACTTTCCATCCGGCAACGAGCGTTGACCTTGATGCATTCTGTTCAATCGGGGTGCCTGTGTCCTCCCCCATTTGGGTGAATTTGCGAAGCATGATCCTATTCCTGACGGAGGATGAACGCCCACTCGCGGTCCGACACGGGCATGACTGAGAGCCGGTTGCCGCGCCGGAGGAGGATCATTGAAGCGAGTGCTTTATGTCTGCGCAGCTCCTCGAGCGTGACCGGGCGGCGCAGCCGCCGCTCGAAGCGCACATCCACCTGCAGCCAGCGAGGCTCAGCTTTCTTGCTCGCCGGGTCGTAATAGCTCGACCGTCGATCGAACTGCGTCGGGTCCGGGTACGCCTCGCGCACTATATTCATAATGCCAACGATGGCCGGGATCTCGCAGGCGGAGTGATACAGGAAGGCGCTGTCGCCGCGCTTCATCGCGCGCAGGAAGTTGCGCGCCTGGTAGTTGCGCACGCCTTCCCAGGAGGCCGTGCGCTGGCGCTCGAGGTCGTCGATGCCGAAGACATCCGGTTCGGATTTCAGCAGCCAGTGCGCCATCGGTTCACCTTAGCATCCTGCGGGCGCGGCTTCAGCCGCGCTCCGGGGCGCGGGGCCGCCCTCGGCTATCATCCGCCCAGGTAATCGAAACGCTCACCCATGGCCCGCATCGTCAACCGCGTCTGGCGAGTGGCTCGCCTGCCCGCGCCGGGGGAGGCGATCAGCGCCGCGCTCTTCACGCTCAGTGGGGAGGCCGTGCCGGAACCCGGCGAGGATGAGTTTCTCGTGCGCACGCTGTGCCTCGCGCCGGGTCCGGCGCAGCGCGCCTATCTCTCGCGCGGGACGCGCAGCGGCAGCTCCGAGCCGCTGCGGCCGGGCGACTTGATGCGCGGCCGCGGCGTGGGCCAGGTGATCCGCTCGCGCGCGAGCAGCTACGCGGAGGGCGACCTCGTCGTGGCCTCGCTCGGCTGGCAGGACTACTCGCTGCAACACGAGCGCGGCGGGGACTTCGTCTTCAGCACGCGCAAGATCGCGCCGGAGCTGCGGCCCGTCACGCTCGCGCTGGGCGTGCTCGGGCAGGCCGGCGTCACCGCCTACTTCGGCATGCTGGATGCGGCTGCCATGAAGCCCGGCGACAGCGTGCTCGTCTCGGCGGCGGCGGGCGGCGTCGGTTCGGTCGCCGGGCAGATCGCGCGGATCTCCGGGGCGCGCCGCACCGTCGGTCTCGCGGGTTCCGCGGCGAAGTGCGAGTGGCTCACCGGCGAGCTCGGCTACGACGCTGCGATCAACTACCGCGAGCCGGGCCTCGGCCGGCGCCTCGCCGCGGAGTTTCCCGAGGGCATCGACGTCTTCTTCGACAACGTCGGCGGCGAGATCCTGGACGAGGGTCTCGCGCATCTGGCGCGGGGGGCGCGCGTCCTGATCTGCGGCTTCATCTCGACCGACTATGCGCCGCGCCCGGCGCCCGGGCCGGCCAACTACAAGAACCTGCTCTACCAGCGCGCCGCCATGCGCGGCTACGTGTGGTTCGACTACTGGGATCGCTATGCGGAAGCAGAGGCGCGCCTTTCGCGCTGGTACCACGAGGGGAAACTCCGCAACAGCGAGGACGTGGTCGAAGGACTCGAGCACATGCCCGCCTGTCTTGCGAGCCTCTTCGAGGGCAGTAATCGCGGCATCAGGATCTGCAGGGTCGCGCCCGAGCCCTGCTGAGCTCAGTTCGTCCTGACGTTCGCCGCGATCGCGCCGGCATGACGCTTCGAGTCGCGCTCGGCGCCGCGGCCCGTCCACGCGGCCTCTTCCACGACGAGTCCGGCGCGGTGACATTCGCGCGCGAGGATGTCGGGATCGAGCGGATTGAGATAGGGCAGCATGTCGGGCGGCAGCTGCGCGCCCGGCAGAAACACACCGATATCCTCGATGAGACCCGGCCATTCCTCGCCCGTCGCCTTGCGCCGCTCGTAGGCGGGCGCGCCCGCGAACCAGAAGCCGCTGTACGGCGTATCGGCCACCAGGAAGAGTCGCCCGCCGGGCCGGAGCCACGCGTGCATCTTCGTGAGTGTCGCGCGGATCTCGTCGGCCAGCAGGAAATGCAGCACCCGCGAGCAGAGAATCGCGCCGAAGGCGCCCTCCGGGAACTCGACGTCGGGCAGCGTCCCGGCACTCGTGACGAGGCGGGCCTGCTGCTCGGCGGGCACTTCCTCCCGAAGGATCTCGAGGTGCCCGGCTTCCATGTCGCAGGCATGCACGGTCGCGCCGCGGTCGAGCGCCGCGCGCGTCGCGACCCCGTAGGCACAGCCCATGTCGAGCACGGGCGCGCCGCATTCGGCCGCGTACCGGACGAAGCGGTCGGAGAAGTAGTCGAGGGTGTCGGACATGAAGCCCCGGCTGTTAAGCGTGGGGATGAGGCCCTCGACGAAAGGCTTGGGCCGCTCGCGACGTGACACCGCCTGCTCCTGCAATTTCGCGAGGCTCATTCTCGCCACTTCTTCTCCGCCACGCCATCGCCGACTCCTTCGCTCGCACGCGGGGGACGACAAGTCCGCCGTCGGCTCCGCCCGCTGGTCCCGCATCCATCGAGTGGCGCCCGGCGGAGCAGGCCGCCGGCCGCCCCGCGACGGCCTGCCGGCGCTGACGCGCGTGCGCGAGGTGGCAGGCCACTGCCGGCTCGCCTCCCGGCGGGTGTGAGGAGCAAGCGGAGCAGGAGCGGAGCGCAGCGACGACCCAAGCGAACGGAGGCCAGGGATGGCCGCAGTGAGCGTCCCGACGGGAGGCGGAGCCGGCAGCGGCCGCTCCTCGCGCCGAGCGCAGTGGCGAGCGGTCATTCTGCGCCGGGCGCCGGGCGCGGGGAGTCGGACGCGGTGAGAAGAGAAGCGGGACCGGTGTATTCTGCGGCCGGGTTTCGGTGAAGGGTGCTGGATGAAGTGGCTGAAGAAAGCCGGCTACGCCGCGCTCGCGGCGCTGGCCGTCGCGGCAATCGCGCTCGCGGTCGCACTCTATGTTTACCGCGACATCCCGGCCGCGAAACTCGAGGCCAAGTACGCCTCGCCCGCCTCGCGCTTCATCCACATCGATGGGGCGCGCATCCACTATCGCGACGAAGGCGCCGGGCCGGCCGTGCTCCTCCTGCACGGCAACTTCAGCAGTCTGCTCGGCTGGGATCCGTGGGTGGCGGCTCTCAAGGACAAGTACCGTGTCGTGCGCTTCGACATCACGGCCTTCGGCCTGACGGGGCCGGATCCAAGCGGCAACTACAGCGACGAACGCACGTTGCTGCTCACGGAAAAGCTCGTCGACGCGGTCGGGCTCAAGCGCTTCGTGATCGCCGGCAATTCGCTCGGCGGCAACATCGCGGTGCGCTACACGGCGAAACACCCGGGCCGGGTGGACAGGCTGATCCTGCTGAACCCGGCCATTCTCACGAGCCGGGCGCTGGACCGCACCGGCGAGCGCATTCCCGATGCCGCTGACATCCTGAGATACGTCACGCCGCGCGCGCTCGCCTCGTGGGTGCTGCGCTCGCGGGCGGGTGATCCAGGGAAGATCACGGATGACGACGTGGACCGCTGGTACGAGATGTGGCTGCGCGAAGGCAACCGCGCGGCGATGCTGACGCGGCTGCGGATCTATCGAAGCGCCGACCCTGCGGAGCTGCTGGGACGGGTGAGAGTGCCCGTGCTCATCATGTGGGGCGAGGCAAACCCCGAGGCGCCGGTCACCCAGGCGCGAGAGCTGGTGCACCTGCTGAGCAGTGCACCCCAGGTGAGGCTGATCACCTATCCGGGCGTGGGACGCCCGGCCCTCGAGGAAGCCGGCGACATCACCGCGCGCGATGCCAGGGCCTGGCTCGACGGCACGCTGCAGGCGCCCGGCGCGCCCTGACGCGCTTCGCTCACTGCCGGCCCCCTGCTATTCTTGGCGCCCCGAAAAACCATAACGGAGACTGCCGATGCGTCGCATTATCGTCGTCGCCATTGTCCTCTTCGCAGCCTCGATCGCTGCTGCGGCAACGCCCGAGGACGCCGTCAAGTATCGCCGGGCGGTGATGGACACCATGGCCGGTCACTTCACGGCACTCTCCCTCATATTCAACGGCAAGGTCGAGCACAAGGACTATCTGCTCAAGCATGCCGAGGCGCTCGCGGACAGCGCCGAACAGGTCGGCAAGATCTTTCCGGCCGGTTCCGGCATCGGCAAGTCCGAGGCACTGCCACTCGTCTGGCAGGAGCCGGAGCAGTTCGCGAAAAAGGCAGATGCGGTCAAGGTCGCGACGGCGGAGTTGCGCGATGCCGTCAAAGGCGGCGACCAGGCCGCGATCGGCAAGGCCATCAAGACTGCCGGCGACGCCTGCAAGGCTTGCCACGACCGCTATCGCAAGGAAGAGGATTGAGCGTGCTCCGGGCGCCGCCGCGCCGGCATGCGGCCGGCGCGCTCGCGCTCGCGGTCAGCCTGCTCGGCGCCTCCGCTGGCGCCGAGACCGCGGCCGAGCGCGGCCGCTACGTTACGACCGCCGCCGGTTGCGTCAGCTGTCACACCGAGGATCGCGACGACGCGGTCCCGTTTGCCGGTGGCAGGGCCCTTGCCACCGCCTTCGGCACGTTCTATTCGCCCAACATCACGCCCGACCGCGAGACGGGCATCGGCGCATGGAGCGACGCGCAGTTCCTCCGTGCGCTCCACGATGGCACGGGCCCGGCGGGCAAAGCCTACTTTCCGGTGTTCCCGTACACCGCCTATACCGGCGTCACGGACGAGGACGCGCTCGCCATCAAGGCGTTTCTCTTCACGCTGCCGGCCGTGCACCGCGAGAACCCCGCACATCGCCTGCCGTGGTACCTCGGCACGCGACTCGTGGCCGCCGCGTGGAAGCTCCTCTTCTTCACGCCGGCGCGTTTCGCCCCTGACCCCGCCCGCGACCCGGTCTGGAACCGGGGCGCCTATCTCGTCCGGCACCTCGGACATTGCGGCGAGTGTCATACGCCGCGCAACCGCTTCGGCGCGCTGCGGGCCGATCGCGAGATGGCAGGCAACCCGGCCGGCCCCGAGAACCGCAAGGTGCCCAACGTGACGCCGGACGAACGCGACGGCATCGGCGACTGGTCGCTCCCGGACATCGAATCCTTCCTCGAGACCGGCATGAAGCCGGACGGCGACTTCGCAGGCAGCGGGATGGGTGAGGTCATCGACGAGAACACCTCGCGGCTCACGCCCGGGGACCGTCATGCCATCGCGATCTACCTCAAGTCCCTGCCCCCGAGGAGGAAATCGCCGTCCTGATGCGGTGAATTCCGGCCCCCGGGGCTGGCGCTTTGGCATAATGAACAGTCCGGGTGCCCGTGCGGCGCGTCACGGTTCGCGCACCGTCCGGTTGCTAGAGTGGGAATCGAATAACGACAAAGAGAATCCCATGGGTCCGTTACAGGCCCACAGGCTCATACCCATCGCGACCGATGCACTCCAGCCCGGCATGTATGTTGCCGAGCTCGATCGCTCGTGGCTGCATTCGCCCTTCGCAGGGGCCGGCTTCGCGATCACCGGACAGGAGCAGATCGACGAGCTCCGCCAGACCTGCAAATACGTGTACGTGGACCCGGCCTTGAGCGAGCCCTCGCTCATGGGCTGGCTGCCCGAGCCCGTGCCGGCCGATCCGCACGAGGACGGACCCGTCGCCGCGACCCGGCGCGCGCTCGACCACACACTGAAGTCTGTCGCGACGATCGTGCGCGTCGCGCGCCGCCAGGGCGTCATTGACCTCGAATCGGTGTCGCTCTGCGCGACCCAGCTGGTCGAACGGGCGGTGCAGTACACGGACCTCCTCCACTGGTTTCTGCGGACGGACAATCAGGACTGCTTCCTCGTGCGCCGATCCGTCGGCACGGCAGCGGTCGCGGTCACGCTCGGCCGGCACCTCGGCTTCGACCGGCCCGCGCTGCGCGCGCTCGCCACCGGTGGCCTCCTCCTCGACATCGGCAAGATCGCCGTGCCGGTACCGATCCTTGCCAAGCCGGCCGCGCTCGATTTTCACGAGCAGCACTACGTGCGCCGGCACGTCGATCGCGGCCTGGCGCTGGTGGCCGGCCGCGACCTGCCGTCGCGGGCGATCGAGATGATGGCGGGGCACCACGAGCGCGCGGATGGCAGCGGCTACCCGCACGGGCAGAAGGGCTCGGAGATCCCGCTCTTCGGCCGCATCGCCGCGCTGGCCGATACGTTCGACGCCCTGACACTCAACCGGCGCTACGCGGCGGCGATCTCGCCGAACGCGGCGCTGCGCCAGCTCGATGCGCTGCGCGAGGCGAAGTTCGACGCCGCGCTCGTGACGGAGCTGATCCTCGCGTTCGGCGTCTATCCCGTCGGTACACTGGTCGAGCTCACGGACGGCAGGGTCGGCCTGGTGTGCGGGCAACGGCCGCGCGAGGCGCTGCACCCGCACGTCGTCCTCACCCACGACGCGCGCCGCCATAGGCTCCCCGCGGCCGAGGTCGCGGTCGCCGACGAGGTCCCGATCCTGCGCGCGCTGCCCCCGAGGGCCGTGGACATCGATGCGGCGCAACTCATGCCCGCCCTGCGCCGCCTGTACCGTCGCGACGGCTGAGCGCCGGCGGCCACGCCTGCCGCGGCCCTCCTGCTAGACTTCGGCCGTAACCCCCGGGGAAGCGTCATGGCCACCGTCGAGCTCTACAGTTACGAAGCCTGTCCGTACGCGCAGCGCACGCGGATGGTGCTGATCGAGAAAGGCGTCGCATTCGATCTGACCGAGATCGATCCCTACGAGCGTCCCGCCTGGTTCGCGCAGATCTCGCCCTACGGCAAGGTGCCCGTGGTGCGGCACGAGGGGCGGGTCGTCTATGAATCCGCGATCATCAATCAGTATCTCGATGAGGTCTTCCCGCAGCCGCTCATGATGCCGGCAGACGCATACGGCCGCGCACAGGCCCGGATCTGGATGGATTACTGCGAGACACGCTACCTGCCGGCCGCCTTCCGGCTCATGGCCGAGCGCGAGCACGCCGGCAAGCTCAATGAGAACCGCGAGAAGCTGACCGCGGTCCTGCGCTTCATGGAGCACGAGGGTCTGCGCAAGTTGAGCGAGGGCCCGTACTGGATGGGCTCGGCGCCCACGCTCGTCGATTTCCATTACCTGCCGTTCCTCGAGCGCTTCGCGGTCTACGAAGAGCTCGCGGGCGCCGAGTGGCCCGCGGATTGCAGCCGGCTTCGCCTCTGGTACGACACGCTGGGCCAGCGGCGGAGCTTCGTCGAGACGCGTCACACGCTCGACTTCCACCTCGAGGCGCAACGCAAGCTCGCCGCGCGGCGTGCCGCCGCCTCCGCCCCCGCCTCCACACGCGCGACCGGGAGCTAGAGCCCGCCATAGCGTCGCGCGGCTGCGGCAGGCTCAGCGGGAGTGCTGGCTCGCGGGCTCCGGAAACGATGGAGACGGCCTGAGGAACGAGCCAATGGAACTCCGGCGTTTCCGGAGCCCGGCGGGCCAGCACTCCCGACTGCTTATGTCAGGCAGCCGCGCGCGCAAAATCGTGATCGACCTCCGCGCGCCGCGCGTCGATCCTCGCCTAGCATTCGCGAGCCGGGTGGTGCGCCCGTGACTGCGATTGCTTCATGCCGACGCCAACATTCAGCGCCGTTCTCCTGATCGCCGCCGGCGCGCTCGCGGTGGGCTTCCTCATCGCCTGGGTCCACTTCCGGCTGCGCACCGGCGCGCAGTTCGTGCCGCTCGCCGGGCACCGCGCAGAGCTCCTCGCGATGCGCCGGCTCTACCGCCAGCGGTTGCGCGCCATGCGCGACCTCGTCGCGCGCCACAAGTCAGCCGAACAGGAGCTGCGCTCCCAGCTGCGGGTGGCCGAATCGCACCAGGGCGCCCAGGGCAGGCTGCTGGCCGCGAGCCAGGCCGAGATCTCGGTTCTGCGTGAGCGGATCCGGCTCCTCGGCGCCGCCGTCGAGGAGCGCGACGCGGACCTCGCCGGGCTGCGTGCACGGGAACGGGAGCTCGCAGGCCAACTCGACGAGGCGCGCGCGAAGATCACCGACTCCGAGCGCGATCACGGCCTGTTGCGCATCGAGCGGGACGAGCTCGTGGCGCGCACCCAGCGCCTGCGGGCGCTGTCCATGCCGGACAGCGAGCCCGCGCCGGCCCAGGCGGCGCCGCCGGGCAGCCCGGTCGCCCCGCGCGCCGAGCTCGCCGACCGTGATGCCCGCATCCACGAGCTCGAATGCCAGCTGCGCGATCGCGAGTCGCGGCTCGCGGAGCTGGAGACGAGCCTCAATACCTGGAAATACCGCATCGCGCCGCTCGCATTGCACACGAAGCGGCAGCGGGAGCGGGCGCGCGATGCCGCACGAGCCGCCGCGATCCCCGCGCCCGATCCCCCCGCCGACGACCTGAAGCGCATCCGGGGCATCGGCCGCGGTCTCGAGAAGAAACTGCACGCCGAGGGCGTGAACCGGATCGAGCAGCTCGCCGGCATGTCGCCCGCCGAGCTCGCCAACCTCGCCGTGCGCATCGGCGTCGCGGCCTCCCGCCCCCAACGCGACCGCTGGGCCGAGCAGGCGCGGGAATTGCGTACAAACCCGTATGTACCCTCCATGACGGGCTGAGGCATCTTGCGGCTCATGCTGAGTCTCACTGCCCGCACGCGCGTGTCCGATCTGCAGCGGGGGCCGCCCGCCCTCATGCGGACCCTCGTCTCGACCGGACTCTTCCGCGAGGGGGACGATGCGGACGTCATGCTCGGCGAGCTCTGCTGGACCTTCGGCTTCAACGCCGGGATCCTGCTGACGATGCTGCAGTCGGCGAACGTCGAGGAAGAACCGCCACCGCTCGACATCGCGCCGTTCCGGGCGCTGCCCCTCGCCGAGCTCGTCGGGCACCTCGAGGACGTACATCACCGCTATCTGCGCGAGCACCTGCCGCGGCTGGTCAGCTTGACCGGCGCGGTCGCGGCCGGTCATCCGGACGACGCGCGCCTCGGCAAGCTGTGCGATGAGGTGCAGGGTCTCGCGGCGGAGCTCGAGGCGCACCTGGCCCACGAGGAAGAGGCGCTGTTTCCGATGGTGCGGGACCTCGCGACACGCGGCGCGGTAACGCCCACCCGCTGCGGCAGCCTCGTCGGCGGGCCGATCGCCTGCATGGAGAACGAGCACGCCATGGCGGGCGATTCGCTGCGCAGGCTGTGCGAGCTCACCGATGATTACGCGGTTCCCGCCGCCACAGACCCGCAATGCCGGGAGCTGCTCGAGGGGCTCGTCGACCTCGACCGCGATCTGCGCGAGCACATGTACAAGGAAGACGAGGCGCTCTTTCCGCGCGCGCTCGAGGCGCAGCGCAGGTCGGCAGCCGCCGGCTAGGCCGTTCAGCGCGCACGGCCGCTATACTCCGCGCCCATGACGGCCACGGGCGCAGGCACAGACCTCCCGGAGCTCCGCCTTCGGCGCGGCGAAGAGCGGCGCATCGAGGGCGGACACCTCTGGATCTTTTCCAACGAAGTGGACATCGAGCGGACGCCGCTCGCGGCGTTTCCCGCCGGCGCCCTCGCGCGCGTGGTATCCGCGCAGGACAGGTTTCTCGGCTACGCCTACGTCAATCCCCACGCGCTGATCTGCGCCCGCATCCTCGGCCGCGACGGGCGCCATCCCCCGGGCCGCGCGCTGCTCGAGCAGCGGCTGCGGTGCGCGCTCGCACTGCGCGAGCGTCTCTTTCCACGACCGTTCTACCGGCTCGTGCACGGCGAGTCGGACGCGCTGCCCGGTCTCGTGCTGGACCGCTACGACGACGTCATCGTCGGCCAGATCGGCACCGCGGGCATGGAAGCCATGAAGGAGGACATCCTCGCGGCGGTCGCGAGCGTGCTGGCGCCGGCGCATGTCGTGTGGAAGAACGACGGCGGCGCGCGCGAGCTCGAGGGGCTGCCGTCGTATGTCGAGGCCGCGTGCGGCGAGCTGCCTGCCGAGCTGCGCGTCGAGGAAGAGGGCTTACGCTTTCGCGTGCCCTTCGCTGGCGGCCAGAAGACCGGCTGGTTCTTCGACCAGGCGGCGAACCGGCGCTCGTTGGCGAAATACGTTGCAGGCAAACGCGTACTCGACGTCTTCAGCTACGTTGGCGCCTGGGGACTTGCCGCCGCCCGGGCCGGCGCCCGTGAAGTGACCTGCGTGGATTCCTCGGCGGCGGCGCTCGCGGCCGCTGAGCGCGCCGCCGCCGACAACGGGCTCGCGATTCGCACGTTGAAGGCCGACGCGTTCGATGCGCTCGCCGCCCTGCACGATTGCGGCGAGCGCTTCGACGTCGTGATCCTCGACCCGCCGGCGTTCATCAAGCGCAAGAAGCAGATCCCGAAGGGCGAGGCGGCGTACAGGAAGCTCAACCAGCTCGGGCTGCAGGTGACGGCCGCGGACGGAATCCTCGTCTCCTGCTCCTGTTCCTACCACCTCGGCGAGGAGCAGCTGCTCGGCGCCATCCAGCGGGCGGCGCGACACACCGGTCGGTTCGTGCAGGTGCTCGAGTCGGGCGGCCAGGGACCCGACCACCCGGTTCATCCGGCGATCCCGGAGACACGCTACCTCAAGGCCTTCTTCTGCCGCGCCGGGGGATAACGATCGGGAAGGCCGGTATCTTCGTTCACTCCTCCGCGCGGGGCCGGAACGCCTCCATCAGGTTCTTCTGCACGGCCGGCGGCACGGTCGCGTAGTGATCGAAGCTCACGGTGTAGCTGCCCTTGCCGCCGGTGAGCGACTTCAGCCGGGTCTGGTAGTCGAGCAGCTCGGCCTCCGGGACCTCGGCGCTGATCGTGACCTGGTTCGAGCTCGTCGTCTGATTGCCGTTGATGCGTCCGCGATGGCCGGACAGATGGCCGGAGATGTCGCCGACGAATTCCGCCGGCGCCGTGATGTGCACCTTGGCGACGGGCTCGAGCACGATCGCCCCGGCCTTCGTGACCGCGTCGAGGAAGGCCTTGCGGCCCGCGGAAACGAAGGCGACTTCCTTCGAGTCCACGCTGTGGTATTTCCCGTCGTAGACGATCACGCGCAGGTCCTCGAGCGGATACCCGGCGATCGCACCCTCGCCGAGCACCTGGCGCACGCCCTTTTCCACCGCCGGTATGAACTGGCCGGGGATTGCGCCCCCCACCACCTCGTCCACGAACTCGAAACCGCCGCCCCGGGGCAGCGGCTCCACGCGCAGATACACCTCGCCGAATTGCCCTGCTCCGCCCGTCTGCTTCTTGTGGCGGCAATGACCCTCCGCCTTGCGCGTGATCGTCTCCCGGTAAGCAATCTTCGGCGGATGAGTGCTGACCTCGAGACCGAACTCCTCGCGCATGCGCTCGAGCACGAGTCGCACGTGCAGCTCGCCCATCCCTCGCAGCACCGTCTCGTTCGCCTGGGCGTTGTACTCGATCCGCAGGCTCGGATCCTCCGCGGTCACCTTGTGCAGGGCGTCCGAGAGCTTCTTCTCGTCGCCGCGGCGGGCCGGCTCGATGGCCACGCCGTGCATGGGCATCGGCAGGGCCGCGCCGCGCAGATGGAACTGGTCCTCATCGTGGCTCGAGTGGAGCACGCCGTCGAAGTGCAGATCCTCCACTTTGGACACGGCCGCGATGTCGCCGGACACCGCCTGGGAGATCTCCAGCGTCTGGCTCCCCTGGAGCCGGAAGAGGTGCGCCACCTTGAATCCCTTGCGCCGGTCCCCGACGAACACCTGGTCGCCGGGCTTCACGGTGCCCTGGTGGACGCGGAACACGCCGAGGCGGCCGACGTAGGGATCCACGTTCAGCTTGATCACGTGCCCGATGAAGTGCGCGGCCGGGTCCGGCTTGACCGCGACGACGCGCGCGGCGGCGCCCTCGCCCTGCAGGAACTGCGGCGGATTGCCCTCCGTCGGGTCGGGCATGAGCTTCGCGAAGATGTTCAGGAGCTGTCGCAGTCCGGAACCCGTCTGCGCCGAGACGAAGCAGACCGGGATGAGATGCCCGGCGCGCAGCGCGCCCTCGAACGGATCGTGCAGCTGCTCGACGGTGATCGCCTCGCCCTGCTCGAGGTAGACCCGCATCAGCTCGTCGTCGAGCTCGACGACCTGGTCGACGATGGCGGTATGCGCGGCCTCGACCGAGGAGAAATCCGGCTTCTTCTCCGACAGCGTGAAGAAGCAGTCGGCGACCGTCGCCCCGCGGTCCGCGGGCAGGTTGAGTGGGAGGCATTCGCGGCCGAAGGTATCGCGGATCTGCCCGAGCAGCGCGGCCAGATGCTCGCCGTCGGCGTCGATGCGGTTGATGACGATGAGACGGCAGAGCTCCCGCTCGGCGGCGATCGTCATCAGCCGCCGTGTCACGGTGTCGATGCCACCCTGGGCATTGATCACGACGGCCGCGGTCTCGACGCCCGGCAGCACGCTCATGGCACGGCCGATGAAGTCGGGGTTGCCAGGGGTATCGATGACGTTCATGAAGACGCCGTCGTGCTCCAGATGGCACACGGCGGTATCGAGCGAATGCTGGAGCCGTTTTTCCTGCGCCGTGAAGTCGGAGACGGTGGTGCCTCTCGCGAGCGTGCCGGCCTCGCGGATCATGCCAGTGCGCGCGAGCATCGCCTCCAGCAGGCTGGTCTTGCCGCCGCCGGTGGCGCCCACGAGGGCGATGTTCCGGATGTGCCGCGTGTCGTGAATCTTCTGGGTAGCTGCCGCCACTGCGACCCCCTGTTGTTCGAAGACTTCCCGGGGGCGAGCCCGCCGGAGTTAGATCCACGCTGCAAATATAGCAGTTTTGTCAGCGGCTGCCTCGGGTGGGCGCGCGCGGGTCACGTTGCGATAGGATGCGCTCCTTGCCCGCCACCAACCGCAAGCCACCGGAGGGACTCATGACCAGGGTGCTGGGGACAACGCGAATCGGCTGCCTGTTGCTGTGCCTTGCGGCGCTGTGCGGTGGCAGCGCCATGGCCGCCGGGAACGACGGGCGCAACGTGCTCGTGCTCGGCGGCACGGGCCAGCTCGGCGCGGAGATCGTGAAGCGGCTCGTCGCGAACGGCGACCACGTCACCGTGTTCGCGCGCCCGACCTCCGACCGCGGCCGGTTGCACGACCTGGACGTGGATTACGCGATCGGCGACCTGATGAACGAGTCGGAGATCGCCGCCGCCTTGCGCGCCAGGAAATACGACACCGTGATCAGCGCCCTGCGCGTCGAGGGCAACGACCTCCATTTCTACGAGAAGATCATGGGGCCGCTCACGCGGCAGGCGCGCGAGGCCGGCGTCGGCCACATCATCCATAACAGCGCCGTCGGCGCGGGCGACAACGCGAAAAACTTCACGCATCTCGACTGGGAACGCGTGCCCGGCCTCCTCGACCGCCTGCGCGACCAGGGCGCCGGCGAGCAGCTCCTGCGCGCGGGTGGCGTGCCGTACACGATCATCCGCAACACGCGCATCTGGCCGGACGGCACCCCGTCGACCGGCACGGCCGAGCTCACGGAAGACCAGCAGGTGCTGACGCCGATGACGCGCGCGGACGTCGCGATCTTCAACGTGCAATGCGTCGGCAACGCGGCGTGTATCGGCAAGACCTACCACATCCGCGACCTGTCGCTCGCCTGGCCGCCGCCAAGGCCGCCGACCTGAACGTGAACGGTGCCGGGCCTTAACTTATTAACTTATTGGCGCAGGTCTCTACCAATAAGTTAATAAGTTAAGGCCCGGCACCTTCTCAGACTCGCGGCACCTTCTCAGACTCGTACGCTGCGCGCGAGCTTCACGACCGCCTCGCGCAGCCTCCGGTGCGCGTCGAAGGCGGCGACGAAACCGCTCTCGCGGCGCCCGCCCTTCGCGCGCATGACGCCGACGAGGGCGCGCTTGTCCGCCGCTGGCCAGCGCGCGACGCCGGGTAACAGCAGGACGAGCGGCGCCCAGCGCTCGAACGCCAGGCGCTCGGCCGCGCTCCACCCCCGCGCGGGGCCGCCGCCGAGCAATGCCCGCGCCTCGCGCACGCAGGCCGCCGCTCCGCGGTCCGGGTCGCCGCCGAAGCAGCGCGCCAGGAAGTCGGTGACCGTTATGCCCGTGTTCGCCAGCGGCACGATCCCGAGGACGTCGGCCCGGCGCCGCCCCTCGAACCAATAGAGGTTGTGCTCCGCGAGCTTCGCGAGGGTGCCCGGCGTCGAGCGATGGCGCGGGTCGCGCGCCAGGCGCGCCTCCTCCCCTGCGACCAGGCGGCGCGCCGCCGGGTGAAGCGGGGCGAAGCCGAGCTTGCGGTAGAACCACCAGGCGCCGCTCGCGAGGCCTTCGTCGTTGCCCGCGCCGCCGAGCTGGTACGGATAGATCGTGAAGGCATCGGCGCCGAACAGGCGCTTCGCCATGGCGAGCACCCGGCCGTAGATCGCGCCCGCCTCGCCGCCGCGGAAGGTCTCGAAGACGTTGTAGGCGACCTCGGCCGAGCCGAACAGCGCGCTCGTCAGCACGTAGCCGGTCGGCACGCCGTTCTTCAGCGTGAGGAAGCCGTAGACCGCATCGAGCAGCAGGCGCCGCTCGGGCACGGCGCCGATCGCGGCGAACTGCAGGCCACCGCCGCAGTCGACGAGCCGCACGTCGCGCGGATCGCCATAGGAAAAGACGTCGAGATCGCGATCATGCGTGACCATGGCCTCCGCCGCGAGCGCCACCATGCGCTCGCCGTCGCGCACCGAAAGCGCGCGCACCGACACCGGCGGCACGCGCAGCTCCTCCCGCAGGTCCGGGCGGCCGGTGCGCAGCGGGCCTCTCTGCCATGCGATGCGTCGCACCGGCCAGCAGGCGCGCGAACGCGACGGGGTGGACGCGCCTGCGACGAGCACCATCGGCGCGTCCATGCCGTCAACGAGCCTCTCGAACACGAACGAGTCGGGCACGCGCGCTGCGAGCCGCCGCATGACGAAGGCGGCATCGCCCATGCCGCGCGGCTTCATCCGCCGGAGCCAGCCCCGGAGACCGAGGTCCCACTCATCGAGACCCGGGGCTTCCGCGTCCGCGGCGAGGAGCGGCAGGATCTCCTCGAGTCGGGATGGGTCGTCCCACCGCCGCCAGTCGTAAGCGAGCTCGGCGGACCAGCGCCGCGCAAGGCGCAGCGCGGTCGGCGCGAAGAAGCGGTACCGCGTATCGGTGCCAGCGATGCCGCTGTCGGCGAGCGCCCTGCGATGGCGGCGGAGGTCGGGGCGGCGGGCGAAGCGCTCGAGCGCGCGCACGGCGAGTGCGCGAACGGGCGGCGAATCGGGGTACGCCCGCGCATAACACAATGCCTCGTGCAGCCGGAACACCTGCCCGGCCGTTGCGAGGGGCACACGATCGAGGACGCGGATCAGCCTCGCCCGCTCGCGTCCGGCACGCGCGCCGAATTCCTGGCGGATCGCTTCGAGACGCGCGAGGAGAGGAACATAACGCCGGCCCATTGGCTTCAGTATAGTAGCTGGCGACATGGACGCGATCTCTCTGCCCACCTCGCTTGCGGCGGTGCTCGTCCGGCTCGCGCTGGCCACGCTGCTGAGCGCGATCATCGGCACCCAGCGCGAGCTGCAGCAGAAGCCCGCGGGCCTGAGGACGCATGCGCTGGTCGGGCTCGGCGCCGCGCTGGCCTCGCTCACCGGGCTCTATCTCACCGCCCCATCGTCCGGCGACGTATACGCGGTCAGCCGCGTCCTGCAGGGAATCATCGCCGGCGTGGGGTTCATCGGCGCCGGCGTGATCCTGCACCGTGACGATCCGAAGGCCGTCCACGGCCTGACGACCGCCGCGACGATCTGGGTGGTCGCCGGGATCGGCATGGCGGCGGGGCTGGGTCTGTGGCGGATCGCGGTCGCCGCCGTCGTGCTGACCCTCCTCATCTTCGCGATCGGCGGCCCCGCGGACCGCATGCTGCACCGCTGGCGCAACAGGCAGGACGGGGACGTGGACGACGACTGAGGCGGCGCGTCCGGCGCCTGCCGGCGCGCGCCGTCTTGCTCTTCGCGCCGGCGCGGTGGAGAATTTTCGCAATCCATCCGCCGGAGATCTTCCGGAAAAGGAACCGTCATGCGAAACGTCACACTGCTTCCCGCGTGCTCACTCGCGCTTTCGTTGGCGCTCTCCGCCCCCGCGTTCACCGCCGACGCACCGAAACCCGCCCCGAGCGATGCCGAGCTGATCGCGAGCGCGGTCTCGGCGGCGCCGCCCAAGGTCGCCAAGGGCGCCGCGGTCGTCGTCATGGAGTCGGAGGGCAAGATGCGCACGCTGCGCGCCGGGACAAACGGCTTCACCTGCATGCCCGACAACCCCGTCACGCCTGGTCCCGACCCGATGTGCATGGACAAGAACAGCATGGATTGGGTGAACGCCTGGGCGTCGCACAAGGCGCCCCCCGCCGGCAAGACGGGACTGATGTACATGCTTGCGGGCGGCACCGATGCCAGCAACACCGACCCGTACGCGACGAAGCCCGAGACCAGCAACCACTGGATCAAGACCGGTCCGCATCTCATGATCGTGGGCGCCGATGCGAGCTTCTACGCGAGTTACCCGAAGAGCGCCGATCCCGACACGGGCATGCCCTACATCATGTGGGCCGGCACGCCGTACGAGCACCTGATGGCCCCGGTGAAATGAGTCACTGAAGTAGGCTATCCTCCGGGTCGGCGAGGGGGCGGCCTGCGCCGACCCGGAAATCGATAACAAGGGGGAAAGTTCGCATGCCTGGAATTCCGGCGCGCCAGGCCCGGGCGCTGGCAGCAGCGGCGTCTTTGTGCGCTTCGTTCGCGGCGCACGGGCAGGCCGTCCCGCCCTTCATGAAGTTCCAGGAGACGGAGCGTCTGGCCGACGGTCTTTACGCATTCCGCCAGGGCGCCTACCGGAGCCTCTTCCTGGTGAGCGACGAGGGCGTCATCCTCACCGATCCCGTCAGCCCCAAGTTCGCCGCCTCGTTCCGCGAGGAGATCGCGAAGGTGACCGACAAGCCCGTGCGCTACGTCGTGTACTCGCATTCGCACTGGGACAGGATCGGCGGCGGGAAGATATTCAGGGACGAGGGCGCGAGGTTCGTGGCGCAGGAACGGTGCGCGGCGAATCTGAAGGAGACGCCGAACCCGGGCGTCATTGCGCCGGACATCACCTACTCGAAGACCTATCGCGTGAAGTTGGGCGACAAGTCGCTCGACCTCCACTACTTCGGGCCGAGTCTCGATACGTGCCTGTCGGTGATGGTCGCGCAGCCCGCGAAGATGATGATGATCGTGAATCTCGTAAGCCCGCCGCACGCCAACATGCCATGGAACCCGACGGTGCCCGATTACCAGCTCTGGAACATCGTGCCTTTCTTCCGGGCGGCGGAAGACCTCGCGCAGCGCGAGGGGATAGCGACGCTCGTCGGCGGCTTCATCGCGGTCGGCAGCGACAAGGACGGCAAGCCGTTCCTCCAGCCTTCCGCGGGCCCGATCTCGGCGGTCGCCGAGCAGCGCATGTTCTGGGAGAAGCTGTTCCGCGCCGTCAAGGCCCAGCTCGACGCCGGCACGCCGGCGCGCGACATCGCGAAGAAGATGGACCTCACCGAGTTCCAGCAGTACCAGCGCTACAGCGAGCGCAACATGGAGGTCCTCGTCCGCCGCGTCGCCTCGCTCTTCGTCACTGGACGATGACCATGCATACGAACACGGGGCATGACGGTTTCACAAAGAGCCGGATCACCGGCGCCCTCGCCGCGTGCCTCGCGCTGGCGTATCTCGCCGCGCCGCCCGCCGGCGCACAGCCGGCCGGGCTGATGGCGCGCTACCAGACGGACTCCCTCGGCAACGGGCTCTTTGCCTTCCGCCTCGGCCCCTACCGCAACATCTTCGTCGTCGGCGAAGACGGCGTCGTCGCCACCGACCCGCTGAGCGTCGAGGCCGCGGCGATCCTGAAGGAGGAGATCGCGAAGGTCACGGACAAACCCGTGAAATACGTCGCCTACTCGCATTCCCACTGGGACCACGCGGTCGGCGGCACCATTTTCAAGAAGGCGGGCGCGAAATTCGTCGCCCAGGAAAAGTGCCGCGACAACATCCGCGAGACGCCGCACGCGGACCTCGTCGAGCCCGACATCGTCTTCAGGGACCATCACAGGATCGACGTCGGCAAGGCGTCGCTCGAGCTCTTCTACTTCGGCCCGAGCCACAGCAATTGCCTGTCCGTGATGCTGGCACGCCCGGCGAACGTGATCTTCATCGTCGACATCGCCAACCCGCCCTCGGGCTGGATCAAGGAATACAACCCGACGGTGCCGGACACCTACCTGCACAACATGATCCCGTACCTGAGGGCGGTGGAGAAGCTCGCCGCCGACAACGGCGTGACGACCATCGTCGGCGGCCACATCTCGATCGGCAGGGGCGCCGACGGCAAGCCCTTCCTCCAGCCCGCAGCGGGGCCGATCAGCGCCGTGACCGAGCGGCGTGAGTTCTGGGAGACGGTCATCGAGGCCGTGCGCGCGGAGATGGCGAAGGGCACCGTCGGCGAGCAGGTCGCCGACAAGCTCGCGGGCAGCCCGTTCGAGGCGAAGATCGCGGACTACGACCGCGGCGAGATGGCCATGCTCTACCGCGTGATCGCGTCCTACCTGCAGGCCGGCCGGCCGTGATCCTGAGAATGCGACCGATGAGCGTCGCATCTGCGCCAGCCGTTCTGCTGGCGGGCCTGCTGACGCTCGTGGCCTGCGGGCAGGCGACCGCGGCGTTGCCCGCCGGGGTCGAGCGCGTCGGCGACGGGGTCTACACGTTTCGCAGCGGCGCGGAACGCAGCCTCTTCCTCGTCACGAGCGATGGGGTCATCGTCACGGACCCGATCGACGCGCGGACGGCGAAGGCGTACCGCCAGGCGATCGCGGCGCTGACCGCGAAGCCCGTGAAGTACGTGGTCTACTCGCACAACCACTGGGACCGCGTCTCCGGCGGGCAGATCTTCCGCGACGAAGGCGCGAAGTTCGTCGCGCAGGAGCGCTGCGCGGAACGCTTCCGGGCGACCCCCAATCCGGAGGTCGTGATGCCCGACGTCACGTTCTCCGACGAGTACCGCGTCGCGCTCGGCGGCAAGTCGCTCGAGCTCTACTATTTCGGGCCGAGCCACGGCGACTGCCTGACCGTGTTCCTGGCCGAGCCGGCGAACATGCTGCAGGTCGTGGAGCTCGTGAACCCGCCGCGGGCGTCCTTCCCGGAGGATCCAAGCGTCCCGTACGTGAAGCCGCACAACCTGCGGCAGTTCTTCCGCTCGGTCGAGGATCTCGCCGCGCGGCGCGGGGTGAAGGAGATCGTCGCGAGCTCGGCGCACCCGACGAGCGATGGCAAAGGCATTGCGCCGGCGACCGGCCCGGTCACGGTGATCGCCGACCAGGCGAGATTCTGGGACGCCATCTACAAGGCCGTGGAGATCTCCGACGCGCAGGGCAAGACCGGCATGGACAGCTTCGTCCCCCTGAGCGCCATCGATCTCACCCAGTTCCAGTCCTACGACGGCTACGACCCGAAGGTCCTGCCCGTGATCATGCGCCGCTTCGTCGGCTACTACGACATGGGTCGCTAGCCGTGGAGAGTCTCATGTTCCGCAGCGTCACTCCCCTTGTCCTCGCCGCCTGTCTCGCGCTCGCCGCGGGCGCGCGCGCGGCCGAGGTGATCTCGCAATCGAGCGAGCCGCTCTTTCCGCACGCCCCGATGCAGATGTGGGAAATCGAGAAGATCGCCGACGGTGTCTACGGCTTCCGCTACTCCGTCTACCGCGACGTCTTCATGGTCACCGACGATGGCGTGATCGCCACCGATCCGATCAACGTCAAGGCGGCCGTCATCCTCCACGACGAGATCAGGAAGATCACAAACAAACCAGTCAGGGTCGTCGCCTACAGCCACTCGCACTGGGACCACATCGGCGGCGGCAAGGTGTTCAAGGACGAGGGTGCGACCTTCGTCGCCCAGGAGCAGTGCGCGGCCAACCTGCGGGAGAATCCGAGCCCGAACGTCGTGATGCCCGACGTCACGTTCAAGGACAACTACAAGATCTCGCTCGGCGGCAAGTCGCTCGAGCTCTTCTATTTCGGCCCCTCGCACGACAACTGCCTGGTCGTGATGCAGCTCGAGCCGGCGCACATGCTGTTCGTCGTGGACATCGCGAACCCGCCGAGCGGCTGGCACATGCCGTACAACCCGACGTTCTCGGAAGACCGCGTCTGGAACATGGTCGCCGTGCTCACGGCGGTCGATGACCTCATCCGCCAGGAAGGCATCCAGACGATCATCGGCGGCCACGTGACGACCGAGCTCAATCCGCAGACCGGCAGGCAAGTCATTTCCCGGGGCACGGTCGGACCGGCCTCGACCATCCCGGAGCGCCGCGACTTCATGCAGGCCGCGATTTCGGCCGTGCGGACGGAGCTCGCGACCGGCACCCCACCGAAGGAGGTGCCGGACAAGCTCGTGGCGAAGAAGATCCTGGCCGACCGCATAGTCGGCTACGACGACGAAAAGATGCGCATGCTGCTCACGCGCATGACCAACTACGTCATAACCGGTGACTGAACGATGACCATGCGTAACGCCAACCCTCGCCTTCGGGCTGCTTTTCTCGCGGCGCTCGTTTCCCTGTTCGCGTCGCCGGCCGTGTTCGCCCAACCCGCCACGGCACCGACGGGTCGGCCGGCCATGGTGACGAAGCCGGCCGCCGTCGACCCCTACGTGCACCGGTCGAACTTCGTGGTGGCCGATCTCGACCGGGCGTTCAGGCTCTATCGGGATATCCTCGGCTTCAAGGTGGACGTGACGATGCCGGTGAAGCCGGACAGCTTCATGTATGACTTCCTGAAGATAGACCGGGCCGCGAAAGTGCGCATCGCCTTCCTCAGCAGCCCGGACGGCCGCTTCGGTGCCATCGGCATGACCGAGGTGAAGGGCGTCACGCTGCCGCCCCCGCACGAGAACCCGTACCCGAGCGTGCTGATCGTCGAGATCCAGAAACGAATCGAGGCCACCCGCGAAAAGGCGCTCGCCGCGGAACCGAAACTGGACGTCGGACGGATCTACGAGCTCACGAACCCGTCGCGCCGCGAATTTCCCGTGACGGACTACGACGGCCACCGCATCATCGTCATGCAGCTGCACGCGGCGGACTGACCGTCCCCCGGCGTGAGTCGATGAGAGGCGCCTCTCCCCGCCACAGTCCGCCAGCGATCCGTCAAAGGCCGGCGACGCGCTCCCACTCCTGTCGCGAGCGCTCCACGCAGTCCTCGATCGAAAGCCCGGCGAACCAGTTGCCGGTCAGGCAGAGCCGCTCGCCCTTGCAGAGCCGGTCGATCGCGGCAACCACCGCGTCATGATCGAGCGCCGGCGTTGGCAGGACCGAGCGCCGCTCGGCGACATCGTCGAGGTCGGATGGCGAGAGGTGCAGCAGCTCGACCGCGCGGCGGACCTTGGCGTCGCGCGCGAGACCGGGCTTGAAGTGGAATGCGAAGCCCCGCCAGTCGGGATCAGGGAAGGCATCGCGGGTCACCATGGAATGGAATGCATCGCTGAGCGGCACGATGAAGCTCGCTTCGGGAAGGTGCACCTTGTCCGCCCTCACCGCAAAGCCGAGGGTGTCCACGACAGCCTCACCGACTCGGGCCACTTCCGTCGCGAGGCCGGGGGAGACATCGCGCAACAGCGCGCTCACCTCGGACGGAGGCGTGGCCACCGCGACGACCCGGCCGACGTGTCGTTTCCCGTCCGCGGTCACCACCGTATACCGGCCACCCTCCTTCTCCAGGCGAACGGCCGCTTGCCCGAGCGCCACCTCGATCCGCGGCTGCCGGGCGATGCCCTCGGGGACGGACTGGAGCCCGTCCCTCAACGTGAAGCTGCGCGGCAGGTCCTTGCGCTTGTCGGCCCGCGACTTGAAGAGCATCGCGGCAGGAAAGCCGTCCGCGCTCTGCGACGGGACCGCCGACAGGAGGGGTCCCAGGACCCTCTCGTAGTTCCGCCGCCCGACCAGCCGCGAGTAGTAGGAGCGCACCGTCTGGCGATCCTTCTTCGCGGTGACGATGCGCGGCAACGACACGAGCACTTCGCGCCAGCTGATGAGCCGCACCAGCGCGGACAGGTTCACGCCCGGAACGAGCGCGTCGCCATCGAAGAAGCGGAGCCTGGTGGGTCCCCGGGCGATCACCGAGTCCCGCAGGCCGCATGCTTCGAGCATTCCGGCGAAGCCTATATAGGAGTCGTAGCAGGTGTGCGCGCCGAGCTCGAACCAGTAGCCGGCCCGGGTATGGTGAGTGGATAGGCAGCCGCCGACCCTCTGCGCGCGCTCCAGAACGAGCGTCGCACGCCCGGATCTGGCGCTCTCGAACGCGAAGCTGAGGCCGCTGATGCCGCCCCCCACAACAACGACGTCATGATCCGTCATGGGGTTACAATCCCGGCATAAGAAATTGAGCTGCCGCCCTCATCAGCTTTCCCGAGCCTGTTTCAGCCACCGTACCGTTGAAGACTCCAGAGCACAAAGAACTGAGCCACGCGATCATCCGCTTTGCCGGCGATTCGGGCGATGGCATACAGCTGACGGGATCCCTGTTCACCCAGGACTCGGCGGTGTTCGGTCACGACGTTAGCACGCTGCCGGATTTCCCGGCAGAGATCCGGGCACCGGTCGGGACCAGGGCGGGTGTCAGCAGTTTTCAGCTGAACTTCGGTTCCGGCGAGATTCACACCCCTGGCGATCGCCCGGATGCCCTGGTGGCGCTCAACCCCGCCGCGCTCGCCGTCCACCTCCCGGACCTGGTCTGGGGCGGCATCCTCATACTCGATGACGATTCGTTCAGCCCCGCCGCGCTCGAGAAAGCCGGGTACGCGGGCGCCGATCCCCGGGAAGACGGAACGCTGCGCGGATACGAGCTCTACCGGGTCCCGATCACCTCTCTCACTCTGGAGGCGATGCGGCCTCTCGGGCTGGGAAAAAAGCAGGCGACGTTGCGAAAGAACATGTTCACGCTGGGGCTGGTCGCCTGGATGTACGAGCGCTCCGAGGGCGCGGTCCTCGCCCAGATCGACAAGATCGCGGAGCGGAAAAAGCACCGGCCCGCAATGCGGGAGAAGTACCGGGAAGAAGCGAGCGCCAACAAGCTCGCGCTCCAGGCCGGCTACAACTACGCCGACACCATCGAGGCTTTCGTTTCCCGCTACACCGTCGGCAAGGCGAAACTCCGGCCCGGCACGTACCGGCGGATCAACGGCAACGAAGCGATGGCCCTCGGGTGCCTGGCGGCGTCCACGTGCAGCGAGCGGGCGCTGTTTTGCGCCTCTTACCCGATCACGCCGGCGAGCGACATCCTCCATGAACTCGCGCGGCTGCGACACTTCGGCGTCCGGACCGTGCAGGCCGAGGACGAGATCGCGGCCATCGGCATGGCGATCGGCGCCGCTTTCGGAGGCGGTCTCGGCATGACCAGCACCAGCGGCCCCGGTGTGGCACTGAAGTCGGAGGGCGTGGGCCTCGCCGTCATGGCGGAGCTGCCGCTGGTGATCGTGAACGTGCAGCGCGGCGGGCCATCGACCGGGCTGCCGACCAAGACGGAGCAGTCGGATCTGTTGCAGGCGATGTTCGGCAGGAACGGGGAGTGTCCCGTCGTCGTCCTGGCGCCGAGGAGTCCGGCGGATTGCTTCGATACCGCCGTCGAGGCCTTCCGCCTCGCCGTTCGATACATGACGCCGGTCTTCGTGTTGTCGGACGGGTACCTCGCGAACGGCTCCGAGCCATGGCGCATACCGGAAGCGGAAGCCATGCCGAAATTCGATCGGCCGCCTGCCCTGAGTGCAGGGGACTTCCAGCCCTATGCAAGGGACCCCGGGACGCTGGCCAGGCCATGGGTCGTGCCGGGAACCCCCGGCATGGAGCACACCATCGGCGGCCTGGAGAAGCAGGACATCCGCGGCACCGTGAGTTACGACTCCGCGAATCACGAGCGCATGGTTCGATTGCGGATCAGGAAGATTCAGGGTATCGCCGGTGAGATCCCGCCACTGCAGATCTTCGGTCCGCCGCGCGGGGAGCTTCTGGTCCTTGGCTGGGGCAGCACCTGGGGCGCAATACACCATGCCGTCGAGAATATGCAGAAGCAGGGCAAGTCCGTCGCGGCGGCTCACCTGAGGCATCTGAACCCCTTCCCCCGGAATCTCGGTCAGGTGTTGCGCGCCTACCGGCAGGTGCTCATCCCCGAGCTCAATGCCGGGCAGCTGCGGCTACTCGTCCGCGCCGAATACCTCGTGGATGCCGTGGGCCTGAACAAGATCTCCGGCCAGCCCTTCAAGACCGAAGAGATCGAACGGCACATATCGACACTGCTGAATGCCGACGGCGACAGGGTTGCGGAGCTGGACCGGGGAGCCGAAGGGGGCGAGCCGAGGGTGGAGGCATGACCGAGGCCGTCAAATACGAGAAGGACGATTTCGCGCCGGACGGGGAAGTCCGCTGGTGCCCCGGATGCGGGGACTACTCGATCCTCGCACAGGTGCAGCGGGTCATGCCGGAGATATGCGAGCGGCTGCAGCTGCGACGGGAAGACTTTGTTTTCGTTTCGGGGATCGGCTGCTCCAGCCGCTTTCCGTATTACATGCGGACCTACGGCTTTCACACGATCCACGGCCGCGCGCCGGCCGTTGCGACCGGCCTGCAGCTGACCCGGCCCGACCTGCAGGTATGGGTGGTGACCGGCGACGGAGACGCCCTGAGTATCGGCACCAATCATCTCGTCCACTGCCTCCGGCGCAATATCAACGTCAAGATCCTGCTCTTCAATAACCGGATCTACGGACTGACGAAGGGCCAGTTCTCGCCCACCTCGGAGAAGGGGAAGCGCACCAAGTCGAGCCCGATGGGGTCGATCGAGCACCCCATCAATCCGGTCTCCTTCGCCATCGCATCAGAGGCCACGTTCGTAGCCCGGGCGATCGCGACCGATCCGGCGCATCTCCGCGAGGTCCTGCTGCGGGCCGCTCTTCATCGCGGCTCTGCCTTCGTGGAAATCCTGCAGAACTGCAACGTCTTCAACGACGGGGCCTTCGATTCCTTCGCGGCGTCGGCCGTGAGAAGCGAGCGCTGCATCTTCATCGAGCACGGCAAGCCACTGGTCTTCGGTTCGAAAGGCGACCGCGCCATCCGCCTGCGCGCCGGGCACCCCGAGATCGTCAACCTCGCGGACTATCCCCAGGACAAGTTGCTGAAGTTCCGGGAAGACTCCGGGCATCCGGGAGTCGCGTACATGCTGAGCCAGCTGAACGAGCAGGAATTCCCCGTGCCGATGGGAGTGTTTCGCTGCGTCGAGAAGGAGCTGTACGCGCAGGCGCTCGACGAGCAGATAGAGCGTGCCGTGCGCAGGCGCGGGAAGGGCGACTTTCTCCAGTACATCCGCTCGGGCGAAACCTGGGAAGTGACGTGAAGCACGACCTGATCATCATCGGCGGCGGACCGGGCGGCTCCATGGCGGCACGCACGGCTGCGCGGGATGGCCTCAAGGTGCTCCTGGTCGAGAAGAACAACGAGGCCGGTCGGGTCACGCGATTCTGCAGCCGCGGCCTGCGCCTCGGCACGGGTGGCTTTTCGTCGAATGCCGTCGCAACCGATTCGGATCTCAAGCGGATCAGCGTAACGGTCGAGGTCGGCCGCCCGCATCATCGCATCCACCTGCAGAATCTGCCGCCCGAGTCGGTCATCGACTACCGGGGTGAGCTCAATCCCGTCTTCAACGAGACCTTCGTCGCCCCCGCCGGGCATTCCTTCAGCCGCTTCCATTCCAGCCGCGACATCGAAGCCTTCATCGTCGACAAGGAGGCGCTCCTGCAAGGTCTGCTTACGGAGGCCGCAGCGGCAGGTTGCGGGATACGTGCCGGTACCAGATGCCAGTCCATCGAGGACACGCCGGAAGGCGTCAGGGTCACGCTGAAGTCCGATGCCGGGGCCGAGGTGATGAGCGCCCGCCGGGTGATCGTTGCCGACGGTTCCTTCTCGGCGCTGATGGACCAGCTCGGAATGAACGATGGCAGACCGGCGGGGCCTGGGCGGCTGAAGTTCATGAGCTTCATCATCGATCGCGTCAGATTCCCGTTCCCGGAATTGCGCCGCGTGCGGTTATGCGTGCCCTCGGTACACAACGGAATGGTGAACCTCGGCCCGTGGCCACCGGGCCTGTTCCAGCTCAGTGCGGCGGCCAGTGTCGATCATGACATCAGCCTGCCGGAGGTGCTGAACAGGTTTCTGACCGACTCCCCGTTCAGCGAATTGTTCAGTGGCACGCAGATCGTCGCCAAGCAGGCCTGCAACATGGATCGCAGGCCGGCCGTTCGCGAGCCGGCACGTGGCAACGTCGTCTGCGTCGGCGACAACGCCGCCTGCGCGGAGACGGCGATCAAGGGAGCCCTGGGCTGTGGCTTCACGGCCGCGCGCTGCAGCAGGGAGGCGCTGGAAGGCGCCGGCAGCCTGGCCAACGACTCGTACAACGACTACTGGCAGCACGCGTTCAATTACTTCAGCACCGAGTACAACCGCCGCGTCGCGGGCGTGCGTGAGATCACCGAGGTGCTGGACGATCCGGAAACGGACACCTTGTTCGACTGGATCGACAGCCGCGGGATCGCCGGACTGCCGAACGACGTCGTCATCGACAATCGCGAAAGCCTGGAGCGGGACCTGCCGGATATCCTTGCGAAACTCATGCCGGGCGTGCAGGGCAGCGCGAAACCGCGAGTCCGGGACTTGAGCCCTCCCCTCCAATGAGCGATTGGGACGGGAGCATCTGACGTGGCGCTTCGCATCACCGCCGACTGCCTCAATTGCTACGCCTGCATTTCCGATTGCCCGAACGAGGCGATTACCGGCGGCAAGAAAATTCACGTCATCGACCCCGGCCGCTGCACCGAATGCGTGGGCGCGCACGAGAGCCCGAGGTGCATCAAGGTCTGCCCGGTCGAGACGGCCATCGAGTGGGACCCGGAGCGGGTCGAACCCCAGGAGACGCTGCTGCAGCGCTGGCAAGGCCTGCATCCCGGGGAAGAGCCGAAGCTCTTCGACAAGAAGAGCGCCTGAGCGCCCACTCCACGATCAGGCGATCTTCAGGAGAATTCGCCGGTACAGGGCCAGGCCAAGCGCTCCGGCGGCGAAATTCGCCGTCAGCGCCGCCACGAAGATCCCCACGAGACCGAAAGCCCGGGCGAAGACGTAGGCCAGCGGCGCATAGACCAGGATGGTGCGCGTCAGCGCGATGAGCATCGCCGGCAGCGGCCGGCCGATGGCATTGAGCGAATTGGTCGCCGCGAGTGCAAAGCCGATGGCGAAATAGCTCCAGGGCACGATCCTCAGGTGCAGGAGCGCCGTCGAGGTGGCAGTCGGGTCGACGGTGAAGAGCGCCACGATCTGCGGGGCGCTCGCCGCGAGCAGTACAGCGATGGCCAGGCCGTAAACCACGAAGAAGTGCTGACACCATCGTATCCCGTTGGCCACGCGGTCCATTCTCCCGGCGCCGAAATTCTGCCCGACGAACGGCGTCACCGCCGTGCCGAGCGCCACCATCACGAGCAGCACCAGGCTCTCGATACGCGAGGCGATGCCGTACCCGGCAACCGCCGCCTGCCCGAAGCCGGCGACCTGGTACGTGATGAACGCGGTGGTGACCGGCGCTATCGCTGCACTCATCGACGACGGAATGCCGACGTGGAGGATTCTCCGCCACGAGTCCGGCAACAGGCCGAGGTCAAGATTCTTCGTAAAGACGATATTGGCGCGGTAATACATGCCGGCGAACGAGGCGATCATCGCTGCGAAATTCGCGATCACGTTGGCCACCGCCGCACCTTCGATGCCGAGGCGCGGAGCCCCAAAGAGGCCAAAGATCAGGAACGGATCCAGGGCGATGTTGAGCCCGGCCGACACCAGCATGATGATGGCCGGAGTCCTGGCGTCGCCGGAGGCGCGCAACACGGGACTTGCGATCAACGGCCCGACGACCATCACGAGGCCGAGGTAGTAGATCCGGATGTAACGGTGAATGACCGGGAGCGTCGTCTCGTTGGCGCCGAGGAGGCGGAACAGGGGGTCGATGGTGGCGAGGCCGATGATCACCAGCGCAATGCAGGTAGCCGCGCCGAGGATGACCGCATGGATCGTGACCCGCCCGATGTCCTCGAACCGGCCCTCGCCATACAGGCGCGAGCAGACGGAGGCTGTGCCGTTGCCGAATCCCACCGTTATGGCGCCTATGAAAAATACCACCGGGATGGTGAAGCTCAGGGCCGTGAGCTCCACGGTGCCGAGCCGGGCCACGAAATAGATGTCGGCGAGGTTGTAGACGATCATCGCCACCATGCCGACCAGCATGGGTAACATCAGCGATCGCAGGGTCCGGCCTTCCGGCTCCTGCAGGAGCTTCGGTCCGGCGCTGCCTGACGTCACGTCAACCTCGTGACGCCCCGGCGTGGCCTATTTCCGTTTCCAGACCTGATAGGGCGACTTCTCTTCCCCGCTGAGGGTGGTGTCGAAGTACCAGATCTGCGTGGGCGTGATGCGCATGAGGTCGAACCTGCGCTCGGCCCGTTCTTTGGAGATTCGCACGAGGTTGTACTTGACCAGGGCCGGATAGAATCTCGGGTCAGACGAGGGGATCACCTCGGCGCTGCCCTTGATCTGTACGCTCCGCCATTCCTTGGCGCCGCCCTCGGCGACGGTCCAGCCCGCGAAGCGGACGGCGCTGATGGCCGGGTTCTCGCGGATCTCGAGCAGCTTCTCGGTGCCGACTTCGGACACGACGTAGAACACGCGGTCTTCCTTGTCGAGCACCATGTCCACGGTGGTGGCGGTCGGCTGGTTGTTGCGCACCGACGCGAGGGCAAAACGCTCACGGCCCGGGAGGAAGGCAACGACCTTCGCCCAGATCTCGTCCTGTGTCAGCTGGGGGAAATTGTTGGCCCACTGTACCGAGGCCGTGCTGACGAAGTCGAAGTTCGAGGTGTGGCACTCGGCACAGGTCATGCCGCGCGAGTACGCGCGGTGATTAGCCGACTTGACGTCGCCGGACTTGATGGGAGGGCCGTCGACGATCAGCGCCACGAATCCCTGTTCGCCAGGGCCGACGTTCCGACCCTCGGCGGGCGGCTTGTCGCCCTCCGCACCCGCAGCTTGTGTCGCGCCCGGAAACGCGGCGAGCAATGCGAATAGCGGCCACACCATCGCCCCCGGGCGCTTCAACCTGAAATTCCACATTGCCGTGCCTCCCTCTCGTTTTGCTTCTCTCACGCAGTTCTCAGACGGCTTCCAGAGGCGCCTTGTGGCCTTCTGCCGCGGCCTTCGCGCGGTTGCGCGCATTCGCGAAGCTCACGAATACGAACACGAGGAACGCGCCGCCAATCAGGGTCATTTCGAGCTTGTACTTGCCCGGCTCGAGCCAGATCTCCTTGAGAAGGTGCCACCGGCCGAGGAGCTCGATCAGCGTCCACCAGATCGCCGCAGTCGGAATCGCGTAGCGGAGCGCGGCCGTCGCACGCGTGTAGCGCAACAACCGGTCCGCGAGATAGAGCCCCCACACCAGGAACACGAAGAACGAGGCGTAGGTCACGGGGTGACGCGTCCCGAGGAACTCGCGGTCGTAGAGGAGCAGCAGGACCATGTAGAAGAACCAGCCGATGGATACGTACTCCGTCGCCGTGATGATCGCGAAGTTCCGCTGATAGCCGGGCGTCGGTTCACCGGTCGAGAGCCCCGCGTGGCGGTGGAGCCAGCGAAAGGCGTTGCACCGGGTCTCGCGGTTGAGCACGAAGTACAGACCGAGCGACAGCACGATGCCCAGTGACGAGGGCATGATCAGGTATTCCGGCTTGGTCGCCTTGATGCCGCCTTCGACCAGCGCCGGCACGGCGTAGCGGTTCGCGTAATACACGAAGGCGAACTCGACCCAGCCGTTCCACAGGTTCACGCCGCCCAGGAAACCGAGCCAGGTGCCCCAGACCTCGGTGCCGATCTTCGCGCCGATCACCACGAGGATTGCCCCGACCAGCCCCTCCACGAGAGCCGCGACGTAAAGGCTGTTGCCCGGAAAGTACTCCTCGAGCAGCACCATGTGCGAATGACCGACGGCCTGCAGCAGGAAGATCAGCAGCAGCGCGAAGAGACCGACGAATGGCGGCCGGTAAAAGAATCTGATAATGCCCATGTCATTACCCCCTGGCCGGATACAGGCCATGCCGAATCCCGCCGGGCCCACTGCGCTCTGTCGCGTGCTTCTTGCGCCCACCGGCAAATAAGGCAACTGCTTACACCCCGGTAATTGTCTTATCAATGGGACAAATACGGAGGCGGGGTCACGCGCTGCAAAAGGTCAGCCGCCGTCGGCGTCTATCTCCAGCAGCACCTCGTCCTGAACCTGCCTGTGGACGGCACCCGGATCGATGACGACGTGCCGCGTCTTGATCTGGGAGGGCGAAGCACCGACCGCGATGCGACGATCACGTTCACGCTCGAAAGCGCCCGGTCTCAGCAGGATTGCGCTCATGGACGCAAGGGTGCCCATCCGGCGTTCCCCGCCATAGTCGGGCGCCGCCTTGCACAAGGCGGCGTCGAATTCCTGCAGCAGGCGCCGTGCCTCACGCGAGTGATCGCGGCCGTCCGGCCAGCCTTCAATCACCAGCTGATAACGCGCCGGCTGGTGCTCGGAATCCGCCACCACGAAGTAGTCCACCAGGGAAACCCTGACGATCCGGCAGGCTGCCTCCATGGCCTCGACGACATGATGTTCGGCGGTTTTTTCGCCGGCAACGTTTATGACCTGCCCCACGCGCTCGATGAATTCAAGGATCGGTGTCTGCCCGTAGAACTCGACTACCCGCACGATATCCTCGAGCCGGTAACGGGTTAGCCCATCCAGCGTGGTGAGGACGACCTCGTAGCAACTACCCGGCCGGGCCTGCCACGCGGGCATCGGGCGGGCCCGCGGATCGTCAGTCGCTTCCACCGGCAGGAACTCTATGTATGCCGGGCCAGGCGTCATCATGTAATAGGGCTGCGCGGTCGAGAAGCCGATGCCTACAGTTCCTTCGCAGGAGCTGTAGGCTGAAGAAAATATCGGCAGGTCACCCAGGTACGGCCGCAACTGGTCGATGTAAAAGCGAAACGCTCCGCCCGTGGCCGTCAGGATCGCGGTAACCTGCGGCCATATGTCGGGTACGGTGAACTGGCCGCGCTCGAGGAGCGTCGCCAGCGCCCGTGCCCTGGCCGGCTCCGGCCGCAGGCGCCGGAGCAGGCGGCTCCGGGTTTGCGCCGATATCCTCAACTCCGCGCTGAGTGTCCCGTCGGCCAGATCGCGCAGCAATCGCTCGCTATGGGTCTCCAGGTCCCGCAGGGCGAAGAGCAGTATGGCGGGAAAGAAAGCGATGATCGTCCACAGGTGCTCGTGGCGCAGCGCGAAGAGCAGATGCAGATAACGCGCGGCGACCTGATCCTGCACCTGGATGACGTCTCGCGGCGCGGTCAGGAAGAGATCGATCACGTCGGCGAAATACTGGAACCCGCCGGATATGGCGGCGCCCTTCGGAATGCCGCCGGCCGTTCGGCCGCTGCTGTGTTCGGACATGATCACCATGATCCGCCCATGCATCGGCCTGAGAATTCCGCTACGAAGCGCCAGCCCGACGGGAATCATCTTGGTGCGGAGCGCCGCCCGCATGTGAGCCCGGGTAATCGGGATCATTTTCTGCGGGCCACTGGTTCCCGAGGTCGTCGCAAAATAGACCACGGGCTGGCTGCTCAGCAGGTTCTTCTCGCCGGCCGCCAGCCGCTCGACGTAGGGCGCGTAGTCCCGGTAGGTGGTCAGCGGCAAGGTCTCGAACGTCCGCCGGGGCGCCGCGCCATTCAGGCCGCAGCGCCGCCCGAACTCGGTCTGGCCGTTCAACGCCAGGATCCGGTCGAGGGTCTGGCTGCTTAACGCCTGGAATTGTGCCGTTTGCGTCAGGAACCTCCGGGCTGCCTGGCGCATACCCCAGCACGCGCTGGATCCGAGCACCTCCCTCAAGAAGCCCATCGGTTCGCCCCGCCCAGCCCTGTGGGCTGATCTCCGGCTTCAGAAATTCGCTGACAGCATCAGCCAGAACTTGCTGGTATCCGCGGCCAGTTCGTCTGCGTCATAGCTCGCCCCCTTGAGCAGCACCGCGTAGTGTTTCGCGATGGGCCAGTTGGCCGATGCGTCCACCTCGGTGCCCCAGTGCCCGCTGCCCGTCTCGGCGTTGAAGTCGTGGAAGCGCAGCAGCAGGTCCGCCCCGATCGCCTTGCCCGTGACGACGACGTACAGGTCCTCGACGCCCTGGTCGGGGGTCGTGAGGAACTTGTCCGCCCATCCCTGGAAGTTGTGCAGGGACGCGAGCGGCGTGCGGAATGCCGAGCCGGGTGTCTCGGCGCCTTCCAGTACCTCGTAGCCTAGCTTGAATCCGACGCGGGCGGCGGCCACGCCGGCTTCGAGCAGATGGTAATTGGCGTCATAGTCCACGGGGTTGTCGCCGTAATCGCTTTGCCGGGCAAACTCCGCGGCATAGGCCAGTTTCCAGGTCTCGCTCAGGGCGGTGCCCCCGGTGGCCCGCAGCCCGAGCGTCTGGTTCGACGAGCTGTCCGCATTCCTGAAATCCATCAGGTACCAGTAACCGGCCAGATTCAGTGCCGGAGCGCCGGCCCACGCCACGTCCACCAGGTGTGTGTTGCTGTCGTAGTCGGCCGGGGGTGTGCCGTCGTCGGGCCCGTAGATGCGGTTCACCTGGCTGATCCAGGCGTAAGAGAGGCCCAGCTTGTCACCGAACTTGTAGGAAGCCCCTGCGCCATCGTAGGTCTGCTCGTTCTGTCGCCAGGCCACGCCGCCCACCAAGCGCTGGTTGTTCCGCTCGATCCGCCGGCGCCCGATCACGACTTCGGCGCCCTCGATGCCGGTGTAGCGCAGCAGCGCCTGGTTGAGATCCGTGCCCTCAGGGTCGTTGACTGCCGGGCGGTCTGTCACCCCATTGCGTGTGTCGTTGAAATTGTCTGCGCCTATGTGACGCACGTCGTCCACCTCGATGAGCGCGCCGAAGCCACCGATGGGTTTGGGCGCCACCGTGAGACGGGAGCGCAGCGTGTTCGCCCAGGCCTCGTCGGCGAAGGCGTCATCGTCGACGGCCTCGAATCGGTAACGGAAGGAGAGATCGACGGTGCTGCCCTTGACCGCGGCAGCGATCTGCTCGGTCAGGTCTTCGCCGCAGGCGCCCTGGCCGGCGACGAGCAGCGTCGCAGCCAGCGTCGCGGCCAGTCGCGTGCCCGGCTCACGCATGTCAGTAGATGTCGTTGACGGTGTTGTAGACGTTGAACTTCCCTGTGGGCGTGATGATCCGCGGGCCCTTGATGACGCTCTTGAGCTTGCGCGTGCGATCGTCCACCACGACGATGGCCGATTCCTCTTCCTTGCCGCTCCACACCGAGAACCAGACTTCGTCGCCCTTCTGGTTGTACTCGGGATGGACGACGCGCTTCGGGCCCGGCCCGAGTTTCGCCCACTCGGCGATGGGCAACACCTGGTAACCCGCTTCCAGGTTGCCGATGTCGAACACGGCCACCGACTGGCTGATCGAGGCCTCGGGATTCAGCGGCGTGTCGACCCACAAGTTGCGCGACCTGGGATGCGTCTTCACGAAGAGCGATCCGCCGCCCTGCCCCTTGAGCACCTTCACCACTTTCCACGCATACTGCTTGTGTTTCTCCGGGTCCGTCCCGATGAGGGTGATCTTGTCATTGCCAAGGGCGCTGGTGACCCAGACGGGCCCGAACTCCTGATGCACGAAGTTGGCGCCGCGGCCCGGGTGCGGGATCTCGTCCACCGGCACCCTGGCGGCCAGCCGGCGCTCCTTCGAGTCGACCACCACGACGGTATTGGACTTGTTGGCTGCAGTCAGGAAGTAACGCTGCGTGGAATCCCAGCCACCGTCGTGGAGGAACTCTTTGGCATCGATGGTCGTGATGGTCAGATTTTCGATGTCGCTGTAATCGACCAGCTGGATGCGGCCGGTTTCCTTGATGTTGACGATGAACTCCGGGTGCTGATGCGAGGCGACGATAGCGGCGACGCGCGGCTCGGGGTGGTACTCCTGGGAGGTCACAGTCATGCCGCGCGTCGAGACGATCTTCAGTGGCTCCAGGGTGAGGCCGTCCATCAGCACGAACTGCGGCGGCCAGTAGGAGCCCGCGATCGCGTACTTGTCCTCGTAGCCCTTGTACTTCGACGACTCGACCGAGCGGGCCTCGAGCCCGACGCGCACCTCGGCGACCGTCTGCGGGACCTTCATCCACAGGTCGATCAGGTCCGTCTTGCCGTCGCGGCCGATCGTGTAGACATAGCGGCCCGAGTTGGACAGCCGCGAGATGTGCACGGCATAGCCTGTCTTGACGATGGTGACGATTTCCTTGGTGTCACCGTCGATCAGCGCCACCTCGCCACTGTCCCGCAAAGTGACCGCGAACACGTTGTCGAGGTTGATAGCGTTCTGCTGCCTGCTCGGGCGCTCGGCCACGGGCACCAGCACCTTCCACGACTCGCGCATCTCCTTCATCCCCCACTCGGGGGGCTGCGGCGGCTCGTGCTGGAGGAAACGCGCCATGAGGTCGATCTGGCTGTCGTTCAGCTCGCCGGATGCGCCCCAGTTGGGCATGCCCGCGGGCGAGCCGAACTTGATCAGCGCCTTCAGGTAATCGGTGCCCTTGGCCATGGTGATATCCGGCGTGAGCGGCTTGCCGGTGGCGCCCTTGCGCAGCACGCCGTGGCAGCCGGCGCAGCGCTCGAAGAAGATCTGCTTGCCCTGCGCAAACTCGGCCTCGCTCAGGGGTGGCGCACCCGGGGTCACCCGTTGCTGCGCCTCGGTGATCTGGGAAGGCTGGGACTCGTAGGACTGCTCGCCCTCGCCGGTGCCCGGATGGCGCTCGCCCTTCGCCTGGCGTGCCTGCAAACCGGTGCTCTCGCGGTACTCGTTGATCTGCTTGCTGGTGAACCTCCCGCCCGGGTTGTTCCAGCTGTTCAGCACGAAGGTGATGATCCGGCTCAGGTCTTCGTCGCTGAGATAGCTCATCGCCGGCATCGTGTTGTTGAACTCCTGACCGTTCACCACGATCTTGCCCTGCCGCCCCTTCACGGTGACCTCGAGGATCGCGGCGGGATCTCTGGCAATGAAATCGGACCCGGCCAGCGGCGGAAAGGCGCCGGGCAGGCCCTGGCCGTTGGCCTGGTGACAGGCGGCACAGTTCTGCTCGAAGAGCTGCCGCCCCTGCTGCATTTCTGCGGCGCTCGGGCGCCCCTTCGCCACGTCTGCCTGATGCTCGAGGGCCTGGTCCGCGCCGCAAGGCGCGGCCGCGATGCCCAGCGATATCGATAAGGCAATCCCCGCAGCGAGTCGATCTGTCATTGCACGGCTACGGTGCAATGACGGCGGCACGGACGGAATAAGGGATTTTCCCTAGAACGTGGACCCGACGTCCCGTCAGCCCGGCGGCACCTCGACGGTCCGCGCCGCGCCGCGGGCATCCACGGTGTCGAGCTTCACGGGCCGGCGCCAGACGCGGTGCACGTAGCCGAGCACCTTCTCGGCGCGGCCGAGGTCGAGGCCGCGGCCGTCGGAGGTGGCCTCGTGCACGAGATGCAGCGTGCCGTCGGTCCCGATGTGCTGCACGGTCACGGCCGGCGCGCCGAAGTTGTACTTCGGCGCGAGGATCGCGTCGCGCAGCGCATTGATGTCGCGGTCGACGACCTCGACCGCGCCGTCTTTCGATGCCTTGAACTGGAAGAGCCTCAGCTCCTCGGCGAGCTCCTCGGTCAGGTAATTGCGGACGAAACTGAAGTCGTCGTCCTGGGCGCGGATCTCGAGAGCCTTCTTGAGCCCCAGGTTATCAATGATGCTCTCCCACATGCAGAATCCGAGGTGGTAGGGATTGACCGAGAGCGAGGCCTGCTTGTCGGCCGCGTGCGGGCGCACGACGTCGGAGTGCGTCTTGATCGCATCGAGGTATTCGTTCTGCGGGATGAAGTCCGCCTCGCGCAGGAGCCGCGCGTGCCAGTAGGAGGCCCAGCCCTCGTTCATGATCTGGCAGGCGAATACCGGGATAGAAATAGAACGACTCCTCGCGCACCGCGAGGAAGATGTCGCGCTCCCAGCCCTCGAGCTCCGGAGCGTACTGCGCGATGAACCAGAGCAGGTCCTTCTCCGGCTGTGCCGGCACCGGGGCGCGCTTGCGCGGCTCGTGCGGCTGCGCCGGGCGCTCGTCGCCGGGCAGCCGGTGGAAGCGCCGCCGGAAAGTGTCGTCGTTGAATTCCTTGTCCTCGGCGTATTCCGGGTAGCGTTCCCGGCGTCAGCCCCTTGAAGGCATCGATGTGCGCCTCGAGCGCCAGCGCCGCATCCAGCACCTGCTCGACGCGCTCCTGGCCGTACTCCTCGATCGCCGCCGAGATCTGGCGGGCGTGGCTCGCCGCCTGGTCCACGATCCGGTAGCCGACTTGCTGCTGACTGCGCCGGAAGAGCTCGTTGTGCTTCGAGAAATCCGCGTGCCCGAGCACGTGGGCCACGACGAGCGTGTTCTCCTGCAGGCTGTTGCCCTTGGCAAGGTAGGCGCGCCCCGGATTGCCGGGAAACACGACCTCGAAGAGCCGCGAGTGCCCCATGCGGTGCTGGATCAGCTGGTAGATGTAGCGCACGCCGAAGGACCAGTGCGGCATGCGCACCGGCAGGCCGTACACGGCCACCTCCATCATGAAGCTGTCCGGCACTTCCTCGAACTGCACGGGATAGAAGTCGAGCCCCTGCGCGCGGGCGAGTGCCTCGAGCTTGCTCCCGTAGGTTTCGACCGTGGACGGCATCAGCCCGCCTCGGCGGCGGCGCGTTCCCGGAAGAAGGCGCGGATCGCCTCCCACACGGACTCGTTGGTCGTCAGCGCATAGCTGCCCTGCCGAGGCACCTTCCTCGGCGAGGGCCTTGAAGATGCCGCCGGTCTCGGTATCGAGCGCGCGCTCCTCGGACGCGGGCGTCTCCACGTAGCCGCTGAAGCTCGCGAGCGCGGCGATGTCGCGCAGCGCGCTTTCCGCGGCATCGTGATCGTCCTTGAAGTTCTCGCCGTCGGAGCCGTAGAAGAGATAGACGTTGTAGCGCGAGGGATCGTAGCGCTTGGCGATGATCTCCTTGACGAGCGTGAACGCCGACGATGCCACCGTGCCGCCCGAGCCACGCACCTGGAAGAATTCGCTCTCCTGGAACTCCCAGGCCTTGACGGTGTGCGCGACGAAGACGAGCTCGAGGCGGTTGTACTGCCGGCGCAGGCCCTCGACGACCCAGAAGAAGAACGTCTTGGCGAGCTGCCGGTCGCGGTCGCGCATGCTGGAAGACACGTCCATCGCGAAGAATACGACCGCCTGCGTCGCGGGCTGGCGGCGCATCACGAGCTGACGGAAGCGCAGGTCTTCGTCCGTGAACGCCGGGCCTTCCGGGTCCACCGCGCGGCGCTTGAGGCTCTCCTTCAGCGAGCGGCGCCGGTCGAGGCGCGAGCGCACCCCGCGGCGGCTCCAGCCCTCGCGCCGGTAGTCGTCGTCCTGGGTCGTGCCCGTCTTGGCCTGCAGGTTGGGGAGCTTAAGCTCCTCCCACAACCAGTCGACGATGTCGTCCACCTTGAGCTCGAGCAGCAGCTGCACGCCGCCCTCGTTGTTGCCACCCTCGCCCTTGTCGTCACCCTGGTCCTGGCCGGGCTGCGCGAGCTGGTCGCCGGGTTTCACGTCGCCCTGGCCGGCGCCGCGTGATCTCTTCGGGATCGCGCAGACGGAAGCGGAAATGCTCCAGGAATTTCACCGGGATCTTGACGGTGCGACTGCGGTCGCCGCCGAAGATGTCGGCGTCGGCCAGTACCTCGGGGAGCTTGTCGCGGACCGCCTTGCGGACCTTCTCGTTGTGCCGCAGCCAGTCGCGTGCGCCGCGCGAGAAGAGGTCGTACCAGTCCTGGTCGGCTTCCCTGCAACCCGCGAACGTGGAGGGATGTTCCATGGCTCCTCGCTGGCTTTGCGCGCGGCGTACGAGCCACCGTACGCCGGCGGCTATTCCTGCGACAGCAACGTCGTCACATAATTCAGGGCTTCGCGGGCGCTGTACTCGTCATATCCGTATTCCATCACGAGCCGCTCCTGCACCGCGGAGATCTTCTGGCGCACTTCGTCGTCGGGCCGGGCGGCGGAGGTCACGAGCCGCAACACGTCGCGACGCTCTTCGAACAGGTACTGCTCGATCGCCTCGTGCAGCCGCGTGTGACTGTCGAGCGTGAACTTCTCGCCGGCCTTGAAGGCGACCATCGCCTTGCGCACGACTTCCTGGCGGAACGACTGCTTGCCGGAGTCGGAAATCTTGATCTTCTCCTCCACCTTGCGCAGGAAGCGCTCGTCCGCCGCGCGCGTTTCGCCCGTGATGGGGTCCTTGATCTCGCGTTGATCGAGCGAGGCCTCGACCTCGTCGAGATACTTCTCGAGGAGCTGCTGCGCCTCGTCCTCGAAGGAGGCGAAGAGCGCCCGATGCACGTCCTCCTTCACCCAGCGGTTGTAGAAGTCCTTGCGGGCGATCACGAGGAAATCCACCCAGACCTTCTTCTGATTGCTGTCCATGCGCGCGTCGCTCTGGATCGAGTCCTTCAGCGCCAGCAGCATCTCCATGCTGGTGAGGCTCCTGCGGTCACTGCGCGTGATGGCGTTGGAAATGGCGTTGATCACGAAGCGCGGGCTCACGCCGGACATGCCCTCTTCGGGCTGTTCCGCGCGCTGCCGCTCGACCTCGCTCGTCGAGAACCCCTCCACGTCCTCGCCGGCGAAGAGCCTGAGCTTCTTCGACAGGTCGAGGCCCTCCTTCTCCGGCTTGGTGCAGGCGCGTGAGGATCGCGAATACCGAGGCGAGCTTGAGCACGTGCGGATCGAGGTGCACGGCGCGGAACGCCGGCGCATTCGAGACGAGCTTGCGGTAGATGCGCGCCTCCTGCAGATAGGACAGCGTGTAGGGGACCTTCACGATCACCATGCGATCGAGCAGGGCCTCGTTCTCCTTCTCCTGCAGGAACTTGTTGAACTCCGCGAGATTGGTGTGTGCCACGATCGGTCTCGTCGAGGTGGATCAGCGGGAAGCGCGAGACCTTGACGTTCTTCTCCTGGGTGAGCGTCAGGAGCAGGTACAGGAACTCGCGCTTGACCTTGAGGATCTCGATCATCTCGAGCATGCCGCGGCTCGCTGCGTAGACGGCGCCCGACCAGGACCAGGCGCGCGGGTCGCCCTCGTCGCCGATTTCGGCGACCTTCGAGAGGTCCACCGAGCCCACGAGGTCTGCGATGTCGGCGGTGGTCGGGTCGTGCGGTGCATAGGTGCCGACCCCGACGCGAGAGGCCTCCGAGAGGAAGATCCGCTCCACCGGGAATTGCATGAAGTCGCCGTGGAACTCGTCGTCCAGGCGGGCGCGGCTGTAGGGCGAGAGCTCGCCGGCGATCTCGACCCCATAGGTCTCGCGGAACTTGCCGCGCATGCTGGCGGGGATCAGGTTCAGCGGCGACTCGTGCAACGGGGAGCCCTGCAGCGCATAAAGCGCGCCGGCGTCGGTGTGGCTGTACTCCTCCAGGCCGCGCTTCATCAGGATGACCGCCGAGGACTTGCCGCCCGAGGGCGGGCCGAGCAGCAGCAGCAGGCGCCGGCCGACGTCGGAGCCGGCGCTCGCCGCCTTGAAATATTCGACGACCCGATCGAGCGCATCGTCGATGCCGTAGAGCTCGTTGGTGAAGAGATCCTTCGGGTTGCCCGCCGTGGTGGCCGAGTCCACGTCGCAGCGTTCGGCGCGATACCAGCCGAGCATGTCGTAAAGATATTGATGGCTCGAGCGGACGAACTGATGCGGAGCCGCCGGAAAGATGTCACGCAGGAATTCCGCGAACGTCCCGCGCCAGCGTGAGGCCTTGTGGTGAGACGCGAAGCTGGCCAACTCGTCGATGAGGCCGCTGCTTCGCCCGTGACCGGCTTCGTATCTGGAGTCCGTTGCGCCCGCCATGCTCACTCTCCCTTAGAGACCTCGAACCCGCAGAAGAAAAACTCGGCCTTCCTGTTTTTCTTTCTTATGTCCTTTTGACCTGAGTGCTTCTTTGGTCGTTCGTTCCCGCCGTTAAGTTTAGTCGGCCACTCCGCGAGCCGGCGTGACCACCCAAACCGCCGGCGACTCGTCCCGGCGTCAGATTGTGACTACATTGAACAGAATTCCGTGAGGGGAATCACAGTCTACTTATCTTTTATACATAACCGCATGGCACGCACAAGGGGGCCTGCAGGGGCGCAGCACCGGGCCATTGCGGCACTGCAGTGCCCGGCAGGCCGACGTCACTCGGCGCGCAACGCCTCCACCGGATCGAGCGCCGCCGCGCTCTGCGCCGGCAGCACGCCGGCGGCGAGGCCGATCAGGACGGCAATCGCCTCCGCCGCCACGACATAGGGCACCGAAATCGTGACCGGCAACCCGGGCACGCCGATCTTCAGCAGCGCGATGATCCCCGCGCCGGCGGCGAGCCCGCCGATGCCGCCGATGGCCGCGAGGAGGATGGATTCGCTGAGGAAGATCGCGCGCACCTGGCCGCGACCCGCGCCGACCGCGCGCAGGAGGCCGATTTCGGCCGTGCGCTCGCGTACGGCGATCGTCATGATGGTGAAGATGCCCACGCCTCCGACGAGCAGCGAGATGCCGCCGAGCGCCCCGACCGCGAAGGTCACGACGTCCAGGACCGAGCCGAGCACGTCGAGCATCTGCTGCTGCGTCGTGATCGTGACGTCGAGCCCGCCGTGGCGCGCCGTGATCACGCGCTCGATGCCCGCAACCACTTCGTCGGCGCTGACGGCCTTGTCGTAGAGGACGTCGATCTCGAAGAGGCTCTGGCGGTTGTAGAGCTCCAGCGCCCGCGCCGTCGGGATGTACACGGCATCGTCCAGATCGAAGCCGAGCACCTGGCCCTTCGATTCCATGACGCCGATCACCCGGTAACGCTCCTCGCCGACGCGGATCAGGTCGCCGAGGGGGTTGCGCTCGCCATAGAGCTCCTTGCGCACCTTGCTCCCGAGCACGGCAAGCGGCCGCGGCGCCCGCGGGTCGTCGGCCGGCAGGAATTGCCCGATGGCGACCCTGAACGTGAAGGCCGTCGGCATCTCGGAGCCTACGCCGCTGACGTTAGTGTGGCGCTCGCGGCCGTTGCCCTCGACGGACGCCGTGCCCTGCACGACCGGCACGGTGTTGGTGACGAAGGGCACCCGCTTCAGCGCCTCGGAATCGTCGATGGTGAGCGGCCTTATGCTGCCGAAGACACCGGTCGCGGCCCCGAACGTCGCGCTGCGTCCCGGATTGACGCTGATGATATTCGTGCCGAACTGCGTGAACTGCGCGAGCACGTAGCGGTGCAGCCCCTCGCCGATGGAGGTGAGCAGGACGACGGCGGTCACGCCGATGCCGATGCCGAGCGCGGTGAGGACGCTGCGCAGGCGGTGCGACAAGGCCGAACGACCCGTAAAAGCGAGCAGGTCTCGATAGTTCATGTCAGTGCCCAGAGCACGTCGTGAACCGCAGGAGGTCGCGATACACCATGTCAGCGTCCCGCCAGTGCGTCGATCGGGTCGAGCCGCGCCGCGCGGCGCGCCGGCAGGATGCCGAAGATCATGCCGCAAGCGACGGCGATCGCGACTGCGCCCGCCACCGCCCAGAGCGGCGGCGTGAAATCCAGACTCGGGTAAAGGACCTTCATCACCGCGACGGCCACGTAACCGAGCGCCGTGCCCACGACCGCGCCGAACATTGCGAGGATGACGGCCTCGGTGAGGAAGAGGCGCGTGACCTCCCTGCGATTGGCGCCGAGCGCCTTCAGCAGGCCGATCTCCCGGGTGCGCTGGCTCACCGCGACGAGCATGACGTTCATGATGAGCACGCCGGCGACGACCAGGCTGATCGAGGCGATGCCCGCCAGCGCCGCGGTCAACGCGCCGAATATGCCATCGAAGGTGGCCAGCACCGAATCCTGCGTGATGACGGTGACGTCCTCCTGGCCGCGGTGCCGGGACTTGAGAATGTCGGTGACGTCGCGCTTGGCGGGCAGGATGGACTCGCGCCCCGTGGCCTGGACGAGGATCCGGAACAGCCCGGCAATGTTGAGCAGCTGCTGCGCCGAGGCCACCGGCAGGATGACGAGCTCATCCACGTTGACCATCACCGACATGCCCTGCCGGGCCAGCACGCCGATGACCCGGCAGCGGCGCTCGCCGACCCGCAGCCACTGGCCGACGGCGGGCATATCGGCGAACAACTCCTGGCGGATCACGTAGCCGATCACGCACTCCGGGGAGGCCCGGTCCCAGTCCTCGTCGTGGAGGAACAGCCCCTCGCCCACCTTCCAGTGCCGGACCTCCACGAGAGATGCGGTGGCGCCCATGATCGTGATGTCGCGCTCGAGGCTGCCGAACGATACCGTGGCGGCACCGACCACGATTGGCGCCACTTTCTCGACGGACGGGCTGCGCAGGAGCGCACGTGCATCGTCGAGGGTGATGTCGCGCGGTGTCTCGCCCGCCATGAGGCCCGGGCCCATGCCCGTGGTCTCGGTCTTGCCCGGCAGCACCACCAGCAGATTCGTGCCGAGGGACCGGAACTCCTCGGCGACGAAACGGCGCGCCGCCTCGCCGAGCGAGGTCAGCACAAGCACCGCGGCGACGCCGATCGCGGTGGCGAGCAGCATCATCGCCGTGCGCAGCGGGTAGCGCACGAGCGCGCCGAACGCCACGCGGTTGCAGTCGTTGAAGGTCATGGCTTCACTGTGGGAGGGGCGCCAGCCCCGATCCTGACATCCTCGACCACCCGCCCATCGCGCAGGCGCAAGCGCCGCCGCGCGCGCTCCCCGATCTGCGGATCGTGGGTCACCACGACCAGCGTCAGCCCGTCCGCATTCAGCGTCTCCATGATGCGCACGACCTCGGCGCCCGAGGCGCTGTCGAGGTTGCCGGTCGCCTCGTCGGCGAGGAGCAGCTTCGGTTGCATCACGATCGCCCGCGCGATGGCGACGCGCTGGCGCTCGCCCCCGGAGAGCTGCGCGGGGCGGTGATCCGCGCGCTCAAGCAGCGCCACGCCTTGCAGTGCGCGCCGGGCCCGCTCGTGGCGCTCGGCCGGCGGCGTGCCGGCGAGCAACATCGGCAGCTCCACGTTCTCCAGGGATGTCATCCGCGGCACCAGGTGAAACGACTGGAACACGAAGCCGATCTGGCTCTGGCGCGTGGCGGCGAGCTGATCGTCGGGCATCGTCGAGGTGTTCACGCCGTCGAGCCAGTAGGCGCCGGAGGTCGGCGTATCGAGCAGACCGAGCACGTTCAGCAGGGTGGACTTGCCGGAGCCCGACGGTCCCATGATCGAGAGGTACTCGCCCGCCTCGATCGTCAGACTGACGTCGTCGAGCGCCCGCACCAGCTGGTCGCCCACCTGGAACGTCCGCGTCAGCGCTTCGAGCCGGATCATTGCCGTGGCGCTACTCCCGGACCGCAGGCACGCCGTCCCGCACGCCTTCCCGGTCCACCGATAGCACGACGAGATCGCCCTCCGCGAGCCCTTTCTGCACTTCGGTGAACTCCCAGTTCGCCACCCCCGTCGTGATCTCGCGCTGGCGGATCAGTCCTGCTTTCTCGTCGAGCACCAGCACGCGCTTGCCCTCGATCAGCGCCTGCGTCGGGACGCGGAGCACGCCCTGACGCGTGTCGAGGACGATCTCGACGTCCGCGCTGTAGCCGGGCAGCAGGTTGCTCGCCTGCGGGTTCTCGATCTCCGCCTCAACCTCCACGGTGCGTGCCTGCTTCTCGACATCGAGCACGTAGGGCGCCACGCGCCGGACGAAACCGGGAAACTTGCGCCCGGGAAAGGCATCCAGCGTGATCTGGGCTTTCTGCCCCGTGCGCACCGCGGGCGCGTCCACCTCGTCGATCGGAGCGCTGATGTAGAGACAGCTCGTGTCGACGACGTCCACTGTCGGCGGCGTCGGTATGCCGACGGGCGAGGGCGTCACGAACTCGCCGACCTCGCCGTTGATCTCGGCGATGACGCCGTCGAAGGGCGCGCGCAGGATCGTGCGCTCCAGGCTCGCGCGCGCGACTGCCACGCGCGAGTCGCTCACCTTCGCGTTCTCACGCGTGGCCGCGCAGCCCGCCGCGCTCGCCTCCGCGTCGCCGGCCGACTTGTCGGCCTGCTCCTCGGAGATGAGCTTCTGCTCGCGCATGCTCTGCGCGCGGCGCGCTTCCTTCGCCGCGACGTCGGCCCGAACGCAGGCTTCGCGCACGCGCGCCTGCGAAGCCACGCGGTCGCGCTCCTGCAGATCGAGCTGTGCGCGCAGGTCCTCGTTCCATAGCTCGAGCAGCACCTCGCCCGTCTTCACCGCGTCGCCCTTCTTCACCGGGAGGCGCGCGATCTGGCCGCCGAGCGCGGGCGCAAGCCGCGCCCGGTTGCATGCCTCCACCGTGCCGGCGCGCGTGTTGGACACGGTCGCCGCGACCGCGCCGCGCGCCACGGGTGCAACGAGGACCTTGACCGGCTTCGGCCTGCCGATCCACACCGCGGCGGCAGCCAGCACGGCGAGCACGAGCACGGCAAGGACGATATTTCTCTTGGTAGTGCGGGCGACCACGGCGATTCCGGCGGGGGCAAACGGGCGCCAGTATAGACGCTACGGGTCCGGCGCGATCGGCTGGTGCCGCGCGCGAACGGCTCCGCGTCAGGAAGCCGGTTCGGTCCGGTTGAACTCGATCCGGTCGATGACCCAGTCGTACACGTCGGGGTGATCCGGAATCATCTTGAAATCCACGATCTCGGTCGGGCGTCCCCGGATCCTGATCTCCATCGGCGCATACCTGCGGTAACCGAGCCGCGTCGTGCCGGTGAGCGTGATCTGGAACACGCCCGGACCCGGCGCGGACACCACCCGGCCGCGCAGCCTGAGCAATCGGTCGTTCTGCTCGTAGGTCAGCGTGCCGCGAACGCAGGTGACGCCGGAGGGCTCGCAGAGGAGCTCGTCGCGTGCGAGGTAGCGGAGCGGCGCCGCCAGCGCCTGCATGGCTGCGAGCAGCGCGACGGCGGCAAGCAGCCCGCGTCTCACTTCTTGTTCCCGGCGAGCGCCGTCCGGCCGTCGAACAGGAGCCCGCCCCTGTAGAAGAGATACATGCCGAATATCTGGATGACGTGATAGAGATCGTTGTGGTTGAAATTCCGGTGCGGCGCCAGACCCGCCGCCTGAACGCCCGCCGCCAGCGCGGAGACCGCGATGCCGGCGGCCAGCCAGCGCGCCCACGGCTCGCCCGCCCGCAATCCCGCGAGCGAGATCGCGAGGATGATCAGCATCGCCGCGCCGGTATCGGCGATCTGCAGGACGTAGTCGTCGATCCACGCGGCGAACGCCGCGTAGAGCATCAGCTGTGCGGTCGCAAACGCGACGAGCCAGCGCCGGGCTCCCGGCTGGAGCGCCGCGTGCGCAATCCCGAGCAGAAGCAGCCAGGCCCCGGCGCCGATCGCCAGTTCCGTGATCTGCCAGAGCACGACCAGGCTCTTCGGCTGCAGCGTGGCGGCGAATCCGTGAACCGTGCCGCCGAGGAAGGCCGACACGGCGAGCGCGATGAAACCGGCTGCCCAGTAGCGCCTCGCCCGCGAGGTCGGGCTGCGCAGGCGCAGGCCGAAATACGCGTTCGCCGCCGCCAGGGCGTAGTCGGTCGCGAGCGTCATCGGCTCCGTCAGCACCTGCGCCTCCGCCGTCCCGAAGACCCGGTGGATATTATGCATACTGCATCCATGGCCCAATGCACCGACGTCGTCGTGATCGGAGCAGGCGCCGCCGGGCTTGCGGCAGCGCGCCGGCTGCGCGGACAGGGGCTCGCGCCGCTCGTCCTCGAAGCTCGGGACCGGTGCGGCGGGCGCGTGCTCACGCGTCGCGAACCGGGCCTGTCCGTGCCGATCGAGCTCGGCGCCGAATTCGTCCACGGCAGCGCGCCGGAGGTCGTCGCGCTCGCGCGCGAGGCGGGACTCACCCTCTGCGACATCCACGGGACGAGGTTTGGACCCGGCCGCGGCGGACTGCGTCCGGTCACGGACTTCTGGGCACGAGTGGAGCGGGTGATGGCGATGCTCCAGCCGCTGAAGCAGGACATGAGCTTCGGGGAGTTCCTGGATGGCCGGCCGGGCGGCCGCCCGCTCGCGCGCGACCGGGCGCTCGCGGCGCGGTACGTCGCCGGATTTCACGCGGCCGACCTCGACCGCGTCAGCGCGGCCGCGCTGGCCAAGGAGGGCAGCCCCCAGGGCGACCCACGCGAAGCGCGCACCGGGCGGGTGCTCGAGGGCTACGACCGCATCGTCGGACACCTGGCCGCCGCGCTCGAGGGCGACATCCGCCTCGGCGCCGTCGTGCGACGGGTGGAATGGGAGCCGCGGGCGGTCGCGGTCGAATTCACGCGCCCGGATGGCTCGCGTCGCGCCCGCATCGAGGCGCGGGCAGCCATCGTGACCGTGCCGCTCGGCGTGCTGAACGCGCGGCCGGATCAGCGCGGCGCGATCGAGTTCTCGCCCGCGCTGCGCGCGAAGGAGGACGCGCTCGGCCGCGTGGCGATGGGCTGCGTCGTGCGCGTCGTCCTGCGCCTGCGCGAGCCCTTCTGGATGACCGGGCAGAGCGCGCGGCGACCCGGCGATCCCGGCCTCGACCGCCTGAGCTTCCTGCATGGGGCCGATCGCGATTTCCCGTCCTGGTGGACGACTTACCCGGTGCGCTCGCCCGTCATCGTGGGCTGGTGCGGCGGCCGCCGGGCGCGGGAGATCGCCGCGTGCGGCCGGCGCGAGACGGAAGGCATGGCGGTGCGCGCACTGGGCCGCCAGTTCCGCCTGACCGCGCGCCGCGCGGACGCGATGGTCGAGGGCTTCTGGATGCACGACTGGCAGCAGGACCCCTTCAGCCGCGGCGCCTACAGCTACCCGGCGGTCGGCGGCAAGGATGCAGCCGGCGTGCTCGCCCGGCCGCTCCGGCGCACCCTCTTCTTCGCCGGTGAGGCGACGGACGCGCAGGGCGCGACGGCGACGGTGCATGGAGCGCTCGCCTCCGGCGACCGCGCAGCACGGCAGGTGCAACGCGCGCTCGGCGCCTGAATGGTGCCGCACCGGTTTCCCACGTAGACTTCCCGTCGCTTACGGCGGGAGGGGAATCGCAATGTCGGTTCAGCGCGTCATCGGCGGCGTCTCGATTCTCGCGCTGCTCGCGCTCGTCGCCGGCATCGTCCGCGAGCGTCCCGCGCCGGGCTTTCATGAACTGCCTGCCGGCCTGCCAGGCGGCACCCCGGCGACGCTCTATTACCAGGAGTCGCCCGGCGCGCCTGCCGCCACGCGTCCCGGCCTCGAGCGACCGGCCCCGGGCGAGCTTCACGCGGGCGTGGTCGTCGCGCACGGTTTCGCCGGCGACCGGCACACCATGCGCGCCATCTCGCAATCGCTGGCCCGCGCGGGCTACCTCGTCCTGTCTCTCGACTTGAGCGGCCATGGCGTCAATCGCAACCCTCTGTGGGGCGACACGGACCCGCTGGTGCGCGACCTGCGCACCGGCGTCGAGTACCTGCAGCAGAAATTCGGCATCGACCCGTCGAAGATCGTCGTCCTCGGGCACTCGATGGGCGCGCGGGCGGCGTTCGACTACGGGCTGCGCGAGGGCGCCGCGGGCGGCCTCGTCATGATGAGCGGCAGCGCCGACGTCGCCGGCCCGGCAAGACCGCGCAATGCACTGCTCCTGTATGCCGAGCACGACCTGCCCGGCATCGGGCGCATGGCGCGCGCCGCGGCGGCGAGCCTCGCGCACGCCGACCCGCTCGAGGAACGCACGACGTACGGGGACTTCGCCGCAGGCACGGCGGTGCGGGTCGTGCAGATCCGGGGAGTCGCGCACGGCACGATCCTCGCCTCGCCCATCGCCTTTGCGGAGGTCGTGGGCTGGATCGATCAGGTGACTGGCTTTCCGGCGCGCACCTCGGCCCCCACGCTGCCGCGTCACCCGCTCGGCTCGCCCCTCCTCTGGTTCTCCTTCTTCCTCGTGCTCCCCGGGCTCGGCCTCCTGCTCGGGCATCTCTCGCCGGAGCCGCCGCTCGGCGCGGCACAGGCGCGCCTCCGCGAGCTGGCGCTGCTGGCGGTCGCCCTGCTCCTGCCGTTGCCGTTCCTGGCGGTCGGACGCAGCGGCCTGCTGTTCCGGCTGAACCTCGCCGACGGCAACGTCACGCATCTCGCGCTGGCCGGACTGCTGCTGCTGGTCGCGCTGATCCTGCGCGGCCGTTTCCGCACCGCCATCGCCGGACTGCCGGCATCCTTTGCGGTCGCCGCGCTCGGCGGGCTCGCAGCCGCCGTCCTGCTCGCCCCGGCGAGCGCCTGGTTCCACGGCGTCAGCCTGACCCCGGAGAGGGCGCTGCTCGCGCTCTGGTCCGCGGCGTGTCTCGCGCCCTTCGCGCTCACCGCCCAGTGGCTGGTCGCACGGCCGCAGTGGTGGCGCGGCGCGCTATTGCGGCTCGTGGCGCGATTCGCGGTGCTCGCCTCCGTCGTCGTGGGCAATGTGCTCGGCGTATTCGGCTTCCCCGGCACGATCGCGATCTTCGCCCTGATCGCGTCGCTGACGATCGTCGAGCCGATGCTGGCGGGTTTTTACCTGCGGTCACGCAACTCCGTGACCGCGGGGTGCCTCGACGCCGTGGTCACCGCCTGGCTGTTCACGGTGAACCTGCCGACGTCGGCGTGAGTCGTCAGGGGGCGGCAGCCTTCGCCGGGAAGTCCTGCATCGCGATGGCGACGGCACGCGCCACCGACTCGGCATCGAGACCCTTCTTGCTCACCTGCCCGGAAACGGTGCCGTACCACACTTCCTTGTTGGCCGCCGCGTCCACCGCGTGGATGACGAGCCTGCCCTCCTGGTAGCTCTGCACGCTCGGGCTGCCGACGTTGACGGAACCGCCCGTGTTGCCGCCCCAGCTGCCGAATCCCACCCCGATGCGGACGGGATTGGACTTGACCTTCTCCTGGGCCGCCGTTTCGTAAGTGACGAGGAACTGGGGACTCGTGTCCGTCTCCCTGTAGCCCCGGCGCGTGAGCTCTGCCGTGATGGCACTGCGGATGTTCACGTCCAGCATGCGCATGGGCTCGCCGGCGACGCCTTCGCCCGCGGCGGACTTCCATCCGTACGTCTCGTAAGCGGCGATGTTCGTGCCTGGATCGGCCTGGGACTGATGCTCCGGCGCCGGGTTGGTCGCGCAGCCGCAGAGCGCCGCTGCCAGTGCGAGTGAGGCGAGACGGGTCCGTCGCGTGCGCATTGCGGGTTCCTCCGGGTTGTTGCACGAATGCTAACGCCCTTTGGCAGCGCGCGCACAAAGCGCGCGCACCCGTGGCACGGCCTCCCGACGCGACGCCGCACGGGAAGGTGCGAAGGAGACAACTCCACAGGAGCAACAGTCCGCTTATGTCGTGCCATCCCTACACTTGCCTGCGCCGAGGCTCTGGTCATTTCTTGACCATGGCATTCGCTATCCCCAATACTCGGGCTGGCGCTTCCAGCGGGGATTGTGTGACGGGAGCGCTGATCGGCTGGCGGGGACACAAGAGTTCATTCAGGCACCAGGGAACGGTGTCTCAACCACGGCCGTGGCTCGTGCTGTCCAGGGAGGACTTCATGGAAACCGTGACCGCTGCTCGTACCCGGACCCCGGGAAAGACCTCGCTTGCCTGCTGCGCGTTGATACTGTCCGCATCGCTGACTTGCGCCGCCCGCGCCGGGACCACGGCGCCGACGGCTGCCAGGCCGCCCGACGCGATCCTCAATACGGTGCTCCGCTGGAATCGCATCGCGATCGATGCCAGCGGCCTCGACCACACGCCGTTGCAACCCGGGGAGACGCGCACCTTCGGCGAGCAATTCGGGCCCGGCCGTTCCGCCAGGGCCATGGCGATCGTGCATATCGCCCTCTTCGAGGCGATGAACGCCATCGGCGGGCATTACCGGAGCTATCTCGGGCTGCCGAAGGTCGGCAGCAGCCCATCGGCACAGGCGGCGATCGCCCAGGCGGCCCACGACACCCTGAAGGCGCTGTACCCGTCGCAGGGCGCCGCCTTCGACGCCGCCCTGCGCTCGGATCTGCAGCGCATCGGCAACGGCGGGGCGCGCATCAGGGGCATGCTCGTCGGCGCCACGGCTGCGCGCCTGATACTCGCCCGGCGCCGCGGCGACGGTTCCGCTTACACGGAGCCGACGATGGGCACCGACTTCGTTCCGGGCCTCGATGCGGGCCAATGGCGGCAGGATCCGATCAGCCTCGTGCCGATCGCGCTCGGCGCGTACTGGGGCCACGTGAGGCCGTTCGTGCTGCGCTCGGGGGAGCAATTCCGCGTTCCGCCGCCGCCCGACATGTCGAGCGCCGAATACGCCGCGGCATTCGATGAGGTGAAGCGGCTCGGCGGCGACGGCGTCACGACGCCGACCGAGCGGACCGAGGAACAGACCTTCATCGGCATCTACTGGGCGTACGACGGCACGCCGAGCCTGTGCGCGCCGCCGCGCCTCTACAACCAGATCGCGACGACCATCGCCGGCCTGAGGGGTTCGGGCGCGATCGAAGTCGCGCGGCTGCTGGCACTCATCAACGTCGCCATGGCCGATGCGGGCATCGCGATCTGGGAATCGAAGTACTACTACCAGTTCTGGCGGCCCGTGCTCGGCATTCGCGAAGCGGATCCCGGCACCGGGCCGACCGGCACGGGCGACGGCAACCCGGCGACGCTCGGCGACGCCCTGTTCACGCCCCTCGGTGCGCCGGCGAGCAATCTCGCCCGGCCGAATTTCACGCCGCCGTTTCCGGCCTACCCGTCCGGCCACGCGGGCTTCGGCGGCGCGCTATTCCAGGTCCTGCGCCGTTTCTACCGCACCGACGACATCGCCTTCACCTTCGTATCCGACGAGTTCAACGGCGCGACCGTGGACAATGCCGGGAACGTCCGCCCGCTGCGGCCCCGCACATTCGCGACGCTTTCGCAGGCGGAGGAAGAGAACGGCCAGAGCCGCATCTATCTCGGCATCCACTGGTCATTCGACAAGACCGAGGGCATCACGCAGGGCGAGCAGGTCGCCGATTACGTCGTCGACCGGCTGTTTCGGCCGGCCCGCGGACCCTGAGCTTGCACATCGGCGCCTGCGCGTCCGGGCAGAACGCTCCCCGCGAGGGCGCGTAGCGCCACCCGGAAATGCCGATCCGGATGCGCCCGCCCTCGCCCGGCCGTCCGCTCATGCGCCCACACTGACCGCGATGCCACCCGGCGGTAAATCGGACATCATCGCGCACCCCGGCAGGCTCTGCCGGCCGACCCCCGGGCTGCGGTATCATGGGCTGATATGCTCGCCACGCGCGTCAGACAGAAGGACAGCGTCTTCTATTTCGTCGCCTACCCGGCCGAGGACCTGCTCGGGAAGGTGCGCTTCATCAGCCGCTTCTACGCCGAGGGGGAGAAGATCGCCGCGGAGGAGATCGGCGACGACGACGAGGTCGCCCAGTTCATCGCCAGGATCGAGGCGAGCGACAAGGCCTTCCAGCGCCAGCTCTCCAAGGGCAAGGTCGCGGCCATCAAGAACTTCTACGACACCGCGGTGAGCCAGCCGCCCATCCCGGGCACCGTGCTGCTGTTCACGAACGAGACGCTGAAATTCGACCGCGTCGGGCAATACGAGAACGTCGGCAACCTGGAGGAGCCGCGCGGCAAGTACCTCATCATCGACGGGCAGCACCGGCTCGCCGCGCTGCACTTCTTCCGCAACGAACACCCGCAGGACGCGAAGACGCTGCACGTGCCGTGCGTGATCTTCGACGGCAAGAGCGAGGACTTCGCGACCGAGATGTTCGTCATCATCAACTCGACGCCGACGCGCATCAACAAGAGCCACCTCGTCGACCTCTACGAGCGGGTCTCGTGGGCCGCGCCGGACAAGAAGTTCGCCGCGCGCCTCGTCGAGCGGCTCTACAACGAGGGCGACAGCCCGCTGCGCTACAAGATCAACCGCCTCGGCGGCCGCAGCAAGCAGGAGAAGTGGATCCTGCAGGCCGAGCTCTTCAACGAGCTCCACCGGTGGGCGGTCGCGGACTGGCGCTCGCTCTCGCGCCGGGACAACCTGCGCCGCGAGGCCGACCGCTACTACGAGCGCGTGCGCGACTTCCTCAAGGCCGCCGAGAAGGTCTGGGGCGAGGCCTGGGGCAACGCCAGCTACATGGTCACGCGGCCGGTGACGATCAAGGCGATGCTGCGCGTGTGCTTCGACCTTGCACGCGAAGACGCCGAGCCAGCCGACGGCCGCCAGCAGCGCTGGGCGCGCCGCCTGTCGCCCTGGACGGAGCAGGTCCGCAACTTCCGCACCGAAGGTTTCTACGAGCGCTTTCCCGCCAAGGGACAGGTCGAGCGCGTCGGTCGCATCCATCGCGAGCTCGCCCGGGCCGCAAGAATCGAAATCAAGCCACGCAAAAGCAAGGAATAGCGGGCACGGCGTAGGACAACGGTAGCCGGCACTCCGTCGCGCTGATTCACTCCCCGGCATTCATGTGCTAAAAGCCGCCCATGGGCGCCATCCGACACGGCGAACTGCCTGGTACCAAAGCGCCGGCGCCATACGCCGACGATCTCCTGACCATACTTCGCCGGAGCCGGCCGGCGGTCCAGTCTCCCGACGAGGACGATGGCGGCGCCGATAACGGGGACTTCCGCCAACTGGACGGGGCGGGACCTGAGCAATGCGAGCTCGACGCCGCCAAGGACCAGTTCAATCGCGGTGAGCTGCAGCTCGACAAGTACCTGCAACATCTCATCAATACCCACAGCGCGCCGCGCGCACCGTCTGGTTCTGTGCCGGCAGTCCAGTGGCAGCCGGTCTCCGAGCCCGCCGCCTGCTCCGTGCCTGCGACACCGGCGCTGCCCGTTCCGGCGAAGGCGCCCGTCCGGGAGCTGCCGCGTCAGGAGATGCGCGACGGGTCGTTGTGGGGACTGGCGCTCCTGCTCGTGTTCTCGGCGCTGGCCGCATGGCTTCTGTCGCGAAGCTATGACTCCATCCTGTCACCGGCCGGCGCACCGGCTCCGGGGGTGCCGGCGGCGGCGCCAACGACCCGATCACCGGCGACGAACGCCGACATCCCGGTGATTGCGCCGGTCCAGGCGCCGCGAGCGCGTGCCCGGCCCGTGCCCCAGCCCACCACCCCGCACGCGGCTACAGCCGCGCTGGCCCCCACCGTCGGATTCGCGACGGGCGCGAGGATCGTCGTTCCCGAATCGACCCGGTTCATCACGATCAAGGTGCGGGCGACGGGTGGATTGCGCGAGCCGATCGGGCTCTCGGTCAGGACGGTGGAGGGCGCAGCCCATGTGAACGAGGACTTCGTGCCGCCGGTCCCGCATCTCAGTTTGACGCGGGACCGGCGCTCGGCCGAGGTGCTCGTCTCGCTCCTGAGCGACACGGTGCACGAGAACGTGGAAGACTTCAGCGTCGTGCTCGGTCTCGAGCAGGGACGGGCGCTGCTCGGGAACCCGAGCGTCGTGGTCGTGCTGACCGACGACGACTGAGACCGGCTACCGCGGATTCCCCCACGAGAGCCTCCAGGCATTGCCGGGTCCGTGAGCGACCATGAAGAGCAATCCGGCGGCAAACGTGAAGTGGTCCACGAAGGCGCCGAATTCCAGGCGATTCCCCGTCCAGTGGCTCGGCCCGTGGAAGGCAAAGCCGAGGAATAATACGTAGAAGAACGCTAGAAAGGCCGCCTGGCGCAGGTACGCGCCGGTGACGAACGCGAACGCGAGCAGACCCTCGAAGATCGCCGCGATCCAGGCGAGCGGCAGCGCGAACGGGAAACCCGCCGCCGCAATGTACTCGGCGGTCTGCCCGATCCCCATGAGCTTGAAGGAGACCGTCATCAGGAACAGGGCCGCGACGATGAGGCGGCCGATCAGCACTCCCCAGGAATTCCAGAACGGGTGTTCGACGATTCGCGTCAACATTCGTGGCTCCTTTGGGCTGCATCGCGCTGACTGCCGGGTCGTATGATAGCCCCATGAGTAGCACGCGCGATCCCATCAGCGGGCGGGGCAGCAGCAGCGACATCGCGGGCCGGTTCGCGCGCGCGGTCACCGAGCCGGTCGCGGAGGACAGCGAGCTGCCCGAGGTGCCCTCGCCGCTGACCGAGCTGCGCATCGAGCACGCTCGCAGCATCATCACGCGGAACGACTCGCCCGACGTCGGCTTCAACCAGTCCATCAATCCCTATCGCGGCTGCGAGCATGGTTGCATCTATTGCTATGCGCGACCGGCGCACGCCTACGTGGATCTCTCGCCCGGCATCGACTTCGAGACGAAGATCTACTTCAAGCCGGACGCCCCGGCGCTGCTACGGAAGGAGCTCGGCAGGCCGGGCTATCGCTGCGAGACGATCGCGCTCGGCGTCAACACCGACGCCTACCAGCAGGCGGAGCGTGAGCTGCGCCTCACGCGTGGCATCCTCGAGGTGCTCGCCGAGACTCGTCACCCGGTCGCGCTCATCACCAAGTCAGCCTTGATCGAGCGCGACATCGATCTGCTCGCCCCGATGGCGGCTGCGAATCTCGTTCGCGTGATGGTTTCCGTCACGACGCTCGACGACGAATTGAAGCGCCGCATGGAGCCGCGCACGGCTTCCCCGGCGCGGCGCATCCAGGTGATCCGCAGGCTGAACGAGGCTGGCATTCCGACCGGCGTGATGGCCGCGCCGATGATCCCGGCGCTGAACGACCATGAGCTGGAGGCGATCCTCGAAGCCGCGGCCGGAGCCGGCGCACGGCGCGCGGGTTACGTGCTCCTCAGGCTGCCGCACGAGGTCGCACCGCTGTTCGACGAGTGGCTGACCCAGCATTACCCGCTGCGCAGGTCGCACGTGATGAATCTGATGCGCGACATGCGCCAGGGACGGGTCAACGATCCCCGTTTCGGCAGCCGCATGCGCGGGTCGGGGCCGCTCGCGCAGCTGCTCCGGCGGCGATTCGAGCGGGCATGCCGCGAGTTCGGCCTGAATGCCCGGGACGAGCCGGAGCTCGACAGGACCGCTTTTCAGCCGCCGCGGCAGGACGAGAGGCAGCTTCGGCTGATCTGAAGGCTAGCCCGAAGCCCTGGCAGCGCCGCGGATCCAGAGCTCCTCGAAGTCGCGCGCGGTCATCGGAGCGCCGAAGAGATAGCCCTGGCCGACGTCACAAGCCATCGCGGTCAGCGCCTCGAGCGTCGCCGCCTCCTCGATGCCCTCCGCCACCACCGTCAATTGCACGGCGTGAGCGAGCTGGACGATGGAGGCGACGATGTCGCGGTCGCGGCTCTGCGCGGCGATGGGCGCCACGAAGGACCGGTCGATCTTCAGCTCGTCGGCCGGCAGGTCGCGCAGATAGCTCAGGCTCGAGTAGCCGGTGCCGAAGTCGTCGATCGAGGTCCGCGCGCCGATTCCGCGCAACTGCCCGAGCATGTGCATGCTCGATTCGGGATTGCGCATGAGGGAGCTCTCGGTCAGCTCCAGGATCAGTTGCCCGGGCGGCATGTTCCAGACATCGAGCGCGCTCTCGGTCAGCTCCACCAGGTCCGGATCATCGAGGTTGCCGGCGGCGAGATTGACCGCGATGGAAAAATCCGGCGAGCGCTCCGCCCAACCTGCCGCGAGACGCAGTGCGGAATTGAGCACGAACCACAGCAGCGCGCGCATGGCCTGGGAATTCTCGATGGCGGGCATGAATTGTCCGGGCGGCACCAGGCCCGAGCGCGGATTGCGCCAGCGCACCAGCGCCTCGGCACCCATCAGTCGTCCGGTCGCGAGCTGCACCTTGGGCTGGTAGAAGAGCTCGAACTCGCCCGCCTTGAGGGCTTCTTCGACGTCGAACCAGGTGTGCTGAAGGGATGTCTCGCTCGCCGACAGCAGCGACGATGTGAACAGCACGTGCGGCTCGTCACGCGTGCGCGCAACGGCGAGGGCTACTTCGCATTGCCGCAGCAGCTCCTCGCCCGTTCGCGCCGGCTCCGGCAGCAGCGATATGCCGATCCGCGCCTTCACGCGCGCGCGCCCGGAGCCGATGCTCACGGGCTCGCTCGCGGCGCGCACCACCTTCTCGGCGGCCAGCACCGCATGGCCCTCATGCAGGGGATTGCGGATGAGCAGCGCGAACGTGCGCCCGTTCACCTCGAAAGTGCGGTCCTGTTCCCGGGCGACGCCCGCCAGCCGGCGCGCGAATTCCTCGAGCACCTTGTCGCCGCCGAGGTAGCCGAAACGGGCGTTGACGTCGTCCAGGCCCGAGAGCTGGACCAGCATCAGCGCCACCGTCGAGACGTCTTCGGCCGCGCGCATGGCATCGATCTCGCGCAGGAGAAGCGAGTAGCGGAAGTGCGTCGCAGTGGCCTCGCGCTTCATCGATACGCTCAACCGATGAAATAATTCGACGGATCGAGACCGAAAGCACCCGTCTCGTGCCCTCTGACGATCCAATACGCCTTGTCGTCGTTCTGGTCGCTCGGGAACTTGCGCAGATCGAGCGTGCGGTATTCACGCAGGGGTTGTTTCTCGGCGTTCAGCACGAGCATGACCTTCGGGCGCAGCCGGCGAATCCGGTTCTGCTCGACCACGATGCCGATCTCTCCGGTGTTCAGCTCGACCACCGTGCCGGTGGGGAACATGCCCAGCGCCTGCACGAACTGCTCCACCATCTCTTTCTGGAACAGCACGCCGGACAGCGTGTTGAGCTCACGGATGGCGTCGTAGGGGGATTTCGCCTTCGCCCATGGCCGATGACTCGTCATGGCGTCGTAGCAATCCACGAGACCGGCGACGCGCGCGAACACCGGGATATCCGCACCCTTGAGTTTCTTCGGGTAGCCGGAGCCGTCGTAACGCTCGTGGTGGCCTTCGATCATCGCGAGCACGTTGGCGTTGATGCCCGGCGTGAGTTTCACCATCTCTAGGCTGTAAGCCACGTGCTTCTTCACCGCTTCCAGTTCACCCGGCGAGAGCTTGCCGTCGCGGTTGATGATGGAATCCGGGAGTTTTGCCTTGCCGATGTCGAGCAGCATGCCGCCCATGGCCAGCGTATCGAGTCCTTCGCGGTCGAAGCCGAGGTGGCGGCCGAGAATCACCGCCCACACGGACGAGGCGATCGAGTGATGATACGTGTACTCGTCGCGTTTGCGCAGGTACACCAGCCAGGCCATGGCGTCCTGATTGCGCAGGACGCTGTCGATCATCGGCTTGATGGCCATCTGGATCTTCTCGACGTCGACGCCCGCGCCCTTGCGCACGTGGACGAGCACCTCCTGCATGGTGACCACTGCCGAGTCATAGGCGCGAATCGACTGCGGGGCCTCCTTGCGCGTCGGGACCTTGTTGCGGTATTCGCGGTGACCGAGCCGGGAGGCCACAGTTCCGGTCGGATCGAGCTCCGTCACGACGCGCATCAGGCGGCCCGCGAGGGTCGTCGGCTTGCGGGGTCTCGCTGGCAGCCGTCGCAACGGCGCCTCGTGATCCCGTGCCTCGAGTGCCTTGGTGACTTGCTCCTCGGGGAGCGAGCTCCGCGAGATGTCGATGTAGACGTGTTTGCAGTACTGGCGCAGCAGCTTCAGCTCGCTGTCCTCACGGATCTCGAAACCCTGGAACAGGAACGGTGTTTCGAGCCACGGGCGATCGAGCTGGGCGACGTACATGCCCCGCTCGAGATTCGCGGCATCGATTTTCGTGCGCTTGAATTGCAACGCGTGGCCCCGTCCCGCGCCGGGCGGAAGATCCCGGGCATAATACCGGGGGCCTCGCACGGTGCCGTGGCGAAGATCACACTCTGCCGGTTCTCAGGCGGCCGCCGCCGGCGTCCGGAACCCGCTTCCTGTGATCGCGGTCAACCTTCTGCTGCGAAGTGCGTTCCTGAAGCGTGAAGGCCGGCCGGCATGTGGCTGCGGCCGGCGGAGGAGCTGACATGTTGCCCAGGCTGATCTGGTTCACTGCCCTGCTGGGCGCCTGCTCGGGCGCCACGGGGCCGATCATCGATACGAAGGGCGTCGACATGGCGCGCTACGAACAGGATCGGGCCGAATGCGAGACCTACGCCCAACAGGTCTCCACGGGCCGCGCCGTCGGCAAAGGCGCGGCCGGCGGAGCGGCGGTCGGCGCGGCAATCGGCGCGATCGCCGGCGGCGATGCCGCCGAAGGCGCCGGGATCGGAGCCGTCAGCGGCGGCGCACAATCGGCGCGTATCGCCGATCAGGAGAAAGCGGACGTCGAGCGCAACTGCCTGCGGGGGCGCGGCTACCGTGTGCTGAATTGATCCGGGGGCAATGCCGTCAGGCCACGCACTTCACACCGGTGCCGCCGAGGCCGCAATAGCCATCCGGATTCTTCGCGAGGTACTGCTGATGATAGTCCTCGGCGTAGTAGAACTCCGGCGCTGCCAGCACCTCGGTGGTGATCCCACCGTGGCCCGCCTCCAGTAACGCCTCCGAATAGTTGCGCAGGGACTCGAGCGCCGCGGCCTTCTGGGCCGCCGTGAAGTAATAGATGCCCGAGCGGTACTGCGTGCCGACGTCGTTACCCTGGCGCATGCCCTGCGTCGGGTCGTGCGCTTCCCAGAAGGCGCGCAGCAAGGCGACGTAACTGAGCCGGGCGGGATCGAACACCACCAGCACCACCTCGTTGTGCCCGGTGAGCCCGCTGCATACCTCCTCGTAAGTGGGATTGGGGGTAAAGCCCCCGGCGTAGCCGACCGCTGTCGTATACACGCCGGGCAACTGCCAGAACTTGCGCTCGGCCCCCCAGAAACACCCGAGACCGAACATCGCCTGCTGCAGATGCGACGGAAACGGGGGCAGGATCGGATTACCATTCACAAAATGGCGATTAGTCACCTGCATTTTCTCGGCGCGCCCGGGCAAGGCCTCGGACCGCTCCGGTATGCTGGTCTTCTTCTCGCGCCACAGCATCGCTGATACCTCCGCTCCCCCCGCAATTTTGCCTCAGGCCCGGCCGCCGATTCCACAACGGCGACCAGCCGCACGCGGATGCTACATTACACGCCACCATGCAAACGGTTACGCGACCTCGGCGCTACGATGTCATTGCCGGATCGTGCGCGCTGTGGGCCTGCCTGGCCCTGACCGCGCCGGCTCCGGGTGCGGAGCCCGAGACGCCGCCCGGCGCGCCGACGGCGGGCCCGGTCTCCGCCGCCCCGCCACCGGACACCCCGACGGCAGATGCAGCCCCACCGGTCGATCCCGGGGAAGAGGCACTCGCACAGCGCGCGGCGTCTCAGCAAACCTTCGTGCGCCTCATTGACGAAGAGCGCTACGACGAGGCCCTGACCATCGCCGCCGAGATCGTGGATCTCAGCAGGCGCGTTTACGGCGACAAGAGCATCGAGCTCGCCGCGCCACTGACGAACCTCGCGACGGCACAGATGCATCTCGGCGACCTGGCCGGCGCCGAGGCCAATTATCGTGCCGCAATCGCGATCCTCGAAGCCGGCGACGGCGTGGGCTCGCCGCGGCTCGTCAATCCGCTGGTCGGGCTGGGAGAGACCTACATGAGAGGCGGGCTCTACGAGCAGGCCAATCGAACCTACCGCCGGGCGTTGCAGGCCAATCACGCAGAGGCGGGCTTCTACAATCTGGAGCAGCTGAAGATTCTCGACGGCCTCGCCGAAAGCTACCGGGCTCTCGACAGGCTCACGCAGGCGAATGCCCAGCAGCGCATCCAGGTGGATATCCAGCGGCGGCGGAGCGGCCCCGAGAGTCCGGAGCTCGTGTCGGCGCTGCTGAAGCTGGGGCGCTGGTACAACCAGACGGGCCAGTACGATAACGCGCGGCTGGTCTTCGAGGAGGCTCAGCACGTCCTTCGCGAGTCGAAGGGCAGCGACACTACGGCCATGGTGGACGCGCTGGTCGGCGAGGCGCTCGCCTTCCAGTACCAGGGAGCCGCCCCCGATTGCGCAAGCACGCTCAAGCGGGCGCTGACCGTTCTCGATGCGCAGCCCGAACCCGATCACGCCAAGCGCGCAGAGGTGCTGCTCGCCCTCGGTGATCTTTACCTGAGGTGGCGCCAGCCGCGGTCCGCGCGCGAGCGTTACGCGCAGGCGTGGCAGGAACTGTCCGCCAGCGACGCCCTGACGCCCGTCCGCGAACGCTACTTCGGGGAGCCCAGGATGATTGCGGGAACGCTGCTGCCAACGGTGGTAAATGAGGACGGGAAGGAAGCGAAGAACACCGGTGTGCCGCGTGCTCTCGCGGAGGGCTTCGTCGTCGCGTCGCTGACGGTCGATACCGATGGGGACGTGACCAACCCCACGATCCTCGAGGCGAATCCGCCCGGGCTGCTGGACAAGCAGGTCTTGCGCAACCTCGAGTTCGCGGTGTTCCGCCCGCGGATGGTGGACGGTGCGGTCGTGACGACGGAAGGAATGCAATTCCGTCAGGATTTCCGCTACGTGCAGGGGACAGCCGCATCGCCGGGCCCGGCGCCGCGTGAGCCGGCCGGCGAGAAAGGCGTGCCGCTGCCCTATCCCGGCAACCCGGATGAGCCCGCCCCCGAACACTGAGCCGATGCGGGCGATGGCGCTCGGGGCGCCCCGGCAGGCGCTGCGCGAGGAGTCGCGCCCGGTGCCGATCCCCGCGGGCGCCGAGGTCCTCATCCGCGTGCATGCCTGCGGCGTATGCCGCACCGATCTGCACCTGCAGGATGGCGAACTGGCGGGCGCGCGTTACCCTGTCGTGCCGGGTCATCAGGCGGTCGGTGAAGTGTTGCTTGCCGGACCGCGGTCCGTCCTGACCGCCGGCACCCGCGTCGGCGCCGCCTGGCTCGCCTGGACCTGTGGCGAGTGCGAGTTCTGTCGCAGCGGTCGCGAGAACCTGTGCGACCGCGCGCAGTTCCACGGCTGCCACCGCGACGGTGGCTTCGCCACGCACATGCTCGCCGACTCGAGGTATTGCCTGACGCTGGATCCCCCCCACACGGGAGCGGCAGCCGCGCCGCTCCTCTGTGCCGGTCTCATCGGCTTTCGCAGTCTGCGCCTTGCGGGCGACGCCCCGGTCATCGGCATCTACGGGTTCGGCTCGGCCGCGCACATCGTCACCCAGGTCGCGGTGAGCCGCGGCCAACGAGTCTATGCCTTCACCAGTCCCGGCGACGTCGCGGCCCAGCGCTTCGCCCGCGAAGTGGGTGCGGTCTGGGCCGGGGGTTCCGACATCGCTGCGCCCGTGCCACTCGACGCCGCCCTGATCTTCGCCCCGGTCGGGGCGCTCGTGCCAAAGGCGCTGCGGGATGTGAAGAAGGGGGGCGCCGTCGTCTGCGGCGGCATTCACATGAGCGACATTCCATCGTTTCCCTATGCGAATCTGTGGGGAGAGCGGCAAGTGCGCTCGGTCGCCAACCTGACCCGGCGCGACGGCTCGGACTTCATGGCGGTGGCGGCATCCACGCCGATCGAAACCCACATCCGGACCTATCCGCTCGCCGCAGCCAACGAGGCGCTGGAGGATCTGCGCCGTGGGGCGATCAATGGCAGCGCCGTGCTGATCTGCGACTGAGTCCCCGGACCGGTGCATCGAGAGCGGCGAACTCCCCGGAACGGATTCGTGCTGTGGCGGTCGTAGAGATAGCCGCGCCGGCCTGGTGTTCGAAGGGTTCGCCAGCCTATCGGTGCCAACCGCGACGGCTCGAGGAAGGTTATGCTTGCATTTCAAGCTGGCCGGATGATGTGCACGAGATGAAGACGCGATTCCAACGCAGCCTGTTACGCGCGGGCCTCGTCGCGATAGCGGCTGCGCTCCTCCTGACCGTCGCCGCCTTTCCCGCGGCCGCGACCATGCCCGACTACGCGCTGCTCGACGAAGCGCTGCTTCAGAACGTGCGCAACGGCTACGTCGACTACGACGGGCTCGAGGCGAATCCCGGATTCGCCCGATTTCTGGAGCAGCTCGCCCCGAAACCGGACGCGCTCGACGCTCCTGGCGCCGCGCTCGCCTATTACATCAACGCCTATAACGCTTTTGCCATCCGCGGCATCCTCGACGGTGGCTCCCCCGCGACCCGCATGGGCCGGTCCCGCTTCTTCGGGCGCGCGAAGTTCCGGATCGCCGGCGAGGCGCTGTCGCTCAACCAGATCGAGCAGCGCCTCGACCCGAAGTCGGATCTGCGGATCCACTTCGCGCTCGCCTGCGCCTCGCTGTCATGCCCGCGCCTCTCGAACCGGGCTTATCTCCCGGCGACCGTCGACGCGCAGCTCGAGGATGCGACACGTCGCTTCATCAACGACGTCACGCGCAACCGTTTCGACGTTCAGCAGAAGACCGCGTTCGTAGCAGACGTTTTCGAGCGATTCGGCGCGGACTTCGATGCCGCGGGCGGCTCGCTGCCCGGATATCTCGCAAAGTACGTACAGGAGCCGGCGACGCGCGCCGCGCTGACCGAAGGCCGTCTGGCGATCCATCACCTGCCTCATGACTGGGATCTCAACGGCAGTTACGCGCGCGGCCGCGACTGAGCCATGCTCCGCCACGAGGTGTTCCGCGATGCTGATCAGACGCCCTGCCGACATCCGCCCTTCCGAGATCACCCCGGAAGCCGTCTTCCGTAATCGCCGTGAGGTGCTTGCCGCCGCTGGCTTCGCCGGAGCCGGATTGCTCTCAACCCGCGCCGTCGGCGATGAAATCCCGGCGTCCTACAGGCGCCTGCAGGGCGTGACCAGGAGCGCGTTGAGCGTCAGGGAGTCGCCGAACTCCTTCGAAGACATCACGACCTACAACAACTTCTACGAATTCGGGCTCGACAAGGGCGATCCCGCCGCGAACTCCGGGCGGTTCCGGCCGAAACCCTGGACCGTCACCGTGGATGGCGAGGCGGACGTGAAAGGCACCTTCTCCTACGAAGACATCGTGAAGCCCCATCCGCTGGAGGAGCGCATCTATCGCTTCCGCTGCGTCGAGGCCTGGTCGATGGTGATCCCCTGGGTGGGGTTCCCGCTCGCCGATCTCGTCAGGCGATTCAAGCCGACCTCGAAGGCGAAATACATCGCCTTCGAGACTATTTACCGTCCCGCGGAGATGCCCGGCCAGAAGGGGCGGACGCTCGACTGGCCGTATGTCGAAGGGCTCACGATTGCCGAAGCGACGCACCCGCTGGCGCTCATGGTGGTCGGCGTCTACGGCGTCGAATTGCCGAACCCGAACGGCGCGCCGCTGCGCCTGGTAGCCCCCTGGAAATACGGATTCAAGGGCATCAAGTCGATCGTGAAGATCTCGTTCGTCGAAAAGCAGCCCCGCACCACGTGGTCCGAAGCCGCGCCGGACGAGTACGGTTTCTATGCCAACGTCAACCCGCAGGTGGACCATCCGCGCTGGAGCCAGGCGACCGAGCGGCGCATCGGCTCTCCATTCTTCTCGCCGAAGCAGCCGACGCTCATGTTCAACGGCTACGCTGCGCAGGTCGCTTCCCTCTACAAGGGGCTCGATCTCGTCAGCAACTTCTGAGGCGCTCCCGCGACCGATGCTGACGCTGCGTCAGATCCGGCTGTACGTGAAGCCGGTCGTTTTCGTCGCTGCCCTCTTGCCGCTGTTCGGGCTCGTCGCCGGGGCTGCGGGCGTCAGGGAGTTTCACCTGGGCGCAAATCCGGTGGAGACGATCCAGGACACGACCGGAATCTGGACGCTGCGCTTCCTGATGCTGACGCTCGCCATGACGCCGCTGCGGTGGGCGACGGGTCAGGCCTGGCCGGTGCATTTCCGGCGCATGCTCGGCCTCTTCGCGTTCACTTACGCGTCGCTGCACTTCTCCAACTACCTCCTGCTCGATCGCGCGCTCAACTTCCGCGAAATAATCCCCGACATCGCCAAGCGGCCATACATCACGATCGGGTTCACGGCCCTGATGCTGCTGATACCCCTCGCGGTGACCTCGACAGCGGGTTGGCGCCGGCGCCTCGGGCGGCGTTGGCTCGTCTTGCACAGGCTCGTCTACCTGATTGCCATACTCGGCTGCTGGCATTTCTGGTGGCAGGTGAAAAAGGACATCACCGAGCCGCTGGTGTACTGCCTGATTCTCGCGGCCCTGCTGGGGGTGCGACTGTGGCGATCCCGCACCCGTCTCGCGGAGCAGGGCGCCTGAGCCGGAGCGCTCTACAGCGCGTTGTCGCCGGTCTCGCCGGTCCGAATGCGCAGTGCCTGCTCGAGATCGACCACGAAAATCTTGCCGTCGCCGACCTTGCCGGTGCGCGAGGCGGCAGTAATGGCTTCCACGGCGCGCTCGACGAGATCGTCGGCAACGGCCACCTCGATCTTCGCCTTGGGCAGGAAGTCGACGACGTACTCCGCGCCCCGGTAGAGCTCGGTGTGGCCGCGTTGGCGCCCGAACCCCTTGACCTCGGTAACCGTCATGCCGTTGACCCCCACTTCCGCAAGCGCATTGCGGACGTCGTCCAGCCGGAACGGCTTGATGATGGCGGTGATCAGTTTCATTCGCGTTGTCTCCGGACCGCGCTCGCGGGGTGCCGGAGCATTCTAGCCTGAACGGCCTTCAGCGACGATAAACCCACCGCAACAGCGCCGATTGCACGTCTTCGCCCCAGCCGCTGGCGTTCTGGATCATCGCTACGGCAAACAAGTGTCCGGAAGGCGTCCGGACGTAGCCGGCCATGGCCCGCACGCCGTTCAGCGTACCGGTCTTCAGATGCATGTGACCCGACAATTCGTCGTTGCGAAAGCGGCGCTGCACGGTGCCGTCGAGGCCCGAGACCCCGAGTGAGGATTCGTACTCCGAGCCGAAGGGGCCCGCTTCCGCCGCGAGCAGCACGCGCGCGAGACTGCGTACCGAGATCCGTGTCTCGCGCGCCAGTCCGGCTCCGTTGCCGATCACCAGCTCCGGGAAATCGAGTCCGGTGCGATGGAGTTCTTCCTGCAGGGCGCGCTGACCCTTCTCGACGGTGCCGGGCGGGCCAAAACGCTCCGCACCGACCGTGAGGAGCAAATGCCGGGCCATCAAGTTGTTGCTGTGCTTGTTGATGGCCGTGATGACATCGGTCAGCGGCACCGACTCGATTGCCGCGAGAGTCTTCATTCCCGGCGGCACCGCCGCGACTCGCGACTTGCCCCGGATCGTGCCACCGGTCTCCTCCCAGAGGGCGCGGAACAGCCCGTAGGCGTAGTCGGTCGCATTCGTCACGCTGCGGGTCACGCCGAACTCGGCGCACTGGCGGCTGAACCGCCCGGTGAACACGACGTCGCGCCCGGTGTCATCGACGGCCAGGTTGATGCGGTTCTGCCTGCTGCAACGCCCGTCCACGAGCTGGAGCTGGTTGCGAATCTGCAGATTGGCGAGCAGCGGGTCCGCCGTGATGGCGACCCGGCTCGCCGCGGGATCCGGGCGAAACCGGAAATTGACCGCCTGGAAATTGATCATCAGGGCATCGGGAACGACGTTGTAGTTCTCGTAAGGCCGGCCGTCGAAATCCCCCGGCCGGGACGGGCCGACGTCGAAGTACGTGTTGTCGATCACGACGTCCCCGCGGATGTCGCGCACGCCGCTCTGCCGGATCTCGCGGAGCAGGAGCCAGAATCGCTCCAGCACCAGGTACGGGTCGCCGTAGCCCTTCAGATACAGGTCGCCGTCGAGCACGCCGTTGCGCGGGGGCTCCTCCGCCAGTGCCGCCGTTCTCCAGGTGTAGGTCGGACCGAGCGCCTCGAGCCCCACGTAGGTCGTCACCAGCTTGATGGTGGATGCGGGGTTGCGCGGGGTGTCGGCGTTGAACGACAGGGTCGGCTTGTCCTCGCCCACCTCCTGCACGTAGGCACTGAACGACGAGGACGGGATCTTCGCCTTTGCGAGCGCCGCGGCGACTGTCTCGGGCAGCGCGGTGCCTGGATCCGCTGACCAGGCCGGGCAGCCGGGGAGAATCAGCGCGATCGAAACGATCCGCAGAAACCTGAAGCGCATCCTTGACGGTGCCCGGGAGTTCCAAAGAATGGACGGTCGTGATTTTGCCGAATGCACAGCACGCGGGTCCAGAGGTTCCGTCGGTGCCGGTGGTGGCGGGCCTTGCCACGCTGTGCGCCCTGAGCGCATTCGCCCTGCCAGCGTGCGCGGAAGACGCGCTTGCCTTGCAGCGCTTCCCGCTGTTCAACCGCGCGCCCTTCACCGCGATCCTCGGCATCCCGGATGGCTGGGTCGATGCCGGCGGGCCGGCGGCCGAGCTGTCGTGGGACATCGCGAACAACGCCAGCATCCAGCAGGCGGGCGACGAGAGGCTGGAGCTCGACGGCGAGACGCACACGCTCACGTTGCGGCTGCAGCACCGCTACGGGCGCCGGCTGAGCTTCGGCGCGGAGGTGCCCTGGATCGCCCACAACGGCGGATTCCTCGACCGGCCAATCGATGCCTGGCACGAAACCTTCGGCCTCCACGAAGGCATCCGCCCGCTGCTTCCCACCGGGCAGCTGCAGTTCGTCTACATCCGCGAGGGCGTGCAGGAGGTCGCTCTGGACGACGCCACCTCCGGGCTCGGCGACGTGCGCACCTCGGCCGCATGGAGCCTGTTCGGTGGCGGTGGTGAGCCGCTGCGCGCGGACCTCCTGGCCGACATCGAGTGGCCGACCGGCGACCCGGACCGTCTGACCGGCAGCGGCAGCACGGATGTCGCGGCAGGCCTGCGGCTGGCCCGGCCGGCGAGCCCGCCGGGGTCGCGCTTCGGCTGGAGCCTGACCGGCGGCCTCGTGTGGCCCGGTGACGTCGATCCACCGCTGCCGGCCGCCTCCGCGAGGATCGTCTATTACGACGCGGCTCTCTCCTGGGCCGCCGCGCGATCCTTCGACCTGGTGCTCCAGGTGCAGGGAAATACCGCCGCCTATCGGAGCGATCTCGAGATGCTCGGTTCGTCCGCCATGCAGCTCGGCGGCGGGTTCCTCTGGCGCTTCAGCAACCGGTTCGGCGTGCGCCTGGGCATCTTCGAAGACATCCGGACGGATACGGCGCCGGATTTCGCCACCCAGCTTTCGCTCTTCTACCTGTCACCCCGGTAGCCGCCCGTCAGCCGTCGGGAACGTCGGCGCGAGCCTCGGCCCGCCGCGGCACGAGCCATGACAACAACCCGCGCCGCGTCGGTCCGATCGTCTCCCAGCCCGCGGACTGCGCGACCCCGGCAAGCGCGTCGTCCGGCCGCACCGCGATGGCCTGCCCGACGGACATGAACAGCGGCAGGTCGTGAATCGAGTCGCCGTAAGCGACGACGTCGGCGGCGTCCACTCCGTGGGAGCGCGCCAATTCCCGAACGACGGCGACCTTGTGTTCGGCAAAGGGATGGCTCACGGGAGCTGACGAGCGGAAGCGGCCCTCACGCATCGCGCAGGAGCTGCCGATCGAACGGTCCACGCCGAGTGCCGAACCGATCGCAGCCGCGATGAATTGCGGCGTACCGGAGAGCAGCACGACGACATCGCCCGCCTCCTGGTGCCGGCGCAGGCGCGCGATGCAGGGTGCGAACCAGGCCCTCTCCAGCGCGGGTCCGACCCACGCGGCGGCGAGGTCGCACACGTCCTGCTCCCGTAGCCCGGCGAGATAGGCCTTGTCCTTCTTGAGCACGTGCCAGCCGTAATGGCGCAGCTCGCGGGGCAGGAATGCGAGGAACGCGAACGCCTGGCGCGGGCCGATGCGTCCGTTGCGGGCGAGGTGCAGGGCAAAGCGCTTCTCGGTGCTCGGGCCCGTCACCAGCGTCCCGTCAATGTCGAATACGGCAAGCTTCATCACGTGCCTTCAGTTGCGGCCCGATTCCTGGGGCATCAGCTTGCCGAGTATCGAGTGCCTTTCGCTATAGGCGAATTCTACGATCACGGGCAGGCCACGCGCGAGGCACAGCGCCACCGAGAGGTAGACCAGGAAATTCCCGACGCCGCTGAGCAGCCAACCCCAAGCCGCCCAGAATTGCGGAAACAGGGCCGGCAGCGGCTGGATCAGCAGCATCCAGCAAAACGCGTGCGCCTTCAGCACGGCGTAGAAGGCGCGCATGAACTTGCCCGCGACCAGCCAACGACCGAGCGGCGTCTCCATCATCGAGAAGGGGCTCTGGCCGGCGTGCACGGTCTGGCTCGCGCGGATGGCGTCGACGATCGTGCCACGGACGACGAACACCAGCGGCACCCATATCGGCAGCAGATTCAGGTCTGCGAGCACGATCCACATCGTGAGTTCCACGATGCGATCCCCGGCGATATCGAACATCGCCCCGAACAGGCTTACCTCGCCGCGTTTGCGGGCAACGTAACCGTCCAGGCCATCCGTCACGAAGACGACGATCAACAGCGCCACATTGAGGAAATGCAGCAGCGACGGCGGCTGGTAGGCGAGTGCCACCACCGCGATGAGGAGGAGCAAACGGCTCAATGTAATGAGGTTTGCCATGGGACCAGTATAGTCCGGCCGCCGCGGTGCGACCGTCCCCCCGGCCGGGGATCAGGCCTTGCGCCGTTGCCGTTCCACGCCGAGCGAGCGCATGCGATCGGCGAGGGTCGTCGGCTTCACGCCGAGAAGTTCGGCCGCGCCGCCCTTGCCCGAGATGCGCCCCCCCGCGGCCTGCAGGGCGGCGACGATGTTGCGCCGCTGCTGGTCGCGCATCTCGGTCTCGGTCACGAAGCCCGCCGCGGTGCTGCCAGCCCCCGCTCGCTCCGGAGACTGCGGCGCCGGTAACACCCCTTCCGGCAGTGGCAGGTCGAAGCGTAACGCCCCGCCCCGCGAGAGTATGACGGCGCGCTCGATCACGTTCTTGAGCTCGCGCACGTTGCCCGGCCAGTCATAGCGGCGCAACATGTCGAACTGGGCCGGCGTCAGTGACGGACAGGGCCTGCCGAACTGGCGACAGACCTGCTCGAGGAAGTGCGCCGCGAGGTGGACGACGTCGTCGCCACGCTTGCGCAGCGGCGGCACCTGCACGGGAAAGACGCTGAGTCGGTAATAGAGGTCCTCGCGGAATTCCCCCGCCTCCACGGCCTTCTCCAGGTCCTTGTTCGTGGCCGCGATCACGCGGACGTCCACCTTGCGTGTGCGGTCGTCGCCGACGCGCTCGAACTCCTGCTCCTGCAGTACACGCAACAGCTTGCCCTGCAGCCCGAGCGGGATCTCGCCGACCTCGTCGAGGAAGATGGTGCCGCCGTCCGCGAGCTCGAAGCGGCCGACACGGTCGCGGTGCGCGCCCGTGAAGGCACCCCGGACGTGCCCGAAGAACTCGCTTTCGAAGAGCTCGTCGGGAATCGCCGCGCAGTTCACCTTGACGAGCGGGCCGTCGGCGCGGCGGCTGCGCGCATGGATGGCATGCGCGACGAGCTCCTTGCCGGAGCCCGTTTCCCCGACGATGAGCACGCTCGCGGGTGTCCCGGCGACTGCTTCTATGCGTGCCAGCATCGCGGCGAGCGCGGGGCTGTCGCCGACGATGCGGCCGAAATTCATCGACAGGTTCACTTCCTCGCGCAGGTAGTCGCGTTCGCGCTGCAACTCCTCCTTGAGTCGCGCGATCTCGCCGTAGGCCTCCTTCAGCTTCGCCTCTCCGCGGTTGCGCTCCGTGACGTCCTTGCTCGCCACCAGCAGCCGCACGACCGCACCACTCGCGTCGCGCTCGGCCCGGGCGGACAGGAGCACATCGAGGACTTCGCCCGTCTTCGTGACCATCTGGCGCGGCACGTTCTGCACGTCGCCATGGCTGATGAATTCTTTCAGGCGCCCATCCATGAGGGGCTTGCGCGACTCGTCGGTGATGAAGTCGAGGATGGAGCGGCCGATGACCTCGTTACGGCCATAGCCGAGCTTTGTAAGCCAGTGATTGCTGACCGCCGTGATGCGGCCCTCCGCATCGATGGTGTGCAACATCGCCGGCGTGGATTCATAGAGGTCGAGGAAGCGCCGCTCGAGGCGTTCCCGGTCCGAGGGGTCCTGGAACAGCGACACCGAGTAGAGGAGGCTACCGTCGGCCGGCGAGTAGGCCGCGACGGTGGTCGCGAGGAGCTGAAGCTCGCGGCCGTCCTTCGCCACGAAATCGACGGGCACGTGATCGAGGCGCCCGGTCCGGCGGAAACGCGGCAGGTGTTCCTCGCGGATGCGCTGGGCGCTCGCTTCCGTTGCGAACGCATCGGGACGCCGTCCGAGCATCTCCTCGCGGGTGTAGCCGATGTGACGCTGCCACTCGTCAGACACCTCCATGAACCGCCCCTCGCCGTCCATCAGCGCGATCAGTACGGGCAGGCTTCGAACGAATCCGTGGGTCGAGGGGGTGTCTACCATGGGATCAATTCTACGAAAAACCGTGATTAACTGAAACGATTTTCCGGTGTTAACGATTTTCCGTGATGTGGAGACGCGTATATGTGCTTGTATTATTTATGAAATTGCGTCGGCACGGATTGTGCTATGCAAGAGAGTGCGGGCTCCAAGTGCCCGCCCATTGAAAGGCTAGAGTATGGATACCGAGCACAAGTTACTGAGGGCGCCCGCCGAGAGGCTGCCGGCCCTGGCGCTGGCGGTAGCGGCGACTTTCCTGATCCTCGCAGCGATCAACGCGGGCTTCCCGCCGTTCTAAGGAGACAGGAACTCCACACGATCTTCACGGGCGCCGCGCTCTTCCCCCGCGAGGCGTCCGCGGAGCGATGGCCCAGTGCCATCCTTCAGCAGGTTTCGCTCCCCCAGCAGAAACCTGCCGTCCGGGGCTCGCATGGCAGTCCAGTCGGTTCAAGACTGAGCGATCCTCCCCCGCCATGCGAGCCTCTTTTTTTCGTGCGAGGCAGGCCTATTCCTCGGGCAATGGGGGCACCGCGGGCTTCTTGGGCCTGCCGAACAGGCCGTTCAGCTGCTCCTTGCTCAGGCTCGCCTTGAGCTTGTTCAACCACCGTCGCGCCCAGGCGAATTCGACCGCGAGAATCGCGAGCCCCAGCGGAATGACCACGAAGGCAGGGCCGGGCGTCACGAGCATGATCACGCCGACGAGCACCACGGTGCCGCCAATCACCCCGACGACGATCTGGCGGGCCAATCTGTAGCCTCGCCTGCCCAGCTCGCTGAACACGAGTCACCCGGAATTGCAGCCGCCATACCGGCAAAATGCGAGTCTAGCATCCGGGTAGCGCGAGCCCGTGACCGGAACCAGAGCGCGGAGGCGTGCCGTAGCGCGACCCGCTGCTAGAATGCCGCGGTTCGCAATGAGCGGCTGCGCACGCGTGAATTCGAGCAGTCACACTAAGCCTGCCCTACTGGTGGCCTGTCTTGCCACAGCTTCACTCGCCATCTGCGCCGAACAACCTCACGTGCGCATTACGCAGGCTCTGGAGGCGGACGGCGCTGCGCTGCCACGGCCCGTGATCGGTCCGGGCTCTGTCGATCCCACCATCCTCCCCTTTCATGTCGCCGTCGACTACCAGTGCCCGGTGCCTGGCGACCGGCCGCAGGTATTCGTGTCGATTGGCGATTCCTGGCGCCTGCAGGACGCAAGCGAGCTGCCGACGCCGCTGATCGTCCGGGTCGACGTGCCGATCAGGCAACTTCAGTGGCTCATGCAACCGGATTCGGAGTGCGCGAGCGTGGCAGGTCAGCGCAAACCTGACGAAACCGATGACGCCACCGGTTTTCGCTACTACCGGCTGCCGGATCGCGTCGCCGGCTTCGCGACGTTGAGCTGTATGGCGAAAGACGGTGCAGTCTCGGCGTCGACATCGATCGCGCCGCTGAGTGTCTGGCTGAGTTGCCCGTCGCCCGGGGCGGCACCGTCCAGCTCTCCCTGAAGCCGGTGCCGGATTGAATCCGGCCCGGGTCGCCGCCGCGCTACCGGAACTTGTCCTGGATGGCGTCCAGGATCTTCTGGCCCGGATTCAGCCTCTCGTAGGGGATCGAGGACAGCGGCTCGGCGGGCAGCGACTGCACCTCGTGCATCTCCGGCTTGGTCTCATCGATGAAGAGGAGTCCCGTCACGACCTCGCCCTGGGCCTGGTGCCGCTGCAGGTAGCTGAAGGCACCGGCACGATCGGCCGGGTCGTAGTCGGCGCCCACCTTGCGGAGCAGCACCGTGCTGCCGTCGTGCATGGTCACGGCCTGAACCGAACCGGCCGCCTGTTGCGAGCGGATCTGCTCCATCGGCGGCACGAAGTCCGCATAGATGGCGGGATGGAAGTGCTTGCGCGTGAAGTCGTAGCTCTTGGTTGAGCCCTCGTGGTCGTTGAACGTCACGCACGGCGAGATCACGTCCAGCATGGCGAAGCCGTGGTGCCTGATGCCCGCCTTCAACAGCGGCACGAGGTGTTCCTTGTCGCCGGAAAAGCTGCGGGCGACGAAGGTGCAGCCGATGGACAGGGCCAGCAGGCAGGGGTCGATCGGCGGCTGCTGGTTGACCTCGCCCTTCTTGGCCTTGCTGCCGACGTCGGCCGAGGCCGAGAACTGGCCCTTGGTGAGGCCGTACACGCCGTTGTTCTCGATGATGTAGAGCATGTTGAGATTGCGGCGCACGGCGTGGCAGAACTGGCCGAGCCCGATGGAGAGCGTGTCGCCGTCGCCGGAGACACCGATGTAATAGAGGTCGCCATTGGCCGCATTCGCGCCCGTGGCCACGCTCGCCATGCGGCCGTGGACGGAGTTGAAGCCGTGCGACGTCGAGGCGAAATAGGCCGGGGTCTTCGAGGAGCAGCCGATCCCGGACATCTTCGCCATCCGGTGCGGCGGGATGGACAGCTCGAACGCCGCCTGAACCAGCGCTGCGGTGATGGAGTCGTGACCACAGCCGGCACAGAGCGTCGACATGCTGCCTTCGTAGTCGCGCAGCGAGAGTCCGAGCTCGTTGCGGGGCAGGCCCGGGTGGGCGACCTTGGGTTTGGCGATGAAGCTCATGCTGCTTTCCCGCCTCCTGTCTCGCCGAGTCTGATCATCACGTTCATGCTGCCTTTCCAGCCGCCATGTCCTGGTTGATGCCGTCCACGATACTCGTCGCCGCGATCGGCAGCCCGTCATAGTGCAGCACGGCGACGAGCTTCTCCGGATTGACGCGCGTCTCGAGCACGAGGAGGCTGCGCAGTTGCGCGTCGCGGTTCTGCTCCACGACATAGAGGCGATCGTGGGCATCGAGGAAGTTCTGCACGGCGTCCCCGAAAGGGAAAGCCTTCACCCGCAGGTAATTCGTGTTGATGCCCGCCTCGGCCAGCCGGTCGCGCGCCTCGCGCACCGCGCCGTCGCAGCTCCCGACCGAGACGATGCCGATGCGGTTGCGCTCGGACTGCTCCACGACGGGTTCGGGCATCAGCTTGCGGGCCGTATCCCATTTCCGACGCAGGCGGTCGACGACCGCCTGGTATTCCTTCGCGTCCTCGGTGTATGCCCCATACATGTTGTGGCCCGAGCCGCGCGTGAAGTAGGCGCCCTTCGGATGCACGCCGGGAAGCGTGCGCCAGGTAATGCCATCGCCGTCCACATCGAGGTAACGATGGAACTTCTCGATCTTGTCGAGCTGCTCGGCCGACATGATCTTGCCGCGATCGGGCTTGTACCCGGCATCCCAGGCGAGGTCGGGGCACATCCAGTCGTTCATGCCGATGTCGAGGTCGGTCATGAGAATCACGGGCGTCTGCAGCCGCTCGGCGAGGTCGAAAGCCTGCGCGGCCATGTAGAACGCCTCCTCCGGATTGGCGGGAAAGAGCAGCACGTGGCGCGTGTCGCCGTGGGAGGCGTACGCGCAGGTCATGATGTCCGCCTGCTGGGTGCGGGTGGGCATGCCGGTGGAGGGGCCGCAGCGCTGCACGTCGATCACGACCGCCGGGATCTCCGTGAAGTAGCCGTATCCCAGGAACTCGTTCATGAGCGAGATTCCCGGGCCGCTCGTCGGCGTGAAGGCGCGCGCACCGTTCCAGCTCGCGCCGAGCACCATGCCGATGGCGGCAAGCTCGTCTTCGGCCTGGATGATGGCGACGTTGAGCTTGCCGGTCGCCGGATCGCGACGGTAGCGCTCCGCAAAGCGCTTGAACGCGTCCATCACGGACGTGGACGGCGTGATCGGGTACCAGGCCCCGACCGTGGCACCCGCGAACAGCGCGCCGAGGGCCGTCGTCGTGTTGCCGTCGATCATGATGTGGCTGGCCGTGCGCTCCATGCGACGCGCCCGGAACGGCAGCGGGCACTGGAAGTTCTCTTTCGCATAGTCGAAGCCGAGATCGAACGCCGCCTGGTTCGAGTCGAGCAGGTGCGGCTTGCCGCCAAAGCTCTCCTGCAGCAGGGCGCGCACGATATCTGTGTCGATCTCGAGCAACGCCGCCAGCACGCCCACGTAGCCGATGTTCTTCATCAGCACGCGCTCGCGCGCCTTGGTGAAGCGCTCGTTGCAAAGCCTCGCGAGCGGCACGCCGAGGACCGTGATGTCGTCGCGCGCGAGCTGCTTCGCCCGCGGCCAGGTGGAGTCGTAGATGAGGTGGCCGCCGGGTGCGACGTCGTTCAGGTCCTTGCGGTAGGTCTCCGCATTCATGGCCACCATGACGTCTACCCGCCCGGAGCGGCAGATATAGGCGTCCTTGCTCACGCGGATCTCGTACCAGGTCGGCAGCCCCTGAATGTTGGAGGGGAAGTAGTTCTTGCCGGCTACGGGCACCCCCATGCGGAAGAACGACTTCATCAGCAGCGTGTTGGCGCTGGCCGATCCGGTGCCGTTGACGTTCGCGACCTTGACGGTGAAGTCGTTGTCTCTGGGCTTCCTGCTCATCCAGTGCCGGTCCTCGCCCTTGGCGGAGCCGGGGTGACGGCATCCGCCGCGTACTGGATGTTCAGGGTGAACTTCTGCATGTCCCACGCGCCGGTCGGGCAGCGCTCCGCGCAGAGGCCGCAGTGCACGCAAAGGTCTTCGTCCTTCACCATCACGCGCGCGGTCTGCGGCAGCACGTCCGAGACGTAGAGATCCTGCGTGAGGTTCTGTGCGGGCGCGGAGAGCCGCGTGCGCAGGTCCTCTTCCGTGCCGTTGGCGGTGATCGTAAGACAGCGCGTGGGGCAGATGTCGATGCAGGCGTCGCACTCGATGCAGAGCTTCTCTACGAACACCGTCTGGATGTCGCAGTTGAGGCAACGTTCGACTTCCTTCGTGAACTGCTCGGGCGTGAAACCGAGCTCCACCTCGACGTTGAGCTTCCTGAACCGCTCGCTGAGGCTCACGTGGGGCATGAGCCGCCGCTCGGCTGCATCGTAGGCATTGCTGTACGCCCACTCGTGCATGCCCATCTTCGAAGTCGCGAGATTCATGCCGTAGGGCATGCGCTGCGCGATATCCTCGCCCTGGCAGTACTTGTGGATCGAGATCGCGGCCTGGTGGCCGTGCTCGACCGCCCAGATGATGTTCTTCGGCCCGAAGGCGGCATCGCCGCCGAAGAAGACGCCGGGCCGCGTGCCCTGGTAAGTGGCGGCGTCCACGACCGGGACTTCCCATTTGTCGAACTCGATGCCGAGGTCGCGCTCGATCCAGGGAAACGCGTTCTCCTGGCCGATGGCGAGCACGACGTCGTCGCAGGGGAAGATCTCCTCGCCGACCAGCTTCTCGCCGGTGATCCGCCCCTGCGCGTCGAACTGGTACTCCATCTTCTCGAAGATCATGCCGGTCAACCGGCCGTTCTTGATGATGAAGGACTTCGGCGAGTGGTTCACCACGATCTCGACCGTCTCCTCCTCCGCGTCCTCGAGCTCCCAGGGCGAAGCCTTGAAGAACTCGCGTGGCTTGCGGGCCATCACCTTGACGCTCTTCGCGCCGAGCCGCAGCGAGGTCCGGCAGCAATCCATGGCCGTGTTGCCGACGCCGATGATCAGCACTTTCTCGCCGATCTTGTCGATGTGGCCGAACGCCACCGATTCGAGCCACTGGATGCCGATGTGGATCCGCTCACCCGCCTCGTCGCGGCCGGGCAGCTTGAGATTCTTGCCCTTCGGCGCGCCGCTGCCGACGAAGACCGCGTCGTAGTTCTCGGCGAGCAGCGCCTTCATGCTCTTCACGGGCGTGCCGTAGTGCATCTCGGCGCCCATCCCGACGATCATGTCGATCTCCTCGTCCATGACCTCGGCGGGCAGGCGGAACGAGGGGATGTTGCTGCGCATGAGCCCCCCGGGCACGTCCAGGGCCTCGTAGATCACGACCTCGTAACCGAGCGGCAGGAGATCGTTGGCGATGGTGAGCGACGCGGGGCCGGCGCCGACGCAGGCGACGCGCTTGCCGTTCTTCTGCTTCGCCGCCTTCGGCAGCAGCGCCGCCACGTCGTCACGCAGGTCCGCGGCGACGCGCTTCAGGCGGCAGATGGCGACCGGCTTTTCCTCCACCCTGGTGCGCCGGCACGCCGGCTCGCACGGCCGATCGCAGACGCGCCCGAGGATCGCCGGGAACACGTTGCTCTCCCGGTTCAACATGTAGGCGTCGGTGAAACGCCCCTGCGCGATCAGGCGGATGTAGCCGGGCACGTCGGTGTGTGCCGGGCACGCCCACTGGCAATCGACGACCTTGTGAAAGTACTTCGGGTCCGAGATATCCGTTGGCTGCATGGCGAGAGAGTGCGTTGCCCGGGGAAAGACCGGAGCCTTGAGAGGTGCGGGTGAGTTACGGGAATCTATGGCAAATTTCAAGGATTATACATTCCGGAGCAGCAAAGCGAGTGGTAGGCTGCCCGCGCTTGCCGCGAAAATGAAAGCCGGTCGCCGAGCCGACGAGAAGCGCCCGCTGGCCGGAAGAAACCTTGATGTCAAACAAAAATCCCGTCCCGCCAGTTCAACGCTATGCAGCCCTGGCGCTGCAGATCGCGACCGCCTGCGTCAATGACTGCAGCGATCGCGCGAGCGCGCGCAAACGCATGGCGGACAACATCGCGCGGACGCGTCGCGCGGTCGCCGGCAGCAAGGCCTTCATTCGCCAGTACAACGGCGTGGATGTGAAGCTCGTCGTGCTGCCGGAGTATTTCCTCACGGGCTTTCCCATGGGCGAATCGGTGGCCGAGTGGCGCGACAAGGCCGCGCTCGGGATCGGCGGGCCGGAATACGGGGCACTCGGCGCCATCGCCCGCGAACTGGACCTCTACCTGGCCGGCAACGCCTACGAGGCGGACCCGAATTTCCCCGAGCTCTTTTTCCAGTGCTGCTTCATCATCGCGCCCTCCGGCGACGTCATCCTGCGTTACCGGCGGCTGATCTCCCTTTCCGCACCGACGCCCTATGACGTCTGGGACCGCTACCTCGAGGTATACGGCCTCGACAAGGTATTCCCCGTGGCCGACACGCCGATCGGCCGGCTCGCCGCGATCGCCTCCGAGGAGATCCAGTACCCTGAGATCGCGCGCTGCCACGCCATGCGCGGCGCGGAGGTGTTCGTGCATTCGACGAGCGAGATCGGCAGCCCGCTCACGACGACGAAAGAGCTCGGGCGCCGCGCCCGCGCAGCGGAGAACATCGCCTATGTCGTCTCGGCCAACACCGCGCGGCTCGAGCACATCGCCATCCCGGCGGAGTCCGCCACCGGCATGTCGAAGATCGTGGACTACAAGGGCGACGTGCTCGCGGAGGCCGCGCCCGGCGGCGAATCCATGGTCGCCACCGCGACGATCGACCTCGAGGCGCTGCGCGCCGCGCGGCGGAAGTCGGGGCTCACCAACATGCTGGTGCGCCAGCCGTTCCAGGCCTATGCCGAGAGCTACGCGAAGACCGTCTTCCACCCGAAGAACCTGCTGCTCGAGGGCGGCAAGGTGCGCACGCCGGGCAAGGGTGAGGCGGTGGCCTGGCAGCTCGCGGACATCGAGCGGCTCGCGAAGACCGGCGTGATCTGAGCCGTTACGGCGGCGCCACGACGGTCAGCGAGCCCGAAGCGGTCCAATCCGTGGTCTGGCAGCTGAAGTTGTAGGTCTGGTGACCTGGCGGCGCGCCGGGGACCGGGTCGCCCCAGCACTCGTCGCGGAATTCCGCCGAGTAACTGTCGCCCGCCTGACCGCTTGCGGCCGGCAGCCCGCAGCCGCCGCCCCAGCCCTGGGTGTTCTGCGGGTCGATCCCGGTGACGAAGTGCAGGCCGATCCGACCGCTCCCGTCCGGGACGATGCTTCCCTGGACGAGCCCGGCGCCCGGCCCCGTGAAATCGCCTGCCTGGTTTGCCGCAGAATTGGCCCAGATCGCGCACTGCCCCAGGTCATACACGGCCTCGTGCGCCCCTCTGAACACGAAGGTGGATCCATCGTCGATGTAATCGCCCGGCGTGCCCGGGTCCGGGGCGAGGCGCACGGAGATCACGGTAGTGTCAGCGAACGATCTCCATACATCGGGAGTGATCCAGCCGGTCTGGTGATCGTGATACACCAGGTGCCCGGCGAGGCCGAGACAGCTGTCGTCCTTCGTATCGAAGTTCCAGGTCTCGGTAGTTCCCATGCCGGCGTATTTTCCATTCCCGTCCTTGTCCTCCTGGCCGTCTTCGCAACCACCAGCGTCGGAGTCACGGTCGCGCTCCATGGGCAGGCTATCCCCATCATCGTCGCGATCGCCGAAAGGCCCATAGTGGTAGCCCTTGCTCGGGTCGAACACGCTAGCGTAGATGTCATAGTAGTCGTGAACGCCGTCGAGATCCGAGTCCGTGAGGTTCGGGTCCGTATGAAAGCGCTCGGTCTCGTCGAAGTCGACGATGCCATCGCCGTCGGAATCGGTGGTGACGGACGCTTCCTGCCTGACGCCCTGAAAAAAGCCGTTCGCCGCCGCGTAAGCCCACGTGGCGACGGCGGGATCGGCGACGTCATACACGATCTGCCGGGCGTGCCACGGATCGTTCACGACCAGGTAGCGATGACCGTTCACGTTGTCGTAGCCGACGATGACGAAGGCGTGGGCGGGCGGGGTGGTCCTGACGGCCAGCACGGGTATGTCGAGGTCGATCAGGCTCGTCGCCACCGTCCAGAGCCCCTCCGGGTTCCCCGGCGGCTCCCAGTTGGGCGCCAACCGGCCGAGCGCGAAGCTGTAGGCCGCGTTGACCCTGGCGGGTGGGACGGGTGCAAGGTTCAGGTCCCATTCGGGCCCCGGCTGACGGTCCTTGTGTATTTCGTAGCCGATCCGGTCCTGGTTCAGGTCGCCGCCGAAGTAGTGGTTCATCATGGCGAGCGAGGCGAGCAGGCAGTTTGCGTTGTCCGCCGGGTCCTTTTCCCTGAGCCTCCCGTGGTTGCCGTCCCAGAGGTGCTCGAGGGCGGGGTCCCAGTCGGGCTGCGGCAGGCTGAAAGGGTCGTCGTTCGGGTGCGATTCCTCCAGGAGCAGCATCCGGGTGTCCTTGTGCTGGTCGATCAGGGGGACCGGGAGCAATTTGGTCTGCATCGCCGCTGCGGGTTTCGCCGTGCCGCCCATCGCCGCCTGAATCCGGACCCTCGCCGACGAGAGTGCGGCGAGAGCGCTCGTTCCGTCGGTGAGTTGGATCCTGTACGCCTCCGAGAAACCCGCGGTGCCGCCGCCAGCGAATTCTGATTGCACGCGCCACAGGTAGCTCCCGGCCGCCAGTGCGGCGACGTCGACCTCGGCGTCTTCCACTACGACGTCGAGAAGCGGGGCCGAGAAACCGGGCTCTGCGGCGACCTGCACGCGGTACCGCACCGCGCCCGGCACCGGGAACCAGGACAGTGACGTGCCGGCACGCGCGAGGATGGCGCCGCTCAACGGATGCAGCCCGCGCACGACCGGGAAGGGGTTCGCGGCTGCCGGGGTGGCCTGATCCGGGGGGTATCCGACCCATGCGTCGCGATCCCGCGCGTTCGTCATGCCCGAAGCGCGGCCGATGGTGGTGCCTGCCTCCACCTGATCGAAAAGGATGCCGCTCGCCACTACGTTGACGGCGCCCGCTGCCGTTCCCCAAGCGACCTGGTCGATGGCTTCGCCGAACTTGTCGAGCAGCGCGATGGTTCCCGCGTCAGCCGTGACCACCACCTCCGGCGCCGCGTGATACGTCAGTCCGTCGGCACGGGACTGGCCGTCGAGCAGGATGTGCAGGCGCGCGCCGGACGTGAGCTCGGTCGCGGCATCCTCGAGCCGGATCGGGATGTCGTCGACCTTCAGGATCAGCGACTGCAGCGGCACCGAATCGATGCCGGCATTGACGAGATCGATGAAGGGCGCCGCTCCCGCCGCCGGCGCGTACAGGACTTCTTCCAGCAGGAGACCCGCGGCCGAAGCCGGCGCGGTCTCCGCCGTCCAGGTGAGCGCGTTCCCGTCGAACGGCACGGTGCGGTCCTGGCGGATCGTGAACGTGTCCAGGCTCGTCTTCGTGGCGCCCTGCGAGACGTTGCCAAAGTCGAGCGCACCGTCCATGACAGTTGTGGATACGGCCGAGCTCGCGAGGCTCGCGGTCAGGGCAACGGCAATCGTGTCGCCGTTGGTCGCGTCCGCCCTGTAGGTGTACTCGAAGACCGTGCGCGAGATGCGCGTGGTGCCGGTGAGCACGAAGTTCGAGACCTGCACGTCGGGCGCACCGACGACGTTCACGGAGAGGAGAACCGGCGGTGCGGCCAGCGGGCCGGGCGGCGCGTCGACATCCGGCGGTGCTCCCGATCCGCCGCAGCCGGTGAGCGCACCCATCATGGTCGCCGCACAAAGGACCGCAAGCGTACGGATATCCATTTGAATCCTCACAGACTCGCGTGCTGGCGTCACAGGCGCAGTCGCGTGCTCACGTACTCGTTCTGCGTCGCGCCCGCAGACCCGCGGCCAGCAGACTCGTTCCCATCAGCCAGAGTGATGCGGGGCCGGGAACCGCTGATGTGGATCCGGTGCCCAGCAACGCAAAGGTGTTGGGATCGTAGATCTCGAAGCCCTGCGAGCCGGGCGTGCCGGCGTCGAGCCAGGTGAAGCTCACGGCAAAGCCGCCGATGCTCTCGCCGGTGCCGATCCCCCCGCCGTTGACAAGTGCGTCAAAGGCGGCCGGCACCCCGAGGCCCGAGGCAAGGATGATCTGGTTCCAGGAGAACGTCAGCCCCGGATCCGAGACGATGGCGAGGGAGTCCTCCGCGTACAGAGCCGGGTCGAACAGGATATCGAATAGATAGATCTCGCTCGTGATGGCGCCGTTGTTGGACACCGTATAGTCGTAGCGCCAGGTGTTCCCGGTGAGGTTCGTCGCCTGGGAATCGATGACCGCCGCCTCCGCACTGGCGGCCGCCAACGCCGCGGCGACCACGAAAGATCTGAGTGCGAGAGCCCGCATGGACGACCACCGCCGGGCGTCGGTTCAGCTACTTAACGTAATGAACGCCGCCCTTTATTGTTGTTGCGATCGAGCTTGCGCCGCAGCGTGCACGAGCGTCAAGTTCCGCCGCGCGTGGCGATCCGCTCGCGCGCATCGTACGCGCGCACCGGGCAAGGGCGACGCAGTGGCATGGCAGCTCTCGCCGACATCGAGCGTCTAGGTAAGGCGGGGATTATCTGACGGGCGGTCAGCGCAGCTGGCCCCGGCTACGGGGCAACCACGGTGAGCGACCCGCTCGCATCCCACCCTGACTCCTGACAACTGAACGTGAACGTCTTGTGGCCGGACGGAGCTCCCGCCACTGGGACCCCCAAGCAGTCACCACCGGGAAATCTCGCAGAGAAACCGTCCCCGGCGAGCCCTCTCAGTTCGAAGCCACCGCATGAGCCGGCCCAGCCGCCGGTGTTCGCTGGGTCGATTGCGGCTTCAAAATGCACCGCCAATCGGCCGCTCCCGTCAAGGAAGATTTCTGCCGTACCGGGCGAAGCATTGGGACCCGTGAAATCGCCGCCCTGGTCTGCCCAGTTCCTGACCAAGATTTGGCACTGCGGATAGTCATACCGCTGATAGATCCGCCCCACGAACCGAAACGTAGATCCGGCATCGCGGTAATTACCGGGGTGGCCGGGATCAGGTTCCAGGCGAGCTGAGATGGTGGTCGTCTCATAGCGTGTGCCCGAGAGAATGGCGTCGACCGATCCGCTTTGGTGCACGTTGTAGGTCAGATGCCCGGAGAGGTCCTGGCAGGCATCGTCCTTCTGGTCGAAATTCCAAGTGTCTAATATGACATCGAAAATTCCGTCACCGCCCACATCCTCCTGCCCATCCTTGCACCCGCCGCTGTCCGAATCGGAGTCAAGTTCCATGTAAAGATAGTCGTGGTCCCAGTCAAGAGTGGTCCTGTGTTCGGCGTACCCGCGCCGAATGTCGAACACGCTCGCATAGATATCCTGTTTGTCCCGGACACCGTCGTTATCGGTGTCCGGGACATGAGGATTCGTATGAAAGCGCTGGGTCTCGTCGAAGTCATACACGCCGTCACCGTCGCTGTCCGCTGACACCTCGGGTTCCTGGTGAGTGGGCACGAAAGGACCATCGTTCAGCCAGTAGCGCCAGTCCGCGACCGCGGCTCTGCCGTCAATGTCGTCAATGTCGTAGTCGACCAAGCCACGCCAGGGATCGGCAACGTAGATAATCCGCGGCGGCCCATCGGAATACCCTTTGATGACCCACGCGTGCGGGGCGACCGCCGCGAGAATAGGCTCGTTGATATCAATTCGCTGCTTCACGATGTTCCAGAACGATTCCACATTTCCCACCCCTCCGACCGCGTATGCGGACTCAGTCGTGCCGAGCGCGAACTGGTAGGCTTTCGCAATCTCGGCAGAACCATAGAGAACCCGGTCGTAGCCCAGATCGAGTTCCGCATTCGGCCACAGGTCTTTGAAGACCTCGAATGCAATGCGGTCCTGGCTGAGGAGATCCGGCGGCTTTGTGGTGCTGGTTCCAGTGGGGTCACGGGCGTAGTTATTCATCATCGTCAATGAAGCGATCATGCACTTCTTGTTGTCCGCGGGATCGTCTTCGTCCAGGATCTGGTGATCGTTGTCCCAGGCATGCGGGCCATCGGCCACAGGACGCTCGAGCATCAGCAGCTTGGTGTCTTTGTGCTGCTGGAGCAGCTGCACCGGGAGCATAGTCGGCGAGTTCGCCGCGGCGGCGAAAGATCTTGCGGCAACCAATTGGTCGGCGAGATGAACTACGGATGGCGTGGAGAATGGCGCGGTTGTGCCACCAGCGAATTCGGACTGGACACGCCAGACAAGACGCCCGGCTGGAAGTCCCGAGACGTCAACGCGTGGCGGGGCGACCTCGGTATCAAGAACAAGGATTGAGAAGGTCTCGTCCGGCGCGACCTGCACCCTGTAGCTGGTCGCGCCGGGTACCGGGAACCAGGACAGCGAGGCGGTGCTTCGCGCGACAGTTGCACCATGTTGTGGGTGAAGCGCGCGCACGGTGGCAGGCGGGTTTGCCGCACCGGGTGAGGCCTCGCCGGGCGGATATGCCACCCAGGCCTGCGGATTTCGAGGCGTCTGGACACCGGGCACCCTTCCGATGGAGGTGCCCGGCTCCACATCGAGGTAGAACCCTCCCGCGACCGGACTGACCGCGCGGGGCGCTGCCCCCCAGGCGACCTCGTCTACGGGCCCGCCGAAGTCATCGAAGAGGGTCACGGTCCCGGCGTCCGGAGAGATGGTGACATTCGACCCCGCGTGATACGTCAACCCATCGGCACGGAGCTGACCGTCGAGCAGGATGACCAGGCGAGCGCCGGGCGCGAGTTCCGTCCCGGCACGCTCGAGCGGAATCGCAGCATCGCCGACCATGACAGTGAGCGTCTCCAGGGCCACCGGATCGGCGCCGAAATTGGTGAGCTCGATAAACGGCACCGAGCCCGCGGCCGGCAGATAGAGGACCTCTTCAAGTAGCAGACCCGCAGCTGTTGCGCTCGTGGCCTGCACCGTCCAGGTCAGCGCATTCTGGTCGAATGGCACGCTGCGATCCTGGCGGATGCTGAACGTGTCCAGGCTCGTCTTCGTGGCGCCCGGCGCCACGTCGCCGAAGTCCAGGACGCCGTCTACGACCGCGGTGGTGGCCGCGGAGCTGGCGAGGGTCGCGGTGATGGCGGCGGGCGCCGTGTCTCCGTTGGTGACGTCTGCCCTGTAGGTGTACTCGAAGACCGTGCGCGAAATGCGGGTCGTGCCGACGAGCACGAAGTTCGCGATCTGCACGTTCTCGGCCCCGACTACGGGAACGGCCATGAGTACGGGCGCATCGCCGGATGCGGGCGGCGGTCCGCCTCCCGGCGCGACGTCACCGGGTGATCCGGACCCGCCGCAGGCGGCTAGCACCACTATGAAGATCGCGGCGGTTGTCGCTCTCGCGGCGGTGCGGATAATCATTCGTCTCTCCTCCGCCAGCGTGTATTCCTCCGGGGCTGGCGCTCCGGAGCGAGCGGGTCTCAAGCCGATCTCTTGCGCGCCCGCAAACCAGCAGCCAGCAGACTGGTCCCCATCAACCACAGAGATGCGGGCGCGGGAACCACCGGAGTAGTGGCGCCGGCGCCGAGCAGCGCGTAGGTGTCGGGATCGTAGATCTCGAACTGCTGCGCCCCCGGCTCGCCTGCGCCGGTCCAGGTGAAGGTCACGGCGAAACCGGAGACGGCCTGGCCATTGCCGATCCCGGCGCCCGTGGCAAGGACGTCGTAGGCCGCCGGCACGCCGATCCCCGAGGCGAGGATCAATTGATCCCACCCCGCGTCGATCCCGGCGCCCGAGACGATCGTCAGCGTCGCTTCACTGTAGAGCGCCGGATCGAACAGGATGTCGAAGAGCCGGACCTCACTCGTGATCGTGTCGTCGTTGGCGACGCTGTAGTCGTAGCGCCACGTGCTGCCAGAGACATTCGTCACCTGGTAGCTGATGACAGCCGCATGCGCGCCAGGGGCCGCGAGCACGGCTGCGAGCAGGAACGATCTCAATCCGGGAGCCGGCATGGGGCGATGCCCTCCGGCGGCGCTCGTTCAGGGATTTAACGTAATCGCCGCTCTTGATTCTTCTGATTCTTCTGATTCTTCTGATTCTTCTGAATCCGAGCTTGCGCCGCAGCATGTACGAGCGTCAAGTCCCGCCGTGCGTGGCGATCCGCCCCGCCCGCATCGTGCGCGCGACCTCCGCCACGCGGCGGCCGAGGGCCCGCGCGTTGCGGACGTCGTCATCGTCGAGCCCGGCGGCGCCCTCCTCCGTCGCCGCGGAGACGCCGATCGGGCTCTCGCCGGAGACGACGATCATGCGGTGATGGAGCATCGCCGCCAGGATGCCGAGCAGCGTCAGCTCGCGCCCGCCGTCGCCCTGCCCGCCGGCGGCGAACGCGGCGCCCACGCGGTCGCGCATCGGGCGGGAAGGATAGAACTCGAAGCGCAGGTGCCAGTCGTCGAAGAACTGCTTCACCGGCACGGCCATCGAGCCGCTGTGCACCGGCGAGCCGACGATGAGCCCATCGCTCGCGAGCAATTCCTCGCGCGTCACCTGCTCGACGCGCCGCACGGTCACCTCCGTTGCGGGCACCTCGCGCGCCCCGGTCGCGACTTCCGCGGCGAGCCGTTCCACGTGCCCGCGGCGGGAATGAAACGCCACCAGGACCCGGACGGCATCGCTCACGGCAGGCGGTCGGCCGGCGCCTGGGCGGCCGCCAGCGGCAAATGCCCCTCGCCGGCACCGTCTTCCTGGCGCACGTGGAAATAATCCGCGACGTGCTGCCGCAGCTCCTCACGGTCGCGGCCCCAGCGCCAGGCGCCGCTCGCATCACGCGCGAGATCGAGCGTGGGATCGAAGTCGAGCGCGGAGAATCCCTTGTAACGCGCGAGGTATCGGCGGTTGTCGAGATCGCCGTGCCAGAGGTGGTAGAGCCTGCCCTCCACGCAGCCGACATCCCCGCGGATCTCGGCCCAGAACGGCTCCGCCCAGCGGCGGTAATGATCGCCGTGGTTCGGCGACATCTCCGTGCAATGGATCGCGTCTTCCGCCTGGCCCGTGGCGGCGGCGGCCACGTGCTTGTCGCCGAGTCCTAGGACCATGGCGTCGTAGAGACCGTGGCGCTCGAGCAGCTCACGCCGCGCGATCCAGGCCATCCCGCAGGTGCACCGGCATTCGTAGGTGCCCTCGGGCCTGCGGAACACGTCGTCGGGCAGCGACCGCTCGCGCCACCGCGAAGCGAACGACGTGCGCAGCGACTTCTGCTCCGGTGCCGCCGCCGTCTCCGGCGACTCACCGCGGCGCAGGTGGACCAGCCGGTCGAAGGGCTGGGCGATGGGCTGGCGCTCGAGCACGCGCAAGGCGGCTTCCGGCCAGCGCGGATCTTCGAAGAGCACGTCGCAGTCGATCCAGGCGACGAAGCGGCAGGCATCCGGGAGGCGCGCGGTCGCGATATTGAGCAGCCGCTCCTTCTGCCAGAGCCTGTCGCCGCCGCGGATCTGCACCAGGATGTCCGCGTCGCCGGGCCCGAGCTCGAAACCGCCCTCGAAACCGAGCTCCACGGTGATCAGGGGCAGGCCGAGACGCTGCCGGAACAGGTGGTAGTTCTCACGCCGGCTGCGATAGCCCACCGGGTTGAAGTAGGCGGTGATCGCCCAGAAGTCCGCCTGGACAGGCCCCTGCGCGCGGGCGCGCGCCACGTGGGCGCTACTTGTTTTCCGCAATCGCAAGTTGGATTTCACGCTCACGCCGTTTCTCCTGGTTGCGCATCCATAGCGCACTCGCGATGACTACGGTCGCGACGACGACGACCAGGATCGTGGCGAGCGCATTGACGTCCGGGCTGACGCCCAGACGCACCTTGGAAAAGATCACCATCGGCAGCGTGCTCGAACCCGGGCCCGCGACGAACTGCGATATCACGACGTCGTCCCAGGACAGCGTGAACGCCAGCAGCCAGCCCGAGATGATAGCGGGAAGAATGAGCGGCAGGGTGATCCGGAAGAAGACCTTGGCCGGACGCGCACCGAGGTCGAGCGCCGCCTCCTCCAGGGAATCGTCGAAGCCCGCGAGCCGCGACTGCACGATGACGGTGACGTAGGCCATCGTGCACGTCACGTGCGAGATCGTGATCGTGAGCATGCCACGGCCCTGCGGCCAGCCGATCAGCTGCTCCATGGAAACAAAGAGCAGCAGCATGGAGAGCCCGGTGATCACCTCGGGCATGACGAGCGGCGCGGTCGTCATGCCCGCGAGCAGGGTGCGGCCCTTGAAGGGGCCGAACCTCGCGAGCACCAGCCCTGCTACCGTCCCGAGGATGACGGCACCCGTCGCCGTGATCGCCGCGATCTTGATGGAGAGCCAGGCCGCGTTGAGGATCTGCTCGTTACGGAAGCAGCTCCCCGTACCACTTGAACGTCGGCGAGTTGGCCGCGTCCCATACCGTGACCAGCCGCGAGTTATTGAAGGAAAAGACCATCATCGAGAGGATCGGCGCGTACAGGAACGCGAACCCGAGCCCGAGCGCGAGGAACGACCAGAGCCTGCCGCGCCTCACTTGCCGCCTCCGAGCTCGCGATTCTGGTAGCGCTGGAAGATCATGATGGGGCCGACCAGCAGCACGAGCATCAGGATCGCGACCGAGCTCGCGACCGGCCAGTCGCGATTCGCGAAGAATTCATCGGAGAGCACGCGTCCAATCATCAGCTGGTCCGTGCGGCCGAGGAGCGAGGGAATGACGAACTCGCCGACCGCCGGGATGAACACGAGCAGCGACCCGGCCACGATGCCATCCATCGACAGCGGCAGCGTCACGCGCAGGAATGCCGTCGCGGGCCGGGCGCCGAGGTCCGCCGCCGCCTCGAGCAGTGTGTTGTCGTGCTTCTCCAGGTTGTTGTAGAGCGGCAGGATCATGAACGGCAGGTAGGAATAGACGATGCCGACGTACACCGCAAAGTCGGTCTGCATCATGGTGATCGGCGAGTCGATGATGCCCATCGCCATCAGCACGTTGTTGATGACACCGTTGTTCTTGAGGAGCCCGATCCAGGCGTACACGCGCAGCAGGAACGAAGTGAAGGACGGCAGCACCACCATGCAGGAGGAAGACATTGCGCCACGTCGGCGTCGAGCGCGCCATCGCGTAGGCCATGGGATAACCGATGGCGAGACACAGCAGGGCGGAGATCGCGGCGACCTTGAGCGAGTACAGATAGGAGCTGACATAGAGATCGTCCGTCATCAGAAAATGGTAGTTCGCGAGATTGAGCCTGATCTCGACGGCCTTCTCACCGACCCACTGGAGGAAAGGCGCATAGGGTGGCATCGCGATCTGGACTTCCGAGAACGAAATCTTGAAGACGATCAGGAACGGCACGAGGAAGAACAGGAGGAGCCACAGGTAGGGCACGGCGATCACGAACCGCTTGCCGCTCCAGCGCCTTAGCACGTATTCGGACCAGCCCGCGGCGCCAGCCGGAACAGGAGCGTCCAAAGTGGCCCGAAACGGCCGCTCGACAGGCGCGAGCTGCGCGGGACGCCGCCGCTCGAGGCGTCCGAGTCGCTCATTGCGTCAGCACGATCGGGCTCGACGCATGCCAGGAGAGGTAGACAGTGTCATCCCAGCTGATGCGGTCTTCCGTCTGGCGCACGATGTTCGGGCGCGTAATGCGCATGACGCGCCCGCTGTCGATGCGGACCAGGAAGACGGAGATGTCGCCCATGTAGGCGATTTCCTTCACGACGCCCCGCACGCAATTTTCATCGCCGGGCGGGCGCTCGCGGTTGATGTTGATCTTCTCCGGCCGGATCGCCACCCACACGGTTGCGCCCGGTGCAGCGCTGATGCCGTGATCGACGAAGATGATGGCATCGAGCTCCGCCGACTGGATGCGGACGTGATCCGGCTCGTCCTCGATGAGATGGCCCTCGAACATGTTCACCGAGCCGATGAAATCCGCGACGAAGCGCGTCGACGGGGTACTCGTAGATCTCCGTCGGCGTGCCGACCTGCACGATCTCGCCGCGATTCATGACGCCGATACGCGAGGCGAGCGTCATCGCCTCTTCCTGGTCGTGCGTCACGACGACGAACGTGACGCCGAGCCGCTCCTGGATGCCGAGGAGCTCGAACTGTGTCTGCTCGCGCAGCTTCTTGTCGAGCGCGCCGAGCGGTTCGTCGAGCAGCAGCAGCTTCGGCCGCTTGATCAGCGAGCGGGCGAGTGCCACGCGCTGGCGCTGGCCGCCCGAGAGCTGGTGCGGCTTGCGCTTGGCGTAGGGCGCCATCTTCACGAGCTCGAGTATCTCGCCGACGCGCTGCTCGATCTCGGCCCTCGGCAGGCGTTCCTGCTCCAGCCCGAACGAGACGTTCTTCGCCACCGTCATGTGGGGAAACAGGGCGTAGGACTGGAACATCATGTTCGCCGGGCGCTCGTAGGGCGGGATGTCGGCCATGTCCTGGCCGTCGATGGAGATCGAGCCGCTGGTCGGGGCGTCGAAGCCCGCCAGCATCCGCAGCAGCGTCGTCTTGCCGCAACCCGAGCCACCCAGCAGGCAGAAGATCTCGCCCTGATGAATCGTGAGCGAGACGTTGTTCACCGCAACGAAGTCACCGAACTTCTTGGTGACGTGCTCGATGCGGACATACTCACGACCCCGCTCGTTCGGGCGGGCTGACGCGGGTTTTGCCTCGGCCATGCTCGCTCCCGCGCCGGGGACGGGCCGTTACTTGCCCGTCTTGAAGCGCGTCCAGGAGCGCGTCAACGTGCGGGTGAACGCCGGCGATTCGGCGAGATCGGGCACCAGCTTCGCCTTCACCTCCGCCGTCGGGTAGATGCTGGTGTCGTTGCGAACCTCTTCGCTCACGAGCGGGTATGAGGCGGCGTTGCTGTTCGCGTAATTGACGAAGCTCGAGTTCTTGGCGGCGACGTCCGGGCGCATCAGGTAATTGATGAACAGGTGCGCGTTCAGCGGATGCTTCGCGTCCTTCGGGATGGCGAGCATGTCGAAGAACATGACCGCGCCTTCCTTCGGGATGTGGTACTTGATATTGAGGCCCTTGCCCGCCTCGTTGGCGCGGTCACGGGATTGCAGCACGTCACCGGACCATCCCAGCGTGAGGCACACCTCGCCGTTGGCGAGATCCTCGATGTATTTCGAGGAATTCACGTAGCGCACGTACTTGCGGATCTTCATCAGCACGTCTTCGGCGGCCTTGAGATCGTCGGGATTTTCGCTGTTGGCGTCCTTGCCGAGATAGATCATCACGGTGCCGACGACCTCCGATGGGGCGTCGAGGATCGTCACGCCGCAGTCGGCGAACTTCGAGACCACTGCCGGGTCGTAGAACATCCGCCAGCTGTCCACCGGCGCATCGGGCATGCGCTTGGCGATCATGTCGACGTTGTAGCCGACGCCCGACGTGCCCCACAGGTAGTTCACGGCATAGGTGTTGCCCGGGTCATGGGCCGCCACCCGCTTCGTGATCTCCTCGTCCATGTTCTTGAGGTTGGGGATCTTGCTCTTGTCGAGCGGCTGGAAGACACCCGCCTTGATCTGGCGCTCGAGGAAGGAGGCCGATGGCACGACGATGTCATAGCCCGTGGTGCCCGCGAGGAGCTTCGTCTCCAGCACCTCGTTGGAGTCGAACACGTCGTAGTTGACGTGGATGCCGTACTCCTTCTCGAAGTCCTTGATGACCGAGTCGTCGATGTAGTCCGACCAGTTGTAGACGTTCAGCACCTTCTCGGCGTCGGTCTCCGCGGGAGCCTCCGCCGGCTGCGCCGCAGGCTGCGCGGCCTCCGGCGCCGCGGTCTCCGCGGGCGGCTTGGGCTTGCCGCCGCAGGCGGCGAGCAGCGCGGACAGGGCAAGCAGAAAACCGATCTGACGTGCGCTGGTAGACATGTTCGATCTCCCGTTCAACGAGGCGCGAACCTTATTGGTTTTGGTGTGGAATGTTCCCCGGGCGGCAGAGGCCGGCTATTCCTCTCCGCTGCTCCAGGGGAAGGTCGTGGCGACGGAGAAGATCAGGCGCGAGTCGTTCGCGAACGCACCGCTGTCGATCTCATACTCGCTCTTCGTGTCGGTGGTCACGCCCTTGAGGGCAAAGTCGAAGTGCCCGAAGCTCCTCGACAGCGTGATCGCGAAGTCCGAATAGCTCGCGTCCGGCGCGCCGTCCGGTTCCCAGTAGTCGCCGAAGCTGTACCCGCCGTGCAGCGTCAACCCCAGTTCCCAGGGCAGCGAGAAGTTCAGGTTGCCCTCGGCGTACCACGCCGACTGATTCGAGCCCGACGAGTCCCAGCTGTACCAGAGCTTGGCGTCGAAGATCTTGAAGCTGGCGCCGGCGTAGACCTCCGGGTACGCGTCGATCTGATGTTCCGTGGGCTCGCTGCCCGACGACAGCGGATACGTGTACACGACGATGCCGGTGTCCCAACCCATGCCGTTCGCCGTCTCGCCGGTGAGACCGGCGATCAGGTCGACCTCGAGCTCGCTGTCATAGTCGTCGCCGTAGTCGAGATTGCTGCCCCAGACGGAGGCATAGAAGATACCTTTCGTATAGTCGATGCTCGCCTGCAAGGCGGGGTCGCCCGAGCTGAGGGTAACGCCGCGAAAATCGTAATCGGTAAGGGCGGTGACGGTTGCGCTGACGTCGGCGTTCGCCCCTTGCGCCGCGAGCAGCAACGCGCCCAGCCAGGCCAGTATGGTCTTCTTCATGCTCGTCTTCTCCCGGTGATGCAGGCAGCCGCAGTCCCCAAACGCCTGTTGCAGGGCAGTGTACAGGCGGGGGATTCCCAGAGGCAATCGGTCCGGGGCGTCAGCGCGCGGCGTTGCACTCCAGGCGCCGGCCCGGCACCTCGCCCGTCAGGCCAGCGTCCTCCCAGACCGGCACGCCATTGACCAGCGTGGCGCAGATCCTGGAGCGCAGGGTCATGCCCTCGAAGGGCGACCAGGCCACCTTATAGAGGAGATCGTCGCCGCGGACTTCGGTGTGCCCGTGCAGGTCCACCAGCACCAGGTCGGCCCAATAGCCCTCGCGGATGTAACCGCGGTCGCGGATGCCGAAGAGATCCGCCACCGCATGGCTGGACTTCCGCACGATCGTCTCGAGCGGCAGCGTCCCGTCGTGCCAGTGCTCCAGCATCAGCGGCAGCGCGTGCTGGGCCAGTGGCAGGCCGCTCGGCGCGCGCAGATAGGGCAACTCCTTCTCGCGCAACGCGTGGGGCGCATGGTCCGTCGCCACGGTGTCGATGCGATCGTCCTTGAGCGCCTGCAGCAGGGCGAGCCGGTCGGCGGAGGTCTTCACCGCCGGGTTGCACTTGATGAGATTGCCGAGGTCCTCGTAGCGGCTGTCGTCGAGGCAGAGATGATGCACGCATACCTCGGCGGTGACGCGTTTCCCGGCAATGGGCCCCGGGGCGAACAGCTCCATCTCCTTCGCCGTCGTGAGATGCAGCACGTGGAGCCGGGCGCCGTGGCGTTTCGCGAGATCGACCGCGAGCGAGGACGACCTGTAGCAGGACTCCTCCGAACGGATCAGCGGATGCGCCGATGGCGGGATGTCTTCGCCATACTGCTCGCGGAAGCGCCGCTCGTTTTCGCGGATGATCGTCGAGTCCTCGCAGTGGGTGGCGATCAGCACAGGGCAATCGGTGAAGATCCTTTCCAGCGTGGCGGGATCGTCCACGAGCATGTTGCCGGTGGAGGCGCCCATGAACACCTTGACTCCGCAGGTCTGCTCCGGCCGCACCGCGCGGATCTCCTCGAGATTGTCGTTCGCGGCGCCGAGATAAAAGGCGAAATTGGCGCGCGCCCGGCCTGCGGCGAGCAGGTACTTGTCGGCGAGCGCGGTGCGCGTCGTGGTATTGGGCACGGTGTTCGGCATGTCCATGAAGCTCGTGATGCCACCTGCCACCGCGGCGGAGGATTCGGTCGCGATGTCGCCCTTGTGTGTCAGGCCCGGTTCGCGGAAATGCACCTGGTCGTCGATCATGCCGGGCAGGAGATGCCGCCCGCGGGCATCGATCACCCGATCGGCCTGTGCTCCGGTGAGCCCGAAGCCCACGCGTTCCACGCGGCCGTCGCGGATGAAGACGTCGCCCTCGCTGATCGCGCCTTCGTTGACGATCCTGGCGTTGACTATGAGCAGCGTCCCGCGGGTCATGCCTGCGCGAAGCGATCCGTTGCCGTGATGAGCTCGTGCGTGATGCCGGGCTCGAACGCCGAGTGGCCCGCATCGGGCACCAGACGGAACTCGGCCTCCGGCCACGCGCGGTGCAGGGCCCAGGCCGAAATCATGGGGCACACGACGTCATAGCGTCCCTGCACGATGACGCCCGGAATCTTCCGGAGCCGGCCGGCGTTCTCCAGGATCTGGTCCGGTGTCTTCAGGAAACCGCCATTGATGAAATAGTGTGCCTCGATGCGCGCGAGCGCGACCGCGAATTCGTCGTTGCTGAAGCGGGCGACCGTCGTCGCCGACTCGAACAGGTGGCTGGTCGAGCCTTCCCAGACGGACCATGCGCGCGCCGCGGCCATGGCCGCGGCCTCGTCCGGGCCGGTCAGCCGGCGGTAATAAGCCCGCAGCAGGTCGCCGCGCTCTTCCACCGGTATCGGCTTCAGGTATTCCTCCCAGTGGTCGGCAAAGATCTCGCTCGCGCCCTGCTGGTAGAACCACTCGATCTCCGAGGGCCGCAGCAGGAAGATGCCCCGCAGGACCAGCTCGGTCACGGCTTCCGGGTGGGTCTCCGCGTAAACGAGCGCGAGCGTGCTGCCCCAGGAGCCGCCGAAGACCAGCCAGCGCTCGATGCCGAGCTCGGCCCGCAGCCGCTCCATGTCCGCCACGAGGTGCTGAGTCGTGTTTTCCCGCAACTCGGCATGAGGCTTGCTGCGCCCGGAGCCGCGCTGGTCGAAGAGCACGATGCGGTAGCGGGCCGGGTCGAAAAAGCGCCGCGGCGAGGCGTCGCCGCCCGCGCCTGGCCCGCCATGCACGAACACCGCCGGTTTGCCGCCGGGATTGCCGCATTCCTCGTAGTAGATCTCGTGAATGGGCGAGACGCGCAGATAGCCCGTCCGGTAGGGCTGGATCTCGGGGTACAGACCCCGGCGGGTAGCGCTCTCTGCAACGACGGACGACATCGCTGAAAGTATAGCGGCAAGCGCGCTCGGGCAGCCTGATAGAATCGCGCCCGTCCTTCATGCGGCGCGCCGGGCGCGAGCAGACCATGCAGATCGCATCCCTCCGAACGCTCTTGTGCCTTGCAGCTTTGTCCCTGGCGGGAACGGCGTCGGCGGCGGGTTCCGCCGCGATCGACATTCCGTATCGCAAGGCCGTGCTCGACAACGGCCTCACCGTCGTCGTCCACGAGGACCACAAGGCGCCGGTCGTCGCGGTGAACATCTGGTACCACGTGGGCTCGAAGAACGAGCGGCCGGGACGCACGGGCTTCGCGCACCTGTTCGAGCACCTCATGTTCCAGGGCTCGGAGGATTTCAAGGGCGAGTACCTGGCGGCGCTGGAGGATCTCGGCGCCACCGACTTCAACGGCACCACCTGGCTCGACCGCACGAACTATTTCCAGACCGTTCCGAAGAATGCGCTCGACAGCATCCTGTGGCTCGAGTCCGACCGCATGGGCCACTTCGTGGGCTCCATCACGCAGGCGAAGCTCGACGAGCAGCGCGGCGTCGTGCAGAACGAGAAGCGCCAGCGCGAGGACCAGCCCTACGGACGAGTATGGCGCTACATCCAGGCCGCGCTGTTCCCGCCCGATCACCCGTACTCCTGGGAGACCATCGGCTCGATGGAGGACCTGAACGCGGCGACCGTCGAGGACGTGCGCGAGTGGTTCAAGGCCTGGTACGGCCCCAACAACGCCGTGCTCGCCATCGCAGGCGATGTGGACCCCGACGCGGTGCTCGACAAGGTGCGCCTCTATTTCGGTGATATCCCAGCGGTGCCGCCCATCGTGCGCCCGGACGTGTGGATCCCCCGTCACACCGAGAACCGGCGCGCGACGATGCAGGACCGCGTGCCGCAGGCGCGGATCTACCGGGCCTGGACGAGTCCGAACTGGGGCAACCCGGAGGCCTCGTACCTGTCGCTCGCCGCCGCGGTGCTCGCCGGCGACAAGAATTCCCGGCTCTACCAGCGCCTCGTCTATCGCGACCGGCTCGCGACCGACGTCGCGCTCGATGCCGACGCGTTCGAGACCTCCGGCGTCACCGATCTCGAAGTCACGGCACAACCCGGTGTCGAGCTGGCGACCATCGAGAAGGCCGTGGACGAAGAGTTGCAGGCGTTCATGCGCAAGGGCCCCAGCGCAAAGGAAGTCCAGCGGGTCATCACGCAGTACCGCGCGGGTTTCCTGCGCGGCATCGAGCAGGTCGGCGGCAACAATGGCAAGGCCGCGATCCTCGCCGAGAGCGCGGTGCTCGGCCGCGACCCCGACGCCTGGAAGCGCGACTTCGAGACGACCGTGTCGGCGAAGCCCGAGGATCTGCGCCGTGTCGCCGCCGAGTGGCTCGGCACAGGCTCCTACACGTTGAGCGTCGTCCCGTTTGCGGACGGCAAGGCGGCCGCGGCGGGCGCCGATCGCAGCGCCATGCCCGCGCCGGGCCCAGCCCCGCAGGTCGGCTTCCCCGCCGTCGAGCGCGCGGAGCTCGCCAATGGCCTGAAGATCATGCTGGTGCCGCGCCCGGGAGTCGGCTTCGTCGAGATGCAGCTCGTCCTCGAGGGCGGCTTTGCCGCCGACCCGCCGGCGAGTCCGGGAACCGCCAAGCTCACGATGGCGATGCTCGACGAGGGCACGGCGAAGCGCAGCGCCCTTGAGATCAGCGAGGAGCTCGCAACGCTAGGCGCCGAGCTGTCCCCCGGCGCAAGCCTGGACGCCTCGACGGTGAGGTTCTCGGCGCTGCACGACAAGCTCGAACCCTCGCTCGACCTCCTGGCGGACGTGGCGCTCAATCCGGCCTTCCCGCCGCAGGAGCTCGAGCGGCTGCGCGCCCTCTACCTGGCAGGGCTCCGCCAGGAGAAGAACCGCCCCAACTCGATGGCACTGCGAGTCCTGCCGAAACTGCTGTACGGCGCCGGGCATCCCTATGCCCAGCCGCTCACGGGGAGCGGCACCGAACAATCGGTCGCGGCGCTGACGCCGGCCGATCTCGCCGCCTTCCACGCGGCGTGGTTCAGGCCGAACCACGCGACCCTCATCGTCGCCGGCGACACGACGCTTGCCGAGATCAGGCCGCCGATCGAGAGGCTGTTCGGGCGCTGGCAGCGGGGCGACACGCCCCAGAGGACGATCGGTGCCGCACGGAGCGCCGGCGGCAAAGTGCTCTACCTGCTCGACCGGCCCGGCTCGGACCAGTCGGTGATCTTCGCCGGGCAGATCATGCCCCCGCTGTCGAATCCCGACGAGTTCGCGCTGGAGATGCTGAACGACATCCTCGGCGGGCAGGTGTCGGCGCGCATCAACATGAACCTGCGCGAGGACAAGCACTGGTCCTACGGCGCCTATAGCGTGCTCATGGACGCGCGCGGCGAGAGGCCGTTCTTCGCCTATGCCCCGGTGCAGACGGACAAGACCGCCGAGGCGCTGCGGGAGTTGCGCAACGAATTGACGTTCATCACGACGACGAAACCACCGACGGCCGCCGAGCTCGCACGTGTGCAGACGATCAACGTGCTCTCGCTGCCGGGGCGCTGGGAGACCGCCGGCGCCGTGGTCGCGGCACTGTCGGAGAGCGTCCGCTTCGGGCTGCCGGATGATTACTGGGCGCACTACGCCGAACGCGTGCGGGCCGTGACGCTCGCCGACGTGGAGCAGGCCGCGCGCAAATATCTCCACCCCGGCGATGAGATCTTCGTGGTCGTCGGCGACCGCGCGAAGATCGAGCCCGGGCTCAAGACGCTCGGTTTCAGCGAGATCCGTCCGATCAACGCCGACGGCGAGGCGATGTAGGACGGTGCCGGGCCGGCTCTCGATCTGTCGAGTCCGCCGGCCGGCTCGCGAAGAGACCCGAGGGTGAGTCCGCGCACCGGCATTTATTACGGCTGGTACGTCGCGGCGAGCGCGGTCGTCATCTTCTTCTTCACCAACGGCCTGGCGGTGTTCGTGCCCCAGAGCCTGGCGCCGCGGCTGCTCGAGTCGTTCCAGGCCAATCCGGGCCAGCTCGGGCTCGCGACCACGATCACTTTCGTCACGACTGCGTGCCTCGCGCCCTTCGCCGGCGCGCTGGTGGATCGCCTCGGCGCCGTGCGCGTGATGCGCGCGGGCCTGCTCCTGATCGGCCTCTCGTTCGCCGGCTATCCGTTCGCCCGCTCGCTGGGCGAGCTCTACGCGCTGCACCTGGGGTTCGGCGTCGGGCTCGTGCTGTGCGGCCTGCTCGTCAGTGTCGTGCTGCTTTCCCGGTGGTTCGTCACGCGGCGCGGGCTCGTCGTCGGCGCGCTGGTCGCGGGCTCGAGCCTGGCCGGCGCGGCCCTGCCGCAGGCGATCTCGCCCTGGGTGACGGATCCTGCCTTCGGCTGGCGCTGGGGCTACGGCGGGCTCGCCGCCGCCTTCCTCGTGCTGGGCGTGCTCCCCGGGTTCCTGCTCCTGCGCGAGAGCCCTGCGACGCTGGGTCTGCACCCGGACGGGGCCGCCGTCGCGCCTGCCGCCGGGACCGGCGAGAAGTCCGGCGCCACGCTCGCGACCGCCCTTCGCTCGCGCACGCTCTGGTGTCTCGCGCTCGGTTCGGCGTGCCTGTGGTTCTGCAACCAGGCCATCCTCAGCCAGCTGACGATCTTCCTCGAGCGGGAAGCTCACCTGCCCCCTCGGGCCGCCACGGACCTGTTCTCGCTGGTCTTCGCGGTCAGCTTCGGCGGCAAGTTCCTGTACGGCGCCGCCAGCGACTGGTTCCCCAAGCGCCAAGTCATGCTCGCGGCTGCCCTGACGCTCCTCGCCGGCTGCCTCCTGCTCTTCGAGATGTCGCCCGCGGGCCCGCGCCTGGTCACGGATGCCACCCGGCTCACCGCCTTCGCCGCCGTGTTCGGCCTCGGTTTCGGCGGGGGCTTCACCATGATCCAGCTGACCACGGTCGAGAGCTTCGGCCAGCGCGAGCTCGGCAGGATCCTCGGCGTCGTGATCTTCGTGGACGCCATCGGCGGCGGGCTCGCACCTTTCGTCGCCGGACGGCTGGCGACCGTCACGGGCGGGTACCTGGTCCCCTTCGCGCTCGTGACCGCTGTCGCCGTCGTCGCGGTCATCAACGTACTCTTCATCCGGCCTCTGCGGCGCAGCTAGCCTTGCCACGCCCCGCCGGCTCTCGACGGCCATGTCCCGCGCCGGCCGCGGGCGTGGTAAGGCTGGCCCGCGCTTCGTGGCCTCGAAACATGATGTAGTGACGCCCTCGTCGCCTTGATTCGGAGCAGGGCGTATGCACAATACCGCCGCCGCTCACTGCAATTCGAAGGCATCAGCGCCAGTTTCCGTGGCGACCGGATCGGGTCCCACGGCGCCAAAGGATCCAGCATGATCAGAGCCGAGTCGCTGACGAAGCAATACGGCCCGCTCACGGCCGTCGATCACATCAGTTTCACGGTTCAGCCGGGCGAGGTGCTCGGATTCCTGGGGCCGAACGGTGCGGGCAAGACCACCACCATGCGCATGCTCGCCGGTTTCGTGCCGCCGACCTCCGGCATGGCCGAGATCTGCGGCTTCCCGGTCGAGGAGAAGCCCGTCGAGGCGAAGCGGCGCATCGGCTACCTGCCGGAGGGTGCGCCTTCCTGGGGCGAGATGACGCCGCGGGAATTCCTGAACTTCATCGTCCACATCCGCGGCCTCTCGGGCGATCACCGCAAGTCACGTCTCGACGACGTCATCGCGCGGCTGCATCTCGGGCCGGTGCTCGACCAGCGCATCGAGACGCTCTCCAAGGGTTTCCGCCGCCGCGTCGGACTGGCGCAGGCGATCGTCCACGATCCGCCGGTCCTCATCCTCGACGAGCCGACCGACGGGCTCGATCCCAACCAGAAGCACGAGGTGCGCGAGCTCATCAACGCGATGGCGAAGGACAAGATCATCGTCATCTCGACCCACATCCTCGAGGAGGTGGATGCGGTGTGCACGCGCGCCATCATCATCTCCGCCGGCAGGATCGTCGCCGACGAGACCCCCGACGCGATGATCCGCCGCTCGCGCTATCACAACGCCGTGACGCTGCGCTTCGAGAAGGCCGCCTCGCTGAAGGATGCCGCCGCCGAGCTGCGTGCTCTCGGGGAAGTGGATCACGTGGAGATCGACGAAGCCACGCGCTCGGTGACGGCCTTCCCGAAGGGCGCCGCCCACATCCTCACCGCTGTCGGTGACCTCGCCGGCGCCAGGAGCTGGGCCCTGGAGCAGGTCCACCTCGAGTCGGGGCGCCTCGATGAAGTGTTCCGCAGCATCACCGAGAAGGAGGCCGCCTGATGGGGCACATCCGGATCATCGCCGGGCGGGAGCTCCGCTCATACTTCGCCACGCCCGTCGCATACGTGTTCATCGTGATCTTTCTCGTGGTCATAGGATTTTTCACGTTCAAGCTGGGCGGCTTCTACGAGCGCGAGCAGGCGGACCTGGCCATGCCCTTCTTCGCCTGGCATCCCTGGCTCTATCTGTACCTCGTACCCGCCATTTCCATGCGCCTGTGGGCGGAAGAGCGGAAGAGCGGCAGCATCGAGCTCCTGATGACACTGCCCGTGACGACGACCGAAGCGGTGGTCGGCAAGTTCCTCGCGGCCTGGGCGTTCATTGCCATCGCGCTCGCGCTGACCTTCCCCATCTGGATCACGGTCAACTACCTCGGCGACCCCGACAACGGCGTGATCCTCGCGGCCTATCTGGGCAGCCTGCTGATGGCCGGCGGCTTCCTCGCCGTCGGCTCGTGCATCTCGGCGGCTAACAAGAACCAGGTCGTGGCCTTCATCATCACCGTCGTCATCTGCTTCCTGTTCATGCTGGCGGGTTACTCGCTGGTGCTGGATTTCTTCCGCGGCTGGACGCCCGACTGGCTCATCGATGCCATCTCGGATCTGGGTTTTCTCACGCATTTCAATGCGATCAGCAAGGGTGTGCTCGACCTGCGCGACATCGTCTACTTCTTCCTGCTCATCGCCACGTGGCTGTATGCGACAGCCGTGGTGCTGGAACTGAAGAAGGCCGACTGAGGGGTCTCCCGTGGGCACGACCGTTCAATGTTCGATGATCTCTTGAGGTAGGCGATGACCAGCGCTACTCGATCCGCTTTCGGACGCCTCGGCCTCCTCGCCGTGGCCCTGATCTTCCTCATCGGCGTGTCGCTCACCAACATCATCCTGCGCGGGGCGCAGCTCGACCTGACGGAGAACAGGCTCTACACACTGTCGCCGGGCACAGTCAAGGTGCTCGCCAACATCCCCGAGCCGATCAACCTCTATTTCTTCTTCTCGAACGAAGCCGCCTCACAGAGTCGCGACGGGCCGTTCTTCAAGTCCTACGCCGAACGCGTCCGGGACATGCTCCGCGAGTTCAGCAAGCGTGCCAACGGCAAGATCAAGTGGACCGAAGTGGACCCGGTGCCTTTTTCCGACGACGAGGATCGCGCGACGCAGTTTGGACTGCAGGGGATCCGCACCGAGAACTCTCCGGACCCGGTGTTCCTCGGCATCGCCGGCACGAACAGCACGGGGGACGAGCAGATCCTCCCGTTCCTCGACCCGCGCAAGGAATCGTTCCTCGAGTACGATCTCGCGAAGCTCGTCTACTCGCTCGCCAACCCGAAGCGTCCTGTTGTGGGCCTCATGAGCAGCCTGCCGGTCACCGCCGGCTTCGATCCCATGACGCAGCAGATCCGCCAGCCCTGGGCGTTCGTGAACCAGATGCGCCAGGTATTCGACGTGCGCCAGCTCGAGCCCACGGCGGGGAAGATCGCCGACGACATCCAGGTGCTGATGGTCGTGCACCCGAAAGGCCTCTCCGACCAGACGCTCTACGCGATCGACCAGTTCATCCTGCGCGGCGGCCGCGCGATGCTGTTCGTGGATCCGTGGGCGGAGATCGACCCGGGCGGCGGCGAGGATCCGACCAATCCCATGGCGGCCATGGCCCCCGGTCGCAGCTCGAGCCTCGAGAAACTCTTCGCGGCCTGGGGCATCAGCGTCACCAGCGACAAGTTCGTCGGCGACGACCGCTATGCGCTCCGCGTGATAGGCGCCAGCGGGCAGCCCGAGCGCGACATCGGGCTCATCGGCATAGATGCCGACGGGCTCGACAAGGAAGACGTCGTCTCGGCGGGGCTCACGCTCCTCAACTTCGGATTTGCCGGAGCCATCACCCAGACTGCCGCCGCCGGCAAGGCGCCGGCGAAGCTCGCTCCGCTCGTGCAGTCGAGCGACATGTCGGGGCTGGTCAGCACCGCACCGCTCGGATTCATGTCCGATCCGTCACTGATGCGCCAGAGCTTCAAGCCGGACGGCAAGCCTCACACGCTGGCGGCGCGTGTGTCGGGCAAGGTGCCGAGCGCCTTCCCGGACGGCCCGCCGGCAGGAGCGCCCGCGGGCGGCAAGCCACACCTCGCGGCGGCCGAGAATCCCATCAACGTCGTCATAGTCGGCGACGTCGATTTCCTGAGCGACCGGCTCTGGGTGCAGATCCAGAACTTCTTCGGCCAGCCGGTGGCCAACCCCTTCGCCAACAACGGCGACTTCGTCGTCAACGCCCTCGACAACCTGATCGGCAGCAGCGATCTCATCGGCATTCGCGGCCGGGCCACGTTCACGCGCCCGTTCACGCGCGTCCAGGACCTGCGGCGCGTGGCGGAGGACAGGTTCCGCGTGACCGAGGACCGCCTCAAGAAGGAGCTGCAGGACACCGAGCAGAAGCTCGGCGACCTGCAGTCGCGCCGCGAGGACAGGAACGCGCAGATCCTCAGCCCCGAGCAGGAGCAGGAGCTTGAGCGCTTCCGCATGCAGCGGGTGGAGATCCGCAGGGAGCTGCGCCAGGTGCAGCGCAGCCTCGATCAGGACATCGAGCGGCTCGGCAACTTGCTCAAGGTCATCAACATCGGCCTGATGCCGCTCGTGATTACGGCGGCGGGCATCGTGCTGCTGCTCCTGCGCCGGCGGCGGCAGGCCGGGAAATAGCCGCATGAACAGCCGCAGACTCGTGATGCTGCTTGGCGCGCTGCTGGTGCTGGCGGCGCTCGCCGTTGCCGTATCGATGTCCCAGCGCCCGCCGGACGACAGCGGACAGCTCCTGCTGCCGGACCTCAAGGCACACCTGAACGACGTCGACAAGGTCGTCGTCCGCACGGGCGGCAACAAGACGATCGCAACCCTCGCCCGTCAGAAGGACGGCTGGGCGCTCGTCGAGCGCGGCAGCTACCCGGCCGACGTCGGCAAGATCCGCAAGGACCTGATCGCGCTCGCCGAAGCCAAGATCCTGGAGCAGAAGACCTCGAATCCCGAGCTCTACGGCAAGCTCGGTGTGGAGGACGTCGCGAAGGAGACGGCGGCTGGCGTCGAGCTCGATATCGGCAGGGGCGACAAGGTCACGAGCGTGATCGTCGGCAACACGGGCGTCGGCGGCGGAGAGCGCGCCTACGTCCGCCGCGCGGGCGAACCGGCGAGCTGGCTCGTCAGCGGCAGCTTCGAGGTGCCCCGCGAGACCGCCGGGTGGCTCGACCGGGGGCTGACGAACGTCGCGGCGAACCGGGTTCACGCGGTCACGATCACCCATCCGGACGGGACCGCCGTGCGGCTCGAGAAGGCGGCGCCCGACGCCACCGACTTCACCGTGCTCGACGTGCCGGCCGGCCGCGCGCTCTCGTTCCCCGGCGTGGGCAACCAGATCGGCGCCGCGCTTTCCGATCTGACGCTCGACACCGTGGACCCCGCCTCCGGCTTCGCGCCCGGAGACGTGAAGCCGATCGTGGCCCGCATCCAGACCTTCGACGGGCTCGTCGTCGAGGTGAGCACGTACAGGCTCCCCTCGGGCGCCCGCGTCCGGTTCGATGCCTCAGCCGACCAGTCCCTGGCCGACCGCTTCGCACCGAAGCCTGTGGGAGGGGCGCAAGCCCCGAAAGACGAGAAGGCGCCGCCTGCTCCGGAGCCGGAAGCCGGGAAGCGGAAGAGCTTCGAGGAAGTGAAAGCCGAGGCCGGCGAGCTCGACGCGCGGCTCGGCAACTGGGTCTACTCGCTGCCGGACTTCAAGGGCGAGCAGCTCACGAGGAAGATGGACGACCTGCTGCAGCCTTTGCCCGCGAAGACGCCGGCGAAGAAACCGGCGCAGCCGCGCCCGCCGCCCGCGCTACCTCAGAGCCCGGCGCCGGGCTGAGCTGCGCACCGGCGGACCCAGCCGAGCACGCCGAGCGCCGAGGCGAGCATCCACGCGGCCGCCGGACCGGAGGCCCGCCGCGAACCGGGTCAGCTACAGGTGGGCGGCAGCCCGTGGTCCTTGCGCACCTGCTGCACCTTGAGCAGGCCGGACAGCACGTCGGCGCGGACCTTGTCGACGGTGGGCTGCGCCGGGTCGATGGAGACGTACAGCGGGTAGACCTTCGCGGCCGCCTCCGTGTCGCCCATCTCCTCGTCCGCGGCGGCCTCGATCATCAGCGCGTACTTGCGGCGTTCCAGGTCTCCCGCCGTGCCATAGGCCGTGCGCGCCTTGCCCACCGCCGTCTTGTGCTTGCAGAGTGCGAGCTGCTTCGCCGCCTCCCAGTTGTCCGACCCGAGCTTCTGCTGGAGCGCCATGTCCTGCTCCGACATCTCGCGCTTCTCGGCAATCTTCTTGTCCTGCTCGGCGCCGCTCGCGCCACCCATCGCGGCGCCCGACGCCGCACCGATCGCGGCCGAGGCCGCGATGTTCTGCGCGACGTTGCCGCCCCAGAAGATGCTCGCCACGGCGCCGGCGACCGCGCCGCCGATCGCGCCGCTCTTCGCGCCGCTCTCCGCGCCCTCGCTCGCCTGTGAGCCGGGCGCGCACCCGGAGGTGAATACGCAACCGCCCGCGATCAGGGCCGCGACAAGGAGATGCCTGTTCATTGCTGGATCCGCCTCCTGGGACGTGTGCCGGCCATTCTCGCCCATTATTGCAGCTGCAGTAAGCTGGCCGGCATGAAGACCATCGTCGGGCTCTCGGGCAGCCTTCGCCGCGGCTCCTACAACGCCAGCCTGCTGCGCGCCGCCGCCGCCGTGACGCCGGCGGGCACCGTCGTGGAGATCGCATCCTTCCGGGATTTTCCCCTGTACGACGCCGACGTCGAGGCGGCGGGCGTGCCCGAGCCCGTGCGTCTGCTCAAGGATCGCATTGCGGGGGCACACGGGCTGCTGCTCGTCACGCCGGAATACAACAACTCGCTGCCCGGTGTGTTCAAGAACGCGATCGACTGGCTGTCGCGGCCCGCCGCCGACATCCCTCGCGTATTCGGCGAACGGCCCGTGGCGATCATGGGAGCGACGCCTGGCCAGGGGGGCACCATCCTCGCGCAGGCGGCCTGGCTGCCGGTGTTGCGCACCCTCGGCACGCGGCCGTGGTTCGGCGGGCGGCTGCAGGTATCGCGCGCCGCCAGTGTCTTCGATGCATCCGGGGAATTGGTGGACGATGCCATTCGCGAGCGCCTGCGCACGTTCATGGCAGGTTTCGCCAGGTTCATCGAGAACGGCTGACGGCAGTTGCCGCCTACCGGCGGGCGAGGAGCACTTCCGCCATCTGCACGCCGTTGAGCGCCGCGCCCTTGCGCAGGTTGTCGCCCGTGACCCAGAGGTTGATCGCGCCGGGCAGCGACGGGTCTTCGCGGACGCGCCCGACCAGCACAGGGTCTATCCCTGCACCCTCGAGCGCACTTGGCGCGCCGTCGCCACCGCCGACGAGCCGGAGCCCGGGCGCAGCGCCCAGGAGCGCGACCGCCTCGGTCCTGTCCATCGGCCGGGCAAACTCGACGTTCACCGACATGCTGTGACCGACGTAGACGGGGACACGCACGCAGGTCGCGCTCACGCGAATGGCATCGTCGTGGAGGATCTTGCGGGTCTCGTAGACGAGCTTCCATTCCTCCGACGTATACCCCTGCTCCTTCACCGAGCCTGCCAGCGGGATCACGTTGCCGGCGATTGTTGTCGGCCAGACGCTGCCCTGCTTCAGCAGCTCCGGGTGCGTCCCCGCACGCCGCAGGCGTTCGCTCTCCCCCGCGTGGGCCTTCCAGAGCCGGGCGAGCTCGTCCATGCCCGCCTGGCCCGCGCCCGACGTCGCCTGGTAGGTGCTGACGACGAGCCGCCTCATGCGCGCCGCGCGATGCAGCGGCGCCAGCGCGACGAGCAGCACCATCGTCGTGCAGTTCGGGCACGCGGCAATGTTGCGCGGCAGGTCGAGCATGTCGTCGGGATTCACCTCGGCGACGACGAGCGGCACGTCCGGGCTCATGCGAAACGCGGCCGACTTGTCGATCACGACCGCGCCGGCGGCGGCGGCCTTCGGGGACCATTCGGCGGAGATCGGATCGTCCACGTCCACGATCACAAGGTCGAGGCCGTCGAAGCAGCGCTCGGCCAGCACCTGGCAGGCGACCTCCGTCCCGCCGAACCTGAGCCGCCGCCCGCGCGAGCGCGGCGAGGCGTAGACGCGCAGCTCCGCGACGGGGAACCTGCGCTCCTCGAGTACGCGCAACATCTCCGAGCCAACGAGGCCCGTGGCGCCGATGACGCCTACACGCATGCCGTTCATGCCGCTCAGTCCCCTTCGAGCGGGTAGGGATCGGCGTTGCGGATCATGTCATCCGCCGCCTTCTCGGCTTTGGCCTTGCCCGCCGCGCGCTCTTCGATGAGCCGCGCGAATGCGGGGCGGGCCTGGGCCTCGGCCTGCGCACGTGCGTAGGCCGTCGGGTGCATGCACGCCTCGGCGTACGCGATCAGCCGCCAGCCCTGGGGACGGCGCCGGAGAACGGCCATCCCGGGATCGGTGCCGCTCATCGGCTTCTTGCCGGCGCCCTTGTAGTTCCATTGCAGGTCGAAGAGCACGACCGCCGTGTCGGGGCCCGCGATTTTCGTGCGCAGGTTGCAGAACACGACCCACAGCTCGTCGTTCACGCGTTTGCCGGGGACCGGTTCCCAGTAACGGTCGAGCTCCGCCCAGTTGCTGGTCGGCTGTTCCCGGTCCATCGCCCTGTAGAACGGCGCCGGGTCATCCCTGTCCCACAGCTCCTTCAGCGTCGAATACCGCTGGCTACTCCATCGCTTCGAGTATTCGCCAAAGAATTCTTCTATCTCTCTTTGTACGTCGGTCATGGAAATTCTCCGTGCCTGGAGGCCGGGCCGTTCATCATAGCGTGTCCGGCAGTTCGCGGCTGCGCCCGGGAACCTACCAGGGCGCCTCTTCGCCGGTATGGCGCATGAAGGTGCCGGTCTTCGAGAGATCGTAGCCATCGATCACCTTGATCACCGCCGTCGCGCTCTGCTGCGGGGTGATCATGATCGGGAGGTCGAGACCCCTCGTGAAGTCATCCTTCACGAACCCCGGCGACACCAGGCCGACGGTGATGCCCTGAGGCTTCAGATCGATCGAGAGCGAGCGCATGGCCATGTTCAGCGCCGCCTTGCTCGAGCGGTAGAAATAACCGCCGCCCCGCGTCTTGACGGAGCCGATGGAGCCTTCGGTGCTCGTGATGTTGATGATCTTCTTCTGTCCGCTCGCCGCCACGTTCGGCAGGAACGCCTCCGCCATCTTGAGTGGGCCGATGACGTTGACCTCGTGAACCTTGCGGTACACGTCGAAGTTCAGGTGACCGAAGGTGCCGGCTTCCTCGGCGCCGGAGATCCCGGCGTTGTTGAGCAGCACGTCGATCGGCTTGCCCTTGTACTTCGCCGCGAGCGAATCGATCTGCGCGTGATTGGTCACATCGAGCGCCTCGAGGGCGACGTTTGGATGCCCCTTGGCGATCTCCTTCAGGGCCGCTGCGTCGCCCGGGTTGCGGGCGGTGGCAATGACGTGCCAGCCGCGCTCGGCATACTGGCGTGCCAGCTCGAGCCCGATGCCACGACTCGCGCCGGTGATGAGGACGGTCGGCTCCTCGGCGGCAAAGGCGGTGGGCCCCTGCAGGAGGCCGAACACGACGATCGCGAGGGCGATACGAATGCGAGACATGGGAGCGTTCTCCTTGTTGTGAGTGGATTCCGGCGCGCCGACCGCGGTGGTTTCAGGAGCGTTCTCTCGTGCCGCGGCTGCCGCTACAAGGTTATACGGCAGGCGGCTCCAATCAAAGCGCGGCAGGCGCGTTGGAGGCCCACCGCCCGGGTGGCTCGAGGAGCAAGCGGGATCGGAGCGCAGGGATGCGCCCGGCGAACGGAGGATCCGGTTCGTTTCCCCTGGACAAGGCGCCCACGGTCCGGGGTTGCTGCGGACTCAGTTGCAGTTCGTCAGGCTGTTCACCCAATCCATCAGCAGCGCCTCGCCGGCCGCATCCACGATGCTGGATGCAAGCGGGGGCATGCCGTCCTGATCGCGCCGTCCCATGCGCGCGATCACGACGGAGCGCGAGGCATCGCCCGGGGCGATCAGCATTGCGTTCGGGATGCCGAGCGTGTTCGTCCCGGGCACGACGTTGCAGGTGTTCGTGGACGAGAACGCGGTCTGCGCCTTCAGATTCATGCTCGAAGTCGTCGGCCCGGCCGGGCGATGACAGCCGGCACAGTTTACGTGCAGGTAGGCGCGCGCGCGATTTGTCAGCGACGCGCTCGTGTCGGCCGGGTCGGCGAGGATCTGGGTGACCGTTCCCGGCAGCGGCGCGTCGAACACGCCGATGTGATCGAGTGTGCGCAGCTGGTCCGCCGTGCGTCCCGTCGACGGATAGGTCATGTTGCGGTTGAGCTGCTGGGTCTCGAGCCCCAGGCTGAAGTCGGCTGCGGCGGTGTGGCAGCGCATGCAGTCGCCTTCACTCGGATAGATCCAGGTCTGGCTGCCGACGGTCCTGGTCTTGCCGCCGCGCACGCGGGTCGCGGCCGTCTGGCCGGCATTCCACTCGTAGGTGTAACCCGCCCAGCCCCCGTCCGGATGGCGCATGAAGAGTCGCGTCTCGATCAGCTGGTTGTTGAGGCGGAAGTTCTTCATCAGCACCGTCCCCGGCGGCAGCGACCAGTCGCCCGTCTCGATGCCGTTCCGGGAAATCGTCGTGCCGTTCGGCAGGCCGATATAGCGCTCCTTGACGGCACCGTCCGACCAGAAGGGCGCGTTGATGGCATAGGGGATGAGGCCCGGCGCAGGCTGCGTCGGATTCCCGGCGGCAACGCAACCCGTCGCCGCGAGGTCGTCCGGCACCGGGTCGGCATTGCCGCCGCCGCCACCGGACGGGACGAGCTTGTAGATGCGCCCGCCGCCGATATCGGCGTAATAGATCTCGCCGTCCACGCCCTGCCCGAAGGTCGAGATGGCATGGTCGGTGTCCACGAGCAGCTCCGCGGTGCCGTCATTGCGGAGCGCCCAGATGCGTCCGGAGCCGAAATCGCCGAACACGTACCGGCCGGCCAGTGCCGGTATGTCGGTGCCGCGATAGACGAAGCCGCCGGTGATGGAAATGTTGCCGTTCGTCCCATTGTCGTACTCGTACACGGGGTCGACGGGCGCCGGGCTGACGCAGCGTGAGGCGTTGAAGACGTCCGTGCCTTCGCGGCAGCTCCAGCCGTAGTTCTTGCCGAGCTCCACCTGGTCGATCTCCTCCCAGGCCTTCTCGCCGACATCGGCCACCCACAGCACGCTGGACTGCGGATCGAAGCTCCAGCGCCAGGGATTGCGGAAGCCGAAGGCGTAGATCTCCGGGCAGGTGTGCGCATTGGAGGCCATGCCGCAGTGGGCGCTCGACGAGAACGGATTCGACGCCGGCACCGTGTACGTGGCGCCGGTGCCGATGACGTTGATCCGCAGCATCTTGCCCGCCAGCCGCGACGTGTTCTGCCCCCAGTTGCTCGGGTCGTTGTTCTCGCTCGAATCCCCGATGCTGATGTAGAGCGAATCGTCCGCGCCGAAGCCGATGTCGCCGCCCTTGTGGGTGCCCGAGGACTGGTCGACACGCACCAGGATCTGCTCGGTCGTGTTGACCGGCGTCGTGGCGTTATCGAGCGTGACTCGCGAGATGCGCGACTCCTGGGCGGAGCCGGTGCCGGTATAGGACACGAAGACCTCGCGCGTCCCGGGAAAGTCCGGGTGGAAGGCGAGACCCAGCAGGCCGCCGGAACGCTCGTCGTTGACCTCGCTCGTGAGATCGAGCCAGGTGCTCACTGTCGCGGGGCTCGCGGTATTGAAGACGCGCACGCGGCCGCCCTGTTGCAGCACGTACCAGCGACTCGCGTCGTTCGGCGCCTGCAGGATCTTCGTCGGCAGATTGAATCCGGGCGATGCCGGGAAGGCGTCCTCGACCGTCACGCCGCCCGAGCCGCCTCCGCTCCCGCGCACCGGAGCGACGCAATCCGGGTTGCTCGGCCGCGCGTCGAGACCGAAGGCCGTGTCGTCATCCGTGATGGTGAGCACCGCCTGGCCGTCCAGGATCGTGGCGCCGGCCGGGCTCGAGAGATTGACGAGCACGGTCTCGCTCCCCTCGTTCGCGGTATCGCCGGTGACGCCGACATTGATGACCCGCGAGGTCTGTCCCGGTGCGAAGGTCAGCGTGCTGCTGGCGCTCGCGTAGTCCTGCCCGGCGGTCGCGGTGCCGCTGGCGGTCGAGTAGGCGACCGTCACCGTCTGGTTGCTGGTCGTGGACATGGAGACCGTCATGGCCGCGGTGGTCGTGCCGGAATCTCCCTCGGCAACGCTCGCATCGGCGATCGAGAGCGTCGGCAGCGCCGTGTCGTCATCCGTGATGGTGAGCACCGCCTGGCCGTCCAGGATCGTGGCGCCGGCCGGGCTCGAGAGATTGACGAGCACGGTCTCGCTCCCCTCGTCCGCGGTATCGCCGGTGACGCCGACATTGATGACCCGCGAGGTCTGTCCCGGTGCGAAGGTCAGCGTGCCGCTGGCGCTCGCGTAGTCCTGCCCGGCGGTCGCGGTGCCGTTGGCGGTCGAGTAGGCGACCGTCACCGTCTGGTTGCTGGTCGTGGACATGGAGACCGTCATGGCCGCGGTGGTCGTGCCGGAATCTCCCTCGGCAACGCTCGCATCCGCGATCGTGAGCGTCGGCAGCGCCGTGTCGTCATCCGCGATGGTGAGCACCGCCTGGCCGTCCAGGATCGTCGCGCCGACCGGGCTCGAGAGATTGACGAGCACGGTCTCGCTCCCCTCGTTCGCGGTATCGCCGGTGACACCGATATTGATGACCCGCGAGGTCTGTCCCGGTGCGAAGGTCAGCGTGCCGCTGGCGCTCGCGTAGTCCTGCCCGGCGGTCGCGGTGCCGTTGGCGGTCGAGTAGGCGACGGTCACCGTCTGGTTGCTGGTCGTGGACATGGAGACCGTCATGGCCGCGGTGGTCGTGCCGGAATCCCCCTCGGCAACGCTCGCATCCGCGATCGTGAGCATCGGCAGCGCCGCGTCGTCGTCGTCCGCGATCGTGATGACCGCCTGGCCGTCCAGGATCGTCGCGCCGGCCGGGCTCGAGAGATTGACGAGCACGGTCTCGCTCCCCTCGTCCGCGGTATCGCCGGTGACACCGATATCGATGACCCGCGAGGTCTGTCCCGGTGCGAAGGTCAGCGTGCCGCTGGCGCTCGCGTAGTCCTGCCCGGCGGTCGCGGTGCCGTTGGCGGTCGAGTAGGCGACCGTCACCGTCTGGTTGCTGGTCGTGGACATGGAGACCGTCATGGCCGCGGTGGTCGTGCCGGAATCCCCCTCGGCAACGCTCGCATCGGCGATCGAGAGTGTCGGCAGCGCCGCGCCGTCGTTGTCCGCAATCGTAACCACCGCCTGGGCGTCCTGGATGGTCGCGCCCACGGCGCCGCTCAGATTGACCAGCACGGTCTCGTTGGTCTCGTCCGCCGTATCGCCGAGGATGCTGATGTTGAACTGCCGGCTCGTCTGGCCGGGTGCGAAGTTGAGCGTGCCGCTCGTTCCGGTGTAGTCAGACCCGCCGGTGGCCGTGCCGTTGGCAGTCGCAAAACTCACCGAGACGTCCTGTGTGCTGGCCGCCGACAGCGTCACGTTCACCGCCACCAAGGCGGAGCCGCTGTCGCCTTCGGTCACGCCGGCGTCGGCGACGCTGATGCGGGGGAGCGTGCTCCCATCGTCGTTCTGGATCGTGATGACCGCATGATCGTCCTGCAGCGTGGCGTTCATCGGATTGCTGAGTTCGAGCACTACGGTCTCGTTCACCTCGGTCGTCGTGTCGCCGATCACGGGCAGGCTGACGATCTCCGTGGTCTGGCCGGGCGCGAAGGTCAGCGTGCCGCTGCTGCTAATGTAGTCGCTGCCCGCCGTGGCCGTGCCGTTGACCGTCGTGTAATCGACGCTGACCGTCTGGTCACTCGCCTCCGACAGGCTCACCGCGAGGGCCCGCGTGGACGTGCCCGAATTACCCTCGACGACGGTCGTGTTGGACAGGCTGACCTGCACGTCGGCCGGCGCCACGCTGCCGCCTCCGCCCCCACCGCACCCGGCCACCGCGAGCGCAAGCAAACCCTGAAAACAGAGGCCCACAGTCCGCATCCGTGCGGAGTCCCTACGTTCCACAGTCACAACGATCCCCATAGCCCGCGACCGGGCCTGTTGGCGCACAAGATCATCTTTTCGCACAAAACAACAACTCGCACAGGATCGTAGAGGCTATGTGAAATGCACCGTGACGACCGTCACGTTTTACGCTTTCCCCGTCTTGGGCCGCGCTGCCAGCGCACCCGGGGGGGATCATGCCGCAGGGTAGAATCTCCGGATGGAGGCCCGTTCCGCCTACGTCCAGAGCATCTTGAAGGCGCCAGTCTACGACATCGCCGTCGAGACCCCGCTTGACGCGGCGCGGCGTCTCTCGGCGCGCCTCGGCAACGAGATCCTGCTCAAGCGCGAGGATCTGCAGCCGGTCTTCTCGTTCAAGCTGCGTGGCGCCCACAACAAGCTGGCCGAGCTCGGCGTGGCCGGGCGCGCGCACGGCGTCATCTGCAGCTCGGCCGGGAACCATGCCCAGGGCATGGCGCTGTCTGCGCGCCACTTCGGCGTACGCGCCGTCGTGGTCATGCCGGCGACAACACCTTCCATCAAGACGGAAGCCGTGCGCTCGCTCGGCGCCGAGGTCGTCCTGCACGGCAACGGCTACGACGATGCCTATGCGCGGGCACGCGCGCTGGCGGCGAGCGAGCGCCTCGCCTTCGTGCATCCCTTCGACGATCCGGCGGTGATCGCCGGCCAGGGGACCGTGGCGGTGGAGATTCTCCGCGCGCGCCAGGACCGGCTCGACGCGGTGTTCGTGCCGGTCGGCGGCGGCGGGCTCGCGAGCGGCGTCGCACTCTACATCAAGGCGCTGCGCCCCGACGTCCGCGTGATCGGCGTGGAAGCCGAGGAATCTCCGAGCATGCAGCGCTCGCTCGCCGCCGGCGTGCCGGTGACGCTCGAGCACGTCGGCATCTTCGCGGATGGCGTCGCCGTGCGCCGCGTCGGCGACGAGACCTTCCGCATCTGCAGGGAGCTGCTCGACGACATCATCCTGGTGAACACGGACGAGATCTGCGCCGCGATCCAGGACATCTTCGAGGACACGCGCACCATCATGGAGCCGGCCGGCGCACTGGCGCTGGCGGGCCTGAAGCGCCATGTCGCCCGCACGCAGTCGCGCGGGCAGACGCTGGTGGCGATCAACAGCGGGGCCAACGTCAACTTCGACCGGCTGCGCCACATCGCCGAGCGCGCCGCCGTCGGCGAGGAGCGCGAGGCCCTGTTCGCCGTGGAGATCCCGGAAACGCCCGGCAGTTTTCTGCGGTTCTGCCAGACGATCGGACAGCGCAGCGTCACCGAGTTCAACTATCGCTTCGGCGACGCCACGCGCGCGCGCATCTTCGTCGGGCTGGAGCTGCGCGGTGGCGCTCCGGAGCGTGCGGAGATCACCGCGCAGCTCACGCAGGCAGGCTACCCGGTCATCGACATGAGCGAGGACGAAATGGCCAAGCTGCACGTGCGGCACATGGTCGGCGGGCTCGCCTACATCCGCGACGAGCGTCTGTGCCGCTTCGAATTCCCGGAGCGTCCCGGCGCCCTGCTCGACTTCCTGAAGGCCATCGGCGTGCGCTGGAACATCACGCTGTTCCATTACCGCAACCACGGGTCCGACTTCGGGCGCGTGCTCGCGGGTGTGCAGGTGATGGAACAGGATCTGCGCGAATTCCGCGCCCACCTTGCCGAGTTGGGATATCCGTGGTGGGACGAGACCGGGAATCCGGCCTACCGGATGTTTCTCGGCGGTGCCGGATCCTGAGTTGCTTCAACCCGACCCGGCACCGACCTCATTCCTCGTCGGTCGCCGGGGCCGCGCCCTCGCCGACGCCCGCGGTCGAGCCCGGCTTGCGGAAGCGCAACGTGAAGCGGTCGCTCTCGCCTATCGCGAGGTACTTCGCCCTGTCCTTGTCGGCAACCTTGCTCAGGGTCGGCGGCAGCGTCCAGACGCCCTCCGGGTAATCCTTCGTATCCCTGGGGTTGGCGTTGATCTCGGAAGATGCCTCCAGGACGAAGCCGGCCTTCTCGGCGAGCTGGGTCGCATAGTCCTGACGCACGTAGCCCGAGTTGGCCTTCAGATCCTGCGGCTTGTCGTCCGCGGCGCGGTGCTCGACGACCCCGAGTATGCCGCCCGGCTTCAGCACCCGGTACATCGCGGCGAACATGGCGTCCGCCGTGCCGTCGCCCATCCAGTTGTGGATATTGCGGAAGGTGACCACCATGTCGGCGGACTCCGCCGGCGCGATGTCCGTCTTCTCCGGTGGCTGCAGTATCGCCAGCTCCGCCTTGCCGTAGATATCCGGGCGCGACGCCAGCTTCTCCTGGAACTCCTTCACGTTGTCGCGCAGGTACGCCTGCTTCGACGCGGGATCGAAGTGGGCGGCGATGTATCTGCCCTTGTCGTGGAGGTAGGGTGCCAGAATCTCCGTGTACCAGCCGGCCTCAGGCCAGATCTCGACGACCGTCATCTCGGGCCGGATACCGAAGAATTCGAGCGTCTCCCGCGGATGCCGGTATTGGTCGCGCGCGCGGTTCGCGGCGGAGCGGTGATCGCCCGCCATGACGTCAGCGATGGACTTGTCCGTCGCCGGGGCGCCCGTCGCCTGCGGCTGCGGCGGCGAGACCTGAGCGGGGGGCGCATTCTGCGCGCCGCCGCAGGCCGCGAGCAGCGCGGCCGCGACGCCAATCAAGATAAGGGATGCAACGCGTCTCGCCATGATGGAGCCCTCGCGGTGTTGCCGCCGCGGGACATACCGCGGTCCCGGGCTCCGGGCACTGTAGCAAAACCGCCTGGCGAAACGTACGGGGCGGAGGCGGTCCTCAGGACAACACGGCCGTGCGAATGTGGCTCAGCTTCGCCGGTTGCGGCCAGCGGAAGAACGTGCGCAGTTCCCGCAGCATCGCCTCGCGCGGCGGACCGGCGGGATAGCGGCACTCCAGGCTGTGGCAATAAATGCCCGCGAAGCGCGAGGCATCCTCGTAGCGGCACAGCTCCTCGGCGCTGAGCGCGCCGTCGAAGGCCGGCCGCCCGAACAGGTGACCGAGCAGGCCGCTCCCGATGTCGCTGTCGTCCTGCTGGCCGAGGAGGAACCGCGCGCTCAGATATTTATCGATCTCGGCCTGCATTTCCAGCTCGAGGAGCGTCACCGTCTTGTCGATTGCCGCGTTCCACGCGACGTAATTGAAATGGCTCACGCCCTCCAGCGCCAGGCAGAAGTCCGCGAGGTTGCGCCCGCACAGGCGGCGGCGGGGATCGTCGGCCTCGAGCCGCTCGAGCACGCCGCCGTCGAGATACAACGCCATGGCGAGCTCGCCATCGCCCTGCTCGATCAGCAGCTTTTCGTCGGTCGCGCGCGCGGTGTCGTTCTCCCACCGGCGCACGGCGGAGGCATCGGTGACGAGGTAGTCGCGCACGTCGGCCTCGACATCGATGCCGTAGAGTGCGCCCAGCAGGTGTTGCAGGTCACGCAGCAGCACGCGGCGCTCAGTGCTCGTAGTCGAGCCGCGGCTGCTGCACGGGCTGCACGCCCGCCTGGCGCAGCAGCCGGCTGGCCCGCCGGCTGCCCGTGCGCAGCCAGTTCTCATAGAGCCGCAGCAGGTCGTCGTCTTGCGTGCCGCGCGCTCCGGCGCGCACGTCGTTGAGCGCATCCACGAGGTCGATGAACTTGGCCGCGAGCTCCGCGAAGATCTCGACGAGGGCCGCATTGCGCGTCGTGCCACGGCCGTCAGTGGCGAGCAGGCGGTAGGCGCCGCCGCCGATGTTGACGTAGTAATCGAGACCGACCGCGCGCTCCTGCAGAGCCTCGCCGAAGAAACCCGCGGTGAAGAGCGCAACGTCACCGATCCGCTGCAGCGCGAACAGCCGCTCCTCGCGCGTGGCGGCGCCGGCCGCGTCCGCGAGCATGAGCGCGAGGGGCCGATGACGCGCGCCGCCGTCGGTCGGCTCGTAGCAGGCATCGGCGCGCGCGTACAGCGTGAGAAGCTGGACCACGTAGTGTGCCGTGTTGCATTCGACGCTGACGCGATTCGCAAGCAGCGCCGCGTCGAGGGAGTCCCGGAAGAACTCCTCGAGGCTCGTCACGGGCACGAGCGTATCGCTGTCTGATAGTGACGCCATAGTCACTCCGGACCTTGCGCGCCTTAAGGCACGTTTGCCGAGGCTATAACGGACGACGCTGCGAGTCAGTGAAGGCCGTCACGCCGCGCAGCGTCGCAGGCGCGCACATAGAGACGAGAGTCTCATGCCGGACGCACGGGGACGATGTCGGAAGGCATCGCTGGCCGCGGCGAGCGGGTGCGCGCCGCCGCTGTAGGAGGAATCCTGCAAAGCGCCGCGATTCGATGCTGCACGGCGCAGTCAGGACGAACCGCAAGAGCCGGCAGTGATCTAAATTCGTATCGTCGGGAGAGGGGAATCTGCATGAACAAGTCATCTTTCATCGGTGCAATCGTCGGCGCCGTAGCGGTGACCGCGGCGGTTGCGATCGGCGGATACCGGATCGCGAACGGCCCGTCCTACGCCGAGGTCATCTCCGTCAGGCCGGTGACGACGACGGTCAGCACGCCGCGGGAGGCGTGCGACGACGTCGCGGTCACGCATACCGCGCCCACGAAGGATCCGCATCAGATCGCGGGCACCGTGGTCGGAGCGGTCGTCGGGGGCGTGGTCGGTCATCAGATCGGCGCCGGCAGCGGCAACAAGGTTGCGACGGTCGCCGGTGCGGCGGCGGGCGGCTACGCCGGCAACAAGATCCAGGAACGGATGCAGGAGGGCAACACCTACACGACCAGCGAGCGCCAGTGCAGAACCGAGCACGATACGACCGCAAGGACGGTCGGATATGACGTCAGATACCGGCTGGCGGGCAAGGAAGGCGTCGTGCGGATGGACCACGACCCCGGCTCCAGGATACCGGTGCGCGACGGCGAGCTTGTGCTGACCGAAAAGTCCTGAGCCCGCGTCAGCCTGCGAGCGCAAGCCCCGGTTGCCAGCCGAGCTCGGTGACGAGACAGCCGTCGGCGCTGTGAGCGATACGGAAGGCGACATAGTCGCCGGGTGCCCACAGCGCCAGGCCGATCACCAGTGTGAGGCTGGTGGCCGCACGGGAGTCTCGCGTATCGATGTCGCACTTCACGTAGAAGGCCTCGCTCGGGGTGGCGCCGACAAGCAGGCCCTGCGCATGGAATGCGGTCAGGAACGCGCTCACTTGCTCGCGCGCTTCCTGCCAGAGCGGCGGTCCCGCCGTCTCGAAGAGGGCCCACCGCGTGTGACGCGACAGACTGCTCAGGATGAAGAGCGCGATGCGCCGCTCGCGCAGGCTGTTCCACGACGTCGCAACCCCGCCGAACCGCGCCATGGTGACCAGCCCGGCGAGCTCGGTGCGCGTAGGTCCGGGCCGCGTCAGCGTGTTCACGCCGAGCCGGCCCAGTTGATGCGCCTCGGCCTGCTCGAGGGTCAGCGCGGGCCGGCTGCGACCGAGCGATAAGGGCAACCGCCCCGGAAGATCGAGACCCGCGGCGCACAATCGCCCCGCTATAGCCCCCGCCGCGCTGAGCCGGCCCGCTGGCCCGGCACGAGGCGCGCTTTCCAGCGGCGGAAAGTAGGTGATCGCATTGGCGCTCGCGAAGCCGCGCTGGCGCTGCGTCTGTACGACGTCGCTCGCGTGATTCCAGGTCCCGGGCGGGTCGAGCAGCAGCAGCGCATGACGCTCGCGGCAATAACGCTCGGCGGCGAACAGAGCCACCGGGCCGAGCCCGGCGCCGGGCACGCCCGGCACGAGAACGATGAAATCGATCCAGGGCACCTGCTCGAGCGCGAAGAGGCCGGTGCCCTCCTCACGCGAGCCGATCAGGTCGTAGTCGGTGGGGCTATTGTCGCCCCGCCCCATGGAGCGGCCACAGACGTACCCCGCGCCGGCGGTGCTTGCCGGCCGCTCTGGCGGCGGCGGTTCGCCGAGGCGGACGAGCCTGGAGCCGGACAGCGCGTCACGCACGTAATCGGGGGCGGCCGGATCCACGGAGATCGCGGAAAGGATTTCCTGCTCCTCCACGAGGGGATCGGAGGGTGAGCGGCAGCGGTGGACCACCAGGTTGAAGCTCCGGCGGTCGGCAGCTTCGATGCCGTCGTAATCGACGGAGGCGCGCAGATGCTCGAGTGGCCCGGGATGCAGCGCCTCGAGGACCAGCGCCCCGCCCGGCGCCGGCAGGGTGATTCGGTTACGAAGCTCCGAGCGGCAGACCCGCACCACCACGGCAAGCGTGCCACCGTTCTCGAAATACTGGGCGAGCATGAACTCCATGCGGCTCACGCATCCCGGCACGCCGAAGCGGTGCAGATACTCCTCCAGGTTGCGCACCGCGACAGGGATGTCGGCGGGGCCGCGCGGCGTGGGTCCGATGAAGGCGGCTACGTTTTCCCGCGAGACGGGAATCGTCTGACCGCGTGACGGGATCTCGATGACCGAGATGCCGCTGTTACCCGAATCCACCTCGAGGCCCCTCAGCGGACGGCAAACCGGTGGCGCCGCCTCGCGAACAACAACCGCTCCATCTTAGCAGCCCGCGCTTGCCCACGGACAGCGCCGCCCGGTCACGAGCATGAATACCGGTGCCGCGACGAGTCCCGCGACGAATCCACCGACGTGAGCGCCGAACGCGACACCGCCGCCGATCGCCGGGGCAGCGAGGTCATAGACGAGCTGCATGCCGAACCAGAACGCCAGTACCACGTAAGCGGGCAGCCGCACGATGTCCCACACGAGGAACAGAGGCACGCGCACGCTGATCCGCGCACGCGGATGGAGCATCAGATAACCGCCGAACAGGCCCGAGATGGCGCCGCTCGCGCCGACGACCGGGACGGTGGACACGGGGTTCAGCGCCGCCTGCGCCAGGGCGGCGATGATGCCGCAGAACAGGTAGAAGATGATGAAGCCCGGTTGTCCCAGCGCGTCCTCGACGGGGTCGCCGAGAAACCACAGGCACAGCATGTTGCCGGCGAGATGGAGCCAGCCCGCATGAAGAAACATGTAGCTCACCAGCGTGACCGAGAATGGCGCCCACGCGAGAACGGGGTCGGGCCCGCCGCCCGCAAAGAACCAGGCCGGCGTGAAACCGAGCGCCCGGACCGCGAGGTGTCCCCATGGATGATCGAGCCACTGCCAGAGAAAGACGGCGCAGCACGTGAAGAGGATCGTGCGGCTCGCCACCGGCGCGTGATGGGCCGCGCCGCCGGCGGAGCGCAGCGTCACGGGCCCGCGGCCCGTGTCGCGGTCGTCCCGGCCTCGTCGTCGGCGAACCAGTCATAGGTCACGATGTTGGTGACCGTCGGCGCCGCCTTGACCGTGGCTTCGAGATCCTTGCCAGCCGTCATGATGGACACGGGAAATCCGCGCTCGGCGCCGGCGATCCGGGCGACGCGCTCGTAATCGACACTGGCGCCCGGCGCGACGCCTTTCCCCATGCGCTTCTCGATCTCGCGCAGCATGGAGGCCGTGCGCCGGGTCTTGTCCTCCTCGAGCGCGGGATGCGCCTCGAGGAAGAGCTCGCCCGCGGCCGTGCCGATCAGCACGGGCTGGTTGACGATATGCACCGGCAGCCCGATGGGGACCTGCTGGAACAGCCATTCGATGTCGTCGGGATTCATGCGGATGCAGCCGTGGCTCATGCGCATCCCGATGCCGGCCGGCTTGTTCGTGCCGTGGATCAGATAATCGCCGGGGATGGCGAGCCTCATGGCGTAACGGCCCAGCGGATTGTCCGGTCCCGGCTTGACGACCGGCGGCAGCGGATCGCCGTCCTCGGCATGCTCCTTGCGGATCGAGGCGGGCACGCGCCAGAGCGGGTCTTTGGTCTTCGCCACGATCTTCGTCTTGCCAAGCGGCGTCGCCCAGCCCTCGCGCCCGATGCTGATGGGGTAGGTGTAGACGCTCGCCTGCGCCCCCTTCTCCGCCTTCGGAAAATAGAAGAGGCGCTTCGCGGCGACGTTGAGCACCAGTCCCTCGCGCGGCGCTTCGGGCAGGACGAAGCGCGTCGGCAGGACGATGCTCGTCCCCTCGCCGGGCAGCCACGGGTCCACGCCGGGATTCGCATCCACCAGCTCGTCGTAGCCGAGGTGGTAGGCCTGGGCGACGTCAATGAAGGTGTCCTTTTGTCGCAGGCGAATCACCTGCAGGCCGCCCACGACACTCGTCGCGGGATCGGTCAGCGTGAAATGCGTGGTCTCGAGGGGCGCCTGCTCGGGCGCCGCCCGTGGCGGCGCCGCGGGCTCCCGCTCGGGCAGGCGGAGGACGGAGCAGCCTGAAACCACGGCCGCGAGCACCAGCAGGAACGACGCATGTTTTCGCAAGGATTCCGTCCCTTCCCGGCCGCTCAGCGCTGGCAATTGGGTTTCCTGCCGGCCGCCTGCGCCTCGTTGTAGGCCTTGAGCGCGGTCGGGAACTGAGCCACCAGCTCTTCTATGCGGTGTCCGGAGGACGGATGGGTCGACAGGAGCTCCGGCGGTCCGAGCTTGTTTTTCTTTTCCATGTTCTCCCACAGCACGACGCTCTGGCGCGGATCGAAACCGGCGGCCGCCATGTAGCCGAGACCCACGGTGTCCGCCTCGCTCTCCTCGCCGCGGCTGAACGGCAGCGACAGGCCGAGACTTGCCACCATGCCCGCGAGGTCGGCGCCCGCCTGGCCGGTGCCGGTCGCAACGGCGACACCGACGACACCGATCTGGGTCGTCGCCTCGCGGTTATACCGCTTCAGGGCGTGCTGCTGCGTGACGTGAGCGACCTCGTGGCCGAGGACCGTTGCAAGCTGGTTCTGGTTTTCGGCGACCTTGAAGATGCCCGAGAAGACGCCGATGTGCCCACCGGGCAGCGCGAAGGCATTGATCTCCTCGCTGTCGAACACCTCGATCTCCCAGTCCTTGTCCGAGTACGGCGCCGGCAACTGTCGAACGATCGCGTTGGCAACGCAAGTCACATAGGCCCGCTGGCGTGCGTCGGTTACGACGGCCGTCTGGTTGCGGATCTTCTGGAATTCGGCATCGCCCTGGGTGTCGATCTCGCTCTCCGAGCCGAGCGGCAGCGAACAGGCGGCCGTCAGCGCCGACAGGACGCAGAGCGACACGAGCCGCCGAATTGAATGAGAGGACGACATGCAGAAACCCTGCGCAGGATTATAGCGGGGCATTACGGCAGGGAACGCTCCCGCTGCCGCTGGCCGATCCACAGTTCCACCTGGTCTGCTGCGGCGCGAACGGCCGCCAGCAGCTTCTCCTGCAGCGAATGCCTGGTCTTGTAAGTAACGTGGAAGACGTCCGCCTTCTCCGTCGCCGCGAGCAGGTAGTCGTCGCTGGAGCCGAGCTCATCCACCAGCTTGAGCTCGAGCGCGCGAGTGCCATACCAGTGCTCGCCGGTGGCAATGGCCTCGATGTCGAGCTGCGGCCGGTTCTGCGCAACCATCTTCTTGAAGAGCGCGTGGACCTCCTCGATCTCTTCCTTCAGCTTGGCGCGGTCCTCGTCCGTGTTGCGGCCGAACATCGTGACGGTGCGCTTGTACTTGCCCGCGGTGACCTGCTCGAAATCGATGCCGCGCTCGGTCAATGCGCGGTTGAAGTTCGGGATCTGCGCGAGCACGCCGATCGAGCCGACCACGGCAAACGGGGCAGCGATGATCCTGTTGGCCACGCAGGCCATCATGTAGCCGCCGCTCGCGGCGCCCTTGTCCACGATCGCCGTCAACGGGATCCCGCGGCTGCGCACGCGCGTGAGCTGCGAGGCTGCGAGACCGTGCTCGTGCACGGCGCCGCCGAAATTCTCCAGTCGCAGCACGACCTCGTCCTGCGGCGTGGCGACTGCGACCACGGCGCTGATCTCCTCGCGCAGCGAGCTGACGGCGGTCGCCTTGATGTCACCCTTGAAGTCGAGCACGTAGACGCGGCGCCGGTGTGCGGCGCCCTTGGCGGCCGCCTTTTCCCGCGCCTTGTCGGCCTTCTCCGTCCGCTTCGACTCCTTCTTCCACTCCGACTTCGGCAAGACCGCACGGCGCAGGGTGCCCGAGAGCTCACGGTAGCGATCGTTCAGCTTCTCGACCGTCAGCCCGCCGGCCGCCCCGCCCTTGCGCGAAAACGCGACGACGACCAGCACCGCCGCGCCGGCCGCCACGACGAACGTGACGGCCTTGGCCAGAAACAGGCCATACTGAAAGAAGAATTCAGCCATTGGGTGATGCCAGGCTACAAGCCAACGTTGTTACGCGCGAGAGCCCTCTCCGCGCGATAGCTCGAGCGCACCAGCGGCCCGGAGACGACCTCCAGGAAGCCGAGGCGCAGGCCGCGCTCGCGGAAGGCCGCGAATTCGTCCGGGTGCACGTACCGGCAGACGGGCAGATGATTCGCCGTCGGTTGCAGATACTGGCCGAGCGTGAGGATGCCGACGCCACACGCCCGCAGGTCGGACATCGCCTCGAGCAGCTCTTCCTCCGTCTCACCCAGGCCGAGCATGAGGCTGCTCTTCGTGAGGATGTCGGGGCGCGCCTCCGCAGCAGTGCGCAGCACGGCGAGAGACTGGTCGTAACCGGCCCGCGGATCGCGGACCGTGGGCGTCAGGCGCCGCACGGTCTCGAGGTTGTGGGCGAATACGGCAAGATCGGTGGCGACGACCGTCCGCACGGCATCGGCATCGCCCTCGAAATCGGGGGTCAGCGCCTCGACTGCGGTCGCGGGGTTGCGCTCGCGGATCGCGTGAATGCAGGCCGCGTAGTGTGCGGCGCCGCCGTCCGCGAGATCGTCGCGGTCGACGGAGGTCAGCACCACGTACTTGAGGCCCATGAGCTCGACCGTTCGTGCCGCGTTGAGCGGCTCTTCCGCGTCGAGCCAGCCGCGCGGATTGCCGGTATCGACCGCGCAGAAGCGGCAGGCACGCGTGCAGACGCTACCCATCAGCATCAGCGTCGCCGTGCCGTTGCCCCAGCATTCGCCGATGTTCGGACACATGGACTCCTCGCACACCGTCGCAAGCCGGTGTTCGCGCACGATCTGCCGGAGCCTCGAATAGCTGCCCCCGCCCGGCACCCGCGCGCGCAGCCACGGGGGCTTGCGGCCTCGAGCCGGCTCCGCACCGGCGCGGGCTTTGATTCCGTTGCGGATGGCGGTGAAGCCCGCGGCGGTACGGTACTTCGCGCCGCTCTTCACGGTGGCTTCGGTGACGACTGTGATGCCGCGAAACTCGCTCATGCGCCGGCTATTCTCGCACGGTCCGAGCGCGACATGCAGGCGTCAAGCGCCGGCACGTCATCGTGAAACGAATGCCGGGCGTCAGTTGGCGGGGCTTGCGGGCCCGCCGGGAGCGGCAAGCGGAAGACGGAGGGTGAACGTACTGCCCTGTCCGGGCCCCGCGCTCTCGGCCACTACCGTCCCGCCGTGGAGGATGGCGAGTCCATGCGCCAGGGCGAGGCCGATGCGAAATCCGCGGGCCGCGCCGTCCGGCGCCTGCCGCGAACGGTTCAGGACGTATGGCGGGCAGCGCCTCCGGGTCGATACCCGCGCCGGCATCGCGCACGACGACCACGGCTTCGCCGCCCTCGGCGCGCGCCTGCACGCTGATCTGCCCGCCGGGCTCCGTGTATCTCATGGCATTGGCCAGCAAGCCCGATACGATCTGCGAGAACCGCACGGGGTCCGCCTCGACCTCAATGGCAACCTGCTGCAACTCGTGATGCTTCGACTCGAGCAGCGGTGGAGCGGCTTCGATCGCCTGTCGCAGCAGAATCGGCCTACGGCAACTCCGTTACGAAAAAAAGCCCGGCACAAGGCCGGGCAATACAGGGGGAAGTCTTGACCGGAACCTTCACGGCTCCGTTCGACATCTGTCGGAAATCAGTGCACGCGAGACCAGTTCAGGAGCTCCACGGCATTCGCGTCAAGGTTGAAGTTCTTCGCCAGGATCGCCTCGATCTCCTGCGGATCCAGCACGGTGTTCGCCGGCTGGTTGAGTTCCACGACGCCGGTGTATTCGTCGGCCATATCCGCGTCGCCGGACTTCAGCAGGAAGCGCGTGTAGTACTTCGCGTGCATGGGCTAAATGTATTCATCGCAGGCCCCAGATTCTGTGAGGAAGCCCACAATTCCTCGAGCCCGGAATACGTTGAAAACGGCTGGAAATGTCACATTCGCGCGCCCGCGGCCGGGGCGGGCGCCACGCGCCGGACTGGCGATCCTGTGCTATAGATGCGCCCCGTGTCCGGACTGTGACCCGCTTCAAAATGAAACACGCGCTCGCCCTCGTTCTCGTGCTGCTTCTCCCCCTCCCGTCGCTCGCCGCCAGCAGCGACGACGAGCGCCTTCGCGCGGTGACGGAGGCTCGCGAGCAGGCGGAAGCAGCCGAGGCGCCGCTGCTCGCGCCGGCGGCATACGGTGCGGCGGTCGCGAATCTGGACCGTGCGCGGCGCGAGACGGAGCGTGCCGCGGCGCCGGAGAAAACCGAGAAGCTTCTCGATCAGGCGGACGCCGGTTTCGCGACCGCGAAGCGCACTGCCGGCGAGGCCCGCGCGACGCTCGCGGCGCCACTCGCGGGCCGCGAGGCGGCACGGAAAGCCGAAGCCTACCGTCTCGCCGGCAGCGCATGGGTCAAGGCGGAAGAGACGCTGAGGACGGCAGCGCGCGATCTCGAGAAGGGAGACACCGGCGGCGCTACGAAGCAAAGCGAGGAGGCCCTGCAGCTCTTCGGCGCGGCCGAGCTCCAGGCCGTGAAGGCCTCGCTCCTCACGGAAGCACGCGGACTCGTCGCGGCCCTCGATCCCGCCGGGACGGCGCGCATGGCGCCCAGGACGACGGCTCGCGCGCAATCTCTCCTCCGTCAGGCCGAAGCGGAGCTCGACGCGGACCGCAGCCATACCGATGCCGCCGGTGCACTCGCGGCCGAGGCCGCGGCCGAGGCGCGCCATGCAGTCGCGCTCGCCGGCTACCTGCGCGCGGCGCGTGAGCGCGACGCGACGGACGAAGACCTGGTGCTGGAGTGGGAGGCCGCCCTCGCCGCCACCGCGAGCGCTGCGGGAACCACGGCCGATCTGTCCGCCGGGCCACGCGCCGCGGGCGAGGCGCTGACGGCAGCAGTCGGCGAGCTGCGCGCGCGCGCCGACCAGCAGGCGCAGGAGCTGCGCCGGCGCGATGAGGAGCTGGACGCGCGCGAAGGCGAGATCCGCGATCTCGAGGGCCGGCTGGCCGGCGCCAGTAACGAGGCGCAGTCCCTGAGCGAGCAACTCGAGGCGCGCGAGCGTGCGCGCCAGCGGCTCAGCCGGCTGGAGCAGGTATTCCCCCCCGACCAGGCGGTGGTCCTGCGCCAGGGCGGCGATGTGATCGTGCGCGTGCGCGGGCTCGGGTTTGCGCCGGGTTCAGCGGGGCTGACCTCTGCGGCGACTCCGGTCCTCGAGAAGCTGCGCGAGGTCGCGGCCATCTACCCGCGCGCCGCGTATTCGGTCGAGGGACATACCGACTCGACGGGCGACAGCGCCGCCAACCAGCGACTCTCGCAGTCGCGCGCCGACGCGGTGCGGCAGTATCTCGTGGAGCGGGCCCAGGTGCCAGCAGGGCGCGTGACCGCGATCGGGTATGGCGACTCGCGGCCGATCGCCAGCAACGGCTCCGAGGAGGGCCGCCGGCAGAATCGCCGCATCGATCTCGTGATCACGCCGCGGGAGGAAGGCGCCCCTTAGTGGCCTGTTACAGGCCACTAGTCTTGCCGCTCCACCAGTCCGCGATGGTTTCGCCAACCACCGGGTTGACCATGTAGCCGTAGCACTTGTGCACGTTCAGGCCATCGGGCCCACGGAAATAGGTCTGCAGATCGCGCTGATCCGAAATTTCCGAGACGAGGCCGAGGTCGCGCATCTCCGCCCACGTGGTCGCGAGGTCGCGGTCGAGCGCGGCCATCTCTCCGACCGCAGCGAGATTCTTCCAGTGCCGGATCTTCGTCGGGTAGCGCCGCCGGCCTGTTTCTCCGGCGCCGAGCAGCTGCCGGCGCACGAAGGAGAGGCCGAGCGGGCTGCCGATCGTGAGGAAGAGGTCTACCTCGCCCGGGACGGAAAACCGGTGGGAGAGCTCCCACAGGACATCGAAGGCGATCACCGAGCCGAGGCTGTGGCCGATCAGCAGCACGCGCCGATCCATCCGCCACGCCTCCAGCAATGCATCGGCCACCATCTGGCGCACTTTCACCGCCTTGCCGTCGACGTTCCGGAAATAGCGGCGCGTATCGTCGATCGTCGCGCGCATGTTGGGATCGCCCACGAGATCGAACAGCGGCGGGAATGAATCGCACAGGAGATAAAGAGCGCGCTTGAACCTCCTGCCCCACGACTGCGCCTCGCCCACGTCGCGTTCTTCCGGTCCCGGCATGGCGAGCAGACGCTCGATGCCCGGCAGGTCGAGCGCGAGGTCGCGCTGGGCGTCGTAAAAGACGTGCGCCCAGGAGACGAGCGTGAAGCAGGCGGGATGCCGCGCGAGATCGGCCGCGGCGCCTGGATCCATCCGTCTCACGCCCTCGAGCAGGCAGCGCCAGAGCGCGGCGCGGTGTTCCGCCGCCGGCGGCTTCGGCTTGATGCCGGGAATGTAAATGATCGCGGGCTCGCTCATTCGGGATGGCTGGCTCGGTCGTCTTCGCGCTAGCTTACTTGGCGAGCAACGCTCGCGCCCACCCGTCGGCAACAGGGTTCGCGTCCGGAACGGCCGGAGGCGGCGCTGCGGCTCCGTCTCGCGCACGACTCACGGGGAGGGTTCGGGCGGCATTGAGGGCGAGCGAGGCATAGATGCCGGAGCGGCTTTCTTGGCAAGCCTCATCTCAAGCTTGGAGCAACGCGTCCCGGTAAGCCGATATGCTTCTCGCCGGCCAGGGATGGCCGGCGAGATTTGGCCCGAACCCTGCCCCGGGAGGCGGGCGCAGCGGGAAGGAGCCGGAAGCGACTCACCGCCCGACTGCGTGATGAAAGAGAGGTGAGATCAGCCGGCGGCGGCCTTGCGGGCGGCGCGGAAGCGCCCCGTCTCGATGTGCGTCAGCCGCGACTCCTTCACGACGATGCGGTTGCGCCCTTCTTCCTTGGCCTGATAGAGCGCCTCGTCCGCCATCTGGATCGCGCCGGCGAGGCTGCGTTCGGCGCCGGGGGTGACGACCGCGACGCCGATGCTGACCGTGAGACTCGCTCCCTGCGAGGACTCCGCGTGCCGGATCGCGAGCAACTCGACCTTCTGCCGGATCTGCTCCGGCAGATCGCGGCCAAAGTCATTCGCCGGCCCATAGAGGACGAGCGCGAATTCCTCGCCGCCGTAGCGCGCGGCGAAGTCGAGCGGCCGCTGCGCGCCGATGGCGATCACCTCGGCCACGCGCTTCAGGGCGTCGTCGCCCGCCTGGTGGCCGTAGAGATCGTTGAACGCCTTGAAGTGGTCGATGTCGATCAACATGATCGTCAACTGGCTCTGGTCGCGCCGGGACTGTCGCCAGATCCGGTCCATGTAGTTGTTGTACGCGCGGCGGTTGTACAGGCCGGTGAGCCCGTCGCGCTCTGCGAGATCGCTCAGGTGACGGGACTCCAGAAAAGACTGCCGCGACGTGGCTTCGAGCTGAAAACAGCTCAGCGCGCCGATGCCGTTTGCTCCGATCAGCATCAGCGCCTCGAATACCGCCTCGTGGTAACCGAAATTCCAGTGCACGAGGCCCCAGGCGTAGGAAGCGCTGATGACGAAGGTCACCGCCGCCGCGTACCAGAAGAGCATGCCGAGAATCAGCCAGACCGTGAAGATCCAGGCGACGAGCGCGCCGAAGTAGTAAGGCGTGCCGTGCAGGCTCGCGCGCATCGTCACCGACGTGACGATGAGCCCCGCGCAGAGCACGCTCGCCGCGAGCAGGTAGTTGTAGACGCGATAGCGCTCGGGCTGATAGGAGGCGATCAGCGTCGCCATAAGCAGAGGCAGCATCACCGTCAGCCGGAACGTGGTGATGATCACGGAGAAATCGTGCTTCGCCATTTCGTAGGCGGTGACGCCCACGAGTGCGAACGAGAGCAGCGTGAGCAGCACCCGTACGTGCGAATAGTGAATCGTTCCGTAGTGCCGGCGAAACTCCTCCTCCACGAAAGCGGAGAAGCGCAGCCGCGACAGGCCCTGCCGCCGCTGCTCGGCGATCAGCGTGCTCAAATGTCGTTCCTGAACCGCCACGCGTGGTCCCCGGCCAACCCCGAAATGCGCAACGGCGAGACACTAGCCGTGGGGCGGGGTTGGGGCTGCGTGCGGAGTCACACTTCTACATAAGGCGTGCCCTTCCGCGGGCCTCGCGGGTTTTTTTGCGCAGCAGTACACACGGGGCGCGCCCGGGGACGGCAGCGCGGCGGCACCGGCTCGGCTATGCTGCGCGACTGCTTCCTCACGCGGTCCTCCGATGGAAGGCAGCGCACCGACACGCATCTCCTGGCTCAGCGCCCTCTCGGGCGTGGCCGGGCTCATCGCGACCCTGTGGCTGGGGTTCCAGGTGCTGACGCTGCGGTTGCAGGCGCCGGCGCCGGCGCCTGCAACCGGCGGGACCGCGGCGCTCGACCCGCCGCCGCCGCTCGAGCCCTGTCACCTGGGCGACCGCGAGGGGTTCCTGGCCGGGCGCATGTTCGGCTCCGAAGCACTCGAGATCGACTGGCGCGGCGACGCGCTCGCCTGCGCGGGAAACGCGCGCCCCGATGGCGGAGGACTGCGCCTCTTCTTCGCCGGAAACCCGGCCGGCGCACCGGAAAGGCTCGTCCTCGTGCTCGGCATCGGCGCGGGAATCGATGGGCTTGCCGGCCGCGAGAGTCCGGTCAGCGTGACGCTGATCGACGAGGCGAGCAGCCAGTTCTTCCATAGCGCGGCGGACCGCTGCTTCACGCTCGTGCGCGACGTCGCCGCGCTCGGCGACGGGTCCTACCGCCTCGAGGGCGATCTCTACTGCGTCGGCGCCATTCCCGCCGTGTCCGGCGCGGCGTCCGTGACGCTCGGCGACATGAAGTATGCGGGACGCCTCACGCTCGGCGGCGGCTCGCCATGACGCACGCCAGCTCTGCCGCCGCGGTCGCGCTCGGCTGTCTGCTGCTCGCGGCACCCGGCGGCCGCGGCGCCGAGCCCGCACGGCTGCTCGAGGGTTTCGCACGCGGCTCCGCCGTGATCGAGGCGCGCAACGGCTGCTACTTCCTCGACATCTACGTCACGCAAACCGACGAGCAGCGGGCGCAGGGTCTGATGTACATCCGCGAGCTCGGCGAGTTCGAGGGCATGCTCTTCCCGGGGACCGAGCCGACGGTCCTCAGCATGTGGATGAAAAACACCTACATCCCGCTCGACATGCTGTTCATCCGGAAGAACGGCACCATCGCGCGCATCGCCGCCGACACGACGCCGTTCTCCGAGGCAGTGATCAGCTCGGGCGAGGCGGTAGCGGGGGTCCTGGAAGTCAACGGCGGCTTCGCGGCGCGGCACGCCGTGCGCGCGGGCGACAGGTTCCGTGTGATTCAGTGAGAGATAGGGGCTGAAGCGCCCAGAACCTCCGCCATTTTCCGCGTCAGCGCAGCCGCTTCGACCGGATGCGCAACGCCCTCGCGTCGTCGCGCCGCCCAGACCGGATCCGGGAAATGGGCGTCGTCGGCAAATCGCGGGATCACGTGCCAGTGCAGGTGCGGCACCTGATTGCCGAGGGATGCCAGGTTCATCTTGACCGGGCGCAGGAGGTCCCGCAGCGCGCGCTCCACGCCGAACACGACGGCCAGGAGATGCGTGCGACGGTCCGGCGGCAGGTCGGTCATCTCCTTCACGTGCGCATTCCAGATCACGCGGCAGAAGGCGGGATGATCGGGGTCGGCCACCAGGACGACGCGGCACTGACCGTCACGCCATAGCACCTGCTCACCGGCAGACTGGCAGAGCGGGCACGGCGATCCCGGCGTTTGGCTTATCATCGTCGCAAATCGCCGGAGGAAACGAACATGGCCGATACGATCCCCAAGTCACACCTCGTGCTCTTCGAGCGTCCCATCGTCGCCGCCCTCGGTACCGTGCTGCCGAACGGACAGCCGCAGGTCCAGCCGGTCTGGTGCAGCTACGACGGCCGACAGGTCCTCGTCAACACCGTAAAGGGCCGCGCCAAGTATGCCAACATGCACGCGCGGCCGAAGATCACGCTGCTGCTGATCGATCCCGACGACGTCTATTACTGGATCGAGGTGCGCGGCACCGTCGTCGAGGAGACGACGAACGGCGCCGATGCCCACATCGACCAGCTCGCCAGGAAATATCTCGGCGCCGAGAAGTACCCGTGGGCGAAGCCGGAAGATACCCGCGTGATCTTCAAGATCGCCCCACGGCGCGTGGTCACGCTCGGCCCGAACTAGCGCAGCGCCGGCAGGACCCGTTCGCCTATCATGCGGATCGCGTCCGCCGGGTCGTCGTGCAGCCGGAAGCAGAGCTCGTTCACGCCCGCGTCGAGGAAGGCGCGCAGCTCCGGCAGGCGGCGCTCGATCTCCTCCGGCGTCCCGGTGAACGTGAAGCCCTCGAGCAACGCGTCCACCAGCCGCTCGGGCACGCCGGCGATGACGCCGCTGTGCTCGCGATACGCCTTGAAGAACGCGTTCTTGTGTTTCTCGACCAGGTCGCAGTCCGCGGGGGAGAGAAAACTCTCGAGATACCAGCGGCCCAGCAGTCCGCGCAGCAGGAGCTCGCGGCGCGCCTCCCTGAGCGCGACCTCGCGGTCCGTCTTGATGTGCCATGCCCAGATGTTGCTGATGCGATAGCCCTCCACCGGGTGGTTCTTCGCCGCCAGCGCATCCTTCGTCTGGCGCACGACCTCGCGGATGTGGCCACGGGTCATGTCGCTGTACATCACGCCGTCGGCGATCGGCGCTGTCGCGTGCAGCATCTGCTCGCGGTTCGCGCCGGCATACACGAGCGGCGGCCGTTCGGCGCCGAACTGCGGCCGGTAGCCCCAGACCTTGTAGAGCTGCCCCTGGTAGCTGAGCGCCTTGCCGCCGCGTGTCCCGCCCCTCACGAGCTCGATGGCCTCGCGGACGGCGCGCACGCGCTTGACCGGCTCGATGCCGAGCCGCGCCGGCCACTCGCCACCGCCGCCGATCACGAGCCCGGCGCGGCCGCCGCTGTATTCCTGCAGGGTGAGCAGCGCATTCGCCATCTTCACCGGGTGCATCTCCCAGGGACTCACCACGCAGACCCCCAGGCCGACCTTCTTCGTGGCGAGCGCCGCCGGCACGAGCGACATGAACGGGTCGCGGCAGGCGACGTAATTCTGCAGCCACATCGTCTGGATGCCCTGCCGCTCGCAAAGCTGGGCGAGCTCGGTGAGTTGCGCCGGGGTACGGTCCGGCTCGAGCAGCACGTCGACGCGCATCGGGAATCTCCGTCCGGGCGGGTTGGCCAGGGGCGGATTCTACTGGACGGGGCCCGTCGCGATCAGGCGGTGCCGGATGGTCTACACTTGCCCGATGTTCATCAACTTCTGGTACCCGGCCGCGACGACGGCGGAGCTCACCGACCGGCCGCTCCGGCGGCGCATGCTGGGGCAGGACTTCGTGCTGTTTCGTGACGCCGCGGGCACCGCCCGTTGTCTCGCCAACGTCTGCAGCCACCGGGGCGGGTCGCTCGCCGGCGGCAGGCTCCGCGACGGCTGCATCCAGTGCCCGTATCACGGGTGGGTCTTCGACGGCGACGGCATTTGCCGGCGCATTCCCTCACTCGGCCTCGACGCGAAGATCCCGACGCGCGCCCGGGTCGATGCCTACCCGACCGCCGAGCGCTATGGACTCGTGTTCGCTTTTCTCGGCGACCTCGAAGAGGCCGGGCGGCCGCCGCTCATGGAGATCCCGGAATGGGGGCTCGAGGGCTGGCGGGTGACCATTCAGCACTTCGAGTGGGACCTCGACTACCAGCGCTCGATCGAGAACGGGCTCGACCTCGCCCACAACGAATTCGTGCACCCGACGCACGGCTTCTCCTACGAGCGCGAGGAGAGCTACAAGGTGCAGCCGATCAAGCTCGTCGAGAGCGAGTGGGGCACCGGCTTCTGGACCGACATGGACGCGCCACCGCTCGCGGACAGAAAGATGCAGGAAGCCTCCGGCCGCAGCGACAGCGCGACCGTTCGGATCGGGACGGGCCACCACGGCTGCGCGAGCCTGTGGACCTTCATCAATCCCACGCCGGCGATGCACATCTACCAGTACATGTACGAGGTGCCGGTGGATGCGGGCCGCACCAGCCTGTATCTCGTCAACCTGCGCAACTTCCTGCTCGAGCCCGAGCACGACCAGCGCATGATGGGCAGGAACCAGTACGTCGCCTTCCAGGACCGGGACGTCCTCGGCGGCCTCCATCCGCGCATCACGCCCCGCAGCCGCAACCACGAGTACTTCGTGCCCGCCGATCTCTGCGTCGGCCGATATCGTGACCTGCTCAGCGAGTGGGAGGGGCGCGGCTGGCGCATCGACGACGAAGAGATCGAGCGCAACGCGAAACGTGCCGCTTACGCCATCCCGAGCCCCGCCCGGCGGCGGTCGAAGGGATGGGTGCTCGACCCGGTGCCGCTCGTGCCCGGCGCAGCCGCGGTCACACGGGAAAGCGGCGCGCGCGAGACGCGCTAGTGACGCGGGAGCCCGACGCGCGCGAGCGCCGCGACGTCGTCACGCCGTACGCGTTCCAGGTCGATCCGGCGCTGCTCGGCCTGCCGCTGGCCCACCCGTGGCAACGCGCCGTGGCGATGATGGTCGATGGCCTCGCGATCGCCATCCTGTCGCAGGTGCCGAACTCCCTTCTCGCAATAGTCATCGGCGCCGTCGTGTACCGCTGGACGGGGCAGTCGGAGCATCCGCGGGCGGTGCGCTGGCGCACGCGGCTGCGAGCCTTCGCCATCGCCGTGATGCTCATCGGGCTGATCGGTCTCGTGGCCGGAGCCAGAGACGAGCAAGTCGGCCGGTCGGGCGCAGAACAGGCGCAGCTGCAACTGCGCGACTCGGCTTCGGTGGCGCGTCTCGCCGTGGACCTCGCAACCGGCAAGTGCCGCGAGCTCGACTGCGCGCGCGAGCCCCTCCTCCGTTTTGCCGACCTCAAGGGACGCGATGACCTCTCGACGGAAGCCGGGGCCTGGGAGGGTGCGATGGCGCTTGCCGAGGGCCTGAGACTCAGCGACACGGATCGCGAGCAGCTACACACAGATTTCCGGCAACGATTCGAGGCGAGTCGCAAGGCGAGTGGCTCTCTGGCCGCGCCGGCCCCCCCTGACGAAGCCACTGCCGAAATCTCGTTTGATCTCGGCGGGGATGCGCGTGACGCGCTCGATGCCGTCAGGGCCCTCTTCGATGCGCTCGGCATCGGGCTCGGCTGGGCGGCACTCTATTTCACAGTGTTCTCTGCGTGGTGGAACGGCCAGACGCCCGGCAAGAAGCTGCTCGGCATTCGCGTCGTGCAGCTCGACGGCACGCCGATCACGCTATGGGAAGCCTTCGAGCGCTGCGGCGGCTACGCCGCCGGCCTCGCCACGGGGCTCCTCGGCTACATCCAGGTATTCTGGGACCCGAACCGCCAGGCAATCCAGGACAAGATCGCGGAGACCGTCGTCATCCGCGGAGACAGGCGTGCAAGCGTCGCGGAATAGGCTTGTACTCCCGTCAGGTTGATCCCGGACTGGTGCGACTGTCCGGGGTTACTTCAGCAGCTCATGGGCCGGCAAGTCGTCACTCGTGCTTCAGCGCCCGGATAGGGTCGAGGCGCGCGGCGCGGATGGCGGGCCAGCTCGCGAACACCAGATTCAGCACGAGCGCCATGCCGAGCGCGAAGAGCGCGTTGCCGCGCTCGAAGATGAACGGCAGCGAGGCCTGGCTTGCGGTGATCCGCGAAACCAGCCAACCCACGGCGAGGCCGAGTGTCGCGCCGACGGTGGCGAGCACCATCGCCTCGAAGGCAAACTGGAAGAACACGTCCGGCGCGGTCGCGCCGAGCGCGCGGCGCGTGCCGATCTCGGTGGTGCGGTCGCGGACCGCGATCCAGGCGATGGCCAGCACGCCGATGCCGGACACGACGAGCCCCGAGAGGCCGATCCAGCGCACCAGGAATCCAAGGCGATTGGCCGACGCCATCTGCGTGGCGATGAGGTCCTTCTGGCTGCTGACGCGGAAGTCGTCGGGCCGGAAGGCGGAGATCCGGTGCCGCACACGCAGGATGCCCTCGATGTCATGCGAGGCCCGGTCGAGCTTATCGCCGTCCCCGAGCTCTATGAGCACGGAGCTGTAGTAGTCGATGTTGAGCAGCCGCCGCATGGCCGTCGTCAGCGGCACGTAGACCTGCTCGTCTTCGTTCGTCGGATCGAGGCCCTGGCCGCGCTCGGCGAGCACGCCGGCGACCTCGAACGGCACGCGATTGATGAACAGCCGCTGTCCGACCGGGGATTCGTCACCGTAGAGGTGCCGTGCCGCCGAGTGGCCCAGCAGCGCGACGCGCGCCGAGCGGCGCACGTCGTCGGCGTCGAAGAACTTGCCCTCGTCCAGCGCCCACCACTTGATGCCGAAGAAATCGGGCTCCACACCGAGCACGGGCGAGACCTTGGAATTGAAGCCGGCCTTGAGACGCAGCGGCGCCGACACCACCGCCGAACTGCGGGCGATGTCCCCGACCTCGCGGCGGATCGCCACGAGGTCCGGCTCCTGCAACGTGGTGACGATCTGCCCGGTCCGCGCGCGGCCGCCGCTCGCGCGGCTCTGCTCGGAGCCGATCACGATGACGTTCGTGCCGAGCCGCCGGATCTTCTCGAGCACCTGTGCCCGGCCACCAGAGGCGTAATTGACCGAGGCGACGGCGCCGGCGACACCCAGCGCCGCGCAGGAGATGACGAGCGATGAGCGCAGCCGGTAGCGCCAGATCTGGCGGAGCGACCCGCGCATCAGCTGACGCCAGGTGCTCCACATGGCGTCGCGCTACGTCAGGAGCGCAGCGCCTGGATCGGATCCACGTTCGACGCGCGCCAGGCGGGCTGCAGGCCGAAGGCGAGCCCCACCCCGACCGACAGCGCCACGGCACCGCCGACCGCGCTCCACAGGATGGCGGGCGGGAGCTTCGTCATCAGCGTGGCAACGGTCGTGCCGCCGACGCCGATGAGGATGCCGAAGACACCGCCGATGAACGAGATCAGCGCCGCCTCCACGAGGAACTGGACCATGATGTCGCGCCGGCTCGCGCCGACCGCGCGCCGCACGCCGATCTCCTTGCGCCGCTCGGACACGGCAATGAGCATCAGGCTCATGATGACCGTGCCGCCGATCAGCGTCGCGATGACGGCGACGCCCGTCAGGATCTTCGAAAGCGTCGAGCCCATGTCCGTCATGCGCGCGGCCTGGATTGCCGGGCTCGTCACCCGGAAATCGTCCGGCGCCGGCGGAATGATGGTGTGACGTTCGCGCAGCAGCGCCGTGATGTCGGCGATCGCCTTGTCCGCCTGGGTCGGATCCTTGAGCTGGATGATCATCGAGGTCAGGTAGTCGCGGTTGAACAGCCGCTTCGACGACGTCGTGATCGGGATCAGCATGAAGTTGTCCATCGTCGAGCCGCCCGGTCCGACGCCGCGCGCCGCGAGCACGCCCTTGACCTCGAAGGGCACGTCGGCGATGCGGATCTGCTTGCCGAGCGGGTCCTCGTCGCCGAACAACCCCTTGGCCGCATCGGCGCCGAGCACGGCCACGCGGGCGAGCGAGCCCTCGTCCTCCTGCGTGATGTTGCTGCCGACGGCGACGTCTTCGTGCCTGACCTCCGTCCAGTTGTGCGCCGAGCCGAAGACCGCCGTGCTCACCGACTTGTCGCGATACTTCGCGTCCATGTCGGGCGCGAACTGCATCGGCGCCACCTGGTTGACGGTGGAGACCTCGGCCGCGATCGCGCGGGCGTCCTCGAACTTGAGGCTCGGGTCGACGTTGGTGAGGGTCGGCATGCCGCGCGTGCTGGCCCCGCCCGACTGCACGATCACCATGTCCATGGTGCCGAGCATGCGCTTGAAGCGCGCCATCGTCTCCCGCTTCGTCGCCTCGCCAACCGAGGCGAGCGCCGTGAGCGAGGCGATGCCGATCGTCACGCCCAGCATCATGAAGAAGCTGCGCAGGCGATTGCGCGAAAGCGTGCGGAGCGCGGTGCGGAGGGTCTTCCAGAAGTTCATGGCTGTCTCCTACGAGGGGGCCTGCAGTGGGCCTTCAGGCGGTGCGGAGCGCGGCGGGCGCGGCCTGTCCCGTCGCCCGGTCGGACGCGATCATGCCGTCGCGGATCAGGAACTCCCGCTTCGCATAAGCGGCGACGGCTTCGTCATGGGTTACCAGCACGATGGTGCGCCCCTCCCGGTGCAGCTCGGTCAGCAGCCTCATGATCGACTCGCCGGACGCGGAGTCGAGATTGCCCGTCGGCTCATCCGCGAGGAGCAGCGGCGGGTCGTTCATGAGGGCGCGGGCGATGGCGACGCGCTGCTGCTCGCCGCCGGAAAGCTCGGTGACGAAGTGGTCCGCGCGCTCGGCGAGGCCGACGCGCTTCAGGATGGACAGCGCCCGGCCGCGATCGACCTTGCCGTCCATGTACAGCGCCGGGATTTCGACGTTCTCGGCGGCCGTCGTGCGCGGCAGGAGGTTGAAGGACTGGAACACGAAGCCGATCTTGCGGTTGCGGATGTGCGAGCGCTGCTGGTCGGTGTGGTGGGAAACGTCTTCGCCGTCGAGCCGATACGTGCCCGAGGTCGGCGTGTCCAGGCAGCCGATGATGTTCAGCAACGACGACTTGCCCGAGCCCGACGCGCCCCGGATCGTGACGAATTCCCCCTTCGCGATGTTGAAGGAGATGTCCTTCAGGGCTGCGACCGGCGTGCCGTCGCCGCGCGTGTAGATTTTTGCGATGTGAGTGACTTCAATCATGACTTGCCTGCCTCGCCGCCTGCCGCAGCGCCCGGTTGCGGGCCCACCAGGACCCTGTCGCCCGACCCGAGGCCGGAGCGGATTTCCGTGAAACTCGCGTCGCGCGTGCCAATGGTAACCGCCCGGCGCGTCAGCGCGCCGTCCTTGTCCACCCAGACGAAGCGCTCCGAGCCGTCGCGCTGGACGGCACCGTTCGGCACGACCAGCGCCTCGCGCTCGGCGGTACGGATCGAGACGTTCGCCGTCATGTCCGGCTTCAGTGCCTCGGCCCCGGAGTCGATGTGGATCATCACCTCGAAGTTCACGACGCCCGAGAGTATCGTGCCCTTCGGCGCAATGCGCGCCACCCGGCCCTCGAACTCTCTCGCCGGGTAGGCCTCCACCGTGAACGTCACCGGATTGCCGACGGCGACGTTGCCGATGTCCGTCTCGTCGACCATGGCGATCAGCTCGAGCGCGCCATCCTCGATGATGGTGGCGAACGTTGGCGCGTTGAACGAGGCGGCGACCGTCTCACCTTCCTGCGTGGTAACCGAAGCGACCGTCCCCGTGATCGGCGACCGGATCACGGTGTAGATCAGGTCAGTCTCGACGACCGCGGCATCCCGCCGCGACTTCTCGAGCTTGGCCTTCGCATCGTCGAGGGCGAGTGCGGCATCCTCGACCTGGCTCTCGGCGACGAGCTTCCTCTCGTCGAGCCGCTTCGCGCGCGCGAGCTCGACCTCGGCACGCCGCACCTCCTGCTCGGCCACGCCGACCTGGGCGCGCTGCTGCGCGAGTCGCGCCTCGAGGCCGCGCGAATCGATCTTGGCGATGACGTCGCCCCGCTTCACCTTGGAGCCGACCTCGACATTGAGCCTGTCGACGATGCCGGAGACCTGCGAGCCGACGCGCACCTCGCCGCCGACGCGCAGCCGCAGTATGCCCGTGGCGAGCACGCTCGCCGCGATCGTGCGCCGCTCGGGACTGGCGAACACGCGCTGCTCCTCGGGCTGCGCGCCCCCGAAGAGCGAACCTCGCGCGAACCAGGCGCCGCCGGCGATGCCGGCGGCGACCACCGCGCCTGCAATGACAATGCCCGCCTTCATCGTGTCCTATTTCTTCTCGTACACCAGTTCCATGGCCGGGTTCGTACCGCGCTGGCTCGCGACGTTCATCGTTTTGCCGTCCGCGGACAGCGAGCGGGTCTCGGTCTTCACGTTCTTCGTGCCGGCGACCGCGCCTGCGCTGGTCCAGGTCACGACGAGCTTCCCGCCATCCCACTTCGCCACGGTCTCGGACTTGTCGCCCATGGCGCCCTCGTTCTGCGCCGGCTTCCCGGTGAGGTCGTAGACGACCTGGCGATTGGTCGTCTTGTCCTGGAACGTCGAGGCGATGTCGAGCGTGAGCTTGTCGGCGGTCTGCGTGATCTTCGTCGTCTCCTGGATCGCCGCCACCATGCCGAGGTTCTTGCCCTTGGCGGTGTTGAGCACCCAGGTGCCGCTGAAGTTCGGGGACGACTGGCCGAGCGCGACGCCGGCCACCGCCAACAACATCGGGACGATGTACGAAAGCTTCCTGTTCATGATCCGGTCCTCTCCATTGTGGTTGACGTGACGGCTCGAACCGCGGCCGGCTATTGCCCGACCGCCGGACGCAATCTCGCACCGCCGTTTCCGACCACGCCCTTGCGCGATCCGCCGCTCGCGAGGTGGCGAATGGCACGATCGATCCACGCGATCTCGGCGTCCATGAGACTCAGCGCGTGATCGGCGGCAAGCTGGCGCGCCGCGAGCCGCGCGCCCTGCGGCTGCGCTGCGATCAGCTCCATCTCGGCGGTGACTTCGGCGCGCCGCGCGCGCACCGCATCGCGCCGGCGACGGATCAACGTCTGCGCCTCGGCCGCAGGGAGCAACGCCATGAAGGCCGCCGCGACTTCGAAAGTGGTGTGGGCCGCGTCGTAGGAACTGAGCGCGCTGCGCAACAGGCGCCGGAACAACGCCTCGCCTTTCGGCGTGAGCTCGAACACGAGACGCTCGCCGCGTGGTCCGCGCGCCCCGCTCTCCGAGTGGAGCTGCACGGCACCCTGCAGCTCGAGGCGATGGAGCAGGTGATAGAGAGTGGGCTTCTTGAAATCGGCATAGAGCGACCCGTGGGCGACGACGATCCGGTGCAGCTCGTAGCCGTGTTTCGGGCCCGACTTGAGGAGACCGAGCACCATGAGGGTCTTCGCCGCCTGGGCCGGCGGCGGCGCAGGCAGGAGCATGGCTCTTCCCGTTGCGCCCGACTTCTTGTTGTTGCCCGCCGTGCTATGCATAGTCAGCGTGGACTATAGGCCAGCCGCGGGCCGATAGTCCAGACGGACTTAGCGTGGAATCTACCTACGGAGCGCGGCAGTTTGCCGCGGGCGGCGCGGCCCGGTGGAGACGTTAGACTTGCGCCCGATGCGGCAGGACGAACCCTTACCGGAATTCCGGAATCTGATCCACTGGGCGGCGGCACAGCGGTGGTCGGACTACTACGCGCCGCGGTCGGGAGATTCCGCCACGCGTTGGCGCCGCTGGTCGCACTCTCTCGGCGCCTTGCGACGCGCGCTCCCGCCATGGTGGCGGGCGGCTCACGAGATCGCACGGCGCGACGGCGCACCGCGCCGCGCCCAGCTCTGGCACTTGTGGCGGCTCATGGCGCACTACCCGCTCACGCCGAAAGAGTTCTACCAGTTCCGCCTCTACGACCCGATCCGGCGCATGCATGCCTCGCGCTACGTCTTCCGCCACTGGAACATAGGTGTGCTTGGCCGCATCGAGGCTGCACACGCGAGCTACTGGTCGAAGCTCGAGTTCCGGCGCGCCTGCCGCGAGCGCGGACTCGCCTCGATCCCGGTGCTCGGCTTCTGCCGCGACGGCACGCTCACCGCGGAGGAGGACGTGGAAGGGTGGGCCGGTGACCTCTACGTGAAGCCGGCGCTCGGCGCCATGGGGCGCGGCGTGCAGCTCTGGCCCGCATCGTCCCATGCAGCGATCGTCGAGCGCTGCCGGACACTGCCGTGGCACGAGACCTACATCATCCAGCCGCGCCTGCGCAATCACCCGGATCTCGCGCCCGTCTCGAATGGCAACATCTCATCGCTGCGCATCACGACCTGCCGCACGCCGGAAGGCGGAATCGAGATTCTATTTCCGCTGCTGCAGATGTCGGCAGGCAAGACCGTCACGGATCACATGATCTACGGCAATGTCGCCGCGCCCATCGATCCCGGGACCGGGCGGCTGGGACGGGCGTGGTCCTACGATGCCCGCTTCATCGTCAGCCGGCACGACCTGCATCCCGATACCGGCGCGCGCATCCCGGGCCGTATCGTGCCGTTCGTGCAGGAGACGTTCGATCTCTGCCGGCGTGCCCACGGCAGTTTTCGACACCTGATAGCGGTCGGCTGGGACGTCGCGATCACCGCAGGCGGGCCGGTCCTGATCGAGGGCAATCGCATCTTCAATGCCCCGCTGCTGCAACTCGTATGGGACCAGCCGCTCGGGGATACCAGCTACCCGGCGGCGCTCTGGGCGCAGGTGGAGCAGCGCGGCTTCGCCGCGACCGGTTCCTAGTCCTGCCAGCGGTTCGCGACCGCGTCGAAGTTCGCGGCGCTCTTTCTCACGACGCAGAAGCGCTGGCCTGTCGGCGCCTCCATCACGCACCAGGTCTGCACGCGTTCGACCTCGGCCGCGCCGAGCTTCTTCAGGCGCGCGACCTCGGCCTCGACGTCATCGGTCTCGATGTCGAGGTGCACCCTGCTCGGGTGGCTGACCGACTGCACCTCGATGTGCAGCCCGTGCTGGCGGTCCATGAGCTGTATGTACTTCTCACCCTCCGCGGCCGGGAGCCTTCGTGCCTCCATGCCAAGCGCCTGGCTCCAGAATTGCGCCGCGGCCTGGAGGTCGGCCGTGCGGCAGTCGATGATGAAACCCGCGAGCTTGCTCTTGTGCATGGCTATCCTCCTCACTCCACGTCGGGCGCATCGGTGTCCGGCCTGCCCGTGCGTAACGCCACCCGGGCACGCTCGGCAAGCTTCGCGTAGTTCGACCGGATCACATCGAGGTCACGCTCTTCGAGCTCTTCCAGATCCAGCAGTGCGTTGTGGGCGCCGACCGTGATCCGCAGCAGCTCGTCGAGCTTGATCTGCAGCGCCTCGGTATCGCGGTTCTGCGTGCTCTGGATCAAGAACACCATGAGGAACGTCACGATGGTGGTGCCGGTATTGATCACGAGCTGCCAGGTGTCGCTGTAGTGAAACAGAGATCCGGTGAGCAACCAGACGACCACGATCCCGGCCGCCAGGACGAAGGCGATCGGGCGGCCGGATAAGCGCGCGGTGGTCTTGGCAACCCGCGTGAACCATGACTTCGACTTGGTGGGGTGCACTAGAGGACTCCTCTGCCTGAAATCAGTTGGCGGACGCGGCTGGCGTCACTCCGGGTTTGCACCGCGCCTCGTACCGCAGGTCGCGATGCGCCGGGTTGTCCTCCATGTAGTCGAACTTGCGTTTCTTGAGGATCTCGTAGCCGGTCGGGCACATGTGCCGGAACTCCAGCCATTCGGCGAGCCATTTCATGCGCGCAGCCTCGGCGGCGGCATCGTTGTCCGGAAACTCGGCGGAAATGCTCACGTCGAAGTAAAAGTTGTCGCCGCCACCGTCCCTCGGCATGGTGATGTCGCTCATACGGTGGCGGTCATAAGTCTCCGGCGTGTCGAAGGCCGTGCAGCCGGCCAGCAGCGCCATCACGACGATCGTCCCGATCCTGCCCATGTCCCACCCATCCATTTCAGTCACGCGCCTCGAAGCGCGCGAGCATCTTGCCATCCTCATCGTAGAGTTCCAGCTGCCGATCGACGATCTTCCAGCGCCGGGTCGCCTGCAGGGCGCGGAAGAAATCCGCTTCCCGGTCCATGGCCTCCGCGCAGGCCATCATCGTCACCGCGATCCGGCCGAGGTCCAGCGTCTCGCCCTCCACCCGGTACTTGCCCATGAAGCGGTTGCAGCCGCCAAACCCGCTGACCTCCTCCCCGGTGCTCTTGAGCACGAGGTAAGGCTGCGCGGCGGGCGTCGTGACGGCAACGGCCCGGTCGCCGAGCCTCGTCAGCTTCCACTCGGTATCTTCGAGACCAGGCGTGGGGGGGCCGCCGGCGTGCGCCGGGTCCGCGGGCAAAGTCGAAGCAGCGAGCGCAAGCAGCGCCAGCACGATGCGCGTGGGCTGGCGCGCTGGCCAACGCCTCATGGGCGATAAGCCGCGAAACGCAGGCGCACGTAGTCCACGCGCCAGATGCCTGCCACGTCGAGAAGCTTCGGACGGAGAGCCTCCGTCACCTCGTCGAGCAACCGGGGTGCATCGCCTGCGCCTTCGAGGAATGCGGAGGCGAAGGTATCGAGCCAGTCGCGCACCGAGCCCGGCAGCGGCGTCGGCCGCGGGAAATGCAGCATGGTGTCCACGTAGAACCCGCGGGCCTCGAGCATCCCGCAATACTCGTCCGGGCCAGGATAGAACCAGGGCTCGAGGGCCGGCAGTCCCCGGCGCGCGCGGGCGGCGTTCAGCGCGGTCATGATCGCACTGACATTGTCGCGGCCGCCGAATTCGCCGACGAAGCGGCCGCCCGGCTTCAGCGCGCGCCATACGCCGTCGATCACGGCCCTGCTGCGCTTCATCCAGTGCAACGCCGCGTTCGAGAAGACGGCGTCGAACTCGCCGTCGAACGTCAGCGCCTGCCCGTCCATCACACGGGCGTCGAGCCCGAGAGCGCACGTCGCCGCGACCATCTGCGGGCTGCCGTCGATTCCCACGACGTCGCAGCCGAGCGCCGCGAGCTTCGCCGTGAGTGGCCCGTCGCCGCAGCCGAGGTCGAGGATGCGCTCGCCGCGGCGTGGTGCGAGCAGCTCGACGACCGGCATGCCGAGATCGGTGACGAAGCGCGCATTGTCCGCGTACTGCTGCGCGTTCCAGCTCTGCGAGGCGATGTCGCTCATGCCGGCAATGGTCGGCGGGTGGCCAGAAAAAAACAACCCGGCGCCGCGAACAGCAGCAGTACCATACAAAGCATATGGTTCCCGAAACCCGCTACGCCCTCAACAAGGGTGGCCAGCACGTCGCCTTCCAGACGTTCGGCGCGGGCGACGTGGATCTCGTCTTCATCCAGGACTGGTGCAGCAACCTGGAGATCATGTGGGAGGAGCCGACGCTCGCGCGCTTCCTGCAGCGTCTAGCCTCCTTCAGCCGCGTGATCTGCTTCGACAAGCGCGGCACCGGCGTGTCGGACCCGGTGCCGCTCGGCGCGCTCCCCACGTGGGAAGAATGGATGGACGACGTCGGCACCGTGCTCGACGCGGTCGGCAGTGAGCGCGCAGCCATCTTCGGGCATGGCGACGGGGGCTGCATGGCGCTGCTGTTCGCGGCCTCGCACCCCGGCCGGACCTCGGCCCTGATCCTCGCCGACAGCTACGCGCGGCGCCGGCGCGCCGCCGACTACCCCTGCGGCATCCCCGAGAGCGCGGCGGCCAAGACCATCGAGGGCGTGCTTCGCACCTACGGAACGGGCGAGATGACGGGTCTCGGCGGAGCGCCCAGCTTTGCCAACAACCCTGCGTTCAACGCCTGGCGCGGGCGCTACGAGCGCCTGGCGATGAGCCCGGGCACGTTCCGGCCTATTTATCCGCTGGTATACGATCAGGATTTCCGTCCGGCGCTGGCGACCATCAGTGTGCCGACGCTGGTCCTGCACCGGACCGGAAACCGCTACATCCGCGTCGACAACGGCCGCTACCTGGCCGAGCACATCAGCGGCGCGAGATTCGTTGGCATTCCAGGGGAGGATCACTTCTTCCACGCCGGCGACACCGAGGCGCTGCTCGGTCCCGTCCAGGAATTCCTGACCGGGACGCGGGAGGTCCCGGACGAGGAGCGCGTGCTGGCCACCGTGCTCTTCACCGACATCGTCGGCGCGACGCAGCTCGCCGAACGGCTGGGCGACCGTGCGTGGGCGGATCTCGTCGCGCGTCATCACGCGCTGGTGCGCCAGGAGCTGGCGCGCTTCCGGGGCCGTGAGGTGGATACCGCCGGCGACGGCTTCTTCGCGACTTTCGATGGCCCCGCCCGCGGCGTGCGCTGCGCGCTCGCGATCCGCGATGCCGTGCGCGCACTCGGCATCGACGTCCGCGCCGGGCTGCACACCGGCGAGTGCGAGCTCGTGGGGCCGAAGGTGGGCGGCATCGCCGTGCACATCGGCGCGCGGGTCATGGCGCTCGCCGAGGCCGGCCAGGTGCTGGTGTCGCGGACGGTCCGGGATCTCGTGACCGGTTCAGACCTGCGCTTCGAGGACCAGGGCCAGCATCGGCTGAAGGGTGTGGAGGGCGAGTGGGCGTTGTTCCGGATCGCCTGAGTTCACTCACTTCAGCCAGTTGACGAACAGCGTCACGATCAGGCCGTTCGCGAAGTCGATGAAGAATGCGCCGACGAGAGGGATAACCAGGAACGCCCGCGGCGCGGGCCCGAAGCGGCCCACCAGCGCGCGCATGTTTGCCACCGCGTTGGCCGTCGTGCCCATTGCGAAACCGATGAAGCCGCTCGCCATGACCGCGGAATCGTAGTCGCGGCCCATGAGCCGGAAGGATGCGACGTACGCCAGCAGCAGGAGCACGACGAGCTGCACGAGCAGGATCACGAACAGCGGCAGCGCCTGGCCCGCGAGCTGCCAGATCTTCAGGTCCATCAGCGCCACGACGAGGAAAATGTTGAGCGCGATGCCGCCGACGAACTCCATGGCGTTCTCGTCGATCCTGAACCACCCCGTCGCCTCGTCCACGTTGCGCAGCACCGAGGCGACGATCATCGCGCCGATGTAGGCCGGCAGCGTGAGGCCCGCGGCCTGGATGTAGTGGCTGAGCACGCTGCCGAGACCCATCGCGAAGGCGAGCACGGCCAGGTTGCGGATGATGGCGGTATCCTCCCGCTCCACTTCCACCACCAGCTCCCGGACGGGAAAGTCCACGGGGAACTCGAGCTCGCTCGCCAGCTCCCCGGCCGAGCGGGAAGAAGGCGCGAGCCCGTGCCTGCGGATCAGCGCGGTACCGATGGGGTTGCCTGTCAGTCCGCCGCAGATGATGCCGAACACGGCGGACGTGATCGCAATCACGCCCGCGCCCGCGAGGCCGGCGTCCTCGAACAGCGGCGCGAACGCGAGCCCGGTGGCCGGCCCGCCCACCAGCGTGACCGACCCGGCCATCACGCCGAGCAGCGGCGATTCTCCGAAGCCGGCCGCGACCGCGATGCCGACGAGATCCTGCACGAAACACACCACCACGGAGAACAGCAGGAACACCGCCACCGCGATGCCGCCCTTGCGCAGCAGCGCGAGGCTCGCCCCCATGCCGATGGTCGTGAAGAACGCCACATTGAGCACCGGTTGCGCGGCGGTATCCAGCGTCAGGTTCAACACGCGGTCGCGCAGGACGAACACGACGGCCGCGAAGGCGAGGCCGCCCACGACCGCGGAGGGGATGTTCAACCGGTCGAGGAAGCCGATCCGGCCGCGGAGCTTCACGCCGGCGTAATAGACGACGGCCGCGAGCGCGAGCGTCTGGAGAAGGTCGAGCTTCAGGGTCAGCATGGTGACGTCGCGGCTCCGGCGCCGACTAGGCTGCCATCAATGGCAGGTGCTCGCGCGTGGCGGCGAAGGAGACGTCGGGCCACTTCTCCTGCACGAGGCGCAGGTTGATCAGCGACGGTGCGAAGTAGACGAGACTGCCACCGGCGTCCTGCGCGAGGTTCGTCATGTAGCGGTCGCGGAATTCCTTCATGCGCTTGCCGTCCGGGCAGGAGATCCAGCGCGCCGTCTGCACATCCACGCCCTCGAAGGCCGCGTCCACGCCGTACTCGTCGCGCAGCCGGTAGGCGACGACGTCGAACTGCAGCAGGCCGACGGCGCCGAGGATCAGGTCATTATTAAGGAGTGGCCGGAAGAACTGCGTGGTGCCCTCCTCGGAGAGCTGCGCGAGTCCCTTGATGAGCTGCTTCGCGCGCAGCGGATCCTTCAGCCGCACGCGGCGGAAGAGCTCGGGCGCAAAGCTCGGGATGCCGGTGAACGTGAGCACCTCGCCCATCGTGAAGGTGTCGCCCACCGCGATGGTGCCGTGGTTGTGCAGGCCGATGATGTCCCCGGCCCAGGCCTCCTCGATCCGCCCGCGGTCGGCGGCCATGAACGTCAGCGCGTCGGCGACCCGCACTTCCTTGGCGGTACGGACCTGGAACAGCCGCTGGCCAGCCTCGAACTTTCCCGAGCAGATGCGCATGAAGGCGATGCGGTCGCGATGCTTCGGGTCCATGTTCGCCTGGATCTTGAACACGAAGCCCGTCAGCTTCTCCTCGGTGGGCTCGACCCCGCGTGTCGTGGTCGGTCGCGGGCGCGGCGGCGGCGCGTGCTCGACGAAGAAATCGAGCAGCGGCTGCACGCCGAAGTTCACCATGGCGGAGCCGAAGAACACCGGCGTCTGCCGGCCGGCGAGATAGGCGGCCGCGTCGAACGGGTGGGAGGCGCCCTGCACGAGCTCGAGCTCCGCGCGCAGTTCATCGAGCATGTCCGCGCCGATCGCGGCGGCGAGCGCGGGCTCCTCGAGACCCCTGAAGATCGTCGAGTCCTGCCGCGTGAAGTTGCGGCCGGGCTCGTAGAGGTGCACCTCGTCGTCGAGCAGGTGGTAGACGCCCTTCAGCCGCCTGCCCATGCCGATCGGCCAGGTGACCGGCGCGCACTGGATCTTCAGCACGCGCTCGATCTCGTCGAGGAGATCGATGGGGCTCCTGCCCTCGCGGTCGAGCTTGTTCACGAAGCTCATGATCGGCGTGTCGCGCAGCCGGCAGACGTCCATGAGCTTGATCGTGCGCTCCTCGACGCCCTTGGCGCCGTCCACGACCATGAGCGCCGAGTCCACAGCGGTCAGCACCCGGTAGGTGTCTTCCGAGAAATCCGCATGGCCGGGCGTGTCGAGCAGGTTGACGACGCGGTCGCGGTAGGGGAACTGCAGCACGGAAGACGTGACCGAGATGCCGCGCTCCTTCTCGAGCGCCATCCAGTCGGAGATCGCGTGGCTCGCCGCCTTGCGCGCCTTGATGGAGCCCGCCATGCGGATCGCGCCGCCGAAGAGCAGGAGTTTCTCGGTCAGCGTGGTCTTGCCGGCGTCCGGGTGCGAGATGATCGCGAAGGTACGCCGCCGGGCGATTTCGGATTGGAGAGTCGTATCGGGCATCCGGTGCGCGGGGCCGGCGGCCGATCGCCGGCTGTGGAAAGAGGGCGCGCAGTATATATCAGGCCGGTCGTTTGCTTGACATAAACCCGGACGTTCGACGCGGGGCGTGAGGCCGTTAACGGCGCAGTTGCGTCGTCATGCCCTAAGGTACGTCCCGCGCCAACGTCAGCCTGGGCCACAGCAATCGTGGCGGAGGCAAGCGTGAAATCAAAGATTCTCGATGGGTTGGCACCGGCGCTGCGCGGTGCCCAGCAATTCGCCTCGCGGAAGAAAACGCGCAAAGCGGAGCAGAAGTCGCCCCGCGAGCCGTTTCACGCGGTGGCCATTCAGATCAACGGCAAGTCCTGCGACGGAGCGCGTCGCATCGCCGGCCGGCGTTTCCTCTGCGGCGACGCACCGCGACTGCCGCTGCCCGATTGTGATCGGGCCAGCTGCACGTGCGGATACAGGCACTTCGCCGATCGCCGGGAAGGTCCGCGACGCGACAGGAACGTCGCGCGGACTGCGCCGTCCGAAAGACGCAAGGCCAAAGGCCGCCGCGCCGAGGATCGGACCAATCCCGGAAGCGCCGCAGATTATTTTCATCACACCGAAGACACGCAACGGCTCCCCCGATCAGGGACGGCAGCTTCACTGAGCAGCCGGCCGTTGTTCTCGCTCAAGGTCCCGACGTAAGCCGGGCTGAGCGTCCTCCTTGATTCGTGGCCGGGCACGATGTTCGGGCGTTTTTCCCGGCATCGTGTAATCGACCGCCGTATCCCGCCATCGTCCTCCGCGGCACGCGGTGATGCCCGCAGCCAATTCGCGGCCGCCTGCGGCGGCCGGCTCGGCCGGCGTCCTATAATCATCTTCCCGATACTGCCGGCTGATCAGCGACCGTGCCGAAGATGCAGACTTCCGACCTCACTCCGCGCCAGTACTGGGAGCAGATCCGAGCGAACCCCAACCGCGCGAAATTCGGTTTCGGCACGAAGGCCGCCCTGATCAACGTTGACCTGCAGCGGGCCTACACCGACATCGGCCGCTTCGCCACCGCCTACGAGACTGATCCGCGGCAGATCGAGCTCATCAACGAGCTTGCGGCACTCGCTCGCGCGAGAGGCATGCCGGTGATCTGGACGCACATCGCTTACGCCGGCGATGACACGGGCGGCATCTGGGGCACACGCAGCAACACGCCCGATTCGCTGCAGAATATCCGCGTGGGATCCGAGCGTGCCGAGCTGGAGCCGCGGCTTCACATCGATCGGAGCCGGGACCTGGTCATCTGCAAACGGATGCCCAGCGTTTTCTTCGAAACCATGGTCGAGTCGCTGCTCAGGCGGCAGGGCGTGGACACGCTCATCCTCACGGGCGGCAGCACTTCGGGCTGTGTCCGGGCGAGTGCCGTAGATGCCTTGTCGCGGGACTTCCGCACGATCGTCGTCGAGGAGTGCGTGGCGGACCGGCACGAGATCCCCCACTTCGCCAGTCTCTGCGACCTGATGCTGAAATACGCCGACGTCGAGCCCTTCGGCGTGGTGAGCCAGTGGCTGCAATCCCAGCCACTCGCAAGCACCTAGATCAGTCCTGCCGACCGCGGCCGCGCACGGGCCGGCCATACACCCAGGTGAGCGCGACGACGCCGGCGAACACGGTGTATATCGCCGTGAAGACCCAGGGCTCGGCATCGTAATAGATCAGGCGGTGCAGCCAGTGCTCGATGAAGGAGCTCGCGTAGGCCGGCTCGCCGGCGCGCCGGCGCAGGCTGTTCTCGAGGATGGTCAGCGGGCAGAGCATGCCGAGCCAGGCCTGCGCCACGACGATGACGATCGCCGCGAGGTGCGCGAGCCGGAAGCGGAAGCTCCGCACCCAGTGCCAGCCGCGCACGAGGCCCGCGACGATCAGGGCCTGGCCGACCAGCACGAAGGCCACGAACAGGGCGTGCGTGACCAGCACCGCGTCGGCCGCGAAGCCATAAGCGTTCAAAGCCAGCGCCGCACGCGGCCGCAGTATTGACGGTAGTCCTCGCCGAACGCGGCAGCGAGCTTCGCCTCCTCGGGTCGCACGAACAGCACGCCGATCACGAGGAGAAACACAGGGATCGTCAGAAACGGCGTCAGGCTGCCGAGGAAGATCGCGACGCCGGCGAGGAGCACCGCCATGCCGAGATAGAGCGGGTTGCGCGTGTAGCGGAACGGACCCTCGGTGACGAGCGCTGTCGGCTCGGCGAACGGCCGCACGGGCGTGCCTCGGCGTACCATGGCGCGCGCTGACGGGAACGCGAGCGCCATCGCCGGCACGATGAAGGCAAGCGCGATCCAGTGCCACGGCGCGGGAACGATCTGCGCTACCGGCCACTCGCGATGCAGGAATATCGCCGTCCCGATCGCGAGCAGCAGCCAGGCCGGCGGCACCAGGCGGAGGCGGCTCATGGCACCGGGCCTGCGGTCATGGGTGCCCGGATCTCGCGGCGACCCTCTCGACAGCTCCCATGACGCGCAACAGGTTCCCGCCCCAGAGCTTCTGCAGGTCATCGGTGGAATAACCGCGGGCGACGAGCTCAGCGGTCACGTTGCCGGTCTCCCCGGCGTTGCGCCAGCCGCCGATGCCGCCGCCGCCGCCGAAGTCCGACGCGATGCCCACGTGGTCGATCCCGACCAGCTTCACGGCGTAATCGATGTGGTCGGCGAGGTCCGCGACCGTCGCGGTGGATTCGGGATACTTCCTGTCGATCTCGGCGCGTGCCGCGAGATACTGCTCGCGCTTCTCCGGGGGCAGCGCCTTCGGATCGAACCGGCGGCTCGTGATGCCCATGGATTGCGCGAGCGCGATGAGCGCGGGCAGCCGCTCCTGCGAGCCCTTCCTGAGGAAAGTACCGAAGGCGACCACCTGCACCACGCCGTTCGTTGCAGCCACGGCGCGTAATTGCTCGTCGTTCATGTTCCGCGGGATGTTGTTCAGCGCCCGCACGGCCGAGTGGGACGCGATGACCGGCGCCCGTGATGCCTTCGCCATGTCGATCGCGGTCGCCGCGTGCGCGTGCGACACGTCCACCATGATGCCGAGGCGATTCGCCTCCGCGACCACCGCGCGGCCCGCGTCCGTCAGGCCGCCGTGCAGCGTCTCGCCCTCCCCGCGTGACGTGTCCGGATTCGCGGAATCGCCGAGGTCGTTGTGCCCGATGTGCAGCAGGCCGAGATAGCGCACGCCGAGATCGTAGTAGAACTGCAGCCCCGCAGGATCGCCGGCGAGCGGATTGCCGTTCTCCATGCCGAGGAAGGCGACGAGCTTGCCGGCCGCGTGTATGCGGCGGGCGTCGGCGGCGCTGCGCGCGAGCTCGATGCGGTCCGGATAGTCGTGCAGCATCCGCCGGATCGTGGCGTAGCGGGCGAGCGCATCCTCGCGCGAGGCCCGATAGCCGTCCGCCGTGAGCGGCGTCTGCGAGGAGAAGAGGATGAAAAACGCGGCGTCGAGACCGCCGCTTTCCATCTTCACGATGTCCACCTGCAACTCGTCGCGGCTGAGCATGCCCGCTTCGCCGAGCTCCTGCACGGGCAGGACGTCGACGTGCGTGTCGAGCGTGAACAGCCGGGAATGCAGCGCGCCGGGATCGGAAGCCGAAGCGGCGACAGCCGCGGCGGCCGCGGCGGCCGCGGCGACGAGCAAGGGCGTCATGGGCTCTCTCCCGGTGCTGGCGTGACGTTCACTTCTACCGGTGCGGGCATTCTGCAGTCAAGCGGGCTCGCGCAGGGCTTTATAATTCCGGTGACCATGGACAAACCCGTGATCAGCGACGTCTCCGAGACCGCCTACTGGATTGCATACCACCGGGCGGTCGAGACCGAGCGCGGTGATGCGTTGTTCCGCGATCACTTCGCGCGACGGCTCGCCGGGGAGCGCGGCGCCGCGATCTCGGCATCGATGCCGGCCGATGACATGGTCCGCTGGACCGTCGCGATCCGCACGCGTCTCATCGACGACCTGCTGCTTGCGGCGTTCAGCGGCGGCATCGACACCGTCCTCAACCTCGGCGCCGGCCTCGATGCGCGGCCGTACCGCCTGAGCCTGCCCGCATCGCTGCAGTGGATCGAGGCCGACTATCCGCACATGATCGAGTACAAGGCCGCGGTGCTCGCAGCCGAGCAGCCGCGCTGCCGTCTCGAGCGCGTCGAGATCGACCTCGCCGATTCTCCCGCACGCCGCAGACTCCTCGCCGAGGTAGATGCCGAAGGAGCCCGCATCCTGATCCTGACGGAGGGAGTGGTTCCCTACCTGACCGTCGCCGAGGTCGCCTCGCTCGCCGACGACCTGCGGGCCATGACACACGCGCGCGCCTGGATCGTCGACTACATCTCTCCCCAGGTCATGAAGTGGCGCCGTGACAGGGGCATGGAGCGGCGCATGCCGAGCGCGCGCTTCCGCTTCGAGCCGGGCGACTGGTTCGGCTTCTTCCGCGAGCACGGCTGGCAGACGCGTGAGTTGCACTACCACGCCGACGTCGCGGCGCGCTTCGGCCGCCCGCTGCCGATGCCTGCTTACGCGCGGGCCGTCATGCGCATTCGCCGGCTGGTCGCGCCCCGCGAGCGGCTGGAAGCGATGCGGAAGATGGCGGGTTACGCGCTTCTCGAACCCGCGGACGTTCCGGTCCGATGACGGCACCCGCAAATCACGCACCGAGCAAAGTACCAGCCGTCACGCTCGGCTTCTGGATCATCAAGATTGCGGCGACCACGCTGGGCGAGACGGCCGGCGACACCGTGAGCATGACCTGGGATCTCGGCTACCTCGCCGGAACGGCGATCTTCCTGTCCGCCCTCGCGGTCCTGGTCGCACTGCAGATCCGCGCCGCGAGCTTCAGGCCGTTTCTGTACTGGGCCACGATCATCGCCTCGACCACGGCGGGCACCACGATGGCGGATCTCGCCGATCGTTCGCTCGGCATCGGCTATGCCGGCGGTTCGCTGCTGCTGCTGACGGCCGTGCTCGCGGTGCTCGGACTCTGGTACCGGTCGGAAGGATCGGTGTCGGTGGACCGGGTCAGCACGCCGCGGGTCGAGATGTTCTACTGGGCCACGATCACCTTCTCGCAGACGCTCGGCACCGCCCTCGGCGACTGGATGGCCGATGACGCCGGCGTCGGCTTCCTGGGCGGCGCGCTCGTCTTCGCCGCGGCGCTGGCGGTCGTTGCGCTGCTCTACTTCCGGACGTCGATCTCGCGCGTCGCGTTGTTCTGGGCCGCCTTCATCCTGACCAGGCCGCTCGGCGCCACCGTCGGCGATTTCCTCGATAAGCCCTTCGCGCAGGGCGGGCTTGATCTCAGCCGACCGCTCGCATCCGCGGTGCTTGCAGTGTTCATCGTTGCCTGCATCCTGCTCCTGCCCCAGCGACCGGGGCGGCACCCGGGATCAGCCGGCCAGGCCTGACTGCGACGCGCCGCCGACCGGAGCCGGCCCGACGCGCTGGTCCTGGAAGGCAAGGAAGGCGCGGAGCACACCCTCGGGATCCTCCACCTGCGGATAGTGGCCGATCCCCGGCAGCGGCACGATGTCGGCGGCGGAAACCAGCTCGCGATAACGCGCCGCGATGTCGGCGCCGGCGACCGGGTCCTCGGCGCCATACACGAGTCGCATCGGCACCGTGGCGCGCGCGAGCACGCCGGCCCAGCGCTCGCGGAAGCGCCGGCGTTCCCCGAGGTAGCCCATCAGCCGGTGGGTTATGCGGGCGCCGCCGTCGCGCGCGACGAGCCGCCAGTAGCCGGCGAGCGCCGCCGCGTCCGGCCGCGTGAGTGGCCCGAAGATCGCCGCGAACTCGGTGACGAAACGCTGCTCCGTCAGGAAACGGGATGCGAGCGCCCCGGCGGGTCCCGCCAGGACTTTCTGTATGGGCCGGGCGTGATGCGCCTCCGGAAAGAGCCCGCCGTTCAGGAAACAGACGGATGCGACCTCGACCCGCGTGGCGCCGATCGGGTGCGGTCGCGAGAACTCCGGGCTCCGCCGACGCTCCGCGTGGCGCGCCAGCAGCTCCTGCGCCACCGTATCGCCGTAGTCGTGCGCGAGGATGTGGACACGCTGGATGCCGAGCCCGGCGAGCAGGACTTCATGCAGGTCCGCCTGCTCGAAGATCGAGTAGTCGTGCCCTCTCGGCTTCGCGGAGAAGCCGAAGCCGAGCATGTCCATGGCAATCACGCGGAAGCGCGCAGCGAGCGCGGGCCACACCCGGTGCCAGTCCCAGGAAGCCGTCGGGAATCCATGGATCAGCAGGAGCGGTGGGCCGTCGCCCGCCTGGCGCCAGAAGAGCGAATGCCCCCCGGCGTCGAACCTCGCGCCGCCGCGCTCCCATGCATCAAGGCCCTGGGCTGCCTCCATTGCCCCGTAACGATACACGTTTGCACGGCGCAAAACCGGCGGCTGCGGGCTTGCGGTGCGGCCGGCTGCGCACCATTCTGGCGAGCATGATTGCCCCGCGAGCCCGCGCCGAAATGGCGCGTCTGTATCTCGCCGACGAGACCGCGCTCGTCGCGCAGCTCATCGACCGCGCCCGGATGCCGGACGCCGCGAACGCCACGACGGACGGACTGGCGCGCGCGCTGGTCGAGCGGGTCAGGGCCGCGCGGCGGCGCGGCGGGCTCGATGCCCTGCTCAGCCAGTACTCGCTGACGACCGACGAGGGCGTCGTGCTGATGTGCCTCGCCGAGGCGCTGCTGCGCGTGCCGGACGCCGGGACCGCCGACCGGCTCATCCGCGACAAGCTCGACCAGGCCGACTGGGAGCGGCATCTCGGCGAGTCGTCCTCCCTCTTCGTCAACGCCTCGACCTGGGCGCTGATGCTGACCGGGCGGATCGTGCGCCTCGGCGAGGACCACGCGGACTGGACGACGATCTTCGGCCGGGTCGTCGCGCGCAGCGGCGAGCCCGTGATCCGCCAGGCGATGACCTTCGCCATGCGGATCATGGGCGACCAGTTCGTGCTCGGGCGCACGATCGAGGAGGCGCTTGCCCGCGGCGAGGAGTGGGCGCGGCGCGGCTGCCGGTTCTCCTTCGACATGCTCGGCGAGGCCGCGGTCACCGCCGCCGACGCCGAGCGCTATTTCGCGAGCCTATGCCACCGCCATCGCGGCGATCGGCCGGCACGCGGACGCGGGCCGCGACGTGCTGCACGCGCAACTCGATCTCGGTGAAGCTCTCCGCCCTGCACCCGCGCTGCGAGTACGTGAAGCACGCCCGCGTGATGGCGGAGATTGCTGCCGCGCCTGGTGGCGCTCGGCCGGCTGGCGCGGGAAGCAGGCATCGGCCTCACGATCGATGCCGAGGAGGCCGATCGGCTCGATCTGCAGCTCGACGTGTTCGAGGCTGCCGGCGCCGACGCCGACGCTCGCCGGCTGGGACGGCCTCGGCCTCGCGGTGCAGGCCTATCAGCAAGCGCGCGCCGCGGTGATCGAGTGGCTCGGCGCGCTCGCGCGCGCAGCAACGCCGCCGCATGCCGGTGCGACTGGTCAAGGGCGCCTACTGGGACACCGAGATCAAGCGCGCGCAGGAACAGGGGCTCGCGGGCTACCCGGTGTTCACGCGCAAGGCTGGCGACCGACGTGTCGTATCTCGCCTGCGCGCAGGCGCTGCTGGCCGAGCCCGCGCGCTTCTTCCCGATGTTCGCGACGCACAACGCGCACACGCTGGCCGCGGTGCACGACGCTCGCGGGCGACCGCGCCGACTACGAGTTCCAGCGCCTGCACGGCATGGGCGAGGAGCTCTACGACCAGGTGATCGGCCCCGAAGGACTCGGCGTTGCCCTGCCGGATCTACGCGCCGGTCGGCGCGCACGAGGACCTGCTCGCCTATCTCGTGCGCCGCCTGCTCGAGAACGGCGCCAATACCTCCTTCGTGAATCGCCTCGCCGACGACGAGGCGCCGATCGCGGACATCGTCGCCGATCCGGTCGCGCAGCTCGCGCGCCACCGAGCCCAAGCCGCATCCGCGCATCCCGCTGCCGCGCGTACATGCTGTCCGGACCGGCGCGAACTCGCGCGGCATTCTGCTGAGCGATCCGGCGCAGAGCGGTGCCGTTCCTCGACGAGATCGCGCTGGCGCTCGGCTGCAGAGCTCGACGGCGCGGCCGCTCGTCGCGCGGCGAGGCCGCGGACGGCCGCGGCGAGCCCGTACGCGATCCCGCGGACCGCCGGCGCGTCAGTCGGGGCACGTCGTGAACGCGACGCCGGCGCAGGCCGATCGCGCCGTCGCCGCCGCGCTGGCCGCGCAGGCGGGCTGGGACGCGCTGGCTGGCGCGCGAGCGCGCGGCGATCCTCGAGCGCGCCGCGGATCTCTTCGAGCGCGAGATGGCGCTGCTCGTCGGGCCTCTGCGTGCGCGAGGCCGGCAAGACGGTCGCGAACGGCGTCGCGGACGTGCGCGAGGCCGTCGATTTCCTGCGCTACTACGCGCTCCGCGCGCGCGAGGAGTTCGCGGCGCCGAGAGGCGTTGCCCGGGCCGACCGGCGAGCGCAACGAGATCTCGCTGCACGGCCGCGGCGTCTTCGCCTGCATCAGCCCGTGGAACTTTCCGGTGGCGATCTTCACCGGCCAGGTCGCCGGCGCGCTCGCCGCCGGCAATGCCGTCGTCGCGAAGCCCGCGGAACAGACGCCGCTCGTCGCGTTCGCGGCCGTGCGCCTGCTGCACGAAGCCGGCGTCCCGCGCGAGGTGCTGCACTTCGTGCCCGGCGCCAGGCGCGGAGATCGGCGGCGCGCTGGTGCGCGATCCGCGCGTGGCAGGCGTCGCCTTCACCGGCTCGACGGAGGTGGCGCAACTCATCAACCGCCAGCTCGCGGCGCGCGACGGGCCGATCGTCCCGTTCATCGCCGAGACCGGCGGGCTGAACGCGATGATCGCGGATTCGACCGCGCTGCCGGAGCAGCTCGTGCACGATGCCGTCACCTCGGCCTTCGACAGCGCCGGCCAGCGCTGCTCGGCCCTGCGCGTGCTGTTCGTGCAGCAGGACATCGCGGACACGGTGCTCGATCTGATCGCCGGCGCCATGGCGGAGCTCGGGCTCGGCGACCCGCTGCGCCTCGACACCGACGTCGGGCCGGTCATCGACGCGGAGTCGCAGGCGAACGCTCGCCGCGCACGTGGAGCGCATGGCGAGGGAAGGCCGGCTGATCGCGCGGACGCCATTACCCCGGCACTGCGCGGACGGGTACTTCTTTGCCCCGCGCGCCTTCGAGATCGATGCGATCGGGCGGCTCACGCGCGAAGTGTTCGGACCCATTCTGCACGTGGTGCGCTACGAGGCCGCCCGGCTCGGGCAGGTCTGCGAGGCCATCAACGCGCACCGGCTACGGACTCACGCTCGGCGTGCACTCGCGGATCCAGGAGACGGCGGACTTCGTCCGCGCGCACGTGCGCGTCGGCAACCTCTACGTCAACCGCAACCAGATCGGCGCCGTCGTCGGCGTTCAGCCCTTCGGCGGCGAAGGGCTCTCGGGCACCGGGCCGAAGGCCGGCGGCCCGCATTATCTGCATCGCTTCGCGGTCGAGCGGGTCGCCTGCACGAACACGACGGCCGCCGGAGGCAACGCCAGCCTGCTGACCATCGATTGAGTCCGGAGCGGGTCGCGCCGTCCACCTCGCGACCCTCAACCCTTCTTATGTCCAGTTGTCGCACCCGTGTCACGGTGGAGTGCCGCCGGCCGGGGACAATTCGGCCTCCTCGCCTCGACTGACAGCGATTGATTCCGTGCTGCCGCGCGTCTCACTGTCAGGTGGGGTTGAGCCAGAACGACAAATGCAAAAAGGGTTTCGGCCCGGAAGGAGAATGACGATGTTCAGACTCACTTGTACAGGACTGCTGCTCGTCCTCGCGACGCTGACCGGGGGCAACGCGTTCGCCGGCACGCCACGGGCCTGCAGCAACACAGCCACGGCGGCCTTCACGGCCTGCCTCTTCGAGAAGCAGGACGACTACTGGATCGCGGTCGGCAAATGCAAGAACGTGGCGGATGGGGACGAGCGGGCGGACTGCCTCAGCGAGGCCAGGGATACGCTCCACGACGACAAGGGCGAATGCAAGGCCCAGCGTGCCGCGCGCAGGGATCTCTGCGCAGAGCTCGGCGAGGAGCCCTATGACCCACCGTTCGAGCCCTCGAACTTCGTGAACCCCGCGGACATCGGCGGCAGCGTGGCGCCGAATCCGTTCCTCCCGATCATCGTCGGCCGCACGCTCGTCTACCGCTCGCCCACCGAGGAGATCCGGGTCACGACGACAGAGGACATCAAGCTGATCGACGGCGTTCCCTGCGCGGCCATTCGCGACACCGTGACCGAGGACGGCGAGATCACGGAGGACACGATCGACTGGTTCGCCCAGGACCTCGCGGGCAATGTCTGGTATTGCGGCGAGGCAACGGCCGAGTACGAGGACGGCATACCCGTGAACACCGACGGCTCCTTCCAGGCCGGAGTCGAGGGCGCGAAGGCCGGCATCCTGATGGAGGCTCAACCGCAGGTCGGCGACGTCTACCGGCAGGAGTTCGATCTCGGCAACGCGGAAGACGCGTCCAAGGTGATCGCCCTCGACGGCTCGGCGACGGTGCCGGCGACGAGCTGCACCGGTGACTGCGTCGTCACGGAAGAGACGACCGCGCTCGAGCCCGACGCGCTCGAGCACAAGTACTACAAGGCCGGGATCGGCGACATCCTCGAAGTGAGCGTCGAGAGCGGCACGCGCACGGAGCTCGTGGAAATCATCGATCAGAATTAGAGGAATCAGAGTCCGGAAGGAACTGGAACGAGAGCGACCCGCCCGTCAGGGACGGGTCGCTCTCGTCGCTGAGGCCATGCGCGCCGATACCGAGCAGGCGCACGGGGCGCGATGAGGCCTGGGTGCGCTCGAGCAGCGCCAGCGATCGCGCGACGATCGCGACGGCATCGGCCGTCGGCGCCTCGTCCGTGTGACTGCGGGTGACGGTCGTGAAGTCCGCGTAGCGCACCTTGATGGTGACGGTGCGGGCCCGCAGCTCCCGCTTCCGGAGCGACGCCGTCACGCGCCGCGCGAGCCGGTCGAGCTCCGCGCGCATCGCGGCGACCTCCTGCAGGTCTTCCGCATACGTCGTTTCCGCCGAGATGGACTTCCACGGCCGCTCCGGGGTCACGCGGCGCGGATCGTCGCCGTGCGAGAGGCGGAGCAGCCATGCCGCGAGGCTGCCGACCGCATCGGCGAGCCGCGCGGGGTCCGCCCCGCGCACGTCCACGAGCCGCGCGATGCCGATGGCGCGCAGCTTCTTCGCCGTCACCGGCCCGACGCCCCACAACGCCTCCACCGGCAGCTTCTGCAGGAACGCCTCGACGCGCTCCGGCGCGATGACCGTGAGGCCGTCCGGCTTCTGCCAGCCCGAGGCGACCTTCGCCAGGAACTTGTTCGGCGCGACGCCCGCGGAGGCCGTGAGCGAGAGCTCCTCGCGGATCCGCGCCTTCAGGCGTCTCGCGACGCTCGTGGCAAGCGCCTCGCCGAGGAGGTTCTCGGTGACGTCGAGGTAGGCCTCGTCGAGAGACAGCGGCTCGACGAGAGCAGTCGCCGAGCGCAGGATCGCCATCACGTTTTGCGACACCGCGCGGTAACGCGCGAAATCGGGACGGACGATGCAAAGCTCCGGGCACAGTCGCAGGGCCCGGGCCATCGGCATCGCCGAGCGCACCCCGTAGGCGCGCGCCTCGTAGCTCGAGGCCGCGACCACGCCGCGCGAGTGCGGCGAGCCGCCTACGGCGACGGGGCGACCGCGCAGCGCGGGATCGTCGCGCTGCTCGACGGACGCGTAGAACGCGTCCATGTCGAGATGGATGATGCGGCTCGGGGAACCTGCGGCGGAGCTGGCGGCGCTCGTCATCGTCCCCGGATTTTACGCCGTCGGCTACACTTCACCGCATATGAACGACAGCTCCGCGCTCGCGCTGATCAATCGCTACCGCTGCTTCGACGGGTGGCAGCAGTTCTTCCGTCATCCCTCTGCGGCGACCGGCTGCGAGATGCGGTTTTCCATGTATCTGCCGCCGCAGGCGGAAATCGAGCGCGTGCCGCTCCTGATCTACCTGGCCGGCCTCACCTGCAGCGAGGAAACGTTTCCGATCAAAGCGGGCGCCCAGCGCGTGGCGGCAGAGCTCGGTCTTGCGCTGCTGTCCCCGGACACGAGCCCCCGGGCCGTGCGGCTGCCGGGCGACGACGCGAGCTACGACTTCGGCGTCGGGGCGGGCTTCTACCTCGATGCGACGCAGCCGCCATGGTCGGCGAACTACCGGATGGGCAGCTATGTCGGGCAGGAGCTGCCGGCGCTGGCGGATCGCGAGTTCCCGGTCGACGGCGCACGCATAGGCCTCTTCGGGCACTCAATGGGCGGGCACGGCGCGCTGACCGTGGGGCTCAGGAATCCGGGGCGGTTCCGCACGCTGTCCGCCTTTGCACCCATCGCGGCGCCGATGCAGTGCCCCTGGGGTCAGAAAGCGTTCTCCCGCTACCTCGGTGAGGATCGCGACGCCTGGCGGCAGTACGATGCGACCGAGCTGATGAAAGGACTCGACAGCGTGACGGGATGCCCGCCACTGCTCATCGACCAGGGTCTCGACGACGAATTCCTCGCGACCCAGCTCAAGCCGGAGCTATTCGAGGCGGCCTGTCGCCATGCGCGATACCCGCTGACCCTGCGCCGCCACGAGGGTTACGGGCATGGTTACTATTTCATCAGCACTTTCATGGAAGACCACCTCCGCCATCATGCGGAGGGGTTGGGGCTATAGGCAGGCGTTGGGCTGCGATGAGTCATCCGGCGTGCCGTGGCGCACGCGTCAGCGCTCGACGGCGTAGACAAAGCTCGCTCTCGGCGCGCGGAGGTAACGCTCGCGGATGAGGTCACGGGCGTTCGCCCAGTCGTCCTTGGCATCCACGAATTCGGCGACGAGCGCCTGGGCATCGCGCGCATCGCCTGCCCCCTTGATGCGCAGCACGCGCGTCTCCAGCTTCTCCGTCGCGGCCTTCCACTGGGCGAGGTCGACGTCGAAGCAGCCCTTGTCCGACCGGCCCGCCACGGCTTCGTTGGGATGCCAGAGGAGCACGCCGTCGCGGAAGAACGCGCCCATCTGGATGGACGAGAGCTGGCTGTAGGGTTTCGCCTTGCCCTCGGCATCGTACATGCCCTCGGCAATGTGGCCGAAGGCCCAGGTGACGTCGATGAGATGCGCGCGCTCCGCGGCCGCCGGCTCGATGACGCCCTGCCCGGCCAGCCAGTCCGCGAAATAGAGCGCAGAGGTCTGTGCCTTGAGCTCCTCCAGCATGGATGCCAGCTGACCGCCGAAGATCTCGTCGTCGGTGCGCCCGTCCACGCGGTATTCGTGGGCCGGCCCGAGATTGTGCGCGGCCTCGTGCAGCACGGAGGTCATCACCTGCGCCTTGTGATCGAAGGCGGTCTTCTCCATCGTGCGCGCGCAAAACACCGACGATGTGGTCATCTTCCAGGCGGCCTCGCTGTCGGCGTCCGTGTAGAGATTGACCATCGCGACGGTGCGCCCGCGGCCTTCGTTCGCCACGGGGCCCCAGTTCGGCAGCGACTCGCCGATGACGGCGCCGAGCGGCTCGCGCGACTCGCCCGCGTTGAGGACGATGTCGATGAAGTCCGGGAGATGAAAGGTGACCTGTCGCGCCGCGTACGGCGCGCCAGCGAGGGCCGCGAGCGCCGCCTCCATCTCCGCCTTGTGCGGCTCGAGCCTGCGCTGCCACTCGAGCCCGTCGGGATTGATGCGCGCGAAGCTCACCTGGAAGAGCGCCTTGCGCGAACACGGGTCTTCGTAGACCTCATCTGGCGCGATGCGCAGGTACCACTTGCTGTTCGTCGCGCTCATGCGTGCCCAGGCCTCGTCGGCGGGCTGCCAGTCGTTGGAGAGGAAGCTCTCGGCCGCCGTCGCGAGGTAAAGCTTGAGTGGCGTTTCGCTCGGGTCGGTGATCGCGCCGGCGGCGGCCACGAGGTGCGTGGATATTTCCTGCATCTCCGCCTTGTAGGCCGCGCTGTAGGGCACCGCCTCGAGCTCGTCGGTGAGCGGGTTACCCTCCGGCTTGCTGCCGGTCTTCACCGCGACGACGGTGAACGGGCTCAGCAGGTCGCTCGCATCGGCACGCCTTTCGAGCGCCGTGCAGAACCGCGTGTCCGTCCCGCTCTGCAGCGCCGCCGGATAGAGACCCGAGATCTTCTTCGGCCGGCTGGCGAGCGCGTTGCAGTCGGGGTTCGTCTCGGTCTTCGGCGCGCGACAGGACGGACCCTGGTTCCGGTACATCAGCATTCGCGACGCGGCGTCGTCCGCCGGCACCTGGCCGCGGTAGGCGAACGTGCCCATCTGCTTCGCGAAAATCGTCTCGATGACCGCGGCGGCGGCGAGCACGTGCCCCACCATGGCCTTGTCGGCGTCGGAAGCGGCGCGCAGATCGGTCTCGACGAGTGTCGGCCGGCCCTGCGCCAGTTCGTCGAGCACGGCCTGCCGCCGCTTCTGCTCCGCGGGCTCCAGGCCGGAGAGGCTCGGCCGGGTGCCGATCTGACGGTAGGCGTCGGTGAACAGATCCGTGAATTTACCGCCCTCGGCGCTCGTATCCACGTAGTCGGCGAGCGTGCCGCCCTCGACGCCGAGAATGGTCGTCACTTCTTCCGGATCGACGATGCCGTCGCCGTTGTCGTCGTTGCGCCAGAAGAGCGGCAGGTACGACTCCGCCGCGCGCCGATTGAAGTCGGCGCGTTTGACCTGTCCAAATCCGGCGGTCGCCTTCTTCGCACCGCCGGCGGAGCCCGATTCCCGCCCGCCGCAAGCGCCCAGTGCCAGAGCGACGCCGAGCGCAGCCATCACAGTGAGTTTCGTATTCATTGTTTAAGCATATCCGGCCCGCCGCGTCACGGCTACAATCCGCGACCATGAAGATCGGCCCGTACGTCATAGAACCCGCCGTGATGCTCGCTCCCATGGCCGGCGTCACGGACAAGCCGTTCCGTCAGTTATGCCGGCGGATGGGGGCGCGGGGCTCGCCGTTTCCGAGATGACGATCGCCGATCCGGCACTCTGGCGTACGCGCAAGTCGCGCCACCGCATGGACCATGCCGACGAGTCGGCGCCGGTCAGCGTGCAGATCGCCGGTTACGATGCGCACATGCTCGCCGAGGCCGCACGGCACAACGTCGCCCACGGTGCGGCGATCATCGACATCAACATGGGCTGCCCGGCGAAGAAAGTCTGCAACGTCGCCTCGGGCTCCGCGCTGCTGCGCGACGAGCTGCTCGTCGGCCGGATCCTCGAGTCCGTGGTGGGCGCAGCCGCCGTGCCGGTGACGCTGAAGATCCGCACCGGCTATTCGCGCAGCGAGCGCAACGCCGTGCGGATTGCGCGCATCGCCGAGGCGGCGGGCGTAGCCGCGATCGCCGTACACGGCCGCACGCGCGAGGATTTCTTCGAGGGCGAAGCGGAATATGACAGCGTCGCCACGGTGAAGGCGGCAATCGGCATTCCGGTGATCGCGAACGGCGACATCCACTCCGCGGCAAAGGCGGCGGAGGTCCTGCGGCGTACCGGCTGCGATGCGATCATGATCGGCCGCGCGGCACAGGGGCGGCCCTGGATCTTCCGCGAGATCGCCTGCCACCTGGCGACCGGCGTGACACCGCCGGAACCGTCGGCAGCCGACGTGGGCGACGTCCTGCTCCGGCACGTGGAATCGCTGCACGAGTTCTACGGCGAATACATGGGGGTGCGCATCGCGCGCAAGCACCTCGGCTGGTACAGCCGCACCCAGCCCGGCGCAGACATGTTCCGCGCGACCGTCAATCGCGCCGAAAGCGCAGCGGAGCAGCTCCGCCTCACGCGGAATTTCTTTGACAGCCTGATCGAGCAGCCGCGCGCAGCGGCCTGAGCGGACTGCCGGCCGATGGCGCTCGTCCGCCTCAACCAGGTGTCGCTTTCGTTCGGCGATCAGCCGATTTTCCGCGACGCCGATTTCAGCATCGACGCAGGTGAGCGCGTGTGCCTGATCGGCCGCAATGGCGCCGGCAAGACGACGCTTCTGCGCCTCATCACGGGCGAGCAGCAGCCGGACGCCGGCGAGGTCGTGGCGCGCAACGACATCATCGTCAGCCAGCTCGAGCAGGAGCTGCCCGCCGACGATAGCCTCACGGTGCGCGACGTCGTGAAGTCCGGGCTCGCCACTGTGCAGGCGCTGGCAGAGCGCTACGAGGAGCTGTCCCGCCGCGCCGCGCCGCAGGACGCGCGCGAGCTCCAGGCTCTGCAGCAACGCATCGATCTGCTCGATGGCTGGCACCTGGACCAGCGCGTCGACACGATCATGAGCGAGCTGGCGCTGCCCGCGGACCGCACCCTCGGCCAGCTCTCCGGCGGCTGGCGCCGGCGTGTCGGGCTCGCGCGGGCGATCGTGTGCCGTCCGGACCTGCTGCTGCTCGACGAGCCGACCAACCATCTCGATATCGTCACGATCGAGTGGCTGGAGAGCATGGTGCAGCGTTTCGCGGGCGCGGTGCTCTTCATCAGCCATGACCGCGCCTTTCTCGACCGCATCGCCACCCGCATCGTCGAGATAGACCGCGGCCGGCTCCTGAGCTTTCCCGGCGATTACCTCGCCTTTCTGCAACGGCGCGAGCAGCTCCTCGAGGAGGAGACCGCGCAGAACTCTCTCTTCGACAAGAAGCTCGCCGGGGAAGAGGCCTGGATCCGCCAGGGAATCAAGGCCCGCCGCACCCGCAACGAGGGCCGCGTGCGGGCACTGCTCAGGCTGCGCGAGGAACGCGCGGCCCGTATCGCCCAGACGAAGAAGCCGCGCATCCGGATCGGGCAGGCCGCCCAATCGGGCCGCAAGGTCATCGAGGCGCGCAACCTCACGCACGGCTTCGGCGGCCGGCCGCTGTTCAGAGACTTCTCCATCAGGATCATGCGCGGCGACCGCATCGGGCTCATCGGCAACAACGGTGTCGGAAAGACCACGCTGCTGCGCATCCTGCTGGGCGAGCTCACGCCCCAGCAGGGCTCGGTCAAGCTGGGCGCCGGCATCGAGGTCGGCTACTTCGGGCAGCTGCGCGAGACGCTGGACCCGGAGAAGACCGTCGCACAGGTCGTCGGCGACGGTTCCGACTACGTGCGCCTCGACGGCCGCGACGTGCACGTGATCGGCTACCTGCAGGGCTTCCTCTTCAGCGCGCGCCGCGCGATGACGCCCGTGAAGGCGCTCTCGGGCGGCGAGCGCAACCGCGTGATCCTCGCCCGGCTCTTCACGCGCGCCACCAACCTCCTCGTCCTCGACGAGCCCACCAACGACCTCGACGTCGAGACCCTCGAGGTGCTCGAGGACCAGCTCGTGAACTACCAGGGCACACTCCTCGTCGTCAGCCACGATCGCATGTTCGTGGACAACGTCGTCACGAGCACGCTCGCGTTCGAGGAAGGCGGGGTCGTGCTCCGTTATCCCGGCGGGTACTCGGACTGGATGCGGCAGGGGGGTGCGCTCGCCGTCGCCGACGACCCGGAGGGGCGCCGGGGCGACGCGGAGCCGCGCGAGGCGCCGGCCGCGAGGCCGAAGGCCGCGCGCACGAAGCTTTCCTACAAGGACCAGCGCGAGCTCGAGGGCCTGCCGCCGAGAATCGAGGCGCTCGAACGCGAGATCGTGGAGCTCGAGCGCCAGATCGCAGCGCCGACGTTCTACGCGCAGCCCTGGGACGTCACGTCACCGGTGCTGGCCGCGCTGCAGGCCAGGCAGGAGGAGCACTCGGCCGCAACCGCGCGCTGGCTCGAGCTGGAGGATCTCAGGGCGCGCCTGGGTGACGGGGGCTAGCGTATCCGCCAGCTCCGCCGGCGGAACCCTCGGGGGAAACTCACTCCACCCGCAACCACACCGTCTTGAGGTGCGCGGGCTCGTCACGGCTCACCGGGAAATCCGGCGGCTGGGGCGCGTAGTGTTCCTGCGTCACGGCTCGCCCCGCATCTGCGATCGCCGCGCGCACCATCCCGAGAAATGCGTTGGTGCCGAGGCGCGCCGTGTTCGCCGAGGCGAGCAGCACGCCGCCCCGCGGCAGCAGCGGCAACGCCGCCGTCACGAGCCGGCCGTAGTCGCGCTCGACCTGGAAGCGCCCGTGCTCCTTCGATTGCGAGAACGTCGGCGGATCGAGCACGATCGCGTCGAACCGCCGCCCCTTGCGTGCGAACCGGCGCAGCCAGTCGAAAGCGTCGCCGAAGATGAAATTGTGCGCGTCGGCGTCGAGGCCATTAAGCCCGAAGTTGCACCTGCCCCAGTCGAGATGCTTCTTCGAGAGATCGAGGCTCGTCACCCGCGCGCCGGCGAGCGCGGCGCATACGGAAAAGCCGCAGGTGTAGGCGAAGGCATTGAGGAAGGTCGCCCTGCGCGGTTCCGTGAAGAGCCGGAAGCCTGCCGCGACGTGATTGACGAGGAAGCGGCGCCGATTGTCCCGCTGGTCGAGGAAGAGACCGACCGAGTAGCCCTCGGTGAAGCCGAGCTCGTACTGCACGCCGTTCTCGCGGACGATGAAGCGCTCCGGCGCGACGGCGCCGCCAATGTGCACGGGGGCGGCCTCCGCCGGGTCAAGGCGGCGCACGTCGCGGCTCAGGCGCTTGTGATAGACGCCCTGCGCGCCGAGCGAGCGCAGATAAGCGGCCTGTTCTTCCGTCAGCTCGCCGGCCGACTGCGACAGCAGGAAGTCGCCGAGACGATCCAGCCGCCAGCCGGGCCAGTCATCCGGTGCACCGTGCACGAGACGGTACGCGTTCGTCTCTTCGCGGCGGATGAACGCGGCGCGCAGCGCCTCGCGTGAATCGGCCTCGAAGTCGGGCGGCACCTCGAAGAGGACGGTCTCCCCCGACGCCGGGTGCCGGAAGGCGATGCTCAGGGCATGAAGATATACCCGCGGCGCGGGCGTGCCGCCATAGAGCCGGTCGCCCAGCACGGGAAAGCCGTTCGCCGCCGCATGCACGCGGATCTGGTGGGTGCGCCCGGTGAGCGGCTCCGCAAATACCGCGTGACGCGGCACGCCGCGCAAGGTCATCCTGTCGGGCGAGGGCATGAACGTCGTGGAGGCACTGTCGCCGCCCTCGCCAGGCGGCCGGCTCACGTAGCGGTTGCCGGCCCGGGCGAGCGCGCTCTCGACGCGCAACGGGGCCGCCGGCACGGCGTGATCCGTCAGCAGCACGTAGCGCTTGCGCACCTCGCGGCGGGCGAACTGCTCCATCAGCGAGCGGCTCGCGAGTGCGGTCTTCGCAAGCGTCAGGACGCCCGAGGTTTCCTTGTCGAGCCGATGCACGATCGCGAGCGCGGCCCAGCGGGGCTCGCGGTCGCGCAGCCACTCGTGGATTCCCTCGCCGGCGTGCGCTGCCGGCGCGTGCGTGTTCCAGCCGGCTGGTTTCCGCACGACGAGCAGATGCTCGTCCTCGTACAGAACGCAAGGCGGCCGCACGACGAGAAGATCCTCGCCCTCGTGCTGGATGCACGGCGGGGGCCGCGGCATCAGGGCACGGGTGGCCCCGCTCCCAGCTTCTCGTCGAAGAAACGCTTCACCATCCCGTACGAGTGCAGTGCGGTGCGCGTGTCGGCCAGGAGCCCGTGCTTGCTGCCCGGATAGACCATGACGTCGAACGGTTTACGGAGATCCTGGAGCTTCTTGAAGAGCGCCGTGCTGTGGGTGAAGAGCACGTTGTCGTCCGCCATGCCGTGCATGACCAGCAGCGAACCGGTCAGTCCCCCGGCATGATTCATGACGTTGCTCGCGGCATAGCCGTCCGGGTTCTCCTGCGGCGTGCCCATGTAGCGCTCTGTGTAATGCGTGTCGTAGAGCCTCCAGTCGGTGACGGGCGCTCCCGCCACCGCGGCGGCGAAATGATCCGGCGCCTGCAGCGCGCACATGAGCGCCATGTAGCCGCCGTAGCTCCAGCCGAAGATGCCGATACGCTTCCCGTCCACGTAGGGCAGTGATCGCAGGTACTCGACGCCGGTCACCTGGTCCTCGACCTCCACGGAGCCCATGCGATGGAAGAGCGCGGACTCGAACCTGACGCCGCGGTATCCCGTGCCGCGGTTGTCGAGCGCGAACACGATGTAGCCCTGCTGCACCAGGAACTCGTGGAAGAACCCGTCCTTGCTGCGCGACGAATTGTCCCACCCGCGGCGGACGTCCTGCGCTTCCGGCCCGCCGTAGACGTCCACGATGACGGGGTAACGCCGGCCGGGAACGAGGTTGCGCGGTTTCATGATCCGGTAGTAGAGCGTCTGCCCGTCGCGCGCCTCGAGCGTCCCGAACTCGCTCGGCACGTGCTCGTCGAGAAATGGTGCGTAAGGGTGATGCGCGTCGAGCTCGTTCGCGACGAGCGTGCCGAGCGCCTCGCCGTTCGCCGACCGCAGCGTGACCGAGGGCGGATGATCGGACGTCGAGTAGCCGTCGAGGAATTCCCGCGCGTCCTTCGACATCGTCACGGCGTGCCAGCCGGCGCCCTCCGTCACGCGCTTCGGCTCGGCGGCCGCCGCCGCGCGTAGCGGCACGGCGTAGAGATGCCGCTCGAGCACGGAGTCGAGATTCGCGGTGAAGTAGACGAGGCCGCGGCGCTCGTCCACGCCCTGCAGCGCCCGGCCGAAGCCGGCGGGGATGACGCCCCACTCCCCGGCCGTCAGCGGGCGCACGAGCCGCCCGTCGTTCTTATATAAGTACAGGTGCTGGAAGCCGGTGCGGCTCGAGGCCCAGACGAACTCCGGCGACTTCTCGAGAAAGGTGAGCTCGTCAGTGAGACGCACCCAGGTGTCGCTGCGCTCCGTGAGGAGCTCCGCCGTCGCGCCCGACCCCGGATCGGCCGCGAGCAGCGTCAGGGTCCTCTGGTCCCTGCTCTGGCGCTGGACCGCGAGCTTCGCACTGTCCGGGAACCATTCGACACGCGCGAGATAGATGTCGGGATCGGCGCCGAGATCCACTTCGACGGGAGCCGCGCCCGCGGCGCCGAGGGCGAGCACGTAGAGCTTCACGAGCGCGTTGCGCGCGCCGGTCGCCGGGTAACGCTGCTTCACGGTGCGCACGCTGTCGGCGAAGATCTCGAAGCGCTCGACCTCCGCCACCGGCGACTCGTCCACTCGCGTGAAGGCCATGCGCCGCTCGTCCGGCGACCACCAGTAGCCGGTCGTGCGGCCCATCTCCTCCTGCGCAATGAACTCCGCGGTGCCGTAGCTGACGGGCCCGGCGCCGTCGTGCGTGAGCGCCCTCTCCGTGCCGCGCGCGAGATCGTAGATCACGAGATTCTGGTCACGGACGAAGCTCACGTAATGGCCCCGCGGCGAGAAGCGTGCGTCCGTCTCGTAGGCCTCGGTCGCGGTGATGCGGCGCACGGCCTTGTCCGGCGGCGCGCCGAGCTCGTACACGTAGAGATCGCCGCCGAGGGGCACGAGCAAGCGCTTCGAGTCGGGCGCGAAGTCGTACTCGACGATGCCGGAGAATGCCGCAGTGCGCTGTCTCTCCCGGCGCTGCGCTTCCTCGGCCGAGGGCGCCGCCGCGTGCGGCGCGAGCACCGCGGAATCGACGAGCAGCCGGTTCTTGCGGGTCCCGACGTCGTAGGCCCACAGGTCGAGCTGGGCGTTGTCGCTCGACTTGGCGCGCAGGTAGGCGACGAGCCGGCCGTCGGGGGAAATCTTCGGCAGGCGCAGGCTCGAGCCCGAGAGATCCGGCGCTGCGAGCAGCCGCTCGAGCGTGAGCTTCGCTGCCCCGGCCGTCCCCACAAAGAGCAACAGGAGAATCGACGCGGCAATGCCGGCTGAGAAACGACGGATCATGGTCCTGCGCAGCCTCTCGTGATCGCGGGCGGGACCGGCAGTCTAGGCCGGCGGCGGTGCGGCGGCCAGTGGCCGCCGTCTTGCATTGGCGCTCGCGCGCGGGCATTGTCCTGCTGCAAAAGCCTCCAACCCTCTGCCGGACAATGCTTTCCCGCGAGCTCGATCGCAGCATCTTCGACTCGGCCCCGGACGCGATGGTGATCGTCGATGACGGCGGCACCGTGATGTTCGCGAATCGCCAGGTGACGACGCTCTTCGGCTACGACCAGGACGAAGTCGTCGGCCAGCCGATCGAGAGCCTTCTTCCAGAGAGATTCCGGGGCCGGCACGTCGGGCACCGCGATCGTTACATCGCGAACCTGCGCTTTCGCCCGATGGGCAGCGGCCTCGAGCTCTTCGCTCGTCGCCAGGACGGCACGGAATTCCCGGTCGAGATCAGCCTGAGCCCGGTATACGACGGGAACCGAACGCTCGTCGCCGCGGCGATCCGCGACGCGACCGACCGCAAGCGTGTCGAGGCGGAGGCCCTCGCGGCGCGCGAGACCGCCGACCGGGCGAACCAGGCCAAGAGCCGCTTCCTCGCGGCCGCGAGCCACGACCTGCGCCAGCCCCTGCAGACCCTCGCCATGCTCAACGGCACGCTGCAACGGCTGGTCACCGAGCCCCGCGCCGCCGAGCCGCTGCATCACCAGGGCCAGGCGATCGGCGCGATGTCGCGCCTGCTGAACTCGCTGCTCGACATCAGCAAGCTCGAGTCCGGCGCGATCAAGCCGGAGATCACGGACTTCAGGGTCGCCGCCCTCTTCGACGACCTGCGGCGGGAGTTTGCCGACCTCGCGACCGAGAAGGGCATCGAGCTGCGCGTCGAGACCTGCGGCGATTCCGTGCACAGCGATCCGTCGCTCGTCGGCCAGATCCTCAAGAACCTCGTCGAGAACGCGATCAAGTACACGCGCAAGGGCTGGGTTGAGCTCCGCTGCGCGCACGAGCCGGCCCTCGTCCGAATCGAGGTGCTGGATACCGGCGTCGGCATACCCGCGGATCAGCTTGCCCACATCTTCGAGGAGTTCTACCAGGTCGGCGTCTCGCCCAACACCACGCGCGAGGGCTATGGGCTCGGCCTCAGCATCGTGAGCCGCCTCGTGCAGCTGCTCGAGGTGAAGCTCGACGTGCGCTCGGAGCCGGGCAAGGGCTCGTGCTTCGCCCTGGCACTGCCCGCCGGTGGCGCGGCGGGCAAAGCGCCCACCGCGGACCCTCGCGCCGCCGAAGCCGCGCGCGCGGCCGGCCGCCGCGTGCTGGTCGTCGAGGACGACGCCTCCGTGCGTGCAGCGACCCTCATGCTCCTGCGGGTCGAGGGCTACGAGACCGCCGGGGCCGGAACGCTGGCCGAGGCGCTCGAGTGCAGCCGCGCGGCGCCGCCCGATCTCGTCGTCACCGATTTCCATCTCGCTTCGGGCGAGACGGGGCTGCAGGTGATCGCGGCGCTGCGCGAAGCGGTCGGGCCGGAGCTGAGCGTTGTCATGATCACCGGGGACACGTCCTCCGCCATGGCGGAGATCGGCCGCGACAACCGCCTGCGCATCGTCAGCAAGCCGATCAACCCCGACGAGTTCCTGGCGATCGTCGGCCTGCTCGTCACACGACTCTGATCCGACGCGCGCACTGTATGCTGAGGCAAGGAAGAAGATCATGAACGCCATTCGTCACATCGTCACGACCCTGTACCTCGCCCTCGCGACCCTGCCCGCGATTGCCGCGGAGCCTCCCGAGAACTGGGACGGCCTCGTCGAGGTGAAGGCCAAGCGCATGGATGTCGCCTGGGTGCTGCCGGGCGCCGACTTCCGGCCGTATGCGAAGGTCATGCTCGATCCGACGCAGGTGGCGTTCCGCAAGGACTGGCTGAAGAACGTCAACGAGTCCTCGCCCGGCGTCAGCCGGGACGTCACGCAAGAGGACGCCGAGAAGATCGCCGCCGCCGCGCGCGCGGGCTTCAGCGACGTCTTCACCGAGGCGTTCAGGAAGGCGGGCTACGAGGTCACGACCGTCCCCGGGCCCGACGTGCTGCGCCTCTCGAGCGCCGTCGTGAATCTCTACATCAACGCGCCGGACGTGATGGCCGCGGGCCGCTCGCGCACCTACTCGATGGAGGCGGGCGAGGCGACCCTAGTGCTCGAGGCCCGCGACTCGACGACCGGCGCCCTCCTCGGGCGCGTGCTGGATCGGCGCCAGACCCGTTCCAGCGGAAGCCTGCAGGTCACGAGCAGCGTGACGAACACCGCCGACTTCCGGGCGCTGTTCAAACGCTGGGCCGACATCTGCGTGCAGGGCCTGAACGAGCTCAAGACGCAGTCGCCGGTGCCCGAAGACCTCAAGCCGAAACAGAAGCTCTGACGTCATGCCGATACTTCGACTGCTGACCATCGTCGTCGCGACCGCGCTCGCCGCGTGCACGCGCCCCACCACCGTCGAGAGCGCCTGGACGGAAGGCGTGCCACACGACCGGAGCTTCGACAAGGTGCTGGTCGTCGGCGTCAGTCCGAACTACAACACCCGCTGCCGCTTCGAGCGGATGATGATGGACTCGCTCAACGCCAACGGCGTGCAGGCGCTGACGAGCTGCTCGCGCATGTCCTCGAGCGACCCGCTGACCCGCGATGCCGTCGTCACGGCCGTCGGGGAGACCGGCGCGGATGCCGTGCTCGCGACGCGCCTCGTGGACGGCAAGATCGACGTCAAGGAAGGCGGCACGGACGAAGCGCGGGGCGAGGCGTACTACAAGCCGGTCGGCTACGCCTACGACTCCTACTACGGCGCCTACGGCATGCCTGTCACCTACGTGGACTTCGTGGCCGAGGCACCGACACTCACCGTCACCCGCTCGGTCTGGATCGCGAGCAACCTCTACGAGACGAAGGATGCCGCGCTCGTCTACTCGCTGAGCACCGTGACCTACGACAAGAAATCACAGGGCGACGTCATCGACGCGGTGACGGAGGCGATTGCCGCGCAGATGCGCAAGGACGGGCTGGTGCGGTGAGAAGTTGAGCAGCTCGGCCACGGTCGATCCGGAGCTGCCGATAGCCGGTCCCGGGGGACGCGCCTACGCCTTCGTCATCGATTGGCACATCCGCTTCGGTCTCGCGATCGCCTGGTGGCTGATCGTCACGCTCACAGCCGGAGGCGCGGATGGTCTTGCGGCGGCCGTCGCCGGCGGCCCGGATGCGGCGCTCCGCTTCGCCATCCTGCCCGCACTGGGCCTCTATCTGCTCTATCACCCGGTGCTCGAATGGTGGATGGACGGCCAGACGCCGGGCAAGCGGATGGCCGGCATCCGGATCGTCACGCGGAGCGGTGGGCGCCCCTCCGTCGGTGCCATCCTCGTCCGCAACGTCCTGCGCCTGGTCGATGTCCTGCCCGCGTTCTATTGCGTCGGCCTCATGGCGACGCTCATGACGGCCGACCAGGTGCGCATCGGCGATCTCGCCGCTGGCACCGTGCTCGTGTACCAGGCAGACGAGAAACAGAGCTAGCGCTGCAGGCCTGCGCCCGCGGCTTCCTTGCGCAGCCGCAGGTCGCGATAGATGCTGTACATGAGGCACAGGAGCAGCGGCACGACGAAGACGTCGACGACGGCCTCGAGCAGCCATTCGAGTACCACCCATTCGGTCGCGCTTCCGCCTGCGAACACGGCCACCAGCCCCAGGACGAGAGTCAGCCCCAGGTAAGGCAGCATCGCGATGATCACCGCGATCGTCATCACCGTCGCGGTGTGCCACCAGAAGCCCTGCACGAGACGATGGCTGATCTGCAGGCTCGCGACCGGCCCCCGTCCGTCCAGCACCAGTGGGAAACTCAGGAAAGACAGCGTCACCATGAGATAGAGCCCGGGGACGACGAGCAGAAACAGACCGGCAGTAGTGATCAGGCCGAACAACAGCCAGGCGACGAACAGCGGCAGGAAGCGCCGGACGGCCGCGGCGAGCGCCTGCGCCAGCGTGGCGTCTGCGCCCGCGGCGATGCGGTCGAGGCGATCGATCATCGCCGCGGTCGCGAAGCACCCCAGGACGAGCACCCACAACGTGAGCGGCACCAGGCCCATGAGATCGGCGGCCAGCGTCGTCGGGTTGCGTGGATCCACGACCATCGCGGTCGCGACCAGCTGGCCGACCGCGAGCAGCAGCGACAGCAGGAGCAACGGCCCGAGCGCAACCCGGTAGAGGCGCAGGCCGTCATCGAGCACGCGCGCGATCGGCAACGGTTCCGACGGCCGTGAATAAGACGCCATTGACTTCCCCGCTGGCCCCAGTCGCCTGAAACTACAGCCCGCCGGCCCTCGCGCGCAACTGCCCGCAACCCGCCTCGACGTCCTGCCCCGCCGACCGGCGCAGCTTCGCGAGCACGCCACGGCGGTGCAGGTAGCGCGCCATCTCCGCCGCGCGCTCCATCGGCGGGCGGCGGAAGCCCAGGCCCTCGACCGTGTTGTACGGGATGAAATTCATGACCGCGTACTTGCCGGACAGGAGCTCCACGACGCGCTCGAGCTCGTCGTCGCCGTCGTTGACGTCCTGCGAGCAGCGTCCACTGGTACTGGATCGGGTAATGGGTGGCGCGTGCGTAGCGCTCGCCGAGCTCGACGAGCTCCGTCGGCGTCGATGCGCGGCGCGCGCGGCAGGAGCTCGGCGCGCAGCGCGCTCTTCGTCGTGTGCAGCGAGAGCGCGAGCGCGGGCTTCACCGCCTGCTCCGCCAGGCGCTCGAACACGCGCCGGTCGCCGACGGTCGAGAACACCAGGTTCTTGTGGGCGAGGCCGCCCGCCGTGCCGAGGAGCCCGATGGCGTCGAGCACGTTGTCGAGGTTGTGCGCGGGCTCGCCCATGCCCATGAGCACCACGCGGCGCACCGGGCGCCGCGCGCGCGCGAGCGCGACCTGCGCGACGATCTCGGCGCTGCCGAGCTGGCGCGCCAGCCCGTCGCGTCCGGTCATGCAGAAGAGGCAGCCGACGGCGCAGCCGACCTGCGTCGAGACGCACACGCCGTCGTTCGGCAGGAGCACGCTCTCGATCGTGCGGCCGTCGCCGAGCGCGAGCAGCAGGCGCGCGGATCCGTCCTCCGCCGGGTGCTCCGAGACGGGACGCACGAGGCCGTCGACCGCCGCCGCGATTCCCGGCAGTGCGGCGAGGAGCCGCGCGGGAAAGCGCCGCTGCGGTGCGCGCCCAAAGGCGTCGAGCGGCAGTCCACGCGTCCAGGCCCGCAGCGCGAGGGTCTCGTGGCGGGGCCCCGCGCCGGCGGCGCGCAGCAGGTCTTTGATGTCAGCGATCTGCATGAAGCTCACTCGATGGGCGTCACGTGCGGGCCCGGCCCGTCCGCCGTGCCGCCAGTCGGCTATTCTGAGGTCAGCAAGCCCGAAAAAGGGACCAATTTAAACCTTCCCGGTTGTCCCGGCATCCAACGAGCATGACCCAAGTGCTGTCGGCGGCGGATGAGTCGGAAGCGAGCGTCGTGGCATTCTCCACGGCCGCTGCATCCGAGACCGAAACGCTGCGCGCCGCCGCCCGCGGCGACCGGCGGGCCTTCGAGCGGCTTTACCGGCAGCACGTCGCCGCGGTCCACGGGCTGTGCCTGCGCATGACCGCGCGCCGGGACTGCGCCGAGGATTGCACCCAGGAAACCTTCATCGCCGCCTGGCGGGCGCTGCCGCGCTTCGAGGCACGCAGCCGCTTCTCCACCTGGCTGTACCGCATCGCCGTCAATACCGTGCTGGCACGCCGGCGCGGCGAAGCGGCCCGGCAGGAAGGGTCATTCGGAGCCATCGACGAGGCGGCGCTCGCCGTGCCCGGACCGGCCGATGCCGCCGGACCGCTCGATCTCGAGAAGGCGATCGCACGCCTGCCGGAAGCCGCACGCGACGTGCTGGTCCTGGTCGGCCTCTATGGCCACACACACGAAGAAGCGGCCGCCATGCTCAGCATCGCGCCCGGCACCTCCAAGTCGCAACTGCACCGCGCCCGCCGGCTGCTTGCCGCGGAGCTCGGGCTGCCTGAGGAATCGCCATGAGCACCAAGAATGGAAGATCGCTGGATGAACTGCTGGCCGAGCTGCCGCGCGAGCTCGCGCCGCAACGCGATCTCTGGCCGGGCATCGCGCGTGCCGTGGCGCCCCGGCGGCGCCTCGTCTGGCCTGCCGCCCTCGCGGCGGGCGTGATCGCCGCGGCCGTGTCGCTGCCGCTGTTACTGCAGCCCGGCCAGCGCGGCCCGGGCGGCGGCGACGCGGGGTCGGCGGCAAAGCCCGTGAGCTTCGAGTGGCCGCAGGATCAGGCCTCCATCGCGAGCCGCGCCGCGCTCGAGCGGACTTTCCGCGAGCGGCTGCAACTGCTCGCACCGGACACGCGCGCACGCATCGAAGCCGACCTGCAGGTCATCCGCAACGCCAACGCGGACATCCGCGCGGCGCTCGCCGGCGACCCGGCGAGCCCGGTGTTGCAACGCCTGCTATTCAACAGCTGGGAACAGGAAATGGATCTGTATCGCGACGTGGCGCGCGCCACGGACACACTCGACGGAAGGAGCACCACATGAAGACCGACAACCTCGCCCGACGGCTCACCATGGCGCCGGCAGCAGTGCTGGTCTTGCTCGCAGCGGCCCCGTGCCCGGCCGCCGAGCGCAGCGTCGACGAGACGCGATCCGTGTCGGCGACGGGCAGCGTCGAGGTCGTCAATGTGGCCGGCAGCATCGAGGTACGGGGCTGGGACAAGGCCGAGCTCAAGGTCACCGGCAGTCTCGGGGAGCACGTGGAGCGGCTGAACATCACGACCAGCGGCGATCATGCGACGGTGCGCGTGGTGGTGCCGTCGGGCATGAACTGGGGCAGCGGCGATTCCTCGGCCGACATCACCGTCATGGTGCCGAAGGGGAGCTCGCTGAAGGTGTCCGCCGTCAGCGCCGATCTCACCCTCGGCGGCGTCACGGGCCGCGCCGAGCTGCAAACCGTGAGTGGCGAGATCGGCGGCGAGACGCTCGGCGACGCCGCCATCAACGCCGTCAGCGGCGATGTCCGCCTGACCAGCCAGGGCGCACGCCATTACAGCGTGCGGACCGTCAGCGGCGACATCCGCCTGAGCGGCGCCGCCGGCGACGTCGACGTCAACACGGTCAGCGGCGACGCGCAGCTGGAGCTGGGCCCGCTCAGCCGGGCGCGCTTCGAGAGCGTCTCGGGCGACCTGGGCATCGACGCAGGTTTCAGCGAGGGAGCGAGCGTGGACGCCGAAACCGTGAGCGGCGACTTCACCCTCAATCTCACCGCGGAGCCAGGCGCGGCAATCGATCTCCAGACCCTGAGCGGCGACATCACGAGCTGCTTCGGTCCGGCGCCGGTCAGACCTGAGTACGGGCCCGGCAGTCGCCTGACGTTCAGCTCCGGCAACGGCAAGGGGCGGATCCATGCCGAGACCAAGAGCGGCGACATCCGGCTGTGCACGCGGCCGCGGCAGGCACGGCTGTGAGGCCCGCGCAGGGCGGGCGTCGCGGCGCGGGTCAGCAACCGCCGTGCGCTGACGGGCCCGCGGCCAGTGCGCGCGCGAGCGTGTCCTCGACTGCCGCGCGAAACGCGCCATTCGCCACCGGGTCGCGTTCGACCTCCGCGAGCGCGCTCCTCGCCGCCTCGGCAGCGGTGGCGGCGCACCCACCGTCGAGCAACAGGTTGGCGAGATTGTTGAGGCCGGCGACGTGCCCGGGTGAGGCCGCGAGCAGGCGCCGATAGAGCCGCTCGGCATCCGCCGTGCGGCCCGCCGCGTAGTCCTCGTTCGCTGCCGCGAAGAGCAGCGTCGCATCGTCCGGCCAGCGCTCGAGCCCGAGCGCATAGACCTGCGCCGGCGCGCCAGCCGGCAGGAACTGGCGAGATGCCTCCACCGTCCGCACGGCGTCGGCGGCGGTCGCGCCGGCCGGCAGGCGATCCGGGGTCAGCGCCACCAGCGCCCAGCGCTCGCCGCGCTCCCAGCTTCCGAGGAACCTGTCGCGACGCTCGAGGCTGCGGCGCTTCGTGCCCGAGCGCAGGATGAACACGTCACTGGCGGGCTCGTAGCCGACGACCACGGCATAGTGCCAGGCATGGATCCAGCCGATCCCGAGATCCTGGAGCACGAGCACGGGGTTGCCCGCACGGAGCTCGGCGATGAGCCCCGGCGCGTCGAGCGCCGGCTGCCAGGGCACGCGGCCTGCGCGGCGCGTGGCGGCGACGAGCTCGAGGCTCAGGCTTCCCCGCCGGCCGGGGATGTAGACCTGCGGCGCCAGCAGCTCGGGGCTCGTTTCGGCGCCGCTCCAGTTGAGGACCGTCGCGAGCGCGGCGGGGCCGCACTGGTGGATGGTCTGGGGAAAGAACGGCACCCCGGTCAGCTCCAGCGCCGGGTCTTCCGGCACGGCCGGCTGGAACGTGGCGCAGGCGGCGAGCGCGAGAGCGCCCGCCGCCGGAAATGCCAGTAATGTCGGCCTAGGTCTTCTTGAAGATATCAATGACACCCGTGAGTTCGAGGATCAGGAGCACGACGAACACGATGCCGATCACGGCCAGCAGGTCGCCGCCGGCCGGCAGCTGGTCGAGCTTGCCGCTGACCTGCGCCAGCTCCTGGTCGGAGAGGCTGGCGACGCGCTCGCCCGCCGCGACGGGATCCACGCCGAGCCGCACGAGCTCATTGCGCACGTCCTGGCGGGAAAGGGTCGACTGGACCTGGGCGATCTGACCGGCCCTGTCGACGCCGGACAGATAGGCCTGCGTGCCGATCACGCCGGCAGAGGCAGTCTGGAAACAGATGCTCAGGAAACACGCGGCAGTGAACGCCGCAACCATTCGCCGAAACACCATGAGCAGTACTCCATCAATGAGACACCGCGCAGTATAGCCGGTCGCAGCGCCGACATGTGCCCCGTCACGGCCGTGACAGATGTGCGTTCCCCTTGATGCAGAAACGGAGTAAGCGTTTGGCCCACGCGCCGGCGTAATCGACTCCTACGCGCGGCCGTCGCGTGACGAGGAAGGAATCCCGAGCCGCAGCGCTCGCGATGTAGAGATCGTCGCTCAGCAGGTCATGGCCGTTCAGCCGCCGGTCGATGCCCATCGCCCGGCACAGCAGCCCAGGGCCCGTGGTGCGGCCGGTGACGTTGCGCACCGGCTCGAGAGCCCGCAACAGCACCGCGGACGCATGCCCCTCGCGCTCGGTCACGACGTTCAGGCAATGGTGCATGCCGTAGATCATGTAGACGTAGGCGTGGCCCGGCGGACCGAACATCACCCGCGTGCGCGCGGTGAGGCCCCGCACCGAATGCGCCGCGAGATCGTGCGGTCCGAGGTAGGCCTCGGTCTCGACGATGCGGCCGACACGCTCGACGCCGCGCACGACGTGAACGAGATACTTGCCGAGGAGCTCGCGCGCGACGAGCGTGGTGTCGCGATCATAGAATCGGCGTGGCAGCTTCCGCATCGGCATGGAGTCTAGCGGATGCGTACACGTCTGAGCCCGCTGCCGCCACCTCTCGCGGCGCCCGGCACCCGGGGCACGGTTCGGGCTCAATCTCGCCGGCCATCCGTGGCCGGCGAGAAGCATATCGCGTCTGCTCCGGCATCCCTGTCTCGCAGCCGCTCAATGCCGCCCGAACCCTCCCCGTGAGCCAGGCGCGAGGCGAAGCAGCAGGCACTGCGGCCGCGAGACTGTCGGCGCAAGAGGCTGCTGCCGGCTCACCTCGTGGCGGGTGTAAGGAGCGAGCGGAGCAGGATGCGGAGCGAAGCGACGCTCCAAGCGAGCGCCTCACGGAGACGGCAAGTCGCAATCGAAGCCGGTACCTCGCGAGGAAAGCGTGCAGGGATGCACGCAGCGAGCGTCCCGACAGGAGGCGGAGCCGGCAGAGGCCCTCCACGGCGACAGCGAGCGGGGACCGGCGGGCGCGGGACACCGCCGCCGGCAGGCCGGCGGACCACACGGTCCCTACCAGCGGCCGGTGCTCGGCATTGACTCCCAGGGCTCCCGCGGCGGCAGCGCCTTGCCCTTCTGCAACAGCTCGATGGAGATATTGTCCGGCGAGCGTACGAATGCCATGCGACCGTCGCGCGGCGGCCGGTTGATCGTGACGCCGGCCTTCATCAGCCGGTCGCAGACCCCGTAGATGTCATCCACCTCGTAGGCCACGTGCCCGAAGTTGCGGCCCTCTCCGTACTGCTCGGGATCCCAGTTGAACGTGAGCTCGATGCAGGCCGCCTCGTCGCCCGGCGCGGCCACGAACACCAGCGTATAGCGCCCGGCGGGGTTCTCCTGGCGCCTGACTTCACGCAGTCCCAGCTTGTTGCAATAGAAATCGAGCGATTTCTCCAGGCTGCTGACTCGAACCATGGTATGCAGGTATTTCATGAGTCTGCCCTCGTCACTGAGCGTCTTGCGGAAGCGGCTGACGGCGCGCCTTGACCACAAGGGTCCTTGCGTTGACAGGCGTGGTTCCTGGCATTAGCGTCGTGTGCTGAATCTCCGACGCCAGCATCTGTTCCGCGAAGTCATAGAAGGGTAGGCACATGAACTGGATCATCACAATCATCGTCGGCGGAGTCGTCGGCTGGCTGGCCAGCATGATAATGAAGACCAACGTTCAAATGGGCATCATCGCCAACGTGGTCGTGGGCATCATCGGCTCAGCCCTGGGATTCTGGCTCGCCGGCGCGCTGGGATTAACCACGTCCGGTCCCATCGCGGGCTGGGTAGTGGCCGTGCTGGGCGCAGCGCTGCTGATCTTCCTGCTGAAGGTCGTCGGCGTCTTCAAATAGGACAGGATTTGGCTGGCGCAGTCGCCGGCACTTTGCGGCGCGCTTCGATCTCTATGCAAGCGTCTTGCGGAAGCGGCTCACCGCGAGGCCGAGCGTGGTCAATCCGATCAGCACCAGCGCCAGCATTTGCGGCCAGAGCACCTCCAGTCCCACGCCCTTCAGGAAGATCCCGCGGATGATCACGAGGAAGTAGCGCAGCGGATTGACGATGGTGAGCCACTGGACCACCTCGGGCATGTTGGCGATCGGGAAGACGAAGCCCGACAGCAGCATCGCCGGCAAGAAGAAGAAGAACGTGCTCATCATCGCCTGCTGCTGGGTCTGGCTGATCGTCGAGATGAACAGCCCGACCCCGAGCGTGGTCATCAGGTACAACACCGTGGAGGCAAAGAGCCAGCCAGATTGCCGCGGATCGGCACCTCGAACCAGAAGACGCCGACCAGCGTGACGAGGATGACGTCGAAGACGCCGATCAGGGCGAAGGGCACCGTCTTGCCGAGGATGAACTCCGCGGGCGTGATCGGCGTGACCATGATCTGCTCCATCGTGCCGATCTCCTTCTCGCGGACCACGGCCATGCTGCGTCAGGAGCAGCGTGACCAGCATCACGACCATGGCGATCACGCCGGGCACGAAGAAGTTGCGGCTTTCCAGGTTCTCGTTGAACCAGGCGCGCGTCTGCAGCTCGACGCCGCCCTGGCTGCCGGCGCCCCGTTCCCGCAGCTGCTGGCTCAGGAGCACCTGTCGCGAGAACTCCGCGGCGATCCGGGCGCCGTAGCTCAGCACGATGCCGGCGGTGTTCGAGTCGGTGCCGTCGAGGATGACCTGCACCGGCGCCGTGCGGCCCGCGCGCAGGTCGTCCTCGAAGCCCGCGTTCGACTCGCAGGACGGCCAGCGCCTCGCCGCGGTCGATCAGGCTCCGTGCCGCTGCCGTCCGTGGCGACGTAGCCGACGACGTCGAAGTAGCCCGACTGCACGAAGCGGGCCACCAGCTCCCGGCTCGCCGGTCTGTTGTCGAGGTCGTAAACGGCGTGCGGCACGTGCCGCACGTCGGTCGTCACCGCGTAGCCGATGACCAGCACCTGGATGACCGGCACGACGAACACGACCCCGCGCATCCGCGGGTCGCGGAAGACCTGGATGAACTCCTTGATCAGCATGTGCCGGATGCGCTCGAACACGGCGCCTACTCCAGCTTCTTCCTGAAGAGGCGAATCGCGAGTGCCAGGACCACGGCGCCGAACACGGCCAGCAGGACGGCCTCCAGCCAGAGCATCTCCAGCCCCACGCCCTTGAGGTAGATGCCCTTCAGCAGCGCGACGAAGTACCGCGCCGGCATCGACGTAGGTGACGATCTGGATCGGCCGCGGCATGTTGGCGATGGCGAACATGAAGCCCGAGAGCAGGAACGCCGGCAGGAACGTGGCGACCATCGCGATCTGGCTGGCCAGCAGCTGGCTCTTGGCGACGATGCTGATGAGCATGCCCATCGACAGCGCGCCGGTCAGGAAGATGGCCGCCATGCCGAACAGCAGCGCCACGCTGCCGCGCAGCGGCACGTGGAACAGCGAACTCGCCCATCAGCACGGCCAGCAGCACGTCGAACATGCCGATCGGCGAAATAGGGCACGAGCTTGCCGAGGATCAGCTCCGGCCCCTTGACCGGCGTGGAGATGAGCTGCTCCATCGTGCCCCGCTCCCACTCGCGGGCGACCGTCAGCGAGGTGAGCAGCGCCGCGATGACCATCATGATCACGGCGATCAGCCCGGGGATGATGTAGTTCCGCGACTCCAGGTCCGCGTTGAACCAGACCCGCGGCCGCACGTCCAGCGGGCGTCGCAGCGGCGGCCCGCCGCGCGCGCTGAGCTGCTGCGCAGCGGCCACGTCCTGCGGCGTAGCGTCTGCGCGACGACCTCGGCGTAGCCGATGGCGATGGTGGCCGTGTTCGAGTCGCTGCCGTCGACGATCAGCTGCACCTCGGCACGGCGGCCCGCCTCGATCCGCCGGGCGAAATCGCGCGGGATCACCAGGCCCACCATCGCCCGGCGCTGTGTCGATCGCCCGCTCCAGCTCGCCGTAGGTCGCGACCGTGCCCTGCACCGCGAAGTAGCGCGAGCCGGCGAAGCGGCTGACGAGCTCCCGGCTCGTCGGGTGTCGGCTCTGGTCCCAGACGACCATCGGCACGTTGTCCACGTCGAGCGTCAGCGCGTAGCCGAAGAGCACCAGCATCAGCATGGGGATGGCGATCGCCATCCCCAGGCTGCGCGGATCGCGGCACGACGTGCAGGAACTCCTTGCGGGCCACGGCCCAGGTCCGGCGCGAGCTTCATCGCTCGCACCTCCTCCTGCGGCTGCTCGGCTCGCGGTCGCGGGCCTCGATCAGCGAGACGAACACGTCCTCCAGCGACGGCACGATCTCCTCGATGCCGCCGACGGCGAAGCCCGCCGTCCTCGAGCGTCTCGCGGACGCGCCCGGCGGCGGCCGCGCCGCATCCGGCGGCCACCACGTGCAGCGCCGTTGCCGAACAGCGCCGACCTCCTTGACGCCCGGCAGCGCTCTCGATCTCGCGCCATCGCCGTCCTCCGGCCGCTCGCAGAACACCTCCAGCACGTGCTTCGCGCATCCGCGTCGGTCTTCAGCTCCTCCGGCGTGCCCGACGGCGATCAGCTCGCCGCGGTAGATCAGGCCCAGCCGGTCGCAGTACTCGGCCTCGTCCATGTAGTGCGTGGTGACGAAGACCGTCACGCCGCTGGCCCGCCAGCTCGTAGATCAGGTCCCAGAACTGGCGGCGGCTGATCGGATCGACGCCGGAGGTCGGCTCGTCGAGGAAGACGATCGGCGGCTCGTGCAGGATGGCGCAGCCCAGCGCCAGCCGCTGCTTCCAGCCCGCCGGAGAGGATCGCCGGTGCGGCGTGCGGCGGTGCTCGGCCAGGCCCGCCATCTCGATCACCCACTCCTTGCCGCTCGCGCTTCTTCGGTCGCGCGGGATGCGGTAGATGCCGCTGTAGAAGTCGATGTTCTCCTCGACGGTCAGGTCCTCGTAGAGCGAGAACTTCTGGCTCATGTAGCCGATGTGCGCCTTGATGCTCTCCGGCTCGCGTGCGGATGTCGAAGCCGGCCACGCGTGCCCGCGCCGCCCGTGGGCGCGAGGATGCCGCAGAGCATGCGGATGGTGGTCGACTTGCCCGCCCCGTTCGGGCCGAGGAAGCCGAAGATCTCGCCCCGGCGCACCTCGAAGCTGACGCGGTTGACGGCCACGAAGCTGCCGAACCGCTTCTCCAGGTCGCTGCACCACGACCGCGGGCTGGTCGCCGATGGTGAGTTCATCGCGCGGCCCTCGCTCGCGTCCGCCGAGCACCGAGACGAACACGTCCTCCAGCGACGGCTCGATCGGCCTGGATCGCCGGCTGGCAAGCCCGGCCTCCGCGAGCAGGCGCTCTGATCTCGGCGCGCGCTGCGTCCGGCGTCGGCGTCGACCACGTGGACCCGGTCGCCGAACAGCCCGACGCGACTCGGCCGCGAGTCCGCCCGCGCAGGGCGGCGATCGCCCGCCGCGGCTCGTCGCGCGCGGATCTCCAGGATCGTGCCGCGCATCAGCTTCTTCACCTCGTCCGGCGTGCCGCAGGCCAGCAGCCGGCCGTCGGTGGATCAGGCCCACGCGGTTGCAGCGCTCGGCCTCGTCGAGGTAGGCCGTGGAGACGAAGATCGTCACCCTCTCGCGCAGCAGCTGGTAGAGGATCCGCCAGAAATCGCGCCGCGAGACCGGGATCGACGCCGTTGGTCGGCTCGTCGAGGAACAGCACCTCGCGGCGTGTGGATCAGCGCGCAGGCCAGGCCCGAGCTTCTGCTTCATGCCGCCGGAGAGATTGCCCGCCAGCCGCCGCCTGAACGGCGTCAGGTTGCTGAAGGCCAGCAGCCGCTCGATCTTCTCGCGCGCGGCCGTCGGCGCGGCACGCCGTAGATGTCGGCGTAGAAGTCGATGTTCTCCATCACCGTCAGGTCGGGATACAGGCCGAACCGCTGGCTCATGTAGCCGATGCTGCTCCTTGATCGCCTCGGCCTCGCGGACGACGTGGCAGCCCGGCCACCCAGGCCTCGCCCGCGCGTGGGCTCCATGATGCGCGGTCAGCAGCCGCATGGTGGTGGTCTTGCCGGCGCCGTCCGGCCCCACCAGGCCGAAGATCTCCCCCTCGGCCACGCTGAGACGTCAGGTCGTCGACGGCGCGCACGTCGCCGAAACTGCGCGTCAGCGCTTCGGTCCGGATCATGGCCCGGTCGGTAGCTGGCGTCTCCGGGGTCGCGCTCACGGCGCGGTACTGATCTCCGCGTCGGCCGGCATGCCCGGGCTTCAGCTCCGCGCTCGCGGTTGGCGATGTCGATCTTGATGCGGTAGACGAGCTTCACGCGCTCCTGTCCGCGTCTGCACGTTCTTCGGCGTGAACTCGGCCTCCGAGGCGATGAAGGACACGCGTCCCTCGTAGACCTTGCCGGGATAGGTGTCGGTCGTGCACGCGCGCCGCCTGCCCGAGCTTCACGCGGCCGAGGTCGGTCTCGCTGATGTAGGCCCGCAGCCAAGGCCTGTCGAGGTCGCCGACGGTGACCACCGGCGTGCCCGGGGCGACGTACTCGCCCGGCTCGACGTTCTTCGAGAGCACGACGCCCGTCAGCGGCGAGACGATCTGCGCATAGCCGAGCTCGGTGCGGGCGAGCGCGAGGTTCTGCTGCGCCTGTTCCAGGCGGGCGCGGGCCTGTGCGACCTGCTCGGCGCGGGGTCCCTTCTTCACCAGCTTGAGCTGTTGCGCCGCTTCGCGCTCCGCCGCATCGGCCGCATTCGAATCCATGCGCGCCGCGTCGAACGCCTGGGTGGAGGTGAGCTGGCGCTCGAACATGTCACGCTGACGCTTGAGCTCGAGCCGCGCCTTCTCCGCATTCGCGCGCGCGCGATCGAGGGCCGCGGCCGCGGCGGCGATTTCCTCCGGCCGCGAGCCGGCCACCTGCTCGTCGTAGGCGGCCTGCGCTTCCGCGAGCGCCGCTTCGCGAAACGTTACCTGCTGTCTGAGGTCGCCCGCCTCGAGGCGCGCGATGACCTGGCCTTCGCGGACTTCGTCCCCTTCGTCAACCAGGCGCTCGATCACCCGCCCGGGGATCTTGAAGCCCACCTCTGCCGAGGTGACCTCGATGTTGCCGGAGACGCGCAGCACGCCGGCGGCGGTTTCCCCGTTGCGGCGGCTGTAGAGATAGGCGGCTGCGGCGACGACCAGGACCAGGCCAACAGCCAGAATCAGCCGTGCGCGCTTGTTCATCGTTGTTCACTCACCGGCGATCGGCAAACAAGGGATCTGCGTCAGACTGCGATCCTGACGGGCTGAATCGGGAATCTGACCCCGTTCTAGCCTCACCCCGTTTTCAGAACGGCCGCGACTGTAGCATGGCTCGCTGCCATGGCGCTCCGCCACGCGGCGAATCTCCTCGCCGCGGAGCCCGACCGGTCACCCTCGAGCAGATCGCCGCGCGCGGGCTCGGGCCGCCCGCTGCCCGCCGCGAGGAGCGCGGCCAGCCCGCGCGCGGTCGCCTCCGGCTCCCGGCTGCGCCACACGGGCATCCGGGCTACGCCGGCGAGCCGCCGGCAGAACCGGTCGCTCGCGGAAAGACCGCCCGTCAGGACTATGCGGGAGAGCGGCGGCCCGTGCCGGCCGAGCTCGTCCAGGTTCACGCGGATCAGGAAGACGACGCTCTCGATGACCGCGAGGAGACGCGCCTCGAGCGTGCCCGTGCCGACGAAGCGCGATTCGAAGTCGTCCACCCAGAACGGCGAGCCGAGACCCGAGACGCCGTTCAGGAAGAGCGGCACCTCGGCCGGCTCCGCCGCCGTATCGAGTGTTGCCAGGAGCGCGGCGGCGCTGTCCATGCCCTCGCGCGCGGCGAGCCAGTCGAGCGCGCCGCCCGCGCCGTTCACCGTGCCCTCGAGCATGTAGTCAACGCCGCTCTCGTCGGACCACACGACGCTCGCGAGCAGCCGCGGCGCATCGGGCAGGCGATCGCGGACGACGCGCTGCACGAAGGCGCCGGTGCCGACGTTGACGTATGCGGTCGCCGGGTCGAGCGGACCGAAGGCGAATGGCACCGCCGACTGGTCACCGGTCGCCACCGTGAGCGGCAGCGGCCCCGCCGGCGTGGCCAGTGTCCCGTACGCGGCGCGGCTGGTGACGCACCGGGGCAGGGCCGCGCGCGGCACGCCGAAGAGTTCGAGGAGCGGGCCGGACCAGTCGCGCGTCGCCGGGTCCCAGAGCTGCGTGCGCGAGGCGTTGGCGGGATCGGCGACGAGCGGCCGCTCCGCGAGCAGGCGGAAGAGCACGAAGCTCGCGAGCGGGCCGATCGCGAGCTCGCCCGTGTCGCTCGCGCGGCGCACGGCCGGCAGATGGTCCAGGCACCAGCGCATCTTGCTCGCGCCGTAGTGAGGCGAGAGCACGAGGCCGGTATGGGCACGGATCCATGCGTTGCGCGGCTCGAGCTGCTTCAGCCACGCGGCGTTCCGCCGGTCCTGCCACGAGATCACGGGGGACAGCGCCGCGCCGCTCGCGCGATGCCAGCAGACCATGCTCGAGCGTTGCGTGGCGAGCCCGGCGGCGGCGATGCGCCTCCCGCCCGCGCGGCGGCAGACCTCGTCGATACTCGTGCGCAGCGAGCCGATCAGCTCTTCCGGGTCGTGCTCCACGCGATCGGGCGCGTCGCGGCGTGTCGCGACCGGCGCGGAAGCCTCGTCGAGCCTCGCGCCGCTGTCGTCGAAAAGGATTGCGCGGCTGGCGTGGCCGCCCTGGTCAATTGCGAGATACAGATTGCCTGGCTTGTTTGCCATTCGGGCCGCCGCCGGCGAGAACCTTCACGAGCCGGTAGAGATACTCCTGACCCTCGTACAGCGATGACACCCTGATGCGCTCGTCGCGGCCGTGGGCGCGATTGTCGTCGATGTCGTAGAAGATGCCGGAGGTGCCATAGGACGGAATGCCCGCATTACGCAGGTAGCGCGAGTCGCTGGCGCCGGTGGACATGATCGGCAGGACCGGCAGCCCCGGCCACAGCTCCCGCGTGACCTTCTCCACCGCGCCCATCATCTCGGGCGTCAACGGCGAGGCCGGACTCGGCAGGAACTCGAAATCGGTCGGTGTAATGGTGATGTCCGCGTCGTCGAGCACCTTGAGGAGCGTCGCTTTGAGTGCCGGCTCGGTCTCGCCGGGCATCACCCGGCAATTGACGGTGGCGCGCGCGAGCTGGGGCAGCGCATTCGGCGCGTGGCCGCCCTCGAGCATCGTCGCGACGCAGGTGGTGCGCAATCTCGCGTTGTAGTTCGGATTCGCCTGCGAGAGCCGCGCAACGGCGGCCGGATCCGGTTCCGGCCGCGCCATCTCCTTCATGTCAGCGGCGAGCTGGCCATCCACCATGGCCGCCATGCGCTGGAAATAACCGCGGTTGACGTCGTCCAGATGGAGCGGGAATTCCCAGCCGCCGAGCTTCACGAGCGCCTGTGACAGCCGCGTGATGGCGTTGTCCTTCACCGGCAGCGAGCTGTGGCCGCCCTTGTTGCGGATCTCGAGGCGGTAGTCATAGTAGATCTTCTCGCTCGCCTGCACGGCGTTGTAGAGATTCGTGCCGGCGCGGTAGGCGCCGCCGCCGCCCTCGTTCAGTGCGATTTCGGCATCGACCAGGTCGCGGTGATTGGCGAGGAGCCAGGGCACGCCCTTGCCGCCGCCGGTCTCCTCGTCGCTCGTGAGCGCCACGATGATGTCGCGGTCGGGCCGGTAACCCTCGTTGCGGTAGCGGATGAGATTCGCGATGAAGATCGCCGCCATCGCCTTGTCGTCGCCGCTGCCGCGGCCGTAGAAGTATCCGTCCTTCTCGATCAGCGTGAACGGATCGACCGACCAGTCCTCCCGTTTCGCCTCGACCACGTCGAGGTGCGCGAGGAGGAGGATCGGCCTGCGCTTGCCGCTGCCGTGCAGGTGTGCCACGAGGTCGCCCTTGCGGTCCTCCGGCTTGTAGGTGTGCACGTCGTCCGAGGGGAAGCCCGCCGCCCGCAGCCGCGCCGCCATCGCCTCCGCGGCCAGGGCGGTGTCGCCCACCGAATGCGTCGTGTTGAGCTCGATGAGCTCCTTGTAGATGTCGCGGAGCTTCTGCTGATGCGGCTCGAGCGGCGCCGCCGCGGCGCTCGTGGTCGCGGCCAGACCGGCAAGGAGGGCAAGCGCCGCCGCGCGCGCGCAGGTAAAGATGCTCATTGTGCAGATCTCCGGACGTTTCCTGCCGCGCCAGTTCCGCGCCACGTCAGTATACCGCCCGGCACCTGCCGCGATCCCCGCCGCGGCCTCCGCCTTCGCGTGACCGATCCTGATGCCCATGGCCGCTGCGAGAGCTTCCACCAGGCGCGAAGCCTTTCGAGCATGGGTCTTCCTCGCCACCCAACGGGGGTCTACGGCATCTCGACTCCCTTGAGGAAGGGGAGTTCGTAGGAGAAATAAAGGAACACACCGAAGTCCGGCGAATCGCTCGTCAGCCCGATGGGCGCGGCCAGGCCTACGACCATCTGCGCGTTCGCGAAGTTGATCGCCTTGCGCACGCCGGGCGAGAGCAAGGCCGTCGTGCTGTAGTCGCTGCCACCCGAGCCGTCCGGCTCGCGCAGCCATGTGCTCACCGCTTCGAGCATCACGTTGAAGTCCTCGGACATGGCATAGATCACGCTGGCCCCGAGGTTCGCGCTGCGCGGATCGTCACCGGAAACGCCCGGATACGTGGTGGCGCCGGCATTGCCGTGCACGGTCCAGCGGTCACCAGTGATCCTGCTGACGGGGAGATTGAACTGGTAACCCGTCTTGCCGTATCCGAGGCCTTCATCCTCGTCTCCGGTGGCCAGGAGGACGCTCAGGCGGGGCGAAAATGCAGGCGTGTGATCGTCCTCGTACAGCGCCTGGTAGCGATAGTTGAGCGTCACGTCGCCGAAGCCATGCACATAGTTGCTCGAGACGTTGATGAGGGTGTAGGAGAACTGGTGGGTCTGGCTGCCGACGGGCCATTCCTGGGTGAAGCTGTAGTCCCATTCCCGATTATCGGACCCGTCGAGCCGCGTCACGGTTCCCAATGCGTTGAAGATGTTCTGGACGATGCCCCGTTCCTGGTTGTACGCCTCCTCCACCAGAAAGGAATTGTCCTGAATCGCGCTCGCCATCGTCTCGGCGGCGCCGCCGGCCGACGCCCACGGTGCCGTCATGGCGACGGTCAGTATCGATGCCGACGTGTACCGCATGAAGATCCCACAATTGAAAAACGTGCTAAACCTACAGGACAACCCGGACGCTCGCCAGACGGCGGGAGCGGCGTATTGACGCACGCGGTTGCGGGGCGATGCCATACTCCCGGCATGGAATCCCGGTCCGTGTTGGCCGATCTGCCGATCGCACGCGCGTTGCCGGAACTCACAGCGACGCTCGCACGCGGGCAAAACGCGGTGCTGCACGCGCCGCCCGGGCGCCGGCAAGAGCACCGGCGTGCCCCCGGCCCTGCTCGATCAGCCCTGGCTCGGCGGCCGGCGCATCGTCATGCTCGAGCCGCGGCGGCTCGCGGCGCGCGCCGTGGCCGAGCGCATCGCCTGGCTCCTCGGGGAGCGCGTCGGCGAGACCGTCGGCTACCGCATGCGCATGGACACGCGGGTCGGCCCGAAGACACGCATCGAGGTGGTCACGGAGGGCATTCTCACCCGGGCAGCTCCAGCGCGATCCGGCGCTCGAGAGCGTCGGCTGCGTGATCTTCGACGAGTTCCACGAGCGCAGCCTGCAGGCGGACCTCGGCCTCGCGCTCGTGCTCGACGCGCAACGCCACGTGAGGCCCGACCTGCGCGTGCTCGTGATGTCGGCGACGCTCGACGCGGAACGCCGTCGCGCGCCTGCTCGGCGCAGACGCCGTGATCCAGCGCCGAAGGGCTGAGCCATCCCGTCGAGACGCGCTATGCCGCGCGGCCTTCCGACGAGTTCATCGACCGGCAGGCGACGGCCGCCGTGTTGCGCGCGCTGCGCGACGAGACCGGCGATGTGCTCGTGTTCCTGCCCGGCGCCGGCGAGATCCGCCGCGTAGAAACCGCGCTGGCGCAGCAGGCGCTGCCCGTCGGAACGCAGCGTGCTGCCGCTCTTCGGGGATCTCTCACGCGAGGACCAGGACCGCGCCATCCGCCCGAGCCCGCCGGGCGAGCGCAAGGTCGTGCTCGCCACCAACATCGCGGAGACGAGCCTCACCATCGAGGGCGTGCGCGTCGTGATCGACGGCGGGCTCGAGCGGCGCTCGCGCTTCGATGCCGCGAGCGGCATGAGCCGGCTGGAGACCGTGCGCATCTCGCGCTCCTCGGCCGACCAGCGCCGCGGCCGCGCGGGGCGTCTCGCGCCGGGCGTCTGCTACCGGCTCTGGACCGAGGCGCAGCAGCGCGCGCTCACGCCGCAGGCGCCGCCGGAGATCGCTGAGGCGGACCTCGCGCCGCTCGCGCTCGAGCTCGCGGCCTGGGGCGCCGACGCGGGCGCGCTGTCCTGGCTCGATCCGCCGCCGCCGTCGACGCTCGCGCAGGCACGCGACCTGCTCCGCTCACTCGGCGCGCTCGACGGCGACGGGCGCGTGACCGCACACGGCCGCGACATGGCGGCGCTCGGAGCCCACCCTCGCCTCGCCCACCTGCTGTTGCGCGCGCGGGAGGCCGGCGCCGGCGCGACCGGCTGTGCGCTGGCGGCGCTCCTCACGGAGCGCGACCTCCTCCGCGGCCGCGAGCGCGACGCGGACATCCGCACGCGGCTGGAGCTGCTGGCATCCTCGCCATCCGCCCGGCGCGCCGCGCAATTCTTCGAGCGCCAGCTCGGCATGCGTGACGGCGGTGACGTCGACACGGACGCGGCGGGCTGGCTGCTCGCCTGCGCCTATCCCGACCGCATCGGCCGCTGGCGGGAGCCAGGGTCCGGCCGGTACCAGTTGAGCAATGGCCGGGGCGCCCGCTTCGACGGCCCGCAGGCGCTCGCCTCCTCCGAGTTCATCGTCGCCGCGGAGCTCGATGCCGGCGAGCGCGAGGCCCGCATCTTCATCGCGGCGCCGCTCACCCTCGACGACATCGAGGCGCACTTCGGCGCGGAAATCGAGGACGCCGACCGTGTTTACTGGGACAGCCGCGAGCAGGCGGTTCTCGCCCGCCGCCAGCGCCGCCTGGGCGAGCTGGTCATCGCCGACGCCGCCTTGCCAAAGCCCGGCAGCGACGCCGTGCGCGCCGCGATGATCGCGGGATTGCGCGACCTCGGTCTCGAGGCGCTGCCGTGGACGAAGGAGCTGCGAGGCTGGCAGGCGCGCGTGCTGCTGCTGAGGAGCGTGGACGCGGGCGCCCGCGAGCCCTGGCCCGACGTCGGCGATGACGCGCTGACCGCCACGCTCGAGACCTGGCTTGCGCCCTGGCTCGAGGGCGTGTCGCGCCGCGATCATCTCGGGCGCATGGATCTCGCCGCTGCGCTGCGCGCGCTGCTCACGCGGGACCAGCAGCGGCGCCTCGACGAGCTGGCGCCGACCCGCATCCGTGTGCCGAGCGGCTCGCGGATCGCGATCGATTACCTGGACGAAGCGGCGCCGAGCCTCTCCGTGCGCCTGCAGGAAGTCTTCGGGCTGAAAGACACGCCGCGCGTCGCGGGCGGCCGCGTGCCGGTCAGGATGAAGCTCCTGTCCCCCGCGCGACGGCCGGTACAGGTGACACAGGACCTCAGGAGCTTCTGGGAGAAGGGTTATCACGAGGTCAGAAAAGAGTTGAAGGGCCGCTACCCGAAGCATTACTGGCCGGAGGACCCGTACCAGGCCGAGCCCACCCGGCGCGTGCGGCCGAGGTAGGAGCGACGCAAGTCGCGATCCCGTTCAGATCCAGTTGGTCTTGCGCAGCCGCCAGTAGAGAAGTGCGCAGGCCGCGGCGGTGAAGAGAAGAACCGCCGGATAGCCCCAGGGCTGGGAGAGCTCGGGCATGAAATGAAAATTCATGCCGTACAGGCTGAATATCACGGTCGGAACGGCGAGAATCGCGCCCCAGCCCGCCAGCCGCTTCACGACTTCGTTCTGCCCGACCGTCACGAGGGCCAGGTTGACCTGGACTGCGGTCGTGAGCATCTCGCGCAACGTATCGACACTCTTGATGATGCGCTTCACGTGATCCTCAACGTCGCGGAAATAGGCGCGCAGCTCCTTGCGCACCACGCTCTCGTGGAAGCGGATGAGCTGGCTGCAGATGTCGCCGACCGGCGACGCGGCATCGCGCAGCTTCACCAGCTCGCCTTTCAGGCGGTAGAGCTGCTGGATTGCCTGACGATCGAACGATTTCTCGAATATTTCCGACTCGATGTCCTGGAACATCGCCTGCAGCCGCTCCGCGACAGGCTGGTAGTTGTCCACGATGAAATCCATCACGGCGTACACGGCGTAGCCCGGTCCCATGCCCAGCCGTTGCGGGGTCGCCTCGCACTTCTGGCGAACGGGGGCATAGCTCACGGAGAAGCCGTGACGTACGGTCACGACGAAATTCGCTCCCACGAACAGGTGCGTCTCGCCAAACCGCACTTCGCCATCGACGAGCTGGGCGGTCTCGAGCACGATGAACAGGGAGTCGCCGTAGACCTCGAGCTTCGGGCGCTGGTGGGCGTGCAATGCGTCCTCGATGGCGAGATCGTGGAGGCAGAACTCCGCCTGGACCTTGCGGAGCAGCGCCAGGTCCGGTTCGTGGAGGCCGAGCCAGACGAAGGTGCCCGCTTCCTTGAGCACTTCGCTGACGTCGTCGAGGCTGACGTCGCCCAGACTCTTGCCCTGACGATACGCGACCGAGTTGACGATCATGGCCGGCTGCCTGCTCGCGTCCATGCTCAGGCCGGCTCGTTGAGCGTGCCCGCGCCGGGCGTGACGAACAGCATTCTCGTCGGCGTCGCGGTGCGCGCCGTGTGCCAGGTGCCCTTCGGCACGATCACGCAGGAGCCCGGCGATTCGACCGCAACGGCCTCCTCGCGCCCATCGATCCGGAGGACCATCTCCGCGCGCCCGGACAAGAGCAATACGACCTCGTCGCCCGCCGGGTGGATCTCCCAGCTCGGCCAGTCCGCGTGGAATGCGTGCGTCGAGATCAGCACGTGACCGTGAAAGCCGTCGAAGCGGCGGTCGAGCTCCTCGTACAGGGTCGGCGTGACCGGCACGGGGACCGCGCCCTGAGCGCGGTCCATGACGACAAAAGTCGAGACGAGGTCGAATGATCGCGCTTGCATGTGTTCACCTCACTGGCGGCCGTCGGCATCGATGAGCCCACGCTGCTCAAGCCACTCGCGTGCGTCGGCCGCGTCTTCCTCGAACCAGCGCCGTGCCGAACCCAGCCGGAACGTGTAACCCCAGGCGTCCATGTCGGCGAGCATGCGCTCGCGCCCCATCCCGGGAATCGACTCCGCCAGCAGGATTTGCAGGTAGCACACGGCGTCCTCCTCCGCGAAATCGCCGCCCGCATCCGTGTGGAGAGACTCGCGCCGGCGTGTATCCATGCACATGAAATGCGCGGCCTCGTGCAGGGCCGAGTGTGCGGGCGTGTCCGGGCGCACGTACAGGCGGTTGCCGACGAGGCCCGCTTCCGGCGCGCCCCAGTAACTGCCGGGGATGCCGGCATCGGTCGCGACCGCGACGGGCTCGAGCCCGCGGGCGCAGAGCGTCCGCACCAGCACGGCCATGCCGATGTCCGCAACGCGTATGACCGAAGTGGGCATAATCGCCGAGTATGCCCCAGAAGACACCCGCATCGCTCGCCTCGCTTGCGGCGGTCACGCTGCTTGCCGCCTGCACCGGTGCGCAGCGGGTCGACACCTCTCCCCAGACGATCACGATCGGGCAGTACATGTTTCCGCCGGGACGCGCCAACCCCTGGCGGACCGTGAGCCCGCCGGCTCCGTTCTTCTGGGGCGCGCTCTTCGACGGACTCACGACGGTGGATGCGGACGGCCGCGTGCGACCGGCGCTCGCGCTCCAATGGCGCAGCACCGACGAGCGCACCTGGCTCTTCGAGCTGCGGCCGGGTGTCACGTTCTCCGACGGCGAGAAGTTCACGGCCGCGACGGTCGTGCGGAACATCGAGGCGCTGCACGCGCCGGAGGCACGCGGCTGGATCGTCGCGCGCGATGCGGGAAGGCTCACCGCGCGGGCGGTCGACGAGCTCACGGTGGAGCTGCGCACCGCCGAGCCGAATCCCGTCCTGCCGCGCACCATCTCGACGCTCATGTTCGTCGCCCCCGATGCGTGGGACCGGCTCGGGCCGGAGGAATTCGCGAAACAGCCGGTCGGCACGGGCCCCTTCCGGGTCGTCGGCGCGTGGGACGGGACGCGGCTGGAGCTCGATGCCTTTCGCGAGTCCTGGCGCGCGCCGAAGGTGGACCGGCTCGTACTGCTCGACGTCCGCGACATGGCGGAGCGCGTGGCGAGGCTCGCGGCGCACGAGTTCGACATCGCGACGATTGTCGACCCCGACGTGCGCGCGACGCTCGAAGCGGCCGGCGCCAGTCTGCACGTGCGCAACGGCACCGGCGTGATCGTCATCGACTTCGTGACGACCGGCGGCTCGCCGCTGCGGGACGCGAGGGTGCGGCAGGCCCTCAATTACGCGATCGATCGCCAGGCCCTCGTCGAGCGCTTCCTCGCCGGCGCCACGCGCCCCGCGGGCTCCGGGCTCCGCGCCAACGTGCCCGGCTACGACGCCTCGATCGCGCCCTACACCTATGATCCCGCGAAGGCGCGCGCCCTCCTCGCCGAGGCCGGACATGGCGATGGCCTCGTCCTCAGGGCCGACGTGTCGGCCGGCGCGAGCGCGAACCAGGCCGCCCTGCGACGGCAGATCATCGCCTACCTCGAGGCGGTCGGCGTCCAGGTCGACTTGCGCGAGCGCTCAGTGCCCGACCTCATGGGCAACATGTTCAGGGGCGGCTGGGAGAGCGACATGTTCTTCATGGAGTACGACGCTTCGACCGCGCTCGAGGCGACTGCCCCCCTGCAACTGCACTCCTGCGGCTGGATGGCGCCGTGGTATTGCAACGAGGCGGCGACGCCTCTCATCGCCGCGCTCGCCGCTGAGCGCGACGAGGCCGCGCGCGACCGGCTCCTCGGCAGGATCTATCGGCTCTATCACGACGACGCATCCGCGCTGTACCTGTACGAAGCGGTCGGCTTCGACGCCGTCGGGCCGGACGTAGCCGACTTCCGGACGCCGAACGGCGTCATCGACTACGCCGCCATCCGCAGGTTAAAGCGCCCGCACTAACAGGTTGTCGAATAGCTGCTGCGGAACTTTTCAACAACCTGCTAATGGGCGCTCCCGTTGATTGAATCCGCGCGCCGCCCTGAGTAATCTCATCGCCGCGCGCCAGAGAGTTCTTGCCGTCGGCCTACGTACAAGGGGAAATCAGATGAGCACGCGTCCACGCATCGGTACGGAGCTGATCCGGAGACTGGCAGGTCTGCTTGCTGCCTCCCTGGTGGCGGCAGCCCTGGGCGGTTGCGGCAAGAAAGAGAGCGAGCCCGCCGCGCCGCCGGCCCAGCCGGCCGGGCCGGTCGCGGCGTCGGCCACCGCCGGCCAGGGCCAGGAACTGCCGGTCCGCAAGATCCCGAACGTGCCGCAGGCCGGGGAGGCGTACTACGCCCCCGACAACCTGCACCTCATCACCTCGGCGAAGGACAAGGACTCGCTGCCGCACGAGGACGGCTCGCCCGCCGGCCTCGAGTACATCTTCACCGACACGGGCGAAGACGTTCATCGCATCAACGATCGCGGCCAGGACGCGTGCTCCTATTTCTTCCCCGATGGGAAGCGCGTCGTGTGGACGTCCACGCGCGACAACATGGACATGCCCGTCGGCAACTGGTCGGACGTCAAGAACTACCCGCAGGGACCCGAGCTCTACGTGTCCGATCTCAAGGGCGGCAACGTCGTGCGCCTGACGAAGAACAAGTATTACGAGGCCGAGGCGTCGGTCTCTCCCGACGGCAAGTGGGTCGTGTTCGGCCGCCAGATCGACGGCAAGGACGATCTGTGGCGGATCCGGCCGGACGGCACCGGCGAGCAGCAGATCACGCACAGCGACGACTGGCAGGAGGGCGCTCCTTTCTATATGCCGGACGGCGAGACCATCATGTTCCGCGCGCCGAAGCGCAGCGAGGAAGGGATGTTCCCGCCGCCGATGACGGTGTTCACGATCAGGCAGGACGGCACCGATCTCAAGCAGCGCACGTTCGACCAGGACATGAACTGGGCGCCCTATCCCGCCCCGGACGGCCGCCACTACGTGTTCGTGAGGGTGATCGGCGGCAAGAACTGGGAAGTCTTCCTCGGCGACCTCGCGGGCGGAGCGCCGGTGCGCCTCACCTGGCGCGACGGCTTCGACGGACTGCCGTCGCTTTCGCCCGATGGCAAGAAGATGGTCTTCGCGCGCGCGGAGCCGAATAAGGGTGGCACCTGGCTGTACGTGATGGACGTGTCGTCGCTCGGCCTGGGTCCGGAGAACTACAAGAGCATCGTGGATACGCCCGCGCCGCAAGGGAGCTGATGATGATGACTGCATCGAGACTGTCCGCCGCAGGCGTTGCGGTTCTCACGGCGCTCGCGCTGACGCACGCCGTGCGCGCCGCAGACGAGCCCGCCGCTGATCCCGACAAGGCCTTTCCCGTCCGGGAGATCCCGAACATCCCTCCGGCCGGCGAGGCCTACTACTCGCCCGACAACATCCACATCATCACCGGGACCAAGGACCCTGACGCCATCAAGAACAAGAACGGCAGTCTGGGCGGTCTCGAGCGGATCTTCACCGACACGGGCGGCGACATCGTCCGCATCAACGATCACGGGCAGGATGCCTGTTCCTTTTTCTTCCCGGACGGCAAGCGCGTCGCCTGGACCTCCACCCGCGATCACCTGGACTGGCCGGTCGCCGACTGGTCGGACCCGGAGGACTATCCGACGGGAGGCGAGATCTACACGTCCGACCTCAAGGGCGGCAACATCATCCGGCTCACGAACAACAAGTACTACGAGGCCGAGGTATCGGTGTCCCCGGACGGCAAGTGGGTGGTCTTCGGACGGCAGGTGGACGGGAAGGACGATCTGGTGCGCATCAGGCCCGACGGCACCGGAGAGTTCACGATCACGCACTCGGCGGAGCTGCAGGAGGGTGCGCCCTTCTACATGCCCGACGCCGAGACGATCATGTTCCGCGCGTGGGATCGCAGCGCGCAGAAGAAGGGCGGCCCGCCCCGCACCATCCAGGTGTACACGATCAGGCACGACGGCACCGACCTCAAGATGCACACGCACGACAATGGCGTGAACTGGCATCCCTTCCCGGCGCCCGACGGGCGTCATTACGTGTTCACCAAGTTCCTGCTGGACGAGAAGGACTGGGAAGTCTTCATGGGTGACCTCGGCGGCGACCCGCCGCTGCGCCTGACCCATCACAAGGGCTTCGACGGTCTCGCCTCGATGTCCTACGACGGCAACAAGGTCGTGTTCGGCCGCGGCGTGCCGGGCGTGCCGGGCACCCGCCTGTACGTGATGGACATCTCCTCGCTCGGCCTCGGCAAGGTCAACAAGTGGCCGTTCGTGAAGCCGTGAAGCAATGAGCGCGGGCCTGCGCAGGAACCGCAGCGTGCACGCCAGTACATGAGGATTCCGAGCGCCGGGCAACTAAGCAGCCTCACGGGCGAACGATGCCGGGCAATTCGGCGCTCCCGGGGCGATCAGGCGGCTCCGCAGCAGCTCTTCAACAACCTGCGCGTCACAGTCGATCGCGCAGGGCATACCAGAGCATGCCCAGCGCGAGCAGTGGCCAGCGGAGCAGCGTGCCGCCCGGCCACGCCGGCGCCGGCAGGCGTGCGAGCACTTCGAACCGCTCGCTCGTGCCGGCGATGTCTTCCGCTATCAGCTTGCCGGCGAGCGTGCCGGTCGAAATGCCGTGCCCCGAGAAGCCCTGCGCGAACCAGACGTTCGGCGGCAGCCGCCCGACATGTGGGAGGCGCGTGCGGCTGATGCCGAGCGCGCCGCCCCACGCGTAGTCGATCGCGACGTCGGCTAGTTGCGGAAAGACCTTGAGCATGTACGGGCGCACGAATGCGGAGATGTCCGGCGGGAAGCCGGCGCGGTAGTTCTCACCACCGCCGAAGAGCAGGCGCCGGTCCGCGGAGAGCCGGAAATAGTTCACGACGAAGCGCGTGTCGTGCACGCAGACGTCGTCGCGGATCAGCGCCCGGGCGCGCTCCTCTCCGAGCGGCGCCGTCGCGACGATGAAGTTATTGATCGGCATGATCCGATCCGCGATGCGAGGCTCCAGCGTGCCGAGGTAGCCATCGCAGGCGACCACGACCTCGCGCGCCCTTACCTCGCCTTGTACGGTGCGCACGCTGGTGGGCTCCTCCCGGTCGTAGGCGAGCACCCTCGAGTGCTCGTAGAGCCGCACGCCCGCGTCCTCGCAGGCGTTCGCGAGCCCGAGGGCGTAGTTCAGCGGGTGGAGATGCATCGCGCCGGCGTCCAGCAGGCCGCCGAAGAACCTGTCACTGCCGAGCATCGCAGGGAGCTCCGTCGCCGGAACGAAGCGGGCGTCCCGATAGGCATAGTCGCGCGCGAGCTTTTCCGCGCGCTCGCGCAGCTGGTCGGCGTGCCCGGGTTTCGCCGCAACGATGAGCTGGCCGGCCGCAAGGTCGCAGTCGATGTTGTGGCGCGCGACGCGCTGGCGGACCAGGTCCTTCGCCTCCTCCGCGAGATTCCAGAGCAGTCGCGCCGTGTCGCGCCCGAATCGGGCCTCGAGGTCCGCCTCGTCGAGACGCTGGCCGCTGCCGATCTGCCCGCCGTTGCGGCCGGCCGCGCCCCAGCCGGCGCGATGCGTATCGAGCAGCACGACCGCGTAGCCGCGCTCGGCGAGATGCAGCGCCGCCGAGAGCCCGGTATAGCCTGCGCCGATCACGCAGACGTCGGCGGTCACGTCGCCGACGAGCTGCGGGCGCGGCTTCAGCCCGCGGGCAGTGGCGAGGTACCAGGAGTCGGGGTAGCCGGTTGCCATCGCAGGAACGCCGTACGAAATCCTTCAGCCGGCACGAGCTTACCCCAGATACCATCTGCGTCTTTTGAGAACACGATGTCCTCGGTGGCCGCGCGCACGTGCCAGTCGCCGCGCGCGATTTCGCCCTCGAGTTGTCCCGGCGCCCAGCCCGCGTAACCCACGTAGAAACGCAGGTGCGATGCATCGGACGAGCCCTTTGGCAGCGAGGTCTCCGGTGGCACGAGGTGGATGTGGCCGAAGATCTTCAGCGCCTCCTTCGGCGGCCTGTCGTCGCGGAGCAGCGCCACCAGCGAATACATCTCGACGGGGCCGCCCAGGTACACGGGTCCGCGGTAGCGACTCAGGCCTTCGAGCCGCGGCAGGATCTCGGCGGGCTGCACGGCCGTCGGATGATTCACGATGACGCCCATGGCACCGGTATCGGCGCCGTAACCGAGGATCAGGATGACCGTCTCCGCGAACACGGGGCTCTGCATCTCGCGGGCGGCGACGAGCAGCGCGCCCCTGCCGAGCTCCGCGCCGGCCGCGGCGCCCGCCGCGGCGACACCGCAGGCCAGGACGAGGTATTGGAGCAGCCTTGCCACGGGAACCTGCGCCGGAAACGTGCCTTCAGGTCCTCAGGGCGATCTTGCCGGCCGTGAGGTCGAGCGCGCGCCACGCCTTCTCCAGGAGCTCGTCGAGCTGGGGCTTGGTGATGACGAGCGGCGGGGCGACGATCATCGAATCGCGGACGTGCCGCATCACGAGCCCTTGCTCGATGCAGGTATCGCGGCAGGTCTCACCGATGCACTTCGCCGGCGGGAACCGGGCGCGCGTAGCCTTGTCGCTGACGAGCTCGATAGCGCCGAGGAGTCCCACCGAGCGTGCCTCGCCGACCAGCGGATGCTCGGCCAGCGAGCGCCAGTGCTGGGCGAAGTACGGCGCGGTCTCATCGCGGACGCGCTCGACGATGCCCTCGCGGCGCATGACGTTGATCGCGGCGACGCCGACGGCGCAGGACACCGGGTTACCGGAGTGCGTGAAGCCGTGATAGAACTCGCCGCCGCCCTCCACCAGCGCCTCGGCCACGCGCTCGCCCACGAGCACGCCGCCGAGCGGCAGGTAACCGCCGTTTACCGCCTTGGCGAAGATGATGAGATCGGGCTCGATGCCGTAGTACTGCGAGCCGAACCACTCGCCGAGGCGCCCGAAGCCGGTGATGACCTCATCCGCCACGAGCAGGATGCCGCTCTCGTCGCAGATGCGCTGGATCTCCGGCCAGTAGGTATCCGGCGGGATGATCACGCCACCTGCCCCCTGCACCGGCTCGGCAACGAACGCGGCCACGTTGTCGACCCCGATCTCCGCGATCTTCCGCTCGAGCTCCCCGGCCACCTTCAACCCGAACTCGTCGGGGTGCATCCCGAAGCCGAGCTCGAACCAGTAGGGCTGTTCGATGTGCACGATGCCGGGGATCGGCAGGTCGCCCTGGGCCTGCTGTGCGGGCATGCCGCCGAGGCTCATGCCGCCGATGGTACTGCCGTGGTAGGCGTTCCTGCGGCTGATGATGGTCTTCTTCTTGGGCTTGCCCTGGATGTCCCAGTAGCGGCGCACCATGCGGATGATAGTGTCGTTCGCTTCCGAGCCGGAGTTCGTGAAGAAGACGCGCTCGAACGACGGCGGCGCGACTTCGGCGAGCAGCGTCGCGAGCTCGATCGCCGGCGCCGTCGCGCACTGGAAGAAGCTGTTGTAGTAGGGCAGCGTCTGCAACTGTCGGTACGCCGCCTCGATCAGCTCCCGGCGGCCGTAGCCGAGATTGACGCACCACAGGCCCGACATCCCGTCGAGGATCCGCCGGCCATCGGTGTCGTAGATATAGACGCCCTCGCCGCGTGCGATCACGCGCGTGCCGCGCTCAGCGATCTGCTTGTGGTCGCTGAAGGGATGCAGGTAATGCCGGCGGTCGAGCTCCTGCAGCTCCCCGAGACTGGCTTCGTCCGGTTGACTCAATTTTCCCCCAGGCGCCGAACTGTTGATCGTGTCACGTGGGCTGGCGTCTGACTGGTCCGCCGCGGCCCATCGGCCGGCTGCCGGCGCGGCGAGGGAATGCCCGAAGGGTCGGCGGCACGACCAGTCAGACGCCAGCCTATCTCACACGTTCAATAGAAGGAACTCCCGCTCCCACGGACTGATCACCTCGAAGAACCGCTCCTGCTCCTCGCGCTTGATCGCCGCGTAAACCTGCACGAACCGCTCGCCCAGCAGGTTGCGCATCCGCTCGTTGCCCTCCAGCAGCTCCAGCGACTCGTTCAGCGTCCGTGGCAGCGCGAAAGGCAGCCGGTACGCGTTGCCGGTTTCGGGCGGCGACGGCTCGAGGTTCTCCTTCATGCCGAGATATCCGCAGGCGAGCGCGGCAGCGATCGCGAGATAAGGGTTCACGTCGGATCCGGCGACCCGGTTCTCGACGCGACGGTCCTGCGGGCCCGTCTCGGGCACGCGCAACCCCACCGTGCGATTGTCGTAACCCCACTGCAGGTTGATCGGCGCGGCCATGTAGCGCGTGAAGCGGCGGTAGGAGTTCACGTAAGGTGCGAGCAGCAGCGCCACGTTGGGCAGATACGTCTGCAGGCCGCCGATGAAATGGCGGAAGATCTCGCTCTCGCCGCCGTCGGACTTCGAGAAGACATTGGTACCGTCGCTGGCGGAGACCAGGCTCAAGTGCCAGTGCATCGAGCTGCCGGGCTCGTTCTGCATCGGCTTCGCCATGAACGTCGCGTACACCTCGTGGCGCATCGCCGCCTCGCGCACGATCCGCTTGAAGAGGAACATCTGGTCGGAGAGTCCCATCGCATCGCCATGCAGGAAGTTCACCTCGAGCTGCGCGGTGCCCTCTTCGTGGACCAGGTTATCCACCGTCATCTGCATCGCTTCGCAATAGTCGTAGATGTCCTCGATGAGCGGCTCGAACTCGTCGATGGCATCGAGGCTATAGGGCTGGCGCACGGTCTCGGCGCGCCCCGAGCGCCCGGTCGGCGGCGTCAGCGGATAATCCGGATCCGTATTGCGCTTGACGATGTAGAACTCGATCTCCGGCGCGACCACGGGCCGCAGGCCCTCGACCCTGTAGAGCTCCAGTATCTTGCGCAATACCTGGCGGGGCGCGATGTCCACCGGCGTGCCGTCGAGGAGCAGACAATCGTGGATGACGACCGCGGTCGGCTCGTTGGCCCACGGCACGGTCCGTATCGTGGACAGGTCGGGCTGCGCCTGCATGTCGCGATCCGTCGGCGAGAGCACGGTCTCCTCCGGGTGCTCGCCCGTCACGGTCTGGATGAATACCGACTCGGGCAGGCGCATGCCGCCCTGAGCAGCGAAGGTTTTTGCCGGCATGAACTTGCCACGCGCGATGCCCGCCTGGTCGGGAACGATCGCCTCCACCTCGGAGATCTTGTTCTCCGTCAGCCAGTCGATGAGCTGTTGCTTGTCACTCATAACACAAAATTTCCTCGTGCCGGATCTTCAGGACCCGGCACGGTAGCGGCGCGCAGCATCGCCGAAGGCCTGGAACATCGCGAGCGAGAGGTCGTCGTCGCGCACCTTCCACTCGGGATGCCACTGTACCGCGAGATTGAAGCCCGGCGCGTCCCGGACGACGATCGCCTCGATGAGCCCATCCGGCGCCACCGCCTCGACGTCCAGCCCTTCGCCCAGCCGATCGACTCCCTGGGAATGCACCGAATTCACGATCGCGCTCTGCTTGCCGCTCAGCCGCTCGAGCACGCCGCCCGGCGTGAAACGCACCTCGTGGCTCGGCCCGTACTGCCGGTCGAGCGGCTGCGACTTGTCTTCCCTGTGCATGCCGAATCCCGGCAGCTCGTGCACCTCCTGGTGCAGCGTGCCGCCGAAGGCAATATTCACCTCCTGGAAGCCGCGGCAGATCGCGATCATCGGCAACCCCGATTTCACCGCCGCGGGGATCAGCGCGAGCGAGGCCTGGTCGCGCTCCGGATCGTGGAGCGTGCCGGGCTTGCTGGCCGGGCCCTGGTACTGCTTCGGCTCGACATTGGAGGGACTGCCCGTCAGCAGCAGACCGTCCAGACGCGACAAAACCTCGAGCACGTCGAAATCGTCGCCGAGAACCGGGACGGCCACTGGATATCCGCCCGCGCCCTGCACGATGGCCGTCAGGTATTTCTCGCCGACGACGTGAAACGGGTGGTGGCCGAGCATGCGCCGGTCGGAAATGACACCGATGAGGGGCCGTCTGGGATGCATCCGGATACGTTGCCAGAGGCCCTGCCGGGCCGCCACTACCCCAAGGCGGGGCAACGTTCCGGACGATGCGTTATGCAATTTCACGCGCCGTTTCGCGCAGAGTTCCGGATTCTGTCACCTGGTGTCCGCGACGTTCCGTGATGCGGATTGGCGTCGCGAGCGCGGTGATACCATGCCGGCGGATGTCGTCGTACCTCTTCCGCCACTGGCGTGGTGAACTGCCGCTCGCCGTCGCGTGGTGGATAGACGGCGTCGGCGTCACGCTGCTGACGATCGCGCTGAATCTGTATAGCGGCGAGCTCGGCATCGACGATTGGGTGAACACGCGCGCGGGCTTCAGCGTGTATCTCGCCGTCGAGGTGATCCTGCTGCTGTTCGTGCCTGCATGGCAGGTGATCGGCATCTTTCGCGCCGCGGATCGTCATGCCGGGCAGGTCGGGACCATCCTCGCCGCGCGGCTCACGCAGGCGCTCACCACGCTCCTCACGGTGCTGCTCGCCATGCAGTTCCTGGTCTTCGCCGGCGAGGCATGGTCCGGCGCCCGGATCGCCTATGGCACGAGCGGCGCATACACGGTCAGGGTGACCCATGAGGGCCGGGTCCTCGAGGTCGACGGCGGGATCGTCTTCGGCCTGGCCGATGACGTGCGTCGCGCGCTCGACGCCCATCCGCACGTGCGGCGCATGCGGTTGAACAGCGGCGGAGGCGCCTTGAGCGAGGCGCGGAAGGTGCGCGCGCTGATTCTCGCGCGCGGCCTCGACACCGACAGCACGAAGGGGTGCTCGAGCGCCTGCCTGTCGGCGTACATCGCCGGCCGTCACCGGCTGTTGCACCGCTCCGCCCACATGGGTTTCCACCTGCCCCGCAACCCGGGCTTCGGCATGCGCGGCCCCGTCGGCCCTGATTACTCGCAGGAACTTGCCTACTTCGGCCACAGGGGCGTGCCGCTCTGGTTCCGCGAGCGCTGGGTCGCCGCGGGACGGACCTTCTGGTATCCGGCGCCCTCGCAACTCCTCGAGGCGCGGATCGTCGACGGATTCTTCGGCAAGCCGCGGCCCGGCGAGGAGATCTACTACTGATCGGCGGAGGCGGCGCGGCCGCGAGCGCTCAGCCCGTCTGGTCGATGCGCACGGTCCGCAGGTCGCGGGTCATGCGGATGGCGTCCTCGATGCGCTCATAGTAGCCCGACAGCCGGTCCGCCTCGGTATAACCGAGCGCGCGATAGAACTGGCGCGCGCCGATGTTGCTCGCGCGCACTTCGAGGCTCACGTCGAACGTGCCGGCGACGAGCGCGGACTGTTCCAGCCAGCGCACCATGCGGCGGCCGAGACCGGCGCGCCGGAATCGTCGCTCCACGGCCAGCAGATTGAGATGCACGGCCTCTTCGCCGAAGCCCATGATGGCGAAGGCCGTCAGCTCCTCGCCCCGGCGGGCGACCAGCACGACACTCTCCGGGTCGTGGATGTGGCGGGCGACGCGGCGCGCCGTCCAGGACCACGACGGCAACCCGGCCTCCACCAGGCGGCGCGACATCAGCGCGATCGGCACCGCCTCCACCGGGCGCGCCAGGGCAAGAATCTCGTTGCGTGACGGATCGCGCATGTGCGGTTCCGACTCTACACCGGGATCGGTTCGGGTTGCATCAGGGTGGACATAACCATCGCGCTGCGCGTTCAGCGGTCCGCCGGTGGAACCTGCTGCAGCCGCAGTTGCGAGAGGAAATCCACCGTCGAGGCCGCAATGCGCCGGTGCTGCTCCTCGATCGGGATCGCCGCGTGCTCAGCGGCAAATCGCGCGGAGGGAATGAATCGTCCGAAATTGATGTGAGTGGCGCCGGCGATGGGCGTGAAATCGGTCTGGGGCGGCAACAGGTAATTGCGCTGCAGATACGCGGAAGGCGCGAGCCCGTTGGGTTCCAGGCGATGGATCTGCCGCACGGCGAGCGTGCGCCGCGAGATGTCGTCGGTGGTCGCGGGATAAGCGTCCCAGAGCAGCAGCCCGGCCACGGCCCCGGGGTGGCGGTAGACGAAGCGCGCCGCGGCGACACCGCCCAGCGAGTGGCCGCCCACGAACCAGTGCCTGATGCCGGGATAGGCCGCCATGACGTCCGCGGCGCGATCGGGCGCGAACGTCGCGAGGGAGAACGGCATCGGCACGATCACGACGAGATAGCCCGATTCGGCGACCGCGCGCAGCGGCTCGGCGTAGCCCGCCGGATCGCACTCCGCGCCCGGATAGAATATGAAACCGGTATCCACCCCAGGCCCGATGGGCGACAACACGATCCACTCGCCCCACTCCACCGCCACCCGTGCGTCCGAGCGGAGGGCCACGAGGGCGGCGGGATCCGCCCGGTTGAACCGGGCCGGCTTGTAGACCTGCCGGTAGTACCAGGCACCCCCGGCGCCGGCGACCAGCGTCAGAACCAGCAGAGTCCCGAGGATTTTCTTGCGCATATCTCCGCTGCTCCGGCGCCGCCATGCGTCGCGAGAATACACGGGGTAATGGGGCGCGCGGGAACTTACTCCGCCCGGGATAGAATAGGGTCCGCCTGGCCAACCTGCTAACCGCCTGTAAACAGGGGCATATGTGATGGGTACAAGAACCGATCTCCGCCCGATCGCGCGGGCCGCGACGGTGCGGCGTCCATAACCAACGGGGCGGAAATGTCGACCTCTATGCCGCAGCCGCAATTCTCGAGCCCGCTCAATCTCCGGCAGCTCGTCTGGCTGCGTGCGGTCGCGATTCCAGGCGCCGCCATCGCCCTGCTGCTCTGGGGCCGCTTCTATCACGTGCCGATGCGGGTGGCTCCGTTTGTGACCATCATCTTCGTGCTCGCCCTCGTCAATTTCTGGACGTGGCGACGGCTGCAGACCGCGGGAGCGATTCCGCACGGCGAGTTCTTCACCCAGATGCTGATCGACGTCGCGGCGCTGACGGGAATCCTCTACTACAGCGGCGGCGCGACGAATCCTTTCGCCTATCTCTTCCTCCTGCCGCTCGCCATCAGCGCCACCGTGCTACCGCGCCGTTACACGTGGCCGATGGCGTTCATCACCGCGTGCTGCTACTCGGTCCTGCTCGTCTATCGCGTGCCGCTGCCGCCATTCAACCAGCCCGGGGAGAGCGCGAACTTCGCCGTCCATGTCATCGGCATGTGGATCGGCTTCGTACTGAGCGTCGTCCTCATCGCGCAATTCGTCGTCAGCATGGGCGAAAGCCTGCGCCAGCAGGAACGCAACCTGCGTGACGCGCGCGAACGGGCGTTGCGCGACGAGCGCGTCGTGGCCGTGGCGACGCTGGCCGCCGGCGCGGCCCACGAGCTCTCGACGCCGCTCGCGACGATGGCGGTCGTGACCGCGGAGCTCGCGGAGGAATACCCGCGCGACCAGTACCCGAAGCTCAACGAGAACCTGCAACTGCTGCGTGGCCAGATCCGCAAGTGCAAGGACGCGCTCTCCGTGATTTCGGCTTCAGCCGGCGCCGGACGCGCCGATGCGGCGCGTCCGCTGGCGGTCGACGCGTTCGTCCGCCACGCCGTCTCCGAAGTGCGCCGGCTGCGGCCCGGCGTGAGCATCAGGGTCCGCGCGGACGGCCAGCGGCCCGCACCGCAGATCATCGTGGAGCGCACGCTGACGCAGGCGCTTCTCAACATCCTGCACAACGCGGTGGACGCCTCGCCCGACGACGTGCTGGTGAGTTGCGAATGGAACGGCGAACGCGTGCACATCGAGGTCGAAGATCACGGGCCCGGTATCAGCCTCAAGTCGCTGCAACCCGCGGAAGGTCCAGGAAAGTCGACCAAGGACACCGGGCTCGGCCTCGGACTCTTCCTGACTCACACGGCGTTGAGTCATCTCGGCGGCGACATCAGCTTCGGTGACAGGCCCGGCGGCGGCGCACGGGTCACCGTCAACCTGCCGCTCGCCCGACTGCAAACGGGGAGCTGACACGTGGCGAGCGTCGCGCAGACACCCGCCACCTTCCTGGTCGTGGACGACGACGAGGTATTCTGCGGTGTGCTCGCGCGCGCTTTGGAGCGGCGGGGCTTCACTGTGGCCGCCGCGCGCTCCGTGCCCGAGGCACAGCAGCTGATCGCCGAGGAACAGCCGCAGTACGCGGTGGTGGACCTGCGCATCGGCAACGCCTCGGGTCTCGGTCTCGTCCGGCAGCTGGCGGAGCTATCGCCGCCGGCCAAGTCCGTCGTTCTGACCGGTTACGGCAGCATCGCGACCGCCGTGGAAGCGATCAAACTCGGGGCCCTGCACTACCTCACCAAGCCGGTGGAAGTCGACGAGATCCTGGCGGCGCTGCAGGACGTGGCCCTCACGCCGAGCTCCGCGCAAGGCGCACAGCCGAAGCCCCTGTCCGTGCGCCGGGCCGAGTGGGAGCACATCCAGCGAGTGCTGTCCAATCACGGCGGCAACATCTCGGCCGCAGCCCGGGCGCTCGGCATCCACCGCCGCACTCTCCAGCGCAAGCTGCGCAAGCGGCCGGTGCGAAGCTAACAGGCCGCGGGTCGAGGCGGACGCCGCAGGCGCTTGTAGATTTCCAGCGCGGCGACGATGCTCGTCGCAACCGCGAGCAGCACGAGCCACGTCGCGGCATCCACGGGTTCGGTATGGAGCACCTGGCGGCCGAGCGGCAGGTGCAGCATCGATACATGCAACGCCAGAGCAGAGAGTCCGCCCAGAACGAGCACCGGGCTACGGCGCAGCGACAGCGAGAATGCAGACGCGGTCTCCGACCGGCAGTTGAGCAGGTGCAGGTTCTCGAAGAGCACCATCAGCAGAAGCAGTGCGTTGCGCGCCGAGTCCTCGCTCCATCCCGCCGCCAGCGTATAGCGGAAGACGCCGAAACCTGCCATTGCCATGACGAGCGCGGCGACCGTCGCCTGCTCCAGCATGAGCCGATTGACGATGGGTTCGCCGACCGGCCGTGGCGGGCGCCGCAGTACTCCGGGCTCGCCGGGTTCGAAGCCGAGTGACATGTCCTGGATGCCGTTCGTCACGAGGTTCAGCCAGAGCAGTTGCACGGGCGTCAGTGGCAGCGGCGAACCGCTCAGCACGGCGAGGCCGACGAGCAGCACTTCGGCCGCGCCGGTGGATACCAGCAGGAGGATGATCTTGCGGATATTGTCGTAGGCGATCCGGCCTTCCTCGATGCCGGCGGTGATCGTGGCGTAATGGTCGTCGGTGATCACGAGCGACGCCGCCTCCCTCGCGACGTCCGTTCCGCCCCGTCCCATGGCCACGCCGATATTCGCCGCCTTGAGCGCAGGCGCGTCGTTCACGCCGTCCCCGGTCACCGCCACGTAGTGACCGGCGGCGCGCCCCGCTTCCACGATCGCGAGCTTCTGGTCCGGCGCCACGCGTGCGTAGACCCGCACGCGACCTATCGTCTCCCGCATGCGCTCGGCATCGAAGCCGCGCAATTCGGCGCCGGCGATCACCTCGTCCATGCCCCGGGCGATCCCGAGATCCCGGCCAATGGCGTATGCCGTGACGGGATGGTCACCCGTGACCATGATGGTGGTGACGCCGGCGTTCGCCGCCGCTGCCACCGCTTCGCGCACGCCCGGGCGCGGCGGGTCGATCATGCCGACCAGTCCAAGCAACTTCAGACCGTGGGGCTCCGCCGGCAGCACTGCGGCCGGCGACTCGCCCTGTGCGACGGCGAGCACACGGAAGCCACGTGCCGCCAGCCGCTCAGCCACGTCGAGGCATCGCGCCGCATCCGCTGCGCTGCCGAGCATCGCGGCGATTCTCTCCGGTGCGCCCTTGGCGAGGATCATCGGCCGGCCATCCAGCATCCGCAGACTCGCCGCGAAGCGCTTCTCGGGCTCGAACGCGGTAACGGCGAGCTCGGGATAAGCCTCGGCAGACTCCGGGCTCCAGCCGATCTTGTGCGCGAACGCGAGCAGCGCCACGTCCGTCGGATCGCCGCGCCAGCGCCACCCGGCGCCGTCCCGGCGCAGGTCGGCCTCGTTGCACAGAACGACAGCGCGTGCCAACTGCTCGCCGAGGCCGCTGGCGACGGTACTGCCGTCGATGAGCACCTCACCGTCCGGGGCGAAACCTTCGCCGGTGATCCTGAGCACGCTGCCGTCGGGGAGCCACGCCTCGCGCACGGTGATCTCGTTGCAGGTCAGGGTCCCGGTCTTGTCGCTGGCGATGAGGGTGCAACTGCCGAGGCCTTCCACTGCCGCCAGCCGGCGCACGATCACGCCGCGCCGGGACATGCGCCGGGTGCAGACGGCCAAGGCCACGGTGAGCGCGACCGGTAACCCTTCCGGTATCGCGGAGACCGCCAGGGCGATGCCGAAGATGATCATGTCGAGCAGGCCGTACCCGCGGGCGACGACCCCGACGGCCGCGATCACCGCGGCGGCGATGAGCACGGCGACGCCGATGCGCCGGCTGAACCGCGCGAGCCGCTCGACCAGCGGTGGCTCGCCGGACGCCACGCCGATCACCGCGACGGCCAGCCGGCCGACCTCGGTCGCGGCACCGGTCGCCACCACGACCGCCCGGGCGCGGCCGCGCGCCACGAGCGTGCCCGCATGCACCATATCGAGACGGTCCGCCAGGGGCGCCGCAATGTCGGCGACATCGTCTGCGCTCTTCACGACTGGCAGCGATTCTCCGGTGAGCAGGGATTCGTCCACTTCGAGCCCGTGCACCGCGAGCAGCCGCGCGTCGGCAGGCACACGCGCGCCCGATTCGAGCTCGATCACGTCACCCGGCACCAGGTTGGCGGCGTCGGTGTCCATGGGAATACCGTTGCGCAAGACAGTAGCGCGTGTCCTGAGGACCTTCTGCAGCGCGCGGCTGCTGCGATCCGCACGATGCTCCTGCCACGCGCCGAAGAACGCGTTGATGACCACCGCCGCCACGATGAAGAGCGCATCGCCGCGATCACCCATCGCCGCAGCGAGTATCGCGGCGATCAGCAGGATATAGACGAGGGGGCTGCGAAACTGCCCGAGGAGGATGGCGAGCAGCGTCGGCGGGCGCGCTTCCGGCAGGAGGTTCGGGCCTGTGCTCGCGAGCCGCGCGGCGGCGTCGGCGGCAGACAGCCCCTGCGCGCTCGACTGAAGGCGCGAGGTCACCTCGTGCGCCTTCAGCGCGTGCCAGGCCGTCGCGTCAGACGAGGAACTCGTGCGAGTGGTGCGCGCCGCCGTGCGTGTGATCATGCCCGTGATCATGAGCAGCGCCGTGCAACTCCGCCAGACCTTCGCTCGCGAATGCAAGCCGCAACGAGCCGAGCGCCGGAAGGTGTTGCATGGCCGCCTCCCGCACCCGCGCCGAGATCACCAGGCCGTCGCTGACGGACAGACCCGCGTCGATGACGAGGTCCGCCTCCGCGTGCAGCCGGTGGCCGACCCAACGGGCGCGGACGTTCTCCAGGCCTCGCACGCCCGGCACGTGCTCCGCCGCATGTCGCAACTCCGCCAGCACGTCGGGCTCCACGCCGTCGAGCATGCGCGAGAAAACGGCCTTTCCGGACTGCCAGACGATGCCGAGGATCGTGACGGTGATGGCAAGCCCGACGATCGGGTCCGCCAGCGGAAAGCCGAGCCAGACGCCCGCAGCGCCGAGCACGACCGCGAGGCTCGTGAGGCCGTCCACCCGCGCGTGATAGCCGTCGGCGACCAGCGCCGCGCTCTGGATCTCGCGGCCGACGCGGATACGGAACACCGCGACGATCTCGTTGCCGAGAAAGCCGATGACGCCTGCGGCGGCCACCGCTGCGAGGAAGCCGATCGGCTGCGGATGCAGGAGCCGGTCGATGGCCTGCCAGCCGGCGACCAGTGCGCTGAGGAGGATCAGCGCGACAACGGCGACGCCGGCCAGGTCCTCGACGCGGCCGTAGCCATAGGTGAACCGCTCGGTCGGCTTGCGACGCGCGAACCAGAAGGCGACGTAGAGCGGGATCGCGGTCGCGGCATCGCCGACGTTGTGGATGGTGTCGGCGAGCAGCGCGACGCTGCCGGACAGCCAGACCACCGCGCCCTGCAGGAGCGCCGTGATGGCGAGGCCGATGAACGAAACCTTGACCGCCCAGATGCCGCGTTCCGTCGCGGCCACCGACGGATCCACGCGGCCGTGGACATGTCCGTGCCCGCTCACAGGTAGCGCGTGATCTTCTTGAACTGCTCGATGGTCGCGCGCTGCTCGCGCGTGGTCGGCCCCATCGCCGCCTCCAGGCAATGCTCGACGTGATCGTGGATGAGCAAGGCCTTCGCGCCCTCTACCGCCTTGAGCACCGCCTGCATCTGCTGCGCGATGTCGAGACAGTCGCGGCCGCTCTCGATCATGCCGATGATAGTCTGCAGGTGCCCCGTCGCGCGCTTGAGACGGTTGACGACGTCGGCGTGGCTCTCGTGGAGATGCGGCTGTTCGACGGGGCGCGGGCGGGTGGCTGGGCTCGGCATGACGATCACCTTGCTGATTTGCGTCACCGTAAGGTATCCCCTCCCCGGGGATGGGTCAAGATTGATGCCGGGCGCCTGCGGGGACACTATTTCCCGGACCGCGCTGGAAAGGACAAGAACATGCTGAGCCGCCGTGACCTCATCATCAGCACCGCCGCCCTCGGCATCGCCGGCCGCGCCGACGCCGCGCCGAAGCCGGCCGAGTCGATCCTCCGGAAGATCCCCTCGAGCAGCGAGATGCTGCCGGTGATCGGCATGGGCACCTCGCGCACATTCGACGTCGGCGAGGACGCGGCGGAACGCGCGCCGCTCGCAGCCGTGCTCGCCGCGCTTTCCGCGGGCGGCGGCACCATGATCGACTCCTCGCCCATGTACGGTCGCGCCGAACAAGTCGTCGGCGATCTCGTGCGCGAGATGAAGCCCCCGCCCCACGTCTTCGCCGCCACGAAGGTGTGGACGACGGGCAAAGAGGAAGGCATCGCGCAGATGAACCAGTCGTTCGAGCGCATGGGCGTCAAGCGCATGGATCTCATGCAGGTTCACAACCTGCAGGATTGGAAGACGCACCTGCCGGTGCTGCGCGAATGGAAGGCCGCGGGAAAGATCCGTTACATCGGCATTACCACCTCGAGGGCCTCGCAGTTCAGCGAGATGGAGGCCGTGATGCGTTCCGAGCCGCTCGACTTCGCGCAATTCAATTACAGCGTCGGCGAGCGCGAGGCCGAGCAGACCCTGCTGCCGCTCGCGCGCGACAAGGGCATCGCGACGCTGATCAACCGGCCGTTCATGCGCGCCGAGCTCTTCAAGCGCGTCGCCGGCAAGCCGCTGCCCGGATGGGCGGCGGACATCGGCTGCACGAGCTGGGCGCAGGTCTTCCTCAAGTTCATCGTCGGCCATCCGGCGGTGACCTGCGTCATCCCAGCCTCGGCAAAGGCCGACAACATGAAGGACGACATGGGAGCCGGCTTCGGCAGGCTGCCGGACGAGAAACTGCGACAGCGTATCGTCGCCGAGGTGATGTAGGCAGCGGTGTTACATGCTGGCGTCGAAGCGCCAGCGCAGCGTGACCTGCAGGCTGTCTTCGCGCGTCGTGCGCGGCAGGCCGCTCGCCACCCAGGCGCAGAGCGCGCCCGGCTCGCAGTGCTCGGTGGCGATCTGCAGATATTCGGCGCCGATCCGCAGCCGGTCGGTCGCCTGGAAGAGATAGCTGACCGCCAGCGCGTTGCCCACGTCTTGGTTCGTGAGACCATCGGGGTCGTTGTAGGGCTTCGTGTCGAACCATTCGTAGCGCGCCGACAGGCGGTGCCGGCCGAAGGCGCGTGTCAGCGTCAGGAACGATGCCTCGAAGTCGAGATCCTGGACGCGCCACAGGTCCATCCCGGTGCCGACGCCGAGGTCCTCTCCCATGCGCGTGCTGCCTTTGATCCACTGGCCGAGCAGGCCGAATTCACCGGGCAGCTCGACCTCGCCGCCGAGGTGATCGAACCAGGTCTGCCAGGCATACTCCTCGTGCGAGGTCTCCGCCTCCGGGTCGGCGTGATTGTCATAGTGGACCCACTTGACCTTGATGCGCCTGTCCCACTGCCATTCCGCACCGGCATAGAAGCCGGGGTGGTGATCGATCTCCTGGAACGGATCGAAGTGTGCCGGCGGATAGCCATCCTCCTCGCTCCACGGCTCGATCGCGGGCTCGGCAGGCATCGGCACGCTGCTGTTGAAGCCGGTCTGCCGTTCGTGCGCGGACCATCCCCGCCAGGCGAGCATCGCACCGGTCGGGTCGTTGCCGTAGAACATGCCACCCTCGAACGAGAGATGCTGCTCCGGCCAGCGGCTGAAGTCCCGCGTCACTCGAGCCTCGGCGCCGAGGATGCGCAGCTCCTCGCCGATCCAGGTGTTGATCACCGAGGATGACAGGCCGTACGCGCTGCTCCAGCCGGCGTCGGTGTTCTCGAGCGACAGCTTCGGATAGAAGCCGCCGAGCCGGGTACGCAGCCGCCAGGCGCTGCGCGGTAATGGCCGCCACTCCAGATAGGCCTCGGTGAAATCGAGTTTTCTGGACTTGTCGTCATTGATGTTGAGCGTCGCACGGGCATTCACCGTGGAGGCGAGCCTGCCGCGATAGTCGAGAAACATGCGCGAGGACCGGAGGCCATCGTGGTCCTCGTCGAAGCGCAGCTTGCCGTTGCCGTGCTCAAGCCAGGACGGCAGCTCGCTATCGGCCTGGATCCATGAAAGATCCATGGCCCCGGCAAAACTATTGCGGTCCGATTCGTCCGCGGCTGCCGCGACCGCCGCTACCAGCATCAGCGCGAAAACCGCGCGCGCCATCAATAGTCTCCGGCCGCCAGCGCGCTGCTGTCTGCCGGCTCCGGCCTGAGCTTCCGCCCGAGTGTCACCGCCTGTGACTGGGCCGTCGCGCCGGCGCTCAGCATGCCGCCGGGCATCGCCTTGAGAGGATCCAGACGCGGCGACCAGATCTGGAGCTGATAGCTGCCCGGCGGAACGTCAGGCAGCGTGACGATGCCCTGCGCGTCCGTCGTGCCGAAGTGCGGCGTCTCGACCACGACGATGTAGCCGATCATCGAATCGTGGATGTTGCAGCCGAGCGTGACGATCCCGGGGTGGTCGAAGCGCACCAGCGGCCGTTTCCCGCCCTTGTACAGCGGCAACTCGAACGCATTCGGCTGCGCGAACGAATAGACGTGGTGACTGACCGAGTCGCTGTTCGGAAAACTGATCTCCGTGCCGACCTGCACGACCGTCACGCGCGGCACGAACACCTTGTTGCGCTGATCCACGACGACCCGCGTCGGCGCCTTCACCGTGCCGGGGACGCCACCCTCCAGATAGACGACGGCGGATGGCACCGCCGCACCCGACGCGTCACGCAGCGTCAGCGTGACGGTGCCGGCGCCGGCCGTGCGGCCGGCGAGCAAGGCGAACACGATGCTGAGACAGAGAGAAGGCCGCGCGATCCGCGTCATGCGCAGTTTCCATAATCCCGTGTTTGCAAAGATTAGGACGGCTCCCACCGCACGTCCGTGAACCATTTCACGTAATACCGGCGGGGTGGCCACTAGCATGGCATCGGACGGACGGGCGCTCCGTTGGTGCGTTGCATGCGCAGTCTGCGATTCAAGATCCTCGTGGTCGCCGCGGCACTGGTTCTGCTGAGCCAGGTCGGCACGGTGATGACCGTGCTCGTCACCGCGAATCGCGAGGTGTCGGAGCGCGCACGCGCGAACCTCGAATCCGGCGCGCGCATCTTCGAGCAGACGAGCCAGAGCCGCGCAACTCAGCTCGGCAGCACCGTGAACGTGCTGGCGTCCGACTACGCATTCAAGCAGGCCGTGGCCAGCCGCGATCTGGAGACCATCGAGTCGGCGCTGGCGAACCACGCGCGCCGCGCGGGCGCGGACACGGCGGTGCTGCTCGACGACGCTGGCGCCGTCATCGCCGCGACCGGCATGCCTGCCGGCGCCGAACCCGCGCAGGCGAGTCTCGTGGAGCGCGCACGGCAGCAGGGCATAGCACGTTCGACCCTGGTCCGGGACGGCGTCGCCTACGAGTTGCTGACCGTGCCCGTGCGCGCGCCGCTGCCGGTCGCGTGGGTCTCAATGGGATTTGCCATCTCCGACGATTTCGTCCGCCGTCTCGAGGGCATGACCGGCCTGCACGTGACCATACTCGCGGTCTCGGATCGCGGCGCCGTGGCCGTCGCTAGCCGGCTCGACGAGCCGCTGCGAAGCGCGATGGCTGCGGCGGCGGGTGGCGCCAGGCCGGGGCGGGCGCGCACGCTCGAGGTCGAAGGCGAGGACCACCTCGTCATCAGCACGCCGTTCATCGCGGACTCGCCGGGTCTCACGATTCTCCTCAGCGAGTCGCTGGACGAGGCCATGGCGCCGTATCACCTGCTGCAGACTGCGGCCATCGTCCTGGGCGCGCTGCCGCTCCTGCTGGCGCTCGCCGGCGCGGTGCTGCTGTCGCGCGCCCTCACGAAACCGATCCAGCAGCTCGCCGAGGCCGCGCGGCGCATGAAGGTCGGCGATTACAGTCGCACGGTATCCGTCGCCACGGGCGACGAGCTTGCGGAGCTCGCGGTGACGTTCAACTCCATGCAGGAGGACATCGCCCGCCGCGAGGAGCGCATCACGTATCAGGCGCGCCACGATACACTGACCGGCCTGCCCAATCGCGATTTCGCGCTGGAGATGCTCGACGCTTCCGTCGGCACGGCGCGCGCCGACGCGGGCAGCGTAGCGGTCATGGTGCTCGACCTGAACGGCATCGGCGAGATCGCGGGCTCCCTCGGGCACGACATCGCGGATGCCTACATCCGCCAGGCCGCTGACGAGCTTCGCAAGCAGATCGGCCCGCGACACGTGCTTGCGCGACTCGAGCGCGACACCTTCATGGTGGTCATGCCGGAGCTCGGGGCGGACGGCGCCACCGATCTCGCCGAGCGGGTCCTGCGGCGCCTGGAGCCGGGGATCGGGCTCGAGGACCTGAACATCAGCGTGCGCCCTGCAATCGGCATCGCCATATACCCGGAACACGGCGAGACCCGCGAGCAGCTCCTGCTGCGGGCCACCGTCGCGCAGGCGGAAAGCCGCGGCCTCCCCCGCGCCATCGGCCTCTACCACGGCGGCGACGAGGAGCGGCGCGTGCGCCGGCTCAGCATCCTCGGCGACCTGCGCCGCGCCGTGCGGCAGGACGAGCTGCAGCTCGTCTACCAGCCGAAGATCACCCTCGCGGACGGCCAGGTCTGCGGCGCCGAAGCGCTGCTGCGCTGGGATCATCCCCGACTCGGCAGGCTCTCGCCCGGCGAGTTCATCCCGATTGCAGAGCAGTCCGGCAACATCTCGATTCTCACGCGCTGGGCATTGAACGCCGCGGTGCGCGAGTGCAGGCGCTGGCTCGAGGAAGGGCTCGACGTGCCGGTCTCCGTGAATCTCTCCGCGCACGACCTGATCGACAAGGACCTGCCCTGGTTCGTCCTCGACCTGCTCCGCCACCACGACCTCGCGCCGCATTACCTGATCACGGAGATCACCGAGGAAGGACTCGTGCGGGACTTCGGAAACGCGACCGTCGTGCTCCAGTTGTTGCGGGATCTCGGCGTCAGGATCTCCATCGACGACTTCGGCACGGGTTACTCCTCGCTGGCGCAGATCCGGAATCTGCCCGTGGACGAGCTCAAGATCGACAAGTCCTTCGTCACGCAATTGCCGGACAACCGCGCGGACGCCGCCATCGTGAGCGCGGCCATCGATCTCGCGCACAACCTCGGCCTGGAGGTCGTCGCCGAGGGCGTCGAAACGCGCCCGGCCCTGCGCTGGCTGCGCGAACGCGGCTGCGAACGGGCGCAGGGCTTCTACGTCAGCAGGCCCCTTCCATCGGCAGAATTCATCGACTGGATGCGCAGCTACGCCGGTGGCGTCACGGTGCGCGTGCCGGCGCTACAGACGGGCTGAAGAGCGCGGACCGATAACCGGCAAGCTTTAAGAGAGCTCCAGCGCCAAGGCATGCCTTACTAACACAAGAATCCGCCGTCGGAAAACCCGACTTCGATCGGTTCATGTTGGGTATCGCCGTTGCCATCCGGCAGGGTCCCGTCCGTGCCGGCCGACATTGTGCCGTGGAAGTGGCACTCGAAGTGCGCGGGCTCGAAGAGTGCGCTCACAGCGAACGCCGTCGGTACGCCCGCATATAGGCCTGTACCCAAAGCATTCAACTGCGGACCGCCGATATTTCGGGCCCCCGTGGCGGTAAAGTTGATTCCCTCACCAGCGCAGTCGACCGTCACTCCGCTGCTGTTACCTATCCACCCTACGAGACAGAGTGCGCCATCGAAGTGGTCAGCATGGCCTTCCGGGTTGGACGTGACCGCGGCTCCAATATGGTAAGCATAGAATGGGCCGCCGCCATCCGCGGCGCCAGTGAGAGTGCCGCTGGCGAGCTGCTGTTCGTTCGCCTTCTCGTTCCATGTCGCGAAGACGCCGCCACCTGAGAATGTGCCCTCTAACGTGAGCGTCATGCCCTCGACGACGCCACTCGTCAGCGTGAACGCGCCGCTGCTTCCAATTTCGCCGAAGAGCGGGATCGAAACCGCGGGTACCATGCCGGCGCCGCCCGCAGACGTCCTGAATACGCCGATCACCGCGCCGTTGGCGTCCACCGTCAGGGCAAACGTGCCGGAAACATGCACGTCGCCGACGGCAAATCCCTGGACCGTACCGGCGTAGCCGTTAGTTAGCGCCGCCATGAGGGTGGCGTGCAGCCGCGCCTGGGCGTCCGCGACCGGGACGAGGCCTCGCGCACCGGCAGTCGTTGCCGCCGTCAGGTCGGCAAGCACCGTCTGAACATTGGTATCGCCCTCGAAAGCCGCGATGGTCTGGGCGAATTCGACGGACACTCCCGCCGCCGCGTCGCGGACGGCCTGGGTGATCAGGATGCCGTTGAGCGGGTCGCCGTCATCGTCAATGGTCTGCAGGAACCGCGTGATGTTGGCGACGCGGTCGTTCGTCTCGTCGACCGCAGTCGGATCGTCGTCCTTGACGAGATCAACCGGCGTCATGAGCGGTTGTGCGTTGCCATCGCCAATCGTGACTCCGCCGATGGAAAAGGTGATGCGATCCCCATCGGCTCCATAGGAGAAGATGCCCCTGGCATCGGTTTGCCCGGATCCGCTCACGCTGGAATAGCTCAATCCTTCAACCGGATCGTCGCTGAACACCCCAAACGCCGCGGCGCCGCCGCCACCACCGCCGCCACAAGCCGCGAGTGCAACGCTGACCAGCGCCGCGCTCACCAGGGTTCGTAATACATCGGAACGGGTGTCAGCTTTCATGACGCTAACCTCCTGCGGCCGGGATGGACAGGGATTCGGCATGGCGCGCCGGCGGGCGCTGCCGCGGCAGTGCCGGCGCCGGGATCGGCGCCGTCCGGGAACTCTGCGTGCGGCGGATATAGCGGTCGGCAGTCGTCCCCGTCTGGCCGTGCGGATCGGGCCGGAGGCACGACAGAAATATCGCCTGCGCTCCCCATTGGCACCTGGAACGAGGGCGACTTCGGGCGTCGCCCCGTACCGCTCCTGAAAACCCTGGTTGGCGTCAGTATTTGGCTTTTGTCAGCCGACAATGCTCCCGGCTAATCCCAACTGTCAATCGCGCCGCTACGCCGGTGGCGTCACGATGCGCGTGCCGGCGCTGCAGACAGGCTGGAGGTCGCCACGTTGAGCGCGCGCCGGCTGCCCGGCTGCCGCAACTTTATGGATGCCACAGCGCGCGAGCGTAACAAATTCATGTGAAAAGTCCGGGCTTGTGTCCCGAGTTGGAGTACCGTAGGCGAAATCCGGCGGCTTTCCGAAAAGCCCATGAGGAAAAAATAAGACCGGGCCACACCGATGATGATCCGCGTCGCCATAGTCGCCACCGCCGTGGCGGTGGCAGTCTTGCCGGGCGGGGCCACGCTGGCGGACCCTTACGGCCTGGATCAGCGTCCCGCCAACACCACCTGCCTGGCACCCGCGCGACCGTCGACCAGCGGGATCAACGTGGTCAGGCTCTTTCCAGCCGCACCGGCCTTCACGATGCCGACGAAGATCCTGCAGGCGCCTGGCGATGCGACACGCTGGTATGTTGCCGAGAAGACGGGACTGATCAAGGTATTCGACGTCACCGACCCGGCCGTCGTGACGACTTACCTGGACCTGACGGGCGTCGTCAATTCGGACGGACCCGAGGCAGGCCTGCTCGGCTTCGCGTTTCATCCCGACTTTCCCGCCACACCCGAGGTCTTCGTCACTTACGTCACCGGTGTCGCGGATATGTCGCTGGCGATTCATATCGTCCGCATCGTCCTCGACGACCCCTTGCAGCCGCTCAATCCGACGACACAGGTGCTCATCGCGATCGACCACCATGGGACAGATTTTCACTTCGCCGGCGAAGTCGCGTTCGGGCCCGATGGCTATCTCTATGTCAGCGTCGGCGACGGTGGCGGCGCCGCCAATCCGTCCAACCCGGACAACGCGCAGAACACGCACAACCTCCTCGGTAGCGTGCTGCGTATCGACGTGCTTGGCGTGCCCTGGCCCTCACCCGGCTACAACATCCCGGCCGACAATCCGTTCGCGGCTAACCCGAAGTGCGGCCCCGGTGACAATGACGCGAGCTGTCCCGAGCTCTACGCCTGGGGATTCCGCAACCCCTGGCGCTGGAGCTTCGACCGCGACACGGGGACGCTGTGGCTGGGCGACGTCGGTCAGAGCACTTACGAAGAAGTGGACATCGTGCAGCCCGGCGGCAACTACGGCTGGCGCTGCCGCGAAGGCCTGCATCCATACAACACCACGGGCTGTCCCGACGGACCCTTCGTTGATCCCGTCGCAGAGTATCCCCACGTCGAAATCGTCAACGGCCAGACCAAATACAATGTTGCGGTACTCGGCGGCTACGTCTATCACGGCAGCGCCATACCGTCACTGCGGGGGCGTTATATCTTCGGCGACTTCAGCGTCGGCCGCCTGTTTTCCTTGCGCAGCGATGGCGCCGGCGGCTATATCCGCGATGAGCTTTTCGTCGCGGGGCGCGCGATCAGCACGTTTGCGACCGGCGAAGATGGCGAGCTGTATCTCGCCGATGTCAACAACGGCCGCATATATAAGATAGTGCCCGGTGGTTCGGGCAGCGATCCGGTCCCGACGCTGTTGTCGCAGACGGGCTGCGTGAATCCCGGCGACCCGACCCAACCTGCCGACGGCGTCATCCCCTATGACATAAACGCGCCGTTCTGGTCCGACGGCGCCGTCAAATCGCGTTGGCTCGCTATTCCGGATGGCCAGACGATCACGGTCGACAGCTCCGGAGACTGGGATTTACCGCCGCGCTCGATATTGGTGAAACTGTTCCGTCTCAACGGCCGGCCGATCGAGACACGCCTGCTGATGCGACATCCGGATGGCCAATGGCGCGGCTACACCTATGAGTGGAATGACACACTCACGGATGCGGTGCGCGTGACCGGCGGCAAGACCAAGATCATTGACGGTCAGGAATGGATCTATCCGAGCGAGTCCCAGTGCCTCGCCTGCCACACCGCCGCGGCCGGCTTCAGTCTGGGACTGGAGACCGCACAATTGAATCGCGATCTGACCTATCCCGTGACCGGGTGGACCGCGAACGAGCTCGCGACGCTGGAGCATATCGGCATGTTCTCGGCGCCGCTGCCCGGCGCCCCCGCAACGCTGCCGGCTCTGCCGGATCCGGCGGATGGCACGCAGTGGCCCGAGCCGAGGTCGCGCGCCTGGCTGCATACCAATTGCTCACAGTGTCACCGGCCTGGGGGCCCGACTCCGGCCAGCATGGACCTGCGCTACAGCACGCCGTTCGCCGCCACGGGCACGTGCGATGCAGCGCCTGGCTCCGGCACTCTCGGCATTCCCGATGCGAAGCTGCTGCTTCCCGGTGATGCGACGCATTCGGTGATCCCGGCCAGGGCAGGCCGGCGGGACGCCTTCGGCATGCCGCCTCTCGCGTCCAATCTCGTGGACTCTGCGGCCGTGAGCGTCGTGACCCAATGGATCAATTCGCGGGCCAGTTGCACGGACGCCGACAGCGACGGCGTCGATGACGGCGTGGACAACTGCGTATTCGCCAAAAACGCCGACCAGCGGGATACCAACCTCGACGGCTACGGCAACGCCTGTGACGCGGACCTGAACAATAGTGGACTCGTCACCACGGCGGACTACTCGATCCTGCGCAATCTCCTGAATACCTCTGACCCGGATGCCGACCTGAATGGGAGTGGCTCCGTCACGGTGTCCGACTATACGATCCTGCGCAATCTCCTGAACCGTCGGCCGGGGCCGTCGGCGCTGCTTCCCTGACTCCGGAGCGGGAGCGGTTTCGGCAGCAACCGCTATTGGCGCGGCGCGCCCCTACGTATATTCCACAACGGCGAGGGCCGGGCAACAGGGCTACAAGAAAAACAGGTGCGCTGAAGCCCAAGACAAAGGGCACAGAAGAACCACGAAAACAGCATCTGTGATTCATTGCCTATGTCGTCGTGGCGCGGCGGCTGTTGTGCCGATCGCTGGCCTGCTGGCGCCACGGGCTGTTTTGGCCGCGCCACTGGCTACGACGGAAATCTACTACACCTGCGCCGGCCATGATCCGGTCAGCGTAGGCCCGCTGCCGCTTGGCCTGGAGCAGAACTGCCTCGGAAGCGGCAGCTTTACCGCCTATTCACACGACTTCCGCTATGACGCTGCAGCATCCATTAACACCGGCATCAACGGTGCCATCAATGGCGTCATCAGCGCAACCGCGTCGGCATCTGAAGATGGGTACAGCGAAGCCTATTACGGCTTTACCGGCGCGGTGGGGGCACGGGCCGAAGGATTCGTGAACTTCTATTTCACGCAAGAGAAGATCAAGCCCACGCCCTGGAACCCTCCGCGCCTTCCCATTTATTTCGAGGCCCGGGGCGAGGGATTTGCGACATCCTCGAGAAATGAACCCCAGTTTGGCGGCGCCAACTTTCAGGTGATTGCGCAGTTGTTCCTGTCGGATTTCCCTGTAGACGAATTCGCCATCGCGAGAGGTACCAGTGGTGGCACGGCTAGGGATTCCTTCGACTCCAGCGTGTACCTGTGGCTGGAGCCGAATGATCCGGTTCTTAATCCCTACTACTCCGGGCGACTTCTAGCGCGTTGCGGGGTGGCGGCGGCGGCGACTTTCTATGTCAATTTTCTTGAGAATGGCGGGTACGACGTACATATCTCCCCAGACACGGCTGAATGCGGCGCCAGTGTTGATCCAATCCTGAGATTTGACCAGGCCGCGTTCGACGCGGAATACGGTGCCGAGTCATTCCCGCTGGACGAGTACTACATCTTGGATATCAGCGAAAACGTCGTGCCCCTGCCGGCTGCTGGTTGGCTCATGGCCACGGGCTTTGCGACGCTTATCGGCCGCGGCGTCCGTCGCAGGAAAGCGTGAACGCCGCCGGAAGGCTGACGGGCAACTCGACCCCTCTGCGTCCGCACACTGACACGCCGACTTCACCGCGCCCGTCGCCCCAGTCAACGCCCTGCTGCCGCTGATGCGCAGGTCAGGTTTCTGACCGTCGTACCGCTATCATAGCCGGCATGTTACCGGTACCCCGCGAGGAGCACTTATGAACTGGTTCATCGCTGAATTGCGCGAGCACGTGGAGCTCGCGCTTTTCCTCTCGCTGGCCGTCGGCTACATCGTCGGCAAGATCCGCGTCGGCGGCTTCCAGGTCGGCTCCGTGCTCGGCACGCTGGTCGCGGGGCTCGTGATCGGCCAGATCGGTGTGACGGTGCCCAGCGCCATGCGCACCGTGTTCTTCCTCATGTTCCTGTTCGCCATCGGCTATCGCATCGGCCCGCAGTTCTTCCGCAGCCTGCGCAGCAGCGCGCTGCCGCAGGTGGCGCTGAGCGCGCTTCTCTGCGTGACCGGCCTCGGGCTCACGTGGGGAATGGCAAAGCTCGCCGGCCTCGACGCCGGCACGGCCGCCGGCATGCTCGCCGGCGCGCTCACCTCCTCCGGCACCATCGGCACCGCCACCGAGGCGATCGGCACGCTGGGCCTGCCCGCCGCGGAGGCCGCGCGCCTCGTAAACAACGTCGCGGCGGGTTACGCGGTGGCCTACGTCTTCGGCATGGTGCTGGTCGTCATCCTGCTGCCGCGGCTCGGCCCGTTCCTGATGCGCGCGGACCTCGCGAAGGAGTGCCGGGCGTACGAGGAGAAGATGGGCATGCAGGCGAGCGACGCGACGGGCCCTTCCGCCTACCACGACATCCTGCTGCGCGCCTACCGGCTGCCGGATGCGTTCGCCGGCCGCACCGTCGCCGAGATCGAGCAGAGCTGGCCCCAGGGCCAGCGCGCGATCGTCGTGCGGGTGCGGCGCGGAAAGACGATCGAGGACGCCCTGCCCGACACGCGCCTCGAGGCCGGCGACGTCGTCGCGATCGGCGGACGGCAGGAGACGCTCGTGGATCCCGCCAACCCGCTGCTCGCGATGGAGGTACGCGACCGCGAGCTCCTCGACGTGCCGACCGTGACCGCGGATCTCGTCGTCACCAATCGCGCCCACGACGGCGAGGCCCTCGGGACGCTGATCGAGGGACTCGGCCCCCGGGGCATCTTCCTCCTGAAGTACACCCGGGCGGGCCAAGACCTGCCCTTTGGCCTGCACCTCGTGATCGAACGCGGCGATGTGCTCACGGTGACGGGCCTGCGGCCGGAGATCGAGCGCATCGCCCGGGAAACCGGCTACGTGGAGTGGCCGACCACCGCGACGGACATGCTGCTCGTCGCCGGCGCCATCTTCGTCGGCTCCATGGTCGGCCTCGTCTCCCTTCAGATCGGCCAGCTGCAGCTGAGCCTGAGCCTCGCCGTGGGCGTGCTCCTGAGCGGGCTCGTGATGGGCCACCTGCGCTCGCGCGACCCGCGCTTCGGGCGCGTGCCTGAGGCTTCGCTGTGGCTCTTCGACATGCTGGGGCTCACGGCCTTTCTCGCGCTGGTCGGGCTCGCCTCGGGGCCCGCCGTGGTGCCCGCGCTCAAGAATGCGGGCCTGATGTTCGTCGTCGGGACGGTCGTGGTCGCCATCGTGCCCCATGTGGTGACGATCCTCGTCGGCCGCTACGTGATGCGCATGCACCCCGGTATCCTGCTCGGCCTGTGCGCGGGCGCCGGCACCTCCACACCCGCGCTGGCGGCCATCCAGGATCGCGCGCAGAGCCGCGTGCCGGCGCTCGGCTACGGGATGGCGTGTGCCGTCGGCAACGTACTCCTCACGCTATGGGGCACGGTCACGGTGCTGCTGCTGGGCGCTTAGCGCGTGTGCTGCGTGCGAAACGGCGTCGTGCGCGGCGGCGCGCGGCGACCCTCGTGGTGCGTGCCCGTGCCGGCTGGCTGCCAGGCGGGGATGAGCTGGTGCTTGCCGGGCCCGATCAGGTCCGCACGACCCATGCGCCGGAGCGCGTCGCGGAGCATCGGCCAGTTCTCCGCGTCGTGGTAGCGCAGGAACGCTTTGTGAAGGCGCCGCACCTTGAGCCCCTTCGGAATGCGGACCGTCTCGCCGGCACGCGTGATCCGGCGCAGCGGATTCTTGCCCGAGTGATACATCGCGGTCGCGGTCGCCATCGGCGCGGGCAGGAACGCCTGCACCTGGTCGGCCCGATAGCCGTTCTGCTTCAGCCACAGCGCCAGCTCGAGCATGTCCTCGTCGCTCGTGCCCGGATGGGCCGCGATGAAGTACGGGATGAGATACTGCTTCTTTCCCGCCTCTTTCGAGTAGCGCTCGAAGAGATCGCGGAACCTGTAATAGGTGCCTACGCCGGGCTTCATCATCTTCGAGAGCGGTCCATCGGAGATCGCCTCGGGGGCGATCTTGAGATAACCGCCGGTGTGATGCTGCGCGAGCTCCTTCACGTAGGCGGGCGACTCGGCCGCGAGGTCGTAGCGCACGCCCGAAGCGATCAGCACTTTCCTGATTCCCGGTAACTCCCTCGCCTTCTTATATAAGCGGATCAGGGGTGCGTGATCCGTGTTGAGGTTCGGGCAGATCCCGGGGAAGACGCAGGAAGGCCGGCGGCAGGCGCTCTCGATCTTGCGGCTCTTGCAGGCGAGGCGGTACATGTTCGCCGTCGGCCCGCCGAGATCCGAGATGACGCCGGTGAAACCGGGCACGGTGTCGCGCACCTTCCCGATCTCCCGCAGCACGGACTTCTCGGAGCGGCTCTGGATGATCCGGCCCTCGTGCTCCGTGATCGAGCAGAATGTGCAGCCGCCGAAGCAGCCCCGCTGGATCGCGATCGAGAAGCGGATCATCTCGTAGGCGGGGATCTTCGCGGTCCCGTAAGCGGGATGCGGCCGGCGCTGGTACGGGAGCTCGTAGATCGCGTCCATCTCCTGCGTCGTAAGCGGTATCGGCGGCGGGGTCAGCCACAGATCCACGTCGCCGTGGCGCTGCACCAGCGCCCGGGCGTTACCCGGGTTGGATTCGAGGTGCAGGATGCGCGACGCATGTGCATAGAGCGCAGGATCAGCGACCACCTCGCGGTACCCGGGCATCCGGATCACGCTCTTCGACCGCTCGGCGTTCTTCACGTGCCGCGTGAATTGCACGACGCGGTGGGAGACAACGGCGCCGGACTGCGATTTCCCGCGCGGCATCCCGGGCGTGGCAGTGGTCGCCGCGGAATTGCAGTCTGACCCCGTCTTCTCCATCTTCGCGTAGGGATCCACCGGCGGATTCAAGGGCCCCGGCTCGTCGATGCTGGTCGAGTCGATTTCCACCCAGTCGTCCGGGAACTCTCTCCGCACGAAGGCGGTGCCGCGGATGTCGGTCATGTCCGCCAGGCTCTCGCCCGCCTCCAGCCGGTGCGCGATCTCCGCGAGCTGCCGCTCGGCGTTGCCGTAGACGAGCATGTCGGCCTTGGCATCGAGGAGGACCGAGCGGCGCACCTTCTCCGACCAGTAGTCGAAGTGCGCGATGCGCCGGAGCGACGCCTCGATGCCGCCGATGATCTGCGGCACGTCCGGATAGGCCTCGCGTGCGCGCTGCGCATATACGATCACGGAGCGGTCCGGCCGGAGCCCACCGACGCCGCCCGGCGTGTATGCATCGTCGCGGCGGATGCGACGATCCGCCGTGTAGCGGTTCACCATCGAGTCCATGTTCCCAGCGGTAATGCCGAAAAAGAGCCGCGGGCGGCCGAGCGACCGAAATGCATCCGCACTCTGCCAATCGGGCTGCGGGAGGATGCCGACCCTGAAGCCCTGCGCCTCGAGGAAACGGCCGATGATCGCCATGCCGAAGCTCGGGTGATCGACGTAGGCGTCGCCGGTCACCAGCACGATGTCGCAGGCCTCCCAGCCGAGCGCGCGCATCTCCGGCGCAGTCATCGGCAGGAACGGGACCGGCGCCGCCGACGCCGCCCTCGGATAAGAAAAGATGTCTCTGGCCGCGTGCATTCGCCAATGGTACCGGAGGCATCGGCTTCGCGGCGCCACAATGCGGGCGAATCCGGCCGCACTGAACCGGCCGGCGCCAGGTCCGTCCCGCTTCCGCCGGTCTCTGTAGCCATGATAACGCGAGCGTGAGGCGCATCCCTATCCCTGTGGGCACCCGGCTTCGCGCGACGACCTGTCGCCGGCTGGCCCACCCTCGGCGGGCCGCCTCCACATTCGGCGCGCCGCCGCGGGGCCTTGGCGGCGGGCGAACGCGAGCGCTGCCGTCCGGTAACATATTCGGCATGCGACTGCTGCTCGTGGAAGACGACCACATGATCGGTGAGGCCGTGCGTCTCGGCCTGCGCAAGCAGGGCGTGGCGGTCGACTGGGTCCAGGACGGCAACGCGGCGAAAACCGCCCTCTCCACGGAGACGTTCGATCTCGTGCTGCTCGACCTGGGACTGCCGCGGCTCGACGGCCTGCAGGTCCTGAAATGGCTGCGGGGTGCGGGCAACAAGGTGCCCGTGCTCATCCTCACCGCGCGTGACTCGGTCAACGACCGCATCAAGGGACTCGATGCGGGCGCCGACGACTACCTCGTCAAGCCCTTCGACTTCGACGAGCTCGCCGCTCGGGTGCGTGCGGTTCTGCGCCGCCAGTCCGGCCGCGCCGAGAACCTCGTGGAGCACCTCGGCGTCACGCTGGACCCGGCGAGTCACGAGGTGACACGAGCCGGCGAGCCCGTCAGCCTGTCGCACCGCGAGTTCGCCTTGCTCGAAGCCCTGCTCGAACGCCCGGGGCAGGTACTCTCACGCGCCCAGCTCGAGGAACGCCTCTACGGCTGGGGCGAGGAAGTCGAGAGCAATGCGGTCGAGGTCCACATTCACAATCTGCGCAAGAAGCTCGGCGCCGACTACATTCAGAACGTGCGCGGTGTCGGTTACAAGGTACGCGCCACTTCATGAGGACGATCCGCACGCGGCTGCTCGTGTGGCTGCTTTCCGCCGTCGTCGCCGCAGGTCTCTCCAGCGCCTATACGCTCTACGTGACCGCTCTGACCGGCGCCGACCAGGTCTTCGATGAGCAGCTGCAACAGACGGCGTATTCACTTCAGGACCAGTCGTTCGAATTTGCGCTGCCGCCGCAGCTGCCCGCCGCGCAGACACGCAACAACGTCGTCGTCCAGGTCTGGCGCGCCACTGGCGTGCGCATTTACTTCTCGGAGTTGTATCGCGATTTGCCGGGACTGCAGCCGGGAGGGTTTTCCAACGTGCTGGCCGGCAGGACCGCCTGGCGGGTGTTCTCTCTGCCGAGCCGCGGTTACGTGATCCAGGTGGCGCAGCCGCTTGCGGTGCGCGAGCAGCGCGCGGCGTCGCTGGCGCTGCAGACGCTGACGCCGCTCGGCCTCATGCTGCCGATCCTCGGTGCCGCCATCTGGCTCATCGTCGGCACGCAGCTCAAACCCCTCGATCGCATCGCGGAGCTGGTGCGGCTGCGACGGCCCGAGGCGCTCGACCCGTTGCCCGAGACCTCGCTGCCGGACGAGATTCATCCGCTCGTCATCGCACTCAACGAACTGCTCGCGCGCCTGCGTGCATCCATCGACGCCCAGCAGGCGTTCGTGGCGGACGCGGCGCACGAGTTGCGCACGCCGCTCACAGCGGTGCGACTGCAACTGCAACTCGCCGAGCAGGCGGCCGGGGAAGAAGAGAGAGCGGCGGCGTTCGCGAGACTGCGCGGCGGACTCGACCGCGCCGTGCGCCTCGTGGAGCAGATGCTCGATCTGGCTCGCCACGAAGCCGCGCCGGCGGTGATGGAGACGGTGTCGCTGGAAGCCCTGGCGCGCGACGTCGTCACCGACCTCGAGCCGCTCGCGGAAGCACGCAGGCAGGATATCGGCATCGCCGAATCGGCTCCTGCGCTCGTGCGCGGCGACTCCTATGCGCTGCGCATGCTGCTCAGAAATCTCGTCGACAACGCGATCCGCTACACGCCCGAAGGGGGGCGCATCGACGTGAGCGTCGGTCTCGCGCTCGGCGCGCCGTTCATGCGCGTGACGGATACCGGGCCCGGCATCCCCGCCGAGGACCGCGAGCGTGTTTTCGGGCGGTTCTATCGGCGCGCCGGCACCAGCGCCCCGGGCACGGGGCTCGGTTTGGCGATTGTTCAGACCATTGTAAAAAAATACCTTGGAATCATAGAGTTGGATGACAACCCCGAAAGTCATGGGCTGCGGGTCACCATAAGATTTCCAGCGGGTGCGGCCGGTTAAGGCTGTCTTAAGTAAGCCTCCGTACCGTAACGACCATCGAGAAAGAACAGTGGTCCGAGCGATCCCCCCGCGACACCGCTGGTCAGTAGTTAGTTGGTTCTCGAGAGAAGCGAAGCGCAGAACAGGCCGGAAAATCCGGCCTGTTCTTTTTGCGGGAACGATTTTTTTCAAGACCGGTCCATGTCTCGGCGCAGCAGCAGTGGCTAAGGGTCTCTTAAGGGTGTCTCGCTACTGTTCGCAGCCATAGGGTCCTGAGCTGGGTTTGATACGGATGAAGGCTTCCATGACCAAGATTTTAGTTTCCACCGGCGTCGTCGCTGCCCTTGCTGCAGGTGCGGCGCTATCCTCCCCACGGCATGGCATTCCCCCGCCAGTGCCGCGATCCCCCCTGAGCCGCCCGCAGTTATTGCGGCGGCGCCGGCTTCTACTCCGACGATGATCCAGGGCTTGCCTGATTTCAGCCCTCTCGTCGAGCGTTATGGTCCCGCGGTCGTCAATATCACCGTGAAGCAGCAGGTGAAGACGCGTTCGCCGTTCCCCGATTTCGGTGACGAAGAGAGTCCGTTCGCGCCGTTCTTCCGCGGCATGCCGATGCCGCCGCGTCAGCCGATGATGGGCGAGGGCTCGGGCTTCATCGTGGACGCAGACGGGCTCATTCTCACCAACGCCCACGTGGTGGACGACGCGAGCGAAGTGACGGTCAAGCTCACGGACAAGCGCGAGTACGTCGCGAAAGTCCTCGGCAAGGACACGCAGACCGACGTCGCCGTGCTGAAGATCAAGGCAAGCGGGTTGCCGACGGTGAAGCTCGGCGATCCGGACCAGCTGAAGGTCGGCCAGTGGGTGGTCGCGATCGGCTCCCCGTTCGGCTTCGAGAACACCGTCACTGCCGGCATCGTCAGCGCCAAGGGGCGCTCGCTGCCCGATGAAACCTACGTGCCTTTCATCCAGACCGATGTCGCGGTCAACCCTGGCAATTCGGGCGGCCCGTTGTTCAACCTCAGTGGCGAGGTGGTCGGCATCAACTCGCAGATATTCAGCCGCAGCGGCGGCTACCAGGGCCTCTCGTTCGCCATCCCCATCGACGTCGCCATGCACGTGCAGAAGGAGCTCGCGGCTAACGGCCACGTGACGCGCGGCTGGCTCGGCGTCGGCATCCAGGGGATGAGCAGACAGCTCGCCGAGAGCTTCGGGCTCGACCAGCCGCACGGCGCGCTCGTGTCGCAGGTGCAGCCCGACAGTCCCGCCGACAAGGCGGGGCTGAAGACGGGCGACGTCATCCTCGAGTTCGATGGCCACGCGATCGGCGATTCTGCGGATCTGCCGCCGATCGTCGGCAACACGCCCGTCGGCAGCAACGCGAAGATCAAGGTGCTGCGTGACGGGCACGAGAAGGTACTGACCGCCGAGATCGAGCAGCTCGCGGACCAGGACTCCGGAGCGCCCGGAAGTGGAGAACCGGGCCAGCCTCACGGCAGCCTCGGCGTCGCGGTCGCCGATCTCACTCCGCAGCAGCGCTCCGAGCTCGGCATCGAGAACGGCGGCGTCGTGGTCACGGCCGTGGGCGAAGGTCCCGCCGCCGACGCCGGCATCCGCCGCGGCGACGTGCTGCTGCGACTCGGACAGTCGAAGATCGAGAACGCGCGGCAGCTCAAGGAGCTCGTCGCGGCCGCACCGGCGAACAAGCCGATTCCCATTCTGGTACGGCGCGGGGACAACACGCTGTTCCTCGCGTTGGAGCCAACGTCGCGAAACGGGTAACCCCTCCTTTAACCGAGGCAACTACACTCTGGCCGGGCGGCAACGCCCGGCCTTTTTTTTGGGCCCTCACTTTTCTTGGGCATGGCGCCAATGCCTTAGGATAAGCGCCGCATCATGAGCGACGACACGCGGTCGGGGTGGTCGAGGCTTCTGCCTGCCGTTGCAGCAGCGGCGGTATTCATCATCGCGCTCACGGCACTGTATCGGCTGTCGGGCGAGTTCGATCTGGACGAGATCCTCGCGGCCGCGCGCAACATCCCGGCGCGCGCGCTCGTGGCGGGGCTGGCGTTCACGGTGGCGAGCTACGTTGCGCTGACACTGTACGACGTGCTGGCGTTGCGGCACGTCGGCCGGTCGCTGCCCTACCGCCGCGCCGCCGCTACCTCATTCGTCGCCTACGCGGTCGGCCATAACGTCGGCGTCGTCGCCTTCTCCGCGGGCGCGATCCGTTACCGCCTGTATTCGCTCGCGGGGCTGAGCGCGACGGACATCGGCCAGATCGTCGCCTGCTGCGCGGTCACCTTCAATCTTGGCGCGGGCCTGCTCATCGGCATCTCGCTCGTGGCTGAAGCCGGGCATGCCGCATCCCTGCTGCATGCGAGCCCGGCATTGGCCATAGGGAGCGGCAGCGCGATTCTGCTCGCGCTGACAGCTTACCTCGCGCTCACGGCGTGGCGGCGCGAGCCGCTCACGCTCGGCCGCTGGACGATGCCGCTGCCCGCATTCAAGACGACGCTCGGCCAGCTCACGGTCTCGGTGGCCGACCTGATCCTCGCCTGTGCGGCGCTCTACGTGCTCCTGCCACCGGACGCCGGCGTGTCGTTCGTTGCGTTCACGGGGCTGTACATGGTGGCGCTGGTCGCGGGCGCCATCAGCACCGTGCCCGGCGGGCTCGGCGTGTTCGAGTCCCTCCTCCTGCTGCTGCTCCCCGCGGTTCCGGCCCAGGAACTGCTCGGTGCGTTGCTCGCATACCGCGTCCTCTATTACGTCCTGCCATTCGCGGTCGCGATGGCGGTCCTCGTCGCGTACGAGCTGTGGCAACAGCGGGCGCGCGTGCGCGTCGCGCTGCACTGGACGCGCCGCTCGCTCGACTTCGTCGTGCCCCAGGCGATGTCGGTGCTCGCCTTCGGCGCCGGCGTCATCCTGCTGCTGTCCGGGGCGACGCCGGCGATCGCGGCGCGCATCGCGGCGCTCGAGGAGTTCCTGCCCCTGTCCGTGCTCGAAATCTCGCATCTCGCCGGCAGCGCCATTGGCGTTGCGCTGCTCGTCCTCGCGCGAGGCCTCTATTACCGGCTGGACGCGGCCTGGCACCTGATGGTGTGGCTGCTCTGCGCCGGTATTGTCGCCTCGCTTCTCAAGGGGCTCGACTACGAGGAAGCCCTGATCCTCTGCCTGGTCCTGCTGCCGTTGCTAGCCACGCGGCGCGAGTTCTACCGGCGCGCGTCGCTCCTCGCGGAACCGCTCGCACCGCGCTGGCTTGCCGCAGTGGCGATCGCGATCGGCGCCTCGATCTGGATCGGGCTGATCGCCCACCGCGCGGTGCCCTACCAGCGCGAGCTGTGGTGGCAGTTCGCCTTCGACGCCAGCGCCCCGCGCATGCTGCGGGCGAGTCTCGTGGCGGTGCTCGGTCTCGGTGTGGCGGCCGCCTACCGGCTGCTGCAGCCGCCGCGGCCGCGCGCGGCGACGCCCTCCGACGGCGACCTGGAGCAGGCTGCCGCCATCGCGCAGACGAGCGGACGCGCGAGCGCCAATCTCGTCCTGCTCGGCGACAAGAACGTCCTCTTCAGCGCGTCCGGGGCGAGCTTCGTCATGTATGGCATGTGGGGGCGAAGCTGGGTGGCGATGGGCGATCCGGTCGGGCCGGCCGCCGAGCGCGGCGAGATGGTCTGGCGCTTTCGCGAGATCTGCGACCGGGAGGGCGTCGCCTGCGTGTTCTACGAGGTCGACGCCGCCAATCTTCCCGCTTTACGTGGACGCGGGCCTCTCCCTGAGCAAGATCGGCGAAGAGGCGCTGGTGGCGCTGCCCGATTTCTCGCTGGAGGGCCCCACGCGTGCGCCGCTGCGCCATTCCCACCGCCGCGCCGAAAGGGAGGGCGCGTCCTTCCGGGTCGCGACGCCCGGGGAAGCGGCACCGCTCATGCCCAGGCTGCGCGAGGTTTCCGGGCAATGGCTGACCGCGAAGGGAGCGGCGGAAAAAGGCTTCTCGCTGGGCTACTTCGACGAATCCTATCTTGCACGCTTCCCGTGCGGCCTCGTGGAAGTGCGCGGGCGTATCGTCGCGTTCGCCAATATCTGGGAGAGCGCGCCGGCCAGGGAATTGTCCATAGACCTGATGCGCTTCTCCGCCGACGCTCCGAAGGGAGTCATGGAGTACCTCTTCGTCGAGTTGATGCTCTGGGGCAAGGCGCGCGGATACGCGTTGTTCAGCCTCGGCATGGCGCCGCTCGCGGGACTGGAGCGTCACCGCCTGGCGCCGCCCTGGCACAAGATCGGACGCCTGGTGTACCGCTACGGAGAGAACTTCTACAACTTCGAGGGCCTCCGTCAGTACAAGGAGAAGTTCCATCCGCAGTGGGAGCCGCGTTACCTCGCCGCGCCCGGCGCCATGGCACTGCCGCGGGTGCTGCTCGACGTGACCGCGCTCATCGCGCGCGGTCAGCGGCGGAGTCCCACTCCTGCCGCGCCGGAGCAGGCGGCATGAGACAGGCCGCGGCGATCGCGGCCCTGCTGGTCCTGTCCGCGGTGGCTGCCGCCGCCGGCGCTGCCGAGACGACGCTCGAAGAGGGACGGCTCGGCACCGTCACGCTGTACGAGCCGGCCAGCGCGCCGAAGGAGCTCGTGCTGTTCATCTCCGGGGATGGCGGCTGGATCTCGGGCGTCATCGAGATGGCGGGGCACTTCGCCGAAGAGGGCGCGCTCGTCGCGGGCATCGACATCAACCACTACGGCAAGGCGCTGCGCGAATCCGGGGGCTGCATGTTCTCCGCCGGCGAGCTCGAGCAGTTCGCGCATGATCTGGAGCGCCGCTACCACTTCGCGACCTATGTGAACCCGATCCTGGTCGGCTACTCGTCGGGCGCGACGCTCGCGTACACGACGCTCGTACAGTCGCCACCCGGCACGTTCAAGGGCGCGCTGAGCCTGGGTTTCTGTCCCGACCTCCCGTGGGACAAGCCCATGTGTCCGGGCGACGGCCCGGGGCTCGCCGCAGACCGCGGCACACGCGGGGGCTACGTGTTCCACCCAACCCGCGGGCTGAAGGATCCGTGGATCGTGATTCAGGGCTCGATCGACCAGGTGTGCAGCGCCGCTGTCGCGCGGCGGTTCGCCGGCGAGGTGAGCGGCGCCGAGCTGATCGAGCTGCCGAAGGTCGGCCACGGGTTTTCGGTCGAGCGCAATTACGTGCCGCAGATGCTCGCGGCTTACCGGCAGCTCGCGTCCGTGCGGTCTCCGCCGGCGGCGGCGCCCGACGCGGGCGTCTCCGGGCTTCCGCTCGTCGAGGTTCCCGCCTCCGGGAAGCCACGGGACCTGCTCGCGGTGATGCTCTCGGGTGACGGCGGCTGGGCCGGCCTCGACCGCGAGGTGGCGGACGTGCTGACCACGAACGGCGTCGCGGTCGTCGGCTGGGACTCGCTCCGCTATTTCTGGCACGCGCGGACACCGGACGTCGCGGCCGCCGACCTCGCGAGGATCATCACCCACTACACGCGCAAATGGGGCAAGTCGCGTGTCATCACCGTCGGCTATTCGCTCGGCGCCGACACGATGCCGTTCATGGTGAACCGCCTGCCCGCCGATGCCCGCGACAGGATCGCGCTCGTCGCGCTGCTCGGGCCTGGCAGGGAAGCCTTCTTCGAATTCCACGTCTCCCTCTGGCTCGGCAAGGCGGGCGGCGGCCTGCCGCTCGCGCCCGAGATGGCGCGGCTCGACAACGCCAACGTGCTGTGCATATACGGCGCCGAGGAGAAGGGCTCCGCCTGTGAGGAGCTGCCGGACGGCGCGAACCGCCTGCGCCTGCCGGGCGGCCACCACTTCGACGGCAACTACGAGGAGCTCGGCAGGCGGATCCTGCAGGCGGTGAAATAGCGCCCCTATTTCGCAGTGCGGATGCGGGTCCATGCCCGAGTCCTCTCGCGGGCATACCCCGCCGACTCGGCCGGCACGAGCTGGAGGCGCGCCATCACTTCGGGCGTCGGATAGATGGCCGGATCGCCGCGCACCGCGGGGTCGACGAACGCATCCGCGGCCCTGTTCGCGTTCGCATACTTCGCCGCGTTCGTGACGCCGGCGATGACCGCGGGCTCCAGCAGGTAGTCGATGAACCGGTAGGCCGCGTCCCGATGCGGCGCGCCGGCCGGGATCGCGAGCAGATCCACCCACATGAGCGCTCCTTCAGTGGGCACGACGTAGCGAACCTGGACGCCATCGCCCATGGCGGCGGCCATGTCCCGCGCCTGGACGATCTCGCCGCTCGCACCCACTGCGATGCAGATCTCGCCGCTGGCGAGCTCCGAGCGGGAGCGCAGACTGTTGTCGATGTAGCGCACGTACGGGCGTACCCGCATCACGGCGGCCTCGGCGGCGGCGAGATCGGCGGCGCTCTCGCCCGCGGGATCGCGACCGATCGCGAGCAGGGCGAGATCCATCATGATCGAGCCCGCGCTGTCGCCCCAGGCGATGCCGCAGGAGGCCAGCCGGCGCGCAGTCTCGGGATCGAAAAGCAGACGCCAGCTCGGCTCCGGTTCCCGCCCGAGGGCTGCGCTCACCGCGCGCGCGTCGTAACCGAACGCCTGTGAGCCCCATACGTAAGGCACGCCGTACTGATTACCCGGATCGATGCGCTCCAGCGTCTTCAGTATGGACGGATCGAGGTTCCGCCAGTTGGGGAGCCTCGTCTTGTCGAGCTTCTCCAGCGCGCCCGCGACAATCAGCGGCTGGATGAAATTCGACGACGGCACGACGACGTCGTCGCCCGCGTGCCCGGTGAGGAGCTTCGTCTGCAGCGTGACGTTGTCGACGATCTCGTCCGTGACCACATGGATGCCGGAACGCCGCTCGAATCCGGCGAGAGTGTCCGGGCCGATCTCGTCGTTCCAGTTCGCGAAGTAGAGGCGCGCGGGCTCGGCCTCCGGCGCGGGCCCCGGCCGGCGCGGATCCGAGGGCCCGCCGCAGCCGGCGAGAACGGCGAGCGCAAGCGCCGCGCCGGTGCGGGTCGTCAGCGCGACTATGTCCACTGCGACCAGTCGCGACGGTTCTCGGCGACGTGGAACAGTGCCGCGATGACGCGCCGGTCGAACTGGGAACCCGCGCCGCGCATCAGCTCGTCGAGCGCGGCATTCACGGACATGCCCTGCCGATAGGCGCGCCCGCTGCGGAGCGCCACGAAGGCGTTCGCCACCGCGAGGATCTGCCCGGCGAGGGTGATGCGCTCGTCCCCGATACCCCGTGGATAGCCGCGGCCATCCGGACGCTCCTGCTTCTGGGCGATGATGTCGGCCACCGGCCCGTCGAAGCGCAGTCCCTTCAGCAGCTCGAGTCCGTAGTCGACGTGATTCTGCAGCAGCGCACGCTCGTCGGCCGCCAGGGGTTCCGTCTTCGTCAGGACCTCCGGCGGGATCATGATCTTGCCGATGTTCGCAAGGCTCGCCGCGAGACCGAGCGTCTCCCGCTCCGCCCCGGAGAAGCCGAGCTCGCGCGCGAGCGCGTCGGCGACTTCCACGACGCGCTCGCCGTGGTGCGCGGCGTGAGGATCGCGGCGATCCACCGCGCTCACCAGCGTCGCGACCAGCCCGCGCAGCAGCTCAGTGTGCCGCTTCTGCGCCTGTTGCAGGTCCGTGACGTCGCCGAGCACGATCAGCGCCAGGTCACGATCCTCGCCGATGCGCGGGACCGGGATGAAGCTCGCGTGGTAGTCGCGCTGGCCGTCCGGGGCGGGCCACTGCAGCATGCCGTGCACGGTGCCACCGTCCCGGCGCATGCGCGCGACGCCCTCCTGCAGCACTTGCGCGACCGGCGGCGGCACGACGCCGGCGACCGCCCGGCCGAGCAGGTCGGGGATCTTCAGACCCGCGGCGTCCGCGGCCGCCTGGTTGGTGAAGAGCACGCGGCCATCGGTCGTGACCAGGAGCGTGAGGACATCGAGGCTGTCCGTGATCGTGTGGAGCAGACCGGTCTGCCGCTCCAGGCGTGCCGCCTTGTCGTCGAGCTCCGCGGCGTGATGCTGCGCGCGGATGCTGCTGCCATGGCGCCACGCCGCCACGGCCACGGCGACGATCGTCAGGAGCAGCAGTGACAGTGCCGTCACCAGGAAGCGGCGCCGCTCGTCGGCGAGACTCAGCGCCTGGCCGGCGTTCACCTGCTGCACCAACACCCAGCCCTGGCCGCGGATCGGGCGGCTCACCTGCAGCACCTGGTCCCCGCGGTAGTTGCTGAGCACGACGAAAGCACCAAGTTTCGCAATGGCCACCGCCTCGGCGAGATCGGTGCGGTCGGCGGGCAGTGTCCGGCGCAGCGCGGGCGAGCCGTCGCGGGTCGGCGAGAGCAATGCCACGGTCCGGTCCGCGCGCCCTTCGAGCAGCAGCGCCTCGCTGTCCTCGGCAAACGCCGCTCCGCGGGTGAGCAACGGATAGAGCTCTTCACCCGCGCCACGAATCGCGAGCACGACGCCGATGGGGCGCTCGTTGCCCGAGACGCTGCCGCCGGGGACCGTGCTGATCGGCACGGCGGTTGCGGTCACGGCGTTGCCCTGCGGGTCGAGCATGAGCTCGACGACCCCGGCGTCGGCGGGGTGCTCCAGCGCGCGCTGGGCGACGCGCGCATATGCGCTGCCGAGCTCGAGGCCGGGTGTGGCGACGACGGGCTTCAGGTCCGCATCGAGAATCGCGAGGCCGGCGATGCGTGGCTGCGGGACGTCGGCCGGCACGCGCGCGAGGGCTCCGGCGATGTAGCCGTAGCGCTCGGCCGCGGCGAGCAGCAGGTTGCGCAGGTAGCCGTGTGCGCCCTCGGCAGCTTCGCTCCCACCCGTTCCCGCGCCTCGCGCCTGCGCGATCTGCCATAGATAGAACCGTAGCGAGGCGTTACCGGCAAGGTCGGCGAGATCGCGCCTGTCGGCGGCGAGCAGCCGATTGATCGCGTCGGCTCTCGCGTCGGCGGCGAGGCCGAGACGCGATTCCCACTGCAGCAGGTCGCGCTGCCGCTCCTCGCCGATCCAGGTGCCGATCAGCACCGCGCCGATGCCGACGAGGACGAGCAGCGCGACGACGGCGGCGGTGATCGAGACCCTGGTCGACCTGTTCATGTCAGGAGTCAGCGCGGAACATGGATCCACCAGCCGCGCTCGTTGATCGAATAGACGGGCGCGTAATGCACGACCCGGCCGTGCGGCAGCACCTCTCCGACCTGATTGTCGAGGATGAGGATGTCGTCGCCGCGACCGACGGCCAGCACGGCGTGCGGTACCCGGAGGTTGGTGTCCTGCACGACGACGACGCGCAGGTCGTCGCCGGCATAGCCGAGCCAGCGCAACGAAAAGTACTTGGTGATGGCGTAGTCCTCGCAGTCGCCACCGTTGCCGAGGAATTCTCTGGGGATCGCCCAGTAGTCCTCGACGCCGTAGTTGTCGATGTCGAGCACATAGTCCTTCTCGTTGGCGTACCGGTTGATCTCGCGCAGCTGCTGCTGCGCAGACAACGGGCGGATGCGCGCGAGGAATGCGAGCCACTGCGTCATGTGGCAGCGATTGATGCGCCGCTCGCTGCAGTCCCCATCGCGAAGATCGTCGCGGAGCTGGCGCTCGAGCGCGCGCAGCCATTGCGGAAACGCAGCAACCCCGGGCTGGCTCTGCTGCCGATAGCCGAAGAGATTCGTGGGGAACGCGCGTGCCGTCACGGGTACTGCCAGCGCACACAATATGCAAATGCGAAAGAGGCCCGCAGCAACGCGGCCGATTTGCGACATCAACAACTGGGGCAGGTACAATCGCCGCCTAGTATCCCGTAGTCTCGCACTGCCAACAACACGCTTCGCCTATGAATATCCGCCGCCTGCCCTCGTTGAGGGTCGGAGCCGTTCTGATGCTGATGCTCGGCGCCGCCAACCTCCCGGCGGAGACGGACGAATTGCAGTCGCAGTTCGACGAGGCCATGCACGCCATCGAGGAGGGCCGCCTGCGCACCGCCCGGGAAACCCTGCAGCGGCTGCTGGCCGAGAATCCCAGCCTGCACCGCGCGCGCCTCGAGCTGGCGCGCGTCTACTACCTCTCCCAGAACTACGACCGGGCCCGCCAGGAGGCGCAGCTCGTGCTCGACGACCCGAACACCCCGCCCTCGGTGCGCACGACGTTGCTTGCCTTTCTCGCGCAGATCGACGCCGACGAGAAACGTGTCGCCGACCGCCACTCGTGGACCCCATCCATCTATGCCGGGTTGATGTACGACTCCAACGTGAATGTCGGCCCGAGCCGGGACATCATCGACATCGGCGGCCTGCCCTTCGTGGTGACCCCGGAATCGCAGGAGACCGACGACTTCGCCTGGGTGGTCAATCCCGCGATCTCCCATGTCTACAACCCCGGCGTGACGTTCGAGTCGGGCGAGCACACCGGCAATTTCATCTGGCAGAGCGATGCGAGCGCCTATTACCGCGGCTATTTCCAGGAGCACGACTTCAACCTGGGCGTACTGACGCTGCGGACCGGACCCGCCTGGGTCGTGCCGCTTCACTGGCGCGCCTGGGTCGGCCTGCAGGGCGACCAGATCTGGCTCGGCGGCGACAGCCTCGCATTCTTCACGACGCTCAATCCCGGTGTCACCTGGGAAGCGAACGCCAGCACCGAGATCACGCTCGAGGGCGCGGTAACCGACCGCCATTACTGGGACGACGACGAGAGCGGCCGCGACGGCTGGGTGAAGGAAGGCCACCTCTCGATCACGCGTTATTTCGACAATCGCAGGCTCGCGCTCCAGGCGGGCGTCGGTTATGCGGACTTCAGCGCCGACATAGACCATTTCGGCTACCGCGGCCCGGAGATCCATGGCGGCGTGATCCTCGAGGCCTGGCGCGACGGCATCGTGTACGCCCGCGCCGGCTATACGCACTACGATTTCGACGGTACCGAGCCCGGCTTCGGGGTCTCGCGCGATGACGACGAGGGCCGTTACGCGCTCGGCTTCGAGCACGTTTTCAAGTCCGGCCTGCTGAACCGCTGGGCGCTGCAGGGCAGCTGGGTTTACACGGACAACAGTTCGAATGTGCCGATCTACGACTACGACCGTCACGTGGTGGACGTCGGCCTGCGGCGCAGCTTCTAGCGCCCCGGCCGCGTGAAATCGTGCCCCCGCCGCGCGGAGCGCCAACCGATTAACATATTGACGGACGCGTTGCTCACGGAGTGATCCGTGTCCGTGAACTCGAGTGTGACTTTAGGTACAAAATGCACAAGGCTCATAGATAATTGAGTGACGGTGCGCCGGGCAGACCCCGGCGCCCGCCCGGAGAACAATAACGATGCCTGTCCTCAGACTCCTCATCGCCATCCTTCTCGCCTCCTGGTCGCTCGCAGGGAACGCCACGAGCCTGTCCCTGAAGGAACAGGACTGCGCGAAGATCCTGGAGCGGTGGGCCAAAGATCCGAGCTCGGTGCCGCAGTACCTCGTGGATGCCTGCAAGGAGAAGATGACGGAGGCTCAGCAGCCGCCGGTTCCACCTGCGCCACTGGCCGCGGCGATCGATCCCTGCACCGGGCCGAATGCGGCGAGCTCGGTGCTCTGCTGGGGCCCGTGGTCGGTGCTCGCGCCCGCGGCCCAGGGTCCCGTCACGACGCTGAGCACGCGGGAGATGCCCGGCGACTGCGTGACCGGGACCGACATTTCCAACCAATGCGTGCCGCTGCTCGAGCCGCAGTTGCCGGTGACCGGATGTACGCCCGGCACGCCCTGCGGCTTCGCGACGCTGGTCGCGGGCGCGGCAGCCAGCGCCGACGTCGAAGATACCGCCTTCGTGCACTTCGACCTCGCGACCGATGGCTCGAGCTTCGTCGTGGACCCCAGTGGTGCGAACGAGATCCACTCGGTACCCATGACCACGGGCTTCGGCACCCACACCGAGAACTACGAGAACATGGGCGCGATCGGCGTGCAAGACGGTCAGTTGTCCATGCTCGTGGCGCGCGTCGTGCGTGACGACCAGGGCGGCATCCAGCTCGCCGCGGACGTCTGGCGCGACGGCAACGTGCAGACCCGCGTCGCGCACTCCGGCTACTTCGCGTGGGGCACGGCGACCAGCCAGTCCGGCCTGAATTCCCTGAATGCGAACGGCGTCAGCGCGACGTTCGTAGGCCCGATGTCGGTGAACAACAGCACCAACGCGTCGATGACGGTCAACTTCGGCACGCAGCCGAGCTGGACCGGGACGTGGACGAATCCGGCCTGGTCGTTTGGCGCCGGCGGCACGGTCAGCGGCGTCAATCTCATTTCCACGCCGGGCCAGTTCACGACGAACGTGCAATCCGGCAGCTTCGTGCAGGGCGCATTGCTCGGTGAGCCCGGCCGCCAGGGCCTCGCTCACATCATCGACGTGAATTTGACCGATCACGGGCACATCAAGGACGTGGGCCTGCTGCGCGCGACGGGCCACTGAGGGAGGCATCATGAACAGATTCGATGCTGCTTTGCTGCCGGGTGTGCTTGCACTGGCGTTCAGTCTGGAGGCCGGGGCCGCGACCATTTCGCTGCAGCCGTCGGACACGACCGTGCCGCAGTACGCGAGCTTCACCGTCGGCCTCGATCTCGCCGCCGCCGACATCTCGGGCAGTCATCCTGGTTCCATCCGCGGCAAGATCGTCATCGACTTCGATCCCGCGCTGATCAGCTTCGACGCCAACGCCGCCGACAGCTTCGTGCTGGCGGACGGCCTGAGCTTCCTGCCGGCCTCCATGCCCACGGTCGGGTCGGACAACGGCCGCCAGACGGTATCGCTCGGCTTCCAGTACGCACCCGACGTCGGCCGCATCGGGACGTTCAGGTTCACCGCCATCGGCGCGCCAGAGAGCGTTGCCAGCATCGGGCTCAACGACGACATCATCTTCGGCAGCTTTTTCAATACCGAGCCGACGAATCAGCCTTTCTTCCCCGATTTCATCGGCACGTCGACACAAATCTCCGAAGTGCCGCTGCCGGCGACGGCCTGGCTGCTCGCGACGGCATTCGGAGCGGCGAGCCTCCGCCGCGCCCGACTTCGCGCCTCACGCTGACACCCGCGGCCGGTTCGCGGGTTTGCCTCTCCTGAATCGGGTCTTCGCCGCGGCTATCGTCGCGCTCCTGTGCGCGCAGCCGCCCGCCCGGGCGATCGCGGCCGATGCCGCCAGCATTCCGCCGGATCTCGCCTGGGTAGACGCCCTGCTCTCCGCCGGCGGTCCACCTCCGGAGCCCGCCACGGCCGACCCGGACTGGCGCGTTGCGCCACCCGCGGACACCGGCGCCGAGCCCCGGTACGACTACCCGCTGCTGAGAACCGGGCTCGACGGGCTCATGGGAGTCGCGCGCGCCGGCGGCTGGCCCGCCATCGCTGCCGGTGCGCCGCTCGGTCCCGGCGTGCGCGATCCGCGCGTCGAGATCCTGCGCACGCGGCTGCAGGCGAGCGGCGACTACGACAGCGAGATGGGCGCGGATCCGTGGTTCTTCGATTCCGGGATGGATACGGCGGTGCGCCGCTTCCAGGAGCGCCACGAGCTGCCGCCCGACGGCATCGTGGGGGAGCGCACGCTCGAGGCCCTGAACGTCCCCCTCGAGGCGCGGATCGCCCAGCTCGCGGTCACGATGGCTCGCTGGCGGTGGCTGCCGCGCGACCTCGGCGCGAGCTACGTCTGGGTGAACATCCCGCGCGCGCAGCTCGACGTCTACGTGGACGGACGGAGCGTGCTCGAGATGCCGGTCGTGGTCGGTCACCGCGTGCGGCCGACCCCGAGTCTCTCCGGACGAATCAATCGCGTCGTGTTCAACCCGACGTGGACGGTGCCGCGGACCATCGCCGTCGAAGACCTGCTGCCGCAGCAGCGCGACGACCCGCAGTTCCTGCACCGTCACCGCATCCGGGTCTACGAAGGAAGCGCTGAGGACGCCCGCGAGGTGAGCGCCGCGCACGTCGACTGGAAGCGCCTCGGGCCGGACCGCTTCCCCTACCGCCTGGTCCAGGACGCCGGTCCCGGCAACAGCCTCGGGCGCATCAAGCTCGCCTTCGATAATCCCTTCGACATCTTCCTGCACGACACGCCGGCGAAAGGCATGTTCGGCCTCAATACGCGCTCGCTGAGCTCCGGGTGCGTGCGACTCGCCGACGCGCCCGCGCTGACGGCGCTGCTCCTGGCCGCAGAACGCCCCTGGACGGACGCCGACACCGCCGCGCATATCGAGGCGCCGCGCACCGAGACGATCCGCCTGGAGCGGGGCCTCCCGGTGTATCTCGTCTACCTGACGGCCTGGGCGGACCCCGACGGCAGCATCCACTACGGGCGCGACATCTACGGCCGCGACGAGCGCGTGCTGGCGGCCGTTCGCCCGCCTCAATGAGATTCAGCCGGACGTTCAGGCGGCGCCGCGGAGTCTCCCGGGCGTGACGGCTGTCACGCTCCTGGAGCACAGGCGCCCCTAAGCTCTCCCGCGAACCGCGCGGAGCTCCGAGTGATGCCGTCGATGTACCCGCTGAGCGTATTCGCCACGATTGGCCTGGCGGTCGCCATGGCGTACCTCGTGCTGTCGACGGCGTGCGCCGGCGTGCTGCTCCTGGAACGCGCGCGCCGCGCCGCCACCTCGGGAATCCGTCATGCGGCGGGGCATTTCCTCGCCGGCGAGATGGAGAGGGTCGAGCGCCGACTGCGGCGGCACGTCACTGCGGCGCTGCTCTTCGGCGCGTGCTTCGGGGTGCTCGCCGCCTTCGGTCGGGTTGATCTGCCGGCCTTGCCAGACTGGGGCCCTCCGGCCGTCGCATTTCTGCTGGCTGCGACCGGCGTCTTCGCACTGGCAAAGGGCATCGCGCTCGTCCGTTACCTGAAGCGCCTGCGGACTCTGTTCGACGCCAGCAAGCGCGTGGCCCAGCGGCTCGAAGAGGTCCAGCGCCGTGGCCACCACGTGTTTCACGCCGTGCCGGTGGGCAACCGCATCGTGGATCACGTGATCGTCGGGGCGACCGGCGTGTTCGCCGCCCAGATCGTGGTCCCGCCGCGCGCCGGCGCCTCGACCGTCAGCATGGCGCGCGGTGCGCTGCATTTCGGGCCTGCGCATGGCACGCTCGACCTGCAACCCGCAGTCGAGCCTTTCGCCCGCCTCGCCAGGGAACTCGGCCGGGCGGTCGGCCATCCGTTCAGGATCGTGCCGACGCTGATCGCGACGTGTGACAAGGTCGAATCCCGTGACGGCGACCGATACCTCCTGACCAACGAGCAGAACTGCGTGACACTCGTCGGCTGGAAGGATCCGGCCGCCTACCTGATGGAAGATGAAATCAGCCGCATCTGCGATTGGCTTTCGGCGCGCTGCCAACCGCCGCGGCGCTGGTACTGGCGCCACCCGCGCGTGTTGCTCCATGCCTGCATCACGCGGCCTGGATTGCTGTAGCCGGAGCGTGACGCCGGCTTTGGTACGGGTGTTGCATGTGTCTCCGCGGGCCTCACGGCACGCGACAAGGAGTACGACATGAACGCTTGTGATCAAACACGCCGGCAGATGCTGCGCGGCACCCTGGCCACCCTCTGTGCGCTGGCGGTGCCGTTGCTGTTCGGCTGCAACAAGCGGGAGACGCCCCCGAACGAGCCCGCTCCCGCCGGGCCAACCCCGGGCGCGGGCACGACGACGCCCTCCGGCGCTACGCCCGAGCCGGCCCCGCCCGCACCGCAACCCGCCGACGGTGTGGTAAGGGTGGCGAAGGCGTCGGTGCAGTATCAGGACCAGCCGAAAGGCGACCAGAAGTGCAGCAACTGCCTGCAGTTCGTCGAGCCCGACGGCTGCAAGGTGGTCGAGGGACCGATCAATCCCGACGGCTGGTGCATTCTCTGGGCGAAGAAGGCCTGACCGGAAAAATTTTCAAACCGCCGCCTCCGGGCGGGGTACGGGCAGGGGGCCGGGCGCGAGCCACAGCGGGCCGAACTTCCGCGGCGCTGAAATCGCGCTGTCCGCAGCCGCGTCCATGTGATTGCGGGTGCGCTAAGCGCCGGCAATCGGCCGGAAGCGCACGAATACGCGGTCCCGCGCGGCGCGCAGGATGTCTTCGATGGACGCGTTGGGCGCGAGCTTGTACATCCGGGCGAAACTTCCCGGGCGCTCGCGCTGGTAGGCCTCGATCACGCGCCGCCGGCCGGCGGCGTCGTCGACGAGCTCGACGCGCGTCGGGATCTTTTGACCCTGGATCGTGAGCAGCGCCTCGGGCTTCCTGCGTACATTCTTGTACCAGTGATGATGGGGATAGGTGAACGCCAGGATGCTCTCGCCGTCCCGCAAGTAGCCGATGGGTGTCGAACGCTTGCGCCCGGTCTTGCGGCCTGTGGTCGTGATGACCATGGCGATGGTCCCGAGCCGTTTCGCGAGATTGTGTCGTATCAGGAAGACCTGCAGCCTGAAGAGCTGCTTGGCGATGAACGGGTTGTTCCGCGCGCGTTGTCGCAGGGTCGTCATGTCGTTGAATCTCCGCTGGCAGCTTCCACCAGCACGAAGTTGCCGAGCACTGATCTGCCGTTTAGGGTACGCCGGCGCCGCTGGCCCGGACAACGCGGTTCGCGTCGGCCAGCGTTGCCCTCTCAAGTGCATGACTTAAAACGCCGCGCGCCTGGCAAAGACTGAGGCGCCAGTCCCGTTTGGAGAAGCGCGAGTGGACGACTTGGTATATACCGGTATATCCTCGTATGATGTCATTCCTCAGCAGGGTAGGCGGGGCGCTGGACGCCGCCGGGGTGCGTTATGCGCTGGTCGGAGGCTACGCAGTTGCGCTCCACGGCGCCGTCCGCGGCACGGTGGACGTCGACGTCGTCATCGCCTGGAACTTCCGCTCTCTCCAGGCGGCCGAGAATGCACTCCAGAAGCTCGGACTCGTGTCTCGCCTGCCGCTCTCGGCGCCGGAGGTCTATCGCTTTCGCGACGAGTACATCCGGAACCGCAACCTGATCGCGTGGAATTTCTACAATCCGCGCGATCTGACCGAACAGGTGGACATCGTCATCGCGGAGGATCTGAAGGGGAAAAAGGCGCAACAGGTCCAGACGGCAGACGGTCCCGTGCGCGTCCTGAGCCGCGCCGACCTGATCAGGATGAAACGCGCCAGTGGCCGGCCGCAGGACCTGGAAGATGCCCGGGCGCTGGAACGTTTGAAATGAAGCCCGTACAGAGTTTTTCGGACGAATACCTGGCTTCCTGCCGCCGGATGACGACTGACCAGATCATCCGATTCGTCGAGGACTTCAGACGCCTGCATGCCGGCCCGAAGGGTCGTTCCCGTCTCATCAGCATCAAGGTGCCGGAAGAACTGCTCGAAGCCTTCAGGACCAAGGCACGCCTGATGAACAAGCCCTATCAGTCCCAGATCAAGGCACTCATGGCGGCCTGGGTGACGAACGCGAAGGACTGAACGACCGGCGAGCCCGGGGATTATCCGCAGTGCGCTTCCAGGAACCGGAATACGTCCGGCCCCCAGATCGCGCTTCCCCGCCACGCGAAGTTGTGCCCGTCCGCCGACGAGGCGCCGAACGCGGGGTAGATCTTGAGCTCGAACACCTTGCCAGCCCGCTGCATCTCGGCGGAGAGCGCGCGGCTGGGCGCGAGGCTGTAATCGTTTCCGGCCTGGAAGAAGAAGATGGGGGCACGTGAATTGCGAACGGCCCGCCTCATCCGTTCACGCAGCGGCGGCGCGAGCCACCACGACTCCGCTCCGCCCGCCGCATCGACCGCGGCACAGTATGGGAAGCGCTCGGTCGAGAGCACGGTGACGATGCCGCCGAAGGAGTTGCCTCCGGTGGCGATGCGCCCCGGCTGCACGAAGCTCTGACTTTCCAGCCAGGCGCGCGCGGCCAGGTGATCGTCGAGGTGCCCGGTCTCGAGCAGATGGACCGCAGTGTGGGCGCGAGCGCTCGCGACGACCAGGAAGAACGCGACCAGGGCCAGCGAGCTCGTGGCCGCCACCGAGCTCAGGCGCACCCACGTCGCTCTCCTGCGCGTGACTGCGACGGCGAGCGCGAGCAGCGCGATGGTGCCGCCGGCGAGCACCGGAAACACACGCCGTCTGGCCTCCTGTCCCGCGGCCGCGATCTCGTCACTGATGTACGGACCGGCGTGCATGCTCAGCCCCTGGCCCCGCCGGTAAGGCGCGAAGAACACCCAGCCGCGGCTCGCGAACAAGGGTCCGAGCTGCCCGAATGCCTGACCGGAGAGATTGCCCGCGGCGCTGCCGTGGTTGTAGAGATACGCCGGGAAAGGGCCCGCTCCCTCCGGCTTGTATAGCAGACCACCGAGCGTCCGGCCGTCGCTCTGGAAAAACACGGTCTCCGCGCCGATGGTGGAGGGGTGGTCGGCCGCCGCGGACAGCCGCACGGCAAGCATGAGCGCCAGCAATACGAGGAGCCGGCATGCCGGGTTCATGGCGGTTGAATCATGCGTTCGCAGGAGCCGCGTCCATGCGCGCGTCCACCTCGTCCTGCTGCAGCTCGAAGATGCGCGCGTAGACGCCGTTCCTGCGCATGAGATCCGCGTGCGTGCCCTGCTCCGCGATGCGCCCGTCCTCCAGCACCAGGATCTCCCCCGCCGTCATGACGGTCGAGAGCCGGTGCGCGATGGTCAGCGTCGTCCTGCCCTTCGCCAGCTCCCGGATCGCCGCGTTGACCTCGCGCTCGGTCTCGACGTCGAGGTTCGACGTCGCCTCGTCCAGGATCAGGATCGGCGCGTTCTTCAGGAGCGCCCGCGCGATCGCGATGCGCTGGCGCTGCCCCCCCGAGACCTTCGAACCCATCTCGCCGACCGGCGTGTCGTACCCCGCGGGCAGGGTCGCGATCCAGTCCTTGAGGTTGGCGCGCCGCGCGGCCTCCTCGACTTCCGCCTGCGTGGCGCCCGGTTTACCCATGCGGATGTTGTCGCCGATGGTCGTGTTGAAGATGTAATTGCGCTGCGACACGACGGCGATGAGATCGCGCAGCTCCACCAGGGGGAATTCCTGCACCGGCACCCCCCCGATCGCGACCTCGCCCGCGCGCGCGTCCCAGAACCTCAGCAGCAGGTTGGCGATGGTGGACTTGCCGGCGCCGCTCGTTCCGACGATAGCCACGTGGCGGCCGGGCTCAATATCGAAGCTCACGCCGCGCAGCACGTCGCGGCCCCCGCCGTAGCCGAACGACACGTCGCGGAAGGCGATCGCGGGACTGACCCTGCCCGGGGACTTCGCCGCGCGCTCGGTCACCTCGGGCCTGCGGTCCATCATCTCGAAGAGCCGGCGCGCGGAGACGATCGAGACGCGGTAGTCGTTGACGACGTTGTTGAGTCCCGTGGTCGCGTTGAAGCCCGTCAGCGCGATCGCGACGACGACCGGCACGGTGCGCAGCGGATCCACGGCGCCCGACTGCACGAGGTCCCAGCTCACCCAGACGACGGCGAGCGCCGCGGCAGCGACCATGAATTCGGTGAAGCCGCGCTGGAAGGCGTCGGCGCGGGCCAGCAGATCCTGCCCCGCCCTGAGTTCCTCGCCGAGCCGCCAGACCTCGCGCCGGCGCCGCTCGCCGTAGCCGAAGGCGATCGTGTCGCGGATGCCCTGCAGGCTGTCGGTGAGGAAGGCATTCACCTCGCCCTGCTTCGCGCGCCACTGCTCGCCGCCTTCGCGGCCGAGGAAGGTCGTGACGAGCGGCAGCACGAAGATCATCACGAGCAGGAACGGCGCGAGCGTCCACGCATAGGCCGGGTGCTGGAAGCGCGCGAGATACCAGAGCAGGATCGCCGGGACTACGACGGCGCAGATCGCCGGCGCGAGCGTGTGCGCATAGAAGGGCTCGACCCGCTCGCAGTCATTGATGACGCGCGAGACGGCATCCCCCGTGCGCAGCTCCGTCGTGCCGGCCGGCGCCTGCGGCTCCATGCGATCGTAGAACTCGTTGCGCAGCATGCTGAGCAGGCGGAACGCGACGTAGTGGCCGGTGTAGGTCTCGATGTAGTTGAAGAGACCGAGCACGAAGGCGAAGCCGACCAGCGTCCCGCCGAGCGTCCACAGCGTCGCCGTCTCGGGGGCGCGCACGTAGAGACCCACGCCGCCCGCGGCGTACGCGATGATCGCGGTCTGCATCAGGAGCTTCACGGTGCGCGAAAAGGCAGAGAGCGCCATGATCCCGTTCAGCGCCCGCATGAACTTCAGGAGCCGCGCGACGACCTGCCAGTGCGTCATGCCACGCCTCCCGCCGCGACGCGCTCGCCGTCCGGGCGGCGCGCCGACGCGCCAACCATGCGCGCATAGATGCCGCCTCTCGCGACGAGCTCCGCATGCGTGCCGGACTCGAGCACCCGCCCCTCGCCCATCACGACGATGCGGTCAGCCTTCTCGACGGTGGACAGCCGGTGGGCGATCAGCAGCACGGTCTTGTGGTGCGTGAGGCTGTCGAGCGCCTCGTGGATGACCTTCTCGGTCTCGAGATCGATCTGCGAGGTGGGCTCATCGAGGATGACGATCGGCGCCTGCTTGAGCAGCGCCCGCGCGATCGCGAGCCGCTGCACCTGGCCGCCCGAGAGCGAGGTGCCGCGCTCGCCGACGAGCGTCTCGAACATCGCCGGGAGCGAGGCCACGTGGTCGTAGATGTTTGCAGCCCTGCACGCCTCGACGAGCTCGGCCTCCGTCGCATCGGCTTTCGCCACGCGCAGGTTGTCGGCGATCGTGCCGTAGAAGAGATAGGGATCCTGCGGCACGAGCGCGAGGTGTGCGCGCACCCAGTCCGCCGGCACCTGGTCCGCGGCGACGTCGTCGAGTGCGATCGTGCCCGAGTCGGGACTCAGCGTGCGCAGCACGAGGTTCGTGATGGTCGTCTTGCCCGAGCCGCTGTGGCCGACGAGCGCGACCGTCTCGCCGGGACGCACCTCCAGCGTGCAGCCGTTCAGCGCGGGGCCGCCCGCATTGACGTAGCTGAAGACGACGTCCTTCAGACGCAGCGCAGGATTGGCGAGCAGCGGCGGAGGAAGCACGCCTTCCGGGTCCGCGACGCCCGGTATCTGCGACAGGAAGGCGACGATCTTGCGCGCGAACTCGCGCCCGACGGCGCCGGCAAAGAAGAACTGGCCGATCAGGGTCAGCGGTTTCGCGAACTCCGCCGTCGCTAGGATCAGGGCGACGACCTCCCCGGGCGTGAGCGCGCCGGCCTTCATCCGCAGGAGCGCCGTGATGGTCAGCACGATCGTGGTACCCAGCGAAAACCCGAAGTCGACGAAGAGAATCATCACCTGGTTCACGAGCAGCAGCTTCATCGTCGCTAGCCGGTGGTGCTCGTTGGCGGCATGCATCTCGGCGCCGCGCACCTTGCCGAGATTGAACATCTTCAGCGTCGCCATGCCCTGGATGGAGTCCAGGAACTGGGCGCTCTGGACGTTGTTCACCTCGGCATAGCGGTCGCTGGCGCTCCGGAAGCGCTTCGAGATCGCGCCGAGGAAGAGCGGCGTCATCGGGATGGCGACGATCAGCGCCACGCCGACGACCCAGTCGATCAACCCGATGAAGATGCAGAGCAGGACCGGCGTCACCATGCCGATCACGAACTGCACGAAGTAGACGCCGTAGAAGAGCTCGATCCACTCCATGCCGTCCACGGCCATGTTCACGAGCTCGCCGGTGCGCTTCCTGTCGAGCACGGCGGGCCCGAGGCGGAGCGCATGCTGGTAGATCTTGTCGCGGATCGCCAGCTTGGTGAGCGACGAGGCCTTGTGCTGCGACGTGCGGTAGAGCCAGCCGAGCACGAACTTCGCGGCGAGCAGGAACGCGAGCAGCGGCGCCATCTCGCGGAACAGATTCCGGCCGGCGACCATGCCGTCGATCAGCACGCCGATCTGCCAGTACAGCCACAGGCTGAGGACGAGGCCGAGGATGCCGACCGCGATCCCGGCGACGATCCACTGGCTCGTGGATCTGACGATGAGCCGTTTGTCTATGCCGAGCAGCATGGCCGCTAGTATAGGTGCGGGCCGGTAAATCGTGGCGCCGTCGCGCGGCACCTCACCCGCAAATTTGCTAGTCTTGGCCCGATTCGGGGAGGCCCGGCCCGCCGGGGGTAGGAAATCACATGGCACAGACATCCGTTCCCGGCCGCGCGCCGCGCGTGACCGGCCTGCGCCGCCTGTTCATCCGCAAGTCGGTCGAGCAGATGCACGCCGAGCACGACCAGAGCGAGCTCAAGCGCAGCCTGAACGCGCTGAATCTGATCTCGCTCGGCATCGGCTGCATCATCGGCACCGGCATCTTCGTGCTGACGGGCCGGGCCGCGGCCGACTTCGCCGGGCCCGCCATCATGATCTCCTTCGTCATCACGGGCATGCTGTGCGCCTTCGTCGCGCTGTGTTATGCCGAGCTGGCGTCCGCGATGCCGGTGTCCGGCTCCGCCTACTCTTATTCCTATGCCTCGATGGGCGAGTTCGTCGCCTGGATCATGGGCCTGCTGCTGGTGCTGGAATACGGGCTGGCGGCTTCGACCGTCGCGGTCGGCTGGTCGGGCTATTTCGTCAGCCTGCTGCAGGACCTCGGCATCCACGTGCCGGCCGCAGTCACCGCCGCACCCGGCGTCGAGGTCAAGGACCGCGGGCCAGGTCGTGGCCATCGGCATCCTCAATCTGCCCGCGCTGCTGGCGATCCTCGCGGTCACCGCGCTGCTGGTGATCGGCGTGTCGGAATCGGCGACCGTCAACAACGTCGTCGTCGTCATCAAGGTGACGGTCGTCATCGCCTTCATCGCGATCGGCATCTTCTACGTGAACCCGGAGAACTGGACGCCGCTGATCCCGGCCGAGATCCCGCCGCCGCCCGCAGGCACGACCGCGGGGTATCTGGGCGGACATCTGGCGGGCGCTCGTGAATGTCGATCACGGCGCAGAACACCTCGCGCTACGGCATCGGCGGCCTGATCTCCGGCGCCGCGACCATCTTCTTCGCCTACATCGGCTTCGAGGCCGTCTCGACCGCCGGCGCGGAGTCGAAGAACCCCGCCCGCGACATGCCGATCGGCATCCTCGGCTCGCTCATCATCTGCACGATCCTCTACATCCTCACCGCCGCGGTGCTGGTCGGCATCGTGCCCTACACCGAGCTCGACGATCCGGCGCCGATCGCCAAGGCGGTCAACCAGATCGGGCTGCCGTGGTTCGCGGTGCTGGTGAAGATCGGCGCGATCGCCGGCCTGTCGTCGGTGATGCTGGTGCTGCTCTACGGCCAGACGCGGATCTTCTACACGATGGCGCGTGACGGCCTGCTTCCCGGGCCGATCGCCACGGTGCATCCGAAGTTCCGCACGCCCTGGATCAACACGATGATCGTCGGCGCGGTGGCCGCGGCGGCCGCCGGCTTCATGTCGCTCGACGCGCTCGCCGATCTCACCAACGTCGGCTCGCTCGCGGCCTTCGCGATCGTCTGCATCACGGTGATCTATCTGCGCATCGCCGCGCCGGATCTCAAGCGCCCGTTCCGGACGCCGTTCTATCCCGGTGACACCGATTCTCGGCGCGCTGATGTGCTTGTTTCTGCTGATGTCGCTGATGGCGAACCCGAGGACCCGCAACTTCTTCCTGATTTACCTGGCGATCGGCATCGTCATCTATTTCGTGTACGGGATCTGGAATTCCAAGCTCGGCAAGGGCGAGATCGTAATCGGCGCGGAGCCGGCGCCGGATCTGCCAAAGAAGCTGTGATTTCTGGAAGATTCACCAGCCATCGACGTGCAGCGTTTCGCCCATCGGCCGTCGCAGTGACGGCCTGAATGTCTCGCCGGTGAAGAACGCGGTGGGCAGCAACGCCACCTGGGTCACGCGGTCGTAGGGAATCCCCAGCAGCTCGGCCGCTTCCTTCTCGAAGGCGAGATGCGCCGTCGTCCACGCGGCGCCGAGGCCGCGCGAGCGCGCGGCGAGCATGAAGCTCCACGCCGCGGGCAGGATCGATCCGTAGCTGCTCGCCATCGCGACGTTCGCGAACGGCCCGGGCGGCATCGTGCCGAGGCGCGCCTCGATGCAGGGAATCACGTGCACCGGCACGCGGTGCAGATTCTCGACGAGGAAATCGGCGGATAGGCCGACCCGGCGCATCTGCTCCTTGCGCGGCCCTGGCGGCTCTCGCCTGTACAAGTCATAGGCCGACCCCGGAGCCTTGCGGTAGCCCGCCCAGGAGCGGCGGTAGAGGTCGGTAATGCCAGCGCGTTTCGCCGGGTCCGTCACCGCGACAAAATGCCCGCCCTGTGAGTTGCCGCCGGTCGGTGCCTGCAGCGCGATCTCCACGCACTCGTGAATGAGGTCGAGGGGGACGGGACGCTCGAGATCGAGACGCAGCCTGACCGAGCGCGTGGTGGTCAGGAGAGCGTCGGCGGAAAGTTCATGGCTATTCATCGCACGGCCGGCTTTTACAATGGAGTGGAATGCCAAGACTAACTCAACTGCTCTTCATCCCGGCCGCAATCGCCGTGACGCTCGCTGCGTTCCTCTTCTGGCGCTGGATGGGCGCAGCCGGTGGAACTGCCGGACGTGCCCGGCGGACGACTCCACTGCCTCTCGTACACGCCGGTGGAGCCTGGGCAGCTCGGCGCAACCGCGCCCGGCTGGGTGTCCGACTCCCGCATCGCCGACGATCTCAAGCGGCTCGCGCCTTACACCGACTGCCTGCGGCTGTACACGCCGCTCGGCACGACGCCGCGCGTCGTGGACCTCGCAAGCCGCGCGGGTCTTCACATCCTGCTCGGCGCCTGGATCGGCAGCGACCTCGACCAGAACGAGAAGGAGATCAGCGCCGCGCTCGCACTCGCGCGGCGCTACCCGCAGACGGTGGCGATGCTCGTCGTCGGCAACGAGGTGCTGCTGCGGCGGGAGCTGAGCGCGGCGCGCCTCGCCGCGTTGATTCGCGACGTGAAGGAGCAGAGCCCCGTGCCGGTCGCCTACGCCGACGTCGCCCACTTCATCGAGCAGGAGCCGGAAGTCGCCGCCGCCGCGGACGTGCTGCTGATCCATCTGCTGCCGTACTGGGACGACCCGGCCCCACCGCCGCTCGCCGCCGCCGTCGGCCAGGTGCTCGCCGTACATCGCGATTTCAGCGCCCGCTTTCCCGGCAAGGAGGTCTGGATCGGCGAGACCGGCTGGCCGTCGAATGGGCGGATGCGTGGCCCGGCGAAGCCGAGCCTCGTGAACGAGGCGCGCTTCGTCCGTGAATTCGCGACGCGCGCTGCCGTGACCGGCATCCGGTACAACCTGATCGAGGCGCTCGACGAGCCGTGGAAGCGCCTGAACGAGGGCACCGTCGGCGGCTACTGGGGCCTCCTCGACGGGGAGCGCAGGCCGAAGTTCGCCTTACAGGACCCGGTGTCCGCCTGGCCGCGCTGGCGCGCGCAATGGCTCGCGACCGCCGTGGTCGCGCTGATAGCGCTGGCGGCCGGCCTGAACCGCGGCCTGACGTTGTGCGGCTGGACCCGGTGGACGGCGGTCTCGCTCAGCCTTGCGCTGGCCCTGGTGTTCCAGTGGGACTTCGTCGTCGCCACGAGCCAGTCGCGGTGGGGATTCCTCGGCGGCGCGATCCTCATGGCGCTCTCCGTCGCCGCAGCCGCGCTGCTCTGCTCCGCCGCTGCAGGAGCGCCACGCATGCGCGCCGCCTCGCTCGCCGATCTCGCCCGCGCGCTGCGCCGTCCGGTCACCATCGTCCGCGCGGCGCCGTTGCGGCTCGCGGCGTTTCTCGCGCCGGTGACAATCACGGCTTCGTGGATCGCCATCACGCTCGCCTTCGCGCCCCGCCACCGTGACATACCGCTCGCGCAGTTCGCGCTGCCGGCCCTCGCCGCAGCCGTGCGCTTCTGCGGAATCCAGTCGGCCTCACCCGGCGAATACCGACAGGAAGGCGTGCTCGCAGCCGTGCTGCTCGCCTGCGGCCTGATGCAACTCGAGCCCGTGAATCCGGAGTCGGTTGCCTGGCTTGCGATCTGCGTCCTGCTCGCGGTGCCCTGGCTCGGGGCGCTACGCGCTGAATTCGCGCGGATCCGGCGGCTCGTCGCCGATGCGCGGCAGCCGCAGGAGCGCCGCGAGCACACCTGAGGCCGCCCAGCTCGTGTCGTAGAGGTAGAGGCCGAGACCGCCGGCGAAAAGCGCGATCACGGCGGCGAACGTGGCGCATCGGCCGCGGGTCACCCACGAGACCGCCGCGGCCGCGACGGCCACCGGGCCGTACAGCCCGCGGAAGGTGACATCGATGAAGAGCTCGCGAGCCGCACACCAGGCCGGCGCCGACGCGGCCGCACAGAGCACGCGCAGGTGGTCGGGCTCGATCATGGCATAGCGGCCGGCCCAGCCGAGGATGCAGCCGGCGAGAAGCGCGATGATCCCGACGATCAGTGGCACGAGCCCTCCGGTAGGGGCACCACAGAAAAGTACCGCTCTGTATAGGGACTTTCCGCGCTTGACGAAGACAAAACCAATTCTTAGACTGAATCTAAGTAACGCAAAAAGACCCAGGGAGGAGGATCTCACATGATCCGGACGACGCGAGTCGTGTTGTTGCTGGCGGCAGCGTTTGGCGCCGCACAGATCGCCGCCGCCCCGCCGCTCGGCCTGCCCGAGGTGCCCGTGCCCGCCGACAACCCGCAGAGCGCGGCCAAGATCGCGCTCGGCGAGAAGCTCTTCAACGACAAGCGCTTCAGCGCCACCGGCCAGGTCGCCTGCGCGACGTGCCACGAGCGCGCGAAGGGCCTCACGGACAGTCCCCTGAAGACCTCCGAGGGCATCAACAAGCTGACCGGCACGCGCAACGCGCCCACGGTCGCCAATGCTGCTTATTTCAAGCAGATGTTCTGGGACGGACGGGCGGCGGATCTGGAGGACCAGTCCCAGCACCCCTTCCTGAATCCCGTCGAGATGGCGCTGCCGAGCCACGAGCCGATTCTCGCCATCGTGCGCACGGACGCAGAGTACGTGACGATGTTCCGGCAGACCTTCGGCAAGGAACCCGCCGCCGTGACGATGCCCGACGTGCAGAAGGCGATCGCCGCCTTCGAGCGCACGCTGGTCTTCGGCAATTCGCCGTTCGACCGGTGGTACTTCGGCGGCGACAAGACCGCCATGAGCGAATCGGCGGTGCGCGGCTTCACGGTGTTCCTCGAGGACGGCCGCTGCGTGTCCTGTCACACGATCGACCAGAACTATGCGCTCTTCACCGACAACCGCTTCCACAACATCGGCGTCGGCATCAACAACATCCAGGCCGACGTGCCGAAGCTGGCTCCCGCCTTTCTGGCCGCGAAGGCGAAGGGCGTGGACGTCGACAAGGCCGTGCTCTCCGACAAGAAGACGTCCGAGCTCGGCCGCTTCGCCATCACGGACACGCTCGACGACCTCGGCGCCTTCAAGACCTCGACCCTGCGCAACGTGGCCGTGACGGCCCCGTACATGCACGACGGCAGTCTCGCGACACTGCGCGACGTCGTGGATCACTACAACAACGGCGGCGTGACTCCAAAGGACGCGAAGGTCAACGACTTCCTGAGCGGCGGCATCCGTCCGCTCAATCTCACCGAGGAGCAGATCACCGACCTCGTGGCCTTCCTGGAGTCGCTGACCAGCCCCGAATTTGCCGCTCAGGCGCAGGCGAGGACACCATGAAGACCTTCACCGACCGCCGCAGTTTCCTGAAGCACGGGGGCGCCGCTGTCCTCGCCGGCTCGCTCCCGATGACACTCGTCGAGCTTGCCTTCGCGAAGCCCGCGGATAACTTCACGTTCGCCTATATCTCCGACTCCCACATCCAGCACATCCAGGGGACGGAGTTCGTGCGCAACTGGGACCGCGGCCTGATCCGGGCCGTGGCCGAGACGAACCTGCTGAACCCGACGCCTGACTTCGTGATGTTCGGCGGCGACCTCGCACAGCTCGGCACGAAAGCGGAGCTGGATCACGGCGCGGAGATGCTCTCCGCGCTGAAGCCGAAGCTGCGCGCGGTCATGGGCGAGCACGATTACTACCTCGACCTCGGCGAGTACTGGTCAAAGCTCTTCGGGCCGCAGTGGTACAGCTTCGACCACAAGGGCGTGCACTTCGTCGTGCTGAACAGCATCCTCACCACCGACGAGTGGACTTTCAACCGCTGGCCGACGGCCGAACAGCGCATGCAGGAGATGGCCGGCCTGGACAACCCGAACGGCTCGCCGTTCATGGTCGGCGAGAAGCAGCGCGCCTGGCTCGCGAGCGATCTCAAGAAAGTCCGCAAGGACACGCCGATGGTCGTGTTCTCACACTCGCCGTTGCAGAAGATCTACAAGGGCTGGAATTTCTGGACCGACGATGCGGAAGACATCCAGGCGCTGCTACAACCCTTCGAGAAGGTGAACGTGATCTACGGCCACGTGCATCAGATCCAGTACAACCAGATCGGCACCATCAGTTTCAACTCCGTGATGGCGACCGCCTGGCCGTGGCCTTATCCGCAGAGTTACGCGCAGGCGCAGAGTTACCTGCCGAAGCTCACGGTGCCGATGAACCGCGCCGACCCGTTCTTCGAGCGCGACGCCACCGGCTGGCAGTTCGTGAACGTCGCGACGGGCAAGACCGAGCTCAACTACAACCTCTACAACAACAGCGTGCGCAAGGTTGCGTTCGACCGTGCGACGGGCCAGCCCGAGGACACGGTCTACCAGCCCGCCGGCGCGCGCATCGCGCCGCAGACGCATTACTGACACGGGGAGACATCGCCATGGCACAACGCAAGCACTGGATCAGCATCGCGGCCGCCGTTTCAGCGGTGCTTACCTGGCAGCCGGCGCCCGCCGACGAGTTCGCGCAGGAGGACCTGAAGCGCTGGGAGGCGGAGTTCACGAGCGTCGTACAGCAGGGCCGCGCGCTCTGGACGGACGGCAAGCTCGGCACGAACGGCGTCGCCTGTGCACAATGTCATCCGAACGCGGCCAACACGCATCCCGAAACCTATCCGAAGTTCCAGAAGCAGGTCGGGCGGGTCGTGCCGTTCTGGGAGATGATCAACTGGTGCCTGCGCAATCCCCTGCAGGGCAAGCCCTTCGCTGCCGATGACCCGAAGCTGATCGCGATGCAGGCGTACGCGACCTGGGAGCGGCGCGGCGTCCAGCTCGAGCCCGGCAAGCACTGACGAGCACCGGCTCTCCGGTGGGAGTCTACCGCGCCGGCATGTCGGGCTCGATCATGCCGAAGACGTTGCCCTCGGTGTCTTCGTAATAGCGAAGCTGCCCGATGCCGGGCACGGTCATCTTGTCGGTATGCGGCGTGGCGCCCGCCTCCTCCGCCTTCCTGCAATAGGCATCGATGTCGTCCACGCCGATGATGCAGACGAAGGCGTTCGGCGACCGGCCGCGCTCGGCGAGGGGAGCTTTGCGCTTCATCATCCCGCCGTTGATCCCCGGCGGATCCTCTCCGGTCGTGATCACGCGGTAGTTGCCGAGCTCCGGACCCATCTGCTCGAACTTCCAGCCAAACAAGGATTCATAGAATTTCTGCGCGCGATCCGGATCGTTCGCGTGAATCTCGCAATGCACGATTCTGTTCATGTCGGCCCCAGGTGAGTTGTCTTTCGGCGGGAGATCGCCGCAGTATATGGCGCGCCTTCTGGCAATAGCGTGACCCGCAGGAACCTCCGCCGCGGGGAGGATGGCCGCCATGTTGATGTCCTTCGCGCTGGGAGCTGCCGCACAGCTCTCGCTCGTGCTGAGCGGTCTCACGGTATCCATCGTGAAGGTCCCGCGGCCGGTAATCGGCGCCTTCGCCTCCTTCGGCGCCGGGGCGCTGGTCGCCGCGGTGGCAAGGGACCTCCTGCCGACGACCGCACCCATGACCATGTTCCAGGTCTCGGCCTGGACGCTCGGCGGTGCGCTGACGTTCGTGCTCGCCGATCACTGGGTCGAGAAGAAGTTCAGCAGCAGCGCCACCGGCGGGGCCCTCGGCATCGTGGTCGGCTCGATCGTGGATGGAGTGCCGGAGTCCATCATTTTCGGCATCCAGCTTGCGACGGGCGCCCGGCTGAGCCTCGCATTTCTCGCCGCCGTGTTCGTCTCGAACATCCCGCAGGCGCTGGCTCCATCCGCCGGTCTCGCGGAAGCCGGCTGGAGTCCCCGGCGCGTGGCCGGGTTATGGCTGTGCGTCGTGCTCGCCTGCGGCGCGGCCGCCGCGTTCGGCGAGGTCCTGGCGACGCCGATGAGCGGCGCGAATGGCGCGCGGGCCGGAGCATTCGCCGCCGGTGGAATCCTCGCAATGCTCTCGGACTCTCTCATCCCCTTCGCCCACGAGCGCTGCGGAGAGGCCGGGCTCTGGAGCGTGGTCGGTTTCTGCTCCGCCCTCGCGATGAGCTGACGCCGGACTGATGCGATAGAAGTCGACAGCCCCGCCGCGAGCGGGGCTTTTTATTTGACGCGCCTGTACGCGCCGGGGGCGCGATCCCGCCAGCCGTAGTGCGGGTGGCGCGCGAGCAGCTTTGGATCGCGGAAGACCAGGACGAGCAGCGCGCCGAACGCGAAGCCGCCGACGTGGGCCCAGAATGCGACGCCGCCGCTCTTCGCGCCGAGCGATGCCACACCACTGATGAGTTGCAGGAGGAACCAGTAGCCGAGCATCCATATCGCCGGGACGGCGATCGTCGTCACGTAGAAGCCGAACCAGAAGAGCATGTGAACGTTGACCCGCGGATAGAGCATCACGTAGGCGCCCATCACCCCGCCGATCGCCCCGGAGGCCCCCACCATCGGGATCCCGGACGCCGGGTTCGACCAGATCTGCAGCGCCGCGGCCGCGAATCCGCAGAGCAGGTAGAACACGGCGAAGCGTGCGTGCCCCATGGAGTCCTCGACGTTGTTGCCGAAGATCCACAGAAACCACATGTTGCCGATGATGTGCATCCAGCTCCCGTGCATGAACATGTGCGTCAGCAGGGAGAACCAGCTGGACGTATCGGTGGTGACGCAGGACACACCCTCACCGATCGGTACCTGCATACCGGCCGGCAGGATATGGAGCAACTCGCCCGGCACGAGGCCGAGGGTACAGACCGAGCGCGATAGCGCGGGCTCGGTACCCATGCCCTGCACGACGACCCAGGTGAACACGTTGAGTGCGACGATGCCGTAGGTCACATACGGCGTGAGGAAGTGCGGGTTGTCATCCCTGATCGGGAACATGTCAGCCGTGCTTCCACTTGATGTTGCAGCCGAGGCTCGGCCGCTGATCCGCCGGCAGGGGTTGGCCGGCGAGCACCGCGTCCACGGCGCGGCGCAGATCCGCGCCCGTCACGGGCTCCCCGCTGCCCGGACGGCTGCTATCGAACTGCCCGCGGTACACGAGCCGGCGCGCCTTGTCGTAGAGGAAGAAGTCCGGCGTGCACGCGGCCTCGTATGCGCGGGCGACGTCCTGGCTCTCGTCGTACAGATACGGAAAGGAGTAGCCGTGCAGCGCCGCGTTCTCCTTCATGTGCGCCGGTGAATCCGCCGGATAGGCGGTGACGTCGTTGGCGCTGATCGCGACGACGGCGAGGCCGCGCGGCTGGTACTCGCGCGCGAATGCCACGAAGCCCTGCTGGACGTGCTTCACGAACGGGCAGTGATTGCACCAGAACGCGACGAGCAGCGCCGGACTGGCGGCGAAATCGTCGCGGCGCACGAGGTGGCCGCCCGTATCAGGCAATGCAAAGTCAGGGGCAGCGAGCCCCAGCGCGGGCATGCGGGACGCCGTCCTCGCCATCGTCTACGCTCCTCTGAACGCTTGAGCAGCTGCGGCCGACAGAACTAGCGCAGCGCATTATGGCACTACTCCGGCAACGCGAGCCCCGGCTCGGGTGCAAGCGGAGCGAGTCCGCCGTCGCAGAACTCATGGGCGCCGGCGTCGGGTTTCCAGACGTCGACGCGCGCGACACCGGCAGCCGAATGGCGATACTCGAATTCCACCAGCGGCGCCGCCGCATCGAGCTTGAGCGGATCGACCGCGGCGTCGACCGCCGGCGAGTCGCGCGTCAATTGGAACGTCGCGCCAATGGAGTCGAGCGACTGATTGCCGGCCTCCTCGGCGCGACCGGTGAAGCGCGACATCGGCCCACCGGCAAACACGTTGTTCGCGATGAGCACGGACGCATCGAGCCGCGCGCTCACGCCGGCCGCCCCGGGCGTGCGGTTGCGGAAGGTGTTGCTGAGCACGTAGAGCGCGCTGCCCGGAACGGCCTTGCCACCGGGTGCGCCGTAGGAAATGAACGTGAAAGGCAGCACCCCGCCGCCATCGTCGAACTCGTTGCCGACGATCTCCACTCTTCCGCCCTCCGGCAGCTCCAGGAGCCGTTGAGCCCTGGCGCCGGCCGCACCCGGCGCGGGGATGATCCGGTTGTAGTCGATCCGCGTCTGCCGGGCACGGCTGCTCACGGCCGGCGCCGACGGCGCGCCGTGCAGGTAGCTGAATTCGAGCGTGAGCTTGCCAATCGCGCCGATGTCCAGGCGATCCGCGCCGCGCTCTGCGGCGCCGAATTCGGAGCCCGTGATGAGCACTTCGTTGCCGGGATCCGCCCCGATGACGGCGATCGCAGTGCCGTTGCCGCTGAACACGCTGCCGCGCACGGTGAGGTCGGCGCCCTCGAGCCGCAGCCCCACGCCGGCCGCCCCGGTCCCGGTGAAGGCCACGTTCTCGACGACCGTCCGCTTCCCGCGCAACACCCAGATCGGTTCACCGGTCGAAGCCGGCCCGAGTCGTAACTCCGGCCGGCCATTGCGCCCGCGCAGCGTCAGGTTGTCCTGCGCCCAGATCACCGTCTCCCCCTCGTAGGTCGCGTCTTCGATTTCGATCACGGCGCCGTCTTTCGCGGCGGCGGCAGCCGCCGCTGGTGTCTTCATGCGTTCGGCCGGCCCGACCCTGAGCAGCTCGCCGGTGGCGACGTCCGATTCTGCGGTGCGCGCGGGCTCTTCCGACGGCCGGCACTGCGTGTGATCGCGCGCCGCCTTCACCGGCTCCCATTTTGCTGCTGCTTCCGCGAGTCGGCGGCGCAGGTCGCGCATGCCGCTGCCCTCGGGGGAGGAGGCGAGGCGCCAGAGGTCCTCTGCTTCCTCGCGTGCGGCCTGCGGGTCCGCCGAGCCCATGGCGAGGGTGGTCTCCAGCCTGACGAGCGCGAAGCGCGCACGGATCTCCGCTGAATCGCCGGGGTCGGGTTGCGCGACCGCCAGCGCCTCGCGGTAGCGCTGTTGCACCATCAGCGCGCGGGCGAGCCTGACCTTGAGCACACGGTTCGTCGGTGCGCGGATGAGCGCCCTCTCGTAGGCGGCCTGCGCCCGGATGCCGTAGCCGCGCTCGAGATCGAGATCGCCCTGCAACTGGCGCAGCTGTGGGTCGTCGGGCCAGCGGACGATCGCGGAGCGGAGCATCTCGTCCGCCGCGGCGAGATCGCCCGCGTCAATGCGTGCCGCGATCTGGTCGGTGGTCTGTTGCAGGGTCGCCGGGGGCGGCCCGCAGGCGGCAAGAACGGCACAGAGCCCGAGGGCCAGCAAACGCAGAGTGAGGCTTCCCGACACGGTCTCCGATATTGATCCTGATGCCGGTCTTCCGGAAGGGGCCACGCTGGACAGGGCTCCATCGCGCGCGGTATAGACGCGACATCACCGCAACGCGCCGGCGAAGGCCGGCGAATGCACATTGAGCACCCGTAGCGCACTGTTGGCGAGCGACCAGACGTGGCCCGCATTCATCGAGTCGCGCGGCTCGACGCTGCGTCAGGCGGTCGACGGCCTGATCGGCTCTGCGGCCTGGTCCGCCGAGGAGCTGCGCGAAGGCCAGCGCCGGCAGCTCGCGCATCTCGTGCGATTCGCGACGAAGAACGTGCCCTGGTATGGCCGCACCGCGTGGGCCGCCGCGTTGCCCGAGGCCATGACCGCCGAACCGGCCCGCTTCTGGGAACTGTGGCAGACGATTCCGGTGCTCACGAAGCCCGAGCTGCATGCGCACGGCGCGCTGCTCAATGCGCGCTCGCTGCCGGCCGCCTGTCTCCCGCTAGGCCACGCACGCACCTCCGGCTCCACGGGCATCCCCGTGGAAGTGCAGACCACCGCCGTGAGCCGGCTCGCCTGGAACGCGTTCACCGTCCGCGAGCACCTGTGGCAGGAGCGCGACTTTGGCAAGCGGCTCGGCGTGATCCGCAGCCGCTCGCCGAAGAACCGGGCGACCGGCGGCGCGGACATGCCGAACTGGGGACCGCCGGCCGCGGACCTGTTCGCGACCGGCAAGGGTTCGATCATCCACATCGGGATTCCGCTCGATGGCCTGGTCGAATGGCTCCGCCGTTTCGATCCTCATTATCTCCTCACATATCCGAGCCTCGCGCTCGAGCTGCTGAATACGCTCGGCCCCGCCGGCAAGCCGCCGTCACTCGAGGAGATCCGCCTGATCTCCGAGCCGGTCGACCCGGAGCTCGAGGCGCGGCTGTCGCAGGAATGGCAGGTGCGCACCTCCGATACCTATTCGGCCAACGAGGTCGGTGTCATTGCCTTTCGTTGCCGGCTGGGGAGCCTGCATGTCCAGTCGGAGGCGATACTGATGGAAGTGCTCGACGACGCCGGCCGGCCTTGCGCCGCCGGCGAGACCGGGCGCGTCGTCGTCACGGCGCTGCACAACATCGCCACGCCGCTGCTCCGCTACGAGATCGGCGATTACGCGAGGCTCGGCGCGGCCTGCGCCTGCGGTCGCAGCCACCCGGTGATCGACAAGGTCCTCGGCCGGGTGCGCAACCTCGCGCGCACGCCGGAGGGCGCGCGGTTCTGGCCCGTCGCGCTGGTGAGGATCATGTCGGTGAAGCCGATCCGCCAGTTTCAGTACGTCCAGACGGCGCCCGACACGATCGAGCTGCGGCTCGTGTTGGACCGGCCGCTCACCCCTGAAGAGGAGGACGAGGCCGCCGCGAAGGCCCGCGCGGTCCTGAGGTACCCCTTCCGCATCGTCATCCAGCCGGTGGACTCCATCCCCCGCGGTCCGACCGGCAAATACGAGGAGTTTCTCTCCCTGCTGACTTGACAGTGTCTAGACAGGTGTCTAGTCTAATCAGTGTGTTAGAGCAGCGCACCTACACGATCGCGGACCTTCAGAAACACACGGGCTTCGACCGCCGCACCATCGTCTACTACATCCAGCAGGGCCTTCTGCCCCGCGCCGGACGCCGCGGTCCGAACACCCGGTATCCGCACGAATGCCTGCTCCGCCTGCGGTTCATCCGCGCCGTGAAGGACCTCCAGGACCAGGGCCAGTGCGGGACGATCACGCTGCGCGACATCCAGCGGATGTCGGCCGCCCTCGATGCCGCCACGCTGATGGCCATGCTCGAACGCGGGCCACCCGTGGCCGAGGTGGAGCGGCTGCTGGCGTCGGCGGCGCCGGTGCCCACAACTGCGCCACCCGCAGCGGCACCCTTCGTGACGGCAACATCTGCCGCTGCGCCAACACCCGCCGTGGCAGAGCCGGCCGCGGTCCCGCCAGCCGCCGCCGGGCCACCTGCCGCTCCCGCCGCGCCGCCCGCGCTCCCGAGGATCGGCGGGGTAAGCGGGCCCTCGGGCGTGCGGCGGAGCTATGGGCTCGCCGATGCGGGCATCCGCCAGCGCCTCGCGGCCGGGGGTGGCGCCGCCGGGCCGCCTCCACCCGCAGCCCCTGCCGTACCGCCCACCCAGCCGCCGGCCTCGGCCGTACCGCCTGCCCAGCCGCCGGCCTCTGCCCCGGTGTCCGAGCCTCCGGCAGTCGTCATGGGGACTCTCGGCGATCTGCTGCGCGAGCTCGAGGTGCGGCCGGGTCTCGCCGGGCGGCGGCTCGCGCCGGGCGCCAGCGAGCACTGGACGGAGATCCCGATCACAAGCAGGGTATTCTTGTCCGTGCGCGGCCTGTCCGCGGATGACGCGCCACTCGCCGATGCGGCCGCACGCGAGCTGAAGAAGCTGCTGCGCGTACGCTGACGCTGCGCGGCCGGCCCAGGCAGGGAGATCCGATGGCTGCGAACGCCCATTTCGCGTCGTTCAGGGAGTTCTATCCCCATTACCTCGCCGAGCACCGCAACCGGACGAGCCGGCGGCTGCATTTTCTCGGCACCAGCCTGGTGATCGCGACGCTCGGTGCGGTCGTCTGGACCGGGGCGTGGCTCGGGCTGTTTGCGCTGCCCGTGGCGGGTTACGGCCCCGCCTGGGCCGGGCATTTCTTTTTCGAGCACAACCGGCCCGCGACCTTCCGGCACCCCCTCTACAGCCTGGCCGGCGATTTCGTCATGTATTGGCAGACGCTGACGGGCCGACTGCCTTTTTGAGCGGGCTGCGGGCGGCGGAGATCACTCCGACGAGCGGACCCGTGAGCAATCCATCGCTCCGGCCCGCGAGATAGCGGCTGGCGGCGAGCGGCGCATCGAGGTGCTCGATCGCGGTGAAACCGAGCCCTCGCAGACTGCTCCTGATCTCATCGGGGGTGAACCATGTCTGCCAGCGCTCGCCGAGCGTGCGGTTGAGAGCGGCGAAAGCACGGAACAGGTGTGCGTATTCCGCCGGGATCGCGCTCTCCGCGACCGCAAAATCGAATACCACCTGGGTCGCCGCCTCCTGGCCGGCGATGAAACCAAGGGTGGCAATGATCGACTCCGGGGGCAGGTAGTACATCACGCCGAGCCATGAGAAGAACGAGGGCTCATCGCGCCGGAAGCCGGCGGCCGCGAGCGCCGCCGCCAGCTCGCCTTCGTTGAAGTCGACCGCAACGCGGCGCAGATTCGCCGGCGCGGCAATGCCTGCCTCCGCCATGCGCTCCGCCTTCCAGCTCTGCGTGTCCTGCTGGTCGACTTCGAACACCGTGAGTCGGTCAGCCAGGTCGGTGCGGCGGCAGGCGAAGGTGTCGAGCCCTGCACCGAGGATCACGTATTGCCGGGTGCCTTCCTGCACGGCGCGCTCGAGCTCGTCTTCGGCGAAGCGGGCGCGGATCACGACGACGCCGCGACTGCGCCGCATGCCCTCGGTGCGGTAGAGGGCGAGGTTCTCGCGCATCCAGCGCTGCCCCGCCGCGCCGATGATCGGCAGCGCGAGCGGGTCGTCGAAGACGAGCGGCGCGTCGTCCATGACCTGGTGCACGGCGCGGGCGATCGCCACGCGCTCCGCCATCACGCTGTGCGCGGTCGGGTCCAGTCCCCGCCCTCAACCGCGGACGGACATGAGCGCCACCATCGGCGTCAGATCCTCGTTCGCGTCACCGGTGAACCGGACCAGCAGCTCGTTCGCCTCGAGGTTGGCCGTCGCACCGAAGCCCATGGCGCGCAGTTCCGTCATGAGCGGAGCCGGCGCGAACCAGGTGACCCACGGCTCGCCGGTGCCCGCCGTGTAGCCGCGGACCCGGTTGATGATGTCGTGATAACGCTCGGGCAGGGCCGAGACATCCACCGCGTAGTCGAAGACGACCTGGCGGGGCGCGGCGAGACCGCCGACGTAGCGCAGGGTCTCCATGACCGATTCCCGCGGCAGGTAGTACGTCACGCCGAGCCAGGAGAAGAACGAGGGTTCATCGCGCCGGAAGCCCGCCGCCTCCAGCGCCTCGGCGAGCGTGCGCTCGTTGAAATCGAGCGCCACGTAGCGCACGTTCCGCGGCGTCGCGATCCGGGCCTCCGCCAGACGCTTGCGTTTCCATTCCTGCGTGGCGGGGTGATCCGCCTCGAACACCGTCAGCGTCGTGCCGAGATCGGGCCGCCGGTACGCGAAGCTGTCCAGCCCGGCGCCGAGGATCACGTACTGCCGCGTGCCCTCGCCCATCGCGCGCGCGAGCTCCTCCTCCGCGAAGCGGCTGCGCAACGCGAGCAGGACGCGCGTGCGCCGCATCCCCTCCTGGCGCAGCCACTTGATGTTCTCCTGCAGCCATGCCTCGCCGTCCGCGCCGATGAGGGGGCGCGCCAGCGGATCGGAAAAGATGACCGGGCCCGGATCCAGGAACTGGTGCGCGGCGCGGCCGATCGCGACCCGCTCGGCCATCAGGCTGTGCCTTTCCATCGCCATCTAGTGGCCTGGCTTGGCCGCGGCTGGCGCCGCCTGCTCCGCGAGGAAGCGCACGAAGTCGGGCCGGACGTTGTGCTCCGCCAACACGCGCACGGCACCCAGCGCATGCATGCAGGCCTCGACGTAAGCGACCATGCGCCACCCCTCGGGCCGGCGCTTCAGCACCGCGATCCCGGGATCCGTGCCGCTCATGGGCTTCACTCGCGGCACCTTGATGTCCCACTCGAGATCGAACAGCACGACCGCCACGTCCGGCGCCACTGCCTTGACGCGCAGGTTCGAGTACACGTTCCATAGGCCGTCTATCACCCGCTTGCCGGGCACCGGCTGCCAGTAACGCTCGAGCTCCGGCCACGTGGCCGTCGGCTGTTCGCGTTCCATGGCCCGGTAGAACGGCGCCGCGTCCTCGCGATCCCAGAGCTCGGCGAGCGTTTCGTAGCGCTGGCTGTTCCAGCGCCTGGAGTACTCCGAGAAAAATTCTTCGATTTCCTTTTGCAGGTCGGTCATGCACGCCTCCGCATTGCGTCATTGGGCGGTCCCCGGCGGGCCCCGGGGCAGCCGTCATGATAGCGCCTGGCCCCGCTGCCGCGCCGGCCCGCGGCCGCGCCATAATCCGGCAACGATCCGCCCGGGCGAGGATAGATGCCATGAGCACGCACCCCATGTACCACGCCGGCATGCGCGAGCTGCAGGACCGTTTCGACAGCCGCCGCATCGCCGACCGCCTCGAGCAGCACCTGCTGCGTGCGCAATTCACCGGCGAGGACAAGGCGTTCATCGCCAGCCGCCCGTTCTTCTTCCTGTCCACTGCGGATGCCGAGGGCTGGCCCGACTGCTCTTACAAGGGCGGGCTGCCCGGATTCGTGAGGGTGATCGCCGAGGACACGCTCGCCTTCCCGAGCTACGACGGCAACGGCATGTTCCGCAGCCTCGGGAACCTGCGCGTGAACCCGAAGGTCGGCATGCTGTTCATCGACTTCGAAACGCCGAAGCGGCTGCGCGTGAACGGCCTTGCCAGCCTCGACGATCACGACCCGCTGCTCGGTGAGTTCGCCGGCGCGGATCTGATCGTGCGCGTGCGCGCAGTGCACATCTTCCCGAATTGCCCGCGCTACATCCATCGCATGCAGATGGTGGAGCAATCACCCTACGCGCCGCGGCCGGACTACACGCCTCCGGAACCCGCCTGGAAGCAGATGGACAAATTTCGCGACGCGCTGCCGAAACCGCGCAGCTGAGTCCCTGCGACCGCTCGCGGAAGGCCATCGCCGGCTCGGCCTCACGCCGGCCATGTCCCGCTCCCGCCGGTCCCTGTAGACGTGATGTCGCGAGAAGAAAGCTCATCCCGATCCCGGTTTGCACCCGGCTACGCGGGACATGCCGTCTGCGGCAGGCCGGCCGCTGGAGCGGCCGCTATCCGGCGTCTGCGGCGCGGCTCGGCGGCCACCGCTGCGTTGAGGGCCGGCGGCGGCTCGCCTCCTGGCGGGTGTTGAGGAGCAAGCGGAGCGAATGCGGAGCGCAGCGACGATCAAGCGAGCGGAAGGCACCACCTGCCTGGAGCGAGCGTCCCGACAGGAGGCGGAGCCGGCGGCGGCCTTCGACCGCTCTGCGGTGGAAGCGGAGAATAGGGCCGAGCCGGCCGTGCGCTCCAGGTGACAGGTGGCATGCAGACGCCGATCACTCCGGCGTCACAACCGCGCCACGCGGCCGGTCATGGTGGTTGTAGGTCGCTTCGGCCGCGATCAGGTCGCCGGCACCGAGGCGATCGAGGTAATAACGCATCGGCCAGCGGTGGCCGCCGTCGCGGTAATCAGCCGGCTTCGGCAGCTCGGTCACGTCCACGTTCCAGGCATGGCGCAGCGGGTAATTCGTTCCCATCGCCATGTCGTCCGTGTTGATGAAGGCCTCGGCGTAGTCGGCGCAGGCGCCGTAATGGCGTGCGCCCCACCAGGGGTCGAATCCGCCGCTGAAGCCCATGGGATCGAGATACGTGATCACGATGCGCGCGCGGCCTCCCGCCTTCCGGTAGCTCTCGCAGAGCGGATCGAGCAGGAAGGCGCCGGAGCTCTGGCCGATCAGGCGCAGGGTCCCGAGCTGCGGCAGTTTCGCAAGCTCGGCGCCGAGCGCCTCGCCGATGTGTTTCCCGTTCGACCGGCTGCGAAAGCGCGGATCCGACCACGGCGCCCAGCGGTACAGCACCGTGACCGTGCCGGGCTCGCCGGCCGCGAGTTCGCCGAGTCTCGCGGCGAGCGTGAGCAGCGTCGGCTCGCTCTCGCCATGGCGGCCATGAAGGAGCAGCACCGCGGCGCGCGTCGCCGGATCGAGCCCGAGTGGTCTCACGTCGAAGCGTGCAGGAAGCCGCGTATACGCGTCGAAGATCGCAGAGACGAGCAGCAGCACGATCAGGGCCGCGAAAACGCGCCGCCGCTTCATCGGTCAGCGCAGCTTCGTCATCACGGTGTCCGCGAAGAGCCGGGTCTGGCCGACCATCGCCTCCTGGCGTGCGCCATGGGGCGAACGCACCGGTGAGCCGCCGAGGAGATAGACGTGATCGAGGCCCTGCGCGAGGAGCGACGTGAGGCGCTCGCGACACTTCGCCGGCGGGCCGCAGATCGAGAACCAGTCCACGAACTCGTCGTCGACCAGCGCGAGGTGCGCGCCTTCGTTCTGCGCGTGCTGCGCCATGTCGTAACCCGACTTCATCTGCACCGCGAGCGCCTGGAGCCGCGGCGGCAGGTGATCGACCGGGGAGTCCTTCATGCCCGCGAAATGCGCGACCATGCCGGCGATCATCCGCCCGAGGTCGATGGCGCGCTTCTCGTCCGGATCGCACACGAGATTGACGTAGGCTCCGACGCGGAGCGTGGCGCGGTCCCGGCCGCTCTCGGCGAGCCGCGCGCGCAACGTGTCGAGCGCCCAGGCGATGCGCTCGGGCGCGCTGCCGACGGCGAAGGTCACGCGGTCCGCGACGTCGGCGGCCATGCGGATGGTCGCCGGGCCCGTGCAGGCGATGTCGATCGGGACGTCCGGCAGCTGCTGCGGCTCGAGCCAGCGCAGCCGCGAGCGCTGCGCGCCGCGCATGACTTCGTCGCCGCGCAGATACGTACGAAGCTGCTCGACGTACAGGCGGAGCTCCGCGGTCGTCGCGTTACGCCGCCCGATGTGCGCCGTGGAGGAGTCGCCGCGGCCGATGCCGCACATCGCCCGCCCGCCGGACTCGAGCTGCAGCGTCGCCAGCGCGCCCGCCGTGACCGACGCATCGCGCGTGTACGGGTTGGTCACACCGGTGCCGAGCCGCAACCGCCGGGTGCTGGCCGCGGCGAGGCTGAGCTGGCCGTAGGGATCGGGGCTCAGGCATTGCGTGTCGGGGCAGAGCACGATGTCGAAGCCCATCGCCTCGACCTCTGCCGCGAGCCTCGCCGTGTAGCCCGGCGAGGCCTCCATCACGATGCCGAACTCGGTCATTGCCGGGATTGTAGCGGTGTCGCGAGCGCGAATTCTTCAGCGCGGCAGCGCTCGCACTAATCCCGTGACGCGGAGCTCCCCACCCGCGGGCTCGCCTTCGCCAGCTCCTCGTCGAGCATCTTCACGAGCGCCTCGCGGTCATAGCTGTAGGCGTGCCCCTCGTTCAACTGCGCGAGCTGGGCGATCTGCTTCCTGATGGTGCGTTCGCCTTCGTCCTGACTGGGCACCACCATGTAGCGGCGTTTGGGATTCGGACTGAAAAGCGCCTCCTCGATGGCAGCGGAAACCTCGTCCGGCTCCTTGAAATTCGAGCGATCCGCTTCCTTCATGTCGCCGCCGATCCGTTTGACGGCGTTCTTCTCGATGTCGGAGTTGTAGTTGCCGGGCTCGACGACGCTCACCTGCACACCGAGCGGCGCCATCTCCGCGGCGAGCGCATCCGTGAATGCCTCCATGGCGTGCTTGCTCATGCAATAGACGCCCAGCTGGGGGCCCGCGAGTATGCCGGCGATCGAACCGATCGTGGTGATCCGGCCCTTCCCCGCAACGATCAGCGGAGCGAAGGCCTTCGTCACGCGATACGGCCCGTAGACATTCACCGCCATGACGAGATCGAACTCGGCTTCTTCCGTGTCGACGAGCCGCCCGAAGGTTGCCACGCCGGCATTGTTGACGAGGGCATAGAGGCCCCGCCCGCCCTTGGTCACCGTCGCCACCGCGGCCGCAATGTCCTCTCGGCTGGTGACGTCGAGGCGCAGTGCCTGGACGTTCTTGATCGCCTGCAGCTCCTTGAGATCGGATTCCTTGCGGGCACCGGCGTAGACGAAGTACCCCTCGGCCGCGAGCCGCTCGACGAGGTTGCGCCCTATGCCCGTGCTTGCGCCGGTGACGAGGACCGCCTTCTGCGGGCTCGCCGCCGGTGCGGTTTCCTCGCCGACGACGGGCACGGCAAACAGGCACATCAGGGCGATGGTGAGCAAGCGCTTCATGTCGGGTACTCCCGTGGTGGAACCGCGAGCAGATCCGTCCGAGCTCAATCGAAGGTGCCGCGGACCCTCGGACGCAGCTCGCGGGCCTGCGGCCGCCTGGCTGACCATTGCGCGGCGGATCTCGACGAATCGACCAGCACGACCTTCGCACCGGTGGCCACGCGCGCCTGGCGGGCGGGTGGCGTGCCGGTTGCGCCGGACAGGGAGGAGAGCGCGAGGCAAGTGACGAACGTCGCGCAGAGCAGGCTTCTTGTCATGTCTTCTCCTCCCGGAACGTGACGCGATTGCAGCCATTCTAACCCGCGATGGGCTATCGTCTTGGCAAACAAGATGACGAGTCCCACCGAAATACCCGTTTTGATCGCGACGCTCGCCTCGAGTGACCGCGGCCCTTATCTGCTGCGCGCCCTCGCGAGCCTGCGTGCGCAGGCCGGCGTGCGGGCGCGGCCCATCGTGATCGTCAACGGCGGAGCCGGCGACCCGGCCCTCGTGGGGGAGATCCGGCGAGTGCCGGATGCGATCGTGCTTCACCGCGACGAGCCGCACCTGCCCCGCGCGCTGGCCGCAGGCCGGCGGCTCGTGACCACGCGCTTCTTCGCGCAGCTCGACGACGACGACGAGCTGCTTCCCGACGCGCTCCGGCTGCGCGCGGAGCGCATGAGCCAGCCGGATGCTCCCGACGCCGTCGTCACGAACGGCCTCATCCGCAACGGGACGGCGGAAACGCCGAGCATCCCCGACGTCGCGGCAGTGGCAGCGGACCCGGTCGGTACGCTCGTCGAGCGGAACTGGCTGCTGCCGGGCTCCGCCCTGTTCCGCACGGGGGCGATCGACGAGGTCGTGTTCGAGGCGACGCCGCGATTCCTCGAATGGACGTATATCGCGCTGCTGCTCGCGACCCGGTACCGGATTGCTTTCCTGCCCACGCCGACGGTGATCCACTACGAGGGTCACGAGTTCTCGGTGGATCAGTCCCATGCCTGTGCGCTCGGCCGCCCCCGCGCCTTCGCCGCCGTGCTCGCGCTCGACCTGCCGCCGGCGATCCGGCGGCGGCTGCGCATGAAACGCGGCGCGGCGTGGCACGCGGCCGCCGAGGCTTCACGGGCGGACCGCGACGGGCGGGCGGCGTGGGCCGCGCATCTGCGCAGCGTCGCCTCGCCCGCAGGCTGGCGTTACCTCGCCTACACGCGCCACCTGATCGCGTCATGAGCTCGCCGACGAAAGTTCTTTTCCTCGAGGTGGACGCCGGCGACAAGGTCCTCGTGCAGGGCTGGGCCCGCGACGGCACGCTGCCGAATTTCGCGCGGCTGCTGCGCGAGGGGCTCGTCGGGGACTCCGAGAGCGTGGATGGCTTCTTCGTCGGCGCGACCTGGCCCTCGCTCTATACCGGCGCCAATCCGGCGAATCACGGCATCCACAGCCTCGTGCAGCTCTCGCCTGGCAGCTACGACTTCTACCGCTGCTATACCGGCGAGCACCTGAGACGCGAGCCTTTCTGGGACGCGCTGTCGCGCGCGGGCCGCCGCGTGGCCATTCTCGACTTCCCGCTGTCGGGACTGTCGCGTGACATCAACGGCATCCAGTCGGTCGAGTGGGGATCGCACGATGCCAATTACGGATTCTGCGCGACGCCGGCCTCGTTCGAGGCGGACCTGCGCGACCGCTTCGGCCTGCACCCGCTGGCGGAGAGCTGCAACCGCGACAATCGCTCGCCGCGGGACTTCATCGAGCTGCGCGACAAGCTCATCCGCGGCGCGCGCACCAAGGCGGCGATCACGACGCATTACCTGCGCCAAGGCGGCTGGGACTTCTTCGGCCAGGTGTTCACCGAGAGCCACTGCATCGGGCACCAGTGCTGGCACATGCACGATCCCGCGCATCCCGCCTTCGATCCCGCGGTCACCGCGCTGACCGGCGATCCGATCCGCGAGGTGTACCGCGCCATCGATCAGGGCATCGGCGAGGTGCTCGCCTGCGTGGCGCCCGACACGACCGTCATCGTGCTGCTCGGCCACCGTATGGCGCACAAGTTCGGCGCGCAGTTCCTGCTGCCGCGAATCCTCTGCGCGCTCGGTGTGGCGGTGCTGCGACCGGCACTCGCAACGCCCGTCACCCGGGCCGACGACGCGCTCACCCGCGTCTGGCAGGCGCTGCCCGCGGGTCTGCGCGCAGCGCTTGGCGTGCCGCGCGCGCTCGCGCGGGATTGGCTCGATGCGCACCGGCCTGCCGGCCCGATGCTGCCGCCATCCGTCACGACGCTCGACGCCGCGCGCAGCCACGTCTTTCTCATGGACAACGGTTTTCCCGCGAGCGGCCTCAGGCTCAATCTCGAAGGACGCGAGCCAGCCGGCCTCGTCGGCCGCCAGGAAGCCGACGGATTCTGTGCGCGTCTTGCCGCCGACCTGATGGAGCTCGTCCATGCCGACACGGGCGAGCGGGCCGTGAGCCGCGTGCGCCGCACCCGCGATATCTACCAGGGTGAGCACCTCGATCTGCTGCCCGACCTGCTCGTCGAGTGGGACGACCGCCGCTACCTCGGCAGCTCGACCTGCGGCAACCCGCGCGGCAGCGAGATCGTGCTGCGGTCGCCGAAGCTCGGGACCGTGAGCGGAGTGAACGGCTACTGCCGCACGGGCGACCACCGGCGCGAGGGCCTCTTCATGGCGCTCGGCCCGGGCATTCGTGCCGGCCGCCTCGGCCGCAGCGTCTCGATCATGGACTTCGCATCGACCTTCTGTGGGCTGCTAGGCGCCTCCCTGCCGGGCGCGGACGGACGGGCGATCCCGGAGCTGCTCGGTCGCGATTGAAACAAGCTGAAGCTGCGGTTCCGAGCCGGCTCACTCGGGCACCAGCCACGCCGCCTGCCACTCGCCCTGGCGTTCGACCGCGAGCGTCTGCCACAGCCAGTGCATCAGCACCTCGAGCCGCTCCGCGAGACCGAATGGCAGGTTCACGATGAGGAGCCCGGAGCCGCGCAAGCCGACGAAGTCTGCTGGCCGCACCTGCAGGACCGCCCGGAAAATGCGGCGGATGCCAGTCGCCGCGACCTGCGCCGGGAATCGCTCTGCGGCCCGGTCGCCGATGAGCGGATACCAGATCACGTAAGTGCCGCCCGGCCAGCGGCGGTAACAGCTCTCGAGCAGCGCGACCACGCGGGCGAAGTCTTCCTTCACCTCGTAGGACGGATCGATCAACGCGACGCCGCGCCGCTCCGGCGGCGGCACGAGCGCCGGCAGTCCTTCGAAACAATCGCGCCGGTGGATGTGGACCTGCCGGTCGCCGCCGAACCTCCGGCGCAGCCCCGACACCGCCCGCGGGTGCAGTTCCAGGAGCTCCAGGTGATCGCCCGGCCGCAGCATGTGACGGGCGATCGCCGGCGACCCGGGATAGCGGCGCAGCGAGGCGCCAGTGTTGCACGCGCGCACGGCCTCGAGGTAAGGCGCGATTTCGGCGGGCGGCGCGGCGGTCGCCAGCACACGGGCGATGCCCGCCTCGTGCTCCGCGTTTTTCCGGGCCTCGCGGGTCGTCAGGTCGTAGCTGCCGGAGCCCGCATGCGCATCGAGCACGCGCAGCGGCGACGGCTTGCGCTGCAGGGCGCGGATCACGAGCGCGAGCACGGCGTGCTTCAACACGTCGCCCGCGTTGCCGGCGTGGTATTCATGTTGGTAGCTGAGCATCGTTCGGCGGATAATCGCAGATATCGGGCAGCCGACCGAGAACATAGGCCAGGAGCTGCTGCCGGCTCCGCCTGCCTGCGGGATGCTCGCTGCGTGCGTCCCTGCACTGCGCTCGCTTGGGTCGTCGCGGCGCTTCGCATCCTGCTCCGCTGGCTCCTCACACCCGCCGGCAGACGAGCCGGCAGCAGCCGCTGGCGCTATGCAGCCCATCGGACGGCTTGCCGAACCGGCGAGAGCGCGCCCGCCGGCCAATGCCGTGACGGCGGAGGCTCGTGATACCTTCGCCTCTCTCGCGGAGGCGGCGGGCAGCCCGTGGCGCCGCAGCCCATCAGACGGCTTGCCGAACAGGCGACGCGAGCCAGGCTTGCGCGCAGCGTCGCCGGCATGGATGCCGGCGATCCGCCGCGCCGAGCCAGGGATGGCGAGTGCGGCGGACACCGCAGCGAGCGAGCCTGTGAGGGCAGCCGCCTTCCGCCGGAAGGCGGCCAAGCCGGCAGGGCCAGCGGCGTCACGTGATGCCCGCTGCGAACACGAAGAGGGATCGAGATGGGACGCATATTCGAAGTCAGAAAACACGCGATGTTTGCGCGCTGGAACCGCATGGCGAAGCAGTTCACGCGCGTCAACAAGGACATCACCATCGCCGTGAAGACTGGTGGGCCGGACCCCGCCAACAACCCGGCTCTGCGACGCGTGATCGCCAACGCCCGCGCCGTCAACATGCCGAAGGACAAGGTCGAGGCCGCCATCAAGCGCGCGGCGGGCAAGGACGTCGCGAACTACGAGGTGGTGGTGTATGAAGGCTATGCGCCGCATGGCGTCGCCATCCTGGTCGAAACCGCGACCGACAATCCAACGCGCACCGTCGGCACCGTGCGCAACGTCTTCAACAAGCACGGCGGCAATCTCGCGAGCACGGGCAGCGTCGGCTTCATGTTCCGCCGCATGGGTGTCTTCCGGCTCGATCCGCAGGGCATCGACCAGGACGATCTCGAGCTCTATCTCATCGACCACGGTCTCGAGGAGATGGGGGAGAGCACCGGTGAGAAAGGCGAGCCGCAGCTCGTCGTGCGCTGCCTGTTCCCGGAGTTCGGCAACGTGCAGAAAGCGCTCGAGGACCGGGGAATAACGCCGCTATTCGCCGAGCAGGAATACGTCTGCACGACCCCGGTGGAGTTGCCGGAAAACAAGGCCAAGGACGTACTCGAGCTCATCGACAAGCTCGAGCAGGAAGACGACGTGCAGAAAGTCTATCACACGCTCGCGTGAGCGCGGTTCAGCTGGCGAGCGCGGACCGCTCGACCTCGTCCTCCGCCGGAGGCAGGAGCAGCGCCACGTCCGACACCGCCTTCCTGAAGTAGAAGCCTTGCGCGAAGCGGCAACCGAGTGAGCGCAGGATGGCGAGTTGTGACGCGGTCTCCACGCCTTCGGCCACGCACGCCATGCCGAGGTTCTCGACCAGCGTGATGGTGGCGTGAATCACGGCCAGCACTTCGCGCCGGCCGGCGAGATCGCGGACGAAGGACCGATCGATCTTGATGATGTCGAACGGGTAATCACGCAGGCAGGCGAGCGACGAGGTGCCCGTGCCGAAGTCGTCCATCGCCAGGCGCACGCCGAGCGAGCGCAGCGACTGCATCAGCGCGAGCGAAGCAGCCGGGTCGCGCATCACCTCACGCTCCGTGACCTCGAGTTGCAGGCAGGCGGCGGGCAGACCGGTCTGCTCGAGAATGGCGCCGATGCGGTCGAGCAGTCGGCGGCCGAGGCCGAGCTCGACGCGCGAGACATTAACGCTCACGGTACCCGGCGCCAGGTGCGGCGCCTCGCGCTGCCAGCGCACGAGGGCGCGACAGGCTTCCTGCAGCACCCACTCGCCGAGCGGGACGATGAGGCCGGATTCCTCGGCGATCGGGATGAACTCGGCGGGCGAGATCGGGCCGAGCTGCGGATGCTCCCAGCGCAGCAGCGCCTCGGCGGAGACCATGCGGCCGGTCTCCAGCGCGATGATCGGCTGATAGACGAGCGATAGCTGCGAGGTGCCGAGCGCCTTGCGCAGTCCGCTCTCGATCGTCACGTGGCGGGTGAGGCGCGTGTGCATCGCCTCGTTGAAGATCACCGAGCAGCCGCGGCCCGAGCGCTTCGCCTCGTACATGGCGACGTCGGCGTTGCGGATCACCGCCTCGGCGCTCTCGGTGCACTGGTCGCTGGTGACGATGCCGATGCTCGCCGTCGAGTGCACCTCGCGCGCGCCGAGGTGATAAGCGGGCGCGAGGAAGTTGAGGAGCCGCTCGGCCATCCGGCCGACGTCCGTGCCGGCCCGGACGTCGTTGATGAGGATGACGAACTCGTCGCCGCCGAAACGGGCGACCACGTTGCTGTCGGGGTCGTCGCTCATCGCGTCGGAGGCGCGCAGCGCGCCCCGCAGCCGATCGGCGATCTGGCGCAGCAGCTCGTCGCCGGCCTCGTGCCCCAGCGTGTCGTTGATCAGCTTGAAGTGGTCGAAGTCGAGGAACAGCACGGCGAAGCGATGGCCGCGTGCCCGAGCGCACGCGGTTGACCGCCCATTGCAGCCGCTCCATGAAGAGCGTGCGGTTGGCGAGGCCGGTCAGCTTGTCGCGGCGCGCGGCGGCCGTCAGCTCCCATTCCATCGCCTTGCGCTGCGAGATGTCCTGCACGATGGACCAGATGACCTCGCGACCGGAGGGTTCGGTCATGCGCATGCCGCTCAGTAGCACCGGATAGCGCGTGCCGTCCTTGCGGATGTACTCCTTCTCGTAGGGTCCGTAGAGCCCGAACTTCTCCATGGAATCGATCTGCGCCTGCTCGTGCTCGCCGTAGGACGCCGGGGTGATGTCCCAGTAGGTCAGCTGCAGCAGTTCTTCGCGGCTGTATCCGCTCGGACCGAGCAGTGCATCGTTCACCTGGAGGAACTGGCCGCTGCGGTAATCATTGAGCGCGATGCCGACCGGCGACAGCTCGAAGAGCCCACGGAACTTGCTTTCGCTGTCCTTGAGCGCGAGATCGGTCTCCTTGCGGGCGGTGACATCCAGGTGCGTGCCGGCCATGCGCAGCGGCCTGCCCTCCGCCGTGCGCTCGATCACGGCGCCGCGCGAGGTGATCCAGACCCAGTGGCCCTCGCGGTGGCGCAGGCGGAAATCGGTTTCATAGACGCATCCCGCTTCAGCGAAGCTCGCGACGAGGCGTTCGATGACCGACTCGACGTCGTCCGGATGCAGCATCGCCTTCCAGCGGTCGATGGTGATGAGCCCGAGCTCCTCCAGACCGTAGCCGAGCATGCCGGCCCAGCGGTCGTTGATATGGACCACGCCGGTCTCGACGTTCCATTCCCACGTGCCGACGCCGGTGCCCTCGATGACGTTGCGTAGACGCTGTTTCTCGGCCTCGAGCACGCGTGCCGCGTCCTCGGCCTCGCGGGCCGCCCGCGCGACGCCCCGGCCCGCGGCGAGCCCGCGCAGCCGGATGCGGTAGAACACCAGACTGAGACCCAGGATCAGGACGCTTGCCGGCAACAGGCCTAGCAGCGCCTGATTGCGCGCCGTGCGGATGCGGGCGAGATAGACGCCGGCATCCATGTCCACGCCGACCGCCCCGGCCTGCCTGCCACTTGCGTCGTAGAAGGGCGCATACCCCGTCATGAACGTGCCCCACGGATCGGTGTAAGGCTCTTCCGTGGCGGCGGGCTCGCCGGGCACGCCCGGCCTGCCGACCGCGATCTGCACGGCGGACTGCTTGTTCTTGCACAGCTCCCATACGCCGGAACGGTCCTCGATGCCGTCGCCGTCGTTGTCGCCGGGGTCGGCGCCATCGAGGATGAAGCGGATCGTGCCATCGTCGGCCCGGACGAGCGTGTAGACGTACTTGATGCCCGGCACCCCGAGGCGCAGGCGCCGCAGCGGTGCGACGGCCTTCAGGTAGTCGGGAGTATCGATCTGCTCCGGCTTGCGGATGCGCGCGTGCAGACCGGCGTCCACCTGCTGGGCGGTGGCGAGCGCGAGCTCGATGAGGTGCCGGCGGAAATTGAAGCGGACAGTGTGGCTGTAGGACACCCAGACACCGAGCGTGCCGGCGACCACTGCAGCGAGGAGGCACGCCGCCACGACGAACGCCTCGAGCCTGGCGCGCCGGCGATCACGGGACGCCTCATCCGGATGTGACTCCGCCTGGCCGCCGCTGTCCGCCATCTGCTCCGTCATGAGATGTTGGCTTTCGTCCGGGTGCGTCCGCGCATCCGCCACCGGGCAATCTCGCCGCTCCGACCCGATACTTCTGTGAAGTTATCGGCCAACTGCGGCTGCCATCCCGTAGCGACGGCGCCTTTTGTGCGGTCTTGTGAGTTACGTCACAGGCAGCAGCGGCTGCACCGTCTCCGCGCAGTGTAGAAGGGCCCTGCTCCACGACGGGGCCCGCATGCCGGCCGGCGAAGCGAATCGCCAGGCCGGACGGCGTGTTCAGCGCTCCACCGATGTGGCACGGAACCTGCTTGGGAACCCCGTGCACCCGTCAGCAGGGAGACATCCCATGGACCATCGCTGCGGAGAGCGGCGCCCGGTCGGCATCACCGTGCTGCTTCGCCGGCGCGGCTGGGAAGGCTGGATCGTCGGACACCTCGAGGACCTGAGCATCAGCGGTGCCTTCATCAGGGCGCCACGAGGCTCGCTGCCGCTGCATGCGCAGGTGCGCCTCGAGATGTCCTTGTCCGGAGACCGCGCCGCCCGGCTGATGCACTGCAATGCCATGGTCGCCCGGGTCGGGCCGACCGGCGTGGGGCTCGTGTTCGACGGCCTCGCCCCGGCGGCCCTCAGGCCACTGTTGCGGGCCTCCCGTGGCGGCGCGCGGCCGGAGGCACGCGAACGGCAGCGGGTAGAAGCATCAACATAAACATATTGTCCGATCGCGGTCTGGCTCCCGGGGCCGTGGCGGTGAATAATGGACGGCGAAGCCCTATCGGCCGGAGCCGTCATGTACATCAACTTCTGGTATCCCATTGGACGCAGCGAGGAAATCACCGGCGAGAAGCCCCTCAGGGTGCAGCTGCTGAGCCTGCCCTTTCGTTGCGTTCCGGGACGAGACCGGGGCGGCCCACGTGCTCGCCGATACCTGCGTGCACCGTGGCGGGTCGCTCAGCGCCGGCCTCGTCAAGGCCGGCTGCGTCGTCTGCCCCTACCACGGCTGGGCCTTCAACGGCGCCGGCAAGTGCGTGAGGATTCCCTCGCTCGGCGACGATGCCAAGCTGCCTGCCCGCGCCAAGGTGGACAGCTACCCCGTCCAGGAAAAATACGGGATCGTATTCGCGTTCCTCGGCGACCTGGCGGAGAGCGAGCGGCGCCCGCTGTACGACATCCCCGAATACGGCACGCCGGAATGGAAGTGCCAGACGTACGTCCTGAATCTGCGCGCCAACTACGAACGCTCCATGGAGAACGGGCTCGACCCGATCCACAACGAGTTCGTACACCCGATGCAGGGGGGGCCGCTGCTGGAGCTCGAGCTGCAGCGCAAGCCCCTGCCGATCGAGGATATTCCGTGGGGCAGCAAGTTCTATTTGCCCTTCGGCAAGAAGCTGAACTACAACACGGCGCTGAGGAGCTCCCAGGACGGGGAGCGGCTCGGCCGCGCAGGGTCCTGGCACCAGGGGCCAAACCAGCTCGTGACCTGGATCGACCTCACCGCCACCAATTCCTTCCACCAGTATATCTTCGAGGCGCCGGTGGACGACAGCAGCACGCGGATCTACTTCCTGAACATGCGCAACTGGCTGATGGATGACAAACACGACCAGCGCATCGAGGACATCACCCTGCAGGTCGTGCACGAGGACATCCGCCTGCTCGAGCAGCTCAATCCGGTCCGCACGCCGGAGACCAACACCAAGGAGCTCCTCGTGCCCGGCGACTCCACGCTGGTGCGCTACCGCGAGTGGCTGAAGCAATGGGAAGCCAAGGGCTGGCGCATCGATGCGAAGGCACTGCAAGGCGAAGCTCGGCGACGTCGCCATGGCAATCCCGTGCCCCGGCCGGCGTGAATCCGGCAACTGGGTGCTGGACACCGTGCCGCTGATCCCCGCGGCAATGGCGCATGCCGCCCCGCAGGAGCGCCGCGCCTGAGTTGATCACCCGCAGGACGTTCGTCGAATCGGGCCTGAGCTCCGGCCTCGCGGCCGGCGGCCTGCTGCCGGCCGCGAACGCCTCGCCTGCGTCGCCGCCCGACCTGACGAGCCTGAGCCTGCAGGAGGCGGGTGCCGCGCTCCGCCGCCGCGCGACCTCCCCGGTCGAGCTCACGCGCGCCTGCCTCGACCGGATCGAGGCCCTGAATCCCGCGTTGAACGCCTTCATCACGGTGACGGCCGAGCAGGCGCTCGCGCGCGCCCAGGAGCTCGAGGCGGAGAGCCGCCGGGGCCGATGGCGCGGCCCGCTGCACGGGATCCCGGTCGGGCTGAAGGACAACATCGACACCGCCGGCATCCGCACGACGGCCGCTGCCGCCGCCTTCGCCGGGCGCGTGCCCGCGTCCGATGCCGAGGTCGCGCGCCGCCTCAGCGAGGCGGGCGCGATCCTGCTCGGCAAGCTGAACATGGACGAGTGTGCCTATGGCGTGAGCTCGGCGACCGGCCATTTCGGCGCCGTGCACAATCCCTGGGCGCTCGACCGGATCCCGGGAGGGTCGTCCGGCGGCCCGGCGGCCGCCGTCGCCGCACGCCTCTGCTACGGCGCGCTCGGCACGGACACCGGGGGCTCGATTCGCCAGCCTGCCGCGTACTGCGGCATCACCGGTCTCAAGGCGACCTACGGCCTGGTCAGCGCACGCGGCGTGATCCCGCTTTCCTGGTCGCTCGACCACGTCGGGCCCATGTGCCGGACGGCGGCCGATGCGGCGCTGCTGCTGGAGGCGATCGCCGGCTTCGATCTCGCGGATCCCGCGAGTGCCGAAGCGCCGGCAGTCGACTACGAGGGTGCGCTCGCCGCGAGCCCGCGCAAGTTCCGGCTCGGCCGGCCGCGCGCGGTGTTCTATGACGACCTGGACCCCGAGGTCGCCGGCGCCGTCAACGCCGCGCTCGAGGTGCTCGGCGCCCTCACGGCCGGCATGCGCGACGTGGATCTGCCGCCCGCGCCGGCCCTGTCCGTGATGTTCGTCGAGGCCAATGCCTACTTCGGCCCGGCGCTGAAGGAATCGCCAGACGGCTTTTCTCCCGCCACGCGCCAGCTGATCGAGATGGGCGGGCGCATCGCCGCGGCGAGCTACAGCGAGGCACTGCGCCAGCTCGAGCTCTCGCGCCACGCGATCCGCAGGGTCTTCGACGAGGTCGATCTGCTCGTCACGCCGACCACGCCCGACCTGCCCGACACGATCGAGGGCAGCCGGGCGCCGTCGCAGCGGCGCGGGCCGCCGCTCTCCGCCCGCAACACGACGCCGTTCAATGTCTACGGGCTGCCGACGATCTCCGTCTGCTGCGGCTTCAGCCGCTCCGGGCTGCCGATCGGCCTGCAGCTGAGCGGCCCGCCGTTCGGCGAGGCGGCAGTGCTCGCGCTCGCCCACGCTTACCAGCGGCGCACCGACTGGCACCGGCGTGCGCCCGCCGTAGCGACCTCATGACGAGCCGCCGCCACGCGATCGGCCTGCTCCTCGCGCTCTCGTGGCTCACCACCGGCGCCACGCTCGCCGCGCAGCGTCCGAACCTGCTCCTCATCCTGACCGACAACGAGAGTCCCACCCTCCTCGGGGCCTACGGCAATACCGAGATCCGCACGCCGAATATCGACCGGATCGCCGCGCAGGGCATGCTCTTCACGCGCGCCTTCGCAACGAGCGGCGTGTGCTCACCCGCCCGCGCCACGCTTCTCACGGGACTCATTCCATCGCGCACGGGCGTGCACAACGGGCTGCCTGAGCATTACGCCGTGCCCGACTATTCGGCGATCGAGGAATTCCGCAACCTGCCGCAGACCCTGGCCGATGCGGGGTACGCGACGGCGCTGGTCGGCAAGTACCACCTCGGCGCCCACGAGAAGCCGCAGCTCGGCTTCCAGTTCTGGGCGACCTTCAGCGGCGGTCACACCGAGAGCTTCGTCGACCAGGTGGTCGTCGACAACGGCCGCACGTTCAACGTCGCCGACGCGCGCGAGCACATGACCGACTTGTGGACGCGGCGGGCCGTGGACTTCCTCCGTGCACAGTCGAAGCAGCGGCCCTTCTTCCTGATGCTCTCCTACAACGGCCCCTACGTGCTGCCGCCGACGGTGCTCGAGCCTCCGAACACGCGCCACGCCGCCTGGTACCAGGCGCATCCGCCGCGGCCCATCCTCCAGCCGGGCGAGCCCGTGCACCCGTACCTCGAATCCTTCGCGAAGACCTTCCCCGACAACATTCCCCTGCAAGGGGGCAACGTCGGGCGAGGCCGCCATCGAGGCGCTGACGAATCCGGTGGCGATGGTGAACGTCGCGTCCGAGGTGACTATGGTCGACGACGGCGTGGGCCGCGTGCTGGCAGCCCTCGACAAGACCGGCCTCGCGAAGAACACGCTGGTGGTATTCATGTCGGACCAGGGCTCGGCCTACGGCCAGCACGGGCTCTGGGGCAACAGCTCCTGGGGCTCGCCTTATCCCGCGTACAACGCCAACATCCAGATCCCGCTCATCTTCCGTCAGCCCGGCCGCATCGCGGCCGGCGCACGCAGCGATCACACCGTGAACGAGTTCGACCTGCTGCCGACCCTGCTCGACTACCTCGGCCTGGGCGACCGCACGATCGCGAACTCACCGGGCGTCAGTCACGCCGCGCTGCTCACCGGCGGCGCTGCCGCGCCCGAACAACCCGTGTTCTGGGAGTACATCACGACGCGTGTGATCCAGACGCGTGAGTGGAAGTACGTGAAGCGCTTCCTCGATTCGCCGGACGAGCTCTACGACCTTGCCGCCGACCCCGGCGAGACGCGCAATCTCGCCGCCGATCCCGCACGCTCGGCCGTCGTCGCCGACCTCGGCGGCCGGCTCGGCGCATTCTTCGACCGCTACGCCGACCCTCAATGGGACGTCTGGCGCGGCGGCACCGCCAAGGCGACGCTCGTCTACGGAAATCGCAACCGCCGGTTCGCCGAGCATTTCCCGGACTGGACGCCGCCCGTCACGCGCAAGGCCGTGCCCTTCCGCGACCCGCCGCACTAACCCTCCCTTCCACTCTCCTTCGCCCGCCCACGGATCTTCGCGCGCCACGCGCGACCTCCACAGAGGGCTGCTGCCGGCTCCGCCATCGGCCCTCTGGCCGAGAGCCGCGTGCCCGCGACGCGCGCTGCTCCGTCCCGCGCCCGGCTCACGGGAGGGTTCGGGCGGCATTGAGGGCGAGCGAGGCATGGATGCCGGAGCGAGACCGATATGCTTCTCGCCGGCCAGGGACGGCCGGCGAGATTTAGCCCGAACCCTGCCCGGGAGTCGGGCGTGGCGGAAGTGGCTCGGAACACGCGACAGGAGGCGGAGCCGGCAGCGGCCTCCTGCGCCGACAGCTCAGCGACCGTGCGACCCGAGTTAATCGCGCTACGGTTCAGGAGATCGCAGTGGCCAATTTGATAACGAAAAAGAAAGGCCGCATCGCTGCGGCCCTTCCGTGAGATCGGGTGTCGCCCAACCTCTACCGTGCTCTCAACCAGCCACCGAAGGCTGCTCCGTTGTCCGGCCGAGACGCGAAGGCTGAACAAACACCATCGTTATCCCACTAGACATTGGATCACCTCCTTTTCCTCTGTTGCGACCAGCGGCGAGTATCTTCAATCCGGCCCGAAATGAAAAGACCCGGCACGGGCTCCGATCAGCGGTATCGCAGCCGCTTGCAGAAGTGCACGTCGCATTCGCCGCACTTCGGCGCGCCGGCGATGCAAACCCTGCCGTGCCTGTCGCTGGCAAATACCGTCAGGAGATTCCTGAAAGCCCGCGTGCTGACGCCCGCGTGCTGCGCCCAGCGGGCGAGCACGTCTTCGATCTCGGCGGGCGGCGGCTTGCGGTGTGCGATACCGAGACGGCCCGGGCCAAGGACGCGTGCCATCAGGTCCGGCGCGAGCTCGCCATCCGGCTCGCTTTCGCCGTCCCTGCCGAGCGCGGCCTCGTAGTCGTAAGCATGGCGCTTCAAGGTCGCGCGGATGTCCTGGAGCAGCGTCGCAGGCTGCCGCCAAGACTGGTTGCGGCGGAACCAGTAGTAGGCCTGGGCCATGCCCCCGCCGACCATGTCGGGGAGGTCCTCGAATTCCTCGCGGGCGAAGTAGCGCAGCTGCAGGTCCGGCGCGAAGAACTTCAGGATCTCTTCCCGGTCCACGCGCCGGGGACCCATCTTGCCGTTGCCCTGGCCCGGAAAGAGCGGATGCCAGTGGAGCAGCAGCAGCTCGCCGTCGTCGCCGATAAGCTTCATCACGCGCTCGCGGTATGCGGCATGGCGCTGCGGGTCCATGTTGTGGAGCAGTCCATGGTCGAGCACCAGGTCGTAAGCGTGCGGCGCTTGCCACTCCGTGATGTCCGCTACCACCGGCGTCACCCGGACACCGGCGGCGTTCGCCCGCTGCTGCGTGTACTCGAGCGCCTTCGGCACGAAATCGAGAGCCGTCACCTCCCAGCCCTGGCCGGCGAGATACACCGAATCCGTGCCGGAGCCGCAACCCATATCGAGCGCGCGCCCCGGTTTACGTTCGCGGCAGATCTCGGCGAGGAAGAGTGAAGGCTCTTCGTGCGACCAGGGCAGCTCAGCCGCGGTCTTCGCCCACTCGTACGTGGCGTTGAAAGTCCTGAGTTCCTGATTCGCCATGGCGCCGTGCTCTTGGTTGCAGTGGTCCGGCAGATCCCGGGTGCGGGCCAGCCGCGAGGCAGGCCGTCGCGGAGTCTAGGGCCCGTGCCTCCGGGCGCCAAGGGCCGATGGACGTGAAACCGCGGGGCCGGTTCCGGCGAATACTCCCTTGTGAAGGCAGAGCATCATTCGTTCGCAGGGAAGCTGCTGGCGCTGTTATGGCTCATTGGCGCAGCGCAAAACGCCCGCTCCGAGACGAGCCCGGTCGCCATGGATGCCTTCCGCGACCGCATCGAATCGTCCTGGCGCGCGCAGAACGCCGGCGCCATCGAAGCCGCACGGCGCGAGCTTCTCGCGAGCGCGGACGAGCGCGCCGCTTACTTCGCGGCCTATGCGCGCTTCCGCCAGGGGCTGCTCGCGGCGAGCGATGCCGAGGCCGCCGCCCGCCATGTGGACGACTGCATCGCCGAGCTGCGGGCCTACATCGCGCGCAGGCCCGGCGACGCCGAGGCGCGCGCGCTGCTCGGCTCCTGCTACGGCGTGAGCACGCGCTATCACCGTCTCGGCCTCGCGAGCCGGGGGCTCGAGGCACGCCGCCAGATGGCCGCCGCCCGCGGTCTCGCGCCGCTGAATCCGTGGGTGATGCTCCAGGACGGGCTGGCGGACGAGGCGACGCCGCGGCTCTTCGGTGGCGATCGCGCCGCCGCCATCGCCAAGCTCGAGCGCGCCGCCGCGCTCTTCGAATCGGCCCTCCGCGAGGGCTCGCGCACTGCCAGCTGGGGCGCCGCCGAGACGCTGCTGCAACTGGCACGCATGTACCGGGAAGCAGGCCGCGCCGCCGACGCGGCCCGTGCCCTGGAGCGGGCGGGCTCGCTCACCCCATCGAGCGCGGGGCCGCCGGCGTTCGCGGCGTCATGAGGTAGCGACCCCGAACCGAAGTTCGGGCGCCATGATCGACCCGCCCCACGGGGCCGCGCGAAACGCACTCTGACCGTGGACACTGCACGGCCGGCGCAACATCATGCCACCATGTCGGAGACGAACGACCAGCTCGATCTGTTCCGGGAGCGCCCGGAAGAACCGCGCGCGCCGCCCGGGGCAGCGCCGTTGCGCCGCCCAGCGCGTCTCTCGAAGACCCGGCTGCTGTCGTACCTGCAGTGCCCGAAGCGGCTCTGGCTGGAGAAGCATCGCCCGGAGCTCGCGATCGTGGACGACGCGACGCAGGCGGCATTCGAGACGGGTCACGCGGTGGGCGCGGTGGCGCACAGGATCTACGACCCCGCCGGCACCGGCATTCACGTGAGCGCCGAGCGCGGCATGGGCGAGGCGCTGCGCAGCACGGCCATGCTGCTCGCCGCGCCCGCCGCCGGCCCTCTGTTCGAGGCGACCTTCGAGCGCGACGGCTTGCTCGTGCGCGCCGACGTCCTCGACCGCCGCCGGCGCGCACTCGTCGAAGTGAAGGCCGCGACGGAGGTGAAGGAACAGCATGCGGCCGACTGCGCCATCCAGGCCTGGGTGGTCGAGCGCTCGGCCGCGCCGCCCGAGACGATCGTCCTCGCCCATGTGAACAGCGCCTTCGTGTATGCAGGCGGCGGCGACTACCAGGGACTCCTGAGGGAGACCGACCTGACGGCCGGCATCGCGGCGCAGCGTGCGCAGGTACCGGGCTGGCTCGCCGCCGCGCAGGACATCGTCCAGGCCGACGAACCGGCGGTGCCCGTCGGAAGCCGGTGCGCCCGGCCACACCTCTGTCCGTTCGTCGGGTACTGCTGGCCGCAGACAGACTATCCGCTCAACACGCTTCCCAACGTCGGCCGGCGGCTCGACGAGATGGTGGCCAGGGGCTTCCGCGACGTGCGCGAGCTGCCGCCCGAGCTCGTGCGTGGTGAGGATGCGCTGCGCGCGTGGCGCGCCGCGCGCACCGGCCGCCCCGAGCTCAGTCCCACTGCCCGCGCGACGCTGGCGGCACAGCCCTGGCCGCGCTACTACCTCGATTTCGAGACGATCCACTACGCGGTGCCGCGCTGGGCGGGCACGCGGCCCTACCAGCAGATCCCGTTCCAGTGGTCGCTGCACGTCGAGCGCGCGCCCGGACGGCTCGAGCACGCCGAGTTCCTGGAACTGGGCGACACGCTGCCCGCCCGTGCCATCGCGCTGGCCCTGCTCGAGGCGATCGGCTCGAGCGGCCCCGTGTTCATGTACACGCGCTTCGAGCGGCAATGCCTCGCGACGCTGGCGGACCTCTGTCCCGATCTCGCGGGCGCGCTCGATGCCGTGAGCGCGCGGCTCGTCGACCTGCATCCCATCGCCAAGGCGGCCTACTACCATCCCGCGATGAAGGGCAGCTGGTCCATCAAGGCGCTGCTGCCGACCATCGCCCCGGAGCTGGACTACGCCCGCCTCGAGGGCATCCGCGAAGGGGGAGCCGCGCAGGCGGCATACATCGAAGCCACGGCGCCCACGACCGCAACCGGACGCAAGGCCGAGCTCTGCGGGCAGCTCCTGCGCTACTGCGGACACGACACGCTCGCGATGGTGCGCATCGCGCAGTTCCTGTCCTAGTCGGGGGAAATCTAGCGGGCGAGGCTGGAAGTGTCACCCGCCGCCACGCCGCACGGGAGGTCGGCGGCGCCGGCGGCGCAGAGGTCTTCCTGGTTCTTGTTTTTTAGGGGGTTCCCCGCTCGGCGCTTGGCAGCGTATCGGCGGGTGACGCCCATAATGTCGCTCGCGAGTGTGACAGGGTGTTTACGACTCTGTGACGTCATTGACGCAGAACGCCGCGAGCCTCACCGCGCCGCGCGCCACCCCTCCTGCCGCGCCTCCGCCTCCGAACAGAACCAGCGTTCGCCGCCCTGCGGATTGACCCGCGTCGCCTCGTAATCCCGGCCTCCCGGCAGGTGGTAGATCTTCTCTCCGCGTCCGTTGATGTTGCCCTTGATGACGCAGTCCGGCTCCGGCGGCGGCCGGGAGAGGGACCCCTGCGCCAACGCGGCGGGCGTCGCCCCTCCGAGCGCGGCCATGCAGGCCGCGGCCGTTTCCTTCGAATAGTCCGGCGAGGGCACCTTCGCCCCCGTTCCGGCCCGCTGGCGCTCACGATAGATCCAGGGCGGCACCCAGAGCTTCGGGGCCTGCGACCACAGGCCGCGGTGCATGACGCGGGCCGTAGCCTCCAGATCGCAGTAGTGAGCGTCGTCCTTCAGTTCGCCGAGGTAATTGCGATAGGCCCAGGCAAAGCCATCCGCGATCAGCGCTTCATTGATGTTGGTGCCGGCCAGATATACGACCGCCACCATCCGGTCGTACCGGTCCTGGTCTACCGGCATCAGCTCCACGGCCTGTCCCTGGCGCAGCGTCCGCTTCAGTTTCGCCTTCGCCTCGCGCCCGAAGGGCTGCTTCCATTCCGGTGCGTCCACGCCATGAAGGCGCACTTCGATCGGCCCGCTGTCGAGCTTCACGGCGATGGAATCGCCGTCGATGACGTGATCGAGGGTCGCATCCAGGACGAGCGGCGCGTCGCCCGGGTGTTGATTTCTCGCCTGCGTGAGGGGTCCGAACCAGAACGCGGCCACGAGAGCACAGACTGCAAACAGCGTCAGCAGGAGCGATCCGGCGCGTTTCACGCTATGTGGCCATACGCGGATGCATGCGCAAAGAAAGCGCCGGCACTGAGGCCGGCGCCGTCCGTTTCATCGGGCTTGTGATCGCCCTCGTGAAGCGCCTATGGCGTCTACATCCCGGGCTTCATCGCCTTGTTTGCCTCGGCGACGTGCTGCGAGCAGGCCTTCTCATTCGCCTTCGCGAGCTCGGCCTTGGCCGCCGCAATGTGCTTGTCCGCTTCCGCCTTCTGCTTGGCGTCGGTCACCTTCGTCGCCGCATCTTCCGCGGTCTTGATGTCCGCCTGGCAATCTGCAAAAGCAGGCACGGCAGCCATGCCGCCGAGCGCCAACGCACACGCGAGCACTAATGTCTTACGCATCACCCATCTCCCTTTGGTTGCTCATGAGTTCACGCCCGGCAGGCGCCGGGCGCAGGCTCACGCTACCCCTGCCACCGCGCATTGGCAACGCCGGGTCACACTGGACGGAAAGTGGCGCGGCAGCCGCGCCTAATGCATTGACTCGCCGGGGAGTTTTGCCGGTTGTTGCAACCGGCGCTGGTGCTCAGTGCGTCTGCGAAACGCGTGAATCGGGCTCGGGCTCGAAGGCGACGGTCTTCAGCCGGTCGCCGGGGAGCCGCGCGAGCACGTCGACCGTCAGCGTGTTCTCCGTGCCGCTCGGGCGCAGGAACTCGAGCGTGAGCGGGCCATCCGCCGCTGGATGGGCGCGGATGGCGGCCTCGAGCTCGTCCACGTTTCTGACGACCACACCGTCGATCGAGACGAGGTGATCGTAGGGTTTCAGCCGGGCCATCTCGGCCGGGCTCCCCTTGGTAACCGCGTGCACCATGATGGCCGAGGCCGGCGCCAGGCCCTCGATATCGATCTGGTTGCTGAGCGCAAGCAACGCGCCGGCGACGTTCAGTCCGCGCCGCTCGAGCGGCGCGACCCGGTAGGGGAAGCTCGTCTCGAGCGCCATCATCTCGCCGCCGCGGCGGATGTCGAGGCGCACGTGCTCGGAGCGGCCGCGCAGCAGGTGGATGAGCTGGCCCTCGGAGGTCGGGATCTCCTTGACGCCGGCCAGCCCCAGGATGACGTCGCCATGGCGCAGGGACGCCGCGGCACCGGCGGCGAATACCTTGGCGACACGCAGGGAATCCTCGTCGCCCTCACGGAAGAAGCTCACGCCGAGCAGGGCAGGCCGCGGATCGGCGCCGCGCTTCAGGAGGTCGATCACGCGGCAGGCCTGGACCGCCAGGACCGCGAAGTTGGAGTTCTGGCTCTCCTTGTCATTGAGCGTCGCGGTGTTGATGCCGACCACGCGGCCGGTTTCGAGGCTGATGAGAGGGCCGCCGGAGTTGCCGCCGTTGATGGGCGCGTCGGTCTGCAGCCAGTCGGCGCCGAAGCGGTAGATGCGGCCCGAGATGACGCCACGCGTGCCGCTGAACTTGAAGCCGTTCGGGTGGCCGAAGGCACCGACCGCGTGGCCGGTCCCGGGCACGAATTCGCATTCGAGACGCGCGGCGCTTGGCTTCGCTATGTCATCGGGCTCGTATTCGAGGACCGCGAGGTCGAGGTACGGGTCGATGTAGACCGGCCTCGCCTTCACGGGCTGCGAGCCCGCGAACATTGCCGTGATGTGCGCAGGCGATCTGCCCGAGACGTGGGCGTTGGTCAGGAGCCAGCGCCGCTTGGCGTCGATCACGAAGGCGGCGCCGAGCGAGGAACCCTGCTCGTCCTCGATGAAGGGAGTCTCGATGCGCGTCTCGATGTAGGCGGTGTAGGAGCGCGCGCTGGCGAAGATCTTTTCCGCGCTCGGACCCGCGTGAGCCGCCGAGCCGAGCAGCAGGGAGGCAATTAGTATTGTGTATTTCATTATGCCCGGATTGTCCGCTTCGGTCGGGATCCGGCGCTACGAAGGTGATCACAGCGTGGAGATCTGGAGCGGGTAACGGCCTGCTTGTACCAGAGAGTTGAGCAACCGGTCACGCTGCCGCGCCGAAATCTGTCAGTGCATCTCCGATTCTGATGTAGGAGAATTCCTGCAAAGAAGCAGGGCTCCGGACGAGGGCGCGCCGGACGTTGCGGCGCTAGCATCCTCCTGCTGACGAGGAGCGACATAACATGAACACCAGAACGGCACTGGGCGGGTCGGACATTGCAGCGGCGCAGCACCACGGCGGCCCGCATCTGGGTTGGGCGCAGCGCCTCAGCCGGGACCGGATCATGGCGCTGCTTGCGCCCTGCGACGTCGTCATCGGCGGCCACCGTCCCTGGGACGTGACGATCCACGATCCACGTTTCTACACCGAGGCGCTGGCGCGAGGCACCCTCGGGATCGGCGAGGCCTACATGGCGGGCTGGTGGGATTGCGAGCGGCTCGACCAGCTGATGGACCGCCTGTGGAGCGCCGGCATCGTCGGCCGCTTCCGTGGCGTGACATCGTGGCTGATCGATCTGCAGGCTCAGCTCGTGAACCTGCAAAGCGCGGCGCGCGCGTGGGCGGTCGGCCGCGTTCACTACGACGCCGGCAACGACCTGTTCCGCGCCATGCTCGATCGCCGCATGATCTACAGCTGCGGCTGCTGGAAGACGGCAACGACGCTGGACGGCGCGCAGGAGGCGAAGCTCGACCTCATTGCGCGCAAGCTCGGGCTCGCGCCCGGGATGCGCGTGCTCGATGTCGGCTGCGGCTGGGGCGGCGCGCTGGCGTATTTCGCCGAGCGGCACGGAGTGACCGGGGTGGGCGTCACCATCTCGGCCGAGCAGGCGGAATGGGCACGCGACGCCTGCCGCGGCCTGCCGATCGACATCCGTCTCGAAGACTACCGGGCGCTCGGCGGCGACTCCTTCGACCGCATCTACTCGATCGGCATGTTCGAGCACGTCGGCGTCAAGAACTATCGCCACTACTTCGAAGTGATGAAGCGCTGTCTGCGCCGGGGCGGGCTCTTCCTGCTGCACACGATCGGCTCGAACCAGTCAGTCATGCGCACGAACGCCTGGCTCGGCAAGTACATCTTCCCGAACTCGATGCTGCCCTCCGTCCCCCAGATCGGTGCGGCGGCCGAGGACCTGCTGACGATGGAGGACTGGCACAATTTCGGCGCCGACTACGATCGCACGCTCATGGCCTGGCATCGCAACTTCGCGAGCGCCTGGCCGGGCCTGAAGGAGCGCTACGACGAGACCTTCCGGCGCATGTGGAGCTTCTATCTCCTCAGCTGCGCCGGTTATTTCCGTTCACGGCAGGCCCAGCTCTGGCAGGTCGTGTTCTCCCGTGATGGAGTTCCGGGCGGCTACCAGGCGAGCGGCATACGCTGAGACGGTCAACGGCCGCCGGCTCCGCGCGTTCGGATCTTGGACCCATGCGCCGGAGAGCCCTTATGTCGTGTCACGTTCCTGCACTGCTCGGTCTCCTGATGGCCATGCCGCTCGCGGCAGCGGCGGACGACATGCCTGCAGGCCATCACCATGCGGCCGACAACCCGCACATCCGGCTGGCCCCGGCCCGCGCCGCGACGCCGGCGGACGAGGCGCGCTACAGCGCGCTCGAAGAGACGATCCGCCGCGATCTCGCCCGCTACCGCGACGTCGAGGTGGCAAAGGCCGACGGCTACGAGCAGTTCATGCCCGCCGTGCGCCAGCGCGAATACCATTTCACCAGGAAGGCGAACGGCTTCGCCGCCGCCGTGTTCGGATTCGATCCGGTGGCGCCGACGTCCCTGCTCTACCGCGAAGAGCCGGACGGCCGCTACACGCTGACGGGCGTCATGTATACGGCGCCCGCGTCTGCCGACGAGACGGAGCTCGATGAGCGCGTGCCGCTGTCCATGGCGCAATGGCACCAGCACGTGAATCTCTGCGTGCCCGGGTTCTGGCATCGCGAGCGCTGGACGGAGACCCGCGACGGCAAGCCGCTGTTCGGGCCGCAATCGCCGATCGCCACACGGGAGGCGTGCGATGCCGTCGGCGGGCACTTCGTGCCGCGGCTCTTCGGCTGGATGGTGCACGTCGAGCCGTTCGGCTAATTGCGACGCCGGTCACACCCGCCCGGCACACGCACGCATACCGCGCACATCTCCTCGACCGGCGTTTCGCAATAATCCGCCGGGATGCGACACGCCCGGTCACTGCTGCCACGCGCGAAGGCGGCGCTAGCCGCCGCGTGGACGTCGCTTGACCGGCGGATGCCGACCCGCCTCGGCATCGCGCCGCGGCTCTCGATCGCCTTCCTCGCCGTCGCGCTTCTCGCGGTCGCTGCCAATGCGATCAACGAGCACGGCACGTCCTTCATCGGCACCATCGATGCCGCCGCGCCCGTCGCTCCAGCGGAACTGGAAAGAGGCAACCCCGATGCGCTGTCGGTGGCCCTCGACCAATACCAGCGCGCCGTGGTGGCGCGGCTGGAGGCCGACGACCCCGCACGCTCCACCGCGTACCGGCAGGCGGCGGCTGCTCTCGCGCCCGCTGGCAAGGCCTACGCCACCGCACTGGCGGACACCATCGACGAGACCGTCCTGCGCAATATCACACGCCAGCTCGAAGAGCACAGGCGCGCGGCCGACACGCTCCTGCGCTCGGCCGGGACGCGGCCGCGGCTGCTCCAGGAATACCACGCGGAGCTCGACGCGCTCGACGCGCGCCTGAAGGCCTCGCTCGACCACACGTGGAAGGTGTTCGGCAGAGTGGTCGCACGGCAGTACCTGGTCGATGCGAGCCGCGTCCTCGACGAGATGCGCAGGCATGCGGCCAGCCTCGCACTGCCCCAGGGCTACGACGAGACGACGCTCTCCGCGGTCGCCGCCCGTGAAGAGGCGCTCGCGGTGATCTTCCGGGAGAACGAGCGCGGTATCGCTCGCGGCCTCGGCAAGGATTGGCTCGCGGCGGCCCGCGGCGAACTCGGCCAGCTGGTAGCCCTGCGCCAGTCGCTCGTTCACGACGACCGCGAGCGCGAGGCCGGCATCGAGGCCTTTTCGAAGAACTACGGCGGGCTCGCCGCCGGGCTGCGCCGGACGACGGCGCTGTTCACCGCGGCGACCGCCGTCGCCACCGAACGTCGCCAGTCCGCCGACGCGCAGTACGCGCAGTCGGCCCGGGACGAGCGCCAGCGCCTCCTGCTCAGGTGGTTGAGCGGCTGCGTGCTCCTGTTGCTGCTCGCCATCTCCGTGAATACGGTGGTGAGCGTCGTGATGCCGGTGCGAAGACTCCTGCGGGCCACGCGGCGCATCGCACAGGGCGAGACGGGCGTCTCCGTGCCCCGCGGCGGCATTCGGGAGCTCGACACGCTCGCCGTGTCGTTCAACCACATGGCCGAGGAGCTCGCGGCGGCACAGGCACTCGCCCGCCAATACCACGGCCAACTCGAGGCGAAGGTCGAGGAGCGGACGCGCCAGCTTCAGCATCTCGCCGAGCACGACCCGCTGACGCGGCTGCCGAACCGCCGCCAGCTCTTCACGCAGCTCAATGCGGCGCTCGCGCGCGCTGCGCAGAGCAAGAGCCTGGTCGGAGTCCTCTTCATCGACCTCGATCACTTCAAGCACATCAACGACAGCATGGGGCACGTCTTCGGTGACCGCGTCCTGCAGACCATCGCCGAGCGATTGAGCAGGGCGGCTGCCGACTTCGGCTTCTCGGCGCGGCTCGGTGGCGATGAGTTCACGGTGGTCTACGAGCGCGCCTCCCACATCGACGAGATCAGGGATGCCGGGGCGCGGCTGGTGCGGGCGTTCCAGGACCCGTTGATCGTCGACGGGCGCGAGCTGCTGATGGGGCTGAGCGTTGGCGCGAGCGTCTACCCCGAGCACGCCAACGATGCCGAGGCGCTCCTGCGCGCGGCAGACGCCGCGCTCTTCCAGGCGAAGGCGGAGGGTCGCAGCCAGCTCCGGCTGTTCAGCGCGGATCTGCTCGAGATCGCCGCCTCGCGCTTCGCGACCGAACAGGGCCTGCGGCACGCCGTCGAGCGCGGCGAGTTCGAACTCTTCTTCCAGCCCGAGGTCAGCCTGGCGACGCTCGAAACCGGCCTCGTGGAAGCGCTGCTCCGCTGGCGACCGCCGGACGGCACCTGTGTCTTACCCAAGGATTTCCTGCAGGTGGCAGAGGACTGCGGCCTCATCCGCGAGATCGGCGACTGGGTCCTCGAATCCGCGGTCGGGCACGCGGCCCAGTGGCACTACTCGAGCTGGCGCAACGTGCGCGTGGCCGTGAACGTCTCCTCGCGCCAATTGCTCGATAACCATTTCGTAGGGCGCGTGCGCGGACTGCTGGCGCAACACGAGCTCCCGTCCGAGTGCATCGAGATCGAGCTGACGGAAAACGTGCTGCAGACCGGTCACCAGACGATCGAGGCCCTGCGGCAGCTGCGCGCGCTCGGCGTCGGGGTCGCACTCGATGACTTCGGTACGGGCTATTCCTCGCTGGTTTCGCTCGAGCAACTGCCACTGTCGCGAGTGAAGCTCGACCGCAACCTCGTCGCGAGCATCGACTCAAGCGCGCGCTCTCAGGCTATCGCGCGCGCGATCATCGCCCTTTGCCAGAGCCTCAACCTGCAGATCACGGCCGAGGGGATCGAGCGGCGCGAGCAGCTCGCCTGGCTGAACGCGCAGGCGCCGATGTACGTGCAGGGTTATCTCGTTTCGCCGCCGCTCCCGGCCCCCGAGCTGATTCGTGCGATCACCCGGATGCCCGAACGGATGAGCTCGCTGCTGCAACCCGCGATCGCGCCCGAGCTCACGGGCCAGTTCCGCCAGCTGCGCCGGGTGCGTTAACTCTCGTTCAGGCGCCACTCCGCGCCGTAGCCGAGACCGAGGCGGATAATGCGCTGAAGCAGCGCCGGATAACTCAGCCCATTGCTCTCGGCCGAGTCGGCGAAATCCTCCTGGTGGCTCAGGTTCGGGTTGCAGTTCGCCTCGAGCACATAGACCGTGCCGTCCTCGCGCATGCGGAAATCCATGCGTGCATAGCCGCTCATGTGCAATGCGCGGTAGATGCGCTTGCTCAGGCGCCCCAGGCGCTCGTGATCCGCGTCGGTCAGGCCCGGCGCCTTGCCCGTCCTGATACCGTGTTTCTGCTGATACTTGAGGTCCCATTTGACCTTGCGCGTCGCGATACCGGCCATCGCGCCATTCAGCGTGCCGAAATCCATTTCCCAAACCGGAAACGTGGTCAGGCGGTCGTTGCCGCAGACGCTGACATAGAGCTCGCGCCCCTTGATGTACTCCTCCACCAGCGCATCGGTCTTGGTGTTGTCGTGGATGAAGTCGATGCGCTCCTTGAGGTGCGCCCGGTCCTCGACGATCGAGGCCTGGGCGATGCCGAGCGAGGCGTCTTCTGTCGCGGACTTGACGAACAACGGAAACTTGAGCTTGCGTGACAACCGGTACGGGCGACCGCGGCGGAAGATCAGGAACTGCGGCGTCGCGATGCGGTGATAGCTCAGGAGTTGCTTCGACAGCACCTTGTCCCGGGACAGCATCATGCCGCGCGGATTGCAGCCGGTGTACGGCTGCCGCATGAGCTCGAGATAAGCGACGATGTGCTGGTCATAGGTGACGATGCCCTGGAATTCCTGCAGCAGGTTGAAAGCGACGTCCGGCTTCCACTCCGTGATCGCGTTGCGCAGATCGGCCAGGTTGTCGTACAAGCCGAGCGCGCGCACTTCGTGACCCGCCTTCGCGAGCACGGTCATCACGTCGTATTCGGTCTTGAACTCGTTGATCTGCTGCTCGGTGTAACCATCGAGGCTTACCGGCGGTACAAGGCTCTCGTGCATCAGGACGAGCACGCGCAGTTTCTTCACAGGGCGTAGCGCTCCCGGCCGCGGCGCACGAAGTCGAACAGCGTCCTTTCGAGAAGGCCGAAGAGCTCCCTCTCGGTCACGCGCAGCGGACCCGCGACAACCAGATCAAGTTCGCGCGCACGGCGAATGATCATGCGCATGACATGATGCACCAGATACGGATGCAGGTGCGAGCGGCGCACGAGCAGCCGGGTGAGTTGCGGGCGCACCTGGCGAATGAACGTCGCGGCAGGAATCTGTCCCGGATGCTCGTAACGCAGGCCGAAGATGCGACGCAGCCGCTGATCGTAGCGGCTGGCTTCCGTGCGGTCATAGCCTTCGAGCTTGCGCCGGTAATGCTCGCGGAGCGTGCTGCGGTTCTCGCGCAGCGGCTCTATGACCTCGCGTGCGCGTACCGGGGGAGGCTCGCTGCGGATCTCCTGCATCAGCTCGTCCACGTAGGAGAGCTTGCGCAGCGCGTGCCAGCCTTCGTAGTCCGATTTCCAGTGGGAATTCGGGGCCAGCCAGACGGCGAACGTCTCGGCGAAATCCTCCGCGGGGTGGCTCTGCGCGTACCAGTGACCGAGGTGCAGCACGTAGTCCCGGCTCGTGATGCGCGGCGCGTAATCGGCCGGATACCGGCGGGTGGCGCTGCCGAACACCTGGCGCCAGCGCTTGCGCCGGCGCAGTCTATAGGCATTGTCGAGCGCGTGACCCGTCTCGTGACGCAGGATGCGCGCGAGCCAGCGCGCATTGCCACCCTCGGCCTCGTGCATCATGCGCCGTTCCAGACGCAGCAGCCGTGGATGCGCGAGGTAGAAAGGGATCGCAAACCCCGGTATGCCGTCGGGGGAAAACCATTCCTCCGACAGCCATGCGCGTGGCCGGAATACGAAGCCGCGGCGGTCGAGCTCGCGGTCGAGCTTCTTCAAGGCCGGCGTGAGCGGACTCCGCTCGAGAGTGAGCCCGAGATCGCAGAGCCTGAGGTCGAGTAGCGCTTCGTCGCCGAGCGTCGCCCACCAGAAACGGCGCCGGCCCCTGGCCGGCGCCCTGTCCGATCGCTTCGCGCTCCGGCGGACCCTGCCCCTGGACCGCGAGGTCAAGGCGCCGGCCTTATGGCATGCGTTCGCCGGGGTCGTGTAGCAGCGGCAGGATCGTCTGGCGCTCGGCCGGCGGAGCCGCGGGCGGACCCTCGGCTCCAGGCGGGGCCGGCACGCGCGCCGTCCGGGTGACCGACATCGAGGCGAGCGAGGGTTTCAGCGTCGCCGCCGGAACGGCTGGCCGCGCCGGCGGTGGCGGCGTGCGCGGAGCCGCGGCCGTCCGGGAGCGCGCTTTCGCGGCCTTCGGCGCCGCACGGCGCGCTTTCTTCGCGGATCGGGCGGGCTTGGCCCGCTTCGCCCGCCGTGCCGTCTTCACCCGCTTTGCGGCCCGGGCGGGCTTGCGGCTCGTCGCGCGGCGCGCGCGTCCGGCCTTCGTTGTTTTTCTGCCGCGGGCGGGCTTCGCCGCCGGTCTTCCCCGCCGTGTCTTGCGTCTCGTCTTTGCAGCCATGTGCGTTTTCCCCGCATGAAGATGACGTTGGCGTTCCATGGCTGACTTCACACCCGGCGGCCACCGCTGTCAACCATCCGAGGCAATCCTTTTCGACTATTTGATTTAACCCCCGCCTTGCGACTATGGTCCCGGTCATGTCGCTGGCCTGGGTCTTCGCCGCGCTGCTGCCCGCCTGCGATTTCACGATTCGCACCACGGCGGACTGGCAGCACGTCAACGATAGTGACAAGACGGTGATCTGCGTGGCGCCGGCACCGACCTATACGGTCGAGCAGGTCGGCGTGATCCAGCTGACGGCTTCAGGCACGACCGGCAGGCCGCGCTGGCTGCGCTGGTCGGACGCCGACGAGACGGTCCACCCGGCGCGCGTGCCGGACGCGCAGACGGCTGCGGTTTCCCAGTTCGACGTCGTCGGCAACAACTGGATCATCGACCGCATCGTGGTGCGCGATGCGATCTATGAGCCGCGTGTCATCGGCAACCGCAACGTCCTGCAGCGGATGGTGTTCGAGAGACCGCGGGCCTGGCCTGGCCGACCGAGCGGGATCATGCTCGAGTTCACCCGCGGCACTGACAGCGCGGTCGTTGACAGCGTGTTCCGCAGGCCGCTGCGCGTGCCCGGGTTGGACAGTTACGCCGTTTACATCCACGAGGCCGAGCGCGTCACGGTCCGGGGAAACGAGCTCATCGATCTCGTCGATGGCATCTCGAACGGTCCGACGGCGGGGGGCGGGAATCGCTTCGTCGAGAACGAGTTCTACCAGACGCCTGCGGCCTACACCGACTGTTCCGGTCACTTCACGACATCGGGAACCTGCTCCTGCTCGGAGGGCATGGCGATGGCCGCCAAGGGACCGGCCGACAAGCCCGAAAGCTTCATCGAGCGCAATCTGGTGTGGGGCTTCCAGAAGACGGATCCGGTATGCGCCGGCTCGGGCACGCCGGGCGTCGGGTTCGACTTCGGCTCCCGGGCCGGGACCCCTCTTATGCCGATGCTGACCCGCCATTTCACCGTGCGCGACAACATCATCATCTCGAAGCTGCCCTTCGCCTTCTATCTCGGCGCCAGGGTCGAGGACCTTTCGTTCACCGGCAATTACATCGCCGGCGCCGACTACGGTATCTCCAACGTGTACGGGCAGCGCATCACGGTCATGGACAGCATCTTTCACGATAACGCGGTCGATTACCTCACCGGACCTCTTGCGCAGGACACGACCTACTACGCGAACAGAAGCGCCGGTAACAGCCAGCTCTGTGTGACCACGCGCCACATCACGAATCCCGGCCGACTGTGCACGGCCTACTGAGCTTCAGTCTGCGGATCCTGCTGCTCGGCCTCGTCATGATGGCCGCCGGAACGGCCGATGCCGCCATCGCGACGGAGTATTCCGACGACTGTGCCAGGACGGGCTATTCCCCGGCACTCCGCACCTACTCTCATACTGACGCGCTGGCCAATGGCTGGATGATTTGGGACGTCTATCTCCAGCCCGGGACACCGTTCTTCGCCTGCGCGCGCCGGTCGCTGATCATCATCGGCGGCGACACGCCCGCCACCGGATCCGCGGCGGCCTATTCCGGCACGACTGATGCGCTCCGCACTTACTTTCGCGCCAACGAGCGCTGGCTCCGGCCGAGCGCGATCATCAACGCGAGCGGCGTGTGCTACAGGGCGGCGACCGGGGTCCCCAATCCATGGACGGTCGCCAGCTGCGCGGGCAAGCCGACGCAGCGGCTCTACGGGTGGTACCTCACTGACACGCCAACCGCGTACGTCACCTACCAGGTGTCGAGCCCGAGCGCACGCGGCGCGCCGCCCGGCCAGCTCCTCGTGCCCTTCAAGGTCGGGATCATCGGAAGCGGCGGCTGGCTTTCCGTCGGGTACAAGGGACATGAATTCTGGCGCCAGCCGCTGTCGGTTCTAGCGGCGGGTCAATGGTACCAGGCGAGCGTGCCCGTCGCCTCCCTCGACGAGGCCGATCCCGTCTTTACGATCTACCTCGAGAGCACCGGCGCCAGCACGGCTTCCATCTTCGTGCCGACCGAGTCGACGCTATCGGTAGACAGCGACAGGGACTGGATCGCGGACGGCCTCGACAACTGCATCACCGTGGCAAACCCTTCGCAGGGCGACGCCGACCACGACGGTTACGGCAACCCCTGCGATGCGGACCTCAACAACAGCGGTCTCGTCTCGTCGGCGGACTTCGTGATCCTGCGCAGCCGCATGAACACCACGGACGCCGTCGCCGATCTCAACGAGAGCGGGCGCGTGACGAGCACGGACTACACGATCCTGCACTCCCGGCTCAACACGCCACCCGGCCCGTCGGGTTTCGCGCCCTGATGCCGCAGCCGGTATCCGCGCCGCCTCCCCGGTTCCTCCGCCAGGTCTTCCGCCTCGCAGGGCCGTACTGGAACTGCGAGCGCAGGTGGAAGGTGCGCAGCGCGACATTCATCCTTTTTCTGCTCACCCTCGGGCAGGTCGGGCTGACCGTGTGGGGCAACTACTGGAATCGCGCGCTCTTCGATGCGCTCGAGGCCCGCTCCGTCGCCGGCGTGCTGGTCCAGGTCGGCGTGTTCGCACTGATCTTCGCGATCTCGATCGGCGTCACGGCGGCGCATCTTCTCGTCAAGCGCTGGCTGCAGCTCGACTGGCGCCGCTGGCTCACGGACCGGCTGATCGGGCGCTGGATGGAACAGGGCCGGCACTATCGCCTGCTCTTCACCGCGGGCGAACATGACAACCCCGACGGACGCATCGCGGAGGACATTCGCATCGCCACGGAGTCTGCGATCGGGCTCGCCCACACGCTCGTGTTCTCCGTGCTGATTCTCGGCACCTTCATCGACATCCTGTGGACGGTGTCGGGCACGGTGACCCTGCCCGGCACGGCCATCCGCGTCCCCGGTTACATGGTGCCGCTCGCCGCGCTCTACGCCGGTCTCGGTGCCGGACTCGGCTGGATCTTCGGACGTCCGCTGGTGCGCACGACCAATGCGCTGCAAACGGCCGAGGCCACGTTCCGGTTCGGACTGGCCAGGGCACGCGAGCACTCGGAGGCCATCGCGCTGATGCATGGCGAGCCGATGGAGCGCACGGGTGCGGCCGTGCGATTCCGCCAGATCGTGCGCGACTGGGACCGCCAGTCATTCGCCTATATGGGCCTCGTCTCGTTCACGACCGCGTACGGCGCGCTCCTCCCGGTATTCCCGATCCTGATCGCCGCGCCCCAGTACATCGCGGGCGCGATGACGCTCGGCGTGCTGATGCAGGCGGCGCAGGCCTTCCAGCGCGTTACCGGTGCGCTGTCCTGGCCGGTGGACAATCTCGGCGAGATCGCGCGCTGCCGCGCCTCCGCCGACCGGGCGTTGTCGCTCTACCAGGACATGCAGCGGCTCGACGTCGAGGCCCGGGTACCGGGCGCGAACCGGATCACGCTCGGCCGTTCCGGGCGCCCGCACCTGGTGATAGAGGACCTGCACATCGCGGAGCCCTCGGGCGCAGTGCTGCTCGAGCATTTCAGCGCCGACATCCATCGCGGCGAGCGGGTGCTCGTCACCGGCGATCCCGCAGTCACTGGCAGTCTCTTCAAGGTTCTCGGGGGGCTCTGGCCCTGGGGCAGCGGGCGCGTGCTCCTGCCGGAGCAGGACGGCGGGCTGCTGTTCATGCCACAGCGTCCGTTCCTGCCGGAGGGGACGCTGCGCGAGGCTCTGTGCTACCCACGCCCCACGACCGCCTTCAGCGACGAATGCATCCGTTCTGCACTCGAGTGCGCGGGTCTCGCGTGGCTCGCCCCGCGACTCGATCAACGCGACAACTGGGAGCAGGCCCTGCCGCTACGCGGACAGCAGCGGCTCGGCTTCGCGCGCACGCTGATGCAGCGCCCCGCCTGGATCTTCATGGAGGAGGCGACGGATGCCTTCGATCCGAAAGGCGAGCGTCTCATCCTCGAAATGCTCCACCGCGAGCTGCCGGACACGGCGGTGCTCACGATCAGTTTCCACCACGGCCTGGAGAACCTGCACACCCGGAAGATGGTGCTGAACCGATCCGGTGACACGAAGCATGCCGAGCTCGGCGCCCGGTCTTAGCCAGAGTCTTAATTGGGGTCAGACTGTAACTTAAGTGCCGTGTAACTTAAGAACTTAAGTTACGGCGCCCAGGTTGCCGAGCTGGAGCCACCGCCGCTCCACGCAATCGCGGAAGCACCAGGCCGGCGTCGTCTCGGTGCGGTAGCTCCAGAAGAACCAGCCGTGGTAGCGCTCGAACGCGCCGAGTTGCGCAGTCGCGTAAGCCCGATAGGCCGCGTCCTCCTGCGACGCCGTCATGCCCTCGAGCGCATGGTCGAACGGTCCCTCGGCCCAGAGCGACACGACCTTCAGATCGAGGCCGAGACTCCATTCCCCGGCGATCGCGGGCAGGCCGAGCTCGCGCTGTATCTGCTCCGCCTCGTCACGCCAGAGCACCGCGGCCTTGTGCACGTGGCCATCGAGATCGAGCTCGAGATCCGCCCGCTCGAAGGTCTGATAGCGGTGCACGTCGAAGACGACGTTGCGGAAATCCGGCGCCTGCATGAAGCCCAGGTACTCGCGATGCGAGCGGAAGCCGTCGTGGAAAACGACCGCGACCCGCTCCGCGGGGCAGTGTGCGCGGATCGCCGCGTAGGCGCGCTCGTAGTAGGACTTCAGGAACGCCGTCGGGATGTCCCAGCGCGGCTCATTCAACAGCTCGATCGCGTGCAGCGCCGTGTTGGCTCGGTAACGCTCCGCGAGCCTGCCGAGCACCTCCACCGAGTAAGCGACGTATTCCGGGCGTGTGTGCCACTCGCACACGTCCTTCATGCCGCCGTTGTCGAAGCCGTTCTGACAGCCGGGCGCGGCATGCAGGTCCAGCATCACCCGCAGACCGGATTCCTCGGCCCAGGCAAACGCGCGGTCGAGGACCTCGATGCCGCCCTCCACGAACGGATGGCGATCGGGGCCGTACTTCGCGTGATAAGGATATGGCGGCCCGAAGATCCAGTGACCGAGCGGGATGCGCACGGCGTTGATGCCGGCGCGCGCGAGCCAGCGGAAGTCGTCCCGCGTGATGAATCGCTCCCAGTGCGCGCGCAGCCGGCGCGGTGCCTCGCGGCCGAGCTCGGCACACCACGTCGTCTCATCCGTCGCCGCCCGCGCCTCGAACAGGCTCGGGGTCATCCACTTCTCCAGCACCAGCCAGCCGCCGAGGTTGACGCCGCGGAGATGCGGGAGGCGAGTCACGGATTACTCATCCTCGTCCTCGCCCGTGATCGGGGTCAGCCTTTCCATGCCGGGGCCGGGTATTCACGATCGTCCACACGCCGTCCATCGTGCCGTCCTGGTTGATCCCGTACATCACGACCCATGTCGTCGCCGCATTGTAGGCCTCCGAATTCCGCCCGGCCGCATGTCACAATCGCGCGGATGACTGCCCGGTGCCGCTGGATCCTGCTCCTGGTCACGCGGCTCGCCTGCGCCGCGCCTTCGGATTTCGTCGGCAACGAAGCGCCGGTCGAGCTTCCGGCCCCGCTCGGCGCGGCCGTTGCGCGCATCGACGCCGGCCAGCTCGCCGCGCACATCGCCTGGCTCGCGGCGCCGGAGCGCGAGGGCCGCGGCCTCGGCACGCGAGGTCTCGACGCAACCGCCGCCTATCTCGCTGATCGCCTGAAGACGGCCGGCGTCCCGCCGCCCGCGAGCGGGTATTACCAGCCGGTGCCGCTGCGCGAGGTGAGCGGCGCCGGCGGCAGCATCACTGTCGCGACGGCCGACCGGCGCAACGCGCGCGCCGTCGCATGGAAGTCGGCCGTGCTCCCGGGCATCGCGCCGCAGACGATCACGGCGCCGGTCGTCTGGGTCGGTCATGCGATCCGCGAGGCCGGGCTCGGGCACGACGACTTCCGGGGCCTCGAGGTGCGCGGCAAGGTCGTGCTCTTCAGGAGCGGCGTGCCGGCGGGAGCAGAATGGCAGACGTCCGAGCTGCTCGATCGCTACGCCAGTCCGCGCCTCGCCGACCGCTATGACGCGCGCCTCGCACTGCTGAAGGATCTTGGGGCGAAGGCCGCGATCGCCATCGAGGACGACCTCGCCGAGAGACTGCGCGCCGGACTCGAGCCCGACGGAACCTATTTCCTCGCGGCATCGGGCGCGCCGGAGTCAGGCGAACCGCCGCTCGCGCGCGTGACGACCAGGCTCGCCGAAGAGCTAGCGCCCGACACGCTGCGGGGTGCGACCGCCACGATCCGCGTGACGGGCGTCGTCCGCCGGGCGGAGAGCCGCAACGTGATCGGGGTGCTCGTGGGCGCCGACCCGAAGCTGCGTTCGGAGGCCGTCGTCATCGGCGCGCACATGGATCACCTCGGGATGAGCGGCGGTGTGCTGCATCCGGGCGCCGACGACAACGCCTCGGGGACTGCGGCGCTCATCGAGATCGCACGCGCGTTTGGCGCCAGCGGCGTGCGGCCGCGCCGGAGTGTCGTGTTCGCGTTCTGGACGGGCGAGGAAGCCGGTCAGCTGGGGTCCTCGTATTACGTGCAGCATCCCGTGTGGCCGCTCGCCCGCACTGCGGCCTATCTCAACCTCGACATGCTCGCGCACCCCTGGAGCGCGGCAGAGATCGCGCGCCTCGTCCGCGGCGAGGCCGGCGTGCGCGCCGGTGCGCTGCTCGCGGCGGCTACGCCCTCGAACTTCGCCGAGCCCGGCGTGGCGAACTGGGCGCCGGAGCTCCTGCCGCCGCTCGCGATGGCCGCGCGCGGCACCGGAATGGTGCTCCATCTCGACCGGGTGGAGGGCGTGAACGGCGGCAGCGATTACCGCGGCTTCGCGCGGCGCGGCGTGCCCTGGATCCGTTTCTTCGGCAACTTCTTCGCGGGCTACCACGAGCCCGGAGACACGCCCGACGGTCTCGATCCGGCCCAGGTGGAGAGGATGGCGCGGCTCGCCTTCGCCACGGCCTGGCTGCTGGCTAACTGATCCTGCGTCTCAGCCAGCCGAGTCCGCCGAGCGCGGAGCCGAACAGCCATATCGCCGGCGGTGCCGGCACGACCGTACCCATGGCGGGCGCGATCAGGAATTCCTGGATGTCGATCGAGTGCTGCACCAGCGGGTATGGCGTCGCGACGCGCATGGTGCCGCTCCAGTCGAAGGCATCGTGCGTGCCGTTGGTCGCGGCCGTGTAGTACGCCCCGGCGCCGGCGCCGACGAGTGCATAGCCGGGCGTCATGATCTTCCAGATTGCTTCCTGGATGTCAGCCTGCGCGGAGTAGCTCGCCGGCGCGAGCGTCGCGAGCTGGCCGAACAGCCAGCCCGCCTGGCTGTACTTCGTGAGTGTCGCCGCGGTGGACGGGCTGTTGAACTTTCCGACCGCGCCAGCCTGAATCGTGGCGTAGTCGAGGACGTTCGCGGTCCAGGTCGTGGGCGGCCCGACCTGGCTGTAACGCGCATCGCACATCGCGAGCAGCGTTTCCGCATCGACGGTCAGCGAGTACAGGCCGGAATAGACGCCGCCCCGAACCACTGAATTCGCGACGTTGTTGAAGGTGACCGAGGAAGCCTCGGCAGCCGCAGACGTCAGGATGACGATCACGGCGGCGACGAGATGCCGCAGAATCGGGGAAAGGCAATTCATGGAGGCGCAGGCCTTTGTAATTGTTGGCCGGCATCCTATAGATGAGGGCGTGCACGAAGGCCGCGACACGACATAACCGTCGCGCGGATGTGGCAACTACGGAGCGGGTCACGATTATCCGGCCCGGACCGCGGCCGAAGATGACGTTATTGCAATATTTCCGCTGCGTAGACCGCCGTCCGCGCCGCGCGCGTCGAGCTCACCTCGCCGCGATACATGCCGGGCACGTTCATCGCAAAAGCGACGCGCCCGCGACCATCCATGGCTATAAGCCCGCCGTCACCGCCGAGACTGCCGACGTCGGCGATGGTCGCAGCGGCGGCCGATTGCACCGATTCATGGCGCCATGCGATGCGATCACAGAGCTGTCGCGCGACCGCGGCGCGGATGAAGAACTCCCCGGTGCCGGTCGCCGATACCGCGCATATTCCGTCGGCCGCGTACGTGCCCGCGCCAATGATCGGCGAATCGCCGATGCGGCCCCAGCGCTTGCCGGTCAAACCGCCTGTCGAGGTTGCAGCTGCAACGTGCCCGTCGCGATCGAACGCGACCGCGCCGACCGTGCCCCACACGTGCGAGCGGTCGGGCAGCGCCGAATGATCGTCGCGCCGCCAGCGCTCGAGCTGCTGCCAGCGCTCCTCCGTGCGGAACCAGGAAGGGTCCACCTGCTCGAGACCGTGCTCCTTCGAGAACGCATCGGCACCCGGGCCTGACAGCATGACGTGCGGCGACTTCTCCATCACCGCGCGCGCGAGACTCACCGGATTCTTCGTGCGCGTGACGCCCGCGACGGCGCCGGCTTTCCGCGTGGCGCCGTCCATGATCGCGGCGTCGAGCTCGTTCCTGCCCTCGGCCGTAAAGACCGCGCCGCGCCCCGCGTTGAAATGCGGGTCGTCCTCGAGCACGCGCACGGCCGCCTCGACGGCGTCGAGACTCGTGCCCCCGTTGCGCAGGATCGTGGCGCCCGCCTCGAGCGCGGCGGTCAACCCCGCGCGGTAGCTGGCTTCCATTTCGGCCGTGAGTTCCTTCTTGTCGATGACACCGGCGCCGCCATGGATGGCGAGCGACCAGTGATCGGCGGCGGGGGCTGGAGGCGACATCATGATCAGCAGGGAAAAGAGAAACTCAGGGAACACTGCGCTCCATTGTGACCGGGATCGCACGAACTGCCAGTAGCCCGGACCGCGACTGCTCACGCCCAGAAATTCGGCAGCACGGCCGCCGAGTACCCGCTGACGAAAGACCGCGCGCTGCCGGTCGCGGCGTCGTAGACGTGCCGCTCGATGGTGCCGATGTTGGCGCCGTACGTGTGGATGCTGATCGCGACCTCATCGGCCGAGTTGGCGACCTGGTGGATGTCGCCGGTGTCGGGCGAGAACGAGATCGTCTGCCCGGGCTCGAGCGTGTCGACGCTGGAGACCTCGAGACCGCCGCTTCCGCCGTAGCGGTAATTGGTGGACACCTCGCGGCCGCGCAGCTGCCCGACGACGCCCCAGGTCATGTGGTCGTGGATCGGCGTCCGCTGGCCCGGCCCCCAGACGAAGCTCACGATGCTGAAGCGCTCGAACGGATCCCCATATAAGAGATACTGCTGGTAGTGCTCGGGGTGCGCCGCGGCGAATTCTCCGGGCAGCCACGAGCCGTCGCGGAGCAGCGGCCGCACGGCCGCGCGGATCTGCCCGAGCAGGTCGCCCGTCCGGAGATCCTTCTCCACGACCTCGGTCATGAAGCGGATGTAGGCGACGATCGGCGAGTTGCTCATGCCCCGATCTTAGCAAGCTCGGCGAGTATCGCCGCGCGGTCGGCGTCGAGCGGCGGGGGCGCGCGATGGATCCCGGCCGTCCGGCCGTCGATCGCGACGATCGGCCCGACGGTCTTCGTGCGCGTGCCGGACGGCAGCTCGATGTCACGCACCCAGTTCATCGCCGCGACCTGCGGATCGGCGAGCACTTGGGAGTAGCGCATGATCGGCTCGCAGGGCACGCCGGCGCGGCGGAACGCCTCGACCCAGTGCGAGACGGGGCGCTTCGTGAAGATCTCCTCGAGCAGATGCCGGAGCGCTTCCTGGTTGGCAGCCCGATCGGTCGTCGTCATGAAGCGCTCGTCCCTCACGATGTGCGGCTGTTCGATCACCTCGCACACGGAGGCCCAGAGCTTGTCGTTGCCGGCGGCGAGGACGAAGTAGCCATCGAGCGCCTGGAACGCCCGGTACGGAGCATTGCGCGGATGCGCGGAGCCAAGCGGCTTCGGGTCCCTGCCCGTACCGAAAAACTCGCTCGTCTGCAGCGCGGAAATGCCGAGATTCGCGCCGAGCATCGAGACATCGATCGCGCCACCCGTCCCGCCGCGCGCGACCGCGTTCAGCAGGCAGACGATCGAAAACGCCGCGTAGAGACCGGCACCGAAGTCGGACACCGGCACACCGGCCTTCACCGGCGGCGCGCTCTCCTCGCCCGTCACGCTCATGATCCCGGAAGCGGCCTGCACCGTGACGTCGAAGCCGCCGTCCCGCGCCCGCGGCCCCGTCTGCCCGAAGGCGGAGATGGAGCACCAGACGAGCTGCGGGCGGTCATCCCTGAATCGGCCGTGGCCGAGGCCAAGCTTGTCCATGACGCCCGGGCGGTTGTTCTCGACGACGACGTCGGCCGAGCGGATCAGCCGCCGTGCGATATCGAGATCGTCCTCCGCCTTGAGATCGAGCGCGATCGAGCGCTTGTTGCGATTGAGCGAGGCGAAGTTCTCGCTGAAGCCTGCGGAGAGCGGCGGCCAGCTCCGCATGCTGTCGCCCCCGGGCGGCTCGACCTTGATGACGTCGGCGCCCATGTCGGCGAGGAGCATGCCGCAGTACGGGCCGGCGGCGACCTGGCCGAATTCGATGACGCGGACGTGGGCGAGAGGGCCGGCGGGCACGAGGCAATCAGTTGAGGTTGATTCGGGATGCGAATGATCGAGCATCATACAGCGAGTCGCGGCAGCTTCCGGAGCGTCACGGGGGCGTCCGTCGCAACGCCCGCCGCCGATTGACGATCCCGGTACGCAGGCCTATAAGTAGCGGAGACAGGTGGCCGAAGAATAATGAAGACCCCCGTACGACCGGGAGGAGCGCCATCATGAAGTCCATCCTGCACGCCATCGGCCTCATGGTCGCTGCGGCCAGCTCGTCCGCTGCCCTCGCCGCGCCCGTCTACGTGGCCCAGGTCTCGATCGTGCCCTCAGAAGGAACGTCCTTCTTCGACGGCGGCACGCCTGCGGGCATCGCCACGACGGCAAGCGGATTCGTGAACGCGCCGATCAACCATGTCAGCGCCCCGGGCATCGAGGTGACCGGCCTGTCCTACGGCGATGCCACGGCCTTCGCCGGTCTCGGCACGCTCGCGGTGTACTCGCGCGCGAGCCAGACCGCCCAGGGCGGCACGCTCGATTACTACCTGAACCGCATCCGCACCGAGAGCCGCGCGAGCTTCATGCTGGACGATCTCGTCGTCACGCCGGTCAATCCCAACAATCCCCAGCAGTTCGTCGGGATGACACTGCGCTTCGCCATCTCCGGCCTGATGCCCGATCCCGATGCGCAGGGCCAGGTCTACGACACCGCGACCCGGACCACCTTTCCGGACCAGACCTTCGCAACGGTCGACGACTGGCTGTCCCTCGACGTCGGCTTCCGCGATCCCGCGGGCGTGTTCACGGGCTTCGGCGGCGGCTTCGCGCGCATCATGGCGAGCGCGACCAACGCGGTGGGCTCGACCGGTCCCTTCATGACCACGAACGGGGCCCTCGGAGGCCAGGGCGCAGCCCTGCAGAGCGGCGCTACCTTCATCGCGGAGGCGTTGTTCGGCGGCGTGCCGGTTGGGGTGCCGCTGGAGCTGACGGTCGGCATGCGCGCCACGACGGAATCTGTATTCGGGTTTCCGCAGAACGGCGGCTTGTGGCAGGGCAACGGTGTCGTCCAGTTCGACCACACGCTCACCTTCGCGACGGACGCCGTCGCCACGCTTCCCGCCGGCTTCACGCTCAATTCGGCGAGCGGACAGATCAGCAACAACGTCTGGACTCCGGTGCCGCTTCCCGGCACGCTGCTGCTGCTGCTGACCGCCTTCCTCGCCGCCAGCACGCGCCGCCATGGGCGCGGCCTGGCCCCTGCCAGGTCCGCTAAGGCGACAACGACTGCGTGCTGATTCGCCGCGACGTCGCGAGTCTGCTCCGCCACGGATGTCGTTTCCGGCGGACTTCACCCATTTGGGTGAACGAGGCTCAGGTTCGGATTTTCGGCGGCTAGTGACCTGGCGTAGGATTGCGAACTCATGACTCGACGCCGGGCAAGCCGGACCCTCTACGCGCTCGACTCCGAAGCCGCCGCTCTCGAAGGGGAGCGGCGCGCGCTCGAGATCGAGGCCTTCGGCGCCGAGGCGACCGATGCCGAGCGCCGCTACCGTTACTTCGCCATCGCCGACGTCGCGCTGCGCCGCAAGCTGATCGGCCTGGAGCGCAGCCTGCACGACGTGCGGCAGCGCAGGCGGGATGCCGCAGTCAAATACTGGACGATCGTCGCGACCGAGACCCGCGGGAACCTCGCGGCGCTCACCAGCGAGTCGCTCACCTCGGCGTGGTGGCAGGGCATCTGGTGGGACATCGCGACGATGCTCTGGATCCTGGGCGGCGCCGGGTGGCTCACGTATCAGATCCCCGGTGCCGCCGTCGGCACGGCGGCGACCGGCGCCGCGGCATGGTTCATCGTGCGCAGGCGCAAGCGCACGCGCCCCGCACTCATCCGCCAGGGCCAGGAGGTCCTGCGCTCGAGCGAACGTGAGCTGCAGCTCGCGGAGCAGGACGCGACGCCCGCGGCCTCACGCGTGCCCGTCTTTTCGGAGAGGGAAGCCGAGACCGGGCTGCCGGACGCTGCCGGGTGATTATGTTGATGATGCCTCACCCAAATGGGTGAGATCGGCAGCGGCAAAGTTAAAACGGCGTCACGGGGATTCCGGACCCCGATAGCATCGGGCGAAAGGAAGAGCCGTTTTCACGGCCGGTGCCGACCATGCTGCATATAAGAACAAGAATGATCATCTTCGGCCTGATGGCCACTACTTCACTGATACTCGCCGGCCATGACGCCACCGCTGCTCCGGTTGCCATCGATACAGGTGATGCCAGCAACGGGCTCGACGACATCTTCAGCGTCACATTCGATGGCCCGCTCGCTGCCTGCAGCGGGTCATCTCCGAGCTACTGCTCCTTCTTCGGCGGCGCGCCAGGCGCGGGCAGGTCACTGGCATTGACGCCGAACCCGACCGGAGTGATGAACGGCATTCCTGCCGGCATCGTGCCGACTCCGGCCAGCGGCTCGTTCCTGGACTTGACTCTCGGCGCGAACAACTCGAGCGTCACTCTGACCGGTGGCACCATCAGGTTGCCGGACTTCCAGATTGCGATTCGCGGTGAGACCTTCGTGACGGTCAGCGGGGCCGGGTTCGTGTTAGACGCGGCGCCACAGGTGGCGTCGGTCGATGCCGACGGCCGCGCGGAATTCCTGGTCAATCTGGCCCCGTCGACGGCCGCAGATTTCAGTACGTTCACTTCAGTCGTGACGAGCTGCCAGGGATCGCTGTGCCCGCTCATTCCGATACTGACGCTCGACATGGTCAGATACCGGCTGTTCATCGACTATGACCCTTCGTTCACGAGCCCCTCTGCCGACTTTATCGGTCAGACGGCCAACAATTCGATGGTGCACGCGAATCTGAGTGCCGTGCCATTGCCGGCCGCCGGCTGGCTCGTCGGCACCGCATTCGGCATGACAGGCCTGCTGATGCGCAGGAGGCGCGCGGAGCCGCGGATCAACTAGCCGCGTCGGCGCCGACGCTTCGCTGGTACAGCGCGCGCACCGTGTCGATCGTGTCCGCCTCCTCGGGCCGCTTGTCCGGGCGATAGCCCTTCACGCGCGCGAAACGCAGCGCCAGTCCTCCCGGATAGCGCGGGCTCGCCTGCAGGTCGCTGAAGGCGATCTCGACGACGAGCTCCGGCTTCACGTACACCGTGATCGCGTCGCGGCCGATCTCGCGGGCGAGGAATTCCTTCGTCTGCCAGGCGAGCGTCTCGTCGGTCAGGCCCTTGAACGTCTTGCCGAGCATCACGAACTGCCCCGTCGCCGGATCGCGGGCGCCGAGGTGCAGGTTGGAAAGCCACCCCTCGCGCCGCCCGCTGCCCCATTCGGCCGCCAGCACCACGAGATCGAGCGTCTTCGCCTGCTTGATCTTGAGCCAGTTCGCGCCGCGGCTGCCCGCCTCGTAGGGCGCGGTCAGCGACTTTGCCATCACGCCCTCGTGACCGCGCGCGAGCGCCGCCTCGAAGAAGGCCTGCGCCTCGACTGCCTTGCGCGTCGTCAGCCGCGGCGTGCGCAGCGCCTCGGGCACGGCCTGTGCCAGCGCCTCGTGGCGCGCGGCCGCCGGCGCGCCCACGAGGCTCGCCCCGTCCCGGTGCAGCAGGTCGAAGAAAAAAGGCGAAAGCGGCAGCTTCTGCGTGAGCTCGGCGACGTCGAGCTTGCGTCCGAAGCGGCGCATCGTGACCTGGAAGGGCTGCGGCCGGCCGGCGCTGTCGAGCGCGATCGCCTCGCCGTCGAGCACGAGCTCGCGCGCCGGCAATGCGGCGACCGCGGCCACGACGTCGGGTACGGAGTCGGTCACGTCGTTCAGGCTGCGCGTGTAGACCTTGATGATTTCGCCCGCCTTGTGGACCTGGATGCGAGCGCCGTCCAGCTTCCAGTCGAACGCCGCCTCGCCGAGCGCGCCGAGCGCCTGCGCCGGCGTCTCGACCGGCTTCGCCAGCATCGGCGCGACCGGGGCAAAGAGCTCGAGGTCGAAGCGCGCGAGCGCGGCGGCACCGCCGGTCAGCGCCGCACGGGCGACGGCTCCGACGCTCGGCGCATACATCGCCGCGCGACGCACGTCCGCCGGCGTCAGGCGTGCCGCGACCGCGATGGCATCGTGCATCAGCGAGACGAGCGCCCCCTGGCGCAGCTCGTTCAGGATCAGGCGCCGCAGGAAGTCCTGTTCCGGCGCCGTCGCGCGCGCGAAGAGATCGGCGACGAGCTGCCTGCGCCGCGTGCCGGCGCCGGGTCCGGAAACGGCGGCGAGCGCGGCAAATGCACGGTCCACCTCGGTGAGCGTGAGCGTGGCGGCTGCGGCCGGTCGTGCGGTGGCTTCCTGCAGCAGCGCCCAGGCGACACCGAGCCGGCCGTGGCGAGTCTCGCCAGCGAGAAAGGCGACGCCGATCTCGATCTCATCGTCGCGCAGCTCGCCCAGGAATTGCGCAAGCGCGGCCTGCTTGGCGAGGCGGCTGCGCGTCGCGCGCACCCGCTCGGAGACGGTGACGAGATCGGCGAGGAGCATGCAGCCAGTGTTAACTATAGTGCCGGCTCTTATTTGTTAACTTATCTGCAAACGCAAATAAGTTAACAAATAAGACCCGGCACTATTAGTTATACGGCACCAAAAGCGGCAGCCTACTTCCGCGGGATGGGCAGGCCTTCCTCGCGCAGCGCCGTCTGTACCGCCGGACGCGCGGCGACGCGCTGCTGGAACGCCACGATGTTCGGGTATTCGTCGAGCTCGAGCTTCACGGCCGGCGCCCAGTTGGTCACCGTGAAGAGATAGGCGTCCGCCACGCTGAACCGCTCCCCGAAGAGGAAAGTCCGGCCGGCGAGCTGGCGGTCGAGCACGCCGTAGCGCTTGCGCAGGTAGGCGAGCCGCTCGGAGCGCACTTCCGCCGACGTCGCGGGATTGAACAGCGGGCTGTAGCTCTTGTGGAGCTCGGAATTGATGTAGCCGAGCGTTTCGTGGAGGCGGTAGCGTTCGAACGAGCCGCACGGTGGCGCCAACCCCGACGCGGGTTTGAGATCGGCGAGGTACTGCACGACCGCCGGACCCTCCGTGAGCACCTCGCCGTTGTCGAGCGCGAGCGCCGGCACGTAGCCCTTCGGGTTGATCGTGAAGTAATCGCCCTCCTTCGTGACGGTCTTCGTCTTGAGGTCGACTTTCACGAGCTCGAGGTCGATGCCGGCCTCACGCGCGACGATGTGCGGCGAGAGCGAGCAGGCGCCGGGCGAGTAATAGAGTTTCATCTAAGCCGTCCTCGGCGTGCCGGTCATCCGCGGCGCGGAGCCGTGGGCGATCGCCCTGAGCCTGAACGCGAGTGCCACCATCAGCACGCCGAACACGATCGACCAGGCCGCGATGAGCCACATGACGGCAAGGGCCCCCGCCCCGGGGCGGGCTATCATCAGCACGCCGAAGATCAGCGATACCAGGCCGGAGAGGCCGAGCAGCCATTCGCCCTGGATCTCCTTGCGTAACCGGATCGCGGCGACGATCTGCAGAACGCCCATGACGATCGCCCAGGCGGCGATGAACATGAGGAGGACGAGCGCCGTCAGTCCCGGCAAGAAGAATGTCACGACGCCCGCGGCGATGCCGAGCACGCCGATCAGGATCAGCGGCCAGTAGGATCTGCCGTTCTCGCGCACGCGGAAGGCCGCGATGAGCGCGAAGATGCCATCGGTGAGCGCCCAGGCGCCCCAGAAGATGGCGAGCACGATGAGCGTCAGGCCGGGCCAGGCGAAGGCGAGCACGCCGAAAATAATGGCCGCCACGCCCCGCAACAGCATCCAGCCCCAGTTCCTGGCCATCAGCGTCAGAAAGGCTTCGGTTTCCATGGTGAGTCCGCCCCCTTCGCGTGAAACTGCCATCATGTTAGCGGGGATTCGCGCGGCCCTATAGGCGCGCGGCCAGTCGTCCTGTAGGACAATGCCAGACAGATATCACCCGTTTGGGTGAGGCGGGAGCCCGCATGCGTTGGTATGTCGTCGCAATGGCTTGCGTTGCACAGGTGGCCGAGGCTGCGCCGAAAGGCGAATGGCAGGTCACACCTTATATATGGCTGGCCGGATTCGAGGGCACGATCGGCGCCGCGGGCGGCGACTCGGGTCTCGGCGACAGCGTGGACGTCGACTTCGGCCACCTGTGGGACAACCTGCAGCTCGGCGGGGCCATGCTCAACGTGAGCTGGCGCCGCGACCGCTGGACCGCGTTCGGCGACTGGACGTACGCCAACGTGCGCTCCGATTCGCCGACGCGCGTCCCGACCCTCTACGAGTCGGTTAAAGGCCAGATCAAAGGCCACATCGTGCAGGCGTTTGCGGGCTATGACCTGCTCGCCCGTGAGGACAGTCATCTCGACCTCTTCGCCGGCGCGCGTTACTTCAATCTCGACGTGAGCCTCGATCTCGCCGGCGCCGCGCTCCCGGATGTCTCCCTCGACGGCGACGATCAGTGGCTCGACGCGGTCGCGGGTGCACGCTGGTCCGCCCGCCTTGCAGGGCGCTGGCGCGCCCACGCCCAGGCCGACGCGGGCGCGGGCGGCTCCGACCTTTCCTGGGAGGCGATCGGGACGGTCGGCTACGACTTCAGCTGGGGTACGGTCCTCGGCGGCTGGCGCTATCTGAAGGCCGACTACGAGAATGGCTCCTACCGGCTCGACGCGGCGCTCACCGGACCGTTCCTGGGCGTACAGTTTGCATTTTAGGAAGCCGATATGAAACCAGTCATCACTCTGCTCGCGCTCGTGCCGACGCTGATGTGCGCCGCACCAGCCGCCGCCGACCCGCCGCCTCCGCGGCCGCCCGCCGTGCAGCGCTTCATCGCGGTGGATGCGCCCGTGATCGCACTCCGGCACGTGCGCGTCATCGACGGCACGGGCGCGGCCCCGGCTGATGACCAGACGCTCGTGCTGAGCGGCGGGCGCATCGTCGCCGCCGGCAACGCGGCAGCCGTGAAGATCCCGAAGGACGCACGCGTGCTCGATCTCAGGGATCGCACCGTGATCCCCGGCCTCGTGATGATGCACGAGCACCTGGTCTATCCGACCGACCGCACGCCCGATGCCGAACGCATGTACCCGTCGATGGCCATCAGCTTCCCACGGCTCTACCTCGCCGGCGGCGTAACGACGATGCGCACCGCGGGGACCTCCGAGCCCCTCACCGACCTCAACGTCCGGCGCAAGATCGAGGCGGGCACGAGCGTCGGGCCCGACATCGACGTCACGAGCACGTGGATGGATGGCCCGGGTCTGGGCCTCGCGCAGGAGGCCGAGATCTCCGACCCTGCAGTCGCGCGCCGCCAGGTGGATTTCTGGTCCGCGGAGGGCGTCACCTCGTTCAAGGGCTACATGTATCTCGAGCGCGAGCCGCTCGCCGCAGTCATCGACGAGGCCCACAAGCTCGGCCACAAGGTGGCGCTGCACCTCTGCGCGGTCACGGCGCGCGAAGCGGCGGAGCTCGGCGTGGACAGCCTCGAGCACGGCCTCGCCGTCTTCACCGACTTCGTGGCCGACAAGAAGCCCGACGAGTGCCCGCCGGACGAGGCGCAGGTGAAGTCCATCCTCGAGCTCGACATGAACGGCGACGCGGTGCGCGACCTGATCCGCACGCTGGTGGAGCGCCACGTGGCCGTGACCTCCACGCTCGCCGTCTTCGAGACCACAGCGAAGGCGCGGCCGCCGCTTTCGCAACGAGCCCTCGACACGCTCACCGCGGAATCGCAGGTGAGCTATCTCAAACGCCGTGCGCGCATCGCCGACGACCCGGACGACACCGACACGAAGCTGCTGCAGAAGGAGATGCAGTTCGAGAAGCTCTTCGCCGGGATGGGCGGGCTGCTGCTCGCGGGCACGGACCCGACGGGTTATGGCGGCGTGATCGCGGGCTTCGGCAACTGGCGGGAGCTCCGGCTCCTCGCCGAGGCCGGCTTCACGCCGGTCGAGGTGGTCCACATCGCGACCATGAACGGCGCGCGCTACCTCGGGCGTGAAGAGCGCATCGGCAGCATCGCGGCGGGCAAGCAGGCGGACCTCGTCGTGATCAAGGGCAATCCCGCGGCGAAGATGACGGACATCGACGACGTCGAGATCGTGTTCCGCAACGGCGTGGGCTACGACCCGGCGAAGCTCATCGATTCCGCCCGCGGGCTCGTCGGCTCGCGCTGAGGCTTTTCGGCCCGTGCCCTATGCCCGTCGCGCATACCTGCTCAGGGATGCAGGCCCGAGGGGCCCGGCGCGGTATTGAGCCGGTTGCGCAGGATCGTGTAGTCGGCCGTGTTCACGTTGCCGCTGCCGTTCAGGTCCGCGACCGGATCCGACGTGTTGAGCCTGTTGCGCAGGATCGTGTAGTCGTGGATCGTGACCGATCCGCTCTGGTTCAGATCGGCGTCGCAGATGTTGCCGTAGCCGTCGCCGTCGGCGTCGAGCTGGCTCGGGTTCGCCACGAGCGTGCAGTTGTCGCTCGCATCGGCCACGCCGTCGCCATCCGCATCGGGCGGCGGCGGCGCGCACTCGCTGCCGTTCAACGTGTCGTTGATGTTCAGTATCCCGCCGGTCGTCGTCAGTCCCGCGAGTGCGGCCGCCGGCTTGACGTGGCCGAGGATCTGGTCGCGCACCTGGCCGTAGGTCTGGCATGCGGGCAGCCCTGCGAGCAATCCGGCGACGCCGCTCACGTGCGGCGCCGCCATCGAGGTGCCGCTGAGCCAGGCGTAATCGTCGTAGACGCCGAGGAAGAGCTTGTAAGTGCTGAAGACGTCCTGGCCGGGCGCGCCGAGATCCACTGACACCGGTCCCCAGTCCGAGAACGAGGCGAGCTGGTCGTTGTTGTCGGTCGCCGCGACGGAGATGAGATTGTCGAGATCGAATGCGGAGGGGTAATGCGGCGTCGCGTCCGTGTTGACGGAGTCGTTGCCCGCAGCCGCCACGAAGAGAAGGTTCGCCGCGCCGGCCGCCTGGATCGCGTCGTGGAGCGCCTGGTGGTCGGCCTGCTCTTCGGGCAGCACGTCGGAATAGCCCCAGCTCGCGTTCGCGACGCGCACGCCCTGCGCGGTCGCGTATTCGAGCGCGGCGATCGCATCCGCCAGCGATCCCGACCCCGCGTCGTCGAGGACCTTGAGCGGCATGATCCGGCCGCTCCACATGACGCCCGCGACGCCGATCTGGTTGTCGGCGACGGCCGCGATGATGCCGGCGACGTGCGTGCCGTGCCCGTGGCCGTCGAGCGGGTCGTTGTCATGATTGACGAAATCCCAGCCGCCAACGTCGTCGACGAAGCCGTTACCGTCGTCGTCGATGCCGGGACTGCCGTTCGCCTCCGCCGCGTTCTCCCACAGGTTGGCGGCGAGATCCGAGTGCCGGTAATCCACGCCGGTGTCGAGGACGGCGACGACCGCGCCGCTGCCAGCCGCGTGGGCCCAGGCCTCGGGCCAGTCGATGTCGGCATCCGGCGTCCCCGGCTCGAATACGCCGAAGATGCTCCCCTGCCCGATGTTGTGCAGGGCCCACTGCTCGACGAAGTACTCGTCGTTCGGGAGCTGCTGGTCCACCTGGATGACGGCGTTCGGCTCCGCGTACGCGACGAAGGGCAGCCGGCGCAGGATCGTGAGGGCCTGCGCGACGGTGAGGCCGTGTCCCAGGCGGATGTGCTCGAGACCGCCGACGATTTTGTAGGCGCGCAGGCGCGTCCCGCCGATGCCCGCGCGCGCCGTCGCCCGGTTGCTTGCCGAGGCGACAGGCTTGAAACGCACCAGGACGGACGTCTCGTCGTACGGCCGGGCTGGCCGGCCCCGCGGCGCGCCGATGACGATGCCGGATGGCGTCGCCCGTTGCGCCGTTGCCGGCGGCGTGGGTAACAGGAGGATTCCCGCGGCGGCTGCCGCCAATGCTCTCGCGCGTGTCATCGCATTCCCTGCATCTCGCGCACTGTCAGGCGCAGTGTGATCCTGTCAATCCGCGACTTCCAGTCGGCCGGCGCGATTGCGGGGCAAACCGAGCAGCCGTTAACGCTCCGGAGGTACAGCGGGCGCGGCCGGGCCCGTCTCTTCGAGCCGGCCGAGAATCAGGAGATTGCCCGCGAGCGCGAGCGCCACGCCAACGCCGATCCACGGCGTGAGCTGCAGCCCCTCGAAGGCGGCCGAGAGGAGCAGCGCCACGACGGGGAACATGACGACCGTGTAACCGGCGCGGTGCGCGCCGATCCGGCCGAGCAGCGTGAGGTACGCCCCGAAGGCGAGCACCGAGCCGAATAGCGACAAATAGGCGAGCGAGATCACGTAGCCCGGGCGCGGGTCGAAGCCGAACGCCTCGCCGCGGCCGAGCGCGATCGCCCCGGTGAGGAGCCCGCCGTAGAGCATGCCCCAGGCATTGCTCTGCACGACCGACAGCTTGCGCCGCTGCGCCAGCGCCGAGGCGAGATTGCCGAAGGAGGCGAGCAGCGCACCCGTGATCGAGAACGTGGCCCCGAGCAGCATCTGGTCGGAGAGATTCAGCGCGCGCACGTCGGGCCAGAAGATCACGGCGACGCCGGTGGCGCCCGCGAGCGCGCCGAGATACGTGCGCGGCCCGATGCGCGTGCCGAGGAAGAGCCTCGAGTTGACGATGTTGAACCAGAGGATCGCCGTGAAGGCGATCGCGTTCAGCGCCGAGGTGATGTAGAGCTGCGCGGAGTACGCGCAGAGGTAGTTCAGGCCGAACAGCAGCGCGCCCATCGCGAGAAAGTAGCGGTGGTCACGGAAGCCGAAACGCACCGGCAGGCGTTTCACTAGGCACCACCCGAAGAGAATGGCCGACGCGATCAGGAACCGGTAGCAGAGCGACACCTCCACAGGCACGACGCCGAGCTGGAAATTGATCGCGAACCAGGTGGAGCCCCAGATGAGCACCGCCGTGGCATAGAGAAACCAGTTGGTCATCGCCCGTCCCCCGTTTCGGTGCCGTCACTCTATACGGCCGCTAGAATGACGAAAGGCCAGCATGGAGGACAACATGGAAACTCAAGCGGCGGTGATATTCGGTGTCGGCCCCGGTCTCGGCTCTGCGCTGGCGCGGCGTTTCGCCGGCGAGGGTTTCCGCGTCTACGCGGCGGCGCGCAGCGCATCGCGCCTCGAAAAGCTCGCGCAGGCAGGTGGGATCGTGCCAGTAGACTGCGACGCCACCGTGCCCGCACAGGTGGCGGGGCTGTTCGAGCGCATCGGGAGAGAGGCCGGCGCGCCGGCCGTCGCGATCTTCAACGCGGGCGCATTCCAGCGCGGCACGGTCACCGAGCTCGATCCAGCCGACTTCGAGCGCTGCTGGCGGACGACCTGCCTCGGCGCTTTCCTCGTCGGACAGGCCGCGGCGCTCGCGATGCGCAAGGCCGGCCGCGGCACGATCCTCTTCACCGGCGCCACGGCCTCACTGCGCGGACGAGCCGGTTTTGCGGCGCTCGCCGCGCCGAAGGCGGCGGTGCGGGCGCTGGCGCAGAGCATGGCGCGCGAGCTCGGTCCGGATAACATTCACGTCGCGCACGTCATCATCGACGGCGGCATCCGTTCGGAGCGTTACGCCGCGCTCACCGCCGGCCCGGACGCGCTGCTCGAGCCGGACGCGATCGCGCAGAGCTACGTTATGTTGCATCGTCAGCACCGCAGCGCCTGGACACAGGAACTCGATCTGCGCCCCTGGGTGGAGAGGTTCTGAGTCGTTCCCGTCACACGGACCGGCGGGTAACTGAGCTATACTTTTGTCAAAGGCGTCAAGGGAAGCGGGCGGACGGTAGCGGTCCGCCCGGCAAGCGGAGAATAAAAAAAATGAAGCTTCGACCCGCCTCTGTTTTCCTCGGTCCGTTCATCGCCCTCCTGGCGATGCCGGTTCATGGACTCGAGATCACCGCCACGCAGGACACCAACACACTGATCAACGCGCTCCTGAGCGGCGGCAGCACCGGCATCGTCGTGAACGGCGTGACGCTCAACGGCCACACGCAGACGGTCACCTACATTCCCGATACGCCGCCAGGAACCATCACGTCTTCGGGCACCTATACCAATGCCAGCGGCACCTACGGCATCGGCCCGGGAGTCGTGCTGAGCTCGGGCGGCGTAAACGGTCTCACGATTCCAGGTTTCGGGACGCTCGTTCCGGGTTATGGCGACGGCGCGAATACCGTTCCGGGCAATGGCTGGCCATTCGGCGGGTCGTTCCCCCCGACCGGCGATGACACCGCCGCGCCTGCGACCGCGGAGCAGGAAGCGCTGCTCGACCCGATCACCGACCGTCCGGACCTCGATCCGCCCGGCACCTACGATCACTTCGACGTCACCGAGCTCATCATCGACTTCGACATGCAGCCCGGCTTCGACCGCGTGGCGTTCAACGTCGTGTTCGGCTCGGAGGAGTATGTCGAGTTCGTGGATTCGGACTACATCGACGGCTTCGGGATGTTCCTGAACGGCGCCAACGTGGCGTTCGTCGGCGGCCTGCCCGTGAACATCCGTCACCCCGCGATGGCGGAGCTCACGGGCACGGAGCTCGACGGCATACTCGCGCCCGGCAACAATCCGCTGCTCAACTTCTCCGGCACCGTCAATCCGACGGGCAACACGCTGCGGTTCATCGTCGCCGACACCTCCGACGGAATTCTCGACACGACCGTGTACTTCTCGAGCCTCGAGGGCGTCCCCGAGGTGCCGGTCCCGCCGGCCGCCTGGCTCGCCGCCACGGCGCTCGCGGCCTGTGTCCCGCGTCTGCGCAGGCGCCGCCCGGCTTCGACACGCTAGCGCGCCCGCCGGCAGCGGCCGGCATCAGATCCCCATCAGCCGCCGCACGTGCAGCGCGGCGCAGCGGCCGAGCGCCGGCAGGTCGTAGCCGCCTTCGAGCGCGGATACGATCCGCCCGTGCGCAGAGCGCTCCGCGAGCTCGGCGATGCGCGCGGTGACCCAGTCGTAGTCGGCGTCCTGGAAGCGCAGATCGGTCAGCGGGTCGTCGGCGTGCGCGTCGAAGCCCGCCGACACGAAGATCATCTCCGGCCGGAAGCGCTCGAGCTCGGGCAGCCAGGCTTCCGTCACGGCGGCGCGAAACGCCTCGCTCCCGGCGCCGGCCGGGAGCGGCGTATTGATCAGGCGACCGGGGATGGTCGCGCGGGCCGTGTACGGATAGAACGGGTGCTGGAAGCTCGAGCACACCATCACCCGCGGCTCGGCCGCGAAGATGTCCTCGGTACCGTTGCCGTGGTGTGCGTCGAAGTCGACGACCGCCACGCGCTCGACACCCGCCGCGAGAGCCCGCGCGACGCCGGCGGCAACGTTGTTGAAGAAGCAGAACCCCATGGCCGCGGCGCGCTCGGCGTGGTGGCCGGGCGGGCGCACGTTGCAGAACGCGTTGCGCGCCGTGCCGCCGAGGACGAGATCGGTCGCGCGGATGACCGCGCCCGCCGCGCGCAGCGCGGCCGCGAGCGTGGCCGGTCCCATCCACGTATCGGGGTCGATGCGCACGAGTCCCTCGCGCGGCGCCCGCTCGAAGATCGCGGCGACGTGTGCGGGGTCATGTACGCGCTCGAGGTCATCGCGGGTGGCGGCCGGCGCCTCGTGGTGTTGCGCAGAAATCCGTCGAGCCCCCCGGCCGACAGGGCATCGTCGATCGCCATGACCCGCTCCGGACACTCCGGGTGGCCGGGCACCATGCGATGTTCCCGGCACAGCGGATGACTCAGAATCGCCGTGGACAGCGCCATCAATCCCCGAGTATTCAGGCCGCCTGGGAAGCCCTAGCATACGCCCGTGCACGCCAGCGACCTCTCGCGGATCTTCCGGCCGGAATCGATCGCGCTCATCGGCGCCAGCGAGACACCCGGTTCGCTCGGCACGGTGGTGCTGGGGAACCTGAGGGACGCGGGGTTCGCCGGGCCGGTGTACCTCGTCAATCCCGCGCCACTCGGGATCGGCGAGGACGCCGGTCTACGCGAGTCGGCCCGGGATATCCCGTGCGCCGTCGACGTCGCCATCATCGTGGCGCCCGCCGCTGCAGTCCCGGACATCATCACGGAGTGCGGCGAGCGCGGCATCAACGGCGCTATCATCATGTCGGCGGGCTTTCGCGAGATCGGAGACGGCCGGCGTCGCCCTCGAGCGCGAGGTGCTCACGAGGGCGCGCCGCTTCAACCTGCGCTTCGTCGGCCCGAACTGCCTCGGCGTCATCCGGACCGACATCCGCTTCAACGGCACGTTCAGCGCCGGCAACGCCCTGCCGGGATCGATCGGGCTCATCTCGCAGTCGGGCGCGCTGTGCACCGCCATCCTCGATTGGGCGCGCGTCAGTGCGGTCGGTTTCTCGAGCGTGATTTCCACGGGCATCGGCGGCGGACGTGGATTTCGCAGAGATGCTCGACTTCCTCGCGCTCGACCCCGAGACCGAGCAGCATCATGCTCTACGTCGAGGGCATCCATGGCGCGCGGCGCTTCATGAGCGCGCTTGCGGGCCGCGGCGCGCGATCAAACCGGTCGTCGTGATGAAGGCCGGCCGCCATGCCGTCGGATCGCGCGCCGCGCTCTCCCACACGGGCGCGCTGGTCGGCGCCGACGACGTGTTCGATGCGGCGCTGCGCCGGGCGGGCGTGCTGCGCGTGCGGGACTTCACGGATTTCTTCGGCACGGCGGGCACGCTCGGCTTCGGCCTGCAGACCGCCGGCAGGCGCCTGGCGATCGTCACGAATGCCGGCGGCCCAGGCGTCATGGCCGCCGATCACGCGGCCGACCGCGGCATCGTCGCTCGCCGAGCCTCGCGCCGCAGACGCGGCGCAGCTCGATGCCGCACTCCCGCCGAACTGGTCGCGAAAGGCAATCCGGTGGACGTGCTCGGCGATGCCGACCCCGCGCGCTACGCCGGCGCCGTGCGCGCCTGCCTCGACGACGCGAACGTGGATGCCGTCATCGCCATTCTCACGCCCCAGGCCCTGACCGCGCGCCGAAGACGTGGCCCGTGCGCTCATGCGCCGCTCGCGGACGAGGGTGGCAAGCCGGTGCTGACCTGCTGGATGGGCGAGCCCGTCGGTCGCCTCGAGTCGCGAGCTCTTTCGCGCGCAGCCGGCTGCCGACATTCCGCACACCAGAAGCGGCCGTGGATGCACTGGCCGCGATCAGCGCCTACGGCGAGAATCAGCTGCAGTTGCTGCAGGTGCCGGAGCCGCTGACGCGCCAGGCGCGCCGGACATCGACAGCGCCCGCACCATCATCGAAGCCGCGCTCGCCGAAGGGCGCACCGTTCTCACGCCTGCCGGAGTCCAAGGCCGTGCTGGCCGCGTTCCACATCCCGATACTTCGCGAGCCTGCCCGCGCACTCCTCACCGACGCGGTTACCGTGGCCGAAGAGATCGGTTATCCGGTCGCGATGAAGGTCCTTTCCGCCGACATCACGCACAAGACCGACGTCGGTGGCGTGCGGCTCGGCATTGCCGATGCGCGCGAGCTGCGGCGCGAGTTCCAGGACTTGATGGCGAGCGTGCGCCGGCTGCCAGCCCGAGGCCCGCGTCGATGGTGTGACCATCGAGCGCATGTGGTCCGGCCGGCGCGGCCGCGAGTTCTGGTCGGCGTCGCGCACGACGAAATTTTCGGTCCGACGATCGGCTTCGGGCTCGGCGGGACGATGGTGGAGATCGTCCGCGATCGCGCGGTCGCGTTGCCGCCGCTCAATCGATTTCTCGCGAGCGACCTGGTGTCACGGACTCGCGCCGCAAAATATCTCGGGCCGTTCCGGGGCGCACCGGCCGCCGACCGTCGTGCGGTCGAGGACCTGCTCCTGCGGGTCTCCGAGATGCTGTGCGAGCTGCCGTGGCTCGCCGAGCTCGATCTCAATCCGGTGATCGCCGACGAGAAAGGCGTAGCGGTGATCGATGCGCGGGTGGTCGTGCGCCGATGGAGCCCGTCGGCCCGGCGCTACGACCACATGGCCATCCATCCGTATCCGAGCACGCTCGTGCGCCCGTTCGATCTCCCGGACGGCGTCACGGTCACGCTGCGACCGATCCGTCCCGAGGACGCGGTCATCGAGCGCGAGTTCGTCAATGGCCTGTCCGCGCACTCGCGCTACCTGCGCTTCATGTACGCGCTGCAGGAGATCTCGCCGGCCATGGTCTCACGCTTCACGCAGATCGATTACGACCGCGAGATGGCCTTTGTCGCGGTCATCGAGAGCGGCGGCCGCGAGCAGGAAGTTGGCGTCGCGCGTTACACCACACTCGTGGACGGCACTTCCTGCGAGTTCGCAATCGTCGTCGCCGACGAGTGGCAGGGCAAGGGACTCGGCAGGCGCCTGATGGGCGCGCTGATCGAGGTGGCGCGCGAGCGGCGCCTGAAGGAGATGCGCGGCATCGCCCTCGCGGAGAATTCCGGGATGCTCGCCTTCGCCAGGGCTTGCGGCTTCGAGGCTTATCCCAACACGGAGGATCCCGGCCTCATGACGCTGCGCCTCGCGCTCTGAGGCGCCAACAAGTTAACAATGGGACCCGGCACTTAAGTTACGCCCTTACCGCCAGTCGTCCCAGTACTCCCCGAGTCGCTTCGCGAACTCGCCGGGCTTCTTCTTGTAGAGCCACCCGGCGAGCGCCATGGCCTCCGTCTGCAGGCGCTCGCGGCGGCGGATGACCAGACGCATCACCGCACCGATCTCGTCGCTCGGCGCCTCTTCGCGCCGCTGCCGCAAGCGGCCGAAGAGCACGGCGAGGTCGTGGTCGAGGCCGAGTGAGTGCGAGAGCCGGTGCGCCTGGCCGCTCAGTCGCTTGATCTCCGGCGACACGGCCTCGAGCGCCTCGAGCGCGTACCAGAGATACTTTGCCTGCTTGCGCAACTCGTGCAGGTTCTCCACCGAGGGCGAGGCCTGCACGGCCTTCAGCGAGTCGCGGCCCGTGCGGTAGACGCGCCGCAGCCCCTCGCCGAGCACGGACCAGCCGTGGCTGCCGGGCGAGCGGCGGCCGATGCGCCCCGCGGCGGCCGCGAGCGCGCGTCGCGCGGCGTCGAGCGCCTTGCGATCGCGGTCGAACCGCTGCCGGACCTCGCGGCGGTGGGTGAGGAGCACGGCGCGCTCGACGAGGAGCGCACGCCGGTCGGCCAGCGCTGCGTGCTTCGCAAGCCCGTCCACGCTATCCACCAGGACCTTGGCGTCGCGGATCGCGGTGAGGCAGCGCGCGGCATCCCGCAGCGCCGCGTTCTCGCGGCGAAACGCAGCGCGGCCGAGCACCGGCCTGAGCAGCCGCAGCCCGGCGCGCGCACGCTTCAGTCTCCTGCGCACGTCGTGCAGCTGCCCGTCCGTCAGCGGCCCGCGGGCGCCAAGCTCCTCGGCGGCCTTGTTGACGTCACGGCACACGACGCGCTGGATGCCCCGCGTTCCCGATTCCCTGCGCCGCAGTCTATTTGCCACGTCTTCGGTTCTGCGCCCCGCGCGCCTTGCGGTACTTGGCGATGCCCTCGTCGATCAGCTTTTCCGCCGCCGCCGGCCCGCACCTGCCCGTGATCCTGAACCCGCGACCCTCGTAGCGATTATAGGAGATGAAGCAGTGCCCGATCCGATCGAGCGAGCGCGAACAACGGCGGCGGGAACAGTTTGACGCCGCGAGACGCCTCTACCGTGACCGCTGATTGCCGCGGTCGTGGGCCGGCGCTATCGTGTCCCGGCTGGCCCCGCCGGCGCGCCGCCGGGGAAAACGGATCGAATAGGACCAGGGAGCAGGCCGTCATGAAATATCGCAACCTGGGCCGTCACGGCCCGAAGGTCTCTGCGCTGGGGCTCGGTTGCATGAGCATCGGCATCGGCGGCGGGTACACGAGCAGCGTGCGTGACGACGAGGAGGCGGTCGCGCTGATCCGGCGCGCGCTCGACCTCGGGATCACCCTTCTCGACACCGCCGACGTCTACGGCGACTCGGAACGGCAGGTCGGCAAGGCGATCCGTGGACGGCGCGACCAGGTCGTGCTCGCCACGAAGTTCGGCTTCGTCAGGACTGGCCGCACCGAGATCGACGGCAGCCCGCGTTACGTGCGCCAGGCCTGCGAGGCCTCCCTCGAGCGGCTCGGCGTCGACTGCATCGACCTCTACTACCTCCACCGCGTGGATGCATCCGTGCCGATCGAAGAGACGGTCGGCGCCATGGCCGACCTCGTGCGGGAAGGCAAGGTGCGACATCTCGGCCTCTCGGAGGCCGCGGCGGCGACCGTCTGCCGCGCGCACAAGGTGCACGCGATCGCGGCCGTGCAGAGCGAATACTCGCTCTTCACGCGCGATCCGGAGGACGAGCTGCTGCCGGCGCTGCGTGAGCTCGGCATCACGCTCGTCGCCTACAGCCCGCTCGGCCGCGGTTTCCTCGGCGGACGATTTCGCAAGCTCGAAGACCTCGCCCCCGACGACTGGCGGCGCAACCATCCGCGCTTCCAGGGCGAGAACTTCGCGAAGAACGTCGCGCTCGTCGACCGCCTGGAAGAGATGGCCCGCGGGAAGAACTGCACGCCGGCGCAGCTCGCGCTCGCCTGGCTCATGACCCGGCCCGACCCAGTCGTCCCCATTCCCGGAACGAGCAACGTCGAGCGCCTGGAGGAGAACGTCGCCGCGGTTGAGCTCGAGCTCGATGCGGCCGAGCTCGAGGAGATCGAGCGGGCATCGCCGCGTGGCGCCGCAGCCGGCGAGCGCTACAACACCGCGATGCTCGGGCTCGTCAACCGCTAGCACGGCTGACCAGGTCGACGACGCGCTACGTTTCGACAACAATGGCTGGACGGTGGCCGCCGGCGGAGCCGCTCGAACCCCATGTACCCGCGCTTCTATCGCCGCTGCTTCTTCGTCGCGATCGTCGCGATATTCGGCTACCTGCTGCTGCAGCTCCTCGAGCCGCTCTGGGCGCCGCTCGGCTGGGCGGCGATCGTCACGTTCCTCCTCCACCCGCTGCACCGGCGGCTCACCGCGAGACTCAACGGCCGGGCGGGCGTCTCGGCGGGGCTGCTGACCGCACTCACGCCCTTCCTGATCGTCGGGCCGCTCGTCTGGGTGACGACGGTCTTCGCGAGCCAGGTCGCGCCCCTCATGGACTACCTGAGCGCCCAGCGCCTCACGTCCTCGCCCGCGATCCTCGCGGAGCTCGAGAGCTACCCCGTCGTCGGCCGGATCCTCGCGTGGCTGCAGAACGAGGTGCTGATCAGCACGGGCCAGGTGGAGGAGTGGCTGACGACCGGCGCGCAGGCGCTCCTGAAATCCTCGGCGGCGATGAGCGGTAAGTTCGCGCTCGGCGTCGTCGGCACGGTCGTCGGCTTCTTTCTCATGCTGTTCCTGCTCTTCTTCCTGCTGCGCGACGGCCGCACGATGCTGACGCGCCTGCTACGACTCGTGCCGCTGACGCAGACCCAGCGCGCCAGGCTCGTGACCTACCTCGGCAACGTCATGGGTGCGGTGATCTACGGACACGTGCTCACGGCGCTGGTCCAGGGAACGCTCGTCGGGATCGGCTTCGCGATCGCGGGCCTGCCCTCGCCGCTCGTGTTCGGCGTGTTCGCCGTCATCGCCTCGTTCATCCCCGCGCTCGGCACGGCGATCGTACTCGTGCCAGCCCTGCTCTACCTCGTCGTCGCCGGCCGCTGGGGAGCCGCGGTCTTCCTCGGCGTCTGGAGCGCGGGCGTCGGCATCTCCGACAACTTCCTCCGTCCCTACCTCACGAGCTCGCGCGCCGAGGTCGCCACGCTTACCGTCTTCGTCGGCGTCATCGGCGGGATCTCGGCGTTCGGCTTCATCGGCACTCTCATCGGGCCCGTGCTGCTTGCGCTGATCGTCGCGCTGCTCCGCTTCGCGGAGGAGGAACTCGTGGCGGCGAAGTGAGGCGCGCTCAGGCGAGCGCGAGCGCGAGGATTACGTCGTCGTAGGTGGCGGCGCCGACCCTGAACCGGCGCACGCCCGCATGCACGAAACCGAGCCGCTCGTAGAACCCGATCGCCGTCTCGTTGCGCCCGTAGACGCCGAGCAGCAGGCGCCGCGCGCCGCGCCTGCGGGCCTCCCCGATCGCCTCCGACATCAGCCGGCGCCCCAGCCCCGAGCCGCGATACCGCTCGAGCAGGTAGATGCGCTTCACCTCGAGGTCGTCCTCCCGCGGATCGGCGCCGGGCAAGTTGGAGGGCGGCGCGAGGACGAGGTAGCCGACCGGCGCCTCGCCGGGGGCGACGCCCGCGATCCAGATCTTCACGGACGTATCCTGCAGCCACGCGCGATAGACCTCGGACGAATGCTGCTGGACGCAGTGAGCCACGATATCGTGTCCCTCGAGGATCCCTGCGAAGGTCTCGAGGAAGGACGCCTGGCCGACGAGCGCTAGCGCGTGCTCGTCGCCTGCGGCGCAGGGGCGGATGTGGATGCTCATGGCGGCCGACCTTGGACTCGCGTGTTCATCTCCCTACAATCCATGCTCCCTCAATAACGATAGCGGATCCAGAGCCATGACATTCATCGAGCGACGCCAACCCTCGATCCCCACGATTGCCGCGCTGGCCCTGCTCGCGGCGGCGCACACGCCGGCCCTAGCGGCGGAAGGCGAAGGGCCCGCCCCCGCCGCCGAACACGCGGGACACCATCACATGACACAGGAGCAGTTCGCCCAGCTCCGCGCCCGGGTCCGGCAGTACGAGCACATGAGCGACGAGCAGATCGTCGAGGCCATGACGCACATGATGCCGGACAGCGACACGTATCTCAGCGCGAAATCGGTGCGCGGCCCGGTCGGCGTGCTCGGCCTCGGCCACGGCTATGCCGGCGACGGCAACGCGCAGTTCGAGGCGGGGTTCGCGAACGTCGCGCGCGTGCACCCGACCGCCGTCGGTCTCGGCATGGTGATGATGGACTCCGCCAATATCCAGAACGCGGTCAACGAGCTCGAGGCGGCCGGCGCAAGAACCATCGTCGTGCTGCCGAGCGAGGTCGGCCACGCGAGCTCGCTGGTGCGCCAGTGGGAGTACATATTCGGCCTGCGCGATGAGTCCGCCTACCTCGACGTGCCGCGCGTGAAGACGGACGCGAAGATCGTCATGGCGCAGACGCCGACGACGAGCCCGCTCGTCGGCCGCATTCTCGCCGACCACATCCGGTCGGTGAGCAAGGACCCGAAGAACGAGGTGGCGCTGCTCATCACCCACGGCGACACCGACCCCGCGGTCAACGCGGTGGAAATGGAGAATCTCGCGCAGAAGGCGCCGATCGTGAAGGAGCTCACCGGGATCTCCATGGTGCACTGGGAGACGCTGCAGGACGACTCCCCGCCCGACGTCCGCAAGGCCAACGTGGAGCGGATCCGCGGCTGGATCGCGAAGCAGAGCGCCACGGGCAGGACCGTGATCGTCGCGCCGGTGCTGATGACCGCCGGCGGCGTCGTGACGAAGAAGATCCGCCGCGATCTCGACGGCCTGGACTACACGCTCGCGGACAAGGGCATCATCGCGCACCCGCTGTTCAACCAGTGGGTGAACGAGACCGTCGCGGCGGAAGCGAAGAAGACGGGCTGAGCGTACGGCTATTACTGCAATATGGTCAGGTAGTACTGGCTCGGCACGTACGACCACTCGTCACCGTGCAGCCGGCTGATCATGTACCGGTGCAGGCCATCTGCGCTGTGAAACACGAACAGGCCGAACTGCGTATAGCGCGTGTCGTCGACGGTAATGGGTGGCAACGCATAGAGCGCCGTACGGTTCAGGGAGTCGCTGTCGTATAGACCCAGGTGGGTGTAACAGAACGCCTGCGCGAAATGCGGCCGGCACTCGCCGGTGTCGGCTTCGATCAGCGCGATCTCGCGCGATTGATCTGATTCGCTGAGGGAGAGAATCTGGAACCCGAAGGGCGCGGCCGAGAGCTGCAGCTGGCCGCTGTATACCATGTCTTCGGACGGGACGGTCGAGGATCGGAATGTGTTGCCGCACTTCGTGTAGATCGTGGTGCCATCCTGCTTCATCCAGAGGTCGCCGCACGTGTCACGGTTGCCGTAATACGGCGGGTCGTACGGCGCCACGGCCCTGCCCGTGCGGATGTCGTACTTGGTGATCTCGCTCGGGGACACGCTGTTATTGTCCGTATAGAGGAAGTTCCCCGAAGGGTGGAGACGCCCGTGTGCGCCTTCATACAGAAATCCCCCGAGGCTGAGGCGCTCGACATTGCCGGCAATATAGACCGAGTGCACGGCCACCCACTGGTCCGCCGCCGGCAGGGCATGCACGTAGCCGTATCCGTCGAGCACGAGGTCGAATACATCGGCCGACACGTCGAGCAGCACCGGTGCGGGCGCGCCCGTCTGCCCGATCATCTCGAGATCGACATACGTGATGCGGGCGTCGTGCCCGACCGCGGCATGGGCGCCGTCCGGCGAGACGGAGACCGAGGTCGGCGGCATCGTGAGCGGGATTTCGGTCTCCATGCCGGTCTCGGCGGACCAGAAATAGAGCGCGTTCACCGGCTGGGTTGACACCATCACGAGCGCGTCGAACGCGCGGGTCCATTCGGCATCGACGACATCGTGCGACAGAGCCGTGCGGCTCAGGTACGGCAGTGGAGGGAGCCCGGGCTCCTGGATCGGCTCGTTCGTGACCGTGTAGGTCGCTGCGATGATGAACGGGCTGCCGGTGATCTCGCGCCTGCAGGCGGCATCGTGACAGACGCGAATGGTGACGTCCGTATCGTGCACGCCCGTGCTCATCCCTCGAGCCACGATGAAATTCACCTCGAGCTGCATCGCGCTCGCGGAGAGCACCGTCGTGCCCACCGACCCGACGAGGTCGTCCGTGGAGCTCGAGGTGATGAACGGCGGCCTCGCGCCCGGATTCGTCAGGGTGATGATGGCAGTGCGGGAGGGCGCTGCCGCGTCGAAGATGCTTGCCTTGACCGCCAGCGAGGCCGTGTCTATGGACGCCACCACCGGATCGCTGACGGTGTAGCTGACTCTGACCGTCATCGGGCTGCCGCGTGCCTCACGGCCGCAATAGGCATCGAGACACACGTGAATGACCACGTCCTCCACGGCCATGCCCACGTCCAGATCCAGGGGCGACCGCAAGGTGATGTCCACCCGCACACTCGTTTCGGAGGTCTGTACGAAATCGACGTTCTGCACGGCGCTGCTGGAGTAATCGAAGCCGATGAACAGACCGCTTTCCGGGAAGCTCGTGGCACTCACCGTCAGGCTCCGGGTCGGAGCGTCGTCGTCATAGGTGACGGAAGCCGCAAGCGCGTCCGTGCTGGAGGAAATGAACACGCTGCCGCTGCCGCCGCCACCGCCCCCTCCGCCGCCTCCCCCGCAGCTCACCACCAGCAGGGCGAGCAACGGCAGCAGCGATCCGGCCGCCACGGGCCGGCGGGCCGACTGGAAGGTTGCGGCTGGGGCCGCGGGAGACATCGTCTGTTCTTCTTCTCGTTGGACGGGGGATCGAGTTGCCGTCTGCAGCCAATATTAGCGCCACGGCAACGCGGCGGACAGCGGGCGCGGGGCCCGCCTCACCTGTTTGGGTGAGGTCATGTGTGAAAAGCGCTGGTGGAATAACGTAGGTTATGTAATCGCCACGGCAGTTTCAGACCCCAGCTGACCGAGAATCCACTGAGCGTTCCGACGAAACCTTTCGGCTCCACCGGCATCGAGGTCGCCCGCATCGGACAGGGCACGTGGATGATGGAGCAGGATCCGCGTACCGCGATCGCGGCTCTGCGCGCCGGCATCGAGGCCGGCGCCACGCACATCGACACGGCGGAGATCTACGGCAACGGCGCCGTCGAGCGGCTCGTCGGCGAGGCGCTGCGCGGTCTCCGCGACCGCGTCTTCCTCGTGTCGAAGGTAGACCCGGCGCACGCCTCGCGCGCCGGCGTGCGCCGCGCCTGCGAGGCCTCGCTCGCGCGGCTCGGAACGGACCACCTCGACTGCTATCTCCTGCACTGGGAATCTTCGTACCCGCTCGCGGAGACCTTCGCGGGGTTCGAGGATCTCGTCGCCGCGGGCAAGATCCGCTACTGGGGCGTCAGCAATTTCCGCGAGGCGACGCTCGGGGAGGCGGTGGAAGTCGCGGGCCCGGGGCGCATCGCCTGCAACCAGGTGAAGCATCACCTGCAGGACCGGCGCATCGAGCGCGCCCTGGTGCCGCTCTGCGAGCGGCACGGCATCGCCGTCGTCGGCTACAGCCCGTTCGGCCAGGGACGGTTCGTCGCGGCGAATTCGCCGGGCGGCCGCGTGCTCGGCGAGGTTGCCGCGGAACTGCACGCGACGCCACGGCAGGTGGCGCTCGCCTTCCTGTTGCATACCTCGCGCGGCTTCGTGATCCCGAAGGCGGCGAAGCCGGAGCACGTGAGCGATAACGTGGCCGCGGGCGGACTGCGCCTCGATAAGGACGCCATCCGGCGGATCGACGCCGCGTTTCCCGCCGCCTGACGGCCGTCCGCCTCTCAGCAGGCCACTTTGCGGCCCAGGTGGCCACTGACACTAGAATGGCGGATGCTGCAGGACCGGCTGATGTTCTTCCCGACCGTCGCCGGCGCCCGGGATGTCACCGCGATCGTGAATGCGGCCCGGGCGCGCGGCGTGAGGCTCGCCGAATGGACGGTCGGGGGCCAGTGGTGGGGGCTCGTCGCGGAACCCGCCACGCCGGCGCGCACCGCGTTCGTGCTTCACGGCAATGCCGGCTGGGCAGGCGATCGCCTCTACTATCTCGCACCGCTCCTCGCCCGCGGCTGTCGCGTCGTGCTATTCGAGTATCCGGGCTACGGCCCTCGTGCGGGCGCGGCGACCGTGGAGAACGTGCTGGCGGCCACGCGCCGTGCGCTCGAGGAGGCGCCGCGCACCTGGCCGGAGCCGCTGCTGCCCGTCGGCGAGTCGCTCGGCGCGGGCCTGATCGCGCAGCTTGCGAAGAACTACGAGCCTCAGCTCGCGGGGCTCGTGCTCATCACGCCATGGGATTCGCTGCGCACGGTCGCGAAGATGCACTACCCGTGGCTGCCGGTGGGCCTGTTCCTCGAGCATCCGATGGACTCGGTCGCGGCGCTGAAATCGTTCGGCAAGCCGATCGCCGTGCTCGTGGCCGGACGCGACGAGATCGTCGGGCCGGAGGGTGGACGGACGCTGGCACGCGCGGTCGGAGCCAGGCTCGTCGTGCTGCCCGATGCGGGCCACAACGACTGGCCGGCGCTGATGAGCGAGGCGCGCTGGGACGAGCTCCTCGCGCTATAGCCTCAGGGGCCGACCTTGCGGTCGAGCACCAGGCCCATCACGAGCGCGCGACCCTCGCGCTCGAGTTGCGCTGAAGTGGCCGGATCGGTCAGCGCCGATGCGCAGCGGCTGTGCGCCACCTCCGCCACCACCTCGGCCGGCTCCTTCACACTCGCGTAGCGCTCGCCCTGCGCGCGCATGCAGTCGAGATACCGCTTGCCGTCCCCGGCGGCGGTTGCCGCCGCAGCCATTGCTGCCGGAGTGGCGATGGCAGCGGCGGCCGGCGCGGCCGCCTTGCGCTCGAGCACGCGTTCCTCGACGAGCTTCGTCGCGCGCTCGTCGAGTGCGGCCAGGTCCTTCGCGACGACGGGCTCGGTGACCATGTACTTCGAGTTCACGTACGGCGTGTCCGCGGCCGCGAAGGCGCTGCGCGCCTCGCCGCACGCCTTTTTCGAAACCTCGATGATCACGCCCGAGCTCTCACCGGTCTGCGCGTAGCGCTCCGATGCCTGGACGATGCACTCGACATACGCGTCGCCCGTCTTCTTCGCCGCGGCTTCGAGCTCCGCCCGTTCCCTTTCGTTCGTGGTGAGCTGTGCGCAACCGGAAAGCACGACTGAAAGAACGACGAGGAATGTGACGAACACGCGCATCGGTTCTTCTCCGCTGAGGTCCTTCGTGCGTGCCCACTGTAGGAACTGTCTTGCACGACCGCAACAGAGATCGACAAGCGACATGTCGGGCGATGCCCGCGCGCGCCATTGACCATGCACCCCTTGCCTGCGGCCGAGCGGCCCGGCTGAGCACTGGTTGACGAGATCGGTATCCCGCGTCCGGTCCCTGACGCGATAGCCCAGGACCTCGTTGTAGCCGCGGTGTTTCAGCTCCGCGAAGAAATTGCGCTGCTTCACGCCCCTATGGTAGTCGACCGCGGAAAGGGGCACGAGGCGTACAATCGACCGGCCTCATGGACATCGACATCGTTCTCGACTCACACCTGAGTTCCGCGGAGCTCGCCGAGCTCGGCCTGCTCGCCGAGCGGCACGGCATTCACGCGGTCTGGTGCGCGAGCTACCTCGACGGCCGCGATCCCTTCGGCAACATGGCGGAGCTCGCGCGTCGCTCGAGCCGCATCCGCTTAGGTCCCATCGCGCTCAGCCCTTACGAGCTGCACCCCTTCCGCATGGCGATGGCGCTCCTCACGCTGAACGAGATGTGTCCGGGACGCGCGCAGGCGATCATCGGTGGCGGCGGCGAGGTGGTGATGGCGCTCGAGATCCCGCGCGCGCGCCGCGTGCGTGCGGTGCGCGAGGCGATCGATATCGTCAAGGGCGCCACGACCCGGCGTCCGTTCAGCTATCACGGCGAGCTCTACAAGATCAGTAACTACGATCCGCGCTGGGTTACGGCGCCTCCGCCGACCGTCTATGCGGCGGCCAACCGGCCGCAGATGCTGCGCATGTCGGCACGGGCCTCCGACGGCATCATGATGAGCGACCTGTCACCGGCGCTCTGCAGCGGCGCCGTCGGGACCGTGCGCAAGCACCTTGCGGAATTCGGTCGCGACCCGGCCGCGTTCCGGTTCAACAACTTCATGGCGTGGTACGTCTACGACGATCTCGCGGAGGCGCGTCACGAGGCGAAACGGTGGATCGGCTTCCGCGCCATCTTCCGCGAGTACATGATGCGCGAGTTCATGAGCGCGGAGGACTTCGCCTTGATCCTGAAGCACATCCCGCAGATCTACGCCATGGCGCCGAAGGATGAGCACTCCGTGCCGGGCCTGCCCGATCGTCTGCTGGACCTGTGCGTGGAGCACCTGACGCTGACCGCCGGCTCAGACGACATGGACCACGTCATCGAGCATCTGCTGGAGCTGAAGCAGGCCGGCTGCAACGAGGTCTCACTCGAGCTCAAGAAGCACCAGGCGCACGGCATCAGGATGATCGGCGAGCGCGTGATTCCCGCGCTGCGTTGACGTCGCGAGCGCCGACCGGCGCGAGCAGCCACCACAACGCGTGAAACAGCAGCCAGACCGCGACGGCAAACAGCAGCGCGAACATCAGACCTTCGCCGGAAAGTGAGAAGGTTGGCACCCAGTCGCCGAAAGTCGCGCGCGCGAGGCCGGCGTCGATGTGTAGTGCCAGATAGCGTAACTGTTCAAACAGGCTGCCCTGCAAGGCATCAACGGCGCTTTGCAGTTGCTTGACCGTCGCGACGAGCGCGCGGATGACGACACCTTCCGAGTGAAACGTCGGATCCTTGCTGTCCAGGTGATATTGGATCAGCTTCTCGATGCTGCCCTGATGGAACTGGTCGGCAATTCTCTGCCAGGGTTCGAGATCGAGCCGGGCCTGATCGAGTCGACCACCCAGCCGCTGGCGATACTGCGCGATGAAGCCCGGCACCAGACCACCGGCCACGACGGCGCCCACCAGAAACAGTCGGTCCAACAAGCCGCGCAGGAATGACATCGTGATGCGCGGGACATTCCCGCGGACGTTGATGCTGACGTGGGCATCATAGCGCGAGTAGCCGGTTTTGCAGCGAGATGATCCTCGTTGCATCATCTCGACCATGACCGCTCAGGAGACCCGGGCGAAGCACTGGTGGCGCGCGCTCAAGGCAAGCCGAACCGCGCGCACGGCACTCGCGTACTCGGCCGCGGGCGGGACATCTCAGCCGCGCCGCGGTCTGCGCCTTGCCCACCAAGCGCTCAGCCGGAATGAAGCAGCGGCCGCTTGCCGCGCCAGATGCCGCCCCTGGAGTAATTCGACCAGGCCCACGGGAGCCAGCGCAGGAACGCGAACACGATCCATAGCGCCCAGGCGAGCATCACGGCCTTGTACCACCAGATGTGGACCGACAGGACGCGGGCGCCCGGCAGCGCCGCGGCGCTTCGATCCGTGAACCAGGCGAGCTGGTTGCCGCCGGAGCCCTCGCCGACGACGTGCATGTCCGGGTTGCCGAGCAGCGCCTGGGGGATGCCGCTCACGAGCGCCCCGATCGCGACCACCGTGAGCGTGCCGAGCGCGATCTGCCACGCATTGAAGCGCCAGCGCTCGTGTTCTGGGATGGTCATCGTGCCACGCCAGCGCATCGCGAAGAACCACACCGCGACGGTCAGCAGCAGCGCCCAGGAGAAGGTGCTGAAGCCGAGGCCGAGCAGGAGCCACTCGCGCGTCTTCAACGGCGACACGCTTGTGCGCCCGAGCAGGATCGCCACCGCCAAGAAGACGACAAGCTCCGACCAGTAGAGGAACGCGGGGCCGGTGCCCGGGCCGAATGCCAGCAGGAGCCAGCGGTTCTCCGGCAGGGTTAATCTGATATTCAGGTTGGCGACGCTGGCGCCGAGGTCCACGTGCGGTGTCGCGTAGGCCAGCCCGACGCTGCGATCCTCCCGCCATCGCAGCTTCACCTCGTGCGCCCCGGGTAACGTGGTCAGCTCGAGCTTGCCCTCGCGAGGGCGCGCCGGCAGCTCCTGCCCGTCGACACTCAACGACTGCACGAACGCATCCGTCGGCAGCGTCAGCGTCTGGCGCGCGCCACGCGTGCTGCGGTAGCTGAACGACAGCGTCGTGTCGGCGGAGCGCTCGCCCGCCGTCGTCTCGAGGCTCGCCGAGTCGATCGCGAGCGTCGTGCCCGGCACCGCCTCCGGGCGCGTGATCTTTAGCGACAGCGTATCGCCGGGCCGCGGCCGGAACTCCGGCACGGAGGCGGCTTGCGGCTCCTCGGGCACCACGGCCACGAGCCCCGTGTAGTCCACGTGCCAGGAAGGACCCGCGGAGACCGACCAGACTTCCGTCCACGGCTTGTCCTTCGGCGCGCTGAGCGTCATCGCGCCCGCCAGCGGCAGCGTCGAGTTCCAGACGACCTCGTCCTCGCCGGCCGGCAGGGCCACGTGGGCGCGGCCGTCGCGCACGTCGATCTCCGCGCTCGTCACGGACTCGCCGGGCAGCAGGTCCACTTCCAGGTTGATGGCGTCGTGCGCCGGCGCGATCCGCCTCACGGTCGTCGCGACGCTCCAGTCCAGCAGGAACTCGAGATGCCGCTCGACCGTGACGAAGGGAGGAAACGTCCCGCCCGACTGCAGCGGCCCCGCCGCACCGGGCGCCTGGCGCAGGCGCGAGAGCTCCAGCGCCCCGGAGGCGAGGCGCCCTTCGCGGATGCCGCCGACGGCCCAGCCGCGCGCCGTGGCCGACACCGAGCGCGGCGCCGCGGGAAACGCGATGGACACCGACTCGAGCCCGGCGAGCGATCCGGTCACGACGAGCTCCGTCACGCCCGTACCGACGACGGCCCAGAGCGCCCCCTGCCGGTCGCGATACACCTCGGCACCGGTGACCGCGTCGGGCTCCCAGTCGTTTGCGGAACGCGGCAGCGGCACGGCGGTGGCCGCCAGGCCGTGCACGCGCAGCCGCGCCGTGAGGCGCTCGTTCTCGACCGACACCGCGGCACTCTCGACGAGTGCACAGTCCGGGGCGCACTCGGGCGGCCGTGTGAGCCGGTTCTTGAGTTCCTCGAGCAGCGCCGCGTCCGGCGTGTCGGCCGCGGACGCCGGCGGCGCCGGCAACCACAGCGAAAGCCCGACCAGCAGCGCCGCGGCCTGGCCTGCGCCCGCCGGCCAGCGCCAGCGCCCGCCGTAGCCCGCGCGCAGGAGGAGCGCGGCGAGAGCGACGGAGGCGAGGATGCCGATGAGGCGCAGGAAGGCGGTGCCCGCACGGCCGAGGATCCAGAGGCTCAGCCCGTCGTCGGGCCCCACCGGGCCGCTCCAGCCCAGCCGATAGGTGTGCCAGCGCCACGCGGGGATGCCGGGCCCCGTCTGCACGAGCGTGTCGGGCGCATAGCGCGGCAGCTCTCGCTCGACTCTTCTCGCGGTGACCACTATGTTCTCGAGCGCCCGGCTGCTCTCCTCCTTCGGCAGCTCGATGGCCAGGTCAGCCGGGGGCGGCGGGGCGAAGGGCGCGCCCCCCATCGTCTGTCGCAGTTCGTAGAGCGACAGCGCCTGCGCCTCGAGCTGCGGATGCAGGAGCAGCCGCGCCTGGTCCGTGACGAAGGGCACGAGCAGCACGAGGAGTGCGAGTGCGCTCAGATGCTGGTACCACAGGGCCACTCGACGCAGCCTGCCCTCCGGCGCGAAGCGCGCGAGCGCGAGCGCAGCGAGGAGGCTCACCCAGGCCCACACCGGCGCCGAAGACTCGTGATAGGTCACGAGCAGGGCGACGAACGCGATCGCGCCCGGGGCAGGACCGAGCAGGCGCCCGGTGCCGACCGCGATGAGCAGCAGCAGGAAGAGGTCGAGCAGCGTCCAGAGATTCACCCAGGCGTCGGGCGCAGAGTCGGCACCACGGGCCCACAGCAACAGGTGGGCGGGCGGCAGGTGCAGCAGCGCACCGATGCGCTCGAAGCGTTGCGCGTAGCCCGTCGCGGCGCCGCCGGCTCCGCCCGCCGGGAGACGCGACACGACCTGCAGATTCGGCTGGGCGTCGCGCACTTCCACGCCCGTGAGGCCGCCTGCGGCCTTCGTGACGAGCAGGTTTTGCTCGCCGCTGCGCGCGCTTTCCATGGTGAAGGGCGGCCGCATGTCGAGCCGCCAGTCCGTGCGCATCTCGCCCTCCACCTGGTCGACGGCCGTGTAGCCGGCGCCGTCGAAGTCGCGCCAGAGCTCGCGCTGCAGGTGAAGCTGGTTCGCCTCGCGGCCGCCGGACTCGCCGCGCACCGCGACCTGGAGCGTCTTGCCTTCCACGACGCGAAACGCGGGGAGACTCGCCCAGTCGTCCGGCACGCCGGCCTGTCCCGGGTCCACCGCATCCACGCCTTCGAGCACACTCACGCGCACGCGGTCATCGCTCTGGTAGCTCCAGATCTCCTCCGCGGCCGCGAGCTCGGGCCTGATCTCGGTGGCCATCCCGGTCGCCCGGGCGCGCAGCGTGAGCTCCCAGGTCCCGGGGCGCACCTGCACGCGCACGCTGCCGTTGGCCTCGACTCGCGCCGGCAGGTCGGATTCCAGCGCCACCGCGACGAAGCCAGGCTCGACCGCGTGGGGCAGCAGCTCCTCGCGCCCCTGCCCCGCGACGAAGATCCGCAGCCGCGTCTCGAGCATCATGGGGATGCCGTCGGCGAGGAGCCGATGGACGCGGAGCTCGAGCTTGTCCTGTGCCGGCGCGGCGCCCGGCCGTTCCCCGAGCCAGAGGCTGTCGCCGTCGCGGCCGGGCCGCGTGACGGCGTGGCCATCCACGACGAGCGCAACGAGACCGGTCGCATCGGGGATCGCGAGCTGCGCGGGCCTCCGCGTCCAACCAATCGTCCCGCTGACGCGGTAGCGACCGGTGCCGAGGCGGAGCGCCGGCGTGCCGTGCCGGTCGGCGACGGCCGCGGCCCTGCCATCGACGGTGACGGCCATGGGCCAGTACAGCTTGTCGCCGGGCAGCTCGATCCAGGACTCGGCGCGCACGTCCCAGCCCTGTGAAAACCGCGCCCTGTCCGCTCCGGCCGCGAGCTCGAGCGTGCCGGGCCAGGCGCACACCCAGGAGTCGCGCGATTTCGGATCGTGTCCGGTCAGGAGCGGGCAGCGGTGGAATTCCTCGCCCTCGAGCACCCACGGCGCCCAGGCCTTCAACGCATCGGGGACGTACGGCTCGGCCGGCGCAGCGGCCGCACCGAGAAGCCCACCGAGCAACGCGATCCTCAGCAACCCCACCAACCGGATGCGCATGGCGATCACCCCCAGGGGGATGATGCTACCGGGACGCGGAAGGGAGCAACCTCACGCGGAATTTGCCACGCGACGGCTGGCAGCCAATTTCCGGGCCCCGCATGTTCTTTCGCTCCATTCTACGCGGCTTCGCAGACATGAGCCGGAGCGGCCTTACGGGCGCGTTATGTCGTTAAGTTCGCAGCGCCTCACTGTCCGAGCATGTAGATCTGCCACAGGTCCTTGCCCGTCATCTGCAGCACCGGCCGCATGGCCAGCTGCCCGGTCCGGCCGATGCTGCGCTCGAGGTACTGGAGCTCCACGAGCTTCTCGCGCGTCTCGTCGTCCACCGGCGCCTCGAGCCCGCTCTCGCGCATCAGCAGCATGCCCTTGGCCCGCAGCGCGAGCTCCGCGTGCAGGCGCAGGTAGCACAACATGTCCGCCACGACTTCGCTGCGGAATTTCTCCCGGAGCGAGTGCAGGTAGGTCCCCACGTGCGATGCGGAGAAATCGTCCGAGTCGAGTAACCGCAGGAGCTCGAGGTCGGAGTCGAGGTCGGCATCGAGCCAGTCGCGCAGCGACCGCTCGCTGCGTTCGAAGACGAAGTACATCAGCGGCGGCAGGGCGACGAGGATGCCGAGGGTCGCCAGCACCGGCTTCGCCAGCAGGTGATTGAACGCCGAGTGCAGCGCCGCCGCCGCGAGCAGGCCGGGCAGGAACACGACCGGCAGCGCGTCGAGCCGCCTTTCGGCAAGGGCGACCGAGACGACGGCGAAGATCGCCGTCGCACCGCCGTGCATGATCGCCGTGCCGAAGCCGCGGATGATCTCCACCACGAGCGGCGTGTCGGGTCGCGACGCGAGGTAGTACAGGTTCTCGACAAGCGCGAAGCCGGAGCCGATCGCGAAGCCGTAGATCGCCGCGTCCACGAGCATGGCGATGCGACGCGTGCGGATCAGGTAGACGAGCGCGACGGCCTTCAGCGATTCCTCGACCCAGGGCGAGACGTAGCGCGAATAGGTCACGAAATCGATCGACAGGCGTCCCAGCAGGAAGCCGTTCAGGAAGTAGCTGAGGGCGACCGCGGCGGCGCCTATCGCCATTGCCACCAGCACGGCGCGCAGGCTCAGCAGCTTGAAGCTGTCCAGATAGACGAGCGCCGCCAGGAACGCCAGTACGGGCAGCAGCGCGACCGGCGCGACCGCGATGACCGATGTGCTCATTTGCCTGCGCCGGCGCCCGGCCGCCTCTTCAGAGGACCTTCAGGGACGCCATGAGCTCTCCCCTGCCATTGCCGTCGCCGGCGAAACCGACCGCGTAGCCGAACGACAGCATCATGGGCAGGCGGTGCAGGACCTGCAACTGGAAATCGACCTGTATGCCGACGTCATAGGCGTCCTGGCGAAAGTCGGCATCCTGCAAGTCGGTGACGAGCGCGGTCGCGAAGATCGCGGTCCGGGCCCAGTTCACGTAGAAAGCCGGGGTACCCGCATTCTCGAATCGCAGCGGCGGCAGGTTCAGCTCGAGCATCGACTTCACGAACGACTTACCGCCCAGCGCGTCGATGTCGAAACCCGGCAGTCTGAACATGTCCCGGTAGCGCTTCGCGTCGCCGTGGTCCACGTAGTTGTTGCCGAAACCGCCGAAATAGGCGTTGGCGAGTGGATTGTCCCGGTCGCCCGAGGAGAAGCCGGCCGCGTTCCGTGACCAGATCGAGGTATGGCCCGCTGGCAATGGAAAGCCCACGTCGAACTGGCCGAGCAGGCTCGGGAACAGCTCGCCGTTGGCGCCGTAGAGATGGCCAATGACGGCCCAGCTGTGGCCGGTCTCGTCGTCCACGTTGCCGATCGAGGCGCGCGGGTGCTTGTAGTAGAGGCCGATGTCAGCAGTCGCGAGCGTGTCGTAGAGCACTGCGACGTTCTGAAAGCCGGGCAGCGTGTCCAGGTCACCGTAGTACGCGGCATGCGCGGTCAGGTTCAGCTTCTCGGGCGGGTCGAAGATGATCGGGCGGTCGTAGCCGACGTATCCGCTGTAACCCGCCCGGCTCACTTTCGTGGGCCCGAACAGATCGTAGAAATCCGCCGCGTTCCATTTCAGGCCGGCCGTCCAGAAGGAATGCTGGAACCTGGCCTCCGCGTGGCCGCGCTGCTTCCCCGGCAGCGAGTCGTCCGGGCTGTAGCCAGCGGTGAGCGCCAGGCTGTCGAACCCGATCGGATCGCTGAACCGCGCGTGCAGGCCGTAGGAAACGGAGTCCTTGTAACCCTGCACCACGGGGTACAGCGACTCCAGCCCGAGCTCCCGCAGCGGCGAGTACGTGCCCTGGCGGATAACCTGCGACTGATAGTCCACGCCGGCCGGCGTGCCGGCGCCCCACCCCTGCACGACGGGGTGCTGCCTGGCTATTCGTTCTCCGAGGAACGAGATTGCGCTCACGTCCTCGGTCACCTGCGGCGTGATGGTCGCGGGGACGAAGCCCTGCGCCGTGTAATGGAAGACGACCAGCGTCGCCTCGTCGAGCGGCAGGGGACGGAAGAAGCCGATCTCCGCGTTGCTCATCGCATCCAGTTTCCCGGTGGCGAGCTCGTAGCGGTAGATGTTCGACACGCCGGTGTAGAACGAGCTGCCGTACAGGAACCGTCCGTCGCCTGAAAACACGAACGCTTCCGGTACCGCGCTGCCGAACATGAATCTGCGCACGGGGGTCGCGTCGCCGGCGAGCAGCGCTGCCGTCTCCATGACACGGACCTGCATGACCTGCATGCCCGGCTTCCCGGCGTCGGGTCCTGCGACCGACATCGAAAGTAGTGTCCCGTCGGGCGAGACGTCCACGTCGAATGGGACCTCGTCGTAGGGGAACACATGGACGTCCTGCCACTCCGTGTAGGGATACGGCAGGTGGACCAGGATGGTCAAACCGTTGTTCGTGCGCAGTCCCCAGAGGGACCGGTCGGCCCGGTCGAAAACAAGGTCGCCGATCCGCGCCGCCTTCAGCAGCATCTTCGACGTGCCCGTCTTCAGGTCGAACGCCATCAGATTGCGGTAGGTGAGATTGTCCGTCGTATAGAAGAGTGTCTGCGCCCCGGGATCGAAGGCGAGCGACGCGACGCGGTAGGGAATGGCGCCGTTGACTTCGTGCAGTTCCCTGACGGTGCCGTCGGCCATCGAGATCTCGACCAGGTGCGGCACTCGCCCCGGGTAGCGGACGGCGGCGTAGAGCTTCTCGCGATCCGTGCTCAGGTAGGCCCGCGAAATGGCGCCGAGTCCCGCCGGCGCGACGTCGTGGTGCGGCGTGATCGGGAACTCGCGGACGGATCTGAGGTTGGCGGCCTGGAATTCGTGCTCCCAGCCGATCCAGTCCTGCCACGCCCGGTCGAGCGGCAGGCCGAAGACGCGCTCGAACTCGTCGGCGTAATAGCGCAGCGAATCGGGCCCGCGCCGCCACCACTCGATGAGCTTCTCCGGACCGTACTGGAGCCCGAGATAGCTCATGAAACGCGTGCCGTAGAGGTACGCGTTTGCGCCGACCTGGAAATCCACCTCCGTGCCCTTCGACACGAGTCCCAGCGGGTCGTAGAAGTTCGCGCCGTCGCGGACCATGGCCCGGAAGACCATTTCGTCGTAGCCGCCCTGCGCCCGGCCGAGACCGCCGCCCTGCCAGGTCTCCATGAAAATGGCGCTACCTTCCTGAAACCAGCGGGGCGAGGAGGCGCGGGGGTTCGTGAGGTAGAAATAGAGGATCGATTCCGGGTGCTCCGCTACCGGGGCGACCTTGCCGAAGAACAGATGGCGAAATCTCATGTCGGTGGGGCTGGCCATGTCGGACGTGACAAGGTGAACCGTCTCGTGATTGGCGACGGTGTACAGGCGCTCACCCGGGCTGAAGGTCTCGAATGCGAGGTTGAACGGCGCGATGTCGAAGAAGATCCTGTCGCGCGGTGCGCCCAGCACCGTCGTGGCGTTGCCCCTGTCCGAGAAGTCCTCCAGCAGGACGGAGGCCTTGCCATCAGGCACGTAGCCAAAACGCTGCTTCTGCGCCGCGAGGGCGTTCAGGAAACACTGCGCCGCGTAGGGCACGAGATAGTTCTCGGCCGGCGCGAAATCGACGATCCGGAGATCGGCCGTCTCGAGCAGCTGGAGGTCGTCGGCGCGGACCGCGCCGACCAGGAGAAGGAGCGCCGCGAGCGGCGCCAGCAGGACGGATGGCCCGTTCAGGTTGAACGGGCCATCCACTTCAGCCGTGCTGCGACCCTGCCTCGCGTGGGGTCGCCCGTCTTCAGTTGTTGCCAGACGCGCTGGCGGCATTCGCGGCGTTAGCCGCATTGGCCGCGTTGGCCTTGTGGGCGGCGTTCGCCGCGTTGGCCGCATTAGCTGCGTTCGCGGCGTTCGCCGCATTCGCTGCGTTGGCCTTGTGGGCGGCGTTGGCGGCGTTAGCAGCGTTCGCTGCGTTGGCCGCATTGGCTGCATTGGCTGCATTGGCTGCATTGGCTGCGTTAGCCGCGTTGGCGGCGTTAGCAGCGTTGGCGGCGTTGGCGGCGTTGGCCGCATTGGCCGCGTTCGCGGCATCGGCGGCACCGGCTATGGCTCCGCTGTCGCTCTGCGAGCCGAGACCGCTCTGATCGCCCAACGGAGCACCGCTCGCCCCGTCAGCACGGAAACGCTCGGCCGGGACGACCGTCCCCGCCGCGTTATCGCCGGCCGGAGGATAGTCGAGGATCAGATAGCCGACGACGCCGGCGACCACGACCAGGCCACCGATGATCCAGATCTTCCTGTTGGTAGAATTTTCACCCTTGCTCGCCATGTGTCTTCCCCTCTTATTACCCGGACGGGCCGGGCTCCGTACGTTTAGCTTCATTAGAATTACCGTCGCGGGACAGAAAAGTTGGCCCCCATCCGGTAATCCTTCCGCTCACCTCGGCGCTGGCACCGCCAGCGCGTCCTCGTGGATCAGCGTCCCCGAGGCATAGAACCTGAGGCCGACCGGCGATCCCGCCTGTCCCGGGCCGTCGAGCACCAGCGCGTAACGTTGCGTGCCGGCCGCCCCCGGCTGGCCGAAGCCGCTGAACCTCGCCTGCCGGCCCCCATCATAGGTCACGACGACCTCGACCGGCTGCCGTGCGGACAGGTCGAACTCGACCACCCGCATGCCGGGCGACCGGAACAGGCTGACCGCCCCGCTCACCGGCTCGAGCGACACCTCGAGGGTATCCACCGGGGCCGACGTCGCGACCGGGTCCTGGCTGACCATGGTGCCAGCCACCTGGGAGATGTCCAGCCCTGGCCGGCCATCGACCGCCGCCTGGAGCACCAGCCCGCCGGCGATCAGGCCGCCGGCGAACGCGGCGGCGAGGCGAAACAGGCCCGCCGGGGCCCGGAATCGCCGCAGGCCGCCCGCGCCGGCGGGAAGGCCGCTCGCACTCAGGATCGAGGCCCTGAGACCCGCCGGCGGGTCCGCCGCCGGGACCCGGGCGAGCACACGGCAGAGCCGCTCGAGCTCGTCGCGGAGCGCGCGCGCCTCGGGATTGGCGAGCAGGCACCGGCTGAGCTCCGCGCGGTACTGCGCGGGCAGCTCGCCGTCGACGTCCGCCTGGATGAGTTCGATGGTCTTCTCGTCGAGCATGGTCAGAGGATTCCGCTTTCTCCCAGCGCTTCCTTCAGCAGCTGGCGGGCCGTGAAGAGCCTCGATCTCACGGTTTTCTCCGGCAGCTCGAGGGTGTGCCCGATGTCCTCATAGCTCAGGTCCAGGAAGTGCCTGAGCACGATCACCGCACGGTACTCCGGCTTGATGGACAGCAGGGCGACCTGTACCCGACGGCCGAGCTGCTGGCTGTCGACCTCGTCCTCGGCGTCCTGCCGCTCGTCCCGTTCGTCGCCCGTGATCGGCTCGTGGCGGTCGCGGCGGCCGAAGACATTGATCGATTCATTGAGGGCAATCCGGTAAATCCAGCTGTAGAACCTGTACTTCGGGTCGTAATCCGCGAGGTGCTCGAACGCCTTCAGGAACACGGTCTGGGCGACGTCGCGTGCATCCTCGGGATTCCTCAGCATCCGCAGCGCCGCGTTGTAGACCGGTCTCTCGTACCGTCCGACGAGGGCTTCGAAGGCCCGCCTGTCGCCCCGGCGACAGCGCTCGACCAGTAACCCGTCGCCGTCCTCTTTCATAAGTACCGAACAGGCCCTGAAAAGTTGGTCGGTGCCCGAGGGCTACTGACCGGCCGGCACGATGTCGAAGATCTTGTCGAAGCCGGCATAGCGGAAGATGTCGTTGACGTGCCTCTTTACGTTGACGAGCCGCAGCCCGCGCCCGGCCTGCATGGCGCGCTTCTGCGTCTTCAGGAGCACGCCGAGTCCCGCGCTGGAGATGTAGTCGAGGCCCGCGAGGTCGACCACCTGCGGGTCGGCAACGCCGTCGAAAAAGCGCAGGGCCTTTTCGCACTGCGCGGCATCCAGCCGCCCCCTGAGCACTATCTCACCCGCCACCCCCCGGTCGATCTCGAACATTCCCTCTACCCCAGCGTCATCGTGAAGGTGATCGTACTGCGCCGGTCCGCGAACGCGTACTGGATGGTGTCGGCCATCTTGCGCACGAGGTGCAGGCCGAGCCCGCCCATCTGCCGCTCCTGGAGCGGCTTGTCGATGTCGACCGGCGGCGCGCGGGTGACGTCGAACGGGTCGACGTCGAAATCGATGAGCCGGACGGTGAGCACGTCCCGCGTGCAGCCGAGGCTGAGGGCGATGTCGTGCTCGTTGCCCGGGTTGTACTTGACCATGTTCGTGAAGAGCTCCTCGACGATGAAGTCCACCGGCTCGCGCAGCGTCATGTCGATCGACTTGGCCCGCAGGAAGTCTTCGATGAACTGGAACACCGCTTCGAGCGAGTCGAAACTGCGCTTGAAGTAGCGTTGCACCGTGGTCGCCGCGCTCGGCTCCGCGCAGCGCCGTATCAACACGATCGCGATGTCATCGACCTGCGCCACGCCGTCGGCAAAATCGTGCAGCGCCTCGAGCAGCGCGGCCAGCAGCTCGGACATCGGCCGGGCATGCAAGAGGCCGACGACGCGCTCGACGCCCTCCGTGCCGAACTGCCGGCCGGCGGGATCCAGGAATTCGAAGGCGCCGTCCGATAGGAGCCCGAGCACGTCCCCCGGCTCGAGCACGATGCGGCCCGGCGGTTCCAGCTTCGCGTAGTGCATGAAGCCCATCGGGAACGTGGTCGGCGTACGCCACTCGCACGCGCCCGTCGCCGCGTGGAAGTGCAGCAACGGCCCCTGGCCGGCGGCGTGATAGGTGATTTCGTGGCGGCGGAGGTCGAGCACGCCGAGGAACGCGGTCACGAAGTGCTCGTCGGGAAGGTCCTCGACGAGCTGGTCGTTGACGTGCGTGAAGATCGCGTCGAGGTCGGCGCCGAGCCTGAGCGCGACCCGCAGCATGCCGGTCATCTGGGTCGCGCTGAGCGCCGAGCCAATGCCGTGGCCGGAGGCATCGCCGAGCAGGATGAACAGGCGTTCGCCGTCGAGTGACACGAGGTCGAAAGTGTCGCCGCCCGTCTCGTCCGCGGGGGACAACTGGCCCGCCATGTCGTAGCCGGGCACGCGCGGCATGTCCGACGGCAGCGTGCTCATCTGGATGTCGCGGGCAAGGCTGATCTCGCGATCGAGCTTGTCGGCCATCATGAGCTTGCGGGTGAGCCGCTCGCGCTGGATGAAGACGACGCACTGGGATGCAAGCGTCGCAGCGACCCGCTCGTCCGCCGCACTGAAAGGCCCGTCGGCACGGTCGACGACCTGCAGCACGCCCACGAGAGAGTTCTGGTCGACCAGCGGCACGGAGAGCATGCAGCGCACGTCGTTGTCGTAGTCGAGATCGACGGCGGGATCGAAGCGCGGGTCGATCCCGCAATCCGGCACGCTCACTATCGCGCGTGTTCGGGCCGTAAACCCGAGGATGCCCTGCTGCAGTTTCGCCCTGACTGGAGGCGCATCCGGCGAGCCGGCCAGGACGAGCGAGTCGAGCTCGGAGTCATACAGCCAGACGGTGGCGCGCTCAGCGTGCAGCACGTTGCGGGCGGCCTGGCCAATCTCGGCGAGCACGCTCTGCAGGTCGAACGGCGCCGCGAGCTTGCGCGTGACCTCCAGGATCTGCAACACCGCTTCCGGGCGCAGGCTCGTCGACTGTCGAGCGTCGTTCATGCCCTGTACTTTGTTATCCGACCTGGCGGTCCGGACTGCCCGCGGAATTGCGCGACGTGGCCGTCCCCCGGCTCTTGATTTTCGAGCAAGTCTACGCCAACGACAGCGCCGCCGGCACCTGCACGCAGTTTCTGTACGGCCCCTTTTCGCTGGTCGGAGCCGGCGCCGCGCTTGACGTCGACCCGGCGCCGGAGCACAAATAGGCGCACAAGAAACAAGAACGTCTGGGGAATCGCCATGATCCGCGGATCCATCTGGGCTCTCGCGTCGTTACTGGTGGCAACCGCTGCACCGGCGGCGGCGCGCCCCACCATCACGGTCGGCACGGTCACGCTCGCGCTCTGCGATAAGGACTTCAACGGCTACTGTGGATCGATCCGGCGCGTGCTCGATCCGACCGGAGCGGTGAAGGGCAACATCCGCATCGGCTTCGTGTACTACCCGCGCTTCGACCAGAACCACGCCGCGCTCGGCACGCTGCTGCCGCAGGAGGGCGGTCCTGGCTACTCGACGACGGGCACAGCCGGTGCTTACCTCAACATCTACGGCTCGCTCCGCGATCATCGCGACGTTCTCATCATCGACAAGCGCGGCACCGGGATGTCGGACGCCGTCGATTGTCCCGAGATCCAGACCGGCGATCCCGTCGACCCCGAGGGTCTCAAGGCCTGCGGCGAGCAGCTTGGCAGGAAAGCGCCGCTGTACGGGACGAAGCTTGCCGTCGACGACATCGTCGGCGTGCTCGACGCATTACGGATCGACGAAGTCGATTTCTACGGCGACAGCTACGGCACCTACGTCGGCCAGGTGTTTGCCGCCTGGCACCCCGAGCGGCTGCGAAGCATCATCCTCGACAGCGCGTATCCCGTGCGCCCGCCCGATGTCTGGTTTCCGGCCGACTGGATCGCCGGGCGCGAGGGCCTCGATCTCGTATGCAGCCGCTCGCCGCCCTGCCGCTCGCTCGGCGGAGCATCGACCCACCGCATCGAACGGCTGCTCGACGAGCTCCGCCATCACCCGATCAGCGGCTTCGCGCCGGATGCCAACGGCACCACGACTCGCACCACGCTCGATGTGTCGATGCTCTTCCTGCTGATGACGAACCTCGGCAACTCGCCGATCACCTATCGCGAGCTCGACGCCGCCACGCGCGCCTGGTTCGACTCGCGCGATGCGCTGCCGCTCCTGCGCCTCGCCGCCGAGTACAACACGCCGTACGTGAGCGACGCCGCCGATTTCAGCTACGGGCAGTACCAGGCGGTGATCTGCGCCGAATATCCGCTGCTCTACGATCTCGGCTCCACTCCGGCGCAGCGGCGCCGGCAGTACGAGCGCTCGCTGGAGGATGCGCGCGAAAACCGGCCCGATCTGTTCGCGCCATTCACGATCGATGAGGCGATCGCGTCGGATGCCGACTTCACGCCCCTCGGGACCTGCCTCGACTGGCCGATACCCCCGCCGGCGTACCCGCAGGGCGACCCGCTGCCGGCGCACCCCGTGTTTCCCACGGTGCCGACGCTCGTGCTGTCCGGGGACCTCGATTCGGTGACCTCAACCGAGGACGCCCGCCAGGCAGCGGCCCAGTTCCCGAACGTCGTTCATCTCGTCATTCCGAACCTGACCCATGTCACCGCGTACTACTACAGCGACGTGGGCTACCTGCCGGACGGTGGCGATACCACGCATTGCGTCGCCGACATCGTGCGCCGGTTCATTACGGCGCTTTCGCCGGGCGATACGAGCTGCATTCCGGACGTCCGGCCGCTGCGCACGCCACCACGATTCGCCCGTTCCGTCGGCGGACTGAAGCCCGTGGACGCGACGAGCGGCAACCAGGCGAGCAGCGGTGAGCTCAGAGTCGCCACCGGCGCGCTCGAGACCGTCGGCGACGTGTTCGCACGCTTTCTCATCACGTACGGCTTCGGCAGCGGCTTGCGCGGCGGCTCCTTCACGTACGTCCAACGGCCCTTTGGCTACAGGTTCGACCTCGATCGCGTGCAGTGGGCCGAGGGCCTGGAGGTGTCGGGGACGATCCGCTGGTTCACTGCATCCGGCGATGTTTCCGCAGACGTGAACCTGCGTCAGAACGGGCAGCGCACAGGCCACCTCACCTTTGCGTGGAACGACGTGCAGAAGGACGCGACCGCCTCGATCGCCGGGACAATCAACGGTCACCGCGTCAGGGCGAAGCGAATCGCGCCCTGACTGGTGCACGGCCATGGCCATGAGGCTCACATCCGCGTCGACGGGTGGGTCAGCGAACGCCGGCACCTGGGGAAAGGGCGGGGTAGAAGATTTCCTCCCCGACCTCGGCCGGTACACTCAGCTCCGCGCGCATCCGGGCAACGAACATCTCTCTCCGCGAAGGTGAGTTCGCCTGGTCGTAGGCGGCGAAGAGCTCGCCGACCAGTGTGTCATCGGGGGCGCCGACGATCGGGGCTCTGGTAGGCATGTCAATCAAGCCCGCGCATCGAAGCGGCCCGGCGCGATCTGGCTCTCGGCTTCTGGAGCAGTCTTGAGAGCAGGCAGGCCAAGCTCGGCTTCGGCAGCCAGCCAGTCCTGAAGCTCGTGTCCGGGAACGAAGCCCCGATGTTCAGCGTGAAAGTACGCGGCCTCGGCGATTCGGTGGTCACGGTCCTTCGGACCTGCGGCTGCAGGGGCTGGCGCATTACGGGCCTGCTGCGGCGTCGCAGGGGTCTTCGATTTGCCGTGAGATTTCTCGGCAGCGTCGGTATATACGTGGGTCATCAAGATCTCCTCGTCAATGCCAGCTTCCTGTTAAGAGACGACAGAGCGGACGGGCTGGCGCCCGCCCACGCTGCCGCACCAAAAGCACCGGCTGGCTTTACGCCGCCACAGCAACTGCGATCTTGTGGAAGGTGCAGTTGGAAACCTCATAGGTATCAACCCGAGGTGTTCCCTCAACAAACTTCGACAGGATGTTGGTCACTTGTGCGTAGGCGCCGCGGTTGTAGGCTTCCGCGTCTTCTTTGGTATCCCACAGACTCACCCCAAACGCGTCCTTGCCGCTCGGGGCAATGAAGGCGATCTCATCCAGAAACCCCTGCTGCTTCTGCAGCATTGGGATGACTTCCCGCTCCAGCTTCTGGGTATATTCGGTCCTGCTATTGGGCTTCAGAGTCAGCGACACTCGACGGGCATACATATCGTTCTCCTGGCTGGTGATGGCCGATGGGGTAACTTGGATAACCGTTTGTGGTTAAGGCCACACTAAGACCCCTTCGATCCATTAAGCACAATATGTTAATTAACTTGACGTGTCAATCGTAATCTAGGATTATTTTTATTCGTAACTAGATCGGGTTAATCAGAGGAGTGCTCCCGTGGATGTCTGTTTGGTGATCAAGGAGCGGCTCGAGGAACTGGGATTCGAGCAAAAGGACCTGGCGGCAGCGGCCGAAGTCACGGAATCCTATGTTTCCCAACTACTGACCCGGAAGAAATTGCCACCCGCGCCTGAGCGAACGGATATCTACGAGAAGATGGGGAAATTTCTCAAGCTCTCGAGCGGCAAACTGGCAAGCCTGGCTGACGTGCAACGAAGGGAAGTCTTGAAACACGGTTTCGAGGACCCGCCCGCGCCCCTGTTTGCGGAGGTTCGAAAACTGATTCTGCGCAAGTGCTCACCGGAAAAACAGCAGCAGGTGCAGGCGATTTTCGCGAAGCAACCTTTTGGCGAGCTCGAACGCCTCGTTACACAAAAGCTCTTAGACGTGGTCAAGCGGGTCGCCAGAGAGGAGCTGGGAAGTGAGCAGTGGCTGCGCACGGTAGCCCGGCTGAGCGGCCGAAGCTATAAGCACATGCGAGTCATGATCCTGGAGTTTCTGGACACCGATGTCTTCCACGTTTCAGGCGAAGACTGCGTTTCCTTCCTGGACCCGCTGATTGAATCCTGGGACATCGACCTCCTGACCTTCGCTATCGAAATCGTGCTGAACCACCGACTCGCCCCAGGGGACCCGAAGAAATTCGAGTTCGTTGAAAAGGAATCCGGCTACCCCCTCCAGGACGAGCCGGGGCTCGCTGAATTTCTTCAGAATGCTTCGCTCAGCAGTAATGCCACCCAAGACGAGATCGCATTTCTGAGAAAGCTGAGGTTCAAGGACAGGCGGCCCAGCCCGCTCTACTATTACCGAGAGCTGCAGAATCTCAGGGACCCGCTGCATTTCCCGACGGTAAAACGGTAGACATTGCCTGGATCGCGTGCTGTTCGAAGGCTCAGCCATCACGCCACATGCAAACCGGTATGCGTCATGAAGCATAATCGCCTCCCCTGCCGGCACCGCGTGAGCAACCACCGCCGTGCGCCTACCCGCGTGAGACGAGTTGTGCGATCTTAGTCGCGGCTGCGTTACGGGAACCGCCACCCCACCGGCGACGCCGGAGAGGGAGGGGCTCGAGCCATGTCGGCCGACATCTTCGTGAGCTACGCCAGCAGCGACCGCGAGCGGGTGCGCCCGCTCGTCGAGGCGCTCCAGCTGCGCGGCTGGTCCGTGTGGTGGGATAACGAGATCACGCCCGGCGCGGACTTTCAGCGGCGCATCGAGCAGGCGCTGGCAGAAGCGCGCTGCGTGCTGGTCGTGTGGACAGCGGAGTCGGTGAATTCGCAGTGGGTGCGGAACGAGGCGCGGATCGGCATGGAGCGCCAGATGCTCGTGCCCGCCATGCTCGACAAGGTCACGCTGCCGCTCGCGTTCAGCCACCAGAATTGCGCGCGGCTCGTCGAGTGGTCCGGCGATGCCGGCCACCCCGAGTTCGAGCGGCTGGCGCAGGGCGTCGCCAGGACCCTGGCCGGCATGCCCGCGGATCTGCCCGTCACGTCGCCAGGCGCCCCGCGCCCCGGGAGAGCGTGGCGGCAAGCGCTGACCGTCGCCCTCGTGGCGGCTGCCGGCTTCGCGGCGCTGGTCGTCGCGTGGCTCGCGCGGTCACCGCCGGTCGCGCAGGGACCGGCGCCGCCCGCGAACTCGATAGCGGTGCTGCCCTTCGCGAACCTCGGCGGCGCAGCCGACGCGTACCGCAGCGAGGGGCTGTCGCTCGAGCTCCTCGCCCAGCTCGCGCGTGTCAGGGAGCTTGCGGTGGTGTCGCCCACCTCGAGCTTCGCCCTGGAACGCAAGACCGCCGATATCGGCCGTCGCCTCAACGTGCGCTACCTGGTCGAGGGAGCCGTCAGGCCGGCGGATGCCGGCGCCACCGTGGACGTGCGGCTGGTGGACGCCACGAGTTACCGCGTGCTGTGGTCGGACCGGCGCACGGCCGGCCCCGATGCGCTGGCGGACCTGCCCCGCGACCTCGCCGGCGGGATCGTCGCGCAGCTCGACGTCAAGCTCTCCGAGGAGTCGCTTGCCGAGCTCAGGGTCCAGCCGACGAGCAATCCCGCGGCGCTCGACCAGTACCTGCGCGGCATCGCACTGCTGCGCCAGCCAACCGACGCGCAGACGCTGGCCGCGGCGGAGCAGGACTTCCGCCGCGCCGTCGAGATCGACGCGGCCTATGCGATGCCGTATGCCGGCCTGTGCCGGGTGCAGGTGCTGAGGTACCAACGCACGCTCGATGCCGCCGACTTCAATGCGGCCGAGGAGAACTGCCGGCACACGCTCTCCCTCAACACGCTGCAGGCGGAGCCGCACAAGGCGCTCGGCGGGCTGTACCTCGCCTCCGGTCGTCTCGACGATGCCGCGTCCGAGTACGGCACCGCGCGCCGCCTCGCGAGCCGCGATGGCGACGCCCTGATCGGCCTCGCCGATGTCGCAGACCGGCGCGACGACGCCGTTCAGGCAGAGAAGCTCTACCGGGAAGCCATGGCGACGGAGCCCTACTACTGGCGCACCCACGCCGCGCTCGGGCGCTACTTCTTCGGGCACGCCCGTTACGCCGAAGCCGTCACCGCCTATCGGCGCGCCATCGAGATCGATCCGGCACATGCCAGCACCTACGAGGACCTCGGCGGCGCCTATTACATGGACGGCGCCTTCGAGGACGCGCTGGCCGCGTGGCAGAAGGCGCTCGCGATGGAGGCCGGCGCCACCGCGTATTCGAACGTCGGCACCGCGTATTTCTTCCTGCACCGCTACGACGATGCCGTCGCCATGTATCGCAAGGCCGTCGAAGTCGCGCCCCGGGACCATCGCTGGCACGGGCACCTCGGCGACGCGCTGCGCCTCGCAGGCCAGGCAGACGAAGCGGCTGCCGAATACCGGGGCGCTGCCGACCTCGCGCGCGAGAACCTCGCGGTGGACCCGAGCGACACGGAGACCGCGATCCAGCTCGCCGCGTACGACGCCGCGCTCGGTCGCGCCGAGCTCGCGACCCTGGCACTCCGCGAAGCACTGCGTTTGACCCCCGACGACCCCTATGCCTACTATGACGCGGCCGTTGCCTGGGCCAACATGGGCAAGACGGCCCAGTCGCTCGAGGCACTCGGGAGCGCGGTTCGGCTCGGCTATCCACGACGGCTCGTGGCTGCAGATCCCCTGTTCGACCCGCTTCGTTCCTCCGAGGCCTTTCGGCGCCTCGTTCAATGATCCATTAGAAGAAAGGAACGCTCATGCGCGTCAAGACTCACTTCCGCCGGATCGGCTTCAGCTTCGCGCTGGTCGTGGCAGCAACGCTCGTCAATTTCGCGGGACCGGCTGCGCAGGAATCAACGCAGGCAGAGCCTACGATCGAACCGCAATGGATTGTCGACCGACATTTTCCGCTGATCATTGTCGCCAGCAAGGGCTTCTGGAGCGGAAAGTGGACCCCGAAAAAAGTAGTCGGCTACTTCACTGAAAAGTGCGACGACCAACCGGCCGAGGAGGAGACCGCCTGTCGCAAACCAGGAGAAATGGTGCGCTGGGTGGTCTGGGATGCGGACTCCGACAAGTTCATACGCGAGGATTTTGAGATCACGTTCAAAACGGATGACCCCACGGACCCCGATGATCCGCCACAAGCGAAGTGCCGGCAGTCAAAGAATGGGGCCCTGGCATGCAAAGTGAACAGCAAAGCAACCAAAGGCTACTATGGTTACACGGTGACGATGAGCGGCGGCTCGCGCGACCCGCGGATTTACGTCAACCCGTAGTCGGTGATCTCATTGGCACATCCTGCCGCGTCTCTGAAGCGCCCCGCGGTGCAGCAGCACCGGACTCTGGCACCAACGGCATTCGTGGGCGCACACTCCTTTTCCCGGGAGGCCAAATGTCGCCGACGCGTTTCCGCATCGTGAAGCACGTGACCGCCGCCCTTTTCGCGGCGTCAATGGCAGGCCTCTTCCTGCTCGGCGTCGATGGCCTGTTCCGCGGCGTGCATGAGCTGACGCGCCTGTTCGCCGCCCCACCGCCCGCGGCCGCACCTGTGCGCGATCCAGACGTCACACCTGGCGTCGTATCGACATTCATCGTGCCTGCAGACGGCACCGCATCGGGCGAGGCTGCCAGCCGCGGACAGGAATAGCGCTGCGGACCGAGGATCTCAGGTGCGCCTTACGGTCCAGAAACGGGTGTGGTCGGGATCGAAGGCGTGGTACGCCTTGCCGACCGCCTTCGGATCGTCCAGCGCCTTGACGATGAGCCGTGCCAGGTCAGCGCGCCGGATCCAGGTGAAGGACCTCACGTCCTCGGTGAGATACGCGCGCCCGCCCGCGCCTTCCAACCTGAGCAATCCGCCCGGCCGGATGATGGTGTAGTCGAGACCGCTCGCCCTGAGATGCTCCTCCGCGGCGGTCTTCTCCGCGGTCAATTCCTTGAAGAGCTGCCTTGGGAGCCATGGCATCGCGCCGTGCGATTCGCTCGCGCCGATCGCCGTCACCAGGATGAAGCGCCGGGCGCCGGCAGCCCTGGCCGCATCGACGGCGTTGCGGTTGCCCTCGAAGTCCGGGCGCCGGGTGTCGCCCCGCCGTCCGCCAAGTGTGGAGACCACCGCGCGAAACTGCGCCGTCGACAGGGCCGCGGCGATATCCGCGGGGTTCAGCGCATCGCCGCGGACGATGCGGGCGCCGAGACGCTGTGCTTCGCCGGCATCAGATGAGGGCCGCGCGAGCACGGCGACGTCCTCGCCTCGTGCCTTCAGGATTCTGACGACCTCCAGCCCGGTACCCCGGGTGCCCCCGAGGACCAGGACCGCTCCGGAGCCGGGCTCCCTGGACACGGGCGCGAGACCGGCGTCGGCGCGCGGCGCCTCGATGCCGGAGACCAGCACCCAGAGCACGAGCGCCAGCAGCAGGATGAAAAATATCGTCAGTTTTGGGTAACGCATGTTTGTATCACCGAGGCTCACTAGCGAGAAAGCGAGCTCGGACGCGGTAGCAGGATGGTGGCCAGGGACGGAATCGAACCATCGACACGCGGATTTTCAGTCCGCTGCTCTACCAACTGAGCTACCTGGCCATCCGGGAAGTCGCGGCTGGCGCCGCTCCCACATGGAGCTGGCCCCCACAGGGTGCGGTATTTAAGCCGTCCGGGATGCGGGGCGTCAAGAAATCGTGACCGAAAACGCCTCCGGCGGCGATTGACCCGGGAGCAACCGCCCGTCTAACGCGGTAGAGTCAGCTCTTCGGGCGGCCCCGGGGTTTTTGGGCCAGATGGCCAAGGTTTTCCTGTCAACGCGACTCACGGCCGCCGGCCTGGGTCTGACGAGTTGTATCGCCACCGGCATTTTCGGCGCGGGTTCCGTGCTGGCGGATGAAGACGCCTCCGCCGAGCCTCAGTCCTCCAACGCGCCGGTGCCGGTGGCGATCCCCAGGCCCGTGGAGGCGCCGGCGCAGCTCACCGGCGCCGGCGCGAAGCTGCCGACGCCCGAGGAGCTCGAGAAGCTGCACGCGATCGTCGGTCACGTCAGCATCGACGTCGACGACATCTTCGACACCGAGGACCCGCGCGAGGACAAGCTCCTCTACCGCTGGGCGAACGATCTGCACATCAGGACGCGCGAGGGCACCGTGCGCGAGCAGCTCCTGATCAAGCAGGGCGAGCCCTACTCCGCGCAGAAGTCGGAGGAAACGGCGCGCAACCTCCGCCAGCGCAGCTATCTCTCCGAGGCCGAGGTCATCCCGACCGGATACGATCCCGACACCAACGTCGTGGATCTCAAGGTCCGGGTGCGCGACGTCTGGACGCTCGAGCCCGGCATCGGCTTCGGCCGTTCGGGTGGCGAGAACAAGTCGCGCATCCGCCTCGCGGACCAGAACTTCCTCGGCTTCGGACAGACACTGGTGCTCGAGTACAAGAGCAACGTGGACCGTTCCGGCATTGGCGTCGAGTTCACCGACCCGAACGTGTTCTCGTCCTGGTGGGGCGTGCAGGGCCACTACGCGAACAACAGCGACGGCTGGGTCTACAGCGGCGCCGTCGCTCACCCGTTCTTCTCGCTCGACTCGCGCTGGAGTGCGGGACTGGGCGCGCAGTCGATCCAGCAGGACACCTCGATCTACGATCGCGGCGAAGTCCTCACCAGAATCGCGAGCCGCTACGAGACCGTCAGCGTGCAGGGCGGCACCTCGAAGGGCCTGGTGAACGGCTGGACGAGCCGCTGGCTCGCCGGCTTCCGCTACGACAAGGCCCGCTTCGAGCCCGCGGTGGACGAACCGTTCATATTCCTGCCCGAGGACCGCACGCTCTCTTATCCGTGGGTCGGCGTCGAGCTCATCCAGAACAGCTACGTCACGACCTCGAACCAGGACCAGATCGGGCGCACGGAGGACGTCTTCCTCGGCAACCGGCTGCAGGCGAGCCTCGGCTGGTCGACGCCCGCCTTCGGGGCGGACGGCTCGGCCGGCATCTATTCCATCGCCGCGAACTTCGGCCGCCCGCTCTTCCGCCGCGACATCCTGCAGTTCAACGGAACCTGGAGTGGCCGCTACGAGTCCGGCGGCACGGTGGACTCGCTCGTGGACGGTAGCGCCCGCTGGTACCACCGCTTCAACGAGCACAATGTCATGGTGGCCGAGCTCGGCGGCGCGCATGCGCACGCGCTCGATCTCGATCAACAGCTCCAGCTCGGCGGCGACAACGGGCTGCGGGGCTACCCCCTGCGCTACCAGACCGGCGACACGCGCGTGCTGGCGACGCTCGAAGAGCGCTTCTACTCGAACTGGTTCCCGTGGCGGCTGTTCCGCGTGGGCGCCGCGGCGTTCGTGGACGCCGGGCGCATGTGGGGCGACGCGCCGTTCACGAGCGAGCCGCTCGGCTGGCTCTACGACGCGGGCTTCGGGCTGCGCATCGGCAACGCGCGCTCGGGCATCGGCAGCGTGCTGCACATCGACCTCGCCTTCCCGCTCAACGCGCCGAGCGACGTGGATACGATGCAGGTGCTGATCGAGGCGGAGAAGTCCTTCTAGTGATGGTCGCGGCTTGCGCCGCTCCCACACTGCACATTTGTAGGAGCGGCGCAAGCCGCGATTCTCAGGTCGCCTTGAAGTCGGGGGGCTTCTCGGAGCCGCCGCCGAAGAAGAACTTCTCCATCTCGGCCTCCAGGAACTTGCGCGCCTTCGGGTCGATCGGCGAGAGGCGGTACTCATTAATAAGCATGGTCTGGTGCCCGAGCCACTGCTGCCACGCCTGCTTCGAGACGTTCTCGTAGACACGCTTGCCGAGCTCGCCGGGATAAGGCACGTAGTCGAGGCCCTCGGCCTCGGCCTTGAGGAAAGCGCAGAAGACTTTGCGTGCCATCGGGCTATTCGCGGCTTGCGCCGCTCCTACGGGCAGGAATTTCCTGGAGCAACTTGCTGACCGGCGCGGCGAGACCGATCTTCACCGGCTCGCGGACGTTATACCAGAGCCACCGGTCACCATCCAACGCGCGCGCCGGCGCCTCGATCTCGATGTCGACCGGCGTCATGTCGAGATCGAAGTGCGTGAATCCGTGGCGCAGCACGGGCCGCACCGCGAGCCGCGCGGGGACGCGGCCGAAGGCCTGCACGCACCAGCCGCTGACGTCCTCGATCCCGGCGACCTCCGGCAATCCCCAGAGTCCGCCCCAAAGCCCTTCGTCCGGACGCTTCTCCAGCAGCACGCCCGCGCGCGTGCGCACGAGCATGACGACCGTCGCGCGCTGCGGCCGCTCGCGCCTGCGCCGCGCAGCGGGCAGCGCCTCGGCGACGCCGGCGCCGTGCGCCGCACAGATGCCCGCCAGCGGGCAGCGCGGGCACGCGGGCTTGCGCCGCGCGCAGAGCGTCGCGCCGAGATCCATGATGGCCTGCGTGTAGTGGGCGGTCCGCTCGCCCGGAGTGTTTGCGTCCGCGAGCTCCCAGAGCCGGCGCAGCACGGCCGGCGCCGAGGGGTCGCCCTCGACGCCGTAGACGCGCGCGAGCACGCGCTTCGCGTTGCCGTCCAGTATCGGATGACGCCGGCCTGCGGCCAGCGCCAGGATGGCGCCCGCGGTCGAGCGGCCGATGCCGGGGAGTGCGGCGAGCTTGTCGAAGGTGCGCGGCACCTCGCCGCCGGATTCGTCGCGCACCCGCCGCGCGGCGCGATGGAGGTTGCGCGCGCGGCCGTAGTAGCCGAGGCCGGACCAGGCGTGCAGGACCTCGTCGGCCGGCGCGTCCGCGAGCGCGCGCACCGTCGGAAAGCTCGCCATGAACCGGTCGTAGTAGCGCTCGACCGTCGCCACCTGCGTCTGCTGCAACATGATCTCGGAGACCCACACGCGGTAGGGCGTCGGATCCTTCTGCCAGGGCAGGTCCCGCCGGCCGTGGCGGTCCCACCAGGGGAGGAGCAGCGGCGCGATGCTGCCCGTCGGTGACATTGCCGGGGCGCGGTGCCCGATGCCCGCCCGGTCCCCGCTCACGGGTTCTTCGGCTTGAGCAGGTCGCGGAGCTGCTTCTTCAGCGCGTCGCGCGGGCTCTCTTCCTGCTGCTCGTCCGCGGGCGGGATCGTGCCGGGCTGCGCCTGGTTGCCCGGCGCCGTCGTCGTGCCGGCCGGCGGCGGCTCCTTCGGCCCGAGCTTCTTCAGGAGCTGTTCGGTGAGCTTCTGCTTTGCGACGCCCGTCGCGAGCGCCTGCACGTCCACGCCGACCTTCGGCTTGTCGAGCGCGCCCTTGAGTGTCATCGGGATGCCGAGGCCCTTCAGGTCCTTGAGCGTCGTGCCGTCCTCGAAGGTCGGCGTCTCGAAGACCTGCGCCTGCAGCCGGTAGTCCATCGTCTTCGCGACGAGGTTGAGCGCTCCTGTGCCGGTCAGGCGGATGAATGGCACCTGGGCCAGCAGATTGTCGGTGCGGAGCACGCCGTCGGTGATCGCGCCGCCGAGCTCCATCGCCTCGATCTTCGTCTGCGGGTTCGCGGGCGCGGGCGGCGGCGCGTCGCCCTTGATGCGCGCCCGCGCGCTGCGGATCTCGTGCCAGAGGTCGGTGCCCTGGTAGACGCCGTCGGCGAGATTGACGGCGACGCTGCCCGCCAGGGTCTTCAGCAGGTCCTCGCTCCGGTTGCCGGTGCCGCTCGCCGTGATGCGGCCGGTGAGCGCGCCGGTGAGGTTGTCGGTCTGGTAGAGATCCTTCAGCAGCCCGCCGACATGCAGGCTCGCGATCTGCTCGTCGGCCGTGAGGCGCGCCCGCGGCCCCGTCGCGTCGATCGCGACCGCGCCGCGGTACTCGCCGTCGTAGAGCTTCGCAGAGAGCGGATCGAGCCTGAGCGTGCCGCCCGCAGCGTGCAGCGTCGCGCTCACGTCCGTCAGCTTCGCCTTCGCGAAGGTCAGCCGGCCGATCGCGGCGCGGCCGTCGAGCCGCAGGCCCCGGATGAGCTCGACCGGGACGTCGTCGCCTGCCGCTGCGGTCTTCGCACCGCCTCCGCCCGCGTCCTTCGCCTCGGGCGCGAGATAGCGGTCGAGGTCGATGGCGTCGAGGCGCAGATCGAAGCTCGTCGCGGGCTTGTCGAACCCCGCGACGCCGAGGGAGCCCGTGAGCTTAGTCTCGTCGAGCTGGAAGTCGATCTTCGAGAGCCGCAGCGAATCCTTGCCGAGCGCCCAGGCCGCGCTGCCGGCGAGGCGCGTCAGCGCCTTTGGATCAGCCGTCTCCGGCTCGGGCTTCTTCAGGATCGCGAGGAGGCTCCGCGGCGAGACCGGATCGAGCTTGAGCGAGCCCTCGAGATCGGCGCCGCTGTCGGAGATCTTCCCCCCGCCCGTGAGCGAGAGCTGCGCGCCGAGGCCGTTCACCTGCGCCGCGATCGAGTCGACGCCGCCGCGCATCTTGTCGAGGTCGAGCGCGATGCCGCGCGCGGTGAGCTTCGTGCCGATCGTGTCGCCCGGGATGTCCTTGCCGCGCAGCTTGAGATCGGCGGTGAGCTGCGGGACGAGCGCCTCGGTGCTCGCGCCCGAGGCGAAGCTCGCATCGCCCGCCATGAAGCTGCCCTCGAGGTCGCCGGCGAGCGCCTTGAGTGCCGGGAGCTTCAGCTCGCCCTCGAGCTTGCGGAATTTGAAGGTGGTCGCCTGCTTCGATTCCACGGCGAGCTCGGCCGCGCCGAGCTCGAGCGTCATGCTCTTCGCCGGCACCGACTTGCCGGCCGCCGCGAGCTTCAATGAGGGCTTCTCGAGCGTGAGTCGCGAGGCCTCCGCGTCGAGCGTCGCCCGCGCGGCGAGCGACACGGTACCGGAGGTACCGTCCGTCTCGTCGGTGAGCTTCGTCGCGAGCCTGAGATCGAAGGGCTTGCCCGGCGCAATCGCACCCGTCGCGAGCTCGATGTCCTCGGCGAGGTAGCTCGACTTCGCCTGCTCGTCGCGGTAGCTCACGCGCCCCTTGCGGATCTCGATGCCGTCTATGTTCTTCAGCCTGCCGCCCGCGCCCTCCTCCCCGCCCGGCGTCTTCTGCGCTTCGGGTCCGCTCTCGAACTCCCAGTTGGCAGCGCCGTCCGGGCGCACGAGCAGGTGGGCGTCGAGCCCGTCGAGGCGCACCTTGCCGATCTCGACTTCGCGCCGCGTGATGAGCGGCCAGATCCGCAGACTCAACGCCGCGCCGTCCACGCTCGCGAACTCGCCCTGCGGGAATCCCGGCGGGTTGCCGAGCGAGGCGCGGCCGAGCGTGACGCTGCAGCAGGGGAAGAGATCGAGCCCGAGGTCGCCCGCGAGCGCGAGCTTGCGGCCGGTGGATTTCTCGACGGACTGCTCGAGCAGCGGCTCGTAGTCCTTCGGGTCGAAGATCACGAGCACGGCGACGGCGAGCCCGGCGGCGATCACGACCAGCAGGGCGAGGATCGCGAGCACGATCTTCAGCAGGAATTTCACGTGGGTTATTACAGGGGGCGCGAGGGGAGTGCGCAAGCCCCGGGCGTCCGAAAGTCGCTTACGGCCGCTCGCGCAACCTCGACGCCAGGAGCTTCGGCCACCGCGCCTCGGCCCACGGCATGGCGACGACGATTGGCAGGCAGAGGAGCCCGTCGCGCCGCCAGCCCCCGAGATCGAGTTCCCATACCGCGATCTGCGCCGCCATGACGCCGGCGGCGACCAGGAACGTCCCGCGCCAGAGCCCGCGCGTGCGCAAGGCCGCGCCGAGCGCGGCCGCGTTCCGCCGGAGCCCGTGCAGCCGTGGGGCGAGGTCCATGGCTTCCATCGGACCACGGTGCCGGGCTGCCGGCGAGCCGCGAAAGTCTCGCGAATTCAGGGTTTGGAGCCCCTTGTGACCGGCGGGACATCCGAAATATGTGAAACCTGTCGTGTAAGCACCCGCAGCGCCCTCTTAGCCTTGTCTGCTGGGCCGGACCACAATTCATGAAACTCCTCCTGGTTGAAGACAACCTCGACGACGCCGCCTTTCTCGGCGCCTCGCTGAGACGCCATCAGGGCGGCCAGGTCGAGCTGGTGCACGTCCGTTCCGTGAAGGCCGCCGCGGCGCGCATGGCCGGCGAGACCTTCGACATCGTGCTGCTCGACCTCAACCTGCCCGACACGAACGGGCTCGCGGCCGTGGACGCCATCCAGGCGCTCGACGAGCGCATGCCGATCGTCGCCCTCTCCAGCCAGGACAACGAGGAGTTCGCGGTCAGCATCCTCAACAAGGGCGTGCAGGACTATATCGTGAAGTGGGAGGGCGAGGGCCGCACGATCCTGCGCTCGATCCGCTACGCGATCGAGCGCAAGCGCGCGGAGGTCAGGCTCAACTACCTCGCGCAGTTCGACCCGCTCACCGAGATCGGCAACCGCCAGTATTTCCACGACCAGCTCCAGCGCGCGACCGCGCGGGCGCGCCGCGACGGCAGCAAGGTGGCGCTCTTCTTCCTCGACATCGACCAGTTCAAGGTGGTGAACGACACGCTCGGGCACCACGCCGGCGACCAGCTCCTGCAGGAGGTCGCGCGGCGGCTCAGCGCACAGGTGCGCAGCGGCGACCTGATGGCGCGGCTCGGCGGCGACGAGTTCGCGATCCTGATGGAAGGCATAGATACCGTGATGGACGCGGCGACGATCGCCCAGCAGCTGCTCGAGGCGATCAGCAAGCCCTTCGTCGTGGACGGCCGGCAGATCAACGTGACGACCAGCATCGGCATCACCTTCTATCCGAACGATCACGGCGACGCCGAGAGGCTCCTGAAGAACGCCGACATCGCCATGTACCAGGCGAAGGACTCCGGGCGCAACAACTTCAAGTTCTTCACCGAGCGCATGCACACCGAGCTCATGGAGTATCACGAGCTCGAGCGCGACATCGCGGACGCGCTGCAGAAACAGGCATTCCGGCTCGCGTTCCAGCCGAAGGTGAACCTCGTCAATCGCCGGCTGCAGGGACTCGAGGCGCTGCTGCGCTGGGAATGCCCGAAGCGCGGCGAGGTGAGCCCGACGAAGTTCATCCCGGTCGCCGAGACGAGCGGCCACATCGTGCCGCTCGGCTACTGGGTGCTGAACAGCGTGTGCGAGACGATCCGGCGCTGGGAGGCGCAGGGCCTGCCGCTCGTGCCGGTGTCTGTGAACGTCTCGACGCGGCAGTTCCAGCAGCCGGACTTCGCGAAGCGGGTCGCCGCCACGCTGAAGGCACACCGCCTGCCGCCGCGCCTGATCGAGCTCGAGATGACCGAGGGCCTGCTCATGGAGGACACGGAGACCGCGCACCGCGGGCTGCGCAACCTCAAGGACATCGGCGTGCGCATCTCGATCGACGACTTCGGCACCGGGCACTCCTGCCTGAGCTATCTGCGCCGCTTCCCGATCGACGTCCTGAAGATCGACCGCTCCTTCGTCAACGAGGTCGGCGAGAGCGAGGACAGCCGCATCATCATCGACGCCATCATCTCGCTCGCGCGCAGCCTCAAGCTCGACACGGTCGCCGAGGGCGTCGAGACGAACGCCCAGCTCGATTTCCTGCTCGAGCGCGGCTGCCAGGTGGCCCAGGGGTTCCTGTTCGGCACGCCGATGAGTCCCGAGGACGTCGCGCCGCTCCTGCGCGACCTGCTCGACGAGACGAATATCTCCCCTTCGATAGTCATGCCGGCGATGGCGCGGGTGAACGGATGAAGCCGCAGACGACTTCCGATTCCTCCTACATGGCGAGCGGCACCACCATCACCACGGAGCTGCAGATGCTCCTGCGCGATACCGGCGTCGGCATCTGGTGCTACGACGGCGCGGCGGGCCGCTTCACGATCGATGCGACCTGCCGGGAGCTCGCGGAGATCCGCCCAGACGAAGCGCTGACGCCGGAGCTGCTGCGCCAGCGTGTCCACCGCGACGATCTCGCCGGCTACGAGGAGACGATACGCGAGGCGCTGGCGAGCGACGGCGACTTCTCCGTGGAGTGCCGCCTCGTGCGGAAGAACGGGACCGTGCGCTTCATCAACGTCCGCGGCCGGGCGCGCCCGCACATGCGGGGCGAGCCGGTCGAGATCAACGGCGTGTGCATCGACATCACGGAGCTGCGCGAGATCGAGCAGCAGCTCGAGGAGCGCACGCTCGAACTCAAGCGCTCGAACCACGACCTCGAGCAATTCGCCTTCGTCGCCTCGAACGATCTCAAGGCGCCGCTGCGGGCGATCGAGGTGCTCGTCGGCTGGCTGCGGGAGGACCTCGCGGGCTACGACAAGGGCGAGGTGCAGGAGCACCTGGCGCTGCTCGGGCAGCGGGCGAGCCGCGTGCACCAGCTCCTCGAGGACCTGCTCGCCTACTCACGCTGCGGCCGCGGCGAGAGTGACACCGCCCGGATCGATTCGCGGCAGATGGTCACCGACATCGGCGTGCTCCTGTCGCCGCCGCCGGGCCTGTGCATCGAGGCCGACGCCAGCCTGCCGGTGCTCACGACGTGGCACGCGCCGCTCGACCAGGTGCTGCAGATTCTCATCAGCAACGCCATACGTCATCACCCGACCGGGAAGGGCCTCGTTCGCGTGTACGCCGAGACCTGCGACGGCGAGCTCATCTTCGCGGTCGAGGACGACGGGGCCGGCATCCCGCTCGAGAACACCGAGAAGGTCTTCCGGATGTTCCGCACCCATAAGCCGGGCGACGAGGCCGAGGGCAGCGGCATGGGGCTCGCGATGGCGAAGCGCATCGTCGAGTGGCAGGGTGGGCGCATCTGGTACCGCCCGGGCCGCGGCGGCCGCGGCACCGTCTTCAAGTTCACCTGGCAGCGCCTGCCCGAAGAATCCGAAGCCGCGGTCTCGAGACCGCTCAAGGACACCCAGGCCGTAACTTAGGTGCCGGGTCATTTAGTTACCTTCGGCGCCGGGCCAAGCTCAACAAGTTGACAAACGGGACCCGGCACTTAAGTTACGCGTAGACAGGGAAAGCCTTCCTGCGCGACACTCGCCGGAGATGTACGCGTACTTCTGGATCGTGGTGGGCAGCGCGCTCGGCGGCGCGGCGCGCTACGCGTTGTCTGGGTTCGTCGCCGAGCGGGTCGGCGAGACCTTTCCGTGGGGGACGGTGGCGGTCAACGTCATCGGCTCGCTGATCATCGGGTTTTTCGCGACGCTCACCGCGCCGGACGGACGCGTCATGGCATCGCCGCTCATGCGCCAGTTCGTCATGATCGGGCTGTGCGGGGGATTCACGACGTTTTCCGCGTTCAGCCTGCAGACGCTCAACCTCGCCCGTGAAGGGGACTGGTTCCGCGCGGGCGGCAATGTCTTCCTGTCGGTCTTCGCCTGCCTCGTGGCCGTGTGGATCGGCCACGCCGTCGCGGAGAGTCTCAACGAATAGAGGTTCATGACGCCATGGACGTGCCACGCGAAGCCGTGCTGCTGCGAATCTTCATCGGCGAGGCCGACCAGTTCGAGCACCGGCCGCTCTACGAGGCGATCGTGCTCAAGGCCCGCGAGCTGCAGCTCGCCGGCGCCACTGTGCTGCGCGGCCCGATGGGCTACGGGCACTCGAGCCGGCTGCACACGGCGAAGATCCTGCGTCTCTCCATGGATCTGCCGATCGTGATCGAGATCGTGGACAGCGAGGAGCGCATCAACGCCTTCCTGCCCGAGCTCGATCGCATGATCGGCAGCGGGCTCGTCACGCTCGAAAAGGCGCGCGTCCTGCGCTACGGGGACAAGGCTCCCGCCCCGAAGGGCCCGGCGTGACGGCCTACGTGAGCGAGCTCACCACGACCCACATCGAGAAGCGGCGCCAGATGTAGCGGGTCAACGTGCTGGGGCAGGTCGCTCGCCAGCTGCGGTGCCCGCCTTCTCCGCCGCGCGGCTCTTGAGCGCGACCGCGACCAGCGACATCAGTGCCATGACCACGCCGATGACGATGAACGCCTGCTCGTAGCCCGCGGCACCGGCCCCGCGCGACGTCGCGATGGCGCCGACCAGCGCCGCACCGGTGAGCTGGCCGATGGAGAGCACCACCGAAAGCAGCCCCTGGCCCGCGGCGCGCTGCTCCGGTCCCGCCTCGGTCAGCACGACGTAGCGCAGCGGCGCGCCGAGCAGCGACGAGAGGCCCAGGCCCGACAGCAGCTGCCCGACGATGAACACCTGCTTGCTGGCGCCGGCCAGCGCGAAGCAGAAGAAACCGGCGGCGGTCAGCAGAAGCCCGGCCTGCACGATGATCTTCGACCCGACCCGGTCGAGCAGCCTGCCGGCGAGCGGCGATCCGACCACCAGCGCCGCAACCGTCCAGAGCATGAAGAAACTCGCGTCGTGCACGGTCATGCCAAGGCCCACCACGGCCAGGGAGGGAAGGAACACGCCGCTCGTCTCCGCCATCCCGGTGCCGATGGCGATGATGCCGGCGATGATCATCTGCTTCGACTTGAACAGCCGCGGCTGCAGCACCGGATCGCCGGCCTTCTTCTCGACGCTCCAGAAGAGCGGCATCAGGACCAGCGCGAGCAGGATCGGTCCGCCAATCGCCGGCTGCAGGATGCCGAGCAGCGGCTGCGTCTGGTCGAGCTCGGTAATCCCGAAGGCGAGCGAGCCGAGCAGCACCGACAACAGGAGCATGCCCGGCACGTCGAAGGGTTTGCGCTCGGCCGGCCGGGTCGCCGGCAGCAGCAGCGCCGCGCCGATGATGAGCAGCGCCGCGATCGGCAGGTTGATCAGGAACAGCCAGTGCCAGGTCAGGTACTTGAGGATGACGCCCGCCAGCACCGGCCCGATCAGGAACGCGATGCCGAACACGGCGCCGATCAGCCCGAGCGCGCCGCCGCGCTTGTCCGCGGGGAAGGTGTCGCCGATCACGGCGGCGGCGACGGGCAGCACGCCGCCACCGCCGATCGCCTGCACCGCGCGGCCGATCAGCAGGACCGGGAGCGCGTGGGCGCTGGCGACGATCAGCGAGCCGGCGCCGAAGAGCGCGACGGCAAGCATGTAGATGACGCGGCGCCCGAAGCGGTCCGAGAGCTTCGCCATGAGCGGCGTGCCGATCAGGCCGACCAGCACGTAGATGTTGAAGATCCACGCCATCTGGCGGCTGTCGACGCCGAACTCGCGCTGGATCGCCGGGAACGCCGGTCCGACGATCGCGATGTCGAGCGCGCCCATGAGCACGCCGGTGAAGAGCAGGAGCAGGACCTTGTTACGTTGTTTTTGGTCCATAACGCGATGAGGTGCCGGGTCTTAAGGTATTAAGCCATTCGCCTCGAATAACTTAACAACTTAAGACCCGGCACCCACTCGCGCAACTCGCGGAAGGGACACCGCCCGGGGGTTTTGTCCGGCGGGTCCATCGAAATGGAGCGGGTGATGGGAATCGAACCCACGTTAGTAGCTTGGGAAGCTACAGTTCTGCCATTGAACTACACCCGCATCGGGCGCAAGTTTAAGTGCGCGCGATGCGGGCCTTCAAGCAGGCCCGGCGCTGTCGCGGACATGAGGGCGGCGGTAACCTGTGCGCTCCGCCGCCTGAGGGCCGCAGCCGATGACCGCCGAGATCCCACTGCACGCCCGCCGGACGGTCCGCAGCTTCGTGCTCCGCGCCGGCCGCACCACGGTCGCGCAACGGCGCGCGCTCGCGGAGCTCTGGCCGCGCCATGGCATCGGGTATCGCGCTGAGCCGCTCGACCTCGACAGCGCATTCGGCCGCCACGCCCCGCGCGTCATGGAGATCGGCTTCGGCGACGGCGAGGTGCTCGCCGGCATGGCCCAAAGCGACCCCGGCACGGATTATCTCGGCGTCGAGGTACACGAGCCCGGCGTCGGACACTGCCTGCTGCTGATCGAGAAGCTCGGTCTCGGCAACGTGCGCCTCATCCGTCACGATGCCGTTGAGGTCCTGCGCGAGCAGATCGCCGACGCCGGGCTGCAGCGCGTGAATCTCTTCTTCCCGGATCCCTGGCCCAAGAAGCGCCACCACAAGCGCCGCCTCGTGCAGCCGGAGTTTATGCGGCTCGTGGCGTCGAAACTCGCGCCTGGCGGGCTTTTCCACGTGGCGACCGACTGGGCGCCCTACGGCGAGCACATCGACGCGGTGATGTCCGCGGAGCCCGCGTTCGAATCGCTGCCGGCCTCCGACGCGCGACGCGCCGGGACCAAGTTCGAACGCCGCGGCGAGCGGCTCGGGCATGAAATATATGAACGTGTCTGGCGACGTTGTGCCGGGCCGCATGGCTGAGTTATAAATGGGCCGATGGCTGGTTACCTTGTCCTACAAGGACCGCGACAAGGCGTTTTCTGGGGGAACATAACGATGTCAGAAATATCCCCGGTGGTCGGAAGCTGGTACAAGCGTGAGAACGGCGAGATATTCGAAGTCGTCGCGCTCGATGCCGCCGATGCGACCGTAGAGATCCAGTACTTCGATGGCACGATCGAAGAATTCGATCTCGACGAATGGGAGGAGCTCGAGCTCCAGGCGGCGGAGCCGCCGGAGGACTGGACCGGCTCCGTCGACGTGGACGACGTGGACGACGACGAGCTCGAGGACAAGCCAGAGGAAAACTTCGACGACCCGCTGGAGTACCTCGACAGGCAGGATTAAATTGTGGGAGGGGCGCAAAGCCCCGACGGGTCGCGACTGGTGTCGCTCCTACCCCGCTACCGGTGCCCTCACCAGCACGACGCCCTCTTCCACGCGGCATTCCAGCCGGCGCAGGCTCCGTCCCGAGCACGGGCCGAACACGCACAGCCCGGTCTCGGGCACGAAGAGCGCGCCGTGCGAAGCGCAGCGCAGGAGCTCGCCGCCACCCGACATCGCCATCAGGAAATCGTCGTCCGCGAGGTTGAGCGGATGGCCCTTGTGCGGGCAGACGTTCGCGAACGCCACGACCACCCCGCCCTTGCGCACGACGAACCCGCGAAAGGGCCAGTCGCCCTCGCCCACCAAGAACTCCCGTGCGCCCGGCTCGGCAACATCGGCGAGGCGGCACACCGGCCGCTCGCGCCAGCCGCCAGAGCCCTCGGTCCCGGCAACGTCCATCAGCGCATCGCGAGGCTGCCACGCCGCCGGATGAACTAGAGCAGCAGCAGGCCCGGCAGGCTCAGCGACGCGGTGTAGACGAAGAACGCGGGATAATCGATCGCATCCACGACGAAGCCCGAGGTGCCCATCAGGAGCTTGCCCGGCAGTGCATACAGGGACGACAGCACCGCGTACTGGGTCGCCGTGTAGCGCGCGCTCGTCAGGCCCGACATGAAGGCGATCAATATGACGCCTTGTGCGGCGAGCGAGAGGTTGTCGTAGCTGTTGACCAGCGCCAGGCCGACGATGGGCTGGCCCTCGGTCGCGGCTAGAAGCGGAAAAGGCGAGATTCGATCCCATGACGAGGAGGCTGCCGACGACGAGCGCGCGCATGATGCCGAGCTTCGCCACCAGCGTGCCGCCGAGCGCGACGCCGAGCAGCGACCCGAACACGCCGAACCCTTTCACGACCGCCGCGACCTGCTTGAGCGTGTAGCCGTGATCGAGATAGAACGGATTCGCCATCACGCCCATCGCGTAGTCGGTGAGGCGATAGCTCGACACGAAGAAGAAGATCAGCACGCCGAGCTGCAGACCGTAGCGTGCGAAGAAGTCGGACGAGCGGACAGACCACTGCGCCCACGAACGCAGCGCCGAGGTGGCGCAGCCACTGCGGCCAGTGCGTCCTCTTCGCCGAGCCATTCGACGACGCGCTGCTCCTGCAGGAGCGACACGCGGGAAACAGCGGCCTCGGGCTCGCGGGTGAGGAGCGTCGCGACCATGCCGACACCCATCAGCACTGCCATCGTGACGTAACTCGCGCGCCAGCCGTAATCGGCGGCGATCCACAACGCTCCCGCCGTGGCGGCCATGATCGCCACGCGATAGCCGAACTGATAGGCGGCCGCCATGCTGCCCTGCATGTCGGGCGGCGCGGACTCGATGCGCCATGCATCGACGGCGATGTCCTGCGTCGCCGCGCAGAACGCCACGAACAGCGTGCCGACGGCGACCGCCGCGATGTCGGCGGCGGGGTCCTGCATGGCGACGTTCGCGAGCCCCGCCGCGACGACCGCACTGCGCGAGCAGCATCCAGCTCCGGCGCCGCCCGAGCGCGCGGTGCAGCAGCGGCAGCTGCAGCCGGTCCACCAGTGGCGCCCAGAGGAACTTGATCGAGTAGACCAGCCCGACCCAGGCCAGCATGCCGATCGTCGCGCGCTCGATGCCCGCCTGGCGCAGCCAGGCGGAGAGCGTCTGGAACACGAGCATGAACGGCAGCCCCGAAGAGAACCCGAGCGCCAGCGATGCCGCCATGCGCGGCTGGCGGTAGACGAGGACAGCGTCCCACCAGCCGCGCCAGAAAGGCCGCGTGGGGACGGCCGCACTCAAAGCTCGTAGTCCATGATGAGCGGCGCGTGGTCGGAAAAGCGTCTGCGCTTGTAGATCGTCGCCGCCCGGGCGGCCTTGTGGAGCGCGGGCGAGATGACCTGGTAGTCGATGCGCCAGCCGACGTTCTTCGCCCAGGCCTGCCCGCGGTTCGACCACCACGTGTATTGCTCCGGCTCCTGGTTGAGGAGGCGGAAGCCGTCGAGGAAGCCGACCTCGCCGAAGCACGCGGTCGAGCCAGGCGCGCTCCTCGGGCAGGAAGCCCGAGTTCTTCTGGTTGGAGCGCCAGTTCTTCAGGTCGATTTCCCTGTGGGCGATGTTCCAGTCGCCGCAGATCATGTAGCGGCGGCGGTCCTTGCGGATCTTCTGCAGGTGCTGCATGAAGGCGTCGAGGAAGCGGAACTTCGATTCCTGGCGGTGCTCGCCGGCGGAGCCCGATGGCGCGTATACCGACACGATGCTGAGATCGCCGAAACGCACCTCGAGGTAGCGGCCCTCGTGGTCGAACTCCCGCGTCCCGAAGCCCCGCACCAGGCCGTCAGGATGCTCGCGCGTCAGGATGCCGACGCCGCTGTAGCCTTTCTTGACCGCCGGCTCGTAATAACAGTAATGACGCGGGACGACGAACGGCGGGTCGCCGAGATGCTCGGGGCCGGCCTTGAGCTCCTGCAGACAGATGACGTCGGCGCGCTGGCGCCGCAGCCAGTCGAAGAGGCCCTTACGGGCGGCCGAGCGGATGCCGTTGACGTTCAACGTGATGATGCGCATGCGTACGGGTGCCGGCTCGCAGTTGGGTGGTCATCGATCGTGGCTATCTGCAAGAAGCGGACGATAACTGCGAAACTGCGACACGGCACCTATATGCGATACTCTACCAGAAGGCGTACGCCGGGCCGGGGCGGGCAAGGATCGGATCGATGCGCGCTTACAAAACGGAGTTCATCGAGCTGGCGCTGGAGATCGGCGCACTCAGGTTCGGACAGTTCAAGCTGAAGTCCGGCCGCATCAGTCCCTATTTCTTCAACTCCGGACTCTTCAATACCGGTTACGCGCTCGCCAAGCTCGGCCGCTACTACGCGACTGCGGCACGCGAATCGGGCATCGACTTCGACATGCTCTTCGGCCCCGCCTACAAGGGCATCCCGCTCGTCGTGCTGACCGCGGCGGCGCTCGCCGAGCACGAGGGCATCGACGTGCCCTTCTGCTTCAACCGCAAGGAGGCGAAGGATCACGGCGAGGGTGGGACGATCATCGGCGCCGCGGTCAGCGGGCGCGTGCTGATCGTGGACGACGTCATCACCGCCGGCACGGCCATTCGCGAGTCCGTCGAGATCATCCGCCACGCCGGCGGCGAGCCGGCCGGCGTGCTGATAGCGCTCGATCGCCAGGAGAAGGGCGAGGGCGAGGTATCCGCGGTGCAGGAAGCGCAGGAAAATTTCGGGATCCGCATCGCCAGCATCATCAACCTGGACGATCTGGTCATTCATCTGGAGGGCAACACCGAATTCAGCCAGTTCCTGCCGCTGGTGGAGGACTATCGCCAGCGCTTCGGCGTCGCGGCGTGAACCAGGTCACTGTTCCGGGCGACGACCGACGGGATAATCTGAGTCGTTCCGGATCCCGGCTTGCGGATGGGCGCAAAGACATGACCGGCATTCTCAAGAGACTCCCGGGCCTCATCGCGGCCCTGGCGATCGCGGCGGCCGCCGCGCATGGCGCGCAGCCCCCGAAGCACAAGCCGTCGAAGAGCACCTCGCAGGACACCGCCAAGACCTATCGCTGGGTGGACAATGACGGTGTCGTGCATTTCGGCGACCAGGTGCCGCCCGAGTACGCCTCATCGAAGCGCCAGGTGCTGAACGAATTCGGCGTGCCCGTCGCGACCGAGGACGGCGCCAAGACTCCCGAGCAGATCGCGGCGGAGAAGGCTGCCGCCAAGAAGGAGGCCGACGAGCGGCGGAGGGTCCTGCTCGCCGCACGACGCGACCAGGTGCTGCTCGATACCTATCTCTCCGTGGACGAGATCGAGGCGCTGCGCGACCGCCGCCTCGAGCTGATCGACACCCAGATCAAGGTGACGGAGACCTACCTGCAAGGCCTGCGCGAGATCCTGCAGAAGCTGCAGGCAGGAAGCTGCCTCCTATAAGCCCTACAGCACCGACCCCAATGCGCCGCCGATCGACGAGAAGCTCGCGCGCGAGCTCTCCAACGCGATGGACTCGATCGTGCTCTACGAGAAGAACCTCGTGGATACCAAGAACCGTCGGTCGGACGTGACGGGTCAGTTCGCGAGCGACATCGACCGCTTCAAGGAACTCAAGGCCGTCAGCGGCGGTGGAATAGAAAGCGCCGGTGTAACTTGAAGTTACGAAGCTAGGTTCCGGTGTGGCCGAAGCCACCGTCTCCGCGGTCGCTCGCCGTGAACTCCGCGACCACCTCGAATTCTACCTGCACGACCGGCACGAACACCATCTGCGCGAGCCGCGCGCCGGGCTCGATGATGAATGCGTCCTTCCCGCGGTTCCAGCAGGACACCTTGATCTCCCCCTGGTAGTCGGAGTCGATGAGCCCGACGAGGTTGCCGAGCACGATGCCGTGCTTGTGACCGAGGCCGGAGCGCGGCAGGATCATCGCGGCGAGACCGGGATCGGCGATGTGCACGGCCATACCGGTCGGCACGAGCGTCGTCTCGCCGGGCTTCAGCAGGACGTTCTCGCCGACGCAGGCGCGAAGGTCGACGCCGGCCGAGCCGTCCGTCGCGGGCGCCGGCAGCGGAAACTCCGTGCCGAGCCGCTGATCGAGCACGCGTAGCTGGATCTTCCGCCGTCCCACCGGCGCTCTCAGGATGCGCGCGGGCGGCGGATCGGCGTTGCCGCGTGCCGCACGGCGCCGAGCCGCTCGCCGATCAGCGCCACGATCTGGCGCGCGAGCTCGGTCTTCGTCGACCCGTGCAAACTCCCTGCGGCCGCCCGGCCAGAGCACGACGGCGCTGTTGTCGTCGCGATCGAAGCCGAGATTTTCGCCGACCAGATTGGCGACGATCATGTCGAGCTTCTTGTGCTGCAGCTTCTCGAGCGCATTGCCCTCGAGCCGCTCGGTCTCGGCCGCGAAGCCAACGGTGAACGGCCGGTTGGGCAGGTCCGCGACGCTTGCAAGGACATCCGCGCATTTCACGAGATCGAGCGCCAGCGTGTCGGACTCCTTCTTGATCTTCTGCGACCGGATCGGATGCGGCCGGTAGTCGGCCACTGCGCCGGCGCCGACATAGACGTCAGCCGTGCCGGCACGCGCGAGCACCGCCTCCTGCATCTCGCGCCGCCGTCTCGACATCGACGCGCTCGACGCCAGGCGGCGTCGCGAGCGCTACCGGCCCGGCGACGAGAGTGACGCGCGCCCCCGCCTCCGCGGCGGCGCGCGCAAGCGCGAAACCCATCTTGCCTGAGCTGCGGTTGCTCACGAAGCGCACGGGATCGATGGGCTCGCGCGTCGGCCCGGCGCTGACGAGCACCGTCTTGCCCGCGAGCGGCCCGGTCCCGGGCTGCAGAAGCGCGCCGAGCGCGGCCACGATCTCTGCCGGCTCCGCCATGCGACCGACACCGGTTTCACCGCAGGCCTGTGAGCCCTCGGCCGGCCCGACGAAGCGCACGCCGCGCGCGGCGAGCAGGCTCCTGTTCGCCTGCGTGGCGGCGTGGCCCCACATGGAATGGTTCATCGCAGGCGCGAGCACGACGGGCGCCGTCGTGACGAGACAGAGCGTCGTCAGCAGGTCGCCCGCGAGGCCCGCGGCGAGCTGTGCCATCGACGTTCGCCGTCGCCGGCGCGATGACGACGAGATCCGCCCAGCGCGCGAGCTCGATGTGGCCCATCGCGGCCTCGGCCTGCTCGTCCCAGAGATCGCGGCGCACCGGGTGACCGGACACCGCCTGGAACACCGCGGCGGCGACGAGCTTCTCGGCGCTGCGCGTCATGACGACGCGGACTTCAGCGCCCTCGTCGCGGAGCCGGCGCACGAGGTCCGGGCTCTTGTAGGCGGCGATGCCGCCGGTGATGCCGAGAAGGATCTTCCTGCCGTGTCATGCGCACGAATGCTGAAATAGCCTACAAGAAAGCGCCCCGCTCTGCCTGCTTTGTCGCGCGTGAGGCCAGATTCGCGACTTGGGTCACGCTGCGCGCCTGCCCACAATGCGCCGGTGAACAGGCACTCGATCAAGGACTGGCCCGCCGGCGAGCGGCCGCGCGAGCGGCTCGGCGCCGCCGGTCCCACCCAGCTCTCCGATGCGGAGCTGCTGGCGGTCATGCTCGGCCGCGGCGTGCAGGGGCTGTCGGCCGTGGATCTTGCGCGCAGCCTGCTGAGCCGGTTCGGGGGCATCCGCGGCGTGCTGAACGCCAGCCTCGACGAGCTGCAGACGCTGCACGGCGTCGGCCCCGGCAAGGCAGCCGCACTGCTCGCGGCGCGCGAGTGCTGCTGCCGCTACCTGCAGGAGAAGCTCACGCCCGGGCAGACCATCCGTTCGCCCGCCGACAGCCGCGAGTTCCTGGTCGCGCGGCTGCGCGACCGCCCGCACGAGGTCTTCTGCTGCCTCTTCCTCGACAACCGCCACCGGGTGCTCGCTTTCGACGAGCTGTTCCAGGGCACCATCGACAACACGACGGTGTACCCGCGCGAAGTCGTGCGCCAGGCATTACGGCGCAACGCGGCCGCCGTCATCCTCGCGCACAATCACCCGTCGGGGGTCGCCGAGCCGAGCGAGGCGGACCAGCTCATCACGCGGCGCATCCGCGGCGCGCTGGAGCTGATCGACGTGCGGCTGCTGGATCATTTCGTGATCGGCGACGGCACCTGCACGTCACTCGCCGGCCGCGGGCTGCTGTGATCCGTCGCGCCGATGCGTGATCCTCCTGGCGCGACGGCCTTGCAGCTCCGCTGCGGCGCCCGACTCCCGGGCAGGGTTCGGGCTAATGCCGCCCGAACCCTCCCGCGAGCCGGGCGCGAGGCCGGGCAGCAAGCCCCGCGGCGCGAGGCTGTCGTCGCAGGGGGGCGGCTGCCGGCTCGCCTGCTGGCGGGTGTGAGGAGCGAGCGAAGCAGGATGCGGAGCGATGCGACGACCCAAGCGAGCGGAGTGCAGGGATGCACGCAGCGAGCATCCCGCCAGCAGGCGGAGCCGGCAACGACCTCCAAGGCGACAACGAGCGCCCTTTGGTTGCCTTCGCGCGGCGAGGCTGCTTTAATAGCGGCCCTTTCGCCGCCGGAGACGGGCGGCCAAACGAGCTGATTTAACAGAGGTTCGCCATGTCGCGCGTCTGCCAGGTTACCGGCAAGCGGCCGTCCTACGGGAACACCGTCTCCCACGCCAATAACAAGACCCGGCGGCGCTGGCTGCCCAATCTGCACACCCATCGCTTCTGGCTCGAGAGCGAGAAGCGCTTCGTGCGGCTGCGGGTCTCGACGCGCGGGCTGCGGACCATCGACAAGCTCGGGCTCGAGAAGGTCGTCGCCGACCTGCGCGCCCGCGGCGAGAAGGTCTGAGGTAGACAACCATGGCCAGCAAGCGCGACAAGATCAAGCTGGTGTCCACGGCCGACACCGGCCACTACTACACGACGACCAAGAACAAGCGCCTGCACCCGGACAAGATGGAGGTCACGTAAATTCGACCCCGTGGTCCGGAAGCACGTCCCCTACAAGGAAGCCAAGATCAAGTGACAAAAAACCCGCCGAGAGGCGGGTTTTTTTTCAGGTCCGCTGTCGCGACGGTATCAGGTCGCCAGCACGGGTTGCGGAATGTAGCCCCGCAGCCGCGCCGAGAATTCCTCCAGAGCCGCGATGCCGCTCGCTTCGGCGCGCGCGCACCACTCCTTCAGGTCCGTCACCAGGCGCTCGTTGGACACGTTCGCCTGCTGCCAGACGCTCATCAGCTGGCGGCGGTACTCGTGCACGGTCCGCAGCACCGGGCTGGTCTCCAGGATCCGCGTCAGACGCTGGCGCGACGTTTCGTCCATGCAGACCCGGCCAGCGGGTGAGCAGCCGCGAGGCCGAGCGCAGCAGCGCGTCGCCGCGGCGGGCGCGCCGCTCCATCCGCAGCACCGGCATCATCACGCGGCGGCTGTAGTCGCGCAGCACGTGCATCCGGTTCAGCAGGACGGCGCGCAGGGTGTCCACGTCCACGGCGCGCGGCTCGTCCGCGAAATGCGGCACCGGCGCGACGCGCGAGACGCGGCACAGGCCGATAGCGACGACAGCATGCGGATGTAGAACCAGCCGATGTCGAACTCGCTGCTGCGCACGGAGAAGCGCGCGGAGGTCGGAAAGGCGTGGTGGTTGTTGTGCAGCTCCTCGCCGCCGACCAGGACGCGCGATCGGCACCAGGTTGGTCGACGCGTCCTCGGACTCGAAGTTGCGGTAGCCGATCGCGTGGCCGAAGCCGTTGATCACGCCGGCCGCGAAGAGACGGCATGGTCATCATCTGGAAGGCGAACATCGTGATGCCGCCGGCGCCGAAGAGGAGCGATGTCGATGAAGAGCGTGGGTAGATACCGACCAGACCGTGGCAGTAGAGGTGTCGCTCGAGCCAGTCGTCCGGGTGCCGCGGCCGTATTTCTCGAGCGTTTCCGGATTGGCCGCCTCCACGCGATAGACCTCGGCGCCGCGCAGCGCGATCGTGCGCAGTCCGAGGATGACCGGGCTGTGCGGGATCGTTCTCGGTCTCGCAGAACGCGTGATGCTTGCGATGAACGGCGACCCACTCGCGCGTGACCATGCCGGAGGTGAGCCAGATCCAGAGCCGGAAGAAATGGCGCAGCGCCGGGTGCAGATCGATGGCGCGGTGGGCCTGGTCGCGGTGCAGGTAAAGCGTCACGGCCATCATCGAGATCTGAATGAATACGAAGGTCAGTGCGATCTTTGCCCACAGGGACAGGCCGAGCAGCGCCATCTATATGATTCGTAAGGAAATCCAACATCCGAAGTCTTTTCCGCTCCGAGGGGGGATGAGGGAGCACTATAGCCGAAGCCCCCCGGCGCTCCAAGGAGCGGGTCACAATTGCATGGAAGGCCGCGGCTCTGCTAAAAAGCGCCCATGCCTGAGCTCCCGAAGTCGAGACCACGCGGCGCGGCATCGCGCCGTGGCTGGAGGGGAAACGCATCCGCGAGACTCGTCGTGCGCGAGCGCGCGCCTGCGCTGGCCGATCGCGCGTCACATTGCAGCGACGCTGCAGGGCGCCGGCGTCACCCGGTCGGCCGCCGCGGCAAGTACCTGCTGCTCGCCACGGAGCGCGGCACGGCGCTGTTACACCTCGGCATGTCGGGGCGCCTGAGCGTGCTGCAGGGCGAAGGTGGCGCCGGGCAAGCACGACCACTTCGACATCGTGCTCGAGAACGGCGAGTGCCTGCGCTTCCGTGATCCGCGCCGATTCGGCTCGCTGCTCTGGACGAAGCGTGATCCGCGCACGCATCCGCTGCTCGCCGGGCTCGGCCCGGAACCGCTCGAGCCCGCGTTCGACGGCGATTACCTCTGGCGTCGCGCACGCGGCCGGCGCGTCTCCATCAAGACGTTCCTGATGAACGCGGCGATCGTCGTCGGCGTCGGCAACATCTACGCGAGCGAGGCGCTGTTCCGGGCCGGCATCTCGCCGCGCCGCGCGGCGGGCCGCGTCTCGCGCGCGGACATGCCGCGACTCGCCGCGGCGGTGCCGCGAGGTGCTGCGAGGAAGCGGTGACCTTCGGCGGCACGACCTTGCGGGACTTCTACGGCGGCGACGGCGAGCCTGGCTACTTCGGACGCGAGCTGCGGGTCTACGACCGCGCCGACCAGCCCTGCCTCACCTGCGGCACCCCGATCCGCCAGTTCACGCAGGGCCAACGCTCGACTTACTACTGCCCCCGCTGCCAGCGGTGAGGTGGCCGTCCGCCACCCGTCGCCAGCAGCCGCTGCTCGCCGCTTGCCCTGCCGGCTTGGCCGCCTTTTAATCGCCTCGGAACGAGATCGCATCACCCACAAGGCGGCTTCCCTCACAGACTAGCTCGCTGCGGTGTCCGACGGCCGTCAGTAGACCTGTCCCTCGACGGTGCCACGCGGGTCGGTGGCCGCCTCGACCTTGCCCGTCTTGTAGTCCCAGGTGACGACGTTCATGTTGCCGAACGCGCGCGCGTTGCGGTCGAGCTTGTGGCCGAGCGCCTCGAGCGCCTTGATCTCGTCCGCCGTCAGCGCACCGTCCTCGTAGGCGACCGTGTCCGGGTAGAACTGGTGGTGGTAGCGCTTCAGGCTGACCATCGCGTGCGCGTCGCCGCCGTCCATCCATTCGAGGGATGCGAGCAGCACCATCGTGATGATGCGACTGCCGCCCGGCGTGCCGAGGATGGCCACGCCGCGCTCCGACTGGAGGAAGGTCGGCGTCATGCTGGAGAGCATGCGCTTGCCGGGAGCTATGGCGTTCGCGTTCGAGCCGATGAGCTCGTACCAGTTGGCGACGCCCGGCTTCAGCGAGAAGTCGTCCATCTCGTTGTTCAGCAGGACGCCGGTGCCGGGCACCATGAAGGCCGCCCCGTACCAGGTGTTGATGGATTGAGTGACGGCCGCGCGGTTGCCTTCCTTGTCGAGGATCGAGAAGTGCGTCGTGTCACTGCCCCCGCCGCCGGCCGTCGAGATCGACGGCAGCATGTCACTCGGCGTCGCACGATCGAGCCGGATGGAGGTGCGCTGGCCGGCCGCGTAGAAGGGACTGAGAAGCTGCGGCACCGGGACGTCCGTGAACGCGGGATCGCCGAGGTAGATGCTGCGGTCCCTGTAGGCGCGGCGCATCGCCTCGATGATGACGTGCTTGGGCGTCGCGCCCTCCATCCGCGCGAGGTCGTAGCCGTCCAGGATGTTCAGCATGTCCACGAGCCCGATGCCGCCCGCCGAGGGCAGCGGCGCAGCGGTGATCGTCGTGCCGTGATAAGTCCCGCGGACCGGCTCGCGTTCGACGACGCGATAGCCCTCGAGATCCTCCGCGGACCAGATGCCGCCGGCCGCGCGCACGCCGCTCACGAGCCGTTCCGCGGTCGCGCCGCGGTAGTAGCCGTCGACACCCTTCGCGGCGAGGAGCTTCAGCGTCCCCGCGAGCTCGGGCTGGCGGATTACCGTGCCGATCGCCGGTATCTGCCCGTCCGGGTAGAACACGGCCTTGAACGCGGGTGACTTCTCCGCCACGGACTTGCGGAACCGCAGGCCGAGCTGCATGCGCGTGTGCACCGCCACGCCCTGCTCCGCGAGCCTTATCGCCGGCGCGAGGCTGCGCGCGAGCGGCAGGCGGCCGTAGTGCGACGCGACCCACACCATCCCCGCGGGGAGGCCGGGAATGCCGGCGGCGAGCGGGCCGTCGAGCGAGCGCCCCGGGATGACGTTGCCCGCGGCATCGAGGTACATGTCGGGCTTCGCGGCGGCCGGCGCCGTCTCGCGGCTGTCGACGAACACGTCGCGATCGCGTTTCGTGACGTGCAGCAGCCAGAAGCCGCCGCCACCGAGGCCGGAAGCGTAGGGCTCGACGACGCCGAGCGCGGCGCTCACCGCCACCGCCGCGTCGAAGGCATTGCCGCCGGCGTCGAGCACCTCCTGCCCTGCCGCGGCCGCGAGCGGGTGGGCGGCCGCGATGGCGGCCTGCGCCGGTCGCGGCGCGTCGCGGCCGTGAGCGGGGATCGCGACGAAGGCCGCGACGACGAAGAGGCACGCGAGCCTCAGACGGTTCTCGGGTTTGTGCACGGGAATCTTTCCGGTTGGTACCGACCGCGGGCTCAGGTCTTGCCGAACCTGCGCCGCAGAGCCTTGGCCACGACGGGATGCACGAAGGCCGTGACGTCGCCGCCGAGCGCCGCCACCTCCCGTACCAGCGTCGAGGAGATGAAAGTGTACTGCTCGGCCGGCGTCATGAAGATCGTCTCGACCTCGGTCTGCAGGTGGCGGTTCATGCTGGCGAGCTGGAACTCGTATTCGAAATCCGAGACCGCGCGCAGACCACGGATGACGGCCTTGAGGTCGTGCGCCTTCGCGTACTCGACGGTCAGTCCCGTGTAGCCGTCCACGGACACGTTCGGCACATCGGCCAGGACCTGCCGCGCGAGATTCATCCGTTCCTCCAGCGCAAACGCCGGAGTCTTGTGCGGACTCGCGGCGACCGCGACGACCACGCGGTCGAAAATCATCGCCGCCCGGCGGACGAGCTCGTGGTGCCCGTTCGTGATCGGATCGAAAGTCCCCGGGTACATGGCGCCGACTGGCACGCTCATTCTCCTATCGTCCGCTCTCTCCGGCAGGCGGCGCGGCCACGAGCGCGTAGCGTACCCCGCCGGCGGTCTTCTCCCGCAGGACTTCCCAGCCCTCCGGCAGGTCGGGCAGCGACTGGCTGCCCGGCATCTCGAGGTAGACGCGGCCGCCGCCGGCGAGCCAGCCGCCAGCGAGGAGTTTACACAAATCGCCGAGCCCGACATCGGCTGCCCCGCCCGCGAACGGCGGGTCGAGGAACACGATGTCGAAGCGGCGCGGAGTGCCGCCGAGGTAGCGCAGCGCGTCGGCCACGAGCACTCGCGCGGCCGCGCATTCGAAGCGCCGCAGGGTGTCTTCGATCGCCTTCGCGACCGCGGGTTGCTGCTCGACGAACACGACCTCCGCGGCACCGCGCGACAGCGCCTCGAGACCGAGCGCGCCGGTGCCGGCGAACAGGTCGAGGCAACGGGCGCCCGGAACGACGGGAGCGAGCCAGTTGAAGAGCGTCTCCCGGATCCGGTCCGCGGTGGGGCGCAGTCCGGGTGCATTGAGCACAGGCACGCGCCTGCCGCGCCAGTCACCGGCGATGATGCGCACCTCGCCGGGCGGCGCGCTGCCGCGACGCTTCAGCCGCACGTTGCTCATGGGAAACCTTGTAGCAGAATCCGGCGGCTGGAGGGCGCCGCCTGTGATCCGCGGCGATGGAACCGTTACCATGCCGTCATGACGGATGAACCTGCCACCGGCGCCGCGCCACGCTCCGGTTTTTTCCAGCGCCTGAAGCAAAAGCTGAATCGCGGCACGGGTATTGGCGCCGCGATCGACTGGCTGTCAGGGCGCAAGCTCGACGAGGCCGTCGTCACGGAGCTCGAGGAGCGTCTGCTCGCCGCCGACGTCGGCGTCGAGACCACCGAGCGGATCGTCGCGGGGCTGCGCAAGCGCCTCGGCCGCGAGTCCGTGACGGACGCCACCGGCACGCGGGCGGCGCTGCGGGAGACGCTCGCCGAGATCCTGCGGCCGCGCGCGCGGCCGCTCGTCATTCCCCGGGGCGGGCGCCCGTTCCTGATCCTCATGATCGGCGTGAACGGCTCGGGGAAGACCACGACGATCGGCAAACTCGCGCGCCGCTACAAGGCGGAGGGCCTGAAGGTCCTGCTCGCCGCAGGCGACACGTATCGTGCCGCCGCCATCGAGCAGCTGCAGACCTGGGGCGAGCGCAACGACGTGCCCGTCATCGCCCAGCAGGCGGGCGCCGATTCCGCGGCGGTCGTCTTCGATGCCTTGCAGGCGGCGCAGGCGCGCGGCGCCGACGTCGTGCTGGCCGACACCGCGGGCCGGCTGCAGAACCAGGCGGGCCTGATGCAGGAGCTCGCCAAGGTCGTGCGCGTCGCGGGCAGGCTCGACGCCGCTGCGCCGCACGAGAAGATGCTCGTGCTCGATGCCAGCCTCGGCCAGAACGCCATCAGCCAGGCTCTGAAGTTCCACGAAGCGGTCGGGCTCACCGGCATCACGATGACCAAGCTCGACGGCGGGGGCAAAGGCGGCATCCTGGTCGCGATTGCCGACCGCCTGGACGTCCCGTTCCGTTATATTGGCGTCGGCGAGGATGCGTCCGATCTCGACGTGTTCGACGCCGAGCAGTTCGCCGCGGCGCTCGTCGGACCCGGCGACTGAGCGGCGTGGAGGCCGAAGCCCCGAAGTGATACGCCTCGACAAAGTCACGAAGCTCTACAAGGGCGGCCACGAGGCCCTGCGCGACGTGTCGCTCGACATAAGCCCGGGCGAGTTGATTTTCCTCACGGGCCATTCCGGCGCGGGGAAGAGCACGATCCTCAAGCTGATCGCCCTCGTCGAACGACCCACGCGCGGCCAGTTGCTCGTCGATGGCCGCAACATCGGGCGCCTTCCCGCCCGCGAGATCCCCGCCTACCGGCGCCAGATCGGCATGGTCTTCCAGGATCACAAGCTGCTCGAGGATCGCTCCGCCTTCGACAACGTCGCGCTGCCGCTCGTGATCGCCGGGCTCTCGCGCCGGGAGACCGAGAGGCGCGTGCGCGCCGCGCTTGACCAGGTCGGGTTGCTCGACAAGGAGAGGCAGCCGCCGCTGGCGCTCTCTGCCGGCGAGCAGCAGCGCGTCGGCATCGCGCGGGCGGTCGTCGGCCGGCCGCGGCTGCTCATCGCGGACGAGCCGACCGGCAACCTCGATGCCGACCTCTCGCTCGAGATCATGCAGCTCTTCCGGCGCTTCAACGACGTCGGCGTGACGATGCTGATCGCCACGCACGATCTCATGCTCGCCGGCCGGATCAACGGCCGGCACGTCGTCCTGCACCAGGGCGAGGTGCAGCGCGACGAGCCGAGCCTCGTGCCGGTCATGGGCGGTGAGCGCGCGCGGGCCTGAGCATGAAGAACCTGCTCATACGACACATCCAGAATGCGCTCGCCGCCCTCGGCCACCTGAGCCGCCACCCCGTCTCGACCGCGCTGACCGTGCTCGTGATCGGCATCGCGCTCGCGCTGCCGGCCGGGCTGCAGATGCTCGTGCAGAGCGGCCAGCAATTCGCTGGGAACTGGCAGGACATCCGGGATTTCTCGGTCTACCTCAAGCCCGGCACGCCGCTCGATGCCGCGCGGGACCTCGCGCGCTCCCTCGACGCGCGCCGTGCCATCGCCAGCACCAGGGTCATTCCAGCCGACGATGCGCTCGCGGAGTTTCGCGAGGACCCGGCTTTCGGCAGCGTGCTCGAGGTGCTGAAGGAGAATCCGCTGCCGCACACGCTCGTCGTGCGGCCGAAGCCGGAAGCGTCCCCCGACGAGCTGGCGCGCATCAAGGCCGAGCTCGCCGCGCGCGCGGAGGTGGACCTCGTGCAGCTCGACACGCAATGGCTGACGCGGCTCGCGGCGATTCTCGACGTCGTGCGCCGCAGCGTGTGGATCGCGGCCGTGCTGCTCATCGGCGCGGTCGTCGTGATCGTCGGCAACACCATACGGCTCGACATCCAGAACCGGCGCCAGGAGATCGAGGTCTCGAAGCTGCTCGGCGCGACCGATGCCTTCGTGCGCCGCCCGTTCCTCTACACGGGCTTCTGGTACGGAGTCCTCGGCAGTTGCGTCGCGCTGCTCGTGCTCGGCGCGGGACTGCTGCTCCTGCGCGGCCCGCTCGGCCGGCTGCTCGCGCTCTATGGCACCGAATTCGCGGGCTTCGGCCTCTCCCCGAACAGCGCCGGGGCCGTTCTCGGCGGGGGCCTCCTCGCCGGCTGGGCGGGCGCCTGGGCGGCGGTCGCCCGGCACCTGGCCGCCATCCAGCCCAAGGTCTAAGTCACTGTCTGGCAAGAGAATATAAGGGTGCTCTCCGCTCGGAACCGCCACGCCTCTTAGCACTCCAATGGCTTGAGTGCTAGGATCCGTGCTGGAGGTAAATCAGCGCACCATGACTACTGCATTGATTGGCAACCCGCGTGCTCTTGCTCTGGCCGGCCCGGTCGGCAGCCTCGACGCTTATATCCAGGCCGTGAACGCCATCCCGGTCCTGAGCAAGCCCGAGGAGGAACGGCTCGCACGGCGGCTGCGTGATTCGCAGGATCTCGAGGCGGCGCGCGACCTCGTGCTGGCGCACCTGCGCTTCGTGGTCCACATCGCCCGCGGTTATCTCGGCTACGGCCTGCCGCTCGGCGACCTGATCCAGGAAGGCAATGTCGGGCTGATGAAGGCCGTCAAGCGCTTCGATCCCGAGGTCGGCGTGCGCCTGGTGTCGTTTGCCGTCCATTGGATCCGCGCCGAGATCCACGAATACGTGCTGCGCAACTGGCGCCTCGTCCGCATTGCGACGACGAAGGCGCAGCGCAAGCTCTTCTTCAATCTCCGCCGCGCCAAGCAGCATCTGGGCTGGCTGTCTCGCCAGGAGACCGAGGCGATCGCCGAGGACCTCGGCGTGCCCGTGCACGAGGTGACCGAAATGGAGCAGCGGCTCGCTGGACAGGACCTGGTCTTCGACCCGGCTCCGGATGCCGACGATGACGCCCCCGTGTCACCGTCCTATTACCTGCCCGCCCCCGACGCGGACCCTGCCGAAGCGCTCGAGGCCCGGGACTGGCAGGACCAGGCGGCGGATCGCCTGCAGACCGCGATGCTCGCGCTCGACGAGCGCAGCCGCGAGATCCTGAAGGCCCGCTGGATGTCGGATCGCAAGACCACTCTGCAGGAGCTCGCCGGACGCTTCGACGTCTCCGCCGAGCGTGTCCGGCAGATCGAGCAGCAGGCGCTGCGCTCGCTGCGCGGCGCTCTCGCCTGAACGACGAACGACCGGTGCCATTCTCTTCCTAAGCTGGGGTTTCTTTCAGCGGGACGATGGTGATCTCCACCCGCCGGTTGAGCTGCTTGCCTTCCTTGGTGTCGTTGCTGGCGATGGGGTGAGCTTCGCCCGCGCCGACGGTGATGAACCGGTCGCTGCGCAAATCGCGTGAGGTCAGGTAGGCCATCACGCTGTTGGCGCGTCGCTGCGACAGGTCCTGGTTATGGGCCTCGGTGCCGTCGCTGTCGGTGTGACCGGCCACCTCCACCATGGTCTTGTCGAACTCCTTCAGCACGAGGCCCACGGAATCGAGCACCGGATAGAACGAGGCGCTGATGTCGGCGCTGTCGACCGCAAACGTGATGTTGCCCGGCATGTTGAGCGTGATGTTCTCGCCGTTCGGGCCCGTGCGAGTCACGCTGACGCCCGTGCCCTGCAGCTTGGCCCTGAGCGCCGCATCCTGGCGATCCATGTAGTTGCCCACCGCGCCGCCGGCGACGGCGCCGACGCCGGCGAGTATCAGGGCGCGCTTCTTGCGCTCGGCCGAGCTGTCGCCCGTGATGAGGCCGATCGCCAGGCCGGTCGCGGCGCCGATGGCCGCGCCCTTGGTCGTCTTGTTGACCTCCTGCTCGCCCGTGTACGGGTCGTTCGTCTGGGTGTACTGGCAGCCGCCCGCGAACACCAACGCGGCCAGCAGGCTGGCGGCGCCGGCCTTCCGAATCTCGCAACGCAATAGCATGGCTCCGACTCCTGTCTGAACGCCCGGTGGGGCCTTCCTTATGGCAGAAACGGGGAATGCCAGCAATCGGACCGAAGGCCTTCCCGCCAGGTGCTAACGCGCGTCCTATTGCCGCGTTTACGCGAAAGCCGTAGGGTTTCGGCATGAGCCGGGCTCAGCGCCTCCTCTCCGAATATGCGGCCGACCACCAGCATCCCGTGAACAGGGTGTTGCACACGTGGTGCGTGCCGGCGATCGTCGTCAGCCTGCTCGGCCTCCTCTGGTCGCTGCCGGTTCCGTTTCCCGCTCCGCCTTTCGTGAACTGGGCGACGCTCGCGGCCGCCGGCGCGCTCATCTGGTATCTGCTCCTGTCCCCGGCGCTTGGCGCGGGCATGACCGTCCTCACGGCGCTCGCCCTCAGCATCGTCGCCCTGCTGGCCGATCTCGCGATACCGCTGTGGCTCATCAGCGTCGCGATCTTCGCGGTCGCCTGGGTCGGACAGTTCATCGGTCACGCCTACGAGGGCAAGCGGCCGTCGTTCCTGCGTGATCTGCGCTTCCTGCTGGTCGGCCCGCTGTGGCTCCTCGCCGGCGCCTACGGCCGCCTGGGGATTCGTGTCCAGGACTGATCCGCCGGAGATCCGGCCGGACGATCCCTACGGCAACAGCGCGGTCTGGCGCATCGCCGCGCCGATGATCCTCTCCTCCGCGACCACGCCGTTGCTCGGCATGGTCGATACCGCCGTCGTCGGGCACCTCGACGCACCGTATTACCTCGGCGGAGTCGCGACGGGCGCGACGATCTTCTCGGTGCTGTTCATGGGCCTGAATTTCCTGCGCATGGGAACCACCGGTCTGACCGCGCAGGCCTATGGCGCCGGGCGCGGCGACGACGTGCGCCAGGATCTCGGCCAGGCGCTCGTGACCGCGCTCGGCCTCGCCACCCTGCTCATCCTGCTGCGGCCCGCCATCATCCGCTCGGCGTTGCTCCTGCTCGAGCCGAGTCCGGAGGTCGCGGCGGCCACGCGCGATTACTTCGCCGTGCGCGTGTTCAGCGCACCGGCCTCGCTTGCCAACTTCGTGATCGTGGGCTGGCTGCTCGGCATGCAGAATGCGCGCGGCCCGCTGGCGCTGACGCTCACCACGAACGTCACGAACATCGGCCTCGACCTGCTGTTCGTGTTGCGGCTGGGGATGCAGGTGAAGGGCGTGGCGCTCGCGACGCTCATCGCCGAGGTTGCTGGCCTCCTCGTCGGGCTCTTGTTCGTGCGCCGGGAGCTCGCCCGCCACCCCGGCCACTGGCACGGCGTGGCTCTGTGGGACCTGGCCCGCTATCGCCGGCTGTTTGCGATCAACGGCAACCTGTTGATGCGCACCCTGTCGCTCATGTTCGTGTTCGCGTTCATCACCGCGCAGGGCGCGCGCGCCGGTGACGTCGTGCTGGCCGCCAATGCGATCCTCATGAACATGCAGTATTTCCTGTCCTATGCCCTCGACGGGATCGCGAACGCCGCGGAGGCGCTGGTCGGCAGGGCGATCGGCGGCCGCGACATCGCCGGAATGCTGAGGGCCGTGCGCCGCACGCTGCGCTGGTCCATCGGCTTCGCGGCGGTGTTCTCGCTGGCCTACGCCGTCGCCGGCACGAGGCTGATCGACCTCCTCACCAGCATCCCCGAGATCCGTTCCGTCGCCCGCGACTATCTGCCTTGGCTCGTCATCTCGCCGCTGATCTCGGTATGGCCGTTCCTGTACGACGGCGTCTACGTCGGCGCCACGCGCTCGCGCGAAATGCGCGTGGTGATGATGGGGGCCGCGCTCCTTTTCTTCCTGCCCGCGTGGTACGTGGCGCGCCCGCTGGGCAATCATGCCCTCTGGCTCGCCTTCATGCTGTTCATGGCCGCCCGCGGGATCGGCATGCATGTCTGGTTCCGGCGCATCGTCTCCCGCGGCATCGTCATCGCCTGAACCATCTCTGCGCCGGCGCCGGCCACGCGCGAGCCCGAGGCGCGCCCGGGGCCGTTGTCCCCCAAAGAAAAAGGGCACCCGGTTTCCCGCGTGCCCTGAATTGCGCGCGCCCCGCTCTCGCGGGCCACGCGTCATAAACTGGCCTCAACCGGATTTGTACACGTTCATGGCACGCGCTGGCAAACTGAATTTCGCGGGACCGCCGGACGTCCTGCCGACGGTTCTGCGGACAAGCGCCTAAGCTATTGCCCAGCCATAAGGAGCGCGGAGCGCCGGGCGCCCGCGGCCCCCGCATGAAAAAACACGACAATCCATGGACCACCCTGTCCGTGCGCAAGGTCTACGACAACCCGTGGCTCGAGGTGTGGGAGGAGCGCTGTCTCGACCCCTCCGGAAATCCTGCGCTCTACGGCAGGATCGGCTTCCGCAACAAGGCGGTCGGCATCATTCCGCTCGATGCCAACGGTGATACCTGGCTCGTGGGCCAATACCGCTACTGCCTGCACCGGTATTCCTGGGAGGTGCCGATGGGTGGATCGCCGCATCCGTTGCCGGTGCTCGAGTCCGCCCGGCGCGAGCTCAGGGAGGAAACCGGCCTCTCGGCGCGGCGCTGGGAGCAGATCCTCTTCGTGCACACCAGCAACTCCGTGACCGACGAGGAGGGCTACGTGTTCACCGCCGAGGACCTGGAGTACGGCGAGCCGGAGTTCGAGTCCACCGAGAAGATCGAGATCCGGCGCCTGCCGGTAAAGGAAGCCATCGGCATGGCGATGAACGGCGGCATCACGGACGCGCTGAGCGTGGCCGGGCTGATCAAGCTGGGAGCGCTGCGGGGCTGGCTGTAGCAGGTTGATGCAAAACTGCTAGTCCCGCATGTCCCAGTGCCGGTTGCTGGCCCGTCCGGCCCCTGCGATCATCTCCCGCCATGCAGGACGATCCGATCCGGCGCATTCTGGATTTCTGGTTCTCGGCCACGGAACTGGATGCGCCGCAGATCGACAGCCGCATGGAACGCTGGTTCAGCGCCGATCCCGGCCTCGACCAGCGCATCAGGCAGGAGTTCGGCCCGCTGGTGGAGGATGCCCTGCAGGGCAAGCTCGACCGCTGGGCGGCCACGACCGAGGGCCGGCTCGCCCTGATCCTCCTGCTCGACCAGTTCTGCCGCAACATCCATCGCGGCACGGCCAAGGCCTTCGCCGGCGACAAGCGCGCGCTCAAGCTCTGCGTCGAGGGCTCCATGAGCAACGAGTACCGCTCGCTGTCCGCCATGCAGCGCGTGTTCTTCTTCATGCCGCTGCAACACGCCGAGTCCCCGGGCGTGCAGGACAAGTCGGTGCGCATCTACAATGCGCTTGCAGAGGGCGCCTCCGACACGCTGCGCGAGACCTTTCTGACATTCGCGCAGTTCGCCGAGCTGCACCGGGACATCGTGGCGCAGTTCGGCCGCTTCCCCCACCGCAACCGCTATCTCGGCCGCAGCAACACGCCCGAAGAAGACGCCTATCTCGCGGCCGATGCTTCCTCGTTCGGCCAGTAGGAATCCGCGCAAAGGACAACCGATGCACTATCAGCCCACGCGCCGCGTCGCCATCGTCGGCGGCCTGCGGATCCCGTTCTGCCGGGCGCACACGCATTACGCCGAGTGCTCGAACCAGGACATGATGATCGCCGTCCTGCAGGCCATCGTGGGCAAGTACCGCCTCGACGGCCAGCGGCTGGGTGACGTCTCGCTCGGCGCGGTGATGAAGCATTCGCGCGACTGGAACCTCGCGCGCGAATCCGTCCTCGGCAGCGGCCTCGCCGCGGAGACGCCCGCCTTCGACATCCAGCGCGCCTGCGGCACGAGCCTCGAGGCCGCGATCCTCATCGGCAACAAGATCGCGCTCGGACAGATCGATTCCGGCATCGCCGCCGGCACGGACAGCGTCAGCGATGCGCCGGTCGTGTACCCCGACGAATATCGCAAGATCCTGCTGCGAAGCTATCGCGGGAAAACCGCCGGGCAGCGCATCCGCCCCTGGCTCGGACTGCGCCCGCGGCATTTCAAGCCGGCGCTGCCGGGCGTGACCGAGCCGCGCACCGGGCTCTCGATGGGCGAGAGCACCGAGATCACCACCAAGCAGTGGGGCATCACGCGCCAGGCCCAGGACGAGCTCGCGCTCACGAGCCACCAGCGCGCGGCCCGCGCCTGGGACGAGGGCTTCTACGCCGATCTCGTGGTGCCCTGGCAGGGGGCGAAGGAGGACAACAACATCCGCCGCGACACCACGCTCGAGCAGCTCTCGCGCCTGCGGCCCGTGTTCGACCGCGGGCCACAGGGCACGATGACGGCGGGCAACAGCACGCCGCTGACTGACGGCGCGGCGGGAGTGCTGCTCGCTTCCGAGGAGTGGGCGGCGAAACACGGCCTGCCGGTGCAGGCCTGGCTCCGCTACGGCAAGGTCGCGGCGGTCGACTTCGTCAGCAAGGAAGGGCTGCTGATGGCGCCCGCCTACGCAGTGTCCATGATGCTCGCCGACGCGGGCCTGTCGCTTCAGGACTTCGACATCTACGAGATCCACGAGGCGTTCGCCGCGCAGACGCTCGCGACGCTCAAGGCCTGGGAGAGCGCGGAGTTCTGCCGCGATCGGCTGGGGCGCGACCGCCCGCTCGGCGCGATCGATCACGCGCGGCTCAATCCGAAGGGCGGGAGTCTCGCGATCGGCCACCCGTTCGCCGCGACGGGCGCACGCATCCTCAGCGGGCTCGCCAAGCAGCTCTTGCAGCGCGGTTCCGGCCGCGGGCTGGTTTCGGTCTGCACCGCGGGCGGGATGGGCGTCACCGCGATCGTCGAGCGCTAGCGGCGAACGCTTCGGCTCTCAGCCGAGCAGCGCGACGACTTCCTCCGCGATCGCGAGCGAGGCCGTCAGCCCCGGCGATTCGATGCCGTAGAGGTTCACGAGTCCGGCGAGGCCGTGTGCGGACGGACCCTGGATCACGAAGTCCGCCGCCGGCTCGCCCGGGCCGACGATCTTCGGCCGGATGCCGGTGTAGGCGGGCTGCAGCTTCGATTCGTCGAGGCCGGGATAATAGCGGCGGATCGCGGCCGCGAACGCCGGCCGGCGCGATTCGTCGAAGGCGTAATCGACGGCATCGATCCACTTCACGTCAGGGCCGAAACGCGCGGCGCCCGCGAGGTCGAGTGTGACGTGGATGCCCAGCCCCGCCTTTTCCGCCACCGGGTACACGAGCCGCCGAAAGGGCGAGCGTCCCTGCAGCGTGAAGTAGTGGCCGATGGCGTAGTAGGCATTCGGGACAGTTGCCGGCGGCAGCCCGTCGATGCCGCGCGCGAGCTCGCACGCGCCGAGCCCGGCCGAGTTCACCAGGCGGCGGCAGCGCACGGCGGGCGCTCCGTCGGCCTCCACCTCGAAGCCGCCGGCGGCGCGATGCACCGCCGTGACCCGCGTCTTCAGCACCAGCGATCCGCGCGCCGCCTCGATGTCGGCGAGCAGCGCGAGCATGTATTCGTGGCTGTCGACGATGCCCGTCGACGGCGAGAGCAGCGCGCGCACGCAACGCACCTCGGGCTCCAGGCCGAGCACCTGCCCGGCGGTGAGCCAGACGAGGTCGTCGACGCCATTTGCGATCGCCTGCGCCCTGTACTTCTCCAGCGTGTGCACGTCGGCCTGTTCCGTGGCGGCGATGAGCTTGCCGACGCGTCGGTGGTGAATGCCGCGCGCCGCGCAATAGGCGTAGAGCCGTTCGCGGCCGCGCACGCAGAGCCGGGCCTTCAGCGAGCCGGCCGGGTAGTAGATGCCGGCGTGAATGACCTCGGAGTTGCGGCTGCTGGTCTCCGAGCCGATGACCGGTCCGGCGTCGAGCACGAGGACCTCGCGCCCGCCGAGCGCCAGCGCCCGCGCGACGGCGAGGCCCACGACGCCGGCGCCTATGACGATGCTGTCAACGGTGTCCATGCAAAAATGGGGTCAGACCGAGATTCCGGTGTCCCGCTCGCCTGGAAATCTCAGTCTGACCCCATTTTTACGTACGAGCCCGGCGCGTCCTCGATTGCCGCGAGACCGCCGGTGCCGGGCTCGCGCGCCGCGACTTTCGCGCCCGATTGCGGCGCGAGCCACGCGTCCCAGTCGGGCCACCAGGAGCCCGGACGCTCCTCGGCGCCGGCGAGCCAATCGGCGAGCTCGCCGACCTGTCCCTCCTCTCGCGGGTTCAACCAGTGCTGGTACTTGGCCTGCGCGGGCGGATTGATGACCCCCGCGATGTGACCGGATCCAGCGAGCACGAACCGCACCGGCCCGGCATAGAGATGGCTCGCCTTGAACACGGATGGATAAGGTGCGATATGGTCCTCGCGCGACGCGAGGAGATAGATGGGGATCGTCACGCGCGTCAGATCGATGGGCACGCCGGCAAGCTCGATCGCACCGGGCTTCGCGAGGTTGTTCTTCAGGTACATCTCGCGCAGGTAGAACATATGCGTCTTGCGCGGCATGCGCGTGGCGTCGGCATTCCAATAGAGGAGATCGAAGGGCGCGGGATCCTTGCCGAGCAGGTAGTTGTTCACGTAGAACGACCAGAAGAGGTCGTTTGCCCGCAGCATGTTGAAGGCGGTGAACATGGCCTGGCCCTCGAGATAGCCCTTGTCCTCCATGAGCTTGTCGAGATTGGCGAGCTGCTGCTCGTCGACGAATACCTGCAGGTCCCCCGGCTCGGAAAAATCCACTTGCGTCGCGAAAAACGTCGCCGACCTGATGCGCTCGTCGCCCGTGGCGGCCATCCACGCGAGTGTCGCCGCGAGCAGGGTGCCGCCGATGCAATAACCGATCGCGTTCACTTCCGCGACACCGGTCGCGCGCCCCACCGCGTCGAGCGCGGCGACCACGCCCCCGGTCATGTAGTCGGCGAACGACTTCTCCGCGAGCCTGGTATCCGGGTTGACCCAGGAGACCATGAATACGGTGTAGCCCCGCTCCACCGCCCAGCGGACGAACGACTTTTCGGGCGTGAGATCCAGGATGTAGTACTTGTTGATCCACGGCGGCACGATCAGCAGCGGTCTCTCGTAGACCTCGGCCGTCGTGGGCGCGTACTGGATGAGCTGGATGAGGTCATTCTGGAAGACGACCTTTCCCGGCGTCACGGCGATGTTGCGGCCGAGCTCGAAGGCCGCCGGGTCGCTCATGGTGATGCGCAACGAGCCCTGCCCGCGATCCACGTCGCGGCGGAAGTTCTCCAGGCCCTTCGCCAAGTTCTCGCCGTGGGTCTCGAGCGTCGTCCGCAGCACTTCCGGGTTGGTCCAGAGAAAATTGCTGGGCGCGAAGGCGTCGGCGAATTGCCGCGTGTAAAAGTCGAGCTTGCGGGTCGTGCGCTCGTCGAGCCCCTGCACCGCCGCCATCATGCTGACCAGCCAGCGCGAGGTGATGAGATAGGACTGCTTGATGAAATCGAAGAGCGGGTTGGCATCCCATTCGGGGTCGCGGAAGCGCCGGTCGCCCTTCTCCGGCCTTGCGACCGGCTGCGCCGCCTGACCGAGGAGGCGCTGGGACACGGCCTGCCAGAGTTGCATGTGCTGCTGCCACAGCTCGAGGTTCGCCTTCATGAGGCGGGCCGGATCGAAAGACATGCGGGGGGCGGCCTCGGTCATCGTGCCGGCGATGTTCAGTGGATCGAGCCGGGAGACGACGTCCCCGGGCGTCTTGAGCGCCTCGGCGAACATCTCCTGGTTGCGACGCGCGAGCTCCATCAGGTCCTGGGAGACCTGCGCCATGCCGGGCAGAGCGCTCGCGGCGGCTTCATCCGGCCGCTCCGCGCTCAAGGCTTCTTGTCCCGGCCCGCCGTCATCGCATCGAGGAAGGCCTTCTGCATGTCGGCCCAGAGTCCGAGATTGCGCTCTGCCATGCCCTGCATGGTCGCCATGGGCGTCCGGGCGAGCATGTCGCGGAACTGGTCGTGCATGCCCTTTTGCTGGTTCAGGAACGCCTCGACGCTCGCCTCGAGGTATTGCGCCATGAATTCCTGCAGAGGATTGCCGTAGAAACGGATGATGTGCCGGAGCATCCCGGCGCTCAGGATCGGCCGGCCACTCTGCTCCTGCTCCGCGATGACCTGGAGCAGGATGCTGCGGGTGATGTCCTGGCCATTCGTGTCGTCGATGACGACGATATCCTCGCCGTCCACGATGAGCTGCCGGATGCCGTCGAGGGTGACGTGCCTGCTGGCATGGGTGTCATACAGCCGGCGGTTGGCGTATTTCTTGATCGTTCTCGGCATGGCCCCGGTCCTGGTGCTTTTTGCCTTGCACGATCTTACGCCGGTTTTCGGGCCCGCAAGGATCCTGCGCGCTGTTGCAGGCGCAAAAGAAGAGGGCGGCAGTGGGGGATCGATACTGCCGCCCTCGAGGGGGGAACGTTATTTGCCCGTTACTTAAGCGGCTTTCGTCTGCGCTCGCTTTTCGGATGCAGCGACGGTGGCGTTCTGGGCGCTGCGTGCGATCTCGGCGTATTCCTGGGCGCGCCGGGCGAGCTTCTCGCCGAAGGCCCGCGTGTGCGTAATCTGCCTGCCGATGTAGTCGTTTAAGTCCGTCACCTGGGCCGGCAGCCTGGCCTGCTCGACGCCGAACTCGAGGTAGTCACCGAGCAGGGCGTAGTTCTGGCGGGCGAGGCGCTCGAAGGTCTCGGCAGCGACGGCCGTGAAGGCGCGGAAGGGCTCGAAAGCCTCGCGCTGGAACTCGGCGAACTGCTGGAATTGATTGGTCTTGATGGTCATCTCGTCTCTCCTGGTAAATCTGACACTCCAGATATGCGGGCCATTATGCCGACTCTTATAATGCAACGCAAGATATTTTATCCATTGATATAAAATATTATCTATAGCTGCATTGCGCACTGCCATAACGAGCACTGTCAAGACACTGCAAATAGGATCAACGCGGGCAGCGTGATGAAGGATGTGGCCGTCGATACCAGGATCGCGCCCGCCGTGTCTTCCGGGTGCCGCTCATACCGGGCCGCGAAGAGATACGTGAAGATGGCGACGGGCATCGAGCTCTCGATCAACAGCACGCCTCGCAGCGTGCCGGTCACTCCGAAAATCCCGGCCAGCGCCCAGCCCACGCCGAAGCCGAGGACGAGGCGCGCGGCCCCGAGCCCCGCCGCCGTGCGCAGGTTCGTGACCCGGATGCCGGCCAGGGCGTGCCCGAGGGCGAGCAGCATGAGCGGGATGGCGAGGCCGCCGAAGAGTCCGACGGTATTCGCCGCCCACCGGGGCAGCTGAATCCCTGCGAGGAGCAACGCCAACCCGGCGAGGGCGGCGTAGATCACCGGCGTCCGTGCCAGCGTCCGCCAGACCGACGCCCGGCCCTGTACCAGGGGTGCCAGAACGAACTGGCCGACGGAGCCGACGAGGACGTAACCGACGCCGAGCCCCAGGCCCTCCTGGCCGAACGCGAACATGCAGAGTGGCAGGCCGAGATTGACGGCGTTGCCGAACACGATGACCGGCAGGTAACTGCGGACCGGCAGGCGCAGGAGCCGCAGTCCGATCAGGCCGAGCAGCCCGCATGCCACGTGAGCCGCGACGCCGAGCCCGACCATCGTCAGGAAACCCGTGTGGCCGGCCGGCAGGCCGGAAATCCCCTGGAGGATCAGGCAGGGCGTACCGACGTTCATGATCACGAGCGTCATGAATTCGCGGTCGAACGGCAGCTCGAGCCGGGCCCAGGCGAAGCCGACGGCCGTGGCAAGCATCACGGGCAGGATGATCGGGACGAGCTGCTCGTACATGGGGATCGCTGGCCCGTCTATCCTACGGGATCAGTGCCTGGCGAAGCTGGATGAACCGGATCATGGGAGCAACGATGCGGCTGCTGCCGGCCGACGGCCACGAATTCGACGGTTGGCTCGCGCACCCGGCGGGCAAGCCGCGCGGCGGCCTGGTCGTGTTGCAGGAGATCTTCGGCGTCAACGGCCATATCCGCCGCGTGACCGACTCATTCGCGGCAGAGGGCTATCTCGCGGTGGCTCCGGCCCTGTTCGACCGTGTCCGCCCGGGGCTCGAATTCGCGTATGACGACCTGGCGGCAGGCAGGGAGGCCGTGGCGGCCCTCGATCGCGCCAACACGATCCGCGACATGAGCGCGGCCGTCGACGCGGTGCGCGGCGCGGGCAATGTGGGCGCCATCGGCTACTGCTGGGGCGGAGCACTCGCCGATCTTGCGGCCTGCGCGTGCGGCGTGGATGCCGCGGTGTCCTACTACGGACGCCACACCGCGACCTGGCTCGACCTCGAGCCCGGGTGTCCGGTGATGTATCACTTCGGCAAGCTCGATCCCCATATACCGCCGGAGACCGTCGCGGCCATCCGGGCGGGACGCCCCGACGGGATCTTCCATATCTACGAGGAGGCGGGGCACGGTTTCAATTGCGACGAGCGCCGTGATTACCAGCCTGCGAGCGCGAAGCTCGCGCTCGCGCGCACCCTCGAATTCCTGCGGCACCACGTTGGGTGAGATCAGCAAGGCGACACCCAACGGCGTCAAGCCCGCGCGATTCACCGCCACGAGAGTCAAGACGCTCAGGGTTGTCTGCGACTGATCGCGAACGCGTCGTGCATGAGGTTGCGGCGCGAGTGGGACGCCGAGTTTCCGGGATCCGTCGTCAAGGCGCGGCCGTCGAACGCGCGACGAGCGCCGCACGCAGCGCGGTCAGTTTCTCCCTGATCACGGCCGCGTGCACGGGGCCGATTCTGATGAGAATCTTCTGTCCCGCCGAGCGGGCCTCGAGGTCCGAGTCCGCGAACTCGTAGAAGACATGCGGCTGCACGAGCCGGACCGGTCCCTCGATCTCCGGCGCGGCGAGCGCGTCATCGATCGCCTCGAGCACGCGGACGTGGAACTGCCGCCCGGGATAGCCGAGCTCCTCGTAGGCTTGGTGCAGCAATGGATACACGCGTAGGTAGAGATCCGCGACGTTGTCGGGATCGGCCATGCGCACGGCCTGTATGAAAGGCTCATAGCGCGCGTACGTTTCCGGGCCAAGAAACAGCTCGTCGCCAGCGCGCTCCACCGGAAACTGGCCCTCGAGCGCACGCACGACGCGAACGCGCGTGTCGAGCTTCTTCCTCGGCAGGTTGTCCACCGTGGCCACGAGCTTGCGCACGACCGCCTCCGGCACGAGGAATCGCTCGACCGTCTCTGCCCCGATTACGTCCGCGAGCCATCCCCGGACTGCCGCATCGCTCTCGTCGAGCCGGGGCAGCGGCACTTCGGCCGGCGGCGCCACGACGGTGGGTTCGCGGACCGGCGCCTGCGGTTGCGCCGCGGCGGGCGGCGGTGGCGGCTCGGGAGCCGGCTCGCGAAGGTAGAACCAATACCCCGCGGCCGCGGCAACCACGATGGCGGCGGCAGCCACGCCCGGCAGGACTCTTCTCGCGTCGATGGTCATTTGCGGCTCCTACTCTATCGCCACTCCGGCTCCTCGTCCCGGGGGCAGCAGCGTCCCCTCCCGCAGCATGACGAGATTCAGAGCGGCCTTGGTATTGACGGGATCGAGCGCGAGCGCCTGCCGGAACGCCCGTTCGGCATCGGCATTGCGGCCGGCGAGTGCCCAGGCGTAACCGAGATTGTTGAACGCGCGCGCATTCCCCGGCGTCTTCCGGACCACGTCCTGCCAGAACACCACTTCGTCCGCGTACACGTCGTTGCGGGTGTGGGTGGCGAATGCGAGGCCGATCATCAGGGTTACGGTCAGCGCGCCGACGGCCTGCGGCCAGCGCCGCCACAGCGCCGCGATGCCGAGCCCGGCGAGCCATGCTGGACCGATCAGCGCTAGATAGAGCTGCCGATCGTTCACGACGTCGAAACGCGGCACGAGCGAGTTCGTGGGCACCAGCCACAGGAAGTACCACAGCACGCCGAAGGCGATCGCCGGGCGCCGGCGGAGGTTCGCAAGCCCGAAGGCGACCGCCGCCGCGAGCGCGAGCGCCTGAACGATCACCGCTGGCGTCACGGAGGTGATGACGGGCAGCATCGGGTCCGCGTTCAGGCGGTCGAAGCGCACGAGTTGCCCCGTGAGATAGCCCACGGCGTTCACCTCCGTCAGGACCTGCGCGACGAGCGGGCGCGCCTCGAACGCGGTGGCGAAGAAGCGCCGGTAGTCCGGCATCGCGAACGCCGCCACCACGGCGGCGGCGAGCACTGCCCAGTGAGCCGCCGTCGAGGCCAGCGCCGCACGCAGGCCGCCAGCACGCGGTCCCGCCGTCGCTCGCCAGAGGACGAGTGCGCAAGGCAACACGGCGGCCGTCTCCCGAGTCGCGAGCGCGCAGGCGAAGAGAAGCGGCGACAGCGCGTTGGCGAGCACACGGCTGCCGCGCTCCTGTCCCGCGACCCAGGCGAGCATGCTCGACAGAGAGAACAGGGCCGCGAACGACACGGAACGGCCGGAAACGTATGTAACCGCCTCGGTCTGGACGGGATGCAGGGCAAAGACCAGCGCCGCCACGGGTGCTGCGACGGCGGCGAGCCCCTGCACGCCGCCCGGCCAGCGGCGCAGCAGCGCCAGCACCAGCCACGCGTTGATGACGTGCAGGACGACGTTGAAGGCGTGGAAGCCGGGCGCGCCAAGTCCGGTCGCATGATTCAGCGCGTAGCTCAGCTTCAGCAGCGGGCGGATTCCGGGCATGGAGTCCCACCACGCGCGGACCGATTGCACGCGCGGCTCCCGCACGATGACGTTCCAGTCGTCGAACTGGAAGCTCGCACCGAACGCCGCCGCGTAGGCGAGGACGATGGCGAGAACCGCGAGCAGGCCGGCGCCGAGCGCGAGCGCGCGGCTCGCCCCGTCAGCGCGGGAACGCGGCCACATGAAACGCGTCCTCGATCAGCGCGGCCGCGGTCCACCACGCGTCCGGCGCCCCGAGCAGCACGACGGCCACCCGCGTCTTGCCACGCTCGGCGACCGCGACCAGGCATTTGCCAGCCTGTGACGTATAGCCGGTCTTGACGCCAGTCACACCCGGCACCCGGCCGAGCAGCAGGTTCGTCGTGCGCACCGTCAGGCGCCGGCCCTGCAGCGTCGCGAGAGTTGCTTCTGGCAGCGCAACCCGGCGCGCGAATTCGGGCATGCTCATCGCCACCTCCGCCATGCGCAGCAGGTCGCGCGCCGTCGAAAGGTGTCCCGGCTGCGGCAACCCGCAGGCGTTTGCGAAGTGCGTGCCGCTCAGGCCGAGCCCGGCCGCGCGCTCGTTGAGGAGATCGACGAAGCGCTCCTCGCTACCGGCCGCGTCCTCGGCGAGCGCGAGACAGGCGTCGTTGACCGAGCCGACGAGCATCGCGGTCAGCGCGTCGCCGGCGCGCAGCTGCTCGCCGGCTTTCAGATGCAGGCGCGTGCCTTCTGCCGCCGCCGCGCGTGCGCTCACGGTGACGACTCTCTCCGCGTTCCAGTCCCGCTCGAGCAGCACGATCGCCGAGAGTATCTTCGTCAGGGATGCGGGCGCGCGCGAAGTATCGGGCGCACGCTGCCAGCGCACCTCGCCGTCGATGGCGACGACATAGGCGCTGGCCGCCCGCGGGAAGCGATCAGGCGGGGCTGGTTGCGCCGACGAGGCGGCGGCGACCGTGGCCGCAAGCAGCGCCAGGCCCGGAGCAGAGATCAACAAGACGGACCGTCGCCGCCGGCCGGCTGCGCCGGCTCAGAACGGGAAGAGCTTCTTGAAGACCTTCTTGCCCTCGTCGATCGCGCTGTCCTTCGGCGGCGGCGCGGTGCTCGTGCCCTGCTGTCCGTCGCTCGAGGGTGCCGCGGCTCCGGCGGCCGCGCCGCCACCCGCGGCGCCCGCCGCCGCGTCGGCCGAGGCCGAACCCTCCCTCAGCTTCTTTCCCGCATAGTTGTTGCAGAATTCCTGGTATGCCGGGGCTATCGTATTCACCCCGGAATAGACCCGCCCGGCGCACTCGGCCTGGGCAATCGGCGCGGCCTCGTCCGGACAGTTGCGCGCGAGAAACGGCAACGAATTACCCGACAGCGCGCTCTTGCAGAGCTTCGCGCGCAGGTCGCTCGTGTTCACGGCGCACGTCTTGCCGGCAGCCTCGAGGTCCGTGGTCGCGCTGAGCGGCGACTTGTCGCGGCTCGCGAGCTGGTCATAGCCCTCCGCACTCGAGAGGCGCTTGCAGAAATCAGTCTTGTACTTCGCACCGCAGCCGGCCTGATCAGTGCCGTCGAAATATTGCACCTGCATCGAGCTGACGAGGCCGGCACACATCTGCGCCTTCGACTGCTCCGCCTGCTTCTGGTTGGCGGCCATGGCCGCCATCGCGGCGCCGGCATCGCAATCCCCGAGCCGCTTGCCGGACATCTTCATGGTCATGGTCTGGTTGTCCATGTTCATGGTCATCCTGCCGCTGTAGGCGTCCTTGCCCTGGTAGGTCATCTCGCCCTCGCCAGTCATGGCCTGCTTGCCCGTGCAGCGCATCTTCCAGTGGGTCGTGCCGCCTGAGGAGGTCACGTCGTACATCTCGCAGCTCTTGTCCGGCGCGGACACGGGTGGCTGGTCGGAATTCTTGGGGACGCAGGACTGGCTGGTCCGGGCGGGCATGGACATTCCCATCCCCGGCATCTGCATCTCCGAGGTGTTTTCCCACAGGGTGCCCGGCACCGGGTCCGCGGAGCGAGCGGGCATCGTGAGCAGGAACCCGGTGGCGGTCAGGAGGGCGACGAGACAGGTCTTCATGTTGTTCTCCCTCTGCGCAAAACCAATCCCCGTGCCGACTATAGCCCACCGCGAGTGGCGGGCGAAGTGGCGTCGGCGCCATCTGCCGGAGCCCCGTCCAGGCGCTCGCGCAGGACCCCGTGATCGAGCTCACCGCACCAGTGGGCGACGACCAGGGTCGCCACGCCGTTGCCGATCAGGTTGGTCAGCGCGCGGGCCTCGGACATGAACCGGTCGATGCCGAGGATCAGCGCGAGCCCGGCCACGGGCACCCCGCCGACGGCGGAGAGCGTGGCGGCGAGCACGATGAAGCCGCTGCCGGTCACGCCGGCCGCGCCCTTGGATGTGATCATCAATACGGCGAGCAGCGTGAGCTGCTGGACCAGTGTCAGCTGGGTGTCGGTCGCCTGTGCGATGAAGAGCGTGGCCATCGTGAGATAGATGGCCGTGCCGTCGAGGTTGAAGGAGTAGCCCGTCGGAATCACGAGGCCGACCACCGGCTTGCTGGCGCCGAGCACCTCGAGCTTCGCCATCATCCGCGGCAGCACCGCCTCCGACGAAGCGGTGCCGAGCACGATCAGCAGCTCTTCCTTGATGAACTTGATGAACTTCCAGACGCTGAAGCCGGTGAGGCGCGCGATCAGACCGAGCACGATGAACACGAAGGCAAGGCAGGTGGCGTAGAACGAGATCATGAGCCGCACCAGCGGGACGAGGCTGTCGGCGCCGTACTTGCCGATCGTGAAGGCCATCGCTCCGAACGCCCCGATCGGGGCTAGCGCGCATGATCAGCCCGACGATGCCGAACAGCACGCCCGACAGCCGCTCGATGAACTGGAACATGGCGGAGCCGCGTCCGCCGAGCCGTTGCAGCGCGAATCCGAAGAGCAGCGAGAACAGGAGCACCTGCAGGATGTTGCCGGACGCGAACGCACCGACCACGGTCTCCGGGATGATGTGGAGCAGGAAGTCGACCGGCCCGGCGAGCTTTCCCGGCGTCGCGTAGGCGGCGACCGCGCCTGCATCGAGCGTCGCCGGGTCCACGTGCATCGCCTCGCCCGGCTTCAGGACGCTGACGATGACGAGGCCCACGATCAGGGCGATCGTGCTGACGACCTCGAAATACACGAGCGCGTAGAACCCGGTGCGCCCGACCTTCTTCATGTCCTCCATGCCGGCCACGCCCGTCACCACGGTGCAGAAGATCACCGGCGCGATGATCATCTTGATCAGCCTGATGAAGCCCTCGCCGAGCGGCTGCATTGCCGCGCCGGCCGATGGTGCGAGCACGCCGAGGGCGATGCCCGCGATCACCGCGCAGATGACCTGGAAATAGAGGGACGTGTAGAGCGGTCTGGGCTCAGTGGCGCTCATCCGCCGGAGTCTAGCAGGGCGGTGGCGTCACCCGCGAAGCGCCGGGCTTGGCGATGGCGGTAGGCACGTTAGGGCTCTCGGGGTTGACGGTCACGGTGCGCGTGAGCGGATGCACGACGACGTCGAGGTCTTCCATCGGGATGGCGCCGAGCAGGACGTCATCGCCCATCACCATCGCGCCCGTGAAGCAGCGGCGGTTGGCGAAGCGGATCTCCACGGGTCCCACATACGACACCGACCGGCGGGTGCCGTCCGCGAGAACGACTTCCCGGCGCTCGAGTTCCCGGAAGCCCATCTGGATCGCGACGTGCTCGGGAATGCAGAGGAGCATCGCGCGGTGTCCGCCAGCGCGGGCACGTCGAGGGGAGCGCGGCCAGGCTCGATCGGATTCAGCAGCAACAACCTCGTGCGTACGAGTCCCATGGATCATGAGCCTACCTCGTCGAACTGAGCGCGTCACCGGCCGAATCCGGCGTATCGGGCTAGAATGGCCGGGTCGTCATGCAGGGGAGTCGCACATGCCGGTCGTTCATGCCCTCATCGCGCTCGCGCTGATCGAGTTCGTGACCTTCTCGATACTGGTCGGGCGCGCTCGCAAGCGCTACGGGATCGCGGCGCCGGCCACGACCGGCCACCCGGTCTTCGAGCGTTACTTCCGCGCGCACTACAACACGCTGGAGCAGCTCGTGTGCTTCGTGCCGGGCATGCTGCTCTTCGGCACCTACGTGAGCTCCTTCGGCGCGTCCGTGCTCGGGCTCATCTTCATCCTCGGCCGCATCGTGTACTTCAGGAGTTACATCGGCGACCCGAAGAAGCGGGGGCCGGGATTCGGTCTCACCGCGCTGCCGAACCTGATCCTCCTGCTCGGCGGCCTCGTCGGCGCGACGCGCGCCGCCATCCTGACCGGCTTCTGAGGGCCGCTCAGCCCCGGTCCACCAGCGGCGGCAGCGGACAATGGAGCACCGCGCAGATGGCGCGGAGGAGCTCGGCCTCGATCACGGTCACCCGGCCATCGTGGATCACTACCGCCGCGAGACCGTCGACGAGACGCGATTTGTCGCCGCCGGGCAGGCCATCGAGACGATGCAGGGCCCGATCGAGGGCATTGGCCCAGCCGCTGAGCGGTCGAAAGGGTAGTGGCCGGGCGAGCCCAAGCCTGCCGATGCCTTCGAGATAGGCGCGCTCAGCGGCAGCCGCGTCGTCGTGACCATCGGCGGCGAGAACGGAAAACAGGGTCTGGACCTCGGCTACTGCATCTTGCAGCTGCACGGGCCGCGCCCGGCGCCGTGGATTCAGAGCGTCAGCGAGATAAGTCCGCGCCAGGGTCGCGAGCGCGTATTCGAAGACGGCGATCTCGCCATCGGCACGGCACAGCGCGGTCAGGCACTGGAGCACGCGGTCGCTCAGGTCGCGCGGCAGGGAGCGCAGCGCCGGGAAGACCGAGCCGAGCAATGCCATTCTCTGCGCGGGCTGCAGTCTGCCGATGCGCGGTATCTGCCCCTCGACCGTCCTCTCGAGGTCCTCGCCGAGACTCGCGCGCACGCGGTTCAGCTGCGCGGCGCGCACCTGCGGCCGCTCGTCGAGCACGAGCGCGAGCAGCAGCGCCGCGGCCCGGCCCGCGCGGTCCGTTCCCGACAGCCAGTGGTCCCGCAACGAGTGCTGCAGGAGACGCGCCTGCCGGACCTCCGCGTCGCCCGGGTTGCCCACCAGCCCCGCGACCTGCGCAGGATCGATCCGGACGAATTCGCCCCGCAGGCCTTCGGGCTCCGCAAGGGAGCGCGGCACGCCTTCGTTCACGACCTCGATCACGCCGAGCGGCTGCGGCTTCACCTCGAGGCTCAGGTTCCGGAACTCCGCCGGATCGAACGACGGGTCGAGGGCGCGGATGCGCTCGACGAGCGGCGGATGGGTCGCGAAGAGCCGGGTCATGCCCGGCGCGAACAGCATGTGCGCCACCTCCTCCGCGCCGGGATGGTGGACGCGGGAACCCTGCACGCTGCCGATCTTCACCAGCGCATTGCGCAATCCGGTGGAATCCCGCGTGAATTGCACGGCGCACGCATCGGCAAGCGATTCCCGCTGTCGCGACACGGCCGCCTGGATGAGACGCCCGAAGAAAACCCCGATATAACCGAGCGCCATCACCGCGAACCCGGCCACCACGAGCAAGCCGACGGCGCCGCTCCGCCGGCCGCCCATTCCGCGCGGCGCGTACCAGGAAACGGTCCTGCCGACGATGGCGATCACCAGCAGGCCGAAGAGCAGGCCCATCAGGCGGATGTTGAGGCGCATGTCGCCGTTCACGATGTGGCTGAACTCGTGGCCTATGACGCCCTGGAGCTCCGCGCGATCGAGGTGCTGCAGCGTGCCGCGCGTGACGGCGATCGCCGCGTTCGCCGGCGTATGGCCGGCCGCGAACGCATTGATGCCCTCCTCGTGCTCGAGGACGTAGACCGCCGGGACCGGCACGCCTGAGGCTATCGCCATCTCCTCGACGACGTTCAGCAGGCGCCGCTGGAGCGGGTCCTGCGTGTCGGCCTGTACCCGCATGCCGCCGAGCGAGCGGGCGACGACACCGCCGCCGCCGGCGAGAGACGCGGTCTTGTAGAGGTTTGCCGTGCCGATCAGCGCCAGCACGCACAGCGTGGTGACGACGACGGCCTGCGGATGTCGCGCCGCCCAGGCCGTGCCCTCGAGACCCGTCTGCGGTTCGAAGGTCATCAGGAACATCAGCACGACGGCGTTGACCGCGACGACGATGGCGAGCACCGCCACGACGAAGACGAGGATCAGCCAGCGGCTGCGCTGGCGGGCCTCGGCCTGATGCGCCCAGAAGTCCATCGCAGGCCGGGCGTCAGCGCGCGCGGATCAACCGAACGCCACGTTGGGCGCCTCGCGCTTCCCGGGACTCTCGATGTCCAGCAATTGCATTGGCGCGAAGTTGAAGTTCGACGCGATGAAATTATTGGGAAACACCTCGCGCGCATTGTTGTAGTTCAACACGGCGTCGTTGTATGACTGCCGCGCGAACGCGACCTTGTTCTCCGTGGACGTCAGTTCCTCGGAGAGCTGCATCATGGTCTGGTTGGCCTTCAGATCGGGATAGGCTTCGGTCACCGCGAGCAGGCGCCCAAGCGCGCCCGTCAACTGGTTCTCGGCGCTGGCGAGCGCGCCCACCGCCGCGGCGTTTGTGGGATTCGCGGCGGCGGCCTTCAACCCCGCGACCGCCAGGTTGCGCGCCTGCACGACGGCCTCGAGCGTCTGCCGTTCGTGCTGGAGATAACCCTTCGCGACTTCGACGAGATTCGGCACGAGATCGTGCCTGCGCGTGAGCTGCACGTCGATCTGTGCGAACGCGTTACCGGCGGTGTTCCGCGCGGTCACGAGGCGGTTATAGATCACGACCGGGACCAGCAGCAGCGCCAGAACCAGAACCACGAGGATGATCAGACCCATGTATCTCTCCGTTCCTGCGGGGGATTTGCAGTCAAAGCATGACGGGTGCGATCGCTACAGCGAGCGCGCGATCAGTTCCTTCATGATCTCGTTCGTGCCGCCGTAGATGCGCTGGACGCGGGCGTCCACGAACATGCGGCTGATCGGGTACTCGGTCATGTAGCCGTAGCCGCCGAAGAGCTGCACGCAGTCGTCAACGACCTTCTGCTGCAGGTCCGTGCACCACCACTTCGCCATCGAGGCGGTCACGGTGTCGAGCTTGCCGTCCACGACGCGCTGGATGCAGTCGTCCACGAACACGCGCGCGATGCGCGTCTCGGTCGCGAGCTCGGCGAGCTTGAAGCGGGAATGCTGGAAGTCCGCGATCGGCTTGCCGAAGGCCTTGCGCTCCTTCACGTACTCGAGCGTGATCTCGAGCGCCCCCTCCATCGCGGCGACGGCGGCGACCGCGATGATCGCCCGCTCGTAGGGCAGGTCGCCCATGAGCTGGTAGAAGCCCTGGCCCTCCTGCTCCCCGAGCAGATTCCCGGCGGGTACGCGCACGTCCTCGAAGAAGAGCTCGGCGGTGTCCTGCGCCTTGAGCCCGATCTTGTCGAGCACGCGGCCGACGCGGTAGCCCGGCAGGTCGGCGGTCTCCACCATGAGGATCGACATGCCCTTCGCGCCCGCGGCCGGATCGGTCTTCACCACGAGGGCGACGAGCCCCGCGAGATAGCCGTTCGTGATGAAGGTCTTCGAGCCGTTGACGACGTAGTGCGCGCCGTCGCGCACGGCCCGGGTGCGGATGCCCTGCAGGTCCGAGCCCGCCGCGGGCTCGGTCATGGCGATGGCCCCGATCAGCTCGCCCCGCGCCATCCGCGGCAGGAACTTCGCCTGTTGCTCGGCGGTGCCGTGATTGACGAGATACTGCGCACAGATGCTGTGCACGCTCTGGCCGAAGCCGCTGATGCCCCGGCGCGTGATCTCCTCGTAGAGCACCGCCTCGTGGCGGAAGTCGCCGCCGAGGCCGCCGGTGGCCTCCGGCACGTCCGTGCACAGGAAGCCGAGCTCACCGGCGCGGCGCCAGATCTCGCGGCCGACGTGCTGCTGCTTCCGCCAGTGCTCGTCCTGCGGCAGCATCTCGGTCTCGACGAAGCGCGCGACGGATTCGCGGAAGATCGCGAGCTCGTCATCCATCCAGGGTGAGCGGTAGGCATCCATTGACGAGTCTCCACCGTGGGCTAGCAGGCGCCGGCTGCGCGCAGCCGTGCGATGGCCCCGTCATCGTAGCCGAGATCGCGCAATATGCGGTCGGTCGAATCGCCCGGCCGGCACCGCGCGGTCGAGGCGCCGGCGGGCGTCCGGCCGAAGCGCGGAGCGGCCGCCGGCAGCGGGGCCGTCTCCGCGTTCATGAACGTGCCCCGGGCGCGGTTATGCGGATGCCGCGGCGCCTCGTCGAGATCGAGCACGGGCGTCACGCAGGCATCGGACCCCTCGAAATGCGCCGCCCACTCGTCGCGCGCGCGAGTCCTGAAGCGCGCGGCGAGCGCATCGCGCAGCGCGGGCCAACAGCTCCGGTCCCACTGGTTCCCCAAGAGCGCGTCGGCGATGCCGAGCCGCGCCAGGAGCTCGCGGTAGAACGCCTCCTCGTAGACGCCCACTGCGATATAACGGCCGTCCGCGCACTCATAGGTACCGTAAAAAGGCGCGCCGCCGTCGAAGAGATTCGCGCCGCGCGTCCGCGTCCACTGGCCGAGTGCTCTCAGCTCGTAGATGAGCGTCATCAGCAGCGCCGTGCCGTCGGTCATGGCGGTGTCCACCACCTGGCCGCGGCCCGAGTTGCGCGCCTCGAGCAGCGCCGCGAGCACGCCGACCGCGAGCAGCATCGCGCCGCCGCCGAAGTCGCCGAGGAGATTCGCCGGCGGCAGCGGCCGGGCGGCCGCATCGCCACACAGGTTGAGCGCGCCGGCCAGCGCGATGTAGTTGATGTCGTGGCCCGCGGTCTGCGCGAGCGGTCCGTCGCGCCCCCAGCCGGTGAGGCGCCCGTAGACGAGGCGCGGGTTGCGCGCGAGGCACGGCTCCGGGCCGAGTCCGAGCTTCTCCATCACGCCCGGCCGGTAGCCCTCGATCAGCGCATCCGCGCCACCGGCCAGGCGCAGTGCGACCTCCACGGCCTCCGCCCGCCCGAGATCGAGCGCGATCGACGAGCGTCCGCGGTCGAGCACTGGCACCGCGTGCTCGATGCGGCTGCCGCTTCGGCGATCCACGCGGACGACGGTCGCTCCGAAGTCCGCGAGCAGCATCCCGCAGAAGGGCACCGGCCCGATCGCGGCGAATTCGACGACGCGCACACCGGAGAGCGGGCCCGTCGCGGCGCTCACGGCATTGCTCAGCCGGCGCCGGTGTCGTGAAACGGCGTGCCGCGCGCGGCACGCTCGCGCAGCCATTTGGACGGACGAAAGCGCGCGCCATGCGCCTTCGCGAGCCGCTGACACCCGGTGGTAAATTCGGCCACGCCCACCGTGTCGATGAACGACAGCGTGCCGCCCGTCCACGCGGGATAGCCCCAGCCGAAGATCGAGCCGAGATCGGCGTCGGCCGCGTGCTCGACCACGCCCTCCTCGAAGCACCGCGCGGTCTCCAGCGCCTGGATGTAGAGGAAGCGCTGCTTCAGCTCGTCGACGGGCGGTTGCCGCGGCAGCCGCGGATAGAGCGAGGCGAGACCCGGCCACAGGAACTTGCGCCCGCCTTCCGGATATTCGTAGAAGCCCGCGCCCAGCCGGCGGCCGGGCCGCTTGAGCTCCTCGACGAAGCGGCGCACGACGTCCCAGGCGACCGGCGGCTTGAAGCGCGCGCCGAGGTCGGCCTGCTCCTGCTTCATGATCTTCCACTGCAGCTCGATCGAGACCTCGTCGGAGACGGCGAGCGGGCCGACCGGCATCCCGGCCTGGCGCGCGGCGTTCTCGATCAGCGCCGGCGTCACGCCCTCCTCGAGCATCGCCAGGCCCTCGAAGCAGAACGTCGAGAACACGCGGCTCGTGTAGAAACCTCGACTATCGTTCACAACAATAGGCGTCTTCCTGAGCTGCGCGACGAAGTCGAGCGCGTGCGCGAGCGTCTCCTTCGAGGTCTTCTTGCCGACGATGATCTCGACGAGCGGCATGCGCTCGGCGGGCGAGAAGAAATGCAGCCCGATGAAGCGTTTCGGCCGCTTCGATGCCTGGGCGAGACCGGTGATCGGCAGCGTCGAGGTGTTGCTGGCGAAGATCGCGGTGGCGGGGATCACCGCTTCCGCCTTCTGCGTAACGTCGGCCTTCACGTCGCGACGCTCGATCACAGCCTCGATGACCAGCTCGCAGCCGGCGAGATGGGCGTAATCGGCGGTCGCCCGGATACGCTCGAGGAGCTGCCGCGCCTCGCCCTCCGACAGGCGCCCCTTGCGCACCTCGTTCTCCGCCGCCTTCTGGCAGTAGTCGCGGCCCTTGCACGCCGTGGCCTCGTCCACGTCGAGCAGCACGACGTCGAGGCCGACGCGCGACGCCGCGTAGGCGATCCCTGAGCCCATCATGCCGGCGCCGAGGAGGCCGAGCTTGCGCACCTGGTACTTCGGCACGCCCTCGGGGCGGCGCGCGAGCTTGTCGGCGCGGCCCTTCTCGATGAACGTCGTGCGGATCAGGTTGCCGGCGACGGGATCGAGCAGGAGTTGCGTGAAGTAGCGCGACTCGACCGCGAGCCCGCGGTCGAACGGGAGCTGCGTGCCCTCGTAGATCGCGGAGAGGATCGCGAGCGGCGCCGGCAGGTTGCGCTGGGTGACTTTCGCTGCGATCGCCGTCGCCGCCATGAAGGTCTGCGCGACGACGGGATGCGCGAGGCCCGCGCCGCCCGGCACGCGAAAGCCCTTCTGGTCCCAGGGCTGCGCGGCGGAAGGGGCGGACCGCAGCCAGGCGCGCGCAGCGTCCAGGAGTTTCGCGGCGGGCACGACCTCGTGCACCAGCCCGAGCTTCAGCGCCTCGGCGGGCTTGAGGCGCTTGCCCTCCGCGATCAGCGGCAGCGACGCCGCGATGCCGATCAGGCGCGGCAGGCGTTGCGTGCCGCCCGCGCCCGGCAGGAGGCCGACCGTCACCTCGGGCAGACCGACGACGACCGCGGGATCGTCCGCGAGGATCCGGCGATGGCAGGCGAGCGCGAGCTCGAAGCCGCCGCCGAGCGCGGTGCCGTTGATCGCGGCGACGACCGGCTTGCCGCACGTCTCGAGCCGGCGGTAGACCGCCGAGATCTCGCTCGTCGTCTCCTGCGCCTGCTCGAGCGTCAGGCCCTTGCGGAGCACGCGGCCGAATTCCTTGAGATCGGCGCCGGCGAGGAACGCGGGCTTGCCGGACGTGACGATCGCGCCCTTGATGGAGGCATCGCCCGCGATGCGCACGACCGTCTGGCCGAGCTCAGCGATGAGCTCCGGCGTCAGCACGTTCATGGACTGGCCCGGCAGGTCGATCGTGAGCGTGGCGATGCCGTCTTCGCCGAGGGAAAGGTTGATCGTCTTCACCGTCGCTGCTCCCGTGCCTGCCGCGGTCAGAGTCTTTCGATGATCGTCGCCGTGCCCATGCCGGCGCCGATGCACAGCGTGACGAGGGCGGTGCCCTTGCCGCTCCGCTCGAGCTCGTCGAGCGCCGTGCCGAGCACGATGGCGCCGGTCGCGCCGAGCGGGTGGCCCATGGCGATCGCGCCGCCGTTGACGTTGACGCGGGCCGGATCGAGCTCCATGTCGCGGATGTAACGGAGCACGACCGAGGCGAAGGCCTCGTTGATCTCCCAGAGGTCGATGTCACCGGGCTGCATGCGCGCGTTCTTCAGCGCCTTGCGCGAGGCCGCCGCGGGCCCGGTCAGCATGATCGTGGGCTCGCTGCCGATGGAGGCGAAGCCGCGGATCCGCGCGCGGGGCTTCAGCGCGAGCTTCTTCGCCAGGCGCGGATTGCCGAGCAGCACGGCCGCCGCGCCGTCCACGATGCCGCTCGAGTTGCCGGCCGTGTGGATGTGCCGGATCGCCTCCACTTCCGGGTAGCGCAGGATGGCGACCGCGTCGAAGCCGACCTCGTCGCCGATCTTGTCGAACGCGGGCTTCAGCCCGGCGAGATCGGCCATGGTGGTCGCCGGGCGCATGTGCTCGTCGCGCTCGAGGACGACCCGGCCGAGATTGTCGCGCACCGGGATCACGGAGCGCGCGAAGCGGCCTTCCGCCCACGCCGCCGCCGCGCGCCGCTGGCTCTCGAGCGCGTAGCGGTCGACGTCCTCGCGCGTGTGGCCGTCGAGCGTGCCGATCAGGTCGGCGCTGATTCCCTGCGGCACGAAATACAGGCGCCAGGCGACCTGCGGGTCGCACGGCCAGGCGCCGCCATCGGCGCCCATCGGCACGCGCGACATGCTCTCCACGCCGCCGCCGATCACGAGCTGCGACTGCCCGGACATCACCTGGGAGGCGGCCGAGTTCACCGCCTCGAGGCCCGAGGCGCAGAAGCGGTTGACCTGCTGGCCGGGAACCGAGTCGTCGTAGCCCGCGTTCAGCACCGCCGTGCGGGCGATGTTCGCGCCCTGCTCGCCGACCGGCGTCACGCAGCCGAGGATCACGTCGTCGAGCTTCGCGGTGTCGAGCTCGTTGCGTTCGCGCACCGCCTGCAGCACCTGCGTCGCCAGCTGAACCGGCGTCGTCTCGTGCAGCGCGCCATCCGGCCGTCCCTTGCCGCGCGGCGTGCGCACGTGGTCGAAGATCACGCAGTCCGTCATGATTCCGCTCCCTCAGCGACGACAGTATTGGCGAGCACGCCGATCCGGTCGATCTCGACTTCGAGCCGGTCGCCTGGCTGCAACCATACGGGCGGCGTGCGCGCAAAGCCAACCCCGCTCGGGGTGCCCGTCGTGACGACGTCGCCCGGCTCGAGCTGCGTGAAGGTCGAGATGTAGGCGACGAGGTCGGCGACGCCGAAGCACATGTCGCTCACCTGCGCCCGCTGCATGACCGCCCCGTTCAGCCGGGTCGTGAGTTCGAGCGGCGCCGGGTCGGGTATTTCGTCGCGCATGACCAGGTGCGGCCCGAAGGAGCCGCTCGCCGGGAAATTCTTGCCCGCCGTGAATTGCGTGGTGTGGCGCTGGAAGTCGCGCACCGATCCGTCCATGAAGCAGGCGTAGCCCGCGACGTAATCGAGGGCGCGCTCCCGCGTGACATGCCTCGCCGTGCGGCCGATGACGAAGGCGAGCTCGCCTTCGAAGTCATATTGCGTCGAGACCCGTGTCTTCACGATGCCGCACCCGTGGCCGACGAGCGTATCGGCAAAGCGCACGAAGATGACGGGATGCTCCGGCGGCTCGCGGCCCATTTCCCTGATGTGACCGAGATAGTTCACGCCGACACAGAGGATCTTGCCGGGATTCGGTATCGGGGGCTCGAGGATGACATCGGCCGGATCGGGCAGGCGCGGGTTGCTCCGTGCGGATGCCGCGGCGTCGGCGAGCGCGCCGGCCGCGAGCGCCGCGCGCAGGTCGGGATGCCGCGCGGCGAAGATGGCCGTGACCGGCCGCAGCCCTTCGTCGGTCACCAGACCGTAACCCGGCACGCCGCGCGCGCGGAAACTCGCGAATTTCACAATATGGGCTCCGTTATCGCCGTTCGTCCCCAGGACGACACGGGACTTTATGCGGCCTCGCGCCCGGGACCTCCGGCCTTCACGCTATTATAGGTATCTTCCGGGCTCTGCCCGACCCGCGTCCGCCGACATGCGACTTTCCGAACCGACCCTTTTGCGCCAGCAGTGCCTCGTCAACGGGCGCTGGACCGGCGCGGCCTCGGGCAAGACCGCCCCGGTGCGCAATCCCGCCACGGGCGAGGCCATCGGCACCGTGCCGGCCATGAGCGCCGCGGACACCCGGGCTGCCATCGAGGCCGCGCAGGCGGCGTTCCCGGGCTGGCGCGCGCAGACGGCGAAGGACCGCGCCACGCTGCTCAAGCGCCTGCAGGCGCTGATGCTCCAGCACCAGGAAGACCTCGCGGTGATCATGACCGCCGAGCAGGGCAAGCCGCTCGCCGAGGCGCGCGGCGAGATCGGCTACGCCGCGGCGTTCATCGAGTGGTTCGCCGAGGAAGCCAAGCGCATCTACGGCGACGTGATACCCGGTCCGGCGAAGGACCGGCGGATCATCGTGCTGAAGCAACCGGTGGGCGTCGTCGCCTCGATCACGCCCTGGAACTTCCCGACCGCGATGATCGCCCGCAAGATCGGCCCGGCGCTCGCGGCTGGCTGCACCGTCGTGGCGAAGCCGGCCATCGAGACGCCGTTCTCCGCGCTCGCGCTCGCCGAGCTCGCGATGCGAGCCGGCATCCCGCCGGGCGTGCTCAACGTCGTCACCGGTCCCGCCCGCGAAATCGGCGCCGAGCTGACCGCGAATCCGCTGGTGCGGAAGCTCACGTTCACGGGCTCGACCGAGGTCGGGAAGCTCCTCATCGCGCAGTGCGCGCCCACCGTGAAGAAGATCTCGATGGAGCTCGGCGGCAACGCGCCCTTCATCGTGTTCGACGACGCGGATCTCGATGCCGCCGTCGCCGGCGCCATGGCGAGCAAGTACCGCAACACCGGCCAGACCTGCGTGTGCGCCAACCGGCTGCTGGTGCAGTCGAAGGTCTACGACGAGTTCGCGAAGCGCCTCGCCGTGGCGGTCGGCAAGCTCCGCGTCGGCGACGGGCTCAAGGGCGAGACCGACCAGGGCCCGCTCATCAACATGAACGCGGTCGAGAAAGTGGAGGCGCACATCGCGGACGCGGTCGGCAAGGGAGCCCGGGTCGTCACCGGCGGACATCGCCACGCGCTCGGCGGCACGTTCTTCGAGCCGACCGTCCTCCTGGACGTGACCCCGGCGATGCAGGTGGCGCGCGAGGAGACTTTCGGGCCGGTAGCACCGCTTTTCCGCTTCGCAACCGAGGAAGACGCAATCCGAATGGCCAACGACACCGAATTCGGTCTGGCGGCCTACATGTATACGAGGGACCTCGGGCGGAGCTTCCGGGTCGCCGAGGCCCTGGAATACGGCATGGTCGGGCTCAACACGGGCATCATCTCCACTGAGGTGGCCCCGTTCGGCGGCGTGAAGGAATCCGGCATGGGCCGGGAGGGCTCGAAATACGGGATCGAGGACTACGTCGAAATCAAGTATGTCTCGATCGCAGGCGTGGACAGGTAAGGAAGAAGAATGAAGCCAGCAGGAAAAGGCGCACGCCTCGCGGAAGGCCCGATCAGCCGGGCGGTGTTCTCGATGATGGTGCCGATGCTCATGGGCATGATCGCCCTCGTCGTGAACAATCTGGCGGGCGCTCTCTTCATCGCCCGCATCAGCACCGACCAGCTCGCCGCGATCAGCTTCACCTTCCCGGTGAGCTTCATCATCGGCTCCATCGCGATGGCGCTCGGCGTGGGGACGTCGTCGGTGGCCTCGCGCCTCTTCGGGCAGGGCAAGCGCGACGAGGTGCGGCGCATCACGGGCCACGCCATGCTGCTCGCCGTCGCAAGCGGCGGCGTGATGCTCGCGATCGGCCTCCTGACGATAGACCCGGTGTTCCGGCTGCTCGGCGCGGACGACCACATGCTGCCGATCATCCACAGCTACATGCGCATCTACTACTGGGGCGGCATCTTCATCGTCGCGCCGATGATCGCCAACTCGGTGCTGCGCGCCTCCGGCGACGCCAAGCGACCGGCCATGATCATGACCGCGGCGGCCGTGCTCAACGTCGTCCTCGACGCGATCCTGATTTTCGGTCTCTTCGGGTTCCCGCGCATGGAGATCCGCGGCGCTGCGGTCGGGGCGGTGCTCTCGAACGCGATCATGCTGTGCGCCTCCGGCTACTTCGTGATGCACCGGGAGCACCTCGTGAGCTTCCGCCACTTCATGCCGGAGCTGATCCCGGACTCCTGGCGGCGCATCCTGCACGTCGGGCTGCCCTCGCTCACGAGCAGCCTGGTCGCGCCCCTCACCTCCGCGTTCATCACGAGCCAGGTCGCGCATTTCGGGCACGAGGCGGTCGCGGGCGCCGGCCTGGCCGGGCGCCTCGAGGGGCTCACGCTGATGACGTTGATGTCGCTCTCCGCGGCGATGACGCCCTTCACGGGCCAGAACTTCGGCGCAGGGCGGCTCGATCGCGTGGAGCAGGGCGTGCGCTTCGCCTACCGGCTCTCGCTCTTCTACGGGATCACGGTCGCGGTCGTGATGTTCCTCGCGGGCGGCTGGATCACGGAGATGTCCAACCTCTCGGGCGGCGCCAAGGCGACTGCGCTGCTACAAATGCACATCGTGCCCGTCAGCTATATGGCGCTCGGCTGCTCGATGGCGGTGAACGGCGCCCTCAACGCCCTCGGCAAGCCGATGGTCGCGATGTTCGTCTCGTTGTCGCGGACCATTCTCGTGTACGCGCCGCTCGCCTGGCTGCTGCCGCACTTCTTCGGACTGCCGGGTATCTTCTACGCGGCGGCCACCGCCAACTTCGTCTCGGGCGGGATCGGCGTGGCGTGGTTCCGCCTCGCGTTCAGGGAAACGCTCGCCGATCACCAGGCGAAAACGGCCGCACAACAGGCCTGATGCCGAGCGTTGCAGAGAGGGCGGCGGCACTGCGGCCCGGGGTGCGCGAACGGCCTGGGATCCGCAGTAAGCTCATGCAAGTTATTGAAAGATCATGCGAATATTGCCGTTACAATTTGATACAAAGTGTTACCAGGCTGAAAGGACATAACCTGCGCCGCGCGACTACGCTGCCGTTATCAGCGGATCGGGTCACGTCGATCCCCACCGGGCACCGATCCCCCTATCCTCCAGTGCCCGGACGACACCCGATCCGGCTGACCCCATAGAGCCCCGCTTCGGCGGGGCTCTTTTTATTTGCGTGGGAGGAGGTCAGCAGGCCGTTGCTGTGTCGACCTTACTTCAGCGCATCTGTCTCGGTGCGCCGAAGTAGAACCGGGCCTTCAGGAAGAACGACGTGACGTCGTCAGAGAACGAGAAGTCGCCGCCGAGCGCGAGGCTCTGTGCGACCTCGTAGAGCGCGCCGATCGCGAGCGCGGTGTCGTCCGAATCCCCGACATCCACGTAGTTGATCGAGCCGTCGAGCTCGAGCTGCGGGTTGATCATCAGGCGCAGCCCGGCCTCCAGGCCGTAGCCGTCGTCGTCGTTGCCCCCGTTCCCCGTGTCCACTTCCTCGTGGATCCAGCGCACGCGCCCGATGCCGTCGAGCCCCGGCCGCAACGTCAGGTTGCCGCCGATGCCGATCGCGAGCGCGCTCGCGTCCAGGTTGCCGCCGAGATCGATGTCCTCGTACTCGGCGATGGCGTGGAAATTCGGGTGAAACGCATACGAGCCGCCGACGGCCCAACCGTCGCCATCCTCGTTGACGTTGTCCAGGTCCGCATGGACCCAACCGCCCTCGACATAGGTGTAGCGCGGCTCGGCGGCGGCCTGCGAGAGCGCGGGCAGGGCAAGAACGATCACAGGCACGAGTGTCCACAACGCGTGCTTGAAGCGCACAGACATGGCAATTCTCCGATTCACTGGCAGCGACAACGTAACGATTATGCCGAAGCCCGCCGGAAGGCGCAGCACCGTGACATTTCTGGCGGCTGTGCGGGGTTTCGGCGATAAGGCGTGACATCGGCCGGATTCGTGCATCGAATGCCGACGTGAGCTCCTGTTCCCATGGCCACCTTGAACGGCGCGTGTCGGCGCCAGCGATGGCAACTCCGGGAGCTCACGATGACACGATCGCCCGCGCTTTTCCGCATTCGTTCCGCCTGCGCCCGCGGCGGCCTGCGCGCGCTGTCGCGTCTGCTGCTCACAGTCGCCATCGCCGACCCGGCGATGCAGGCCCACGGAGGAACAGCCGTGGGCCGCGTGGGCGGGACCTTCGGTACGACTCCGACCGGCGCGGCCACGTACGCGATAAGGATCCCGGTCGCGGCAGGCATGAACGGCCTGAGGCCCGACATCGCACTCTCCTACAGCAGCCAGGCAGGCGAAGGAGACGCGGGTGCGGGATGGGCGCTGTCGGGTTTCTCCGAGATCGCGCGCTGCCCGCTGAGCCGGGCTATGGACGGACGCGTGCAGGGCGTGCGCTTCGCGGCCGCGGATCGTTTTTGCCTCGATGGGCACCCGCTGATCCTCATCAGCGGGACATACGGCGGCGCGGGCGCCGAGTACCGCACGGAAGTCCACGGCTTCGAGCGGGTGATTTCCCATGGCGTCTTGGGAACCGGTCCCGCATGGTTCGAGCTATTCAGCCCCGACGGTCTCATCTACCGCTACGGGAACGACACGGACTCGCGCATGGAAGCGCCCGGTATCACCGAGGTCCGCGCCTGGGCCCTGAACGAGATCGAGGACAAGTTCCGCCAGCGCGTAGGCTTTGCCTACGAAGAGAACGCCGTCAGCGGTGAATATCATCCCGCAGAGATCCGTTGGACCTACGGTCCCACCGAGACCTTCCAGCAGGCGCGTTACCGCCTCGCGATGCGTTGGGAATCGAGGCCAGCCGGCGAGGAGCGTAGCGGATTCGTCTGGGGCTCGCCCTGGCGGTCTTCGCAGCGGCTGAGCGCAATCGACTACGAATACGATGCCGGTTCGGGTTTCGCTCGGGTTCACCGTTACTCTCTCGGCTACTCGGTGCCGGCGGCGGACGGCTGGCGGCGCAGCCTGCTGACGAGAATCACCGAGTGCGGCCCGAAGGACTGCCTGCCGGCGACGGTCTTCGACTGGGACGAGCGTAGCGACGAGCGTGGCGCGCAGGTCTTCGACGCGATCCCGGTCGACAGGACGGTGTTCGGCGACTACAACGGCGACGGCGCCGCCGACGCGTTCGGCGGCAACGCCGGCCGCTGGTCGGTGTGGCAGGCGAATCCCCACATGGGCGGCTTCCTCGGACCGATCCCGCTCGGCAGCGCGGCGTTCACCGATACCAGCATTGGCATTCCGCTCGACTATAACGGGGACGGGCTGACCGACCTGATGATCGGGTCGTCGCATACCTCGAGCTGGTCGGTGCTGATATCTCCGGCACCCGGCGGCACGGTCGTTACCAGATCCACCGGTATCGCCTGGTCCAACGGTGCCGAAGTCAAGCCAATGGACGTCGATGCCGATGGGCTCGACGACATCGTCTACTTGCGCGATGGCATGGCATACATCCGTCGCAATACCGGTGGCGCTCTCGCAGCCGAACAGGCGGCCGGCATCGCGCCGGTAGCGCCGCCGCTCGTGGCGTTCCGGGATGGTCGTGGTGTCGTCGAATCGGCCGATTTCGATGGCGACGGCCGCCGCGACCTGCTGGTCGTGCGCTCGCAGCCGGATCCCACCACCTATCTCTGGGAAGCATTCCTGTCTACCGGCTCCGGATTCGCCCACGACCCGATCGCGACCTTCACCACCTCGCCAAACCGCTGGCAGGTGATCGTGCTCGACATAAATGGCGATGGTTTGTCCGATGTCCTGCGGTACGACGCGGGGAAGTGGAATTCGCTCGTGAGCCGCGGCACCGGATCGGCGGCGGCCAGCGGTCTCGCGCCCATGTCCTGTCCTGCGCCGCTGACAATGGCCGCCGGCAACAAGGCCGCTCCGGTCGATATCGACGGCGACGGCCGCAGCGAGATCGTGATTCGAGCGCTGACCAACGGCTGGCACGTACACCGTGCCCGCGACGGTTGCTTCAGCGAACAGGACAATTACCTCGACATCATGAATCCGAACAGCATCGATTACGGCCGCGTCGTATCGATGGACGCCGACGGCGACGGCAACGCCGAGCTGATGTTCGGGTCCATCGGGCGCGCGCGCTGGGTCCTGTCGCGGCCGGTGCTGCCGGTACGGCCAGACGGGACGACGCCTTCTTACCGCGGCGACCTCCTGCGCCGGATAGCCGATGGACTCGGCAATACCCATGAGCTGTTCTATCAGCCACTGTCGGCATGGAACGGCTACTCGGCGTCCGGCGTCTCCACGCCGCAGACGAGGCTCCTGCGAGGTGGGGCGCTGCTCGTGCTGAGCGAGTACCGGGCCAACACCGGCGCGGGTTCCGGGCAGTTTGGCGTGTCGTACACCTACACTAATGCGCGGCTCGATACCCAGGGGCGGGGTTTCGCCGGCTTCCAGACGATCCGTGCCAGCGATTCACGCAGCGGCCTCGTGACCGAGACCGTCTACCGGCAGGACTTCCCATTGGCCATGCGCACGGAGCGTGTCACCGTGCTGAACGGCGCGAACAAAGTCTCCGTGTACGATCCGACCTGGTCGGTCTACACGGCAACCGCGCCGGATCCCGCCGCGGATACCCATTTCGTGCACCTGGGCGGCGACCTGAGCGAGGCCTACGAAGCGGATGCCGATGGCGGCCTGCTCGGCAACCTGGTGCACAGCACCAGTCGCACACTCGCCTGGAACTACAGTCACGGCGCCATCGTCACGGAGCAGACGACTGTGAGTTCGCCGCTCCAGCCCGGGATGACCTACCGCACGACCCGGGCCATCACGATGGACGAGAGCCTTCGCACCTCTGCCGGTTGCCTCGGACTTCCAGACCGCGTCGACGTCACCCGTGAAGCCTCAGCCACCGCTCCCGGAACGCGCACCGTGCAACTGGATTACGACATTGCGAACTGCCGCATCACGACCCGTCTCGAGGGACCGCCCGCCGCGCCGGCCCAGCAGCTGCGCAGCAGTTATGCGTACGACACGAGCGGCCGCATCCAGAGCATCGCGAACGCAGACGGCGCGGGTGCCCTGCCACAGCGGCTGACGCGGTTCGCTTACGACGGAGCGGGATTCCGCCCGGCATCGGAGTCGCAGGTGATCAACGGCGAGGCGGACTACGTCACGAGACACGGCTGGTCGGATGCCGTCGGACTCGAGGGCAGCAGGACGCCTCCACAGGGCCTCGCGACCGTGTGGGCCTACGACGATTTCGGTCGGGTCCTCGCGGAATTGCGTCCGACGGGCGCCACGGTGACGAGCTACGCGGCATGCGGCCCGTGCTTTGCTCCGAACGCGCGCTATGCGATACGGCAGACGCGCGCTGACGGTTACTGGAGCGAGACTCAGCACGACAGCTTCGGCCGCATCGTCGGCAAGGCCTTCGTGCTGCTAGACGGCCGGGCGAGCCGCCAGATCGTGGAGTTCGACTCGCTCGGCCGGGTGAGTCGCGAGTCGGTCCCGTACATCGAGGGCGCCTCGACCCTCTACTGGACGACATACGGCTACGACGTCACCGGACGCCCGAAGGTCATCGACCGTCCCGTGAGCGAGGGAGCGCCCTCGGGCGCGCAGACGTCCTACGTCTATGCCGGGCTCACGACGACGATGCGGGACGCCGAGCGTCGCGCCACCACTTATGTCCACGATGCCGAGGGTCGCGTTACGACAGTGCAGTCGCCACTCGGAGGAGACGCGACCTACGGCTACGACGCCTGGGGTCAGCTCACGACCGTTCTCGACTCGGGTGGGCACGGCCGGCAGCTCAACTACGACGCACGCGGGCTCATCGCGCAGACGGCCGACCTGGATGCGGGCCGGCGCACCTTCGCGTATGACGCCTTCGGTGAGCTGACCAGTCTGACCGATGGCAAGAGTCCGGCGAACACGATGACGCTGCAGTACGACCAGCTCGGCCGCGTGACGCGTCGCGCCGAGCCGGAGGGAACCACGACCTGGATCTATGGCACCGGCGCCGGGCCGGCACGAGGCCGGCCTCAGCAGGTGACCGCACCGACCGATACGAGTGCCACCGGCTTTCTGGAGACCTACGGCTACGACAGCCAGGGCAGTCTCGCGCGCGTCACCACGACGATCGACGGCGCGAGGTATCAGACCGACTACGCCTACGGCTCCGAGGCCAGACTTGCCTCGATGACCTATCCGGAGACGATCGGCTGGCGCCCGCGTTTCGTGTTCGGATACCGCAACGGTCACCTCACCACGATCTCGCAGGACGCCCTCATGCTGACGCCGGTCTACTCTTTGCTCGCCACGGATGCCGAAGGCCGCGACATGACCGTGCGGCTTGGCACGGCCCTCGAGCGACGCAAGGTCTACGACGGCGCGACCGAAAGACTGACTGGAATCCGCGCCGGCCCAGCCGCAAGCCCCGCGTCGCTACAGAACTACGTCTTCGAATGGGACCGCGTCGGTAACCTGGCAGCGCGCCGGGATCTGTTGCCGAGCCCGCAGACACAGGAGGAATTCGCCTACGACGAGCTGAACCGTCTGGTCCGGGTGACGCTCAACGGGGCGCCCACTCTGACGATGAGCTACAGCCCGGAAGGCAACATCCTGGCGAAGTCGGATACGGGTAACTACATCTATGGCAGCAGCGGCCAGTTACCGCATGCGCTGAGCACCGTCTCCGGCGGGCCGCGGGGGACGATGCGCTTCGCATACGATGCGAACGGCAACATGACGAGCCGGAACGGCGCACCGATCACGTGGACGTCGTTCAATCTTCCGAAACAGGTGAATGCGGGCGGCAATTACGCGCGTTTCACTTATGGCCCCGGCCGTGGGCGGATCCGGCAGGAGAGCAGGACGGGATCGGTCAGCAGGACCATTCACTACGTCGGCCCGCACTTCGAAGTGGAGATGGAGGGCGCCGTGCGGCGCTACCGCACCAATGTCTTCGCGTACGGGCGAGTCGTCTACAGCCAGCTCGAAACGACGCCCAACGGGCTCGAAGCCTATTACGTGCTGCACGATCATCAGGGCAGCGTCGACCGTCTCGTGCGCGCCATCGGCGCCGGCGCCGACACCTCCGCGCTCGCCTTTGACGCCTGGGGCAAGCGGCGCAACACGAATTGGACGGCCGATGGCACGGACCAGCGCTTCACCGACAGTCAGTGGCTCGAGCGCGGCTTCACGGGGCACGAGCACCTCGACAATGTCCGGCTGATCCACATGAACGGGCGGCTGGAAGACCCGGTGCTCGGGCGGATGCTCACGCCGGACCCGGTCATGGGCAGCCTCCTGGACCCCCAGACGCTGAACCCTTACAGCTACGTCGCAAACGACCCGACCTCCCGGTTCGATCCCAGCGGATATTTTCTCGACGACCTGTGGGACGGCCTCAAACGCATCGCGAGCGACATCGGCTCTTTCTTCCGGCGGCTGGTACAGAACTGGGGGCGGCAGATCGTCGCCATCGTGGCAGCCTATTACACCGCGGGGGCCGCCTCGTCGTGGGCCTCGGCGGCCCAGTTGCCCGACGTGGCTGTCTCGTTCGGGAGCACGGGTCTGGCTGCGGCAGACGGTATCGGCGCCGTGGCGACCCTCACCGCCACCGTGCCTTCCGGCGTCGTGCTCGGCGGCATCGCAGGCGGCGCCGTTGCCGGTGCGATCTCGTCGGGCAGCGCCAAGGGCGCCGCGGTCGGGGCGCTGACCGGGGGCATCAGCGCAGGCATCGGCGGCTATTACGGCGGTGACTACGATGCGGGGCGGGTGCTGGCCGAGGCCTCTGTCGGCGGCATCTCCAGCGAGTTGCAGGGCGGCGAATTCGGCAGCGGATTTCTCGCCAGTGGAAGCCTGTCCTCGCTGACGTGGGCATCGCTTGCGATGCGACGCGCAATGATCGCCCAGTCGCGGCTGAATCCGGAAAACGCCAGTGGCACCAGCGATGGCTTCAGGGACGATCACTTCAAGCTCGGTGGCTGCAGGGCTCCCTGCGACAGCAGCCCGTTCGGCGATATCCAGGGCCGGCAGGGCAAGCTGTTCGGCTTCTCCTACGGACCCGGTTCCTTTGCCGACCACCTCATCGAGACCTACGCCGGACCGCACGACTTCCTCAACAGCGCGATCTTCTATGACAGCTTCGGCGACAGCGTCGGTCGGCCGGCGATCTTCGATGTCGTCAACGGCGCCAACCTGTTCGTGGCGACGCCGTTCGCGGCCGCGTCCGTAATCCCCGGTTACACCTATGGGATATTTGGGCACTGATTGCTCGCGACCGGTCGCGCTGATGGTGCTCGGCGCACTGGTGGCCGCGTGTTTCCTGCCGCTGAAATTCTCCGGGTATCGCCCGAGCGGCCCGGGCTCGCTGGTCGAGAGCTACTGTGTCGCCGGCGTGCGGGACAGGTTGCGCCTCGACGCGCCGCGCGGGGCCGCGATCTTTCTGCGCGCCTCGGATGGCGGCCGGGAGGCGGCGGTCAACCTCGACGTCTACCTCGAGGTTCCTGCCGGCGTTTCGCTCCGGCTGCTCTCGCCGGACGTGCACGTGCAGAGCCCGGAGTGGAGCGAACCGCGACTCCTGGCGATCGGTGAGATCACCGCCCCGGGACCACGCCACTACGCGGTGGGTGACGTTCTCCCGGGATCCTCGACGGAATCGCTCGGCAGGTTCAGCCTCCGGTTCAGGCCGAACGACATGCCGCACGTTAACCGGTTCGCGCTCAGCCTTCCGGCCATGAGCATCAACGACGAGCCGTTTCAGGCAGCGACGGTGATGTTCGAAGCTTACCGTGAATGGGGCACGTACACCTGCGTTCAGTGAGCAGGTAGCCCTCTTAGACAGCACGGAGCTGCGCGGCCGCCCACTCGATCACTTCCCGCACGCGCGGCACCGTCAACCGCTTCGCCTCCCGGAGCGTGCACCAGCGATACTCGAAGTGTTCCAGCCGCCCGGTCTCGGGGTTCGGGAGGAGCGCGATATCTTCGCGCTCGGTCTTCGCGAGGTAGTAGCGCGCCACCTTGCCGCGGCCGTAAGGGCTGGTTTCGAAATACACCTCGCCCCAGGGGAAGGTGAGATCGTCGAGCGTCGTCTCTTCGCGCACTTCCCGCAGCGCGGCCTGCTTCGGATCCTCGCCGGGCTCGGCCACACCCTTCGGAAAATCCCAGTAGCGGAACGCGCGCAGCATGAGGAAGCGCCAGCCGTCGGGCGTCTCCCTGACGACCACCGCGCCGCAGGAGAGAATCTTGCTCTGTCCCAGGCCCATCTGTGGCGAGTATAGAAGGCGCCGCTACGACCCGGCATCCGCGTCGCGCAGCACGGCGATGGGCGGCTCGCTCACCGCCTTGCGCGTCGCGAGCGTGCCGGTCACGCCGACGAGAACGCCGCCGAGCAGCAGACCCACCGGCCAGAGCAGCGGGCTCGCGGTGTAGTCGAGCTTGAACACGCGTTCGGCGAGGAGGAGGCCGATACCGGTCGCTCCGAGCGCGGCGAGAACGCCGGCGAGTGCGCCGAGCGTCGTGAACTCGACCGCCACGCCCTGCAGGATCGTGCGCCGGTCCGCGCCGAGCGCGTGCAGGATCGCGCTCTCCACGCGCCGCTCGTCGCGCGTCACCTGCACCGCGGCGAGCAGCACCGTGATGCCGGCGGCGAGCGTGAACAGGAACACGTACTGCACGGCGAGCGAGGCGCGGTCCACGACGAGGCGCACCTGGGCGATGATCGCCTCGAGGTCGAACACGGTCACGCCCGGGAAGCCGCGCACGAGGTCGTTCAGCAGCCGCCGCTTCTCCGGCGGCACGTGGAAGCTCGTGATGTAGGTCTGCGGCAGCTCTTCCGCGAGACCCGGCGAGAGCATCAGGAAAAAGTTGGGCGCGAAGGAGTTCCACTCGACGTGGCGGAAGCTCGTGATGGGCGCGGTGAACTCCTCGCCACCCACGTTGAACGTCATGCTGTCACCGAGCTTCACGCCGAGCTCGCGCGCGATGCCTTCCTCGAGCGACATCTGCGGCTCACCGCGATAGCCCTCGCCCCACCACTTGCCGGCGACGATGGTGTTGCTCGCGGGCAGCGTGCCGGTCCAGGTGATGTTCTGCTCGCGGCGCACGAACTGTCGGGCTTGGACATTGCCGCTTCCGATGCCGGCGACGGGCGCGCCCTGGATGGCGGTGAGCCGCCCGCGGATGAAGGGCAGGAACTGCGCCTTGCCGCCGATCTTTGTCTCGATGAACTCGCGCATCGCAGGCCAGGTCGGCGGGTCGATGTTGATCAGGAAGTAATTCGGCGCCGCCTCGGGGATCGTGCGGCGCCAGGCGGCGAGGAGATCCGTGCGCACCACGGTGAGGAGGAGCAGCACCATCAGCCCGAGGCCGAAGCCGACCACCTGGATCACGCTCTCGGCGCCGCGCCGGGAGATGTTGGCGAGCCCGTAGCGCCACGCCACGCCGGCTGCGCCGCGGAAACGGCCGACGGCGACGACGAGCGCCCAGCTCGCGAGGCCCGCCGCGAGCGCCACCGCGGCGAGGCCGCCGACGATGAAGCCGACGAGCTTCAGATCGCGGACGATGGCGTAGATCATCCCGACGAGCGCCGCCACCGCCGCCGCGTAGGTGACGCCCGTGGACACTGCGGGCGGCGGCAGGTCGTGCCGCAGCACACGGATCGGCGGCGTGCGCCGGAGCTGCCACAGGTGTGGCAGCGCGAAGCCGACCACGACCGTCGCCGCGGCCAGTGCGCCGAGCGCGGCGGGCGCCGCCGCGGGGAGCGGCAGGTCGAGGTCCACCACGCCGCGCGAGAGGAGCGCCAGCGCCTGCTGGGCGCCGTAACCGAGCAGCGAGCCGGCAAGGGTGGTGCCAAGAACAATCGCCGCGAGCTGGATGAGCGAGGCGCGCACGACGAGCCCCTGTGTGCCGCCGATGCTCTTCATGAGCGCCACGGTGTCGAGGTGGCGGAGCGCGTAGAGCCGCGCGCTCATCGCGGTGGCGATGGCCGCGAGCACCACCGTCACGAGCGAGGCGAGCGCGAGGAAGCGCTGCGCCCGGTCGATGGCGGACGTGATCTGCTCGCCGGCGTCCCGCTGGTCGCGCATCACGGCCTGGGAATCGAGCCGCGGCTCGACCTGGGCGCGAAACGCGCGGATGGCCGCTTCGTCGCCGGCGAAGAGCTGGCGGTAGGTCACGCGGCTGCCGGGCCGCAGGACGTCCATCGCCGCGACGTCGGCGATGTTCACCAGGAGCGAGGGCGCCACGTTCAGGAACCCGGGATTCTGATCCGGCTGGTACTCGAGCACGCGCGTGATCGTGAGCCTGCTCGTGCCGACCTCGATCCCCGCGCCGACGTCGGCCCCGAGCTTGCCGAGCAGCCCTGGCTCGGCCCACGCCTCGCCGGGCGGCGGTACGCCGCCACCGGCCGTCGTTGGGCCGAACATCTGTGTGGAGGTCTTCACCTCGCCCCGCAGCGGGTAGCCGGCGCTCACGCCCTCGACGGTCGCGAGCGAGCTCTGGTCGCCGGCGGTGAGCACGACGGAGGGAAACGCCACGGCCTCCGCGGTGGCGAGTCCCAGCGCTCTGGCCTCGTCGAGGAACTGCGGGTCGATCGGCGCCGGCGAGCGGATGACGAGATCGGCGGCGAGCACCGCGCTCGCCTGCTGGCGGATCGCGCGGCCGACCCGGTCCGTGAAGAAGCCGACGGCGGTAATCGCTGTGACAGCGACAACAATCGCCGCAATGAGCACCGTGAGCTCTCCCGCGCGCAGGTCGCGGGCGAGCGAGCGCAGCGCGAAGACGACCGTCTTCATGACACCAGCCGGCCGGCGGCCATCCCGATGACCCGGTCACAGCGCTCGGCGTACGAGCGCTCGTGCGTGACGAGCACGAGCGTCGTCTGCGCCTGGCCATTCAGGCCGAAGAGCAGGTCAGCGACACGCTCGCCGCTCGCGGTGTCGAGGTTGCCGGTGGGCTCGTCGGCAAACAGCACCTCGGGACGCGTGACGAAGGCGCGCGCGATGGCGACCCGTTGCTTCTCGCCGCCGGAGAGCTGCTTCGGGTAATGCGAGAGCCGCCGCTCGAGACCGACCGAGGCGAGCGCCTCGCGCGCGCTCGCCGCCGCGCCCGCATCGCCCGCGAGTTCCAGCGGCAGCATGACGTTCTCGAGCGCGGTGAGCGCGGGCAGAAGATGAAACGACTGGAACACGAAGCCCACGCGCTTGCCGCGCAACCGCGCGCGGCCGTCCTCGTCGAGGGCCGTCAGCTCCGTGCCGCAAAGCCAGACCTGTCCGGCGGAGGGCTGATCGAGACCGGCGAGCAACGCGAGCAGCGTCGTCTTGCCCGCTCCGGACGGGCCGACGAGCGCCACGCTCTCGCCCGCCTGGATCTCGAGGTTGACGTCGTCGAGGATGGTCAGCGGCCCTTCGGGGCTGGTAACCTGCTTGCCGAGTCCCGCCGCGCGCAGCACAACCCGGTCCACGTTGCGTTCCTGTATCACCAAGCTTCTTGTCCTGATCCTGGCGGCCGCCTGGCAGCCGGCGCACGCCACGGATCAGGCGCGAACGTTGCTGGTGTTAGGCGATAGCCTGAGCGCCGGCTTCGGTCTCGAGCCCGGCCAGGGCTGGCTGACGCTGCTGCAAAACCGGCTGGACGAAAGAGGTTACGGATATCGCGTGGTGAATGCCAGCATCAGCGGCGACACCACCACGGGCGGTCTCGGCCGGCTCCCCCGCGCCTTGCAGCTGCACCGGCCCGACGTCGTCCTGATCGAGCTCGGCGGCAATGACGGGCTGCGCGGCACGGCGCTCGGCGTGGTGCGCGACAACCTCTCGCAAATGATCCGGCTGTCGAAGCAGGCCGGCGCGCGGGTCGTACTCGCGGGGATGCGGATGCCGCCCAATTACGGGCGGCGCTACACGGAGGAGTTCGCGGCGATCTACCCCGAGCTTGCGAAGAAATACGGGATACCACTGATCCCGTTCATGCTCGATGGCATCGCCCTCGACCGCACGCTGATGCAGGGCGACGGCATCCATCCCAACGCCGCCGGCCAGCCGAGGCTGCTCGACAACGCGTGGCCGGTGCTGGAGAAAGAGATCAAGAGAAACGGGAGAAGTGGTGCCGGGTCTTAACTTGTTGAGTTATTTGGCTGTAGCAAATGACTCAACAAGTTAAGACCCGGCACGATCTCTTATTTGAACGCGCCGATGTGATCGCGGATGAACCGCGCGAGTGAAATGGGCTCGCGGCCCATGAGCTTCCTGAAGGTGTCCGTCGTGTGATTGAGGCCGCCTTCGGCGACCCCGCGGAACAGGTCCGAGACCGCGTTTGCGTGCCATTCGTTCGGCAGCACGCGCTTCAGGATCTCGAGATAGGCGGCCGGATCGGCGGCGACGTACGTGATCTTCGTCCCGAGCGCCTCAGAGAACCGGTCCGCCGCTTCGGCGAAGGTCAGCAGCTCCGGACCGGTGACGTCGTAGTTCTTGCCTTCGTGGCCCTTGGCGGAGAGCGCCTCGGCCGCCACGGCCCCGATGTCGCGCGCGTCACTCATCGCCGTCTTCCCGTTGCCCATCGGCATGGAGAATGACTTGCCCTCCTTGATCGAGCGGGCGCTCGCGAGGAAGTTCTGCATGAAGAAGTTCGGCTTGATCATGGTCCAGGCGAGACCGGAGCGCCGGATGTGCTCCTCGGACGCCCAGTGCATCCGCGGGATCGGCGACGTCGCGCTCGCCGTGGCCTCCATCGAGGACATCTTCACGACGTGACGCACGCCCGCCTCGGCGGCCAGATCCACGAGTTGCGTCTCGAGTTCGAGCTGGCGCTGGCTGTTCGGCAGCAGCACCAGCAGCCGCTCGACGCCGGCGAGCGCCTTGCGCACGCTCGCGGCATCGGCCGCGTCGCCGACGACGATCTCGATGTCCAGCGCCTTGAGCGCCGCCGCCTTTTCGGGATTGCGCACCAGCGCCCGGGCCTTCGCGCCCTTCGCGGCCAGCGCTTTCGCCGTCTCGCTGCCGACCTTGCCGGTCGCGCCCGTCAACAGGATCATCTGTTTCTCCCCCGCGACTCGCGTCGCTTTACACCGAAAAAATCCGGGCGATCGTCGCCTGTATCGCCTCCGCCGCCCTGCGCGGATCGCGGGCGTCGCGGATCGGACGGCCGACCACGATGTGGTCCGCCCCGTCGCGAAACGCCTGCTCGACCGTGACGACGCGCTTCTGGTCGTCGGGGCCCGGCTCTCCGCGGGCCGGATGCCCGGCGTCACGATCAGCAGGCGGCGATCCACGGCCCGGCGCAGCGCCGCGAGCTCGAGGCCCGAGGCGATGACGCCGTCGCAGCCGGCATCGAGCGCGCGCCGCGCGCGGGAAATCACGAGCTCCGTCACGTCGCCGGCCAGCCCGAGCTCGTCGAGGTCACGGCTGTCGAGGCTCGTCAGCACCGTCACGGCCAGGATCTTCACGTCGCCCTTGGCTTCGGCGGCCGCCTCCATGATCCCCTGGTTGCCATGCACCGTCGCGAATGTGACGTCGCGCTTCGCGAGCTGGCGCACCGCGGCGCCGACCGTCGCCGGTATGTCGAAGAACTTGAGGTCCGCGAAGACCTGCTTGCCCCTGGCCGTGCAGCCAGTCGAGCGAACTCGAAATAGCCGCCGGACATCATCATCTCGAGGCCAAGCTTGTAGAACCGCACGGAATCGCCCAGCGTCTCGGCAAGACGGCGGGCCTGTGCCGGGTCCGGCCACGTCCATCGCGAAGATCAGGCGGTCGCGCGGATCGATGGTCCTGACGGCAGACATGAGTCCATTCCGGGTGCCGGGCGGCTACTTTACGGCAAAAGGCCTCTTACCACTCGAATTTTGGATCGAGGAGCCGCCGATAGGCGGAGATCGCATAGCGGTCGGTCATGCCGGCGACGTAGTCGGCCACGGCGCGCGCTTTCCCCGCCTCGCCACGCCTGGCGGCCCAGGCCCGTGCCCGCGCGGCGTGCTCCGCCGGCATGGCGCGGATGTCGTCCATGTAGCGGTTGAACAATTTCTCGAGCACCTGCCGCGCGCGCGCATTCCTGCTGAGCACGCGCTCGTGGCCGTACAGGCTCCTGCGAAGGAAGACCTTCAATTCCTGGTGCTCGGCCGCGACGCCCTCGCTGAAGCCAACGAGCGGCCTGCCGCGCGCCCTCACGTCCTCGATCGAGGCGACGCCCGTGGCCACGAGGTTCCGCTGCGTGTTCGCGATGAGATCGGTGACCACGTGGTTGATCATGCGGCGCACGGCCTCGTGGATGTGCACCCGGGCGCCCATGCGCGCCCGTCGCGCGCGGACTGGGGCGTGGTGCCGGCGGAACAGCGCGACGCCGGAGAGCTCCTCCACGGTGATCAGCCCGGCGCGCAGCCCGTCATCCACGTCGTGATTGTTGTAGGCGATCTCATCGGCGACGTTCGCGAGCTGAGCCTCCAGTCCCGGCTGGCGGCGCTTCAGGAAGCGCTCGCCGAGCTCGCCGAGGGCGCGCGCGTTGGCTTTCGAGCAGTGCTTCAGGATGCCCTCGCGCGTCTCGAACGTGAGATTGAGGCCGGGGAACGCGAGATAGCGTTCTTCCAGCTCCTCGACCACGCGCAGCGACTGCAGGTTGTGCTCGAAGCCACCCCAGGGCTTCATGCAGCGGTCGAGCGCGTCCTGGCCGGAGTGGCCGAAGGGCGTGTGGCCGAGATCGTGCGCGAGGCAGATCGCCTCCGTCAGGTGCTCGTCGAGCCCGAGACTTCGCGCCACCGTGCGGCCGATCTGCGCGACCTCGAGCGAGTGCGTGAGGCGCGTCCGGTAGAGATCGCCCTCGTGGTTCACGAACACCTGGGTCTTGTAGACCAGGCGCCGGAAGGCCCCCGAATGCAGGATGCGGTCCCGATCGCGCTGGTACTCGCCGCGGTAGGGATGCGGCGGCTCGGGGTAGCGACGGCCGCGGCTGGTGGCCTCCCTCGCGGCGTACGGGGCACCACCGCCATGATCGGTGGATCGCCGGTCGGCGGGCGGCCCCCGCCGGGCTTCCTCGTGGCGCACTTGCCCATCACTTGCGCGACCGCTCCGCAGAGAGCCCCCGATACTCGCTTTGGGCGGGGACCCCCGCCTCCCGGCGACCCCACCGGTCAGCGTCGAGATCGAGCTACGTCGCCGCGAGCTCGTCACGCACGAAGCCCTGCAGCTCCTGCAGCGGGAAGTCCGCCGTCACGTGAGCGTTGCCGAGAACGGGCAACAGTACGAGGCGGATCTGTCCGGCGAGCACCTTCTTGTCCATCGCCATCGCCGCCAGGAACTCGCCGGCATCCACGGGCGGCGGCTTCACCGGCAGCTGCAGCCGCTGCAGCTGCCGTGCGATGCGGGCGACTTCCGGATCGGGCAGGAGCTGCAGCCGGTTCGAGAAGCGCGCCGCCATCGCCATGCCGGCCGCCACCGCCTCACCGTGCAGCCATTCGCCGTAGCCGGCGCAACGCTCGATCGCGTGCCCGAAGGTATGGCCGAAGTTGAGGACCGCCCGCCGGCCCCGTTCGCGTTCGTCGCCCGCCACGATTTCGGCCTTCAGCTCGCAGGACCGGCGCACCGCCGTATGCACGGACCCCGCGTCGCGCTTCAGCAGCGCCTCGGCATGCTGCTCGAGTCCAGGCGAAGAACTGCGCGTCGGCGATCAGGCCGTACTTCACGACCTCGGCGAGCCCCGCCGAGAGCTCGCGGTCAGGCAGCGTGCGCAGCGTATCGGAGTCCGAGACCACGCAGAGCGGCTGGTGGAACGCGCCGATCAGGTTCTTGCCGCCCGGATGGTTGACGCCCGTCTTGCCACCCACGGCCGAATCCACCTGCGCGAGCAGCGTCGTGGGTACCTGGATGAAATCCACGCCGCGCTGGTAGATCGCCGCCGCGAACCCGGCGATGTCGCCGACAACTCCCCCGCCGAGCGCCAGCACGACGCAGTCGCGGCCGAAGCGGTGCTGCACCAGGGCATCGAGCACCGTCTCCGTCGTGACCATGTTCTTGTGCGCCTCGCCATCGGGCAGCAGGACCGCTTCGACACGGCCCTTGCCGAAACCCCGCACCCGGTCGAGGTACAGCGGCCCGACGGTGACGTTCGTCACGATCAGCGTGTCGCGGCCCCGCAGGTGCGCATCGAGCAGGCCGGCGCGGCCGAGCAGGCCGCTGCCGATGTAGATCGGGTAGCCGCGCTCGCCCAGGTCGACGGTGATCGTGATCACGCGGCGAATGGTAACGCAGCGGCGTGGCCGCGCGCCGTTCCAGGCTGCTGTCGGCTCCGCCCCCTGGCGGGACGCTCACGAGCGGTGACTCCCGCCTGTCGGGAGAGGGTTCGGGCGGCATTGAGGGCGAGCGAGGCATGGATGCCGGAGCAAGCCCGATATGCTTCTGTCTTCCTGGCAGATGCTCCTTCAAGCTTGCAGCGACGCGTCCGGGGACGGCGGCCACGGACGGCCGGCGAGATTTAGCCCGAACCCTGCTCCCGACAGGCGGGGTCAGTGAACGGAAGCGCAGCCGCTCAGAGGGCGTCGAGGCGGCGGCGGATCTCGCGGGTCACGGCGGTGACACGGCGGCCGTCGGTCTCGACGACCACGTCGGCGATCTCGCGATATTGGGGGTCGCGCACCACCATCAGCTGCTCCAGGATCGCGCGCGGATCGCCGTTCTTGAGCATCGGCCGCTCACGGCCGCTGCGCGTGCGGCGCAGCTGCTGGTCCACCGAGGCATGCAGATATACCACGCGGCCGCGGGCGCCGAGACGCTTGCGGATATGGGCGTCCTGGACCGCGCCGCCCCCTGTCGCCAGGACGATGTCCGGCTTCAGGGTCAGCTCGTCGATGACCTGTCGCTCCCGCGCGCGGAAGCCGGACTCGCCCTCGCGCTCGAAAATATAGGGTATATCCACGCCGGTGCGGCTCTCGATGACTTCGTCGCTGTCGAGGAACTCGAGCTTCAGCTCCTCCGCGAGCTTGCGGCCGACCGCGGATTTGCCCGCGCCCATCGGGCCGATCAGGAAGATGCTCCGCTTGCCCTGCATGGAGCGGATTGTAGACCCGGGTGACGGGACGCGATGCGTAACTTATTGGGTCACAAAAAGAAAAGAGCCGGCCCGTGGGCCGGCTCTTCGGTGCGTGAGGTCTACGCCTCAGTTCGGGTCGCGACAGTCGGCTGCGCTGCCGAACGGGCTGAACTGGCCGGCCGGTGACGAGGACTCATCGTTGAGATCGTCAGCAAGCGCCTCCAGGGTGAACTGCCGGGATTCGGTGAACTCGCTGCCGAATACGCTGAGCAGCGCCTTGAGCTCACTCTCCACCCAGAGATTGTCGCTCTGCGGATAGACGACGCACACCCGCGCGAAGCCACCGCTGTTGGTGGTCACGCTGGTTTCCGTGGTGCCGCCGCCGCCGATCACGCCGATGTCGCCACAGGCGTCGCTCGGCGCATTGGCGGGTATCGCAACGACGGTCGCCCGATTGCCCGCGTCCAGTCTGCCGTTACCGTTGCCCAGGCCAGTGCCGCCGATGGGGTCATCTTCGGCCGGGGAGAGGAAGCCGTCGACGTCAACATCCTCATCCTGGCAGACGGCGGCATAGCCGGGGGTGTTGGTGGCCACTCCGGGTGGGTACGGCGGCAGCACCGGCGACCAGACCAGGTCACCGTTGACGTCAATCAGGCCCATCTGCCCCTTGTGGTAACGCACGGAGCGGATGCTGAGCTGGACCGCGGTGTTGGCCACGGGATTACCGACCGTATCGGTGACGATGATCGCCCATTCCTTGGAATACAGCGACGTGGTCGGCGGGAACAGTGTGTCGCCGGTACCGATGCTGATGTCCACCTCGCGCTGTGCCACGGTCAACTGCACCGTGTCTTCCACTGGCCCTCCGCCAGAGGCCAGATCCCCCTGGACGACGGCGCGGACGCTGACTCCGTTGCTGGCGCTCGGCACGCTGCCGCCCGTATAGGCGGACTGGGCCCGGCCCTGGCTGTCGGTCACATCCGACCCGACGGTGAGGGAGCCGCCCGTCGTGTCCGTAAGGATGAATTGCACGGTCTTGTTCTTGACCAGGTTGCCGGTGGGGTCCCGGACGATCGCCGTGAGCTGGCTCTGCCCGCCGGTTGCCACCGTAAAGGGTGAGGCCTGCAGATCGACCGTCTCGGCATCGACGGCAACGAATTCCACTGAAACGCTCGTGGTGGTGCTTTGGTCATTGCTCGCCGAGATGACTGCCGTGCCGGCATTGCTGGAACTGATCGTGACCGTTGCCACCCCGGCACCCGCCGTGGTTGCCGTGGATGACGACAGGGTCCCGCGAGTGCTCGAGAAGTTGATGATCTCGCCGTTCTGGGGTACTCCGGCGATGGTCCAGCTGACCGACACGTTATGAACGACGCCGAGCGCTATCTCCGTCGCCGCCACAGGATCCGTGATCTGGAATGCGTCGCTGGATACGCTGAGGCCCGCGGTCGCGGTGAGGCCGAGAGACTGCGCCGAGAGCGTGTCGTTACCGGCCGCTGTCGCCGTCACGTTGAACTGTGTTTGCCCGGTGGCGCCGGTCGTCAGGTTGGTGGCAGACAGAGTATTGCCCGTCGCGGAGGACACGTTGACGACGCGGCCGGAGATACCGACGCTATTGGAGTCACGCAGAACGACGGTGTATGCAGCCGTGTCGTTCAGAGCCAGGGATGCGGGACCCGTAACTGTCAGAGTGGTGCCGACGACGTTCACGACGACCTGGCCGCTCGCGCTGCCAGCGGTAACTGTGACCGTGATGGCCCGGTTCGTCGGGTCCTGGCCATTGGTCAGGGTGGCCAGCGCCTGGCCGCTCGCATCGGTCGTCGGCTGCGTGACGGTCAGGGAACCGGAGGTCGTTGAGAACGATACGGGTACACCCTCAACGACCGCGTTGCCGGCGTCCCGCGCGAGTGCGGTCAACGACACGGACGTGGTGGCGGCCACATCCGAATTCAACTGCGGTGAGCTGGCGATCACCGTCACCGAGGCGACCATTCCGCCGGCGCCACCGCCACCCTGACCCGTGATGGTGTTGCTGCCGCCGCAGGAGGCAAGTGCAACGGCCGCAATGGCTACCAAAAGAGTAAGCAACTTCTTCATGACTTCCTGATCCTCTGCCGTGCCCCCGCAGGTCCTTTAATAAATGCTCGAGCCTTCTTTTAGTATCTTCGGCGTCACAAAAATCAACAGCTCTGACTTGTTCGAGACGCGCGTCGTGGAGCGGAACAGGTAACCGACGATCGGTATGTCGCCGAGGAAGGGTACCTTGCGGTAATCCTCATTATTCTCGGTCTCGTAGATGCCGCCCAGCACCACGGTCTGGCCGTTGTTGACCAGGACCTGGGTCTCCACCGAGCGCGTGTCGATGCTCGGCACCTGGCCACCGCGCTCGTTCGTGATGACCTCGCCGACGCTGTCCTTCGTGACCTTGAGATCCATGATGATGCGATCGTCGGGCGTGATCTGCGGCGTCACCGTGAGCGAGAGCACCGCCTCCTTGAACTGGGTCGTCGTCGCGCCGCTGCTGGAAGCTTCCTGGTACGGGATCTCGACGCCCTGCTTGATGAACGCTTCCTTCTGGTTCGCGGTGATCACCCGCGGGGAGGAGATCACTTCGCCGCGGCCTTCCGCCTGCAGGGCGGAGAGCTCGAGATCCACCATGAAGTTGTCGTCGAGCAGCGCGACGGCCAGCTTGCCGGCCGGGTTGGCGACCGGCAGGTTGACGTTGAAGCGGTCGTCGAGCTTGGGCACGGTGACCGGGAACGGCGTGCCGCTGGTGTTGATGTTGCCGATCGCGGAATTGACGATCGTGTCGTTGCCGGCTGCGCTGCCCGTGACCGATATGAGGCCGTTGTTGCGGTCGTCCACGGCGGTCACGCCCCACCGCACGCCGAGGTCGCGGCTGAAGTCGTCCCGCACCACGACGATGCGCGATTCGATCAGCACCTGCCGCACCGGGATGTCGAGAGCCGTCACCAGGCGGCGGATGTCGGCGAGACGCTCGGAGGTGTCCTGCACGAGGAGCGTGTTGGTGCGCTCATCGAGTCCCACGGAGCCACGGTCCGAAAGCAGCTTGTTCTGGCCCTTGCCCTTGATGAGCTCGGCGAGATCGCTCGCCTTCGCATAGTTCACCTGCAGGAACTCCGAGGTCATGGGCTCGAGCTCCTTGATCTCCTTGCGCGCCTCGAGATCGGACTTTTCGCGCGCAGCGATCTCCTCCGATGGCGCGACGATGAGGACGTTGCCGTTCTGGCGCTTGTCGAGGCCCTTGGTCGCCAGCACGATGTCGAGCGCCTGGTCCCAGGGCACGCTCTGCAGGCGCAGCGTCACGTTGCCCTGCACGCTGTCGGAGACGACGATGTTGCGGCCGCTGACGTCGGCAAGGAGCTGCAACACCGCGCGCGTCTCGATGTCCTGGAAGTTGAGCGTCAGCCGCTCGCCGCTGTATTCCTTGTCGGGGCTGAACAAGCGTCGTCTTCTTCTCGGCAGCCGCCTTGGTGACCGGCTGCACCTCGACCGTGAATACCTGATCGGACTGGTATGCCATCTCGTCGTACGCCCCGTGGGCGGCAATGACGATGCGGGCGTTGTTGCCGACGCGCGTGACGTCAACGGTATCCACCGGCGTCGCGAAATCGGTGACGTCGAGCCGCTTCATCATCGCATCGGGCAATTGCGTGCTGGCGAAGCTCAGCACGACCTGCCCGGCCTCCTTGCGCACGTCCACCGGCGTGCCGACGTCCGAGAGAGTGACGACCACGCGCCCGGCGCCATTCTGGCCGCGACGGAAGTCCACGTGCTGAATGCTGCGGGCGGCCGCCGGCGCGGCGCCGGTTCCGGACGGAGCGGGCGCGGCAGGGGGAGCGGCCGCCATCGTTGCGCCCGCCGAGGCCGAGCCCGGGCTGCCGAGCGTCACGAACACACTGTTCCCGGCGACGCGGGTCTCGTAGGGCACCATGGAGTTCAGGTTGAGCACGACGCGCGTGCGGCCGCCCGATTCGGCGGCCAGGATCGTCGCGAGCGCGCCGACGCCGACTTCCTTGCGGCGCGCCTGCAGTGCGAGGGCGGTGTTCGGCAGATCGAGCGCGATGCGTGCTGGGTTGTCGATCGTGAAGCTGAGCGGTGTCGGCGCCGCACCCGAGAGCTTGAGCTCGAGCTCGAGCTTGTTCCCCGGCAGGTTCTGCACCTGGATGTCCTGGAGCTGATTGAGGGGTGCCTGGGCGAGAGCGGCGGCCGGGAGGATGGCTGCAGCGAGAGCCATGCCGAGTGCGGCCAGTGCTCGCCTCAGCACACCGCCGGCTTTCATGATCGCCATCAAGGCGACATGCGCCGGGAAAAATTCAGTAGCCTTAGCCGTGCTCATCGTCACACTCCCACGCTCGACTGCCCGGGGCGTCAATCGGCAAGCCCGATGGCCGCTGACCGCTTGTAAAATCCGCCGATGCCGTCCGGCACCAGCTCCTCGACCTGAACCTCGCCATCCGTGACGGCCACGACGCGCCCGTCGTTCTGACCGACGAAGTTGCCCGGCACCACCCGGTGCACGAGACCGTCCTGCGTCTGCAGCAGGGCGTACCTGACGTTGTTTCTCTGCAGAGTCCCCACCATTTTCAGCGTGTCCAGCGGGAACTGCTCGAGGTATTCCTTCGGGCGGTTCGCCTCGGGGCGCGGACCGGCCGCGGCGCGCCCCTTCGGCGAATCGGGCACGAACGGCGAGCGCAGTTCCTGCGCCTCGTATGCGAACATCTCGTAGGGCTTGATCTGCGGCAACGGCTCGATGCGGCCGCCCGGCTGCGCCTTCACCTTGTTGATGTATTCGTCGAGGTCGTTGTTGCCGCTGCAGCCTGCGGCGGACAGCGCCAAGGCCGCAAGCACCAGGCACCGGAGCACGCGAGCGCTGGAGGATTTCATGACGCGGCCTTCTTGGCCGGCCGGGGCGGCTTCGCCGCTGGTGCCGCGCCGCCCTTTGGCAGAATCTTCGTGCCGCTCTTCGCGGCGCCCTTCGCGCCCTTGGCATCGGCCGGGGCAGGCGGCGCCTCGCTGTCCTCGAGATAACGGTAGGTCTTGGCCGTGACGTTCAACACGAGCTCGTCGGCGGTGGAATCCTTTTCGGCCGGCAGGATCTCGATGTCGTGCAGCGTGACGATGCGGGGCAGGGCGGCGATGTCGCTGACGAATCGGCCGAACTCGTGGTACGAGCCCTTGAGCCGGATCTTGATCGGCTTCTCCGCGTAGAACTCCTTCTTCACCTCGTCCATCGGCTGAAAGAGGTCTTCTTCCAGCCCGGCGGCGAGTCCTGTCTGTGAAATGTCCACGAGCAGGTTGGGGATCTCGGTCTTGCCCGGCAGCTGGCGGAGCATGGTCCCGAAGGAGCGCTCGATCTCGGCGAGCTGCGCCTTGTAGGCGCTGAAATTGGCCGCCTTCTTCTGTTTCTGTTCGAAGGAGGCGCGCAGCTCCAGTTCTTCCTTCTCCGCTTTGTCGAGCGAGGGCATCTGCTGCTGGTAGACCACGAAATAGAAGCCCATGCCGCCAGCGAGGAAGAAGAACACGATGACGAAGAACGCGTGGAAGACGAACGGCCACCGGCCGATGTCGTTGAAGTCGAGCTGCCGCAGCTGTTCGAGGAAGTTCATCGCACTTCCTCCTCGTCCTTGGCGGATACCTGCTTCGCGATGACCGTGAACTCGCTCGCCCGCGGGCCCGACACCTCGGTCTTGCTCTTCGGCGCCTTCACCTCGACGACCTCGAGATCAGGGTCCTTCAGCCAGCCGGACTTGTCGATATTGCGCATCAAGGCGGAGACGCGCGTGTTCGATTCTGCGGCGCCCTTGATCTCTATCTTCGGCCCGGTCTGCTTTACGCTCTTCAGGTAGACGCCCTCGGGCAAGGTGCGCACGAGCTGGTCGAAGACGTGGACGACCTCGGGCCGGCTTCTCTGCAGTTGCTCGATGATCTCCATGCGGGCGAGAAGGCTTTCCTTTTTCGCCTCGAGATCGATGATCTCCTTGATCCGCGCATCCAGCGCCTCGATCTCCTTCTTGAGAATCTGGTTACGATCGTTCTGGTTGTCGATGACGCCGCTCATCACCCAGTTGGCGAGCAGCGTCACGACGAGGGCGGCACCCAACGCCCCGGCGAGTCCCCAGAAGAACTGGTTGCGGCGTTGTTTGCGCTGTTCGGCACGCCATGGCAGTAAATTTATGCGGGGCATGTCAGTCGAAGCTCCGTAGCGCCAGTCCGCAGGCAGTCAGGAGAGCGGTGGCATCCTTGCGCACGCCCTGGGCCTTGGCCCGGGACGAGATCTTCATCTGCCCAAGCGGGTCGCCGATCTCGGTCGGAATGCCGACCTTGCTCGAGATGACGTCGGCCACCCCCGGGATGTTGGCGCAGCCACCACACACGAGGATCTGGTCCGGCTGCTCGCGGCCGCTGCCAGAGGCGAGGAAGAACTGGAGCGAGCGGCTGACCTGTTGCGTCATGTCGTCAATGAACGGGATCCAGCACTTCGGGCGTGTAGTTGCTCGGCAGGCCGCCTTCCTTCTTGGCGCGGCCCGCGTCTTCGAGCGACAACCCGTAGGTGCGCATGATCTCCTCGGTGAGCTGCTGGCCGCCGAAGGAGAAGTCGCGCGTGTAGACGACGCGCATGTCCTGCAGCACGCTGAACGCCGTGTTGCTCGCGCCGAAATCCACGACCGCGATCAGGTGGCCCTGGCCGCCGTCGGGCATCTGGTGACCCATCAGCTGGCAGGCGTTCTCCAATGCAAAGGCTTCGACGTCGACGACTTTCGGGATCAAGCCACCCGCTTCCACTGCTGCGCGCCTCTGGTCGACATTTTCCGTGCGGGTCGCGACGAGGAGCACATCGAGCATGTCGGGATCGGCCTTCGATTCACCCATCACCTGGAAGTCGTAGCTGACTTCCTCCATGGGGAAAGGAATGTACTGGTCGGCCTGGATCTCCACCTGAGCCTCGAGCTGATTTGGGCCGAGCGTCTTCGGCAGCTGGATCACCTTGGTGATCGCAGCGTCGCCGCTGATGCCGATTGCCACTTCGCGTGTCTTCGTCGCGGCGCGCTTCACGGCGCGCCGGATCGCGTCGCCGACGGCGGCTGCGTCCACGATCGTCTTCTCGTTGATGGAATTCGGCGGTGTCGGCTCGGCCGCATAGCACTCCGCCCGGCAGTTGCGCACTGAACCGGAGAGCTCGATCAGCTTGATCGAGGATGTGGTTATGTCGAGTCCAATCAAGGGCTTCGATCGGGGCGAAAAAAGCACGTCTTTTCCCTTCTAACTCGGCAACTTGCACATGGAAAATGGAGCCCCACCTAAGAACCGCAATTTAACCATATATCAAGGTGGTTACAATGCACCGTGATGGGATTCACGCCCTCGCCCAAACGCGAACGAACAAATGCGGCGGACACGCGACACGCCGATCGGGGGGAGGAATTGGCGGGAGGAGACAGACCGCAGTCTCTCGCGGAAACGCGTAGAGGCTCGTGGCCCGGCAACCCCGCTATCCTAGGCCCGGCGGCGCGTCGGCAGTTCGGTGCGCGCGCCGGATTCCCTTAGATCGGTGGCTTTGCGTCCTCACCTTTCGGTGAGTTTGCCCAAAATCCGCGGACAGGATGCATAATCGCCCCCCCTGAGGCAAGGGACTACCGCGGGATTTTGCGATGCAGTTAGTACTTCGCCTGGCAACCGCGGCCGCTGCGCTCATATTTACCATTGCGATGGTGACCGCCGCGGGGGTCGGCGCGGCCTATTACTACCTCGCCCCCGGCCTGCCCTCCGCCGAGATCATCCGCGAAGTGAAGCTGCAGACGCCGCTGCGGATCTACTCGCGCGACGGCCGGCTCATGGCCCAGCTCGGCGAGCAGCGGCGCACACCCGTTCGATTCGACGAGATCCCCGAGACCGTCGTGAAGGCATTCCTCGCCGCCGAGGATGACCGCTTCTTCGAGCATCCCGGCTTCGACTACCAGGGCATCATCCGCGCGGCGCTGAATTACGCCGTCACGGGCGAGCGCAGCCAGGGCGGCAGCACCATCACGCAGCAGCTCGCCCGCGCATATTTCCTGACGCCCGAGAGGAGCTTCGTCCGCAAGGCGAAAGAGCTCATCCTCGCCGTGCAGATCGAGCACGAGTTCACCAAGTCGGAGATCCTGTCCCTCTACCTGAACAAGATCTTCCTCGGCCAGCGCGCTTACGGCGTGGCCGCCGCCGCCGAGGTCTACTTCGGCAAGCCGCTCGCCGACCTGAGCCTCGCGGAGGCGGCGACGATCGCCGGCATCCCCAAGGCACCCTCTCAGCTCAACCCGGTCAGCGGGCCGGCGCGGGCTACCCAGCGAAGGGGCTACGTGCTCGGGCGGATGCTCGATCTCGACTACATAGACGACGCCGAATACAAGGCCGCGATGGCGACGCCGCTCGTGGCACGGCTGCACGGCCCGCGGGTCGAGCTCGACGCCCCGTATGTGACCGAAATGGTGCGCACGGAGATGCTTGCGCGCTTCGGCCCGGCCGCTTACACCGACGGCTATAACGTCGTCACGACCGTAGACAGCCGGCTCCAGGCCGATGCCAACGCGGCGCTCGCCACTGCGCTCTTCGAATACGATCGCCGCCACGGCTATCGGGGGCCGCTCGAAAGGAGCCTGTCCGAGAAGATCCGGCTGGAACCGGGCAAGGCCAGGGATCAGGCATTGCAGACCGTGGTCGAGCGCTACCCGGGCGACGAGGACCTGCGCCCGGCCGTCGTGCTGGCGCTGCGCGCGGATAACTCCGCGGAGTTCTACGTCCGCGACCTCGGCAGCCTCACCGTGCCCTGGGAGGGCCTGAAGTGGCGCGCCTATCTCAGCGACGACAGCCTGGGACCGATGCCGAAGGCCGTGACCGACGTGCTGGCAGTGGGCGACGTCGTCGACCTGCTGCACACGGCCAACCGCGGCTGGCTCCTTGCGCAGCTTCCCGAAGTGGAAGGCGCGTTCGTCGCCCTCGACCCCCGTGACGGCGCGACGGTTGCACTGGCCGGGGGCTTCGACTTCTCCTCCGGCAGTTACAACCGCGCGGTGCAGTCGAAGCGACAACCCGGCTCATCGTTCAAGCCGTTCATCTATTCGGCCGCCTTGGAGCACGGGTTCTCGACGGCGAGTGTCATCAACGATGCGCCGCTCGTGTTCGGCGACGGCGAGCTGGAGGACGTCTGGCGGCCGGAAAACTACGCACGCGAATTCAACGGGCCGACGCGGATGCGTGAGGCGCTTGTGAACTCGCTGAACCTGGTGTCCGTCCGGATCCTGATGGCCACGGGCATCGACGAGGCGGTCCAGCACATCAAGGCGTTCGGCTTCGACGAAACCGCCCTGCCGCACAACCTGTCGCTCGCGCTCGGGAGCGGCGGCGCCTCGCCCTGGGACATAGCCCGCGGCTTTTCCGTCTTCGCCAATGGCGGCCGGCGCGTCGAGCATTACATCGTGGATCGCGTGCTGGACGCGGCGGGCAACACGGTCTACCAGGCCGAACCGGTGATCGCCGGCAGCGCCTGTGCCGAGGTGGCGCCCGTGACGGAGGCCGCGGCTGCCGATGCGGCGGCAATCGCCGAAGCACGTTCTCCGGCGCCGGCGCCGGCACGCGGACAGGACGAGGTGCCGGCGTACCGCGACGTCGCCGACATGATCGCGGGCAGCGAAACCTGGCGGCCCTCGGCCGGCGAGGCGCCGGACTTCTGCAACGACACGCGCGTCGCACCCCGCATCATCAGCCCCGAGAATGCGTTCCTCGTCTACGACATGATGCGCGACGTCATCCGGCGGGGCACGGGCCGGCGCGCGCGCGATCTCGGCCGCCTGGACATCGCAGGCAAGACCGGTACCTCCAACGACCGCCGCGATGCCTGGTTCAGCGGCTTCAACGGCGCCCTGGTGGCAACCGCGTGGGTCGGCTTCGATCAGGAGCGCTCCCTCGGCGCACACGAAGAAGGCGGGCAGACGGCGCTGCCCATGTGGAAATATTTCATGGCGCGGGCACTCCGCAACACGCCCGAAGATCCGCTCGTGCAGCCCGCAACGCTGATCACCGCACGGATCTCGCCCGAAACGGGGCGGCTCGCCGCCGCGGGCGACGAGCACGCCATCTTCGAGCTCTTCCGCGCCTCCGATCTGGCCTCCCTCGAGGCGACCGGGCCCGGTGGGTCGGACGCGGGACAGACGCCCTTGCAAGCCGACGAAGACATCTTCTGAACCTCATGCCCAGACGCAACCGCTCACGGCCCGACCACCGGCGCACCGCGATTGCACAGGAGGCGGCGCGCATCATGCAGGAGCATGGCCTCAAGGATTTCCGCAGCGCCAAGGAAAAGGCGGGGTTGCGTCTCGGGCTCGAGGACAGGGGTGCGCTGCCGAGCAACCAGGAGGTCGAATCCGCGATGGCCGAGCGCAATCGCATCTTCCGGGGCGACGCTCACGCGGAATTCGTGAACGTTCTGCGCCGGGCGGCGGTGGCGATCATGCAACAACTGCCCCAATTCGACCCGCGCCTGGTCGGACCCACGCTGACCGGCAACGCGAGCGAGCACAGCACGATCGACCTGCACGTCTTCAGCGATAGCCCCGAGGCCGTCGGCGGTGCGCTCGACGCCCTCGGGCTGCCCAACCGCGCATTCGAGCACCGCCTGCGCACGCGCCGCGACGAGTGGGAACCCTTTGCCGGCTACCGCTTCCGCAGTGGAGAGTTCGAATTTGCCGCCACCGTCTTCCCCGAGCGCGGGCGGGGCAATGCGCCGCTGTCGCCGGTGGATGGCCGGCCGATGCGGCGGGCAACGGCACGGGACGTCGAGGCGCTGCTCGGTGGGAGGGGCGCAAGCCCCGATTGAGGAATCGCGACTTGCGTCGCTCCTACAGAGCGCGCTTGCCGATGTCGGTGTAGTCGCGCCGCGGCGGGCCGGTATATAGCTGGCGCGGGCGGCCGATACGCCCCTCGGGGTCCGTGATCATCTCGCGCCAGTGGGCACACCAGCCGACCGCACGCCCGATCGCGAACATCACCGTGAACATGGAAGTCGGGATGCCGAGCGCCTTGTAGATGATCCCCGAGTAGAAATCGACGTTCGGATAGAGCTTCTTCTCGATGAAATAAGGATCCTTGAGGGCGATCTCCTCGAGCCGCATGGCGACCTCGAGCAGCGGATCCGCCTTGCCGAGTTGCTGCAGCACCTTGTGAGTCATCGTCCTGATGATCTTGGCGCGCGGATCGTAATTCTTGTAGACCCGATGCCCGAAACCCATCAGGCGGAAGGTGTCGTTCTTGTCCTTGGCGCGCGCGATGAACTGCGGGATGCGGTCGACCGTGCCGATCTGCTTGAGCATTTCGAGGACCGCTTCGTTGGCGCCGCCGTGTGCCGGGCCCCAGAGCGCCGAGATACCGGCGGCGATCGCCGAGTAAGGGTTGGCCTGCGAGCTGCCGGCGAGACGCACCGTGGAAGTGCTGCAGTTCTGCTCGTGGTCGGCGTGCAGGACGAAGAGCAGATCCAGCGCCTGGGCGGCAACCGGGTCCACTTCGTATTCCTCCGCCGGCACCGCGAACAGCATGTGCAGCAGGTTCGGACAATAGGCGAGATCGTTCCGCGGATAGGTGAAGGGCTGGCCAACCGTGTGCTTGTACGCGGCCGCCGCGATCGTCGGCAGCTTGGCGATGATCCGGTGCGCAAAGATGTCGCGATGGCGCGGGTTCATGATGTCGGTCGTGTCGTGATAGAACGCCGACATCGAGCCGACGACGCCCGCGACCATCGCCATCGGGTGGGCGTCGTAGTGAAAACCGTTGAACAGGCGCAGGATGGTCTCGTTGATCATCGTGTGCGTGGTCACGGTATGAATGAATTCCTCGAGCTGCGCCGGCGTCGGCAGCTCGCCGTGCAGAAGCAAATAGCAGACCTCCATGAAGGAGCTCTTCTCGGCGAGCTGCTCCACGGGATAGCCGCGATACAGGAGCACGCCCTGATCGCCGTCGATATAGGTGATCTTGCTCTCGCAGCTCGCGGTGGAGCCGAAGCCGGGGTCGTAAGTGAACAGCCCGTCGTCGGCATACAGCGATCTGATGTCGACCACGTCGGGCCCGATCGTGCCGGAACGCGTCTTGAATTCGATCTGCTTGCCCGACGCGGAGTCTGTAAGGGTGTATTTCTTCACGCTCATATCGATACGCGTCCGGCTGAAGAGCGGGTCATTATAAAGGCGCGCGTGGGTCGCCATGAAACGCGATGTGCGCGCCGGGCGTCCGGCCGGCGCCGGGCAAGGGACAGGCAGTGGCAGGCGATGAGGGCGCGGGCGCCGTCAGCTCACTTCGTGGTGCGCGCGTACTTCTTGCGGAACTTGTCTACCCGGCCGCCGGCGTCCACGAGCTTCTGCTTGCCGGTAAAGAAGGGATGGCAGGAGGAGCACACTTCGACGTGCAGCTCTTCCTTCAGTGTGGAGCGCGTCACGAACTCGTTGCCGCAGCTGCAGATGACTTTGATTTCCTGATACTGCGGATGGATTTCGGGCTTCATGACGGCTCACCTGGCGTTTTTTCGGGGACCGAAAAAGGGGCGCAGAGAATAGCCGGCGGCCCCGAGACTGGCAAGCCAGTTGCCTTGCAGCCCCTTATCCACAAATTTTGTGGATAAGTCTGTGCAAAACGCCGTTCCTACACCCGTTTACGCCGGCAGCGACTCCGGAATCGCCGAATGATCAAGAAATGATCAATCTCACGATCAGCAACGAAAACAGGCATTTAGATCAGCTTCCGAACGACGCGATGCACAAGTTCCCCCATATCGGCCTGATTACTACAGAAACATGACGGGTTGTGAATAAGGACCGGCCCGACACCCCGTGCCTCCGGGGCTTCACGGCGACCCGCGCAGCCCGGCCAGCCTTTCCTTCAGGGCGCGCAGCGCCCGGCCGCGATGGCTGCGCTCGTTCTTCAGCGTGGGCGCCATCTCTGCCGCCGTCATGCCGGTGCCAGTGTCCTCGAACACGGGGTCGTAGCCGAAGCCGGCCACGCCGCGCGGGCTGCGAGCGATGCGGCCTTCCCAGATTCCTTCGACGACGATGGGATCGCCGCTGCCGCCGGCCGGCACGTAGGCCAGCACGCAGCGGAAGCGCGCGCCGCGCCTGGCGTCCGGCACCTTCGCCAGCTCGGCCAACAGGCGGCCCACGTTGTCGCGGTCGCTCGCCTCCGGGCCCGCGTAGCGGGCCGAACGCACGCCGGGGGCGCCACCGAGTGCTTCGACCTCGAGTCCCGAGTCGTCGGCGAGTGCCGGCAGCCCGGTCGCGCGGGCCGCATGCCGAGCTTTCAGCAACGCATTCTCGCGAAACGTGGCGCCCGTTTCCTCGATCGGCGCGACGCCCAGGTCCGACTGGAGCAGCAATTCCCAGTCCGGTGCGAGCACCGCGCCGATCTCCCACGCCTTGCCGCGGTTGCCGGTCGCGAGCACGACGCGCCGGAGCGGCGGCGGCTCAGCGCTGGGACTTGCGCCACTCATCGAGCACCTGCCGCTGGATCTGCATGATCGCCGCGGTGCCCGTGGTGGCGAGGCCGAGCATCCGGTCGAGCTCCTCGCGCCGGAAGGCGTGACCCTCCGCGGTGCCCTGCACCTCGACGAAGGCGCCGGCCTCGTTCATCACGACGTTCATGTCGGTCTCGGCCTGGGCGTCCTCGGCATAGTCGAGATCGAGCACGGGGACGCCTGAATAGATCCCGACGGAAACCGCCGCCACCTGCCCGTGCAGCGGGTTGCGCTTGATGTCGCCGGATCGCACCAGGGATTCGACCGCCAGCACGAGCGCCACCCAGGCGCCGGAAATGGCGGCAGTGCGCGTGCCGCCGTCGGCCTGCAGGACGTCGCAGTCGAGCGTCACGGTACGCTCGCCGAGCGCCCTGAGCTCGGCGGTGGCGCGCAGGGCGCGCCCCACGAGTCGCTGGATCTCCTGGGTCCGGCCGGTCTGCCTGCCGCGCGCCGCCTCGCGTGCCGTGCGGGTATGGGTCGCCCGGGGCAGCATCCCGTATTCCGCGGTGATCCAGCCCTGGCCCTGGCCGCGGAGGAACGGCGGGACGCCTTCCTCGACGCTGGCCGTGCAGAGCACCCGCGTGGCGCCGAATTCCGCCAGCACCGAACCCTCGGCATGCCGCGTGAACCCCGCCTCGAAACGGATCGGCCGCAGCTCGTCGGGCCGCCGCCCGCTGGGCCGCTCCATCAGCCGAGCCACCGCAACGCCGCGGCCGTGGTGTTGTCGCTGTACGGGCCATTCGCCTGCACGGCCTTCTCGGCAAGGCGGCGCAGCCCCTTGTCGATCGGTTCCTCGTCGGCGCCGACGGTCGCGACTTCCGCATCGTCGAGACCCGACCAGAAGCCGTCCGTGCACACGAGCAGGATGTCGTCCGGTTGCAAGCGGCGCGCGGAGCCGATACTCATGCCCGGCAGAGCAAAGTTGCCGCCGAGACAGCACTCGACGAAATTGCGCATTGGATGGTCGCTGATCTCCTCTTCGGTGATCATCCCCTCCTGGAGCAGCAGCTCGACGTGGCTGTGATCGCGGGTGCGCTCGTGGACCTGCTGGTGGCGCAGGTGATAGATCCGGCTGTCGCCGACGTGCGCGAAGTACGCCATCCGGTCCTGGACCAGGCACAGCGCGCAGGTCGCCCGCGGGCGCGCCTCCACCCGCAGGCCGTTACCGAGCTGCACGAGGCTCGCGTGGGCGCGGCCTATCGTGAGATGAAGGAACCCCTGTGGATCGAACACCGGCTGCGCGATGCGCCGGAATGCCTCGGTGACGGTTTCGGCCGCCGTCGCCGCCGCCTTGGCGCCGTCGGCGTGCCCGCCCATGCCATCGACGACGGCGAGCAGGACGGCATTCGGGCCTTTCGCGACGGCGACCCGGTCCTGGTTCTCTTCCCGATCGCCGATCAGGCTCAACTCTGCGCACTCGACCTGCAATCGTTCCCCCCGGGAAAACAGCCTGCCGCTTGACCGCCCGGCGCAATTCGGCGAGCGTTGCGGGAGTGTAAGCCGCGGGCGTAGGGCCCGCACCTCAATTTTGCATGTGACGCCGCGGATCGCGCTCGTCCGCGCACCGCTTCACCAGGAATTCCGACGTACATGATCAGGAGCATGACCGGCTTTGCGCGGAGCGAGACCCAGTCGCCTCAGGGCGTGCTGGTATGGGAGCTGCGCTCGGTCAACCACCGCTACCTCGAGGTGCAGCTCAAGCTGCCGGAAGGTTTCCGTGCCATCGAGCCGGAGGCACGGCAGGTAGTTGCCGCCGGCGTGCGTCGCGGAAAGCTCGACGCCCTGCTGACGCTGCGGGCGAGCGGCGAGCGACAGCTTCACGCGACTCTCAATCCGGGGTTCGCGCGCGAGCTGATCGCCCACGCCCAGACGCTCGCGGCGACGATCGGCAAGACCGCACCGATCAACGCGATGGACGTCCTGCGCTGGCCGGGCGTGCTCGAGGAGGAGGAGATCGGGCTCGAGGCCGTCTACCCGCTGGCGCTCCAGGGGCTCGAGCGGGCGATCGGCGAGCTCGCCGCCAGCCGCGCGCGGGAGGGAGCCCGGTTGCGCGACCTGCTCGAGGGCCGCTGCGCGGAGATCCTCACACGCATCGCCGCCGTGCGCGCCCGCCTGCCCGTCGTGCTCGCCGCGATCCGCGAGAGATTGACGGAACGGGTGCAGAACCTCGTGACCACGGTGGATGCCGAGCGCCTCGAGCAGGAGCTCGTCCTCGTCGCGCAGAAGCTCGACGTCAGCGAGGAGCTCGACCGGCTGCAGGCGCACGTGGCCGAATTCCGCGATGCCATGGGAAAAAAGGACGAAGCCGCAGGCCGGCGGCTCGACTTCCTGCTCCAGGAATTCAACCGCGAGGCCAACACGCTCGCTTCTAAGTCGGCCGATGCGGACACCTCGCGCCAGGCCGTGGACCTCAAGGTGCTCATCGAGCAGATGCGCGAGCAGGTGCAGAATGTGGAATAAGATCAGACGGCCGTGACGGCCCAGCGCGGGAAACTCTTCGTCATCACGGCGCCTTCCGGCGCCGGCAAGACGACGCTCACCAAAGCGCTGCTCGCCGAGAATCCGGACCTGCACTTCTCGGTTTCGTTCACCACGCGGGCGCCGCGCGCGGGTGAGCAGCACGGGCGCGACTATTTCTTCGTGGACCGCGCGCGCTTCGAGGCGATGATCGCCGCCGACCAGCTCCTCGAGCACGCCCGCGTCTTCGACAACTACTACGGTACCGGCCGCGCGCAGGTCGAGGGCGAGCTCGCCGCCGGCCGCAACGTGCTGCTCGACATCGACTGGCAGGGCGCCCGGCAGGTGCGCGCCCACCTGGCCGAGAGCGTGCTCATCTTCATCATGCCGCCGTCGCTCGCGGAGCTCGAGCGCCGGCTGCGTGGCCGGGCGACCGACAGCGAGGAGGTGATCCGCCGCCGGCTCTCCGAGGCGCTGGCGGAGATGGCTCACTGGGACGAGTTCGATTACGTCATCGTGAACGACGAGGTCCCGCGCGCGCTGGCCGCGCTGCGCGAGGTCATGACGGGAAGGAATACCACCAACCGGACCACCCATCCCGCGCTGCGCCGGCAGCTCGCGGCGATCCTGTCCGGGGCCAGCCTTCCCCGCGACCCGGGGGCGCCGGTTGCGCCCGGCCGCCGGCTCCGGTTAGCCTTTGCGCCCCTGAGAATCACCTGGATTTCCCATGGCCCGCATCACCGTCGAAGACTGCCTCGGAAACGTCGAGAACATCTTTGAGCTCGTCATGGTGGCCGCGAAGCGCGCCCGCCGGCTGGCGAACGGCGCGCCGCCGCAGCTCGAGTGGGAGAACGACAAGCCGACGGTGCTGGCCCTGCGGGAGATCGCCGCCGGCCTCATCGGGCCCGAGATTCTCAACGAGGCCGATCCGACCCCGGCCGACCTGTTCGCCACCGAGCAGGGCAGCGACATGATGGCCGGTCCGCCGATCAACATGAACGACGAGTCCGACCTGCTGTAGCGAGGCGCAGCGAGCCCGGCCGCGCCGGGTCCCTGGAGTAGAATCGAGGCATGGACTATGGCGCCATGCTGCTCGACAGGCTACCTCTCGTCGGCCGCCGGAATTACGGCCTGCGGCAGCTCCTCGCGCGCCTGAATTACCTCGCCCAGGACCAGCTCGACAAGATCGTCGAGGCCTATGATTTCAGCGCCAGCGCCCACGAGGGGCAGAAGCGCCTGTCGGGCGAAGCCTACATCACTCACCCGGTCGCGGTGGCGAGCATCCTGTCGCAACTGCACCTCGACTACCAGACGATCGCGGCGGCGCTGCTGCACGACGTGATCGAGGACACGCCGACCGCCAAGGCGGAGATCCAGACGAAGTTCGGCGCGGAGGTCGCCGGGCTGGTGGACGGCGTCAGCAAGCTCGACCAGCTTTCCTTCACGAGCCGCGCGGAGGCGCAGGCGGAAAGCTTCCGCAAGATGATGCTCGCCATGGTGGCGGACATCCGCGTCATCCTCGTGAAGCTGGCGGACCGCCTGCACAACATGCAGACGCTGGAGTCCCTGCCGGCGGAAAAGCAGCACCGGATCGCGAAGGAGACGCTGGAGATCTACGCGCCGATCGCGAACCGCCTCGGCATCAACACGATCAAGACGGAGCTCGAGGACCTCGGCTTCCGCCACGCCTACCCCTTCCGCTACCGCGTGCTCGACAAGGCCGTGCGCAAGGCGGAGGGCAACCAGCGCCAGTTCCTGAAGCGGATCGAGGAGCGGCTCGAAAAGGCTCTCGGAGAGGCCGGTGTCGGGGGCAAGATCCAGAGCCGCAAGAAGCACCTCTACAGCATCTACCGCAAGATGATCCGCAAGAACCGCTCGCTTTCCGAGATCGCGGACGTGTTCGCCTTCCGGCTCATCATGAACGACGTCGACAGCTGCTACCGGGTGCTCGGCATCGTGCACCAGCTCTACAAGCCGATGCCCGGCAAGTTCAAGGACTACATCGCCATCCCGCGGGTGAACGGCTACCAGTCGCTGCACACCGTGCTGCTCGGGCCCAACGGCATCCCGATCGAAGTGCAGATCCGCACCGAGCAGATGGACCGGATCGCCGAGAGCGGCATCGCGGCGCACTGGCAGTACAAGGAGCCCGACTCCGAACGCGAGGCAGTGCCGCCGCAGGCGCGAGGCCCGCGAGTGGCTGGCCAGCATCAGCGAGATGCAGGCGGCGGAGGACTCGGAGGAGTTCCTGGAGCACGTGAAGATCGACCTCTTCCCCGACAAGGTCTACGTCTTCACGCCGAAGGGCGACATCCTGCGCCTGCCGCGCGGCGCGACCTGCGTCGACTTCGCCTACGCCGTGCACACCGACGTCGGCAACCGCTGCGTCGCCGCCAAGATCGACCGGCGCCTGGTGCCGCTGCGCACGCAGCTCAACAACGGCGAGACCGTGGAGATCATCACCGCCAGGAGCGCGCGGCCGAATCCGGCCTGGGTGAACTTCGTGGTGTCCGCCAAGGCGCGCGCCGCCATCCGGCAGTTCCTGAAGAATCTGCAGCAGAGCGAGGCCCGGGAGCTCGGCCGGCGCCTGCTCGACCAGTCGCTACGCGACTACCGGTCCTCGCTTCGCAAGGTGAGCCGCGGGAGACGCAGGCGCTGCTCGACGAGCTCGGCCTCAACAACACGAACGAGCTGTTCGAGCAGATCGGTCTGGGCGAGCGCCTCGCGCCTGTCGTCGCCAAGGTGCTGCTGCAGACAGGCAAGGATGCCCCGACGGCGGCGGCGGATGGCCAGCATGGCGCCGCGCAAGCCCTCGCCCATCATGATCGCGGGCACCGAGGGGCTGGTCGTGAGCTACTCGCGCTGCTGTCACCCGATTCCCGGCGACGCCGTCATGGGGTATCTCAGCGCGGGCCGCGGCGTCGTGATCCATCGCAACGTATGCGGCAACCTCGGCGAGTATCGCAAGCAGCCGCACAAGTGGATCCCCGTCACCTGGGAAGCGGGCATCGACCGGGAATTCTCGGTCGAGATTCGCGTGGACGTGACGAACAAGCCCGGCGTCCTCGCGGACGTGGCGGCGCGGATCGGCGAGTCGGGCTCCAACATCGAGCAGGTATCGGTGGACGAGCGGCTCGAAGACACCGCCGCGCTCCTCTTCTCGATCCTCGTGCGCGACCGCACGCATCTCGCGCAGGTCATCAAGAACATCCGGCGGATGGGCCCGGTGAAGAAAGTCACGCGCACCTGCGCGTGAGAGGCGGAATCATGGCAAAGCAGGCGATCAGCACGAGCAGCGCTCCGGGGGCCATCGGCACCTATTCCCAGGCGATCCGCGCGGCGGGCACTGTGTACCTCTCCGGCCAGATTCCGCTCGATCCGGCGACCGGCCAGCTCGTCGCCGGCGACATCAGGGCGCAGATCCACCAGGTGTTTCGCAATCTCGCGGCCGTGGCGGAGGCTTCTGGCATGAGTCTGGCGAGCGCAGTCAAGGTCACGATCTTCCTGACCGATCTCGCCCACTTCGCCACCGTCAACGAGATCATGGCCGAGTATTTTCCGCAGCCCTATCCGGCGCGTGCCGCGGTCGGTGTCGCGGCGCTGCCGAAGGGCGCTGTGGTGGAGGCCGACGCCGTCCTGTGCGGCTAGCTGCCGCGGTGGGAGTTCCGGAGAACCTGACCGCTCTTCGCGGCGTCGGCCCGGCGCTGCGCGAGCGGCTCGCGCGCCTCGGGGTCACTCGCCCGGTCGACCTGCTCTTCCTTCTCCCCCAGCGTTACGAAGACCGCACCCGGCTCACGCCCCTCGGCGCGTTGCGCCCCGGTGTGCGTGCCGTGGTGGAGGGTGAGATCGCACTCACCGAGGTGGTATACCGGCGCCGGCGGAGCCTCCTCTGCCGGATCGTGGACGGCACCGGGCAGATCACCCTGCGATTCTTCTATTTCAGCAAGGCGCAGCAGGATGGCCTGGCGCGCGGGCGCCGCGTGGTCTGTTTCGGCGAGGCGCGGCCGGGCCCCGGCGGGCTCGAGATGGTGCATCCCGAGTACCGGGTGCTCGCGGCCGGCGAGCGGGCGGTGCTCGAAGACCGGCTGACGCCGATTTACCCCGGCACGGAGGGGCTGCAGCAGGCGCGGCTGCGCAATCTCGTCGGCCAGGCGCTCGACCGGTTCCTGCCGCTGCTGCCGGACTGGCTCGCCGGAATCCCGGCCACGGAATTTGCCGGGCTGGCGCTGAACCTGGGCGAGCTGCCGTCACTCCAGGAATCACTCTCTTATATGCACCGCCCGCCGCGTGGCGCAGACCTCACGCGTCTCGCCGCCGGCGCGCATCCCGCCCAGCGCCGGCTGGCGCTGGAGGAAATGCTGGCGCACCACCTGAGCCTGCGCTCGCTGCGCGAGCGCGCACGGACGGAACGCGCCGTGCGCCTGCCTGAGCGCGGCGACCTGCGCGAGCGGTTTCTGGGCTCGCTCGGCTTCGAGCTGACGCGCGGCCAGCGCCAGGCACTCGCCGAGATCGATGCCGACCTCGCGGAGCCCCACCCGATGATGCGCCTGCTCCAGGGCGACGTCGGCTGCGGCAAGACCGTCGTCGCCGCTGCGGCGGCGCTGCGGGCGGTCGCAAATGGGCACCAGGTCGCCGTGATGGCGCCGACCGAGCTCCTCACCGAGCAGCACAGGCAGAGCTTCAGCCGCTGGCTCGAGCCCCTGGGCATCGAGGTCGTATGGCTGAGCGGCAGCCTCGGACGGAAGGAGAGGCAACGCGCCTACGAGGCGATCGGCAGCGGCCGAGGGCAGGTGATCATCGGCACCCACGCGCTGTTCCAGGAAGGGCTCGAGTACAGGAGCCTCGCGCTCCTCGTCGTGGACGAGCAGCACCGGTTCGGAGTCCACCAGCGCCTCGCGCTGATGCAGAAGGGGGCGGCCGGCGAAACGCGGCCGCACCAGCTCGTCATGACCGCCACCCCGATCCCGCGCACGCTCGCCATGACCATGTACGCGGACCTCGACACTTCCGTGATCCGGGAGCTGCCGCCGGGCCGCCAGCCGGTGCAGACGGTGGCGCTGCCCGAGCGGCGCCGGCCGGAGCTCGTGCAGCGCGTGCGCGAGGCCGCACGCGCAGGCAACCGTGCTTACTGGGTATGCCCGCTGATCGAGGATTCGGAGATCCTCGACTACCGCGCGGCCGAATCGACGCATGCGATGCTGGTCGAGGCATTGCCCGAGCTCGCGGTGGGGCTGATACACGGCCGCATGAAGGCCGACGAGAAGGATGACGTAATGCGTGCGTTTGCGGCGGGGAAGCTGCAGGTGCTCGTTGCCACGACGGTGATCGAGGTGGGCGTCGACGTCCCGCAGGCGACGCTCATGATCATCGAGAACGCCGAGCGGATGGGTCTTGCGCAGCTGCACCAGCTCCGCGGACGCGTCGGCCGCGGCGGCGCGGTGTCGAGCTGCGTGCTGCTGTACCAGAGCCCGCTGTCGGAGCTCGCCCGCCAGCGGCTGGAAGTATTGCGCGAGACGAACGACGGCTTCGAGGTCGCGCAGAAGGATCTCGAGCTGCGCGGACCCGGCGAGGTGCTCGGCACGCGGCAGACGGGCATCATGCAGCTGCGCGTCGCGGACCTCCTGCGCGACGCGGACCTGGCGCCGGTGGTGCAACGCCTGGGCCGCGAGCTCGCGGCGCGCTCGCCGGAGGCCATCGAGCCCGTGATCCGCCGCTGGGTCGGCGATGCCAGCCGCTACGGCAACGTATGATGAGCCATGCCTTCTGAGGAATACCGGCGGACCCCCAGTCGAGCGCTGGAATCGCTGGGCCTGTACGCGCGGCTGATGCGCTTCGACCGGCCGGCCGGCATCTGGCTCCTCCTGTGGCCGGCGCTGTGGGGACTGTGGATCGCCGCCGCCGGGCACCCGCAACCGCAGATCCTCGTCGTCATCGTGCTCGGCGTGGTCGTGATGCGCGCGGCCGGTTGCGTGATCAACGACTATGTCGATCGCGACCTCGACCCGCACGTCGCCCGCACGCGGCATCGGCCCATCGCCTCCGGGCGCGTGAGCGGTAGCGAGGCGCTGCTGCTGTTCGCGGCGCTGTCACTGCTGGCGATCGCGCTGGTGCTGACGCTGAACCGGCTGGCGCAGGCGCTCGCCGTCGTCGGCGGGCTCCTCACCGTGACCTATCCGTTCATGAAGCGCATCGTCGCGGCCCCTCAGCTCGTGCTCGGGGCGGCGTTCGGATGGAGCATTCCGATGGCCTTCGCGGCGGAGACCGGCGCGGTGCCGCAGCTCGCCTGGCTGATGTGGCTGGGTGTCATGATCTGGGCCGTCATCTACGACACGATGTACGCCATGGCAGACCGCGCCGACGATCTGCGCATCGGCGTGAAGTCCACCGCGATCCTGTTCGGCAGCGCCGACGTCTTCATCGTCAGCTCGCTGATGGTCGTGCTGGTGCTGGCGCTGGCCCTGACGGGCCAGGTCGCGGGCATGGGGCCGCCGTACTACGCCTCCTTGCTGGCCGCAGCCGCGCTGCTCCTGCGCGAACGCGCGCTGATCGCCGACCGCGACCCGGCCAGTTGCTACAAGGCGTTTCTCGAAAGCCACTGGCTCGGCGCGGTGGTATTCGCCGGCATCGTCGTCGACTTTCTCCTGCGGCCCGTCTGAGGTCAGCTCCAGGTCTGGCCCGCTTCCGCCGGTCTCTGTAGCGGCGATAACGGTGAATAGACCTCATCCCTCGCACTTCGCGCGGCCGCTTTGGGTGTGGGGCGCCCGGCGGAGAGGCCCTGAGCGGCATTGAGCGGCTGCGAGGCAGGGATGCCGGAGCAGACACGATATGCTTCTCGCCGGCCAGGGATGGCCGGCGAGATTTAGCTCAGGGCCTGCTCCGCCGGGTGCACTCACTCAAAGCGTGCGCGCGACGGCCCACACGTCCACGCGGGCCGCGCCGGCGTCGCGGAATGCCTGGGCCAGGGCTTCGGTCGTGCTGCCCGTGGTGATGACGTCGTCGAGGATCGCCACGTGCATGCCGGCGCAAGGTGCCCGCACGCGGAACGCGCCGCTGAGATTGCGGCGTCGGGCGGCGGCGGAAAGTCCCGTCTGTTCGGCCGTCGGCCTGCTCCGCTCGCACGAGGAAGGCGCGAGCCTCGCGCGCAGCAGCGCGGCGACCGGCCGGGCGATCTCGAGCGCCTGGTTGTAGCCGCGCTCGCCCAGGCGGCGGCGGTGCAACGGGACCGGCACGAGCATCTCCGGCACGGCGGCGCGGCGCGCCACCACCGCCTCGGCGAGAAGCTCGCCGAGCGCCCACGCGAAATGCAACTGGCGGTGGAACTTCGCGCCGGTGATCATGCGGTCCACCGGATACTCATAGGAGAGCGCCGCGAGGGCACGGTCCGCCCCGGGGTCGGCGGCCCCGAGCCAGGGCAGATCACTGCGGCAACCGTCGCATACCGTCACGGCGCCGCTTGCCTGGTTGCACAGGACGCACCGGCGTGGGATCAGCGCGGCCACCAGGTCGTCGACTTTGATCATCCCTGAAGGTTGACAGCGGCAGACGCGGTTTCGATACTGCCATTTCTGGCGCATCCAGCCGCCGGCGCCAACCCGGGAAAGGGCCCGGTTCAGAGGGAAATGACGACTCGGCCCGCTCCATCCGTCCGCAACGACTGGACCCTCGACGAGGTCTGGGAGCTCGCGCGCCTGCCGTTCAACGAGCTGCTCTTCCGCGCCCATTCCCTGCATCGCGAGTTCTTCGATCCGAACGAGGTGCAGATCAGTACGCTGGTCAGCGTGAAGACGGGCGGTTGCCCGGAGGACTGCGCCTATTGCCCGCAGAGCGTGCGCTACGAGACCGGCGTCGGCCGTGAGCAGATGATGGACGCGGGCGAAGTGCTCGCCCATGCCCGGGCTGCACGCGCGAGCGGCGCGACGCGCTTCTGCATGGGCGCCGCATGGCGCAGCCCCAAGCGCAGGCAGCTCGAGCAATTCGCCGAGATCATCGGCCAGGTACGCGAGCTCGGCCTCGAGACCTGTGCGACGCTCGGCATGCTGACCGAGGACCAGGCGCGCCGCCTGAAGGACGCGGGCCTCGACTACTACAACCACAACCTCGACACGTCCGAACGCCACTATCCCCGGATCATCGGCACGCGCACCTATCAGGACCGTCTCGATACGCTGCAGGCCGTGCGCGCGGCGGGGCTGAAGGTCTGCTGCGGCGGCATCATCGGACTTGGCGAAGAGCTGCGTGACCGTGTCGAGTTCCTCCACACGCTCGCGACGCTGCCCGCGCACCCCGAAAGCGTGCCGATCAACCAGCTCGTGCAGGTCGAAGGCACGCCTCTCCACGGGACCGAACGCGTCGATCCGCTCGACTTCGTCCGCGTCATCGCGCTCGCGCGGATCCTCATGCCCGCCTCCTACGTGCGGCTCTCCGCCGGGCGCACCGACATGAGCGACGAGATGCAGGCACTCTGCTTCTTCGCCGGCGCCAATTCCATCTTTTACGGTGAACGGCTGCTGACGACCCCCAATCCCGCGACCGACCGCGACCAGGCGTTTCTCGCCCGTCTCGGCCTGCGCCCGCAGCAAATTCCCGAGCAAAAAGGTGCCGGGTCTTAACTTATTAGCTTATTGCCGGAATCAGCTCCAATAAGTTAATAAGTTAAGACCCGGCACCATCTTGGCTTTGCTTAGTTGCGAGACATGACCGGTCCAGACAGGCGCGCTGTGGCGCGGGCCTTTCGCAAGGCCGCCGGCAGCTATGCGCGCGAGGATTTCCTGCACGCTGAAATCCGCTCGCGCCTGATGGAGCGGCTCGATGTCGTGCGTCTCGAACCACAAGTGGTCCTCGACCTCGGGGCCGGGCCGCCGGAGGCGACCGCGCCGCTCGCACGACGCTACCCGGAGAGCCGCCTGCTGGCGCTGGACCTCGTACCCGAGATGCTCGGCCAGCCGACACAGGTCTGGTCGAGGATCTGTGCGGACGCAGCGCGGCTGCCGCTAGCCGATGCCTCGGTGGACCTGGTCGTGGCGGGGATGCTGCTCCATTGGTGCGCCGATGCCGCGGCCGTGCTCACGCAGGCGCGCCGGGTACTGCGCTATCCCGGCCTGTTCCTGTTCAGCACGCTCGGCCCGGACACGCTGCGCGAGTTCCGCTCCGCCTGGCCGCGAACCGAACCGTACAGCCACACGCTTGCTTTCGCCGACATGCACAACATCGGCGACGCGCTGGTTCGCTCCGGTTTCGTCGAGCCGGTCGTGGACGGCGAGCGACTGACGATCACGTATCCGGACATCGCGCGTCTCGTCACGGAACTGCGCGGTGTCGGCGCGGCCGATCTCAGTCCCGGGCGTCGCCGCACGCTCACGGGACGAGCGCGCTGGACCGCGATGACCGAGTCCTATGAGCGCCGGCGGAACGTCTCGGGGGCGCTGCCGGTCACCGTCGAAGTCATCTGCGGCCACGCCTGGGTGGACGACCCCGCAAGGCGCCCGCCCGGTCCCGACGGCGAATACTCCGTACCGATCGAGCGCCTGCGACCGCGCTGACCCCGCGTCATTTGCGCGGGGTCAGGCCATCCTTTACCATTCGCGCCGCTTGCGAAGCGGCGGGCGGGTCAGCCGCCCATTACCTCCAGATCCTGACGGTGTCCTCCGGCACCGCCGGTGCATTCGGCGCCACGGCTGCGCCGGTGCTGCCCTTCGCTGGCCGGTGACACAACGCCAGAAGGACAAACCGATGCCGTCGATCAAATCACTGCGGGCCCGGCTCCTCGCCGCGGCCATGCTGCTGCCGGTCGTGTCTCCCGCCCATGCCGCCTGGCAGATGAACCTGCCGCCCGGCGCAACCGAGATCAGCCGCCGGATCTACGATCTGCACATGCTGGTGCTCTGGGTGTGCACCGCGATCGGTGTCCTGGTGTTCGGCGCCCTGGCCTACGCGATCGTCGCCTTCAGGCAAAAGGAGGGCGTGAAGCCTGCGAGGTGGGATCACAGCACGATCGCGGAGATCGTCTGGACGGTCATCCCGGTGTTCATACTCGTCGCCCTCGCCATCCCGGCGGCGCGCGCGCTCGTTTACATCGAGGACACGCGCGGCTCCGAGCTCACGGTGAGGATCACCGGCTACCAGTGGAAATGGAACTACGAGTACATCGGCTCGGGCGTGAGCTTCTACAGCAACCTCGCCCGGACGAGCAACGTCGCCCGCCAGCTCCGCTCAGGCATCGATCCGGCGTCGGTCGATCACTATCTGCTCGACGTCGACCGGCCGCTGGTGTTGCCCGCGGGCGTGAAGATCCGTTACCTGCTCACGTCGAGCGACGTCAATCACGCCTGGTGGGTGCAGCCCTTCGGCGTCAAGCGCGATGCGATCCCCGGATATATCAACGAGGGCTGGTTCCAGGTGGATCAGCCCGGCACCTATCGCGGCCAGTGCGCCGAGCTCTGCGGCAAGGACCACGGCTTCATGCCGATCGTGGTCGAGGTGCTGCCCAGGCCGAAGTTCGATGCCTGGCTCGCCGACCAGAAGAACACCGCGAACGCCGCCGCGCCAGCAAATTAGGCCGGAGCAGGAAGCATGAGCGCCGTCATCGATCACGTCCACGACACGCATGATCACGATCACGGCCCCGCCAGGGGTCTCATGCGCTGGATCACCACCACGAATCACAAGGACATCGGCACGCTGTATTTGATATTCAGTTTGCTGATGCTCTTCGTCGGCGGGTTCATGGCATTGATCATTCGCGCGGAGCTTTTTCAGCCCGGCCTGCAGTTCGTGCGTCCGGACTTCTTCAACCAGATGACCACCGTGCACGCGCTCGTCATGGTGTTCGGCATGATCATGCCGGCCTTCGCAGGCTTCGCGAACTGGATGATCCCGCTGATGATCGGCGCCCCGGACATGGCGCTGCCGCGGCTCAACAACTGGTCCTTCTGGCTCCTGCCGTTCGCCGCGGGGATGCTGGTCCTGACGCTGTTCCTGCCGGGCGGCGGGCCCGCATCCGGCTGGACGCTCTATCCGCCGCTCGTCCTGCAGACCGGCGACGCGTTCCCGTTCACGATCTTCTCGATCCACCTGCTCGGCATCTCCTCGATCATGGCGTCCATCAACATCATCGTCACGATTCTGAACATGCGCGCACCGGGAATGACGCTTCTCAAGATGCCGCTCTTCGTGTGGACCTGGCTGATCACGGCGTATCTCCTGATCGGTGTCATGCCCGTGCTGGCCGGCGGGGTGACCATGCTGCTCACCGACCAGTTCTTCGGCACCAGCTTCTTCCAGGCGGCGGGCGGCGGCGATCCGCTCCTGTTCCAGCACATCTTCTGGTTCTTCGGCCACCCCGAGGTCTACATCATCATCCTGCCGGCCTTCGGCATCATCTCGCAGATCATCCCGACCTTCTCGCGCAAGCCGCTGTTCGGCCACGATTCGATGGTGTTTGCGACCGCCTCCATCGCCTTCCTGTCCTTCATCGTGTGGGCACACCACATGTTCACGGTGGGCATGCCGCTCGCGGGCGAGCTCTTCTTCATGATGTCCACGATGCTGATCGCCGTGCCGACCGGCGTGAAGATCTTCAACTGGATCTCGACGATGTGGGGCGGCTCGCTGAGCTTCGAGACGCCGATGCTCTTTGCCGTCGGCTTCCTGTTCATGTTCAGCATCGGCGGCTTCTCGGGGCTGATGATGGCGCTCGCCCCCGTCGACTTCCAGTATCACGACACGTATTTCATCGTGGCCCACTTCCACTACGTACTGGTGCCCGGCGCGCTCTTCGCCGCGCTCGGCGGCGCCTACTACTGGCTGCCGAAGTGGACCGGGCACATGTACGACGAAAAGCTCGGCAGGATCCATTTCTGGCTGTCCACGATCTTCGTGAACCTGTTGTTCTTCCCGCAGCACTTCCTCGGGCTGGCCGGCATGCCCCGGCGCATCCCGGACTATGCCGTGCAGTTCACGGACTGGAACATGGTGTCCAGCATCGGCGCGTTCGGCTTCGGCTTCTCGCAACTCCTGTTCGTCTGGGTCGTGATCAAGTGCGTGCGCGGCGGGCCGCCCGCGACGGCAAGAGTGTGGGAGCAGCCCTACGGGCTCGAATGGACCGTGCCCTCGCCCGCGCCCTATCACACCTTCCAGAACGCCCCGGAGATCAAGTGAACCAGCGGGACGACCTGCGAAGACGCATCCGGCGCGATGCCCTGCTGCTCGGGCTCCTCGCCGTCGCGGTCTATGTCGTCTATTACCTGCTCGAGTTCGGACTATGAATGACGCAGCACCCACCCGGCCCGGCAACCGGAGCCTGACGCTCAGGCTGGCGGCGCTCGCGATCGCCATGTTCGGGTTCGGCTACCTGCTGGTGCCGTTCTATTACGTGATGTGCGACGTGCTCGGCATCGGCGGCCGTCCCAACACGGTCGCGGCGGCGGCGCCGGTCGCCGTCGATGCCAGCCGCACGGTCGCGGTCGAATTCGTCGCGTCCGTGAACGAATACGCACCGTGGGAATTCCGCCCGGAGACGGCAATTCTCGAGGTGCAGCCGGGCCGGCTCTACGACGTGAAGTTCCTTGCGCGCAACCTGACCGACCGCCATCTGACCGGCCAAGCCGTGCCGAGCATCGCGCCGGGCGAAGGCGCGAGGTACCTGAAGAAGACCGAGTGCTTCTGCTTCCGGGCCCAGGAATTCGAGCCGGGCGAGAGCCGGGACCTCGCGGTGCAGTTCTATCTCGATCCGAAGCTGCCGAAGTACGTCGACCGGCTCACTCTCTCTTATACGATGTTCGTGAAACCGGAGGTCGCGGCCGCGCCGGCTTCCGCCGCCTCCCGCAGACCGATGGGATGACCCGCATGACCGCGCACGCCGAGGACAAGTATTACCTGCCGCACGGCACGCACTGGCCGATCCTGGGCTCGATCGCCCTGTTCACGCTGTTCCTCGGCGTCTCGACGCTGCTCAATGGCGCAAGCACAGGCGTGTGGGTGGCCGGCGCCGGTGTGCTGCTCGTGCTCTACATGGTCTTCCGCTGGTTCGGCGAAGTGATCGGCGAGAGCGTCAGGCGGTCTCTACAACGCGCAGGTCGACAGGTCCTTCCGCATGGCGATGGGCTGGTTCATCTTTTCCGAAGTCATGTTCTTCGCCGTGTTCTTCAGCGCGCTCTTCTACGCACGGCAGCTCTCGCTGCCCTGGCTCGGCGGCGAAGGCTCGGACGTCTGGACGAATCTGCTGCTCTGGCCCGGTTTCGAGAACACCTGGCCGTCGAACGGCCCCGGCCACGTCGGCGGCAGGTTCGAGGCGATGGCAGGCGTGGGGCATCCCGGCGCTCAACACCGCGATCCTGCTCACGAGCGGCGTCACCATCACGATCGCCCACCATGCGCTGCAAGGCCAACCAGCGCGGCACGCTGATCGTGTTCCTCGCCCTGACCTTCCTGCTCGGGCTTCCTGTTCCTCGGCTGCCAGGCCTATGAGTACCGCGAAGCGTTCACCGAGCTCAACCTGACGCTGAAGAGCGGCATCTACGGCACGACGTTCTTCATGCTGACCGGCTTCCACGGCCTGCACGTGACGATCGGCGCGATCATGCTCACCGTGATCTGGCTGCGCGTGCTGAAAGGCCACTTCACGCCGGAGCGCCACTTCGCGTTCGAGGCGGTCGCGTGGTACTGGCACTTCGTGGACGTGGTCTGGCTTGGTTTGTTTATTTTTGTCTACTGGTTGTAGCTCCGATAACCCGGCTGGGGCTCTTCATCTTCGTGTACTGGTTATAGGAATGGTGCCTGGCGTTAAGTTGTTAAGTTATTTTCGTACGAAAATAACTTAACAACTTAACGCCAGGCACCATCTTTATGGCGGGGCGTTCGGCTGGATCAGCCCCGCGTACCAGGCGCCGATCAGCAGCAGGAACAGGATCACCGAGAGCACGATCCGCACCGTCAGCGCGCGCATGACACGGCGCGAGTCGTCCTTGTCCCGTACGAGAAAGAACAGCCCCGATCCGAGGCTCGTCAGGATCGCGAGCAGGACGGCGATGACCAGGAGCTTCATGGCCGAATTCTGCCTCATCGGGACCGGCCTGAGGCAGAATCGGTGACCCGATGCCATCGAGCGCGACGTGACTCGTACAGGATCGAGATTCCGATCCGCCCCTGGTGGGCGACGCTCGGCACGCTCGTGCTCGGCGCGCTCTTCGTCGCGGCCGGCTTCTGGCAGCTCGGCCGCGCGCGAGCAGAAGGAGCTGCTGCTTCGCAGCCTTCGACCGCCGGCGCGGGCAGCGCTGCCGTCGAGCGCACCGGCGGGCGACGCCGACCTCGGATCGCCTGCGCTACGCGCGATCGCGGCGGCCGGACGCTACGACGCCGATCACCAGGTGCTGCTCGACGCTCGCACCCGCGAGGGCGCGCGGGCTACGAAGTGCTGACGCCGCTGCTGCGCCCGCTGGCGGCGCGCCCGCCATGCTGGTCAATCGCGGCTGGCTCCCGGCCGATCCCGACCGCAGCCACCTGCCGGACGTGTCGGTGACCGCGGAGCCGCGGCGGTCAGCGGGCTCCTCGACCGCCTGCCGCGCGCCGCGATCGCCGCCGCGCCCGGGAGCGGACGAAGGCAGGTGCTGGCCCCGGCGCATGCTGTATCCGACCGCGGCCGACATCGGCGCGGCGCTCGGCTACCCGGTCGCGGATTACCAGCTGCTGCTCGCCCGCGATGCGCCGGACGGGTATCTCCGCGAGTGGCGCCCGGCGCTCATGACGCCGCAGGCAGCACATCGGCTACGCGGTGCAGTGGTTCGCCTTGGCGCAGCGCTCGTCGTACTCTATGTCGTCCTGAACGTCCGGAAAGCCGGCGCAGCGCCGCACGAATCGATGACGCCAGCCGCAGCAGTGGAGACCGGCGAAAGGGCCGTCTCACGCTCGCTGTTCCTGGCCGTCGTTTTCCTCGGGCCCATGGTCGTGGCGCGTGGTCATCTATTACAACGATTTCCGCTGGCGGCCGGCCGGACACGACACAGCACGGCGTGCTCTACCAGCCGCGCGCGCCCGCTGCCCGACGTGACGATGGCCGTGATCGGCGACGGCGGAACGCCACGCTGCGCGGCAAGTGGACTCTTCTATACTTCGGGCCGGGCGACTGCGAGGCGATCTGCCGCGAAGCGCTCGACGCAAGGCGCCAGGTGCGCCTCGCGCTCGGCCGCGACCGGACCGCGTGCAGCGACTCTACGTCGTCACCGTCGGGACCGCCGACGCGGCATTTCTCGCGAAAGAGCATCCCGGCATCGGCCTCGTCGCGGCCGGCCCGGTCGGCCAACGATCTTGCCGGCACGGTCGGCGAGCGCCGGCGCGGGCGACCTCTTCCTGACCGACCCGCTCGGCAACCTGGTGCATGCGCTACCCGGCGGGCACGACCATGCAGGGCATGTACGGCGACCTGCAGCACCTGCTCTCGGTTTCCACGATTGGTTGATGGCCGGCTGATGACAGCCGCGATGAACGAGGGAATCGTCAGACATGTACGTCTGGTACCGGAGACTGCTCTACGTTGCGGCGGCACTCGCCTTCACCGTGGTCGTGCTCGGCGCCTGGGTGCGCCTGACCGACGCCGGCCTCGGCTGCCCCGACTGGCCCGGCTGCTACGGCCAGCTCACCGTGCCCGACGAGGCCGCACGAGCACGCCGCCGCACGCGCCGGCCTTTCCCGGACAAGCCGCTCGACGCCGGCAAGGCCTGGCACGAGATGATCCACCGCTACGTCGCGACGACACTCGGCTTCACGATCGTGCTCATCGCCGGCCTCGCGCTCGCCAACCGCCGCGACCCGAAGCAGCCGGTCGTCCTGCCGCTGGTGCTCCTCGGCACCGTGATCTTCCAGGGGTTGCTCGGCATGTGGACGGTGACGCTGCTGGTGAAGCCGCTGATCGTCGTCGCGCACCTGCTCGGCGGGCTCTCGACGCATGGGGCTCGCGTTCTGGCTGATCCTCGAGGCGCGGCGCCGCCAGGCGATCTCGGCGCCGCAGCCGTGCCGCGGCGCGTGTCTCGGCCGCCGCCCTGTTCGCGCTGGTGGTGCTCGTCTGCCAGATCGCGCTCGGCGGCTGGACGAGCTCCAACTACGCCGCGCTCGCCTGCCCGGACCTGCCCGACCTGCACCGGCCAATGGTGGCCGGAGCAGGCGGACTTCAGCGAGGCGTTCGTGCTGTGGCGCGGGCTCGGCGTCAACTACGAGGGCGGCGTGCTCGATGCGGCCGCGCGCGTCGCCATCCATTTCACGCATCGGCTCGGCGCGCTCGTCACGCTGCTCGTCATGATCGTGGTCGGCGGGCGCGCGACGCGCCGGCGCGTCTACCCGGCGCCGGTACGCACCGCCGGCTGGCTCGTGCTCGGCGCGGTGAGCCTGCAGGTGATCCTGGGCGCGAGCGTGGTGTGGTTCGGGCTGCCGCTATGGCTCGCGACGGCGCACAACGCCGGCGCGGCGCTGCTGCTGCTCTCGGTGATCAACCTCAATCAACGCGGCATCGTTTCATTCGCCGCGAGCGTTCGGCTGATCCAGGCGGCGACGCCATCGAGCATCGCGGCCCTGACGTCGGCGTCACCGCGCCCGGCCCGCGCCGGCACGTGGAACGAGTGATCCGCGTCGGCGAAGACCTCGAGCAAGGCACGCGGACCGAGTCGCGCGATGAGCGGCTGCAGGAGCTGCAGGTCCGCGAGCTTGTCCCGGCTGCCCTGCAGGAACAGCATCGGGATCCGCACGCCGGCGAGATGCTCGCCGCGCTCGGCGGATGGACGCCCGGCCGCGTGCAGGGGAAAGCCGAAGAAGATGACTCCGCGCACGCCGGGCAGCGGCTCTGCGGCCTGCGCCTGCGACGTCATCCGGCCACCGAAGGACTTGCCGCCCGCGAAGAGCGCGAGCCCCGGCGCGAGCCGCGCGGCCTCGCGCACGGCGGCGCGGACCGTGGCCTGGGCGAGCGCCGGCGGATCCGGCCGCTTCGACCCCCGCTCGATGTAGGGAAACTGGTAGCGCAGCGTGGCGATGCCCCGCTCCGCAAGCCCCGCCGCGACCGCCGCCATGAACGGATGCGTCATGCCCGCGCCGGCGCCGTGCGCGAGCACGCAACAGCTCGTGGCCGATCCGGGCACGAGCAGCAGGCCCGACACGCGCCGTGTGTCGTCTACTTCGATCGAGACGGGACGTGCGTCAGTAGTCACGGATTTCCACGCTCCGGGAGGACTATAGCCCAGCACGTCGCTACGAACGGCATGATCGTCGAAAGGTGCGAAGCTTTAGTCCGCTCTATACTGTGATTGAGTATGCGCAACGCGGCGATCATGCTCCGCGCGTGGACGCGGATGGGCACTCTCCGGTGAGCGCCGGGTACGAGATCCTGCGGTACCGCCCCGGGCACAAGCCGCTCGTCGCGGAGTTGCAGAAGGAACTGTGGAGCTCGGACGCGAGCCTGAACGCGCGCTACCTCGAGTGGAAATACGAGAACGATCGTAACGGCCTCGAGCCGCTCATTTACCTGGCGCTTCACGACGGCAAGCCGATCGGCATGCGCGGGTTCCACGAAGCGCGGCTGGAAGCGGGCACTCCATCGCGCGCCTTCCCGGTGCTGATCGCCGGCGACGCGCTCATATCGGCCGCACACCGGAACCGCGGGCTCGTGGCGCGGATCATGGAGCTCGCCTATGCGGACCTGGCGGGTCGCGGCTGTTCTTACCTGATGTCAATTGGCGGTGCGAACCGGATCAATGCGCTGGGGATGTTGAGCCTCGGCTGGCGGAGCGCGGGCGCGATGAAGCCGATGGGCCGCGTGACGGCGCAGGTCGGGCGCACCCTGAAAATGCGCCGTGCGGTGTCCCGCATGCCGATACTCTGGAGGTTCAGTGAATCGCGCTGGCTCGCCTCGGCCGACCAGCGGCATCCCTTCCGTCACCTGGACGCGGCGAAGCCGGAGCGTGACCCGGCGGACCGACCCCCGATCTCGACGGAGTCGCGGCCGCGCAGCGAGGCGATGGTCGATCTCATCCGGCGGGCCGGCCACGACGGGCGCATCCGCTACGTGCGGGACCGCACCTACCTCGACTGGTGCTTCAGCAACCCGCTGAGCGAGTACCGTTTCCTGTACTGGATGGAAGAGCGTCTCGAGGGTTACCTGGTGCTGAGCCGGCGGAAAAGCGATCTCGGCGGCTGGGACCGCGTGTACATCGTAGATCTCGAGGCGACCAGCCCCCGCATCCGTTCCGCGTTGCTCACCGCCGCCATGGAGTGGGGGCGGTTCCCCGAGCTGGTCGCGTGGACGGCTTCGCTCTCCGGGGAGGACGTCCAGTTATTGGTAAGTCGTGGTTTCGTCCCCGTGGACCCCGAGGACACCAGCCGCGGCTGTCCCTGCATCCTCGTCCGGGCACTCGGGCATGACCTGCCCGCCGCGGAGTGGGAACTGGGCGGGCGAGCGCTTCTGGACATCCTGAACTGGGATATCCGTGTACTCTATTCGATGAGGGGATGAGGTTCGCCCGCACGGGCTTCCTCCCGGCCAAACGACAAGAAGACATGGAGAGAACCATGCGCAAAGCCTGCGAGTCTGTTTCGGGGACGGGCCGCCCTCTCAGGGCCATCGTCATGGGCGTCAACGGCCACCCGCGCTCGGTGGCCGCAGTCCGCTCCCTGGCGCGCGCCGGGATCCCGCTGATCAGCGTGAAGACCACGGCCGTCACCCAGGAGTGCTATTCGCGCTACGTTCGCCGGAGCGTGGTCGTGGAGCCGCAGGAGGATCAACTCCTGCCCTTCCTGGAATCCCTTGCGGAGGAAGGCGGCGTCCTCTTCCCGGTCTACGACCAGTACCTTCGGCTCGTGTCCATGCACGCGGACGCGCTCGCGAAGAAATTCATCCTGACGATACCGCCGTGGAAGATCCTCAGCCGGATGATGGATCACGCCCTGCTTTACGATATCGCGCGGCAGGCGGGCCTGAATACGCCGGTCTTCCTCAAACCCACGAGCGAGACCGAGCTGCGTTCGATGATCGACGGGCTCGACCTCGGCAACCGCGAGTATCTGCTGAAGACCATGCCGGCGATCGGGGCCGCCGAGCTCAGCACCGGACGGGCAACGAAGGTCGCGGGCACCGACCGGGCCGCCATCCGCGCGAGCTGCCAGGAGATCTTTTCCCGGCTCGGCGAGTATCCGCTGATCGTGGAGGTCGTGCCCGGCGAGGCGAACCAGTGCTACGGCGTCACGATGATCGTCGACCGCAGCCACAGGCCGGTCCTGACCTACTGCACGCAGCGCCTCAAGCTGCAGCTCTATTCCCGCGGCGGATTCGTGCACCCCTACGAGCTCGGCTCGAACGTGTACTGCGAGAGCGTGCGGGACGAGGAGGCGATCGAGGCGGCGGCGCGGCTGGTGAAGGCCGCGGAATATCATGGCCTCATCACGCTCGAGTTCCGCCGCGACCCGCGGGACCGGAAGCTGATCCTGATCAAGGCCGATCCGCGGGTCGTCCGGGCGACGAGCATCTCGACGGCGCTCGGCATGGACACGCCTGCGGCGCTCTACCGACTCGCGGTGGATGGGAAGATCGACGCGCCGCGGAACTATCCGCTTGGCGTCGGCTGGCTGTGGGAGACGGCGCTGCTCGAGACCGTGTGGAGCAACCGCGACAGCCATTCCATGCGACGGGAGATCCTGGCCATAGCCCGCAACTTCGACAGGGTCAAGGCGTTCGCATTCTTCAGTCTCGACGACCCGCTGCCGTTCATCATGCATGCCCAGTGGCGCACGCGGGTCTGGCTATGGAATCGCATGAAGGGCCTCGCGCGACGCTGTGCCAACGCGGTAAAGCGCTGGACCGCGCGTCCGGCAAAGGCTGTTTTCGGAAGCTGAGCGTCAGTCGCCAGGTAGCGCCGCTGCCCGGAAGTGGGCACGTCGAATGCGGATGCAAGGTGAGGCCGATGAATGGACATCTCTACTTCGAGATCCAGGCCGATGACCTGCGCCGCGCCGCCGCTTTCTACGGTCGCATCTTCGGCTGGCAGTTCGAGGCGATGCCGGGCCTGCCCGTCGAGTACTGGCGCATCGAGACGGGCGGAACGCGGGGCGGGCTGCTCGAGCGCCCTGCCGGCGCACCGCCGCCGGGACGCGGCGCGAATGCCTTCGTCTGCTCGATCGAGGTCGAGGACTTCGACCTGACCGCGAAGGCGATCGCGGCCGCCGGCGGGCAGGTAGCCCTCGGGAAATTCGCCGTGCCGGGCACGTGCTGGCAGGGATATTTCCTCGATACGGAGGGCAACACGTTCGGCATCTTCGAGGTGGATAGGGAAGCCGCGTAGTCGCGTGTGCGGCGGCCTGCTCCGTCATGAAGCGGTAACCGAGCCCTCGCCCGCTTCCCCCTGCGCTAGACCGCGGTTTCGCAACGTCGGCCCGGGAAGGAAAGAAATTATGTAATACGTGCGCCATGCCCGACGTGTATCCGGGTCCTGGCGGGATGGCTATAGCTGTTGCAAAGCGATCGCGAACGGGCCATACATAGGACGTTTCGAGTTTACCGGTACAGAACAATGAACAAGAAACTGGTAATCGCCGGCACGCTCCCGGCGCTCGCAGTGGCATTTTCCCTGGTTCCGGCCGGTGCTTCGGCCGCCATCATTCACCTGGTCGCGACGGGCAGGATCAACGGGGCCTTGGGGGTCAGCACCATCTATAACGGCACTGTTCCCGTGATCGTGCCGGATGGGACGGCGCTCACGGCCATTTTCGTCATCGACACGGATGTGTTCCCCACGGGCACCGTTACCGGCACCGGCGGAACGGCGTTCAACCCGGACGGCGGCGGCGGCTGCCGCAGCGTCAGCCTGCCTCAGACCCCGTTGCTGGCGAGCATGATGTCCGGAACGGTCACCGTCGGCGACGTGACCCTGCAGAGCCAGGCGGCCGGAAATCAGCGCAATTGCGACTTCGTCGCGATGGATAGCGAGACTGACGTGGGCGACGCCCTTAGCATCCAGCAGGATGCTTATGACACTCAGACCGTCTACTACACGGACGGCAGCCTGACCACCGTGTCACCCACGCCGACGCCGTACCACATCTCGGAAACGCGGGTCCAGCTGCTCACGCTGGGCGGATTTTTCGACAACGACCCGTTCTCGGCGGACGAGGTGTTGAGCGAGCTCGTCCAGACTTTCACTATCAACAGCTTTTACGGCACGTCGCTCTTCAGCGAATTCCAGCGCGGCCGCTACATCTGCCCGAGTGAGAGTCTCTGCTACAACGAGCCGCTCGCCGACGGCGCCCAATACGTCATTTACGGCGCCATCACCGGTCTCGAAGGCACCATCGTGCCGGCACCCGCCGCCTCCTGGTTGTTCGGCACGGGCATCGCCGCCCTGATCGCACGCGGGCGCCGCCGCCGCGCGTAAGTGGCGGATTCCTGCTACTTCATGTCGTGACGCGGATTGCTATTCGACCTGGCGCGTGAGTCCGGCGCTCAGCCGGCTTTGAGCGCGGGCACGCGCTGCGGAACGAGAGTTCCGCCTGACAGGTCAGCTTGCGGCCCGGCAATTCGACGTCCATGCGGTCCGTGCCGAGGAGATAAGTCGCCAGCAAAGGTCACGGATCTTCCTCACTCCGTCATGAAGCGGTAACCGACCCCGGCCTCCGTCAACAGGAACCGCGGGCGCGTCGGGTCGGCCTCGAGCTTGTGCCGGAGCTGCCCCATGTAAACCCGCAGGTAGTGGCTGCGATCCACGTAGGCGGGTCCCCAGACCTCCTTGAGCAGCTGCCGGTGCGTCAGCACCCTGCCGGCATTGCGGATCAGGACCGACAACAGGCGGAACTCGATCGGCGTGAGATGCACCTGGTGGTCGCCGACCGTCACCGTGCGCTTGCCGAAGTCGACGCGCAATCCACCGGCCGCGAAAGTCTCGGCCGCCTCCGCGCCCGACGGATTGGCGTGACGGAGCGCGACCCGGATGCGCGCCAGCAGCTCGCCGAGCCCGAAAGGCTTCGTGAGGTAGTCGTCGGCACCGGCGTCGAGCGCGGCGATCTTGTCCGTCTCGAGGCTCCGCGCCGACAGCACCACGACCGGTACGCGCGTCCACGACCGGATCTCGCGCACGACGTCGACGCCATCCATGTCCGGCAGCCCCAGGTCGAGGATGACGAGATCGGGCTTGCGCGTGCCGACCTCGACGAGGCCCTGGCGCCCGGTTTCCGCGTCGAAGACCCGGAACCCCTGCCCGGCGAGACCGGTGCGCAGGAAACGGCGCATCTGCGGATCGTCTTCGATGCAGACGATGAGCGGGCCCGCGCTGTTCATGACCCGCCGGCGGCGCTCTCTCGCTCCGCCTCCCGCTCGATGGTCGGCGGCGTCTCGTCGAGCGGCAGAGTGAAGGTGAACTCGGCGCCGCCGCCGGCACGGTTGCGGGCGCGGATCGTCCCGCTGTGCGCGCTGATGATCGCCCGGCAGATCGTGAGTCCGAGGCCGACGCCGCTCTGCGCGCGCTCGCGGTCGGCGCGCGCCCGGTAGAACTTCTCGAACAGCCGCTCCGATTCACCCGGCGGGATCCCGGGCCCGCGGTCGGCGACCGTGACCTCCAGAGCCCGGCCGGCGTCGGCCACCCGTGCCGAAATGTCGATTGGCGTGCCAGGCGGCGTGTACTTCGCCGCATTCTCCAGCAGGTTCACCATGACCTGCTCGATGAGCGCGCCGTCCATGCGCGCGAGCGGCAGGTCGTCCGGCAGCCTGACGTTCACGGCGCGGCCTTCGAGGCGCTTGCCGAGCCGCGTGAGCACGGCGCCGACGATTTCCTCCAGCGGTTGCCATTGCCGGTTCAACGTGACCGCGCCCGACTCGAGACGGGCCATGTCGAGAATGTTGTTCATCAGTGTCGCCATGCGCTGCGCCTCGTCGTACACGGCGAGGCTGAGCTCGCGGCGCGCCTCGGGGTCGAGCTGCCCGTGATCCTCCGCGAGGCTGCTGGCGGAGCCGACGATCGCGGCAAGCGGCGTGCGCAGGTCGTGGGAAATGGCCGACAACAGCGCGTTGCGCAGCGCTTCGGCCTCCATCCTGACCTCGGCGGTCTTGGCCTTCTCCGACAGGCGGACGCGTTCGATGGCCTGCGCGGTCTGCGCCAGGAAGGTCTCCAGCAGCCGCTGCTGCTCGGGCAGGAAGATGCGCCGCAGGTTGACCGCGCGGATGGCGAGCACGCCGAGCGTTTCGCTCGAGCCGTTGATCGGGAAATAGGTCGCGGTGGCGCCGGGCAGTGTATTCGTCCCCTGGCCGGCAACTTCGTTGTGATCGTAGACCCACTGCGCCACGCTCAGGTCGGCGCCCCGCAGCGCCATGTCGGTCGCTTTCCCGGGCGGATAACGGATCCGTCCCTGCGCATCGGGCAAGAGGATCACGCTCGGGCTCTGGAACTCCTCGGCGATGCGGCGCACGGCGATCGCGACGATCTCTTTCTCGTCGTGGCTCGCCACCAGTATGCGGCTCAGGTCGTACAGCGCGGCGGCACGCCGCTCCCGGTACCCTGATACGCGCGCCTGCGAGCGGATGCCGGTGGTGAGGCTGCTGATCACGAGGCCGACCAGCAACATCACGCTGAAGGTGATGACGTACTCGGTGTCGGAGACCGCAAAGGTCAGATACGGCGGCACGAAGAAAAAGTCGAACGCGAACACGCTCAGGACGGATGCCATGATGGAAGGTCCGCGGCCGTGGCGCGCGGCCACGAACACGACACCGACCAGGTAGACCATGATCAGGTTCGCGGGCGCAAAGGCATCCCGCATCAGCCAGGCGATGAAGCTGCAGACGAGCGTGATGCCGGCGCCCCACAGGTACCCGTCGACGCGCTTCCTGCGGTCCCGCCCTTCGCTGTCGTCGAGCTCCCGCTGCCGCGCGAGGCGGGCAACGGCGGCGTCGTCCGTGCCGCCTTCGGAAGGTTCCCTGGCGGCAACGATATACAGGTCGAAGTCGCGGCCCTCGCCGGCAACCGCATCCACGACCGAGCCGAAGATCCACCGCCGCCAGCCCCGCCGCGACGGCTGGCCCATGACGACCTTGGTGATGTTGCGGCTGTGGACGATCTCCAGGATCTCCTCGCTCATCGTCTGACCGCTGCGGGCGAGCGTCTCGGCCCCGAGCGCCTCGGCGAGTCGCAGCGTCTCCATGACCCGGTCGCGCTCGGCGGCAGGCAGACGCTGCAGGCGTGGCGTCTCGATGTAGGCGACGATCCACGGGGCGCGCAGCGACGTGGCGAGCCGGCGGCCCGAGCGGACCAGCGTCTCGCCGCGCGGCCCCGGGCTGAGACATACCAGGATGCGCTCGCCCGCCGGCCATACGCTGCGGATGGAGTAGTCGTCACGGTAGTCGCGCATCTGCGCGTCGACGCGCTCGGCGGTGCGCCGCAGGGCGAGCTCGCGCAGGGCCATGAGATTGCCCTTGCGGAAGAAATTGGCGATCGCGCGCTCGGCGGCCTCGGGCAGATAGACCTTGCCTTCGCGCAGGCGCTCGAGGAGATCGTCCGGCGGCAGGTCGACGAGCTCGACCTCGTCGGCGTGATCGAAGAAGGTGTCGGGAACCGTCTCGAAGACCCTGACGCCGGTGATGCCGGCGACGACGTCGCTCACGCTCTCGAGGTGCTGGACATTGAGCGTCGTGTAGACGTCGATGCCGGCATCGAGCAGCTCCTCGACGTCCTGCCAGCGCTTGGCATGACGGCTTCCGGGAGCGTTGGAGTGCGCGAGCTCGTCGACGAGGATCAGGGTAGGGCGGCGCTTCAGCGCCGCGTCGAGATCGAGCTCGCGGATGGTCGTCCCGCGATGGGTCACCTGACGCGCCGGCAGGATCTCGAGACCCTCCAGCAGCGCCTGGGTCTCCTCGCGGCCGTGGGTCTCGACGATCCCGACCACGACCTCGTGGCCTTCCTCGCGGAGCTGGCGGGCCGCCTCCAGCATGGCGAAGGTCTTGCCGACGCCGGCCGCGGCGCCGAAGAAGATCATCAGCCGCCCGCGCCGATCGCGAGCGGCCGCGCGCTGAACCTTGGCGAGAAGTGCGTCCGGGTCGGGGCGTTGCTCCATCGCCCTCGATTTTGCCCTATCGCGCGGCCCGGGACATGGCCTCTGCAGTTATGGCTCAGAAACTGCGGCTGACGGATAGCACCGCCGTGCCGTCGCCGAGGCTGCGGGTGCCCTTGGCGCCGGTAACGGAGTACAGGGTGTCATCGGCGTTCGTATCTACCCAGTTCGCTCCGAGCACGAAGCCGTGCAGATCGTAGGTGACCCCCAGTTTCCAATCGGTGTAGTCGAAGTCGCTGTAGTTGTGCACGCTCTGATGGCCGACATGGGCGACGGCCGTCAGCTTGTCGACCAGCGGATAGCTCGCGTTCAGCTCGAGATACCCGGAGCCATCGGAGCCGCCGTTCCCGTAGGTGCTCTGCTGCAGGCCGAAGAAGTCGGTCAGGGCATAGGAATACTTCAGCGTCAGCCATTTCCACCTCGCCGCCACGGCAGCTTCCAGCGTGTCGTATTTCTCCGAGGACTCCAGATCCGCCGTCGGCAGCCTGGCGGAGCCGTAGTAGTAGTAGAGCAGGCCGGCATCGAGCGTCACGCCGCCGAAGGCGTGCCGGTAGCCGCCGTATAGATCCCACTCCATGCCGTTGCCGTCGAGATACTGGTTGCCACTCACGCTCGAGCCCCAGGTCCCCAGATACACCCCACTGGCATGCGTGTAATCGAAGCCGCCCTGGATCGCGGGGTCACTGTAGCTCTGACTGATGCCACGAAAGCGGTAGTCGCTGACCAGAGCGACATTCGCCGTGAACGTGTGCGGCGTTCCGCCGCGTCGGCGGCGACGGCCCGTCCACCCAGTCCCACGACGGGTGCCATGGTGACGGCGAGTATTACGTTACGAACGCTGTTCATCGGGCTTCTCCGGTAAGTATTGAAGACAAATTGCTGCTGGCCGCGGCCACCTCGGTGGAGGCGGCGCGCGGTATTGTTGAGGGAAGAATTGCCTTAGCTGGCCGGCTTCAGGTCATCGAGTGCGAGGTTGAGCGTGAGCACGTTGACCACCGGCTCGCCGAGAACGCCGAGCTGCCGCTCCTGCGTGTGCCCGGCGACCAGTTGGCGCAGGCGCTCGGGGTCGATGCCGCGGAGCCGCGCGATGCGCGCGACCTGGTATTCCGCCGCCGCCGGGCTGATGTGCGGGTCGAGCCCGCTGCCGGAGGCGGTCACGAGGTCCACGGGCACCGGGAGGGTATTGCCCGGATCGGCGTCGCGCAGCGCCTTGACGCGGGCAGCCACCGCATCGGTCAGCGCCGGATTGAGCGGCCCCAGGTTGGAACCGCTCGATGCGCCGGCATTGTAGGCAAACGGCCCCGTGGCCGAAGGCCGGCTCCAGAAATGGCCCGGATCACTGAACGGCTGGCCGATCAGCTCGGAACCCGCCGCATGCCCGTTCCTCACGATCAGGCTGCCGTTGGCCTGGTGCGGAAACGCGAGCTGGGCGATGCCCGTCACGACCAGCGGGTAGACCACGCCGGTCACGAGCGTCAGGCGCGACGAGCATCAGGGTCGCAGTCTTGAGATGGCTCCACATATTGGCTTCCTTCGCTCCCGCTCAGACGAGGCCAGTCGCGGCGAGGAGCATGTCGATCAGCTTGATGCCGGGGAACGGCACGAGCAGCCCGCCGATCCCGTAGATCACGAGATTGTTGCGCAACAGGGCCGCCGCACCGATCGCGCGGTAGCGCACGCCCTTCAACGACAGGGGAATGAGGGCGACGATGATCAGCGCGTTGAAGATCACCGCGGACAGGATGGCGCTCTCCGGCGTGGCGAGACGCATGATGTTCAGGGCTCCGAGCGCCGGGTAGGTGGATGCGAACGCCGCCGGGATGATCGCGAAGTACTTGGAGACGTCGTTCGCCACGCTGAAGGTCGTCAGCGCGCCGCGGGTCATCAGCATCTGCTTGCCGGTTTCGACGATCTCGATCAGCTTGGTCGGGTTGGAGTCGAGGTCCACCATGTTGCCGGCCTCCTTCGCCGCCTGCGTGCCGCTGTTCATGGCGACCGCGACGTCCGCCTGGGCGAGCGCCGGCGCGTCGTTGGTGCCGTCGCCGGTCATCGCCACCAGCCGGCCCTGGCCCTGGTGCTCCCGGATCAGCTTGAGCTTCGCCTCCGGCGTGGCCTCGGCGAGGAAGTCGTCCACGCCGGCCTCGGCGGCGATCGCGGCCGCCGTCAGGCGGTTGTCGCCGGTGATCATCACGGTCTTGATCCCCATGCGGCGCAGCTCCGCGAAGCGCTCCTTGATGCCGCCCTTCACGATGTCCTTGAGCTCGATGATGCCGAGCACGCGCGCCTTGCCGTTGACGGTCTCGGCGACGGCGAGCGGTGTGCTGCCGCGGCGGGCCACGTGCTCCACCGTGGTCAGTATCTCGGCCGGGACGGTGCCGCCATGGGCTTCCACCCAGGCGCGCATCGAGTCGGCGGCGCCCTTGCGGATCTGACGTGCGCCGATGTTGACGCCGCTCATGCGCGTCTGGGCGCTGAAGTGCACGAAGGTCGCGCCGAGTCCCGCGATGTCGCGCTCGCGCAGGCCGAACTTTTCCTTCGCGAGCACGACGATGCTGCGGCCTTCCGGCGTCTCATCCGCCAGCGAGGCGAGCTGGGCGGCATCGGCGAGCTCGGTCTCCGCCACACCGGGCGCCGGCAGCAGCGCCGACGCCTGGCGGTTGCCGAGCGTGATGGTGCCCGTCTTGTCGAGCAGCAGCACGTCCACGTCGCCCGCCGCCTCGACGGCCCGGCCGGAAGTCGCGATGACGTTCTTCTGCATCATGCGGCCCATGCCGGCGACGCCGATGGCCGACAGGAGGCCGCCGATGGTGGTCGGTATCAGGCAGACGAGGAGCGAGACCAGCACCGTGATGGTCACGGGCGAGCCAGCCTTCGCCACGGCCACGCTGTAGATGGAGTAGGGCAGCAACGTAACGGTGGCCAGGAAGAAGATCAGGGTCATCGCGACCAGCAGGATAGTCAGCGCGATCTCGTTCGGCGTCTTCTGGCGCCTGGCGCTCTCCACGAGCGCGATCATGCGATCCAGGAACGCCTCGCCCGGGTTGACGGTGACCCGGGCGATCAGCCAGTCCGACAGCACGCGCGTGCCGCCCGTGACGGCGCTGAAGTCACCGCCGGACTCGCGGATCACGGGCGCGGACTCCCCGGTGATCGCACTCTCGTCCACCGAGGCGACGCCCTCGATGACCTCGCCGTCCGCCGGCACGAAGTCGCCGGCCTCCACCAGCACGACGTCGCCCTTGCGCAGGCTGCTGCCGGTCACTTTCGCCCAGTCGGCGCCGTGGCGCGGCTCATCGAGCTTCTTGGCCATGATGTCGCGGCGCGCGCTGCGCAGCGATGCGGCCTGGGCCTTGCTCCGGCCCTCCGCGATCGCTTCCGCGAAATTCGCGAACAGGACCGTGAACCAGAGCCAGATCGAGACCCCGAGGATGAACCACGCCGGGGCCTCGCCCTTGCCGAACAGCGCCTGCAGGAACAGCACCGTCGTCAGGATGCTGCCGATGTACACCACGAACATCACGGGGTTCTTGATCTGAACCGCCGGGGTGAGCTTGCGGAACGACTCCGGAATGGCCGCGCGGACCAGCTCGGGATCGAACATGCGGGTGGTTGCGGTCTTCGTGATCATGAAATTCTCCGTAGGGCGGCGCGGTTCACTGTCCGCCCGACATCATCAGGTGCTCCACCACGGGCCCGAGCGCCAGCGCCGGGATGAACGTCAGGGCGCCGACGAGCAGCACGGTGCCGATCAGGAGCACGACGAAGAGCGGCGTGTGCGTCGGCATCGTCCCCGGCCCGCTCGGGATGCGTTTCTTGGCCGCCAGCGAGCCCGCGATGGCGAGTGTCGGGACCGCCAGCCAGTAGCGCGCGAAGAACATCACGAGCCCGAGCGCCGAGTTGTAGAAGGGCGTGTTGGCCGAGAGTCCGGCGAAGGCGCTGCCGTTGTTGTTGCTGGCGGAGGAGAAGGCGTACAGGATCTCCGAGAAACCGTGCGGCGCCCGGATTCAGGATGCCCGCCTTGCCCGCATCGGCCATGACCCCGACCGCCGTGCCCACGAGGACGAGCAGCGGCGGCACGAGGATGACGATGGAGGCCATCTTGACGTCGAAGGCCTCGATCTTCTTGCCGAGATACTCGGGCGTGCGCCCGATCATGAGCCCGGCGATGAATACCGCGATGATGGCGAAGACGAGCATCCCGTACAGGCCCGAGCCGACGCCGCCGAAGACCACCTCGCCGAGCTGCATCAGCCACATCGGCACCAGGCCACCGAGCGGCGTGAAGGAGTCGTGCATGGCGTTCACCGAGCCGTTGGAGGCCGACGTCGTGGCGGTTGCCCACAGCGCGGAGTTGGCGATGCCGAAACGGACCTCCTTGCCTTCCATGTTGCCGCCGCTCTGCGTGGCGCTCGCGGCCTGGTCGACGCCGAGCGCCGTGAGCGCCGGGTTGCCGTTCTGCTCGTTCACGTACGCGACGGCCAGCAAGCCGACGAACAGGATCGTCATCGCCGCGAGCACGGCCCAGCCCTGGCGCGTGTCGCCGACCATCGCGCCGAACGTGTAGCAGAGGGCCGCCGGAGATGACCAGGATGGACAGCAGCTCGAAGAAGTTGCTGAGCGGCGTCGGGTTCTCGAACGGGTGCGCCGAGTTCACGTTGAAGAAGCCGCCGCCGTTGGTGCCGAGCTGCTTGATCGCGACCTGCGAGGCGGCCGGTCCGACCGCCAGGGTCTGGTCGGTCACGTTGACCGTCGTGGCTGCCGCTCCCTCTTCCGCCGCCGGCTGCTCGTAGGTGACCGGCTCCGTGAGCGCGACCGTCTGGTAGGAGGAGAAGGTCTGCACGACGCCCTGGCTCACCAGGAAGAGCGCCAGGATGACGGACAGAGGCAGCAGGATGTAGAGGGTGCTGCGCGTCAGGTCCACCCAGAAGTTGCCGATGGTCTCGCAGGAGGTGCGGGCGAACCCGCGGACGAAGGCGACCAGCACCGCCATGCCGCTCGCGGCGGACACGAAATTCTGCACGGCGAGACCGAGCATCTGCGTGAGATAGCTCATGGTCACCTCGCCGCTGTAGCCCTGCCAGTTGGTGTTGGTGGCGAAGCTCACCGCCGTATTGAAGGAGGAATCCGGCGTCACCGCGGCCAGCGCCTGCGGGTTGAGCGGCAGATGGGCCTGGAGCCGCTGCAGGCGTACACGACCAGGAGGCCGACGAAATTGAAGGCGAGCATCGCGAAGGCATACGTCGTCCAGCGCTGCTCGGTGTCGGCCCGCACGCCGCAGCCGCGGTAGATCAGGCGCTCCACCGGACCGAGCAGGCGGCCGAGGATCGGCGCCCGCCCCTCGTAGGCCGCGACCATGTATGCGCCGAGCGGCTTCGCCAGCGCGATCAGCACCACGACATACAGCGCGAGCTGAAACAGGGCATTGCCGGTCATCAGAATTTCTCCGGGTACAGGAGCGCAACGACCAGATAGACGAAGATGACGACGGAGACGCCGCCCGTCAGCAGGTAGACCCAGCTCATGACGGCTTCCTCAGCTTTTCGCAGGCGATGGTCAGGCCGACGGTCAGTGCGAACAGCCCGATGATGGCGGCGATGAACACGATATCCATGAGTCAACCCCTCCTCAGCGTTGGGCTCACGATAGAATAAGCCGCATCAAGATTGCATAAAGACGGCCGGCCGGGCTGTAAAGGCAGTGTCAAGGAGATGGCGGCTGACCGACAGCGGTGGTGGACCTGCAAGCGCTGGTGGATCGCCATCCTGTTGCTCGCCATCACGGCCGTCGGCTATCTCGACCGGCAGGCGCTGTCGTTCTCCGCCCGACCGATCCGCGACGAATTCGGCCTCGACAACGAGGACTACGGCCTCATCACCGGCGCCTTCCTGGCGGCCTACGCGCTCGGCCAGATCCTGTCGGGGCCGCTGATCGACCGGTTCGGCACGCGCCGGTCGCTCGGCTGGGCGGCCGGCTGGTGGAGCTTCGCCACCCTCGTCCACGCATTCAGCACCGGTTTCGCGAGCCTGCTCTCCGCGCGCGCGTTTCTCGGCCTCGCGGAGGGCGCCAACCTGCCGGCGGCCCTCAAGGCCGTGGCGGAATGGTTTCCGCCGGCCGAACGCAGCATGGCCACCGGGCTCATCACCGCCGGCATCGGCCTCGGGGCGATCGTCGCGCCGCCGCTGATCGGGCTCATCGTCGCGTACCTGGGCTGGCGCTGGGCCTTCGCGCTGCCGGCACTCGCCGGCTTCGTCTGGCTCGCCTTCTGGCTGCGGAGTTACCGGCCACCGGAGCAGGACCCCTCGCTCCGCGCGGAGGAGCGTGCGCTCATCCTGCGCGAACGCCCGGCCACCGCGCCCGGCCGTCCCCCACCCTGGTGGTCGTTCCTCCGTCTGCGCCAGGTCCAGGGGCTGATGCTGGCGCGTGCGCTCGGCGACGGCGCCTTCTATTTCATGTCCTTCAAGCTCGCCGACTATCTGGCGACCGAGCGCGGCATGAGCATCCTGAAGATCGCCTGGGTCGGTGCGATCCCCTTCATCGCCGCGGATCTCGGGAGCCTCATCGGCGGCTGGACGGGCCTCGAGCTGATCCGCCGCGGGTTCTCGGTGCACCGCTCGCGCATGACGATGATGTGGGTGGGCGCGCTCATCGTCCCTGCTCTCCTCCTCGGCGTGTACGCCGGCACGGCCATGTTCGTCGTGCTCGGCGTCTCGCTCGCGCTCTTCGGCACGCAGATCAAGTCCTCCGCCCTCTTCTCGCTGCCGGCAGATCTCTTCCCGGCGCGGGACGTCGCCACGGTGTGGGGAATTTGCGGCGCGGCAGGCAGCTTCGTCGCCGCGATCTTCCAGTGGCTGTCGGGATGGCTCATCGACCAGTTCGGATACCAGCCCGTGTTCGTGATCATCGCCTGCGTGCACGTCCTTTCGGTCATGGCGATCATGCTGTTCGTGCGGCGTATCGAAACCACGACGCGGTAAATGCGCGCCGGTGCGACGCGCCCCGCGCTGCTAGAATTTGCGGATGGACGTCACGCCCATTCTCGCGCCGCTCAACGATGCCCAGCGCGCGGCCGTCACGGCCCCGGCGGAGCCCGTGCTGGTGGTCGCCGGCGCCGGCAGCGGCAAGACGCGCGTGCTGGTGCATCGCATCGCCTGGCTGATCCAGGTCGAGAACGTCTCGCCGTTCGGCATACTCGCCGTGACCTTCACCAACAAGGCGGCCGCCGAGATGCGCACGCGCATCGAGGCGCTGCTCGGCATCCCCGTCAACAACCTCTGGGTCGGCACCTTCCACGGCCTCGCCCATCGCCTGCTGCGCCGTCACTGGCGCGAGGCGGGGCTCCTGCAGACGTTCCAGATCCTCGACTCCGACGACCAGCAGCGGCTGATCCGGCGGCTCCTGAAAGGCCTCGAGCTCGACGAGAACACCTGGGTCCCGCGCGAGATCCAGTGGTTCATCAACAACCAGAAGGACGAGGGCAGGCGGCCCGAGGAGCTGCGCGACGAGGGCGACTACAACCGCCGCCAGCTGATACACCTCTACCGCGTCTACGAGGAGGCCTGCGAGCGCGCGGGCCTCGTGGATTTCGCGGAGCTGCTGCTGCGCGCCCACGAGCTGTGGGCTCGGAATCCCGAGCTCCTCGCGGTCTACAGGCGGCGCTTCCAGCACGTGCTGGTGGACGAGTTCCAGGACACCAACGCCATCCAGTACGCCTGGCTGCGGCTGCTTGCCGGCGAGACGGGCATCCCGTTCGCCGTCGGCGACGACGACCAGTCCATCTACCGCTGGCGCGGCGCGCGGACGGAGAACTTGAATCGCTTCCGCCAGGATTTCCCCCGCACGCAGATCGTGAAGCTCGAGCAGAACTACCGTTCCACCGGCACGATTCTCAAGGCCGCCAACGCGCTGATCGCGCACAACCAGGGGCGCCTCGGCAAGGACCTGTGGACCGAGAGCGGCGAGGGCACGCCGATCCGGCTCTTCAACGCCTACAACGAGCGCGACGAGGCGGAGTTCGTCGTCGAGCGCATCAGGAGCCGCGTCGCGCAGGGCAGCCGGCGCGCCGACGTCGCCGTGCTCTACCGCTCGAACGCCCAGTCGCGGGTCTTCGAGGAGGCGCTGCTGCACGCCGGGATGCCCTACCGCGTGTACGGCGGCCTGCGCTTCTTCGAGCGCGCCGAGATCAAGGACGCGCTCGCCTACCTGCGGCTGATCTCGAACCGCGACGACGATCCTTCCTTCGAGCGCGTCGTCAACCTGCCCGCGCGCGGCATCGGCGCCCGCACCCTGGACGAGCTGCGAACCTACGCGCGCGCGAACGCGATCTCCCTGTGGCGCTCGGCGCAGTCCGCGGCGGGCGGCCAGCTCGCCGGCCGTGCGGCGCGAGCCGTGTTCGAATTCCTCGCGCTCGTGGACGCGATGGACCGCGACACGAAGGGACTGCCGCTGCACGAGCAGGTGGATCACGTCATTCAGCGCAGCGGCCTGATCGAGCACTTCCGCAAGGAAGTGCAGGACCGCGCCGAGGCGCGCATCGAGAACCTGGAGGAGCTCGTCAGCGCCGCGCGCAGCTTCGATCCCGGCGAGGAGACCGAGACCGCCGAGGACATGAGCGCGCTCGATGCCTTCCTCGCCCACGCCGTGCTCGAATCCGGCGAGGCCGAAGGCGAGGACTGGGACGACTGCGTGCAGCTCATGACCATGCACTCTGCGAAGGGGCTCGAGTTCCCCGTGGTGTTCCTCGCCGGCATGGAGGACGGCCTCTTCCCGCACCGGCGCACGCTCGAGGATCCCGACGGCCTCGAGGAGGAGCGGCGTCTTTGCTACGTCGGCACGACGCGGGCGATGAGCGAGCTGTACCTGACCTACGCGGAGCAGCGGCGCCTGCACGGCGTCGACAGCATCGGCGCGCCATCGCGGTTCATAGCGGAGATGCCGGCCGAGCTCATCGAGGAGGTCCGGCCCCGCATCCAGGTGTCGCGGCCGGTCTTCCGCCGCAGCGGGACCGGCACGGCAGGGCGCATCCCGGATCCGGGTCAACCGGTGCGCCTCGGGCAGCGCGTCCGTCACGGCAAGTTCGGCGAAGGCATCGTGCTCAACTGCGAAGGCTCCGGCGCCCATGCCCGGGTACAGGTGAACTTCGAGAACGGCGGCGCGAAGTGGCTCGTGATGTCCTACGCAAACCTGGAGCTGATGTAGACTTCCGCGGGTGAAAATCATCATCCTCGGCGCCGGCCAGGTCGGTTCCACCGCCGCGTATCAGCTCGCGCGACAGGAAGCGAACGAGGTCACCATCGTCGATCAAAACGCGGCGGTCCTGCGCGATCTGCAGGACCGCCTCGACGTGCGCACCGTCGTCGGTCACGCGTCCTTTCCCGCGACGCTCGAGCGCGCCGGCGCCGCGACCACCGACATGATCATCGCGCTCACGAGCAGCGACGAGGTCAACATGGTGGCGTGCCAGGTGGCGCACACGCTCTTCGGCATCGCGACCAAGATCGCCCGCGTGCGCTCGGCCGAATACATCGCCACGCCGCAGCTCTTCAAGCCCGAGGCGATTCCGATCGACGTGCGGATCAGCCCGGAGCAGCTCGTCACGCAGCACATCCAGCAGCTGATCCACTATCCCGGCTCGTTCCAGGTGCTCGACTTCGCGGACGGCCGCGTGCGCCTGGTGGGCGTCCGCGCACGGCGCGATGGCCTGCTCGTCAACCAGCGCATCCGCGACCTCAAGACGCACGTGCCGAACGTCGAGGTGCGTATCGCTGCGATCTACCGGCAGGGACAGAGCATCCCCGCGGAGGGCGACACGCTGATCCGCGAGAATGACGAGATCTTCTTCATCGCAGCGCGCAACGACATCCGCTCCGTGATGGCCGAGATGCGCAAGCTCGAGCCGCCCGTGCGCCGGGTCGTCATCGCCGGCGGCGGCAACATCGGCCTGCGACTCGCCTCCGCGCTGGAGCACACCAACAACGTCAAGGTCATCGAGCGCGACCGCGAACGCGCCCGGCGCATCGCCGAGCGTCTGGCGAAAGCGATCGTGCTCCACGGCGACGCCGCCGACGAGGAGCTGCTGCTCGAGGAGAACATCGACGTCGCGGACGTGTTCGTGGCGGTCACGAACGCGGACGAGGCGAACATCCTCTCCGCCATGCTCGCGCAAGCGAGCTCGGCTGCAAGAAGGTCATGGCGCTGATCAACCGGCCCTCCTACGCCGAGATGGTGGAAAGTGGCAGCATCGACGTCGCCATCTCCCCGCAGCAGATCACGATCGGCTCGCTGCTGGCGCTTGCCCGCCATGGCGACATGGTCAAGGTGCACTCGCTGCGCCGCGGGCGCGCCGAGGCGATCGAGGCCGTGGCGCACGGCACGGCCGAGACGTCGAAGGTCGTGGGCAAGCGGATCGACCAGATCCCGCTGCCACCCGGAGCGACCATCAACGTGCTCGTGCGCGACGACAAGGTGATGGAGGCGCATCACGACACGGTCGTGCGCACCGACGACCACGTGATCCTCTTCGTCACCGACCGGCGCCAGGTGGACCAGGTGACGCGGCTCTTCCAGCTGCCGGGCCGCTTCCGGTAGCCGGCGCGCCGCCGATGCACTTCCGCGTCGTCCAGCGGATCCTCGGGCTGCTGCTGATGCTCTTCAGCCTCACGATGCTGCCGCCGGTGTTCGTCTCCGCCTGGTTTCACGACGGCTCGGCGTCGGCATTCGTCACGGGCTTCCTCGTCACGCTGCTGACCGGGATCGTCATCTGGGCGCCGGTGCGCTGGCAGAACCGCGATCTGCGCTCCCGCGACGGTTTCGTCGTCGTGGCCGGTTTCTGGACGCTGCTCGGCCTCTTCGGCGCCCTGCCGTTAGTGTTCGCCGTGCGGCCGGAGATGACCATCACCGATGCGGTGTTCGAGGCCATTTCCGGACTGACGACCACGGGCGCCACGGTACTCTCCGGCCTCGACGGCCTGCCGCCGGCGATCCTCTACTACCGCGCCCAGCTCCACTGGCTCGGCGGGATCGGCATGGTGGTGCTCGCGGTCGCGGTGTTGCCGATGCTCGGCGTCGGCGGCTTCCAGCTCTATCGCGCGGAGACGCCCGGCGCGGTCAAGGACACGAAGCTGACGCCGCGGATCACCGGCACCGCCAAGGCGCTCTGGTACGTGTACCTCGGTCTGACGGGCGCCTGTGCCGCGGCATTCTGGGCCGCGGACATGAGCTTCTTCGACGCGATCTGCCACGCGTTCGCCACGATGGCGACGGGCGGCTTCTCCACGCACGACGCGAGCATCGCTTACTTCGACAACCCCGTCATCGACGTGATCGCGATGATCTTCATGGTCCTCGCGGGGGCGAACTTCGCGCTGCATTTCACGGTGTGGCGATCTCGCTCGCTGCGCATCTATTTCCGCGATCCCGAGTTCAAGGCCTACCTCACGCTGCTCGCGGTGCTGTCCGCCTTCGTCGTCGCGTACCTGCTCCTCTCCGGCGCATACACGGACGTGCGCGACGCCGCGCGCGACGGCGCATTCCAGGTCGTGTCGGTCATGACCAGCACCGGCCTCGGCATCGCCGATTTCTCGGCCTGGCCCGGGGCTCTGCCGGTGCTGCTCGTCTTCAGCATGTTCATCGGCGGCTGCGGCGGCTCCACGGCGGGCGGCATGAAGGTGATCCGCTGGCTGCTGCTGTACCGGCAGGGCGTGCGCGAGGTCGTGCGGCTCGTGCACCCGGCGGCCGAGATCCCGGTGCGTCTCGGCGACAGCGTGGTCCCGCAGCGCGTCGTCGACGCCGTGTGGGGCTTCTTCGCCATCTACGTGGTGCTCTTCAGCGCGATGATGCTCATCCTGCTCGGCACCGGCGTCGACCAGGTCACCGCGTTCTCGGCGATCGCCGTCTGTCTCAACAACGTCGGCCCCGGCCTGAGCTCGGTGGCGAGCGCCTTCACGTCCATGCAGATCGCGGACAAGTGGGTCTGCATCGTGGCGATGCTGCTCGGGCGGCTGGAGATCTTCACGCTCCTGGTGCTGATCTCGCCGGCGTTCTGGCGGCGCTGAACCTCCTCCATGAGAATGCCGGGGCCATTCGAGATCACGAAGGTCCTCGACCTCGAATGGACCCTGCCGGACGCCGGGTTTCTCCTGCCGGACGTGCGCGACGCGGAATTCCGCGGCACGCGCACCGCCGCCGACACGCGCTTCGTCGAAGCGGGCAGCGCCCGGCCGATCCTCTCCTTCCACAGTTTCCTGGTGCGCACGCCCGCGGGCAACCTGCTCGTCGACACCTGCGTCGGCAACGACAAGCAGCGGCCGCAGATCGAGGCGTGGCACCTGCGCGCCGGCGATTACCTCGCGCGGCTCGCGGCGGCAGGCGTCTCGCCGGCGGACGTGGATTACGTGTGCTGCACGCATCTTCACTCCGATCACGCCGGCTGGAACACGCGGCTCGCGCGCGGGCGCTGGGTGCCGACCTTCCCGAATGCCCGCTACCTGTTCGCGGAAGCCGAGGTCCGCTACTGGGAGGACATCCATCGCACCGAGCCGGAGAACCTGTATCGCCGCGGCTGGCAGGACAGCGTCCTGCCCGTGCTCGAGGCGGGGGTCGTGGACCGCGTGAGGAGCGACCACGAGATCACGCGCGGCATCCGGCTGCGCCCCGCGCCGGGTCACACGCCGGGCAACGTGGTCATCGAGCTCGACGACGGCAGGCGGCGCGCCGTCATGAGCGGCGACGTCATCCACCACCCGGTCCAGATCGAGCGTGCCGCGTGGTCGTCGCGCTTCTGCCTCGATCCCGGCGCCGCGCGCGAGCGGCGCCTCGAGCTGCTGCGCCGCGTGGCGGGCTCCGGCACCGTGCTGCTCGCCGCGCATTTCGCGGGGCCGACTGCCGTGACGGTGTCGGAAGACGGCGCAGGGTTCTTCTACGACGCCGTCAATTTCGGGGACAGTTGACTGCAAGCCTGCGTTTCGCGGCGGGCGGAAGCTGCTTGATCTCGTGCTCGCGACGCAGGGCCGCGCCCCGATCCGCCGCGGTCTCGACATGCACGAGCTGCACCGGCAGCCGGCCGCGGGTATAGCGGGCGCCGGCGCCCTGGTTGTGCTGCTCCAGACGCGCTACGACATTGCGGGCGATGCCGGTGTAGAGCGTCCCGTCGGCGCACTCGACCACGTAGACATGCCAATCCTCCCGATCAGGCATGCGCCGCCCCGTCGTCGGGCAGGGGGCCGCCCGGCGCGAGCGTCTGCCACACGGCCACGACCAGCATGGCACCGAAACACAGGTTGATCCCGAGCAGGTACGGGAGCGGCCCCCATGCCACCGGGACGACCATCAGCGCGATGCCGGCACTCAGGGCTGCCAGCAGCCGCGGCCGGCGATCCCGCCACGCCAGGCCGGCGCCGAGGACGAGCCAGGCTATGAGCACGCTTGAGAGCACCACCGGAACCGGTTGCGTTCCGGCTGCGACGCCGTCACACGCAAGCGCGACCGGCACCGAGGCCTGATACCAGAGGACGTCGCGCCAGCAGGCCGGATAGATCAGCTTCAGCGCGAAAATGCCGCGCAGGCTGTAGACCAGCAGCGCCGCGGCATACAGACAGACGGCGCCGTGCCCCCAGTCGGGGCGCGCCCAGAAGAAGCCGAGCCGGCGGCAGATCGTGGCGAAGGTGTAGAGCGTGAGCGGCAGCGCGACCATCGAGATCAGAATCGGCAGCGCGTACAGGTCGCGGAGCGCGTCGCCGGCGCCGAGCCAGCGTCCGATACCCGCCAGGAGGGCGGTCAGGCCGGCCGCGACGAGCGCCGCCACGTTGAACAGCACGAGTTTCGAGCCGAGACGCCGGCCGGCGAGGAGACCCCAGCAGGACACGGCCAGAGCCGCAGCGGCGATGAGGAGCAGCAGCGCAGAATGCACGTCCCGTCATTCCCCGCGCGCGAGTTTCTCGAGCGCGGGGCCGGTGACGCGGAACACCGTCCAGTCGTGCATCGGCGTCGCGCCCAGCCTCTTGTAGAACTCGATGGCGGGCTGGTTCCAATCGAGCACCGCCCATTCCAGGCGGCCGCAACCGCGCTCTTCTGCGAGGGCCGCCAACCACCCAAGGAGCGCCTTGCCTATCCCTAAGCGCCGGAAGGCCGGGCGGACGAACAGGTCCTCGAGATAGATGCCGGGCCGCCCGATGAAGGTGGAGAAATTACCGAAGAACAGGGCGAATCCGGCGGGCTGGCCCTCGTAGTCCGCGATCACCACCTCAGCGGCAGGGCGCGCGCCGAACAGCGCATCGCGTAACGTCGGCACGTCCGCCCGCACCTCGTGGGAAAGGCGCTCGTACTCCGCGAGCTCACGGACGAGCTCCAGGATGAGGCCCGTGTCCGCCGGCTCCGCGAAACGCAGCGTGAGTCCGGGCACGCCGGTTGCTATTCTTTCCGCCATGGCCACCTCCCCGGGCACGCACGATGTGTTGAATCAGGCGCCGCCGCTCGAGAACATCAATCTTCTCACGACCGATGCGGCGTTGCTGGAGGCGGTGGAACGGGAAGGCGCAGGCTGGGCGCGCGCCGCGCTGACCGCATTCGGGGAGAAGCTCGGCCGCGCGGAGACGCTGCGACTCGGCGCGCTCGCCAACAGGCACCCGCCCGAATTGCATACTCACGATCGCTTCGGCAACCGGCGCGACGAGGTGGAGTTCCACCCGGCCTGGCACGAGCTGATGGCGCTCACGGCCGGCCAGGGCGTGCACTGCGCCCCCTGGGCAGACCCGCGGCCGGGTGCGCACGTCGCCCGGGCCGCCGCATACGTACTGCATGCGCAGGTGGAGAACGGCACGCAGTGTCCCCTGACCATGACCTATGCCGCGATCCCCGTCGTGCGCCGCGAAGCGGAGCGGAACGCATGGCTGCGCGAGGCGTGGCTGCCGCGCCTGCTGGCACGCCGCTACGACCCGCGCTTTGCGCCGATCGGGCAGAAGGACGGCGCGCTGATCGGCATGGGCATGACGGAGAAGCAGGGCGGCTCGGACGTGCGTGCAAATACGACACGGGCCGAGCCCGTCGGCGGCGGCGAGTACCGCATCACCGGCCACAAGTGGTTCCTGTCGGCGCCGATGTGCGATGCCTTCCTCGTGCTGGCGCAGGCGCCGGGCGGCCTCTCCTGCTTCTTCATGCCGCGCTTCACGCCCGACGGAAAGCTCAATGCAGTCCAGATCCAGCGCTTGAAGGACAAGCTCGGCAACAAGTCGAATGCTTCGAGCGAAGTCGAGTTTCAGGGCGCCTTCGCGCTGCTGCTCGGCGAGGAAGGGCGCGGTGTGCCGACGATTCTCGAGATGGGGACTTATACGCGTCTCGACTGCGCGATCGGCACGTCCGGCCTCATGCGCGCCGCCGTGGCCCAGGCGCTGCACCACGCCGCGCATCGCCACGCCTTCGGCAAGCTGCTCGTCGAGCAGCCCCTGATGAAGAACGTGCTCGCGGATCTCGCCATCGAGTCGGAGGCCGCCACGGCGCTCGCGATGCGCCTCGCGCGCGCCTTCGACCGGCAGGACAGCGGCGAGGAAGCGGCACTGCGCCGCCTGCTGACACCGGCCGTCAAGTACTGGATCTGCAAGCGCGGGCCGGTGCTCGCGGCGGAGGCCATGGAGGTGCTCGGCGGCAACGGCTACGTCGAGGAGAGCCCCATGCCGCGCATCTACCGCGAGATGCCGGTGAATTCGATCTGGGAAGGCTCCGGCAACATCATGTGCCTGGACGTGCTGCGCGCGGCGCAGAAGACGCCCCGGGCGCTTGCGATGATCGAGGCGGAGCTCGCTGCGGCGCGCGGCGGCGATGCTCGGCTGGATCGATTTGCCACGAGGTTGCGCCAGGAAATGGCCGACGCGACCGACGTCGAAGCCCGCGCCCGGCGCCTGACCGAGAACCTCGCACTGGCGATGCAGGGCGCGCTGCTGGTCCGCTTCGCGCCCGCCGCAGTAGCGGACGCATTCTGCGCGTCGCGCCTCGAACGCGATTGGGGCGGGGCTTTCGGGACCCTGCCGCGCGGCACGGATTTCGACGCGATCATCCGGCGTGCGCAGCCGCAATAGCGCAGCGGTGACCGGCGGTGAACGAGCTCGGGACCGTCGAAGTCGAAACGGGGCCTGAACCGGCCGCCACCGTGATCTGGCTGCATGGCCTTGGCGCCGACGGCCACGACTTCGAGCCTGTCGTCCCCCACCTCGCGCGCGCGTGCGAGCGACCGCTGCGGTTCGTGTTTCCACATGCGCCACTGCGGCCGGTCACGCTGAATAACGGCTACACGATGCGCGCCTGGTACGACATCGTCGGCATCGATCGGCAGTCGCAGGAGGACGAAGCGGGCATACGCAGCTCGGCGGCAGCGCTCCGTGCGCTGGTCACGCGCGAGAACGAGCGCGGCATTGCCACGCAGCGCATCGTGCTCGCCGGGTTCTCGCAGGGTGGAGCGATGGCGCTCTACACGGGCACGCGGCTCGCCGCGAGTCTCGCGGGCATCGTGGCACTGTCCTCGTACATGGTGTCCGCCTCGACGCTCGATGCCGAACATACTCCGGAAAGCCTGGCGACGCCGATTTTCATGGCACATGGAGTGGCCGACACGATGGTCGATCCCCGGCTGGGGGAGGAGTCGCGTCGTCAGCTGGAAGGCGCGGGGTACGTCGTGGAATGGCACAGCTACCGGATGGGCCACGAGGTCTGCCCGGAGGAGATCGCCGCGATCGCGGACTGGTTGCGGCGCATCTTGTAACACATGACCGCCAACCGTTCAGCACCCGCCCTGCCCTCGTGGGTCGAACGGATGGCGCAAGGGCATTGGTATCGCCTGTCCGGCGATCGCCCCGATCTCGGTCTGTCGGCAACGCCGCCCGGCACGCGCTACCTCGAAGACAATGATCCGGCGCGGGACGGGAAGCTGAATCCACGCTCGAAGCCCGAGAGAAGCTGCTCCGCCGATTTCTCGGACGGCGGCCGCATGCGCCATGGCACGGGCGAATGGGCATTGCGGCGATCACCGAAGCGTGGAATGGCGCTGTGTTTGCGTCCGGCTTTGGCACGAGTGGAGCGATGATTGTTTTCGGTGGAGGTCATGACGACTATTTCGGCTCGGACGTGCATGCGTTCGATCTTGGCACTCGCCAATGGTCACGCATTTCCGACGGATACGTCGCGGGCGCGCCCGGTGAGTATGGCGCCGGCGCTGTCTATCCGGACGCGGTGTACCCCGACGGCTCGCCGCTGCCGCCGCATACCTATGGCTATGTCCAATACGATCCGGTGAGCAACGACTATCTGCTGTTCAAGGGACAGATCGAGCTGGGACCGGATGTGAAAGCCGTGCCCATCGCACACATGTTCAATCTGGACACCCTCGACTGGCGAAGAGGACCTCGGCATCCTGAGGCGATTCTCGCTTCGGGCGGTTTCACTGCGTGGGATGCATCGCGCCGGCTCCTGTGGGGCCATTCGGGCGACAGCGGCAACGCGTTCATCGCCTTCAGTCCCGATGGTGACGACGGCGATGCCAGCTTCGGGTCGTGGGGCAGTCTCTATCCCAAGAAGTTTACGAGCGCGGCCGACCACAGCGCCATGCAGATCGATCCCACCCGCGACATCATCGTGGTGACCGGCAGTGCGCGGAACGGGTTGTATGCAGTCGATCCCGCCACCCCCGATCGGGATGCTGCGCCCCTCTCCTGCCGTGGAGATCGTCCCGTCGTCGCGGAGTGTGCCTCTATCGAATACTCACGCAATCTCGATCGATTCGTCTATTTCTCCGCCGACGATGGTGCGCAAATCTATTCGATTGCGGCACCGGCACGATCCGCGTGGCCGGCGCTGACCGCCACTGCGTGGACCTGGGAAAGTATCCTGGACACGGACAATGTCCTCGATCCGATTGCCGATGCGCGGGTGCGCTCGGCGCATCCCGTACAAGTGGCGCATACGTTCGGGCGGTTTCGCATTGCCAGCTACGGCAGAACCGACGTCGCCATCCTGGTGCGCCATGTCGACACGCCCGTCTACGCGATGAGGCTGACCTCAGCCAGGGTTCTCTGATCAGGGCCGGCATGGCTCAGCGCGAAGCGCGGGCGGCGAGATACAGGGCGCTGCCCACGGCCAGCAAGGAAGCCGTGACCAGATAGGCGTCGCTCCTGACCTGCGTCAGCAGGCCGAGACATATCATCACGGAGAGCGCCGGCAGAGCGTAGCCGCCGGGCAGCCGCAGCGATGCGGGCGCATCGCCAAGACTCTCCCGCAGGCGGGGCATGGCGCCGATGCAGCCGAGGAAGAGAAGGATGCGCGTCAGCACGCTGAAGCCGGCCAACAAGACGAAACTGCCCGTCACCGCCAGCAGAAAACATGCTCCGGCAAAGAACACGATCGACCATGTCGGCGTCCTGTGAACAGGATGCACGGCGCCGAACCACAGCGGCAGGAGCCCGTCCAGTGCCAGCCGGTAGGTGATGCGTGGCGTCGAAAACATCGAGCCCACCAGATTGCCACCGACCGAAGCAATCACACCGGCCATCATCAGCAGTGCGCCTGCCGGCCCCATCAGCACGGCAGCCACTTCAACCAGCGGCCGGGATGTCGCGCCAAGCGATGGCAATACGGTCACGCTTACGGCCTGGATGAGTACATAAAGCACGGTCGCGACGGCGATTGCCCAGAGCAACGCACGCGGCATGTCGCGTTCCGGATGGCGCGCCTCGCCCGCCGGCACCAGACCGGACTCGAAGCCGACAAAGGCGTAGATCACCAGCACCACTGCGGCACCAAGATCTGCTGCAGCCGGAACGTCCTCGGCCATGTGTACCAGCGCAACGGGATCGAGCTGAGGCAAGCCGAGCGCCACCAGTGCGATCAAGGGCAGGAACTTGAGCGCGGTCAGCACGCCAAGCGAGCGCATCGCATCCTGCGCGCCAATGACGTTGACCAGTGCCATCAGCGCGCAGATCACCAGCAGCAATACGACCCGAACCGTCTGGCCGGCCGCGCCTGGCCAGAAGTACGCCAGCGAATTGACCAGCAAATTGATGTTGGCGGCGAAGGCCGTCAGCCTCGCTATATAGAAGGCCCACCCGGCCTGGAAACCGAATATCGGCCCGAATGCCGTGCCGACATACAACACCGGCCCACCGGTCCCGCTGAAATAGCTCGCGAGCTGCGCGAAGCACAGCATGATCGGCAACATCAGCGCGGCACAAATCACGAATACCCACGGGCTGAACACGCCGGCCAGGCGCGCAGCCTCCGCCGGCACCCCGAAAATGCCGGCACCGATCATGCCGTTGATGACCAGCAGCCAGAGGCCGAAGGCCGACAGCTGACGGATCAGCGGCTCCTCCGCCACTCGCGCGCTTTGGTTAGCCAAGATCGAGGTCAGACTGGGCTTCGTGTCATTGCTGGCGGCTGACGGCAGTCTTCAGCACGAACCCGCTGCGGCAGGCGTTGCAGGGCGAGACATAGAGATAGTCGCCCGCCTGGCCGCGGATCGCGACCTCGGCGCCGTCGGCGTAGCGGTCGAGCACCGCGCCGTCGGCCTTCGGCGCAGCGAGCACCGCGGTGCCGGCCGGCAGGTTCACGAGTCCGTGGGGCGAGTCCGTGACATCCACATCGAAGTCACCCACTTCGAGCTTCCTCACCTCATAGCCGCCGCGCCCGGTCCACTGGTAGAGGGCGTGCTCCGGGCAGGCCCCCTCGTCCACGCAGCCCGTGCGAAAGGCGCGGTAGCCTGGGCCCTCGCTGGCGAGCATCTCGAGCGACTCGGGCTCGCCCTCGCCGACCGCGCCGATGCCCCGCCACGCCCCGTCGCGCCATGCGTACAGACCGACCGGGCAGCCGAGGCTGCCACACTCGAAGACGCTGGCGGCACCATCGCAATCGACATTCGCGCCGAGCTGGAACAGATACTCCAGCCTCCCGTCGTCGTCGAAGTCGACCGCCCAGGCAGTCGGCTTCGCATGAGGCAGCAGCCTGCCACCCGCTTCGCTGCAGGTCTTCATGCCGCCCGACACCGCCTCGACGACGAACCCCGGGCAGTAGGTCTCGTCGGGAGCAGCCTTGCCCATCGCGACCTCGAAGCAATGGGCGAGGTCCAGCGTCGTGACCGGATGCGGGTGCAACGGGGCCGAAACCTGCGGAGGCCGTGGCGGCGTGTCCGGCAACGTGGGCGGCGAAGGGGGCGCCGGCGGTGGCACCGGCGGCAGCGACGGCGGGCGCCCGCAGGCGGCCAGCACGAGGAACGCTGCCGCTACGACGGCAGAGCGCGCCATGACTACGCCGCCTGTGCTCGCGGGCGGACACCGGCCGCCTTCGCCGCGTGCGTAGCGATCGCGTCCATCAGCTCCGGCGACAGGCAATCGTAGGGCTCGAGCCTGAGCTTCTTCAGCCTGGCACGGACGCGCTTCATGTCGGCCGGATCGGCGCCCGACTCGATGATCGACGACACGAACGCGGCGAACTTCGGCGGCGCCCAGCCCTTCTCGGGCGACAGCTCGGTGTGGATGAAATCGAGTCCGTAGAACGGATGCTTGTCGTTGTCGATGCGCCCGTACATGTGCACGCCGCAGCCGGTGCAGGCATAGCGCTTGATGGTCGCGTTCGGGTCGACGACCGCGCAGCTTGTCCGCGTTGGCCGTCGACCTGAAGCTTGTCCCGCGGCACGACGGCGACCTGCGAGAAGAGCGCACCGTCGGGCTTCCAGCACTTGGTGCAGCCGCACACGTGGTTGTGCGCGCACTGGCTGCCCGACGGTGACCATCACCGTCCTGTTGGCGCAGTGACAGCGAAGCGTTCCTCCCTTGAACTTCGCCGATCCGCGCTTGATGCCCTTGTCCACGTCCGGATGGATAGAGATGGCCTGTTTCATGTCGCGCCCCCTTTGCGTTACTTCTGATCAGCGCCGACGCATTTTACCCCCGGTATTGCCTGTCCGGCCCAATCTGGAGAGGATGCGGAACGCGGGCCGCACCTGCCAGCGGCCGGAGGATCACTCATGCGGCCCCCATGGTTCCTGACCTGTTGCCTGCTGGCGGCCTCGGCCTGGCCGGCCGGCCCAGCGTCCAGCCAGCCTGCACCGCCGCCCGCGGCGCCCGTAATCCCGGCGACTAACGACCCGGCCGAGCTGAAGCGGCTATGGGCCGAACAGCAGGAAACCGCCCAATGGGAGAAGGGCCAGCTACTGAAGCAGGTTGACGACCTGCGCATCGAACTCGCCGCCAAGGGCACGCTCGACTATCGCAAGCTCGCGTACCCCAGCACCGACGGTCTGCCGATCCCGTCGTACCTGTTCAAGCCGCTCACCCCACCCGCGGGCAAGGTGCCCGCGGTCATCTACGTCCATGGCAGCCAGCACGGGCAATTCAACTCGCGCACGTTTCCGCGCGTCGCTGAGCTCGTCAAACGCGGCTACATCGTGCTGGCACCGGACTACCGCAGCAGCTCGGGCTATACGAAGGAGTTCAACGATGCGGCCGACTACGGCGGCAAGGAAATCGACGACATGCTGGCCGCCCGCGATTACCTCGCCGCGATGCCGGAGGTGGACGGCAGGCGGATCGCGATCATGGGCCAGAGCCACGGCGGCTATAACACGCTGATGGCGCTGGCGCGCTACCCGGACAAGTTCGTGGCCGGCGTGGATTTCTTCGGACCGACCGATCTCGTCTGGCGGCTCACCGCGAAACCGGGCGAGAACGGGAATGCCGAGCCCGGCGACCGCGAGTATTTCGCGAAGATGGTCGGCAAGTCGATCGACGAGGCGCCGGAGCTTTACCGCGCGCGCTCACCCCGCTATATCGCCAAGGACATCAAGCCGCCGCTGCTGATCCTGCACGGCGACAAGGACGCCGTCGTGAACGTCCAGGAATCCATCTGGCTCGCGGACGCACTCAAGAAGGCGGGCAAGAAGAACTTTTCCACCCACATCATCAAGGATGGCCAGCACGGCTACCCCGCGCCGCAGATGGATGAGATGTGGAATCTGACGTTCGAGTTCCTGACGCGGGTGTTCCAGTAACACGGGTCAGGCGCCCACCGCCCCCGGGAGCGCGGACAGGAACCGGTCAACCTCGCGATGTACTCCGACCGTGACGCGCGCCCACGTGTCGTAGCCCTCGAAGTGCCGGCCGACTTTGATGCCATCGGCCAACATGCGGTCCTGGAATCGCTTCAAGGGTCCTCCAGTGTCGAAGAACACGAAGTTGCCCTGCGCAACGGTGCGATTGAGGCCCATCCGGTCGAGTGTCGCGTGCACGCGCTCACGGTCACCGACGAGCGCACTCCGTGTCTCCTTCAGGAACGCATGGTCGTTGAAGCTCGCGATCGCGGCCGCAAGTCCCGTCGAGTTCGGCCAGGTGAGTGACAGCCGGGAGAGGCGTGATGCGAGCGCCGCGGGCGCTATCGCGTAGCCGATCCGAAGTCCCGCGAGCCCGTGGATCTTCGAGAACGTCCGCAGCACGATCACGTTGGGGACTTCCTTGACGAGGCCCGCGGCCGTGGCAACGCCCGGCTGGTCGACGAAATCCATGTACGCCTCGTCGATGACGACGACGCAGTTCCCGGGAACCGAGCGAACGAAGGTCTCGACCGCCTCGCGGGTGACGGCAGTCCCGGTCGGGTTATTGGGATTGCAGACGTAGACGAGGCGCGTCAGCTCGGTGATCGCGCCGCGCATGGCCGGAAGATCGTGGCGATGGCTCGCGTCGGCCGCGACCCAGCGCACTTTCAGGCCGAGTCTCTCGGCGAACACAGGCAGCTCCTCATAGGTCGGTTTCGAGGCGACGAGCTCACTGCCGCCGCTTGTCGTCATGGCGAGGAGGCCCGCCATCCTGAGCAGCTCTCCGGACCCGGTGCCGAGCGTGATCTGGGAGGAGGCGACACCCTCGTGCACGGCGAGCTGGTTCGTCAGCGTCTCGATCATCGCGTCTGCATATCGCGGCGCCGCGTCGGCGCTCGCGAGAATCGCCCGGCGGGCGGCCGGGGATGGACCGTAGGGGTTCTCGTTGCCGTCGAGGCGGATCGGGCCCGGCCTGTCTGCCGGAGCGCTCGGCGCTGCGGCCAGCATGCGGGGAGGCAGCGTCGCCACGAGAGCTGCCGCCCCGCTCAGGGCGTCGCGGCGCGTCAGGCGGCGGAGCGCGAAACCGGGCGGATCGTCAGCGACAGTGAGCGGGTCAGCGGACATGGGCGTCTCCTGGAACGTGGCCGGACGCTACCATGCCGCGCTGTCGGCAGCACGTCAGGGCACGAACTCGCCCGGCTGCGCGTCGGGCACGGCCTCGGCCTCCGCCGCGGCGCGCTCGCCGACCGGTCGCGGCAAGGCACGCGTGTTCCAGATGACGGGCGCGCGCCGGGCCACGAGCGCGAGCAGCAGTGCGCACACGCCGGAAAACGCGAGCGCCGCCCGCAGACCGAAGTGTTCGCCGAGCCAGCCGCCCACCAGCGCGCCCGGGCCTGCCGGCAGCAGGATCAGCCAGCGCATCGTGCTCGTCATGCGGCCAAGCAACGGTGCAGGCGTCACCGCCTGGCGCAGGGCGAGGAAGGTGATGAAGATCAGCGAGGCGCCGATGCCGAAGAGCGTCAGCATCCCGATGAACGCGGCGACCCCCAGGCTCGAGGCGGGCGCCACCGCGCCGAGCGACCAGCCGGCCCCGCAGACGCCGAAGCCGAAGACCAGCATCGGCCCGGGACCGAAGCGGCGCGCGAGCCGGTTGCCGAAGATGCTGCCGGTGATCGTCCCGACACCGAGAGCGATGTAGCAGAGTCCGACTTCGCCCGCCGTGAGGCCGAGCACGCGCGTCGCGAAGAGGATCTGCACGACGAGCGCGGCGTTGTGACACATCTGCCAGGTGCCGACGGCGACCGCCATCGTCACGAGCAGGCGGTTGCCGGCGACGAAGCCGATCCCGGCCCGCAGCGCGGCGCCGAATTCGGCGGCGTGCCGCGGCCCCTCGGTGACACGGATGCCGCGCAGGATGAGCGCCGACACCGAGAGCAGGCCGGCCGTGGCGACGAGCGCGAACGGCGCCCCGGTGAGCCTGATCAGGGCGCCCGCGGCGCCCGGTCCGGAGACCTCCGCCGTCGAGTTCGCGAGCGCATTCTTCGCGTGGGCTTCGACGAGCCGCTCCCGCGGCACGATCTGGGTCAGCACGATCTGCGCGGCGCTGCCGGCGATCGTGTGCACGGTGCCGATCGCGAAGCCGACCATGTACAGCCAGGGCATGGACAGCCGGCCGAGCCACCAGGCGAGCGGCACGCTCGCGACGACGGCCGCCAGCACCGATTCGCCCGCGATGTAGACGGGCAGCTTCCTCACGCGATCGAGCCAGACGCCGCCGGGGAGCGAGAACAGCGCGAAGGGCAGCATCTCCATCGCCGTGAGGAAGCCCATCTGCGTCGGCGTGGCGTGCAGCAGGACCGCAGCCGTCAACGGCACGGCGAGCAGCGTCACCTGCCCGCCGAAGGAACTGATCAGGATCGAGGTCCAGAGGCGGCGATAGGTCCGGTCGCGCAGCAGGTCCTGCGGCGGCAGGCTCGGAAAACCCGACGGCTCCGGCGCAGGCACGCTCACAGCGTGGCTGCGAGTCGCGACGCCTGATCGATCGCGCGCTTGGCGTCGAGCTCGACTGCAACGTCCGCGCCCCCGATCACATGCACTGCAATGCCTGCCGCCTTCAGTGGCTCGACCAGGTCGCGGAGCGGCTCCTGTCCGGCGCAGAGCACGACGTTGTCGACCTCCAGCAATCGCGCGTTCTCGCGCCGGGTGCCGAAGCTGATGTGGAGGCCGTGCGCATCGATCGCATCGTAGTTCACGCCGCGGATCATCTCGACCTGCTTCATGCGCAGCGCGCGCCGGTGGATCCAGCCGGTCGTCTTGCCGAGGCTCGCGCCCGGCTTGCCGGTCTTGCGCTGTAGCAGGTACACCTGCCGCGCCGGCAGCGTCGCCTCCGGTCGCACGACTCCGCCGCGCGCCATGGCCGGGTCGGTGACGCCCCATTCCTTGCGCCACTCCTCCGGGTGAAGCGTCGGCGACTCCCCGCCCTGCACAAGGAACTCCGCGACGTCGAAGCCGATGCCGCCCGCGCCGATGATCGCCACGCGCGCGCCCACTGGCCGGCGGTGCAGGAGCACGTCCACGTAGGACAACACCTGCTCACGATCCTGTCCGGGTATGCGCGGATCACGAGGCAGGACGCCCGTTGCGAGGATGACCTCGTCGTAGCCTCCTCCCGCGAGCTGCGCGGCGCTCGCCCGCGAACCGAGGCGCAGCCCGACGCCCGTGGCCTCGATCCGCCGCAGGAAGTAGCGCAGCGTTTCGTGAAACTCCTCTTTGCCCGGGATGCGCTTGGCCATGTTGAACTGGCCGCCGATCTCCGCGGATGCCTCGAACAGGTGTACCTCGTGGCCACGCTCCGCGAGCACGGTCGAGGCCGCGAGACCGGCCGGCCCGGCGCCGACGACCGCGATGCGTTTCCTGCGTGGGCTGCGCCGGTAGACGAGCCCGGTCTCGTGACAGGCGCGCGGATTGACCATGCAGGAAGCGAGCTCGTTTCTGAACGTGTGGTCGAGGCAGGCCTGGTTGCAGGCGATGCAGGTGTTGATCTCTTCCGCGCGGCCTGCCCGTGCCTTCAGCACGAATTCGGGATCGGCCAGCAGCGGGCGCGCCATGGACACCATGTCCGCGAAGCCGTCGGCGAGCAGCCGCTCCGCCACCTCGGGCGTGTTGATGCGGTTGGTCGTGCAGACCGGGATACCCACCTCTGGCTTGAGCTTTTTCGTGACCCACGCGAAGGCGGCGCGCGGCACCGAGGTCGCGATGGTCGGCACCCGCGCCTCGTGCCAGCCGATGCCGGTGTTGATGATGGTTGCGCCGGAGCTCGCGATCGCCTTCGCGAGCGTCACGACCTCGTCCCAGCTCTGACCCTCCGGTATCAGGTCCAGCATCGAGAGGCGATAGATGATGATGAAGTCCCGGCCGACGGCTTCCCGCGTCCGCGTCACGATCTCCACCGGCAGGCGGATCCGGTTCTCCAGGCTGCCGCCCCAGGCGTCGCTGCGCCTGTTGGTGAGCGTCACCAGGAACTCGTTGATGAAGTAGCCTTCCGAGCCCATCACCTCCACGCCGTCGTAGCCCGCCTCCCGAGCGAGCGTCGCACAGCGCACGAAGGCGCGGATCTGGCGCTCGACGCCTGCGCCGGACAGCGCCCGGGGCGTGAAGGGCGTGATCGGCGAGCGCACGCGCGACGGCGCCACGGACAGCGGGTGATAGCCATAGCGCCCGGCGTGCAGGATCTGCAGCGCGATCCGGCCGCCTTCCCGATGCACGGCGTCGGTGACGATGCGGTGAGCGCGCGCCGCGCCGTGCGAGGCGAGCCGCGAGGCGAAAGGCGCAAGCCATCCCTCGACGTTGGGCGAGAAGCCGCCGGTGACGATCAGCCCAACCCCGCCGCGCGCCCGCTCCGCGAAGTAAGCGGCCAGCCGCGGAAAATTCGCGCGGCGGTCCTCCAGACCCGTGTGCATCGAGCCCATCAGCACGCGGTTCGGCAGGATCGCGAAGCCGAGATCGAGCGGCTTCAACAGATTCGGATAGGGAGACATCTCAGTCGCCGAGGCGTCTGGGCAGGTATGGGACCTCGGTCTTCTCGCGATTGCGTCGGATCGCGATGCGCTGATTCGGCCGGCCGATCACCCGGCGCTGCCACCTGCGCTCCGCGGCGAGCGCCTGGCGTTCGCTGCCGTGCCAGGCCTCCTGGAGCAGGAACTTGACGCCCGCCACGGCATCGGGCGAGCGCGCGGCGATCTCCTCCGCCAGCGCGCGCGCGTGCTCCTGAGGGTCCCCGGCAACGTGCGTCACCAGGCCGAGCGCGTGGGCTTCGATGCCATTCAGGACGCGCCCGCTCATGGCCAGTTCCTTCGCGTGATCGAGGCCGATGAGCTCGCGCAGGAGCGCCGGGCCGCCCATGTCGGGCACCAGGCCCCATTTGGCCTCCATGATCGAGAGCTTCGCGTCCGGCGTGGCGATCCGGATGTCTGCGCCGAGAGCGAGCTGCAGCCCTGCGCCGAGACAGTGACCATGAACGGCGGCCAGTACCGGCACCGGCAGCTCCCGCCAGGCCATGCTCCATTCCTGGAAGCGGTTGCGGACGGGTGAGCACAGCGCCGCGAGGCCGCCGGCGAGGGAGCCGGGGCTGCCGAAAACGGCCTCGACGTCCAGTCCCGCGCAGAACGAGGCGCCCTCGCCGTAGAGGATGACCGCCCGGATGGCCCGGTCGCGGCGCAGACGCCCGGCCGCCGCCCGCACGGCGTCGAGCATCGGGTAGTCCATGCCGTTGTGCTGTGCGGCTCGCGTCAGCGCGACCCACGCGAGGTGGCCCTGGACCTCGACGCGCACCCGGTCGTTCATGGTCTTATCTCCACAATCGCGGTGGGGAATGAGTATAGGGATTTCCCGTAAATTTCCCTGCATTTCCCGCGCCAGCGCGCAAACACGGCGCTATACTTGCGCCCGGGATCGAACCACCAACTCCGAGGAGTACTACGAAAATGGCGAAAAAGGGCGGCGCACCGACCAAGTCGGAAATCCTGAATCAGATTTCGAAGGACACCAAGCTTTCCCGCAAGCAGGTGAGCTCGGTGCTGGATTCGTTGGGCGGCTGCATCAGGAAGAGTTTGCGCGGCAACGGCATGTTCACCGTGCCCGGCCTGCTGAAACTCAAGGTCGTCAAGAAACCAGCCACGAAGGAACGTGAAGGCATCAATCCGTTCACCAAGGAGAAGATGGTCTTCAAGGCGAAGCCGGCCTCTAAGAAGGTACGCGCTCTGCCGCTGAAGGCCCTGAAGAACATGGTCAACTGACCTCCTGCGGAGCCGGATGCGGGGTCTGAAGACCCCAACAACCCGGAGCGGTGCTTACCGCTCCGGGTTTTTCTTTGCTCACCTCTCGACGGCGCGCCGGGCGAATCTGTCGACGAGTCCCGGCGCCACGAGCTTCAGCGACAAGCCGAACCGCGCGGCCGTCGGCATCACGACTTCACGCGAGCGCCGCTCCATGGCCCGGACGATCCGCCCCGCACATTCCTCGACGCTCATGACCCTCCTGCCCTTCGCTGGGTCGACTGCCGCCGGCCTGCCGTCGGCGCCGGCCGCGCTCTCACGTATGCCCGTTGCGACGAAGCCCGGGTAGATCATGGTGACGGTCACGCCCGAGTCCGCGAGCTCGATGCGCAGCGAGTCGAAGAAGCCGCGCATCGCGTGCTTTGAAGCCGAGTAGCCGGTGCGGGTCGGCACGCCGGTGAGGCTCGTGAGACTGCCGATGCCGACGATCCGGCCCCGATTCGCGAGGAGCTGCGGCAATGCGTGGCGCGTGCAGTACACCGCACCCATGTAGTTGACCTGCATGAGCTGCGCGAGGATCGCGACGTCCCCGAAATCGGCGAAGCGCGCGTGCATCGAGCGCCCCGCGTTATTGACGAGCGTGTCTATGCGCCCGTGGGCGGCGACGGCGCGCTCCATGAGGCGGCGGCAATCGTCCTCGATGGCGACGTCGGCCTGGATCACGGCGACCCGGGCGCCATGCGCCCGGCAATCCGCCGCCACCCGCTCGAGCGCCGGCACGTCGCGCGCCGAGAGCGCGAGGTGCGCCCCTTTTGCCGCGAGCTGCCGCGAGAGCTCGGCGCCGATGCCGCGCGAGGCGCCGGTGACGACGACGACGTTGTCCTTCACGTACGTGACTGCGTTTCTGCGAAGCGCGGCGCCATGAGGCCCCGCTCGGAGACGGCGCGGCCGGCTCTCACGGCCCGATAACCGTTCACGATCTCAAGCGCGGTCCTGTCGTTACCGGGCAGCTCGGCATCGCTCGCGGCGAGCGGCGTGACTCGCTCGCCCCAGCGCAGCACGTGCGAGCAGACCGTGAGGCCTCCGCCGAACCCGGGCGTCAACAGGGTCGCGCCCGGCTTCACGCGCCCCTCTTCGAGCGCCTCCACCAGGGCGACGGGCACGGTAGCGGCAGACATGTTCCCGTAGCGCTCCACGGTCAGGAATACTTTCTCCATCGGGACGCGCGCGTGCTTGGCAACCGCCTCGATGATGCGCAGATTCGCCTGGTGGGGCACCATGAGATCGATCGCATCGCCGGTCATGCCACATTTCGCCAGCGCCCGCTCCGTGGCCTGTGCCATGCCCTTCACCGCCTTGCGGAAGATCTCCTGACCGTCGAAATCCCAGATCGTGTCGCCATAGCGCACGTCACGATTCGCGTAGGCGCAGCCCATGCCGCGGATGCGCAGGATGGCGCGCGCGTCGGCGTAGCAGCCGAGATGCTCGCCGAGCACACCTTCCGGCCGTTCGCCCGCCTGCAATACCACCGCCGCCGCGCCGTCGCCGAACAGCACCGCGACATTGCGGTTGTCCCAGTCCATGTACGGCGAGATCAGCTCGACGCCGATGACGAGCGCATTCCTGATGACGCCGCTGCGGATCATCGCGGTCGCGGTGGAGAGCCCGTAGAGGAAGCTCGTGCAGGCGGTGTTGACGTCCATCGCGCCGGCATTGCCGGCGCCGAGCAGGACCTGTACGCCGGATGCGGAGTTCGGTACCTGTTCGTCGTAGCTGCAGCTCCCATAGACGATGAGGTCGAGGTCGCCGGCGTCCAGCCCGGCACAGGCGAGCGCCCGGCGGCTGGCAACCGTCGCCATGTCGATGGCCGGCACGTGCGAGATGCGCCGCTGCTTCATGCCGGTGCGCGAGACGATCCACTCGTCGCTGGTGTCCAGAAAGGTCGAGAGGTCGGCGTTGGTGAGAATCGCCGCCGGCATGCATTTGCCCCAGCCCGTGATAGCCGCGTAAGTCATGGACCCACCCCCCCCGGGTGTGCAGACGAAGCATTCTCTCAAGTTCTGCCGGTCGCGGAAATCTGCGACAGTGGTGCCCGCGCCATCGCCGAGCAAGGAGGCGGCGCGACGCGGCACGGGTGGCCGCCAATACCCCTGTTCCTGTAGGATCGCGCGCTTGGCATCAACAGCCCCCGCCGGGGCTCGGCGCCCTGGACGGGCGGAAGGCAGCCACATGAATCTGCGCATCACCACTCTTTTCCTCATTGTCGGGATCATGGGATCCCTCGGCGGGCAGGCGATCGCAGCGACGGCGCCGAAGACGCTCACGGAGGACCAGAAGACGATTTATGCCTTCGGTCTCTCGGTCGGCCGGCAGGTCGGCGCACAAACGAAGCAGATCCAGCTCAGCCCGGAGGAGATCGAGGTTTTCATGAGCGGTTTCGGTGATGCCCTCGCGGACAAGAAGCCGCTCGTCGACCCGCAGGAGTACAGCGAGCGATTCAAGCAGCTGGTGAAGACGCGCCTCGATGCCGTCGCCGCCGAGACCAAGAAGCAGGGCGATGCCTTTCAGGCGAAGGCGGCCCAGGAGCCCGGCGCCATCAAGACTCCTTCAGGACTGGTATTCAAGACCATCAAGCCCGGCACGGGCCCGCAGCCGAAGGCCACCGACAGGGTGACCGTCAACTACGAGGGCACGCTCACCGACGGCAAGGTGTTCGACACCACCAAGGGTCGCGGCCAACCCGCCGAATTCCAGCTGAACGGCGTCATTCCGTGCTGGACGGAAGGCGTGCAGCGGATGCACGTGGGCGAGACGGCGCAGCTCGTCTGTCCCGCGGCCATCGCCTATGGTGATCGCGGCGCCGGTGCCGACATCCCGCCCGGCGCGACGCTCAAGTTCGAGGTGGAGCTGGTTAGCATCAACCCCGCCCCCGCACCGACTCCGCCGGCGACACCGGCCCAGCCCGCAAAGCCGGCGAAGCCTTAAGCCACGAGCGGCTGCCCGCGCGGCCGAGCCGGGCGCCGAGGCGCAGCTCGGCGAGCTCCACGGCCGGAAAATGGCGCGCTTCGCCACCGTCGCCCGGCGGCACGGACCGTGCCCCGTCGGCGACCGCGGCGAGAGCTTCTTTCAGCGCATTCACCCAGTTCGCGGTATTCATGTCGCGCTCCTTTCGTACTGGGTCGCTCAACCGTTGAGCAGTGGTTGCAGCAGACCGGCGAGCGTCGTGCTGTGGCCGTAGTCGAAGGTGTAGGCCATCGCAAGCACGATGGCGACCGCGGTCAGGGCGCGCAGGCCGGCAGCAAAGATCTGGTGGGCGTACATCTCATCTCTCCTCGATCAGTTTTTCCGAAGGAGGTAATCTCTCCTGGCGCGGGGATGGCAGCAAACGTAAAGTCTGCAACTCGATTAAGGAAAACTTAACGTGCCAGCCACAGAGCGCCTGCCGCTGAACGCACTGCGGGTCTTCGAGGCCGTCGCGACGCGGTTGAGCTTCGGCGAGGCAGCCGAGGCGCTGCACGTCACCCCGGCCGCCGTGAGCCAGCACATCAGGACTCTCGAGGAATATCTGCAGGTGCCGCTCTTCACCCGGCGCGGGCGGCGCGTGCAGCTCACGGCGGAGGGGACCGAGCTCCTGCCGAGCGTGCGGCGCGGGCTGGCCGAGCTCGCGGCCTCACTACAGCAGCTGAAGCAGCACCGCACCGGCGGTCCGTTGCAGGTGACGGTGCTCTCGTCGTTCCTGCAGGCCTGGCTCCTGCCGCGCATGCGGGCTTTTCATCGCGCCCGCCCCAAGATCGAGATCCGCTTCACGACCTCGCGCGAGATCGTGGATTTCTCGAAATCGCCAATGCACGCCGCGATCCGTCTCGGGCACGGCAACTATCCCGATCTGCACAGCGAAAAGGTGCTCGACGAATGGCTCGTCCCGGTCGCGAGCCCGGAGGTGCTGCGCCGATACGGCCCGATCCGGCGCGGCGCGCGGCTCGACGACTATCCGCTGCTGCAATCCGATTCCGAGCCATGGAACGGCTGGGGCGAATCCGCCTCGGGCGGCAGGCTCAGGCCGACGGCTGCCACCCTCGATGACTCCGTGGGCATCCTCGCCGCGGCCGAGGAGGGACTCGGCTTTGCGCTGGCGCGCTGGAGCCTGGCCGTGCGTTCGTTGCAGAAGGGGCAACTGCGTCTCGCCGGCCCGGAATATGTGCCCTACGAATACGCCTATTACTTCGTCTGCCCGAAGCCATACCTCGTGCTGCCGAAGGTGAGCGGTTTCCGTGACTGGCTGCTCGATGCCGCGCGCCGCTTCCCGACGCCCGCGGACTGGCAGAAGCGCGCAGCACGCCCGAGGCGACGCGGGCGATGACGAAGCTGCGCTGATTGCGGCAGTATGGGCGCGGGACTTCGGCGGACGGGGGCGCAAATGGCTGACCACGGCATTCGAGCATTGGCCAGGGCCCGCTGGCGTATCGCCGTGGCGCTCAGCGCCGTGGTATTCGTCCTCTACTTCGGGTTCATTCTTGCCGTCGCCTTCGCGAAGGATTTCATGGCGACCGAGCTCGTACCCGGGCTCAGCGTCGGCATCCTGTCCGGCGCTCTCGTGATCGTCGGCGCCTGGATCACCACCTGGATCTACGTGCGCTGGGCCAACAGCCATTTCGACGCGAGGCTCGGCGACATCCAGCTGCAGGTGTCCCGGGCGGCCAGACCGCCGGCCACGTCACCCGGGCCCGAATGAATCCGGCACAGGGTTCCGCGGCGACCAGTCTCGGCGAGCCGAACACGACGGCCATTGCGTTTTTCTTCGTCTTCATCGCCGCGACGCTCGCCATCACCTGGTGGGCGACGCGCAAAACGCGCACGACCGAGGAATTCTTCGCGGCCGGACGCACGATCAGCGGCCGCCAGAACGGCCTCGCGCTCGCGGGCGACTACATGAGCGCGGCAAGCTTTCTCGGGATCGCGGGCCTCGTCTCGATGTCCGGTTTCGACGGCCTGATCTATTCCACCGGCTGGCTGGTCGGCTGGCCGCTGGTCATGTTCCTGATCGCCGAGCCGCTGCGCAACCTCGGCCGCTACACGTTCGCCGACGTCGTGAGCTTCCGGTTACGGCAGGCGCCGGTGCGCGTCGCCGCCGCGATCGGCACGCTCGCAGTCGTCGCGTTCTATCTCATCGCACAGATGGTGGGCGCCGGCAACCTCATCAGGCTCATGTTCGGCATGCCCTACGAGGTGGCGGTCGTGAGCGTCGGCGTCGTGATGCTCGCCTATGTGCTCTTCGGCGGCATGATCGCGACGACGTGGGTGCAGATCGTGAAGGCGACGCTGCTCCTCTCCGGCGCGGCGGTGATGTGCGTGCTGACGCTCGCCCGGTTCGGCTTCAGCCCAGCGGCCCTTTTTGCAAGGGCCGCCGAGATCTACGGGCCGGCGGTGCTGGCGCCCGGCAAACAGGTCGCCAATCCCTGGGACGCGATCTCGCTCGGTCTCGCGCTCATGTTCGGCACCGCGGGCCTGCCGCACATCCTCATGCGCTTCTACACGGTGCCAGACGCCAAAGCCGCGCGCCAGTCGGCGTTGTGGGCAACCGGGCTGGTCGGCGCGTTCTTCCTCATGACCTTCATTCTCGGCTTCGGCGCGATGGTGCTCGTCGGCCGCGAGACGATTGCGCTCGTGGACAAGGGTGGCAACATGGCCACGCCGCTGCTCGCCGAGGCGCTCGGCGGCACCGGGTTGCTCGGCTTCATCGCCGCCGTGGCATTCGCGACGATCCTCGCGGTGGTCGCCGGCCTCACGTTGTCGGGCGCCGCCGCGCTCAGCCACGACCTCTGGGTGTCGGTGCACAGGAAGGGCGACGCGCCGCGCGAGGAGCAACTCATGGTCGCGCGGGCCGCGACCGTCGTGCTCGCCATCGTCGCGATCCTGCTCGGCATCCTGTTCAAGGGCCAGAATGTCGCCTTCATGGTGGGGCTCGCGTTCGCCGTCGCGGCCTCGGGCAATTTCCCGGCGCTGGTGCTCTCGATATTCTGGCGTGGATTCACGACGGCGGGCGCGGTCACGTCCATCGTCGCCGGCACGCTGTCGAGCCTCGCGCTGATCGCGGTCTCGCCGACGATCATGGTGGACATCCTCGGCGCTCCTGCGGCCATGTTCCCCCTCAAGAACCCCGCGATCGTCACCATCCCGCTCGGCTTTCTTGCGGGCATCGTGGTTTCGCTGCTCTTCCCGGAACGAAGCGCGCGCGAAGCCTACGACGCCAAAGAGAGACGCATGATCATGGGAGTCGATGCGGGCGGCTGAGACGGCGGAGCCGGACGTTCACTGCAGGAAGGCGTCGTACGCGGTGCGCAGGATCAGCGCGCCGACGACGACGATGAACGCGACGCGCACGAACGCAGCCCCGCGCGCGAGCGCGAGCCGCGCTCCCATCAGGCTCCCCGCGACATTCGCCACTGCCATCGGCAATGCGAGCTGCCACCACACGTGGCCGCTGGCCGCGAACAGGGCCAGGGCCGCGAGGTTGGTCGCCGTGTTCAGGAACTTGGCACCGGCCGAAGCGTGCAGGAAGTCATAGCCGAGGACGCGCACGAACAGGAAGACGAAGAAGCTTCCCGTGCCTGGCCCGAAGAAGCCGTCGTAGAAACCGAGCGCGGCACCGATCGTCCCTGCCACCGCGCGTTCCCTGCCCGGTGTCAGGTGCGGCGCATGGGTATGCCCGAGGTCCTTTCTCGCGAGCGTGTAGGCGAAGACCGCCAGCAGGACGAATGGGAGGACGCGCCGCAGTCCCTCGCCGGAAACATGCGTCACCGCCCACGCGCCGGCAAAGCCACCGGCGAGCGCGGCCGCGGCCGCCGGGCCGAGCGTGCGCCAGTTCATCGTGACACGGCGCGCGTATTGGGCCGTCGCCCAGGCGGTGCCCCAGACCGCGGCCCCCTTGTTCGTGCCGAACAGCGTCGCCGGCGCGGCGCCGGGAAAGGCGGTGAACAGCGCCGGCACGAGGACCAGGCCCCCGCCGCCCGTGATGGCGTCGACGAAGCCGGCCGCCGCGGCGGCCAGCGCCATGAGCGCGACGTCGATCGTCAACGGATCTTATTTCGGCTTCTGGAACAGCAGCGCAAACCTGTCGGTGTTGCCTGTGACGGTCTTGCGCCCGACCTCGTAGCGCAGCTCGTCGTCCGGCTTGTAATGCAGACCAGAGTAGTCCACCAGCACGAAGCCGACGGCCTGGATCTCCTTGATCGCCTGCACCGGGTCCACGCGCCGCCAGTTCTCGGAGTTGTCGGGCTCGTTGTGGCGCCGGGTATGATCCAGCACGCCGTAGTGGCCGCCCGGCTTGAGCGCATCGAACACTGCCTTGTGCAGGTTCCCCCGCGAGGCGCCCGTGAAATTGTGCAGGTTGCGGAAGGTCAGCACGAGGTCGGCATCCTTCACGCCGAGAGAGAACTCATTGAGGTCGAACAGCCCCATGGTGCCGCCGGCCGGAGTCATCTTGGCATCGCTCGACGCGATCTTGACCTTGGCGAGCGCCGGCACGCTCTTCACCAGCGGCTCGATCTGTCGCGTGCCGAGCGCGACATAGAGCTCGCCCTTGTCGGCGAGCACCGGCCCCAGGATCTTCGTGTACCACCCGCCGGCCGGCACGAGCTCGATGACGCGCATGTCGTCTCTCAGCCCGAAGAACTCCAGCGTCTGGCGCGGCTTGCGCTCCTCGTCGCGGCCTTTCTCCTCGGCCGAGCGGATGTCGCTCTTCATCGCCGCCTCGATCTTCTCGCCCATCGGCGTCAGTTTCTCGGGTTGAAACTGGGCCTGAGCGGCGGGTATGAAAGCGGCCAAGGCCATGAAGACCGCTCCGGCCGCGGCAACCGTGATCCTGCGCATGCGACTCCCCTTTCTTGTCGTTGAGTGCGTTCGGGCCGAAGTCATATACCACAACCGCGCCACCCGACGTCAGAGTCGCAGCGCCGGCCCCTATAATCCGCCGATGACTCCGGTGCTTACTCGCATCGGGCCGCTCAGCGTCGGCCGCTTCATGCGCGAATACTGGCAGCGCCGGCCGCTGCTCATCCGCGCCGCCTTTCCCGGATTCGTACCGCCGGTGACCCGTGCCGGGCTGTTCTCGCTAGCCGCGCGCGAAGACGTCGAGTCGCGCCTGGTGGTGCACCGGGGCGCACGCTGGTCGTTGCGTGACGGGCCGTTCCCGCGATCCGCGCTGCCGCCGCTGACCCGTCCCCGCTGGACTCTGCTCGTGCAGGGCGTCGACCTCGCCGACACCGCAGCGCGCGACCTGCTGTCGCGCTTTCGTTTCGTTCCCGATGCGCGGCTCGACGACCTGATGGTGAGTTATGCGACCGACGGCGGTGGCATCGGTCCACACGCCGACAGCTACGACGTCTTCCTCCTGCAGGGAAAGGGCCGGCGCCGCTGGCGGATCAGCACCCAGCGTGGCCTGGCGTCGCAGCCGCGCCAGCCCCTGAAGCTGCTGCGCGGGTTCCGGGCGGCGCGCGAGTGGGTGCTCGACCCCGGCGACATGCTGTACCTCCCACCCGGCGTGCCGCACGAGGGCATCGCGGAGGGCGAATGCATCACCTGCTCGATCGGGTTTCGCGCGCCTGTCTGGGCGGAGCTGCTCGGTCCGTGGCTGGAGAGCTTCGCCGAGCGCGCGCACCTGCCCGGGCGATACACTGATCCGGGCCTGCCCCCGTCATCGCGACCGGCCGAGCTGCCCGCGACCATGGTGGCGGCGACGCATGCCGCGCTCAGCCGGCCGCGACCGACGCGCGCCGACACCGAGCGCTTCCTGCTGGAACATCTCTCGGAGCCAAAACCCCATGTCGTGTTCGAGCGGCCACGGCGCGGGCCGTCGGCAACCGCCTTCTCCGCGGGTCTGCGCCGGCGTGGAGTCGTGCTCGACTCGCGTACGCGCATGCTCACGGGGCGTGCAGGCGTGGCGGTAAATGGCGAGCTGTTCGAGGTCGAAGCGCGCCTGCTGCCGGCGCTGCGTGCACTTGCCGACCGGCGCCGCCTGGATGCGTCTGCCCTCCGCCGGGCGCCGGCGCCGCTGCGGGCCGTCCTGCGGAACTGGGCTGCCGCCGGCTGGCTGCACCTCGCCCCCACGCCCTGACGCCGATCTAGAATGAGCGGCGTCGTGGAGAACGTTCCCTCAATCCCTATCCGCCGCGCCATTCCGGCCGATGCGCCGGCGCTCGCAGAACTCGGTGCGGCGACCTTTGTCGAAGCTTTCGCCTATCTCTATGCACCGGACGACCTCGCAGATTTTCTCTCCAGCTCGCATTCGGAAGCCGCCCACGAGCGGGTTCTGCGCGACCCTGCGGTCGCGACCTGGCTGGCCGTCGCGGGCTCGCCGATCGGCTACGTGGTCGCCGGGAGTTGCAAGCTGCCGGTCCCGAATCTCGAGCCGGGTGCGGGCGAGATCCGCCAGCTCTACATCCGGTCCGCATTTCACCAGCGCGGCCTCGGCACGCGCCTGCTCGACACCGCGCTCGAGTGGCTTGCCGCGGCGAGGCGCAGCCCGCTGTACGTCGGCGTCTGGTCGCAGAATTACGGGGCCCAACGGCTCTATGGTCGATACGGATTCGAGAAGGTCGGCGAATACGAGTTCGCCGTGGGCCGGCAGCGTGACCGCGAATTCATACTCCGGCGGGAAATTCCGTAAGGCCGATCTTGTGGCATCATCTCGCCGCCCATCGATGGGCCTGATCGCAAATGAGAAGCTGAGAGGTATGCAATGAATCGCCTGAAGAACGCGGGATTCCTGCTGGCCGCGCTGCTGGCGCTGACCTCCTGCACCCGGCCCGTGGCCGACGCCGGGGCCGCGGCGGCGGATCAAAAGCGGGAAGATGAGCTCGCTCTGCGCGGCGCCGGCGTGGAGTGGAACGAGGCATTCGCCGCGCTCGACGTCGATGCCATCCTCGCCCTGTATGCGGACGATGCCATGCTCATGCCGCAGACGGCAGTCGCGGCCAGAGGTCGCGAAGAGATCCGCAGGTACCTCAAGGGCTATTTCAGCAAGCTGACGCTCGGGCCCTACAGCGTGACGATCCCGGCGGGGGCCGAGCTCCGCGTTTCGGGCGATCTCGGCATCCGTTGGGGGCCGTATCAGTTCAACGACGGTTCCGGCGTGCTTGCCGATACCGGCAAGTGGATGCAGGCCTGGCGCAAGAAAGACGGCAAGTGGCAGATCATCTTGCAGATCGACAATTCCGACCAGCTGCCTCTGTTTCCACCGGAGCCTGCCCCGCCAACCCCCTGACAGGAGCCTGCGAAGATGACGAGTCCTATTGCGAGAGCGCTGTTCGGGTGCGTGGTTCTTGCGCTGTCCGCGTGCGGGGACACGCCGCCGGGACCGGCGGGCCGGTCTCCGGCGGCCCAGTCTTCCACCACGTCGCCCGCGGCTTCGCAGCCCATGCCCGAGACGCCCGCGACGCCGGCCGGATCGGCGGTTCCCGCCGCGTTCGCGGATGACATCGAGGCCATCCGGTCGGCCGGGGCCGCGAAGGACGCGGCATATACGGCCGCCAACGCAAACGGTATCGCAGCGGTCTTCGAAAACGACGCCGTGCTGATGCCGCCGGCCGCCCCCGTCGCGGAGGGCCGCCTCGCGATCCGCAAGTTCCTGGCAGGTGACCTGACGGAGATGGGCGCGTCGGGTTACAAGACGCGCATTCCCGCGGACTCGGAGATCACCCTGTCGGGCGACTACGCGTTTCGCTCGGGCACTTATTCGACGACCGACGAAACCGGGGCCGTCGTGGATACCGGCAAATGGCTGGAGGTCTGGCACAAGGCCGACGGCCAATGGCGCATCGGGAAGAGCATCTGGAACTCCGACTCGCTGCCGCTCCTGCCGGTGGGAGCGGACGAGGAGTAGTCACCCGCCAGCGAGGACGCGCAGCAGTTCGTCCCTGAAGTAGCCGGCGGGGATCGTGCCCTGCTTCATGAACTCGAGGTGGAACCGCTTCTCGTCGAAGCGTGCGCCCAGCCGCCGGGCCGCCTCCGCACGCAACGCCAGGATCTGCTCTTTGCCGAGCCGGTAGGTGATCGCCTGCGTCGGCCAGCGTGAATAACGGTAGATCGCCGCCCAGGCGCCGGCGCAGCTCGCGCGTTTCGCATCGTCACGCGTCTCCCCGGGGTCGCGGCACGAGCCCGGCAGAAAATCCACGACCTGCGAGAATAGATCCACCGCCTCGTCGAATCCCATGCGGCCGGTGTGGATGCCCGTATCGATGCGCACGCGCAGGTCGCGGTAGAGCTTGCCCTGGAGCTGGTACATCCGCTCCTCCGGCGTGTAGAAACCATGTGGTGCACCCCGCTGCGGCTCGGCCATCAGCGCCTCCGCATAGAGCGCCCAGCCTTCCGCCGCCATGGAGTCCTGCCACATCGACGAGGAATCCTCGACCGCGCCAGGGGTGAGCCAGCGGACGAGCGCGATCGAATCCCGGTACTGCGTCATCACCTTGTAGTGCCAGTCGTGACCGGGGAAACCCTCGTGCGCCGCGAGATCGGCCAGCGCGGCGCGGTTGCGGTTCGCGAGTATCGCGGGATCGTTGCCGGTCGGCGTCACGAAGAAATTGCCGACGCCGTTGCCCTTGAAAGGAGGGGCCGGGTAGTACGCAGCATCCTCTATGGACGTCCGCAGGGGCGGCGGCGTGACGATGACATTGAGCCGGTAGTCGGCCGGAACATCGAACAGTCCCGTGCGCCGCGCATAGTCCACCAGCCGTGCTCCGGTATCGCGGAACCAGGCGAGCACCTCGTCGTCGGAGCGCGGCGCGTCTTTGCGCAGCTCCGCGAACACGCCCCGTACGACCTGATCGCCGTCACCGGTCGCGCGCCAGCCATGGTTCGCCGCGACCTCGCGTGCCAGCGCCACGAGCTCGGCGCGCGTCGCCTCGACCACGGGCCAGGAGCCGTCGAACAGCTTCGCCGCGGTCGTGTCGAGCCGCAGGTTGTTGCGGATCGCCCAGTCGTACTCTGCCTCGCCGAGCGCGAAGTGATCCGCGCGGAACGCCGGTTTCAGGCCGGGGGCACCTTCCTTCGAGACATCGTCGAAAAAAGCGGAGACGACGAAGCTGCGAAAATCCGCGTACGCCTTGCCCGCGGCCGCGGCGGCGGCCTCGAGCTCGCCGAGCAATGCCGCGCGGTTCTCGCCGCCGATGCGCTCGGCCGCCAGCGCGGGTAACGTGCTCGAGAAATACTCGGCATTCGCCCGGGAGGCCTCGATCCCGCTGCCGCGAAGAACGCGCCAGTCCGGCGTGTTGCCCGCGCGGATGCCGGCCCCGAGCTGGCGCCGCGCCGTCGCGAGATAGCCCGGCACGGCACGCAGCCGGGCGATCAGGCGCCGCCAGTCCGCGTCCGTGCCGTAATGCCCGTCGCGCCGGTCCGCGAAATCCTGCAGGTGCCAATCGACTCCGCGGAAGGGCTCGTCCATGTAACTGTCGAGCGCGCGCTCCTGGTAGCGGCGGACGTCATGCTGGTGCAGCAGGAACTCGAGTTGCACCAGGGCGACGTCGCGGTCCGTGCGCCGGCGGGCCGAGAGCGCGCCCGGATCGAGCGCCGCAAAGCGCCGTCGGAACTCCGCGAATCGCGCGTCTTCCTCAGCGATCGCTTCCGCAGAGTGATCGCGCAGCCGACCGTCGACCTCGGCGAGCGCGGGATCGAGCGCCGAACCGCCGAGATAGGTGGCGATGACCGGATAACGGTCGAGAAAATAGATGACGTATTCGCGCTCGAGCGTGGCGAAGGCGGCGTCGCCGGACGCGGCCGGCGCCGTCCGCGGCACGACGGCTGCGCAAGAGGAGAGTGCCACACTCGCCGCGAGCAATCTGACGGCCCGCTTCATGACTGCATATTACCTTCTACCAGGGCTCAGACCCGTCAGCGAAGGTAGGTGTCGAGCCACTCAAGCACGACCTTGTGCCATTGCAGGCTGTCGGCCGGCTTCAGGATCCAGTGTCCCTCGTCGGGGAAGTACAGCAACCGGCTCGGGATGCCGCGTCGTTGCAGCGCGGTGAACGTCGAGAGGCCCTGCGTGTAGGGCACGCGATAGTCGTGCTCGCCGGTAATGACGAGCATCGGCGTGCGCCAGTTCTTCACGAAGTTCGCCGGGTTGAACTTCTCGTGCCCCTCCGGATTCTCGTAGTACGGCCCGCCGTGCTCCCATTCGGGAAACCACAGCTCCTCGGTCGCGTAGTACATCGTGCGCTGGTCGAAGATGCCGGCGTGGTTGACGATGCAGCGGAAGCGCTCCGGCCAGTTGCCGGCGATCCAGTTCTGCATGAACCCCCCGTAAGAGGGGCCGAGCGAGCAGGCGCGCTCGCCGTCGAGCCAGTCGAAACGGGCGACGGCCGCTGCAAGACCCTTCTGCAGGTCGACCAGGGGCTTCCCGCCCCAGTCCCGCGAAATGGAATCCGTGAACGCCTGCCCGTAACCCGGCGAGCCATGGAAATCGATGAACACGACGCCGTAGCCGTGGCCGGCAAAGACCTGCGGGTTCCACCGGTAATTCCACTGGTTCTGCAGGCTCACCTGCGGGCCACCGTGCACGATGAAGGCGATCGGGTACTTGCGACCCGGCGAGAGCCCGAATGGCTGCATCGCGTAGCCGTAAACCGTCTCGCCGTTCCAGCCCGCGAAACTGAACTGCTCGTAAGCGGACAGCGCCCGCAACCCGAGCAGATCCGCGTTGACGGAGGTCAGACGGCCTGGCGTGGCCCCGGCGCGCCGCGCGAGATAGAGGTCCGTCGGCGCGCCCAGTGAGTTCCATGCGACGACGATGCCATCGGCGGCCGGCGAAAATTCCGCCACCTGCCCCTCGCCGACGAGTTTGGCGACCTTGCCACTGCGCGGATCGACCGAGAAGAGCGACGTCTGCCCGACGTCGTCCGCGGTGGCGAGCAGGCCGCGGCCGTCGCGTGCCGCGCGCAGCCGGCCGACCGAGCGGTCCCATTCCTGCGTCAGCGGGCGCACCGAGCCGGTGCGCGCGTCACGCAATACCACGTGAAAGCGGTCGGACTCGAAGCCCGGCCGCTCCTGCGCGAGCCAGGCGAGATCGCCGTCGGCAAGAAACACCGGCTGGGTATCCCAAGCCGGATTGTCGGCGGTGAGGTTCGCGGGCGGCGAGGAACCGTCCGAGGCGACCTCGTAGAGATCGAAGTTGGTCGACCAGGCCTCCACGCGGTCCGCGAGCCGCGCGCTGAATACGAGGCGCCGGCCATCGGGACTGAAGGTGAACTCCTCGTCGCCGCCGCTCGGCCGCGACGGAACGTGCGCGCGCACTTTGCCGGACACGTTGACGGCCTCGCCGGCCCTGCCGTCCGCGCCAACGACCGTCGTGAAGAGAGTCGACAGGGTGCCATCCTCCCATTGGTCCCAGTGCCGGATGAAGAGCTGGTCATAGACGACCCCGGTCGCCTTCTCCTTCTCGCGTCGCTGCAGCCGCTCGGCCGTGCACTTGAGGTCCGCGCATTCCGGGAAGACCGCCATCGTCACGGCCAGGCGGTTTCCCGCCGGTGCGACCTGCAGCGTGCCGACGTCGAGCGGGAAGTCGGTCACCTGCTGCGCCTCTCCGCCCCTGAGAGAGATGCGCCACACCTGGGACGACCCGGAGCGCGCCGACAGGAAATAGAGCATGCCGCCGTCGGGCGCCCAGCGGGGATTCGACTCGCCCGCCGGATCGCGCGTGAGCTGGCGCGGTGTCCGATCCTTCGTGGACAGATCCAGCAGCCAGACGTGCGTGCGGCCGTGATCCGCCTCCATATCCGTCTCGCGCACCAAGAAGGCCACGCGCTGGCCGTCGGGCGCCACCTGCGGATCGGACAAGCGCTTCAGCCGCACCAGATCGTCGGCCGTGAACGCCTGCGAACCGGATCCGGTCGCAGCAAAGGCGGCGGAGATGGTGAGCAGCAACAACGGGAGCGAGACGAGGCGCACTGCTGAATGGCGCATGAGACGACCCTGGCATCAACTGGCCACGCAGTAGTTTCGCAGAATTCAATCGCCCGGGGCGTTCGGATCCAGCCTTGCCGCGCTGGTGGCTACGGAGCGAAAGCCGGGCGCCGCGGCCCGTATTGCTGTATGGTGTTTATGGCTCTCACATCTCTGGACTCTTCTGTCCTTGTCGTTCCTCCCTTTGTCTTGACGTTCGACCAGGGTCGGACACCTCTGGAGCATCTGCGAACCACGAGGCAGCGAGGTCTGCCGATTCTTTTCTTTGTGGAATACCTACCAATGACGAAACTCTATGTTGGAAACCTGCCGTTCAACGTGACCGAAGAGGCCCTGCGCGCATTGTTTACGCCGCATGGCGAGGTCAACAAGGTCACGCTGATCTCGGACCGGGACACGGGGCAACCGCGGGGCTTCGGCTTCGTCGAGATGGCCAATGCGGAGGCCGCCCGTGCCATGCAGGCCCTGAACGGGACCGATTTCGGGGGTCGCCCCCTGAAGGTCAACGAGGCCAAGGAACGCGAGCGCTCCGCTGGCGGCGGACGCGGCGGGCCGGGACGCTACTGAACCAGCTCGCGCAACGCTCGAAGACGCACGTGGTGCCTGAAGCACAGGTTTACCGCGGGCGCGCGATGCTTACGCTCAGCTTTCCGATCCGACCTGGCGAGACCCTGGCGTACTCGCGGGCGTCCTGCTTCCGGTTTTGTGCCGACGGCACGCTGCGTGGCGGGGACAACTCCATTGCCGCGACCCGCGTGCATGACAGCTGGCGTCTTGGCCACCGGCTCTATCGGGAGTTGCAATGCGGCGGCCCCGTCCTGGTCAGGGCGCGCAGGACGGCCACCGGCGCCATTACTTGCTACGGCCCGTTCGATCTCCTGAGGTCGACTGCGGGATTCCTCTCGGCCGCCGACGCGGAGCTCGCAATTTGCCTGCCGACGTGGGAGCACAGCGCCACCGATGCCTGGCATGAGGTCATGCTGCTGCCGGTGCAGCCGACTGTTTGAATTCCACAGCAATCCAGGAAAACCCAGATGCGTCCACCGAACTACCGTCAGGCGAAGAAGCAAAAAGAGCAAAAGCGCAAGCTGCGGCAGAATGACAAGCAGCAGCGCCGGTCCGCACGGGCGCCTGAGTCCGACGACAGCCAGCAGCAGCCACAGGTGCCGGGCTCCCCGGCCGACGGTAAGTAGCCGAGCCTATTGCGCCAGGCAACGGTCGCCAGACCGGCGATGTCCCTGGTCGCAATCCCAGTCGTTGCCGGAATAGTTCATGTGGCCATTGCTGGGCACCGAGAAGGCGACGCACGCGCTGCCGGTGGCGCGGAACCCGCGAGCGCAGTTCCAGCGATCGCCTGACGGCGAGAGAATTCCGTTCTCCGGCACGGCGACGGCCACGCACGACTCGCCGTTGGGGAGAAACCCGCGCTGGCACTGCCACCCGGTGCCGTAAGTGGAATCCGTCGCGTAGCCGTTGTCAGGCACCTTCACCGCAACGCACCCGGCATCGATGGCGCGATATCCCCGCTGGCACTTCCAACCGTCGCCATACGTATCGAGAAAGGCGTTCGCGGGGATCTTGATCGCTACGCAGGCGTCATCGGCCTGCTGATAGCCCCGCTCGCATTTCCACCCATCGCCGGTGCCGTTGAGATAGGCATTCACAGGTACGCTGACGGTAGCGCATCCCTCACCTGCCTTGCGGTAACCCCGCTCGCAGAGCCAGCCGGCGCCGTAGGCATCGAGGTAAGCGTGAGCAGGAATCGTGATCGCGACACACGCGCCCTCGGATTTACGAAAGCCCCGGTTGCATTCCCAGCTTCCTGAGTGCGTGTTCCGATGAGCATCGGCCGGCAGCGCCCCCGCGTCATCCTGGGCGTTGGCTGCGACCGGGATGCCGGACAGCAGGACAGACAGGGCGAGGACCGCGGCAAACCGCGGCGCAATCACATTCGGACCGTTCGTGATCACGAGCGGTGTTTCTCGAACGCAACGGCCAGCCGCCTTGCATGCCACAGCATCGAGCCGATACCGGCCAGCAGAAACAGAAGGAGTGCCGCGGAGGCAACGATTGTGAGGTCCATGTGGGGAATCGCCCTTGCTGTGAAAAGGCACTTCGTCGATGTGAGCTCGAGGGCAGCAGGCGTCGAGGAAGAACGGGTACCGGTGGGAACCTTCGTCCCGCCACGAGAATCACGATACGCGCCCGAGCCCCGAATAGATACGCCGGGGAATCGAATCCAGGGAGAATTTGCAAACCGCGACCGGCAGCACACTTCTCGCGCGACGGCCGCGCAAGGCGTAGGCTCACGCTGTCAAAATCAGACACTCCAAGGGAGCTGGATATGGGTAAGGAACGTCAGAGCAACCGCGAGGCCAAGAAGAAACCTGCGAGGACGCTGTCCGAGAAGCGGGCTGCCAAGAAGGCCAAGAAGGAATCGCCGGGATTCTCGTCGCCGCTGCGCGGCTGAAACGAAGCCCTGCATGCAGGGCCGTCGTCCAGAACGACGAATCGGGATCGAGACGCTAGGCCGGCATGAGCACGGTATCGATACTGTGCATCACGCCATTCGAGGTCTCGATGTCGGTCTTCATCACTTTTGCGTTGTTGATTCTTATGCCGTCATTGCTGACGGCGATGGTGAGACTCCCGCCCTGAACCGTTGCCAGATCGCCTGACCTGATTTCCTTCGCCATGATCTTCGCCGGCACGATGTGAAAGTTCAGAATCGCGCCCAACGCGGCTTTGTCCTTGAGCAGTCCGTTCATCGTTTCCCGAGACAACTTGCGGAAAGCCGCATCCGTCGGCGCGAACACGGTGAAAGGGCCAGGACCCTTCAGCGTCTCGACCATGCCAGTCGCCTTCAAGGCATTAACCAGCATGGAGAAATGGCCGGCGGCTATGGCCGAATCGACGACATCGCGCGTCGGCGCATCCTCGCGAATCCTGCCTGCGGCCTGCATCGGAGAGTCCTTGAGCATTGATGCGTGCCGCCCCGGAAACGGGCGGCACCTCACGTGAGGGGACTGAATACGCCCACACTGGACCTTTAACCAGCCCGTGTATACGGAAATCGGAAAAATGTAAGGCTTGACTTGCGACGTGCCGCGGCGGGAGCGGAGTTAACGTAACCTGAGCCTGTCCGCAATCACGACCGACCAGGCCGACGGCTGACTGCGCCGCTGGCTGGCGGACCCGGCGCCGCGCCGGTATGGTTCCACGCATGGACGGTGGTAAGCGCAGGAACGAGCAAGTCAACGTCTTCGGAGAGCCGCTGGCGACCTGCAGCATCAGCCCGATGACCGGCTGGTACCGCAGCGGCTGCTGCGAAACCGATGACGAGGACTTCGGCTCGCACACGATATGCGTCGTCGTGACGGAGGAATTCCTGGCGTTCTCGAAGTCACGCGGCAACGATCTCAGCACGCCACAGCCCCAGACGGGATTTCCTGGCCTGGAACCCGGTGACCGCTGGTGCCTGTGCGCCGCGCGATGGCTGGAAGCGCATCAGGCGGGCTCTGCACCGCGGGTATATCTGCGGGCAACGCACCGGCGGGCGCTGGAGATCGTCGAGCTCGAGGATCTCAAGGCGAGCGCGATAGATCTTTGTTAAGTCCTGCGCCCGGCAAATAAGCACTCGATACCCGGCTACGTCCGTGCCATCTGATGTAGATGGCAGGAGACCAGGTGCCGGCCGCCCGCAGTGGCGATCTCCTCCAATCGCGGGAGCTCGATCCGGCACTTTGCCATCACCTCCGGGCACCGCGGATGAAACGGGCAGCCTGGCGGGGGATTTGCCGGCGATGGGACGTCGCCGGAGAGCACGATGCGCCCGCGCCGTCGAGTCGGATCCGGCACGGGCACGGCCGCGAGCAGGGTCCTGGTATACGGATGCTTCGGATTGCTGAAGAGCTCTGCGGCCGGCGCCATTTCGACGATCTTGCCGAGATACATGACCGCCACGTCGTCGCTGACGTGCTGGATGACCGCGAGATCGTGACTGATGAACAGGAACGCGATGCCGCGCTCGCGCTGCAGCCGGGCGACGAGGTTCAGCACCTGGCCTTGCACCGACACGTCGAGAGCCGAGACCGGCTCATCGGCGACGATGAATTCCGGATTGAGCGCGAGCGCCCTCGCGATGCCGATCCGCTGGCGCTGGCCGCCCGAGAACTCGTGCGGGTAACGGTCCTGCACGCCTTTGGCCAGGCCGACGACGTCGAGCAGCTCCTCCACGCGCTTCGCGCGCTCGGCGCGCGTGCCGACCCCGTGTACGTCGAGTGGCTCGCGGATCGCCTGGGCAACGGTGCGCCGTGGACTGAGCGACGCGTATGGGTCCTGAAAGATGATCTGCATCCGGCGGCGCCGGGGCAGCAGCGCCTCGCGTGGCATTGCCGTGATGTCTTCGCCATCCAGCAGCACCTGCCCGCCGGACGGCTCGTGCAGGCGCAGGATGGTCCGGGCGAGCGTGGACTTGCCGCAGCCCGACTCGCCCACCAGCCCGAGGACCTTGCCGGGCTGGATCGCGAAGCTGACGCCATCGACCGCTCTTGCGTTGCCGACGATGCGGCGGAAGAGTCCGCCGCGGATGGGGAAGTGCTTCTGCAGTCCCCGGACTTCGACGACGGCGTTCATCCGTGGGGGTGATAGCAGGCGACCATGCCGCCATCGCCGGTGCCGGTCAGCTCCGGCTCCGTGGCGCGACAGTCGTCCATCGCGCGCGGGCAGCGGTCGGCAAAGCGACAGCCCTGCGGCAGGTGCAGGAGATCCGGGACGCGGCCTGGGATGACCGGCAGCTCGCGGAGCTTCCGCTCCCGGATACGGGGAATGGAGTCGAGCAATCCCACGGTGTAGGGGTGACGCGGCGCGCTGAACAGGCGCGCCGTGGGCGCGGCTTCGACGATGACACCGCAGTACATGACGATCGCCCGCGCGCAGGTCTCCGCGACCACGCCGAGATCGTGGGTGACGAGGATCATCGCCATGCGGAACTCGGCCTGCAGGCTCTTGATCTCCTCCAGCACCGCGGCCTGCGTCGTCACGTCGAGCGCCGTCGTAGGCTCGTCGGCCACGAGCAGCTTCGGCCCGCAGGAGAGCGCCATCGCGATCATCACCCGCTGGCGCTGGCCGCCGGAGAGCTGGTGCGGGTACTCGTCCATGCGGCGTTCCGGCTCGGGGATCTCCACGCGCGCGAGCAGCGCGAGCGCCTCCGCCCGGGCCGCGCGCCGCCCGAGCGCCCGGTGTCGGCGGAGCACCTCGGTCATCTGGCTGCCGATGGTGAACACGGGATTCAGCGCGGTCATGGGCTCCTGGAAGATCATGGCGATGTCGCGGCCGCGGATGTGCCGCAGGTCGCTCTCGGGCATCCCGAGGAGGTCGTGTCCATCGAAGCGGATCTCGCCGCCCGCGTAACGCCCGGGAGGCGTCGGGACGAGTCGCAGCAGGGACAGCGCCGTCACCGTCTTGCCGCAGCCCGACTCTCCCACGAGGGCGACCGTCTCCGACGGGAAGACATCGAAGCTCACGCCGTCCACGGCGCGCACGCGGCCTTCCGGGGTCGAAAATTCGACGCTGAGATGCCGAACGGCCAGCAGCGGTTGCGCCTGCGCGCTCACTCAGGCCACCTGCCTCGGATCGAGCGCGTCCTGGAGCGCGTCGGCGAACATGTTGAACGCGTAGACGAGGCCGAACATCAACGCGGAGGCGGCGATGAGATTGTTGAAATGGCCGGCGAGGAACTCGAGCGTGCTCTCCGAGATCATCAGGCCCCAGCTCATGCCGTCCTTCACGCCAAGCCCGAGGAAGGAGAGGATCACCTCCGCCTTGATCGCATCCACGAAAGCGAGCGTCGCCTGCACGAGCAGGATGTGAAAGGTGTTCGGCAGGATGTGCCGGAAGACGGTGGTCACCTGCGGCAGGCCGATGGCGCGCGCGGCCTCGACGAACTCCATGCCCCGCAGCTTGATGACCTCGCCGCGCACCAGGCGGCCCGTGGTCGTCCAGAACGTGGACACCATCGCCACGTGCATGGAATAGGGATAGTCGGCCAGGGCATAGGCGATGGCGGCGACGAGCAGGTAGAACGGCATCGCATCCACCACGCCCATCAGCCAGAGCACGATCTCGTCCACCCAGCTCCCGGCGAGAAACCCGCTGAAGGCGCCGAGCACGCCCCCGAGCGCCACCGCGAGCACGGCGACGACGATGCCGACCTCGAACGCGGTGGCGATGCTGTAGATGCCGCGCTGGAAGATGTCCTGCCCGATGATGTTGGTGCCGAACCAGTGCTCGGCCGAGACGGGTGCCCAGCGTGCGCCGGTGATCTGGGCCCAGCCCGTGGCCCACCAGCCACACCACACGCCGATGGCGGCGATGAGGTAGATCGTCACGATGGCGAGGCCGATCATGCCGGCCCGGTCGCGCAGGAGCTTGTGGAACGCCTTCGTCCACAGCGAGGCCCGGGCTGTCTGCTCCCAGCCGGCGAGCGCGTCCTGTGCGACGGCGCTCATTTGAGCGACACCCTGGGGTCGACGGCGCGGTACAGGATGTCGGTGACGAGCAGCGTGATGACGAAGAGGGCCGCGGTGAGCCCGACCACGGCCTTGAGCACCGGCTGGTCGCCGCTGACGATGGCCTCGTAGGTGACCTTGCCGACCCCCGGGATCCCGAAGCTCGTCTCGATCAGCAGCGCCCCGCCGATCACCACGGACGGAATAGTGAACATGATGCGGGTGATGATCGGAATCGCGCAGTTCTTGAGAATGTTGCGATAGAGGAGCCGCGCCGGCGGCGTGCCGAACGCCCGCGCCGTGCGGACATGGTCGCGATTCATCTCCTCGACGATCACGGCCCGATAGAAGCGCGTGTTGTAACCGAGGGTGACGAACACCGTTGCGAGCGTCGGCACGGCGACGTAGGTGAGATATTGACGCAGCGTGTCCGCACCCCACCCCTGGACCGGGAACCAGTCGAGGCCGTACGAGGTGCAGAACAGGATCTGGAACGCAAAGATCACAATCAGGAAGCTGATGCTCATGCCGATGACAGCCATGCCCATGATCAGCTTGTCGGGCCAGCGCCCGCGATAGTACGCGGCGGTGAGCGCGAGCACGATGCCGAGGAGGTTGCCGAGGATGAAGCCAGGCAGCTCGAGCGCGAGCGACACCGGGATCGTGCGGCCGAGGAGGTTGCTCACCTTTTCTCCGGTCGAATCGGAATTGCCGAAGTCGAGCGTGGCGAGCTCGCGCAGGTATTGCGTATAGCGCACGAAGAACGGCCGGTCGTAGCCGAGCTCGTGCCGCACCTCCTCGATCTGCTGGCGCGTCGGATTCTTGCCGAGCAGCTCGTAGGTCTTGTCCGGACCGAAATACACCATCAGCATGAAGCTGATCAGCGTCACCCCGACGAGCAGCGGCAGCCCGGCGATGAGCTTCCGGGCGGCGTACTGGAGGATGTCCATCAGCCCGCGGGCTCCAGGTCCGCGGGACGCGCGCTCTCCCCTTCGGGCAGCACGTCCACGTACTTGAAGAAGTAGCCGCCCGTGATCTCCCGGTCCGGAAGGGCGACGACATTCTTGTGCCAGAGCTGGATGACGGTTCGCGCGAGGCTCGCCATGCCCACGCAGTCGTCGAGCAGGAGCCGGTTCATGTGCCGGTAGATGGCCGTTCGCTCGGGCGACGGCAGCATCACCGACGCCTGTTCATAGAGACGGTCGTATTCCGGATTCTCGTAGTTCGCGTCGTTCGAGCCCGGTGTTTTGTTGGGTCCATAGAAGAGCTGCAGTGTGTTTTCGGCGTCCGGGTAGTCGAGATACCAGCCCTTGGCGACGATCGGCAGCTTGCTCTCCTTCCACGCGCGCGTCATGTCGCCAAAGGTGGGGTAGCCCTTGAACTTCACCTTCTCCGCCGGGTAACCGATCTCGCCAAGCCAGGCCCTGACCTGCTCGTAGAACATGCGGAATTTGACGGTGGCCGGATTGCCATACTCCAGTACCGGCAGATTTTCCGCGGTCCAGCCGTTGTCGTGCAGCAGCTTGCGGGCGCCCGCGACGTCGCGCCTGAGCGTGTCGCGCGGCATGTCTGGGTCGTACTCCGGCACCGAGGGTGGAATGACGCCCGGAAACACGACCGCCAGCCCGAAGTACCAGCTGTCGTTGCGGGCCTGCCAGTCCCAGGCCTTCATGATCGCGCAACGCAGCGCCTTGTTGCGCTTCTCGCGGGCGGGATCCGGGTTGTAGCCGAAGTCGGGGAAGGCGAAGTTGAAGACTTCGAAGGTGAACCCGGCCTCGACGGCGGCCATTGCCTGATATCTGGCGGCGAACTCCGGCCGCAGTTTCAGCGGCGAGTTCGATTCGATCACCTCCTCCGTCTTCTCGGGCGCGAGCTTCAGGTATTGCACCTCGTCGTCCTTGGTGAAGGAATTCCAGAGGGCGGTGTCGTCCTTGATGAACTCGATGATCAGGCGATCGACAAAAGGCGGCGAGCGGCCCTGGATGCGCTCCACACCGCTGAAGCGCTGAGTCGCAGGATCGTAGCCCTCGGCCTGGAGGTCCACGGGTTCCTGCCGGTAGCCCGGGTTGCGGTCCATGACGACGCGCGCGGTGTCGTAGGACACGAGCTTGAAGGGTCCGGAGCCCACGGGGTGAATCGCGAATTCGCGGCCATATTTCTCCACCGCCTCGTGCGGCACGATCGCGGAATAGGCCTGCGCGAAGGTGTCGAGCAGCTGCGGAAAGGGCCGCGTCAGCCTGATCTGCAGGGTGTGCGAGTCGAGCGCGCGGAGACCGGGGATCTCCTGCGAGTAGTCCGAGCCCGCCTCCTTCCACTCGTCGATGCCGACGATACGACCCTGCCACAGCCAGGCGCCCTGCGGACGACTCTTCGGGTCGAATTCACGTTTCAACGAATAGACCACATCCTCCGCGACGACTTCGCGGCCCTTCCCGACGGGGAAGCAGGCATCGTCCTGAAAGCGCACGCCCTTCTTCAGCCGGATGGTGTACGTGAGCAGGTCGGGGGAGATCTCGGGCCAGCCGTCCGCCAGATTGGGCTTCAGCTGATACGGCCGCGCGAGGTACTTGTACGAGAAGAGCGTGTCGTACGCATTCTCGATCACGTAGGAGGCGTAGATGGTTGCGGCCTGAACCGGGTCCAGGCTGGAGGGTCCGTCCTCCAGCCCATGGCGATACACCTTCAGTCCGGCGACCTGATTGCTCTGTGGCGTGACCGGCGCTGCGGCCTGCTGGCACCCGGCGATTGCAACCCCCAGCAGTGGCAGGACGGAATGCGCCAGACGCCGCACTCCCGTGAGGGCTGATCGTGAATCCCGCGCCGACATCGGCGGCATTCTGCCAGAGAGCCCTCTCCAAACCGCGGGACAGGGCCGCTATTCGCCACGTGCTCAGCACTTCCGAAAATGGGAAATAGGGACCGAAATCACCAGCGGCCGAATGGCCGACCTGAATCGATTGTTTCTACTAACTGACTTGACAGTGCTAATTAATCGTTCGGTAAGAACACGCCGAATCTCCAATTATTTGACATAGATACCCCACTTAAGTTTTATATTTGGGATTATTCCACGACTAATTATCCACTATTTAATATTTACGCTGACGCGAGGTACTAGCGCCTTATCCGACGGGCCGTGCTGTATCTCGGCTGCATTCCGGCTGATTCCCCCGTATTCTCCGATCGATGATCGGCCTGTTGCAGCGGGTGTCCGAAGCGAAAGTGGCCGTGGGCGGGGAGGTCGTCGGGGCGATCGGGCCCGGGCTGCTCGTCTTCGTCGCCGTCGGACAGGGCGACGGCCCGCCCGAGGCGCGACGGCTCGCCGAAAGGCTGGTGTCTTACCGCGTTTTCGAAGACGCCGCCGGCAAGATGAATATCGACGTCCGGGACGCGAATGGCAGCCTGCTGCTGGTTCCACAGTTCACCCTGGCGGCAGACACCCGCAAGGGGAACCGCCCAAGCTTTTCCCATGCAGCAGCACCGGCCGTCGGCCAGGAGCTGTTCGAGCTCCTCGTGCGCGAAACCGCCGAGCGATGTCCGCGGGTAGCCACCGGACGCTTCGGCGCCCACATGACGGTCAGTCTCGTCAACGAGGGGCCGGTGACTCTGTGGCTGGAGGCGCGACCCCGCGAGGCAGCGGATTAGCGCGCTCCGGGGCGGCGCCGCTCCGCAATAGCCCCGGCCGGCCATGACACACCGGGTCGCGGAACGGTCTCAGTCTGAGTGCTGCGGCTCAATAGGCCCGCCGCCTTTTGCCGTATCATTGACCCATCACGGGCACGGAGTGCCCTGGAGTAGCAACATGGGTTCATTGAGCATATGGCACTGGCTGGTCGTCCTGCTCGTGGTCGTGCTCATCTTTGGCACGAAGAAGCTGAGCTCCATCGGCACTGATCTCGGCGGAGCCGTAAAGGGATTCCGCAAGGCAATGTCGGAAGCCGAAGAGGAGGACGAGCCCAAGCAGCTGAAGAACCAGCGAGCGGACGCCGAATTCTCGGAAAACCGCCAAGACGGGACCCCCGGCAAGAAATCTGGCTAGCCCGCCATGTTCGATGTCGGGTTCTCGGAGCTGGTGCTCATATTCGTTATCGGGCTCCTTGTGCTCGGGCCCGAGCGGTTGCCTCGCGTGGCCCAGCAGGTGGGCCAGTGGGCAGGCAAGGCCCGGCGCATGGCCCGGATGCTGACGACCCAACTCCAGGAAGAGCTGAACGCGGCGGACCCGAACCGCATTCTGGATGTGCCGCCACGGCGGCCTCCCGTGTCCCCCACCTACAGCCGCCCGGGTGCAGATGACCTGATACCCGGCAGTCCCGAGCCCTCCGCGCCGACCTCGCGGGGCGAATCCGGCCCCGACAGCCCTCAGCCCTGAGCTTCTCGCGCGCCGCGCCATGGCAGGCACAACGGGAGACGACCACGAGCCTGAAGAGGTGCTCGCGGAGGCGACGCTGATGTCGCATCTGGTCGAGCTGCGCAACCGGCTGCTGCGCTCCATAGTAGCCGTGCTCGTGACGTTCCTCGCGCTGGCGCCGTTTTCCCGGCGGATCTTCACGCTGGTGGCAAAACCGCTCATGAATCAGCTGCCGCCCGGCTCGAAGATGATCGCGACCCAGGTCACCGCGCCGTTTGTCACGCCGTTCAAGACCACATTCTTCGTGGCCCTTTTCGTCGCGATGCCGGTAGTCATCTATCAGACCTGGGCCTTCGTCGCACCAGGGCTGTACCGGAAGGAGCGCCGCTTCGCGGTCCCGCTCCTGATCTCCAGCGTCGTCCTCTTCTACATCGGGGTGTCATTCGCGTATTTCCTCGTGTTCCCCACGGTATTCCGGTTTTTTGCATCGACCACGCCCGAAGGGGTCACGATGATGACCGACATCAACAACTATCTCGATTTCACGCTGCTCACCTGCTTTTCCTTCGGCGCCATCTTCGAGGTTCCCATCGCAACCGTGCTTCTGATCGGCACGGGACTCGTCTCTGTCGAGACGCTGGCAAAACAGAGGCCCTACGTGTTGCTGGGCGCCTTCATCGTCGGTGCGATCCTCACGCCGCCCGATGTGCTCTCCCAGACCATGCTCGCAATACCGATGTATCTGCTGTTCGAGGGCGGCCTGTTGATGGCACGGCTGATGTATCCGGCGGCGGCTTCTCCCGCGGGCAAGCGCACGGCATGACGACGGAGGGCATCGGCCATCCGCCGATGCTATCCTTCGCGCATCATGGCCGCCCGCCGGGTGCCGGGCGGTAGCGGGGAGTCACCACAAGCATGCAACGTGAACTGACCCTGCGCGCCCTCGTGCTCGGCGGCGTGCTCGCCGTCCTGCTGGGCGCTGCCAACGCCTATCTCGGGCTATTCGCGGGCATGACCGTGTCGGCCTGCATCCCGTCGGCGGTGATCTCGATGGGCGTGCTGCGTGTCCTCGGCCACGGGGGCATCCACGAGAACACGATGGTCATGACGCAGGCCTCGGCTGGCGAGGCGCTTGCGGCCGCGGCGATCTTCACCCTTCCGGCCCTGGTGCTGCTCGGCGTGTGGGACAGCTTTCCGTATCTCTGGGTGACGGCGATCGCCGGCATCGGTGGCATGCTCGGCGTGCTGCTTACCATACCGCTGCGCCGCGCGCTGATCGTCGAGCAGAATCTCAGATTCCCGGAAGGCACGGCGGTCGCCGAAGTCCTGCGAGTCGGCGAGCGCGCCGGCGCCGGTCTCAAGGCGCTCAGCATCGCCGGGTTCATGGGCGCGATCGTCAAGTTCGGCGAGACCGGGCTCAAGTTGTGGCCGGGCACTGCGCAGGCGTCGGGCTACGTCGGCAGGTGGATCATCTATTTGGGCACCAACCTGTCGCCAGCCCTCCTCGGGATCGGCTACATCGTGGGACTCAACATCGCCACGCTCGTGTTCGCGGGCAGCATGATCTCCTGGAACATCGCCATCCCGATCTACTCGACATGGTTCGTTCACTCCGATCCGGCTTTTGCCGACAGCCTGGCGTCGGGCGCCAGCGCCGCGGACCTGGCCTACGAGATCTGGGCGAAGAAGATCCGCTACCTCGGCGTCGGCTCCATGCTGGTCGGCGGCCTGTGGACGCTGATTTCCATCCGCCGCTCGCTGCTCTCCGGCGTGCAAAGCGGTCTCGCCCAATTTCGCAAGGCACGTGATGTGCTTACCGACGTCGCCGAGCGAGACGTGCCGATGCCCTGGGTTCTCGCGGGCGTCGCCGCATGCCTGGTGCCGATCTTCTTCCTCTACAACCAGATCGTGGCGAGTTATGGCATCGCGATCGCCATGGCGGTGATGATGCTCGTTGCCGGCTTCCTGTTTTCCTCGGTGGCCGCCTACATGGCAGGACTCGTCGGGTCGTCGAACAACCCGATCTCCGGCGTCACCATGGCTACGATGCTGCTGGCCTCCCTGCTGTTGCTGCTGCTCATGGGTGTTGATCCGAGAGGGCCGGCCGCCGCGATCATGATCGGAGCAGTGGTGTGCTGTGCAGCCTCGCTGGGTGGCGACCTGCTGCAGGACCTCAAGACCGGGCATATGGTCGGGGCTACGCCATGGAAGCAGCAGACCGCGCTTGCCGCCGGCGTGCTCGTGTCGGTTTTCGTGATGGCGCCGATCCTGAATCTTCTCCTGCAAGCCTACGGCATCGGCGTACCGACGCCCGAGCACCCGCACCCGCTGGTCGCGCCGCAGGCAACATTGATGGCATCAGTCGCGCAGGGCGTGTTCCGCGGCGGACTCCCTTGGGGAATGGTCAGCGCGGGCGCGGCGATCGGCGTTGCGATCATCGTCGTGGACGAGTGGCTGCGCAGTAGGGGTTCCACCGTGCGCGCGCCCGTGCTGGCCGTAGCGGTCGGCCTGTATCTGCCTCTGGAGGTCAACACTCCCATCTTCGCCGGCGGGCTGATCGCGTGGGCAGCGCAGCGCCGTCTCGGCAGAGCGGACAGCGGCGCCGGCGATGGCACGCTGTTCGCCGCCGGGCTCATCACCGGCGAGGCGCTCATCGGCATCCTGCTCGCCGTGCCGATCGTCGTCACCGGCAGTACCGATGTCTTCTCGGTGCCGGAAGCCTGGCGCCCGGGCCCGCTCGCCGGGCTGGCAGCAGTGATATTCGCCGCTTTCATGCTCTACCGGACCGCGATCAGGACGCGGTCATAGGAGAAAAAACAATGCCCGCTTACATCGTCTCCCTCTGTGAGTTCACCAACATCACCCCGGGTCTCAAGGAATACGCGCAGAGATCCGCGGAGCTCGTGCACCAGCACGGCGGCCGGTACATCGTGCGCAGCAAGCCGGTCGAAGACATCGAAGGTGACAAGTTCGCCGGCAAGTCCATGGTCATCGTGGAGTTTCCGACGATGGCGCAGCTTCGAGCCTATCTGCAGAACGACGAGTACCAGAAGAACGTGAAGCCACTGCGCAAAGGCACCGGGGTTTACGACATCAGCGTGTACGAGGCACCGCCGCCGGAAAAGCAATAGCCGCGGCGTGCGCGGGCCGATCAGCCATCCACGATCATGAAGGCGCCTTCGGTCTGCGCGACGACGGTATTGTCGCTCGCACGAATCGCGAGGCCCGCGAGCATTGCGACCCGTGCCTTTCTCCGGATGAGCCGTCCTTCAAGCCGCAACACGTCGCCGAGCTCAACGGGCTCGCGATACCGGATCTCACAGCGCGCTGTGTGACCACGCATGCCCTGCAGGAACAGCCAGTTCGCCATGACGTCGTCGAGCGCGCTGAACACGATCCCGCCATGCACGAGGTTCTCGTAGCCGCAGTGAAACGGGCCCGGCGTGAACTCGGCGCGGCAGACGTCGCCGTCCATCCGGAACCCGAGTCGCAAGCCGAGCGGGTTGTCGAGGCCGCAGACGAAACACTGATTGGCATCGGGCCGCGCGCGTGGCTCGATCATCTTTGCTCTCCTCGGGCGCGCCGTCATTCGCGCTTGTCTGATCAGGTCACCGAACCTATGCTACATCCGTGGCCTACGACAGGAACAACATCTTCGCGAGGATCATCCGCGGTGAGATCCCGGCGTTCCGGGTCTACGAGGACGAGAAGACCCTTGCCTTCATGGACGTCATGCCCCAATCCGACGGGCACACGCTCGTGCTGCCGAAAGCCGAAGCTGAGAACATCTACGATCTCGACCCGGAAAGCGCTGCGGCGGTGATCAAGGCTGCCGGGAAGATCGCTCGTGCGGTGAAGAAGGCATTCGGCGCCGACGGCATCATGCTCGTGCAGTACAACGGGGCGGCGGCTGGCCAGACCGTGTTCCATTTCCACCTGCACATCGTGCCGCGTTACGCCGATCTCCCGTTGCGAAGCCATGGCCGGAAGATGGGCGATGCGGCGTTGCTCGAAGAGCACGCCGGGCGGATCCGCGAGGCGCTGCGAGAGGGTTAGTGTACGGGCGTGAGTCTCATTTGACGCCGCCGGTCAATTTTCTCGTCCATGGCGTCAGCAGCAGCATGACGATGCCGGCGAGCGCGCCCCACCAGAAGATGAACATGAACTGCCCCGGCATCGCGGACAGATTGTTCGGATCGAAGCCGCCGGAGATCTGTCCGGCGATGTTGTTGCCCAGCGAGGTTGCCAGGAACCACACACCGAGCGATTGGCCGACGAAACGTGCCGGGGCGAGCTTCGTGAAAGAACTCAGCCCGACGGGCGACAGACAGAGCTCGCCGAAGGTGTGCAGCATGTAGGTCAGCACGAGCCACGTCGGCAGCACCTTGTACCGCGCGACGACGTATTGCGACGCGAGGTACATCACGAAGAACCCGCAGCCCATGAGAAGCAGGCCGATGCCAAACTTGGCGGGCGCCGAGGGGTCGAGGTTGCGCTTGCCGAGCCACACCCACAGAGCCGCGAAAACGGGCGCGAACAACACGATGAAGGTCGGATTCACGGCCTGCAGCACGCCGGCTGGCATTTCCCAGCCGAATATCAGTCGATCCGTGTGACGCTCGGCGAACAGGTTGAGCGAGGCGCCGGCCTGCTCGAACCCCGCCCAGAACATGGCGCAGGCGATGAACAGCAGAAACATGACGGCTATCCGCTTGCGCTCCACCGCATCGAGGCCGGCGAAGAACCCGAGATAGAGGAAGTAGGCAAATGCAAACGCGAGGATCACGCCGCTGGCGCCGCGATTGATCGCCACCGGATCGATGCTGGAGCATGCCGGTGGCCACCAGCACGATCAGGAGCGCGAGCAGCGCCAGCCCGACGAGCACCGGGGTAAAGCTCCCCTGGCCGTAAGTGGCGATCCCGGCAGCCGTTTCGCCTGCACCCCGCAGATGCTGCTTCGTGAGTCTGAACTGCAGCAGTCCGAAGAGCATGCCAACGGCCGGCAGCGCGAACCCCGCGGACCAGCCGTATCGAGCGGCGACGATCGGCACGAGGGCGGGCCCCAGTGCAGCGCCGATGTTGATGCCCATGTAGAAGATCGAGAAGCCGGCATCGCGACGCGAGCCGCCTTCCGGATAGAGGCCGGCGACGATGGCGCTGATGTTCGGCTTCAGCAGTCCGACGCCAAGAACGATCACGACCAGACCGACGAAGAACCAGCGCGTCTCACCGAGCGCGAGCAGGACGTTGCCGGCCATGATCAGGATGCCGCCCCACCACACCGCGCGCTGTGCGCCCCAGATACGGTCCGCGATCCAGCCGCCGGCGAGGCACAGCAGGTAACTCCCGCCGATGTACAGGCCGTAGATTGCGGACGCTGTGCGGTCGTCGAGGCCGAGCCCGCCGTTCTCGACGGCTGCGACCATGAAGAGAATCAGGATCGCCCGCATCCCGTAGTATGTGAAGCGCTCCCACATTTCGGTCATGAAGAGCGTGAACAGCCCGCGGGGATGGCCGAACCACTGAGTGTGGGTGATGGGCACGGCGCTGTCCGGGTTCATGCCGTCATGCCGGGAGATTCATACCAGGGCCGCTCATGCCGGCGCAGTGTGACCGATCTGGCGTCGGAGCATCAAGAACCGGGCTGATAGTCCAGCTCACCGGGGACGATCGGGCGCCCAGGAGATTGCGTTCCAGCGGCCGGCGGCTCTCTTTGTCCCTGGCGACGACCCGGTCCGCGGCCGCGATCAGATCGCGCAGGTCCTTGCCATCGGCCGGGTACACCGCAGTACCGATGCTCACGGTGACGCGATGGAGGGCGCCGCCAAACTCCAGTGTCGTGGTCGCGACGTGGTGGCGGATCCGGTTCGCCACGACCTTCGCCACCGTCGAGCTCGGCGCCGGCAAGATACATCAGGAACTCATCGCCTCCGTAGCGCGCCACGAGATCGACGGAACGGCTGCTCCGCTTCAGGGCCTGTGCCACCACGGCAAGCGCACGATTGCCAGCCTCATGGCCGAAGCGATCGTTTACCGACTTCAGTCCGTCGACGTCCACGACCAGCAGCGCGAATCCGTGCCCGCGGCGCTTCGCCCGATCCCGTTCTTCGTCCAGGAGCCGGGTGAACGCCTGCAGGCTCAGGACGACCGGTGACGTCGTCCTGGTCCGAGCGCATCTGCAGACGCTCGTGCACGTCCTGCATATCGGCGGCAAGCGCGCTCGTGAGGAGCGCTACCAGCAGCACGGGCACGCCCTCTGCGAGCACCGCCAGACCGTAGGCGAGCGTCGCGACGTCGCGATCCTCGACAAAATGGCCGATGGCTACGCGGCCGGTGAGCACGGAGATCACGATGAGCACGGTGAACGAGCGCCCGAGAGTCAGCGCACTCGTGATGATCGGCAGCAGATAGAGGTTCAGCAACACGCCACGATCGCCGCCGGAGAACGCCAGCAGGCCGGTGATGAAGAACACCATGCCGGCAGCGGCGAGAAACAGCCTCTCGCGTGGACTGTGGTCGTGCCGACGCGCGAAACGCAGCGCGAGAACGAGCACGCCGTAGACTGCGATCGACGCAAAGTAGAGCACCGGATGCGGGAAACCCGGGTGTGCGACGAAGAAATACAGCAGCGTGAGCACGATCAGAAGCCCATCGACTTCCGTCACGCTGCGCAGCGCGCGGGGCAGATTGCCGGCGACGACGGCTTCCGACGGCTGGTGTGCAGTCAGACGAGTCATGTTCTGCGAAGCACCCGACAAGATGATGCGGCCCGCTCAAAAACGGGCCGGCGCCTCTCCACGTGCGCATCGTGCCCGAAAGCCAGCCACGGATCCGCGACCCGTTTGGCAATTTGCGTGGCAGTGGGGGCGATCAGTCTGCGCGGGTCTGCAGCGTGCGGTTGCGTTTCAGAACGCCGAGCGCACGATCGAGCGCCGGGTCGGGCGGCGCGGCATCCGGGTCCGTGTCCGCGTCAGCGGGCGTCGGCAAGTCTTCGAGCACCACGTCCGGCGTGATGCCGCGGCCGTTGATCGAGCCTCCGGAGGGCGTGTAATAAAGGGATGTCGTCAGCTTGATCGCGCGGCCGTTCGAGAGCGGCATGACGGTCTGCACGGAACCCTTGCCAAAGGTCTGGGCTCCCATGATGGTCGCTCGCTTGTTGTCCTGGAGCGCGCCGGCAACGATCTCAGCGGCAGATGCCGAACCGCCATTCACCAGCACGACGATCGGCGCGCCGTCCATGACGTCACCGGCCCGCGCCTCATGGCGGAAGTTGGACTCGTGACCGCGACCGCTCGCCGTGACGATCACGCCCGTGTCGAGAAAGTCGTCGCTGATCTCGACCGCCGCATCGAGCACACCGCCGGGGTTGTTGCGCAGATCGAGCACCAAGCCCCGCAACGCCGACTTGTGGTTCTCGCCGCGGATGCGCGCAAGCACTGCGCGAAGATCGCCGCCCGTCGTCTCACTGAATTGGGTGATGCGCACGTAGCCGTAGCCGGGCTCCAGCAGGTGGCCGCGCACGCTGTGAACCTGCACATTGCTGCGCGTGAGTGCGAAGTTCAGCGGCTGCGCCTCGCCTGCCCGTGACACCGTGATGCTCACCGTGGTGCCCGCCGGGCCACGCAACCGCATCACCGCATCGCTCACGTTATCGCGGCTGACAGTGATGCCGTCGATGCTGACGATGACGTCGCCGCTGCGCATGCCTGCCTTGTCCGCGGGCGTGCCTTCGATCGGCGTTACCACCAGGACCTTGCCGTCACGGAGATTCACTTCCAGCCCGACGCCCGAGTAGTTGCCGGTGGTGCTGATGCGGATCTCGTCGTATTCATCGGCGTTGAGAAACTGGGAGTGCGGATCGAGGTTGGACACCATGCCACGCACCGCACTCTCCATGAGGCGATGATCGTCGACCGGCTCGACGTAGTCCTCCTTGACCTGCTCGAGAACCTCGGTGAGCAGCCGCACGTCCTCCCACGGCAGTGCATCGCTTCCGGCTTCGCGGCTCGCGAACACGACGCCGCCGAACGATGCCAGGATACCGGCGGCAAGACCGATGGCGAAGAGCAGCAGCCCAGAGTACCTGCGGGACATCAGGCGTGGCGAAGACCGCATGCCCTCAACCTTAGCATAGTGATTGCGACCTAATGCACCCACTCCCGTGGGTCGATCGGCTTGCCGTTTCGCCGCACTTCGAAATACAGGCCGGGGTCGCCCTGGCCACCGCTGTCGCCGACCCGCGAGATGACTTCCCCCTGCCGCACCGTCTGCCCGACCTTCTTGAGGAGGTCCTGGTTGTGGCCGTAAAGACTCATGTACCCCCTGCCGTGATCGACCACCATGAGCAGACCCATGCCGGGCAGCCAATCGGCGTATGCGACCCGGCCCGCGCGGACGGCTCGCACGTCGGTTCCCGCCGGCGCCGCCAGCATCAGACCGTCCCAGCGCAACAACCCCTCGGCGCGGGACTGGCCGAAGCGCGCGACCGTACGGCCGCGAACGGGGAGGCCTTCGAGTTGCAAGGCCGGCCCGGGAGCCGGGAAGGTATCGAACTCGCGCGCTGATGCGCGGCTCTCCCGCTCCAGACGCTCCATCAGCTCACTGAGCGAGCGAGCATCCCGTCGCAGACGCGCGAGCTTCTGCTGACGTGTTCCAAGATCGCGCTCGAGCGTGTCCACCGCCCGCGCCCGGACCAGACGGGCCACCGAGAGTTCTCGCAGCCGCCCTCCCTGGCGCTTGCCGAGCTCGGTCAGTCCCGCAATCTGTTCGGCCAGTTCCGCTTGCGCTTTCGCAAGTGCCTCGACCTCCTGCTGCACCTGCTGTAGCAGCGTGCTGCGCTGGCGGGTGATGTAGCCGTAGTAGACGATGCGACGGGACAACGCGAGAGGATCCTGCTGGGTGAGCGCCAGCCTCAACCATTCCTCGCGTCCCGTCGTGTAGGCGAGTCGCAGCTGCCATTCGAGTGCCGAGCGATGGCCGGAAAGCTCCGCTTCGGCGCGGTCCGTCTCGGCACGCAACCGGCTCTCGCTGGCCCGGCCGTCTGCGATCTGTTTCCGGATGTCCTGCAGGGATCGCCGGGCATCGGCCTCGACCATTTCTGCCTGCTGGAGGGCCTTGCCGGCCGTCGGCTTCGCCGCCGCGGCCTTGGCGATTTCCTTCTCCAGACCCCGGATCCGTTTCTGGATCGCGTCGAGCTCGCGGGCGGTGTCTGCACGCTCTTCAGCTGCGCCGCCGGCGAAGGCGACGAGCAATGCCGCACACATCGCCAGCGTCGCGAGCCCTCGCGTCGGAAATACCGTCATGAGAGCGCGAGTGTAGGTGATCGGCCGGCGGGATTCGACGGCCCGACCGGCCTGTCCGGAGCGGGTATAATCCGCCGCCACCGCGGAACGCTCGAGCTCATGGCCCATTTCATCGAATTCTCCCTGCGTCATCCGCTGCTGACGGGCGCAACCCTTGCAGCGATCGTTGCAGTCCTGGCGTACGAGGTATGGCTTCGCAGTCGCACCGGCGCTACGGTCGCCCCGCAGGAAGCCGTACGCCTGATCAATGAGGGCGCGACCGTGGTGGACGTGCGGGAGGTCACCCGCTTCAACGAGGGCCACATCGTGGATGCGGTTAACATACCGTCGGACGAGCTCGCCGCCCGGGCAGAAACGCGACTGAAGAAGAAGCGCCCGGTGCTACTCGTCTGCGACACGGGCGCGCGCAGTGGGCGCCTCGTTGCCACGCTGCGCAAGGCCGGTTTCGACAACTCCTGGTCGCTCGCGGGCGGTCTGGCGGCCTGGCAGCGCGACAACCTGCCAATCGTCACGACGCGCGCGAAGGCCTGAGAGCGATTAACATGCCTGGCACGGATCGTCCCGAAGTGCTCGTCTATACCACACGCCAATGCGGCTATTGCATGGCTGCCAAGTCCCTTCTGCGGGCGAAGGGCATCGAGTTCAGGGAGATCGACGTATCGGGCGATGAAGACCGACGCGATGAGCTCGTGCGGCGCACCGGTCAGCGGACCATTCCGCAGATATTCATCGGCGACAGGCACATCGGCGGGTTCGAAGATCTTGCCGCCCTGGACCAGCGAGGCGAGCTCGACTCGCTGCTCGGCCACGGCGGCTGACCGGAGTACAGGATCACATGGCAACCAGCAATTCCGCCGGTAACGGCAACGACGGCGCCGGCGCCACGCCGCGGCATTTCGCGTTGCGTCAGCTCTATGTCAGGGATATCTCCTTCGAGTCGCCGAATGCACCGGGTGTTTTCTCCGGTCAGTTCGAGCCCGAGGTCAAGCTCAACCTTCATAGCGCGCACAAGGCGATCGGCGAAGATCTCTACGAGGTGGTCCTGCACCTTAACGTGCACGCCACCGGAAAGGAGAAGTCACTCTTCCTCGTGGAGGTCGAGCAGGCCGGGTTGTTCCAGATCTCGGGCTACACGGCCGACGAGGCCAAGGCAATTCTCGGCATCCACTGCCCGGCCGCGCTGTTTCCCTATGCCCGCGAGGTGATCTCCTCGCTCGTCGGCAAAGGCGGATTTCCCTCGCTGGTGCTGCAGCCCATCAATTTCGACGCGCTCTATGCGCAGGCGCTCAAGGCCCGCGACAAAGCGTGAGTTGCACGGGCAGCGCGCTCCGACAGTGAGCCCCGATTCGAAGACTGGCGCCGTTGCGGTTCTCGGAGCCGGCTCGTGGGGCACCGCACTGGCGGTGCAGCTCGCACGCGCCGGCGGCGCAACGGCGCTCTGGGGACGCGACCCCGCGGCGATGCGCGCGATGGATGTTGCGCGCGTCAACCGCCGCTATCTGCCGACCGCGACGCTGCCGGAGAATCTGGCCGCCGAATCGGATCTGGCGCGCGCGGCGAGCGAATATCGTGATCTGCTGATTTGCGTGCCGAGCCACGCCTTCCGCGAGATCATCGCCGGCATTGCGCCGCACCTCCGGGAGGCCAGCCGCGTCGCCTGGGCGACCAAGGGGTTCGAGCAGGGCACCGGCAAATTGCCCCATCAGATTGCTGGCGAGCTGCTCGGCACGAGGGTACCGCTGGCGGTCCTCTCCGGTCCGACTTTCGCGCGCGAAGTGGCCGCCGGTCTGCCGACCGCTATGACGGTTGCGGCGAGCGAGGCCGACTTTGCGGCAGATCTGGCCGCCCGTATTTCCGGCAAGAGCTTCCGCGCCTATACGTCTGGCGACATGATCGGCGTCGAGGTCGGAGGCGCCGTGAAGAACGTGCTCGCCATCGCCGCGGGCATATCGGACGGGCTGAAGTTCGGCGCCAACGCCCGGATCGCGCTGATCAACCGGGGTCTCGCCGAGATGACCCGTCTCGGCGTCGCCCTCGGCGCACGCCCCGAAACCTTCATGGGGCTTTCCGGCATGGGCGACCTGGTCCTCACCTGCACCGACGACCAGTCGCGCAATCGCAGGGCGGGACTCCTGATCGCCGCAGGACGCAGCCGGGAGGAGGCTGCGCGCGAAATCGGCTCGGTCTGCGAGGGGATAATCGGCGCGCGCGCCGTATGGGAAGTAGCACGCCTGCGCGGCGTGGACTTGCCGATCTGCCAGCAGGTGTATCACATTCTCTACGAGGGCCTCGCCCCGCAGGAGGCTGTGATGGCCCTGATGAGCCGCGCGCTGAAGCCCGAGTAAACGCCCTACGATCCGGCCCCCCTGAAGTCCTGCTGACGCCACGCCTCGTAAATCACCACGGCGGCGGCGTTCGACAGGTTGAGGCTCCGGTTGCCGCCGCGCATGGGGATGCGCAGCAGGTGCGCCGAAGGAACGCGTTCGAGCACTGCGCCCGGGAGGCCGCTCCCCTCCGGACCGAACAGGAACACGTCGCCGGGCTCGAACACGACCGACGCATACCCGGCGTGGGCCTTCGTCGAGAAAGCGAACACCCGGCGGCCGCCGAGACTGGCGAGACAGGCGTCAAGGGTCTCGTGCTCGATCACGTTTGCCAGATCGTGGTAGTCCAGGCCGGCACGCCGCAGGTAGCGATCCTCGAGCGTGAATCCGAGCGGCCGCACCAGGTGCAGCCGCGTTCCGGTGTTGGCGCACAAGCGTATGATGTTGCCGGTATTCGGCGGAATCTCCGGCCGGAACAGGATCAGCTCAAACATAGGCTCGGACAGTGACGGCAGTCCCAGGCATATCCGCGGATCCGCGACTCAGGACCAGCTTCTGTGGCCTGAGATTCGATTCGCCGATCGTATTGCTGTCGGGCTGCGTGGGGTTCGGGGAGGAATATACACGCGTAGCCGGCTTCTCGAATCGCGACGCCGGCGCGATCGTCCTCAAGGGCACGACTCTGAACCCGCGTCTCGGCAATGCGGCGCACCGCGTCTGGGAGACGCCGTCCGGGATGCTCAATGCCATCGGGCTGCAGAACCCCGGTGTCGAGGCCGTGGTGAACCGGATCCTGCCGAGTCTGGATTTCACGGAGACCCGCTTCATCGCCAACGCCTGCGGCTCCACGATCGAGGAGTACGTCGAGGTTTGCCGCCGCTTCGACGACTCGCCGATCGATGCCATCGAGATCAATATCTCGTGCCCCAACGTGAAGGAAGGCGGTGTCGCCTTCGGCAATTACCCGGAGGCCTCGGCCCGGGTCGTCGCCGCCTGCCGCAAGGCGACGAAGAAGCCATTGATCGCCAAGCTCTCGCCGAATCAGACCGATATCCAGGAAAACGCACGCCAGTGCATCGAGGCGGGCGCCGACGGTCTGGCCGTCATCAACACGATCACGGGAATGGCGGTGGACATCGAGACGCGCAGACCGGTGCTTGCGAACGTCCAGGGTGGATTGTCAGGGCCGGCCATCCGGCCGATCGCGCTGCTGAAGACGTGGCAGGTCTTTCAGGTCGCAAAACGGCACGGTGTGCCCATCATCGGACAGGGCGGCATCGTCACCGTAAGGGACGCGCTGGAGTTCCTGATCGCCGGCGCGACCACAGTCGGTGTCGGCACCGCCCTGTTCTACGACCCCCTCGTATGCCGGAAGATCAACAGCGGCATCGTCCAGTATCTCGAGCGGCAGGGTATTTCGCAGCTCGCGGATCTGATCGGCACTCTCGCCGTGAGCGAAACGATGTCAGTCGCATGCGGCTGACGCCCGTTCGCGATCCAGCAGCGCCTGCTTTCGCCTGACGCCCCAGCGATAGCCGGACAGCTCTCCGGTACCTCGCACGACGCGATGGCAGGGGATGAGCAACGCGATGCGGTTCGCTGCGCAGGCGCGCGCCACTGCCCGGGCTGCCGCCGGCCGGCCGATGCCGCGCGCGACTTCAGCGTAGGTGCGCACGGTGCCGTGCGGAATGCCGCGCAGGTAGCGCCAGACCCGGAGCTGGAACGCCGTGCCATTCATGTCCAGCGGCAGATCCGGATGCGCCAGAGTGCCCTGCAGATGGGCATTAAGCGCCGCCATCCATCGCTCGAACTCCCGCAAGTGACGAGCGGGCATCGGCTCCAGGGCCGCCGCGGGATATTCCCGTTTCAGATCCTGGAGCAGCGTGCGCTCGGAGCTGCCGAACTGCAGCGCGCATATGCCCCGGTCGGTGGCTCCGATCATGATCCGCCCGAGGGGCGTGTTCCCGACTGCATAAGCAATTCTCAGGCCCGCGCCTCCACTCCTGTACTCCGACGGTGTCATGCCGAGTTCCGCGTCGGTCTTCTCGTAGGCCCGGCTCGTCGAGCCGAAGCCGGCGTTGGCTATGGCTGCAGTGACCGACCCATCGGCGCGCAGGCGTCGCTTCAACAGCCGCATCCGGGCCGCAGTCTGGAACGCCTTCGGGCTGCTTCCTGTGACGGCGACGAAGCTCCGCTGCAGGTGAGAGGCGCTGTAGCCTGCACGTCGCGCCAGGTCAGAGAGACGCAGGCGACGCGTCGGATCTGCCTCGATTTCGCGCGCGAGCGTGTCTACGGTCGCGCGCATCAACGAATCCGTCCGCTTGCCCGAACGGTGGGTAGATGCCTCTGGCATTTGAGCCGGCCTCGCGTTGTGCTTTGAAGCTGGCATTGTCCGCATCCCGAAAGCGGGGCTCACTCCGAATCTTGCGGCGATTCTACAACTCCATTCGCAGCTCGCGGATCTTGCGGGTGAGCGTGTTGCGCCCCCAGCCGAGCAGTTTCGCCGCTTCCTGGCGATGGCCGCGTGCGCGTGCCAAGGCCGTTCTGATGAGCGCCTTTTCGAATTCCGGCAGCGCGCTCGTGAGCAGTGGCTGTCGGTTGCCCTGGTCGAGCTGATGCTCCGCCCACCGAGCAAGCCCGGTCGACCATTCGGGCGAGCCCGCCGATGTCTCGCTCGTCCCGCCGAGATCCTCCGGTATATCGGCAACCTGGATCTCCCTGCCGGGAGCGGTGACGGTGAGCCGGCGGCAGGCGTTCACGAGCTGCCGGACGTTGCCCGGCCAGCGATAGCTCTTCAGCCGGGCAAGAGCCTCCGGTGCCATCGCTTTCGGCTCGACCCCGAGCTCCCGCGCGGCCTCACGCAGGTAGTGTTCGACGAGGAGCGGGATGTCCTCCCGCCGCTCGCGCAGCGGCGGCGTGACGATCTGAATGACGTTCAGGCGGTGGAACAGATCCTCGCGGAAGCGGCCGTCCTGCACTGCTGCACTCAGGTCCTGGTTCGTGGCTGCTATTACGCGCACGTCCACTCTGATCGGGGACTGCCCGCCGACACGATAAAATTCGCCTTCCGCCAGCACGCGCAGGAGACGTGTCTGCAGTGCCGGTGACATGTCACCGATCTCGTCCAGGAACAGGGTGCCCGTGTGCGCCTGCTCGAAGCGCCCGATGCGGCGGCTCTCGGCGCCGGTAAACGCGCCGCGTTCGTGACCGAACAGCTCGGACTCCAGCAGCTCCGATGCGATCGCCGTGGTGTTCAGCGCCACGAAAGGCTTCGACGATCGCGGACTGTGCTGATGCAGCGCCCGTGCGACGAGCTCCTTGCCGGTGCCGGATTCCCCGGTGATGAGCACGTTCATGCTCGACCGGGACAGGCGGCCGATCGTGCGGAATACCTCCTGCATGGCCGGCGCCTGACCGATCATCTGGGGAATTACAGAGCCCTGGCCCGCATCGCTGCTCGGTGCGCGGCTCGTTGCTCGCGCCGCCCGCCACACGAGAGCCACGGCTTCGTCCACGTCGAAGGGCTTCGGCAGGTATTCGAATGCCCCTCCGCGGTAGGCGGCCACTGCACTGTCGAGATCCGTGTGCGCGGTGATGACGATCACGGGCAGCGAAAGCCCGTTCGCTTCCATCTGGCGCATGAGCTCGAGGCCATCGGCCCCGGGCATCCGAACGTCGGTGACGACGACGTCGGGACGGTGATCCTTCAGGGCGGCGAAAAACGCCTCCGCGCGTTCGAAGGTGCGGGTGGTCATGCCGGCGCCTTTCAGCGCCTTGTCGAGCACCCAGCGCACGGCAGCATCGTCGTCCACGACCCAGACGTTGAGCGGCAACGCGCTCATGCCGGCATCCCGGTAGGGTCCGCCACTTCCATCGGCAGCCGCAGCATGAAGACCGTCTGCCCCGGACGCGAACGGTATTCGATGAGACCTCCATGGCGGCTCAGGGTCTCCTGGGCCAACGGCAGCCCGAGTCCGGTGCCCTCGGGATGTCCCGAGACCAGCGGATAGAAGATGGAGTCGCCGAGGTCCGGAGGGACGCCGGGCCCGTCATCCTCGATTTCGATGTTGGCGATCGTCCGGTGCCGCTGGTTGCCGATGAGCCAGTTCGTGAGCGCGCGCGTGCGCAGGACGATGCGCCCGCCGGCATCCTGCCCGCTGCGCCGGGTCAAAGCCTGCAGCGCATTGCGGGCGACATTCAGCACGGCTTGCAGCATCTGGTCCCGGTCCACCGGGATCGGCGGCAGGCTCGGATCGTAGTCACGTACGAGTGAGACCGACGGTGGGGCTTCGCTCGCGATGAGCGCGCAGACACGCTCGAGGATCTCGTGGATGTTGACGGGCTCGCGCCGCAGGCTCCGCGCCGGTCCGAGCAGGCTGTCGGTCAGCCCGGCGAGGCGATCCGCTTCGCCGATGATGATGCGCGTGTACTCGCGCAGCTCCTCGGTCGGCAACTGGCGTTCGAGAAGCTGCGCGGCGCCGCGCAGCCCACCGAGCGGGTTGCGGATCTCGTGGGCGAGCTGGTAGATCACGCGGCGACTCGCGTCGTGCTGCGTGATGAGCGCCTTCTCACGATCGATATGCCGCCACTGTGTCGCGTCTATCAGCTCGAGTATCACGTAGGTGCCGCGGTCGCCGCGCAGCGGCGTTGCGCGGCCCGTCACCTGGATCGTCTCGCTCTGTTGGTATACCGGCCGCATGGTGAACTCGTGACCATAGGTCTGCTCGGACACGCTGGAGCGTTCGATCAGCGCGGCCAGCGGAGCAAGCTCCGGAAGAAGAGTCGGCAGGTGCCGGTCGCGGGCCTGGTTGCTGCTCACGCCGAGCAAAGATTCGGCCGCGGCATTCATGTGGCACACGTAGCCATCGGCAGTGACGACCGCGATGGCGGTCGTCAGGCTATCGAGAATCGCGGTTGCGCCGGGCGACGCTGACGGTGTCAGGGATTGGCGGGTCGTGACGGGTTGAGGAGAGAGGTCTGCCGTACCGTGAAGCCGACGATCGGGCTCTCGATCAGAACCGTTCCGGCCTGATTCGCCACTTCCGCCTTGAGCGTGTGCGTCCCGCGGTAAACCTCCTGCAGGCGCGCTTCCGTGCTCCCGGCCGGCAGTTCCTGCAATTTGCCGTCCAGGAACAGGCGAAGGTCGTCCCCCGGCTGCAGCGCCGGGGTCACCTGTACCGATACCGGGAGCTGACCTTCGATATTCCAAAGAACCTCCTCCTGTGCGGGCCGAACAATCTGCAGCGACTCATAACGCCGGCCGTCAGCCTTTTCCGCCGGCCTTGCACCGGCGGTGGCGGTAGCAGCCCGCTGTTCGCTGCTCGGCCGGACGTCCGTTGCCGGCGAGGTCGTCGTTATCCGGACCTTTTCGGCACCGGGTTGCCACTGGTCCGAGTAATGAGTCTGACCGTTTGCGTCGACCCAGCGATAAACGTCGGTGGCACTGGCGGACCCCGCAAGCATGAGTAGAGACAGGAAGAGCGCTCGCATCGGTCAAGCATACTCTCCCGGTCGCTCGGCCAGCCACCGTGCCGCAGGCCATTAAGTCAAGCCTGCGGCACGGCACTACAGGCTGTAGTACAACTCGAACTCTACCGGGTGCGTCGTCATCCGCACGCGCGTCACATCCTGCATCTTGAGCGCGATGTAGGCATCGATGAGATCGTCGGTGAACACATCGCCAGCCTTCAGGAATTCCCGGTCGCCGCTCATCTCGTTCAGTGACTGTTCGAGCGAGAAGGACACCTGCGGAATCTTCTCCTCTTCCTCGGGCGGCAGGTCGTACAGATCCTTGTCCATGGCCTCACCCGGATTGGTCTTGTTCCTGATGCCGTCGAGGCCGGCCATCAGCATCGAGGCGAACGCAAAATAGGGATTCGCGCTGCTGTCGGGGAAACGCACTTCGATGCGGCGACCTTTCGGACTGGCGACATATGGAATGCGGACCGACGCCGAACGGTTGCGCGCGGAATACGCGAGCATGACCGGCGCCTCGAAACCAGGGACCAGGCGCTTATAGCTGTTCGTGCCGGGATTGGTGAAGGCGTTGAGCGCCTTCGCATGCTTCAGGATCCCGCCAATGTAATAGAGCGCCGTCTCTGAGAGTCCGCCGTATTTGTCGCCGGCGAAGATGTTCTTACCTCCCTTGGACAAAGACTGGTGCACGTGCATGCCGCTGCCGTTGTCTCCTACGAGCGGCTTCGGCATGAAGGTTGCCGTTTTGCCGTAGCTATGCGCCACGTTCTGTACGACATACTTCAGAATCTGGACATGATCGGCCTTCTGCACGAGATGGCCGAACTTCACCCCGATCTCGCATTGCCCGGCCGTGGCCACTTCGTGATGGTGGACCTCGACCGCAAGACCCATCTGCTCCAGGGCGAGACACATCGCGGAGCGGATGTCATGCAACGAGTCGACCGGCGGTACCGGGAAATAGCCGCCCTTGATTCCCGGCCGATGGCCGATGTTGCCGCCTTCCTTCTCCGCGCGGTTCGAGTTCCACGAGGCCTCCGAGGAATCGACGCTATAGAAGGCGCCATTGATACTGGCGCCGTAACGTACGTCATCGAAGATGAAGAACTCGTTTTCCGGACCGAAGAATGCCTGGTCGGCGATGCCGGTCGACTTGAGATAGGCCTCGGCTCGCTTGGCGAGCGTGCGCGGACATCGCGAATAACCCTGCATCGTCGTGGGTTCCAGCACGTCGCAGGTGATGTTGACTGTCGCATCTTCCGAGAACACATCGAATACCGCGGTAGCGGGGTCCGGCATCAGCACCATGTCGGATTCGTTGATGCCCTTCCATCCGGCGATGGACGAACCGTCAAACATCTTGCCTTCGTCGAAGAAGGATTCCTCGACCGTGCCGGAAGGAATGGTCACGTGCTGTTCCTTGCCGCGCGTATCCGTGAACCGCAGATCGACGAACTTCGCTTCCTTTTCCTTGATGAGATTGAGTACTTCAGCAGGCGTCATTACGTGTCCTCCAGATGTCGAATGTTTTCACGTTCTCTGTCAGCCGGCGGAAACCGACGGCGCCCGTTCCCGGGACCAGAGTTCTGCCGGAAATGGGTGTGCCGGTCGGTCGTGCTTGGGTGCCGCCGCCGAAGGCCGCTTCTGCGCCCGCCTCAGCGGTGTTACCGCCTGCATGCCTCGCGAAGGAGGTACAGGTACAGCTTGGCTGCACAATCTATGCCAGTTGGGCGGCTGAGCCAACCCCTTGTTAAGCATGGGAAAACCACACCGCTGCCCCTACGCGAGCGCACCATTATATGGCAGTGCCACTGGATTGCGCGCCAAATTGGTGCGCAGGCGGGGCGAAATTGCGGCTGGAAAAACGCGGCTATACTTCCCGCCTGATTTTGCGGGAATTTTCAGCTTGAACGCCGGCACGAGCGCACAGACCTTTCAGGACCTGGTTTTGGCTTTGCAGCATTTCTGGGCAGACCGGGGTTGCGTAATTCTTCAGCCGTACGACATGCCCATGGGCGCCGGCACATTTCATCCCGCCACGTTCTTGAGAGCAATCGGCCCGGAACCGTGGCGTGCCGCCTACGTGCAGCCGAGTCGGCGGCCGACCGATGGTCGATACGGCGAGAATCCGAACAGGCTGCAGCACTACTACCAGTTCCAGGTGACCCTCAAGCCGTCGCCGGACGATATTCAGGACCTTTATCTCGATTCGATACGTGCCCTCGGCGTCGACCCCCTGGTACACGATATCCGGTTCGTCGAGGACGACTGGGAATCGCCGACGCTGGGTGCCTGGGGCCTCGGGTGGGAGGTTTGGCTCAACGGCATGGAGGTGACGCAATTCACGTACTTCCAGCAGGTCGGGGGCCTCGATTGCCGCCCGGTCACGGGCGAGATCACCTACGGTCTGGAACGCATCGCCATGTACCTGCAGGGCGTGGAGAGCGTGTTCGACCTGACCTGGACTGGCAGGGATTCGGGCCGCGTGACCTACGGCGACGTCTTTCACCAGAACGAAGTAGAGATGTCACGCTATAACTTCGAATGCGCCAACGCCGAGGTGCTCTTCGGGCGGTTCGATGCCGCCGAACGAGAGTGCCAATCTCTGCTCGGAGAGAAGTTGACCCTCCCGGCATACGAGCAGGTGCTGGACGCCTCGCACAGTTTCAACCTGCTCGACGCGCGCCAGGCGATTTCCGTCAGCGAGCGGCAGCGCTATATCCTGAGGGTTCGCGAGATGGCCCGGCTCGTCGCGCAGGCTTATTACGAAAGCCGCGAAGCCCTCGGTTTCCCGATGGGTAACGCCAGTCGTCCCGCAGCTTGAAAAGCTCGCAGAGGCGAATCCTGATGCCGGATACGGCTGACTTTCTCGTCGAAATCGGTACCGAAGAGCTGCCGCCAAGGGCACTGCGAGAGCTCGAGACCGCTTTCGCCGAGGGCGTCACCCGGCGCATCGTCGGCGCCGGGCTCGGCGACGGACAAGCCCAGTCGTTCGCGACGCCGCGTCGTCTCGCGGTTCTGGTTCGGGGCGTGAAAGCGGCACAGACCGCGCAGCGGGTGGAGAAACGCGGTCCCCCCATCAAGGTCGCCTTCGACGCCGCGGGCAGGCCAACACGCGCGGCGCAGGCCTTCGCCGAGGGCTGCGGCGTCGCGGTCGAGTCCCTCGAACGATTGGAAACGCCGGCAGGTTCCTGGCTGGTGTTCCGGGGCGAATCCGCCGGCCGCCTTGCGTCCGATCTCCTCCCCGCCATGGTCACCGAAGCTCTCGCCGAACTACCCGTTCCGCGCCGCATGCGCTGGGGCAGCAGCAACATCGAGTTCGTGCGACCGGTGCACTGGGTGGTCATGCTGCTCGGAAGAGAAATTGTCCCCGCCATCATCCTCGGACTGCCGTCAGGCAGGGTGACTTATGGGCATCGGTACATGTCAGACGGCCCGATCGATTTGGCGACGCCGGCCGACTATGTTCCGGCCCTGACAAGCGTCGGCTTCGTTCTGCCGGATTTCCTCGAGCGCCGGGAGAGGGTTCGCGAAATCGCCGAAGCGGCGGCACGTGAACTCGGCGGAGAAGCGATGCTGCAGGATGCTGTGCTCGATGAGGTGACGGCTCTGGTCGAGTGGCCGGTCGCCGTGACCGGGCGCTTCGACCGGGAATACCTCGAACTGCCCGAGGAAGTTCTGATCGCCACGATGCAGGGACACCAACGCTATTTCCCCTTGCGAGGGCGGGATGGTGTCCTGCTGCCAAACTTCATCGCGGTCAGCAATCTGCTCAGTCGGGAGCCCGATCAGGTACGCCGGGGCAACGAGCGCGTCGTCAAGCCCAGGCTGGCAGATGCGGCGTTCTTCTGGAAGCAGGATCTGCGCAGGCCGCTTGCAGCTCGCGCAGCGGCGCTCTCCGGCGTCGTGTTCCAGCGCGGCCTCGGCACTCTGCAGGACAAGTCGGTGCGAATCGCCGAAATCGGCAGGCGGCTGGCGCCAGCGCTGAACGCAGCGGTCCCCATAGTGGAGCGGGCCGCTCTGCTCGCGAAAGCCGATCTGCTGACGGACCTCGTCAAGGAATTTCCAGAGCTGCAGGGCCGCATGGGCTACTACTATGCCCTCAAGAACGGCGAGGCAGAGGCCGTTGCGATCGCGATAGAAGAGCAATATCTGCCCCGGCACGCCGGGGACCGCCTCGCAGCCACAGCGGCGGGCCAGTGCCTCGCGCTTGCCGACCGCCTCGATACCCTCGCCGGTATCTTTGCGCTTGGCAAGCGGCCGAGCGGCAACAAGGATCCGTTCGGGCTGCGACGTTCCGCGCTCGGGCTGGTGCGAACGCTCATCGAGGCGCGCCTCGCCCTGGCCCTGCCCGAGCAGCTCGGCGCGGCGGTAGCCGTTCAGCCGGTGAAGATTCCTGATCAGGCAGCCTTGGTCGGGGAGCTCTACGACTTTATCGTGGACAGGCTACGCGCCTGGTACCTGGACGGGCAGGCGCCCGGATTCGCTCCGGGCGACGTCACGGCCGAGATGTTCGAGGCCGTGCGCGTGCGCGCACCCCCTTCGCCACTCGACTTCCACGAGCGACTGCGGGCAGTGAAGTCCTTCATGACCATGAGCGAAGCCCAGAGTCTCGCGATCGCCAACAAGCGCATCGCCAACATACTCAAGGCGGCGGCGGAGACGCCGGGCACGGCGGTGAATCCAGCACTTTTCGACGCGGGTGAGGAGCGCCGCCTGTATCAGGCGGTGGAAGAAATCCTGCCGCTACACCTGTCCGGGCTTGCCACCCATCAGTACGGGGACGTGCTGAAACGGCTCGCAGCACTGCGCGATCCGGTCGACGCCTTTTTCACATCGGTCATGGTCATGACCGACGATGCCAGTCGTCGGCGCAATCGCCTGGCGCTCCTGCAACAATTGCGTCTGCTGTTTCTCGACGTGGCCGACCTCTCTTGCCTCAACATGTCGTGACCTCGCAAACTGCAGTGCCGCAAAGGTCATCACGCAAGCTGATCGTCATTGACAGGGATGGCGTTCTCAACCAGGAATCGGCGCATTTCGTCCGCTCGCCCGAGGAGTGGATCGCGCTGCCCGGCGCGCTACAGGCCGTCGCGGAACTGACCCGAGGCGGCTTTGACGTCGTCGTGGCGACGAACCAATCCGGGGTCGGGCGCGGTCTGTTTACCGCAGAAACCCTGGATGCCATCCACCGGAAGATGACGGCGGCAATCGAGACTGGCGGCGGCAGGCTTGCCGGGATCTTCGTCTGCCCCCATGCGCCCGATGCCCAGTGCGATTGCCGCAAGCCGCGGCCCGGCCTCATGCGGCAGATCGAGAAGACGTTCGGGTGCACGCTTGCGGGTCAACCGGTTGTGGGCGATTCCGAGCGCGATCTGCGCGCCGCGTGCGCCGTCGGCGCGCGGCCAATTCTCGTGCGTACCGGAAACGGCCGTGAAACCGAAGCGCGGCTCGCCCCCGGTGATATGACGGAGGTATTCGATGACCTTGCGGCCGTCTCGGCGCACCTCTTGAGAGTGACTTGATGACCGGTTCGCTCGTCTTCACGGGGCTGCTCTTCCTGACCGTTGTGCCTTACAGCCTGGCGGTGCTCCTGCTGCGGCCGTTCGGAGACCGTCTTAGTTATGGAGTTGCCGTCGCCTGGGGGCGCATGATCGTTGCGCTCTGTCGCCGCCTCTGCGGGCTGGGATTTGCGGTGGAAGGCCAGGAGAATATTCCTGCGGTCAACTCCGTGGTTCTGGTCAAGCATTCCTCCGCGTACGAGACCATTGCGCTCCTGCTGCTCTTTCCGAGGCAGAGCTGGGTCCTGAAGCGTGAGCTCATGTGGGCGCCCTTCTTCGGTTGGGCGCTGGCGGCGCTTCATCCCATAGCGATCGATCGCAAGGCGGGCCATGGCGCGGTGGAACAGGTGATCGAACAGGGCAGTGAGCGCCTCCGGGACGGCAGATGGGTCATGATTTTCCCGGAAGGGACGCGGATGCCACCGGGCGAAACCCGGCGCTACGGCATGAGCGGGGCGCTCCTGGCCCAGGCGACGGGCCGCCTGATTGTCCCCGTTGCCCACAATGCCGGAGACTTCTGGCCGCGCCGCGGCCTGCGAAAGCGGCCCGGTACGGTGCGCTTTGCCATCGGGCGGCCGGTGGATCCGAAGGGCCGGGACCCGCGTCAGGTGAACGAGGAAGTTCAGCGTTGGGTCGAAGCCAAGATCGCGGAATTGCGCGAAAGGCCGGCCTGAGAGATCGTTCAAACGTCCAGATTGGCGACCGTCAACGCATTGCGCTCGATGAAATCACGCCGCGGCTCGACCTGATCGCCCATCAGCGTCGTGAATATCTCGTCTGCCGCGACGGCATCTTCGATTCGAACCTGCATCAAGCGGCGGGTCTGCGGATTGACAGTCGTGTCCCAGAGCTGCTCCGGGTTCATCTCGCCGAGGCCTTTGTACCTCTGGATCGTCTGGCCCTTGCGCGCCTCGGCCATCAGCCATTCCATGGCTTGCCGGAAATTGCCGATGTCCTGGCGATCCTTGTCACGGCCGACATACGCCCCATCACCGATCAGGCCAACGAGCTTCTGGCCGAGATCCGCGATCTGCGCATATTCCGGCGACTCGAAGAAACGTATGGACAGTTCATTCACTTCCGGAATGCCATGCCGTTCGCGCTGCACGCGTATGCCCGTCAGATTGCCTTCGGATTCCAGAGCACTCAGCCGGTAGCTTGCGCCTGTTCCGTTGAGGCCCGCACGCAGAGCCGTCTCCAGCCCTGCGATCCAGGCGTTCATCCAGGCGCGCTCCTCGAGTCGCTCTTTGGTCACGGTCGGCACGTAAATCATCTGCTCGAGCACGCGGCTGTCGTGCCGGCGACCGAGACGCTCGATCACGGCCATGACGCGGATGAACTTGTCCGCCAGCGCTGCCAGATTCTGACCCTGAATGGGCGGTGCACCGGCATTCACGTGCAGCTCGGCGCCCTCCAGTGCAACACTGACCAGATAAGCATTCAATTCCATGTCGTCCTTGACGTATCGCTCCTGCTTGCCCCGCTTGACCTTGTACAGCGGCGGCTGGGCGATATACACGTGGCCTCGCCCAATGAGCTCCGGCATCTGTCGGTAGAAGAACGTGAGCAGCAATGTGCGGATATGGGAGCCATCGACGTCCGCATCCGTCATGATGATGATCCGATGATAGCGAAGCTTCTCGACATCGAAATCTTCACGGCCGATGCCGCAGCCAAGCGCGGTAATCAACGTGCCAATCTCGTCGCTGGCAAGCATTCGATCGAAGCGCGCCTTCTCGACATTGAGGATCTTCCCCTTCAGCGGCAGCACGGCCTGGGTGCGTCGATCGCGCCCCTGCTTCGCTGATCCGCCGGCAGAGTCCCCCTCTACCAGAAAGATCTCCGAGAGGGCCGGATCCTTTTCCTGACAGTCGGCCAGCTTCCCCGGCAGCCCCGCAATATCCAAGGCGCCCTTGCGACGGGTCAGTTCCCGCGCCTTGCGGGCCGCGTCCCGTGCCCGCGCCGCGTCGATGATCTTGGCGACGATGATCTTGGCTTCCTGCGGATGCTCGAGCAGGAAAGCCTCGAGATGCTCCGCAAGGACGGCTTCCACTGTGCCTTTCACTTCGGAGGAGACGAGCTTGTCCTTGGTCTGGGAAGAGAATTTCGGATCAGGCAGCTTGACGGACAGTACTGCCGTCAGGCCCTCGCGCGCATCATCGCCCGTGGTCGGCACCCTGTCCTTCTTGCCGTTGAGTTCGCGTTCGATATAGCCGTTCAAGGTGCGCGTCAGGGCGCTGCGGAACCCTATGAGATGGGTGCCGCCATCCTTTTGCGGTATGTTGTTCGTAAAACAGAACATGTTCTCCTGGTAACCGTCGTTCCACTGTAGGGCCGCTTCGACAAGCACGCCGTCCTGCTCGCGGGAGATAAAGATCACGGTCGGGTGGATCGGAGTCTTGTTGCGGTTGAGATGCTCAACGAAAGCGCGGATACCGCCTTGAAATTGGAACAGCTCCTCGCGTCCGTCGCGCTCATCGGAGAGTTGAATCCGGATACCGGGATTCAGAAATGACAATTCGCGCAGCCGCTTGGCGAGAATGTCAAAGTGGAACTCGGTGTCCGTGAATATTTGACGGCTCGGCTTGAAGCGAATGACCGTGCCCGTCTTTCGAGTCGTACCCGTTGCGCTTAGGGGCCCTTCAGGATCGCCGAGCTGGTAACGCTGTTCGTGCACTGCTCCGTTACGAAAGATAGTCAGGTGGAGCGTTTCCGAGAGCGCGTTGACGACGGACACCCCGACGCCGTGCAGGCCCCCCGAAACCTTGTAGGATTTCTGGTCGAATTTGCCGCCGGAATGCAGGACGGTCATGATGACCTCAGCCGCAGACCTGCCCTCTTCCGGATGGATATCCACCGGGATGCCGCGGCCGTTGTCACCTACCGTGACGGAGCCGTCCTGGTGGATCGCGACCGTTACTTCACTACAAAAGCCCGCCAGGGCCTCATCGATGGAGTTGTCCACCACTTCGAAGACCATGTGGTGCAAGCCCAGTGCCATCGTCGGTATCGCCGATATACATCCCGGGCCGCTTGCGCACCGCGTCAAGACCGCGCAAGACCTTGATTGTACTGGAATCGTAGTTTCCGGGACCCGGCATAGCTTGGCTCGCAACAGATTTAACTAATTATAACAAAGCTTTAGGCTGTCCGTGTTCCACGTGAAACATTGCGGCCTTGTTTCCGAGGTTTAACCGCTCGGCGGTGATCGCTGCCACGAACAACTGTGCATCGACCTCGAGAATCGTGCTGAGGAGGCGCTCCAGGTGCGCGTGGTCGAGATCGGCTGCTGGCTCATCCACCAGCAAAGCAACGCCCCGATGCCCCTGTGTTCTCACCTGATCGCATTGCGCGAGTATGAGAGCCGCGCCCAGCAATTTCTGTTGACTTCTGGACGCTCTCCAACGGGAATGTGCGGCGTCGAGCTCGATCTGCAGATCGGCTCTGTGCGGGCCGACACGCGTGTGGCCTACGGCCCTGTCCGCAGCACGGCCGTCACGAAGGGTTGCCACCAAGTCCTCCGACTCTGCCCAGCCGCGCCTGTAACGGAGTGCGACGCGGTGGCCAAGAAGCTCCCCGGCAAAGCGACAGAATGCCGGCTCCAATTCCCGAAAATACTCGCGCCGACACTCGTCCACACCGGCGGCCGATCGGGCCAGTTCCAGGTCCCAGGGCTCGACGTCCGTTTCTGCAACACCCTGACGCAGGGCCAAGTTGCGCTGCAGAAGCGCCCGGCGGAATCGTCGCCAAAGCTGCAGGTACTCGTGTTTCACGTGGAACACACCCCAATCCAGGAGGCGGCGGCGGGTCTCGGGAGGTCCAGAGACGAGGTTGCCGACCTCCGCGTGAATAGTCTGCAGGGGTAGCGCCGAAGCCAGCTCAGCCGGGGTAGCTTTCAGACCATCCAGGCGTACCTCGACTGCGTCGGATCCTATCCTGACTGCGAGGTGGTTCACGGCCGACGCAGCGCGGACAGTGCCTGACGTTTGCGCCGCTTCATCGCCGGCACGGATGAGGACGCGACTATCGGCGGTGCGGAAGGAGCGTCCACGTCCCAGCACATGGATCGCTTCCAGTAAAGACGTCTTCCCGGCGCCGTTCTCGCCTATGAAAACCGTTACCTCCGAATCGAAGCGGAGCTCCGCCGACCGGATGCAGCGAAAGCTCTGGAGATGCAGCTCGGCAAGAATGTGAGAAATGGGCTTAGCTGACGCGAGGGCACGCCTAGCCTGTCACAAGCGCATGGGCATCACGACGTACTTGGCGTGGTCGCCTTTCGGTGAACGAATGAGACAACTGCTATTCGCGTCCACAAAATCGATCTCTACCGTGTTGCCATCGACTGCCGACAGCGCGTCCAGCAGGTAGGTCACGTTGAACCCAATCTCGATTGCATCGCCGCCATACTCCACTTCGATCTCGTCCCGTGCCTCTTCCTGATCCGGGTTATTCGCCTGGATGCGCAGCAGGCCCTTCCCGAGCTCAAGCCGTACGCCCCGGTATTTCTCATTGGACAGGATGGCCGCCCTTTGGAGGGCGCTTCGCAGCGTCTCCCTGTCGGCGATCAGTGTGGCTGCCTCACTACTCGGAATGACTCGCTCGTAGTCCGGAAAGCGCCCGTCGATCAGCTTCGAAGTGAACCGGATGCCGTCGAGGACAGCCCGGATGTGGTTGGATCCGATCATGATTTCCACTTGTTCGCCGGCGCCAAGGAGGCGATGTAACTCCATCACGCCTTTACGGGGTACGATGACCTGACCAGCTATAACATCTTGATTTTCAATGGGAATATCGCACAAAGCGAGGCGATGGCCATCGGTTGCAACTGCCCGGACCCGCCGCTTCGTGGTCTCGATCAGCAAGCCGTTGAGGTAGTACCGTACATCCTGCTGCGCCATGGAGAACTGCGTCTTGTCGAGCAGCCTGGCGACTTCCTTCTGCGGCAGCTGCAACCGGCTGGTCGCGTCGATCTTCTCCACGAGCGGAAATTCGGCCGCAGGCAAAGTCGACAACACGAAACGACTGCGACCCGACTTGATAATGAGCCGGTCACCATCCAGCTGCAGCGCGATCTTGCCTCCATCCGGAAGAGCCCGCGTGATATCCAGCAGCTTTCGCCCGGGGACGGTGATGTCACCCGCCACATCGATTTTCTCTACCTCCGCTTCCGCGATCAGCTCGACTTCCAGGTCCGTCGCCGTGACGGTCAGGCCACCGTCCTTCGCCGCGAGCAGCACATTTGCAAGGATCGGCATCGTCTGCCGACGCTCAACGACACCGACTACGGCCTGTAGCGGCCCAAGAAGAGAATCACGCGAAATCGAAAGCTTCATTAAGCTGCCTCGATATTAATCTGAAGGTATTTCTCTCGATAATGACTATTAAGGTGCCCGTGGGCACTGGATAAAACAGAGACAATGCGGCGATTTCAAGGGGCTAAGTCTCGTATACGGGTCGGATAAGCGCATGGCATTCGTGCTGTCACGATGTGCGCATATTGTTGGCGAATTGCACTCTCCGAGAAATCCCCAGGTACTGCACAGTTTTCACAGATCCGAGTGGCTCGCCCGGCCTAGCTCGTGAGCGTCCGCAGGAGATTCTGGTAGTCCTCCTTCACACGGGTGTCCGAATCACGCAGCATCTGCACGCGCCGACACGCGTGCAATACGGTCGTGTGATCCCGGCCACCAAAGGCATCACCGATTTCCGGAAGGCTGTGGCGCGTGAGCTCCTTCGCGAGTGCCATAGCGATCTGACGTGGTCGGGCGACTGAACGACTACGGCGCTGTGAGAGGACGTCGGCAACACGGATCTTGAAGTACTCAGCCACGGTCTTCTGGATGTTCTCGATGGTCACCAGGCGCTCCTGGAGCGAGAGAAGATCCCGCAAAGCCTCGCGGGCGAATTCGAGATTGATGGGCTTGCCGGTGAAAGTGGAGTTGGCTACGACCCGACGCAAAGCACCCTCGAGCTCGCGAACGTTCGAGCGAATTCGTTGCGCCATAAAGAACGCGACTTCCTCAGGCAACTCGATGTTGTCCGCAGCGGCCTTGGCAATGAGAATCGCTGCGCTCGTTTCCATCTCCGGTGGTTCCACGGCAACGGTAAGCCCCCAGCCGAACCGCGATTTCAGCCGCTCCTCGAGCCCGTTCACTTCCTTTGGGTACCGGTCGCAGGTGAGGACAACCTGGCGCTGTCCCTCCAGTAAGGCATTGAAAGTATGGAAGAATTCTTCCTGAGAGTGATCCTTGCCTGCGAAGAACTGGATGTCGTCTATGAGCAGAGCGTCGAGCGAGCGATAGGCCTTCTTGAAGTCGCTGATCGTGTTGTGCCGCAACGCGGTCACCATGTCCTGAACGAATTGCTCGGAGTGGACGTACGCGACATTCGCTGCAGGCCGGCTGCGAGACAACCGCGTTGCCGATGCTCTGCATCAGATGAGTCTTGCCGAGACCGACACCGCCATAAATGAACAACGGGTTATATGCGCCGCCGGGATTGCGCGCGACTTGTAGCGCGGCCGCCCTGGCAAGCTGATTGCTCTTGCCCTCGACGAAGCGCTCGAAGGTGTAGTTCGCATTGAGCTTCCCCCCGAGGCGGGAGGTTTTCGGCGCAACCGGGGCCTCGGCTCCGGATCCCAGGCGATTGTGTCTTCCCTCGCGGCTGCCGATCTGAAGAACGACATCAGGCGCAGCGGGGCTTGCGTCGCGAGCGACTACCTCGCGAATGCGCCCCAGACATCGGTCGGTCACCCAATCCACCACGAACCGGTTGGGCGCCAGGAGGCGCAGCGTGCGATCGTCTTCAACGGCCTGCAACGGCCGGATCCAGGTATTGAAATCTGTTTCGGAAAGATCTGCCTGCAGCTGCCGCAGGCAGCCGTGCCAGAGGGAAATCTCCACGTATTGACCCTTGGGTCTCGTTGTTGTCTTCGAAATCGGGGGACGGCAGTCTAGCGCTGTCACGAACGGTTATCCACAAGCGCTTCAGGATTGACACGACCCTGTTCGCTGCGTAACCTTCCGGCCTCCTCGATGGGCTCCATCATCTTGTTTTCAGAAGGCTTTTTGCAGCCATGAAGCGCACATACCAACCGAGCAAACTGAAACGCAGCCGCACGCATGGATTTCGCGCCCGGATGGCCAGCCGAGGAGGCCGTCTGATATCTGAAACGGCGGCGCGCCAAAGGCCGTTCGCGTCTGACGACCTGAGCACAACCGACGGCTCACGCCCAATTCTCCAGGCAGCTTCCACGCTCGTCTCAAACTGACGCGGGCGGCAGATTTCGAATCAGTGTTCAGCCAGGGCCGGCGTTCAGCGGATGATCTGTTTACGGTCGTGTATCACCCTTCCGGGCTCGATAACGCACGGCTTGGCATGACGGCATCGGTAAAGCGCGTGCGGACGGCCGTCCGCCGCAATCGGATCCGGCGGATCGTGCGCGAGAGCTTTCGGCATGCTGCACAAAGACTGATCGGCCTCGACATCGTGGTGATGGTCAGAGCACCAGCCGACAAAGCCGCGAACGCGGACATCTTTGCGAGCCTGGAGAGGCACTGGACGCGGCTCGAGCACACGGCCAGGGGCCATGACTGAGAGCCCACGCGTGATGGACAACCTGCGCCTCGTCCTGTGGTTCACGGCAGCGGCCCTGGTGTGGGTGTTTATCCAGACCTGGCAGCGGGACTTCGCGCCTGCTGCGCCTTCGCCGGCCGTGGCGAAGCAGACCGCACCGGCGACAGAAACGTCACCTGCCACGAACTTGCCGGCGATTCCCGAGCAACCCGCCGCCTCTGCGGCCATGGAGGTGGCAGCACCCGCGACGCCCGCGGCGGAGAGCCCTGCCGCGTCGCCGGCGACCCCCAGCCAGATCGTCCACGTCCGCACCGACGTCCTCGACGTCGAGATCGACACGCGGGGAGGCGACCTTCGCAGCGTACGGCTCGCGAAATATCCGGTACACAAGGACCAGCCTGACGTCCCGGTGCAGCTCCTCGATCCGACGCCGGAGCGATTGTTCCTGTTTCATACCGGTCTGCGGGCAATCGGGGGCCAGCCGGAGCCGGATCACCTGGCACATTATCGCGTCGCGCAGACGGAGTACGTGCTTCCCGACGGAGCCTCTGACTCTGGACGTCACCCTGTCATGGGAAGCTCCCGGCCAGATGGCAGTCGACAAGGTCTATCGCTTCCGGCGCGGGCGCTATGACATTGGCATGGAATACCACGCTCACAACCTCGGCAGTACGCCTTACGCCGCGGCGACTTATCTACAGATCCAGCGCCGCCATAACCCGCCCCAGAGCTCCTATCTGCGCTTCAATATCGACTCGTATTCCTTCACGGGGCCGGTCGTGTACGACCCGGAGAACAAGTTCCAGAAACTCCAGGTGACGAAACTGGCGGAGGAGCCCTTTCATCGCAAGGCTGCCGGCGGCTGGATCGCTTCCATCCAGCATCACTTCCTGGCGGGCGCGATCCCACCGCCCGACGAGGAGTTCACGTACGATCTGACGCTCGACAAGGATGTCTATACGCTCAGCGCCATCGGCCGGCCGCTGGTTATCGCCGCCCGGCGCGAAGGCATCTATCAACCAGCAGCTCTTCGTCGGGCCGAAGCTGCAGGAGCAACTGGCCCGGGTCGCACCCGGGCTCACGCTGACGGTTGACTACGGGCGCCTGAAGTTGCTGGCGCAGCCGCTGTTCTGGCTCCTGCAGCAGATCCACAGGATCGTCGGCAATTGGGGCTGGTCCATCATCATCGCCACGTTCCTCATCAAGCTCGCCTTCTACAAGCTGACCGAGACGAGCGGCCGTTCCATGGCGCGCATGCGCAAGCTCCAGCCCCGGCTTGCGGCCCTGCAGGAACGATACAAGGACGACCGTCAGGCCCTCAGCCAGGCGATGATGGAGTTGTACAAGCGGGAAAAGGTCAATCCTGCGGCAGGCTGCCTGCCGATGCTCATCCAGATCCCGTTCTTCATCGCCTATTACTGGGTGCTGATCGAGAGCGTGGAAATGCGCCAGGCGCCGTTCGCGCTTTGGATCACGGACCTGTCGGCCCGCGACCCGTATTTCATCCTGCCCTTGCTCAACGCCGGTGCGATGTATCTCCAGACCTCGCTGAATCCACCACCGCCCGACCCGATGCAGGCGAAGATGATGAAGTTCATGCCGCTGATGTTCGGCGGGATATTCGCCTTTTTCCCCGCCGGGTTGATCCTGTACTACCTGACCAATTCCGTTCTCTCCATCCTGCAACAGTGGCGCATCAATAAAGTCGTCGCAGGCGTCTGAATCCCGCAGAAAGCCGACAGGCGCACGCCGATCACATGGCCCTGTGACAGAGCAGAACCTGACACCGACGATCGTTGCCCGGGCAACCCCGGCCGGGCGGGGCGGCGTGGCCGTCATCCGCATCTCGGGCCCCGCGGTGCGTCATCTGGCGATCGAGCTCATCGGCGAGCTGCCCCGTCCACGTCACGCCACCCTTGCAGGCTTTCATGACGAGGCCGGTGAAGCGCTCGATCTCGGCCTCGCGCTATTTTTCCCTGCGCCGCAGTCCTTGACCGGTGAGGACGTGCTCGAGCTCCACGCACACGGCGGCCCGGTCGTCGTCGATCTGCTTCTCGAGCGCGTGCTGGCCCTGGGCGCACGTCTGGCGCGGCCCGGCGAGTTCACCGAGCGGGCGTTTCTCAACGACAAGCTTGATCTCACCCAGGCCGAAGCAATCGCTGACCTGATCGACGCTGAGTCGCGCGCCGGCGCCCGGGCCGCACAGCGCTCGCTGCGCGGCGACTTCTCGGCGGCCGTGCTCGCGCTCAACGAACAGGTGACGGAGCTGCGTACCTGGGTCGAGGCAGCGATCGACTTTCCGGACGAGGACATCGACTTCCTCGACAGTGATGAATTGCACGGGCGGCTGGAGTCGGTCGATGCGGCGTTCTGCGAGCTGGCGGAAACCACGCGCCAGGGCTGTCTCGTGCGCGACGGCATCCGGGTCGTCATCGCGGGACCGCCGAATGCGGGCAAGTCGAGCCTGTTGAACGCCTTGGCCGGTTACGATGCCGCCATCGTCACGGCTCAGCCGGGCACCACTCGGGACCTGATCAGAGAGCACATCCAGATCGACGGTCTGCCTGTCCACCTCGTCGACACCGCCGGGCTGCGCGAGGCCGGCGATCTCATCGAGCAGGAGGGTGTCAGGCGGGCCCGGGCGGAGATCGCGGGCGCGGACCACGCGCTGGTCGTCTTCGACACGACCGCGCAGGATGCCGGGGGCTTCGACGACGTTTCTGGCCGGGCTGCCGCCGTCTCTCGGACGCACCGTAGTGCGGAACAAGATCGATCTGACCGGCGACTCTGCCGGCCCGATCGGCGACGGCTCCACGATCAACGTCTCGGCGCTTACGCGCGCCGGTCTGGACGACTTGCGTCGGCGGTTGAAGGATGTGGCGGGGTTTCATCCCGATAGCGAGGGGCTGATGACCGCCCGGCGGCGGCATCTGGAGGGCCTGCAGACCGCGCGCGGGCACTTCGAGGCGGCGCGCAGACGGCTGGAGGAGAAGACGGGCGACCTGGTCGCAGAGGAGCTGCTGCAGGTTCAGAACGCGCTGGCGACGATCACCGGGCAGTTCACCAGCGACGACCTGCTGGGCCGAATCTTCAGCTCGTTCTGTATCGGTAAGTAAAGGCGGCTCGCCTTGGCTGTCGCGGCCAAGTATTTGTCTGAAAAAGAGTAATTCTTCCAGACTGTCGAGTTACAGTCCAATAACTGCCAATTAGATGGCGATATTACCGGACGACACGAAGGCTCGGCTTGTGAGCGTCCCCATCCTTGGGCGGGCGTACGGCGCTGACACGCACGCGATTGCGCCCGCTGCGCTTGGCCGCATACAGGGCCTGGTCCGCGCGGGTGAGAAGTTCGGGGATGCTCTCGCCCCGCCGATACTCCGCCACACCGGCCGATACCGTGAGCTGCAGACCGCGCTCGACCGGATTCCGGGCGATCGACTCGCGAACCCGCTCCGCGCAGCGCAGCGCGCCGTCGACCTCCGTGCCCGGCAGCACCGCGATGAATTCCTCGCCTCCCAGCCGCCCGAGGGCGCGGCGGAATCGCGTCGGGTTGATCGAGTCCATGGACCGCAGCGCACGCCGGGCCCGGTTGGCGAAGACGGTCAGTACCTTGTCGCCGACGATGTGACCGTAGACGTCGTTGAGGGTTTTGAAACGGTCGAGGTCGAAGATGCAGACGCTGAACCCGCGGCCCGTTCGGTCGGCACGCGCCTTCTCGCGGAGCAGCGCGTCCATGATGTACTGGCGGTTGAATGATTTCGTCAGATGGTCACGTTCTGCGTTGCGCGTGACGCGCTCGACCTCGAGTTGGAGCTTCGTGACCTGATCGGAAAGGCCTTTGCGTTCGTCCTCGGACTGGCGCGCCCGGCGCGTCAGAACGAACAGCACGCCGATCAGCCCAATGCACTGCAAGCACTCGCCCCACAGTCCCGGCGTTGAGCCGCCGGCGATGACGCGCACCACGAGGGATAGGGCGTAGCCGCCGCCGGCTGCGAGTCCCAGTTGCCGCAGCCGGTCGGCCGCGGTGCGCGTGAAGGCGACCAATGCCGCGGTGATATACATGCCGGGGATGAGCTCGCCCGGGCCTTCCGCCAGCACCGCATACACGGTCGTCCAGGCAATGGCGAGCCCGGCCTGGGCCGTGGCCACGACACTCGCCGCGTCCGTTTCGGATTTCGAATGCTGCAGGTCGAGGACCGCCAGCAGCAGGTTCGTGACGAGGATGGCCCCGATCAGGAGTGCCGCGGCTGCCGGAGCCATGGTCGTGCGGCCGGCCAGGTGGCTGAGCACTGCCAGGCTGGCCCATGCGAAGTAGAAGCCCGCGGCAGGCACGATCTGCCGGCCATGATAGGCGCCAGCGCCGAAGTGGCGCCGATTCGCTGCGATCCGATGGAGACTGGCCGTCTGGCACGACGTCTTTTCGTTCGAGTTGTTGTGACTGCCGCGGCCGGACCGCGGACGGAGAAAGTGAGACTAGGGTCCCAGATCGGGCCGGGCGCCGGCTGTGACCGACGTCGCAGGACGGCAGGGGCGCTCCATTATGGTCAAACACTCGGCCGGGGAGCGCATCACCTGACCCACGCTACAATGCGCCCGCCATGAAACGGGACCAGCAGTTCGACGTGATCGTCGTCGGCGGCGGACACGCCGGCACCGAGGCCGCGGCGGCCGCGGCGCGTCTCGGAGCACGCACGCTTCTGCTCACGCAGAATCTCGAAACCATCGGGCAGATGAGCTGCAATCCCGCGATCGGCGGCATCGGCAAGGGCCACCTCGCGCGGGAGATCGATGCGCTCGGCGGCATCATGGCCCGCGCAGCCGACCGGGCCGGCATCCACTTCCGTATCCTGAACGCCAGCAAGGGTCCGGCCGTGCGGGCGACGCGGGCGCAGGCGGACCGCACGCTCTATCGCCAGGCCGTGCGCTGGTCTGCTGGATGCAGCATGCCAACCTGTCGCTGTTCCAGGCGAATGTGGCCGACCTCCTCCTCGACGGCGAGCGCGTCGCCGGCGTCACGACACAGCTCGGCCTGCCCTTCGCGGCCCGGGCGGTCGTGTTGACAGCGGGCACTTTCCTCCGGGGCCGTATTCACGTGGGCCTCGACCAATGCACCGGCGGCCGCGCCGGCGATCCGGCGTCCATCGAGCTGGCCGATCGGCTGCGCGAGCTGCCGTTCCGCGTCGGACGCCTGAAGACGGGCACGCCCCCGCGCCTCGACGGACGCACGGTGGATTTCAGCGTGATGAGGCCGCAGCCGGGCGACGACCCCACGCCGGTGTTCTCGTTCACTCGGCAGCCGCGCCGAGCATCCGCGCCAGGTGCCGTGCCACATCACCCGTACCACGAAGGCGACCCACGAGATCATCCGCGGCGCGCTCGACCGCTCGCCCATGTTCACGGGGGCGATCGAGGGCATCGGCCCGCGCTACTGCCCGTCGATCGAGGACAAGGTGGTGCGTTTCGCCGAGCGCGATTCGCACCAGATCTTCGTGGAGCCGGAGGGGCTCGAGAGCGCGGAGCTGTATCCGAACGGCGTGTCCACGAGCCTGCCGTATGACGTCCAGGAGGCCTTCATCCGGACGATCCCGGGCTTCGAGGCGGCGCGGATCACCCGTCCCGGCTACGCCATCGAGTACGACTACTTCGATCCCCGGGACCTGCAGCCGACGCTGGAGACCCGTGCGATCCCTGGCCTCTACTTCGCCGGCCAGATCAACGGCACGACCGGCTACGAGGAGGCGGCGGCGCAGGGGATCCTGGCCGGTATCAATGCAGGCCTGGCGGCGCAGGAGCGTCCCGCCTGGTCGCCCGGCCGCGAACAGGCCTACATCGGCGTGCTCGTGGACGACCTCATCACGCAGGGCGCGGTCGAGCCCTATCGCATGTTCACGAGCCGCGCGGAGTACCGGCTGCTGCTGCGGGAGGACAACGCCGACCTCCGGCTCACGCCGGCCGGCCGCGAGCTTGGCCTCGTGGACGACGCGCGGTGGCGAGTGTTCGAGACGAAGCGCCATGCCATAGCGGCCGAGACGCGGCGCCTCGCCGGCATCGTGGTGAGGCCGGATGACCTCAGGGCAGAGCTGCGCCGGGAGCAGCGAGCACTGGATCTCCTGAGACGCCCCGATCTCGGCTACGGTGCAGTGACGGCGCTCGCTGCGGTCGGACCTCGCCCCCGCGATGACGACGAGACCCCCGAGCTAGCCGCGCAGATCGAAGCACAGGTGGAGATCCAGGCGCGCTACGACGGCTACCTGCAGCGCCAGGAGCAGGAGATCGAGCGGACACGACAGCATGCACGGACCATGCTTCCCGCGGATCTCGATTACGGCTCCGTCCGCGGCCTGTCCACCGAGGTCCGCCAGAAACTCACGCGCGTCCGGCCCGCAACGCTCGCCCAGGCCTCGCGCATCTCCGGAATCACCCCGGCGGCGATCTCCCTCCTGCTCGTGCATCTGAAGAAGAAGCGGCTGCGCTCGGCATGAGGCGTGCCGCCGGAGCGGCCCTGCTCATGGCGCTGCTTGCGGGCTGTGGCCGGGAGCCTGTTCCTGCGGCGACCGCCCCGGCGCAGATCGGCGGCGCGAGCGGCACGGAGCTGGCTGATCTCCAGATCCTGCGCAAGGGCAACGCTGCCGAGCCCGAGAGCCTCGATCCGCATCGCGCACGCAGCCTGCCGGCAGCCAATATCCTGCGCGATCTCTTCGAGGGCCTCACGCTGGAAGCGCCGGACGGCACGATCGTCCCGGGCGCCGCCGAGCGCTGGGACGTCACCGCCGACGGCCTCACTTACACCTTTCACCTGCGCCCGGGCGGCCGCTGGAGCAACGGGGATCCGGTGACCGCCAGGGACTTCGAGTTCGGCCTGCGGCGGAGCTGCGACCCGGCGACGCTCAACGAGTACGCGAGCATCCTTTACCCGATCGTCAACGCGACCGAGGTCAACGAGGGAAGGATGCCGATCACGGCGCTCGGCGTGCATGCGCTCGATGACAGCACGCTCGAGATCAGGCTGAACGGGCCCGACGCCGTATTTCTTCGGGCTCCTCGCCCACAACGCCAGCTTACCCGGTGCACCGCGGGTCCCTCGAGCGGCTCGGCGACCAGTTCGTCCGGCCGGGCAACCAGGTCGGCAATGGCGCCTACCGTCTGGAGGAGTGGGTCGTGCAGTCGCACGTCCGCCTCGTTGCGCAATCCCTACTACTGGAACGATGCCCGGACGGTCATCAACGAGGTCTGGTACTACCCGATCGAGAATCACGATTCGGAGCTCAACCGCTATCGAGCCGGGGAGCTCGATTTCACGGAGGCGGTGCCCTTCAGCCAGGTGCGCTGGCTTCGCCAGAATCTGCCCCGCGATCTGCGCATTGCACCGTACCTCGGCAGCTACTACTTCAGCTTCAACAACACGATGCCGCCCTTCAGGGACAACGTGAAGCTGCGCATGGCATTGTCGCTGGCGATCGATCGCGAGATCCTGACAGGGCGCGTGATGGGATCAGGCGAGATCGCGGCCTATGGGTTCGTTCCCCCGGTGGCCAATTACACGGGACAGCGGCCGCCCTGGGCCGACTGGAGCCAGGCCGAGCGCAATGCCGAGGCGCAGCGCCTGTATCGCGAGGCCGGCTATTCGGACGACAATCCCCTCGTCGTCGAAGTGCTCTACAACACCGACCAGAACCACAAGCGCATCGCCGGCGCCATGGCCGCGATGTGGAAGCAGACGCTCGGCGTGCAGGCGAAGCTCCTCAACCAGGAGTGGAAGGTGTTCCTCGCGAGCCGGAGCCAGAAGGTCGTCACGCAGGTCTTTCGCGGGGCGTGGATCGGGGACTACAACGACGCCTACACGTTCGCGCAGCTCATGCATTCCAGCAACGCCCAGAACGACCCCGGTTATCGGCAGCGCCGCATACGACGCGCTGCTCGACCAGGCGGCCGCGGAGGCGGATCCGGCGAAACGACGGCGGCTGATGGAGGCCGCGGAGCGGCAGCTGCTCGCCGACATGCCGATCATCCCGTTGTACTTCTACGTCTCGAAGCGACTGGTGAGACCCTGGGTCGGCGGTTACACGCCGAACATCATGGATCACCACCACACCAAGGACTTCCACATCCTCAGGCACTGATGCTCCGGTTCACGCTCCAACGCCTGCTGACGGGCATACCGACGCTCCTTACGCTGGTTGCGATCGCGTTCTTCCTGATCCGCGCGGCACCGGGCGGACCGTTCGACAGCGAGCGCAAGCTGCCCCCGGACATCGAGGCCAACGTGCGCAGCGCCTATCACCTGGACGAGCCCGTCCTGCGGCAGTTTGGCCGCTATCTCCGCAACCTGGCGATGGGCGACTTCGGGCCGTCGTTCAAGTACCGCGAATTCACCGTAACCGAGCTGATCCGGACGGGGTTTCCGGTCTCGCTGCGTCTCGGTGCGCTGGCCATGCTGCTCGCCGTCCTGATCGGCGATCTCGGCCGGCGCCTTCGCGGCCCTGCGCCAGAACAGGGCGTCCGATCACGCGGTCATGGCGGTGGTCATGACCGGGCTCTCCGTGCCGACTTTCGTGGTGGCGCCCATTGCTCATACTGGCGCTGGCCGTATGGAAGGGCTGGCTGCCGGCTGGCGGTTACGGCGCCGGCGAGTGGCGGCACCTGGTGCTGCCGGTCGTCACGCTCGCGCTGCCCCAGATCGCCTATCTGGCGCGACTGACGCGCGCCAGCATGATCGAAGTCCTGCGCAGCGCGTACATCCGCACGGCGCGCGCGCAGGGTCTGCCGCTCGCAACGATCGTCGTCCGCCATGCGCTGAAGCCCGCGCTGCTGCCGATCGTGTCCTATCTCGGGCCAACCACGGCCGCCGTGATCACGGGATCGGTCGTCGTCGAGCAGATCTTCGGCCTGCCCGGCATCGGCAGCTTCTTCGTCAACGGCGCGCTGAATCGCGACTACACGCTCGTGATGGGTGTCGTCATTTTCTACGGGGTTCTGATCCTGGCCTGCAATTTCTTCGTGGACCTTCTCTACGGACTCCTGGATCCGCGGATCCGGCACCTGCGATGACGAACGCCGCCACTGACGAGCCTCGCGGTCTCTGGAGCGACGCCTGGGCGGCGCTCCGGGAGAACCGGGCGGCAACGGCGGCCTTGTGGATCCTGGCGGCGCTGGCGCTGATCGTGGTCGTCGGCCCGGCGCTCCTGCCGTTCGACTACGAGCAGACCGACTGGGACCACATCGCGACCGGGCCGTCAGCTGCGACGGGTCACTGGTTCGGCACCGACTCGCTCGGCCGCGATCTCCTCGTGCGCACGCTGTGGGGCGGACGCATCTCCCTCGCTGTGGCGCTCGTCGCGACAGCCGTGAGCCTGGTCATAGGGGTGTCGTACGGCGCCACGGCGGGCTACGCCGGCGGTCGCGTGGACCAGTTCATGATGCGCATCGTCGACGTGCTCTACGCGCTTCCCTTCATGTTCCTGATCATCCTGCTCATGGTGCTCTTTGGCCGGAACATCGTGCTGATCTTTCGTCGCCATCGGCGCCATCAACTGGCTCGACATGGCACGGATCGTGCGTGGCCAGACGCTGTCGCTCAGGAGCCGTGAATTCGTCGAGGCCGCCCGCGCCGGCGGCGTGCCGCCCCGGCGCATCATCCGCCGGCACATCGTGCCGAATCTGCTCGGCGTCGTGGCGGTCTACGTGACGCTAACGATCCCGCACGTCATTCTCGTGGAGTCGTTCCTGAGCTTCCTCGGCCTCGGCGTCCAGGAGCCGATGACGTCCTGGGGCGCGCTGGTCAACGAGGGCGCCCAGGAGCTCGAGACATCGTGGTGGATGATCGTGTTCCCCTCGCTGTTCCTGGCGCTGACGCTCTTGTGCTTCAACTTCCTCGGCGACGGTCTGCGCGACGCGCTCGATCCGCGCGACCGGAGCCGGCAATGAGCGCGCTGCTCGACGTCGCGGGTCTCGACGTCGAGTTCTCGACGCGCGCGGGCGTGGTCCACGCCGTGCGCGACCTCTCGTTCCGGCTGGAGCCCGGCGAGACGCTCGGCATCGTCGGAGAGTCGGGCTCTGGCAAGAGCCAGATGGTACTGGCGCTGCTCGGGCTTCTCGCCAGCAACGGCCGCGCGAGGGGCCGGGCGACGTTCGAGGGCCAGGACCTCCTCGGGCTCGACGAGGCGGCGCTGAACCTCGTCCGCGGGCGACGCATCGCGACCATCTTCCAGGACCCCATGACATCGCTCAATCCCTACCTCACGATCGGCACGCAGATGCGCCTCGTCCTGCGCGCGCACCGCGGCCTCGACCAGCGCGAGGCAGCGCGGGAATCGCACGCCATGCTGGAGACCGTCGGCATCCCCGAAGCCGAGCAGCGGCTCGCCATGTATCCGCACGAGCTTTCCGGCGGCATGCGTCAACGGGTGATGATCGCCGCCGCGCTGCTGTGCAAGCCGGCGCTGCTGGTCGCCGACGAGCCGACGACGGCGCTCGACGTGACCGTGCAGGCGCAGATCCTCGCGCTCCTGAAGGAGCTGCGCGCGCGCTCGGGCGCCGCGATCATCATGATCACGCACGATCTGTCGGTGATCGCCGGCCTTGCGGACCGCGTGCTCGTGATGCATCGGGGGGCATGCCGCGAGGAAGGCCTCGGCGGATCAGGTTTTCCACGAGCCTCGTGACGCGTATACGAAGTCCCTGCTCGCGGCGATCCCGCGCTTCGACCGCCCGGAGCGGATGCCGCCGCGCCCAGCCCCGGCGGCGCGCGCCGCTGCTCGAGGCGAAGGACGTGACGGTGCAGTTCCCGGTCGCCGGCACCGGACTTTTCGGACGCCGCCGGATGCTCCACGCGGTCGAGGGCGTGAGCTTCGCGCTCTCGCCGGGAGAGGTGCTCGGCGTGGTCGGCGAGTCGGGTTGCGGCAAGTCCACGCTCGGCCGGGCGGTCCTGCAACTGGTGCCGGTGACGAGCGGCCACGTGACCTTCATCGGTCGCGACCTCACGGGACTGCGGCGCCGGAGCTCGACCCCCTCGGCGCGACCTGCAGGTCGTATTCCAGGATCCCCTGGCGTCACTCGATCCGCGCATGACCGTGCGCGACATCGTGGCCGAGCCGCTCGAGACCTTCGAGCCCGATGTGACGGCCGATGCGCGCACCAACAAGGTCGCCGACATGCTGAGTCGCGTGGGTCTCGATCCGTCGCACATGAACCGCTACCCGCACGAGTTCTCCGGCGGCCAATGCCAGCGTGTCGCCATCGCGCGGGCACTCATCACGCGGCCGAAGCTGGTCGTATGCGACGAGCCGGTGAGCGCGCTCGATGTCTCGGTGCGCGCGCAGATCCTGCGGCTGCTGCTCGATCTGCGCCGGCTGCTGGAGGTCTCCCTGATCTTCATCGGCCACGATCTCGCGGTCATCCGCCAGGTGAGCCAGCGCGTGATGGTGATGTACCTCGGACGGGTGATGGAGATAGCGCCCGCCGACGAGTTGTTCCAGATGCCGCGGCACCCCTACACCCGCGCGCTGCTGGCGGCCGCCCCGGTTCCGGATCCGCGCGTGGAGAGGACGCGAATACCGGCGGTGTTGCCGGGGGAACTGCCCTCGCCCCTGTCGCCGCCCTCCGGCTGCGTGTTCAGGACGCGCTGCGCGCATGCCGTCGAACGATGCGCCGTGGAGATCCCGCCCCTTGCCCCGCATGGCGCGGCGCAGGTCGCGTGCCTCCGCGCCGACGAAATCTGAGAGCAGGGCGCGGCGCTACGGCGACGCGACCTCGAACGTGGCGTTCACGCGCGCCTCGAACTCGAGAGTTGCCCGGCGTGTAGGTCGCCGCGCCGCTGTCCGCGGCTCGTGCCATCGCCGCTTTCATCATCGGCACCGGCATCGGCGGTGGCGGAGTGGCGTCGCCGGCGGTGAGCTCGCGCAGCGCGCCGAGCTTCACGCCGAGCGTCTCGGCGATCGCGCGCGCGTTGGCCTCGGCGTCCTTGGCGGCGGCGGCGAGCGCCTGGCGGTTGAGGTCGCGGCTCCTGGAGCTGTCGAGCATCGGCGGCGAGACGTTGTTGACGCCCGCGTCTACCGCGCCTTCGATCAGGGCGCCGAGCTTGTCGAGATCGGTCACCTCGATTTCGAGCTGGCGCTGCACGAGGTAGCCGGTGAGGACCTGGCGGTTGGTCTGCTGCTCCCAGCGGTATTCGGGGTTGACGAGCGCGCTGATCGTGCGGACCTTCTTCGGGTCGATGCCGAGCTTCTTCGTCAGCGCCAGAAATTTCTCGACGACGGCCACCGTGTCGGCGCGGGCCTTGTCCATGTCGGCGTTCGACTTCTGCACCGTGAATTGCACGCGCGCCTTGTCGGGCTCGCCCGTGACGGTGGCCGTGCCGGCGACCGTGATGGTGCGTGGGCGTTCCATGCGCGGCGGCGGTGTCTGACCACTCGCCCCGGCGGCAAGCAGTGCCAGGCACGGTATCGAGAGGACGGCGGCCAGAATGCGGGTGCGCATCTTGATTCTCCGGCTGGAATTCACGCAGAACTCACACTAACATACCGCCGCTCCGGGCCCGCGCCCGGACGCGCTCCAACCCGTCCCAGGATCCTTTCTCATGAGCTGTCGCCGCGTTTTGCACGTCGCAGTGTCGCTTGTCGCCGGCGTCATCGCCGCTGTTCCGGCTGCCGCTCTCGCCGCGGGCGATGCGGCGAAAGGGGCGGCGCTCGCGACGACGTGCATGGGCTGCCACGGCATCCCGGGCTACCGCAACGCGTACCCCTCGTATCGCGTGCCGAAGCTGGGCGGCCAGAACGCGGACTACGTCGTGATCGCGTTGCAGGAATACCGCGCGAAGACCCGCAACCATCCGACGATGCAGGCACAGGCGGCCTCGCTCTCCGATGAGGACATGGCGAACATCGCGGCGTACTTCGCAAGCCAGGGCGCATTGCAGAGCGGCGCCGCGGCCGATGGGGCCGCGGTTCTCCGCGGCAAGGCCAAGGCCGCGGTATGCGCCGCCTGTCACGGCGAAGCCGGCGCGAGCTCGGCGCCGAACTGGCCGCATCTGGCGGGCCAGCACCGGGATTATCTGGTGCACGCGCTCGCCGGGTACAAAGCGAAGCTGCGCCAGGATCCCGTGATGCAGGGGCAGGTCACCGCGCTCTCCGACGAGGACGTCAGCGACCTCGCCGCCTATTTCTCCGCACAGCCGGGCCTGTTCACGGTGCGCTACGAATGACCGACTAGCCGGCTCCTGCCGGAGGCATGAACACGATGTCCGATTTCACCGCGCTCCGCGTTCATCTCCAAAACGAAACCATAGTGCCCCGCCTCGAGCGGCTCCGCCTCGAGGACCTCTCGCCCGGCGAGGTCGTCATCCGCGGCGCGTACTCGAGCATCAATTACAAGGATGCGCTGGCGGTTACCGGCAAGGGCCGCATCCTGCGTCGCTACCCGCTCGTGGCGGGCGTCGACATCTCGGGCACGGTGGAGTCCTCGACTGACCCGCTTTTCCAGCCGGGCGACGACGTGGTGGTCACCGGCGGCGGACTGAGCGAGACGACGGATGGCGGCTTCACGCAGATCGCACGCGTGCCGGGCGCTCTCGTGACACCGCTCCCCGCTGGTCTCGATCTGCGCTCGGCGATGGCCATCGGGACCGCGGGGTTCACCGCGGCGCTCGCCCTGCACCGCATGGAGCAGAACGACCAGCGGCCCGAACTCGGGCCGATCGCGGTCACGGGCGCGACCGGCGGCGTGGGCAGCATCGCGATCGACATTTTCAGCGGGCGCGGTTACACGGTCACGGCGCTGACCCACAAGGCCGGCGCGGAGGAATACCTGCGCGCACTCGGCGCCGCCGCCGTGCAGCTTCTGACCGGCATGAAGCTCGGCACGCGGCCGCTCGAGAAAGCCATGTGGGGCGGGGCGGTGGACAGTCTCGGTGGCGCCGTGCTCGGCTGGCTGACGCGCACGACGGTCCCCCTCGGCAACATCGCGAGCATCGGCCTCGCGGCCGGGCCCGAGCTCTGCGACCACGGTCATGCCTTTCATACTGCGCGGCGTGAGCCTGCTCGGCATCAACTCGGTCGAGGCCCCGCGCGCCCTCCGGCTCGCGGTCTGGCAGCGGCTCGGCGCGGACCTGAAGCCTGCGCATCTCGATCGCATCGTGCGGCGCGAGGTCACGCTCGAGGAGCTCCCTGCCTGCTTCGATGCGTACATCGCGGGGACGATCACCGGCCGCACGCTTGTCCGGCTGAAGTGACCTGGATGGCGCCGCGAGTCGTGATCGTCGGCGCCGGTTTCGGCGGCATTGCGGCCGCGAAAGAGCTGCTGCGCGCGCCGGTCTCCGTGACGCTGATCGACCGCCACAACTATCACCTCTTCCAGCCGCTGCTCTACCAGGTCGCGACCGCCGGTCTCTCGCCCGGCGACATCGCCTGGCCCATCCGCAGCATCTTCCGTGACCGTCCGTCCGTGCTCGTGCTGCTCAATGAGGTCACCGGCCTCGATCGCGAGCGGCGCGAGCTGATGCTCTTGGACCGGCGCCTGCCCTATGACTTCCTCGTGGTCGCCACCGGCGCGAGTCACAACTACTACGGTCACCCGGAGTGGGCGCGGTTCGCGCCAGGGCTGAAGTCCATCGAGGACGCGACCGCGATCCGCGGCCGCATCCTGATCGCGTTCGAGAGCGCGGAGATGTCGGAGGACCCCGCGGAACGGGAACGCCTGCTGACTTTCGTCATCGTGGGCGGCGGGGCCACCGGCGTGGAGCTCGCCGGCGCCATCATTGAGCTTGCCCGCAAGGTGCTCGCCTCGGATTTCCGTCGCATCAACACGCGCTCGACGCGCGTCATCCTGGTGGAGGCCGGCGAGCGCATCCTGCCGGCGTTTCCCGCCGACCTCTCGGCGTACGCGAAGCGCTCGCTCGGGCGCCTCGGCGTCGAGGTGCGCACCGGCCAGAGCATCACGGGCTGTGACGCCGGTGGCGTGTGGATCGATGGCCGAGTTCCAGCCTGCCGGCACGGCGTTGTGGGCCGCCGGGCGTACAGGCCGGGCCGGTCGCGAGCTGGCTCGGCGTCGAGGCCGACCGACAGGGCCGGGTCGCCGTGAATGCCGACCTGTCGGTGCCGGGCCTGCCCGGTGTCTTCGTGATCGGTGATGCGGCGCGCCTCGCGGATCCCGTCTTCGGGATCGTGCCTGGCATCGCGCCGGCCGCGAAACAGGCCGGCCGTTACGTCGGCCGGCTGATCGCCGCCCGCACCGCGCAACGCCCGGCGCCGGCGTCCCTTCCGCTACCGCCACCAGGGCAGCCTCGCCACGATCGGGCGGCACAGCGCCGTGATCGACTTCGGCTGGCTGCGCCTGCGCGGCTACGTGGCGTGGTGGCTGTGGGGCGGGGCCCACATCTTCTTCCTGATCGGCGTGCGCAACCGGCTGCTGGTCATGATCCAGTGGTTGTGGTCCTACGTGATGTTTCAACGCGGCGCGCGCCTGATCACGGAGCCCGCGGACGGTGCCGGATCGTAGCCTCGCGATCCGGCGCTCCCCGGGGCTTTCGCTATACTCGCCCGGATCGGGGGCCATCCCGGGCCGCCGGGCCTGCCCAGCTTTGCGAACCGAAGTCGAACAGCGCCTCACCGACGGGCTTGGCCCGGCTCGGAGTCCCCGCGGAGGCTGACCTGACGGCGGCGCTGCTTCATTATCTGGCGCTGCTGCAGAAGTGGAACCGGGCCTACAACCTCACGGCCATCAGCGGACTCGACGACATGGTTGCGCGGCACATTCTCGATTCCGCTCGCCGCGCGACCCTATCTCGGCGGCGCGACGATCCTCGACGCCGGCACCGGCGCGGGCCTGCCGGGCATTCCGCTCGCGTTGCTGGAACCGGCGCGCCGGTTCACGCTGCTCGATTCCGTCGGCAAGAAGGTCCGCTTCCTGCACCAGGCCGTCGCCGGATCTCCCGCTCGCCAACGTGACCCTCGTCCAGGCGCGGCTGGAGGACTGGGAGCCCGGCACTGCGTTCGACACGATCGTCTGCCGCGCCCTCGGCCCGCTCGCCGATTTCGCGGACCTGTGCGGCCGGTTGCTGGCGCCGGCGGGCCGGCTCGTCGCCATGAAAGGCCGCCGGCCCGTGGACGAGCTGCGCGCCGTGCCGCCCACCGTGGCGAGTGAGCGACGTCGAGCACGTCGCCGTGCCCGGGCTCGATGCCGAGCGGCACATCGTCGTGCTGGAGCGTTGAGGAATCCCATGGGCCGCATCGTCGCGATCACCAACCAGAAGGGCGGCGTCGGCAAGACCACGACCGCCGTCAACCTGGCCGCGGCGCTCGCCGGCGCCGAGAAGCGCGTGCTGCTGGTGGACCTCGATCCCCAGGCCAATGCGACGACTGGCTGCGGCGTGGACAAGCAGTCCGCTGGCGAGCACCTCCTGCGACGTGCTGCTGGGCGAGTCCGCGGCTCAGGACACCATCGTGCCTGTCCAGGAATGGCCTCTTCGACCTGATGCCGGCCAACGCCGACCTCACCGCGGCGGAAGTGCGGCTGCTCCAGGAGATCGGCCGCGAGATGCGGCTCAAGATGGCGCTCGAGCCGGTGCGCGGGCTCTACGACTACGTGCTCATCGACTGTCCGCCGTCCATCAACACGCTCACGCTCAACGCGCTCACCGCCGCCGACGGCGTGCTGATTCCGATCCAGTGCGAGTACTACGCGCTGGAGGGCCTGTCATCGCTGCTCGAGACGATCAAGCAGGTGCGCAACACGGTGAACGGCGGGCTGCAGGATCGAGGGCCTGCTGCGCACCATGTACGATCCGCGCAACCGCCTGGCCGACGAGGTGTCGACGCAGCTCCTCAAGCACTTCAAGGACAAGGTCTACGACGCGATCATCCCGCGCAACGTGCGCCTCGCCGAGGCACCGAGCTTCGGGATGTCCGCCCTCGTCCACGACAAGGCTTCCCGCGGCGCACAGGCCTACGTGCAGCTTGCGGAGGAGGTGTTGAGACGCGACGCCGCGGCACCCGCCGCCTGAGCCGGTCAGTCAGGCTGAAGCCCTGCCGCGGGGAAGCGAGTTGAGCATTGTGACGACGCTGTCGGCGCTCAGCGGCTTACTTCGCGGCCGTCCATGCCCGGCATGGAAAGATCAACAGGAACGAGCAAATCCCGCCGCCGTCAGCCGATGGCGCTACAATGCGGCGCCAGCGGGGAGGCGATACCGGACATGAGCGCCAGGCGAACAGGACTCGGACGCGGCCTCGACGCCCTGCTCGGCGAGGCCGCGCACGCCGCTCAGGCCCGTGCAGACCGAGGTGCGCGAGGGCCTGCGGCAGATCCCGGTCGAGTTGCTCCAGCGCGGGGAATACCAGCCCCGTCAGGACATGCACGAGGAGTCGCTCGAGGACCTGGCCCGCTCCATCAGGGCCCAGGGGCTGGTCCAGCCGATCGTCGTCCGGCCGCTGCCGGGCACGAGCCCGGCAGGCGAGACGCGCTACGAGATCGTCGCCGGCGAACGCCGCTGGCGCGCCGCCCAGATGGCCGGGACTCGCGACGGTGCCCGCCATCGTGCGGCAGATCCCCGACTCCGCCGTCATCGCGCAGTCGCTGATCGAGAACATCCAGCGCGAGAACCTGAATCCTCTCGAAGAGGCCCAGGCGATCCAGCGCCTGCTCGAGCGAGTTCCAGCTCACGCACCAGGACGCCGCCGACGCGATCGGCCGCTCCCGGGCCGCGGTCAGCAACCTGCTGCGCCTGCTCGATCTCGGCGAACAGGCCCGCACGCTGCTGCGCGCGGGCACGCTCGAGATGGGCCACGCGCGGGCCCTGCTCGCGATCACGGATCCGCGGATGCAGGCCGAGGTCGCGAGTCTGGTCGCCAAGAAGGAGCTTTCCGTCCGGGAGACCGAGCGGCTGGTGAACCGAGTGCTCGAGGGCGGCGGCGGCCAAGAGCCGAAGCGAGCAGGCCGCGTGGACCCCGACATCCAGCGCCTGGAGAACGAGCTTTCCGAGAAGCTCGGCGCCCGGGTGGCGATCCAGCACGGCGCCAAGGGCCGCGGCAAGCTGGTCGTGAGCTATACGAGCCTCGACGAGCTCGATGGCATCATCGCGCACATTCAATAGGCATCTTCCGGCTTGAATCCGGGAGGCGTCCTCACTAGAATTTCGCGGCTTTACGGCGCTTGGGCGCCCGCGCGGCCACCCACCGCCCGAGAGAGGCGCGACGTGGCTTTTTTTGTGATCGATTTCCGGGCGGTTCGGCCGCTGATCGGGGTCCGGGCAGTGATCGGCCTGCGCAGCAAGGCGATCCGCACTGTTCTTGGGTGGCAGCTCGTCGCCACCGCCACCCTCGCTGTGATTGCCGCCGTTGTGGCCGGCGCCCACGGAGCGCTGTCCGCGGCGCTTGGCGGCCTGGTCAGTTTTGCCGCCGGGCTCGTTTTCGCAGGGGTGGCCTCGCTCAGCCGGTCGGACAATGCAGGGAGTGCCGTGATCGGCGTGCTACGGGCCGAAGCGATCAAGATCGTCCTGATCGTGCTGTTGCTATGGCTCGTGGTGGCGACCTACAAGAACGTCGTCGTGATCGCGTTTTTCGGGACGTTCATCGTCGCCACCGTGTTGTTTTCGGCGGCGGCCCTGGTCCGCGAGGATAGTTGAGGAATCTGGACACGTTTGCAGATGGCCGCTGAAGAAACCCTCACCCCGACTTCCTATATCAATCATCACCTGTCCTTCTTCACGAAGCCGGTCGGTGAGGGCGGGTTCTGGACGTTGAACGTGGACACCCTGGCGACCTCTCTCATTCTCGGGCTCGTGTCGCTGGGGTTCATGGCCTGGATCGCCCGTGGCGCGACCGCCGGCGTTCCGAACAAGCGCCAGGCCTTCGTCGAAGTGCTCGTCGACCTGGTCGACGGGCAGGTCGCCGGCGTCTTCCATGGCGAGCGCAAGAGTTTCGTGGCGCCCGCAGCGCTCACGGTCGTCCTGTGGGTGCTGCTGATGAACGCCATGGATTTCCTGCCGGTGGACATCATGGCGCAAGGGACTCGAGGCGCTGGGGTTCCACAAGTTCCGGATCGTGCCGACGGCGGACGTCAACACCACGTTCGCGCTCGCGCTCTCGGTCTGGCTGCTGATGATCTTCTTCTCGATCAAGGTTAAGGGGCTCGGCGGCTGGATCCACGAGCTGTTCTGCGCGCCCTTCGGCTCCAATCCGCTGCTGTGGCCCGCGAACTTCCTCTTCAATCTGATCGAGTACGTCTCCAAGCCGCTGTCTCACTCGCTGCGACTGTTCGGCAACATGTACGCGGGCGAGATCATCTTCCTGCTGCTCTGGCTGCTGGCCGCGACCAGCGTCGTCGGAGCATTCTTCGCCTTCATCTTCGGCCTCGCCTGGGCCATCTTCCATATCCTGATCGTGGTGCTGCAGGCCTACATCTTCATGATGCTCACGGTCGTGTACATCTCGATGGCTCACGAGAGCCACTGAGAAACGAATAGCCACCAAGCAACGAACGTCTCTCGCAAGAAAGGTAACGACGATGGACAAGATTCAATACCTCGCCATGATCCAGGCCTATACCGGCATCGGGATCGGCCTCATCATCGGTCTCGGTGCCGCCGGCGCCTGTATCGGCGTGGGCATCATGTGCAGCCGCTTCCTCGAGGGCGCGGCACGTCAGCCGGAGCTGGCGAACATGCTGCAGACCAAGGTCTTCCTGCTGCTCGGCCTGATCGACGCCTCGTTCATCATCGGCGTCGGACTCGCGATGATGTTCGCGTTCGCCAATCCGCTGCTCACGGTCGCGACCGGCGGGTAACTACGGACTCCGGACGCGGGGGCACAAATGAACATCAATCTGACGTTGTTCGCTCAGGCGCTGGTTTTCGCGGCGTTCATCTGGTTCACGATTCGTTTCATCTGGCCGCTACATCCTGGATGCGATCGACGAGCGCCAGAAGAAGATCGCCGACGGTCTCGCGGCCGCCGACAAGGGCGCACGCTCGCTCGAGGAAGCCAGGGGCCAGATCCAGGCGATGGTGGAAGAGGCGCGCGGCCAGGCGCGCCAGATCCTCGACCAGGCGCAGACGCGCGCCAGCGGCATCGTCGAGGAAGCGCGGGGCGCCGCGGACCAGGAGCGCGAACGCATCATCGAATCGGGCCAGGCGGAAGTGGCGCAGCAGATCAACAAGGCGCGCGACGAGCTGCGCGGGCCAGGTGGCCGCCATCGCCGTTGCCGGCGCCGAGAAGATCCTGGCGCGGGAGATCGATGCCCGAGCTCACCAGGACCTGCTCGCGAAGCTCGCGGCGCAGATCTGAGGACGCTCAATGGCTGAGCACGGCACCGTCGCACGACCCTACGCCCAGGCGGTCTTCGAAATTGCGAAGGCCGCCGGCGAGCTGCCCGCGTGGTCCGAGTTCCTGAAGCTCGCTGCCGTGATGGTGACCGAGCCCGACGTGAAGCGCATGCTGTTCACCCCCGGCGCAGACCTGACACGGCTGGCCGTTGCGATCGCCGACCTTTGCCGCGAGCAGCTTGGCAATCCCGCGCCGCTCAGCGCGGGCGAGCGCTCGCCGGGCGCAAATTTCCTGAAGGTGCTGGCGGACAACCAGCGCCTCGAGTGCCCTGCCCGACATCTCTGTGCGCTTCGACGTGCTCAGGGCGGAGGCCGAGAACATGCTGGAGGTCACGCTGACCAGCGCAGCGGCGGTCAGCGACGAGCAGGCGGCCGCGCCTCACGCAGTCGCTGAAGAAGCGCTTCGGGCGGAAGATCCGCCTCGACGTGAAGATCGACCCGGCACTGATCGGCGGCGCGCGGCTGCAGGTCGGCGACCACGTCATCGACGGCTCGGTGCGCACCGGGCTCGACAAATTGGCAACGGCGCTGCGCGGGTAGCGCGCCAGGCGACAGGAAGAACGACATGGCACTCAAGGCATCGGAAATCAGCGAGCTGCTGAAGCAGCGCATCAAGAACTTCGAGAGCGCCGCCGAGGCGCGCGACGTCGGCACGGTCATCGCCGTGACCGACGGCATCTGCCGCATCCACGGTCTCGCCGACGCCAAGTACGGCGAGATGCTCGAGTTCCCGCAGAACACCTTCGGCCTCGCGCTGAACCTCGAGCAGGACTCCGTCGGCGCGGTCGTGCTCGGCGACTACAAGCACATCTCCGAAGGCGACACCGTCAAGACCACGGGCCGCATCCTCGAGGTGCCGGTCGGCGAGGGCCTGCTCGGCCGCGTCGTGGACTCGCTCGGGCAGCCGATCGACGGCAAGGGCCCGATCAAGGCGCGCCGGCACGTCGCCGATCGAGAAGGTGGCGCCGGGCGTCATCACGCGCCAGTCCGTGAGCCAGCCCGTGCAGACGGGGCTGAAGGCGATCGACGCGATGGTGCCGATCGGCCGCGGCCAGCGCGAGCTCATCATCGGCGACCGGCAGACCGGCAAGACCGCGGTCGCGATCGACACGATCATCAACCAGAAGGGCACGGGCGTTAAGTGCATCTACGTCGCGATCGGCCAGAAGGCCTCCTCGGTCGCCAACGTCGTGCGCAAGCTCGAGGAATTCGGCGCGATGGAGCACACCATCGTCGTCGCGGCATCGGCGTCGGTGTCGCCGGCGATGTGGTACATCGCCCCGTACTCCGGCTGCTCGATGGGCGAGTACTTCCGCGACAAGGGCGAGGACGCCCTGATCATCTACGACGACCTCACCAAGCAGGCCTGGGCGTATCGCCAGGTTTCGCTGCTGCTGCGCCGCCCGCCGGGCCGCGAGGCCTATCCGGGCGACGTGTTCTATCTGCACTCGCGCCTGCTCGAGCGCGCGGCGCGCGTCAACGCCGCAGTACGTCGAGAAGATCACGGGCGGCAAGGTCAAGGGCAAGACGGGCTCGCTCACGGCGCTGCCGATCATCGAGACCCAGGCCGGCGACGTGTCGGCGTTCGTGCCGACCAACGTGATCTCGATCACCGACGGCCAGATCTACCTCGAGACCGATCTCTTCAACGCCGGCATCCGGCCCGCGATCAACGCGGGTCTCTCCGTGTCCCGCGTCGGCGGCGCCGCGCAGACGAAGATCATCAAGAAGCTCGGCGGCGGCGTGCGCCTCGCGCTCGCCCAGTACCGCGAGCTCGCGGCGTTCGCCCAGTTCGCGTCCGACCTCGACGAGGCCACGCGCAAGCAGCTCGAGCGCGGCCAGCGCGTCACCGAGCTCATGAAGCAGAAGCAGTACTCGCCGCTGTCGGTCGGCCTCGATGGCGCTGTCGCTCTACGCCGTCAACGAGGGCTACATCGACGCGGTGCCGGTCAAGCAGGTGGTCGCCTACGAGGCCGCGCTGCACGCGTTCGCCAAGGAGCAAGCTCGGCGCACTGATCGACAAGATCAACCAGACGGGCGACTACAACGACGAAGTCGCCGCGGCGCTGAAGAAGCTCTGCGAGGACTTCAGGACGCGCGGGACCTATTAGCACATGGCAGGCGCAAAGGAAATCCGCACCAAGATCAAGAGCGTGAAGAGCACGCAGAAGATCACCAAGGCCATGGAAAAGGTCGCGGCCTCCAAGCTGCGCCGTACCCAGAGCCGCATGACGGCCGCGCGCCCCTATGCCGACAAGATCCGCGACGTGATCGCGCAACCTGTCCCAGGCCAATCCGGAGTACCGGCACCCGTTCCTCGTCGCCGCGCGATGTGAAGCGCGTCGGCTATATCGTCGTGACCACCGACAAGGGTCTGTGCGGCGGCCTCAACGTCAACGAGTTCCGCCGGCTGCTCTCGCGAGCTGCGCCAGTGGCAGGAGAAGGGCGTCGAGGCCGATCTCTGCCTGATCGGCGCCAAGGGCGTCGCAGTTCTTCCGGCGCCTGAAGGTCAACGTGGTGGCGGCCACCACCAATCTCGGCGAGAACCCGCACGTGTCCGCGCTCGATCGGCGCGATGACGGTGATGCTGGATGCCTACAAGGAAGGCCGCATCGACCGGCTGTTCCTGGTGCACAACGTCTTCGTGAACACGATGAGCCAGAAGCCGGAAATCGCCACGCTGCTGCCGGCCGAGCCGCTGAATGCGCAGACGCTGCCGAAGCACTGGGACTATCTCTACGAGCCCGGCGCAGTCGAGCTGCTGGACGACGTGCTGACGCGCTACATCGAGACGCAGGTGTACCGCGCGCGCCGTGGAGAACGTGGCCTGCGAGATGGCGTCGAAGATGGTCGCCATGAAGGCGGCAACCGACAACGCGGGCAAGATCATCGAGAAGCTGCAGCTCGACTACAACAAGGCGCGGCAGGCGAGCATCACGCGGGAGATCGCGGAGATCGTCGGCGGCGCCGCCGCCGTTTAGAACACTAGGAGAAGAGCCATGAGCAATGGAAAAGTCGTGCAGGTCATCGGCGCGGTCGTGGACGTCGAGTTCCCGCGCGACGCGATCCCGAAGGTCTACGACGCACTGAAGATCGCCGACCACGACCTGACGCTCGAGGTGCAGCAGCAGCTCGGCGACGGCGTCGTGCGCACGATCGCGATGGGCGTCCTCCGAAGGCCTGAAGCGCGGGCTCTGCCGTCACCAACACCGGCAAGCCGATCTCCGTGCCGGTCGGTCCGAAGACGCTCGGCCGGATCATGGACGTGCTCGGCAATCCGATCGACGAGGCGGGCGCCGATCGGCGCCAGCGAATCCATGCCGATCCACCGCCCGGCGCCGAGCTACGAGGACCAGGCGAAGACGCACCGAGCTGCTCGAGACCGGGCATCAAGGTCATCGATCTCATCATGCCGATCGCCAAGGGCGGCAAGATCGGACTCTTCGGCGGCGCGGGCGTCGGCAAGACCGTCACGCTGCTCGAGCTCATCCGCAACATCGCGGTCGAGCACTCGCGGCTACTCGGTGTTCGCCGGCGTCGGCGAGCGCACCCGCGAGGGCAACGACTTCTACCACGAGATGAAGGACAGCGGCGTGCTCGACAAGGTCGCGCTCGTGTACGGCCAGATGAACGAGCCGCCCGGCAACCGCCTGCGCGTCGCGCTCACCGGCCTCACGATGGCCGAGTACTTCCGCGACGAGGGCCGCGACGTGCTGATGTTCATCGACAACATCTACCGCTACACGCTCGCGGGCACCGAGGTGTCGGCGCTGCTCGGCCGCATGCCCTCCGCGGTGGGCTACCAGCCGACGCTCGCGGAGGAGATGGGCGTGCTGCAGGAGCGCATCACGTCGACCCGCACGGGCTCGATCACGTCCTTCCAGGCGATCTACGTGCCGGCGGACGACCTGACCGACCCGTCGCCGGCGACGACCTTCGCGCACCTCGACGCGACGCTCGTGCTCTCGCGCAAGATCGCCGAGCTCGGCATCTATCCCGCCGTCGACCCGCTCGACTCGACCAGCCGCCTGCTCGACCCGAACGTCATCGGCCAGGAGCACTACGACGTCGCCCGCTCGGTGCAGGCGGTGCTGCAGCGCTACAAGGAGCTGCAGGACATCATCGCGATTCTCGGCATGGACGAGCTCTCCGAGGACGACAAGCTCACCGTGCAGCGGGCGCGCAAGATCCAGCGCTTCCTGTCGCAGCCGTTCTTCGTCGCGCAGGCGTTCACCGGCCAGGAGGGCAAGTACGTCTCGCTGAAGGACACGATCCGCGCCTTCAAGGGCATCGTGGACGGCGAGTACGACGCGCTGCCCGAGCAGGCGTTCTACATGGTCGGCCCGATCGAGGAGGCCGTGGCCAAGGCGAAGACGCTGCAGGGCGAGCAGCCGGCAAAGGAAGCGGCGGAGAAGAAGTCCGAAGCGAAACCGGCCGCGAAGCCGGCCGGCCAGCAGCCCGCGGGCAAGGCAGCCTAGGCGCCATCACGAATGGCCACCATCCACGTCGAGATCGTGAGCGTCGAGGGGCACATCTACTCGGGTGATGCCAACCTCGTGATCTGTCCGGCGAAGATGGGCGAGGTCGGCATCGCCCCGCGGCACGCACCGCTCCTGACCACGTTGCGTCCCGGCGAGGTTCGGGTGCAGTCCGAGGGCAAGGAGGAGGTCTTCCTCTACGTCACCGGCGGGATTCTTGAAGTGCAGCCCTCGCAGGTCACGATCCTCGCCGACACGGCGCTGCGCGCCGAGCAGCTCGACGAGGCGGCGGCCGACGAGGCACGCCGGAAGGCCGAGGAAGCGTTGAAGGGCGCGACCGGGAAGGAAGACCTCGCCCACGCCCAGGAGCAGCTCGTCGAAGCCGCGGCCCGCTACCGCGCCGCCCAGAAGCTCAAGGGCAAGCGCCGCGAGATCTGATCGCAGGACTGGCGCGCCAGAGCGTGCCCGAAGGCGGGATCATCGAAGTGGCTCCCCGATGACCGCTTTGTCCGGGATGCGCCCCACCGGGCGCCGTCGCTCTGAGCGCATATAATCCCGCCTCACCAATGCCAACTACAGTGATCATCCTCGCCGCGGGCCTGGGCAAGCGCATGCGCTCGAACCTGCCCAAGGTCCTGCAGCCGCTCGCTGGCCGGCCGATTCTCGAGCACGTCCTCGATGCGGCGCTCGCGCTGCAACCCAGGGAGATTCGCGTCGTTCACGGTCACGGCGGCGAGCGCGTCAGGGAACAGTTTGCCGCCCGCGCCCTGACCTGGGTGGAACAGGCGGAGCAGCGGGGCACGGGTCATGCCGTGCGGCTCGCGCTCGCGAAGATCAGGGCGAACGACGTGGCGCTCGTGCTCTGCGGGGACGTGCCGCTGATTCAGGCCAGAACGCTGAAGAGGCTGGTCGCGCTGGCCGCACGTGGCCGCCTCGCGGTGCTCACGGCGGAGTTCGCGGATCCCTCGGGCTACGGGAGGATCATCCGCGGCGACAAGGGCGAGATCCGGGCGATCGTCGAAGAGCGCGACGCGACGCGCTCGCAACGCGCGATCCGCGAAGTGAACACGGGCTTGCTGGCCTGCACGGCCGGCAGGCTCGTGCGCATGGTGCGCCGTCTCAAGGCCGACAATTCCCAGCGCGAGTTCTACCTCACCGACGTCGTGGGACTCGCCGTCACGGCCGGGATGCCGGTCGTCGCCGTGGCGGCGGAATCCGCGGACGAGGTGCTCGGCATCAACGACAAGCTGCAGCTCGCGGAAGCGGGCCGGATCCTCCGCCGCCGCACGGCGCGTGCGCTCATGGAGGCAGGCGTCACGCTGCTCGATCCCGAGCGCGTGGATGTGCACGGCAGCCTCACCTGCGGTCGCGATGTCGTGATCCATCCGAATGTGCTGTTCGAGGGCCGGGTGCATCTCGGCGATGGCGTGCTCGTGGAGGCCTTCAGCCGCATCCGCAACGCCAATGTCGGCGCCGGCACGATCATCCACACGCACTGCGTCATCGAAGCGGGCGAGATCGGTCAGGGATGCGAGATCGGGCCCTTTGCCCGCATGCGGCCGGGCGTGGAGCTTAAGGGCGACGTCAAGCTCGGCAACTTCGTCGAGGTGAAGAAGAGCGTCATCGGCCGCGGCAGCAAGGCGAATCATCTGTCGTACATCGGCGATACGACCATCGGCGAGAAGGTGAACGTCGGCGCCGGCACGATCACCTGCAACTACGATGGCGCCAACAAGCACCAGACCGTCATCGAGGATGACGTCTTCATCGGCTCCGACGTGCAGCTCGTCGCGCCGGTCACGGTCGGCCGGGGCGCGACCATAGGCGCCGGCGCGACGATCACGAAGAACGTACCGCCCGGCGAGCTCACGCTCAGCGAGCGCAAGCAGGTCACCCGTTACGGGTGGAAGCGTCCGGTCAAGAGACGCTGATCCCGCACGCGGGCACGTCCATCTGACGCGCTGTCCGCCCGGTGAGGGAGGCCCGCAGGCTCACGGAGGCTCGCCCGTCGTCACCCTGAACGTGCCCTGCACGCCGTTGATCGTAATCACCGCCTGATACGGGGCGCCACCCTGGCCGCCGGTTGTGAGGGCGGCGCGGATCACGTCGCCCGTGACGACCGTGCCCGGCGAGCTCGTGAACACGGTGGCACTGTTGATGCTGTAGAGCACGGTCGCGCCCGACACCGAGATCGTGGCGGGTCCGGTGATCCCGGTGAGCGTGACCGGCAGCGAAATGTACGTCGCGTGCAGATCTGCCCCCGAGATCTCCGTGAAGGTGAACGGGTCTGGCCCCGCGCTCCCGCTCGCACCGGTCGTCGCCGTGAACGTGATGGCGAGCCCGCCGACCGTGACGATGACCGTGGCGGGGGTGTTGGGCGTGCTCGCCGAACGCACGCGTGCCCTCAGTGCCTGGCCGTTATAGATCGTGCCTGGCCAGGTCACGAACAGGCCGCTGCCGGCCACCTCGTAGCTGCCGTTCGTCACGCTGATCGGCGCGCCCCGCGTGAGGCCCGTGATCGTGATGGTCGCCGAGGCGATGTCCTGATTGGCAGCAACGCTCACCTGGTTCTGGAAGTCGACGGGCGCAGGCGTGGAGTCGCTGCCGATGACATATTCGTACGCGCCGGCGTCGGGTGAGGCGTCCCGCGCAACGCCGAGGATGTCGGTCGCCGGCGTGTCGGGGTCGTTCGGATCGCCCCGGCCCACCGCCGCCACCACCTGGTTCATCAGAGACAGGTCGGCGGTGTGCACCGTGCCACCCGCCACTCGATACAAGAGCTCCGTCGCGCCTGCGACGACCGAGTGGCCCTCGTTCGTGGCCGAACCGTTCGCGTTCCACAGCGCCTGGTAGCCGGCGAGACTGGAGGCGTAGAGCCCGCCGACGGCGAGCTTGTTGATCGGGTTCACCGCGAACTGATAGACGTTGCGATCCATCGTCCACTCGGCCGCCGCGGTGGCGACGGCGCAGCAATACAGCCCGCCCACTCCCGTGTTCGTCAGCTGCGACAGGCGGCAGACATTGCCCTTGAACGTGACCGCGTTGTTGCCGAGGCCGGGGCTGGCGTCGCCATCGATGTAACCGTAAAGAAAATACGCGCCGTCGAGGTCGAAGGAATTGTGGTAGACGCGCAGGTCCGACAGCACCTTGCGATTGTGGTGGAAATCGGAGACGACGATCCCATGGCCGGCGGCGGTGTCACTACCGCCGGTGCCGTGGCGCAGGTACGTGGCGCGCTGCACGCATTCGCAATTCTGTACGAGGATATTGTCGTGCAGCGTATCGGCCGGGTCCGGGTCGCCCGGCTGAAACTGCATCAGGGTCAACGTCTGGCGCGCCTTCATGCGCCGGACGGTTACCTCGCTGTTGGAGGCCCAGAACTCGATGCCATGGAGGCGGATGTCGCGCGCCTCGAAATCGTCGATCGTGACGTTGCGAAGCCGGCTGATCTCGAGGCCGTGACTGCTGGTGCGGGTCATCGAGCGATACGCCTTGCAGGCGTTCATCGTGAAATCGGTCGCCCGGTTCGCCTTCGAAGCGCCCCGCATACTGAAAACGTCCTGCGAACCCTCAACGATGCCGCCGATGTTGCGGCCTTCCAGGCGGTTGAGCGTTAGCCCGTCTATTGCACCAGCGTCGAGTCCGATCGTCGCGCCGAGTTGGAAGATGAGATCAGAGAGCGTCACGCCAGAACTGCCGGACAGTCCTATGGCCGACTGCGCAGCGACAGGACGCAGCACGGTCGGCCAGCCGTTCGGCGCCGTGGCAGCGTTCGGATCGAATCCGGACGGGACACGAATCCACATCCTCCCTGTCCCTGAATCCCAGAACTGCAGAAACGGGAAACCGGACGGATAGCGCGCCTCGCTACAGGCATAGAGCGCCCCGATCAGATCGGCATAGCTGTTACGGCATTCGCATTGCACGTAGTCGGTGCCATCCCAGAAGGTGATGGCAGTTTCGCCGCCACTCAGCGCCGCTACGAAATAAATGTCATCTGTCGGCGTGCCACCATTGAGCGAGCCGTCGTCGCCTGTCCAGGTTACTCCCGTGGTGGCAGTGTCTGACGTGATGTCAACGTGGTTGCTGATGATCGGAGCGGCGCCGCTGCCATAGGGCTCGAGGTAATAGTTGTCGCAGCCGGATATGGCGATGCGGCCGACGAACATCGTTCCCGCCCTGAGCCGTATCCGGCTGCCCTGCAGATCGCCGCTCAACAGCGAAAAATAAGCGAGCGCGTCGGCGGTGCTGTACGGGTCCGCATAGGTGCCGGCATGGCCGACGCCGGAGACGGCGGGATCGATGTAGACGTCGCCCACGAGATTCGCGCGCGCGACCCGTGGGCCGAGGACGTGCAGCGCCACGGCGGCGTGCGCGGCAGACGCTTTGATGAGATCCCGGCGGTTCATGTTCTTATTCTGATGGGCCCAGCGAGTCGACCAGCAAGGCTTCGACATAACCCACAAGCGTACCCGGCAGCGCCGTGGACGCGTAAGATCTGGCACATGTCAGACACGGCTTCCAGGATTGCGCCAGCCGTTGCTGCCGGCCTGGTGATTCTAGCGCTCTCATGCGCATCCGATGCAACCACGATCTACTCGAGCCGGACGGCATTTCTCGCCGAACTCAGCATTTCCCTGACCGACGACTACCAGAACCCGGCTTATGAACAGCCGGATAATGCCAACGGCACGTTCACGGATGCCAGGATGAGCGTAATCCGGGGGGAGACCCGGTACCGGACTACCGGGCTCCCGGACCACAACTTCGTCGAGCACCAGGCCGGCCAGGGGATCTACTGCGCGGGATGCAACGGCTCCTTCGAGCTCGATTTCACGCAGACATCGATGGGCAGCCAGAACGGCGTGCAGGCCGTCGGCCTCGACATCGCTGCCAACCAGAGCGCCTATCCTTATGTGGCACACGTAACGTACGGTGACAACAGCACCGAGAATCTGACGTTGCCCGTCAAGAATGCCCAGACGCCGCCGCTGACCACATTCTGGGGAATCATTTCGAGCAAACGGATCAAGTCGGTTCATTTCGGCGCATACGACGGCCTGGCTGTGACGGTGGGCGGCTACGCGATCGACAACCTGACGATTGGAGTGCTCACTGACTCCGATGCCGACGGCGTACCCGACATCGAGGACAACTGCACCGAGGCGCCCAATGGCCCGCTGATCCCGGACGGGGGAGGCGCGAGCCAGCGGGATGCGGACGGCGACGGCTACGGAAACCTGTGTGACGGAGACCTGAACAACTCGGGCCTGACCACTGCGCACGACTACTCGATCTGGCGAAGCGTGATCAACCAGCTTGCCGGATCGAGCGCGACGGCGGCCGCGGCCGACCTGAACGGTAGCGGGCGCGTCACCGTGATCGACTACATCCGGCTGCGCGCCATGCTGAACCTGCCGCCCGGGCCGTCGGGACTGCATCCCTGAGCGCAAGCATTTCTTCCGTTCCGGAAGCGTGTGGCAGGGCAGGCATGGCTGATCTCGAGCTGCGACTGCCCTACCGATGTCGCCACGATTCGCGGTTCGGGAACGCAGTTCTGCGACCTGCCTTCAGGCTCGCTTAAGCCGGAATCCGGATAATCCCTTTCACTCTTGGGGCCGCCGCGAGACATAATCTACAAACCATGTGCGGAATCGTAGGAGCCGTCGCCGACCGGGATGTCGTGCCGATCCTCATGGAGGGCCTGCGGCGGATGGAGTACCGCGGGTACGATTCCGCCGGGCTCGCCGTCCTCAAGAACGGTGTCATGCGCCGCCAGCGGCGTCTCGGCAAGGTCGCCGAGCTCCAGGCCGCCCTGAATGCGGATCCGGTCCAGGCTTCCGTGGGCATCGCTCACACGCGGTGGGCCACGCACGGCGTGCCGGCGGAGAAGAATGCCCATCCGCACGTGTCCCACGACGGACTCGCGATCGTGCACAACGGCATCATCGAGAACCACGAAGCCCTGCGCGACGATCTGAAGAGGCACGGTTATGTATTCGCGTCCGATACGGATTCCGAGTGCATCGCCCACCGTGTGCACTTCCACCTGAAGACGAAGCCGAAGCTCTTCGACGCCGTCCGCGCCACGGTCGCGGAGCTCGAGGGCGCCTACGCGCTCGCCGTCATGAGCCAGTCCGACCCCGACACGATCGCGCTCGCCCGCTGCGGCTGCCCGGTGGTGATCGGTCTCGGCGAGAACGAGAACTTCGTGGCCTCCGACGTCTCCGCGTTGTTGCCGGTCACCCGCCGCTTCATGTTCCTGGAAGAGGGCGACGTGGCGGAGATCCACAAGGGCAGCATTCGCGTCGTGGACAAGGACGGCAAGGCCGTGCACCGTCCGGTGAAGGAGAGCGAGCTCTCCGCCGATGCGGCCGAAAAGGGACCCTATCCTCATTACATGCTCAAGGAGATCCATGAGCAGCCGCGCGCGGTGGCGCAGACGCTCGAGGAGCGCGTCGCCAACGGCCGCCTGCTCGAGGCCGCTTTCGGCCCGGACGCCACAGACATTTTCCGCCGCACCCAGGCGGTGCACATCGTCGCCTGCGGCACCAGTTTTCACGCCGGGTCCGTGGCCCGCTACCTCGTCGAGCAGGTCTGCCGGATTCCCTGCTTCGTCGAGATCGCGAGCGAGTTCCGCTATCGCAATCCGGTCGTCACGCCGAACTCGCTGTTCGTGACGATCTCGCAGTCGGGCGAGACGGCCGATACGCTCGCGGCGCTCCGCCTCGCGAAACAGGAGGGATTTCTCTCCACGCTTGCGATCTGCAACGTCCCCGAGAGCTCGCTGGTGCGCGAGTCGGACCTCGTCATGCTGACCCGGGCCGGTCCGGAAATCGGCGTCGCCTCGACGAAGGCCTTCACAACGCAGATCGCGGCCCTCACGATGTTGGTGATCGCGCTCGCGAAGCATCGCAGCGCGGACGCGGAGCGCGAGCGCGGGCTGGTGACGCGCCTCATCGAGATCCCCGGCCTGCTCGAGAAGACGCTGGCGCTCGATCCCGCCATGCAGAAGCTCGCCCACCGCTTCGCCGACAAGCATCACGCGCTCTTTCTCGGCCGCGGCATCCTCCACCCGATTGCGATGGAAGGCGCGCTGAAGCTCAAGGAGATTTCCTACATCCATGCCGAGGCTTATCCGGCAGGCGAGCTCAAGCATGGCCCGCTGGCGCTGGTGGATGCCGACATGCCCGTCGTCACGGTCGCGCCCAACAACGATCTCCTGGAGAAACTCAAGTCCAACCTCATGGAAGTCCGCGCCCGCGGCGGCGAGCTCTTCGTGTTCGCGGACCCCGATTCGGGTTTCGAATCCAGCGACGGCGTGACTGTCATCAAGATGCCTAAGCACGTGACCTACCTGCAGGCGCCGGCCGTTTATACGATCCCGCTGCAACTCCTCGCCTACCACGTCGCGACCCTCCGCGGCACCGACGTGGACCAGCCGCGCAATCTGGCGAAGTCGGTCACCGTCGAGTAAGAACCCATCTTGCAGGAGGGGCGCAAGTGCCGATTCATTGGCACAATGGCCGTTCCCGGACAAGAACGCCGAAGGAACCGCCATGAGCACCGCCTACAAGTGGGTCGAGCCCCCCTGGCCTCAGAAGATACTGCCGCGCGAGCAACTGGAGGACCGCATCGAGCAGCTGCTCGCCTCCACCAACATGTGCGTGGTCGCGACGGTGACCAAGAGCGGCCAGCCCGTGGCGAGCCCGATCGAGTATTACGCGGACGGGCTCGACATCTACATGCTGCCCGACCCCGGCACGCCGAAGCTCAAGGCGATGCAGCGCGACCCGCGGGTCTGCGTCGCGGTGCACGGCGCTTATCATGGCTGGCACAGCGCACACGGCGCGCAGCTCTTCGGTCGCGCCCATATCATCGAGCCCCACGCGCCGGGCTGGGACCACGGCATGAAGATCTTCCGCTGGCACGAGTGGGTGCATGACCTCGGGATGGACACCAGCAAGACGTTCGAGAGACAGGTGTGCCGGATCGTGCCGGACAAGATCCTCTATACCGACACCTGGCTCTGGAAGCACGGCTACAAGGCCAAGCAACGGTGGGATCGGGTGCCGGGCACGAAAGACGCGCCGGAGAAGAAGAAATAGCGGCCGCGCGGTGGCAGATTCAACGCCGGACAGCGTCATCATCGAAACCCTGCGCACCGCGCGGACCATCGCCGTCGTTGGCGCCTCGCCGAAATCGCACCGCGCATCCCACAGGGTGATGGGTTTCCTGCAGGGGAAGGGCTACCGCTGCATCCCGGTGAATCCGAAGCACGCGGGCGAGATTCTGCTCGGCGAAACCGTCTATCCGGACCTGGCATCCATTCCGGTGCGCGTGGACCTCGTCGACGTCTTCCGCAACTCCGAAGCCGCGGGCCCCGTGGTCGACGAAGCCGTCGCGATCGACGCGAAGGGCGTGTGGATGCAGCTCGGCGTCGTCAACGAGGCAGCTGCCGGCCGCGGCCGCAAGGCGGGCCTCACCGTCATCATGGACCGCTGTCCCGCGATCGAGTGGGGACGTCTCAGCCTGTAACTCAGTGCTGTGGGAAGGGCGCAAGCCCCGATCAGGCCGACAGGCGAGCCTTCAGGTCGTAGGCGTCCGCGCCGGTGATGGTGACATCCAGAAGGTCACCGGGCTGGCAACGGCCCGGAGACGCGACCCGGACGACGCCGTCGATCTCGGGCGCATCGCCGGGCCCGCGCGCGACCGCGCCGTCAGCATCGACCGCGTCCACCAGCACCCGCATCCGCGAGCCCCCCTTCGCCGCGAGCTTCTCCCTGCTGATCCGTGCCGCGGTCTCCATGAAGCGCGCATGGCGCTCGGCGGCCACTTCCACTGGCACGTGATCTGGCAGGTCGTTGGCGGCCGCGCCGGCGACCGGCGAATAGGTGAAGCAGCCGACGCGATCGAGGCGCGCCTCCTCGAGCCACTCGAGCAGGATCTCGAAGTCGCGGTCGGACTCGCCGGGAAAGCCGACGATGAAGGTGCTGCGGAGCGTGATGTCCGGGCAGGTCTTCCGCCAGGCGCGGATGCGCTCGAGCGTGTTCTCGGCATGTGCCGGCCGGCGCATGAGCTTCAGGATGCGGGGGCTGCCGTGCTGGAACGGGACGTCGAGGTAGGGCAGCAGCCGGCCCTCGGCCATGAGGGGGATGACGTCGTCCACGTGCGGGTACGGGTACACGTAGTGCAGCCGCACCCAGGCGCCGAGACCGCCGAGCTCGCGCGCGAGATCGAGGAATTTCGTCCTGAGCGGCCGGCCCTTCCAGAATTCCAGCCGGTATTTTCGGTCCGCGCCGTAGGCGCTCGTGTCCTGGGAGATGACGAGCAGCTCCTTCACGCCCGCTTCCACCAGCCGCTCGGCTTCCTGCATGACCTCGCCGATCGGCCGGCTCACGAGGTTGCCGCGCATCGAGGGGATGATGCAGAAGCTGCACCGGTGGTTACAGCCCTCGCTCATCTTGAGATAGGCGTAGTGGCGCGGCGTGAGCCGGATGCCCTGCGGCGGGACCAGGTCGAGGAAGGGATCGTGGGGTTTCGGCGCGTGGGCGTGCACCGCCTCCATCACCTCGTCGTAGGCGTGTGGCCCGGTGACGCCGAGCACGGTGGGGTGACGCTCGATGATCGTCTCGCGCCGTGCGCCCAGGCAGCCGGTGACGATCACGCGGCCGTTGCGGTCGAGCGCCTCGCCGATCGCGTCCAGTGACTCTTCCACGGCCGATTCGATGAAGCCGCAGGTGTTCACGACGACGAGGTCGGCGCCTTCGTAGGTCGGGGACACGTCGTAGCCTTCCGAGCGCAGCTGCGTGAGGATCCGCTCGGAGTCCACCAGCGCCTTCGGGCAACCGAGGCTCACGAAGCCGATGCGGGGTACGCTTTTCTGTTCTCTAGGAGCCATGGCCGGGGCAGTATATCCACCGTCTGAGACCGCTGCCGCCTCGCCTCCTGGCGGGTGTGAGGAGCAAGCGGAGCAGGAGCGGAGCGCCGCGACGACCCAAGCGAACGGAGGCCATGGACGGCCGCAGTGAGCGTCCCGACAGGAGGCGGAGGCGCCAGCGGCTAAGCCGGCGTAGACGCTGCAGCCGGCATGCGGAAGCGCGCCAGGTACCGGCTTACGAGGCCGCTCACGTGTTTCAGCGGCTCATCCAGGACCGTGAAGCAGGGCGGCTGACGGCGCAGTTTCTCCCAGTCCTCGCCCTCGATGACGCGGTCGAGGTGCGCGAGGTTCTGCTCCACCGCTTCGAAGTAGGGATTCCGTCCGGCGCAGATTGCTTCGGCATAGCGATAGGCGCGGTTGAACTTGCTCTCCAGGCGCTCCTTCACCGACAGCCTGAAGAAGCCGGGCGTCTGGCGCAGGAGGTCGATGCCCGACTCGTACTGGATCTTCGTCGCGGAGGCGGTCGGGCGGGTGGCCACGCCGGCGAGCACGAACTCCGCGTACAGCCGGTCGCGGCACTTCTCGAGATAGCAGCGGTCCGCCATCTGGGCCATCAGGTCGGCCGTGCCGAGCAGATGCCCCATCAGGCTGTCCTTCGGGTCGTCGAGCTCGATGTCGTCGAGACTCATCTCGTAGCCGGTGAAATGGACGACCTGCGTCGCCACAGGCACGTGGCCGGCCAGCCCGATCTCCGGCAGATAGGAGCGGAGGAACTCGGCGCTGCGCGAGACGTGGAAGCCCGTGAACTCGGCGCCGTTCAGGATGGACGTCTCGGAGCGCCGCCTGATGTAGCCGGAATCGTGGAAGAGCGCCGTGATCATGCCGACCACGGCGCGCTCGTAGCCGAGGCGATCCGCGGGTGCCGCCGTCTTCTCGTAGCCGGCGAGCAGACGCGCCATCGCGAGCGACATGTCGAGCGTGTGCTGGATGTCGTGGTAGACCGTGTCGCAGCCGAGATAGTCCCGATACTGGCCGAGAAAGAGGCGATGAAAATCGTGGAAGGCCATCCACAGGATGTCGAACGAGCTGCCCTGGAAAGCCTGCTGGAAGATTTCCTGCACGCCATCGCGCACGTCGTCCGGAGAGCTGACGCGGACGCGGCTCGTGACGTCGAATTCGTTTGGCCTGATGCGAAACGGCCGGCTTGCCGTATGCTCGATGAGGGTGGTGTCGGTGTCGGACATGTGCGTGCTGCGGGGGAATTCTTGCACCGCGTTCTGCGCAGCACAACGCCCGAAAACCCGGGAATTATATGGATACTGACTGGAGTCCTGTGCCAGCCTCGCCCGCCGCCGCCGTTATGCCCGTGTGACGGAGCAGCGCGGCGATGTCTGGCGGCCGCCCCCGGAAGGCGCGGAAGGCCTCGCCGATGTCCCGCGTGCCCCCGACCTCGAGTATCTGCTCGCGGAAGCGGCGCGCGAGGGCCGCATTGAGCACGCCCTGTTCTTCGAAGGCCGAGTAGGCGTCCGCGGAAAGCACCTCGGCCCACTTGTAGCTGTAATAGCCCGCGGCGTAGCCGCCGCCGAAGACGTGCGCGAAGCCGTGAGGGAAGCGGTCATAATCCGGCATCGGGACGACGCTGACGATGTCCCTCACCTCCCGCAGTACCTGCATGATGCGCCCGCCCGCCTCGGGCCTGAACCGGGCATGGATGCGCAGGTCGAAGAGTGCGAACTCGAGCTGTCGTGCCATGTGCATCGCCCCATGGAAGACACGCGAGGCCCGCAGGCGCTCCATCATCGGCGCCGGCAGCGGCTCTCCGGTCCGGTGATGGCCGGAGATCATCCGGACGATCTCCGGCTCCCAGGCAAAACCCTCCATGAACTGGCTCGGCAACTCGACGGCGTCCCAGGGCACACCATGAATGCCGGCGACGCTCGGGTAGTCGACGCGGGTGAGCAGGTGATGCAGCGCATGGCCCATCTCGTGGAAGAGCGTGAGCATCTCGTCGTGCGACAGGAGGCTCGGCACGCTCGCCCTGGGGGGGCGCGAAATTGCAGATCAGGTGGGCGACGGGCCGTTGCACGGCGCCGTTCAGCCGTTTGCGATTCAGGCAGTCGTCCATCCAGGCGCCACTGCGTTTTTCCGGCCGTGCGTAGAAGTCCGTAAAGAGGCCGCCGATCGGTTCGCCGCCGCCGTTCGCCACCCGGAAGTAGCGGACGCTCGGGTGCCACACGGCCACGCCGTCGACGGCTTCCATCCGTGACGCCGTACAGCCGCGCCAGCAGCGCGAAGAGGCCCTCCAGCACCTTCGGCAGCGGGAAGTAGGGGCGCAATTCCTCGTCGGAGATCGAGAACTTCTGGCGCCTGAGCTCCTCGGACCAGTAGGCCACGTCCCACGCCGCGAGCTCGTGACCCGCGAACGACTCGAGCTCCCTGAACTCGCCGCGCGCGGCCTGCCCGGAGGCCGTGACGAGCCGCTGCAGGAAGTCCTCTACTTGCGCCACGGACGCCGCCATCTTCGTCGCGAGCGAGTACTCGCAGAAATTCGCGAAGCCGACGAGCAGCGCCGCCTCGTGGCGGCGCGCGAGGATCCGTTCGATCGACTTCGGTGTTGTCGAACCGCGCGGGGGACGGGCGGCTGGTCGGAGGCCCGTGTCGCCCACGCCCGATGGAAGAGCGCACGCAGCTCACGGTCGCGCGCGTGCGTCAGCACGGCGACGTAGGTCGGCTGATCGAGCCGGAAGCAGCCAGCCCGCCGCGCCGGCCGCGACGGCGGCTTCGGCCGCGCGGGCCAGCACGTTCCCCGGTATGCCCTCGACGCGCGCCGGATCGGTCTCCCGATGCGACCAGGCCGCCATGGAGTCGAGCAGGTTCTGCTCGAATTTCGCCTGCAGCTCGGCGAGCTCCTCCATCACCTGCATGAAGCGCCGCTTCCTGTCGTCCGGCAGCGCGACCCCAGCGAGGCGGAAGTCGCGCAGCGCCTGATCCATCAGCGCCCGCGCGCCATCCGCGCGGGCGGGATCGAGCGCTGCCGACGTCCGCTCGAACAGGTGGAAGAGCTCGGCGTTCTGGCCGATCTCGGTGTGATACCGGGAGAGATGCGGCAGACAGCGGTTGTAGGCCTCGCGCAGTTCCGGCGTGTTGGCGACGGCGTGCAGATGGCTGACCGGCGACCAGACGCGGTGCAGACGATCGCCGAGCTCCTCGAGCGGCAGGACGTCGCGCTCGAAGGAAGGCTCGCCGCGCCGGGAGCGCTCGAGAACCTGCGCGAGCCCCGCCCGATTGGCCGCGAGCGTCGCCTGCAGGGCGGGCTCGACGTGCTCGGGCCGGATGGCGGAGAAAGATGGCAGGTCGCCGGTGGCCGTGTCCAACAGGGGGTTCTGGACGGTCATCGAAGCTTCAGAAGGGCGGAGCACAGGGGATCTGTGAGCGGCCGCTGCTTCAGATGCCGAGCTTCGCCAGCGTGTCTCCAAGCTGGCCGAGCGCGGTGGCGAGTCTCGGATGCTCGGCCTCGAGCCGGAGCGCGGCCTCCCGCAGCTGCGCCGTGGCGCCCTCCTCCGTCTCGTCGTCGCCCTTGCCCGTGAGCTCGCGGATATCGGTGAGGACCTGCTCGAGCATGCGGCGGGACTGCGCGTCGACGCGGGTCGCGCCGCTCAGCTCGCGGTGCAGGTCGGCCAGAAGTCTGTGCAGCCTGGTACTGTCCATGGAATTCCCGTCTCGCTGACGAGGCATTATTGCCGCGCCCATGGCGGAGGTCTACCGGTCGCCGGCGCCTCGCAAGACGCGCCGGCCCGAGTTCGCGGCGCGCGGCTGCTAAGATTCCGCCAGCCGTGGGGAATCCATGAACGAGTCCTGGGACCTGATCACGATCGGGGGCGGCAGCGGCGGGCTGGCGGCCGCGCAGCGTGCCGCCGAATACGGCGCGCGGGTCGTCCTCATCGAGCAGGGCCCGCTCGGCGGCACGTGCGTGAACGTCGGCTGTGTGCCGAAGAAGATCATGTGGAACGCCGCGATCCTCGCTCACGCCCTCGATGACGCGCGCGACTACGGCTTCCGGGTGGAGCGCGATGTCACGCACGACTGGCCGGCGTTGAAGGCGAGACGCGACGCCTACGTCCGCTCACTGGCCGACGCATACGCCCACGACCTCGCGAAAAGGAACATCAGGGTCGTCCACCACACGGCCCGTTTCGTCGGTGCACACAGCGTTGCGGTCGGCGCAGATGTGCTCGAAGCGCCGCACATCATCGTCGCGACCGGCGCGAGCCCCACCGTGCCGGATCTGCCCGGCGCAGGGCTCGGCATCACGTCTGACGGCTTCTTCGAGCTCCCGGAGCGGCCGCAGCGTATCGCGGTGGCCGGAAGCGGCTACATCGCGGTCGAGCTCGCCGGCGTGCTGCGCGCTCTCGGTTCGGACGTTACGTTCTTCGCGCGCCACGACAGCCTGCTCCGGCGCTTCGACGAGCTCCTGCAGAGGTCGGTGCGCGAGGCGCTGGAGGCCGATGGCGTGCAGATGCGCTGGCGGTCGGTTCCGGAGGCGCTCGAACGGCGGGCGCGGGGGCTGCACCTGCGCACCCGCGACGGCGTGGACCACGGGCCCTACGACGCGCTCATCTGGGCCGTGGGCAGGACCCCGTCGACCGCAGCGCTCGGCCTCGAGGCCGCCGGGCTCGGGGCGGACGCGGGCGGCTTCATCCCCACCGATCGCTTCCAGGCATCTCCGGTACCGGGCATCTATGCGATCGGCGACGTCACCGGGCGCGAAGCGCTGACTCCGGTGGCGATCGCGGCGGGCCGTCGTCTCGCGGATCGCCTCTTCGGCGGCATGGCGGACCGGCGTCTCGAATACACCAACATACCGTCCGTGATCTTCAGTCATCCGCCGCTCGGGAGTTGCGGGCTTTCCGAGCACGATGCGCGGGCGCGACATGGCGACGCGGTAAAGGTGTACGAGACGCAGTTCGTGCCGCTGTACCACGGCGTGATGGTGCGCAAGCCGAAGGCCAGGATGAAGCTCGTCACCGTGGGAGCGGACGAACGAGTCATCGGCTGCCATCTCTTCGGGCCGGGGGCCGACGAGATGCTGCAGGGCTTCGCGGTGGCCATCCGCATGGGGGTGACCAAGCGCGATCTCGACGACACCGTGGCAATCCACCCGACGCTCGCCGAAGAGCTCGTGACCATGCGCTGACGGCAATGCGGTACACGTCCCGGGTCGCGCTTGCTGCTCTCGCGCTCTGCCTCGTTGCCTGCGGCGGCTCCGGGGGCTCCCGCAAGTATCTGATGGGTTTCTCGGCGATTCCGCCGCGCGCCGATCCCGCCCTGCAGCTGCCTACGCTCGACCTCGCGATCCAGCACTCGAACGCCGGCCTCATCCAGCTCTCCATCCCCTGGACCGCGCTCCTGAATGGCACGACGCCCGCCGACGAGGTCGAACAGGTGCGTCTTCCGCTGGTCGACTACTACCGCGCCAACGGCAAGAAGATCGTCGTCGCGCTGGACGTCACCGACGGTCTCAACAGGGCGCAGGAGGATCCCGCGCTCATCGCGGCCGGGCGCAGCATCACCGAGCCCGCGATCCAGCAGCTCTACCGCGACTATGTACAGGCCGTGGATTCGATACTCGGGCCGGACTACCTGAGCCTCGCCGCCGAGACGAACCTGATCCGCCTGGCGGCGTCCCAGGCGGTCTACGCCGCCGTGGTCACCATGACGAACGATGCGGCCGCCGATCTGCGGAGCACGGCCACGACGGCGGCGCTCATGGTGAGCGTCCAGGTGGAGACCGCCTGGGGCGGGCTCCAGGGCGGCGGTTTCGTCGGCATCGCGCAGGATCGCACCGACTTCCCGTTCATCGACGTGCTCGGGCTGTCCTCGTATCCCTACCTCGGCGGGTACGCCTTTCCGGCGGACATCCCCGACGATTACTACAGCCGACTGGTGCAGACCGCGCCCATTCCCGTGATGGTGCTGGAGGGCGGCTGGCCGTCGGTGAGCGTGGCGGGCGTCACCAGTACGCCGGCGCTCCAGGCCGCCTACATCACGCGTCAGGCGGAGCTCCTCGACCACGCCGATGCAAAGGGGGTCTTCCAGATCACCTTCACCGATCTGGATCTCGCCTCCTGGCCTGCGGACATCGCGCCCTTCGCCTACAACGGCCTCGTGGATGTGGACCTGCAGCCCAAGCAAGCGCTGGCGGCGTGGGACGAGGTGCTCGCGCGCTGAGGCCTGTGCCCGCCGACTGATAGCCCGCTAGAATCGCAACGCCCGTCCAAGCCTTCGTGCGGAGAACAACGATGACCAGCCCGACACCGATCTCTCGACGCGACATGCTCGGCGCCGCCGCCGGCCTCACGGCCGCGGCGCTCGCGAGCGCACCCGCCGCGGCGGCCGGGGGCGCGCCCGTGGCCGTGCCCGCCAATGGTCGCGCCTATCCGCGCGTCGCGCTCCGGCAGGACACCGTGGCGATTGCCGCGGTCCAGTCGCGCATCCGCGCGGTGGACGGCAAGAACCCGGCACCCGGCATCCGCGCCAACCAGGCCCACATGCTCGAGCTCATCGACAAGGTGCAGTTCTTCGGCGGCACCAAGGATCTGCTCTGCTTCCACGAATTCCCGCTGCAGGGCTGGAACCCGTGGGACAGGAAGGAGCTCGAGCGGGTCGCGATCGAGATCCCGGGGCCGGAGACCGAGGCAATCGCCGCGAAGGCGAAGCAGTACGGCTGCTACATACAGTTCGGCGCCTATGCCCGGGACAAGGACTGGCCCGGGCACGTCCTGAGTCTCACTTCCGTGATAGGGCCGGACGGCAAGCTCGTGGCCCGCGACTGGAAGGCGCGGAACATCGTCGGCGTCTTCCCCGGCATCGAGCTGGTGACGACCACGGTCTACAACGTGTTCGACCGCTATGTCGAGATGTACGGCGCCGACGCCGTGGTGCCGGTGCATCAGACCGACATCGGCAATCTCGCTACCTCTTCGACCCAGCTAGAGCCGGAGCTCTTCCGTGTCATGGCCCTGAAAGGAGCGGAGATCCTGCTCCGCACCGCCTCCGGCGGCCAGTCCTCCGACGACGTCAAGATGTCGGCCATGTACAACAAGATCTATGCGGTGATGGTCAACAATGCCGTGTCGCCGGACAACCCGGGCTTTCTCGACGACTCGGGGGGTAACGCGGGCGGCACCGCGATCTACGGCCCGCGCGGCGAGGTCGTGGCGGCCGCGGAGTCGAAGTTCGAGCAGTCGGTGGAGGCGCGGATCCCGATGGCGGCCTTCCGCGCCACGCACAGGATTCCGGACGTGCACATGGCGCTGTACCTGGACGCCTTCAACGCCTACCGGCCGCGACTGGCGCCCGGCCTCTTCAGCGCCTATCTGCCGACCGACCTCAAGGATGCCAAGCGTTATCTCGACGCGAAGGATCAGTGGCGCTAGGAGCAGGAGGCCGGACTGCGCTTTCCCCGCGCGGGATGTGGCGGCCTGAACCTGCGGTCATCTGATTGCGGGCGACTGCGGCGCCAGAGCGTCGCGGCGACGAGCGTCATGAACAGCGCAGGATCCGTCGTTCCGCCGCCACCGCCGCCCGAGGAGTTCTTCCATTCGACCTCGGCGAGCTGCGGCTCGGATTTCAGCCGCTTCTCGAAGCTGTCGAGCTCGGTCGCCAGGTTCCTGCTCATGTCGTTCATGGCGGCCGTGAAACTCGCGGCGCGCGTCGAGCGGCTGACTTCCGACGCCTCGATGGCCGTCGACGACCGCATCTGGCTGTTGACGCCCGGCGCGCGGAACAGCAGCTTCCTGCTCGGCACGTCGAAGACCGCGGTATCGACGAAGGTCTGGGTCTCGTTTTCCGTGCCCTTGATGACGTACGCCCCGATCACGGTCCAGTAGGTGAGGGCGAGCTTGTTGTCCTGAGTCACGGCGACCTGGTCGTAGGACACCAGCGCCATCACGTCCGCGCCGTACAGTCGTGCGACCTGCTGCATGCCCTCGAATCCCTTGGTCGACCGCAGGTAGGTCTCCGGGATCACCTCGATCGATGCGATGTACTTGCGATCGACGAACTGTTTTCTGACCTCCTGCAGCGCCTCGTTCTTCAGCGCCTCGGAGAGGGCCACGTCGGACTGGCCGCCCGTCGGCACGAAAGCCAGTCCGACCCGCAGCGGGACGACGAGCTTCGGGATGCGCTGATCGAACTCGGGCGGCACCTCGCCCTTCGGATAGAGGTAATCCACGAGGCTGCTCGATACCCCCGATCGTGTGCCGCCGGGTCCGGGCCCGCCGAAGAACCATGAGCAGCCGGCGACAGCGATACAGGCGAGCAGGATGGCGAGAAAGGAGCGTGGCCGGTGAATGCGCGCAGTCATGGAGCGTCCGGGCCTTGCCTCAGGAGGGCAGTTTTTCCCGGACTGGTCCGGTGTCGGGCCGCACGCCGCGCCAGATGAAGAAAGCCTCGGCCGCCTGCTCCACGAGCATGCCCCAGCCCTGGTGGCTGCGCTTCACGCCGTGCTGCTTAGTCCAGCCGACGAACGGCGTGTCCGCCATCGCATAGGACAGGTCGTAGCACACCGTGTCGGGGGTCAGGATGGATTCCGGGAACGGCGGCTTCTCGCCGTGCAGCCCGGCGGAGGTCGCGTTGATGACGAGATCGAAGTGCTCGCCGTCGAGCTCGTCGAAGCGGCAGGGCACGATCTCCCCGAGCTTGCCGAAGCGCGCGGCGAGCTCGCGCGCGCGCTCCACGCTGCGGTTGGCGATGCGCAGGTCGCGCGGGCCGCTGCCGAGGAGCGCGGGGACGATGCCGCGGGTCGCGCCGCCGGCGCCGAGGATGAGGATGTGCGCTTCCTTCAGCGTGAGGTCCAGGTTGCCCGTGAGGTCAGTGAGCAGCCCGACGCCGTCCGTGTTGTCGCCGTCGAAACGGCCGTCCGCGGCGATGATGATCGTGTTCACGGCGCCCGCGAGATGGGCACGGTCCGTCAGCTGGTCGGCGAGATCGGCGATTTTCTCCTTGTGAGGGACGGTGACGTTCAGGCCCCGGAACCCCTGCTCCGCGAAGGCCTTGAGCTGGCGCGCCAGCCGCTCGGGCGGTACGTCGAATGCCTCGTAGCGGAGATCCTCGCCGGTCTGGGTCGCAAACAGCCGGTGGATGACCGGCGATCGGCTGTGACTGATGGGGTGTCCGATCACCCCGTATCGGTCGGTCATGTCTTGACTCTTCCCGCTCCTGGCCGCCAACGCCGTATGTCCCCGCGACCCCTGTCAGGCCTTGATTCTTACCTTAATGCGGCAAAGTGTCCAACCGTCCGTGCGGCGGCAAATCGCCGCCTTCGCAACCGATTCGCCGCTTGGATTTCGCCGGCGCCATGAATCAAGATGCCCGACCATGGCTGGGGACGAACAGAGGAAGGGCATCCGGCGCTGCCCGTGGTCGGAAGGCGTCAGCGACGCCTACCTCGCCTACCACGACGGTGAATGGGGCGTGCCCGTGCGCGACGACATCCGGCAGTTCGAATTCCTCGTGCTGGAAAGCGCCCAGGCCGGCCTGAGCTGGTCGACGATCCTGCATCGGCGGGAGGGTTACCGGAAGGCGTTCGCAGGGTTCGATCCGCAGAAGGTCGCGCGGATGACGGCGCGGCGGGTCGAAGCGCTCCTCGCGAATCCAGGCATCATCCGCAATCGCCTGAAGATCGAGGCGACGGTCACGAACGCGCGGGCCTTCCTGAAGGTGCAGGAGGAGTTCGGCACGTTTGCCGACTACATCTGGCGGTTCGTGGACGGCCGGCCCGTGCAGGGCAGATATCGCCGGCAGTCCCAGGTGCCGGCGACGAGTCGCGTCTCGGATGCGCTCAGCAAAGACCTGAAGGCCCGGGGTTTCCGCTTCGTTGGCAGCACGATCGTGTATGCCCACATGCAGGCGACGGGTCTCGTCAACGATCACTTGGTGAGCTGCTTTCGCCACGCGGAATGCGAGGCGCTCAGGGAGGCGTGATGACCTCGACGAGCGTGTGGCCAAGCTCGCGGCCGCCGTCGCTGTGGGTCACGAGACCGAGGTAGTCCCCGGCGGGCGCCAGGCCCTGCCAGCCGACGGTGACTTCATCGCTTTCGCCGACGCCTGCCGCCGCCGGCGCCGAGGTCACCGCAAACGAGCCCTCGCCGCTTGCGCTTGCGAGCATCCAGACGCCCAGCTCGAAATTGGCGCCCGGTCCGCCGGTCGTCTCGTCGGTTTCGTAACCGTGCACGTCGATCACGTACTCGCCGGGCGCCGGATCGAGGATGTCGAGCACCTCGTCCGATGTGTCGAAGGCGTTGCTGGCGAGCAGGGCGTTGCCGCCGGGGCAGGCGTCACCGGGGCAGCGGAGGTACAGGTCGATGTCGTCGTGCGCTCCGGCATCCGTGCTCGCCGTCACGACGCGCAGATAGCGCGTTCCCGTCGCGACCGTCACGCGGAAGCGGCGGATGTGATCGGGAATGGCGCTGTCGTCGTCGTAGACCGTGTACAGGTTCAACGGATCGTCGGTGACGAAGCCCTGGAAACGCGTGGCCGGCGCGAGTCCCACGGCGGTGGCCGAGTAGCTGCCCTGGTAGCCGAAGTCCACGCTGATGCCCGCCGTGCCCGTGATGCCGGAAGTTGCGACGCCCGCGGCGGCGGCGAACGACGCCGGCGCGACGACGAGCGGGCTTCGCACCTGCTGCTGGCCACCGACCCAGGTGAGGGCGCCCTCGTTCCACGAGTCGAGTCGCGCGGTGTCGCCGAGATTCGTCAGCGTCACGGCGAAGTCGGCGGTCTCGCCGGTAACGAGCGTGAGCGAGGGGGGCGAGACGGAGACATCCACGCCCGGCGGTGCGATCACGACCGCCTGGTACGTGGCGGGCAGGCCGACGTTGGTCACCTGCCGGTGCACGCTGCGCTGGTGGACCACGTCGCTCACCGCGATCGTCGGCAGATTGAGATCCGCGGCGGCCGTGGAAAAACCGTCGGCGGCGAGCTGCGCGCAGCGCTCCGCGGTCACGGCGGGGATCGCGGTGCCGCAGATGAAGGCGTCGTAGTCGTCCTCGTCCGCCTCGTACACCAGGCCCGGTTCGGTCGCGAGGTTCGGCACGATATGGCCGCCGCCGAAGTCGAAAGCGTCGGCGAGCGTCACGCCGTCCTCCTTGCGCACGTTCTGCCGCGCGGTCGTGACGAGCGCCGAGCGGATCGCGGCGGGGCTCCAGTCGGGATGAGCTTCCTTGAGGAGCGCCGCAATGCCTGCAACGTGTGGCACGGCCATGGACGTCCCGGAGAGGTACTGGAAGCGCTCGCCACGCACGCCGTTCGCGACGTCAGGGGTCTGTGCGCCGAGGATGTCGACTCCCGGCGCCGTGACGTCGGGCTTGAGGATGTCGGGGAGCGCCACGTTCGGACCGCGTGCCGACTGCGCGTAGATCACGTTGCCGTCGTCCGCGCGCGTGATGGTCAGGCTCTTGTTGAGTGTCGCCTCCACGGCGTCACCGGCACCGAGCCGCACGGCGAGAGAGTCTCCGTCCGTCTTGTCGATCATGACGGCGGGGATGGCGACGCTGCCGCGCTCGCCGGTCATGATTAACAGCCTCGGCGGTGTTGCCGTAGACGACGGCCGCGACGGCGCCGGCGGCCTGTGTGTTCGCGATCTTCTGCTGGAAGGTGCAGAGCCCGCGGCGGATGAGCGCGATGCGGCCGGAGATCTCGGCGGCGTTGGCGAGGGTCTGGCAGGCATCCGCGCGCGTGCCGGTGTCGTCGTCCACGGCCGGAACGCCGTCGTCGGCGAGCACGAGCCGCGCGCTGACGGCGCCGGTGCTGCGCAGCGTGGGAGTGAACGCCGCCTCTTTCGCGGAAAAATCACCCGCGGCGGTCGCGGGTGCGGTGACGCGCAGGACGTGGTCGAAGCGCTGGCCGGTGCGGCTCGATGCGGCGACGGCGAGCACCCACGGCGCGGTGCCCGGCGACTCCAGCGTGCCGGGGTCGGGCCCGTCGTTGCCGGCCGCGACAACAGCGAGCACCCCGGCATCCGCGGCCGCGAGGAGCGCCAGCGCGTCGGGGTCCGACGGCCCTCCCGTCCGGGTTCCGACGGAGTAGTTGATGATGTCGACGCCATCGGCGATCGCGTCCTCGATCGCGCTCTGCAGATCGGACATGGCGCAGGTCGCACGGGTCGCGCCCTGCTCGAGCCAGCAGGCCTTGTAGACCGCGATGCGGGCGCGCGGCGCCATGCCGCTCACGGTCGCGACTGTGGTGCCGCCGAGGACGGCCTTGACGCGATTGCCGGCCGCCACGGAGGCGATGTGCGTGCCGTGCCCGTCGGCGTCGCGCGGCGAGCGGAACTCGTTCGCGTCCATCGCATGGAGATCGTCGTCGAAGCCCTGTACGTAGAAGCGTGCGCCGATGAGCTTGTTGTTGCAGTCCGCGGCCGTGAAGCGGTCGCCGCTTGCGCAGCTGCCTTTCCAGTCGGCGGGGAGCGCGGAATAGGTGACCCGGAAGCGCGGCCTCTTGAATCGCGTACAGAGCCACTTGCCGAGGCAGCTGACGCCTTGCCCCACGCGGTGCGACACACACGCGGCGGCGGCTTTTCCTCCCGGTCGGCAAAACTCGGGTGATCCGGCGCGATGCCGCTGTCGATGACGCCGATGACCACATCCTCGCCCTTGAGGCCGCGTGCCGTGCGCAGCCCGGTAGAGCCGTCGAGCAGCCCGAGAAAGCCCGGGCTGCTGTTGGTCCTGAGGGATTTCACCCGGTCCTCCCACACGCGCCTGACTGCCGGGTTCGCGCGCAGTTGCGCCGCCTGCTGCGGCGTCAGGCGCGCGGCGAAACCGTTGAACGCCAGCCGGTAGCTGTAGAGCTTGGCGTTGCCTGCACCGACCGACTCGAGCAGCTGGTCGTGGCTGGCGACCAGGTTGGCGCCGTAACTGGCGACCGGTGCAGAGTGGGCATCGAATCTGCGCAGACGTCCGCTCGCGCGCGTGCGTACCGGCGTCGCCTCTTTGACCTCGCGCGACGCGATCGCGGCGGGCTGCCGGAGCTGGATGATGTAGACGCGGCTCGAGGCGGCATCGCGCGCGACCTCGTCACCCACGGCGATGAGTGGCAGCGCGAGGAAGGCCCCGAGCACCGCGCGCAGGAAAAGACCCCTGGATTCCGCCTTTTTTACTTGATCTTCCACGGGCTTGCGAGCCCTTATTGAGGTGGTTTTCGGCCATCTTACCGAGTCCTGCCGGAGCATGTCAGCCCCGGTCTAGCCCGGCCGCAGTACCGCTCCCGTCCGTGCGTCGCGGATTTCGCTGGGCCGGCGCTCGCCGCCGGTGGCGCCCGGCACCACGAAGTCAATGCGCGAGCCGAGCTGGCGGCGCGCCGCGAGCGCGGTCCGGGCCGGAGGGCGGCCGTGGACGTTGGCGCTCGTGGAGACGAGCGGCATCCCGGACGCGCGGCACAGCAGAGCGGCGACGGGATGGCTGGTGATGCGAACCGCGAGGGTGGCGCGACCGCCGGTGAGCGCGCGCGTCGCCCGCGGGCCGGCCGTCACGATCCAGGTCACTGGCCGGCCGGCCGGTTCGAAGCGGCGCCGCTCCGCCGGCGCGGGATCGATCCAGCCTTCGAGCTGCCCGGCATCGGCGGCAATCAGAATGAAGCCGGCGCGCGGAGACCGGCCCTTGAGCGACACGATTCTCGCGACCGCCGCCGCGCACGAGGGATCGCAACCGAGGCCGAAGACCGCCTCGGTCGGATAGGCGATGACGCCGCCGGCGCGCAGAACGCGAACGGCGCGGCGGAGAGTCGGGCTTTCCCGCACGCGGATCTCCTGCGGCTAGCCCGATCCGGCTGGTGGCTTCTTCGAGCCCGCCGCCGCGCGGCGGGCGCGGGGCTTCTTCGGCGCGGCAGGCGCGCGCGTAGTGACGGGAGCGGCAGCGTCTTCTTTCGGCGCGGCAGGCGCGGGCACGGGAGCGGCTTCCTTAGGCGCGGCCTTGCGGCCGCGAAAGCCGCCCTTGCGGCGTGGGGGCGCGGCGGCGAGCAGCTCGCGACACTCCTCGAGTGTCAGGCTCTTCGGATCGCGACCCTTCGGCATGCGCGCGTTGCGCTCCTTGTCGGTGATGTACGGACCATAGCGCCCGTTCAGCACCTGGATGCCGGCGTCGGGGAAGTCGAGGATCAGCCGGTTCGCGTCCGCGATCTTCTTCTCGGCGATCACTTCGAGCGCCCGCTCGAGCGTGATCGTGTACGGATCGTCCTGCTTCAGCGAGACGTACTTCTTGCCGTACTGCACGTAGGGGCCGAAGCGACCGACGCTCGCGGAGACCGGCTCGCCCTCGGCCGTCGTCGCCGAGCTCGCGCGGCAGCTTGAAGAGCTCGAGCGCGTCGTCGAGCGTGATGGTCGTCCATCTTCTGCCCCGGGCGCAGCCCGGCGAAGCTGCGGCTTCTCCACGTCGTCCTTGGTGCCGATCTGCACGAACGGGCCGAAGCGGCCCATGCGCACGCGATACGGGCTTGCCGGATGCGGGGTCGGTGCCGAGCTCGCGCGCCTGCGCGACCTGCTCGCGGGTCACGCTCGTCTCTTTGTCCTTGACGAGCGCGAGGAACGGCTGCCAGAACTCCTCGAGCAGCGTCACCCATCGCGCTCGCCGCGCGACACCTCGTCGAGCTCGTCCTCCATGTGCGCGGTGAAGTCGTAGTCGACGTAGCGCGTGAAGTGGTCGGTCAGGAACCTGTTGACGATCCGGCCGATGTCCTTCGGGATGAAGCGCTGGCTCTCCATCTCGACGTAGTCGCGGTCCGCAGCGTCGAGATGATCGAGGCGTAGGTCGACGGCCGGCCGATGCCGTACTCCTCGAGCGCCTTGACCAGCGTCGCGTCGGAGTAGCGCGGCGGCGGCTCGGTGAAGTGCTGCTCGCGCCTGCACCTCCTGCAGCGCTGACGACGTCGCCCTCCTGCACGGGCGGCAGCACGTGATCGCTGCTCGTCGTCCTTCGAATCGTCGCGGCCCTCCTGGTAGACGGCGATGAAGCCCGGCACGACCAGCGTCGAGCCGCGTCGCGCGCAACCGCGCGGTCGCCGGGCTCCGCCGCGGGCACGAGGTCGACCGTGACCATGTCGTAGACCGCGGGAATCATCTGGGAGGCGACCGTGCGCTTCCAGATCAGGTCGTAGAGCCGGAACTGCTCGTCGTTCAGGAACTGCCGCAGGGCTTCGGGCGTGCGCGTCGACGCTGGTCGGCCGGATGCCTTCGTGAGCTTCCTGGGCGTTCTTAGCGATGGTCTTGTAGTAGCGCGGCTCATCGGGCAGGTTGTCCTTGCCGAAACGCTCGGCGATGAGTTCGCCGGATCTCGGTCGAGCGCCACCGTGGCGAGCGTCACCGAGTCGGTGCGCATGTAGGTGATGAGGCCGACCGTGCCGTCGCCGGTGTCGACGCCTTCGTACAGACGCTGTGCCGTCATCATCGTGCGCCGCGCGTTGAAGCCGAGCTTGCGGGATGCTTCCTGCTGCAGCGTGGACGTCGTGAACGGCGGAGCCGGGTTGCGGCGCCGCTGCTTGCGCTCGATGGCGGAGACGCGTGCCTTGCCGCTGCGCTGCGGCCAGCAGAGCCTCGCGTGCCGCGCTGGCGGTGGCGTCGTTGCCGAAAGTGAACTGCTCGACCTTTTCGCCGCGGAATTCGGCGAGCCGGGCCGTAAACGGGCTGGCGCCGACGCTGAGATCGGCCTCGATCGTCCAGTATTCCTGCGCCTTGAAGGCCTCGATCTCGTCCTCGCGTTCGCAGATCAGCCGCAGCGCCGGGCTCTGCACCCGGCCAGCGGAGAGCTTGGGCTGCACCTTCTTCCACAGGAGCGGCGACAGGTTGAAGCCGACGAGGTAGTCGAGCGCGCGGCGTGCCTGCTGGGCATTCACGAGATCGGCCGAGACCTCGCGCGGGTTGTGCATGGCTTCGTGGATCTCGCGCTCGGTGATCTCGTAGAACACGACGCGGTGCACTTCGCGACCGTCGAGCACGCCGCGCTCCTTCAGGATCTCGGCGAGGTGCCAGGAGATGGCCTCGCCCTCGCGGTCGGGGTCGGTCGCGAGATACAGGGCTTTCGCCTTCTTCACCGCGCGCGCGATCGCATCGACGTGCTTCTCGTTCTTGTGGATGATCTCGTACTTCATGGCGTAGCCATGCTCCGGATCGACCGCGCCCTCCTTCGGCACGAGATCGCGCACGTGGCCGTAGGAGGCCAGGATCTCGAAGTCCTTGCCGAGGTACTTGTCGATGGTCTTCGCCTTCGCAGGCGATTCGACGACGACGACATTCCTGGCCATCTATATTCCGGTGTCCATAGACGAGAAACCGCGGCAGGGCCGCGGTCATTGACAAACTTTGATCGGCGTCGGGAAGGTCAGTTGACGAGTCCTGTATTCTCCTCGAACACCAGATCCTCCATCCGGGCGAAGGCGCCTTCGCTGATCCGCCTGGCTGAACAGCACCATCAGCGTAACCCATTTGACCTGCTCGACGTCGATCTCGCCCGCGCCGAGCGCCATGAGGCGGTCGATCACGATCTCGCGATGCAGCGGCGACAGGATACCGACATGCTCGAGATACAGCAGGTACCCGCGGCACTCCGCGTCGAGACGCGAGAGCTCCACGTAGTTGAAAACCCGCACCGAGCGATCTGCCGGCGGTTCCGGGAAGGGACGTTTCGGATCGCGATTCAGGTCTTCGAGCCAGGTGAGGGCCCGATCGACTTCGGGTTCGCCGAAGCCCGCCTGGAGCAGCTCCTGGCGCAGGACGCCGTGGTCCGTTGCCTCATCGTGCTCCTGCTCTGAGAAAGTCTCGAACAGGTACATGAGCACGTCGAGAACGCTGTGATTCATTACTCGTTGACCCGTCGTTACCTCTGGCGTTGATACCGTCCGCCGGCGAGCGGCTGGACCGAGCCGTGCAGCTCAAGGATCAGGAGCATGGAGGAAACCTCCGCTGCCGTCAATCCGCTGCGGGAGACGAGCGTGTCCACGTCCACCGTGTCCCAGCCGAGCGCATCGAGCAGGCGCGCATACTCTGGATCGACGGTGGATTCGCGTTGCGCTTTTTCCGTCTGCGAATTCGGCGCTGTCGTCCGGTGCTCGACGCCGAGGAGCTCGGCGAGCTCGACGAGGATGTGATCGGCGGATTCGACGAGCTTGGCGCCCTCGCGAATCAGCCGGTGGCAGCCCTTCGCGAGTGGATTGTGGATGGAGCCGGGAATAGCGAAGACTTCGCGGCCCTGCTCGGTCGCACAGCGCGCGGTGATGAGCGCCCCGCTCTGCAGCCCTGCTTCCACGACGAGAGTGCCGACCGCGAGCCCGCTGATGATGCGATTGCGCCTCGGGAAATTCTCGCGCAACGGCGGCACGCCCGGCAGGAATTCCGAGCACAGCGCACCGCGGCCCGCGATGGCCTCCGCGAGACTCGCGTTGCGCCGCGGATACACCTGGTCGGGGCCCGTGCCGAGCACGGCGATGGTCCTGCCTCCCACTGCGAGCGCGCCCGTATGCGCCGCGGCGTCTATGCCGAGGGCGAGGCCGCTCGTGATCGCGAGCCCGCAGCCGGCGAGATGCGCCGCAAAGGCATGTGCCGTTTCTGCGCCGCCAGGGCTCGCGTTGCGGCTGCCGACGATCGCGAGCTGAGGCAGCGCGAGGCACGAGGGATCGCCGCGTACAAAAATAGCGACCGGCGGCTGCTGGATTTCTCTCAGCAGGGGCGGGTAATGCGGGTCGTCCCATGCGACCAGATGCCGGTCGGTGGCGCCGGTCAGCCATGACTCGGCGGCGTCGAGGTGCGCCTCAGCCGGTGCGCGCAGCGCTTGCGCCAGCCCGTCCGGAACGCCGGCCGCGCGCAGCTCGGCGGGCGTCGCGGTAGCGAGCCGTTCGGCAGACCCGAATGTCGCGAGGAGCGGCGCGAGGGACGTCCCGTCGAGCGGGGCGTCGGCGAGGATCAGCCAGGCGCGCACGCAAGGTGCCGCGCCGGCCCGCGGGCGGTGTCAGGTGGGATTTCTGACGGTGTCCAACACATGAATCTCGCTGGTCGCCTCCAGGACCAGCGCGTAGCTGACCCGGTCGTAGGTGCGGAACACCATTGAAACGCCAGCCGGCTCGTCGGGCAACTTCACTTTCCCCGGCAAAAACCCGGATCCGACACGATCGGGCACTTCCTTCCCCTTCTGCCAGATCCGCAGCACGTTGCCGACAGTGAGTCCGTGCTTGGCGCCGCGGTTGATCACGATGACCTGGTACTGCGCGATCTGCGACACGCCGTCCACGACCGCCATGATCGTACCCGTGACCGGTTCCGGCGGGGCGCTCGGCACGAAATTGCCGGGCAGCGCGACATTCTGGGAGATCAGACGGTCCCCCTCGTTCGCCTCGCGGCTGGTGTCGGTCAGGAACAACGTGGACGGATCGCCCACGCGGCGGAGCGTTCCGGCGCCGACGTAGATGCCCTGGTAACCGACCACGTCGCCGTCGTCGGGATCCCGCAGCTTGTCGCCGACGTGCACGACGGTATAGCCGTGATCGACGCCTGCGACCTCGCCGCGGACGTAGACGTCGTTGCCCGCCGCGCCGCGCAGCTGCTGGCCTTCGACAGCGACGACATACGGCGCCTTTTCGTACTCGTCCTTCTGCAGGATCGAGCCGCGGCCGAGGAACGCGGCGATGACGTCCAGGGGGATCGCCGGAATGGCGCTATCCAGCCTGGACTCCCTAATCTGGGGCGAGAGCTTCTCGGTGCCGCCGGCGGCGACGGCGGCGCGCTCGACCTGCAGCCGTGGCTGGCCGTCGACATAGACCAGAGTGAGCACGTCGCCGGGATAGATAAGGTGTGGGTTTTCGATCTGGGGGTTGACGTACCAGATCTCCGGCCAGAACCAGGGGTCCTTCAGGAACATCGCCGAGATGTCCCACAACGTGTCGCCGCGCTTCACGACGTAACGGTCCGGATGGCTCGGATTGAGCTCGACCTGTCCCGTGGCGGCCGCCTCCTGGGCGGCGAGCGTCACGCCCGATACGCCACCGGCAGCGCTGCACGTCAGCGCCGCCATGGAGATGACCAGTGACGCAGCAAGCGACGAGGGGCGAGAGATCTTCATGGGCGCTCCATCCCTAGGTCCAGCCGGGGCTCGAACGCAGTGCCGGGTGGCGTGGACCACCGTTGCTATACTTGCCCGTCGTATGGGACAGCGACAGCAAACGCGCGACATTGCGACAACAACAAGTCATGCCCGGGCCGGTCAAACCCCATAGACGGACCTCGGACGAAACGGATGCGGTATATCATAAATTTGTCGAAGTTTCATAGCGATGGACGCGAAACTGTGAAAGAACGCCCATGGCGCTGCTGAATATCCTGGAATACCCGGATCCCCGGCTGCGGACGCGCGCCCGGCCGGTGGGGGCCGTTGATGACAAAATCCGGCGCCTGGTCGCGAACATGCTGGAGACCATGTATGCGGCGCCGGGCGTCGGGCTGGCGGCCACCCAGGTGGACGTGCACCTGCGCGTCATCGTCATGGACGTCTCGGAGGAGAAGAACGCGCCGCTGGCCCTGATCAACCCGGAGATCCTGGAGCGACAGGAGCTGGAGGCCGGCGAGGAGGGGTGCCTGTCCGTGCCCGGCGTAACGGAATCGGTCGAGCGTGCCCGGCGGGTGAAGGTGCGCGCGCTCGACCTGCAGGGGAAGCCGATGGAGTTCTTCGCGGAAGGATTGCAGGCGGTCTGCATACAGCACGAGATCGATCACCTGGACGGAAAGCTGTTCGTCGACTATCTGTCCGAGCTCAAGCGCCAGCGCATCAGGAAGAAGCTCACGAAGGCAGCCCGGGCAACTCGCGCCGACGAGAGAGTGCCGGTCATCTGACCGAGTCACCTCAACGACCCGCGCGCATCGTCTTTGCCGGCTCACCCGAGTTCGCGGTGCCGGCGCTCGAGCGTCTCGCCGGCTCAGGTCATCGGCTCGTCGCCGTGCTGACGCAGCCCGATCGCCCGGCCGGGCGGGGACGCGCGATGCGTCCGAGCCCGGTCAAACAGTTCGCGTCGTCGCACGGGATCACGGTGCTGCAACCGGCCAGCCTGAAGCACGACGAGCGCGCGAGGGCGGACATCGCGGCGCTCACGCCGGACCTCATCATCGTCGTGGCGTACGGGCTCATCCTGCCGCGCGAGGTACTCGAGATCCCGCGGCGCGGCTGCATCAATGTCCACGCGTCGCTGCTCCCCCGCTGGCGGGGCGCCGCGCCGATCCAGGCCGCCGTGCTTGCCGGCGACGCCGAGACCGGCGTCGCGATCATGCGCCTCGAGGAGGCGCTCGACATGGGGCCCGTCGCGGCGATGCGGGCGGTGCCGATCGGCGCGTCGGCGACGGCGGGCGAGCTCCACGACACGCTCGCAGTTCTCGGCGCGGAGCTCCTGATGCAGGCGATCGGCCCCATCCTCGACGGGAGCGCCGTCTTCACGCCGCAGGCGACAGCGGGTGTGTGCTACGCACCGAAGCTGTCCAAGGCCGACGCCGTGCTCGACTGGACGGAACCGGCCATCACGCTCGACCGGCGCATCCGCGCGTATAACCCCCGGCCCGTCGCCGAGACCCGTTTCGAAGGGCGGCAGCTCCGCTGCTGGCTGGCCCGTCCGCTCCCGGACGCCGGCGGCGGCGGCAAGTCCGGGGTAATCCTCACGGCCGGGGCCGAAGGCATGGACGTGCAGACCGGGGCGGGCGTGTTGCGGCTCCTGAGCGTCCAGCTTGCCGGGCGCGAACGCGTATCCGCCGCAAGCTTCGCGTGCGGCCACGCCGTAGTCGGCAAGGCACTGGGCGAATGAGCCCTCCGGCGCGCCGCACGGAACCCGGCGCCGCCACCCGGGGCCTCGCGGCGCGTGCCGTGGCCGGGGTCCTCGGCGGCGTCAACCTCGACGCGTCCCTGGCAGGGCTCGAGCTGGAAGCGCTGAGCGCTCCGGACCGCGCTCAGGTGAAAGCGCTGGCCTTCGGGGCGCTGCGCGGGCACCACCGTCATCGCTGTCTCCTGAGCCTGCTGCTCGATCGCCCGCTCGCACCGGGCAGCAGCCTCATCGAGTCGCTCCTCTCGGTCGGCCTGTTCCAGCTGCTCGACGAGCGTCAGCCCGACTACGCTGCGGTTTCGTCCACGGTCGAAGCCGCGCGCTGGCTCGGGCAGCCGCAGGTCGCGGGCCTGGTGAACGCGACGCTGCGCCGGCTGTTGCGCGAGCGAGCAGAGCTGCTGAGCCGGGCGATGGTCAGCGACGAGGGACGTTACTCGCACCCATCCTGGCTGATAGAGCAGCTGAAGCGCGACTGGCCGGACGATTGGCGGGCCGTGCTCGAATGCGCCCAGCAGCAGCCGCCGCTGTGGTTGCGGGTCAATGCCACGAGACAGACGGCCGACGGATTCCGCGCGCGCCTCGCGGAGTCCGGGCTCGCCGGCGAACCGGAGGCTGGGCTGCCCGACGCCTTGCGCCTGACGCGGCCGCTGCCGGTCGGTGAAATTCCGGGCTTCGCGCAGGGCGAGGTGTCGGTCCAGGACGCGGCCTCGCAGCTCGCGGCGGATCTGCTCGCGCCTGCGCCCGGCATGCGGGTGCTGGATGCCTGCGCTGCGCCAGGCGGCAAGGCGACGCATCTCCTCGAGCGCGCTGCGGGCAGGCTCGACCTTACCGCGCTCGATATCGATGCGAAGCGTCTCACGCGGGTGCGCGACAACCTCAACCGCCTCGGCCTCGCCGCAAACGTCGTCGCCGGCGACGCGCTCCTGCCTGATACATGGTGGGACGGCCGGCCGTTCGATCGCATCCTGGTGGACGCGCCCTGCTCGGGAACCGGCGTCATCCGGCGTCACCCCGACATCAAGTGCCTGCGCCGCGAGAGCGACGTCGCTTCGCTGGCGCGGCGGCAGCTTGCGCTGCTCGGCGCCGTGTGGCCGCTGCTCCGCACCGGCGGCCTTCTTCTGTATGCGACGTGCTCGATCCTGAAAGAGGAGAACGCGCGGGTCGTCGCGGCCTTCCTCGGGAAGCATGGCGACGCGGCGCCTGCGCCGGGCCCGGGCCGCATGCCGGTCTGGGCGCGCCCGGAGGCGCATCATGGCTGGCAGATCCTCCCCGGCCCCGCCGGTACCGACGGACTCTACTATGCTTTAATGACCCGGTGAGCCGATGGATTCCAGTGCTTCGCCGGGGTGTCCGCTTGGCGCTGCTGGCCGCAGTAATGCTGCCGCTGCATGTAGCCACGGCCCAGGACTTCGACGTCCGCACCGCGAACATCCGCCTTGCCGACGGCGTCTGGGCGCTGACCGCCCGAATCGATTATCGTCTCACTGACAAGGCTCTGGCCGCGCTCGAGAACGGCGTGATGCTGACCTTCAGGGTCGAAGTGTCGGTGAGCCGGGTCCGGCGGTGGTGGACGGACCCGGAGGTCGTGAACAAGAAGCTCGACTGGCGGTTGAGCTTCGAGCCGCTCACCAAGCGCTACCTCGTGCAGTACCCGGACGGTCGCGAGGAGACATCTCACGCAAGCTTGTTCGGCGCGCTCAATGCCATCGGACGCGTGCAGAGCCTGCCGGTCGCCGAGGCTTCGCGGATCAAGGAGGGCGATAGCTACGACGTCGCCGTCCGCGCCGTGCTCGACCAGGGGAAACTGCCGGGGCCGCTGCAGTTGCTCGCCTTCTGGAACGGCGGCTTCAGCCTGGAGAGCGAGTGGTACGAATGGCCGATCGGTCCTCCCTGAGAACGGCGCTCGGCGGTCTGGCGCTCGCCGCTTGCCTCGCGGCGGGCGTGGCGGGCCTCGTGCTCCTGACCGGGGCCGTCCAGAACTCCGACGTATTCGGCCGCTGGCACGACACCATCCTGATCGCGAACCTGCTGGTCGCGCTCATCCTGCTCTGCGTGCTGGCAGTCAATCTCGTGGGGCTGCTTCGCGACCGCCGCCAGCTGGTGCCGGGCGCACGGCTCAAGCTCCGCCTGCTCGTCGCATTCGCGGCAATCGCGGCCGGCCCCGTGCTCGTCGTATTCCTGGTGTCGGTGGGCTTCCTCCACCAGGGCATCGAGACCTGGGCCGACAGTCGGATCGCGAGCGGTCTCGAGCGGTCGTTGCAGCTCTCGCGCGCGGCGCTCGACGCGGAGTTGCGCGCCGATCTCGACAAGACCCGGCGGGCCGGCACCCGGCTCTCCGCGTTCGCGCCGGGGCAGATGATCGGTGCGCTGGCCGCGCTCCGGCGCGAATCGGGCGCCGCCGAAATGACGGTCTTCGGCCGCAACTATCGGATCGTCGCCGCGAGCAGCGAGGGCTCACTCGGGAGCATCCCCGAGCTGCCGAGCGAGGACGTGCTGTTGCAGCTGCCGCGCGACGGGAACTACGTGGCGGTGGAGCCTGCCGGCCCCGACGGACTGCGCGTGCGCGCCGCAGTCGTGCTCCGCACGCGCGGCGAGCTCGGCGAGTTCCTGTTCCTGCAGGCACTCTATCCCGTGGACGCGCAACTCGGGGCGCTCGCCGAGTCCATACAGAAGACGTACACGCGCTACGGCGAGCTCGTGTTCCTGCGCGGGCCGCTCGAGTCGAGCTTCACGGTGGCGCTGTCGGTGGCCCTGCTGCTCGCGTTCCTGACCGCGCTGTTCGCGGCGTTCGTCTTCGCGCGCCGGCTCGTCGCACCGATCCGGAACCTCGTGGCCGGCACGAGCGCCGTCGCGGCGGGGGACCTCCGGATACGGCTGCCGGTCACGAGCCAGGACGACGTCGGCGCGCTGGTCAAGTCCTTCAACGACATGACCGCGCGCCTTGCCGCCGCAGGCGAGGAGGCACGGCGCAACGCGGAGGCGATCGAGCGCTCCGCCACCAGTCTCGCGACCGTCCTCGCCCGCCTCACGAGCGGCGTGATCGCGGTGGACTCCGCCAGGAACCTGCGCATCGCGAACGACGCGGCGGGGGCGATCCTGCACGCGGATCTCAAGGCCTCGGCCGGCCAGCCCCTCGACGACATCAGCAGGCGGCATCCCCAGCTCGGCCCGTTCTTCGAGACCTGCGAGGCGCGCAGCCGCGAATCGGCGGAAGGCTGGCGCGAGCAGATCGTGCTGGCCGGCGAGACCGCCGGCCGGCGCGTGCTGATGTGCTCGGCGGCTCCGCTGCCCGACGAGCAGGGGCCGACGTTTGGCTACGTGCTGGTCTTCGAGGACATCACCGCCATGCTGCAAGCACAGCGCGAGGCGGCGTGGGGCGAGGTCGCACGCCGCCTCGCGCACGAGATCAAGAATCCGCTGACGCCGATCCAGCTTTCCGCCGAGCGCATCCGCCGGCGCTATCTCGGCGCCCTGCCGGGCACGGAGACCGAGCTGCTCGACCGTGCGACGCACACGATCGTGCAGCAGGTCGCCGCAATGCGCGACATGGTGAACGCCTTCAGCGATTATGCCCGCGCGCCGGAGATCAGCTTCGCACCACTCGACCTGAACGGCCTGGTGCGGGAAGTCGCGGATCTCTATCACGGCCCGCAGCAGCCGGAGCTGCGCCTGGAGCTCGATCCCGAGCTCGGCGCAGTCGAGGCCGACGCCGTGCGGCTGCGGCAGCTCCTGCACAACCTGATCCGCAACTCCTGCGAGGCGCTGGAGGGCCAGGCGGGAGGGCATGTGACCGTCGGCACGCGCCACAGCGCCGCCGGCCCCGAGGGCACCGCCGAGATCCGCGTGCAAGACAACGGTCCCGGAATCGATCCGCACCTGCTCGACCGGATCTTCGAGCCTTACGTGACGGGCAAGAGCCGCGGCACCGGCCTCGGTCTTGCTATCGTGCGGCGGCTGGTCGAAGACCATGGCGGCGCAATCGCGGCGGAGAATGTCGCTGGCGGCGGCGCCTGCGTCAGGGTTACGCTGCCACTGACACAGCGCGGCCGCGACTCGGACAGCGACATCCGGTTGCGCCGCGCCGGTGAACGGAGGTAAGGACATGCGCGCTGCGCGCATCCTGGTCGTCGACGACGAGGCGGACATCCGCAACACGATCCAGGAGATACTTGCGGAGGAAGGCTACGACGTTGCCACCGCGGCGAACGCCACGGAGGCCCGCAGCGCCGTGCGTGGCCGGTCGCACGAGCTCGTGCTGCTGGATATCTGGATGCCCGACATGGATGGCATCAGCCTGCTGCGTGAATGGCAGCAGGAGGGCCGCGTGACCTGTCCGGTCGTGATCCTCTCAGGGCACGGCACCGTGGAGACCGCGGTCGAGGCGACGCGTCTTGGCGCGGCGGATTTCGTCGAGAAGCCGCTCTCGCTGAACAAACTGCTGCGTACCGTGGAACGGGCCCTCGAGAGCGCGCGTCCCGTCGCGCGCGCGGCCGGCCGCCATGGGCTGATGCCGCCGATCTTCGCGGCGCTCGGGCGCAGCCGCCGCATCCGTGAATTGCGCCAGCGCGCCGAGCAACTCGCGCCGCACGCGGCCGCGGTGCTCATCACCGGCGAGCCGGGCACCGGCCGCGGGGCGCTCGCCCGCTTCATTCATGACGCCGGACCACGCCGGGAAGAGCCCTTTGTGGTGATGGCCGGGGCGACGCTGGTACCGGAGAATGCGGCGCCCCTCATCCTCGGCGCCGACACCGCCGCCGGCGCCGAGCCCGGGTGCATCGAGCGCGCGGGGGCCGGCACGCTGTTCGTGAGCGGCATCGAGGACGCGAGCCCGCCCGCGCAGGCGCTGCTCCTCGGCGTGCTGGAATCCGGAAATTATGCGCGTCTCGGCCGCGCTGCACCGGCGGCGGCTGTTGCACGATTCATGGCATCGGCGCTGCCCGCCACCGTCGCCAATCCGGCGGCACAGGGGTCGCGTGCGGATCTGATCGAGCGCCTCGGCACGTTGCGCATCGAGGTGCCGCCGCTGCGCGAGTACGCCGAGGACATCTCCGAACTGCTGCGCTACACGGTGGAGGACCTCGCCGACCGCGAGCGCCTGCCTTATCGCCGTTTCAGTTTTGCCGCGCAGAACCGGTTGCGCAATTACCCCTGGCCGGGAAATCTCCGCGAGCTCTCCGGGCTGGTGCGGCGGTTGCTCGCCGCCGACGGCGCGGAAGAGGTGGGCCTCGCCGAGGTGGAGAAGGAACTGACGCCGGCCACGGGGGCGCAGGAGCCGCTGGTCAAACAGGACCTGCTCGCGCTGCCGTTGCGCGAGGCGCGCGAGCAGTTCGAGCGCGCCTACCTCGCCGAGCAGCTCGCGCTCTGCGGCGGCAAGGTCGGCCAGCTCGCCAAGCGCGTCGGGATGGAGCGCACGCACCTCTACCGGAAGCTGCGCTCGCTCGGCGTGGAGTTCCGCGGCGCGCTGAGCGACGAATGAACAACATGAGATCGCTGCTGCTCGTTTCCGCCCTGCTGTTCGTTCCGGTCGCACACGCCGCACAACCGGCAGACTATGTGCCCGCTGTCGCGAAGTCTGCGCGCAGTGAGAAGGACCGCGAGCGGGACCCGCACGATCGTCCGGCGCATATCTTCGCGCTGGCGGATCTCAAGCCAGGCATGGCGGTGGCGGATATCTTCGGCGCCGGCGGTTACTGGAGCGAGCTTCTAAGCTACGTCGTCGGCCCGAAGGGCACGGTCCTCCTCGTGAACAACCCGCCTTACGAGGAGTTCGGGAAGGAGGAGCTCGCCACGCGCTTCGCCAAGGGACGCCTGAAAAGCGTACAGCACCTCGTCGTCGATCCCGCCTACATGACGCTCGGCACGGACCGACTCGATGCGGCGCTGATCGTGATGTCCTACCACGATCTCTACTGGGTGGACGAGAAGGAAGGCTGGCCGAAGATCGACGCCGGGAAATTCCTGGAACAGATCCACGCCGCGCTCAAGCCCGGTGGTGTCTTTATCGTCGTGGACCACGCCGCGAAGGCGGGCACGGGCTCAACCGCGGCACAGGAGCTTCACCGCATCGACGAGGAGTTCGCGAAACAGGACATGGCGAGCCACGGCTTCCGGCTGGAGAAGACCTGGGACGGGCTGCGCAACCCGGCGGACGACCGCACGAAGAGCATCTTCGATCCTGCAATCCGCGGGCAAACGGACCGCTTCGTGCAGGTCTACCGGAAGTAGACCTGTGGGAGGGGCGCAAGCCCCGATCATGGGATTCAGATTGGTGCCGGTGTCAGCTTCTCAGCTTGTCGCAGGCTATGTCTGCCAGGGATTGATCACATCCAGGCCGGGAAACCGGAAGTCGGCGGCATTTGGCGTGACGATCCGCAGACCGTGGTGTCCGCGTAATGCGACAGCACGCGATCGATGTCATGGTGGTTCCAGGCTTCGATCCATTCGATGGCGAACGCCTCCGCAAGCTGGCGAGTGATCAACTGTGAAAGCACCAGTGCCAGGGCTCGTACTCGTAGCCCTGGACATTGCCTTCCGGGTAGGACAAGGCAAAGCCGAATTCCCTGGCATGCAGTGAAAGCCACCGGAATGCTTCGGTCTGCGCGAACGCCGCGTCGAACGGCGGACAATCGGGTGTGGCGACATCCACAGCACGGCCCGTGTGATGCTCGCTGAATCCGGGAGGCGCGCTCGCCGACAGTATCGCCTCGAGGCCGAGGCCCGCTTCGAGCTTCGCACGCACGATCTCGGCCTGACGCCCGATGCTGCGGAAAGCCGATGCGATCTCGAGCCGCACGTTCTCAGCGCGCGCGGCGCCGGCAAGTTCCTTCCACGCCACAGCAGCAGCCGGGGTCAGCAAGTGCTCGCGGTGGTTTTCGCCGAGCTCGGCGACGACGAGCTCGCGGGCCTCTGCCTGGATCGGCAGCGCACGGGCGGAGATCAGCTCGGCCGGAATGCCGAGCCCGTCGAGGACTTCCCGGATCCGGTCCGGAAGCCGCGTCATTGATCGTTCGATTGCTCCAGCGAGGCATTGAGGGCCGTCGCGAACGCAGCCTGCCCGCTGATGAGATCCTTCCAGGTGAGCTCGTGACCCTTGCGCTTGCCCTTCGGCACGATCTTCAGTCCCTCTGGCGTGATGGTGAGCATGTACGCCTCGCCGCCTATGTCGATTTCGCGCTTGAGGGCCTTGTTGAGTTTCGTCGCCATGGATTCTCCTTGGGAAAGTCAGGCAGGCTGAGGGCCATCGTACCCCTCGATGATCACAAGATCGATGGCCGACACCGGCTGGCGCAGCTTCAGAGCCGCCTGGTATTCCTGTGACTTCCAGCAGTCGAGCGCGGCCTGATAGGAAGGGAACTCGAGCACGACGTTGCGGCTGCGGCTGACGCCTTCGGCCAGCTCGCGGCGGCCGCCGCGCACGAGAAAACTCGCTCCGAAGAGGCTGAGCGGCCTGGCATTGGCTTCGACATACGCCTTGTATTTCTCGGCGTCCGCCACGTCCACCTGAACGATCCAGTAGCCCTTGGGCATGGTGCTGTCGCCCCCTTTGCGTTCTATGCTGTGCCGGATTCGCCCCGGAACACGAAGCAGACGGCGCCGAGAATGCAGAGCGCCGCCCAGAGGTAGTCGAGCTTCAGCGGCTGGCGAAGGTAATACCCGACTGCAAGGGGCGGTCAGTCACCACCTCGCCTGGGCGTCGACCACCTCGTAGTGATCTGCCCGCTCCGGCAACTCCAACAGTGCGGCCTTGTCCTCCGGGTAATACTTTGGCCGTTCCGGGTCGTCGCCGGCATAACGATGCAGCGCTTCCAGCGACTCCCAAAACGACACGAACATGAATTCCACCGCGTCCCCGGCCGGGCGGCGCATCAGGATCCACCCGCGGTTGCCCTCGACGTTGCCGTAATCCGGGTACGCGGTCTCTTTCAGAAAGGTCTCGTACTGGTCGGCCTTCGCCGGGTCGGTGCGTCCCCGCCATACTCTCGTGATCATGTCACCATCCCCCGGCGCATTGTCTGTCCGCCTGGCGGCGGCTTGCAAGCAAGCTGGCGCGCTCAGCTCAGCGCCGCCGTTTCATGTTCCGCAACGCAGGATTGAGCCGGTCGATATCGGCCTGCACCTGCTCGGGCGTGCGCTCGTACACGATCTCGCGGCCTCGCACCGTGCCGGCGTAGGCTCTGCGGTTGCGTGTCGGCAGTAACTCGCAGCGCACGTTGTGAATGCCCTTGCCGACGACCACCTCGATCCGTGCCGCCCGCTTGCTCAGCACCACAACTTCCATGGTTTGGTCAGATTCGGTGACGCGTACCGTGATCGTTTCATCTGCCATGAGCTTTCCTTTCCTGGGCTATTCGCTGCCGGCGCGCCGCGGGCCTCGTGCCTCAGAAGCCGTGTGATAGCACAGACGGGTCCACAGGAGCCACAGCGACGCGTTGAGCGCGAGCCCGAGCATGGGCTGCACGAGGGCCACGAGGGTCGCGACCGTATAGACCAGCGGCCCCGCAATGTAGGCGCGGCGGATGCGCAAGAGGGTCCTGGCATCGACGTCCTCGCGAAACAGCCCGCCACGCACGATCGTGAAGAGCAGCAGCAGCCAGGCAAGACTGTTGGCCACGAATGCCCCGCAGTAGAACGTGACCGCCGCCGTGGATTCTGCGGTGGCGAGGTGTTCGGCGAGCACCGCGGTCGGGAATGGCACGAAGGTCACCGTGAGGAGCAGGAAGCCGTTGGCGAACATGAACGGGTAGCCGACCGCGCGTACCAGCCGCATGAGCTCGTGGTGGTTCACCCACATGACCAGGATGACGAAGAAGCTCATCCCGAACGCGAGGTAAGAGGGCCACAGTCCGATCAGGCCGGCCGTCAGACCGCTCTCGCTGTCGGCATGCGGCACGCGGATCTCCAGGATGAGCAGCGTGATGGCGATCGCGAAGACGCCATCGCTGAATGCCTCGACGCGACTAGTGCCTTCTGCCATTTAACGCTCCTCCTCCCTATGTGCTGTAAAGCGTGATCAACAGGAGCAAGAACCGGTAGCCGATGACGATGACCGCGGCCGCCACCGCGAGCAACAAGGCCTGGAAGATGCGCACCACACCACCCGCTCCATAAGCGACGCCGATGGCGGCATAGAGGTAGATGACACCGCCGAGCAGGTTGACCACCGACAGGATGTTGTCCATGCGGTTGGAGGCGAGCCCGGCACCGCCGCGCAGGACGTCGAGTTCCGCAAGCCCGAGCGCAACGCAGAAGAGCAGCAGCAGGAAGGCGTGGAAGTGCAGCGAGAAGACGACGTGAGCGCCGAACGACTTACCGCTGCGCAGGAACACGAGCGGCAACACGAGGGCGAACGGCAGGACCATCAGGATGATCAGCGACTTGGCATTGCGTTCCACGGCCTGGTCGAAGACCGGCGCGTAGTGATCCAGCGTCCTGCGCGTCTGCTCCAAGCGCCGCGTCACGAGCGACTGGGCGACGGCGCTCCAGTCCTGGTGATGCAGATGCGAGTCGAGCGTGGTCGAGAACACGTTCGTGCTGGTGAACGATTGCATCGCGAAGAACGCCACGTTGGCGACGAGGAACAACTGGAACGGCCGCACGTAGGGCGTGCGCCGTCCCTGCACGTACGCCACGGTCAGCGCTCCGGGGCGCGACACCAGCTGGCGCAGGCTGCGGAGCAGGCGACTATCGATGTTGCTGAAGGCCTGCAGGCACTGGTGGAACACGCTTCGCAGCGTGAGGTCCCCTGAGGGCAGGCGCCGCTCGCCGCAGATCGGACAGAAACCGGTCGAGACCATGGTCCCGCAGGTCGGGCAGGTCCAGGTCCCGCCGGCGATCACGGCCCGGCCTGCGCGAGATATCCTCTGAGTTCCGCGGGCAGCGCCGAGAGGTCGATGTTCTCCAGACCCGGCGGATATGGCGCCGAGTTGTAGGTGTTCCAGAACACGACGCGCCTGCCCGCGAGACGCCCGGTGCGCCCATCGGCCACCACGCCGGCGAAGGCCTTGCCGGTGTAAGTCGTTTCGAGCTTCAGGTGTTGCAGTTCCTGCATCAGGGCGACGGCTTCCAGCGCCTCGGGTGTCGCCTCCGCGTAGCCGGTGCCGAGGAACTCGTGCCGGATCTCGACGTTGCCGCCGGGATCGCTGACGACCGGGAACCCCGCATCGAGCGAGTTCAGCTTGTGGTTCGCTTCCGCGACGAGCTCCTTCATGCGCTCGGCCGCCGTGGCGCCGAACGGCACGACCCGCGGTGCGACGATGCGCGTGGCGAGCCCCGCGACGGCGAGCCCGAGCGAGAGCCCGATCACCGTGCCCATGCTGCCGGCCGCGAGGTAAATGAAATCCGGCGGCGGCGATCCGGCCGCTTCGAACTGCGCGGCGATCTCCAGCGCCGCGGCGACGAAGCCGGTGGCACCGAGCCAGTTGGATCCGCCCCACGGGATCTCACAGACGCGCGACGGCCCCTGCGGGTGCGCGCGCCGGATCTCCTCGAGGGCCTCGCGGCTGTGGTTGTAGCTCCTGGCCGCGTGCAGGATCGTGCCGAGCTGCAGGTGATAGCGCAGCGTCGCCGCTATGTACGGCGTCATCGCCTGGTGCGTCAGCACGGCGTGGCAGGCGAGGCCGAGGCGCCGCGCGAAGATCGCAGTCGCGAGCGCATGGTTGGAACCGGTGGCGCCGAAAGTCACGACGGTGTCGCAGCCGCGGGCGAGTGCGTCGGCCAGCAGGTATTCGAGCTTGCGTACCTTGTTGCCGCCGTAGATCGGCGAGGTGAGATCGTCCCGCTTGATGGCGAGAGCGCCGATGCCGAGATGCGTCGCCAGCGCCGGGGCATCGTCGAGCGGGGTCGGCAGCGCGGTGAAACTGATGTGCGGCAGCTCGTCGGCGAGGCGGGGATAGGCCGACTGCAGGGTGTCGCCGGTCATGTCGCCGCCCCGTTCGCGCAGCTTCCCGCCGGCGGCAGCGCCGGCCGGAACCCGCCGCTCTCGTCGAACACGAGCCCGCCGCCGGCGAGATCCTCGCGCGTCATGTCGCGCACGAGGCGAAAGGCGCGCTGCTGCGGATCGGGCCTGACGCCGTCCGGCCGGACCTGCAGCGCCGAGACGATGCGGCCTTCGACCAGCCGGCCGTCGTCATCCACCGTCGCCTTGAGGATCGGCGCGTAGCCTTTCAGGCCTTCGACGCTGATGCCGAAATAGGTCGCGAAGTTGCCGAGACTGTAGGCGATCAGACGCTCGTGCCAGACCTCGATGGCACGAGCCACGTGCGGCCCGGCCCCGAGCACGAGGTCCGCGCCGGCGTCCACCATCGCACGGCCGAACTCGACGACGTTGCCGCGGTCCTCGCCGAAGAAATGCTCCGTCGCAAACGGGACATGGGTGGCGTCACCACCCTCGGCGCCGCCGTGGAAGGAGACGATGACGAGATCGTTCGCGGCCGCAAGCTCCGTCACGAGCGCCCGCGCACTCTCCGTGTCGTTCAGCGGATGCGAGCCGCTCGTGAACGAGAACGCGATTAGGGCGATGCGCCGGCCGTCCTGCTCCCACTCGGCGACGTCGCCGATGCGCCCGGAGTGGCGGATCCCGGCGGCATCCAGCGCCGCCATGCTGGAGCTGCGGCCCGCCTCGCCGAAGTCGCGCGCGTGATTGTTGGCGAGGCTCATGATGTCGAAGCCGGCGTCTTTGAGCGTCTCTGCGTACCGGGCGGGGGAGCGGAACAGGAAGCAGACCTTCGGGTCCTCGCATTTCTTGACCGGCTCGCCGCCGTCCATCAGGACGCCTTCGAGATTGCCGAAAGTGAGGTCGGCCGCACGCAGCTCCGCCGCGACGCCGGCGAGCTCCGCGCGCGCGTCGTCCTCCGGCAGCCGGTCCTCGGGGAAATCCGTGCCGAGCATGACATCGCCGACGGCGGCAACGGTGAACGTCCGGCACGCGGGTGCTGCGGTGGCCCGCGACCGCTCGGGCGGCTGGGGGATCGTGGGGCGCTCCTCGGGCAGTGCCGCCGGCGGGGGCGGCGCGGGCTTCTGCGGCGCCGTGCAGGCGGCGGCCGCGAGCAGCGCGGCCGCAGCGAGATGGCGCCGCCGCTTCACTCGCCCACCCGGATCAGCAGCGCGTCGATCTTCGCGTCGCGCAGGCGCTTGCGGATCCGATTGAGCTCGTTCAGATCCTCGATCGGGCCGATGCGCACGCGATTGTACTGGCGCTCGTCGACGGAGATCTTCTGGATCTGCGAGCTGATGCCGAGCAGCGCGAGTTGCGCCTTGACGCGATCCGCCTCGGCGAAGGAGCCGTAGGAGCCCGCCTGGAGCACGTACACGCCGGGCACGTCGAGGGGCGCCGGCGTCGTGTCGCGGCGCACGTCGTGGTCCTCCTCGGGCACGACGACGTCGAAGTTCGGGAGCATGTCGTAGAAGCCGTAGCGCCTTTCCGGCGGTGCATTGCCAGGCGGCGCCTTCGGCTTCGGCACGGGACGGGCCGGCGCCGTGGCCGCCGGCACCGGCGTTGCCAGCTTGTCACGTACGAAGAGCGTGCCCCAGACCGTCGCAGCGCCGAGCGCCAGGCCCGTAATGAGCGTCACCCAGCCCGGCGTGCGCCCGCGACCGTCGGACATGCGGCGGCCCGTGCGTCTCACGCGGCGGTTGGCGGTTGCGTTCACATGAGCTCCAGGGGCCGGATGCCGAGGAGTTTCAGGCCGATGGCGAGCACGGTCTGCGCGGCGCGCACGGTCGCCAGGCGTGCGCGCGTCGTGGCGGAGTCGGCCGGGTCGATCACCGTGTGCTTGTTGTAGAACGCGTTGAAAGCGCTCGCGAGCTCATATAGATAATGTGCGACCTCGTGCGGCTCGCGGTTCGCGCAGCCGCTCTCCAGGGCGGCGCCGAAGCCCTGCACTTTCAGAAGCAGGGCCCATTCCTCGTCCACGACCGTCGTGCTCACGGCGGGTTCGGTCACCACGGTATCGGCCTTCCGGAACAGCCCGCACATCCGCGCATGGGAGTACTGGAGATAGGGCCCGGTGTTGCCCTCGAACTGCAGCACCGTGTCCCAGTCGAAGGTGACGTCGGACATCCGCCGCGAAGAGACGTCGAAGTAGAGCAGCGCCGCCTGGCCGACGGCCTCGCCGATCGCGTCGAGCTCCGCCTTCGGCAGCTCCGGGAAGCCTTTCGGATTGGCCGCGGCCTTCTCCGCGCGCACGCGCGCCGCACGGGTGCGGGCCTCGTCGAGCACATGCTCGAGCCACACGGCCTCGCCCTTGCGCGTGGACATGCCGCGCACGAAGCCGAAGCTCACGTTCTCGCAGCGCGCGGGCCACTGCACGTCCCAGCCCTCCGCCCTGCGCGAGCTTGCCGAGCGCCGCGAAGAGCTGCGCGAAGTGGTCCTCCTGGCGCGAGACGACATAGAGGCTGACGGCGAAGCCGTAGGTCTCCCAGCGGTGGATCGCCTCCGCGCAGTCGCGCGCCGCGTACGTCGAGGCGCCGTCGGATTTCTGCAGCATCAGCGGCGCGATCTCGCGCCCGAGCACGTCGGCGACCTCGACGACGATAGCGCCCTCCGAGTGTACGGCCACACCCGCTTTGAGAAACCGCTGGATGACCGGCAGCACCAGGTGGTTGACGGCCGCCTCGCCGTCGTAGGCATCGAAGGAAATCCGCAGACGATCGTAGGTCTTCATGAATCCCGCGAGCGACAGCTCGCGGAACTTCTGCCAGAGCTCGCCGATGACGGGATCGCCCTGCTCGAGCTGCAGGAAATACGTGCGCGCGCGCTCGCGGACGCTGGCGTCCTTCTCGCTCTCCTGGTTGGCGCGCACGTAGAGCTCGACGAGATAGTCGATCGCCCGCTCGCGCAGCTTCGCCTCGTCGCCCCACTTCTTCCACGCATAGATCACGAAGCCGAACTGCGTGCCCCAGTCGCCGATGAAGTTACGGCGCACGATCCGGTAGCCCACGAACTCCAGCATCCGCGCGAGATCCGCGCCGATGTTCGTGGAGCGCAGGTGGCCGAAGTGGAAGGGCTTGGCGATGTTCGGCGAGGAGAACTCGACGACGGCCGTCTGCCCGTGGCCCAGATCCCGGCTGCCATACGTCTCCGGCTGCGCCAGCACTTCGCCGATCACGCGCCGCGCGGCCTCCGGGCGGTGCAGGTAGAAGTTCAGGTACGGGCCCTGGGCCAGCGCCTTCTGTATCAGCGCATCCGCCGGGATTCGCCCCGCCAGACTTTCCGCGATGGCCTTCGGCGCCGCCCGCTGCTCCTTCGCGAGCTGGAAGCAGGGAAAGGCAAAGTCGCCGAGCGCGAGGTTCGGGGGCTCGGTGAGGAGTTGCGCCACCTCGGCCGTGCGGGCCGGCGCGTACTCCAGCGCGGCGCACAGGGCGCGCGCGATGTGGTCGGAAAGGGGCATTGTGGAATTCTAACGGAGCATCGCAGGGCGGACCATGAGCTTGCGAACTGCCGGCAGACAGGTCGAGAATTACTCAACCCCGGTCGAACACGGGCTCGCTTCGGTTGCCTGCGCATGGTCAAACCAATCAATGTGGCTCCGCCCGGTCGGGATATACCAAGGATCGTCGCGCGCGACGCGCCACGGTTCATGAAGCCCGCGCTGTGGGTGCCGTTGCTGGCGTATGCCGCGGCGAGCCTCCTCCATCACGTCCATAACGCGGCGTTCATCGGCGACTATCCGAACATGCCGGCCGGACTGTCGCCGGCGGGGGTCTATGCCGCATGGCTCGGCGTCACGGCAGTCGGTGCCGGCGGGTATATGCTCCTTCGCCGCGGATATCGCCGGGCGGGGCTGGCCGCGCTGATGGTCTATGCGGCGCTCGGACTCGACGGCCTCGCCCACTACGTCCTCGCGCCGTTGTCCGCACATGCGCTCACAATGAATGTCACCATATGGCTCGAAGTCGGGACCGCCGTGACGTTGCTGGCAGCCCTGGCACACCAGCTCCGGCGCTCGTGAGTCTCAGAGGGCAGGCAATGCCGCATTTCCCCGCGCTGCTTCGTGACCTTCCGCCCTTCGACGGGCCATTCGACGCGTTCAGGCTGGAGGCGAGGAACTGTGACGTGCTGTTCGCCTCCTATCCGCGTGGAACGGTCATTCCGCCGCACAGCCACGAGACGGAGAATGTCGGCGTCATCACCCAGGGCGAGCTCGTCCTGGTCGTCGGCGGCAAGGAGACGCGTTACGGCGTCGGCGAATGGTATCACCTGCCAGCGAAAGTAAATCACGCCGCGCGCTTCGAGGTGGAAACGTCCGAGATCGAATTCTGGTTTCGCGTCGCGGCCGGGGGATGATGGCCGGGCAAGTCTGAATATCGAGAAGTAACGGAACGAAAATCACCAGGTTCACATCGTCAGCAGGAAAGGAACATCCATGAACAGCGGAAAGACATACGAAGGAAGCTGCTTCTGCGGCGCGGTTCGGTTCACGGTCAGCGGGGAGCCGGCCGCGATGGGTTACTGCCATTGCGAGTCGTGCCGGCACTGGTCGGCGGGGCCCGTCAATGCGTTCACACTGTGGAAGCCCGAGGCCGTGAAGATCACGAAGGGGGCCGACAACATCGGCACGTACAACAAGACCCCGAAGAGCTATCGCAAGTGGTGCAAGACCTGCGGAGGCCACATCTTCAGCGAGCACCCGGGGCTCGGGTTCACGGACGTGTATGCAGCCGTCATACCGGACCTCGAATACAGGCCGGGGGTCCATGTGAACTACCAGGAGACCGCGCTGCACATCAGGGACGGTCTGCCGAAGTTGAAAGACTTCCCGAAGGAGATGGGCGGATCGGGCGTCACTCTGGCCGATTGACGCTGTTCGCCGCGCGATCGTTCAAAACAGCTCCACCGGGTCCACGTCGAGCGACCACCTCGCGCGGCCGGCGTCCGGCAGGTCGTCGAGTCGGGCGCGCCAGGCGGCGAGGAATCGCTGCAGGCGGGGCCGCGTGCCCGCCTCGATCAGGAGCTGTGCCCGATATCGGCCGGCGCGCTTTTCCATCGGCGCCGGCGCGGGACCGAGCAGTCTGACCTCGCCCGCGCCAAGCCGCTCGGCGGCAGACCGCGCGTTCTCGAGGAAGCGCAGCGCCGGCTCGCGCTTCGCCGCCTCGGCACGCAGCATCGCGATGTAAGTGAAGGGCGGCCAGCCCGCGGCACGCCGTTCGGCGAGAGCCACCTCGGCGAAGCGGTCGTAGCCTTCCCGTATCAGCACCAGCAGCAGCGGATGGTCCGGGAAGAGCGTCTGGATCCAGACTTCGCCGGCGCGCGTACCCCGTCCGGCGCGTCCCGCCACCTGCACGAAGGTCTGCGCGAGCTTCTCGCTCGAACGGAAGTCGGTGCCAAACAGCCCCTGATCGGCATCGATGATCCCCACGAGCGTGACGTCCGGGAAGTCGTGGCCCTTGGTCAGCATCTGCGTGCCGAGCAGGATGCGCGCGCGGCCCGAGGCGACTTCTTCGAGCCGCCGCCCGATTTCGCCGCGTCCGCGCGTGGTGTCCCGGTCGATGCGCACGAGCGCATGATCCGGGAAGAGCCCGCTGACGGCGGCCTCGAGCCGCTCGGTGCCCTGGCCCACCGCAAAGAGCTCGCCGTCGCAGTCGGGGCAGCGGAGGGGTGCGGCGCGGGCGGCGCCGCAGTGGTGACAGGTCACTCGCCCTTCGCGCCGGTGCAGGACGAGGCGCGCGTCGCAGCGCTGGCATTCGAGGCAGTGCCCGCAGGCGGGGCACATGAGCGTCGGCGCGTAGCCGCGGCGGTTGAGATAGAGCAGCACCTGGCCGCCGGCGTCGAGATGACGGCCGATCGCGTCGACCAGGGGCTGCGCGAGTCCGTCTGTCGCGCTATGCCGGCGCAGATCGACCAGGTGCACGACCGGTGGCTGCGCGGACCCGGCACGCTCGGGCAACCGCAGCTGACGGTAACGACCCGCCTGCACGTTGGCGAGGCTCTCGAGCGACGGCGTCGCCGAGCCGAGCACGACCGGCACGCCGAGCTGGTGTGCGCGCCACACCGCGATGTCGCGAGCCGAATAGCGAAACCCCTCCTGTTGCTTGAGGGATGCATCGTGTTCCTCGTCGACGACGATGAGCCCGGCACGCGGCAGCGGGGCGAATACCGCCGAGCGTGTGCCGATGATGATGGCGGCACGCCCGTCCCGGGCCTGAACCCAGGCGTCCAGCCGCTGCCGGTCGGTCAGGCCCGAGTGCAGGAGCGCGATCTCAGCGGCCGGGAAGCGGCGGCTGAACCGCTCCACCAGTTGCGGCGTGAGCCCGATCTCCGGAACCAGCACGAGGCTTTGCCGGCCCGTCGCAAGCAGGGCCTCGATGCAGCGCAGGTACACCTCGGTCTTACCGCTGCCGGTCACCCCCTGCAGCAGGAATGTCTCGTAGCCCTGCGCCGCACCGATCGCATCGACGGCAGCCGCCTGCGCCGGCGTCAGTGTCGGAGCGCGCTCGGGCTCCCGTTCCGGCCGGACCCCGGTATTCGCCGGCAGGCCCGGCGCGTCGGCGTGCCCCCGCTCGACCCAGCCACGGCGCTCGAGATTGCGAACGCCGTCCTGCCAGCCGTCTGCGACGGCCGCGAGCTCGGTGGCCACGAGACCTGAACTACACGAGGCGAGCGCGGCGAGCAGCCGCGACTGCACGGGCGCGCGCTTCGGCAGCCCGCCGAGCCGGGCTTCCAGGCCGCTGGCGGTGATGCGCCAGGCCGGGATCTGCGCGTCCGGCTCTCGCCCCTGGCGCAGGAGCCGCGGCAGCGCTGCCGCATACACCTCGCCTGGCGGATGCTGGTAGTAGGCGGCGGCCCACTCGAGCAGCGCCATCAGCTCGGCATCGAGGAGTGGCCCGGAGTCCAGAAACGCGAATGCGCGGCGCAGGCGCGCGGCGGGCACGGCGGACTGCGCGCTCAGCGCCACCACCACCCCGATGCGCCTGCCCTTGCGGAACGGCACGAGCACCCTCTGACCGGGTTTCGCGACGGCGGCGCCGGCGGGGGGCAGGTAGTCGAAAGCCTGCATGACGGGCGCATCGATCGCGACGCGCAGGATGGCTTCCGCGCTCACGCCTGCCTCGCCGCGCCCGGTATAGAGCGATGCGTCATTTATCCACAGTTACTGTGGATATGTCTGTGGACCACGGGGGCAAGACTGCCCCTGAGCCGCGCCGCTGGCCGGATATGACGAAATGGTCAAAAATTGCTCGATTCATGTTTCTCTAGCAGATACAGCGAATTACGCGAGTTTTGTGGCGGACTGCGTGCTTTCCTACGTAACGTCCGACGATTCCTACATCAATGTGAATAAACGAAAGCCGTAAAGCCGGCAGGCGTCAACGCCGCTGCGGGGACGAGCGTTATAGTTCATGCGCCCGTCCGGTGAAAGCGGAGATAACGCCTGGGAAGAAATGCTATGCGTGGCTCGAGCCTGGCGCTTGCCGACGCCCCGTCGGGCGCGGCGGCGGGCGCACAACGAGAGGAGGGGCTTCTGGAGAAGCGAGCCGCGATGGAGCGGTTCCTGGCCGGCATCGAGCGACGAGCATTCCGGATCGCGCGCTTCGCCGTCAGGAACGACGATGACGCTCTGGACATCCTGCAGGACGCGATGCTGCGGCTCGTCCGCCGTTATGGACAAGCGCCGGAGGCGGAATGGCCGCCGCTGTTCTTCAGCATCCTGCGCAACCGCATCCGGGACCACCAGCGCCGCGGCGCCGTCCGCCGGCGGGTGATCGCGATGTTCACCCGGCCGGAGGACGATGAGGACGGATACGATCCCGTCGCGTCGGCCCCGGGCCCGGCGTCGGACGCGCCGGACCATCGGGCGGCGATGTCGGACGCGATGTCGGCCCTCGAAGCGGCCGTCGGCAGACTGCCGGCGCGCCAGCAGGAGGCCTTTCTCCTCCGCACTCTGGAGGGCCTCGACGTGGCGGCTACCGCGGCTGCGATGGGGTGTTCCGAAGGCAGCGTAAAGACCCACTACTCGCGGGCCGTTCACAGCCTGCGCGAAACACTGGGGGATCATTGGCCATGACCACCGAAGAGAGAAAAGACGGAACCGACGAGTTCGTGCGCGATGCAGGCCGGTTGCTCCGGCAGAGTGCCGAGGAGCTCGACGCGGCGACGCTGTCCCGGCTGAAGCGCGCGCGGCAGGACGCGCTCGCCGGGTACGACCGGCGCGCCGGCCGCGGCTACCGCTTCGGGTGGCAGCCGGCGCTCGGCGCGGCGGTGGTGTGCGCCACGGCCCTGATCGCGGTGGGACTGTGGCGCGCGCCGGACGGTGGCACCTCGCCTCCCGCGGTACCGGTGGCGGGCGCAGCCGATCCGGCGGGCGCGCTCGAAGTGGCATTGGGCGAGGACGACAATCTCGAGATGATCGAGGACCTCGAATTCTACGACTGGCTCGGCTCCGAGCCTGCAGCCGCGGAGCAGCCGGCGCCGGACCGGGCCGGATGAACAGGACCGGGCGATGAAACGTGTCTCCTGGTCGGTACTGCTCCTCGCGTGCCTGCTCGCGGCTATGAGCGCTCGTGCCGACCCGCCCGGGGTGCCGTGGTCGAAGCTGTCGGCAGAACAACAGCAGGTGCTCTCGGGCCTCGCCGGGCGTTGGGACTCGCTTCCGCCCGACCAGCAGGAGCGCCTCGCGGAGGGCGCGAAGCGCTGGGGAACCATGAATGCGGAAGAGCGGGCCCGGGCGCAGGACCGCATCCGTCGCTGGCAGCAGCTGCCGCCGGACCAGCGCTCGCGCATGCGCGAACAATTCGAGCGCTTCCAGCAGCTGCCTCCGGAGGACAAGGCCCGGCTGCGGCAGAATTTCCGGAAGTTCCGCGATCTCACGCCCGAGCAACGCCAGAAGCTGAAGGAACGCTGGGAGGACATGACGCCCGAGCAGCGCCGCGAGCTGCGCGACCGGATGCGGGAGCGTGACCACGACGGCGCTCCGCCCGCGCCGCCGAAGGATCGACACCCGAACTAGCGCGTCTGCAGCCGCTGGCCAGCGCATCGGTCGGGCTATAAGATGATGCGGCGTGGCAGTGTTGCGGCAGAATCGGCAACGGTGATTCAGAACGTCCGTCTGAAGGCGTTGATCGACGCCGTCTCCCCGTGCTGGGCGGGTGAAGCGCTCGTCGCGCGCCGCTATTTCGCGGGCGACCGTCGGACGCCCGAGCGCGACCGGCGCTGGATCGGCTTCCAGGTCTTCAAGGAACACACCGGCGGAGGTGTGTACGGCGGAGCGGGGGAGACCGTCACCACGATACTGCGCGCGGCGTGCGAGCGGGCCGGCGCCATCGGCCTGGCTACTTCGCCCGCCGAGATCGACCATATCCTGGACGACTTGCAGTTCGCCCTGGACGAGCTCCGGCACCAGACCCAGTACATGCGCCTCTACGCCCTTGCCGGCGGCGATCCGGCACGGAGCATCGATTCGCTCGGGCAACTCGAGAATGCGCGCCGGCTCGCATCGCTGCGCCACGAGTTGCGCAGGACACCCGTGGGCCTCATGGCGGTGGCGCTGTCCGAGGGCGGCGGACTCGGTCTGCACTTCGGCCTCCGCGAGCATTTCCGGCGGACACCGCCGGTCGGTGCGATCGACACCGAGCTTGCCCGGCTGACCGAGGCCGTGCTCACGGATGAATCGAGTCATCTGCGGTCGCGGTTCGCCGCGGCGCTCGAGCTCGAAGACAACGACGCGACCTGGCTCGAGCTGCAATCGAAGCTCGTGGCGATCGCCAGCCGGAAGGTGCACGAACGCAACGAGCAGTTCTCGTCCCCGCTGGACGCGGTGGAGATAGAGGAGATCACCCGCGACCGCGATCTGGGGCGGCGTTACGTGGCCGATCACCTCGGCTTTCTCGCGCAGGTCGGTTGAGTGCACCCCGCCGCGACGAGACTCGGCGCAATGGCGGATCCCGCAGGCGCAGACGCCACCGATGTTGCCGCCGAATGGTGTGCCGCGGCCCGGCAACTGCCCGGGCAGTCCGCCCTGATGGCCTTCGGGACCCGCGACTCCGTGCTCGTTCTCTTTGGCGAAACGCGACGCCTGTGCCTTCAGCGCTACGGCGAGGCGGCGCTCGACAAAGAGACCCTTTGGGCGCGCGTCGACGATTTCTGCCGCCCCGGCGCGGTCACGGCCGGGTACATCGGCTTCGACGCCGTATGGGCGGACGGCACCGAGCGCCCGGCTGCAACGTCGCCGACACTGCATGTCTGGGAGCCGCAGGGCGTCCTGCGGATAGATGCAGCGGGCGGCGCGGCGAGGACGATGGTGCTCGAGCCGAGCGCGGCGTTGAGTGCCCTCAGGCCGGCGCCGATCGCCTCGTCCGAAGCCCTCGCCCTGGGCGAGTTCGATGCGGACTCCCACGACTTCCGGCAGTCGGTGTCGAGGACGATCGAATCGATCCGCGACGGTGACGTGCAGCGCCTCACGCTCGCGCGCCGCGTGGACCTGCCACCAGACATCGACCTGCTGGCATCCTTCGCGGCCGCGCCGGCGGTCGATGCTCACGGCATCGGCCGCAGCTTCTACCTTCGCACGGAAGCGCTCGAGCTCGCCGGGCACAGTCCCGAGCTGCTCGGCCGAGGGGACGACACGAATTTCACGTGCTTCAAGCTGTCGGGTACGGGCCGGCGCGACGCGAACCGGGCCACGGACGAACGTCTGCGCGCCGGACTCCTGGGTGACCCGAAGGTACTGGACGAGCATGCGCTGGCCATCCGGGCTACGCGCGAGGCGCTCGAGGCTGTGGGCACGGTGACGAACGGCCGCATGCAGATCTGCGACCGGATCGTCCTGCGCCACCTGATGACGCCACTCGACGTCGCGGTGCGGCCCGGCGCGTCCTGGTCCGCCATCCTGCGCGCGATACTGCCGACGGGCGCGCAGCCGCGGGCGAGCGGTCTGCGCGCGCTCGACGGCCTCGAGCGCATCAGTCGCGGTCCCTATTACGGCGTGCTCGGCCTGCGTCTGCCCGACGGACGCTTCGAGTTCTCGCAGGTGCTGCGCACGTTGTTCCGCGACGCATCGGGCGTCCATACGTTCGTCGGCGCGGCGGTCACTGCCGGCTCCACCGCCGAGGGCGAGAGCGCGGAGACGCGTCTCAAGCTGGGGGACGTGACGGCCAAGCGCTCTCAGTGCGGTGTGGGGGAAGCGGCGAGCGCCAGGATCCGGTCGATCACGGCGTCCCGTCCCGCCATGACCGCGAGCTCGTAGCCCCGCGCCACCGCCAGGCGCGCGCGCAAGCTGTCGCTTTCCCGGGCGACCCGCTCGAATGCGGCGAGGACGTCCGCCTCGGTCAGCGCCGCCCGCGGCGCGGATGACAGCGGCAGCGCGAGCCCCATTTCCTGGCAACGCGCGGCGAGCGCCGGCTGATCCCAGAAAAATGGATAAGAGAGCATCGGCACGCCGTGAAACACGGCCTCATGGGTGGAGTTCAGCCCATGGTGAGTGATGAAGAGATCCGCTCCCTGCAGCAGCCCCCACTGATCCACGAAGGGCTCGACGTCCACGTTCGGACGGGCGAGCCGTTCGATGGCCGCGACGTCGAACTCCGCGCCGCCGAGACTGATCACGGCGCGTGCATGCGGCAGGCGCGCGACGGCCGACGCAATCGCCTCGAGTGCGCCCAGCGTGGCGGCGGGATACGAGCGCCACGCGGTCGTGCCGAACGAGACGTACACGCGGAGCGCCGTGCCTGCGGGCCAGCCGGCCGCCTGGGGGCCCTGGCGCCGCGCCTCGACCTCCTCCATGGACGGCAGCGAGCCGAAGAAGGCGAGTGGCTCGAATGCCGCGCGCTCCGCGACGGTCAGGAACTCGGGTGGCTCGCAATAGACATTGAGGGAGGGGCTGTTGCCGGCCACGTAGCAGTACGGAGAGGCATCGTGCTCGCCGTGTCGCTCGCGCAGGGTCGCCACCGCCGCCCGGCAGGCGGGTGAGACGACGACACGCGGATCTCCGGCGAGGATCTCCTGGAATCTCCGCGGATCCACGTTGTGGCCGGCGCACACATTGACGCGCGGAAGGCCGAGAGCGCGCGCGACGACCCGGCCGATGACCGCGAAACTGTCGTGGACGACCAGGGCGGGCCCGAGCGCTGCGACGTCGCGGGCGATGTCGCCCGCGTAGGCCGCCGCATAGGCGATGGAGCGCATCGCGATCGGAAAGGACCCGGAGTCGGCGGCATCGACGGGGTACCGTCCGATCATGTCCACGCAGCGGCCGCCCGCCTGCCGCACGGCCTGCCCAAAGCGGCCATCGGTGAAGACGTGCGCGGTCACGTCCCGCGATGCCAGGCCCGAGACGAGCGGCAGGAGGCGGCGCAGGTGGCCCTGCTGGAGCATCGAGAAGAAGACGACGGACGTCATCGGCCAAAATTAAGCGCACGGCTCACTCAAATCCACCGCGACCGTGCGCAGGCGGTGCGAAGCCTCCGGATTTCGCTTCGATTACCCGGTGAACGTGCGTATCATTGCCGGCCGACGCCGGGCAGCGGCGTGCCCCGCCATGCCATCGAAGCCCGGATCTGCAGGTTCGCTGAGGTTGTCATGTCGCTGACGATTGGAGTGCCACGCGAGATTCTCGCGGACGAGAAGCGGGTTGCAACCGTTCCCGAAGTCGTCGCGAAACTGATCAAGCTCGGGTTTGCCGTCGCCGTCGAGCGCAACGCCGGCGCCGCCGCCAATTTCAGCGACGATGCCTATCGCGCGGTCGGCGCCCGCATCCTCGACGACCCGGCCGCGCTCTGGGCCGCGTCGGATCTCGTCTTCAAGGTCCGGGCGCCAACCGCCGCCGAAATCGGCCTCATGCGGGCGGGCACCACGCTAGCCTGCTTCATCTGGCCGGCGCAGAACCCGGATCTCATGCGAGAGCTGGCCGCCCGCAGGCTCACGGTGCTCGCCATGGACAGCGTGCCGCGCATCTCGCGCGCGCAGAAGCTCGATGCACTGTCCTCGATGGCCAACATCGCCGGCTACCGCGCCGTCATCGAGGCGGCCGAACACTTCGGCAGATTCTTCACGGGCCAGATCACGGCCGCCGGCAAGGTGCCGCCCGCCAAGGTCTTCGTCATCGGCGCGGGCGTGGCGGGCCTCGCGGCGCTCGGCGTCGCGGTCAGCCTCGGCGCGATCGTGCGCGCCAACGACACGCGCCCCGAAGTCGCCGACCAGGTGAAGTCCATGGGCGCCGAGTTCGTGCCCGTCGACTGCCAGGAGGAAGGAACGGGCGTCGGCGGCTACGCGAAGGTGATGAGCGAGGCCTTCCAGAAGAGCGCAGCTCGAGGTCTTCGCGAAGCAGGCCAAGGAGGTCGACATCATCATCACCACGGCGCTGATCCCCGGCAAGCCGGCGCCGCGGCTGATCACGGCCGACATGGTGGAAGTCGATGCGACCGGGCAGCGTGATCGTCGATCTCGCGGCCGAGCAGGGCGGCAACTGCGAGCTCACCGTGCCGGGCGAGGTCGTCGTGCGGCACGGCGTGACGATCATCGGCTACACGGACCTGCCGAGCCGGCTCGCGGGGCAGGCGTCCACGCTCTACGCGAACAATCTGCTCCATCTCGCCGAGGATCTCTGCAAGAAGAAGGACGGCACCATCGACGTCAATTTCGACGACGAGGTCATCCGCGGCACGACGGTGATCAAGGACGGCGCCATCACCTGGCCGCCGCCGCCGCCGAAGCTGTCGGCAGCGCCGCCGCAGGCGAGACCGGCGGCCCCGCCTCCCGTCGCCGCGAAGAAGTCCGGCCACGGCCCCGGCGCGCCGTCCTCGGGCAAGAGCCTCGCGGCGATGTTCGGTGCGGGCGCCCTGCTTTTCTGGCTGATCGGCGCGTTCGCGCCGGCCTCCTTCCTGTCGCACTTCACCGTGTTCGTGCTCGCCTGCTTCATCGGCTACATGGTGATCTGGAACGTCACGCCCGCATTGCACACGCCGCTCATGAGCGTGACGAACGCGATCTCGAGCATCATCGCGGTCGGGGCGCTGATCCAGATCGCACCGCCGCTCGCAGCGGCCGAGGGCAGGCCCTCGCGGCTGATCCTCGCGCTCGCCGTGGCGGCGCTTGCGCTCACGGCCATCAACATGTTCGGCGGCTTCGCCGTGACGCGCCGCATGCTGGCGATGTTCCGCAAGTAAGAGGTCCGCGAGTGTCCGCAAGCCTCACCAGCGTTTCCTACATCGTCGCCGCCATTCTGTTCATCCTGAGCCTCGGCGGCCTGTCGAACCCGGAGACCTCCCGCCGCGGCAATCTCTTCGGCATCGTCGGCATGGTGCATCGCCGTGGTGGCGACCGTGCTCGGCCCGCGCGTGACGGCGGCGGGCATACCCTGGATCGTCGGGGCAATGCTGGTCGGCGGCAGCGTCGGCCTCTACGCCTCCCGCATCGTGCAGATGACGCAGATGCCCGAGCTCGTCGCGCTGATGCACAGTCTCGTCGGCCTCGCCGCGTGCCTGGTCGGTTTCGCGAGCTACATCGACACCTCGATCGCGTTCGAAGGCGCCGAGAAGACGATCCACGAGATCGAGATCTACATCGGCATCCTCATCGGCGCCGTGACGTTCTCGGGCTCGGTCATCGCCTTCGGCAAGCTCTCGGCAAAGATCGGTGGCAAGCCCCTGCTGCTTCCGGCGCGGCACTGGCTCAACCTCGCGGGCCTCATCGGAGTGATCGGGTTCGGCTACGCCTTCCTGAACGCACCGGACATCGCGGCCGGCCTGACGCCGCTCGCGGTGATGACGGTGATCGCGCTGTTGTTCGGCATTCACATGGTGATGGCGATCGGCGGCGCGGACATGCCGGTCGTGGTCTCGATGCTCAACAGCTACTCCGGGTGGGCCGCGGCGGCCACGGGCTTCATGCTCGCGAACGACCTGCTGATCGTCACCGGCGCGCTCGTCGGCTCATCCGGCGCGATCCTCTCCTACATCATGTGCCGCGCGATGAACCGCAACTTCCTGAGCGTCATCGCCGGCGGCTTCGGCACGGGCGAGGGCGCGGCGCCGGCGGCCGCAGGCTCGCAGCCGGCCGGCGAGGTGACGTCGATCAGTGCCGCCGAAACCGCGGAGCTGCTGCGCGGGGCGAAGAACGTCATCATCGTGCCGGGCTACGGCATGGCCGTCGCCCAGGCCCAGCACACCGTTTACGAGATCACGAAGTTACTGCGCGAGAAGGGCGTCAACGTGCGCTTCGGCATCCACCCGGTGGCCGGCCGCATGCCCGGCCACATGAACGTGCTGCTGGCCGAGGCCAAGGTGCCCTACGACATCGTGTTCGAGATGGACGAGATCAACGACGACTTCCCGGACACGGACGTGGCCATGGTGATCGGCGCCAACGACATCGTGAATCCGGGCGCGGAAGACGATCCGAATAGCCCCATCGCCGGCATGCCGGTGCTGCAGGTGTGGAAGGCGAAGACGTCCATCGTCATGAAGCGCTCGATGGCCTCGGGCTACGCCGGCGTCGACAACCCGCTCTTCTATAAGGAGAACAACCGCATGTTGTTCGGCGATGCGAAGAAGATGCTGGATGAAGTGCTGGTGGCGCTGAAGAGCTAGCGCAGCCGGCCTCATCGGAGCGCGCAGACCGCGAGGGGCGTGTCGCGCCTTTCGGGCGCGTAGATCCGGAGCGTCCACTGGCCCCCGAATGAGCGGCCTTTCTCCACCATCTTGTTGACGATGACCGAGCAGACATTGGCCGCTTCCGCCTCGTTGGTCGCGATGATCACGTCAACGTTGGCGGTCACATGCGATACCTCGCACTCGCTCGAGACCCCGGTCTTGTCGAAGAGGTCGCAGAGGAAATGGGCATTCTCCAGGGGATCGGCCGAAGACAGCTGCGGGGACTGGACAAGCAATGCAGCGAGCAGAATTCGGCGCACGGATCGATCCCCAGACAACGGTCGCAGGCGGACCACACTTGGAGGTGATGCTCCCATTTATAGCACGGCACAGGCGGCACGCGTGGCCAACGGCCGCCGAAACGTTTACCGTGCCCGACATCCGGAGCGGGGAGTCGCCGCATGAGACGAATGCTGATCACCACCATGGCTGGTCTGTGCGCCGGCCTGTTGTTTTCCAGCGCGGCCGTATCACAGGAGGGGCGCCCGCAGCCGAAGGCGGAACCTCCGCCGCAGGTGCTGATCCGCAACGTGCGCGTGTGGGACGGCACGAGCGACCGGGCGGTCGCAGGCCTGAGCGTGCTGGTCGAGGGCCGGCTGATCCGCAAGATCGCCGGGCAGGTCGAAGCCCGGTCTGATGCCACCGTGATCGACGGCGGTGGACGCGTCCTGATCCCCGGCATCATCGACGCGCACACGCACCTCGCGCTGCCGCTGCCGCTTGAGCAGGCGTACCGCGAGGATCCGGGCTACGTGGCGGCGCTCTCGGTCAGGGCGGCAAAGATCGTGCTGATGCACGGCTGGACCACGGTGCGCGACATCGGCGGTCCGTCGCAGGGGCTCGCGCGCGCGATCGACGAAGGCGTCGTGGACGGCCCGCGCGTCTACACCTCGGCGGCGTTCATCTCCCAGACCGGCGGCCATGGGGACTTTCGAGATCGGACCACGCCCCATCCGAATGGCGGCGGCACGCCGGATGCGTTTGCCCAGCGCTATGCGCTGCTCGCCGACGGACCGGACGAGGTGCGCCGCGCCGCGCGCGAGTCGTTGCGCCAGGGCGCGACCGCGATCAAGCTGATGGCCGGTGGCGGCATCTCGTCGAGGTACGATCCGATCGATACCACGCAGTTCAGCGTCGAGGAGATGCGCGCCGCGGTCGAGGCCGCCGCCGACTGGGGCACGTACGTCGCCGTGCATGCCTACACCGACGCCGCGGTCAATCGCGCGCTGGACGCCGGGGTGAAGGTCATCGAGCACGGTCACCTGGGGTCGGATGCCACCCTGAAGCGCCTGAAGGCGGAGGGCGCGTACCTGTCGTCGCAGTCCTTCGGCGCCGCGCGCCGTTATGCCAGCGGCGGCGGTGCGGACACCGAGCGCGGCCGCAAGGGGGCGCTGGTGATGAACGGCGTGGACCATCTGATGACCACGGCGAAGAAGCTCGGCATCCCGGTCGCTTTCGGCACCGACGCCTTCGGTTCGCTGCGCGCCTACGAGAGCGGTCCCGGCGAGTTCGGCTACCGCCTGCGCTGGTTCGATTCGCTGGAGATCCTGAAGCAGGCGACGAGCATCAACGCGAAGCTGCTCACACTGACCGGGCCGCGCAATCCTTACCAGGAAGGTCCGCTCGGCGTGATCAGGGAAGGCGCCTACGCCGACCTGCTGATCGTCGACGGCGACCCGCTCGCCGACGTGCGCGTGCTCGAGGATTTCGAGAAGAACATCCGCGTCATCATGAAGGACGGACGTCTCCACAAGCAGACCCTCTAGGCGCGTCCAGCCGGTAATTTCCGGGCAACTCGGCGCGCTTTGATGCGTCGCAAGACGAGGTATGTAGCGGTGATATTCGCCGTTCCTGACGAGCGCGTATTTGATTTTTCACCTGAGTTTTGAAAGATTTCGGCCGTGACCCCGCAACGTGCCAGCGTAATGAAGCCTTTCCCGGGCTGGGATCTCGCCCTGCGGGTCGCCGAAAGCACCCCCGCGGACTACTCCCAGCAGGTGTTGCGCACCGATGCCGCGGGCATGCCGCTCGAGTGGATCGATTATCGCGAGGCCGTGCGTCTGTACTACATGGAGCAGGTCGCGTACACCTGCGGGTCGCTCCTCTATACCGTGTACGGCGGCTTCAGCGCGCGGACCGGGGAGCGCAGCATCGTGGAGGTCAATTCGATCGTTGCCACCATCGGCCGCACGCCCGGCATCGCCGAGCTGCGCGACGGCTACATCCCGCCCCTGAACAACAAGACGCTGTTCCGGCGCGATGCCAATCTCTGCATGTATTGCGGCGAGCGGTTCATGTCGAGGGACCTGACGCGGGACCACGTGACGCCGCTCAGCAAGGGCGGCACGGATTCATGGACGAACGTCGTGACGGCGTGCCGGCGCTGCAATAATCACAAGGGTGGCCGGAAGCCAGAGCATTCCGGCATGCAGCTGATTGCCGTGCCCTTCACGCCGACTTACGCCGAGTACATCTATCTCAAGGGCCGCCGCGTCCTGGCGGACCAGATGGAATTCCTGCTGGCGCACATCCCGCGCACCAGCCCGCTGCACGCGCGCCTCAGCACGACGCTCAGGAACGGCGAGCACCACGTCCGGACGTTCCACGACTGAGAATCGGGCACCGCGCCCATGGGGATCGACCTGGCGGCGGCACCGCTTCAGCCGCGACCCGGCAGCGCGCATAATCCGCGCATGGTCTATCTGATCGACGCCAGCGTCTTCATGTTCAAGGCCTGGTTTTCGATCCCGGCCGACATGACCGATCCGGCGCGAAATCCCGTCAACGCGCTCTACGGCTTCAGCCGCTTTCTCGGCGACTTCCTCGAGCAGATGCAGCCCGAATACGTGGCGGTCGCATTCGACGAGAACCGCGGCGAGACCTGCGTGCGGACCGCGATCTACCCGCAATACAAGGCGAACCGTGAGCCGCCGCCGCTCGAGCTGAAGCTCCAGTTCGCGCGCTGCCGCGCCGTCACCCGCGCGCTCGGCCTGAGCGATTGCGCGGACGAATGTTTCGAGGCGGACGATCTCATCGCGGCGATGGCGGCGCAGATGCGTCGCGCCGGCCACAAGGTGACGATCCTGTCGCGCGACAAGGACCTCGCCCAGGTCCTGCAGCCCGGCGACGTGCTGTGGGATTATCCCTCGGGACGGCGCACACCCTACGAGCAGGTGCCGGAAGTCTACGGCGTGCGTGCCGAGCAGATCGCGGATTTCCTCGCGCTGACCGGTGATTCGGTGGACAACATTCCGGGCGTGCGCGGCATCGGGCCGAAGACGGCGTCCGCGCTGCTGCGCAGGTTCGAGTGTGTCGACACGATCTACGAGAACCTCGACGAGCTGGCGCGACTCGACATCCGGGCCGCGGCGAGTCTCGCCGGCAAGCTGCGCGAGCAGCGCTCCGGCGTGGATCTCGCGCGCCGGCTCACGCGGGTCCGTTACGACGCGCCGGTCGCCGCCGACGAAAGGGCGCTCGCGCGGCGCAAGCCGGATCTCCCCGATCTCGTCTCGCTGTACGACACCGCGGGCTTCGGCGAGGCGCTGCGCCGGCAGGCGCGCCGCCTCGCGGGCATCGCCTGAGGGCCGCGGCCGGCGCCGGATGAGCCGGCGGCCCTCCATGTCGAGCCTCTCCGAGCCGCTGCTCTTCTCGGTCCGCCAGGTCTCCGGCCACACGCTCGCGCCGGGCTCGGTGCGCGGTGTCCCCGGCGGCAGCATCAACGCCTGCTATCGCGTGAGCGATCGCGACGGTCGTGCGCTGTTCCTGAAGGTGAACGAGCGCGACTGCGCGGCGATGTTCGCCGCGGAGTTTGCGGGGCTCGCCGAGCTCCGCGCCGCCGGCGCCGTGCGCGTCCCGGAGCCGATAGCCCACGGCGTCGCGGACGAATCGGCGTGGCTGCTGATGGAGCATCTCGAGCTCGAGCCGGGCTCCTCCGCGGCGGCGGCGCGCCTCGGCGGGGCGCTCGCCGCGCAACACCGGCACGTCGCGGAGCACTTCGGCTGGCGCCGGGACAACACCATCGGCAGCACGCTCCAGCGCAACGTGCAGCAGGCCGACTGGCTCGATTTCTTCCGGACCTATCGGCTTGGCTTCCAGTTGCGGCTGGCCGCCGAGAGCGGGGGCGGCACCGAGTTGCAGGACAAGGGCGCAAGGCTGCTGGAGCTCCTGCCGCGCTTCTTTGCCGGCCACACGCCGCAGCCGTCCCTGCTGCACGGCGACCTTTGGGGCGGCAACTGGGCGATGACCCACGCCGGCGAGCCGGTGATCTTCGATCCGGCCGTGTACTACGGCGACCGCGAGGTCGACGTCGCCATGACCGAGCTCTTCGGCGGCTTTCCCTCCGAGTTCCATGACGCCTACGTGGAGGCATGGCCGCTCGAGCCCGGCTACCGCGACCGACGCCACCTATACAATCTCTATCATGTCCTCAACCATCTGAACCTGTTCGGCGGGGCCTACCAGCGCCAGGCGATCACGATGATGGACGGGCTGCTCGCCGGAGCGAACGCATGAACGAAAAAGACCTCGAGTCCATCCTGCATGAACAGCGGGTGTTCCCGCCGCCGCCCGCGTTCGCCGCGAAGGCGCGCATCAGGCGCGCCGACTACGAACGGCTCGTCGCCGAGGCGGCGCGGGACGACCTCGCGTACTGGGCGCGGCTCGCGCGCGAGGAGTTGCACTGGATCAAGCCCTTCACGCAGGTGCTGGACGCCTCGCGCGCACCCAACTATCGCTGGTTCAGCGACGGCGAGCTTAACGCCTCGGCGAACTGCCTCGACGTGAATCTGCCGACGCGCGGCGACAAGACCGCGATCATCTTCGAGTCCGAGCCCGGAGACATCCGCCGTCTGACTTACCGTGAGCTGGCCGGCGACGTGAGCCGGCTCTCCAATGGAATGAAGGCTCTTGGCATCGGCAAGGGCGATCGCGTCGTGATCTACATGCCCATGGTGCCGGAGGCAGTGGTCGCCATGCAGGCCTGCGCGCGCATCGGCGCCGTTCACTCGGTGGTATTCGGCGGGTTTTCGGCAAAGTCCCTGCGGGACCGGATCGAGGACGCGGGCGCGCGCATGGTCATCACCGCCGATGCCGGCCGGCGGGCGGGCAAGCTGGTGGAGCTCAAGCAGGCGACGGACGAGGCGCTCGGCGAGGGCTGTGCCAGCGTCGAGAAGGTCGTCGTGCTGAGACATGCCGGTAACGCGGTGGCCATGAAGCCCGGCCGCGACCTCTGGTGGGCGGATGCGACCGCGGGACAGCCGGATACCTGCGCGCCGGCGCCCGTGAACGCCGAACACCCGATCTATCTGCTCTACACCTCCGGCTCGACCGGCAAGCCGAAGGGCATCCAGCACGCGACCGGCGGCTTCCTGCTGAACGCGAAGCTCACCAGCCAGTGGATCTTCGATCTCAGGGACGACGACGTGTTCTGGTGCACGGCCGACGTCGGCTGGGTGACCGGCCACACCTACGTCGCCTATGGCCCGCTCGCCGCGGGTGCCACGATCGTCATGTACGAGGGCGCGCCGACGCAGCCCGACTCCGGGCGCTTCTGGGCGATCTGCCAGCGCCACGGCGTCACCGTGTTCTACACCGCGCCGACTGCCATTCGCGCGCTGATGAAGTTCGGCGAGGAGATCCCCGCGAAGTACGACCTGTCGAAGCTGCGGCTGCTCGGGACGGTCGGCGAGCCGATCAACCCGGAGGCCTGGATCTGGTATCACACGCACATCGGGAAGACACGCTGCCCGATCGTCGACACGTGGTGGCAGACCGAGACCGGTGCCGCGATGATCTCGCCACTGCCGGGCGCCATTGCCACGAAGCCCGGCTCCTGCACGAAGCCGATCCCCGGCATCGACGCCGCGATCGTGGACGACGATGGCAACGAGGTGACCGACCCTGACCGCGGCGGCCACCTCGTCATCCGCAGGCCGTGGCCGTCGATGCTGCGCACGATCTGGGGCGACAACGCGCGTTACCTGGACACCTACTGGGCGAAGTTCGGCAATCGCTACTACGTGGCTGGCGACACCGCGCACCGCGACCGCGACGGCTACTTCTGGATGATGGGCCGCGCCGACGACGTGTTGAAGGTCGCGGGACACCGGCTCGGGACGATGGAGGTGGAGTCCGCATTCGTGGCCCACCCACGCGTTGCAGAGACCGCCGTCGTCGGCAAGCCGCACGACGTGAAGGGCGAGTCCATCTTCGCCTTCGTCGTGCTGAAGGGTCAGCGCCCGACCGGCGCCGAAGCCGACAAGCTCGCGGCGGAGCTGCGCGAGTGGGTGGGGAAGGAGCTCGGCGCCATCGCCAAGCCCGACGACATCCGCTTCGCGGACAATCTGCCGAAGACGCGCTCCGGCAAGATCATGCGCCGGCTGCTGCGTGCCGTCGCGCGCGGCGAGGAGATCACGCAGGACGTCTCGACGCTGGAGAACCCCGCGATCATCGACCAGCTGCGGGGGAAGGCGTAGCGCCAGCGGCACTGGCCAGGCCGTCCAGTCGCAGCAATTGCCGCATGAAATGCCAGGATTTCCGGCTTCGGTTCGGATTACCATTTTCTCATCATGTAAATCGGAGCGGCCCAATGGCTGTAACCGCGAAGATACCCTTGCAGCTCGAACCCGCCGAGAAACGGAAACGTTGCGCGCAGAGCGAAGGCGCTTGGAATGAGCGTCAACGACTACGTGCGCACGGCACTGCGATCGTTCCGGCCGGAGGAAGTCTCCGAGCGGGAAATCGACCATATGTTGCGTCAGGTCACGGCCAGCACAACCCGCGCGGAACGGGCACTGGACCGGGCGCTGGCCGCGGTTGCCGCATCCGAAAAGCGCCTGAACCGCATGGAATCGCGCCGTCGAAAGACGCGTGCAGCATGAGCGCTCTGGAAAGAGTCCTCGACGGGCTCATGCGGGTCATTCGCATGAACGACAAGGTAGAGGCGTCGACCGTGACGGTGATTCAGCAGCAGGCCCGACTGGAGGATGTCACTGCCCGCGTCATTCGGCTCGAGACCGCGCTTGAAATTGCGCTGTCCAGGCAGCCGGGCAGGGCGGCTGGCCCGTGGAAAGCATTGCCGCCGTCGGATCGATAGAGCCGCTCAGCCGATCACCAGCCGCGTCCCTTCCGGCGCCCTGAGAACGTGACCTTCCGGCCCGCGCGTGACTCGCAGGTCTTTCTCCCCGAGCGCGCGCAGCATCCGCTTTGCATTCCCGACGGCGAAGCGCAGCGTCATGTCGGAGCGCCCTGATTCGGACAGCGCGAGCGTGATTCCCGGTGTGTGCAGCCGCACGATGTCGGACTCGCCCTCTTCCACGGGCAGAAATCCCGCGCCCTCGAAGAAGTTTCGCGTCACCGCCAGATCCGAACACGTGAGCGTGACCTCCGTGCACTGGCCGATCAGCGGCTGCGGCTCCTGGCCGGCGTCACCGGGCGAGAAGGTGCGCGCCTCCATCATGAGGATCAGGTGGCCGTCCGGGCTGCGCAGCGCCGCCTCGTTGAATTCCTCCGCGCCGAGCCGCTGAAATTCGAAATCATGGCCCGCGGCCTCGAGCGCGCGGACCTGCCGCGCGAGATTGGGGCGCACGAAGGCGAGCGCCGGCTCCTCGATGCCGCCGCCATGCAGGCCGATCGCGATCCGGCCGTCCGTGACGACGGCGTAGTGCCAGGTGCGGATGTCGCCGGTGGTGAGCTCGGAAAAACCCAGCGCCCGGTAGAACGCGAGCGAGCGCAGCACGTCGTCCGCCGGGACGCTGACCTCCAGGAACTTTCCGAACGCACCCATCATGGGCTGACTGACCGCCCCGGGCCGACTGAGACCCGCTTTGCATAACTTCGATCGGGCGCGGGCCGCCCGATGGGGAATGTGACATATGACACGTCCCCAAGTCACATGGATCCGGATGCTGGGCCGGCCATCTCTCCCAGACGGGCAGGCGCCCGTATGGGCCGGTGCGTTGCGGGCCTTGGCCCGTGGGATGGCCCGCATGGGTTGAACGGGCGGTTGGTCATGACAGACAGCGATGCGTGGACAGGCCGGTCGGGGCGCGCGCCGACATTCAGAGGCTGGGTCGTCACGACGGCCGCGGCCCTCGCGACCGTACTCGCCGGCTGCGGCCCGCTCCAGAAATTCTCGCCGGCGCCGGAGCATCTCGAGACCCCGGTATCGCGCAGCGGAATCCCCGCACCCGTGACGGAGCCACCGCTGCCGCCGCCGCCCGCCCCCGCGCCGCGCGTGGAGACCTACAGCGTGGTCGTGACGGACGTGCCCGTGCGGGACGTGCTGTTCGCGCTCGCCCGTGACGCGAAGGTCAACGTGGACATCCACGGCGACATCCAGGGCAACGTGACGATGAACGCCATCGACCAGACGCTGCCGCAGATCCTCGATCGCCTCAGCCGCCAGGTCAACCTGCGTTATGAGCTCGAGTCCGGCAGCCTGGTCGTCATGCCCGACGCGCCGTTCTGGCGCAACTACCGGATCGACTACGTGAACCTCGCCCGCACGAGCGAAGGCGAAGTCAGCGTCGCCACGCAGGTCGCCTCGACGGGTGGCGGCGTGGAGTCGAGCAGCTCGGGTGGTGGCAGCAGCGGCGGGGGCGGTGGTGGCGGTGCCAACTCCGAGATGGGCAACCTCTCGAGCACCAAGGTCAAGAGTGTCTCCGACAACGGCTTCTGGGCGATGGTAGCCGCCAACGTGCGCCAGCTCGTCACCGGCAGGGGCCAGGCGGCGGAAGCTACCGCGGGCGCTGCAGGTGGCGGTGCGGATCCGGTGGTGTCGAATCCCATCGCCGGGATCATCAGCGTCAATGCCACGCAGGCCCAGCATGCGCAGGTGCAGACCTATCTCGATGAAGTGGCCGCGAACGCGAAGCGCCAGGTGCTGATCGAGGTCACGGTCGTCGAAGTGAATCTCAGCGACGAATACCAGGCGGGCGTCGACTGGTCGAAGGTCTCCTCGGGCGGCGGCGCCGGCAAGGACGGAATCTCGCTGATCAGTACGGTGATAGGGGCGAATCTCGCCACGCCCCCGGTGTTCACGGCGACATACAACAACTTCGACGCCGACGGCAGCGGCTTCTCCGCCGCCGTCAAGATGCTGCAGCAGTTCGGCGACGCCAAGGTGCTGTCGAGCCCGCGCATCATGGCGCTCAACAACCAGACCGCGCTCCTCAAGGTGGTCGACGAGCGCGTCTATTTCAGCCTGACGCAGGACACCATCGAGGGAACGGACAACAACAATCCGCGCACCATCGTCACGAGCGAGATCCACACGGTACCGGTCGGCTTCATCATGAGCGTGACGCCGCAGATCAACGTCAACGGCAACGTCAGCCTGAACGTGCGCCCGACGATCACGCGCATCCTCGGCTTCGCGAAGGATCCCGCGCCGCAGTTCGCCGGCGCCGACTTCGAGAACCTGGTGCCGGAAATCCATGTCAACGAGATCGAGTCGCTGCTCGAGGTGGCCGACGGCCAGACCGTGATCATGGGTGGACTGATGACCGACGAGGTCAGCAAGAAGAGCGACGAGATTCCGCTGCTCGGCCGCCTGCCTGGCATCGGCAACCTGTTCAAATATCGCAACGACGCGGTGAAGAAGAGCGAGCTCGTGCTCTTCCTGCGGCCGACCGTCATCCGCGGCGCCGGCAGCGGCGCCGTGGCGCGGGCCGGCCTGCCGACGTCTCTCGATGCGGCGACCGCCGCGCTCGCCGGACAACCCGCTCCGTGAGCTCTCTGCTCGACGTCCTGCACAAGCGGCCCGCGCGCAATCGGCTGGTGTCCGAGCCTGACGGTCCCGAGGCGCCGGCGCCGGAGACGGCGCCCGACCCTACAGTGGAATTGCGCCTCGCAGGCGATCCCGATCCGCTGCTGCGGACGCTGACGACGCGCCATCCCGGACTGCCGTCGGCGGAAGGGCCGGCCGGCGAGGGGGAAACGCTGCGGGTCGCCGAGCCGATGCAATCCGCCCACGTCACGGAGCGTCGTCGCTGGTCCGACTCGCCCACCGCACCGGCAACGACACCAAGAGCCAAAGCCTCACGGCCCGGTTCGCGCTACCGGATTCCGGTGCTGCTCGCGCTCCTCGTCGCGGTCGCGGGCGTGCTCGGCTACGGCGCCTTTCGCGTCAGCGGTACGCCGGAAGAGAGCTTTCTCGCCGCACCGGGCCAGGTGCCACCGCCGCCGGCGCAACCGGCTCGCGAGGCGTCGCCCGTCGCGCCCGCTCAGCAAGCGACCTCCGGCGCGAAGGCGAAGCGCGCTGCGCGCGAGGTGGATGCGGATGCCACTGCGGGCGACGTCGCGTGGTACGACCAGCCGGCGCTGCCGCCCGAAGCCGGCGATGTGCAGGCCGCCGCGCCGCGCATCGAGATCACCCACGGCGCTTCGCATGACCCGCTCTTCGACAGGCTGCGCGCGGCCTACGCGGCGCTGCAGGCCGGCGATGCGGCGCGTGCCGAGCCGTTGTATCGCGAGGTTCTCGCCGCGAATCCGGGCAGCGAGGACGCGCTGCTCGGCCTCGCCTCGCTCGCGGCGCGCGGCGGCCGCTGGCAGGAGGCGCGCGAGCTCTATCGCGAGGTCCAGCGCCTCGATCCCAGGAACGGCACGGCCGCGGCGGCGCTGTCCGCGCTGCCCGGTGCGAGCGCGACGCCGGCGACGGAGAGCGCGCTGAAGGACCTCCTGCGCGAGCAGCCGGACTCGGCGCCGCTGCAGTTCGCGCTCGGCCTGCGTTACGTCGCCGATCAGCGCTGGGCCGACGCCCAGGCCGCATTCTTCGAGGCCGTGCGCCACGATCCCACCAATGCAGACTACGCCTTCAATCTCGCCGTTTCCCTCGACCGCATCGGACAGGACCAGGCCGCCGCGAGCTATTACGAGCGGGCCGCCGAGCTCGCCACGGGCAGCCAGCAGTTCGCGGTGGAGACTGCGCGGGAGCGCCTGGCGACGCTGCGCATGCCGCGGGGCTGAAGCATGGCCAGCAAACACGGCGCCGGTCACGTTCGCGAAACGCACGCGGCACAGGCGGCGCGGCAGGAGCGGCGCGCGCCGCGCAAGCAGCTCGGCGAATTCCTGGTCGAGAAGGGACTGATCAACCGCGACCAGCTCCGGGTGGCGCTGACGGAGCAGAAGCAGAAGAACGAGCGGCTCGGCAAGATCCTCGTGCGGCTCGGCCTCGTGAGCGAATCCGTGCTCCGCGACGTGCTGGCCGAGATGCTGCGGGTCGAAAGCATCGATCTCTCCAGGGTCGTACCCGATCACGATGCCGTGAAACTGCTGCCCGAGGAGCTCGCGCGGCGGCTGCGCCTGCTTCCCATCTCCTACGATCCCAACACCCGCGTGCTCACGGTCGCGATGGCCGATACGTTCGACGTCGTCGCGCTCGACCAGGTTGCGGCGCTACTCGGCGGCAATATCGAGATCCGCACGCTGCTCGCCAGCGAGGCCGAGATCCAGAGCGCGATCGAAACCATCTACGACCGGGAGTTTTCGCTCGCCGCCATCCTGCAGGAGATCGACTCGCCGGAAGAGGCGGCGTCCCAGCCGGCGAAGGTCGCCGACGATGTCACGCAGCCGCTGGTGCGGCTCGTCGATGCCCTGTTGGCCGATGCAGTCAAACGCCGCGCATCCGACATCCATCTCGAGCCCGAGGACGGCTTCATCCGCGTGCGCTATCGGGTCGACGGCGTGCTCCAGCAGGTGTCGACGGTGCACAAGAAGTTCCTGGGGGCCATCGTCGTACGGCTGAAGGTGATGGCAGGCATGGACATCACCGAGACGCGTGCGCCGCAGGACGGACGCATCTCGCTCAACATCGGCGGCCGCAGCGTGGATTTCCGGGTCGCGGCCCAGCCGACGATCCACGGCGAGAATCTGGTGCTGCGCATCCTCGATCGCCGCTCCGGTGTCGTGCCGCTCGATGCGCTCGGTCTGCCTGACGATCAGCTCACGCTGCTCAAGATGCTGATGGCGCGGCCCGAGGGCGTCATCCTCGTGACGGGGCCGACCGGCAGCGGCAAGACGACGACGCTCTACTCGATCCTCAGTTACCGCAACGACGAGTCGGTCAACATCATGACCCTGGAGGATCCCGTGGAGTACCCGTTCCCGATGATCCGTCAGACCTCGCTCGGCGATGCGGTCAAGCTCGATTTCGCGGGTGGCATCCGCTCGCTGATGCGCCAGGATCCCGACATCATTCTCGTGGGCGAGATCCGGGACGAGCCGACCGCCGAGATGGCATTCCGCGCGGCGATGACCGGGCACCAGGTGTACTCGACGCTGCACACGAACTCCGCGCTCGGGGCAATCCCGCGACTCCTCGACATCGGGCTGAAGCCCGGCATTCTGGCGGGCAACATCATCGGCATCATCGCGCAGCGTCTCGTGAGACGGCTCTGCCCGAGCTGCCGCACGCCCTACGAGCCGACGGCGATCGAGCGGCATCTCATGGGAGTCGACCCCGAAGCGCCGCTCACCCTGCAGCAGGCACAGGGCTGCGAGCGCTGCAGCCACCAGGGTTACCGCGGGCGACTCGCGATCATGGAGATCCTGCGTTTCGACCGCGATCTCGACTACGCGCTGGCCGAGGGCAAGTCGCTCGGCGAGCTGCATGCGCTGGCGCTCACGAAGGGCTTCAAACCGCTCGCGGACGACGGCATTCGCCGCGTGCTGGCGGGCGACACGAGCCTCGAGGAGATTGCTCGCGTTGTCGATCTCACGGAGCGCGCGCTCGGAGCCTCGGCGTGAGCGCCTTCACCTATCGGGCCGTGGACTCGAGCGGGCGCCTCGTCCGCGGCGAGCTGGCCGCGACGACCGAAACCGAGCTCGACGGCCGGTTGCTGCAGATCGGGCTGCAACTCGTGAGCTGCAAGCCGCGGGGCAAGAGCCACGGGCGCGCGGGCGCCGGCCGCGTGGCCCGGCGCGAGCTCATCAACTTCTGCTTTCACCTCGGCCAGGCGCACAAGGCCGGGTTGCCGATCCTCGAGGCGCTCGGCGACCTGAGGGACAGCACGGAGGACACCGCTTTCCGCAACGTCCTCGCCTCGCTGTCGCTCGCGGTCGAGAGCGGCAGGGCGCTTTCGGACGCGATGGCGATGTTTCCGGCCACGTTCGACAACGTGTTCGTGAACCTGATCCGCGCGGGCGAGAAGTCGGGCGAGCTCTCGCGGGTGCTCGAACAGATGAACACGACGCTCAAGTGGCAGGACGAGCTGATGGCGCAGACCAGGAAGCTCTTCATGTATCCGGCTTTCGTCGGGACCGTGGTCATGTCCGTGGTGTTCTTCCTGATGCTGTACGTGGTGCCGCAGATGAGCGAGTTCCTGCGCAACATGGGCCAGGAGATGCCCATCCACACGCGCGCCCTGATCGCCACGTCCGAGTTCATGGGGGCATACTGGTACGCGCTGGTCGCATTCCCGCTCGTGGCATTCTTCGTCTTGCGCCATCTCATCGCCAGTGACCTGCGCTTCCGCCGCGGGTTCGACCGGCTGAAGCTCAATGCCTGGGTCATCGGCCCGATTCTCGAAAAGATCGTGATGAGCAGATTCGTCACCTATTTCCAGATCATGTACGCCTCCGGCATCACGATCGTGGACGCACTACGGGTCTCGCGCGACCTCGTAGGCAATGCCGTCGTCGCCGAAGCGCTGGAACAGGTGTCGGCCCTCGTCGAGCAGGGCAACAGCCTCTCCGGCGCCATCAGCAAAGTCGGGCTCTTCCCACCGCTCGTCGTGCGCATGGTGAAGATGGGCGAAGACATCGGTCAGCTCGAGGAATCGCTCCTCAACGTGACTTATTTCTACAGCCGCGAGGTCGAGGAGGCCGTCGAGCGGCTGCAGACGATGATCGAGCCGGCGATGACGGTCATCCTCGGGCTGATCCTCGGCTGGGTGATGATGTCCGTGCTCGGGCCCATCTACGACACGATCAGCAAGATAGGGGTCTGAGATGCGCATCGGGCACGTCGTCTACCTCGGCTCCTCCGGCTGCGCCCTGTGGAGCTGGCAGGGCCGGGAGTTCGTTGCGAGCCCGGTGCAGACAGCGGCAGGCGAGGACCCCGCGCCGGTCGTCGTAGAACTGCGCCGGCTCGACGCGGCGCCTGTCGCAGTCCTCGTGGACATGGCCGACGAAGAGCACGTGCGCGATACCGTGGCACGGCTCGGTCGTCGGGATCAGCAGGCGCTCCTCGAGCGCAAGCTCGCGCGCGCGTTTCCGCGTACGCCGTTCAGGGTCGCGCAGGTGCAGGGTCGCAGCGCCTTGCACCCCGATGAGAACCACGTGTTGCTTTCCGCGCTGACCCGTCCGGAGCCGGTTCGGGCCCTCCTGCAACAGCTCGCCGATGCGAAGCTCCCCGTCGCCGGCGTGTTCAGTCCGGCGCTGTTGACGCCCTTGTTGCTCGATCCGCAGGCGCGCTCGGCGCCGGCGGTCCTGCTCATGCTGAGACGGAGCAACGGCACCCTGCAGCACACCTTCTTCCGCGAGGGACGCCTCGCCGGCAGCCGCCGCCTGCGGGCGGCCACGACGCCCGCCGTGGAAGACGCCTCGCTCATGCAACGCCAGGTCGAGGAAAGTCTCCGCTACTTCGACCCGACGTACGCGGCGAGTCCCGAGAGCCGGCTCGAGGTCCTGCTCGCGCCAGCCGATTTCGCCGCACTGACCGCGGCCGAGTTCCACAACGAAAGCTGGCAGCTCCGCGAATTCGACGCCGCCCCGCTGCGCGGCCAGCTGCGCATCCAGGCCGATCTCAAGGTCGGCGGGTCCGAACGGATCTTCTTCGAGCTGCTGCGCGCGCACGCGACGGCAGGGAATTTCGCGCCCCGCGAGGAGCGACGCTACTTCGAATTCTTCCGCGTCCGCGCCATTGCCCGGGCGGCCTGCGTCGTCGTGACCGTGGCGGCGCTGGGCGGAGCACTCATCAATGGAGTCGCCATCCTCGATGCGGGCCAACGGGCCGCCGGATCGTCAGCCACCGTGCGCCAGCTCGAGACCTTGCTGCCGGCGGGCATCGCACCAGAGGCGGGCCACGTCGATCCCCTGGAAATGCAGCAGGTGGTGACGGCGTATGACGCCCTTGTGCGCCATCGGGCGGAACCCGACTACGTACTGATGGCGATCAGCGCCGCGCTCACCCGCCGGCCAAAGATCCAGGTCGATACGATCGAGTGGAGCTCGGAGCCTGCACCGACGACGGGCACGGAGGGGGGCGAGGCCGGTGAGACATCGGCAGCAGTCGCCGCGGACTCGATCAGCGTGACGCTGAAGGGCCGCGTCACTCCGTTCAGCGGCGATTATCCGGCCGCCTTCGAGGAACTGCAGGCCTTCATCGACACGTTGCGCGACGACCCCCGCATCCGCACGGTAACCCGGCGGGTCGAACCTCTCGATGTGCGCTCCTCGTCGACGCTCGCGGGCGAGCTGACCGCGGGAACGCCGCCGGGAGATGCGCCGTTCGCGCTCGATATCGTGATGGGATTCCCCGATGAATCGGTCTGACATCGACTGGGGCTATCTCCGTCACGGCCTTGCGATCCGGCTCCTGGTATGCGCGGCGAGTCTCGCCGCGCTCGCGTTCAGCTTCTGGAGCCGCGGCCAGTACACGCTCGCTTCCGACACCCGCCAGCAGGAGCTGGCGACCCTCGAGCAACAGCGCACGGAGCTCGCGACCCGCCTGCAGGCGCGCCAGCGCTATGCGCAGCGTTTCGAAGAGCTCGCGGCGGCAGGTACCGTCGGTCCCGAGCGCCGGCTCGACTGGGCCCAGGCACTGCGTGACAGCGCCGCGGCACTGCGGTTGCCTTACTTGCGCTATGCGGCGGCACCGCAGCAGCCCTTCGCGGCGCCGTGGCTCGTCGCCGGCACGGCTGCGCCCGTGCTCTCGACCGAGATGGAGTTACAGGTGGGACTGGTGCACGAAGTGGATCTCCTGCGCCTGATCGGGCAGTTGCGTGACCGGGCACCGGGGACATTCAGCGTATCCGGCTGCACGATCGGGCGGCTCGGCGAGAACGCAGCGCCGGAGCCGGACAAGGCGAATCTCACCGGCGACTGCCGGCTGCGCTGGTTCTCGATACCGCTGGCGGCGGGCGCCACGCCGGAGAACGCGACGTGACGGCCCGCGTCCACCGCATGGCATGGGGCGGTGCCGTGCTGCTGGCACTCGGTGCCGTCACGGCGCCCTCCGCGCGCGCCGATCCGGGTGCCGCGGCGACGCCGCCTGCGCTCGGTCGGCTGTTCATGACACCCGCGGAGCGGCGTGCGCTCGACGCGCGGCGCGCGAGCGCGGTGTCCCGCGAAGAAGGCGCGCCGCAGGACATGCTGCCTGCCGGAACGACGGCCGGCCGGCGTGTCGTGCTGAGCGGCGTCGTGCGCCGCCCCGGCGCCGGGCCTGTCGTTTGGATCAACGGACGCGAGCTCGATCCTGCGACCATGGCGCGGAGCCGGGTGCGGCTGCGCCATGGACCCGATGCCGAGAACCGCGTCGTGCTCGAGGAGGGCGATGAGGGCGCCAGCGCGCGGCTGAAGCCTGGTCAGGCCTGGGATCCCGCAAGCGGCAGCGTCAGCGACTGCAGGGACTGCGACGTGCCGCGGACGCCGGTAACCGCCACGGAGCCGCCGGCCGCGAGCGACGGGCAGCGGCCGTGAACCGGCAACGCGGCGCCGCGCTCATGATCATGTTGCTCATCCTCGTGCTCGGCGCTGCCGCACTGTTCGCTCGCAACTTGGCAGGCAGGTCGACCGCTGCCGCGCGCGCCCGGCAGACGGCGGCGGCTCTCGCGACCGCGAAGGAAGCGCTGATCGGTTACGCGCTCAATTACGACGCCGCGCACCCGGGTCAGTTCGGCGGCCTGCCCTGCCCGGACGTCGATGCGACGGGCCCCACGCTCGAAGGTGAAGCGCATGATGCGAACTGCCTGCCTCGCTACCAGAACGTGGCCGGCCGGCTGCCGTGGAAGACCCTCGGCATTGCGCCGGCGCGCGGGGAGACCGGCGAATGCCTGTGGTACGCGGTGTCCGGGGACTGGAAGGGCGCCACGGCTGCTCCTTCCGAAATGCTCAACACGGACAGCAACGGGCAGTTCATCGTGCGGGCGGAGGACGGCGTCACGCTGCTCGCGGGCGCCACCGCCGCCGAGCGCGCCGTCGCGGTCATCATCGCGCCGGGCAGCCCGCTCGCGGGCCAGTCGCGCGCCCCGCTCGCGAGCGGCGTCAACCAGTGCGGCGGCAATTACCTCCCGGCGGGCTATCTCGACACCGACCCGGTGTCGGGCAACGTCAACGGAGCCCTCGCCGCCATGCCGGATTCGATAGACACCTTCGTCTCGGGCGATCCAGCGCGCGACGACCTGAACGACCAGGTTCTCTTCATCACACGTGCCGAGCTCGAGGATCGTCTCATGCGACGCGCCGACCTGCAGACGAAGCTGCAGAATCTGACCCGGACGGTCGCGAAGTGCATCGCCGACTATGGCAAGCGCAATCCCGGGGGCGCGGGCGACCGGCGGCTGCCCTGGCCTGCGCCCGTGGATCTCCTGCAATACCGCTCCGACAACATGTATGACGACACGCCGGTCGGCTGGCTGAGCGGCCGCGTCGCGGACACCGTCAATGACTCCGATGCGCAGACCGGCAATCCCGTGACCCGGGTGCTCGGCAACTGCGACCCCGTGGCGGTGCCCGAATGGACTGCGGAGATGGCCGCACTCTGGCGCAACTGGAAGGATCACCTCTTCTATGCCGTCGCCGGCAGTTTCCGGCCCGATGCCTCGCCGCATTCGAGCTGCGGCACGTGTCTCCGCGTCAACGGTGCGGGCTCCTGGGCCGCCGTGGTGATGGTTTCCGGCCCGCGCCTGCCGGCGCTCGCGCAGGTGCGCGACGAGCCGCCGCTCGACGCGGACACGCGCTCGACGATCGGCAACTATCTCGAGGGCCGCAACGCCACCAACCACCCGAACGCGGCCGGCAACGCCGACTACCAGTCCGGCGCGGCCGGTGCGACGTTCAACGACGTGCTCTTCTGCATCGATCCAAGCCTGGCGGTGGTCGCATGTTGAGTGGAACTCAGATCGGGGCTTGCGCCCCTCCCACATTCCAGCACGGGTTCAATCTCATCGAGCTCGCGATCGTGCTCGTAATCGTGGGACTGCTCATCGGCGGGCTGGTGGCGCCTCTATCCACGCGGATCGAGCAGCAGCGTGTCGAGACCACGGCTCAGCAGCTCGCCGACATACGCGCCGCGCTCACCGGTTACGCGCTCGCCAACGATGCACTGCCGTGCCCTGCCACGCCAGCGAGCAACGGCCGCGCGTCGCCGACGGCGACTGGCTGCACTTCGCAGCACGGCTTCGTGCCCGCGGCGACACTCGCCCTGGCCGGGGCGCGCAACGACGACCAGCTGCTGCTCGACGCCTGGGGCAACCCGATCCGCTACTCCGTGACGGCGAGCGATGCCGACGGCGACGGCAACTGGGACTTCGTCCGTCCCGGCGAGATGCGCAACGTCACGGTGGCGCTGCTCGCACCCGATCTGCGCATCTGCACGACTGCGGCGGGATCGACCGCGACGTCTTGCGCGAGCAATGCGACCACGCTCGCGTCGACGGCGCCGGCCATGCTCGTCTCGATGGGCGGCGACTGGGCCAGCACGGCCTCGGCCGACGAGCTGGAGAACGTCGGTGCGACTCTCGGCGGCGGCCCGTCGGGCCGCAATTACGCGGTCGCCTCGGACATCGTCTTCGTCACGCATGCACGCAGCGACGCGACGGGGAACGAATTCGATGATGTTGTGACGTGGGTCTCCCCGAGCGCGCTCTACGGCCAGCTCGTTGCCGGCGGCCGGTTGCCCTGAGTGCGGGCGCTACTTGTCAAAGTGTGACCGCCTTTACAGAACGTCGGTCGCGGCTCACGCATCATCTGCGCGTTGTTTTGGGGTGCACCGGCTCGACGGGAGCCGGCAACTTCGCAAGGAGTCTTGGTATGGGCGCATTGCGCGGACAACGGGGCTTTACCCTGGTCGAAATCGCCATCGTTCTGGTCATCATCGGGCTGCTGATCGGCGGCGTGCTGAAGGGCCAGGAGATGATCACGAACGCCAAGGTCAGCAAGATCGAAAGCGATTACAAGGGCGTCACCGCGGCAATCCTCGCCTACCAGGACCGTTATGGCGTTCTGCCCGGCGATGATCCCGCAGCTTCAACGCGGTTCCCGGGCACATGGGTCGCGGCCGACAACGGCAACGGCAACGGCGTGATCGGCGGCGCCTGGAACAGCACGAACAACGCCCAGGAGTCGCGTCTGATCTGGAAGCATCTGCGCGGCGCCGGGTTCCTGAAGGGCCCGGTGGACGGCACAGGAGCGAGCTATCAGCAGCCGAGCCATTCCTTCGGCGGCCTGATCGGCTTCCAGCAGAATCTCTACAACCTGAGTGGACACGTGATCGTGTTCGGCGCGCTGCCGGGCAATATCGACCAGATACTCGAGGCCCGGGGAGACGACGGCAGCCCGAGCACCGGCTCGATCCAGGGCAACGCGGCGCTGACCGCCTACGTGATCAACAACAACTACGACATGGCATTCCGGTTCTAGCCAACCGGATCCGGCAGGACACACGAGGGGCGGCACGAAGTGCCGCCCCTTTAGTTTTCTAACCCGAGTCCTGCAGCCCCCGGGTGATGCCGTTGATGCTGGCGACGAGCGCGTTGTAGAGCTCGCCGTTCTGACGGCGGCTCTCGCGCCAGCGCCGCAGCAGCTCCACCTGCAGCAGGCTCATCGGATCCACGTACGGATTGCGCAGGCGGATCGAGCGGCGCAGGGTATTGCTGTCTTCGAGGAGCACCTGCTGGCCGCGCACGGCGAGGACCTGCGAGACACTCAAGTCGAACTCCTCCCTGATCGTCCCGAAGAAGCGTTCGTGCAGACCACCCGCCAGAGCCGAGTAACGGCCGGCGATGGCGAGATCCGCCTTCGCAAGCACGAGCTCGACGTCGCCCAGCAGGGCGCGGAAGAAATACCAGTCATTCGCGATCTCGCGGACGGCGGCCTGACCGTACTGGCCGATGATCGCTTGCAGCCCGGTGCCGAAGCCGTACCAGCCCGGCAGGATGTTGCGACTCTGGGTCCACGCGAATGCCCAGGGCACGCCCTTCAGGTTCTCGATCGTGTCATGGGGTTCCAGATCGAGGGCCTGACGAGCCTGCATGCGCTCGATCACGTCCACCGGCGTCGCGTGGCGGAAGTAGTCGTAGAAGCCGGTCGAGTCGTAGACGAGAGCCTTGTATTTGTCGCGGCTGACGCGCGCCAGCGTTTCCATCATCTCGTGCCAGAGGGCGGTCTCATCTTGGCCGGCCTGCTGAGGCAGCGCGGTAGCGAGCGCCACCGAGCCCATGGCCTGCTCCAGCGTACGCATGGCGATCCCGCGCACCCCGTATTTGACGCTGACGAGCTCCCCCTGCTCGATCGCGCGCAGGCGCCCGCGCACGGCGCCCGGCGGTGAGCCGAGCACGGCCGCATGCGTCTTGCCGCCCCCGCGGCTGATCGTGCCGCCGCGTCCGTGGAACAGCGTGAAGTCGACGCCGGCGTCGTCGAGCACCTGCACGACGGCGGATTGCGTCCGTTTGAGCTGCCAGCGCGCGGCGGCGAGCCCGCCGTCCTTGTTGCTGTCGGAGTAGGCGACCATGATGATCTGCCGGCGCTCGCGTCTTGACAGGTGCTCCCAGTAGATCGGGTCCTGCAGGAGCTGGCGCATCGTGCCGTGCGCGTTCGCGAGGTCCTCGGTGGTCTCGAACAACGGCGCGATGTCGAGCGGGACCGAGCCGCCGGGCCCGTGCAGGTCGCCCCAGCGGCCGAGCAGCAGGACGGAGAGCACGTCATCCACGCCGTGACTCATGCTGACGATGAACGGGCCGATCGCACGCCGCCCGTACTTGCGCCTGCAGAAGCCGACCGCCTGGAAAATGGCGAGTGCGCGCTTCGCCTCGTTGTCGAGATGGTCGCACGGGGACTCGTTGCGCCGGATCGCCTCGCGGATGCGCTCCGCCCGTTCCTCGGGCGTGCGTTCCAGCCAGCCCTCCGCGTTGAGACAGCGCCCGACGACGGCGCGGATCGCGAGCGCGTTCTGCCTGAGATCGAGTGTCATGAAGTGGAAACCGAACGTCTCGATGCGCCTCATGAGCCGGCGGACCGCGAAGAGCCCGGCGTTGGCGCCCTTGTTGTGGGTGAGACTGCGCGCGATCAGGCGGACGTCGTCGAGGAACTCCTCGGCCGACTCGTACGGGTAACTGCCGTCGTCGTGCGTGGCCTGCAGGCGGGCCTGCATGAGTCGCAGCAGCACGCGGTAGGGCATGTCCCGGTGCCGCAGCGGCACGGCGCCCATGTCCTTGCTGAAATGGCCCGTGTACTGGCGGATCCGCTCGTGGACCTTGCCGTCGACGCCGATGCGGCTCGTGGTATGAGAGAGCTTGTTCTCGAGGTCGCGGCACTCACGGTGATACAGGTTCAGGATCAGCGAGCGCTGCCGGGCGAGCGTCTCGCGGAGCGTGCGCGCCGTGATGTCCGGATTGCCGTCCATGTCGCCGCCGATCCATGAGGCGAAGCGGACGATGGCGGGGAGCTCGGGGACGCTCGTCTCCGGCCCGTAGGCGCTGCGCAGCGCTGCGTCGATGGCTTCGTAGAACGCCGGAATGACGCGGTAGATCACCTCGGTGAGAAAGAACAGCGTGTGCTCGAGCTCGTCGAAGACGGTGCGCGCCTCGCTCGGGTTCTCCTCGGTCTGCCAGATCGTCGTCACCTCGGTACGCACGGCATCGAGAGCCGCGGCAAACTCGCGCGGCGTCAGCGCCGGGTTCTGCATCTCCACCAGGCGCCGGACGATGGTCTGGTGCTTGCGCAGGATCGTGCGCCTCGTCGGCGCGGTCGGGTGTGCGCTGAAGACCGGCACGATCCGCAGCGATGCGAGCAGGCGCTCGACCGCGGCCAGATCCAGCCCGCCGTCGCGCAGCCTGAAGATCGTCTCCTCGGCGCTGCCCGGCTGGCGAATCGACGCGGTCCGCAGGTAGTCGCGACGCCGGCGGATGCGATGCACCTGCTCGGCCATGTTGACCACCTGGAAGTAGGTGGAGAACGCCCGCACGAAGTCGCGGGCATCGGTCGTCGTGAGCCGCTTCACGATCGCGTCGAGCTCGGCACTCGCCCCGGCATCACCCTCGCGCCTGCCGATCGCAGCGCGCCGTGCGTTCTCGACCGCCTGGTAGAGGCTCTCGCCACACTGCTCGCGAAGCAGCTCGCCGACGACTGCGCCGAGCTCGTGCACGTCGCGGCGCAACTGCGCCTCGCGCTCGGCGAACTGGATGTCCTGACGTTTCTCGGTCGCCCGCGCCGTCGGATGGAGGCCTGTCAGATTGGTGGGGTTCCAGGCAGACATGGGCGGCGCGAGAGGGCTGGCAGGTTGTTGAAAAGCGTCGCGGCAGATTTTCAAGAACCTGCCACGCCGCCCCGGGCGGGGCGGATGAGATCACGCGGGAATCTTATCACCGGCCCTCCAAATCGGCACGAAGTCGCGCGATATGCCGGCGGCATCGCGGCGCGAGCTTTGTCACATTGCCCGCCGGCACGGAAGCCGGCGGGAGGATCTCCGGATGACGACTCGGCAAAGCACGCGGACCGGCGCCGTCGGGTCGTCGAGGGCGCCGGCCGACGCGGCGCCCGATCGGGAGCTGCTCGAGGCCGCCAGCGCCCTGGAGCCCGACGCGCGCTGGCACGCGGAGTTCGCCTGGCTGCTTCGCCATCGCGCCATCGGCGCAATCGTCGAGAGCGACGCCGGAGACGCACGCCTCACGCTGCAGTCGATCGCCGGCCAGCACGCGGCGCGCTTCCCGGTGGTCTCCGGCGACGAGGACTGGCTTCGGCACCGGAGCGTGGCCGTCGTTGCGCGACGGCTCGCGCCGCATCTCGCCGGCGGCGGTCATGTCGGGCTCGATCTCTCGGCGCTCGCCCGCGGCGAGGACACCGACGCGGTGCGTCGCGAGCAGCTGCGGCTCGTCTCCACGGGCCTCGAGTCCGGCCTGTCCGCGGCGCTGCTGAAATATGGTGTGACGCCCGGCCGCCTGATGCTGTCGACCGGCGCCGATCATCCCGGTCTCGCCAACCTGCTGCGGCTGCGGGAGTCCGGGGCCCTCGGCAGACCGCGTCTTGCGCTGCGCGTGCCGGATCGCCTCATGCGGGCGCTCTCGGGCGGCGAGCGCGGGTCCGGCGAGTGGCCCGTCGAGCCGCAGGGCCTGTGGCAGGGGCTCACCGGGCTCGCGCATCGGCAGCCGGGCATCCGGCTCATTCTCGAACACACGACGCGGCCGGCCTGCGCGCTCGCAGGCACCGAGCGCGGCGATGCGGTGCTGCCGGTGAGCCTGTTCGAGGTGCGTGCCGACACCGCGTGGCTGACGGTCGGGATACGCCTCGATGCGCTCGACCTGCCCTCGCCGGGAGAAGCGCCGCGCGAGATGCGGCGCCTGCTGCGCGCCGTCCTGCGCCTCGCGGACAATCTCGTGGAGCAGCTCGACTGGCCGACCCCCGAGCTCGCCCAGGATGCGCTCGTCAACCGGCGGCTCGCGGTCCATGTCACCGGCATCGGCGATCTCATCGACCGGTGGGGCATCGATCCGGCCGCACCCGCCTCCGTCGGCATCGCGACGCGCTGGGTGGGCCTGTTCCGGCGCCTGATGGTCCGCGAATCGAACGCGCTCGCACGCGAGCGGGGTCCCTTCCCCGGTCTCGAGTTGCGCGAGATAGAGACGTCGCTCAGCCGCAGCTTCGGCGACGAGCGCGCGCGCCGGCTGTTGCGCCAGGCCGGACTCAGGCACCGGCATCTGCTCGTGCTATCGCCCTACAGCGTGTTACCGGCGGGCGCGGCCCTCCGGCCGCTCCCGGCGTACCTGCACCTGCTGCCGGTGATCCGCTGGGCCGATACGATAGCGATGCATGGCGATGCCGTCGCCGCGGAGCTGCCGGTCGCCGTCCTGCGCCAGCTGATCCGCATGACCTGGGCCATCGCCCGCAACCGGCCCTGAAGCAGCCGGCGTCGACAACCGGTAGGGGCGTGCCGCCAGGTCCCGGTGCATGGGTCCCGGCCGTGGAGCCGCTCACGGACCCGGCGGTTGGCCATCCAGGCCGTTTCGTCCACCGCAGGAGTGAGGGGATTGCTTGACCAGCCCCGGACCGCCGGGGATACTCCGCCCATGCTGGCCGTATCGCGCAATGCACGCTGGTGGCGGATCCTCTCTGCGGAGGGGGTTCCCGGCTAGCGTTTCACCGTCGTCCGGCCAATGACCCATCTCCGCGAGAGCGGTGGTGGGTTTTTTATTGTCTGCGGATTGGCCCTGACAAAGCCACAATGAGGCGACTTTCTGCAAGCCATGCACGGACCGTTTGACATAGCCGCCGATCTCGACACGCCGGTGTCGACATTCCTGAAGCTCGGGCCGCTCCAGCCGCGCTTCCTGCTCGAGAGCGTCGAGAGCGGCTTCCAGCTCGCGCGTTACTCGTTCCTCGGTTTCGGCGCCGCAGCCGAGCTGCGTCTGGAGCGCGCGAGCGGCGGCCGCGCCGCGGTACTCGCCGCATTCCGGGACGCGCTGGCGCGCACGCCCCGGCTTGCCCCGGAGATACCCGAGCTGCCGTTCGGCGGCGGGTTGGTGGGTGTCGCGGGCTACGACGTGGTGCGCAATTTCGAACGCCTGCAGCGTCCGCCGTCCGGACCCGCCGCGCCGGCGGTACCCGAGGCGGCATTCCTCGCGCCCGACTCGCTGCTGGTCTTCGATCACCTCACGCGGCGCATCGCGCTGCTCCACGCCGGCACCGACCCCGAACGCGCGCGCCTGCGCCGCGAGGTCACGCGGCTGCTTCGCGGGCCGCTGTCACCGGCCGCCACGGACGCGCGTCACGGGCCGGCGGTGCAGAGCCTGTCCGCCGATGAGTTCCACGCGGCGGTCGGCAAGGCTAAGCGCTACATCTCGCTCGGCGACGTCTATCAGCTCGTGCTGTCAGTGCGTTTCACGGGCGAGCATTCGCTGGCGCCTTTCGAGACCTACCGCGCGCTGCGGCTCCTCAATCCCTCGCCCTATATGTACTTCCTCGACCTCGGCGACGTGCAGGTGGCGGGCTCCTCGCCGGAGGCGCTGGTGAAGCTGCGCGCCGGCCGCGCGTCGCTCCGCCCCATCGCGGGCACACGTCCGCGCAGCGATGATCGCGATGAAGATCAGAGGCTCGAGGCGAGCCTGAAGGCCGACGAGAAGGAAAACGCGGAGCACGTCATGCTCGTCGATCTTGCGCGCAACGATCTCGGCCGGGTCGCCGTGCGGGGCTCGGTGCACGTCGATCCGTACAAGGCCATCGAGCGCTACAGCCACGTCATGCACATCGTGAGCGGCGTGCAGGGGCAGCTTGCGCCGGGCCAGGACGCATTCGATCTCTTTGCCGCCGCGTTCCCGGCCGGGACACTGGTCGGCGCGCCGAAGGTGCGGGCGATGGAGCTCATCGACGAGCTCGAGCCCGTGCGCCGCGGCCTGTATGCAGGGACGGTGGGGTACTTCGGCAACAACGGTGACATGGACCAGGCCATCACCATCCGCACGCTCGTCTTCCGTGACGGCACATACAGCTACCAGGCGGGGGCCGGGATCGTCGCCGACAGCGTGCCCGAGACCGAGTACCAGGAAGTGCTGGCGAAGAGCGCGATCCTGCGCCGCGCGCTGGCCATGGCGGAGGAAGGGCTGTGACACCCAGGCTGCTCCTCATCGACAACTACGACTCCTTCACCTACAACCTGGTGCAGGCGTTTCTCGTGCTCGGCGCCGATGTGCACGTATACCGCAACGACGCGATCAGCGTCCCGGACGCCCTGGCGCTCGCGCCGACGCACGTGTGCATCTCCCCGGGGCCGGGGCGGCCGGAGGACGCGGGCGTATCGCTGGCCGTCATCGCGGCCTTCGAGCGGCGCGTGCCGCTCTTCGGGGTCTGTCTCGGCCACCAGAGCCTCGTGCACCATTTCGGCGGGCGCATCGTGTCGGCGCCGCGGCTCATGCACGGGAAGACCTCGATGATCACGCATGACGGCAAGGTCATCTACGCAGGCCTGCCCAATCCCTTCGAGGCGGGCCGCTATCACTCGCTCGCCGCCGAGGACGAGTCCATGCCGGCGGCGCTCGTCGTGACCGCTCGCTCCGAGCGTGGCGAGATCATGGGCGTGCGCCATCGCGAGCTGCCGCTGGAGGGCGTGCAGTTCCACCCGGAGAGCGTGCTCACGCCCGAAGGCGAGCACCTCATGAAGAACTTCCTGAGGCTCGGCGGATGAGCGGCACGGTCAATGCCCTGCTGGAGCGCCTGCTGCAGCGCCAGGACCTGGCGCAGGCCGAGGCTCAGGCCCTCATGCGCGCCCTGACCGACGAGTCGCTGCCGCCGGCCATGGCGGGCGCTGTGCTGGCGGCATTGCGGACCAAGGGCGAGACGCCGGAGGAGGTGCGCGGCTTCGCCCGCGCGATGCGCGGACTCGCGCACCGGGTGAAGCTGCCAGCGGGTCTGCCCGCCGCCGACGTCGTCGGGACGGGCGGCGACGGCTCGGGCAGCCTCAACCTCTCCACCGGCGCGGCACTGCTCGCCGCCGCATGCGGGGTGCCGGTGGTGAAGCACGGCAATCGCTCGGTGTCCTCGAAGTCAGGCAGCGCGGACGTGCTCGAAGCGCTTGGTGTGCCGCTGGCACGCGACCCGGAGGAGGCGCTCGCGTGCCTCGCCGAATGCGGGTTTACTTTCCTGTTCGCGCCGAATTTCCACCCGGCGATGAAGGCCGTGGCGCCGGTGCGGCGCGCGCTCGGCGTGCGCACCGTGTTCAACGTCCTCGGGCCGCTCACGAACCCCGCGGCGCCGCCGTTCAGCATGATCGGAGCCTTCGACCTGGCGACGGCGCGGCTGATGGCCGAGACGCTCTCCGGGCTGCCGATCCGGCGCTGTTTCGTGGTGCACGGCGAACCCGGCTGGGACGAGGCGACTCCGGCCGGGCCCTTCGTGGTATTCGACGTGCGGCCGGGCTCCGTGCGGCGGCAGCGCCGCGATCCGGCCCATTACGGGATGCGCCGTTGCCGGCCTGCGGAGCTCGCCGGCGGCGATGCGGCCGCCAACGCGCGCGCTCTCGAGGCGGTGCTCACGGGTCACGACCGTGGGCCGCATCGTGACGCGCTCGTGCTCGGCGCCGCGCTGGTGCTCGACCTCACCGGCCGCGCCCGCGGCCTGCGCAACAGCATCGCGGTCGCCAGCCGCACGCTGGAGGCCGGTGCGGCCAGCGAAGTCCTGCAGCGGCTGCGGGCGTTCCGCCGGAGCCATCCATGAGCGCGGGCGCCCCGCCGGCCGGCGATTTCCTGGCGCGCATGGCCGCGGCCAGCCGCCGCCGGCTGGAAACGGCGGCCGCCGCCTGCGCCGAAGACGAGTTGCGCGCGCGCGTGGCGCGCCTGCCGCCCCCGCCGGCGCCGCGTCTCTCGGGCGCGGCCTTCCACCTGATCGCCGAGGTGAAGCGCCGCTCGCCGTCCGCCGGCCCGCTGTCCGCAGCCAGGGTCTCGCTGGCGGAGCAGGCGCGCCGGTATGCCGCCGGTGGCGCGGTCGCGGTCTCCGTGCTCACCGAGCCCGATGAGTTCGCGGGCGATCTCGCGCACGTCGCCGAGATCGCGCAGGCGCTGCCCGGGCTGCCGGTGATGCGCAAGGACTTCCTGGTCGGCACTTACCAGATCCTGGAGGCCCGCGCCGCGGGCGCGGCGGGCGTGCTCGTGATCGCGGCGATGCTCGAGTCCCCCGCCATCGAGGAGATGATCGGCTGCGCGCTCGGGCTCGGCATGTTCGTGCTGGTCGAGATCTTCGACCGCGCCGATCTCGACCGCTGCCGTGCTGCGCTGCTGGCGGCGGCGGCGACCGCAGACGGCCGTGGCCGGGTGCTGCTCGGGGTGAACTGCCGCGATCTGCGCACGCTCGCGGTCGAGGCCGGCCGCTTCGCCGAACTCGCGCCGCTCCTGCCGCGCGAGGTCGCGTGGGTTGCGGAGAGCGGGATCGAGACGCCGGCGCAGGCCGCCGCGGTGGCGCGGCTCGGCTACTCCGCCGCGCTCGTCGGCACGGCGCTGATGCGCTCCGGCGATCCGGCGGCCTCGGTGCAGGCGTTCCTGGAGGCCGGCCGTGCCGCGGCCTGAGCCGATGCGCCGCGTATTCGTCAAGATCTGCGGCCTGAGGACGGCGGACTCCGTGCGTGCGGCGATCGAGGCCGGCGCGGATGCCGTCGGTTTCGTCTTCGCCCCGTCGCCCCGCCGGGTGACGCCGGAGGATGCGGCGGATCTCTCGGCGCTGGTTCCGGCCGGGATCCTGCGCGTTGCGGTGATGCGCCACCCGCTCCCGGAGGAATGGGAGGAGATCGCGACGCTCGTCCGGCCGGACTGGCTGCAGACCGAGGCGCGCGACTTCGAGGCGCTGAGGCTGCCGGCCGGCACGGGGGCGCTCCCGGTCTATCGCGACATGCCCGGTCTGGACACGGCGGCGATCGCCCGCGAAGATCGCGCTCTTTTCGAGGCCGCGGCGAGCGGCGCCGGCCAGACGCCGGACTGGGAGCGCGCCCGTGCCCTGGCCGTCGTGACCCGGCTCGTGCTCGCCGGCGGGCTGCACCCGGACAACGTCGCCGAGGCAATACGGCGCGTGCGCCCGTGGGGCGTTGATGTCAGCAGCGGGGTCGAGGCGGAGCGGGGCGTGAAGGATGCGCAGAAGATCGCTGCCTTCATCGCGGCCGTGCGCGGTGTGGAGCGGGAACCGGAACGTGCAGATCACTGAAGAAGAATCGAAGGCGCTGCTCGGCCAGCTCACGCGGGGAGAACTGCCCGATGCCCGCGGCCGCTTCGGACCGTTTGGCGGCCGCTACGCGCCGGAGACCCTCGTGCCCGCGCTGGAGCGGCTGACCGAAGGGGCGCGGAAATATCTGCAGGACGCGGATTACCTGGCCGAGCTCGGCCGGGAGCTGCGTGACTGGGTGGGCCGGCCGACGCCGCTGACGCCTGCCCGGCACCTCGGCCGTAACTGGGGCGCGGAGGTCTACCTCAAGCGCGAAGACCTGGCCCACACCGGTGCGCACAAGATCAACAATGCGCTCGGCCAGGCGCTGCTCGCGCGCCGGCTCGGCGCGCGACGCGTGATCGCGGAGACGGGCGCGGGCCAGCATGGCGTCGCGACCGCCGCGGCCTGTGCCCGGGTGGGCATGCCGTGCGTCGTCTACATGGGCGCCGTGGACGTCCGCCGCCAGGCGCCGAACGTCGATCGCATGTACCAGCTCGGCGCGAGGGTCGTGCCGGTCGAGAGCGGCGATCGGACCCTGCGCGCGGCCATCGACGAGGCCTTTCGCGACTGGGTCTCGGACCCGGAGGGCGCCTACTACCTGCTCGGCTCCGCCGTCGGTCCGCATCCTTATCCATGGCTCGTGCGCGAGCTGCAGTCGGTCATCGGGCGCGAGGCACGGGCACAGTTCATCGCCACGACCGGAGGTCTGCCCGACGCGGCTTTCGCCTGTGTCGGTGGCGGTTCGAACTCGATCGGGCTCTTTCACCCGTTCATCGGCGATGCCGCGGTCGCGCTCGTCGGCGTCGAGGCTGGCGGCCGCGGTTCGGGTCTCGGCGATCACTCGGCGACGCTCGGCCGCGGTTCCCCCGGCGTACTGCACGGCAGTTACTCGATGCTGCTCCAGGACGCCGAAGGCCAGGTGCAGGAGACGCACTCGATCTCGGCCGGCCTCGATTACCCGGGCGTCGGCCCGGAGCACTCGCTGCTCAAGGCGATCGGCCGCGTCCGGTACGTCAGCGCCTCGGACGCCGAGGCGCTCGAGGCGCTACGTGAATGCTGTGCCGCCGAGGGGATCCTGCCGGCGCTGGAGTCTTCCCACGCCCTGGTTGGCGCGCGACGCTGGGTGCGCGAGCATCCCGGCAGTCGCATCCTGATCGGCCTCTCCGGACGCGGCGACAAGGACATGCCGACGCTGTCCCAGGCATTCGCGCCCGGTGCCGGCCCGAAGAGCCATCATTAGGAAGAGCCCGTCGATGGCCCTGACCCCCCACGAGCGAATCAGCGCCGCGATCCGCAATGCCGCACGCACCGACGGCGTCGCCCTCGTGCCCTACGTGACTGCCGGTTATCCGGAAATGGCGAAGTTCGTGCCGACGCTGCGCACGATCGCCGAGATCGGGGATGTCATCGAGGTCGGTGTGCCCTTCAGCGACCCGATGGCCGACGGCGTCACGATCCAGCGCGCCAGCCACGCGGCGATCGCCGCCGGCGTCTCGCTCCGCTGGATCCTCGCCGAGCTGAAGAAGGCTGGCGAGCTGCCGGCGCCGGTGGTGCTGATGAGTTATCTCAATCCGCTGCTCGCCTTCGGCTACGACAAGCTCGCCGACGCCGCGGTGGCGGCTCACGTGGGCGGCTTCATCGTGCCGGACCTGCCGCTAGAGGAGGGCGGCGAGCTCGACCGGCAGCTCGAGGCCCGGGGGCTCGCGCTCATCCACCTCGTGACGCCGGCCACGCCTGAGCCTCGAATGAAGCAGCTTTGCGCCGCCAGCCGCGGCTTCGTGTATGCCGTGACCGTCAGGGGCATCACCGGCGGTGCCACCGGCCTGTCGTCCGAGGTCACGGGCTATCTGGACCGGGTGCGTCTGCTGTCGAAACACCCGGTCTGCGCCGGGTTCGGGGTCCGCACACCGGAACAGGTGCGCTCGCTGAGCGGCCATGCGGACGGCGTCATCGTCGGGTCCGCGCTGGTGGAGGAGCTCGAGGCCCGCCACGACCCCGCCGTCTTCCTCGGCTCATTGCGCAGCCGCCGGCACTGAAGGCGGCAGTTCGTCGTGCGGTTCCCGGTGAACCGCGAGGCGCACGCTTTAATGCCGGCGCCACTAATCTGAAAGAACGTTGTCATACATCGCGGGCACACTGCGTCCGTACGGAAAACAAGATCCGGCGGAGGACGACATGGAAGCGATGGACCTCGATACCGACCTCGAGCGGCTGATGCGCCGCTGGCATCACACGACGGAATTTTCCACTGCGGCCTGGGCCGAATATCAGGTGCTGCGCGATGCCCTGCCGGCGCGTCACCACCGGGTGACCGTGGCCCACACGGCCTGGCGGGCCGCCGAACGCGAGCGGCGCGAGCTCATGCAGGCCATCGAGCGGCTGGAAGAGGCGGAGGCGGTCTGAGCGACTAATCCACTGCTGTGAAAAGGATTAATTAAAACAATATATCGACAGTGCTGAAATACTGATGATATAGCTCTAGCCGCTTGGGCGTCCTGCCCAGAGCGTCGCGAGACCGCCGCCACCGAGCAGCCAACCGACCCACACGGGGTGCGCGCGGAGGCCGAGGAAGAGGACGCCGGCCAGTAACAGCGCTGCACCGGCCGCCAGCGCGTAGCGTTCCCGGCTGGAGAAGTCAGCCCGGGTCGGGGGTGATTCGGTACTCGCGGGGACCGGCGGCTCGCCGACCGCCCCGTCCTCCCGCTCCACGAACCGGCGCAATGCCGCCGGCAGTTTCTCCAGGGCATACCGCAGGTCCGGCAGCTCCCGCCGGAGCCGGCGCAGTGTCGCCCGGGGCCCCGATTGCTCGCGGATCCAGGCCTTCAGCACGGGTTGGCCCGTCTCCCAGAGATCGAGGTCCGGGTAGAGCATGCGGCCAAGCCCCTCGATCTGGACGAGCGTCTTCTGCAGCAGCATCAGCTGGGGCTGCACTTCGACGTTGAACTGCCGGGCGGTCTGGAAGAGCCGCAGCAACACGTGCCCGAAGGAGATGTCCTTGAGCGGCTTGTTGAACACGGGCTCGCAGACGGCGCGGATGGCGGTCTCGAGCTCGTCGACCCGCGTGCCGGGCGGAACCCAGCGCGAATCCACGTGCAGCTGGGCGACACGGTGATAGTCGCGGTCGAAAAAAGCCATGAAATTCTCGGCGAGGTAACGGCGGTCGCTCTCCGTCAGCGTGCCGACGATGCCGAAATCCACGGCACAGTATCTGGGATGCTCCGGGTCGCGCGCGTCCACGAAGATGTTGCCGGGATGCATGTCGGCGTGGAAGAAGTTGTCGCGGAATACCTGGGTGAAGAAGATCGCCACCCCGTTCCCCGCCAGCCGCGGGATGTTCACCCGCGCGGCCCGCAGCGCCTCCATGTCGTCTATCGGGATGCCGTGGATGCGCTCCATGACCATGACGCTCGGACGGCAATAGTCCCAGTAGACCCGCGGCACGTAGATCTTCGGGTCGCCCTCGAAATTGCGCCGCAGCTGGGCCGCATTGGCCGCCTCGCGCATGAGGTCGAGCTCGTTCACGACGGTCTTCTCGTATTCGGCGACGAGCTCGACTGGGCGCAGCCGCCGGCTCTCCCGCCACCAGCGCTCGGCGAGGCGCGCGAAGGCATAGAGCACCGCGAGATCCTGGTCCACCTGCTGGCGCACGTTCGGCCGGAGGATCTTGACGACCACGTCCTCGCCCGTGGTGAGCCGTGCCGCATGCACTTGCGCAATGGAGGCGGCGGCCAGGGGCTCGGCCTGGAAGTCGGCGAATACGGACGAGGCGGGGCGGCCGTACACCCGGGCGACCTCCGCCAGGGCCAGCGCGGATGGAAACGGCGGCACCTGGTCCTGCAGCTTGGCGAGCTCCGCGCCGATGTCCGGCGGCAGCAGGTCCTGCCGGGTCGAGACCGACTGGCCGAATTTCACGTAGATCGGCCCGAGCTCCTGCAGCGCCTCGCGGATCCGCACGCCGCGAGGCTGGCCTGGGTCGCGCCACACCCAGTAGAAGGGCCAGAGATAGAGCAGGAAGCGGAACGGCCTGAAGAGATGCGTCTCGACGATCAGCTCGTCGAGCCCGTGGCGGAACAGGACGCGCTGGATCGCGAGCAGGCGGAGAATCAGGCGGAGACGGGGCATGATGTGAGCTTGGGAGCTACCGGCGTGCCGGCGTGGGAATCACGAGCTGCGGCGTTCCCGCGGGGACTCCTCCAGCCGCCGGATGCGGGTCTCGGCGCGGGCGACGTCGTTGACCAGACGGTCCACGGCCTCGGCGAACTCGCGCGCTTCGCGCCGTGTCGGCAGCAGCCGCGAATGCTCCTGGAGCTGCTCCGACATGCCGCGGGCCAGGTCCTGGGCGGCGGCTTCTCCCCAGCCGGTGAATGCACGGGCCGCGTTGCCAACCTCGTGGGCGATAGGGTCGCCGACGAGATGCGACAGCGCGCCCTCGAAATCCGGAATGGCGGCGCGCAGCAGGTCCCGGAAGCGCTCGGCGATCTCCGTGTCACCGGTCATGCGGACCATGCCCGAGCGCACCGGCGCCTGCGGATCTCCGTGCAGCAGGCGGCCGAGCGACAAAGGCCCTCCGCCAATGGAAGCGTCGGGCGCCGCGCCCTCTGGCAGTGTCACGGCGGCCCGCTCGCTGGCGATCCTCAGCCGCAGATCGAACGGCGTGCCGTCCACCGTGAGGGCGAGTACCCGGCCGTCGAGCGCGCGCGCGATGGCCTGAGCCTCGGTCGATCGCTCGATGCCCCGGTTCAGCAGGGCCTCGAAGGGCCGGAACAGGAGTTCGGCGAGCATGACCGCGATCAATACCGGTGGCCGATGTGCAGGGCGACGATGCCGCCGCTCAGGTTGAAGTAACGATTGTCCTCCAGTCCCGCCTCCGTCATCAGCGCGAGGAGGGCGGCCTGGTCCGGATGCATGCGGATGGATTCCGCGAGATACCGGTAGCTCGCCTCGTCGTGCGCCACGAGACGGCCCAGGGCCGGTATCACCCTGAAGGAATATGCGTCGTAGGCAGCCGCGAGGAGCGGGAGCACGGGCTTCGAGAACTCGAGCACGAGCAACCGGCCGCCCGGGCGCAGCGTGCGGGACATGGACTTGAGCGCCGCGAGCTTGTCGGTGACGTTGCGCAGCCCGAATCCGATCGTCACGCAATGGAAGCGCTCGTCGCGGAAGGGCATGCGTTCGGCATCGGCCTGCAGATAAGCCACATTGCCCGCGATGCCGCGATCGACCAGGCGCGCGCGGCCGCGCTGGAGCATGGCGGCGTTGATGTCGGTGAGGCACACGTAGCCTTCGCGCCCGACCTGGCGGCGCAGGCCGGCCGCGAGATCGCCGGTCCCGCCTGCGACATCGAGGGCGCGCTGTCCGGGCCGGAGGCCGGTGCGCGACAGCGCGAAGCGCTTCCAGAGCCGGTGCAGACCGCCCGACATGAGGTCGTTCATCAGGTCGTAGCGTGTGGCGACCGAGTCGAATACTTCGCGTACCCGCCCGGCCTTGTCGCGTGTCGGGACCGTCTCGTAGCCGAAGTGGGTGGTGTCGGTCACTGCCTTGCGCTCTTTTTCCGCAGTCTAGCAGGAGCGCAGCACTACAGGATGTACCGGCTGAGATCCTCGTTCCTGAGTAGCGCGCCCAGGTGCTGCTCGACGTAATCCGCATTCACCGTGATCTTCTGCCCGCTGCGATCCGCGGCGTCGAAGGAGATCGCTTCCAGCAGGCGCTCCATCACGGTGTGCAGCCGCCGGGCGCCGATGTTCTCCATCTGCTGGTTCGCGCGGTCGGCGATCTCCGCGATGCGGCGCACCCCGGATTCCTCGTACTCGAGCGTGACGCCCTCGGTCGCGAGGAGCGCCGCGTACTGCTGGCAGAGCGAAGCATCGGGCTCGGTGAGGATCCGGACGAAGTCCGCCGCGGTGAGCGTGTCGAGCTCGACCCGGATCGGGAAGCGGCCCTGCAGCTCGGGGATGAGGTCGGAAGGTTTCGAGGCATGGAATGCGCCCGAGGCGATGAACAGGATGTGATCCGTCTTCACCATGCCGTACTTGGTGCTGATCGTGCAGCCCTCGACGAGCGGCAGCAGGTCGCGCTGCACGCCTTCGCGCGAGACGTCCGCGCCCGCGCCGGTCGCCTCGGCGCGTCTGGCGACTTTGTCGATCTCGTCGATGAACACGATCCCGTTCTGCTCGACGTTGCGCAGGGCCGTGAGCTTCACCTCGTCGTCGTTGACGAGGCGCCCCGCCTCCTCGTCGAGCAGCATTTTCAGCGCGTCCTGCACCTTGAGGCGGCGGCTCTTCTTCCGCTGGCTGCCGAGGTTCTGGAACATGCTCTGGAGCTGGCTCGTCATCTCCTCCATGCCAGGCGGGGCCATGATCTCGAGGCCGAGCGGCACGGCACGCACCTCGATCTCGATCTCACGGTCATCGAGCTTGCCCTCGCGCAACAGCTTGCGGAATTTCTGGCGCGTTTCGGAGTCCTTCGGCTCCGTCGCCGCGGCCGCAGCCCCGAAGCCGAAGCTGCCGGCGGCCTGCGGCAGCAGGGCATCGAGCACGCGCTCCTCCGCGGCGTCCTCGGCGCGGTGGCGCACCTTGGCCGTCTCCGTCTCGCGGGTGAGCTTCATCGCCATGTCGGTGAGATCGCGGATGATGCTGTCCACGTCGCGGCCCACGTAACCCACCTCGGTGAACTTCGTGGCCTCGACCTTGATGAAGGGCGCGCTGGCGAGGCGCGCGAGCCGCCGGGCGATTTCGGTCTTGCCGACGCCCGTCGGGCCGATCATCAGGATGTTCTTCGGCGTGATCTCGTTGCGCAGCTCGGCGTCCACCTGCATGCGGCGCCAGCGGTTGCGCAGCGCGATGGCCACGGCGCGTTTCGCCTGGTCCTGGCCGATGATGTGCTTGTCGAGCTCCTGCACGATCTCGCGCGGCGTCATTTGCGACATGGCTAAGGCAGCGTCTCGATGGCGATGTTCTGGTTGGTGTAGATGCAGATGCTTCCTGCGATCTCCAGCGCTTTGCGCACGATGTCTTCGGCGCCGAGCTCCGTGTTATCGAGCAGCGCGCGCGCGGCGGCTTGGGCGTAAGGGCCGCCGGAGCCCACGGCCATGAGGTCGTCCTCGGGCTCGATGACGTCGCCGTTGCCGGAGATGATGAGCGATTTCTGCGTGTCGGCGACGCAGAGCAGGGCCTCGAGCCGGCGCAGCCGCCGGTCCGTGCGCCAGTCCTTCGCGAGCTCGATCGCCGCGCGGGTGAGATTGCCGTACTGGGTGAGCTTGCCCTCGAAGAGCTCGAAGAGCGTGAAGGCATCGGCGGTGCCGCCGGCGAAGCCGGCGATGACCTTGCCCTCCGCGAGTCGCCGCACCTTGCGGGCGTTCGCTTTCATGACGGTGTTGCCCATCGTGACCTGGCCGTCGCCGCCTACCGCGACGACGCCGCCCCTGCGCACCGACACGATGGTGGTGCCTTCGAATTGCTGCATGCGTCCGCTCACGCCCGGCTCGCCGGCCGGTTCAGGTCACTGGGATGCAAATGCTACATGAGCCGCGGGGCCTGCTGTGACCGCGCCGGGGACGGCTGGAGACGGAACGGGCCAGCCGGCCGCGGAGCCGGCTGGCCCGTGGACCCGCCGATCAGGTCTGGGGTTTCGGGCCGGCCGGTGGCGGCGAAGCACTGTCGTGGCGCTTTTCCCAGCGCTCACGCATCTGCTCCTTCTTTTCCTCGCACTTTGCGGGATCGGCGTCGCACTTGGCCTTCATTTCTTCCATCCTCTTGCGCCGTTCCTCGCGCTGTTTTGCGCACTCTTCGGGGTTCTTGTCGCACCATTCCTTCCGCTCGGCAGCACGCTGCTGCATCTTTTCGCGCTGTTCGGCGCACTTCTGCGGATTCTCGTCGCACCATTTCTGGCGTTCGGCGCGCTTTCCCTGCGCCTTCTCGCACTGTTCCGGGTTGTCCTTGCACCACGCATCGCGCTTCTCGCGCATCTCCTTGCACTGCTCCGGATTCTGGTCGCACCACTCCTTGCCCTTCACCGACGCTGGCGGCGCGTCGGCGGCGCGCACGCCGAGGGGCGCGAGCGCCAGCAGGCTGGCGGCCGTAAGGCCGGTGATCATGGCTTTGAGCGTCATCGTCATCTCCTTGAGTTCCGATCCGGGGCTGCCCCGGACCTCGTTGCTGCTTTGCTGTGCATCCAACGCGGATGCGCGGGCGGCGTTGACCTGAGACCGCGCGGGACGCGCCTCGGTTCAGGTCTTGCCGGCGCGCGCTGCTGCGGGCTTGCTGCGGCGGGCCCTCGGGTGGGCCTTGTCATAAACCTGGGCAAGGTGCTGAAAATCGAGGTGGGTGTAGATCTGCGTCGTGCCGATGTTCGCGTGCCCCAGCATCTCCTGCACGCCGCGCAGATCGCCGCTCGACTCGAGCAAATGAGTCGCAAAACTGTGCCGGAAGAGATGCGGATGAACGCGCTGGCCGAGTCCCGACCGGCGCGCCCAGTAGCTGACGCGCGCCTGTACCGAGCGCGGACTGATGCGCCGTCCCCTCACGCCCGTGAACACGGCCTTCTCCCCGGGCGCGGGGATACCGCCGCGAGCCTTCAACCACGAGCGCAGCGCCGTGCGCGCGACGCGTCCGACCGGCACGAGCCGCGTCTTCCGGCCCTTGCCCGTGACGCGCACCATGCCGTCGGCGAGATCCACGTCCTCGAGGTCGAGGCCGACGAGCTCGCCGAGCCGCAGGCCGGAGGAATAGAGCAGCTCGAGCATGGCCCGGTCGCGGATGGTCAGCGGATCGTCGCCGCGGATCTCGAGCAGGTGTGCCATCTGGTCCACGTCGAGCGTCGTAGGAAGCCGGCGCGCCGCCCTCGGCGCCGACACGCCGATCGCGGGGTTCTGCGCCGCCGCGCCTTCGCGGATCAGGTACTTGAGGAAGCTGCGCGCGCCCGAGAGACGCCGCTGGATGCTGCGCGGGTTCAGTCCGGCGCCGTGGCTGAGGGCGGCGTAGCGGCGCATGTGGTGGACCTTGAGGTCGCGCCAGCGCGCGATCTTCTCGCGGTCGCAGAATTCGGCGAGGCAGACGAGATCGCGGCGGTATGCGCTGACCGTATGCCCGGAAAGGCGCCGCTCGAGCGACAGGTGCGCGAGGAAGCGCTCAGCCTGCTGCCACTGAGGCTTGTTCACCGCTCCTGATTGGCCTTACCGCAGGCTCAGCGCGCAGGCGGCAAGCTCTCCCAGGCGCGCCAGGAAGTCGATGCTCTTCGCAGGATGGAAGTGGTCGGGGCTGCGGTTGCCGATGGCGAGGAAGCCGTACTCGGACCGCGGTCCGAGCGGCACGAGCGCCATCGACTGTATCGCCGCGCCGGGACCGAACAGGAAGTCGCGCTGCGCATCGCGCACCCGCGTGCAGCGCGGGGTCGAGCTCTGCAGGAACGACTTGAACGGGCCGACCACAGGGTCCTCGCGGTTCACGACCCTGACGAACTGGGAATGGCCCTGGGCCAGGCCCGGAACGCTGTCGAACAGGACGAGCGCCGACTGATCCACCGAGAAGCCTTCGCGCAGCTGCTCGTCGAGGATGTCGATCACGTCCTCACGGCTCTTCGAGCGCATCAGCAGCAGCGCGAGCGAATGAATGCGCCCGGCGAGCCGGTCGTTGCTGCGCGCAACCTGCACGAGCTCCTTCAACCTGCTGTCCATCGCCGTGTTGCGCTGGCGCAGGACGTCCACCTGCCGTTCCACGAGCGATATTGCCCCGCCGGTGATCCGGTGAGGGAGCCGCAAGCCGGACAGCAGCGTCAGGTTGCGTTCGAAGAAGTCCGGGTGTGACTTGAGGTAATCCGCGATGGACTCCTCGGAAACGTCGGCATACTCAAGGTGCTGAGTGACTGTGCTCATATCTCCACCGTTCCCTCGAATACGGTAACCGCTTCGCCGGTGAGCCAAACGGGAGTTCCAGGACCCTCCCAGCGCACTACGAGCTCGCCACCTGGCAGGCTGACAGTCACCCGTTCGGCGAGCCACCCTGCGCGCCGGCCAACGACGACCGCCGCGCAAGCGCCGGTGCCACAGGCCTGGGTTTCACCGGCGCCACGCTCGTAAACGCGGAGCCGAATGTGCTCCCGGTCGAGCACCTGCATGAATCCGATGTTAGCACGGTTTGGAAATCGCTCGTGACTCTCGAGTGCGGGGCCTAGTGTGGCGACGGGCGCGTCGTCCACGTCCGACACGCGCAGCACGCCGTGGGGATTGCCGACGGAGACGACGGCGAGCTCGACGTCGCGCTTCTTGATCCGCAGCTTGTAGCTCGGCTCCTCGCTCTCGGCGATGAACGGCACGCGCGCCGGCTCGAACTGCGGCACGCCGATTTCGATACTCACGCGCCCGTTGCGCTCCAGCCGTGCCCGGGAAGTGCCGCTCCGGTGCTGCAGCACCAGCGTACGGCCCGGACCGTCGCCGATGAGACTGGCAATGCAACGCGCACCGTTGCCGCACTGTTCGGCTTCGCCGCCGTCGCTGTTGAACACGCGATAGTAGGCGACCGTGCCCGGCGTGCGCGCCTTTTCCAGCCACAGGAGCTGATCGAAGCCGATGCCGGTCCGGCGATCGGCGAGCGAACGGATGGTGCCCGCGTCGGGCAGTGCCGCCGCCTGGTTCGCCTGGACCACGACGAAGTCGTTCCCGAGGCCGTGCATTTTTGTGAAGGGGAGCCGCATGAATGGCTTCACGACGCCGTCGGCATTATATCGGCCGGAGGTGCGCGAGGCCTCTGCTAACATGACGACTCTCACCGACGCGGGGACCTGGCCATGGCCAGCGGCGAGGATACGATCGGCGCCGGCGTCTGCCACGCGCTGTTCGCCTACGACATCGGCATTGCGATCCGGCTGGACGAGGCCGAGCGGCGTGCCACGGCCTTCACGGCGCGCGGCGGTGTCCCGAGCCGCCACCGCGCACCGGAGTATTTCGAGTTCAGCTCCCAGCCGCTGCGCGTGTCGCTCGATGCTCCGGCCCTGTCCCTCGGGCGCTTCAGCTCGCTCCCCGGCGTCGAGATCGTGCTCTACGACTTCGGCGCCCTGTCGGTCGGTTATCGCATCCCCTTCGAGGGCAGCCCTGCCGGGCTGCTGGAGCTCAGCGAGACGCTCTACGAGAACGCACAGCTCCTGGCGGACTCGCGCCGTCACGTGGAGCGTCTCTTCGGCGTGGTGGCGGATGCGGTGGAACGGCCGACCCTCCTCCCGCAGGTGGAGGACTACCTCGTGTTCCAGCTCCCGGAGCCCTATGTGCCGCGATCCTGGGAGAGCCGGCAGCAAACGATCGCCCAGATCCTGCGCTCGGAACGCCGGACGCTCGCTGCGGAGGAGGTGCGGGACGCGACCTGCTGCGCCATCGCGTTCGCGCCGGAGGACTACACGCTGATCGACTGGAACGCCGCGCTGCTGCTCGGACCGGGGCTCGACGACACCCGCGCCGTGCTCGAATTCGCCAACGTGGAGCTGCTGGAGATGCGGATTGTGGACGGCCGGCTCGACCGCGCGCTCGACCAGGCCTACGAGGTGCTGGCGCGCCGTCGCGTGCCGCTGTTCCGGCTGCCGGGCGTGCTCGGCCGGGACGCCGCCGCCATCGCGCGGTTACAGGTCGATAGCGCGCTGCTCTTCGAGCGCGTGACGAACAGCGTCAAGCTGCTGGGCGACCAGTACCTGGCCCGCGTCTACCGTCTCGCGTCGCAACGTTTTCACCTGCAGGCCTGGGACTCCGGCATCCTGCGGAAGCTCCAGACGCTCGAGAACATCTACGACAAGATGACGGATCGCACCGCAGGCAGGCGGATGGAGTTGCTCGAATGGGTGATCATCCTCCTCATAGCCTTCGAGATCGCCCTTACCCTGTGGCGCAATTGACCGGCGCGCGTTTTGCCGTGGACTTTTCCGGAGTCACCCATTACCTTCTAGCGCCCCGGATGCGGAGCCGGGCCACGAACCAGGGAATGACTACCGATGCGGCATATCATGGTGCTGAACGCCAAGGGCGGCTGCGGCAAGAGCACGATCGCCACGAGCCTCGCGAGCTATTACGCGACCCAGGACTACAGGGTGGCGCTCGCCGACTACGATCCGCAGCGCTCGGGTCTCGACTGGCTCGCGCGCCGGCCGAAGGAGCGCCCGCCCATCGAGGGCGTCGAGGCGGCCACTCACGGGCTGCGCAACCTGCCCCGCAACGCGGAAGTCGTCATCATCGATGCGCCGGCCCGTGTGCACGGAACCGAGCTCACCGAGATGGTGCGCCATGCGGAGACCATCATCGTGCCCGTGCTGCCATCGAGTATCGATATCCAGGCCGCATCGAAGTTCCTCGGTGACCTTGGCGGCGTCGGGCGGGTCGCGCGCAAGGAAGCGAAGATCGCGGTGGTCGCCAACCGCGTGCGCGACAACACGCTCATCGCCGGTGAGCTCGATGACTATCTCGAGAGTCTGAAGACGCCCTACGTGGCGAAGTTTCGCGAGGCGCAGAACTACATCCGCGCCTACACGAGGGGCCTCGGCATCTTCGAGCTGCCCGAATACCTGGCCTGGCCCGACTGGGAGCAGTGGGAGCCGCTGCTCGAGTGGCTCGGCAGCCGCCGCAGCCGCCCGGCCTTACGTGCGCATGGCTAGCCCGCGCTGGAACGCCTTCGCCGCCGCCTCCCGGTCGCCGATGCGCTCCATCAGCTGTCCCAGTGACTCGAAGGTCTCGGCGGTCGGCTTGATGGCGATGCTCGTCTCGAGATAGCTGCGGGCCTTGCCCCAGAGCTGGTTGCGGTACGACAGCCGGCCGAGCGTGAGCAGCAGGTCCGGATCCTCCGGTCGTTCCCTGAGGAAGGCTTCCGCGTTCTTCAGCTGCTGTCCGGTCTCAGGCAGCTGCAACTCGCCGTAGAAGCGCACCAGGTCCGCGTCCCACTGATCGCGCAGCGTGCGGCGGACCTCGGCTTCCGCCGCGGCAACGGCGCCGCAGCGCGCGAGCGCGCGCGCGCGGGCGAGCACGAGGCGCGGCTCGCCTCGCAGCATCTTCGGCACTTCCTCCCAGAGCTCGCCGACGCCGGTCTCATCGAGCGCCGGATCGGCGAGCAGGGCCTCGAAGGCGTCGATGCTCCAGCGGTTCAGCTTTTCCGGGGGGAGCGGCGGCATCGCGCGCAGCGTGGGCAGCAGATCGACCAGCGCCCGCCAGTCGTGACGGCGCCAGTACAGGGCCGTGAGGAGCTTCAGCGCCTGCGCGTGCTTCGGATTGTGCTCGCGGACGCGCTGCAGGGTCGCAAGGGCGCGGTCGAAAGCCTGGTCGTCCATCTGCATTTCGGCCTGTGCGAGCAGCACGGCATCGGTCGCCGCCGGTTCCTGCTCGTAGGCGAGCTTGAGCCAGCCGTCGCGGCGCGCGATGTCGTTCTGCTGGTGCGCGAGACGGGCGGCCGCGAGATAGTTCATGAGCGCGGCTCCGCTGCGGCGGGCACCACGCGTGAGCAGCCGCTCGCCGTGTGCGAGCTTGCCCTCGGCGATCGCGATGTACCCGCGGGTCGCCTGGCGGCCTGCCCAGCGCATGCGCGCCCGTGCCGTTGCCTCGCCAAGCTCCCGCGGCACCCGCCAGAGCCAGGCGACGAACCGCAGCGCGAGGTAGGCGACGACCATGAGGAAGAGTGCGATCGGCACCGACATCTCGATGACATAGCCGCGGAAACTCACGAGCACGTAGCCGTTGTCCGCGAGCAGGAAGTGGCCGAGCACGGCGCCGACCGCGAGCACGAGGACCATGGCCAGTCCGGCCTTCACGACTTGAACTCGTGCTCTTTGATCCGCAGGAGCTCTTTCAGCGAGCCCGAGACGTCCGGCAGCGCCTCGGGCAACGGCGCGCGGGCGAGGTCGTCGACGACGCCGAGCGCGCCGGCAACCGGCGGTGCGCTGGCATCGAAATACCGTACGAGATTGCGACGAACGGCGGCAAGCGAGGTGTGGAATATCGGGGCGTCGCCCCGGATCAGCGCGAGACGCGCCATCTGCAGCTCCAGCTCCAGGCTGCGCTCTAGCAGCGCCGCCGACTCATCCGACAGGAGCGTCATGGCGGGCACATCGGTGCGCCTCACGCTGACGATCCTGAAGAACGCGGCGCGCAACGCCTCGGCAGCGCGCCCGAACCCGCCCGGCGCCACTGGCGGCTCGGGAGGAGCGGGATTAAAAGACGGCGGCGCGGTTTGCCTGGGCGGCAGCTTTTCGAGGGTTTCCCCCAGCGCTGCGAGTTTCAGCACCAGGCCCTCGGTGTCCACTCTCGGCACCGCGCGCAGGGACGTGATTTCGGCCGCGAGGAGCTTGCGCACGGGCGTGAATCTTGGGTCGGCTGCGTCGCGCAGGTGTTGGTCGGCGATCCCGAGCGCAGTCAGGGCACCGGCGCTGTCGCCGGCAAGGCTTTCCTGTGCATTGGCGACGCGCATGAAATATTCGGCCTGCTCGAGCAGCCAGAGCAGGCGCGCGCGACTGCCGCCGGGCAGCTTCGCGGTGGTCTCTTCGAGGCGCTGGACGCGCCCGGTGAGCGAATCCTCGCCCGCATTGTCCGTGCCAATCCTCTGCGTCAGCCGCACGAGCTCCTCGTGCTCGCGCTGGATCCGGTCCTCGAGCGCCCTGACCCTTCGCTCGGTCCTGGCACGCTCCTCTGCCGGGTTGCGCTCGGCGGCCGGACGGCCGACGAGTCCCATCCACTGCGCGCAAGTGAGGGCAAGCGCCAGCAACGCGAGGACCAGCGCCGGCCAGCCGGTCCGTCGGGCGGCTGGCTGGTCCTGTGGCTGATCGGTCGGCGAATGGTTCATGAGCGCCTCGGCTTCGTGCCGGAAGCTCATTCTGCCACGGCCGATGCCGGGTTCTGAGGTCAGCTGCTCTGCTGGATGCGGCGCTTGACGTCGGCCACGAGACGGCGGCTGATCGGCAGTGGCTGGTCACGGCTGGCGAGCCAGGCGAGGGAGCGTCCGTCAGGCGTGACCTCGATGCGCTGGAGATGCTTCACCGCCACGAGCGTGTTGCGATGTATGCGGATGAAATCGGCGGAGAACTCGGTCTCGAGATCCTTCAGGGTTTCGTCGGTGACCTCCTCGCCGTCGGGAAGCACGAGTGTCACGTACTTCTGATCCGCCTGGAAATACAGGATCTCGCTGACCGGGACGATGCGCAGCCCCTTGACCGTGCGCACGCAGATCCGGGTGCGGCGGCCGCCGGCGCCGCTGGCTGCGGCGAGAGCATCCATCTCCTGGCGGGACAGGCGCGCAGCCTGTTCGAGCGCGCGCTCGAGGCGCTCGCGCCTGACCGGCTTCACGAGATAGCCGATCGCCTGGGCGTCGAAAGCCTGGATCGCGTAGTCGCTGTAGGCGGTGGTGAAGATCACGGCCGGGCCGTGCTCGAACGTGGTGAGATGCTGCGCCACCTCGATGCCATCCATTTCCGGCATGCGGATGTCGAGCAGGACGACGTCTGGATCCAGCCGCTCGCAGAGGTCGAGCGCCTGGCGGCCATGCGCCGCCTCGCCGGCGATCTGCCATTCGCCGATGTCCTCGATGAGCTGGCGCAACCGCGAGCGTGCCGGCGATTCGTCGTCCACGATGAGAACGCTGCGCGGATGCATGCTCAGGGCGCCGAGCGCTGGTAGGGGAAGGTGAGGGTCACGCTGAAGCGGCCGGGGCCGGGCTCGACGGTGAGCGCCGCCCGCTCGCCGAAGGCCAGCGCAAGCCGCTCGCGGATGTTCACGATCGCCATGTGACTGCCCGGCCGCTCCGTGGCGCCGCCATCGGGCACGGGATTCGTGATCGTGATGTGCAGCTGCTCGCCGTCGCGCCGGGCCCTGACCTCCACCGGGCCGGGGTCGGGCAGCCGCTCGATGCCGTGGTAGATGGCATTCTCGAGCAGGGGCTGGACGGTAAGACTCGGCAGCATCGCGTCGACGGGCAGGCCGTCCAGCTGCCAGTCCACGCGCAGCCGCTCACCGAGCCGCTGCCGCTCCATGCGCTCGTAGACCCGCGCGATCTCCAGCTCCTCGGCAAGGGTGATGCGCTGGCGGGCGTCGTTCAGAGAGATCCGGAAGAGATCCGCGAGGTCCTCGACCGCCTGCTCGGCCGCCCTGGGATTGGTGCGGGCGAGGCTCGCGATGGTATTCAGGCTGTTGAACAGGAAATGAGGCCTGATGCGTGCCTGCAGCGCATGAATGCGGGCCGCCGCTTCGCGGCGCACGTTGTGCCGCCACTGCTCGGATACATAGAAATAGCGGAGCAGACCGCCGGTGATGATGCCGCCGAGCACGAGGTTGCGGACTGCGAAGAACCAGTGATCGGCCGGCAGCCAGCCGTCTGCGGCGATACCCGGTGCGATGAAATAACCGACCCAGTAGAGGGCCTCGGAGACGACGAGCACGTTGGCCAGGGTCGCGAAGAACGCGAGCGCGGTTCCCTGGGGAAGCGACAGCCTGGCGGCGAGCGGCCGCACGCCGCAGAGCACCGCGGCCGAAGTGAGTGACAGCCACTGCAGGACGAACGACGTGCGTCCGAGGTCCGAGAAGAAGCTCACCCAGTGATTCTGCCGCGCCAGGGTGAGCGCGATCGCCATCAGCTCCGCAATGAGCACGACGCCCAGGACGGCCATGGGCGCGCAGAGATCGGGCAGATAGGTGCAGGCGTCGGGGCGCGGCTTGTCCGGTGCGTCCGTCACCGGGCCGGCGGCGTCATTCGCCGCACCACTCGTCCACGGTCCTGCGAGCGTCTGCGCGGGCGGCATCCGTTTCCTCGTCAGTCAGGTAGGTGCGCTGTCCGTCCGGTCCGGGTTTGTAGAGCCGATGCGCGGTCTCGTACTTCTGCAGCCGTTCCTTGGCCTGCTTGCAGCCCGCTTCACGCTCGGTCAGGACCTTGTCCTTGTCTTCCGCGTCGGCCTTGTCGGCCGTCTTCTGATCGGCCGCCTTGTCCTCGGCCTGCTGCTTCTCGCGGAGCTGGGCGGCATCCGAGAGGTCGGCCTTGCGTTTGCCGGCTTCGGCGACGGCCTGCTCGTCGGTGAGCTTGTAACGCAGATTCAGCTCCCTCGCGGAAGCCGAGGCCTCGGCGCCCTCCGGCGGGCGGTCCTCGTAGTGAGGTGTGCCGTTCTTGTCCACCCACAGATAGACCGTGCCCTCGTCGGCGGCGCCGGCCCTACCCGCGATCGCCGCGAGCGCGGCAGACAAGACGACTCCGGCAACGGCGGCAGCGGCTTTCATGATCGGCAACCTCACGTCTGGGGAATGCCGCCTGGCGTTACCCGGAGCCGGCGGCATCCGTGATTATGCCACTGCGGGAGGAGGCCGGAGTTTGAACCCCGTCACGCAACGAGAAGCGGCGCCGGTGCGGGCGGCCGGGGGATTTCGTACCCGCGGGACTGCTGATGTTGCGGGTGCGAAAGCCCGGTGCCCACACCGGCGCCGCGGGGGGTGACCTTCAGGTGTAGGCGCTTTCTCCGTGGGAAGCGGTATCGAGCCCTTCCCGTTCTTCGTCCTCGGAGACCCGCAGGCCCACGGTCGCGTTGACGATGAAGTAGCCCACGACCGACACGGCCCCGGACCAGAGAATGGTCACGCAGACACCCCAGAGCTGGCTCTTGAACTGCGCGGCGGTGGAATACTCGCCGACCGCGTTCGCCACGTAGTCGTAGACGCCCGTGCCGCCGAGCGCGGGGTTGCAGAACACTGCCGTGAGCAGCGCGCCGATGATGCCGCCGATGCAGTGCACGCCGAAGACGTCGAGCGAGTCGTCGTAGCCGAGTGCTGCCTTGAGCTTGGTCACGCCGAGCAGACAGAACAGCCCCGCCGCCAGGCCGATGACGATGGATCCCATCGGGCCGACCCAGCCGCACGCGGGCGTGATGGCCACGAGGCCCGCGATGGCGCCGGAAGCCGCGCCGAGCATCGTCGGCGTGCCGCGCCAGACCCACTCGGCAAACGACCAGGTGATCGCCGCCGCGGCGGTGGCGAGCGTCGTGTTGGCGAAGACCTGGGCCGCGAGCCCCGTCGCCTCGAGATTGGACCCGACGTTGAACCCGAACCAGCCGACCCAGAGCAGGGATGCGCCGATCATGACGAACGGCAGGTTGTGCGGCGGCATCGGCGCCTTGCCGTAGCCGATGCGCTTGCCCGCGAAGAGCGCACCGACGATGCCGGCGATGCCGGCGTTGATATGCACGACCGTGCCACCGGCGAAATCGAGCGCCCCCTTCTGGAAGATGAACCCGGCGGTAGCGGCGGCGGCCGCGCCCGCCTCGGGATCCGTGTAGGCATCCGGGCCCGCCCAGTACCACACCATGTGCGCGATCGGCACGTAGGCGAAGGTGAACCAGATGAGGAGGAAGAGCAGCACCGCCGAGAACTTCAGCCGCTCGGCGAACGCGCCGACGATCAGACAGGGTGTGATCGCGGCGAAGGTGAGCTGGAACACGAAATAGGCGAACTCCGGGATGTAGACGCCCTTCGAGAAGGTCGCCGCTACGGATTCAGGCTTCATGCCCGCCAGGAAGAGCCGGTTGAAGCCGCCGAAGAAGGGGCCGCCCTCGGTGAATGCCAGGCTGTAGCCGTAAATCGCCCAGAGGAGCGCGACCATGCAGAAGGTCATGAAGACCTGCATCAGCACCGAGAGCACGTTCTTCGAGCGCACCATGCCGCCGTAGAAGAGCGCGAGCCCCGGAATGGTCATGAGGATGACGAGCGCAGTGGAGGTCAGCATCCAGGCGGTGTCGCCCTTGTCCGGTACCGGCGTGTCGGCCGCGAGCGCGATCGCGGGCGCGAGCAGCGCGGCCAGCACGGGCACCGCCGCACTGGCGAGTCTTCGAAGCACGGATATTTGCGGTTTCACGATCTTGCTCCTGGTTGTTCGCGCGCCGGGCCTCAGCGCGATCACAGCGCTTCCGACCCGGTTTCCCCGGTGCGGATCCTGATGACCTCGTTCAGGTCGCTCACGAAAATCTTGCCGTCGCCGATCTTGCCGGTCCGCGCCGCCTTGATGATGGCCTCGAGCGCCTGGTCGAGCAGCTCGTCCGCGATGGCCACCTCGAGCTTCACCTTCGGCAGGAAATCCACGACGTACTCCGCTCCACGGTAGAGCTCGGTGTGTCCGCGCTGGCGGCCGAAGCCCTTCACTTCCGTGACGGTGATGCCCTGGACCCCGATCTCGCTGATCGCTTCGCGGACGTCGTCGAGCTTGAAGGGTTTGATGATCGCGGTGATGAGCTTCACGGCTCCTCCCTCTGTTCCCTGGCGTCAGTCAGTGATGCGGCCTGGCGCCGATCGCGCCGGGCCGCGCCGCCCGACGGGCGGCTTCGATCCGTTCTCGAATTTCCCCACGCTCGTGGTCCTTTTTCTGCTTGCCGGCACCCGGTGCGGTTGGCACGATGCGAGCTGCGAAGGCATAAGCAGGAATCGTGCCAGTCAATCGGATGCGATAGCCGCGTGTTCCTGCGGGCAAACGGCCTGCGCCGTCTGCGCATTGCACCCGGGAAGGGCAGCGCCGTCCCTGCCTGCACAGTTGCAGGGCACCGCGCCGCTCCCCCATCCACAGAACGGGTAGAGAGCCATGGAAACGAAACTCATCGAAGAACTTGCGAGGAAGCTGGCGGAGACCGTCCCCCCGGGCGTGCGGGCTCTGCAGGCGGACATGGAGAAGAACTTCCGTGCCCTGCTCGAGACCGGGCTAGCGCGGCTGAATCTGGTCACGCGGGAGGAATTCGATATCCAGCAGCGCGTGCTCGAGCGCACCCGCGAGAAGCTGACCGCCCTTGAGGAGCGGATCAGGGAGCTCGAGTCCCGGCCGGCCGGGAAGTCCCACTAGGCGCCGCGGCGCCTGCGCCCAGGGCGCCGCATTGCGACTCGCCTGCGCGATAACCCGCGGCGAACTCGGCCTCGCCGCACCCGAGGTGACGGTGGAGGTCCGCCTGAGCGGCGGTCTTCCCGGCCTTGCCATCGTCGGCCTCGCCGAAACAACGGTGAAGGAAAGCCGCGAGCGCGTCAGGGCCGCGATCTCCCAGTGCGGGTTCGAATTTCCCGGGCGCAAGATCGCGGTCAACCTGGCGCCGGCGGACCTGCCGAAATTCGGCGGCCGGTTCGACCTGCCCATCGCGCTCGGCGTGCTGGCCGCCTCCGGCCAGATCCCCGTAGAGCCGCTCGCCCGCTTCGAATTCCTGGGCGAGCTCGCCTTCGGCGGCGGCGTGCGCCCGGTGATCGGGATCCTGCCGGCGCTGCAGGCGACGCGCCGCGCCGGGCGCATCGCGGTGATCCCCCGCGCCTCGGGTGCCGAGGCCGCCATTCTCCGTGGCCAGACCATCCTGCTCGCGGATGAGCTCGCCGCCGTCGCGCGGCACCTGCAGGGCATCGAGCCGCTGCGCGCGTCCGTCGCGGCTGAGCCTGGCGTCGCCGCGGGGCCGTACGAGGACCTGCGCGATATTCACGGCCAGCCGCAGGCGCGCCGCGCGCTCGAGATCGCGGCCGCCGGCGGGCACAACCTGCTGCTGATCGGCCCCCCGGGAACGGGCAAGAGCATGCTGGCGCGACGCCTGCCGGGACTCCTGCCGCCGCTGACCGAGGACGAGGCGGTGGAGGCCGCCGCGGTCGCCTCGGTCGCGGGGCTGACACCGCGCCGACCGCTGAACGTCAGGCCGTTCCGCGCGCCGCATCACACCGCGTCCGCTTCGGCGCTCGTCGGTGGCGGACCGTGGCCGAGGCCGGGCGAGATCTCGCTCGCCCACAACGGCGTGCTGTTCCTCGACGAGCTGCCGGAGTTCTCGCGGCCCGTGCTCGAAGCGCTCAGGGAGCCGCTCGAGTCGGGGCGCATCACCGTCGCGCGTGCTGCGCGGACGCTGGAGTTTCCCGCCCGCTTCCAGCTCGTCGCGGCGATGAACCCCTGCCCCTGCGGCTCGCACGGCGACCCGGGGCGCCTCTGCCATTGCTCGCCCGACCAGGTGCGCCGCTACCGCGAACGGCTGTCGGGACCATTCCTGGATCGCATCGACATCCGGCTGGAGGTGGCGCGCACCGAGGTGCGGCTCAGTGCGGACGGCGACGGCGAGGGCTCGGCGGCGGTGGCTGCGCGCGTGACCGCGGCCTGGTCGGGGCAGCTCGAGCGCGCCGGCGTGATGAACGCGCATCTCGGTCCGGCGGAGACCCGCCACTGGTGTCTGCCCGGGGCCGCGGGCCAGCTGCTGCTGGAACGCGCGGCCGAGCGGCTGCGGCTGTCACGGCGGGCCTGCGATTCGGTGCTGCGGGTCGCCCGTACGATCGCCGACCTCGCGGGCGAGCGGCTGGTCGGGGAGGATCAGGTGTCCGAGGCGCTGGCGCTGCGGCGCGCCCTCACCGCAGGCTGACTCCGAGCGCCCGCAGGCGCGCCTGCAGGGCCTCTATCTCCTCGAGGAGCTGCAGCGTCAGCGCGACGCCGGCGGTGTTGATGCCGAGGTCACGTTGCAGGCGCACCGCAACGGTCGCCCGTCTCAATTGCACGCCGGTGAAGCGCCATTGCCCGGGCTCGCCGCCGCTCGGCTCGAGCACGCCTTCCTCCACGAGCTCGACGATGGTCCCGGTCGCGACCTCGCACGCGCCGCAGATCTCCGCGATGGTGAGCTCGGTCGTCTCATCGAGGACGACGCCCACGATGCCTGAGGTCACGCTTTCGCCGGTCATGTCCTCACACCCCAAGTCGTGCGCGCGGGTTGAACGAGGGAAACGGCTGCCGCAGGCTGGCATAAGCGGCCCGAGCGGCCTCGCTGTCTGCCGGCGGCAGGGCGATCTGCGGGACGACGTAATAGTCCCCGGGCGGATTGGCGGGAATGCCCCGGCCCTTCAGCCGCAGTTTCGTGCCTGCGGAGGAATTCGGCGGGATCTTCAGCTCGACGGCACCCCCGGGCGCCGGCGCCCTGACCGAAGCGCCGAGCGCGGCTTCCCAGGGCGCGACCGGAAGGTCGAGGTACACGTCCGCGCCTTCGACCCGGTAGAGCGGGTGCGGGCGGATCTCGATTTCCAGATAAAGATCGCCGGGCTTGCCGCCGCCGACGCCGGGGGCGCCCTGTCCGGCGAGCCGGATCTGCTGGCCCGACAGGATGCCGCGCGGGATCTTCACGTTGAGCGTGTGCTCGCGCATCGAGACGCGCCCCTCGCCGTCGAGCTCGGGAACCCGCAGCGTGATGGTGCGCGTGGCGCCGTCGTACGTGTCCTCGAGGTCGACCAGGACGCGGGCATGGCGATTCTCACCCTGGACGTCGAAGGAGCCCCGGCCCCCGCGCGCGCGAGCGAAGCCGCGTCCGAACAGCGTCTCGAAGAAATCGCTGAACTCGGCACCCTGGCCCGCAGGGCCGCCGCCCGAGAACTCGAAGCCGGCGTCCCAGTCCGGCGGCGGGCGAAAATCCTGGCCCGCCTTCCAGTCGGCGCCCAGACGGTCGTAGGCCGCACGCTTCTCGGGGTCCTTCAGCACCTCGTAGGCCTCGCCCAGCTCCTTGAAGCGGGCCTCGGCGTCCGGCTCCTTGCTCACGTCGGGGTGGAACTTCCGGGCGAGCTTGCGATAGGCGCGCTTGATCTCATCCTGGGTCGCGGTGCGCGCCAGCCCCATGACGTGGTAGTAGTCCTTGAATTGCATCGCCGTCCCTGCCGGGAGGTGTCGCGCGTGGCGGCGTGGTCACGCGCCGGGCGGGTTTCCGCGCATGGCTGCACTGCTCTGCGCCGCGGCCAGGGCCGCACGGCGCGCGGCGGCGGCCGGTGGATGCGTCACGACGCCCGTGCGGATCTCCCAGGCGCGCATTGCGAAGGAGGCGACACAGATCAGGAGATTCATGACCGCCATGAATACGAACGGGGCCTGGTACATCCAGCTGTCAAAGAGTTGGCCGGACAGGTAGGAATTCACCACCACGCCGCCGGCGCCGAAGAAGGACACGAAGCCGATGATGGAGCCCCGCACCTTCGGCGTCGCTTCCTGGCCGACCAGCGCCGGCCCGGAAATGAGCACGGCGGCTTCGCCGGCGCCGCCGAGGACCGCCGCGAGATACATCCACGGCGAGTGGAGCGGGTCTGCGACGATCCCGAGCGCGAGGAATCCGACGAACGCGATGCCCATGGAAATGGCAAGGGCCACGACGCGGTCGAATCGGTCGACCATCCAGCCCATGACGGGCGTGAACAGCAGCATCGAGAATTGCGCGATGCCGAATAACCGGCTCGCGGCGCTCTGGGCGTCTGGCGTGAGCATGCCGGAGTCTGTGCCCGTGTTGACGAGCCAGAGCGGCAGGAACACGGCGAATACGGTGAGGTCGCCACGCGATACGTAATAGGCGGTGCACGTGAGCTGGAGCCGCGGGTTCTTGCGGACCTCCGCAAAGCCCGTGCGGACGAGCTCGCGGAAATTGCGGGACGCGTGCGCGACGGTACGCCCGCCTTTCAGTCCGGCCCAGGCGACGAGGGCACCGAGCAGCGCAAAGCCCGCCATGGCCCAGAACGTATACGTGCCGGCTGCATAAGGATCCGCGCCGCGGCTCGCGAAGAATTTCGGCAGCTGGCCGAAAACGAGGGCGGAGAGGACGACGACGCCGATGCCGGTGATGATGCCGTTCGCGCTGATGAACTTGCCGCGGGAGGCGTTCTGCGGGTAGTCGGCGATGGTTGTTGCAAGCACGGTCGTGCCGATGGCTATGCCGGCCGAGGCGATCGCGCGATACAAAACGAGAGCCGCCTCGGTACGCGCGAGCGGCATCAGGGATAACCCGAGCACCAGGATCAGGAAGGAAGCGGTATACAGGGGCCGGCGGCCCCAGCGATCGGAGGCGGCGCCCACCGGGATGGCGATGATCACGGAAATGAGCTCGACGAAGACCATCAGGTTGCCCGAGAAGTTGCCCTGCACGTCGGTGGGCATCTTCAGGTGTTCGTGCAGGAGATACGGCCACAGGACGCCGATCGCCGTGATGAACACGATCGTGGACATGCCGGAGAAGAAAAGTGTGAGGACGTGGCGAGCCGTCACACCCGGCATGAGCCAGATCGGGCCGAGACGCTGCTGCATGCGGTCGATGTCGTGGAAACCGGGTTCGGCCATGTTCTTTTTCCGGAGGCGCCTGCGGGCAACCTTAATCGCTTCGCGCCCCGATCTCCAGCGGCTACCTGACCAGATCGAACACGACGCTGGTGGAGGCGAGGCTGTGGTACTTGCGGGTCTCGAAATCCACCCGTTCCACGAAAGGCCCGCGGCGCGCCAGCATGCCGAGGTCGCGCCCCCATCGGCCGAGGCGCTGCCAGGGTCCCGTGCAGCGGTTACGGGCGTCGTTCTCGGGGGTGCGGCGCACGTAGCCGAGCGAGTAATCGATCGGCCCGTGCACGAAGCGCCGTCCCTCCCAGTACTGGTGGAAACGGGCGGTCCCGAAGGGCGACGCGGCTATGAGCTCGCGCAGCAGCGGGGCTGTCGTCAGCGTGACGTGATCGCGCCGGGTCGGGTCACGGCCCTGCTCGAGATAACGCTTCTTCTGCGGATGCTCGTAGTCGGGCGTCGCAAAGCGCGCTATGCCGCCGGGCTTGAGCAGCCGGTGGCATTCCGACAGCACGAAGGCGATTGCCTCGACCGGAAGGTGCTCGAGAAAGTGTTCCGACAAGATCCGGTCCACGGAGCCCGCCGGCAATGGCACCCGTTTCGACAGGTCGTGCTGCACGGTGTATTGCGCGGGTGGTCCCGCATCCACGCTGATGTAGTTCACGTAAAGCGGATGCGGATGACAATCGCGGCGGCCTCCGAGGTTCAGCCAGAGCGGATCACGGCGCGCTGCATCAGTCCATTCCATCGACCACCTACCGGCAATTCGCGATTCTGTCGGGCAAAACTGTATCGCAACGGGCCGGTTGGCCGGCAACACGCGATTCCGCTTGAGGCCGCCGACGGGCCCTGTCGCGCCGCGCCGCGGCTGCTTTCCAAGCCCGATGCGTTGTGACAAACTCCCGAAAAATCGCGTGTGCCGGCACTGCCGGGGCTACGGAGCAACGGCTAGAGCGTCGGATCCGGCCGCCTCGGCGGCGGTAGAGCGCTCGCGCTGTGGCCCGCCATTTCATCGGGGACGAGACATGAATTGCCTCTACTATCTCGCGCCTACACTGGATAGTACGCAGAAGATCTGTGACGACCTGCACGCGGCCGGCGTGAAGGATTTCTTCCTGCACGTCATCTCGAAGAACGAGTCGGGTCTCAAGACCCAGCACATCCATTCCAGCAACTATCTGGAGACCCTGGACATCGTCCGCGACGGGTTCATCGGCGCCGCCATCGGCCTACTGGTCGGGCTCATCGGCGCGGCGCTTCTGATGTGGTTCGAACCCTTCGGCCCGGAGGTCCCGAGCTTCGTCTACATGATCGTCGTCGGCGTGGCGACGCTCTTCGGCGCCTGGGAGGGCGGCCTGACGGGCATCGCGACCGAGAACAAGAAGCTTGCCAAGTTCCACCACGACATCGAGGCTGGCCGCTACCTGATCCTGATCTACGCGCGGAAGAAACAGGGCGCCGCGGTCCGCGCGATGATGCGCACGAAGCATCCGGAGGCCGGGCTGGTCGCTGTCGACCGGCACTTCATCAATCCGTTCAGTGCGGTGCGCAGGCGCGCGCGCGCGCGCAGGCACGCCGCCGCGGGCCGGCGGGAGGCCCTGCAGAGGGATTAGCAACATGGCGCTGGCAGTCGTCCTGATCCTTCTGATCGCCGGCTCGCTGGCGTTCCACTTCCTCAGCATCGTCACGGGCTGGTGGTTCACGCCGATCGCCTCGAACTGGACGATGATGGACACCACGGTGGACATCACCTTCTTGGTGACCGGCATCGTGTTCGTGGCGGTGAATCTGTTCATGGCCTACGCGGTCATCCGTTTCCGGCACCGCAAGGGGCACAGGGCCAGGTACGAACCGGAGAACAAGAAGCTCGAGTTGTGGCTGACCGTCGTCACCTCGGTGGGTGTCGCCGCCATGCTGACGCCCGGGCTCTTCGTGTGGGCGGATTTCGTCAACGTGCCGAAGGATGCCGCCCTCGTCGAGGCGGTCGGCCGCCAGTGGAACTGGAGCTTCCGCTTTCCCGGACCGGACGGCGCAGCTCGGCGCCACGAACGCGAAGTTCACCACGCCGGACAATCCGTTCGGCATCGATCCCGTCGACCGCAGGGGCAATGACGATATCCTCGTCCCCAGCCAGGAATTGCACCTGCCGATCGGCAAGCCGGTGAAGGTGCTGCTGCGCTCGACGGACGTGTTGCATGACTTCACGGTGCCGCAGTTCCGCGTGAAGATGGATCTCGTGCCGGGCATGGTCACACACCTCTGGCTCACGCCGACCAGGGCCGGCACGTACGAGATCCTCTGCGAGGAGTTGTGCGGCCTCGCGCACTTCGCCATGCGCGGCAAGGTGGTCGTCGACGAACCGGCGGCATTCGATACCTGGCTCGCCGGCCAGCCGACCTTCGCGGCGACGCTGGCGCAGGGCGCGGGCGATCCGGCGGCGGGCGAGGCGAGCTACGCGACCTGCATGGCCTGTCACGGCGCCCAGGGCGAGGGCAACCAGCTCCTGAACGCGCCGAAGCTCGCCGGGCCAGCCTGGCTGGTACCTCGCGCGCCAGCTGCACTAATTTCAAGCACCAGATTCGCGGCGGTAGCGCTGCTGACACGTTCGGCCAGCAGATGGTGGGCTTCGCGTCCCTGCTTGACGACACCGCCATGCGCAACCTGATCGCCTATGTCACCTCGCTGCCCGATTCCCGGCCGGCGCCGAGCCTCGTCGGCGATGCCGGCGAGGGCAGGTCGCTCTATGCCACCTGCGCCGGCTGCCACGGCGACTCGGGCGAGGGCATCTGGACGACGAGCGCTCCGCGGCTGGCACACATGAGCGACTGGTACCTGGAGCGGCAGCTGAAGAACTTCAGGCAGGGCATCCGTGGCGGCCACCCGCAGGATTTCTACGGCGCCCAGATGGCAATGCTCGCGGGCAGCCTCAAGAACGACCGTTCGGTCGCCAACGTGATGGCTTATATCAACACGCTGAATCTGCCGGCGCCCGAGCGGGCATCGACCGACCCGGCAGTCGCCACGCGAGGGCTCGCGCAGAGGTAGTTTCCGAAGAGGATTTTCCCGATGGCCTATGTTGCAATCGCCGACAGGGACGTGCACCTGCACGACCCGCAGACGTTCGTCACCAAGTACATCTGGAGCCAGGACCACAAGGTCATCGCCATCCAGTACGCGATTACGGCGATCGCCGTGGGACTCGTGGCCCTCGTGCTTTCGGGGCTGATGCGCCTGCAGCTCGGGTTTCCGAACACCTTCTCGTTCATCGAGCCTCAGCGACTACCTGCAGTTCATCACCATGCACGGCATGATCATGGTGATCTATCTGCTCACTGCCCTGTTTCTCGGCGGTTTCGGCAACTACCTGATCCCGCTCATGTGCGGGGCGCGGGACATGGTCTTCCCCTACATGAACATGTTGAGCTACTGGGTGTATCTGCGTCGCCGTGCTGGTCCTGATCGCGAGCTTCTTCGTGCCGGGCGGCCCGACCGGGGCGGGCTGGACGCTCTACCCGCCGCAGGCGATTCTGCCCGGGACCGCGGGCGCGAGCTGGGGCATCCTGCTCATGCTGGGCTCGCTCGCGATCTTCATCGTCGCCTTCACGATGGGCGGCCTGAACTACGTGACCACGGTCCTGCAGGCGCGCTGCCGCGGCATGACTCTGATGCGCCTGCCGCTGTCCGTGTGGGGCATCTTCGTCGCGACGATCCTCGGCCTGCTCGCGTTCCCCGCGCTGCTGGTAAGCGCGATCATGATGATGCTCGACGCCACGTTGCACACGAGCTTCTTCATGCCGGCCGTGGTGTCCATGGGACAGCAGCTCGAGTACCAGGGCGGCAGCCCGGTGCTGTTCCAGCACCTGTTCTGGTTCTTCGGTCACCCGGAGGTCTACATCGTCGCCCTGCCGGCGTTCGGCATCGTGTCGGATCTCCTGAGCGTCCACGCCCGCAAGAACATCTTCGGCTACCGGATGATGGTGTGGGCGATCCTCGCGATCGGCGGGCTGAGCTTCGTCGTGTGGGCGCACCACATGTACGTGAGCGGCATGAATCCCTATTTCGGCTTCTTCTTCGCGACGACGACGCTGATCATCGCTGTGCCGACTGCCATCAAGGTCTATAACTGGGTATTGACGCTCTGGCAGGGCGACATCCATCTGCGCGTGCCGATGCTGTTTGCCATCGGCTTCATATTCACCTTCATCCACGGCGGGCTCACGGGCCTCTTCCTCGGCAACGTGACGGTGGACCTGCCGCTGTCGGACACCTACTTCGTGGTCGCCCACTTCCACATGGTGATGGGTGTGTCCCCGATCCTCGTCGTCTTCGGCGCGATCTACCACTGGTTCCCGAAGATCACCGGGCGCATGTACAACGAGACGCTCGGCAAGGTCCACTTCTGGCTGACATTCCTCGGCACGTACTCGATCTATCTGCCGATGCATTACCTCGGGATCCTCGGCGTGCCGCGGCGCTACTACGCGCTCGGCAATACCGCGTTCATCCCGGATTCCGCCCATGCCATAAACGAGAGCATCACGATCTCGGCGTTGATCGTCGCCGCCTCGCAGATCATCTTCTTCGTGAACGTGTTCTGGAGCCTCCGCTACGGGCCGAAGGCCGATCCGAACCCCTGGGGCGCGACCTCCCTCGAATGGCAGACGCCCGACACGCCGCCGAAGCACGGCAACTGGGGGCCAAAGCTCCCGGTCGTCTTTCGCTGGGCCTATGACTACAGCGTGCCCGGTGCGAAGGCCGATTTCATTCCGCAGAACGAACCGCTGGATCCATCGATACCGGCGGGACGGGAACACGGTATCCACGCGTGAGTTTCCCGATCCTGTTCGCGCTCGTCGCCGCAGGCGTCATCGGCTGGTGGCTCTTCGCGCGCCAGCTGACGGCCCGGCCCTGGGAGCGGGAGCAGCGCCTCGCGGACAACCAGTACGGCGCGTCGGGGCTGACGGTTGCGCCGGGGCGCGTGGGCCTCTGGGTCTTCCTTGCAGTCGTCACGTCATTCTTCGGCCTGTTCATCTCCGCGTACTGGACGCGCATGATGCTCGCCGACTGGCGCCCGCTGCACGAGCCGGGACTGCTCTGGATCAACACGCTGATGCTGGTGCTGGCGAGCTTCGCGTTCCAGTGGACGTCTGCGGCGGCGGGACGCGGGGACGCGCCGCGGGTGAGGGCGGGTCTCCTCGTCGCCGGTCTGCTCACCTGCGCGTTCCTCGCCGGTCAGCTCGCGGCGTGGCGGCAGCTGACTGATTCGGGCCAATTCCTCTCGAGCAACGCCGCCAATGCCTTCTTCTACCTGCTCACCGGTATTCACGGCCTGCATGTGCTGGGCGGCCTCACCGTCTGGGGAAGGACGACCGCCCTCATGTGGAGGGGTGGTTCGGAGCCCGGCCAGATTCGCCTGAGCGTGGAGCTCTGCGCGATGTACTGGCATTTCCTGTTGCTCGTCTGGCTGGTGCTGTTCGGACTACTCCTGGCTACCTGATCGAACCCGAGGGAAGCAACTCGATGGCAAGTACGGCAGATTCAGTGGCTGCTCCCGGCGGCCTGCAAGGCGTCGCATCCGACCTGTCCGGTGACAAGCAGGCTTTCCCCGTGCCCTGGGGCAAGGCGATGATGTGGATCTTCCTGCTCAGCGACACCTTCATCTTCACCTGCTTCCTGACGTCGTACATGCACGTGCGCATTTCGACGCACGGTGCCCTGGCCGAACCCGAGCGAAGTCTTCGCGCTCGAAATCGGTGGCCAACCGGTGCCGCTGATTCTCATCGCGATCATGACGTTCATCCTCATCACGAGCAGCGGCACGATGGCGATGGCCGTGAACTTCGGTTACCGGCGCAACCGCGCGAAGACGACGTCGCTCATGCTGATCACCGCCGCCTTCGGCGCCACGTTCGTCGGCATGCAGGCGTTCGAATGGACCAAGCTGATCGTCCACGAGGGGATACGCCCCTGGGGCAACCCTCTCGGCGCGCCGCAGTTCGGCTCCTCGTTCTTCATGATCACAGGCTTTCACGGCGCGCACGTCTCCGCGGGCGTGGTCTACCTCTGCGTGGTGGCAATGCGCGTCTGGAACGGCTTCTATGACCGGAAGGGCACGTACGAGACCGTCGAAATCACGGGCCTGTATTGGCACTTCGTCGACCTCGTGTGGGTCTTCATCTTCGCGTTCTTCTATCTCTGGTAACCGGCGTTCGAGGGGCAAGCATGGACAAGGCGGAAGGGCAACAGCATCCGATTGCCATTTATCTCTGGATCTGGGCACTGCTGTTCGTACTCAGCACGTGCTCCTATCTGGTGGACTACTTCCACCTGCAGGGAATGCTGCGGTGGGGCCTCATCATTCTCTTCATGCTGCTCAAGGCGGGATTCATCGTCGCCATATTCATGCACATGGCCTGGGAGCGACTGGCGCTCAAGTTCGCCATCCTGATTCCGCCGCTGTGCCTGCTCGTGCTGATCGGCCTGATGGCCGTCGAGGGCGATTACACCTTCCTGACGCGCCTCGCATCCTTCATGGGTTGACAGTCCTGCCGATGTGGGAGGGGCGCCAGCCCCGAAAGAGGATCGGCACTCGCGTGCCTCCCACAGTGCGAAATCTCAGTGGGAATGCGGCGGGGCGCTCTCGTGCTTGTCCCCGCCCGGGGCGTCGTCGTCCCAGATCCAGGCGAGGATGCCGAAAATGAGCAGCGTGACGGCGACCGTGGCAAAGGGCAGCGGCGGCAGCCAGAGCGGGAAGTTCTCGAGGGAAAGGTCCGGTCGGCCCACCACGGCGGCGATGATGCCCGCCAGCAGCACGCCTATCGTCATGCCGAGGCCGAGGATCGGCCGGGTGCGCCACGCGACACGCCACATCAGTAACAGGGCGGCCAGGATGACGATTGCGAGTGCGAGCCTCATGACAGCGGGGACTCTAGCAGAGTCTTTTTGCGCTTCTCAAGCCGCATATGCCGGATGACACCGGCCGCGGGCGGGTGGTGCTTGCCTTCTGCTGCATCCTCGTCGTGTGGGGGACCACCTATCTCGCGATCGCCATCGTGCTGCGATCGTTTCCGCCGTTTGCCTCGGCTGCGATCCGGTTCCTGCTGGCGGCATCGCTGCTGTATGGCTGGTTGCGGGTGAAAGGCCCAAGGCCGCTGGCCGGGCTGCCGGTGCGCACGGTGGTTGCGAGCGGCATACTGATGTGCGGGTTCGGCAACGGGCTGACCGTCTTCGCCATCCAGGGCGTGCCTACCGGCGCCGCCGCGCTCCTCAACTCGACCATTCCGATCTGCGTCACGCTCCTCGACTGGGGTTTCTTCAACCGGCGTCGGCCCCGCATCTGGACCGGCATCGGACTCCTCGCGGGCATGGCCGGCGTTGCGCTCATCGTGCATCAGGCTTCGTCGCTCACGGGGCTGCGCGGCCCCGGCTACGTCGGCGCGCTCGCCGTCGCGATCGTGACCTGGAGCGTCGGCACATTGTTGCAACGCCATGCCGTGCCGCGGGAGAGGCTGCTCGCGCTAGGCTGTGGCCAGATGGCGGCCGGCAGCGCCTTCCTCTTCCTCGCGGCGCTCCTGCACGGCGAGGCGCGCGAGCTCGACTTTGCCGGTGTGACGCTGCCCGGCTGGCTTGCGCTCGCCTATCTCGTGGTCTTCGGCAGTCTCATCGCGCAGTCTGCCTACCTGTGGCTGCTGGCGCGCATGCCGGCCGAGAAGGTGACCACGTACGCCGTCGTCAATCCCGTGATCGCCCTCGTGCTTGGCACACTCGTGCTGCGCGAGCCGGTGACGCTGACGAGCGCAGTGGGTGCGTTGCTTGTGCTGGGAGGCGTGGCGCTGGTGCTGTTCGAGCGCAACGTCGCCGCCGCGCTTGCCGCCCTGCTGAACCCCCGGCGAGGCTCCGCCTGATGCGACCGTTCAGAGCGGATGCAGGCGGCGCGCGGCGCGATAGTAGACGGTGCGCTGGGAATTGGACTCGAAACCGCGGCGGCCGTGCATCAGCCGCCTATTGTCTATCATGACGAGATCGCCGGCCTGCCACTTGATCGGGTGCGTGAACCGCTCGGCGATCGCCTCGATCTCGCTCACGAGCGCCGGCGGAATGATCTCGTCGTCGTCGAATCGCATCATCGCCATCACGCGCGCGGCCTCCGGATGCCGGCAGGCCTCCGCGGTCTGGGAGAAGAGCAGGAAGTTCAGAAAGGCCGTCGCCCCGCTGAATTTGGTCTTCTGGAGCGCCGAGGTCAGATAGTTGAACATCAGCTGGTCGCCGTTGCGGGTGTAGCTCAGGTCGGGGGCATGACGCGCAAGGGTCGCTGGCAGCTCCGCCAGCGTGGTCTCGAAGAGCTCGGCCACGCCTTCCGCGGGGCCACCGAACACGTACTTCAGGCGCCGCGTCTCGAGTATCCGCTTGTGGGCGTCCGGCAGCGCGGCGTAGATCTTCACACCGTCGGCGATCGTCGTCTCGCCGCCGCTCCCCGCCGTCTTCTCGCACCACAGCCAGATCGCTTCGGGCCGCATTGGCGTGAACGACAGCTCCTGATGCAGGCCCATCGGATGGAAGCCGACATCCACGTGCGCGGTCTTGGCATCGGCGGCTCCCTCGACCTTCGGACGCGCGCCACGCATCATCGGCAATATGAATTCGCTCGCGAAGCGCCGCGTGAAGTCTTCAAAGGCCGCCCTGTCGGCCGCAAAACCCCGCAACATCACCGCGCCGCCATCGCGGAGGAGCTCCATGACATAGGCCGGCTCGAGGTCGGCGAGACTCTGGCCCGCGCTGGCGGTGACGATCACGCCGACCTGATCGGCGAGCGGGGCGCGCTTCATCTGTCGCGGTTTGACGGGCGTTGCGGCTGGCATGCAAAACTCATACTGCCAGAACTCGCGCCCGGCGGTCTTCGCCGCAGCCGACAATCTCCGCGGGATGCCATCTGCCGCAGTGCGCTAGGCGGCACCGCTTTGGGACGGTGTTCACAATATGTCCCACCGGCCTCTCATTTATGTTAAAAATCAAGGAGGCAAGACGGTCCCGATGCTAGATTGGGGCCGTTGCCCTCTGCTCCGAGGCCGACAAAACAAAGCAATAAGAAGGCCTGCGCTTCGTGTTGAACTCCCGGCAATGGATGGCTGCGGCGCGCGCCGTATTGGTCGGCGCAATGACCGGCGCGACGCTGTGGAGCCCGGTGCAGGCGTCCACCCTCCCGCCGGGTTTTCAGGAAAACCCGGTCATCACCGGCCGCAGCGAACCGACGGCGATCCGCTTCGCGCCGAACGGTCACGTGTTCGTGGCCGAGAAAAGCGGCCTGCTCTGGCTCTACGAAGGCCTGAGCGACTCGTCTCCCACGATCGTCGTCGATCTGCGCACGCAGACGCACAACTTCTGGGATCGCGGCCTGGTCGGCGTCGCCGTTTCGCCGAATTATCCGGCTGACCCGAGCGTCTACGTGTCCTATACCTTGGATGCGTATGCCGACGGCACCTACCCGCGCTGGGGCACGCCCGGTCAGAGCGCGGACGGTTGTCCGAACCCGCCGGGGGCGACGGGGAGCGGCTGCGTCGTGTACGGACGCCTCTCGCGCATCACCGTCAACCAGAGCACGCTCATCGGCACCGAGACGCCCCTGATCTCCGGCAACTGGTGCCAGCAATATCCCAGTCATTCCGTCGACGATCTCATGTTCGGGGCCGACGGGTATCTCTACATGAGTGCCGGCGACGGCGCGAATTTCGGCACTGCGGACTGGGGGCAGCTCGGCAATCCCCCCAATCCGTGCGGGGATCCTGCGAACCAGGGCGGCGCGCTGCGCACGCAGGATATCCTCACGCCCGCAGATCCGACCGGGTTCAGCGGCAGCGTGCTCCGCGTCGATGTCAGCGGCGGCGGCATCGCCGCGGCGCCGGGCAATCCGCTCGTCGGCAATGGCGTCGCGGACGACGACTACGTCATCGCGAGCGGCCTGCGGAATCCTTTCCGTATGACGCAGCGGCCGGGCACCAACGAGATCTGGCTGAGCGACGTCGGCTGGGGCACCTGGGAGGAGATCAACGTCATCCCTTCCGCTGCCGCTCCCGTCGAGGACTTCGGCTGGCCCTGTTACGAGGGTGGCAACGGCGTGAATGCGCAGATGGGCAGCTACGCGAACGTGCCGCTGTGCCAGAACGTCTACTCGGGGAACATCCCGGCCGGCATCGTGATGCAGGCCTCGCATTACGGCTACATGCATTCCGCGTCGGTGGTGGCCGGCGATGGCTGCCCGACCGGCGGCTCTTCCGTGACGGGTCTCGCCTTCAACAACAACAATCGCTATCCGGCCCTCTACAACAACGCGCTCTTCTTCGCCGACTCCTCGCGCCGCTGCGCCTGGACCATGTTCGCCGACGGCAGCGGTGTTCCCGATCCGAGCAACATCCAGTTTCTGATCTCCAATGCCGCCGGCCGCGTCGTCGACCTGCAGATGGGCCCCGACGGCTATCTCTATTACGTGGATTTCGACGGCGGCCGCGTCTTCCGCATCGACTACTTCGCGAACAACTCGCCGCCGACTGCGGGCATCACGGCGACGCCTGCCAACGGGCCCGTTCCCCTGCTGGTGCAATTCGACGGCAGCATGTCGAGCGACCCGGAGGACGGGTCGAACCTGCTCTATGCCTGGGATCTCGATGGCGACGGGCAGTATGACGATTCCACCGTCGCGCAGCCGACCTGGACCTACAACCAGCCCGGGACCTACGCCGCGAGCCTGAAGGTCACCGACAGCGGCGGCCTGACGAACACCGCCGGCGTGCTGATCAATGCCGGCAGCTCACCGCCCACCGTCACGATCACCTCGCCCCCGTCAGGGGCGACCTGGGCCGTGGGTGATCTCATCAACTTCGCAGGCCAGGCGCAGGACAGCCAGGGGCAGCTCCTGCCGCCTGCCGCGCTCAGCTGGGACATCATCCTCCATCACTGCTACGAGGAGGCGGAGTGCCACACCCATCCCGTCACGTCGTTGCCCGGCGTGGCCTCAGGCAGCTTCGATGCACCGGATCATGAGTTCCCCTCGTTCCTCGAGCTGCGGCTCACGGCCAACCCGCCGGCCACCGACTGGTGGAACACGGCCTGGACGCGGCGGCTGAAGCTGACGCTCGACAACAGCGGGCAGGCGGAGAACCTGAGCGACTTCCAGCTGCTGGTGGCGCTGAACGGCACGCGGCTGACCTATGCCGATGCGCAGGCGAACGGGGCGGATGTGCGCTTCACGGATGCGGCGGGGAACCCGTTGTCCTACGAGATCGAGAGCTGGAACCCGGCGGGGACCTCCTACCTGTGGGTGCGGGTGCCGCAGATCGCGGCGAGCTCCAGCAGCGGCTACATCTACCTGTACTACGGCAACCCGGGCGCAGCGGCGGGGGCGAACGCGGCGGCGGTGTGGGCCGGGTACGGCGGGGTGTGGCACCTCAACGGGGGCGGGGCGGATGCCAGCAGCAACGCCAACCATGGCACGGCGGTGAACACCACCACGGCGGCGGGGGCGATCGGCAATGCGCTGAACTTCAACGGCAGCAGCTCCTACGTGGATGTGCTGAACCCGGTGGGGCTCTCGATCACCGGCACGCTGACCGGGGAGGCGTGGATCCGGGTGGGCAACGTCGCCAACCAGGGCAATCCGCGCGTCTACGACAAGAAGTCATCGCCCTGGACCTCGGCGGCCGGTTACACGCTGGAGTACAAGCCCGGGCAGAGGAACATCACCGAGCTGGGCAGCGGTTCGGACCTGTTGCGGGCCGAGCCGATCACGGCGAACACCGCCTGGCACTACGTGGCGGCGGTGCATCTGGGGAACGGCAGCGGGCGCATCTATCAGGACGGGGTGGACATCACCACCGACAGCACGGTGGGGCAGCTGGTGGCCGACGGCACGCGCTTCCGCATCGGGCAGCAGACCTGGGGCGGGGAGGGCTGGAACGGGGGCATCGACGAGGTGCGCATCAGTGCGAGCGCGCGCTCGGCGGCCTGGATCCGCGCCCAGAACCTCTCCATGCGCGACACCTTCATCGCCTACGGCGCGCCGGAGTCGACCGGCGCCGGATCGCTGACGGCCAGTGCCGCCCTGTTCCTGGCGCCGCGCACGACCGACATCACAATGGATTCGGCGCCTTCCGGCATGCTGCTCTCGATCAACGCGGTGACGGCCATCGCGCCCTTCACGCAGACGGTCATCCAGAATTCGGCCAACCAGATCACGGCCGCGGCATCGCAGATGCTCGGTGGGGTCAACTACACGTTCGCCGGCTGGTCCGATGGCGGCGCGGCGAGTCACCTGATCGCGGCCCCGGCGGCGAACGTGACGCTCACCGCGACCTACTCCTCCGGCGGTGGGACGAACACGGCGCCGAGTGTATCGATCACGAGCCCGGCGAACGGGGCGGTGATCGGTGCACCGGGAGCGGTGACGATTACGGCGAACGCCACGGATGCCGAAGGGCCGGTGCAGCGGGTGGAGTTCTACGTGGATGGGGCGCTGGTGGATACGGACCTGAGTGCGCCGTTCTCGGGCAACTGGAACGCGACGGTGGGCGGGCACAGCCTGACGGCGACCGCTTACGACGGCGGCGGGCTCTCCACGCCCTCGGCGGCGGTCCCGGTGACGGTGAACGCGGCGAACACGGCGCCGAGTGTATCGATCACGAGCCCGGCGAACGGGGCGGTGATCGGTGCACCGGGAGCGGTGACGATTACGGCGAACGCCACGGATGCCGAAGGGCCGGTGCAGCGGGTGGAGTTCTACGTGGATGGGGCGCTGGTGGATACGGACCTGAGTGCGCCGTTCTCGGGCAACTGGAACGCGACGGTGGGCGGGCACAGCCTGACGGCGACCGCTTACGACGGCGGCGGGCTCTCCACGCCCTCGGCGGCGGTCTCGGTGACGGTGAGCTCGGGCGGCGGCACGGGTGACTGGTGGAACAGCCTGTGGACGCGGCGGCTGAAGCTGACGCTCGACAACAGCGGGCAGGCGGAGAACCTGAGCGACTTCCAGCTGCTGGTGGCGCTGAACGGCACGCGGCTGACCTATGCCGATGCGCAGGCGAACGGGGCGGATGTGCGCTTCACGGATGCGGCGGGGAACCCGTTGTCCTACGAGATCGAGAGCTGGAACCCGGCGGGGACCTCCTACCTGTGGGTGCGGGTGCCGCAGATCGCGGCGAGCTCCAGCAGCGGCTACATCTACCTGTACTACGGCAACCCGGGCGCAGCGGCGGGGGCGAACGCGGCGGCGGTGTGGGCCGGGTACGGCGGGGTGTGGCACCTCAACGGGGGCGGGGCGGATGCCAGCAGCAACGCCAACCATGGCACGGCGGTGAACACCACCACGGCGGCGGGGGCGATCGGCAATGCGCTGAACTTCAACGGCAGCAGCTCCTACGTGGATGTGCTGAACCCGGTGGGGCTCTCGATCACCGGCACGCTGACCGGGGAGGCGTGGATCCGGGTGGGCAACGTCGCCAACCAGGGCAATCCGCGCGTCTACGACAAGAAGTCATCGCCCTGGACCTCGGCGGCCGGTTACACGCTGGAGTACAAGCCCGGGCAGAGGAACATCACCGAGCTGGGCAGCGGTTCGGACCTGTTGCGGGCCGAGCCGATCACGGCGAACACCGCCTGGCACTACGTGGCGGCGGTGCATCTGGGGAACGGCAGCGGGCGCATCTATCAGGACGGGGTGGACATCACCACCGACAGCACGGTGGGGCAGCTGGTGGCCGACGGCACGCGCTTCCGCATCGGGCAGCAGACCTGGGGCGGGGAGGGCTGGAACGGGGGCATCGACGAGGTGCGCATCAGTGCGAGCGCGCGCTCGGCGGCCTGGATCCGCGCCCAGAACCTCTCCATGCGCGACACCTTCATCGCCTACGGCGCGCCGGAGGTCTTCTCCGGCGGTGGGACGAACACGGCGCCGAGTGTATCGATCACGAGCCCGGCGAACGGGGCGGTGATCGGTGCACCGGGAGCGGTGACGATTACGGCGAACGCCACGGATGCCGAAGGGCCGGTGCAGCGGGTGGAGTTCTACGTGGATGGGGCGCTGGTGGATACGGACCTGAGTGCGCCGTTCTCGGGCAACTGGAACGCGACGGTGGGCGGGCACAGCCTGACGGCGACCGCTTACGACGGCGGCGGGCTCTCCACGCCCTCGGCGGCGGTCCCGGTGACGGTGAACGCGGCGAACACGGCGCCGAGTGTATCGATCACGAGCCCGGCGAACGGGGCGGTGATCGGTGCACCGGGAGCGGTGACGATTACGGCGAACGCCACGGATGCCGAAGGGCCGGTGCAGCGGGTGGAGTTCTACGTGGATGGGGCGCTGGTGGATACGGACCTGAGTGCGCCGTTCTCGGGCAACTGGAACGCGACGGTGGGCGGGCACAGCCTGACGGCGACCGCTTACGACGGCGGCGGGCTCTCCACGCCCTCGGCGGCGGTCTCGGTGACGGTGAGCTCGGGCGGCGGCACGGGTGACTGGTGGAACAGCCTGTGGACGCGGCGGCTGAAGCTGACGCTCGACAACAGCGGGCAGGCGGAGAACCTGAGCGACTTCCAGCTGCTGGTGGCGCTGAACGGCACGCGGCTGACCTATGCCGATGCGCAGGCGAACGGGGCGGATGTGCGCTTCACGGATGCGGCGGGGAACCCGTTGTCCTACGAGATCGAGAGCTGGAACCCGGCGGGGACCTCCTACCTGTGGGTGCGGGTGCCGCAGATCGCGGCGAGCTCCAGCAGCGGCTACATCTACCTGTACTACGGCAACCCGGGCGCAGCGGCGGGGGCGAACGCGGCGGCGGTGTGGGCCGGGTACGGCGGGGTGTGGCACCTCAACGGGGGCGGGGCGGATGCCAGCAGCAACGCCAACCATGGCACGGCGGTGAACACCACCACGGCGGCGGGGGCGATCGGCAATGCGCTGAACTTCAACGGCAGCAGCTCCTACGTGGATGTGCTGAACCCGGTGGGGCTCTCGATCACCGGCACGCTGACCGGGGAGGCGTGGATCCGGGTGGGCAACGTCGCCAACCAGGGCAATCCGCGCGTCTACGACAAGAAGTCATCGCCCTGGACCTCGGCGGCCGGTTACACGCTGGAGTACAAGCCCGGGCAGAGGAACATCACCGAGCTGGGCAGCGGTTCGGACCTGTTGCGGGCCGAGCCGATCACGGCGAACACCGCCTGGCACTACGTGGCGGCGGTGCATCTGGGGAACGGCAGCGGGCGCATCTATCAGGACGGGGTGGACATCACCACCGACAGCACGGTGGGGCAGCTGGTGGCCGACGGCACGCGCTTCCGCATCGGGCAGCAGACCTGGGGCGGGGAGGGCTGGAACGGGGGCATCGACGAGGTGCGCATCAGTGCGAGCGCGCGCTCGGCGGCCTGGATCCGCGCCCAGAACCTCTCCATGCGCGACACCTTCATCGCCTACGGCGCGCCGCAAGCTGGTCCCTGACGCGGCCCGGGCGAGTCGCCCGACCGCAAGAGCGAGTCACTTCGACTGGCTCACCATGTAATCGACCGCAGCCGTGATCTCGGCGTCGGAGAGATTCACCATGCCCCCCTTCGGCGGCATGACGCCTGTCTGCCCCTGAAAGCCCTGCAACGCATGCTTGTGCAGGGTATCCACGCCCTGCGCGATCCGCGGGGCCCACGCGGCCTTGTCGCCGAATTTCGGCGCGCCGCCGATGCCGGTGCCGTGACAGGCGTTGCAGGCTTTGTTGAATACCTGCGGGCCCGACAACGGTGCGACGACCGGCGCAGGCAGCGCGGCGGCAGTCGCGGCCGGTTCGCTCACGGGTACGGCCTCGCCGGGCAGCGCCGCGTGGCCGAAAGGCCGTAGACGCTCGTCGACCTGTTGCTCGTACGCCGGGTCCTCGTGCACGGCCTTGAGCTGTGTCTTCGATCCGACGATCAGCGCGAGAATGACGAGTCCGAAGGCAATTGCGACCAGGATGCCGATGATCAGCGAAAAGAGATCCATGAACTGCTTGTCGTGGGTGCTCAAATCGCCCTCGATCCTGTCCGGTCAGCGGGCCGAAAGTATAAGGGCCAGAACGAGTCAGGCAAAGCGCCGCGCGCTTAACCAGGCAGAGGCCGCCGAGGGGCGGAGAAGTCCATGACGCCGGCCAGCTCGCGCAGGGAAGCGAGGTCGACGATGCGGACCCGATGATTGTCGAGCCGCTTGATCAGCCGCCGCCGCTCGAGCTGGCCGAAACTGCGGCTCACCGTTTCCTTCTGCAAGCCCAGGAAATCCGCTACGTCCTCACGAGTCATGGGCAGGCTGACCTCCGCGAGCGCGGGGTCCGCGTCGTCGGCAATGCCATCCGCAAGCCGCCGCCAATGCCGCAGATACAAGAGGAAGACCGCCAGGCGTTCGAGCGCGGTGCGCTGGCCCAGGCTGTAGACGGCGTCCACCATGTCCTCGAGCACGCGGAAGGTCATGTTCAGGAACGTGCGCTCGGACTCGGGATCCGCTTCGAGCCGGGCGTTGAAGGCGGCCCGCGGGCAGCAGGCGACGCGCGTGCGGGTGACCGCTTCGGCGCTGAAGAAATAGGAGTCCGTGGCGGTGAAACCGACGAAGTTGTCACGCACCAGGAAGCCCAGCACCTGACGGCGACCGTCACGGCCCGTGCGGCTGAGCATCAGCATGCCGCTGACGATGTTGAAGACCTGGTCGGCGGGTGCACCGGCGGCGATCAGCACCTCGCCGGGCTCGAGATCGCGCGTCGGCACATCGGTGAATGCGTCGAGGAACACATCGTGAGTCGCCCGCGATTGCGCCATCCGGCAAGCATGGCGCCGCGCCGGCGCGGACCGCAAGCTGCGGCCGCACGACCGCGGCCCACGCGCCATGGACGGCCTCGAACGCCAAGCGGTATCATCTGCGCCCTTTCAGCGCCCGTAGCTCAGCTGGATAGAGCGTCGGCCTCCGGAGTCGAAGGTCACAGGTTCGAATCCTGTCGGGCGCGCCAATCCAGGCGGGCGCCAGTGCTTGCGGCGTCGTGAATCGTTGCGGCGGTTCGACAAAATCGCGGAGCGATTTTGGACGGCCGCAGGCCGCCCGCAGGGCGAGGGGCCGTACCCGGTCCCGAGTCAATCCTGTCGGGCGCCAGCGCTGCGAGTTACTTGCCGCGACTCGCGGCGGCCTGGCTCAGCGTCATCACCGGTGCGTTGTCGTCTTCGTCACCGGCCGCATCGGCGCGCTTCCCGCCGCTCGCCAACAGGGAAGCCACGTAGGGGTCCCAGCCGCCGTCCGTCAGTTCGAGCTCGGGATCCTGCGGAGCCATCGCGTTCTTTGGTTCTTCCATGGAGGACATGTGGGCGCTTTCTTATTCTTCTTGTGAGCGGCACAAAATATAGCCGCTCCGTTGGAAAAAACCTATAGCCCACATCACGTTATGACATAACGCGGCAAACGCTCGAGGTGCTAGGATGACCTTGAGGCAGGCAGCGACTCTCATGGTGATCGTATTTCGTGCAGTTGCGGCCGATCAGCGCCGCCGATGAGACTCCGTCCGGCGCGGCATCGGGATCTGCCGGCGATCCGGGCCCTGCTGGCGACGGCGGGGCTCCCCGACGAGGACATCGGCGCGCATCTGGCGACGCTGCTCGCCGGTCAGCAGCTCGGTACCGTGATCGCCGCCGGCGCACTCGAGCCGCTCGGCGGCATGGCACTGCTCCGCTCGATCGTCGTCTCCGGCGAATTCCAGGGCCGCGGCTTCGGCCAGCGGATCGCCCGGCGGCTGCTCGACCAGGCGATGCGGCTGGAGATCGCCGAGGTCTACCTGCTCACGACGACGGCAACCGGCTTCTTCGCGCGGCTGGGCTTCGCGGCCGTGCCGCGCGAGGTCGTGCCCGGGGCCGTGCGCCGCACGCGCCAGTTCACCGAGCTCTGCCCCTCGACAGCCGTCGTCATGCGACTTCGTTTCAGACTTCAATAGGCGGAGCGCGGCGGGAGGTCGGCCGGTAGAATCACGGTTCTCCATGAAGCTCGGCAACGATCCGCAGGCGCTTCTGACGCTCACTCCGCTCGAGCGCTCGGTCCTGCGCGCCCTCGCGGCGCGCGTGGGAGACGCCGGCCCCCTGCTGGCGGCGCAGTGCGCGAGCGCCCGGGTCGTCAACCGCAGCCACAGCGGGGTCGGATTCGTCACGAGGCTCGCGATTCCCGACGATGTCGCGGGCCTTCCTGCCGAAGCGGTCAGCCGCATGGGACCCGTTCACGCCCGCCACCCCGGCCTGCCCGACGCCGCCGAATTCCTGGTGCAGATGAAGAACGGCCGGCTCGGGTCCATCGAGGCGTGGTGCCGCGAGGGCATGTGGCCGGAGGACGATGCGGGTTTCAGGATCGAAGGCCCGGCCGCATGACCGCGTACGGAAGGCTGAACCTGCTCGCGCTCCTCGGAACGCCGGCGATCGCGACGCTGGCGGCGGCGATCACGCCGGCGCTCGATTCGCCCGACGGCGCGAGTTACGTCACGATCTTTCTCATCAACCTGCTCGTGATGCTGGTCGCCGCACTCCTCGCAAGCCTTCTGCTCCGTAGGGCGCGGAGGTCGGGCGACGCGCACTCGATGATGGCGCTGCTGCCGTCGTCGGTGCCCGCCGTGGTCGGTTCGGGCTGGTACCTGTACCGGAGCGTCGTTCCGGACACCGTCGCTCCGGGCCGCGAGTTCCTGGCCGTGCCGGTGTACCTGCTGGTCGCGTCGGTCGTGCTCTGGATCGTGGCGTGGCTCGGGGGACGCATGCGCCCTGCGGGCGGCACGCGGCGCTGAGTCGCAGGTTGCGTTTCGTCGCCTATCGCGAGGTCGGCAGCCGGCCCAACGTCGTCGTCGACGGCGCCCCGCTCGCCTCGACCGTGCTGACTCTTTCCCACTGGCCCAACAACGCCACGCCCGAGGAGTTCCGGCGCGACACATCGACGGCGGCTGCGCTCGCCTACGCGGCGAAGCACGATCCACGCCGGGCCGCCGGGATCGTTACGAACAATCACTTCGACGAGGACGGTTTGCTGAGCATGTTCACCATTCTCGATCCGCGGCGCGCCCTGCGATACCGGGAACTCCTTGTGGACGCCGCGAGCGCCGGGGACTTCGGCGTGTTCAGGTCGCGAGAGGCCGCGCGCCTCTGCTTCGTGATCGAGGCGCACGCGGACCCGGAGTGCTCGCCGTTGCCGAGGACCGTCTTCCAGGGTTCCTCCACCGCGCGGGTGGCGGCGCTCTACCGGCACCTGCTGCGACGTGTGCCCGGCTGGCTCGCGGGGCTCACGCCATATCGTCGCTACTGGCGCGCGCAGGACGAGCATCTTGCCGCCAGCGAGGCATTGATCGCGAGCGGCCGTGTGACCGTCGAAGAGGAGCCCGAGCTCGACCTCGCCGTAGTGAGAATACCGGCCGACGTCGCGCGGCGACCGGCGTGGCGCTATCTCAAGCGCGAACAGGCAGGCGTCCATCCCTTCGCCATTCATAACGCCACGCGCTGCTCGCGGCTCGTCCGCATCCACGGACGGAAGATCGAGGTCCAGTATCGCTACGAGTCCTGGGTCCAGCTCGTATCCAGGCGACCGGCGATGCGCGTCGATCTCGCGCCGTTCTGCCGCTGGCTGAACAGCCGCGAGCGCAATGGCACATGGTCGTGGGAGGATACGCTCGGGATCGCGCCGCGGTTGCACATGGAGGATGCGCCGACCTCGATCCCGCCGGCGCTGTTTCTCCATCGCCTCCGCCAGGAGCTCGCCACGCGGCGACCCGTCTGGGATCCGTACCACTGGAACACGCGCCGCGCGTCGCGGTCGGGCAAGGGAAGGAGCAAGTCATGAGATCGCGCCTCAGCGGTCAGGCATTCGCATGGCTCGCCGTGTTTCTCTCGGTACTGATCTGGTCGGTCATCCATCCGAAGGACTATCTCACGTGGCTCCTGGAGGTTTTTCCCGCGCTGATTGGCGTGATCGTGCTCGCGATGACCCGAGCGTCGTTTCCCCTGACGAGCCTTGCCTACGTGCTGATCCTGATTCACAGCACGATCCTCATGGTGGGCGGGCACTATACCTACGCCGAAGTGCCGCTCGGCGAGTGGCTGGAGCGCGGTTTCTCGCTCGGGCGCAATAACTACGACAAGCTCGGACACTTCGCGCAGGGTTTCGTCCCCGCGATCCTCGCGCGGGAAATCATGATTCGCCTGCAGGTCGTGAACGGCGTGCGCTGGCGGGCGTTTCTCGTGGTCTGCGTCTGCCTCGCCATCAGCGCGTTTTACGAGCTGATCGAATGGTGGGTTGCGCTCGCGAGCCAGGAAGCCGCGGATTCTTTCCTCGGCACCCAGGGATACGTGTGGGATACGCAGTCGGACATGGCCTGGGCACTGTCCGGCGCGGTGCTGGCGCTCCTGGTGCTGGGGCGCCTGCACGACCGCCAGATCGCCGCCCTCGCGGCGGGGCGCTGACCTCAGCCGCGGCGGCCGTCGAGCTCCGCGCAGTCGCGGCACTGCGTTGCCGCCGGGCGCACCTTGAGTCTGCCTTCGCCTACGGGCTCTCCGCAGGTGACGCACACGCCGTAGCTGCCTGCCTCGAGCCGCTGCAGGGCTGCCTCGATCTCCGCGATCTGCTGGACGGCCTCCGCTTCGAGTGCCGAGACGACCGCGACGTTGCCGAGCTGCGCCGCCTGTTCTGCCGAATCCTGCTCCAGCGGATCGCGCGCGTGCTCGTGGATCGAACTGACCCGTTTCTGCAACTCCGCCTTGTGCTGCATCAGGCGCGCGCGGATTTCATCTGTCTCTCGGGCTGATCTATCCATTGGACACTCCGGTGGCGGAGCGCTGCTCTCAGGGAGCCTCGTTGATGAGCAGCGACATCCGCACGAGGTCTGCGAGGGAACGGGCGCTCATTTTCTCCATGACCCGGGCCCGATGGATCTCGACGGTGCGCTGGCTCAGGTCGAGATCCATCGCGATAACCTTGTTGGCGAGGCCGCGCACGACGCAGTCCATGACCTCCCGCTCGCGCGGCGTCAGGCTGGCGATGCGCTCCTGCAAGGCCCGCCGGCGATCTTCGCCGGAGCGGTGCTCGTCGTCCCAGTTGAGCGCCTGGTTTATCCGGTCGAGCAGCTCCTGATCGCGGAAAGGCTTCTGAATGAAGTCGAAAGCGCCATGGTGCATCGCCTCCACCGCCATCGGCACGTCGCCGTGGCCGGTCACGAAGATCACCGGCACGCTGCACCGGAGCGCCTTCAGCCGCTGCTGCAGCTCCATGCCGCTCATGCCGGGCATGCGGATGTCGAGCACGATGCAACCGCTCATGGCCGGATCATACTGCTCGAGGAACGCCTGCGCTGAATCGAACAGCCGGGCTCGGCGGCCGATCGACTTGAGGAGCAGCCCCAGCGAGTCCCGTACCGCCTGATCGTCGTCGATGACGTAAACGCTTGGCTCCATGGCGTCCTACTGTTCCAGCGCCGTGGGCAGCGTGAAGAAGAAGGTGGCGCCTACCGCGGGGTTGTTCATGCAATCGAGTTTACCGCCATGGGCGGTGATGATGGAACGACTGATGGCGAGGCCCATGCCCATGCCCGCGGGCTTGGTCGTAAAAAAGGGCGTGAACAGGTGGTCCCGGGCGGCCTCGGTCACGCCATGGCCACGGTCGGTAATCCGGATCAGCACGGACTTGTCCGGACCATTGCCGGCGTCCAGCTCCAGCACCCGCCCCGCCACCGGCGTCTCCGCCATGGCATCCACCCCGTTGCGCAGCAGGTTCAGAACCACCTGCTGGATCTGCACGCCGTCCGCGTTGACCTGGGGAAGGTCCGGCTCGATCCGCAAACTCAGAGACACGTGGTTCGCCCTGGCATCGAGTTCCGCCAGCGGGCGGATCTCCTCGATCAGGGCCCCGACGTCCACCATCTTGCGCAACGACTCGCGGCTGCGCGCGAAGTTCCGCATGCGCTGGATGATCTGTCCGGCGCGATGCGCTTGTCCGCCGATCGCTTGCAGCGCCGTGAGCACATCGGCCTGCGCTTCGTCACCCTGGCCGAGAAAGCGCTGGCAGGCAGCCGTATAGGTGGCGATGGCCGATAGCGGCTGGTTGAGCTCATGGGCCATCGCGGCGGCCATCTCACCCATCGTCGTCAGGCGGCTCGCATGCAGCATCTGCTCGCGGTGTCGCAGCGCTTCTTCCTCGGCACGCTTCTGACCCGTGAGATCCCGTATGAGGCCGACGAAGCGTCGCCCGTCGGCGGAGCGCGCCTCACCGACCGACAATGACGCCGGGAACAGCGAACCGTCGCGGCGGCGGGCACTCACCTCGCGTCCGATGCCGATGATGTGTCTGACGCCGGTGTCGAGGTAGCGGTTCACGAAGCCGCTGTGGCGGCTCGCGTCACCGGGTCCCATCAGCATCGACAGCGATTTGCCGAGCACCTCGCCGGCGGAATATCCGAAGAGACTCTCCGCGGCCGTATTGAAGCGGACGATCCGACCAAGCTCGTCGATGACGACGATCGCATCGACCGCGGCATCGAGCAGGGCATCGAGCTCCGTCCGGCCCGGGGCGGTCATGCCGCCCAGGACCTTCCTGGGATCGCGCTGGGGCTCGGGCTCACGGCATCGTTGCTCCGGGATTTGTCAGATGCGGCTTTCACGATACACCCTGCCTTCCCGGCATCGCCAGTTGGCTGGCCGACGGCCGGGCTCGCAGCGGCAACTCGGAGAAACGGGGGCAAGCGCCAGTCACTTGAATGGACGGGGGAGCTATGGCGCCCGCCCCCGGAATCGTGAGCCTCGCGGCCAGACTCCCTGGTTCAGCGCAACTCGTTGCGCAGCGTTCGCGGATAATGGCTTGATGTACCGCCCGCTTCCGCGAAGACCACTACCCGTCGCTCATATCTTTAAGGGTGCGCGCGCCCGGGCTGCATCCGCTCAAGCGCGTAATGCGCTGCGGAGAGTACGGATTGATATGCGCGTGTTGGCATCGTGCCTGGCTGGCGCGCCCATCGGGTCGTGGCGTTGACAGACCGCATGGGACTCGGCGCGCTGGTGCTGGCCGCAGGAGCCGGCGAGCGCTTTGGCGGGCCGAAGCAGGTCGCTCAACTCGACGGCGTCAGTCTCGTCGCGCGCGCAACGCGGCTGGCACTTCCGCTTTGTCCGGCAGGTATCGTCGTGGTAACCGGCGCTCACGCCGAAGACGTCGGCGCGGCGCTATCCGGGCTTGCGGCGCGCATCGCGTTCAATCCGGATTGGCGGTCGGGGATCGCGGGGTCGCTGCGCCGTGGGATCCAGGCCCTGCCGACGGGCGTCTCCGCATGCCTCGTCATGCTGTGCGACCAGGCAGCCGTGGACGGGGAAGACCTGGAGCGGTTGATCGCGGCCTGGGTCGCGGCGCCGGATCGAGTCGCAGCCGCGCGATATGCGGGCGGCCTTGGTGCGCCGGCGATCTTTCCCGCCGCATTCTGGCCCGAGCTGTGCGTGCTCGGCGGCGACCGCGGCGCACGCACGCTCATTGCATCTCTCGCCGGCGTCAGCGCCGTCGAGATGCCGCATGCCGCCCATGACGTCGATACGCGCGGCGATCTCGAAGCGATGCGCGGGGCCGGGTTGCCGCGCCCCGAAGTACCGGTGTACCGTGACCAGCCCGGCCGGACGGGACCGGAACATCGCATGACGAGCATTCGCGTCGAATATTTCGCCATTCTTCGGGAGTATGCCGGCCGCGGCTCCGAGGAGGTGGAAACCTCAGCCCGCACCGCCGGCGAGTTGTACCGCGAGCTCGCGGGCCGCTACCGATTTCCGGGCCTAGCCAGCGTCAAGGTCGCGATCAACGACGAGTTTCGCGAGTGGAACGCCTCGCTCGCGGAAGGCGATTGTGTAGTGTTCATACCGCCGGTCGCCGGAGGCTGACCGTGAGCCCCTTCGAGTTCTCACGCACCGCGCTCGTGCCGGCGGAGCTGTCGCGGGCGATTGCCGACGAGACCTGCGGGGCGCTCGCAACCTTCGAGGGCCGGGTCCGCAACCACAATGACGGCCGGAGCGTCGAGCGGCTGGAGTACGAGGGCTACGAGACCCTGGCGGCGAAGGAGGGCGAGCGCATCGTGGGCGAAGCACTCGCCCGATTTCAGGTGACTCATGCCCGCTGCGTGCACCGGCTGGGCGCGCTCGCGCTCGGCGACGTGGCGGTGTGGGTGGGCGTGAGCGCGCCCCACCGTGACGATGCCTTCGAGGCCTGCCGCTACATCATCGACGAGGTCAAACGACGCCTGCCGATATGGAAGAAGGAATTCTATTCCGGCGGCGACTCCGGCTGGGTGAACTGTGAGGTGGGACCTGAATGAGTGCCCGCGCCGCATGCAGTCATTTGCGCCGCTCGCGCTCGATGAGCTCGTCTGCCACCGCCAGCATGTCCACCTGCGTCTTTATGCCCGGGCCGTTGGTCGTATATTTGCCATTGATGATCAACACGGGCACGCCGCGAATCTCATAGCGCTTCGTGAGGTCTTTGGCCCGCTGCAGCTGGCTCTCCACGGCGAATGAGCGGAAGGTCTTGTCGAAGTCGGCCGCGCTGACGCCGAACCTGCCGAAGAAGTCGCGGATTTCGCCCTCGTCGGTGAGCACTTTGTTGTTGAGGTGGATCTCGCGGAAGATCGCGCTGTGCATCTCGTCGAGCTTGCCGAGGGCCGCAGCCGTATAGAACAGCCGCGCGTGGATCTGGTGGGTGGTATTCCACATCACCGGAATGCGCACGAACCGCACGTCTCCCGGGAGCTTCTTCACCCAGTCGTTGAGCGTGGGCTCGAACTGATAGCAGTGCGGGCAGCCGTACCAGAACACCTCGGCGACTTCGATCTTGTCGGGCGCTCCCGTGGTTCCCTGGGCCGCGGTGAGCACGCCGAAATCCTTGCCTTCCTGGAAGCGCCACTTGGTGTCATTCGCCGCCGGCGCCGCGCTGGCGAGCTTGAGTTGCTCGCCGCCGTCGCCGGTTTCGGGCGTCGCGGACTCCTGCACGCCCGCCGGGGCTGCCTTGGCTGCCGGTGCGCCTGGTGCCGGCTGCTCCGCGGCTGCGGGCGGGGGCGGCGGCGCTTCAGCCGTTGCCGGCTCGGTGGCGGGTGCCGTATTGCCGTTGCCGCTCGGGCTGCCACAGGCGGCGAGCGCCGCCACTGCGAAGACGGCCAGCCAATGCCGGAGCGTCGTGGATACTGGGGTCGCGTGGTTGCGCATGATTTTGCTCCGGCGGTAGGCGGTCCAGCAGATTATCAACAACCTGCTAGCGCAGGCCCTGGATGTAAGACGAAACGGCGTCGATCTCGGGGTCGGTCAGACGCGCCGAGTTGTTACGCATGATCTGATTGATGTCGTTACTGCGTTGCCCTGCGCGATAGGCCCGGAGCTGGGCGGCCAGGTAGGGCGCGTGCTGGCCGGCGATGGACGGATATGCCGCGGGATCGTTGCCTGCGCCCTCCGGACCGTGACAGGCGATGCAGGCGCTGACACCGGTGTCCTTGTTGCCGCCGCGGTAAAGACGTTCGCCCGCCGAGACGAGCGTCGGATCGGCGGTCTTCGGTTGCCTCGGCTTCGCCGCGAAGTAGGCCGCTAGATCCAGCATGTCCTGGTCGCCGAGCGTCATGGCCTGCGCGGTCATGAGCACGTTGTCGCGCTCCCCGCTCTTGAACGACTTCAGCTGCCGCACGAGGTAGTCGGCATTCTGGCCGGCGAGGCTCGGCCATTCCGGGTTGAGGCTGTTGCCGTCCGCGCCGTGGCAGGCGGCACATACGGCGGCCTTGGTCTGGCCCGCATCCGCCGAACCTTTTGGCTCGGCGGTGCATGCCGCCGACAGCAGGGCGAGTATCGCGCCGGTGAGCGTCGCCAGCAGGGCGGAATGGACCGGAGATTTCATGCTTCGCGTGCTCTCAAGGGACGGCCGTCGGCTCGTGTTAGACTTGCAGCGGCGCCGCATTCTACACCAAGCTCCTCTGCACAGGCTTCCCATGCGGGGCAGCAGCACTCGCGAGATCCCCATGGCCGGCTACCCCGATGCGCGGTTCCTGAAGAGCGCGAACCGGAGCGATGAGTTCGTCGCCGACCAGGGGGTCGAGGTGGCGTTCGCCGGGCGGTCGAACGCCGGCAAGTCCAGCGCCATCAATGCCATCCTTAATCGGCGCGATCTCGCGCGCACGAGCAAGACACCCGGCCGTACGCAGCTCGTGAACTTCTTCCATCTGGCGCCAGGCGAGAGGCTGGTGGACCTGCCGGGTTACGGATTTGCGCGCGTCCCGCCTGCGGTGCAGGCGCACTGGCGGGCCCTGCTCGAGACCTACTTCGAAAGGCGCGGCTCGCTACGCGGCCTCTTCCTGCTGATGGACATCCGCCGCGAGACGACCGAGCTCGACCTGCAGATGCTCGCCTGGTGCCGGGCGTTAGGCCGGCCGGTACACGTCCTGCTCGCGAAGGCGGACAAGGTGAATCGCGCGGAGGCTGCCGCGGCCTTGGTCGCCGCGCGTAACGCAGTCGCGTCAGCGGGTGCGCTGCAATTGTTTTCCGCGCGCACCGGCGAAGGCGTGAGCGCCGCGCGCGCACGTCTGCGCGAAATGCTCGAATCCCCCGCGGGCTCCTGACATCGATCCCTGCGGACAAAAAAGGACCCCGGGCGCGGAGTACAGGGGAACACCCGGGGCGAAAATTTCAACCGGCTTGGGGACGGTTGCATGCCCGCCTTTGGGGGGAGGAACCGGCGGGAGGCGTTCTTGAAACGACGCCTGCGGATTTGGACGGGGTCCAGGAGAGGAAGTTCCGGGCGCTAGTGGGCTTCGTCCCAGTTAGCGCCGCTGCCCACCTCGACCTTCAGCGGTACGCGCAGCTCCGCGGCGCCGCTCATCAGCCGCGGCAATTCGTCGGCCACTGCGGCTGCAACGCTCCGATGGGCTTCGAGGACGAGCTCATCGTGCACCTGCATCGTGAGATTCGCGGGAATCCTGCCGTCCTGCAGCCACCGGTCCACCGCGATCATCGCGCGCTTGATGATGTCCGCCGCGGTGCCCTGCATCGGTGCATTGATCGCGCTGCGCTCGGCATACTGCCGCCGCGCCGCCTGCCGGGCGTTGATGTCGGCGAGGTACAGGCGTCTGCCGAAGACGGTCTCGACGTAGCCGGTCTCGCGCGCCTGGCGCCTGATGCGATCCATGTACGCCTTCACGCCCGGGTAGCGCGCAAAGTAGAGATCCACGTAGCTCTGGGCCTCGTCTCTGCGCGATGCCGAGCTGCCGCGCGAGACCGAACGCCGACATGCCGTAGATGAGGCCGAAGTTGATGGCCTTCGCCGAGCGGCGCTGGTCGGGGGTGACACCCGAAAGCGGCGCGCCAAACACCTCCGCGGCGGTCGCCTGGTGGATGTCCTCGTCCTTCTCGAAGGCCTCGAGGAGCCCTTCGTCGCCTGACAGGTGCGCCATGATGCGCAGCTCGATCTGCGAGTAGTCCGCGGCGATCAGCACGTGGTCTTCCGCGGCGATGAACGCCTGGCGGATGCGCCGGCCGGCATCCGTGCGGACGGGAATGTTCTGCAGGTTGGGGTCGGCCGAGGATAGCCGGCCGGTCGCCGCCACGGCCTGGTGATACGAGGTGTGTATCCGCCCCGTACGGCCGCAGATCTGCTCCGGCAACTTGTCGGTGTAGGTGGACTTGAGCTTGGCCATGCTGCGGAAATCGAGTATCAGCCGCGGCAGGACGTAGTCGGCGGCGAGTTCCTCGAGGACGTCCTCCGCAGTCGACGGCTGGCCGGTCGGCGTCCGGCGCTGGACCGGCAACTTCTGTTCCTCGAACAGGATCTCGTGGAGTTGTCGGGGCGAGCCGAGGTTGAAGCTGCGGCCGGCGGCGCGATGCGCCTCGGCCTCGATCTCCGCCATCGCTGCCGCGAACTCGCGGCTCATGGTCCGCAGGAGCCTGGCGTCGACCAGCACGCCGCGCTCTTCCATGCGTTTCAGCACCGGCATCAGCGGTTGCTCGATTCCCGTGTACAGCGCCGCCAGCGCGGGCTCGGCCTCGAGCCTGGGCCAGATCGTCCGATGCAGCCGCAGCGTGACGTCGGCGTCCTCGGCGGCATACTCCGTGGCGCGCTCGACGGCGACGTCCTCGAAACCGATCTGGCCCGCGCCCTTGCCGGTCACGTCCTCGTAGCGGATGGTCTCGATCCCGAGGTAATGGCGGGCTGCCGAGTCCATGTCGTGACGGATCGCGGTGCTGTTCAGGACGTAGGACTCGAGCATGGTGTCGTAACGCATCCCGGCGAGCTCGATGCCGTGGTTCGCCAGCACATGGGCGTCGTACTTCAGGTGATGGCCGACCTTCGCGCGGCGTGCGGATTCGAGCCAGGGCTTCAGGCGGGCGAGCACGTGCTCGCGCGACAGCTGGTCGGGAGATCCGGGATAGCGGTGGGCCACCGGCACGTACGCGGCCTCGCCTTCGGTGACGCTCAGCGACAGGCCGACCAGCTGCGCCTCCATGTAATTGAGGCTCGTCGTTTCGGTATCGAGGGCTGTGAGCGGCGCGGCTTCGATCCTCGCGATCCACCGCGAGAGATCGGCGTCGGTGAGCACCGTCTCGTACCGCCGCGGGAGCGCCTGCGCCACGGCCGGTGCGGGTGCTTCCTGTGCCGGAGCCTCCGGCAACTGCCTCAGGAGACTGCGCAGCTCGAGCCGCTCGTAGAGCGCGCGCAGCGCCGCCAGGTCGGGTGCGCGCGGCGCGAGGTCCGCAGGCGCGACGTCGAGCTCGAGGCCGCAGTTGATGGCCGCGAGCCTGCGGGAGAGATCCAGATTCGCGAGGTTCTCGCGCAGACTCTCGCCGACCTTGCCTTCGATCTCGGCCGCGCGTGCGATGATCGCGTCGAGCGTGCCGTACTGCTGCAACCACTTCGCCGCCGTTTTCGCGCCGACTTTCGGCACGCCGGGGATGTTGTCCGAGGTGTCGCCGACCAGGGCCAGGTAGTCGACGATCTGCTCGGGCGTGACGCCGAACTTCGCGATCACCCCCGCCCGGTCATAGGTGCGGCCGGCCATGGTGTCCACGACGGTGACGTGGGGACCGACGAGCTGCGCCATGTCCTTGTCGCCGGTCGAAATCAGGGTGTCGATGCCCGCCCCCGCGGCGCGGCGCGCAAGTGTGCCGATGACGTCGTCGGCCTCCACGCCCTCGATGCGGAGCAGGGGCAGTCCCTGGGCACGTACCGCGTCGATCAGCGGCTCGATCTGCGCGCGCAGGTCGTCTGGCATCGGCGGGCGGTGGGCCTTGTACTCGGCGAAGATTTCGTCGCGAAAAGTGGCGCCGGGCGCATCCATGACGACCGCGATGAGCGCGGGGGTCTCTTCGCGCAGCAGCTTCGCGAGCATGTTGAGCACGCCGAGCACCGCACCCGTCGGCTCGCCCCTGCTCGTGGAGAGCGGCGGTAGCGCGTTGAAGGCCCGGTACAGGTAGGACGAGCCGTCCACCAGCACGAGGCGCGTGGCATTGGACATCCCGCGATTATAGGGACGCCGCTCCGCTCAGTCGGGAGCTCGGGATGAAGCCGTTATCCCAGAAGGGCTTACGAAGAGAGACGCCGGCGGGCCCTGGCCGCGAGGGCTATCAACCCGGTGACGAAAAGCCACGCGGTCGCGGGAACCGGCACAGGATCGCCGTCACGGACCGCCCACGCGAAATAACCGATGGTCTTGTTGTCGGCAGCCTGCGCGCCCGAATAGCCGAAGTTGAGGACGTAGGCGTCCGTGGCGTCGAATTCGGTGCCGGACCAGTACCCGTCACCCTGCAGGTTGGTGAAGGGGCCGGGCCCGGGGGCGGGGTGCGGGCCTAAGGGATCATGAACGGTGCCCCCGAGCTCCGTGTAGTACATGTGCCCCAGCTCGCTGTTGGTGCAGTTGACGCCAAACGAGGGTGGCGGAGTCGCGCAGGTCGCATCCGGGACCGCTGTGCTGGGCAGGCGCCAGTCGTCAAAGCCGGCGTAACTAAGACTTGCCGCCCAGTTCACCGCGCTCTGCCAGGTCATCGCGCCGTCGGTCCCACTGAAGCCGTCGTCCCACACCGAGGCCGCACCGAGGTTCGCGTCGGCGAGCCAGGTGATGTCGCGGTCGCTGTCGTAGATCAACCCGTTGCCGCGGTCGATGAGCGCGGCGCTCGCCGACATCGTGAAACCAAGCGAAAGACATATCCCCGTGAGCGGAGCGATGCGGGCGCAGATCATGACGAGAACCCCCAAATGTTATCGGTGTTGTGCGGAGGCAGTGAGAGGACTCTATACCGCCGCAAACCGGTCCGCAAATCCGTGACCGCCCGGTTATGTGAAATGGACTATTCGGGTCCGGGCGCGGTCCTGGCCTCGTCTTTGTCCTTGGAATCGTCTTCCGGACCCGGCCCCTCCGGCTGGGGTTGCGCGGTGGCGGGCTCCGCCGTCGGCTTGGGCGCGGGCCGGTAGAGGTCGCCCTTCAACCCGCAGCCGACCAGCATGACGAGCGCGATCGAAAGGACGAGGAATCTCACTTGCCCTCCTCCAGCTCCTTTGCCACGCGCCGGTACGCCTCCCGGAAGCTGATGCCTTCCTCCAGCACGAGCCGGTTGGCGCGGCCGGCGGCATAGATGTCGGGCTCGAGCCTGATGTTCTCCGGCCTGAACTCGATCCCCTCGACCAGGTGGCCCATGACGGAACAGCTTTCGGCGGTGATATCGATCGCGCGGAACAACGGGCCTTTCATGCGCTGCAGGTCGCGATGGTAGCCCGATGGCAGCTTCGCCGGCAGGGCGAGGATCTCCAGCAACGCCGCCTGCAGGGTCGCACCCGCGCCGCGCACGAGCTCGAGGACGTCGGGGTTACGCTTCTGCGGCATGATCGAGGAGCCGGTCGTCATGCCCGCCGGCAATCTCACGAAGCCGAATTCGCGGGTGCAGAAGAGCAGCAGGTCGGCGGCGAGCCGGCCGAGGTCCTGCATGGTGAGCGCGAGCTCGAAGACGAGCGCCGCCTCGGCCTTGCCGCGCGAGATCTGCACCGCGGTGACGGGTTCGTGGATCTCGTCGAAGCCGAGGAGCTTGCGGGTGGACTCGCGGTCGACGGGCAGGTCGGGCACGCCGTAGCCCGCCGCGCTGCCGAGTGGGTTCTTGGCGATGCGCCGCCGGGTGGCGGCGATGCCTTAACGCATCGTCGCGCAGTTCCGCGGCGAAGCCGTCGGCCCACAGATGCACCGAGCTCGGCATCGCCTGCTGCATGTGCGTGTAGCCCGGCAGCGCGGTATCGGCCTCGCGCTTGCCCAGCGCAGTGAGCGCGTCGGCCACGCCGAGCACGCCGCGCTGCAGGTCCGCGGCGGCTTCGAGCAGGTACAGACGCAGTGCCGCCAGCAGCTGGTCGTTGCGCGACCGGCCTAGATGTATCCGCCTGCCGGCCTCGCCGATCTTCTCGGTCAGGCGCCGTTCGAGCGCGGTGTGCACGTCCTCGTCCTCGAGGCCGATCCGCCACTCACCGGAGGCGTGACTGACGGCGAGCGCTTCCAGACCGGTGCAGATGGCATCGAAGTCGCCATCCGTGAGGAGTTTCTGCTGATGCAGCATCGTGGCGTGGGCGACGGAGGCGCGCACGTCGTAGGGCACGAGGCGCTCGTCGAGGCTGTGATCCTCACCCGCCGTGTAGCGCAGCACGCGCGCGTCGAGCGGCTCGCCCTTTTCCCACAGTCTGCTCATGGTGTCGCTCCGGTTCGATGGGAGCTCGCGCTCCTCCTACGACGGCGGTGCCTGCTCCTCTTTCGAGAGCGTATTGATGTTCTCCACGACCAGCGTGCCGGTGCCCTCGTTCGTGAAGACCTCGAGCAGCAGGCTGTCGGGCACGTTGTACGAGATGACATGCACGCGGGGCACGCCGCCGCGAATGGCCGCCTCGATCGCCCTGGCCTTGGGCAGCATGCCGTCGGCGAGCGCGCCGGCCTGCTCGAGCTTCGCGAGCCCTGCGAGGTCGATGTAGGAAATGAGCGACGCCGGATCGGTGCGGTCCTCGAGGATCCCGGCAGCACCGGTCGCGAGCACCAGCTTCGCGGCGCCGAGCGCGGAGGCGAGCGCCGCAGCGACGGTGTCGGCGTTGATGTTGAGCAACGTGCCGGAGGCATCGGCCGACAGCGGGCTCACGACCGGCAGCAGGCCATTCTCGAGCTGGGTCGTGAGCACCGTGACGTCAACGCTCTCGATATCGCCGACATAGCCGAAATCGACAGGCGCGGCCTCGCCGGCGACGCGGACCGGTGCACGGCGCCGCGCGCGGACGAGACCCGCGTCCACGCCGCTGATGCCGATCGCAGGCAGGTCGAGTTGCCGGCACGCCGCCACGATCTGCGTGTTGATCTGGCCGTTCAGCACCATGGTGGCCACTTCCAGGGTGCGCTCGTCGGTGACGCGGCGGCCTTCGACCAGCCGCGTCTTGACGCCGAGCGACGCGGCGAGCCGCGTGTTCTGCGGCCCGCCGCCGTGCACCAGCACCGTGCGGATGCCGACCTGGTGCAGGATCGCGAGCTGCTCGATCAGCCCGCGTGCGCTCGCGGGGTCGGCGAACACCTCGCCACCCGCCTTGATGACGAAAATCTTCCGCCGGTACAGCCGCACGTACGGCGCGGCGTGGCGCAGGGCCGCCACGACGATGTCGCGATTCTGAGGATTCTGCAGCATGGTCAGACCCCCGGCCCGAGCATCTGGTAGAGGACGGCCATCTGGCCCCACATCCGGTTCTGCGCCTCGTGCACCACGACGCTGCGCGGCCCGTCGAGCACGCGGTCGGTGACCGCGACGCCGCGGCGCACGGGGAGGCAGTGCATGAAGCGGCAATCCGGCCGCGTGGTGGCGAACCACGGATCATCCACGCGCCAGTCCTGCAGGTCCTCGCGCAGTTTCGCGTCGGCCACGCGGTCGCCATAGTGGCGCGTGGACGACCATTCCTTCGCGTAGATGATGTGGGCGCCCGCGAGCGCTTCCCTGCGATCGGCGGTCTCGCGCACGGAGCCGCCCGAGAGGTCGGCTGCCCGCCGCGCCTTGTCCATGATCGGGGGCGGCAGCTCGAAGCCTTCGGGACGCACCACGGTGACGTCCATGCCGCGCATGGCGGCCATGTGCAGCGTGGCGGAGGGGACCGCCAGCGGCAGCGCCTTCGGATGCCAGGCCCAGGAGAGCACGAACTTGCCTCCGTTGCGCGGGACCTTGAGATCATCGAGCGTCTTCCAGTCGGCAAGACTCTGGCAGGGATGCTGGATGGCGGACTCCATGTTGATGAGCGGGATCCGGACAAGGGTACGCATGGCGGCGAACTCCCGGTCGGCCAGGTCGTCCTCGAGCTTCACGCGGTTTGCGAAGGCGCGGATGCCGAGCGCGTCGCCGTAGGATGAGATCACCGGGATCGCCTCGCGCAGGTGTTCCGCCGCGACGCCGTCCATGACGATGCCCGAGCGGGTCTCGAGCCCGTGGATGGACATGTCGGGCGAGATCACGAACGCGCCGCCCCCGAGCCGCACCATCGCCGCCTGGAAGGAGGCGAGCGTGCGCAGGGACGGGGACAGGAACAGCAGCGCCAGCACCTTGCCCGCCAGCGCACGGGGTTCGGGCTGGCGTTGCAGGTGAGCTGCGAGCCCGAGCAGGGCTTCGATCTGGGGGACCTCGAAATCCGCGAGGTCGTTGAAAGCTTTCAATGCCATTGCGTCCTACCTTGTGGTGTGGATCGTGCCAGACGGCGCAGTGAAGGGCACCGTCAGCTTCAGCGAATGTCCTCGAGTGCGTTCAGCAGTTCGTGCACGTGCTGCCGCTCGAGCACGAGGGGCGGCAGGAGCCGGATCACTTTGGCGTCGGCGCTCGTGCCCACCAGGATCCCGCGGTCCAGCAATTCCTGCAGCATCTCCCTCGCGCTCCGGCGGCAGCGCATGCCGAGCAGGAATCCCTTGCCCTGGACGCTCTCGACCGGGCCGAGTGGCACGGCAGCGATGATTTCGCGTGACAGCGCGCGCACGTTTTCGATCAGGCGGTCGCGGCGGATGACCTCGATCACCGTGGAGATGAGCGCGCTCGCCAGCGGCCCACCCCCGAAGGTCGTGCCGAGGTCGCCATGCCGCAGATTCGCGGCGATCGCCTGCGTGACCACGAGCGCGCTGCAGGGGAAGCCGGCGCCGAGTGACTTCGCCGCGGTGAGCATGTCGGGTTGCACACCCGCAAGCTCGATGGCGAAGGGCGCGCCACAGCGGCCCATGCCGCTCTGGATCTCGTCGGCGATGAGCAGCGCCCCGTGCTGCGCACAACTGCTCGCGATCATGCGGACGAACGCGGGATCGAGGTCGAACGCTCCGGCCTGGCCCTGGACCGGCTCCAGGATTACGCCGGCGACCGTCTCGTCGATCATGCGCGCAGCAGCAGCGGCGTCGTTGCGCGGGATGAATGCCACGTCGAACGGTGTGTGCGGAAAGCCGTACCACTTGCCGGCGGCCGACCACGTGACCGCAGCCGCGGCCGCGGTGCGGCCGTGGAAGCCGTGCTCGATGGCGAGAATCTTCGCGCGCCCTGTCGCGCGGCAGGCAAGCCGCAGCGCGTTCTCGTTCGCCTCGGCGCCGCTGTTGGCGAAGAACACATGGTCGAGGCCGGGCGGCGCGAACTCTGCGAGGCGCCGTGCCGCCTCTTCGCGCACGTCGAGCGCGACGGCGTTGCTCTGGAAGAAGAGCTTTCGGGCCTGGGCCTCCAGCGTGCGCAGCACGTCCGGGTGCGCGTATCCCAGCCCGGCGACAGCGTGGCCGCCGTAGAAGTCGATGATCCTGCGGTTGCCGGCCTTGAGGTAGACACCCTCGGCCGACTCCGGCCGGAAGGGCAGGTAAGGGTAGACGTCCACCAGGTGGCTGAGGACGTCCGTCGTGGCGGCCGTCGCGCTGCTGCTCATGTTGGCGATCCTCGTCAGGTCCAGCCGGTGGCCGGCGCGGTGAGTCCCGTATTCTCGGCGAAACCGAGCTTCCGGTTCAGCCACTGCAGCGCGCCGCCGGCGGCGCCCTTCACCAGATTGTCTTCGACGACCATGACTGCCAGCGTGTCGGCGTCCACCGTGACGCCAATGCGGCAATAGTTGCTGCCGGCGACGTCCTTGACGCGCGGCATGCCGTCCACGACCGTCACGAACTCGCTCGCGGAGTAGAAAGCGGCGATTTGCTCGCGCAGCGCATCGGCCGTGGTCGCCCTTTTCAATTTGGCCTGCACCGTCATGTGGATGCCCCGCGCGAACGGGCCTGACTGCGGCACGAAGTGCAACCGTGGGCGCACCCCGGTCAGGTGCTCGCATATGGCGACGACCTCCGGCGCGTGGCGGTGGGCGAGGGGCTGGTAGGCGAAGACGTTCGAGTGCCGCTCCGGATGGTGCGTCGTCGGGATCGGGGTGCGCCCCGCACCCGTGCTGCCGGTGATGCCGACGGCGAAGAGCTCTGCCTCGGCGAGGTCGAGCTTCGCGAGCGGCACCGCCGCCATGAGCATGGCAGTCGCGAAGCAGCCCGGGTGGCTCACGTGGGGCCGGTCGGTCGCCGCCAGGTGCTCGGGCACCGCGCACACGAATTCCGGCAGCAGGTGCGGTGCCCCATGGGCATGCCTGTAAACGGCCTCGTAGCCGGCGGCCGTCGTGAAGCGGAAGTCCGCCGAGACGTCCACGATGGCGAGCTCGGTCCGCCGCTCCTTCGCCCGGTTGACGAACGAGGCGATCAGCGCCGCGCTCGCGCCATGCGGCGCGGCCGACAGCAGCGCGAGACGCCCGGGGCCGAAGAGGTCCAGCGCCTCCTCGCGCGACTGGAATCTCCTGTCGCCCAGCAGCGGCCGCAGGTGCGGGAAAGTTGCCGCGATGGCGGAGCCCGCCTGACTCTCCGACATCACGCCCGCGACGGTGAGCCGCGGATGCCCGAGGGCAAGGCGCAACAGTTCGCCCGCGACGTAGCCGCTGCCGCCCGCGATGACGGTTGGCACGGCCTGCGTCACGATTGCGACCCCGCCAGGCCGAGCGAGCGCGCGACCTCGTTGCCGAGCTCCGCCGCGTCCGTGACCGCGTTGATGGCCAGGACTCCGCTGCGCGCCATGATGATGTCGCGGCCCACCTGGTTGTCCGTGGCCGGGCCGGTGACGACCTTCGGGTCGATATCGAACTCCCGGCGCAGGAGCTCGACGCCGCCCCAGGCCGCGACCGGATCGTTGGCCGACAGCACCACCGCGGACAAGGCCGCGCGAATATCGGGCTCGCGCAGGATCGCCTCGACACCGTACGCGCCGAGAATGCCGTCGCCGAGCTCGAACACGATCACGTCGGGCCGCTCGGCCGCGAGCCTCGTGAGCATCGTGCGGGTCACCGCCGGCCCGTTCCGGGCGGTGGTGCACACGACGCCGAAGTCGGTGAAGATCATGGTCTTGCGCGCGCCGGCATCCTCCATCGCGAGGATGTCCCGGCGCAGCGCAACGCCGGTGGACTTGAACGCATCGACCGTATGGCCGAGATGGCGCAGGCGACTGACGATGGCGCAGGCGGCGGCCGTCTTGCCCGCGTTCATGCAGCTGCCGGCGATCGCGACGACCGGCACACCCTGCGTGTCGAGCGAGGCGCCGTAGTCGAGTTTCTCCGCCCCGGCGCGGGCTGGTACGCCGATGCGCTCGCCGAGATAGGGGAAATCCAGCACCGCGCCGAGGATGCGGGCCTCGAAGGGCGGGCCGAAGCTCGCGTTGATGGAGTCGCAAACGCCGATCACGCCGCCCATGTTGAGGACCTGCAGCACGTCACCCGTCGCGATCCGCTCGGGCAGGTGACCCGAGTACCCGAAGAGCGCCTTGCGCTGCCCGAGTGCCCCGACGATCACATCGCCGCGCTTCACCTGCGCCTGCCTCCCGCTGGTGAGCTCGAGCGTGTTGTAGCTGCCCTTGTTGTTCAGGATCTCGGCGGCCACCAGCACGCCTTCCTCGCACGGAATGTCGGCGCTCACCCGCAGCTCGCGCGAGAGGTGCGCGTGTTGGGCGACGGAACCGATCTTGTCTGCGATGACGGTCTTCACTGGCCTCTGCCTTTGTCCGGTCCGAGGAGAGAATCACGCGAAACCGAAGGCTTCATTGAGCTTTGAGTGCCGCCGGCCGCGCGGGTCTGGAGGATGCCGGGGAGGGAGAGGATGCGCGAGTAGCCGAGCGCATCGGCCGGCGTCCATTCGCCCGCCTTCTCCCCGTAGACGCCCTTCGTGGCCGCTATGAGCGAATGCGGCGAGACGACGCCTTCGACGAATACGCTGCCGGGCCTGAACAACACGCGCACCTCGCCGGTGACCCGCTGCTGCGCGGATGCCAGCAGCGCCTCGATGTCGCGACAGGCGAGATCGAGCTGCTTGCCCTCGTGCACGAAATCGCCATATTGCGTGGCGACCTGGTCCTTGACGCGCTGCTGGAGTCCGGAGAGCGTGAGTTTCTCCAGCTCCCGGTGTGCAACGAGCAGCACTTCGGCGGCGGGGGCCTCGAACGCCACCCGGCCCTTGGTGCCGAGCACGGTGTCGCCGAGGTGGATGCCCCGGCCGATGCCATAGGGCCCGGCGAGCGTCTCGAGCGTCTCGATGAGCTTCACCGGCTCCATCGATTCGCCATCGAGCGTCGTCGGCACGCCTTTCGTGAATCCCAGTGTGTGGCGTGTCGCGGGCAGATTCTTCTCGAAGGCGTTGGCGGAGAGGACCCACGCGTTCTCGGGGATGGATTCCCTCGAATCCAGGGTCTCGCGGCCGCCGATGGTGACGCCCCACAGGCCGCGGTTGATGGAATACGAGGACCCGCGCTGCGGCACGGGCAGCCCGCGCTCCTCGAGATACCGCTGCTGCTCGCTCCGCACGAAGGCCTGGTCCCTCACGGGAGCAAGCACCTCGAGACCGGGGCCGATGGTGCGCAGCGCCACCTCGAACCTGACCTGGTCGTTGCCGGCGGCCGTGCAGCCGTGCGCCACCGTCGAGCTGCCCCGCTCCGTGGCGAGCTCCGCGAGCAGCGTCGCCTGGATGCCGCGCTCGGCGCCCACGCACAACGGATAGAGGTGCCCGCGCCGGACGTTGCCGAAGATGAGGAACTTCAGCACGCGCTCGAAGAAGACCGGGCGCGCCTCGACCAGCACGTGCTCCTGCGCGCCGAGCGCCTTCGCCCGGCGCGCGAGGTCGCGGGCCCCGGCTTCGTCGATGCCGCCGGTATTGATGGTCACGGTGACCACGGGCCGGCCGTAGTGCTCCTTCATCCAGGGCACGCAAAAAGAGGTGTCCAGGCCGCCGGAGAAGCCGAGGATGATCGGAGAGTCGTTCGATTGCTTGGTCATCGCCAACGTTGCTGAATCAAGGCGTCACGTGCCGGGAAATAGCGAACGCAGCCGGGTCAGCAGCTTGCGCTGGTCGCCACCCCCGCGAGTGGCGACGAAAATCGTGTCGTCGCCGGACACCGTGCCGACGATCTCGGACCAGCCGCTGCGGTCGAGATAGAGCGCCACGCGCTGCGCGGCCCCCTCGGCGGTCTTGACGACGGTGAGATTGGTGCCAGCCGTGCGGATCTCGCGCACGAACTCCGCCACCAGCGCCGCGTCGCGGTCGGTGTCCGGGTCCGGCTGCTCCAGAGGTTCGTAGCCCGATTCCAGCTTCGAGATGCCGAGCTGCTGGAGGTCGCGGCTCACGCTCGACTGCGTCACCCGGATGCCGCGCTCCCTGAGCAGGCGCACGAGCTCGGACTGCCGCCCCACGCGGCGGCTGCGCAGGATCGCCAGGATAGCCCGCTGGCGCTTCTCCATCGTTTCAGTCGCAAGAGGCATTTCTTACATGCGCATAACTTGATGTGGATGCGCATATTATTCAGATGTCGCCGGATGTCAAGACCGGGTTGTCGCAATCCCGCGGCTTGACCGCCCGCGACGACCCCCGGGTAGACTGGCGGCCCGTGAATCGCCCGCCCGAATTCCGCCTCTCGCACACGCGCCTGGTCCTCTGCCTCGTGCTCGTGCTTGCCTCGACCGTCGGGGCGGGGGCCCAGACGGCGGCCTACGTCTCGCCCCAAGACGTCGAGCTCCAGCGCTTCCTCGGACCGCCTCCGGCGGTGAACTCGCCGGCGCAGGAGGCCGATCTCGCCGCCGTCCTGGAGCTGCAGCGGGCTCGTACCGCGGCCCAGGTCGCCGAGGCGCAGGCCGATCAGGAGGTGTCCGTATTCCGTTTCGCCGATGTGCTGGGCGAGCGGTTTGCCGAAGACAGGGTGCCGAAGACCGCCGCCCTCGCGGAGCGGGTCTGCCGGGAATCCGCTGCGGTGACGGGCGCCGCGAAGAAGTTCTGGAGCCGGCCGAGGCCTTACGTGGCGGCCCCGGAGGTCAAGCCGGTCGTCTCGCACGTCACCAGCGGATCCTACCCGAGCGGTCATGCCACCTGCGGCTATCTCTGGGCGATCCTGCTCGCCGACATCATCCCGGAGCGCCATGACGAGCTGTTCGCCCGGGGCAGACGGTACGGGCTGAACCGGGTCATCGGCGGCGTGCACTATCCCACGGACGCCGAGGCCGGGCGGCTCAGCGGAGCCGTGATCGCGGCGGCGCTGTACGCCAATCCGGCGTTTCGCGCCGATCTCGCCGCCGCCAGGACCGAATTGCGCGCGGCGCTCGGCTATTGACCCATGTCGCGACCGGCGGTGACCGGCGCCACCGTTTCAATCCACGATCTGGAATCCTTCCCTCACGGTGCCGGCCGGCCGGCCCGCGGGATCGAAGCGGCGCTCCTCGACCTCGCAATGCCCCGTGGAGTCCATCGTCACGACGGTGCTGGCACGCGTGCCATAACGCTCACCCACGACGAATGGCGTGCGGCTCAGGGGATTCGAGACGCCTTCGGCCGCGGGCACGGGCTCGCGCCGGGCCAGCGCCGCAAACAGCGCTTCGCGGTCCACATCCGGCAGGACCAGGATCGCGCCCATCTCGTTCTCGAGATAACCCACTTTCGGCCAGGGTGACTCGAGCGGCGAGTTGCTGATGACCGAAATACCGGGCGCGAACGTCCAGCGAGCCGGATGAGCGCCGTGTGGTGAGATGAAGCCACGTACCTGCACGCGCGTGCCGACGACCAGGCAGAAACCGGCGTAGCGCTCCTCTTTCACCTGCACCGTGTCGAGGAAGCGGCCGCTCGGTCTGTCGCCGGCGACGAAATCGCGCACGAGCTGGCCGCGGCTGAGTGGGTGCTCGGCCCCCGGCGGCCGCAGCGGATTGTTGGCGACGACCGCGAACCGGCCGCTGCGGCCGACCGCGAGCCAGCTGCCGCCTGCGACCAGATCGCGGCCGCCGAAGACCTCCGGCGCGTCGTCCCACCACGCGGCCGGTGCCGAAGACCGCTCGTGGAATTCGTCGCGGTTGCCCGCGACGACCAGCGGGTAATGCTCATGGGCGCGCCAGGCGACGGCGAGGAGGCACATCGCTCAACTCTGGTCGGGCGGCTGCGCCGCCGGGCGCAGGAAGGCGCCGTCGCGATGGAGCGTCGCGAGCCCAGGGCCGGGCACCGCGTCGAACCAGGCCTCGATCAGCTCGTAGGCGACGGAGGCGCGTGGCGGCAGGATGACCTTGCCGGCGGCGATGTCCGCGCGGGTGACCCAGCGGGCCTCCGCGAGCTCGCCGTCGTTGGTGCGTATGACATCGCTCGCGGCCAGGGCATGAAACCCGATCATGAGCGAGGCCGGAAATGGCCAGGGCTGCGAGGCCACGTAATGGCAATGCGTCACGCGGACGTTGGTTTCCTCGGCGACCTCGCGCCGCACCGCATCCTCCAGGCTCTCGCCGGGCTCGACGAAGCCGGCGATCGTGGAAAAGCGCTCCTCGGGCCATGCCGCCTGGCGGCCGAGAAGGCAATGCTCGTCGCGATGCGCGAGCACGATGATGGCGGGATCGAGCCGCGGAAAGCTGCGGTGTCCGCAGGTGCTGTTCGTGCACGCCAGCACGAAACCGGCCTCTTCCGACCGGTTGGCGGCGCCACACACGCCGCAGTGGCGGTGCTGGCGGTGCCAGTTCACCATCGCCCGCGCGTAGCCGAGCAGACCCGCGTCGTGTCGTGGCACGCGGCTCACCAGATCGCGCAGGCCGCCGAAGTCGCCGAGCCCCCGAGGCTCCTGCCGGGACACGAGCTCGACCGCGAACACGTGCCTGCCATCCTCGATGCCGAGAAAGATCGCGCGCTCGGGCGTGGGCATCAGGTCGCCGAGCTCGGCGCGCACGAGACGCGCGCCGACGCCGTCGCGGATCAGGCAACGAGCATCCCAGACGGGCAGGAAACGGCTGCGCGGATCCGTGAATGCGCGGGCAAGTCCCTCGGGATCACGGCGCAAGGCCGCTGCGCGGTCGATGTAGTCGCCGGCGAAGTACGTAGGCATCTGGAGGCGCCCCCGCCGGCTCAGGCGCGCGGGGCACTCCGGTGATCTTTCAGCTCGCAGAACGGGCAGTGACGGTAATCGAGCGCATAGCGGTCCTGAACGTAGGGGCCGCCGCACAGGTCGCAGCTCGCGAGATACAGTTCCCGGCTGTCCACGAGCGAATGGTACAGATTCCACGCCCATTCGAACGAGAGGCGCGCTTCGGGTAACAGGCCACGGTAGGTCTCGAAGGCCTGGCACAGGCATTGGCCGAGCGCCACGCGATCGGCACCGGGAATGCGCTCGATGCTGCCGTTCCTGCCCATCTCGGCCGCCTCGCACAGCAGGAACAGGCCGGCGAGCACCGTGGCCTCCGACTGGCGCGGCGCCGAGTTCACGAACTGCGCGATACGTTTCGGCGACTTGCCGCGCTGGCGGCGCACCGGCGCGCTGCCGTCCACCTTGAAGTAGGCGCCGTAGATCTTGCGGATCCGGTCTTCGCTGAAACCCGTGCAGGCGCGGATCGTGCCGGTCCGCGCCTCGTGCCGGATCATCCGCACGGCGAGGTCGAACTTGTCGAGATCCGCGGTGTATCGATGGTCCGAAACTCGCATGGGGGAATCCCTCCGGAAGCTCTGGAAATGGCTCAACCACGCCTATTTTGTGATTTACTTGCCATATATGGTCCAAAAAGCCCATATACGGTAACTATAGTACCCCTCGAGGCAGGCCGGGTAAGGAGTTCCAAATGCGACGGGAAGCCCCAGATACGCATTTCTACGCGGAAATTCGCGATTTGAACCTTGAATTCCTGGGCCTGGTGGCCGCTGGCAGGCGGCACTGCCATGGCTCCATCTTCGGCCTGGATGCGGGTGTGGTGGATCCGATCAGCCGCTTCAGCCGCGCGCAGCTCGAAGCGATGGCGGCGACCCCGTGCCTGCTGGCCGGTTTCGCCACGAGCCGGGGCGCTCGCGCCATCAGGATCGCTGAGCCGCCACCCGCGGCCGATCCGGACTGGTCCGCCCATGCCCGGCTTTTCGCGGCGGAGCTTCTCACGTATGTCCTGCAGATGCGCCGGCGCGATCCGTTGCGCGCGGCGTTGTGCGCGAGCATCGCGGCCGGATCACTCGCCGGAACGCTCGCCGGCGACAGCGCCTACCGCGACATTCGGGGTTATGCGGACCGTGCGCTCCAGCATCTCGAGGCGCGTTTCCGACGCCAGACGCGGTTCTGGCCCGATCTCGTGCGCGCCACGCGCGAGGGCCATCCGGAGCGGCTGCAGCTCGCACGGCTCAGCGCCATTCAGCTCGCCACGTCCGAAGCCGGGCGCCCCGCACCGGACGCCGCGCCAGCCACCCGGGTGGTGACGGTCGGGGTGCGCTAGGACGAAGTGTTGGCTTGGCGCGACGCGCTCGGCACAATGGCGCGCCATGCTCGCGCTCGCGGTCCGCAATCTCGTCAAGACCTATCCCAATGGCGTGCAGGCCCTGCGAGGCATCGATCTGGAAGTCCCCGAGGGAGACTTCTTCGCGCTGCTCGGGCCGAATGGCGCCGGCAAGACCACGCTGATCGGCATCGCCACTTCGCTCGTCAACAAGACCTCGGGCGAGCTCCGCGTCTTCGGCCACAGCATCGACGACGAGCTCGAGGCGGCGAAGGCGTGCATCGGCGTGGTGCCCCAGGAGGTCAACATCAACTTCTGGGACTCGGTGATGAACATCGTCACCACCCAGGCCGGCTTCTATGGCATGACGCCGCGGGAGGCGCGCGAGCGGGCCAGGGTCTGCCTCGGCCAGATGCAGCTCTGGGACCGGCGCCACGACAGCGGGCGCAACCTCTCGGGCGGCATGAAGCGCCGCCTGATGATCGCCCGGGCCCTGATGCACCGGCCGAAGCTCCTGATCCTCGACGAGCCCACCGCCGGCGTCGACATCGAGATCCGCAGATCCATGTGGGAATTCCTGCGGGACATCAACGAGGCGGGCACCACGATCATCCTCACCACGCACTACCTCGAGGAGGCGGAAAATCTCTGCCGGCACGTCGCGATCATCGACCAGGGCCGGATCATCGTGCGCGACGAGATGGCCCAGGCGCTTCGGACCCTGAATACCGAGACGTTCGTGCTGAACCTGCGCGAGGCATTGTCCGCGGCGCCGTTGCTGGACGGTTACGCGGTGGAGTGGGTGAACGACCACGAGATCGAGGTCGAAGTCACGCGCGAGAGAGACCTGAACGGCGTGTTCGCGGCGCTCTCCGCAGCCGGCCTGCACGTGGTCAGCATGCGCAACAAGGCGAACCGGCTGGAAGAGCTGTTCCTGCGGCTCACGGCACACGAGCCGCCTCCCGGCGAGCACACCGGCGAGCCATGAACCTCCGCACTCAGCTCATCGCGCTCGCGACGCTGGTGCGCAAGGAGTACGTCCGCGTCTTCCGCATCTGGGTGCAGACGATCGTCCCGCCGGCGATCACTACTGCGCTCTATTTCCTGATCTTCGGCAATCTCATCGGCCGGCGCATCGGGCAGATGGGCGGCTACGACTACGCGCAGTACATCGCCCCGGGCCTGATCATGATGCAGGTGATCACCAACGCCTACGGCAACGTGGTGTCGTCGTTCTTCTCGGCGAAGATGCAGCGGCATCTCGAGGAGATGCTGGTGGCGCCCATGTCCAGCTGGGCGATCGTTCTCGGCTACACCTTCGGTGGCGTCGTGCGCGGGCTGGCCGTGGCCGTGGCGGTGACCGCGGTCGCGCTCTTCTTCACGCACCTGCACGTCGCGCACGTGCTCGTGACCGTCTCGGTGATGCTGCTGACGGCATTCGTGTTCGCGCTCGGCGGGCTCATCAACGCCATGCTGGCGAAGAACTTCGACGATGTCTCCGTCATCCCGTCCTTCGTACTGGCGCCGCTGAGCTACCTCGGCGGGGTCTTCTACTCGATCGCGCTCCTGCCGGAGTTCGCGCAGAAGCTGTCCCTGCTGAACCCGATCCTTTACATGGTGAACGCCTTTCGCTTCGGCATGCTGGGCGTTTCCGACATCCGGATCGGGGTGGCTTACGCGATCATCCTCGCGTTCGCCGCCGTGCTCTTCGGGATCGCGCTCCTGATGATCCGCCGCGGCACCGGGATACGGACCTGACGAACAGGAGCCTGATTGCCGGCCCAGGCTTCGCGGCACCTGGATGAACAGAGTAGAGAGCCGCAGACTTCCCCAAAAGAAAAACCCCGCCGGTTGGCGGGGTTTTTCCGGGCTTACGAACTGCCCGTGGTCGTCAGACTTTAGTCAGACAATACTCAGGCCTTGATGCGGCGGCGGAGCGCGCCGAGCACGCCAAGCGCCGAACCGAACAGCCAGACGGCCGCCGGAACCGGAACCTGGTAGCTGAGGGAGAGCCAGTGGGCGCGACGGCAGAAACCCGTCGGGTCGATGGCACTGGCGCTGCCGGGATTCAGGCAGGCGCCATTCGGAGCCTCGCTGCCGTTCGTCGCCAGGTTGTTCCAGTTGCCGAGGATCAGGCTGCTGCCGTTGTCCTGCATGACGAAGATCATGTCGAGGGCGCCACGGCCGGTGTTGTTGCTATCGGCACTGCCGTTGCAGCCGGTGCCATCGTGGTTCCACAGACCGCGGAAGAACGCCGGGCTGCCCGACGTGTCGTCATTGCCGACGGTGCGCTCTTCGCAACCCGCGCTGCCGCCGAAGTTGTAGGCGACTGAGCTGTCATTGACTGCGTCGAAGCCGAAGGCGGTGTTGGCGCATTGATTCGCACCGGTGCCGCCGCCGAAGACGCCCTCGATACAGCTATAGCTCGTGGCCGACGTCGTGCCGGTGTTCGTGTCGATCACGAGGCCGGTGACGTAGTCAGAGATCAGCGAGCTGCCGTTCGGTGCGTTGCCGATGCGCTGGTTCGCCTGCAGGAAGCCGCCGGTCATCGTGAGCACGCCGCCGCTCCAGTCCCACGTGGCAGTCGATGCCGGGTTGGGGGCATCGGAGCCGTCATAGAACAGCGAGTAGAAGGTGCCGCTGCCCGCGCGCAGTCCGACCTGGTTCAGGAAGACCTGCGTCGCAGATGCGCTTCCCCATGCAGCCATCACACCGATGGCCACGAGGGCTTTTAGTGTTGCTTTCTTCATAGTGATCCCCACTTGGTTCTCCAGATTCGCCACGAAGGCGTGCTGTTTAGTTGGTTTGATAAAAACTGCGTTGGCGTCGAGCCCCGGTTTTTGACCGGTTTTGCCTCTGCGCTCATTCTTCTCACGTGCAGGTATACCAGCAACGCCAATGGGAAAATAGTGCAAATGAACATAATCTTTACAAAAGTGCGGTGAAGCGTGCCGCAGTCCTCACTTGCAGAAAAGACCTGATAATTGATCGGCCTGCAGCCGGGCATTAAGTCAATACATGACGCAGAACGGCTAACGAATCAGGTGTAACTGCGGGCCGACGCTGGAAGAAATGCAATCGGAGATCCGACACTGCGCCGAGGCAACGGCCCTCAGCGCGCCATGCTGCGGAACGGCCCGATTCCGAGCACCAGGCCGGCCGCGAAGGCGACCAGCACGAAGCCGCCGAGCATGGCGCCGGTGACCGGCTCGTCGAGAAAGAGCCATCCCCAGAAGATGCCGAACGCGGGCAGCAGGAACGTCACCGCCGTGATCTGCGTCGCGCCGATGCGGGCGATCAGCTGGTAATAAAGGAAGAACGCGAGCGCCGAGCAGAAGAAGGCGAGTGAGCCGATGGCGAGCCAGGCCTTCGGCGGCGGCATCGCGGCGGGCAGGTTGAAAACCGCCGCCGGCGCCAGCACGGCCGCCGCGAAGAGCATCGTGCTCGCGGCGGAGCCGAAGGCCGGCAGCCCGGCCAGGTGCTTCTTGGTGTAGGTGGACGCGAAGCCGTAGCACACGGTGGCCGCGACGCAGGCGAGCGCACCGAGGATCACGTCGCGGGTCGCGGCGACCGGGCCGAGCCGCACGAGCATCGCGACGCCGGCCATGCCTACCACCACGCCCGCGAACACCCGCGGGCTCAGCCGCTCGCGGAGCATCCGTGCGGAGAAGAAGGCGGCCCAGATCGGGGCGAGCGAGTTCAGTATCGCCGAGTAGCCCGCTGGTATGTGCAGGGCCGCGTAGGCGAAGAGCGCGAAGGGGATGCCGGTATTGAAGGCGCCGACCACCAGGAACCCTCTCCAGTGGCGGCGCATGAGCAGCTCGCGCCCGGTCAGGGCGACGAACGCGGCGAGCAGGGTGCCCGCGATCAGCACCCGCAGCTCCGCGGTGAGGAGGGCGCCGAAGTACGGCGCCGCAATTCTCATGAACAGGAACGACGCCCCGAACAGGGCGGCGAGCGAGACGAACCGCGCCAGATCGGAAGTCTTCAGGCGCCCCTCAACCGCGCAGCATGGCCGCGAGGCGGTCGAGGCCCATCATCATGTTCGGCAACGGCGGCCCGAAGGAGAACCGCATCCACTGCCGGTACGGAGACTGGCCGCGCCGGAGCTTGCCGGGATTCACGTCGAAGAACTGTCCGGGCACGGTGAGCACGCGATGCTCGAGCGCTTTCCAGAAGAAACTCATGGCGTCCGAGTACGGCTCCCGGAGCCCTTCGAGCGAGCCCCAGCAGTAGAAGGTGCTGCGCGGGGCCTGGGCGAAACGGATGCCGAGCGCTTCGAGCCGCTCGACCATGACATTGCGCTTGCGCACGAAGACCGCGCGGAGCGCGCGCGTCTCCTGGTCGGCGCGCGCGGGCTCGAGCACGGCCAGGGCCGCCCGTTGCGCGAGCCGCGACGGCCCGCCGTCGATCGAGCTCGCCGTGCGCGCCATCGTCTCGATCATGGCGGCGGGTCCGACCGCCCAGCCGATGCGCCAGCCGGGGTAGCGGAAGCTCTTGGTCAGGCCGTCGATCAGTATGACCGGGTCCTCCTCGACGTCATCGACGAACTCGGCGGCGCTGACCGGGCCCGCGCCGGGCCGGCCGTCGGCCGTGTAGATGAAGTGGCTGTAGAACTCGTCGAGGAAGAACGTCGTGCGCCGGGCGCGCGCGATCGCGACCAGGGCGCGCAGGTCCTCGCCCTGGATGACGTTGCCGGTCGGATTGCAGGGATTGGAGAGCACGAAGGCGCCGAGTCCCCTGTCGCACACCTCGCGGTCGAGGTAGCCCGGCGTGAGCTGGAAGCCGTCTTCGCGTCTCGTCGGCACGGGAATCGTGGCGAAGCGCGCGAGGTGCAGGTTGAACATGTCCTCGTACGCCGTGTAGTCGGGCAGCTGATAGCCGACATTGACCGCATCGAGCGCGGCGATCGCCCGCGTGAGCGCCAGCCGTCCCCCCGACGCGATGCAGACGTTGGCCGCCGTGTAACGCGACTTCCCGCCCGTGCGGTAGAGGCGGTTGTAATGAGCGGCAACCGCCTCGCGCAGCTCGGTCGTGCCCTCGAGCGGTCCGTAGGCGTGGTCCTCGGGGCGGATCTCGACCGAAGTCGGGCGCGGTGGCGCGCCTTCCATCTCGCCGACCTCGGGCTGTCCCTGGCCGAGATTCGACCACTCCGGGTGGCCGTTCCAGAAGCCGCGCTTCACGGCTTCCGCGACGACGAAGATCACGCCCATGTAGGGCACTTCGCGCAGCGCGCCGAGGTCGGTTTGCCCGGCCTCGCGCACTGGCAGAATGTCATCGGGTCGGGCCTGCGTGTTCATGCGGCCGGGGAGCATAGCAGCGCCACTATCGTGCGAACAGCCGAAAACGGCGGCGCGATGGACTCAGGGGGCCGGCGAGCCGGGCGCAGTCGGGCCGGTCGGCGGAAGATACTCCTGCACGGCGACCGCGAGGGTGCCCGGGCCGCCGTGGGCGCTGGCCGCCGCGCCGATCTCGCACACGTAGACACCGGTTCCGCCCGGCACCTTCCTGAGCAGCGCCGTCTTGAGGCGCTCCGCCTCCGCGGGCAGGCCGGCGTGTGCCACGGCGAAACGACAACTCCTGCCCGGATCGAGCCGGCGCGTCGCCTTGCGCAGCAGAGCAGTCACGGGGTCCCCGCTGCGGAGGAACACCCCGGCGAGACCCAGCTTGCCGCCGCCGATGTAGAGGATGGGATTGATCGGCAGCGCCGAGGCGAGCCAGCGTATCGGCGCCGGCAGACGCCCGCCCCGCGTGGCGTAACTCAGATCGGAGACGACGCCGTAACTGCGGGTGTGAATGACGGCATCCTCGACGGCGCGCACGACGGCGCCGAGGGGTAGCTCGGCCCGCGCGCACTCGGCGGCGTACATCGCGATGAGGCCCTGGCCGACGGTCACGTTCTTGCTGTCGATAACCGTGATGCGATCTGGATTCGTGCTACGCCTCGCGGCCATGCGCGAGGCCTGCAGCGTGCCGCTGACGCGTCCGAGCAGGCTGATGGCGATGACGTGCTCATGGTGGCTGGTGAGGAAGTCGTAGACGCGGCGCAGGTCGCCGGGCGCCGGCTGAGAAGTCTTCGGGTGATCGCTGCTCATCGCGATCTCACGCAGGAATTCCGCCGAGCTCATGCTCATCTTGTCGAGGTACGTGCGATCGGCGAAGTGGATGCGCAGGGGGACGGTGTGTATGCCCAGCCGGTCGAAGACCTCGTCGGGGAGGTCGGCGCCGGTGTCCGTCACGATCGCGATTCGCTGATCCCGCCGCGCGCGGGCCTGCGCCTGGCGCGTCATGTCGTCCGCCTTCTGGGAGCTGACCGAGCCGTAGCGGCCGGCCGTCTCGAAGACCGTGTTCGGCATGTCCACGTGAATGTGGATCTTCACCTTGTCGCGGCTGCCGGCGAGCACCAGGCTGTTGCCGAGGGCCGCGAGCTCGTCGCGCAGTTTGCGGCGGTCGATTCCCGCGCCGGTGACGATGCACTCGGTGCAGTAACGGAACTGTATGTCCGCGTCGGGCTCGCCGCTGTCCGTCACGCCGGCGGCGCCGACCTCGGCGGCGGCCACGGTCACTTCAGTCGCCTGTGTCGAGGCCTCCGGCCTGCCGAGCGCGGCGTCCACGACGCCCTCCATCAGCAGGAGGAAGCCTTTCGCGCCTGCATCCTCGACGCCGGCCTTGCGCATCGCGGGCAACGTCTCTCGCGTCTGGGCCACGGCCGTCCGCGCGACCTCGATGGCCGCCGGCAGGATCACCCGCAGGTCCCGCCCGTGACCCCTGGTTTCGCGCGTCATGCTGCCGGCGACCGCCGTGATCGCGGTGAGGATCGTGCCCTCCTGCGGCGAATCGAGCGCGCCGCGCGCGTAGCGGTCGGCGCTCGCGAATGCATGGGCGAGCTCCAGGGCATTGATGCGGCGGCGGTCGCTGACCGCGTCGGCAAGACCCTGGAGGAATTCCGCCATGATTGCGCCGGAGTTGCCGCGCGCCCCGTCGACCGCCGCGTCGGCGGCGGCCGCGAGGACTTCGCCCGCGCTGCGGGAACCCGATCGCGCCAGCGCGTGATCGACGGCACCGAGCGTCATGGAGAGGTTGGTGCCGGTGTCGCCATCCGGTACCGGATAGACGTTGATCTTGTTGAGCAGCCCGGCCGCGGCGAGGACCCTCGCGATCCCGGCCCGGAGCGCCAGGCGCAGATGTTGGCCGTCGATGCGCGTGAGGCGGCCGGCCACGGTCAGTGGCCAACACCCAAATGCATAGTGACTCGCTCGGTCTGGCGGCGCTGGGCTTGGTCTTTACTCATTTGGGTGTTACAGGCCACTAGTCCCGGTTCAGGACGAAGCGCTGCCCGGCCTCGCTGAGCACGACGCCGTCGCGGGTGATCTCTTCGACCTTCGCCCCGTCAGGCAGCAGCGCTCCCTCGCCGTACTTTCTCATGTTGATGAATACGAAGCGCTCCGCCGGGGTCGCGTTGTAGACGTGGATGTCGAGATGCAGGGGCCGCGTCGGTATGGCGCCGCTCGCCATGAGCGCCTCGGCGGAGGGCAGGTCGTCCGTGACGATGCCGGCGGGCGCCGGGACGCTCGCCCCGGGAGGCGGAGCGGATTCTGCCGCGGCGGGCGCCGTCTCCACGGCCGGGAGGTCGGCGGCGGCGGACCAGGCGGAATCGGAAGCCGCCGAGCCTTGGGGCTCCGCTGCGGCAACCGCGGGGGGCGCCGCGTCCTGCTCCGCCAGGGCCACAGGGGCCTCGGCGGCCGGAGCGGCGGGGGCCGGCTCCCGCCGCAGCCAGAAGTAGCCCATCAGCACCAGATTCGCCGCGAGTGCGACGATCAGCACGGGCAACCACAACGCCCGCCGCCGCGCCGGCGGGCGATAGCCTGCGTCGACGAGTCCGGGAGTGGACTGTCGCTGCCTGTCGGTCTCGCTCTTGCGCAAGGCGTCGAGGATGAAGGACATACCTGCGATCCTCAATTGACCCGCGTGAGGAGCGGGGTGTTCACGATTCCGAGATCCGAGATGATCGCGATCTGCGTCTGGTGACTGACGAGGCCGTCCGCCGGAAGCCGGCGCTCGCGCTGGTACTGCTTGACGCGCGCTTCGAGATCTTCGTCGTAGACGTCGGATTGCATCGGCGCGATCGGCTCGCCCTGGATCGTGGCGAGACTCGCCCGCAGCCACTTGATGTCCGGATCGCGCATGCCCGGCACGAACGCCTTGACCTCGGAAGTTTGCGGCCGCCAGACGAGCTGGTACTCGCCCTGCCAGAAATCGGCGATCTCCGAGGCTGCCACGTGAAACTCCCCGGTGCCGATCGCGAGTGTACCGATGTCGTTTGTGAGCGCCGTGAGCACGGCCTGATGCTCTATGCCGCGCCTGCTGCGCAACGTGAGTATCACCGGCGTGTTCAGCGTCTGCACCTCCTCCAGCGTGCCTCGCTGGTACAGGCAATGGAGGCCCGCGCGTTCGGCCTGCTGGCAGGCGCCCAGGGGGCCCGGCTGGTAGCTGGCGCCCCACAGTGCGAAGAGCCTGGTGAACGCCGCGTCGGCGTCCGAATCCACCGGCAGCGCCTCGAGCAGCGTGCCAAGCGAATCGAGCCGCTGCGAGCGATCGATGGAGCCCGCGGTGGGCGCCGGCTCCACTTCGGCGGCCGGATTCGGTTGCGGCGCGCTGCGCGGCCAGGCGATCCATGCCGCAATCCCCACCGCCGCGAGGCCGAGCAGGGGCAGGCCGAGGCGCGCCCAGCGCATCCAGCGCGGCGCGGCCACGGAAGGCCTGTCGTAGACCTCGGCAGCCGCCCGGCGCACGATATTCGGCGTCACCTGGCTCGACTCCGCGGTGAAGGCGCCGAGCAGCGCGCGGTCGGCGATCACGTTGATCATGCGGGGGATGCCCCGTCCCAGCCGGTAGATCTCCCGCCGCGAGCCGTTGGCGAAGATGCGGCCGATGCCGCCCGCCACCTTCACGCGATGATCGATGTAGGCCTCCGCCTCGTCGCGCGACAGCGGCTGGAGGTGATAGCGTCCGGTGACCCGCTGGGCGAGCTGGCGCATGTCGTTGCGCGCGAGCACCGCGCGCAGTTCCGGCTGGCCGATGAGGATGATCTGCAGCAGCTTCTGCTTGGTGGTTTCCAGATTGGTGAGCAGGCGCACCTGTTCCAGGACGTCGGGCTTGCAGGTTCTGCGCCTCGTCGACGATCAGGATCGTCCGCCGCCCGCGGCTGTGGTTTTCGAGCAGGAAGCGGTTGAGCGCATCGGTCAGCGCCTTGATGCTGCTGCGGGCTTCCGGCAGCGGCACACGCGAACTCCTCGCAGATCGCGCAGAGGAACTCGATGCGGGAGAGCTGCGGGTTCAGGATCAGGGCGACGTCGGCGTTCTCCGGAAGCTGCTGCAGCAGCGTGCGGACGAGCGTCGTCTTGCCCGTCCCGACCTCGCCGGTGAGCTGGATGAAGCCGCCGCTCTTCCCTGACGCCGTACAGCAGGTGGGCGAGCGCCTCGGCATGCCGCTCGCTCATGAAGAGGTAACGCGGATCCGGGGTGATCGAGAACGGCTTTTCGTGCAGTCCGAAGAAGCTGGTGTACATGTGCTCAGAGCCCGCGCCGGGGCCATTCTAGTGCGGAATCGCTACTCGCGTAGCTCCTACTGGCGATGTGGGAGGGGGCGAGCCCCGATTTCTCCTCATTCGCTGCGGAGCATGGTGTAGCGCGCAATCCACCGCAGGCCGTCGGCCGCCTCGCCGATGTCGCTCACCTGGTCGAGAGCCCGGCTGAGCAGCGCGTCGGCCCGCGCCCGGGCATGCTCGACGCCAAAGAGCGCCGGATAGGTGGCCTTCGCCTTGACGGCGTCCGAGCCCCGGTCGTGGCCGGGGCTGGTGAAATCGAGGATGTCGTCGCGGATCTGGTAGGCGACACCCATGGCATCGGCGAAGATCTCGAGGCGGTGCAGCCGCTCCGTGCTCACTTCCTTCGCGCAATACGCGGCGGAGAGCACGCTCGCCCGCAGCAGGCGGCCCGGTCTTCAGCCGGAACATGTGCTCGAGCTCGGCGGGATCGAGACGGTGCTTTTCGCCGGCGAGGTCCATCGCCTGGCCGCCGGCGATCCCATTCGGTCCGCAGGCTTCGCTCAGCAACGCCACCAGCCGGTTCTGTGCGTCGGGCTCGCCGGCAAGCGCCGGGGCCGTCGCCAGCACCTGGAAGGCGAGCGGCTGCAGGGCATCGGCGGCGAGCATGGCGGTTGCCTCGTCGAATGCCCGGTGCGTGGCGGGCCGGCCGCGGCGCACGTCGTCGTCGTCCATGGCCGGCAGGTCGTCATGGATGAGCGAGAACGCATGCATCAGCTCGATGCCGACGGCGGGTGCGTCGAGGCGCTCGGCATCGACGCCCAGGGCCTCGCCGGTCGCGTAGACCAACAGCGGACGCAACCGCTTGCCGCCGCCGAGCACCGCGTAGCGCATGGCGGCATGCAGCCGTTGCGGCGGCCGGCCCGGAGCGGGCAGGGCCCGCTCGAGGGCGTGCTCGGCACGCGCGAGGTATGACTGGATACGATCGGCGAAGGGCAAGAAGTGGCTTCCGGACTGCTCGATTGACACAGGATAGACCGGCGGGCCGCCGGGCGGGGAGATTGCGCCGGGATAAGGCTGCCGGCGCTCATATAATCAGTAGGCCATGCGCGCGACCGCCATTGCCCATCCGAACATTGCCCTCATCAAGTATTGGGGGAAGCGCGACGCGGCGGATAACCTGCCCGCGGTCGGCTCCCTCTCGATCACTCTGGATGCGCTGCGGTCACGCACGACCATCGAGTTCGACGAGCGCCGCGACGCCGACTCGGTGCTGCTGAACGGCCGGCCGGACCCCGAAACGGCGCGCCGCGTGACGGCATGCCTCGACGTGCTGCGCCGGAAGACAGGCAGGCATTGTGGCGCGCGCGTGGAAACCGGCAACGACTTCCCCACCGGCGCAGGCCTCGCCTCGTCGGCATCGGGATTCGCGGCGCTGGTGACGGCCGCGGCCGGCGCGCTCGATGTCGAACTGATGCCGGAGGAGCTTGCTGCGGCCGCGCGCATCGGCTCGGGCTCGGCACCGCGTTCGCTCTACGGCGGCTTCGCGCTGCTGCGCAACCTGCCCGGTGGAGGCGTGGACTGCGAGCCCTGGGCCGCGCCGGAGGACTGGCCGCTGAAAGTCCTGATCGCGGTAACCTCCCTGGCACCGAAGGAAGTGAGTTCGAGAGACGGCATGACACGCAGCCGCGATACATCCCCGTTCTATGCGGAATGGGTCCGCGGCCACGACGCCGATCTCGCGGCGGGCATGGATCTCGTCCGCCGTCGGGATTTCGCGGCGCTTGCCGATCTCGCCGAGCACAATTGCCTGAAGATGCACGCTGTGATGCTGACCACGCGGCCCCCTCTGGTCTACTGGGCGCCGGCGACGGTTGCCTGCATCCATGCGGTCCGGGAGTTGCGCCGCGCGGGAACGCCGGTGTTTTTCACCATCGATGCCGGGCCGCAGGTGAAGGCGGTGTGTCTGCCGGAGGCCGCGGCCGACGTGCGCGCCGCGCTCGCCGCCGTGCCCGGGGTGTCGCGCGTCCTCGAGAGCGGGCTCGGCGGACCGGCGCGCCTGATCCCGGATGAGTGAGGCCCACGCGCCCGGCAAGCTGGTGATCTGTGGCGAGTACGCCGTTCTCCACGGCGCGCCCGCCATCGCCGTCGCGGTGGACGTCCGCGCGCGCGTTCGTATCCGCGCCGGCTCCGCGCCGAGCCGCCTCATCGTCCCCGACGAGGGCTCCTGGCTCTTCGATCTCGAACGGGGTGCGCTCCGCTGGCGGGAGCCGCCGCCGGCTGGACAGGGCCGGATCCTCGAGGCGGCGGCGACAGCGCTGGCCGCACGCGGGATCGAGCCCACGAATCCGGTCGAGATCGTGCTCGACAGCCGCGCTTTCCGGACGACTCGGGGCGACGGCGCGTGGGAAAAGCTCGGCCTCGGCTCGAGCGCCGCCATAACCGTTGCGCTGGTCGGCGCGCTCGTCGCGCACGCGGGGCAGTCCGCCCTGCGGCGCGAGGCGCTCTTCGAGCTCTGCGCGGCCATCCACCGCGGCTTCCAGGGCGGCAAGGGCAGTGGCGTCGACGTCGCGGCGGCCGTGTACGGCGGGGTGATCGCTCTGACGGCAGAGCGAACGGCAGCCAGCGTGCGCGCGCTCGCCTGGCCGCCCGGCCTGCACTGGCTCGCCGCGTGGTCCGGCGAGGCGGCGGCCACCATGGCGCTGCTCGGGCGATTCGAGGCGTTTCTACGTGCGGACCCGGTGCGCTTCGAGCGTCACGTGTGCGAGCTCGGCGCTCTGGCGGCCACGACACTCGGTGCGTGGGAGCGCGGGGACGTCGCGCTGCTCCTGGAGTCGCTCGCGGACTACGACGACGCGCTTCGCGCCCTCGATGATGGTGCGCGCATCGGCATCTACACGCCCGCGCATCGCCGACTCGCGGCAGCGGCCGGCGAGGCGGGCGCGGTCTACAAGACTTCCGGTGCGGGGGGCGGCGACTTCGGCGTCGCTTTCGCCGATTCGCCGGAAGTGATTGCCCGCCTTTCGGCAACGCTCGCGGAGTCCGGCGTGCGCACGATGCCCGGCGCCGCCGGCACACCCGGCTTGCAGGTCGAGATCTAGCTCGAGAAGTGTGCGCCGCTTCCCGGCGCCATCGTCCGTCCGCTCCTAAGATCTGCGCTCCACACTCGCGGGGCTGGGCGCCACATGGCCGCGTATTCGGCGAGCATCGACCTCGGGCTGCTCAGCCGTCTCACCGATCTCCTGTTATGCAGCCGCTGCCTGCGGTTCGGGCGCCGCACGCCCGTGTCGCAGGTGATCTCGCACCGTCATCGTCCGCGCTCTCTCTGCGCGCAATGCCGGCTTGCCGACGAGGCGGAGCAATACGTGAACTGCGTCACGTCGGGGAAGCTTACACAACCGCCCTGATGCGCCGTGCGCGCAAGTCGCAAGTGGATGATTGATAGCCGCTGGCACAATCGTTGCAACAACAACAGCGGATGGATCTGTCCACCGACTATGGAAAGTCACCGCATGTTTAGTCAAAAACGCAAAATCGGCCTGGCGACGGCGCTCCTGCTCATCGCCGCATCGCAGGCACGTGCCACCCTGATACTCGATACCTCCGTCACCGGCACGTTCAACCACCACGACACCACAACCGGGACCGCCGGCAACGATTTGCCGTTGCCGCGGCCGAGCACGCTCTATTTCGGCCAGCTCGGCGCGACGGCCAATGGTTTCGTGGACTTCTATTACGTCGGCAACGAAGCGGCCTATACGAATACGATGGTCTTCGACAGCACGACCTATTCGACCGCCAGCCGGCCGGACAACTTCAACGCGCCACATCCGCTGATCACGACGCTCTCTGTCACCGCCGGCGAACTCCTCGGCTTCGGCTTCTGCACGAGCGGTGGCAACAACGTCGGCGACTTCGGCCGGTGTGCGTTCAACGACAATGCGGAATCGCTGACCGCCCAGTACAACTACAACCGCATGCGCGGCTACCGGAGCATCGGCTTCGCCGGCCTCAACTCCTACGACCCCACTACCGGCAGCCGCACGTTCAGCAGTCCGCTGAATCCGGGAACGAGCCTCTCCTGGATGATTTTCTGGGACGACTCCGGGGCACAGAACGACGACAATCACGACGACATGATCGCGGTAGCCACGTTCCGTCCGCTGCCGACGACCCGCGTGGCCGAACCGGGCACGCTCGGTCTCGTCAGCCTCGGACTGGCGGCGCTCGCACTGGGACGCCGGCGTCAGTCGGCGGCCGCTGCGCGACGCTGAAATCTGGCAATACGGGTGGAGGTAAACGGCGCCTTCGGGCGCCGTTTGCTTTTGTGGTCGCACCGGCCCCGCTCGGCATCCGCGCCCTGACGCGCCTCTCCCGGGCGTGTCATCGACAGGTGGGCTGAGTTACCAGCGGGAGCGGTCGGGCGCGCGCGGGCTCTACAGAGCGGTGCCGACGAGGCGGCCGACAACCGCCGTCAGCCCCATGGCGAGCGCGCCCCAGAACGCGACGCGCAGCGCGCCCTTCGGAACCGACGCTCCGCCGGCGGCCGCGGCCATGCCGCCGAGGACGACGAGCGCCGCGATCGATGTCGCGGCCGATACGCTGCCGGTCCAGGCCGTGGGCGCCAGCATCGCCGTCACGATCGGAATCACCGCGCCGACGGCGAAGAACGATGCCGAGGCGAGTGCCGCCTGCACGGGGCGGGCTCGCAGGGTATCCGTGATGCCGAGCTCGTCGCGCGCGTGCGCAGCCAGTGCATCGCTGGAGGTCAGTTGCTCCGCGACGCGCCGCGCAAGAGGCTCGTCCAGTCCGCGGCTCACGTAGATGGACGTCAGCTCTTCGAGCTCGCGCTCGGGCTCGGACTCGAGCTCGCTTCTCTCCCTGGCGAGATCGGCACCCTCCGTGTCGGCCTGTGACTTGACCGAGACGTACTCGCCGGCGGCCATCGACATCGCGCCCGCCACGAGTCCGGCGATGCCCGTCAGGAGAATGCTCGCCGGCGTTGCGCCCGACGCCGCGACGCCCACGACCAGGCTCGCCACCGAGATGGTCCCGTCGTTCGCGCCGAGCACGGCGGCGCGCAGCCAGCCGATGCGATGCGCGCGGTGGGATTCCTTGTGGGTGAGGGGCATTGGGCTATCGTGGGCCGTTGCCCCACGACTCGCAGCCTAGTATCCGGTTCCGGTGCTCTTCAGAGCAGGCGGCGGCGCCACCGCGCGGCCGATTTCGGAAGAGTCGAAGTCGTCGACTCCCGTGATCTCCATCACCAGGGCGTCGAACCGGCGGAGCTGGTCGGCCTCGCTCGCGTTGATGATGCCCTGGCGCTCGGCGGACTCGATCTGCTGCAGCGGATGATCCTCGACGACGAGCCCGCTGCGCACGGCGTCGCGGATGCGCCGGTCCAGCGGCACGAGTGCCTCTGCCTGCTCGAGGGCACGCTGCAACGCCCCCAGCGGGCTCCCGGGCTCGTCGGCGGCGTAGATGCACGAGCAAAGCCGCTCGCGGGACTCCGTCGGATGGGTGACGAGCGCCACGATCTCGAGGCCGAGCTCGTCGGATGGCGCCGAGTACTGGCGCCCGCGCGGGAAAATCAGCGCCCGCAACGCCATCGCGACGCCGCGATTCGGCAGATTGCGCAGGAAGCCGTGCAACTGTTCCTGCGCGTCGTAGAGCAGCGTGCGGCAGGACCACTCGACCAGCGGCAAGTCGGCCACGTTGTGGCCCTGGTTCTCGAAGTGCTTGAGCACCATGCTGGCGAGATACATGGCGCTGAACACATCGCCCAGACGCGCGGACAGGAGCTCGCGCCGTTTCAGCCCGCCGCCGAGCGTCAGCATCGCAACGTCGGCCGACAGCGCGAACGCGGCGCTGAAGCGGTTGATGTGCTGGTAGTAGCGGGCCGTGGGGCCGCTCACGGGCACGGTGCTGTAGCGGGCGTGCGTGAGGGCCAGCCAGAACGACCGCGCCGCGTTGCTGATCGCATAGCCGATGTGGCCGAAGAGGTGCCGGTCGAAGTTCGCGAGCGCCCTCTCGAAGTCGGGATCCTGCGCCGCCTCCATCTCCTTCAGCACGAAGGGGTGGCAGCGCACGGCGCCCTGGCCGAAGATGATGAGGCTCCGCGTGAGAATGTTGGCGCCTTCCACGGTGATCGCGACCGGCAGGACCTCGTAACCCCGGGCCAGGTAATTCTTTGGACCGAGCATGATGCCCTTGCCGCCGTGCACGTCCATTGCGTCGTTCGCGATCTTCCGGGCGAGCTCCGTGCAGTGATACTTGAGGATCGCCGAAGGCACGGCCGGCCTCTCGCCGCGGCTGAGCACCGTGCAGGTCACGTTGACCGCTGCATTGATGATGTAGGTGTGCCCCGCGATTCGCGCCAGTGCCTCGCCGACTCCCTCGAATTCGGCGATCGGCAGGTTGAACTGCCGGCGGATCCGGGCGTAGGCGCCCGTCGCGTGCACGGCCGCCCGGGCGCCTCCCATCGCATTGGAGGGCAACGTGACGCCACGGCCCGCGGACAGCTGCTCGACCAGCATCTTCCATCCCTGGCCGGCGCGGGCGCGTCCGCCGATGATGTAGTCCACCGGTACGAACACGTCGCGGCCGCGGGTCGGACCGTTCTGGAACGGAATATTGATCGGGAAGTGCCGGCGGCCGATCTCGACGCCGGACAGGTGCGTCGGGATCAGCGCGGCGGTGATGCCGTACTCGTCCTTGTCGCCGATCAGGTGCTCGGGATCGTGGAGCTTGAAGGCGAGGCCGAGGACGGTGGCGATCGGCGCGAGCGTGATGTAGCGCTTGTCCCAGTTGAGCCTGATGCCGATGACTTCCTGGCCGTTGAAGGTGCCGCGGCAGACGACGCCGGTGTCGTAGATCGACGAGGCGTCGGAGCCCACGCGCGGGCTCGTGAGCGCGAAACAGGGGATCTCCTCGCCGCGGGCGAGCTTGGGCAGATAGTGGTCCTTTTGCTCTTCCGTTCCGTAGTGAAGCAGGAGCTCGCCGGGACCCAATGAATTCGGCACGCCGATGGTGGAGGCCGCCACGGCGCTGCGGCTCGAAAGCTTGGCGAGCACCGCCGACACTCCGAGCGGCGAGAATTCCAGACCGCCGTAACGTTTCGGAATGATCATCGCGAAGAAGCGCTTCTCGATGATGTAGTCCCAGATCTCGCGGGGCATGTCGCCGAGCTCGTGCGTGATCTCCCAGTCGTCGAGCCGCCGGCAGAGCTCCTCCGTCGGCCCGTCGAGGAAGGCGCGCTCCTCCTCCGAGAGACGCGCAGGCGGCAGCGCCGCGAGCTTCGCCCAGTCCGGCAGCCCCGTGAAGAGCTCGCCGTCCCACCACACTGTGCCCGCTTCGAGCGCCTCGCGCTCGGTGGTCGACAGATGCGGCACGAGGGTCTTGTAGAAGCGCAGCAGGGGTGCTGTCACCTGGTCGCGGCGCAGCTCACCGATGTTGAGCGCGGCCATCCCGCCCCAGAGGACGACCAGCAGCACGATCCAAAGCCAATGTGCGCCGGCGAGCGCGATGTAAGCGAGGAGCGCGACTCCGAGTGCGACGGTGGACGTGCGCAGATCCACCCGGCGGTAAGCGAGCGTCAGCGCCACGGCGCCGAGCGCGACGGTCCAGAACAGCCAGGTCAGGAAGTTGAGCACTGCGGCATCCTCCAGGGAGCGGTGAGCCGGGTAGATGCCAGATTTTATGCCGGAACCGGGTTTCGGAATGCGATTTCCTTCGAGGAAATCGCGGTCCAGACCCGTTCAAGGCAGCAGATCGGCGATGGCCGCGCGTTCCTCGCGCAGCTCCTTGTCGGTCGCGTCCATGCGCGCGCGGCTGAATTCGGAGATGGGCAGTCCCTGCACGATCTCGTGCCTGCCCTTGGCGCAGCGGCACGGGAACGAATAGACGACGCCCTCCCGGATGCCATAGCTGCCATCGGCCGGCACGGCCATGCTGACCCAGTCATCGCCGGGCGTGCCGAGCGCCCAGTCGCGCACGTGATCGATCGCGGCCGAGGCGGCCGACGCGGCACTGGACAGTCCGCGTGCCTTGATGATGGCGGCGCCACGCTGCTGCACGGTCGGAATGAATTCGGCGGCCACCCAGTTCTGGTCCACCAGATCTTTCGCGGCGCGATCGTTCACGAGCGCCTGGCTGATGTCCGGGTACTGGGTGGCGGAGTGATTACCCCAGATGGTCATGCGCTTGATCTGGGTGACGTGCGTGCCCGTCTTCGCCGCCAGTTGCGCCAGCGCGCGGTTGTGGTCGAGACGCGTCATCGCGGTGAAGTTCGCCGGATTGAGATCGGGCGCGTTGCATTGCGCGATCAGCGCATTTGTGTTCGCGGGATTGCCGACCACCAGCACGCGTACATTGCGGCTGGCGTGCTCGTTCATCGCCTTGCCCTGGGTGGAGAAGATCTTCGCGTTCTCCTTCAGGAGGTCCGCGCGTTCCATCCCGGGACCGCGTGGCTTGGCGCCGACGAGCAGCGCGTAGTCCGCATCACGAAACGCCTCCGTTGCCCGGTCCGTGGCGACCACACCCTGCAGGGCCGGAAACGCGCAGTCTTGGAGCTCCATGACGACGCCCCTCAGAGCATCGAGCGCTGGCGTGATTTCCAGGAGCTGCAGGATCACCGGCTGGTTCGCGCCGAGTAGCTGCCCCGACGCGATCCGGAATGCGAGCTGATAGCCAATCTGGCCGGCGGCGCCCGTGATGGTGACTCTGGCGGGTTGGGTCATCGTCGCGGGAATCAACCGCCGGAGGGTTCGAGCTTCTTCTTGAAGGCCCGTACCTCTTCGTTGTAATGCCCGACGACCGCGTTGAGGGCATCAACGGCAGCGTTATAGCGCGACGTGTACATTTTCTTCTGTTCGTCGGTCACGGCGTCACCGAGTGCCTTCTGCTCATCGTCGAGACAAGCGAGGTAACTCTCCACCGCGACGTTGTATTCCTTGACGGCCCTCCCCGCCGCGGTCATCTGCTCCTTCGTCGCGGAGTCGCCGTCCGGAATGGAGACGTCCGCCGGATACCGGCAGTCTGCTTGCGCGACCTGCAGGCCGGCGAAAGCGACGATGGCGAGAGCTAGTCGTGGGAGTCTGGGCATACCGAGGGGCCTCTTCTCTGACGGGCGTGCGCGATTATGCCGAAGCAGCGCTCGCGGTCAACCGGCTCCGGTCATCCCGGCGGGGAACAGCGGGCCGAACGCCGGCGCACCGAAGCGCTGGGATAACAGCAAGCGCATGAAATCCGGAGCGGTCATGGGCTCGCCGAAGAGAAGTCCCTGCACGTAGTCGCAGCCCGCCGCACGCAGGAACGCGAGTTGCTTCTGCGATTCGACGCCTTCGGCGATCACGTCGAGATTCAGTCCATGGCCCATCTGGATGATGGTCGAAACGATCGTCGCATCGTCGGCGTCGCTCGCTGCGTCGCGTACAAAGGATTGATCGATTTTCAGCGTGGTGATCGGGAACTTCTGCAGTGCGCTCAGGGAGGAATAACCGGTGCCGAAATCGTCGATGGCGAGCGACAGCCCCATACTGTAGAGCTCATCCAGGATCTTCACCGTGCGCTCCGGGTTCTCCATCAGGGTGCTCTCCGTGATCTCCAGCTCGAGACTCGCGGGCGGGACCCCGTGTTTGCGGAAGATGTTGCCGACGCGCTGGCTGAAGCTCGGCTGCCGCAGCTGCTTCAACGAGAGATTGACCGAGACTCTTCCCGGAAAGAGCATCTGCGCCTGCCAGCTCTGGAAATCACGGCAGACACGGTCGAGCACCCACTCCCCGATGTCGAGGATGAGATTGCTTTCCTCGGCGAGCGGGATGAACTCCGAAGGCAGCACGATGCCGCGCTCGGACAGTTCCCAGCGCACGAGCGCTTCGGCGCCCGCTACGCGTCCGGTCCTGAGATCGACCTTGGGCTGGTAGTGCAGTAGCAGCTCGTTGCGTTCGTAGGCACGGCGCAGCTTGCTCTTCAGCATCAGGCGCTCCGCCGCCATCGCGTTCATTTCCGGGTCGAAGAATTCGAAGGCGTCGCCGCCGGCGTGCTTGGCGTGATAGAGCGCGGAGTCGGCGCTGCGAATGAGGTCTATGACGTTGCGCGCATCGTCCGGATAGATGGCTACGCCGACGCTCGCCGTCATGTAGATCTGCTGGCCGTGATACGGGACCACCTGCGCAATTTCGCGCAGCGCGCCGCGCGCGATGTTGGCGAGATTGAGAGTGCCCTCGGCCGGGCTCCCGATATCCTCGAGGATGATGCCGAACTCGTCTCCGGCAAAGCGTCCCATGATCGTGGCCTCGGGCAGCAGGCGCGCGAGCCGGTCCGTCAGCGTTTCGAGGCACAGATCGCCGGCGCTGTGACCGTAGATGTCGTTGATGTCCTTGAAGCGATCGATGTCGAGATAGAGCAGCGCGAGCTGACGGCCCTGGCGGCTGGCGCGCGCGATGGACCGCTGCAGGAGGTGCTGGAACTGCATGCGGTTCGGCACCTTGGTCAGGGCGTCGATGCGAGCGAGGTAACGGATGCGCTGCTCCGCCATCTTGCGCTCGGCGATGTTGCGCGCCGCGATGATGAAGCCGCGGAAGGCGGGGTCGGTGTCCTGGATCTCCGAAATGGTGTAGGACACCGGGATCTCCTGGTTGCCGCCACTCAGGAAACCGGTCTCCTGCGCGCGGGCTCCCGAGTCCACCAGGCTGAACTCCGCCCGTCGGCCAGGCACCACGAGGTCGGCCACATAGCGCCCGATCAGCTCTGACTCGCTCTGCTCCAGCAGTCGCGTCGCGGCGGGATTCGCGCGCGTGATGAGTCCCTGTGGGCCGACGAGCAGCAGCGCCTCGCTCATGCTGCCGAGCACCCTGTCGAGGTAATCCCGCGAAATCGTCGTCGTGCGCAGCCGCTCGCGGAGCTGATCGAACGTGGTGGCGAGCTGTCCGATCTCATCGGTGCGCGGCAAGGCGATCGTGGCATCGTAAGCGCCGCTCGACATGCGTTCGGCGCTGCGCGTCAGGTAACGGATGTCGCCGACCTGGCGAAATGCGAACGCGATGAGGAGCAGGGCCGCGCCGACGATCGCGGCGAACGAAATGGCGACGCCCCATATCAGTCCGCTGCGCCCGTATTCAGCGACCAGACCCGAGAGCAGGCTGCGAAAGACCGCGACCTCGTTGCCCCCGATCGTGGCATCGAAGGCCTGCCCGACGCTGCCGAGCTCCGGGTTGCCACTTGGTATGGCCGCACGCGAAACCACGAGGCCCGTGAGGGTGAGCGTTTCGCCGGGCCTGGCCTGGCTCACCTGCGGCAGGAGGCCCATGTTGCCGACCGAGTCGGTCGCACGGCCGGTAGCGTCGAACAATACGATCAGGGACGCGCCATTGAGATCGATGGCCCGCGCAAGGACCCGGGCGATGTCCTGGCGACGGTCCTTGTGCACGGGCTGCGCGAGCCGTGTTGCGATAGCCCCGGTGGTCGCCCGGGCATGCTGCTCGACGCGCTCCAGCATCTGCTCCTGGTAGACCCGCGTGCTCTGCGAGGCCGCCCCGTCGAGCGACGAGCGGAAGATCAGGTACAGCGCAAATGCCGTCACCAGTACCGCGGCGGCGCAGACGGCCGCGGTGATCAGCAGATATTTCGGGAGGAGGCTGAGGGATTTCATGGCTGCGATACGGTTCGCCTGCGGCGAATCTTGTTGTTGTACTCGCGGGTCGGCGATGGCCGTATCGGCAGATTCTAGCAGGCAGACCGGGCACGCAGATGCCGCGCTGCAGGCGGGCGTTATGTGACGCAGCCGCTGTTTTTCCTGCTGCCGGCGCTGCGATGCTGTGACGCCCGCGGTAGGCAGCCCGCGGGCCCCCATTGGGTTATGGCGGCGAAGTGTGCCCTCATCGTCGACGACAGCAGAACGGCCCTCCGGGCCCTGGGTGACGTGCTGTCTGCGAACCAGCTGCGCGTGGAGACGGCCGCCTCCGCCGAGGAGGCCCTGGAATACCTCAGCCGCAACCGGCCGGACGTGATCTTCATGGATCACCTGATGCCCGGCATGGATGGTTTTCAGGCCGTGCGCGCGATCAAGACGAACCCGGCCACGGCCACGATCCCCATCATGATGTACACGTCCCAGGCAGGCGAGCTGTACGTCGGCCAGGCGCGCGCGCTCGGTGCCGTGGGCGTACTGCCGAAGCAGGTGAAGCCGGTCGAGGTATCGGATGTACTGCGATCGCTGCACCTGGTCGGCGGAGCCGAGACCCAGGCGCCGCCCCTGATGCCGCCGGCGGAATCGCCGCCCCGGTTGCAGGCGCCGCCGCCGGCCGGCCCGGTCGACGCCCCGCTACTTGACACGGGCGCACGGGTGGAGCTCGAGTGCTGGCTCCACGGAGTGCTCGACGATCACCGCCGCAGCATCCACCACGAGATGGACGCATGCATGGCTCGCGTGCTGCGCGAACGGCCGCCGCAGCCGCCGGCGCCGGCCAGGTCACCTGCGCTGCGCGTCCTGCTCGGCGCGTTGCTGGTGCTGAACCTTGTGGCCCTGGTGGGCCTGGTCTTCAGGCGCGAGGCCGATGCCGAGAGCCGCTGGCGCACGGCGGTCGAGCAGAACGCCGGCGTGCTGGCTGCATTGAATTCCCGGAACGAGGCGCGACCACTCGCGGCCGGCGACGATCGGGCTCGGCCCGCGGCCACCGAGCCCACGGCGCGGCGGCTCTCCGGTTTCGTCGCGGCGCTCGAATGGGGCGTCAACCAGTCGGCGGCCTATCCCCCCGGCGCCGAGCCATTCGACGGCACGCGGCTGCAGACCCTGCAGGGATTGCTGGAGCGGCTGCCCGCGCTTGGATTCGCCGGCACGGTCAGGCTCGACAGCCACGTCGGCGACTTCTGCTACGTGGCCGGCGCCGGACGGTACGCTTGCGCTGGCGCCGGACGAGCTCCCGGCGGAGCGCTGCGAGCGCATCGGGCTGCCCGCCCGACGAGGCCCGGCTCCTGTCCGCGGGAGAGTCGACTCCCTTTGCGAACTTCCTGGCGAGCCATGCGGACATTGCCGTGCGCGTCGAGCTGGTGCCCCATGGCAATGCGATGCCCACGGTGCCGTACCCGCCCGATCCACAGGGCGTGACGGCGGGCGAATGGAATCGCATCGCGCGGCAGAACAATCGTGTCAATGTGACATTGCTGGCGGATAATGGCGTGACCTGAGAAGCTACCGCGGATACCTCGTTCGCTGGACGACAGAACAAATCCATGTCCGACTATCCGCTGGCTGACTACCGCCCACCGCGGTTGCTGAAGGGCGCGCACGTGCAATCCGCGCTCTCGAGCCTGCCGCTGCGCCAGGAACGCGTCGCGGGCAGGGCACGCCCGCATCTCGCCGCCACGTCGGCGGAGATCGTGGATTGCGGTGGAGGCGTGCGCCTGCTCGTGGAGCACACGCCGCCCGCTCAGGGCAGCGGCCGCATGGCCGTCCTGATCCACGGCTGGGAGGGCAGCTCGCGCTCCGCGTACATGCTGTCCGTTGCCGGGCACCTGGCGAGACGCGGCTTCCGGGTCGTGCGCCTCAACCTGCGCGATCACGGCGAATCACACCATCTCAATCCGGATCTGTTTCATTCCTGCCGGCTGGACGAAGTCGTCAACGCAGTGGCGGCGCTGCAACGGCGCTTCTCCGGTGAACGCCTGTTCCTCGGCGGTTTCTCTCTCGGTGGAAACTTCGCGCTGCGCATCGCCGCCGCCGCCCCCGCGGCCGGCATCCGCATCGAGCAGGTCGCGGCGGTGTGTCCGGTGCTGGACCCGCAGGCGACGATGATCGCCCTCGACGAGGGGTTCCTTCACTACCGCCTGTACTTCATCCGCAAGTGGCGCCGCTCGCTCGTGCTCAAGCGCGAAGCGTTTCCGGCGCTCTATGACTTCGGCGTGCTCGAGCGTTTCGGCACGCTGCGCGAGATGACGCAGTATTTCGTGCACAACTACACCGAGTTTCCGGACCTGGACACCTACCTACGCGGCTACGCCGTGACCGGCGCGCGGCTGGCGGGGCTGGAAGTGCCGACGGAAATCCTGCTGGCCGACGACGATCCGGTGATACCGGTGCGCGACGTCGCCGCGCTCGCCCGCTCGCCGGCGCTGACGATACGCCGCAGCCGCTACGGCGGGCACTGCGGGTTCATCGCCGATTACCGGCTGTCGAGCTGGCTCGATGAGTACATCGCGCGCGTGTTCCGCGCGTGAGTGACGCTGCCGCTCAGTCGTCCGTGTAGCCGTAACCGAGGTGGTCGATCTCGGCCACGAGTCCGTTCTCGAAACGGACGATGCGCATCAGCTTGTGCGGGCCGAAGTTGTAGGTCCACTCCTCGATGAGCACCTCCACGACCGAGCGATCGTGGATGAGCAGCTCCTGCTGCGAGATGTCCATCTCCGCGCCGTTGTGGATCGACGTTCCGTCGAATATCCGGTGCCTCGGGAATGCCGCTGCGATAGATGGTCCGCTGCTGGACCGACGCGGGCTCGCCGCAGAACTTGAGGACCTTCAGCTGCGGGATCGCCTTCGATGCACGAGCTTGCCCTTGCACCGGAATGCCAGCGCCGGCTCGGCGAGCAGGAGCACTGCCGTGGCGAGCAGGAGCCGACCGATCCACCGCGTGATTTTCATGGCTTGCATATCGGAAACCGTACGACCTCTGAAGGGGAATATCAAAGGCGCTTTCCCACATAGACCCGACCGGCGACCGGCAGGTTCCCCGGGGCATCGGATCCCGTGCCGTAACCCGGGCCGCCGTGTAACCTAGGAGGTAACTTAATGGGACCGGGTCCGGTGACGCGGGGATTCGACAAACGACTGCGGGCGCTATCGTCGGCCGACAGCGCGAGCCTCCTGCAGCGCGGGCTGCGCGGCGTCGAAAAAGAGTGCCTGCGCGTCACTCCCGACGGATATATCGCGGCGACCGACCATCCTCAGGCCATCGGCTCGGCCCTGACCAATCGCTATATCACCACGGACTACTCCGAGGCGCTGATCGAGCTCATCACGCCCCCGGAGAGCACTACGCCGGACACGCTGCAGTTCCTGAGCGACATCCATCAGTTCTGCTACAGCGCGATCGGTGACGAGCTGCTCTGGCCGTTCTCCATGCCGTGCCGGATCCGCTCGGAGGACGACATCCCGATCGCGCGCTATGGCACCTCGAACGTCGCGACGATGAAGACCGTGTACCGGCGCGGGCTCGGATACCGCTACGGGCGGTACATGCAGGCGATCGCAGGGGTCCATTTCAATTTCTCGATGCCGGGGGCCTTCTGGCCCGCCTATGCCGAAATGGAACGCTCGAGGAGCCGCGGGGTTGACCTGAAGTCAGAAGCCTACCTCGGCGTCGTGCGCAACGTGCGCCGGCTGGACTGGCTGCTGCTGTACCTGTTTGGCGCTTCCCCGGCGATGTGCAAATGCTTTCTGCCGAAGGGCGGCGCGGGTTTCCGGGAGCTCGATCGCGACGCCTACTTCGCGCCCCACGCGACGTCGCTGCGCATGAGCGACATCGGTTACAAGAACGCGAGCCAGGCCGGCCTGTGGATCTCGGCCAACAGCCTCGAGGAGTACATCGCGGACCTGACGCGCACGATCCGCACGCCGCACGCCGGCTACGAGAAGATCGGCGTACTGGTCGACGGCGTCTACCGGCAGCTCAACACGAACCGGTTGCAGATAGAGAATGAGTACTACAGCACCATCCGGCCGAAGCGGTCGGCCCTGAGCGGGGAGCGGCCGACCGCCGCACTGCGCAGGGGCGGCATCGAATATGTGGAGCTGCGCGCCCTCGACCTCGACCCGTTTTCCCCGATCGGCGTCAACGAAACGGAGCTGCGCTTTTCCGAAATCTTCCTGATCTACACGCTGCTGGCAGACAGTCCGCCCATCACGCCGGAGGAGCGTAAGGACATCGACCACAATCACGGCGCGGTCGCGCGCCGCGGCCGCGAGCCGGGTCTCATGCTCAGCCGGCTGGGAGCGGCCGTGCCCATGCGCGACTGGGCGCGCGAGGTCGTTGCGGCGATGCGTGGCGTGGCGGAGCTGCTCGATGCCGGAGACAGCGACGATTACCGTCAGGCGCTCGAGGCCTGCGCCGCGCTGCTCGATGATCCCGAGCTCACCCCTTCCGCGCGCTTCCTCCGGGAGCTCGCGGCGAGCGGCCAGACGGTCGGCGATTACGGGCTCACGCTGGCGCGCCGCTATCGTGATCATTTTCTCTCGTTGCCGCCCGAGGCCAACCGCCATTACCAGACGCTCGAGGTCGAGGCCCAGGCATCGCTCGATCGCCAGTGCTGGATCGAGGAGCACGACACGCTCCCGTTCGAGGATTATCTGGCGGCGTATTACGCCTGAGTGTCTCGCGGTCGGTTGTGCCGTCCGGCACCGCCGTTTAGTATCCACTCAGCGATAACGGGGCGGGGTGCGCAGGACCTTGGCGCGGCTTTTCTACGGATCCGTGGTGGCGGGTATCGTGCTGTTCATTCTGGCAGGCGCCGTTCTACCCCTGCCGCAGCATCAGCGTTACCGCTCCGAGGTCAGCGTGATACCCGACGGGGGCCGCGAGGAGTCCTTTACCATCCGCTGGCCACAGGATCGGGTACAGCCGGTCGACGCTTCCCCTGCGGCGTCCTTGAAGACCGCCGGTGCGGCGACCGTCCTGCTTGCTGGCGCCGACGGCGTCGGCGCTGCCAGCGAAGTTTTCCGTTTGCGTGACGCGGACGACAACGTGGTCGGGCTCGCGAGCCGCACCACGAGCCGGCGCAGCGCCGGCGGCGGGCCGCCGGTGCAGGGCACGGACTGGATCCTGCTGTTGCCGAGTCGCGGCGCGCTCTTCATGACGCAGCTGAATGGCATCGACGCCGCGCCCCGCCCGGGCGGGCATGGCTCGGACCTGGTGCCCGCGGCAGACGCGCCCGGGTTCTGGTCCGCGGGTAACCGGCTCCGCATCACGGCGGGTCCGGCGCAGGGCGGCGCCGGCGAGGTGGTCGGTGGCAGCGACGAGTTCGCCGGGCTCGAGGGCACGTACGAGGAGACCTGGGAGCTCGAAGATGCTGCCCCAAACGGCCCGACGCGTGGCCACATCACGCTCGTCACGCGCGTCGAGGCTGCCCGATGAGATTCCTCGTCAGCATCGCCGGAGTTCTGATCGGCGCCTTTCTCGGGGCCGCGCTGCTGATGCTGAATCCCATTACCCTGACCCAGACGGGCCCTGCCGGGCTGGCTGGCGCCATAAGCGCGCTCGGCTGGCAGTCGGGTGGCGGTTACCGCGGATTCGCCATGACGCCGGCCGGGCTCCTCGGCGCGGAGAATGACGACCCCGCGCTCGACTTCAAGGATGCCGGCATCCGTTACGCCCGCGTGGAGGTGGTCGCATTGGCCGGCGATCCCGGTGCGCCGCCTGCACTCGGGGTGAGACTCTCCGCGATTGCGCGCCAGAGCGCGCTGCTGCGCGCACGCCTCGGCGTCACGACCGCGTGGAGCATCGCCTGGCCCGAGAAGGGCACCGTACTGCTCTCGGGCTCCGAAAATTACTGGGCGCCGCTGCGCGACGGCTTGTGGTCCGCGGTTCGCGGTCGCGGCTTTCAGCCAGGCGGAGCGCGCTACGCGTTGCCGCCGATGGCCGGTCTCGGCACGCCCGCGATCGTGAGCGGCTCGGGCGAGCTCGGCGGCGCGCATGGTGCCTTCCGCGAGGCATTTTCGCCCGTGCGCGAGCGCCCCGGCGATCTCATCGGCTCGCGCCAGCTGCAGCTCGCCATCGAATAGGCAGCGCCCGCGTCAGCGAGTGGCGTCGGCGAGATCCTTGAAGGGAATGCCGACGTCCGCCACGGCGGACGGGTCCAGGCATGCGCCGCGCGCGATCAGCTTCTTCGACAGCATGAACTCGCGCGGGCTGTTCACCGCGTGCACGGCGATCAGCCGCTCGCCGGCGAAATAGAAGGCCGCGAAGGAGCGGGCGGCCATGTCGCCGCGGATCGCGGTGGACGTGTAGTGCTCCGCGAGACCCGCGATCTGCAGCTTCAGGTCGAACTGGTCCGACCAGAACCAGGGGACCTGGGCATAGGCCTCCGGCCTCCCCAGGATCGACAGGGCCGCGGTCCTGCCCTGCTCCTGGGCGTTGTGGACGGATTCGAGACGCAGCCGACGGCCGAGCAGGGCGTTCGGATGGTTCGTGCAGTCGCCCGCTGCGAAGATGCGCGGATCGCTGGTGGCGCAGAATTCGTCGACGACGATGCCGCCGTTGCATTCGAGCCCGGCCTCTTCGGCAAGTCGCGTCGCCGGCAGGATGCCGATTCCGATCACGACCAGATCGGCGGCGAGCGGCGGGCCCCTCGTGCACTCGAGGCTCAGGCTTTCGCCGGCGCGGCGGATTTCTGTCACCCCGGTCTCCAGCCGGAACCGGACGCCCGCGTCCTGGTGGGCTTGCAGGTAGAAACGCGAGACGGGCGGCGCCACGACGCGCGCCATGACGCGATCGGCGATCTCGACGACGGTCACCTCGAGGCCCGTGGTCGCGGCGACCGCCGCGACTTCGAGTCCGATGTAGCCGGCCCCGATCACGACCAGCCTGCGGCCGCGCCGGAAGGCGGGGCGGATGGCGTGGACATCATCGATGGTGCGCAGGTAATGGACACCCGGCAGTTCGTGCCCCGCGATGGGGAGACGGCGCACCTCGCTGCCCGTGGCGAGGAGTAGTCGATGGTAAGGCACGTCGGCGCCCCGCATGCGGACGGTGTTCCTCGCGCGGTCGATGCTCTCGACGCGTACGCCGAGTCTCACGTCGACCCGGTGCTCCGCGTAGAAGTGCTCGTGCCTGAGGAAGAGGCGTTCCTGGTCGAGCTCGCCGGCCAGGAACTTCTTCGACAGCGGCGGCCGCTGATACGGGAGGTACGGCTCCTCGCCCGCGAGCACGATGTGGCCGGTGAATCCGCCATGGCGCAGAGTGACGACGGCCTGAGCGGCCGCCTGGCCGGCTCCTGCGATGACGACGGTATCGGACATGGCGGGCGCAATGGTCACGGGAGTTGCGGCCAGGATTATACTCGCCGGGATTTCGACACCGGCCGCATCCAGCATGAAAGCAATCCGGATCAACCGTTGCGGTGGCCCCGAGGTGCTCGAGTGGCACGACGTGCCCGCGGTGCGACCCGGTGCCGGTCAGGCGCTGCTCCGGCAGACGGCGATCGGTCTGAATTTCATAGACACCTACCACCGTTCGGGCCTGTATCCGCTCACCCTTCCCGCGGGCCTCGGCCTGGAAGCCGCCGGGATCGTGGAGTCGGTGGGCGAGGGAGTCACCAACGTTGCGCCCGGCGACCGCGTGGCTTACTGCAGTCCGCCGCCGGGTGCATATGCCGAGATGCGGGTGCTGGCCGCTGATCGCCTCGTGAAGATTCCCGAGGGCATCAGCGATCGCACCGCCGCCGCGGCGATGCTCAAGGGACTCACGGCTTGGTACCTCCTGCGTCGGAGTTATCCGGTGAAGGCGGGCGACACCGTGCTCTCGTATGCCGCCGCCGGCGGTGTGGGCCTGATCCTCGGCCAGTGGGCCAAGAGACTCGGCGTGCGGGTGATCGGCGTGGCAGGGACGCCGGCGAAGGCCGAGCTGGCGCGCGCCCATGGTTACGCGGACGTCGTGTTGGCGGACGATCCCGCTTTCGTTGCGAAGGTGCGGTCACTCTCCGGCGGTGATGGCGTCGCGGCCGCGTATGATTCCGTCGGCAGGGCAACGTTCATCCAGTCGCTCGATTGCCTGCGCCGCCACGGCGTGATGGTGACCTACGGCAACGCTTCCGGGCCGGTGGAGCCGTTCGCGCCGCTCGAGCTCTCGAAGCGCGGCTCGCTCTATGTCACGCGCCCCGTGCTCTTCGATTTCGTCTCGACACGTCCCGAGCTCGAGACCGCCTCGGGCGAGCTCTTTGGCCTGCTCGGCAGCGGGGCCGTGAAGATCCACATCGGCCAGACCTATGCGCTCGCCGAAGTCGCGCAGGCGCACCGGGATCTCGAAGCACGCCGGACGACCGGTTCGACCGTCCTGCTGCCCTGAGCGCTGGCCGGCGTCAGCTCAGCGGCCAGAACACCCGCAGCAGCACCATCACCGCCACGAAGACGATAAGCGTCAGCGGGATCCCGAGCCGCACGTAGTCGGCGAAGCGGTAGCCGCCGGGGCCCATCACCAGCAGGTTCGCCGGGTGCGCGATCGGTGTCGCGAAGGCCGACGATGCGGCCATGGCGATTGCCATGAGCGCGGTCTGCGGCGCGACCCCGAGCTCCCGCGAGGCCGTGATGCAGATCGGCGCCATGAGCACGACCAGGGCCGGCGTCGGCACGACCAGCGTCGCGAGCGCGGTGACGCAGTACAGCCCCATGATGATCGGCCAGGGACCGAAGCCGCCGAGAGCGGCCATCATCTGTACGGCGAGATATTGCGCCGTGCCGGTCTGAACCATGGCGAGACCGAGCGGTAAGGTGCCGGCGATCAGGAACACGGAGCGCCAGTCGATCGAGCGATAGGCCTGTTCCATCGTGAGGCAGCGGCTGAGGACCATCATGGCGGCACCGAGCACGGCGGCGATGCCGATCGGCAGCCAGCCCAGCAGCACGCTGGCGAGCACGCCGAGCATGATCAGCGCAGCCACCGGCGCGCGCGCGCTGTCGGTCACCGGGAGGCTGACCGGTGTCAGCACCAGCAAGTCGGGGTCGTCGTTGAGCAGGGCGAGCTTCTGGCGCGGGCCGACCAGCAGCAGCGCGTCCCCGAACTGCAGCGTCAGCTTGTCGAGGTCGGTGCGCATCGCCTTGCCCGAACGCCACACTGCGACGAGCTCCAGCCCGTAGCGATCGTGGAAATTCATCTCGGCGACGGTCTTGCCTGCGAGCGGCGACTGGGGCGCGAGCGTCGCCTCCAGGGTGGCGAGGCGGTCGGACTCGAAGATGTTGAGGTTCGGCGACACGCGCTCCTCGATCTGCAGCTCCTGCAGGCCGCGCAGTACGTCGAGATCTTCCGGCCGGCCCTGGATGAGGAGGAGGTCGCCACCGAGGATGACTTCCTCCGGCGGTGGCATGATGTGCAGCAGGCCCTCGCGGAACGTCGCGAGCAGGCGGAAATCGAAGGCATCGCCGAGACGGCTTCGGCCGAGCGTCTCACCGCCGAGGCGCGAGTCCCGCGGCACGCGGACGACGAACAGCCGCTCCTGCATGCGGTAAGTGCTGCGCAGGTCGTCCTCCGTCACCTCACGGATCTCGCTGAACTCGCGCGTCGCCTGCAACGCGGCCAGTGCCTCGCTCCCCCCCTGGAGCAGGAGGTGATCGCCCGCGCGCAAAGGGACGTATGCCAGATTCACGCGGCGCACGAGATCGCGGCGGCGGATGGCGAGCACGTTTACGTTGAAGCGCCGGCGGAAGTCGAGGTGATGCAGCAGACCCTTGACGAGGGAGGAGTTCTCCGCCACGGCAACTTCGACCAGGCGGATCTGCTCCGAGACCAGGCCCTGCAGCACGGGCGCCTCGCGCTCGATGATGAGCTCGCTCCAGTGGCGGAGCTCTTCGAAGCGTTCGAGCCGACCCTGGACCAGCAGCCTGTCGCCCCCCTGGAGGACGGTCGTGCGCGATGGCAGCGCATCGACCTTCTTGCGCCTTTCCAGGGCGATCACGATCATGCCGGCGGCCGATACGAGCCGGCTTTCGGCGAGCGTCTTGCCGACGAGCACGGAGCTCTCCGGTATCCGCATCATGAAGGTGCGGTCCTGGAGGCCATACTGCGCGCGCAGGTTGCGCTGGCTGCGTTGATGGGCGTCCAGGCTCGGATCCTGTCGCGGCAGGATTCTGCGGCCGGCGAGCGCGATGAACGCGGTACCCACCAGCAGCGCGCCGACGCCGACGGGAGCGAAGTCGAAGAGCGCGAAGGGCTGCTCGCCCGCCGCGGCCAGCGCGCCGCTGATCAGCAGGTTGGGCGGGGTGCCGATGAGGGTGGTCATGCCGCCGAGCAGGGCGGCGAAGGCGAGCGGCATCAGCAGCCGGGACGAGGGTATTTCGGTGCGCCGCGCTATTTCCACCGCGACCGGCAGCATGAGCGCGGCGACCGCCACGTTTGGCATGACGGCGGACAGCGCGCCGCCGGTCAGCATCAGCGCCGTGATCACCGCGGGCTCGCGCCGGCCCGCCACCTGCAGGATCCGCCGGCTGACGATCTGGCCGCTGCCGCTGCGGGACAGGCCTTCGCTGAGTATGAACATGGCCCAGACCGTGATCACGGCCTCGTTGCTGAATCCCGAGAGCGCCTCGGCCGGGGACACGACGCCGGCGATGGCGAGCGCGCACATCACCAGCAGTGCCACGAGATCCATCCGCAGGATCTCCGTGACGAACAGGATCACCGAGGCGGCGAGGATGACGAGAACGAGCGCAATGTCCTGAGTCACGGTGGCCTTGCGACGGAGAGCACCGGCGAACCGCGCGCGGCGCGACCCGTGACGCGAGAGCGGCGGCGTAAACGGAGAATCTACTGCAATGCCCGTTGCGCGGGAAGAAGCGGCATACTTGCTCCATGGCCTCCTCGCGCAGGGCGACGAAACCGTCGCTGGCACAGCGCTACAGCGCGATCTACCGGGTGGTCGCCGCGATTCCGAAAGGCGCCGTCGCGAGTTACGGCGAGGTGGCGGCGCGGGCCGGCCTGCCACGCGGCGCGCGGCTCGTCGGGCGCGCGCTGGCTGAGTGCCCGGGCCGCCTGCCCTGGCACCGCGTTCTCAATGCCGCCGGCCGCGTCTCCCTGCCTCGCGGCTCACCTTCCTACGCAAAGCAGGTGCAGCGCCTCGAAGCCGAGGGCATCGAGGTTCGAAGCGGAAGAGTGCCGCGCAGGTACTTCCATCGAGACGCGGCGGATCTCGACGCGCTTCTGTGGGGCCCGGCCACGCGGAAGACGGAACGGTCGCGCCCGTCGCGCAGGGCCCACAGGTGAACCTGCGTCACGTCTGCTTCTCCCATGGAAGCGAGAGCGGCCCCTGGGGCACCAAGATCCGGGCGCTTGCCGATGCGGCGCGTGGGGCAGGCTGGACAGTCGAATCCCTCGATTACTCCGGGACGAACGACCCGATGGCGCGCGCCGCGAAACTCGTGGCTCATTGCCGGCGCTGCGCCGGGCCCGTGGCGCTGGCAGGGAGCAGCATGGGCGGCTTCGTCGCAGCCGCGGCCGCGGCCGAGCTGCCCGTGCGGGGACTGTTTCTGATGGCGCCGGCCTTCTATGTGCCGGGATACGAGGAGCACCTGCCCCCGCCGGCGGCGTGCCCCGTCACGATCGTGCATGGCTGGCGTGACGACGTGGTTCCCTGCGAAGGGAGTGTGCGCTACGCGGCGCGCTCGCGGGCGCGCCTCGTGCTCGTCGACGGCGATCATCGGCTGACCGCGAATCTTGGCGAGCTGACTGGCTTCTTCCGGATGTTCTTGCAGGAACTCGACGCAAAGGAACAGGAGGTAGTGCGATGAATGCCATCCGCGGGCTCGCGATCGGCGCGATGATCGCTGCGTTCATGCTGGGCGGCTGTTCGGGGGAGGATTCGGGCGGGAGCACCGAGCCGGCCGATGCGGCCGGGCAGAATCGCGAGCTCCTCAACGCCGTCAAGCAGCCACTCGACCGCGCCCACGAGGTCGAGGACATCTCGGCGGCGCGCAAGGGCGAGCTCGATCGGGAGATCGAGTCCGCGCAGTGAGGCGCGACGCAGGCGTGCGCGGGCGGGCCCGGAGCTCAGGTCTCTTGCGCTGCGAACGCGAGTAATCCGGTCAGCGCCGGATTGTCGGCGACGATGAGCCAGGTCGGGATGGCGCCCATGTACCCGGCATAGCGGCCCTTCGCTTCGAACCGGCGGCGGAAATCAGAACGCAGGAACTCCTCGCGGTAGCGCCGCACGATCCCGCCGCCGATATAAACGCCGCCGAGCGCTCCCAGCGTCAGCGCCGCGTCGCCTGCCACCGTAGCCAGGAACCCGAAGAAAGCGGCGAGTGTCGCTGCGGCGTCGCGATCGCCGGCGGCGATGCGCCGCCCGATCTCCTCCGCGTCGAGCTCCGGGCCGCCGTGCAGCGCTTCGTGCAGGAACGACAATCCCGGCCCGGATAGCAAACGCTCGGCCGAGCAGTGGCCGAAACGGTCGCGCGCGCGGCGTATCAGCGCTTCCTCCTGCGCGTCCCGGGCGGGCAGCGTGACGTGCCCGCCTTCACCGGCAATAGCGTGCCACCCGCCCGCGACGGGTACTAGACTCGCGACACCCAGCCCCGTCCCGGGACCGAGCACGACCTTCGCGCCGCCTGTGAGCGCCGTGCCCCCGCCGAGCTGGGCGAGATCGCCCGGCCCGAGCTGCGGCAGCGACCAGGCGTTTGCCTCGAAGTCGTTGAGCACGTGCAGACTCGCCAGCCCCAGGTGACGCTGCATCTCGGCGCGCGAGAACGACCAGCCGATGTTCGTCATCTGCACGCGGTCGCCCCGGATCGGCGCCGCGATGGCAAGCGCCGCGCGCGTCGGGCGGCGCGCCTGCGGCAGCCGCGCGAGATACTCGCCGAGCAGCACCGCAGGACTCTCGTGATCCACGTTTCGGAACGTGGCGATCTCCCGGACGCCGCCCCGGTCGCCCAGGGCGCAACGGCTGTTGGTGCCGCCGATGTCGGCCAGCAGGACGCTCATGGCGGCAGTGTAACCTGCACCCGCCGTGGCCTCGTTGCATCGCCGCGGCGACACCGGCCACGAGCCATCAGAGCCGCTGGCGGCTGCGTCGCCCCGCGCGCCGCCGCAGATCGCCAGAAAGGCTCCTGGCCGACGCCTGCTCGCCGGGCGAGGCGGACTCGCGAGGAAGGCGCAGCTGCAACTCGCAGGCGAAAAAAAACCGCCCCGTTGCGGGGCGGTGGGGATGGGCGCGGAAATTGTCGATCTTGTTTTTCTTCTTATGCCTGACTGTTGTTGTTGTTGTTCAGGCTGTGCGTTGTTTTGGCTGCGTTGCGTTGGGGTTGTGCAATGATTGCGTTGCGTCTCGGGAGAATGAATGCACCTACCGTGCCAGCTGGCGTCACGGGAGCCCGCGACTTTACAGAAGACCCTGAAGTCGCCTGATTATGTGAGGCCGATCACGCTTTCGACGACCATCGAGGCCCGTCGCAGCGCCCGCAGCTCGGCCGATCGCCGGGGCGGGAAGCGCCGTTGTCAAAGGCATCGACGAAGCGGTGCCGATGGAGTGAGAGCCGCGTCACACGCCATGGGCGAGCAGCCGTAGAAACAAGCACTTGAACTCGAGGCGGTGCTGTCAAAGAGACCGACAACACTGATGGTGCACGGATTCTGGACTTAGAAATCGCCGTCGGAGGCTGGGTGCAGCCTCCCCGCAAGGGTCGTCGCATCCGTCACCGGCCGTCGCCGCGGGTCAGGCGTTGAGGTCGGGAATGAGCTCGCTCTCGAGCCGGTTGATCATGTCCTTCAGCCGCAGCTTCTGCTTCTTGAGGCGGCTTACCCGCAATTGATCGGCCAGCGGGTTCTTGATCAGCTCGGCTATCGCAACATCGAGGTCTCGATGTTGCACGCGCAGCTCCTTCAAGCGGATGCGTGTACCAAAGGTGTCGGTGTCAACGTTGGTGATACTCATCATGCTCGTCGGTCGAGCCCTGAGCGGACCTTCAAGACAGCGCCGTTTGCATTCTGATGTCGATTCGATCCGGGCACGTGTCCGATGCTGTCCGCGTCAGCAACGGCTCGCTTTCGTCTGCGATCCACGAACGGTCGTATTGTAGACGAAAAGCGAGTCACGATCCCATCCGGGACGGGACATAAGCCGTCCAGTCGCGACCCGGATCACCGTACGAGAGGAACCACGGATTCAGACTGCCTTCCCGGCAGTTGTAACGCAGCGGTTGGCCCGTGATGTCGGTCACCCGGCCGCCGGCGGCCTCCACGACGGCCTGCGCCGCCGCGGTGTCCCACTCCGATGTCGGCCCCAGGCGCGGGTAGACGTCCGCGCTGCCTTCGGCGACCAGACAGAACTTGAGCGAGCTGCCCATGGTCTGCAATTCGTGCGGGCCGAGCCGCTCGAGGTAGCGGGCGAGCAGGGCTCCGCCATGGGAGCGGCTGCCGGCGACGCGGGGGGGATCGCGCGCCGGGCGGCATACGGAAATGCGTCGCGGCGGCGCGGCGCCGTCCGACCGGAAAGCCCCGGCCCCACGGGCCCCGCCGTAGGCGCGGTCGAGCGCTGGGGCATGGACCACCCCGAGCACGGGCTCGTGGCCGTCTATCAGGGCGATATTCACCGTGAACTCGCCGTTCCGCTTGACGAACTCCCGCGTGCCATCGAGCGGATCCACGAGCCAGAACCGTTTCCAGCGTGAACGCCCCGCCAGGTCCGAGGCGTCCGATTCCTCCGACCATACGGGCAGCCCCGGCGTGAGCAGCGCCAGCTCGCGCGCGATGGTGTCGTGGGATACGCGGTCGGCCGCGGTCAGCGGGGAGCTGTCCGCCTTCAGCTCGACCTCGAAATCGGAGCGATAGATACGGAGGATCTCGCGCCCGGCCTCGCGTGCGATCGCGAGGACCTGGTCGAGGAGAAGGCTGGGCTCAGGTTGCATGGACGGCTGCCGGGACACGATCGCCATTCGCGGCAATGGCGCTAGAATCGCGCCATGGTCGCAGACGGCGCGCAAAAGTACAGGCCCTCGCAAGGTGCATCGGCGCACTGGTCCCGATGCGACACGGTCCTGCTGGACATGGACGGGACGCTGCTCGACCTGTCATTCGACAACTGGTTCTGGCGCGAGGCGGTGCCCCGCTGTGTCGCACGTGAACGCGGCCAGGCGCCCGGCGAAGTCCGCGAGCAGCTCTTTGCCCATTTTGCGCGCATGCAGGGGAGACTCGAGTGGTACTGCCTCGATTACTGGAGCGCCGAGCTCGGTCTCGACCTGCGCGCGCTCAACGCCGCGAGCAGCCAGCGCATCCGCTATCTGCCGGGGGCGCGGCAGTTCCTCGAGCGCGCCCGGGAATCGGGCAAGCGCCTGGTGCTCGTCACCAATGCGCATGCCGACACGTTCGCGGTGAAGGCTGGAGTGTGCGGGCTCGCCCGGTTCTTCGAGCTGTGCATCACGTCCCACGAGCTCGGAGCCCCGAAGGAGTCCCGGCAATTCTGGCCGCGGCTGCACGAGCGCCTCGACTTCGACGCCGGCCGCACGCTCTTCGTCGACGACAGCCTGCCCGTGCTGGACGCCGCGGCGGCCTTCGGTCTCGGTGCGGTGGTGGCCATCACCCGTCCGGACACGCGCCAGCCTGCACGCACTGTCGACCGCCATCATGCCGTCGAAGGCGTGATGGGACTGCTCGGATAGAGGCCGAAGGGCGCCGGTCTGCGGTCCGGATCAGGAGCGGCCGCGATGCGGCCTGTTCGGCCGCCGGCCGCCTGTATCCGCCCGCCCGCGCCCGCCGCCGCGGCGGCCACCCGGATTGAACCGGGGACGCGCTGCGCGCGGCGGCACCTTGACCTGCAGGAGCAGTCCCGGGTCGAGCTGTGCGACGGGGATGCGGTGCCCGATGTAGGCCTCGATCTCCGGCAGCGCTATCGCATAGCTTTCGCAGGCGAAACTGATGGCGTCGCCACTTGCGCCGGCGCGCGCGGTGCGCCCGATGCGATGGACGTAGTCTTCGGCGTCCTGCGGGCAGATCGTAGTTGACCACGTGGCTCACGTCGGGCACGTGCAACCCGCGCGACGCGACGTCGGTGGCAACCAGCACGGGCAGCGTGCCTTCCTGGAAATCCTTCAGCATCCGCAGCCGCTTTGGCTGCGGCACGTCGCCGGAGATGGCCGCGGCCCTGATGCCGTTTGCCGTAAGGACCGCCTCGACGTGCTCGGCCTCCCGTTTCGTGTTCACGAACACCATGGTGCGCGAGGCCCGCATGCGCTGCATCACGCTGATGAGCAGGCCGGGCTTCTCGTGATTCGCCGGGAAATAGACCACCTGCGTCACCTTGTCGACCGTCTTCTTGTCGGGTTCGATCTCGACCAGCTGCGGATCGTTCATGTGCTCGTAGGCGAGCTCGAGCACCCGGTAGCTCAGGGTCGCGGAGAAGAGCAGATTCAGGCGCTTGTCGAACGGGGGCAGCCGGCGCAGCACGAAGCGGATGTCCTTGATGAAGCCGAGGTCGAACATGCGGTCCGCCTCGTCGAGCACGAGCACCTGCACGTGACGCAGGGTGTATATATGTTGCTTGAAATAGTCGATGAGCCGGCCCGGGGTGCCGATCAGGACGTCCACCCCGGCGGCGACCTGCTCGCGCTGCCGGTCGTAATCGGCGCCGCCGAACACCACGACCATGCGTAGCCCCGTGGCCGCTCCAAGCACCGTCGCATCCGCATGGATCTGCACCGCGAGCTCGCGCGTCGGCGCGAGGATGAGCGCGCGCGGTCCGTCGAGGTGTCCGGCGTTGCGTGGCCGCTTGCGCAACAGGTCGGTGAACAATGCGATGAGAAAGGCCGCGGTCTTGCCCGTGCCCGTCTGCGCCTGGCCCGCGACGTCGCGACCCCCGAGCGCGAGCGGCAAGGTCTGGCTCTGTATCGGGGTGCAGGTCTCGAAACCGGCGCGCCGGATGCCTTCCATGATCTCCTCGGGCAAGCCGAGATCGGAAAACCTGACGCTGGCGGGTCCGCTCATGGGGCGCTAACGATAGCGGAAAACGTGACCGGGTACTTGCAAATTGCCGCGGGACAGGTTCAAATTGAGATCAATTCGCCGCGGACCATTACCGCACCTGCCCAGGTCACTGCCACCAAGCTGTCTGATCCAGTCGAAGGAAACTTCGCACTTACTCCAGCATTGTTGCCTGATCGGGCCGACCGCTTCTAGCCGAAGCGCCGTACTTTCGAATGTCGAGAGCCGCTGCCTGGGGGTTGCGGCCCACATTAATCCTGAGACCCTCAAACCTGAGCCAATCGCGAAACTATGAGTATCGTTCACATCACCGAAAACACGTTTGAATCCGAAGTTCTGAAGTCACCGACGCCGGTACTGGTCGATTTCTGGGCCGAATGGTGCGGCCCCTGCAAGGCCATCGCGCCGGTGCTCGAGCAGATCGCAACCGAGTACCAGGAGAAGCTGCGCATCGCCAAGGTGGATGTCGACTCCAACCAGGCGACTGCGATGCGTTACGGAGTCCGGAGCATCCCGACGCTGATGCTGTTCAAGAATGGCGTCGTGGAAGCGCAACAGGTCGGGCTGCTCTCCAAGGAACATCTCAAGAAATTACTGGATGGAAAGCTGTGAGAGGCTATCTTGGAAATTCGGCCCGTGGCCGTGGCAAGCAGCAGGGCAACCGCAACAAGGGCGGCGGCAACGGCAACCAGGACCCGATGATGCGCCATCAGAAGATGCGCCACCCCATGGGTCACGAGGAAGACGCTCCGACGTTCAGCGAAGACGACGTCATCTCGAAGAGCGAGCTCGATCTAAACAACCGCAACGTCATGAATCTCACCGAGCTGAAGAACAAGCCGGTGGGACAACTCGTCGCCCTCGCGGAGTCGATGGGCCTCGAGAACATGGCCCGGTCCCGCAAGCAGGACATCATCTTCGCGGTCCTGAAGGGCCACGCGCAGAGCGGCCAGGACATCTTCGGGGACGGCGTGCTCGAGATCCTCCAGGACGGCTTCGGCTTCCTGCGCTCCTCCGACGGCTCCTATCTCGCCGGCCCCGACGACATCTACGTCAGCCCGAGCCAGATCCGGCGCTTCAATCTGCGCACGGGCGACACGGTCTCCGGGCTGATCCGGCCGCCGAAGGACAACGAACGCTACTTCGCGCTGCTCAAGGTCAGCGAGATCAACTACGACGCGCCCGACACACTCGCGCAGCAAGGTGCTGTTCGAGAACCTGACGCCGCTCTTCCCGAAGAAGCGGCTGAAGCTCGAGCAGGGCAACGGCAGCACCGAGGACATGACGGCGCGCATCATCGATCTGGTCGCGCCGATCGGCATGGGCCAGCGCGGCCTGATCGTCTCGCCGCCGAAGGCCGGCAAGACGATGCTGCTGCAGAACATCGCGCTCTCGATCACCGCCAATCATCCCGAGGCCTACCTCATCGTGCTGCTCATCGACGAGCGGCCCGAAGAGGTCACCGAGATGCAGCGCTCCGTGCGCGGCGAGGTCGTCTCGAGCACGTTCGACGAGCCGGCGAGCCGCCACGTGCAGGTCGCCGAGATGGTCATCGAGAAGGCCAAGCGCCTCGTCGAGCACAAGCGCGACGTCGTGATCCTGCTCGATTCGATCACGCGTCTCGCACGCGCCTACAACACCGTGGCGCCGTCATCCGGCAAGGTGCTGACGGGCGGCGTCGACGCGAACGCGCTGCAGCGGCCGAAGCGCTTCTTCGGCGCCGCGCGCAATATCGAGGAAGGCGGCAGCCTCACGATCCTCGCCACCGCCCTCATCGACACGGGCTCGAAGATGGACGACGTGATCTACGAGGAGTTCAAGGGCACCGGCAACAGCGAAATCCATCTCGACCGGCGCATCTCCGAGAAGCGCGTCTTCCCGGCGATCAACATCAACCGCTCGGGCACCCGCAAGGAAGAGCTGCTGACGCAGCCCGATGAGCTCCAGAAGATGTGGGTGCTGCGCAAGGTCCTGCACCCGATGGACGAGCTCGCTGCGGTCGAGTTCCTCATCGGCAAGATGCAGGACACGAAGACGAACGCGGAATTCTTCGACTCGATGAAGCGCTAGGCGCGCTTGCGCACGAGGTCGGCGACGCGGTAACGCCCGGTCGCCGTCAGCCGGTCGTAACCCGCGTGCACCCGCCGCAGTTCCGCCCGCGTCTGTGGCAAACGGCGTGGTGGCGAGCGCCTGCAGGGTGCCTGAAGCCGCGAACAGGAATCCCTGTCCGGCCACGCAGCCGAGCTCCAGCAGCTCCGCCACCTGATCCTCCTGCTCGATGCCCTCGGCGACCGTCTCCAGGCCGAGCGTGTCACCGAGCATCACGACCGCGCGGGCCAGCTCCGGGCCGTCGCCGGCCTCCGTGAGGCGGCTCACGAACGATCGATCGATCTTCAGGATGTCGATCGGGAAGCGATGCAGGTAGGACAGCGACGAGTAGCCGGTGCCGAAGTCGTCGATCGCGAGGCGCACGCCCAGCGCCTTAAGGTCGTGCAGCCGGCTGAGGTTGACCTCGGTGTTGTGCATGATCGTGCTCTCGGTCAGCTCGATCACGAGGTTGCCGGGCTCGAAGCCGGAATCCTCCAGAGCATGACGGACGTCGGCTACGAGATCGGCGTGCTGCAGATGGCGTCCGGAAATGTTGACCGCGAGTCGCAGCGCGCCGCCGCTCGCGATCGCATCCCGCCAGGCGCGCACGCGCCGACAGGCCTCGACGAGCACCCACCGGCCGATCTCGACGACCTGCCCGGAATCCTCGGCCGTCGGTATGAACTGCCCCGGGAGAATCAGTCCCTGCTCCGGGTGCTGCCAGCGCACCAGTGCCTCGACGCCGAGCAGCTCCCGGGTCTTGAGATCGATCACCGGCTGGAACTCCAGGAAGAATTCCTGCCGCTCCAGCGCCCGGTCGATGTCTTCCTCGAGACGCAGCCGTTCGCGCAGCACTTCCTGCATGCGGGGCTGGAACACGACGAATCGTCCCTTGCCCTCCGTCTTGGCGTTGTACATGGCGATGTCGGCGTTGCGCAGCAGTTGCTCGGTGTCGTCGTCGGCTCGCGAGAACGCGATGCCGATGCTGGCCGCGACACGCGCGTCGCTTCCGTCGAGGCCGAAGGGTTCCTCGAAGGCCTTGGCAATCGTCGCCGCGATGCACTCGACGTCGCGCCGGTCGCTGATCCCCTCGAGCAGGATCGCGAACTCATCCCCACCGAGCCGCGCCACCGTGTCCGCCGAGCGGGTACACTTCACGAGGCGCTGCGCGGCGCTCTGCAGCAGCCGGTCGCCGGCGTCGTGGCCCAGGGAATCGTTGATGTTCTTGAAATTATCGAGATCGAGAAACATCACCGCCACCTGCTGCCTGCTCCTCTGTGCGAGGGCGAGCGCGTGCTCGACGCGGTTGCGGAACAGGCTGCGATTGGCGAGCAACGTCAGTGAATCGTGAAACGCGAGCTGGCGGAGCTGCTCCTCGAGGGCTTTGCGCTCGCTGACGTCACGGAAGTTCAGCGCGAGCCCGCCTGCGGCGGGATCGTCGAGCAGGTTGCTGCCGACGCACTCGAGCGTGTAGCGGCGCGGTCCGCTCGCGACGATCAGCTCGATTGGCCCGACGGCCTTGCCGGTCGTGACCGATACCTCGGCGAGGAAAGCGGCCAGCCGCTCCCGGTCCGAGTCGGCCCAGAGCTCGAGGAGGTTCTCTCCGACGAGGTCGTCAGGATGCCGCGAGAAGGTGCGCTCCGCCGCCGGCGAAACGAAGCGGAGACGGCCATCGACATCGGCGATCATGATCACGTCGGAGGCGTTGCGGATGAGCGACGCATAGCGCGCCTCGACTACGCCCGCCGCACGCCGCTCGCGGAGCTGCGCGTCGTCGCGGAATATCACACCCTGGCGGATCATGACGAGCAGGGTCAGCGCGAAGATGATCATCGTCATGACCGTCGCCGGGTCGCTGGCATCGCCACGCGTGAAATACACGAGCACCAGGAAGGACACCAGCATGGCGATATAGGGCATGGCCTGGCCGAGCCCGCCGGTGGGTGCCCCGACCGGCAGTGGTCCGCCACGCAACTGCTCCCGCGCGGCGGCGGCGAGTCCGACGTAGCAGGACAGGTAGATCGCGTCGGAGAGGCCGCCCGGCAGGTATTCTCCGGTGACCTTCGACATCGCCCAGACGATGTCGGCAAGGAACATCGTGGAAAAACCGAGGGTCAGCAACGCAAGCGTGCGCCGCCGCAATGGACCGCCGGCCGCATTCATCAGGAGCACGCCGAAAGCCATCACCATGAGGCAGTTCATCGCGATGTAGGTCTGGGTCAGCGCGTACTTGAGGACGTCGGTGTCGTTCCCGGCGGCGGATGGACGGATGACGAAGAACCAGAAGAACGCGCCGAAGCCGAGAATCAGGATCGTGCCGTCGAGGGCGAGACGCCCCCATGGCACGCGTAGCGAGCCGGCGCGCACTGCGCTGAGCACGGCCGCGAAGAGTAGCGGATAGAAGGCGAGGAAGAAGACATCGCCAATCGACGGGAAGGGATCGTGACCGAAGAGCCAGTAGGTCGAATTGAGCACGTTGCCGATGCAATAGACGCCGAGCGCTCCGGTCATCAGAAGCCACATGCGTCGGACGGACGGTTCCTTTGCGCTGCGGGCCGCGGCACCGGCGAGAATTGCGGTTGCGAGACTCGTCGGGAGGTCGGAGTACAGCGTGAAGAAGTAGAGCGCCCGGCTCGAGTTCTCGTCTACGAATGTGAGCACGATCGCGACGAGGACATAGATCCAAACGCCGATCGCAAGTGCGCCCGTCCAACCGGACGCGAATGGTTGTCGCGATACTTGGGCTTCGCTTTGCAGCTGGCCTGGAGACATTTAGACGCGCGCCCGTTCCCGGCAACGATCCCGCCCCATGGCAGGCAATCGGCCGCGTAATATGTAACCTGAATGGGGCAGACCGGGACTGTGAACTGCATCAGAAAACGGGGTCGGACGGCGCAGCCGCAGCCCAAAAGTGGCTAAGCCGTCGCGCAATGCATGGTGGCATGAGGGCGTGCGGTTCGCCTGCCAGGGCTCGGGCAAGTGTTGCGTGTCACGCGGCGCCTACGGTTACGTCTACCTGACGCTGGAGGACCGCCGGCGTCTCGCGCGTACGCTCAGGATGTCCACCCGGCAATTCACACGGCGGTACTGCGCGAAGAGGGACGGCCTCTTCCACCTCAAGGACAGCGGTGCCGACTGCGTCTTCCTGGAGGACAAGCGCTGCTCGGTCTACGACGGTCGGCCAACGCAATGCCGCACGTGGCCGTTCTGGCCGGAGAACATGGGTGCCAGGGCCTGGACTTCGATCGCGGCGTTCTGTCCGGGCATCGGCCGGGGCAGGATCCTGCGGCGAGCCGAGATCGAGCGCATCCTGCAGGAACAACGGCGATCGGCGGGGCGGCTATAGCGGGCCGCTTCGCTGATTCTCGCGCGCGATCGCCTGGTAGCCGATGTCGTGACGGTAGTGCGCCCCCGGCCATCTGATCTGCCCGACCACACGGTAGGCTTCGCTTTGCGCGGCCATGAACGTGGCGCCGCGGCCGACGACGCAGAGCACGCGGCCGCCTCGCGTGACGATGCGCCCGCTCGCATCGCGGCCGGTGCCTGCATGGAACACCTTTGCGTCTGGCAATACCTCGCCTGGCAGGCCGGTGATTTCGTCGCCGCTGCGATATCTCCCCGGGTAACCCGCCGCCGCCATGACGACGCCGACCGCCGGGCGCGGATCCCACTCGGCGCGGGTCCTGCCGAGCCGGCCGTCGAGCGCGGCGTCGAGCAGGTCGACGAGGTCGGACTTCAGCCGAAATAGAATCGGCTCGGTTTCCGGGTCGCCGCAGCGGCAGTTGAACTCGAGCACTCGCGGGGCGCCGTCGGAACCGATCATCAGCCCTGCGTAGAGGAAGCCGTAGTAACGGATGCCATCGTTGCGCAGCGCTTCGACCGCCGGCGTCATGATCTCGTCCATCACCCGTATCGCCATCGCACCGGTCACGACCGGGGCCGGCGAGCAGGCGCCCATGCCACCGGTGTTGGGACCCTGGTCGCCGTCATCGCGGGCCTTGTGGTCCTGCGAGGTCGCGAGCGGCAGGATGGCGCCGTCCACGCCCACCATGGCGATGAAGCTCGCCTCCTCGCCGGCGAGAAAGTCCTCCACGACGACCGTGCTGCCGGCCGCGCCGAATTCGTTGCCCTCGAGCATGGCCCGGGCGCTGTCGAGGGCTTCTTCCAGCCTGTGGGCAACCACGACGCCTTTGCCGGCGGCAAGCCCATCGGCCTTGATGACGAGCGGCACGTCGTGGCGCTCGATGTAGGCCTTCGCCTCGGCGTAATCCGTGAAGGATTCGTGGCGCGCGGTGGGAATGCCGTGCCGGACCATGAATTCCTTCGCGAACTTCTTCGAGCTTTCGAGCTGTGCGGCAGCCTTGCGCGGCCCGAAGCAGCGCAGTCCGGCGCCGACGAAGCGGTCGACGATGCCAGCCGCAAGCGGTGCCTCGGGTCCGATGACCGTGAGCCCTACATGCTCGTCGCGCGCGAGCTCGAGAAGGCCCTCGATATCGTCCGCCGGCAGGGGCACGTTACGCACCTTCGGTTCCATCTCCGTGCCGGCGTTGCCGGGCGCGACGATGACGTTCTCGACGCGTCTGGACTGCGCGATCTTCCACGCGAAAGCATGCTCGCGCCCACCGCCGCCGACCACCAATACCTTCATGTCTAGTGCCGGAAGTGCCGCACGCCGGTGAAGATCATCGCGATGCCGTGCTCGTCCGCCGCCCGGATCACCTCCTCGTCGCGCAACGAGCCTCCTGGCTGGATCACGACCGAGATCCCGTGTGTTGCCGCGGTGTCTATGCCGTCGCGAAACGGGAAGAAGGCATCGGAGGCCATCGCCGAGCCGCGAATGTCGAGCTTCGCCTCGCATGCCTTCCACGCGGCGATGCGGGCGCTCATGACGCGGCTCATCTGGCCCGCGCCGATGCCGAGCGTCGCGCCGTCGCGGCAGTAGATGATCGCGTTCGATTTCACGAACCGGATGACGCGCCAGGCGAAGAGGGCGTCCTCGAGCTCCCGGTCGGAGGGCTGGCGTTTCGACACGATCCTCAGGTCCTCCCTCGTGACCATGGCGACGTCCTTGTCCTGCACCAGCACGCCGCCTTCGACCTGCTGCAGTCGCAGCGATGGCGTCGCCGGGTCGCCGGGTGGCCCCGTCTCGAGGACCCGGATGTTCGGTTTGCGCGCGAACGAGCGGAGCGCATCGGGCGTGAATGATGGCGCCACGATCACTTCGACGAACTGGCGTTCCACGATGGCTCCGGCGAGGTTTCCTTCGACGGTGGCGTTGCAGGCGATCACGCCGCCGAATGCCGATTCCGGGTCGCACGCGTACGCCTTCTCGTAGGCTTCCGCGAGTGTCGCCGCGGCGCAGACGCCGCATGGATTGGCGTGTTTCACGATGACACAGGCGTGCGCCGGCAGCGCCCGCGCGCACTCGAGCGCGGCATCGGCATCGGCCACGTTGTTGAAGGAGAGCGGCTTGCCCTGATGCTGGCGTGCGCCGGGAAGCGTTCCAGGGCGTGGGCTCGCGAGGCGGTAGAGCGCGGCACGCTGGTGCGGGTTCTCACCGTAGCGCAGGTCGGTCTGCTTGTTGAGTCCGATGGGAAACTGCGTCGGCAGCCCACCTTCACCGTCGGTATCGCTGAGGTAGCTCCAGATCGCGGCGTCGTAGTTCGCGGTGTGAGCATAGGCTTTGCGGGCTAGCTGGCGGCGTGTCTCTGCCGAGAGCACACCGCCGGGGCGCCCGAGCTCATCGAGCAGCGCGGCATAGTCGGCGGGGTCCACCACGACCGCGACGAAAGCATGGTTCTTGGCGGCCGCCCGGATCATCGCCGGGCCGCCGATGTCGATGTTCTCGATAGCCTCCTCGCGGCTGCAGCCGGGACGGGCCACGGTCGCTTCGAACGGGTAGAGGTTGACTATCACGAGGTCGATCGGCGCGATGCCGTGCTGCGCCATCACCGCGGCGTCCACGTCGCGCCGGCCGAGGAGTCCCCCGTGGATGGCCGGGTGCAGCGTCTTCACCCGGCCGTCCATGATTTCCGGGAAGCCAGTCACCTTGCTGACGTCCGTGACCGCCACCCCGGCCGCCCGCAGGGCTGCCGCCGTGCCACCGGTGGATATCAGCTCGATCCCCAGGCTGGCCAGCTCGCGCGCGAGCTCGGCAATGCCGGTCTTGTCGGAAACACTGATCAGCGCGCGCTCAACCCGGCTCATTCCTGCAGGCCCCTCGACTTCGCCCACGCAGGCCGCCGGCGAACGATCTCAGCTCAGCAGTTCGTATTGCTTGAGCTTCTTGCGCAGGGTGGCCCGGTTGAGACCCAGGATCTCCGCCGCACGGCTCTGATTGCCGTGAGTGTAATCGAGCACCGCCTCGAACAGCGGCGGTTCCACCTCTCCGAGCACGAGATCGTACAGGGCGCTCGGCTTGTGGCCGTTCAGATCCCTGAAATACGTGTGCAGCGCCTCGCCCGTCAGGTCTCGCAGCGGCTTGTTGCGGACCTGGACGACCGATTCGCGCGTGCGCGCAGACGACTTGCGGATGCTCTGTGTTCTTCTTGTTGTCACGTCGGCCTGCTCCGGGAGCTTTCTTGTTAACGCCGGTGAGTTTTCAACCCTGACTCGCGGGGCCGAGATCATATCACGGTGGCGCGCGATGCAAAGCGCGTGCACGCGTGAAACTAGATTGATGTTCGTGTCCCGCTCACAAGTGCATGAACACGCACGCAGTGAGCGCAAAAGCAACGAGCGAATATGTTTGCACGTCAGCGAAGTTATTTCAGACGCGGTGCGCGCAAGCGGAACTTGACATTCTCGGACATTCGCAATCTCAATTGCGGAAGGGATCGCGCGCGCCCTTGCATTGCAGACCGAGCTTGCGATTCGGCACGCATACGTCGACCTCGAAGCCCTGCGCCGAGGCTCCCGGGTCCTTCAGGCTGATCTCGACGGGGATCAACGATCCAGGCGCGTAAACCTGCGAGGTCCGCGCTTGCGGCTCGGCAAGATATTGCGTGGGACCGAACACGCCGCTCGCCACCGCGCTCGACCAGCGGTCGCGCAACACGACGCGCACCATGGGCAGCCCGACCGGCTGGCGCCCCGTGACCGCGATCTCCGCGACGATGTCGAGCAGGCCGGGTGCGGATTTCTCGATGATTGCCTTGGAATCCCGCATTTCATAGGCTTCGAGCGGCCAGGCTGGGTAGAGCGGCAGGCCGATTCGTGCATACAGGGCGCGGATCGGTGGCCCGTAAGCCGCGTCCGCCGCGAGGATATCGCGGTAATGGTGCAGGAGCTGCGCCCCGAGCAGGAGCGCCGCCACCGTACTGGCGGCCAGCCACCGGCCCGTGTGCGCCGCGGACCGGCGCACACGTTCCGCGAACGGCGGTGGTCCGCCCCAGTCGAGCACGGTCTCGGGCGGGCTCGCCTCTGGCGCCGCGCCGGAAGTCCGCCGCGCCCGGGTCGCGGGCGCGGGTGTTTCAATGGCCGGCGGTTCGGCAGACACATCGCCCGGTGTGACGTGGTCAGGCTCTGTCTCTGCGGGGATCGCCGGCTCTGCCGGCGCAGCTGGCGGGGCGTCGGCAACGGTGGGGCGCCGCACCAGGATCTCGGCTTCGCCGCCGGCTCCCGTCGTCTCCTCGTCGATGACGAACAGCGGTTCGTCGGCGGCTTCGGAGTCGACCCCGGCCTCGGCCTCCTGCAGGAACGCGCGCCAGGTATCGGTGTCCGCCGTCTCTTCCTCGAGCGACTTCGGCGTCGGTTCCTCCGCCATCCCCAGGCCTTGGCCGATATCGGGCTCGGGGCGCGGGGACGCCTCCTCTTCCAGCGCGATAAAGAATCGCTGCCATTCGGTCTCGGGAACGTCGAATTCGAGGGTCTCCGACGCGGCGGTGCGCTGCTCGTCGACAGGGGCCTGGTCCGGCTCCGGGTCGGGCGCGTCGGGGTGCACGAGGCGCGGCGTTTCGGGCAGCGTGAAGTCAGTGCCACTCCAATCGTCGATGAGCGTGTGCAGGGCGTTGAAGACGGCGCCGCAGGACCCGCAGCGCACCTCGCCATCGGCCATCTGCAGCAGGGTGGCGGTGACGCGAAAAGTGGAGCTGCAGCTCGGACAACGCGTGTACATGGCGAACTCAGGGTCCGGTGGCGGTGCCCGTCAACAGAACCCAGCCATCGAGCTCGGCGGCGGGGCGCAGGGCGAGCCAGGGAGCGCAGGCGTCGCATACCCGCCGGGCCTGCGCGGCGAGAATACCGCTTAAGGCGACGCGCGCGCCAGTTGCCGCGTGCAGCCGGAATGTCGGGGCGAGGGCGATCAGGGTGTCGGCCAGGATGTTGGCGACGAGGACATCATGCCGCTCGCCCGTCCCAAGCTCCGTCGGGGCCCCATGCCGCAACTGGTCATCGAGGCGGTTGCGGCGCGCGTTTGCGCCGGTGGACTGCAGCGCCTGCGCGTCGATGTCAACGGCGGTCGCGGCACGGGCACCGAGGGCGAGCGCTGCGATGGCGAGCACCCCCGAGCCGCAGCCCCAGTCGAGCACCGTGAGGCCGCGCAGCTCCAGCCCCGCGAGCCACTCGAGACAGAGCGCCGTCGTGGGGTGCGTGCCCGAGCCGAATGCGAGCCCGGGCTCGAGCGTGACGACAATGCCGTGGGGGTCCGGGCAGGGCGTCCCGGGCGGGCAGATCCATAGTCGCGCGCCGAAACGCATGGGAGCAAGGTTTTCGCGGAACTCGCGCACCCAGTCCCGCTCGTCGAGAAAAGCGAAGGACGGTGCCCCCTGGGACAGGCGCGCGAGCCGGGCGACGACTTCGCCTTCCGCGGTTCCGACCGGCAGCAGCGCCGTGATCACGACCTGCGGCCACAACGGCGTGGCGCCCGGCGCCGGTTCGAGCACAGGTTCGGCGCCCGGGTCGGCGAGCGCGACCGAGATCGCGCCAAGCGCCTCCAGCGCCTCGGCCACGGCATCCACCGCCGCGGCGGCCACGGTGAGCTCGACCTGCAGCCAGCGTTTCAGAGACCCAGCCGTTTCTCGAGGTAATGGATGTCGGTGCCGCCGGTCTTGAAGGCGGAGTGCTGCATGATCTCGATGTGCAGCGGAATATTGGTCCTGATGCCGTCGACGACCATCTCGGTCAGTGCCACGTACATGCGCGCGATGGCCGATGCACGCGAGTCGCCGTGAACGATGATCTTGGCGATCATCGAATCGTAGTAGGGGGGCACCGTGTAGCCGCTGTAGAGATGGCTGTCCACGCGCACGCCCGGGCCGCCCGGCGGGTGCCAGAGCTCGACCCGGCCCGGCGAGGGCATGAACGTCTTCGGGTCCTCGGCATTGATGCGGCACTCGATGGCGTGGCCGCGGATGGCGAGATCCTCCTGGCGGAAGGACAGTTTCTCGCCGGCAGCGATGTTGAGCTGCTCCCGGACGATGTCGATGCCCGTGATCATCTCGGTCACGGGATGCTCGACCTGGAGGCGCGTGTTCATCTCGATGAAAAAGAACTTGCCTTCCTGGAAGAGGAACTCGAACGTGCCGGCACTGCGGTAGCCGATGTCGAGGCAGGCCTGCACGCAGCGCTCACCCATGCTCTGGCGGACTTCCGGGGTGAGGCCCGGAGCGGGCGCCTCCTCCAACACTTTCTGGTGCCGGCGTTGCATGGAGCAGTCCCGCTCGAAGAGGTAGACCGCATTGCCCTGGCCATCGGCCATCACCTGGAACTCGATGTGGCGGGGCCTACCCAGGAATTTCTCCATGTAGACCGTATCGTTGCCGAAGGCCGCGCGCGCCTCGACCTTGGTGACCGACACGGCGTTGGCGAGCGAGGCCTCGGTGTGGACGACCCGCATGCCGCGGCCGCCGCCGCCGGCGGCAGCCTTGATGATCACCGGGTAACCGATGTCCCGCGCGACACGCTGATTCTCGTCGATGTCGTCGCCGAGTGGCCCGTCGGAGCCGGGGACGGTCGGTACCCCGGCCTTGCGCATCGTCTCCTTGGCCGCGATCTTGTCGCCCATCATCCGGATCACTTCCGGCGGCGGGCCGATGAATACGAACCCGGAGTTCTCGACCCGTTCGGCGAAATCCGCGTTCTCGGACAGGAATCCGAAGCCCGGGTGAATCGCCTCCGCATCGGTGACCTCTGCCGCGCTGATGATGGCGGGCATGTTGAGATAGCTCGCCGCAGAGGGCGGGGGGCCGATGCACACGGTCTCGTCGGCGAGCAGCACGTGTTTCAGGCTGGTGTCGGCGGTGGAATGCACGGCGACCGTCCGGATGCCGAGTTCGCGGCACGCCCGCTGGATGCGCAGCGCGACCTCGCCGCGGTTGGCTATCAGGACTTTGTCGAGCATCTACTGGATGACGAAGAGGGTCTGGCCGTATTCGACGGGCTCGCCATTGGTGGCGAGTATGGCGACGATGCGCCCGGCCTTGTCGCACTCGATCTGGTTCATCATCTTCATGGCTTCGATGATGCAGAGCGTGTCGCCGACCTTCACCTCGGTGCCGACCTTCACGAACGGATCGGCCCCGGGCGCTGCGGACTCATAGAACGTCCCGACCATGGGCGACACGACCTTGTGGCCGGCGATCTCAGCCTCGGCGGCCGCCGCACCGGGTGTGGGCGCCGCCTGCGCAGGGGCCGGGGGAGCCGCAGCGGCTGCTGCCGGCCCGCCGGCGACCGGTGACGCAATGGTGTATTGAATGGGGCCGCCGGGGGCGTGGCGGCTGATTCGCACGGATTCCTCGCCTTCCGAGATCTCCAGCTCCGAGATACCGGACTCCTCCAGGAGCTCGATGAGTTTCTTGACCTTGCGAATGTCCATTGCGCTGGCTCCTCACTCCGCTACGTCACGGCGCCGGCCGCCGCAGGCGCTCGTCGGCCGCCCGCACCGCCAGCTCATAGCCGCAAGGCCCGAGGCCGGTGATCGTGCCGACGGCGATGTCGGAGAAGTACGAGTGATGGCGGAAGTCCTCGCGGGCGTGGACGTTGCTGATGTGAATCTCGATGAACGGGATGCCGACCGCGAGGATCGCGTCCCGCAGGGCGACGCTGGTGTGCGTCAGTGCGCCGGGGTTGATCAGCAGGAAGTCCGCCTGGCCGGCAGCGGCCTGCACCCGGTTGACGAGATCGGCTTCGGCGTTGCTCTGGAACGACTGCAGCTGGTGCCCCAGGCTCAGGGCGAGCGCCTGGGCGGCCTTCTCGATGTCCGCAAGCGTCGAGTGCCCGTACACGCCGGGCTCGCGGGTTCCCAGCAGATTCAGGTTTGGCCCATTAAGAAGGAGAAGACGGGCCATCCGCACGCCACCCTCGAATTCCCGCAGATGCCTGCAAGTTTAACGACTTTGGGCGCAAATTGAACGGGGATCTAGGCTTATCGACCAGCCTGCCCCCACCCGTCGGGCCGGTCTTCAGGATTCCCGAAGCGCCTGCCGGGCCTGCTCGATGGACAGCCGGCCGGCCGCCAGGCGGTCCAGGACGTCGAGGATGGCGGTCAGGGCCTCCGGATGCAGCTCGCCGACATGGCTCAGCAGGATCTCGCCGCCGGGCGCCACGACCACGGTCATCGGCAGGGCTACGAAGCCGGGGGCGAAGGACTCGGCGACCGCCATGGCATCTTCCTGGCCGACCAGTATCGGGTAGGTCACGCCGGTCTCCGTGACGAAGCTGCGCACGGCGTCGTCCTGGTCGATGGCGATGCCGATGACGGTCAGGCCCTGGCCCGCGCGCTCCTGGTGGACCTGCTCGAGCAGCGGCATCTCCTTCCGGCACGGGGCGCACCAGGTGGCCCAGAAGTTCACGAGCAGGGCTCGCGAGGACCACTCACCGATCGAGCGCTTGACGCCAGACAGATCCCGGAGCTCGAAGGCGGGCACGTGCGTCGGCGCTGCGGTGGCCGGCGCCGGTGGCTCTGGCGGCGGTCGCGTCCAGAACGCGCGGCCGACGAAATACCCCGCCACGATGCATATTGCCAGCAGCGGCAACAAGCGAGTCCAGGATCGCATGTCCTGTCCGTTCCCGACGAATTCAGGAGCCGATGGCCCGACGCACGTGCCCGGCGAAGTCGTCGGCGCTCTTGAATCCAACGACCCGGTATCCCGCGCGCTCGCGCCCGTCCGGCCCGAAGAAGACGATGGTCGGCGGGCCGAAGATGCCGAACCGCGCGAGAAGCGCCTTGTCCGCTTCGTCGTTGGCCGTGACGTCGGCCTGCAGCAGCGTCGCACCGGACAGCGCGGCGCGGACCGCCGGCTTGCTGAACGTATAGCGCTCCATCTCGATGCACGAGGTGCACCAGTCGGCATAGAAGTCGAGCATCAGCGGCCGCCCGCCGGCGGCGGCGAGCGCCTGGTCGAGGTCCGCCACGGTCTTGATGCGCCTGAAGGGCAGTCCGGTCGCCTCGCGGGATGTGGCTTCACCTCCGAGGACCTGCAGCGGCTGTAGCGGATCGCGGCCGCCCGCCAGTGCGCCGATGAGCAGTGCGGCTCCATAGAGCGCTGCCAGTAATCCCGCGCCCTTCAGCAGTTTGTGCGGCGGACCCGCTTGCGCGTCGAGGGGCTGGAACGCGCCCATAAAGACACCCGTCATGAAGACGAGCACGGCCCAGAGCATCATGGTGACCAGGTCCGGGAGAATGCGGCCGAGCATCCAGATCGCGAGCCCCAGCATCATGAAGCCAAAGGCGCCCTTGACCTTGTCCATCCATGGACCCGCCTTCGGCACGAGGCGCCCGCCGGAGGCGCCGATCGCGAGGAGTGGCAGGCCCATGCCGATCGACATGGCGAAGAGTGCCAGCGCTCCGCGCGCGACGTCGCCGGTCTGTGCGATGAACGTCAGGGCGCCGACAAGGGGCGGCGCCACGCAGGTGGTGACGACGAGCGCCGAGAGCGCACCCATCACGGCCGTGCCGACGAACGTCCCGGTCCTCTGCCGGCCACTCGCCGCGTTGATACGGTTCATCAACCCTGAGGGCAGATGGACCTCGTACAGGCCGAACATGGCGAGTGCCAGCGCGACGAAGAGCGCCGCCACGCCGATGATGATCCAGGGCTGCTGAAGCGTGGCCTGGATCTGCTGGCCGGCGGCAGCGAACAGGGCCCCGGCCGCGGTGTACGTCACGGCCATGCCGAGCACATAGGTCAGCGAGAGGGCGAACGCGCGCGAGGTGGTGACCTGGTTCCCCTGGCCGACGATGATCCCCGAGAGGATCGGCACCATCGGCAGGCAGCAGGGCGTGAAGGAAAGCCCGACACCGCCCAGCAGGAAGAGCAGCATCATCCAGCCGAGGCTGTCCGTGCCGATCATCCCCGCGAAGCGATCCTGCTCGGAGACGACCGGCGGCCCGTCATTCGCTCCCGGCGCTCGCGCGATCGCCGCACTGCTCACCGTGAGCAGCACCGTCTGGGGCGGGTAACAGAGGCTGTCTTCCTTGCAACCCTGGTGGGAGATCTTCACGACGAGCGGATCGGCCTGGCCGGTGACGGAGGCTTCCGCGACCGCTTCCTCGTAGTACACCTCCGTCTTGCCCCAATACTCGTCTTCCTTCGGCTTGCCCGCGGGGAGGCTGAGCGCCCCGAGCCGCACGCCCGGACTGGCACTCTCGGCCTTCAGGCTGCCGCGATAGAGGTAATAGCCCGGCGCGATGTCCCACGTGATCCGCAGCAGGTCAGGGCTCGCAAGCTCCGCACTGACCCGGAACACCCTGGCGGCCGGCAGCGGGGCGTTCGGATCCGTCGCCCGCGGACCGAGCAGCTTCGACAGGTTGTCGGCAGCGGGCGGAGCCGCGGCAGCAAGCGCGACGCTCGCGGTCCAGGTCTGTGGCGGGTAGCAGAGCCCGATGTCGGCGCAGCCCTGGGAACGGATCTGGAGGTCCACCGTCCCGGGCCCCGGCGCCAGTACCGGAATGCGCACGAGCGCGGCATTGCGGAAGACGTGCATGTCGCCGAAGAACTCGTCGTGGTAGGGGAGTCCTTCCGGCATCACCGGGGGGCCGAGCTCGACTCCCGGCGTCTTCGTCGCGAAGCTCATCCGCTCCCGGTACAGGTAATAGCCGGGCTCGATCGTCCAGCGCACGACGATGTCCGGTCCCTCCGCGGTCGCCTCGTAGCGGAAAGCCTTTTCCGGGCGCAAGGGTTCAGCAGGCGTGGCGGCAGCGACGCCCGCCAGCATGGCCAGCAGGGCTGCGAAGATCACGCAAGCCGGGCGCGGGCTCATCAGCGGGTCGACTCCGTCACCCATTGCAGATAGGCCTCGGACCCGGCGGCGATCGGCAGCGCAATCACTTCCGGGATCTCGCCGGGATGCAGCCGCCGGATCGTGGATTCCACCTCGGCGAAGCGAGTCCGTGTCGTCTTAACCAGCAGCAGGACCTCCTCTTCCTGTTCGATCCGGCCCTGCCAGCGGTACCAGGACTTCACGCCGGGGACGCGGTTCACGCACGCCGCCAGGCTGAGGTCGATCAGCGCGGTCGAAATCTCCGCGGCAACGGTGTTACCCGGACAGGTGCACAGCACCAGCAGATGATTTTCGGACATGGGGGAACCGCTTTCTCGCGCCGCGCCAGAGCATACCCGCCGCGGCCTCGGCCTGTCAGGTGCGGGGTTTGGCATTCCGGCCGAAAACCGGCATCGCTCCACGCGGGGCTTGCAATCCGATTATCGCTGAATACCATTAGCACTCGCTTTTCGAGAGTGCTAACAGGTTCGAAACCTGTTAGTATGTAATTTACTATTTGATTTTAAAGGAGATTTTAGCATGAAGATCCGTCCCCTTCATGATCGCGTGATCATTCGACGCCTCGAGGAAGAGCGCACTTCCCCGGGCGGCATCGTCATTCCCGACACTGCAACCGAGAAGCCCATCCGCGGCAAGGTCATCGCCGTGGGCAGCGGCCGGATTACGGAAAAGGGAGAAGTTCGCCCGCTGGACCTTAAGAAGGGCGACACCGTGCTGTTTGGCAAGTACAGCGGCACCGAGGTCAAGGTGGACGGCGAGGAGCTGGTCGTGATGCGCGAAGACGACATCATGGCCGTCATCGAAGGCTGATCAGCCTCCACCGCATTTAATCCGCAGGAATTGCGAAAACTTTATCGAGAGGAATGAACAATGGCTGCTAAAGAAGTTCGCTTTGGCGATGACGCCCGCCGCCGCATGCTGGCCGGTGTCAACGTGCTCGCCAATGCCGTGAAGGTCACGCTCGGCCCGAAGGGCCGCAACGTGGTGCTCGACAAGGCATTCGGCGCCCCGACGGTCACCAAGGACGGCGTGTCCGTTGCGAAGGAAATCGAGCTCGACGACAAGTTCGAGAACATGGGCGCCCAGATGGTGAAGGAGGTCGCTTCCCACACCTCCGAGACCGCCGGTGACGGCACCACCACGGCGACCGTGCTCGCCCAGTCGATCCTGAAGGAAGGCCTGAAGGCGGTTGCCGCGGGCATGAACCCGATGGACCTCAAGCGAGGCATCGACAAGGCGACCATCGCGGTCGTCGAGGAGCTGAAGAAGCTCTCCAAGCCCTGTTCCGACACCAAGGCGATCGCCCAGGTCGGCACGATCTCGGCGAACGGCGACGACGTGATCGGCGGCAACATCGCCGACGCCATGGCCAAGGTCGGCAAGGAAGGCGTGATCACGGTGGAGGAGGGCTCGGGACTCGAGAACGAGCTCGAAGTGGTCGAGGGCATGCAGTTCGACCGCGGCTATCTCTCGCCGTATTTCATCAACAGCGCGGCGACCCAGAGCTGCGAGCTCGAAAGCCCCTACATCCTTCTTCACGACAAGAAGGTCTCCAACATCCGCGAGCTGCTGCCGCTGCTCGAGGGCGTGGCCAAGGCCGGCAAGCCGCTGCTGATCATCGCCGAGGATATCGAGGGTGAGGCCCTCGCCACCCTGGTGGTGAACAACATCCGTGGCATCCTGAAGGTGGCGGGCGTGAAGGCCCCCGGTTTCGGCGACCGCAGGAAGGCCATGCTCCAGGACATCGCGATCCTGACCGGCGGCCAGGTGATCTCCGACGAGGTCGGCCTGTCGCTCGAGAAGGCCAAGCTGGATGACCTCGGCAAGGCGAAGAAAGTGGTGGTCGCCAAGGAGAACACCACGATCATCGACGGCGGCGGCAAGAGCAAGGACATCAAGGGCCGCATCGAGCAGATCAACAAGGAGATCGAGGACACGACATCCGACTACGACCGCGAGAAGCTGCAGGAGCGGGTGGCCAAGCTCGCCGGCGGCGTGGCCGTGATCAAGGTCGGTGCCGCGACCGAGGTCGAGATGAAGGAGAAGAAGGCCCGCGTCGAGGACGCCCTGCATGCCACCCGTGCGGCCGTCGAAGAGGGCGTGGTTCCGGGCGGCGGCGTCGCCTTCATCCGCGCCAAGAAGGGTCTCGATTCTCTCAAGGGCGCCAATGACGACCAGAACGTGGGCATCAACATCCTGCGCCGCGCGCTGGAAGAGCCCCTGCGCCAGATCGTCATCAACGCCGGCCAGGACGGCGCGGTGGTCCTGAACAAGGTCGCCGAGGGCAAGGGTAACTTCGGCTTCAACGCCCAGACGGACGAGTTCGGCGACATGGTCGCGATGGGCATCATCGACCCGACGAAGGTCGCGCGCTGTGCCCTGCAGAACGCAGCCTCCGTTGCGGGCCTGCTGCTCACCACCGAGGCCATGGTGACCGAGGCGCCCAAGAAGGAAGACCGGCAGGCCGGCGGCCCGCCGATGCCCGACATGGGCGACATGTAAGACTGCGGGAGCGGCTTCAGCCGCGATTCCTCAGAAGATCAAGAGCCCCGCTTCGGCGGGGCTCCTTTTTTTGCAGATCCTCGAGACTGCCCCCGGGCCGTCGGGGCTGCACCCGTCATCGGGCGACCCGGTGCACGGCTCGCCCGCTGCGGCACCAGCGGGCCTTGGTACCCCCCCGCCACTCAACAAGTCATCATCTGCTTCAGCGACTTGTGCAGCAAAGTGGCCGCAGCGCCTGATCTGCGCCTTGCGGCACGGTAGCCGGACAAGGTGCAGTCACCGCCGATCGCGCGTATAAATTTGCTGAGAGCCGAGCGCAACAACAACAACGGGGAGCGCGTCATGCACACGAAGCGTTTACTGTCGGCACTTGCTGTCTTCCTCGCCATGCTGGTCGCCGCTGCGGCCCAGGCCGTACCGACCACGACCATCAACCTGCCCGGTTTGAGCGCGCCGGCCGTGGTCATCCGCGATGCCGACGGCATGCCGCACGTGACGGCGGCCACGGAACGCGACGCGCTGTTCATCCAGGGCTGGCTGCAGGCGAATGACCGCCTGTTCCAGATCGACGTCCTGCGCCGCACGGCGAGCGGCACCCTGGCCGAGCTCCTCGGCAGCGATGCCTTGCCGAGCGACATCGAGCTGCAGACCATCGGCTTGCGCCGCGCGGCCGAACGCTCTCTCGCCGCCTATTCGCCTGCGACGGTTGCCGGACTGCAGGCCTATGCCGACGGCGTCAACGCCTGGGTCGCGACGAATCCGCTGCCGGCCGAGTACGCGATACTCGAGATCGGGACCTTCGAGCCGTGGACGGCCCTCGACAGCGCCGTAATCGGCAAGGCGCTGGCCTTCCAGCTGTCCTTCGACCTCGACATCGACGCGACACTGAATTACCTCCAGTATCAGGCGAAGCTCGCGCCAATCGACCCCCGGCTGCCCGATGGCCTGTTCTTCCTCGACGTGTTCCGCTCGGCACCCTTCGACCCGGCCGCGAGCGTCCCCGACGCCAGCGGCCCAGTGCCATTGCGCGCGGACGCGCGTGCCGCGGCCGTGACGCCGGTGGCGCCGCCGGGGATGAGTGGCGGCGCTGATCCCGGGCTGCAACGCATGCTGCAGGAATATCGCGAGCGCATCGGCAAGGTGCCTTTCATGCGGCGGACGCTCACGCGCAGCCAACAGCAGATCGGCAGCAATGAGTGGGCCGTGGCAGGCTGGCTCAGCAAGACCCGCCGCCCGCTGGTCGCCAACGATCCGCACCTGTCGCTCGACCTGCCGCCGAACTTCTACCAGCTGCATCTGAAGTCGGCCGACGGCCTCAACGCGATTGGCAGCTCCGTCGCCGGTACGCCGTGGATCGTGCTCGGCCAGAACCGCTGGGTTACCTGGGGCGAGACGACGACGGGCTTCGACGTGACCGACACCTACCAGGAGCAGGTGGTACCGGATGCCACCTCGCCAAGCGGCCTGTCGACGGTCTACCGCGGCTCGCTCGAGCACGTGCTCCCGGTGCCGCTCAGCTTCCGGGTCAATGCCATCGGCGACGGCGTGCCGGACACGCTGGTCGCGGTGCCGCCGGGCGGCCCGGTGCCCCCCGTGGCGCTGATCGTGCCGCGCCGGAATAACGGCCCCATCGTCAGCCTCGACCAGGCCACGGGGCGCGCGATCAGCGTGCAATACACCGGCTTCGGCGGCACCCGCGAGCTGGAGACCTTCCGCCTGCTGAACCGCGCGCGGAATCTCGAGGAGTTCAAGGCCGCCCTGCAGTACTTCGACGTCGGCTCGCAGAACTTCATCTATGGCGACATCGCCGGCAACATCGCCTACTTCACCACCGCCGAGGTGCCGCTGCGCGAGGACCTGCAGGCCAACACGGTGAACGGGGCGCCACCCTGGTTCATCCGCAACGGCCAGGGCGGCAACGAGTGGCTGGCCGATCCCGCGCCGGGACCCACCGATGGATCCGGCTATCTCTCGATTCCTTTCGACGAGCTGCCGCAGGTCGTCAATCCCGCTGCCGGCTGGGTGGTCAACGCGAACAACGACCCGGCGGGCGTGACGCTCGACAACAACCCGGTCAATCAGCTCCGCGCGGGCAACAATGGCATCTACTACCTCGGCTACTCGTTCGACTTCGGCACGCGTGCCGGGCGCATCACCCAGGCGCTGCGCGAAAAGCTCGCCCGTGGCCCCGTGGATCGCGAGGCGATGAAGCGGATCCAGGCGGACGTCGTGCTTCTCGACGCGCAGGTGCTCACGCCCTACATCGTTGCGGCCTACGACAGCGCGCGGCAGCCGGGCGCGCCCGCCGAGCTGGCCGGCCTCGCCGCCAGTCCGCGCATCGCCGAGGCGGTTGGCCGGCTGCGCGGCTGGGACTACACCGCGCCCACGGGCGTGGCCACCGGCTATGACGCCGCGGATGTCAGTGGCCGCCTGCTGGCACCCTCGCCGGCAGAGGTGAAGGCGAGCATCGCGGCAACGATCTACTCCGTCTGGCGCGGACGGATGATCGCCAACGGCCTCGACCTCACCCTGAACGGTCTCGGCGTGCCGACCCCGGCCTCGAGCGAGGCGATCAAGGCCATCCGGCATCTCGTCGAGCGCGACGGCATCGGCGAATCCACCATCGATTTCTTCGCCTGGGCGGGCTTGCCCGAGGCGGCGCAGCGGCGCGATCTCGTGCTCCTCAAGAGCCTGTCCGATGCGCTGGACCTCCTCGCCGGCCCGGCGTTCGCCGGCGCATTCGGCGGCTCGACGCGGCAAGCCGACTACCGCTGGGGCCGCCTGCATCGCATCGTGTTCGACGCCGTGCTCGGACCGCCGGCCAGCATTCCGGGCATGACGCCAGGCTTCCCGCCTTCCTTCCCGGATCTCGACGGCCTTGCCGTGGACGGTGGCTTCGGCGTGGTGGATGCCTCCTCGCACAGCGCGCGTGCGGCCGGCACGGAGGAATTCCGTTTCGGCTCAGGCCCGAATCGACGCTACGTCGGCTCACCCGGCCCGGCGCCGGGCACGATCGTGGGCGAGACCATCCTGCCTGGCGGCATGAGCGGCGTGCTCGGCGACAAGTTCTACGCGAACCTGCTGGGACGCTATCTCACCAACGAGACCTATCCGCTGCGCACGAATCCCGTGGAAATTCTCGTCAAGGCCGACGGAATGCTGATTTTCCTGCCGGCCAGGTCGCCCTGATCCCGACGGCACTCCGCCGCGAGCCGCTTCGCGCCGGCTCAACCCGCGCGCGTAGGGAGCCCTTCGCCAGATGATCGCGGCGGCCCGCCGCGCCGTGGGCGTATCGGGCCCGTCGCCCGCCCTGGCTTAGAATCGCGCAATGACCCCCGCCATCGCTCTCATCGGCGCGCCGACCGACATCGGCGCGGGCAGCCGCGGCGCCTCGATGGGCCCGGAGGCACTGCGCGTCGCCGGCCTGCGGCGGATGCTCGAGTCACAGCGTGCGACGGTCGGCGACCTCGGCAATCTCTACGGCCCGGCGAATCCCGAGCTTCCCGCGGTAGAGGGATTCCGCCACCTCGCCGAGGTCACCGCGTGGAATCAGGCGGTGCACGACGCGGTCCTCTCTGAGCTCGGCCTCGGCAGGCTGCCCGTCCTTCTCGGTGGCGATCACAGTCTGGCCATCGGCTCGATCAGCGCCGTCGCGCGGCACTGCCGGGATCGGGGCAGGAGCTTGCTCGTGCTCTGGCTCGATGCGCATGCGGACTTCAACACGGCCACGCTCACGCCGAGCGGCAACCTGCACGGCATGCCGGTCGCATGCCTCTGCGGCAGCGGCCCGCCGCCGCTCACGCGGCTCGCCGGGACGACGCCGGCGCTCGAGGCCGGGCAGATCCGCGAGATCGGCATACGCAGCGTCGATCCCGGCGAGAAGCGGCTGGTGCACGAGGCGGGTCTCGAGGTCTTTGACATGCGTTTCGTCGACGAGATGGGCATGCGCCACACGATGGAACGCGCCCTGGCTGGTGTCGACGAGCGGACCCATCTCCACGTGAGCTTTGACGTGGATTTCCTCGACCCGAGCATCGCTCCCGGCGTCGCCACGACGGTCGCCGGAGGGCCGACCTACCGCGAGGCGCAGCTGTGCATGGAGATGATCGCGGACACGGGTCGGCTGGGCTCGCTCGACGTCATGGAGCTCAATCCGGCATTCGATGTGCGCAATCGCACCGCCGGCGTGATGGTGGAGCTGATCAGCTCCCTGTTCGGAAAGAGCACCCTGATGCGAAGAGCCTGAGGGCAGGGCGTCGGGCGTCGTCCGCTTCCTACGCGGAGAGACCCGGAGGGGCCATGCGCCGGGCGGGCTTGGCTTCGGCGGGGCTCCTTCTTTCTGGCAGCGCTTCAGCGCGGAATCGATCCGGCGCTAGCTGCCCTGGCCAGGCCTGCGGCGCGCCCGCACCGCGCACCCCACCAGGCCGGTCAGGAGCAGCGGCAGTGCTCCGGGGAGCGGCACTTGCGAGATGAGCTGGCCGCGGATCTCGCCGGCCGAGAACAGGTTCGAGTGGATATTGAAGTATGCCTGGCCGGCGTCGAGACCCGCCGTCAATGCCGCGAACGCGCCATCCACGGTGCCACCACTGGCCGTGATGAAGGACGAGTTGTAGCTGGCGGCCTGCGTCATATCGAAGTCGTGCGAGTACGTGCCCGCGAAGACGCCGAGCGGAAAATCCGGGAAGCTCGGCGTCGTCGTGGCGACGCCGGCATTGGTGGGGGGCACGGCACAACAGTGAATGTGAGCCGCCGTGGTCTGGCCCTGTAGACCGGAGAAATTCGCGTCGACGTGCATCGTCTTCAGGTCGAAGTCGATAGTAACCATCGCCGTTCCCGTTCCGGGCGAGGTGTTGTTGGGATTGTTTTCGGCAGCCGAATTCAGGTTCGCGACGTAGGTGACGGTCATCGCGCTGACCGGTGCGGCACAGAGCGCGATGCAGACGCAGCCGGCGAGTGTGGGTAAGCTCTTCATGGCGGTTCCTCCGATACTTGTTTCTTGTAGAGCAACCGGGGACTCAGTCCAGTCTCGTCCCGCCGGCGAAGAGCGTCAACTGTGACCGCCTGCTGCGCCGCATGGGCGACCTGTCCCGCGGACCAAGAGCCCCCAATCCAATGGCTGGAGTGGGTCTGGTACCGCTTCGGCGGGGCTCTTTTTTTCGTCCTATACTTGCCTCCGCGCCAGGGACGGCCTCAGCGGAGGTCCCATGTCGAACGAAATCACACGGCGCGATTTTCTGGACGGCGTCGCGCTCGCGATAGCCGCGGGGTTTGCCCCGAAAGACCTGTTTGGCGCATCCGATGCTGCTCCATACCCGCCTGCGCTGACCGGTGACCGCGGCAGCATCCCGTCGGCGTACCTCGTCGCGCATTCCGTGCGGGACGGCAAACGGTTCGATCCCGGCAAAGCGCCGGTCGACGAGACCCTCGATCTCGTCGTGATCGGCGCCGGCATCAGCGGGCTTGCGGCCGCGCATTTCTATGGCGCGAAGCATCCGCAAGCACGCGTGCTCATTTTGGAGAATCACGATGAATTCGGCGGCCATGCGCGCCGCAACGAATTCACGGTCAATGGTCGCGCACTCATCGGCTACGGCGGCAGCGAGGCTATCCAGTCGCCGAAATCCGAATGGAGCAAGACGGCACGCGGCCTGCTCACGACGGTCGGCATCGACGTCGACCGCTTCAACAGCGCCTTCGACCGGACGCTCTATCCGGGGCTCGGCCTCTCGCGGGGGCTCTTCTTCAAGCGTGAGACCTTTGGCGCCGACAAGCTCGTGAGTGGCGACCCGACCCGCATGGTCGCGGACGACATCCCGCCCGACCGGATGAATGCCCGACCCGTGCCCGCCTTCGTCGGCGACTTTCCCCTGCCCGCGGACCAGAGAGCAAAAGTGATCGCGCTGTACACGGAGCAGCGCGACGTGCTCGAGGGCAAGTCGCAGGAGGAGAAGGAGGACTATCTCTGGGGTATCAGCTACCGCGACTTCATCATGAAGCACTGGGGCCTGAGCGATCTCGCCGCCAGGACCTTCCAGGGCCGCAGCAATGATTTCTTCGCGATCGGCGTGGATGCCGTTCCGGCGCACGACGCGATGGACACGGGCTACCCGGGGTTCCAGGGGCTCGGACTCGAGCTGAGCGAGGAAGCGCAGGCGGAAATCAACGATCCGTACATCTATCACTTCCCGGATGGCAACGCTTCGATCGCCCGCTCGCTCGTGCGTAAACTGATCCCGGGTGTTGCCCCCGGCAACACGATGGACGACATCGTCACCGCCGAGTTCGACTACTCGAAGCTCGATCAGGCGGGCGCGAGCGTGCGCCTGCGGCTCAACAGCACCGTCGTGCATCTGAAGAACCTGCCGTCGGGCAAGGTCGACGTCGGATACGTGACCGGGGGCACTTTGCATCGCGTGCAGGCGGCGCGCGCCGTATACGCCGGATACGGGATGATGCTGCCCTACCTGTGTCCCGACATCGGCGCCAGGCAGAGCGAGGCGCTCGCGGCGGGTGTCAAGGCGCCGCTGGTCTACGTCAACGTGGCGGTGAGAAACTGGCAGCCCTGGGTGAAGCGCGGCGTCCACGAGATCACGAACCCGATGGGATTCTTCTCACGCCTCAAGCTCGACTACCCGGTAAGCCTCGGCCGCTATAAGTGCCCGAAGAAGCCGGACGAGCCCGTGGTCCTCCATCTCGTGCACGTTCCGACCGTGCCCTTCCAGGGGCTGGATCAACGCGCGGAGTGGCGCGCGGCGCGCTCGCTCCTCTATGCGATGACATTCGCCGATTTCGAGCAACAGGCTCGGGACGAGCTCACCCGCATGCTGGGAGCCGACGGATTCAACGCGGACCGCGACATCGCGGCGATCACCGTCAACCGCTGGGGCCACGGCTACGCCTATGGCATCAACACGCTCTTCGACGAGGAGCCGGATCCGCCCGTGAACGTCGTCGCGCACAAGAAGATCGGGAATCTGGCGCTCGCCGGATCGGATGCGGCGTGGAGCGCCTATGCACACGCGGCGATCGACGAGGCGTACCGGGCGATCGGGGAAATTTCCTGAGCGATCCGACCGAGAGAGGACGGGGAACCATGCGCACGCGACTTTTGATCCAGGGCATGCTGGTGCTGGTGGTTGCAGGCGCCGCAGCCGTTGCGCCCACCTACGCACAGAATCCCTTCGACCAGATCAAGAAGGCCATCGAGGCGGCCAAGAAGGCCAAGGCTCCGGCTCCGCCGGTGCCGCCCGGCACGTCCGCGCCCGCGCCGGGCTCCGCGCAGTCGCCCGCCGGTGCATCCACGGCGCCGGCCGGCCAGCCGTTCAAGGGAAAGGTGCAGGAATCGCTGATGGGCCCCATGCTCGGTGGCCCGGGCGTCATGGCGCGGATCTCCATGAGCGAGGACGGCAATCACCTCGCCATCACGACCGCGAAGGGTAGCCGGCAGGTGGTGCTCATCGACGGCGTCGAGGGGCCGGTCTTCGACGAGATCCCGACGGTCTTCGCCGGCATGGTCCAGATCTCGGTCCAGCTCAGCCCGACTGGCGGACACAGCGGCTACCTCGGCCGGCGCGGAGGAGATCTCATTGCCGTCGTCGACGGCAAGGAAGCCGGCGCCGTCGCGACCAGCCAGACCGGGATGACGGTCAACGGCGCCAACGGCTGGACGTTCTGGTTCAACCAGGACGGCTCGCATCTCGCGTACGCTGGTTACAGCGGGCCCAACAGCTGGCAGATGGTGGCCGACGGCGTGAAGAGCCCGGCCTACCGCGAGATCGACTTCCGGCAGACGTTCCTCAAGGGCAAGCGCGTCGTCTACGTCGCGCAGACTGCCGACCAGCAATGGCACGCGGTGGTGGACGGCAAGCCCGGGCCGGGCTACAACGGGATCCAGTCCCTGCAGCTGACTCCGGATGGCGCGCACTACGCTTACATGGCGTTTCCGGTGGGCAGCGCGAAATCCATCGTCGTCGCTGACGGTGTGGAAACCGGAGAGGCCTACAAGGGTGTGGGCGACCTCGAGCTGGCGCCGGATGGCCGCGTGGCCTACGTCGCGGCCACCCAGGTCGCCGACAGCGGCGCTCATGGGGGCGGCGCCGGGATGCTGGTCGTGGCCGGTGTCGAGCGTCCGGGAAGCTGCGGCAAGGGGGTCAATCCGACGTGCATGACCTTCGCCACCCGGCCCCCCGGTTACCTCAACATCAACTCGCCGCAGCGGCACGTCGCCTGGAGCCCGGATGGCAAGGGCGTGGCCTGGGTCCAGTCGAATTCGCCCGATCCGGACATCACCGTCATGGTGAACGGCAAGCCGATGGGCATGAGCTACGCGCACGCCTCGGAGCTGCGGTTCAGCCCCGACGGCCGCCGGTTCGCCTATCTCGGCACTGCGCGGACGGGCTTCTTCCAGGTGATCGACGGCGAGGAGATGCAGGCGGCGAGCGATGTGCCCGAGTTCCAGTGGAGCCCCGACGGCAAGCGCTATGCCTTCCAGGCGAACGGCACGATCATCGTCGACGGCAAGGAGATGCCGAAGCCGAAGGGGGCGGGCGTGACGCGGGACGCCTTCCTCTGGAGCCCCGACGGCAGGCACTTCGCCTACGCGGCGTCGTTCCAGTTCCTCGGCGAGTCGCCCGTGGTGGACGGCGAGGTGAAGCCGCTGTATCTGGGCAACTTCCAGGGCACGAACCGCATCCAGCCGGCGATCAACTTTCCGCCGTTCCTGTTCAGCCCGGACGGCACCCATCTCGCCTTCGTCGGCTATACCTACGATGCGCAGGGCAGAGGCAACAGCAAGGCGGCCGTCGTGGTGGACGGCATGCGCTACGAGGCGCCCACGCCGAACTACGCGTTCCCGGCGTTCAGCCCGGACGGCCGGCATTTCGCGACGGTGGTCACGGGCAACGCGGGCTGGGCGGCGATGGTGGACGGGAAGATGAGCCCGTCGTATGAGGACATCATTCTCCAGAACAAGGCGGCCGCCCGCTTCGTGGACGACCACACGTACCGGTTCTACGGCATCAAGGCGGGGCAGATCTACCGCGTGACGCTCGATCTGGCCGGCTGACAACGTGGACCACCACAAGCTGGTCCTTCCCGAGCACATCAATCACTACGGCTTTCTCTTCGGCGGGTATCTCCTGCAGTGGATCGACGAGTTCGCCTACATCACGGCGACGGTCGACTTCCCCGGCAAGAAATTCGTTACCGTTGCCATGAAGGACGTCGAATTCAAGCGCCGCATCGGCGTCGGTGAAGTCCTGCGGTTCGCTGTGGAGCGCGTAAACACCGGCCGGACCTCCGTACAGTATCGGGTGCGGGCGCATGGCCTCGTCGTGAACCGGGATCCCGGAGAGGTGTTGTGCGAGACGACCATGACGTTCGTCAACGTGGACGCCTCGGGCAACAAGGCGCCCATCGGATGAAAGTGTGGCACCCCCGAGGCACAATGGCGGAGAGGTGAGCCAACCATGAGAACAATCAGCACCTTTGCGCTGTGGTTGGCAACCGGGGTTCTCGTCGGTTGCGGCGGCGGCGGAGGCGGCGGCGGTTTCGTCGCCGAACCCACGGCCGTCATCGACGGCGGCAGCGCCCAGGCCATCGCGGGCGCGGCGGTGGCCGGGAACCTGGCCCTGGTGAGCGACGTCGCCTCGACCGGCGCCGGCGTGTCCTCGCAGACCGGTGGCAGCGCCGTCCGCGGCGCCCTCTTGCGGATATTGGGTGGGGACGGAAGCAGGATCGCCATCCGGAGTCTCACTGCCGAGGCTGTCCGCGTCGAGCCCCAGCTCGCGGTCGGCCCCGTCACCGAAGACTGCCTCGCCAGCGGGACCACGCGCATCTCGGGCAGCGTGGCCGATCCGAACACCTTGAGCCCCGGGGATTCTCTTAGCGTGACTTTCATCGCCTGCGACGACGGCGATGGCTCCCTCCTGAACGGCACGATGAGGCTGCGCGTCGCGAGCTTCAGTGGCGACGTCCTGAACGGTTTCTTCCGGCTCGTCGCGGATACCACGTTCTCCAGTCTCGCGGTCACAACGGGCACGGAAACCGGGACGCTCAACGGCGTCGCTTCAATCACGTTCGACACGACCGACGTGAGCCGGGAAATGCTGCGTCTCGTCGCCGACAGCCTGCGATTCACGAGCAACGGTGATGTCTTTCAACTGAACGACTACGACGTTACCGGGGCGACACTGCTCGACACCAGCGAGTACACGCTCGACGTCACGGGCTACCTGCAGAACAGCTCCGCGTTCACCGGCATCGTTCGGCTCGACACCGTAACCCTCTTCACCGGGGATGCCGACGCCTATCCGTCGGCGGGCCACCTGATCATCACGGGGGCGAATTCCAGCACGGTCGACGTCGAGTCGCTCGACGCCGTCCACGCGCGGCTGCACATCGATGCGGACGGCGACGGCGTCGCAGAGGATATCCAGGACGTGGACTGGTCTGAGCTGACCGGCGGTCCGTGAACACCTCCCGTGTGCCGATCCTCGTCCGCGTGGTTGACTACGCGGCGGAAGGCGAGGCCATTCGCCGGATCAGGGACGAGGTGTTCGTCGACGAGCAACAGGTCCCGCGCGAGCTCGAGCACGACGACCAGGATGCCCGCGCCGTGCACGTGCTGGCATTCGCCCGCGGGGCGCCGATAGGCACCGGGCGCATCACGTTGGAGGGTAAGATCGGGCGCATGGCGGTGCTCGCCTCCCATCGGGGTAGCGGTGTCGGCCGCCTGATCCTCGACGAGCTGGTCGCGGTCGCGGAACGAAAGGCGCTCGGCCGGGTCTACTGCTCCGCCCAGTGTCACGCGGTGCCGTTCTACGAGCGGCAGGGGTTCACTGCGGAGGGGCCGATTTTCATGGAAGCGGGGATAGAGCACCGGCACATGTCCAGGATCTTACGCAGGTGATTCCTCGCGCTTTTTCACCGATTGCTTTGCCTCGGTCTGAACGTCTAAGCAGGGTTTCCCCGATGCGGCCGCCGGGCCGGCGGCCGGACAGGTAGTCATGTCCGCAAGTCCAAAAGTTGTCGCCGCCGGCGCAGCCTCGCCGCTGGCCGGCCAGATGTCCGCGCTCGCGGCCTGCCTCCGGCCGCTCGCCGGATTCATGATTGCGGCGCTGGCCGTCATGACCGTCAGCCGGCTGTTTCTCGCGTGGCGTTACTCCGCGCACCTCGCCGTCGGGCCGGGGCTTGCCGAGGTGATGGGCCGCGCCTGGCACTTCGACCTGGTCGTCGTGAGCGCCGCCCTTTTCGTCGTGGCGCTCGTGCTGTGGCTGGCGCCGAGCCGGTTCCTGGAGAGCACGTCGTGGCGGCTCATCAGCGCGGCATGGATGTCCCTGTGGTTGATGCTGATCGTGTGGAACGAGGCGGCCACCCCGGATTTCGTGGCGGAGTTCGGCGTCAGGCCGAACCGGCTGTACGTCGAGTACCTCGACACGCCGAAGGAGGTCTTCCTGACGATCTGGGAGTCGCACCGCACGGCGCTCGCGATCGGCATCGTCCTGACGGCATTCGCCGGCGTGCTCGCCTGGCGGCGATTTCACGCCCGGATGGAACATCCACCGTGGTGGCCGCTGCGCCTCGTGGCGCTCTTCCCGGTGCTCCTCGTGCTCGGCATCGGCGCCCGCGGCGGCACTGGCCATCGGCCGCTCAACATCAGCTTCGCCGCGTCCTCCACCGATCCGCTCGTCAACGATCTCGCGCTTAACTCGACCTACTCCGCGGTCCATTCCCTGATTCAGCTCCGCCGTGAGGACAAGGTCATAGCCGCTTACGGCAGGCTCCCGGAAGAAGAAGTCCTGAGCCGCGTCCGCGCGGGAATGCAGCTGCCGCAGGCCGCCTTCGACGATCCGACCCGTCCCAGCTCGCACCTGCTCGTGCCGACCGCGCGTCTCGAGAGCAAGCCCAACCTGGTGATCCTGCTCCAGGAGAGCCTCGGGGCGCACTACTTCAAGAGCCTCGGCGGCCAGCCCGTCGTCCAGAAGCTCGAAGCGTGGCAGACGCGCAGCCTCTGGTTCGACCAGCTCTACGCGAGCGGCACGCGCTCGGCGCGGGGACTGGAGGCGGTGGTATCCGGCTTTCTGCCGACGCGCACGCCGAGCGTGCTCAAGATGGAAGGCGCCCAGCACGAGTTCTTCACGCTCGCGCAGGCGCTGAAGGAGCAGGGCTACAGCACCGAGTTCATCTACGGCGGCGACAGCAGCTTCGACAACATGCGCCGCTTCTTCCTCGGCAACGGCTTCGAGCGCGTGCTCGATCAGTCGGATCTCGCCGCAGAGGCCGGTTTCCAGACGACCTGGGGAGTCTCGGACGAGGACCTCTATGCGCGCGTGCAGCGCGAGGCGAGCGAGCATGCGCGCAGCGGACGGCCGTTCTTCATCCTGGCGTTCAGTACGTCGAATCATCCGCCGTACGACTTCCCGGATGGCCGCATCGAGCTCTACGAGCAGCCGAAGATGACGCAGAACAACGCCGCGCGCTACGCGGACTTTGCCGTTGGCAGCTATCTCGAGACCGCCGAGCGCTCGCCCTACTGGGCGAACTCGCTGTTCATGGTCGTCGCCGACCACGAGAGCAGGTCATACGGCGAGGGCCTCGTGCCCATCTTTTCGTTCCACATCCCGGCTTTCATCGCCGGGGGTCCCGTCGAGCCGCGCATCGTCAGCCGGATCGCGAGCCAGACGGATCTCGTGCCGACCGTGCTCTCCTTGATGGGCATTTCCGCGCGCATCCCGGCGACCGGCATCGACCAGAGCCGGGACGATCTCACGGGGCCTGGCAGGGCCATCATGCAGGCCTACGACAACGCGGCGTACCGGGTCGGCAACGAAGTGGTGATGCTCGCGCCGGGTCAGCCACCGCTCCACTACTCCATCAGCGGGCAGACGCTCGCCGCCGCCCCGCCGGACACCGAGCTCGAGCGCGATGCGCTCGCGCACACGCAGTGGCCGGTCATGGCGTACAGCGCCCGCTGGTACCGCTGAGGCCGGCGGCCGTCAGTTCGAGGCCTTCTTCGACAGGCACTTGCTCATGAAGTCGCGGCGCTCCGTGCCATGCTTGCCTTTGGCGTCCGCGTTGCATTGCTTCATCTTGTTGGGCTGGCTCACTTTTGCAGCGGGCGCGGCGGCTGCGTCGGTCGCCGGCGTGGCGGCGCCTCCTGCGTAGGCCAGAGCGCTCATCGTGGATCCCAGCACGAGCGCGATCAGCGGCGTCTTCATCGTCGGTACCTCTCGTTGCATCAGCACCAGGCCGGCGACATGCCGGCTGGCTGAGGGCGGCATCATGAGTGTCGCAACGACAACGGGAAACGCGGGAATCGGGTCTGAATGTCGGGATACACTGCGGCCATGAGGCCGAGCATCCGCCCGCAACGCCCGCATTTTTCGTCCGGGCCCTGCGCCAAGCGACCGGGCTGGTCGCTGGACGCGCTGTCCGGTGCGCTGCTCGCCCGCTCGCATCGCGCGAAGGCGCCGAAGCAGCGGCTGAAGGCAGTGATCGAGCGCAGCAAGGCCCTGCTCGGGATGCCCGCCGGCTGGCAGCTCGGCATCGTCCCGGCGTCCGATACCGGCGCGATCGAGATGGCGATGTGGTCGCTGCTGGGCGATCGGCCGGTGGATGTGCTCGCATGGGAGAGCTTTGGCCGGGAATGGGTCACCGATGTCACGCGGCAGCTGAAACTCGATGCGCGCGTGCTCGACGCTCCCTACGGCGCGCTCCCGGATCTCGCGCAGGCGGACTTCGCGCGCGACGTGATCTTCACCTGGAACGGCACCACCTCCGGCGTGCGCGTGCCGGACGGCGACTGGATCCGCGACGACCGCCAGGGCCTCGTGCTCTGCGACGCCACCTCCGCGGTGTTCGCGATGGACGTCTCATGGCCGAAGCTCGACGTCGTCACCTGGTCGTGGCAGAAAGTGCTCGGCGGCGAGGCGGCCCACGGGATGCTGGCCCTGTCACCGCGCGCCGTGGCGCGCCTCGAATCCTACACGCCGCCACGCCCGCTGCCGAAGATCTTCCGCCTCACGAAGAAGGGCAAGCTCGACGCCGCGATCTTCGAGGGCGCGACGATCAACACGCCCTCGATGCTGTGCGTGGAGGATGCGCTGGATGGCCTCGCGTGGGCGGAGCAGATCGGCGGCCTGCGGGGACTGATTGCGCGCTCCGAGTCCAATCTTGCGGTGATCGCCGAGTGGGTCGCAAGGACGCCGTGGGTCGCGTTCCTGGCTCGTAATCCGCAGACGCGCTCCTGCACCTCGATCTGCCTCGCCATCGTCGATCCCTGGTTCACGTCGCTGGCGCCCGACGCGCAGCAGGAGGCGATCGCGGCGCTGGCGGCGCTGCTCGAGAAGGAGGAGGTCGCGCTCGACATCGGCTCCTACCGGGAAGCGCCGCCAGGCCTGCGGATCTGGGGCGGCGCGACGGTGGAGCGCGCCGACATCGAGGCGTTGCTGCCGTGGCTGGACTGGGCGTTCGGAGAGATCCGGAATTAGGCCGCCTTCAGGCTTTCGCGCAGGATCCCCAGCCCCTCGTCGAAGAGCGCGTCGCTGATCGTCAGCGGGAACAGGAAGCGCACGACGTTCGCGTCCACCCCGCAGGTGAGGAGGATGAGGCCGCGTTTCAGGGCTTCCGCCTGCACGCGCTTCGTGAAGTCGGCATCCGGCTCGCCGCTGCCCGGCCTGCCGAATTCGACCGCGAGCATTGCGCCGAGGCCGCGCACATCGACGATCGCCGGCACCCCGGCGCGCAGCGATTCGAGCAGGGCGCGCAGGCGCTCGCCGAGCGCGGCACCCCGCTGCGGCAGCTTTTCTTCTTCCATGACGTCGAGCACCGCGTGGGCCGCTGCGATGGCGAGCGGGTTGCCGGCGTAGGTGCCGCCGAGCCCGCCCGGAGGCGGCGCGTCCATGATCCCGGCGCGCCCCGTGACGGCGGAGAGCGGCACGCCCGCGCCGAGCGACTTCGCGACGGCCATGATGTCGACCGTCACGCCCACCTGGTCCAGATAGTGATGCATGGCGAACAGCCGGCCGGTGCGGCCGAAGCCGGTCTGCACCTCGTCGGCGATCAGCAGGATGCCGTGCTCGTCGCAGAGCTCGCGCAACCACTTCACGGCCGCGGGCTCGATGACGTTGAAGCCGCCTTCGCCCTGCACGGGCTCGAAGATCACCGCGGCGACGCGCCCGGGCTCGATGTCGGCCCTGAAGAGATGCTCAACGGCGCGCTGCGTCTGCGCGAGGCCCGTGCGGCTGCACGGGAACGGCGCGTGGTAGATCTCCGGCGGGAACGGGCCGAAGCCGGCCTTGTACGGCTGCACCTTGCCGGTCAGCGACACCGCAAACAGCGTCCGCCCGTGGAAGGCACCACCGAAGGCGATGACGCCGCCGCGCTTCGTGTGGGCGCGCGCGATCTTGATGGCGTTCTCGACCGCCTCGGCGCCGGTGGAGAAGAACGCGGTCTTCTTGGCGTGATCACCCGGCGTCAGCCGGTTCAGCTTCTCCGCGAGCGCGACGTAGCCCTCGTAGGGCACGACCTGGTAGCACGTGTGGGTGAAGCGCTCGAGCTGCGCGCGAATGGCGGCGACCACCTTCGGGTGGCCATGGCCGACGTTCATCACCGCGATGCCGCCCGCGAAATCGATGTACCGTCGGCCCTCGACGTCCCAGACCTCGGCGCCCTGCGCGCGGTCGGCGAAGAAGCCCGCCAACACGCCGATGCCGCGGGGGGTCGCGCGCGCCTTGCGGGCCATGATCTCGTCGTTGCGGAACCGGGTCATGCGCTGCTCGTGCCGTCGTCTTCCGGATGCATTGTAATCTCCTGCTACGATTCTGCCGGTGAGTCTCCCTGACATTCCAGCGGATCTGCAGCCGCAGCTCGTGCGAGTGACGGCCTGCAGCGCCTATGCCGCCGAAATCCTCGCCCGTTACCCGCAGTTGCTGGCCGGGCTCGTTGCGAGGGGCCGGCTCGCGCGCGCAAGCCACACAGGGGAGATCGCCGCGCTCGTGGCGGACTGTGCGTCTGCGACCGCATCCGAGGAGGAGATCCTGCGCAGCCTGCGCACCGTCAGGCACCGCGAGCTGTTGCGCATCCTGTGGCGCGACGTCTCCGGCGCCGCGACCGTCGTGGAATCCCTGCGCGATCTTTCGGACCTCGCGGATGCCGCCATCGGCGCCGCTCTGGCTTGGAGCACCGAGTCGCTGCGCGCGCGCCACGGGTTGCCGCGGACCGAATCGGGAGAGCTCTGCGGGTTCGGTATCCTCGGCATGGGCAAGCTCGGCGGTCACGAGCTCAACTTCTCCTCCGACGTCGACCTGGTCTTCGTCTTCTCCGAGGCCGGGCACAGCGACGGCCCGAGACCGCTCGCGAACGAGGAATATTTCCGGCTTCTCGCCCAGCGCCTGGTCGGCGTCCTGAGCCGCAGGACGGCCGACGGCTTCGCGTATCGCGTGGACGTGCGGCTGCGGCCGTTCGGCTCCACGGGTCCGCTCGCGGTGAGCCTGCCGGCGCTCGAAAATTATCTCATGCAGAGCGGGCGGGACTGGGAGCGCTACGCCTACGTCAAGGCGCGGGTGATCAACGACTGGCCGGATGCGGAATACTTCTACCGCGACGTGGTGCGCCCGTTCGTGTACCGCCGTTATCTCGATTATGGCGTGTTCGCCTCGCTACGGGAGATGAAGGCGCTGATCGAGGCAGAGGTCGAGCGCGAGGAGTTCGAGTCCGACATCAAGCTCGGGCCCGGCGGGATCCGCGAAGTCGAGTTCATCGTGCAGTCATTCCAGCTCGTGCGCGGCGGCAGCATCGCGGAACTGCGGGGCCGGGAGCTCCTCAAGGTGCTGCCGGCGCTGGGGCGGCACGGCTGCCTGCCGGTCGCGGCGGTCGCGGAGCTCACCGACGCCTATCTGTTCCTGCGGCGCTTCGAGAACTTCCTCCAGGCGATCAACGACCAGCAGACTCATGCCATCCCGGCGGACGCGACCGATCGCGGCCGCCTGGCGCTGGCGCTCGGCGCGCCGGACTGGAATGCAGTGGACGCCACGCTCGGGCGGCATCGCGCGGCGGTCGCGCAGCAGTTTCGCGACGTCGTGTTTCGCAGCGAGGAGCCGGAGGCGCAGGCGGCGGGCAGCGGGCTGCGTCGCGTGTGGCTGGAAGAGGTGCCGCAGGAGGCCACCGAGTCGCTCCTGCGCGAAGCGGGATTCAGCGGCGCGGGCGAGCCGGCCGCGGTGCTCGAGCGGCTGCGCCAGCTCCGGGCCGCCGGCACGCTGCAGCGACTCGACGAGCCCGGCCGGCAACGGCTCGATGTGCTCGTACCCGTCGTGCTCGAGCTCGCCGCGCGCCAGAAACGTCCGCTGCTTGCGGTGGAGGGCGCGGCGCGGATCATCGAGGCCGTGGGCAGGCGCTCGGCCTACTTCGCACTGCTCAACGAGAATCCGGCTGCGCGGGAGCGGCTCGTCGGCCTGTGCGCGATGAGCGACTTCCTCGCGAAGCAGGTCGCCGCGCATCCGCTGCTGCTCGACGAGCTGCTCGACCCGCGCCTGTTCGGCGAGCCGCCAACGCGCGCGGAGCTCGAGGCCGAGCTCGCGCGCCGCCTCGAGTCCGTCGCGACCGAAGACCACGAGCGCTGGCTCGAAGCGTTGCGCAACTTCCAGCAGGCGGCGCTCTTCCGCGTCGCGGTGGCGGATCTCTCCGGCGTGCTGCCGCTCATGAAGGTCAGCGACCGCCTCACCGATACGGCGGAGCTGGTGCTGCAGGCCGCCCTCGACCACGCGATGCGCGAGCTCGTCGTCCGGCACGGCCGGCCCCGGTGCGTGGTGGACAGCGTCGCGCGGACGGCGGAGCTCGGTATCGCCGCGTACGGCAAGCTCGGCGGCCTCGAACTCGGCTACAGCTCCGACCTCGACCTCGTATTCCTGCACGACTCTGCCGGCGATTCCCAGGACACCGACGGGGCGAAGCCGCTCGAGAACGCGACGTTCTTCGGGCGCGTGGCCAGCCGTGTCATCAACATCGCAACGATGCTGACCATCGGCGGCCACCTCTACGAGGTCGACACCCGCCTGCAGCCCGAGGGCAGGAAGGGCCTGCTGGTCACCAGCCTCGCCGCCTTCGAGGGCTACCAGCGGGAGAACGCGTGGACCTGGGAGCACCAGGCGCTGCTCCGCAGTCGGGGCATCGCCGGCAGTGCGCGCATCCGCGAGGCTTTCGACGACATCCGTACGCGCGTGCTGACCCGGCACGTGCGCCGCGAGCGACTCCGCGAGGACGTGCTCGCGATGCGCAGCCGCATGATTGCCGAGCTCGCCCGCGGCACCGCGGAGCTCTTCGACATCAAGCAGGATCCGGGCGGTATCACCGACATCGAGTTCATCGTGCAGTATCTGGTGCTGCGCGAGGCGGAGAGCCACCCGGCGCTGGTGCGCTGGTCGGACAACATCCGCCAGCTCGAGGCGCTCGCCGCCGCCGGCACCATTGCGCCCGACACCGCGGCGCTGCTGACCGAGACGTACCGGAACTACCGCCAGCGCCTGCACCGTCTCGCCCTCGCGGGCCAGGAGCCCTTCATGCCGCGGGCGGAAGCCGCGCCGTCCATCGAGGCCGTGAGGGCCATCTGGCAGCAGGTATTCGCCTGTTAACAAAGGTGCCTGTTAACAAAGGTGCCGGGTTCAAAGTGTTAACTTATTCGCACCGGCCTCCATTTACGCAATAATTCGCCGCCGTCCCGTCTCACGGAGAGCGCCGTGTCCAAGCTGGCCGACTCGACCGAGCACCTGATCCAGCCGAACGCTGAGAACCTCTACCAGGTGCGGCAGGAGGACCTGCCGTTGTCTTGTCCGATGCCGGGCATGTATCTGTGGAATTCGCACCCGCGGGTCTACTTGCCGATCGAAGAGACGGGCAGCGTGAAGTGCCCTTACTGTGGCGCCACTTACCAGCTGATCCGCTGACGGAGAAGGTGCTTCGGGTGCGGAAAACCCGACCGCAGGCGCCCGTTCCCGGCCATCATGAAAGCCGTTTCCGCAACCGACGTTCCGGCACCTTCGCCCTTACTCGCGCACATCAATCTCGCGCGCGGCTTTCGCGGCGGCGAACGGCAGACGGAGCTCCTCATCCGCGGCCTGGCCGCCCGAGGCTGGCGCCAGCGTCTCGTCGCGCGCCAGGGTGAGCCGCTGGCTGATCGACTGGTCGGCCTCGAGAATCTCCACCTCGCGCCGGTGCCGGGCAACGTCATCGCCGCCGTGGCGGCGCTGCGCGGCGTGGACCTCGTTCACGCCCACGAGGCGCGCGCGCTGCATGCCGCTTTTCTCAACCGCCTGACCGGCGGCGCGGACTACGTAGTCACGCGGCGGGTGCAGAACGGTCCGTCACGACACTTGGTCAACCGGCTGCTATACCGGCGCGCCGGCCGCATCGTGGTGCTGTCGCAGGCGATCGGAGCGGCGCTGACGGCGCTCGATCCGGGGATTCGCTACCTCGTGATCCCGAGCGCCAGCGCCGGCCTCCCGGCCGACCCGAACCGGGTCGCCGGGATCCGGCGCCGCTTCGCAGACGGGCTGCTGGTCGGCCACGTGGGCGCGCTGGTCGATTCGCACAAGGGCCAGCGCCAGATCCTCGCCGTCGCACACGAGCTCGCGCGCACCGCGCCGGACCTGAGTTTCGTGCTGGTCGGCGCCGGCCGTGACGGGGCGACGTTGCGCGAGGAGGCACGAGGTCTCTCGAACCTGCATTTCGCGGGCGAGGTCGGCGACGTGGGGAATTATCTGGCCGCCTTCGACGTCTTTCTCTATCCTTCCCGTCACGAGGGCCTCGGTTCCGTTCTCCTGGATGCCATGGCGTTCGGATTGCCAATCGTGGCGACCGGCGCCGGCGGCATCCCGGAGGTCGTCCAGCACGGAGTCAACGGCCTGCTTTGCGAAGTGGACGACATCGCGGGGCTCGTGGCCGCGCTGCTGACGCTGCGGGCGGATCCGGACCTGCGGGCGCGCATGGCGGCCGCGAACCGGCAACGAGCGCAGGAGTTCTCGCCGGCCGCGATGACGGAACGGTACATCGAGGTTTACCGGGGCCTGCTCCCCGCGCGTGAAATGGCAAGCACATGATCATCGTCACCGGCGGTGCCGGATTCATCGGCTCCAACATCGTGCAGCGGCTGAACAGCGGCGGCATCAGCGACATCCTGGTGGTGGACGATCTCACCGACGGGCACAAGGCGATCAACCTCGCCGGCTGCCGCATCGCCGATTACCTGGAGCGCGACGACTTCCTGCGGCGGATCGTGGCGAAGAAGGACCTGGCGCCGAAGATCATCGGCGTGTTCCACCAGGGCGCCTGCACCAGCACGACCGAGTGGAACGGCCGCATGATGATGCAGCTCAATTTCGAGTTCTCGAAACAGCTGCTGCACTACTGCCTCGACCGGCGCATACCGCTCGTCTACGCGTCCTCCGCCGCGGTGTACGGCACCGGCCGGGAGTCGCGCGTCGCCCCCGAGTGCGAACGACCGGTCAATCTCTACGCCTGGTCGAAGCTCGTGTTCGACCAGTACGCGCGCCGCTTCATTGGCGGGCAGAAATCCCAGGTGGTCGGACTCCGGTACTTCAACGTCTACGGGCCCGGCGAAGCGCACAAGGGGCCGATGGCGAGCGTCGTCTGGCAGTTCCACCGCCAGCTCTCGGCGGGAAGCGAGGTGCGGCTCTTCGATGGCAGCGACGGCTTCGGGCCCGGCGAGCAGCTGCGCGATTTCATTCACGTCGACGACGTCGCGAGCGCCAACCTCTGGTTCCTCGAACACGGCGGTACCCGCGGCATCTTCAACCTCGGCACCGGCCAGGCGCGCAGTTTCAATGACGTCGCGCAGGCCGTGATCGCCTGGCATGGGCAGGGAAGCATCCACTATGTGCCGTTTCCCCCGGAGCTCGCCGGCCGCTATCAGAGCTATACGCAGGCGGATCTCACCACGTTGCGGCTCGCGGGTTACGCGGACAGCTTCATCGGCCTCGAGGAGGGCGTGCACGCCTACCTCGACACCCTGAAGGCATTGGCGCGCTGACCATTCTCCGTGGGAGCGGCGCAAGCCGCGATTCGAAGTGCCCTCCGGCGAAAAAATCCTGATCATCGGTCCCGCCTGGATCGGCGACATGGTCATGGCCCAGTCGCTGTTCATGCTGCTGCGCCGGCAGGATGCCGCGGCAGTCATTGACGTCGTCGGACCCGCCTGGTCGCTGCCGCTCGTGGCGCGCATGCCGGAGGTCCGCCGCGGAATTGCGCTCGCGGCGGGTCACGGCGACCTGGCGCTCGGCGCGCGCCTGGCGCTCGGCCGGAAGCTCCGTGCGGAAGGCTACGCGCGCGCACTCGTCCTGCCGCGCTCCTTCAAGAGCGCGCTCGTTCCGTTTTTCGCCCGCGTGCCGGTTCGTACCGGGTTTCGCGCCGAGCTGCGCGGACTCCTTCTCAACGACGCGCGGCCGCTCGACCGGGCCATGCTCGACCAGACCATCAAGCGCTTCCTCGCGCTCGGCCTGCCGGCCGGGTCAACGCCCCCGCCGCCGCCGCAACCCGCGCTGCGGGTCGATTTCGCCAACCGCGCCGGGCTGCTCGCGAGGCGCGGCCTCGGCGCGCGGCCCGCGATCGCGATGATGCCGGGCGCGGCCTACGGCCCGGCCAAGCAGTGGCCCATCGCGCATTTCGCGGAGCTCGCGCAGATGCTGGTCGCGCGCGGCTACGAGACCTGGGTGCTCGGCTCGGCAGGCGAGCGAGAACTGGGCGCCGAGATTCGCGTTTCCGCCGGGGAGCACGTGCACGATCTGTGCGGGCAGACGTCGCTCGCCGACGCCGTGGACCTCCTGTCCGGCGTCCGTGCGGCCGTCACGAACGACTCCGGGCTCATGCACGTCGCGGCCGCCGCCGGCACGCATGTCGTTGCCCTCTATGGATCGAGCTCGCCCAGGTTCACGCCGCCGCTCACCACCGACAGCACGATCCATTACCTGGGTCTCGAATGCAGCCCATGCTTCGCGCGGACCTGCCCGCTCGGCCACCTGAATTGCCTGCGGCATCTCAGCCCGGCAGCGGTGGCGCGGACCATTCTCGACTCGCCTGGAAACGCGTGATGGAAGCGACGCGAGCGATCAGGACTGCGCCGCGCGCCGTGGGCCGGCGGGCTCACTGCGGTCGGAGGCGATCAGTTTCCTGGCGTCGGCAGCCACTGCCGTGCCCGCGAAGAAGTTGGGATCGAGGCTCGCCAGCATGCGCACCGGATTGGCGAACATGAAGTCGCGAAAGTCCTCCGCGTTCATCACGCCCTCTTCGACCATCTCGTAGGCCTCGGGCACAACGCGGTCCATGTCTGCGACGTCCCAGTGGCCGATGTCGGAGGAGAACATGGCCTTGAGCTTGTGCCCCGGCGGCGTATAGCGCGGATCGAAGGCGACGCCGGCGAGGCGATCGTCGGCCTCGCAGCCGTAGTAGTAGTTCGGCAGCAGCCGGTCGTAGAGATCGTCCAGGTTACGGATCCCCGTGGCGGCGAATTCGTCCACCATCGGTTGATCGGCGCGGCCCGCCTCGGTGCCGGCCGAGATGCGGCCGCCGAGGAGCGCGCCGCCGTAACGGTCGAAGAGGCGCGTCATCTCCGCGTAGTCGACGCGGCGCGGATCGAGCGTCTTGATCGCCTCCACATTGCGCTTCTCCCAGCGCTCCTTCAGGTCGAGGATGAGCTGCGCGCCCCAGGCGACGCCGCATTCGAGGAATGCCATGGGCAGCTCGGGGAAGCGATGCGTCACGCCGCCGAAGAAGAGCGCCTTTGCGAAGGCGTGGCCGGAATCGGCGAAGTGGCCGGTCTGGTTGAACATGTAGTTGCTCGTCGAGCGGCGGAGCCCGATGCCCTGTGAGGGCGCATGAAAGGTGATCGGCACGCGCCGTTTCATGCAGTCCTGCCACAACGGGTCGTAATCGTATTCGCTGTCGAGGCCGAGGAGATCCACCCAGAACGCCTGGTCGAGCGGGCGCCGCGCCTCGTCACTCTCTCCCGGGCCGCGAATGGGCCGGCGCACCATGGCGCCGATCATGGGCACTCTCATGCCGAGGGTGCCGAGCGCATACTCCATTTCCTCCAGCGCCTCGGCCGGCGTGTGGCAGGGAATGATCGCCGCCGGCGTCAGTCGCGTCTCGCAGCCCTTGAACATCTCGGCGAGCATCATGTTCTCGGCGCGGCAACTCGCACGGCGCATCTCCTCGTCGACGATGTTCGGCAGCAGCATCCCGATCGTCGGGAACATCACGGCATAGTCGATGCCGAGGTCCGGCATCCGTTCGGCGAGGAGCTTCGGCAGCATGGCAGTCGCGCGGTCGCGCGTGTTCTCGGCCGGCGCCGCCCAGAATGCCGGCCGGTAGACGCTGCCCTCGCGCCGTTGCTCGGGCGTGAGCTGGTGCCAGTTGCGCGCGTTGGTATCGACGAAGGCCTTCCAGAATCGTTCGCTGACGTTCGGGCCCGCCACCTGCTTCAGGCAGTCGACCAGCACGGGCAGGTACTCGATGATGTGCCCGTCCGCGTCGACGATGGGATGGCCGAGCCGCTGGCGCACCTGCGCCGCCGTCAGCCGGGAATGTGAGCTCATGCGTCCCCCCGATCCTTTTTGGATGATCCTCATACAGCACCGGGCACCGTCCGTCCAGCCGGTGCGATGTCCCGCCGCGGCCTTGCGCGCGGCCGGGCGCGGTGCAACAGTAGAACCATGTTGTTCGCCAATGTCTGGTATGTCGCCGAGTGGAGCGAGAATCTCACCGATCGCCCGGTGAAGACGCGGATGCTCGGTCGCGACTTCGTGCTGTTCCGTGACGGCGAGGGCAGGGGGGTCTGCCTCAGCAACACGTGCTGTCATCGCGGCGCCAGTCTCGCCCAGGGCAAGTGCCAGGCCGATGGCACGCTGTCGTGCCCCTTCCACGGCTGGCACTTCAACCGCGAAGGCCGCTGCACGAGGATCCCGTCGCAGGCCGACCCGGCCGGCGACATTCCGGCCGCAGCCCGCGTGGACAGCTATCCGGTCGAAGAACGTCACGGCCTCGTCTGGGTGTTCCTCGGCGACCGCCCCGAGGAGGCGCACGCGCTCTTCGATATGCCGGAGAACACCGACCCCGCCTGGCGCAAGGTGACGTTCTCCGACACCTGGAAGGCGAACCTGCACTGGACGAAGATGGTCGACCTCGACCAGGTGCACCTGCACATCGTGCATGGCATCCCGCTCAACGAGGACAACCCGAGCCGGCCCTCCGAGCACACGGTTGAGCACCTCGACGACGGTTTCCGCACGCACATGACGTCCCGCCCGCCGCCGCGCGGCGGCGCCTGGGCCCAGATGCGCAAGGAGCGGGCGACCGTGAGCTCGCACCTCAGGTTCCACATCCCGGGCTTCACGCTCTACGGCAAGATCGACATCGGCACTCAGGAATCGGGCTTCCGCAACGTCTTCTATTCGATGGGCACACCGATCGACGAAGAGACGACCAGGGTGTATCTCATCGCCTTCCGCAACTTCCTGCTGGAGCCCGAGAAGGACAAGGATCATCTCGAGCGCAACCTGCGCAACGTCTACCAGGACAAAGCCATCGCCGAGGGGCATTTCCCGAAACGCGCGCCCGACGTCGCCGCCTGGCCCGTGATCAACATCGATCGCGAAGACCGGCTGATGCAGACCTACTGGCAGCTCATGCGCGCGTTGCGCGCGAAGGGCTGGCAGATCGACCGGCGCGCGCTCGACGAGCTCGACAGGAACGGCGATGTGCGCGTCATCCCGTCGCCGGCGCGTCGCGCGGCTCCGGCCAACTGGGTGTACGAAGCCGTGCCGTTCGTGGCCTCGAAGGCCGGGCAGAGCGCAGCTCGCGGCGCGGCCTGAGGGAGCCTCCAGTGAAAAGAAGAACGTTCTGCAAGTCTTCCCTCGCGACGCTGGCGACCTTCTCGCTGCCGGCGCCGCGACTGCTCGCGGCGGCCGGCGAGATGGCCAGTCCGGTTCCGGCAGATCTCGCGGCGGTGACCGGCGCGGGCAAGGCGATCACGTTGCCCGGTTCGAGCGTGAAGGAGCTGGCCGCTGCCCTGCGCGGCCAGCTGTTGCTTGCCGGCAGCGCCGGCTACGACGATGCCCGGCACATCTGGAACGGCAGCATCGACCGTCATCCGGCGCTCATCGCCCGCTGCGCGGGAGCCGCCGATGTCGCCGCCGCGGCGCGTTTTGCCCGTGACCACGAGCTGCTGGTCGCAGTTCGGGGTGGCGGCCACAGCTTTTCCGGCCAGTCGGTCTGCGAGGGCGGGCTCATGATCGACCTGTCGCCCATGCGCGGCGTGCGTGTGGATCCGATCGCGCGCACTGCACGCGTCGAGCCCGGTGTTTCCCTCGGCCAGTTTGACCGCGAGGCCCAGGCGTTCGGGCTCGCAACGCCCGCCGGCACGGTCTCCCATACGGGCGTCGCGGGGCTCACGCTTGGCGGCGGCGTCGGCTGGCTCGGGCGGCGTTTCGGGCTGACCTGCGACAACGTCACGGCCGTCGACCTGATCACCGCCGGCGGAGAGTTCGTGCGCGCCAGTGACCGCGAGAACGCGGATCTCTTCTGGGGCGTGCGCGGCGGCGGTGGCAACTTCGGCGTCGTGACCTCGTTCGAGTACCGACTGCACCAGGCAGGGCCGATGGTTGTCGGCGGGTCGATCAGCTATGCGTTCGCCGATGCCCGCGACGTCCTGCGCCGCTTCGCGGACTTCACCGGTAGCTGTCCGGACGATCTCGCAGTCGTGCCGTCCGTCGGCGCCGGCCCGGACGGAGTCACCGGGGTGACGATCGAGGCCTGCTACAGCGGCCCGCCCGACGGCGCGGACCGGGCCCTCGCGCCGCTGCGCCAGCTCGGCAAGCCGGTGGCGGACCATCTCGGGCCGATGCGCTACGTCGACCTTCAGTCCATGGACGACGACGGGCTGGCGTGGGGCAACGGCTACTACGTGAAGAGCGGCTTCCTGGCCGACTGGTCGACGGCTTTCATCGAGACGCTGGTGACGATTTTCGAGCAGCCGCGGCCCTATGCCGTGGTCCTGCAGCAGCTCGGCGGCGCGATCGGCCGAGTGAAGAACACGGAGACCGCATTCGCGCACCGCGAGGCGCTGTGGGACGTCATCTGCTTCACGGGCTGGACTGATCCTGCGAAGGCGGCGGAGCAGACAGAAGCCACGCGCGCCCTGTGGAAGACGCTCGAGCCCTTCACGAAGGGCTTCTACGTGAACCACGAGCCGACAGGCGACCCGGATCGCAATCGCGCCAACTTCGGTGTGAACTACGATCGCCTGCTGAAGCTCAAGAACCGCTACGACCCGGCCAACCTGTTCCGTCTGAATCCCAACATCAGGCCGACTGCGTGAGGGCGCAGGTCTGCCCTACGTGAGCGGCGTTGGCCGGATTCGCGAGACGTTCGCGCACCATTCGCAGCGGGCGCTGGTTGCCATCCTCGGCCTGGCCATCATCCTGCTCGTCGTCCGCTCGCCGGAGTTGCACGAAGCCACCAAGGCGCTGTTCGCGGCTGCGAGGGGCGTGATCCTGGATCACACCTATCGCGGCATGCTGCTGTTCGTGCTGTTGTCGGCTCTCTCCGCCATGCTGGCGTTCTTCTCCTCGGCGGCCCTGGTCCCGATCGGGGTCTATGCGTGGGGCGCGGCTACGACATGCGTGCTGCTCTGGTCCGGCTGGCTGCTCGGTGGCGTCACCGCATACGCGACTGGCCGCTACCTCGGCCGACCCGTCGTCACCTGGTTCGTCCACGAGGAGCGGTTGCGCCGTTACGAGCGACGTGTTTCGGCAAGCGCACCCTTCACGGCCATCCTCCTGTTCCAGATGGCGCTGCCGTCGGAGGTGCCCGGGTACGTGGTCGGAGTGCTGCGCTACAGTTTCCCGGTTTATCTGGCCGCTCTCGCCATCGCCGAGCTGCCTTTCGCCGCCGGCGCGGTGTATCTCGGCGACAGCTTCATCCGCGGCGATTATCGCGGGATCATCGTGGTCGGCATGCTCCTGATCGCCCTGTCAGGCGTCGCCGTGATCGCCTGGCACCGGGCAAACGGCGGGCAGCCCGGGACCGTGCGCGGCCCGTCCGACTGAGGTACCTTTACCGGGCCAACCGCCAGAGGCATTAGCGCCATGCGCAACTCGAACAACAAGCCGTTATGAGCGCCGCCGCTCCCCGGGCGACCGCCGGGCCACCGGTTCCGGTTTTCGACTCCGTGCGCGACTACGTCGCGGCCCTCGAAGAGCGCGGCCGGGTCCTGCGCATCGGCGAGATGGACCAGGACCGCTACGAGGCGACCGGCTTCGTGTACCGGCTGAAGGAGCGCTTCGGCCGCGAGCTCGCGCCCGCGTTCGTGATCGAGCGCGTGCGCATTGGTGGACGCTGGATCGATGGCCCCGTCATCGGGAATCTCTACGGCCGCTGGATCGACGAGGCGGTGCTGTTCGGCGTCGAGCCGGTCACGGACGACGTGGGGCAGATGTACCGCGCGGTGATGGAGGAGCTCGGCAGACGGCTCGACGCGGGCGGCAACTGGCCGCGCATCGCGCCGGTCGAGATCGCGAACCCGCGCGCCGCGCCGTGCAAGGAAGTCATCCTCACCGGCGATGCGGTCGATCTCGAGAAGTTCGCCTGGCTGAAGAACAACCCCGCCGACGTCGGACGCTACGTGAACATGGGCGCGGTCTTCATCCAGGATCCGCAGATCGGGAGCAACGTCGGCACCTACCGCTGCCAGGTGAAGGGGCCACGGAAGATGGGCGTGAACGCCAACCCCGGACAGCATGGCGGATTGATCCTCTGGGGCATGAGGCAGCGCGGCGACAAGATCGCGAAGGTCGCGGTGGCGGTGGCTCCGGATCCGATGACCTTCTGCGCCAGCAGCACCAAGATGGCGGGCTACCTCGAAGACGAGCTCGAGTTCGCCGGCGGGCTCCGCGGCCGGCCGCTCGAGGTCGTCAAGTGCGAGCACAGCGACATACGCGTGCCGGCAAATTCCGAGATCGTGATCGAGGGCGAGGTGCCGCTCACCGAGTTCGAGGAGGAGGGGCCGTACGGGGAGATGTACGGCTATCTTGGGCCGAAGAAGCCCCAGAACTACTTCATGAACATCACGGCCATCACGCACCGGAAGAACCCCTGGGTGCTCAACTCCTTCACGGGGTTGACCGGCGACATGCCGAAGGCGCCCCAGGTCGCCTCGAGCTTCTTCCGCTTCAAGCGGCTCATCCCCTCGCTGACGGCCTTCGGCTCGCCCGGCGATGCGCACGGCATCACGGTCATCAGCATCAGGAAGCGCTTCCCGGGCGAGGGCATGTCGGCGGGCCAGTACGTGGCGGCCGATCCCGGGCTGAACAAGGTCGTCATCGTCGTCGACGACGACGTGGACGTCCTCGATGCGGCGGAGGTACTGCGAGCCATGGGGTCGCGCTGGCAGCCGAACGCGAGCCTGCTCATCCCGCGCACGCAGATGCACATGCCGGACCCGAGCCGCCTCGTCCGGGGCCTATCGAGCAAGATGGTCATCGATGCGACCCGGCAGCTGCCCGGGGAGGGCGGCCCGGCGAGCTGGGCGCCGACCAACCACGAGCTGCTCCTCAAGGGAGCGCCCGACGTGTTCGAGCTCGTGGACGAGCGCTGGCCCGAATACATGAAGGGACGACGCACCTAGTTTTCAGCTGCTGCGGGAGATTCGTCATGCGATACCAGCACGACCCGGACGGTTTCCGGTTGCCGATCAAGCTCGACGAGACGACCAACGGCGAGTTCCTGCCGCGGCCGCTGCCGGTCCACAGCGTCGAGGCCAATGCGCGCGCGATGGAGCGCGTCGGCCTCAATGCGCGACGGCTCGCGATGGGCCGGCGCGAGTTCGTGACGGGGGCCTGCGGCGCGGCGACGACGCTCCTCGCCTTCAACGAGGTGCACGCCGCGGCGGGCTTCACGGGCAGCTACTACGACATTCCAAAGGTCGCCGCGCTCGACCCTGACGCCGCCGACGCGGCGCTCGCCAAGCGCGAGTTCGTCTTCGACATCCAGGGCCATCACGTGAACGCGCTCGAGCACTGGAAGGCGCCGGAGATGTCGGGCGGCATCGGGCTGCAGTTCATGCCGCAGGGCAAGTGCAGCTACCTCGATCCCAGCTCCAAGTACGGCTACCTCAAGTGCTACACGAGCCAGGCCTTCATCAAGGAGATGTTCCTCAATAGCGATACCGACATGGCCGTGCTGACGTTCGTGCCGTCCTCCGTCGAGGACATGCCGCTCACGCAGGACGAGGCAACGGCGACCCGCGAGATGACCGATGCCCTGGAAGGCTCGCGCCGGCTGCTGGTCCATGGCCGCGTGATCCCGAATCTCGCGGGTGACATCGAGCGCATGCCGGAGCTCGTCGAGAAGTGGAAGATCGCCGCCTGGAAGACCTACACCCAGGCGAGCCCCGACGGCTCGACGGGCTGGTGGCTCGACGACGAGGAGCACGCTGCGCGGATGTATGAGATGGCGCGCAAGACCGGCGTGCGCACGGTCTGCGTCCACAAGGGCCTGCCGCTGCCGACGCCGATGATGACCAACAATAACCTTCTGTACGGGGGCTGCGGCGACGTGGGGCGCGCCGCGCGGCAGAACCCGGACATCAACTTCATCGTCTATCACTCCGGTTTCGATCCGAAGAACCCCGACATCGAGTACGCACCCGGCAAGCATGAGCTCGGCGTGAATTCGCTCATCCAGTCCGTGATCGACAACGGCATCAAGCCGGGTGGCAACGTCTATGCCGAGCTCGGCACGACATGGCGCTACGTCATGCGCGATCCGAACGTGGCCGCCCACGTCGTCGGGAAGCTCCTGAAGTACGTCGGCCCGGACAACGTGGTCTGGGGCACGGACTGCATCTGGTACGGCTCACCGCAGGACCAGATCCAGGCGTTCAGGACGTTCCAGATCTCGAAAGAGTTCCAGGAGAAGTACGGCTACCCGGAGATCACGCCGGAGCTGCGCGCCAAGGTGTTTGGCCTGAATGCGCTCAAGCCCTATGGGCTGAAGCTGAAGGATATCCAGAAGACGTTCCTCGCCGACACCATGGCCGGGGAGAAGCTCGCCAGCGCCGAGCGCGCGGACCCGACCTTCCTCACCTACGGTCCGCGCACGCGCCGGGAGTTTCTGGATTTGTTCAGACTGGGGGGGTGAGCTCGCCGTCGTCCGGCCACACCCGCCTCATCGGAGCAGCGCCGTCACCGCATCGCGCTCGGTCACCGTCAATTCGAAATCGAAGATCTCCAGGTCTTCGCGCATATGTGCTTCAGAGCTCGTGCCGGTCAGGGGCACGACGTCGTCCTGAGTCAGATAGCGGAACAGAATTTGGGCAGGAGTGCGCCGGTATTTCGATGCAAGGCGCACGACGGCTTCGTCGGCAAGAACATGCGGATTGGCCGTCAGGGTCCAGAAGCTCTGGTAGATGATCCCGCGCCGTCTGCAAAACCCGCGAATCTCGTGGTCGTAGTGGGTCTCGGCATGGAACCGGTTCTGCACCACGGCCGGTTTGATCCTGGCCGATCGATAGAGGGTTTCGAGATAGTCCAGGCTGTAGCAATTGCTTATCCCGAGCTGCCGGGCGCCGGCGGCGTCGACGATCGCTTCCATCGCCTGCCACACTTCCGTCGCCTGTTGCGCACCGGTCACGGGCGAATGCAGGACGAGGCAATCGAGGTAGCTGGTCTGCAGGTTGCGCAGCGATGCCTTGAACGATTGCGCGACCTGCTCGGCGAGGCGTGCCTTCCGGTCATAGGGGACCCGGTGCGGGTCCTGACCTGAAACGGACGTGAACTTCGTCTGCAGATAGAGATCGGCGCGGGTCAGCCCTTTGTTCAGGCACGCCGCGACGCCGGCGCCCACGCCGGCTTCATCGTAGTGCCTGGGTTGACAGGCGGTATCGATGCCGCGAAATCCGTGCCGGATGGCCTTGCGCACGAGGTCCGCCGTGAGCGTTTTCTTCCAGGCCGTCCCATAGATGATCCGGGGACTTCGCACACCGCTCCCCGAGACGATAGAGTCGCTCATGGACGCGGCTACAAGCGGTCGAGATAGCCGAACGTGCCGCTTTCTCTCACTTCCCGGGCGGCACTCATCAACCCGGCCACCGCCGCGCGGTACAGCGAGGTCGAGAGGCTGATCCGACGGACGCCGACTGCCTCGAGTTCGGCGACGGTGAAAGATTTGCCCCTGATGCCGACCATGAAGTTGACCGGCTTCGACACCGCCGCGCAGACCGCACGCACGGCTGCGAGATCGGGCAGGCCAAGGGCGAACAGAACGTCCGCGCCCGCGGTCTCGAACGCCTGCAACCGCCTGATCGTATCCTCTAGATCCGGTTTGCCGTTCAGGAAGTTTTCCGCCCGCGCAGTCAGGGTAAATGGGAACGGCTGGGCTCGTGCCGCCTGTGCTGCCGCCGCAATCCGCTCGACCGCGAGACCGATGTCGTAAATCGGCTTATCTGCACCACCCGTCGAGTCCTCGATCGAGCCGCCGACCAACCCGACGCCGGCGGCAAGGCGGATCGCTTCCGCGACCGCTTCCGGTGCGTCACCGAATCCCTTTTCGAGATCCGCCGACACGGGCAGGTCGGTAGCCCTGACAATCGCGCGCGCGTGCGCCAGTGCCTCCTCGCGCGACAACTCGCCGTCCTGCCGGCCGAGCGCGCGTGCCGAAGCGCCGCTGGATGTCGCGAGGGCAGGAAAGCCGAGGACGGCGAGAGCGCGCGCAGAGCCCACGTCCCAGGGGTTTGGCATGACGAACGCGCCAGGCCCTTGATGAAGCGCGCGGAAGCGGCTGCATTTTTCACTCTGGGTAGTCGCCATGGCATGCTCCACGTGTTGGCACAGCTCAAGACGGCAGTCCGATCGCCGACATCAGGGATTGGCCGGTACGGTGTCCACCTGCGCGTGCATCGCTCCCAGCCGCTCGCGCAGTTGCCAGCGCAGCAGCAGCAGGCTGAACACGGCCTGCACTGGCACGCTCGCGACCGACACGTACCAGACGTGCACGAGCTGGAAGCCCGGCTGGCGCATCAGCCAGAGTGCCGGCAGCGCGAAGAGCGGCAGTCGCAAGGTCGTGCTGAGGAGCGACGGCCAGGTGTTGCCGAGCGCCTGGAACATGCTCGAGCAGGTGAACACGAGCCCCATGGCCACGAAGTTCCAGGAGACGATCTGCAGGAATTCGCCGCCGCGGCGGATGACCTCAGGGTCCGTGGTGAAGAAGTGCACGAGGCCCGCCGCGCGCCACTGGCAGAGCACCGTCAGCACCGCCATCACGGCGCAGCTCGAGAGCGCGGCCACGCGGAAGGTCTCGCGCACCCTGGCCGGCTTGCGCGCGCCGAAATTCTGGCCGGCGATGGGCGCCGCGGAAAAGGCGACCGCCATCGCCGGGAGGAAGATCGACTGCATGATCCGTGAGCCCACGCCGAAACCGGCCTGCGCGGCCGCGCCGAAGTCGCGGATGATCCAGTAGATGAGCGCGGTGTAGACGGCGATCAACGCGAACTCGCCGCCTGCCGGCAGCCCGATGTTGAGCATCCGCCGCCAGGTGGCCCAGTGCGGCCGCCACTGGCTCAGGTCGAACGCGACGTATTTCTCGAGGCGCAGGAAATAGAACGAGAGCATCACGACACCGGCGGCGATGGCGATCGTGCTGGCGAGTGCCGCGCCCGCCACACCGAGCGGGCGCCCGGTGCCCCAGCCGGCGATCAGCACCGGCGCGAGCACGATGTTGAGCAGCACGGTGGTCATCTGCACGACCATCGTCGGCTTCACGATGCCGGTGCCGCGCAGTGCCGAGCCCATTACGACCATCGCGAATTGCAGTGCGAGGCCCGGCAGGAACCAGTAGAGGTAAGTCATCCCGGCAGCCACCGTTTCGGCGTCTGCGGCCAGCGCCCGCATGTAGACGCCGGTGACGGCCAGGCCGCCCACGAGCGTGATCGCCGCGCACAGCGCCGACATCGCCACCGACTGGTTGAAGATGTAGTTCGCGTCCGCCTGGTCCTGGCGTCCGGCGGCGTGCGAGATCAGCGCTACCGTGCCGACACCGAGCGTCTGCGTGAGCGCGAAGACCGCGAACATCACGTTGCCGGCGGCGCCGACGCCGGCGATCGCGGCGTCACCGAGGTGCGCGACGAAATATAGATCGACGACGTAATAAAGCGTCTGCAGCAGCATGCCGAAGGCGATGGGCAGGGCCATCGTCAGCAGGTGGCGGGAGATCGGGCCTTCGGTGAGGTCTTTCACGGAGGCGCAATAGTACGATACCAGCGCTCAGTCGGGCGGCAACATTCTCGTCATGGCGAGCCGAACGCGTACGTGCGACATATACGCTTTGGACTGCCGCTCCCTGACTTCAGCGGCTTTTAGTGACCCGCGCCAGCCATTCGTCCATGACCTGGAAATATTGTGTGCGCCCCTGGCCCCTGATCCCGTGGCCCGCACCCTGGATGATCTTGTACTCATAGGGTTTGCCGGACCGGGCGAGTCTCTGCAGAATCGCGATCGTTTTGCCGGGTGGCACCATGCCGTCACGGTCACCCATGATCCACAATCCCGGAATAGCGAGACGCTCCAAGTCTGTTACCGGATCGGTGTCAGGAAATCCGAACTGCTCGTTGGCACGCGCCGCCAACACGTCAGCTTCGTCGGGTGTCAGGTCACCCTTCGAGATGAACATCGGAGAGCCGGTGAACCGTTCATACCGCATGTTCTGGTGAACGGTCGTGGCAGGGGCGGTGACCATCAACAGGAAGGCCGCGTGGCCGTTCATCACCGCCGCTTTTGGCACGATCCAGCCCGCCTGACTGACACCCCAGTAACCGGTTCTGGCCGCATCGACTTCTGGCCGCGCGGCCAGGAGGGATAGGGCCGCTGAGGCATCGCTAGCCAGAAGCTCTAGATTGTCCGGACAGGTGTTGCAGTTACCCCTATATGTTCCGGTGGAATCTCCGACGCCCCGCTTGTCATAGCTCAGAACCGCATGTCCGGCCCGCGCGAAATGATCTCCGACTTCGATAAGGTATGCCCATCCGCCCACCGGGCCCGCACCGTGAACCAGTACGATGCCCGGTACCTTTCCGGGCCTGTTCGGTAGCAGGAGCGTTCCGGCCAATCGCGCGCCGCGATTGTCGAAGCTGACCGTGATTTCCTGATAGGCGCGCGCTTGGTCCCAATATCGCCACCCGCAGAACAGCAATCCGATGATGGCCGAGCCGAAAATTATTCTCCTTGTGCTGCGGCGTTCCGGCGCTCGCGTCAGCCACCACGCGATCAGGGCTACGACAGCGCCGACGAAAGGCAAGATGGCTGAGAACGGGAATGGAAGGCCAGCAATCGTGACGAAAATGGCTACACCGGCAACAACCAGAGCCGGACCCATCCAGCGTCCGATGAAGCTGACGAAGTTCTTCATGCTGTATCGTGATTCGTTGCTAAGGTGTGTTGCCGACCACGGTTGATACCTGCGCTCAGCCGGGCGGCAACATTCCCTTCGCGGTGAGCCAGGCGCGCACGTCCGACCAGTAATCGATGCGATCCCAGTTGCTACCGCCGCGGCGGAATGCATGGTCGCCGTCAGGATAGATCCGCACGTCGATGGGGACGTCGTGCTCGGCAACGACCCGCTTCAGGTTGGCTACCGTCCATGACGTCGGCTGGCTCTCGTCAGCACCACCAAGCACCCACAGCGTCGGAACCCGCAGCGTCTCCAGGATCGGGACCGGGTCATAGCCGGCCGGACCGTCGTAAGCGCTGAGTTGTCTGTCGGTTTCCTCTTCGGAGAGCTGCAGGTCGGGAAACCCCGGATTCTCGCCCGTCAATTCGCTGTAGCGGTTCTCTATCCCGACGGTCACGGCGGGTCCGGAGATATTGACGATAAACGCGACGTCTTCGCTTCGGCTTGCGGCCAGCGGCATGATCCATCCGGCTTGGCTCACTCCTACGAAGCCGATGCGGGAGGGGTCGATATCGGCGCGAGTTTTCAGCCATTTGACGCCCGCGAGCGCGTCTCCTGCGAGTATGTCGATCATTTGTACGGCGGCCGCGATATCAGGATGGAATTGCGGCGCATCGGGGTTTCCGACATCCCGAAAGCTGGGGTTACCCACCAGGTCTTGTGGATTCGTGCCGGAAGAGTCTCCGACGCCGCGCTTGTCGTACATGAGTACGGCCATGCCCTGCGGCACTAACGGCTTCGCGACGAGCCAGTGAAGCAAGCGCGGGTACCCACCAGACCCCGAGACCACGACAGCAGCGGGGTACGGTCCATCGTGCCAGCGCGGCAGTGCGAGTGTCGCGACCAGTGTCACGTCGCCGCTCTGGTAACGCACCGTCTCGGTGCGAATCCAGGGCAGGCGCAGATAGAGCACCACCGCCGCGGCTATTCCTGCCAGCAGCAGAAGGACACTTTTCACAACGGTTCGCCAGCTCGGAATCCAGCGCATGGCAATTTCTCAATCGCAGTTCAGCTCGAGTGTTTCGTCAAAGTGAGATGAAATCTCGATCGTCGTGATCCGCGTCAGACGCGCCGTGACGAGAGTCGAGCTGTATGATCCGCCCGGAGCCCATTACCCGCTGCGACAGATGACTCGGCTTCGTGTGCAGCCGCACATCGCCCGAGCCGAAGATCGCGACCATCGCATCGCCTGTGGGCGCGACCTCGGCGTTGCCGCTGCCGAATATGCCGACATCGACGTCACCGGTCGCGAGCTCGCTGAGGTCGGCGGTGCCTGAGCCGAAGATGCCCAGACCCATTTTCTGGACGGTGCCGCTGCCCCGGACGGTGCCGCTGCCGCGAATCTGGATGGTGAGGTCCTCTTGTGAGAGATGTTCCAGGATCAGCTTTGCGCTGCCGTTGACGCCAAAGGTCTCGAGAGTCGGCCCGGTGATCCGCACTTCCAGTGACGACGCGTGCGGAGACATGCTCGGCGCGTCGAAGAATATCCGGCCGTCTTCTATCCGCAGGTGGTCGACGGCGGATTGCGGACCTTTCACCGTTACGCGCCACGCAGGGCCTGGCTGGTAATGCACGACGCCAGGAATCACGATTTCGACGACGTCACCACCATTCCAGCCGAATTCACGCGTGATGATGTCGCCGGATTCGAAGAACGGCACGTATGAATTCCAGGGATAGAGACCCCACGGGTAAGAGCGGGCGTGGCGCTGGTCGCCGAACACGAATGGCATTCCGCGACCGAGGTTCAGTAGGCTTGCAAGCGAGAGGCACACGATGGAGACGGCAATCCCGGCCGCTGCGGTAACAACGAGTGGTCTAGCCATGACTGACGCCCTCCGTCGGGTCGGCCGGTTTGAGGAGGCGATAGTGGAGCCGTGCATACTTGCCGAGGAGCTTCAGCATGCCTTCCATGACCAGGAGCAGCAGGGCTCCCCAGCCGATGCTGCCGGCGAGCATGCCGATACCCGCGAGGCCTACGCTGATCGGGCTGCTCGAGCTGTCCAGTTGACCCCAGTAGAAGAGAGTGCCGAGCAGCACGACGCCCACCAAGCCCACGATGAGGAGCACGAATCCCGATATGAGGGCCGCGAATGCGACGACGCAGATGACCGGCAGCAGAAGGAACAGATCGACCGCCGCAAGCCCGCACAGCGCGATCACCGCGGCGAAGAAATTGCCCGGCGTGCGCCGGTTCTCCCAGCGCTTCAGACCCGCCTCGGCCCGCAGCTCCCTGGCGAGGCGCTTCGGATCGCCGAGAGCTTGCGCGACGTCCTGCTCGCTCCGGCCGGCGGCTTGCGCTTCGGCGAAGTAGGCCGTGTAATCCGAAATGATGTCGTCGATCTCCTGCGGCCGCAGCCCATTCAGCGCGGCGCGCAACTCGGACAGGAATTGGTCACGGTTCATTTTCGTCCTCCGAGGATCTTGCCGACGTCACCGATGAAGACTTCCCATCCGGCCTTCTGGGCGACGAAGGCGGCTCGCCCCGCCGCGGTGAGCTGGTAGTACTTGCGCGGGGGGCCATTCGCCGACTCGACGAGATAGGTCTTCACCAGCCCATCGGTCTGCATCCGGCGCATCAACGGGTAGATCGTGCCTTCACCCATGCCGATGCCTTCGGCGAGGCGGCTGGCGATCTCGTACGCGTAACTGTCGGCGCGCGACAGGATCGCCAGTACGCACAGGTCCAGAACACCTTTTTTCAGTTGTACTTGATCTGACTCTGCTGCGGCGGCCATACGAACGATTCGCCACTATCGTATTGCAAGATACCTTGTATAGCAAGATACTAGCACAATAGCGTTGCACCTCGAAAACATCTCTCAGGCCGCGACGATCAACCGGTAGCCGAGGTCGAGCTCGGCCCGCGCCGACAGGTGGCGATGTCTCTGTTGCCATGCGCCGGAGGCAAGATCCCGGCGCAGACGCTCCAGTCCCGCGTCGACGCGCGTCATGCTGGAGAAGGTGGATATCGCGGCACGCACGCGCTCGTCGAGATAGGCCGAAGGCCGGCGCCAGTACGCACCGAAGAACCCGTCGGTGCAGTCGTGCGGGATTGGAATGGCCTCTATGGTCAGCGGGCCTAACAGTGCCTCGAGCTCACGGAGGGTCGGAAATATCCGTCGGTCGATTTCGAGCGACTCGGGAAAGTAGTCGGTGAGCCAGAAGCCGGGCGATGCAGGGTCCCAGGTGAGCATCACGATCCGCCGGCTCACGCGCCGCAGCTCGCGGAGGCCGATGTCCCAGCGCGGCCAGTGATGCATCGTGAGTATGGCGAGGCCGGCGTCGAATGCCTGGTCTTCAAATGGCAAAGCCATGGCCGACGCCTGAATGACCGGCGCGGCACCGGCCGCACGCTGCCGGATCATCGTCAGTGAGGGCTCGATCGCGATGACGTTGCGATCGCGCGGCTCGTAGGAGCCCGTGCCGGCACCGACGTTGACGACCGTCGAGGCGTCCCCGAGCGCCTGCGAAATCTTCTGCTCTATGCGCGGATCGGGCCGGCGCAGATCGGCGTAACCCTGGCCGATGCGGTCGTAGAGCGCGTCCACCGGCAACGGCCGGTTCAGTCGAGCTCGCCGTCGTAGTAATCGACCGCGCTCTCTTCCCGGACGACGATGCGCACCATCTGCTCCCCGGCACTGCTGATGCTCATCGCTCCGATCTTCTTCGAACGCGGGTAGCCGACGACTTCCGTCGGAATCAGCGTCGAGAAGCACAGGTAGCGCAGCGGCGCCGTTCCCGTGTTCAGGAGCTGATGAGTATGGGCAGGGCCGACGGGAAAGGTGGCGTAATCGCCGGGTCCGACCGGCACCTGGTCGGCGCCGATGTGCAACGTGCCGGTGCCTTCGAGCACGTACAGCGATTCCTCGTTGGCACAATGGTAGTGGTTCGGGAACGCTGCCTTGCCGGGCGGCACTTCGTAGAGGCTGCAGCCGGTGCCGCGTGCACCCGTGGCGCGGCCGAGGACGCGGTCGCTCATCGCGAACCGGTTGCCCTTGCTGAGCTCGACCGGCTTCACCTCGGAAAAATGAACGACGTTCGCATGGCGGCGTGGGGTCTGGTTCATGGCGCTCTCCCGTCAGTCTTCCCGGAGACTATAAGGGAAAGCACGGCACGGGATGAGACCCGCGCCGCGCGCGCACTGACCTCACCGGTTGCTCAAGTCGAAGCGGATCGGCACGTTGAGGCACTGCTCGACGGGCCGCCCGTTCACGATGCCGGGTCGCATGCGCATCCCCGGCCGGGCGACGTGCCTGACCGCCGCGGTATCCAGCAATTCATACCCGCTGGAACGCGCGAGCCGGACGTTGCTGAGACGGCCGTCGGGTTCCACGCATGCATTCACGACGACGAGGCCCTCCTGTCCCTCGCGGATGGCCTGCGGCGGATAGGGCGGCTTGCCGAACGGATGCCGCGGATCGAAGCCGGCGCTCGTATCGGGCACCGCGGAGCGCGTTTCCGTATCCGTGATGCTCTCGGGGACCGCATTCACCACGGGCTCGTCCGGGATCTCGATCGGGGGCAGAACCGGCGCTTCGATCTCCGCCACCTTGGTCGGGGTTTCCTCGACCTTCAGCGGCTTGACCTGCTCGACTCGCGTGGACTGCGGTGCGAGGTTGATCATCGTCAACGCCTCCGGCAGCTTCGCGAAGCTGACCTTCAACCCGTCGTTGATGTAGTAGATGACGACGGCATGCATGAGGACGATGAAGGCGAGGAGCGGACTGCGCCGCGGCATATGGGGAAAATGGGGAGCGTAAGCCATGGCAGACCTCCTGTTCGGGATGCGCGCACGGGCGTGGCTCAATAATCAATGAGATTGCCGCGGATGCGCCCAGGTTCCCCGGGCGGCGGGTCGGACCTTTCGTCCTGCGCTGCGGGAAAAGGCCTACGCGGCGCGCAGCACGTTGATCGGCGCGAGCTCCGGAAAGTGCGCGTTGGCAAGGGGCGTGAGCGCGGTCCAGATGAAGCAGTGCTGGCCGGAGAGGCAGCCGTGGCTCACGCCATCGGCGAACACCATCCAGGCGGAGTAGGGCGCAAAGCGGATCTCCACGTGGGTCTCGATCTCGCTCTGGAACTCCGGGTTGTCCTTGAGATAGTCGTGGAAGCGTTTCATCGCGCGGTCGTAGGGGCTCGTGTCGAGCACCTTGGCGAGCGGCACGGCCGCACTCAGTGAGCGGATGAGACCCGAGAGCACCCGGTCGAACGCGTTCTTGTCGAGACGGCCGACGCGGCCACGGGGGCCGCTGAAACCGGCGCGCTCGGCGTGGCGCGCGAACACGCTCAGGAAGTTGCCCTTGGTGGCCCAGACGCGGTCGCGGGTGGGGTTGGCATTGACGAGGAAGCGCAGGATGCGGTCGCCGTTGGTCGCCCCGTACGCGCCGGCGTCGACGTGGATGAGCTCGCTCGCCTTGTGCGCGTCGATCGCCCGCCCGGCTTCCTCCAGCGGCCGGAAGCTGCAGGTCCCGATGTCGGCGTCGCGCAGCAGGTCCGGCATCGCGCGCCGGGTCCATGCCGCGATGTCGTCGCGCAGCCGCGTGAGGACGCGATGAGTCGTCGCATAGAGGGGCGCGTGCCTGTCGAGGCCGCTCACCGCAGCGGCCTCCGGGTGGTAGCTCACGTTCTTGCGCTTCATGTGCGCCGGCAGGTCATTGCGCAGCACGTCGAGATCGGCTTCGGCGGGCAGCGGCACCGGGCACTTCGGCAGGTAGACGATGCGCCCCGGCTCGAGCACGTCGCTGAGCGTGCGCGGCCCCGCGGCCGCGAGCCGCGCCTGGTCGAAGGTTTCGAGCATGTTCGCCACGCCGATCGGAGCCTCTGGAGAAGGGCTCGTGCCCGGCCCTATTTTCGCAGAACCTGGTCGATCCTGGCGATCACGTCCTCGGCGCGGATGAGATCCATGGCGTCGGGATCGCGCACGCGCTGACCCCAGCGCAGCCCCGAGACCGGCACCCCGAACTCGCGCCGCACCGCCTCGGGATAGCGATCGACGACGAGCTCCTGGCTGAAGTACGGCCCGGTGCGATGCCGGTTGGACGTGGCGTAGAGACCGATGACCGGCGTGCCGACGGCGGTGGCCATGTGCGCGGGGCCCGAGTCCGGGCAGATCAGCAGGTCCGCCCGGTCGAGCAGCGCCAGGAGCTGCTTGAGCGTCGTGCCGCCGATCAGGTTCACCACGGGCAGCCGCGCCGCCGCTTCGATGGCGGCTCCGTACTCGCGCTCGGCCTCGGTGGCGCCGCCGGTGAGGATCACGCGCGCGCCGTGACTGCGCTGCAGATGCTCGACGACCGCGACGTAGCGTTCCGCGCGCCAGTTGCGGTAGTTGCGGAATCGCTGGCTGCTGCAGGGGCTGATCACGACCGCAGGCACGTCGCCCGCGCAGCGCGCGGCCGCGAACGCCGAATCCTCCTCCGAAACCGGGATGTCCCAGCGCAGCACGCGCTCCCGGATGCCGAGGTATTCGAGGAAGCCGAACAGGCCGTCCATGACGTGCTGCTCCGGACGCGCCGGAATTTTCTCCCAGGTGAACAGCCACTGGTAGTCGCGCGCCCGGCGCCAGTCGAAACCGATGCGCCGCTGCGCACTCGCCATGACGCTCACGAGATTCGCACGCATGGAGGCGTGCATGTGGAGCAGGATCGGGTAGCGGCGTCCGTGGAGCTGCCGGCGGATTTCCGCGAGGCTCGCCCGCGGCTGTGCTTTGTCGAAGGTGATAAACTCGATTCCGTCCACGCCCTTCATGAGCCCGTGTTCGGTCTTGCCGATCACCCACGTGATTCGTGTGCCGGGCCATACGGCCTGGACAGTGCGCAGCACCGGGAGTGTGTGACAGCAGTCGCCGATGGCCGAGAGCCGAATGACGCAGATCGATTCCGGCCTGGACGCAGGCGTTCGGCCGGATGAGGGTGGCATGCTGTCCGTGGAGCGTATCGAACGGGTCGGCGAGAGCGTCATCCTATACGATGGCTCTCTCGTCAACCACATGAACGAGGCCTGGTTCGATCCGGCCACCTGGTCGGGATCGCCCGCGGCGCCGGGTTACTCGGGCGGCCGCGGCACGACGCTCTTCGTGAGCTGCGAAGGCCAGAGCTGGGTGCTGCGTCACTATTATCGTGGCGGAAAGATGGCCCGTATCGCGCGCGACGGCTTCGCCTGGTTCGGCGCGGAGCGCACGCGCTCGTTCGCCGAGTGGCGTCTGCTCGCGCGTCTTCGGGAGGCGAATCTGCCGGCGCCCCGCCCGGTCGCCGCGCGTTACGTCCGCACCGGACTGATTTACCGCGCCGATCTCATCACCGTTCGCATCCCTGGCGTCGTGCCGCTCTCGACGCGGCTGGCGCGGGCGGCCCTGAGCGAGAAGGTCTGGGGCCGCGTGGGCGAGTGCGTGGGCCGTTTCCATGCCGCGCGCGTCTTTCATGCCGATCTCACGGCGCACAACCTCCAGATCGACGGCGACGACGAGGTGTTCCTGCTCGACTTCGACCGCGGCCGTGTCATGTCCGGCGGGGGCGCCTGGCAGCGCCGCAACCTCGAGCGTCTGCACCGCTCCCTCACGAAGATCAGCAGCAATGGCGGCATCAGGTTCGGGGCGACGGAGTGGGGCGCGCTGTTGGCCGGGTATCAACAGTGTGGGAGGGGCGCGAGCTCCGACGGCTGAAATCGCGGCTTGCGCCGCTCCCACGACTCAGACATAGGGATCTTCGTAGCCGGGCCTGCCCTTGAAGCGCCGGTGGATCCAGTAGTACTCCTCGGGTGCCCGGCGTATGTAGCCCTCGATCAGCTGGTTGACGCGCGTCGCGTCCGCCGCGAGGTCTCCCGTCGGAAAGCCCTCGAGCACCGGCTCGAAGCTGATGACGTAGCCGCCGTCGGCCAGCCGGCGTGAGGTGAACGGCACGACCGGCGAGCCGCTGATGCGTGCGATGTGGGAGAGCGCGCCATTCGTCATTGCCGGGACTCCGAAGAACGGCACCAGCACGCTGTAGCTGCGCCGATAGCTCTGGTCCGGGGCGTACCACACCGAGATGCCCCGCGTGAGCTGGCGGATGAGCGCCCGCATGTTGTCCTTCGAGATGAGTCCCCCGACGGACATGCTGCGGCCGCGGCGCAGGAATTCATCCACCATGGCGTTGCGGTTCGGCCGGTACAGGCCCGACAGCCGCTCCGGCGGATAGAGTCCCTTCACGATGCGCCCCGCGAACTCGCTCGCCCCGAAGTGGGCGCTGAGGATGATGGCGCCCCGCCCTGCGGCAGTGGCCCGCTGCAGGTTCTCGATGCCTTCGACCCGCACGAGTCGCCGCACTTCGTCGTCGCTGGTCCACCAGCTCATGCCGAGCTCGATGACCGACATGCCGAGGGAGGCGAAATGCCGGCGCAGCAGAGCCGCGCGGTCAGCGGCGGAGAGCTCCGGAAAGCAGAGGCGCAGGTTGGTATCGGCGATCGCGCGCCGGCCGGGGAGCGCCACGTATGCCAGCCTCCCGAGCCCCCGTCCCAGCACGCGTCGCGCCGGGTGGGGCAGGGCGACGAGCACCCGCAGCACCGCGAGGCCAAGCCAGAATGGCCAGTAGCGCGGCTGCCAGAAATGCCATAGAGGAACGGGCGTTTCCCCGGATGCTGTCATGCGTCCAGAGTATAGCCACTTGAATTATCGCCCCGCGGCACCACTAAGATAGCGGACTGCATCCGCTGAAGGAGCCGGACTTGAAGCGCATATTCCTGCTGATTGCTACCAATATCGCCGTGCTGGTGGTCCTCTCCATCGTCGCGCGTCTGCTCGGCGTGGACCGCATCCTCGATCAGCGCGGCGGCCTCGATTTTTCGGCCCTGCTGGTGTTCTCCGCCATCTTCGGGTTCGGCGGCGCGTTCATATCGCTCTGGATATCGAAGTGGATGGCGAAGCGGCTGACGGGCGCCCGGATCATCGACCGGCCGCGCGATGCGGCCGAGGCCTGGCTGGTCGAGACCGTCCAGCGACACGCGCGTCAGGCCGGGATCGGCATGCCGGAGGTCGCGATCTACGATGCGCCCGATCCGAACGCGTTTGCGACCGGCCCCCGTCGCGACAACGCCCTGGTCGCGGTCAGCACCGGTCTCCTGCAGAGCATGAGCCGCCCCGAGATCGACGCGGTCCTCGGCCACGAGATCACCCACGTCGCCAACGGCGACATGGTGACCCTCACCCTGATCCAGGGCGTGGTGAACACCTTCGTGCTGTTCCTGTCCCGCGTCATCGGCTACGTCGTGGACGGGCTGCTGTTCCGGTCGGACCGCGACAGCCGCGGCCCCGGTCCGGCTTTCTTCATCACGAGCCTCGTGGCGCAGATCCTGCTCGGCATCCTCGCGAGCATGATCGTCGCCTGGTTCTCCCGCCAGCGGGAATTCCGCGCGGACGCCGGCGGCGCACGCCTCGCCGGGCGAGACAGCATGATTGCTGCGCTCGAGCGGCTGAAAGCTATTCATCAGCCGCCCGCGCTGCCTGATTCCCTGAAGGCTTTCGGTATCGCCGGAAGCGGGGGCATCTCCCGGCTCTTTATGTCCCATCCGCCGCTCGACGAGCGCATCACCGCCCTGCGCGCCGGCGGGCAGATGAAGTTCGGCTGACGTTTCCCCTCAAAATTATGTGAATCGGGTCGTCACGCTCCTGGGTCGTGAGCGCTACCCTGTTTGCTTGCGGATCGCCCGCGGACGGCATTGCCGCGAACGCGGCATTCCAACCGGGCGATTGCTTGCTTTCGTGAGCGCTATTGGCTATGAATCGCCCCATCACACGATCAGGTCTGTCGATGCCGCTAGTGACGAGAGTGCTGCTCGCCCTCTGGGCCGGTTTTCTGCTGTCCGGCGTACAGGCTGGCGAGCTGCTGCCGCGGCCTGCCGGCCTCGAGCCCGATATCGGTTTCTGGCGCCGCATCTTCGCCGAATGCACCAGCGCGCAGGGCCTGATCCACGACAACCGCGACCTCGACATCGTCTACGAAAAGCTCGACCTGTCCACCGAGGACAACCCCGCCCGCATCCAGCGCGTGGCCGAGGCTGCCCGCGGCAAGTACGAGCGGATCCTCCGTACGCTCGGGGCCGGCAAGCGCGAGGATCTCTCGCCGGAGGAAGAGCGCGTGCTCGGGCTGTTTCCGGCCGATGTCACCAACGGCGAACTGCGCGAGGCGGCCGGGCGCGTGCGGTTCCAGCAGGGTCTCGCGGAACGTTTCAACGCCGGCCTCATCCGCTCGGGTCAATGGCACGACCACATCGCGAAGAGCCTGCGCGAGCAGGGCGTGCCGGAGGAGCTCGCCGCGCTGCCTCACGTCGAGTCCTCGTTCGACCCGACCGCCCGCTCATTCGTCGGCGCCGCGGGTCTCTGGCAGTTCACGGGCGACACGGGCCGGCGCTTCATGCAGATCGACCAGGCCGTGGACGAGCGCCGCGATCCCTATGAGTCGAGCGAGGCGGCGGCACGGCTCCTGAAGTACAACTATTCGTTCCTGGGCTCATGGCCGCTTGCGATCACCGCGTACAACCACGGTCTTGCAGGCATGAGGCGCGCCGTGGAGCGGATGGGAACCGACGACATCGAGACGATCGTGCGCCGCTACGACGGTCCGGCATTCGGCTTCGCGTCCCGAAATTTCTACGTGTCATTCCTGGCCGCGCTCGAGATCGAGAATAGTCCCGATCAGTTCTTCGGCAGCGTGGAACGCAAGCCGTCACGCGCGGACCTCGTGGTCGAGCTGCCCGACTACATGCGCGTGGACACGCTCGAAAAGGCCTTCGGCGTTTCCCGCTCCACGATGCAGGCGTACAACCCCGCGCTGCTGCCGCCCGTGTGGGAGGGAGCGAAGTACGTGCCGCGGGGCTTCCGCCTGCGCCTGCCGGCCGACGGTGTGATCGAGGCACCGGCGGCGAGCCAGTTGCTGGCCGCGATCCCGGACAACCAGCGCTTCGCCGGGCAGGTACCCGACAAGACGCACAAGGTGAAGCGTGGCGATACGCTCTCCGGCATCGCCCACCGCTATGACACGAGCGTGGCGAAGCTCGCGCAGGCGAACGGCATCAGGCCCGGCGGCCGCATCCGGGTTGGGCAGATGCTGAAGCTGCCGGGCCGCGCCGGCGCCGCGGCCCCCGTCGTGGCATCGCTCTCGCCGGTCGCCGTCGCCAAGGCGGATATGGTGCCCGCGAAACCGACGGCGGCCGAGTTACCCGCGATCGTGCCCGCGGGCACGCCGCCCGAGGGTGAGACCGGCGGCACCGCGCCCTCGCTCGCAGATCCCAGCGACTATCTCGTCGCCGACCGACGACACCGTGGAGGTGCAGGCCGCGGAGACCCTCAGTCATTACGCGGGCTGGCTCGAGGTGACGCCGGAAGCTTTGCGCAAGGCCAATGGCTGGCCGAGCCAGCGCTCGCTCGTGCTCGGCCAGCGCGTGCGCCTCGTGTTCGGCAGCGTGAGCCGCGAGACATTTCTCACCCGCCGGGTCGCCTATCACCACGATCTGCAGGAAGACTTCTTCAGCCGCTACCGGATAGCCGACACCACGGAGCACAAGCTGCGCCGCGGCGAGTCCATCTGGGTGCTCGCCGCGCAGAAGTACAAGGTGCCGGTCTGGCTGCTGCGACAGTACAACCCGAAACTCGACTTCGACCAGGTGCGTACGGGCATGCGCATCGTCTTTCCGAGAGTGGTGAAGGTCGCATGACGCGCAGAACCGTCGGTATCGTGCTGGCGCTGGTCTGCGCCTGCGCGGCCGGCTCTGCCGCGACCACCTCGGCTTTCGAGCGCGCGGATCGGGTCGTCGTCCGCAAGGCCGAGCGCAAGCTCTATCTGATGAGGGGTCAGACGGTGCTGCGCAGCTTCAAGGTGGCGCTCGGGCTCTCGCCGCAGGGGCCGAAGCTCTCGGAGGGGGACTTCCGCACGCCGGAGGGCACCTACGAGCTGGTCGACCGCAACTCGGACAGCGACTTCTTCCTATCCATCCGCATCTCCTACCCCAACACCACGGACGTCGTGCGTTCACGCTCGAAAGGCCACGCGCCTGGCGGCGGCATCATGATCCACGGCCTGCCAAACAACCCGACCCGCTCGCCGGAGTACTACCGGCGCACCGACTGGACCAACGGCTGCATCGCGGTCTCCAATTCCGACATGGTCGACATCTGGCTGATGACGGCCCCGAACACGCCGATCGACATCCTTCCCTAAAGTGCCGGGTGTTAAGTTATTGAGTTGTTTGTGCTCCACGGGCAGGCCTGGTGCAATGGCCGGGCAGGCGAATGAATAGAACCCCCGCCACTCTGATGAATGCGTCCGAAGCGCTGGTAGAGGTCATGCCGGAGGGCAGCCTCGAGCTGCTCTCGCAGCACGAGGTCAATCGCCTGCGCAGCACCGGCGAGGGCGGTCAGCACGAGGTGTTACGTCGCTGCGCTCTGGCGGTGTTGAACGTCGGCGGCTGGACGGATGACACGCGCGAGGTGCTCGAGAGATACCGCGACTTCGACGTCTTCATCGTCCAGCAGGATCGCGGCGTGAAGCTGGCGCTGAAGAACGCGCCTCCCGAGGCCTTCGTCAACGGCAAGATGATCCGCGGCATCCGCGAGCTGCTCTTCGCCGTGCTGCGCGACGTGGTCTACATCGCCACCGAAGTCGGCTGCGGCCCGCAGTTCGATCTCCGGACGAGCGACGGCATCACCAACGCCGTGTTCCACATCCTGCGCAACGCCAGCATCCTGCAACCGCGCGAGCCGGATCTCGTCGTGTGCTGGGGCGGTCACGCGATCAGCCGGGAGGAGTACGACTATTCGAAGAAGGTGGGATACGAGATCGGCCTGCGCAGCATGAACGTCTGCACGGGCTGCGGCGCCGGCGCGATGAAGGGCCCGATGAAGGGCGCCGCCGTGGGACACGCCAAGCAGCGCGTCAGCGATGGCCGCTACGTCGGCGTGACCGAGCCCGGCATCATCGCCGCGGAGTCGCCGAACCCGATCGTCAATCACCTCGTGATCATGCCGGACATGGAGAAGCGGCTCGAGGCGTTCGTCCGCATGGCGCACGCCATCGTCATCTTCCCCGGCGGCGTGGGCACGGCCGAGGAATTCCTGTTCCTGCTCGGCGTGCTCCTGCACCCGCGCAATCGCGACCTGCCGCTGCCGGTCGTCCTGACGGGCCCGGAGTCGAGCAGGCTCTATTTCGCCCTGATCGATGAGTTCATCGCGGCGACGCTCGGCGCGGAGGCGCAGCGGCGCTATCGCATCAACGTCGGCGATCCGGCGGCCGTTGCGGACATGGTGCTGGGCTGCATGGGCGAGGTGCGCGACTTCCGGCACGCCAAGAACGACGCCTACTACTTCAACTGGCGCCTGCATCTCGACATGGACTTCCAGCAGCCGTTCGTCGCGACGCACGAGAGCATGGCGGCGCTCCAGCTCTACCGGGGCCAGGATCCGGCGCGGCTCGCGGCGAACCTGCGCAAGGCGTTCTCGGGCCTCGTGTCGGGTAACGTCAAGGACGAGGGCATCCGGGCCATCGAAAGTCGCGGCCCCTTCGAGCTCTCCGGCGACCGTCAGATCATGACTCAGCTCGATCAGCTGCTGTCCGCATTCGTGGCGCAGAACCGCATGAAGCTGGAAGGGCGCGCCTACCGCCCCTGCTACCGCCTCGTCGTCTGACCAGAACCCTCGCTAACGACACCACCCGCCTGCCGGGAGCAGGGTTCGGGCTAAATCTCGCCGGCCATCCCTGGCCGGCGAGAAGCATATCGGGCGTACTTGGACGCGTAGCCATAAGCGGCTGCTGGCTCGCCCGCTGGCGGGTGTAAGGAGCGAGCGGAGCAGGATGCGGAGCGACGCGACGCTCCAAGCGAGTGGAGTGCAGGGATGCACGGAGCGAGCGTCCCGCCAGGAGGCGAGCCGGCGGCGGCACTGGCAAGCAGTGAGCGAGCGCCGGAAGAAGCGGAATCGCGCGCCGCGCTTCGCATAACGCCGCTGTTAAATCGAAATGCCTGTGACTCAGTTCCTCGATGGCGAACGCCTCCCTCCATAAGCTGGCGTCAATGTGGAGGACCGGGGACGTTCACCATGAGCGACTACAAAAACAATACCTTCTCCCCAGGCGCTGAGCAGCAGCGGGTCACTGGCACGGCCAATGGAACGAATGGCACCAACGGCACGGTCAATGGCTCGCCGAACGACAAGCCTGGGTACGAGTCCACCCTGCGCAACGGCCGGGTGCGCGGCCTCGTCAATCCCGACGGACGCGACGTGAGCGGCTGGGATTCCTACCGCCGCTGGCTGAATCGCGTGCAGTCACCTGACAAGCGCCGCTCGCCGATGGATCCGGCCCTGTACACCTGGAAGGGATACCGGAACTGGTCGGAGAAGATCCGCCGCGACTGGAAGCAGGACGAATAGAAACGCGAACGTTTCCGGCCGGGAAATCGCCAACGAGAAGCTGCGCCATGCAGAAGAAGAACATGTCGGACACCGACGACCAGGACGAAATCATCAAGAACCAGGACACCGTCAGGCGCCGCGCCTGGGTGGACCATGCGCTCGCGAGCGTGCGACGCCGGCTCGAGAGCGGCGAGGAGCTGCCCGCGGAGAGCGAGCCGGAGGACCGGCCGCAGCTCTATGTCGTGCCGCCGGGCCGCAAGCGCTGAGCGGGGTTCGGTTCAGGCGATGCAGCCCGAGCGGGTGCTGAGGTGGCTCGACTCACTGGACGGCATGGCCTACGCTGTGCGGCTCGCCTGCGCCGGCCAAAGCGGCCGGCGTCTGCGCGTGGCGCTCCTGGCGATCATTCTCTGCGTCTCGCCCGCCATCCTCCTCTTGAAATCCTGACGCCGCGTCCCTATTAATGCCGTCCCGGCCGGCGCCTGCCGGCCGCAGTGGTTTTCTTTCCGGACGGACGCGAGATGACGACGCGCGAGACGCACGGCTTCCAGGCCGAGGTGAAGCAGCTGCTTCACCTCATGATCCATTCGCTCTACAGCAATCGCGAGATCTTCCTGCGGGAGCTGATCTCCAACGCCTCCGATGCCGCCGACAGGTTGCGCTTCGAGGCGATCGCCAATCCCGACTGCCTGGAGGATGACCCGGAGCTGAAGATCCGCGTCGAGTTCGACGCCGGAGCGCGCACTCTCACCGTCAGCGACAACGGCATCGGCATGTCGCGGGACGAGGTCGTACAGCAGCTCGGCACCATCGCCCGGTCGGGCACGGCCGAATTCCTGCGGAGCCTCACCGGCGACAGGCGCCAGGACGTGAACCTGATCGGGCAGTTCGGCGTCGGCTTCTATTCGGCGTTCACCGTCGCCGACCGGGTCGAGGTGCTGACCCGGCGGGCAGGCGCGCCCGCCGGCGCGGCGGTGCGTTGGGAGTCGAAAGGTGACGGCGAGTTTACGGTCGAGACCGTGGAGCGCGCCGAACGCGGCACCCGGGTGACGCTGCACCTGCGGGACGACGCGAAGGAGTTCGCGGACGACCTGCGGCTGCGGACACTGATCCGCAAGTATTCCGACCACATCGCCTTCCCGGTGCTGATGCGCAAGGCGCGGGCGAACGACGGCGAGGCCGCGGAGGAGTCCGTCAACGCGGCGCGTGCGCTCTGGACCCGGCCGAAGGCCGAGCTCACCGACGACGAGTACAAGGAGTTCTACCGTCATATCGCCCACGACGTCGCCGAGCCGCTCGCCTGGAGTCACAACCGTGTCGAGGGCAAGCGCGTCTACACGAGTCTCCTCTACGTGCCCGGCCGCGCGCCGTTCGATCTCTGGAACCGCGAGAAGCCGCGCGGCTTGAAGCTCTACGTGCGCCGCGTGTTCATCCTCGACGACGCGGCGCAATTCCTGCCGCTGTACCTGCGCTTCATGCGCGGCGTCATCGACTCCGACGGGCTGTCTCTCAACGTCTCCCGTGAGCTCCTGCAGCAGGATCCGGAGGTCGATGCGATCCGCAGCGGCCTCACGAAACGCGTGCTCGACATGCTGGAGAAACTTGCCACCGACGAGTCCGACAAGTTCAGGACGTTCTGGAAGGAGTTCGGCCGCGTGCTGAAGGAAGGCCCGGCCGAGGATCCCGGCAATGCGGCGCGCATCGCGGGACTCCTGCGCTTCACGACCACCCGCTCGGCCGGCGACGAGCCCGACCGGCGCCTCGCCGATTACGTGGCGGGCAAGGCGGCAGGGCAGAAGCACGTCTGGTTCGTCACCGCGGACAGTCTCGCCGCGGCCCGTTCCAGCCCGCACCTCGAGGTCTTCCGCAAGAAGGACGTCGAAGTGCTGCTGCTCCCCGATCCCATCGACGAGTGGCTGGTCGGCCATCTCGGCGAATTCGAGAGCATGGAATTCCGCGACATTCGCCGCGGCGAGCTCGACCTCGGCGAGGTCGGCGGGGCCGAAGACGAGAAGACGGAATCTGACGGCACGCACGCCGCCCTCATCGAGCGGCTGAAGAAGCAGCTCGGCGACGAGGTGGAGAGCGTGCGGGTGACCGACCGGCTGACGGAATCGCCTGCCTGCCTCGCGATGGGCGATTTCGACATGGGCCCACAGATGCGGCGCATCCTCGCCGCGTCCGGGCAGGCGCTGCCGGAGCCGAAGCCGATCCTCGAGATCAACCCCGGGCATCCGCTGGTGCTGCGTCTCGCGGGCGAGCAGGACGAGGCGAAATTCGAGGACATCGCGCGCGTGCTGCTCGACCAGGCGACGCTCGCAGAGGGCCGGCCACTCCGGAATCCGGGCACCTTCGTGCAGCGGCTCAACCGGCTGCTGACGGGCTGACTGAGCTCACGCCACTTAGCAGTTCTGATCGCAGTCCGGTCCAATCCCGCGCTCGACCTGCAGCGTCGTGTGCGCGATACGAAAGCGCACCTCGAGCTCTTCCGCGACCTGGCGCAGGAAGTGATCGTCCTGATGTCCTTCCGGCATGAGCAGATGGGCCGTCAGGGCGGTCTCGGTCGTGCTCATCGCCCAGATATGGAGATCGTGGATGCCGCGCACGCCCGGCAGTCTCTGCAGGTACTCGCGCACGTCATGCGGATCCACGTCCTTCGGCACGGCGTCGAAGGCCATGTTCAGCGATTCGGACAGCACCTCCCAGGTGCCGAGGACGATGACACCGACGATCAGGAGGCTGATCGCGGGATCGAGCCAGAGCCAGCCGAGCGTGAGCACGCCCACGCCCGCGATCACGACCGCCACCGACACGGCCGCGTCCCCCGCCATGTGCATGAACGCGGCGCGCACGTTCAGGTCGGTGTGCCGGCCCGAGGCGAAGAGCCAGGCCGTCAGGCCGTTGATCACGACCCCCACCGCCGCCACGATCATCATGAGCCCGCCCGCGACCGGCGCCGGCTCGCGGAAGCGCAGCAACGCCTCCCAACCGATCGCGCCCATGGCGACGAGCAGCAGGATCGAGCTGATGAGCGAGGAGAGAATCGTGCCGCGGCGATAGCCGTAGGTCCTGTGCGGCGTCGGGTCGCGCCTGGCGAGCCGGGTCGCGCCCCAGGCGAGCAGCAGCGCCAGCACGTCGCTCAGATTATGGCCGGCGTCGGCGATGAGGGCGAGGGAATCGGCGAAGACGCCGAAGGCGGACTCGATGACGACGAACCCGACGTTGAGCCCGATGCCGATGATGAATGCGCGATTGAGCGCATCGGGTGGCGGATGGTCGTGGCGATGACCATCGTGCCGATCATGGTCGTGGTCATGCTGATGGGGAAGGGCGGCCATAAGGTGCGATCAATGCGGAGTTTGGGGCAGTTCGTCCGCAACCGCGAGCCACGCCACGTGCGTGTCGAAGAACACGTGAGCCTCCGGCTCGCGATCGATGTTGCCGTGAAAATTCGCGCGCGTCACGTGCAGCTCGCCCGGCCAGCGCTCTGAGCGGAAAAAGAGGCTGCTCCCGCAGCTCCTGCAGAAGCCTCGTTCCGCCTCGTCGGAGGAGCGGTGCCACACGAGCATCGAGTCGTCCACGGTGACGCGCTCTGCCGCGCAGCCGACCCAGGTGACGAAGGCTGCCCCGTGGGCGCGCTGGCACATCGTGCAATGGCAGTGCGCGCACCACAGCGTCGGCGCCTCGGCGCTGAATTGCACCGCGCCACACAGGCACGAACCCGGGAAGATCTGGGATGTGCTGGACATGCCATTCAGCCTAGCACGGGCGGGGTCCGCGATTGTACGACCAGCGCCGCACGGGCCTTATACTTCCGGAACACCAACTTTCCGATCGACGGGGGAAACATGATGACCACATTCACTTCGCGCCGCTGCGGGCGCGCGAGAGGAATCGCCGCGGCGGTCGCCGCCATCACGACGCTGCTGGTCGCGATGCCGGGCGGCGCCGCGCCCGCGAAGCGCGTCGTGCTCATCGGGGCCACGGCCAAGTCGGCGCCGGCTTTCTTCAGCCGCGCCTTTGCGCTCGGTTACGACGTCGTCGGCGTCGCGCGCCGCCCCGAGGCGGTCGAGATCAGGGACCCGCGGCTCACGATCGTCAGGGGCGACGTCTACGACGAGAAGTCTATCGAGGCGGCCCTGACCGGCAACGAGGTGGTCGTGTCCTATCTCTCCTGCTGCCGAACCCCGGGCGGCCAGCCGCACGCCGAGCTGACGCCGGACGTGAACCTTCTCTCGAAGGGCATCTGGAACGTGATCCAGGCGATGAAGGCCAAGGGCAACCGGCGGCTCATCGCGGTGTCCTCGACGAGCGTCGAGCACGTGCTCGTGGACAAGCCCGGCGAGGATGCGCCCCCCATCGAGAAGCAGTGGTGGAACGGGCGCTACAAGTTCGACGATCAGCGGCGCATGGAGGCGATCATCTTCTCGAGCGGTCTCGACTTCATCATCGTGCGTCCGGCGCGCGTGACCGGCGACGTCTCACCCGGCACGCCGCTCAACATCGTCGTCAACAAGGCGAGCTACGACCCGCTGAACCGCAAGCTCTCGCGGCCCGACCTCGCCGCCTTCATCATGGACCAGATGGATTCGCCCCAGTATCTCGGTGCCGTCGTCGGCGTCTGGAACTGAGCGCCGGTCACGCATCCTTGTCGTACGCGAGATGATCCATCATCTGCGCGAAGCGTGACCAGTCGATGCGCTTGCTCCGATGCCGCTTCTTGCCGGCCCAGTAGAGCGAGCCGCGCCCGATCTCGAGCTCGCCGATCTTTTCGCCGGCCGAATAGATGTTGAGTTTGAGCGACGAGCGCGCCCGGGCGAGCTCGAAGTGGGCGAGCTCGGCCTTCACCTCGTGCCGGTGGGGATTCGCCGATTTCCGCTTTCGTCGTCGCTTTGCCATGCTGCCCGTCCCGCCGCGGACCGGCGTCAGGCCGGTGTCGCGAGCTTTAGGCCTATGATCCCGGCGATGATAAACGCAACGCTGATGAGTCGTGTGACATCCGCCGATTCGTCGAAGAGCACGATGCCGAGCACGACCGTGCCGACCGCGCCGATCCCGACCCAGACGCTGTAGGCGGTGCCGATCGGGAGCGACCGCATCGCGATCGCGAGCAGCCACATGCTGGCGACGGTCGCAGCCGCCGTCCAGACGGTTGGCCAGAGCCGCGTGAGCCCCTCGCTGTACTTGAGGCCGATCGCCCAGCCGATCTCGAAGAGGCCGGCAAGGACCAGAATGACCCAGGCCATGTCTTTCTCCCGTCGCGCAACTAGGTGCGATAGCTCAGAATCAGTCGCTGCAGCTCGTGCCGGTGACATTCGCGCTCGTCCTCCGCGCAATGACAGAGCAGCGTGACGCGGCCGGCCTCCGCCAGGCGCCGGATCAGCCGGAGCGTGAACTTCTGGCCATGGTTCTTGATCGTGCGGCTGCGCGCATCGACCGGCCCGTCCATGAAGAGCTCGCGGCGATACTCCCGCAGGTACTGCGGCCACGTGATCCGTCCCGCCAGCCGCCATCGCAGGAGCCGCTCGCTCGGCCCGAGCGACGGCATCCACACGTCGTAGCGATCCTTTGGCATCCCGCGGCCGCGGAATCGCGTCACGAGTATCCGCAGTCCGTCCTTCTTCCGGTCGATGGGACTCCACACCGAGCGCGTGCGCAGCTGCGAAGCCTTCAGCGCTTTCATGGCGAGGCCTGCCAGTAGCCGACGTCTATCCACCGGCCGAACTTGAAGCCCACCTCCCTGAAGTGGCCGACCTTCGTGAAACCGAGCCGCTCGTGCAGCGCGATGCTGGCGGGGTTGGGCAACGCAATGACTCCGATCGCCGCACGGATCGTCTTCTCGCGCAGCAGGCCCATGAGGCGTGCGTAGAGGGACGCTCCGACGCCTTTCCCGGTATGGGCCGGATCGAGATAGATCGTGCTCTCGACGGAGTAGCGATAGGCGCTGCGGCCGTGCCATTTTCCCGCGTATGCATAACCGATGACCGAACCGTCGCGCTCCGCCACCAGCCAGGGCAGGGAGGCCCCCGTCACCTGCTCGATGCGGCCCCCCATGTCCCGGGGCGATACCTCCTCTTCTTCGAAGGTGACGACCGTATCGCGGACGTAGCAGTTGTAGATGCGGGCGATGGCCTCGGAATCCGCGCCGGTCACCGGGCGAACGAGCACGTCATTCATGATCGTTGGTGCCCGCTCTCTGCCTGGCCGGCAGGTTGTAGATATCGACGAGCGATGCCTTCAGGTCCCAGCCGTTGGCATCGACGAGGAAGTTCATGGCCCGTGTCCGCTTCTGGAGCGACACGCACGCGGTCGATACTTCCCTCAGGTCCGTCCCGGTGATCGGCGTATGGCATTGCCTGCTCCCGACGTCAGACCCAAAACGCACTACACCAGCCGCGGATTCAGCGTGTAGGTTCCGGTCAGTCTTGCCTCCGCGAGCACGTGGCCCTTGATGGCCTTCTGCACGTCCGAGGCCGTGAAGCGGTCGGGAACCGGGCAGCGTTCGAGATCGGCGGCATAGAGCGTGAAATGGTAACGGTGGAGGCGCTCGTCGTTCCACGGCGAGCAGGGGCCGTCGTAGCCGTAGTAGTCCCCGTTCATGTCGGGATTGCCGGCCATGAAGCCGGTGTAGTCGTTGATGCCCTGGCGTGAGCCTGGCGGTCCCTTCGGGCTCTTCTTGCCGCGCGCGGTGATGCCGGCTGAGCACGCGGCCTCCTCGACGCCGCCGTCCCGCGGCGCGATGTCGACCATGGCCCAGTGGCAGAACTCGACGCGCGGCAGGCTCTTCTCGATGACCCTGCCTTCCTTGTTGAAGTTCTCGAGCGATGAGGGGACGTCCACGTCGATGCACAGAAGCACGAGCGACTTCGCGTCCGTCGGGACGCCGGACCAGGCGAGCTGGGGGCTGCGGTTCGGACCGAGCTTCGTGTGCTCGCTCGCATCCGGAATGCAGAACGCACAGCGGCCGGGGATCGGGCTGTCGTGCCTGAACGACGTGGAAGTGAGTTTCATGGGAGTAGCGGGCTCGCGCCCCCTCCTGCCGGGGTTTCTCGGTCGTTATAGCGCGGCTGCGGCAGGATTCAAGCGGCCGCAACCGCTCTCTGGGGTCCGGAATGCCGAACGCGCAGCAGGGGGGATCGGGGAGGCCCCGGGCACCTATAATCGCGACATGGTGCATCATCACGCGCCCACCAAGGAAGCGCTGAGCATTCCCGGCCCCGCCGGAGTCATCGAAGCGCTGCTCGAGATCCCCGACCGGCGGGAATTTCCGCGTGTCGCCGTCATCCTGCATCCGCATCCGCTGCACCAGGGCTCCATGCAGAACAAGGTGGTGCACACCGTATCGCGGGCGATGATCGACCTCGGCTTCCCGGCGCTGCGCTTCAATTTCCGCGGCGTCGGCGCGAGCGACGGGCAGTACGGTGAGGGTGTCGGAGAGACTGACGACACGCTCGCGGTCTGCGCGTGGCTGCGCGCGCGCTACCCGGGCGCCGGCCTGCTGCTCGCCGGTTTTTCCTTCGGCGCCATGGTTGCCTGTCGCGCCGCGCTGACCGCGCGCCCTGCTCATCTGATCACGATCGCGCCGCCGGTCGGGCGCACCCGCAAGCTGCTCGAGGGAAGGCGTCCGGACGTGCCGTGGCTCATCGTCCAGGGCGAGGCAGACGGCGTCGTGCCGAGCGAAGAGGTGATGGCGTGGTCCGAAGAGCTCGGCCCGGGCCCCGAGCTAGTCGTCCTGCCCGGGGTGGACCACTTCTTCCACGGCAATCTGACGGTGCTGCGCCAGACGCTCGTGCAGCGGCTCGGCGGAGCCACATGATCGGCAAGCTGCGTGCGCTGCTGCAGGCGGCTTCCGGTCCGGCGACGCCGGAGACCGATCGGGACCGCGTGCCCCTTGCGATGGCCGCTCTGCTCGTGGAGGCGGCGCGCGCCGATCACAACGTGAAGGAGGAGGAACTCCAGGAGCTCGGCACGTTGCTTGCCGTGCGGCTCGATCTCGCGCCCGAGGCGGCGGCCGATCTGGTGCAGCGCGCCCGGCGAGCGGTCGAGAAATCGGTGTCGCTCTACGAATTCACGCGCCCGCTGCACGAAGCGTTCAATTACGAGCAGAAGGCCGAATTCGTGCGCATGCTATGGCATGTCGCCCTGGCGGACCGCCACCTCGACAAGTACGAGGACTATCTCATCGGCAAGGTATCGGAGCTCCTGTATGTGTCGCGCGGCGACGTGCTGCGGCTGAAGCACGAGGCGCTGCAGTCGAGGATGGCCGAGACGGGCGGAGATTAGCGGGCGGTCGTGAGTTGTCGAGTCGTTGCGCGAATGCCGACTGCCCGATTACTCGTCGTAGAAAGTCCGTATGAACCGCACGCTGAAGCGGCTGGTCTCGTTGACCGGCGTGACGTCGACCGTGAAAACCAGCGTCTCGGCATTGGAAACCGGGAAGTCGGCGATGTAGTACACCGCATCGCCCTCACGGATCTCCCGGATGTTCGCGTCCTTCAACTGTCCGGTGTCGTTCGCGACGAGCGCGGCGACGCTGCCGGGCACGGACTGCCCCGTCGTGCCCGGAACCTTCTTGATGATCGAAACATTGAGTAGCGCGCGATTCCTGCTGCGCACGATGTTGTAGGTCTTCGCGACTTCCGGCGTGAGCTGGTCGGTCGAGATGGCGTTGAAGTGCACGATGTAGTCGCCGAAGTCCTTCGCGGCGATGCCGGATGCCTCGGCCGCGGGCGGCGCGCCGGATTCCGGCGCCTGCACTACCGAGCCGGGCTTCTGACCGCAGGCGCCCAGCGTCATTGCCGCCAGAGCCGCAAGACAGGCAATCTTCATTTTCATCGGGCACGGCGCTCCGTGTGCAGCCAGCGCCGATGATAAACCAGGCCCGGAAAAAGGCGACAGGCTATTTGCGGAGGAGTGCTTCCGGCAAGCGGCGCGGCGCCTCGATGCGGAACGTCTTGTCGCGTCCGCTCTCGCCTTTTGCCAGCGTCACCCGGGACGGGCTCACGCCAAACTGGCTCGCGAGGAATTCCCGCGCCTGCGCGTTCGCTTTGCCGTCCACGGGCGGCGCCGTAAGGCTGAGCTTGACGCTCTGGCCGATGATCGGCCCGAGCGCCAGCCGGCGGGCGCGGGGCTGGACGCGGACCGGGAGGAGGAGGGCGTCCTCCTCCCAGCGGCCGCAGCCGAGCATCGGCCGCGCGGGCATCGTTCAGAACCGCAGGCAGATGAGACCGGTCACCTGCGAGGCACCAGGCAGGATGCGCTCGAGGAAGCCGATCACGAGGAAGACGAGCACGGGCGAGAGATCGAGACCGCCGATCGGCGGGATGATGCGGCGGAACGGGCGCAGGATCGGTTCCACGATGGCGCCGAGCATGGCGAGCGCCGGGTTATACCCGCCCGGGCTGACCCAGCTCGAGACCACGTACACGATGATCAGCCAGAAGTAGACGCTCAGGATGAGATGCACGAGCCGGATGAGGCCGAACACGACGATCTGGCCGACGTCGCCACCGCCGACGCAGGCGAGCTTCACGAGCAGCGCCGTGGCAAGCGACTGGATGATGATCAGCACGACCAGGGTGGCAGTATCGACGCGGCCGACGGCGGGAATCAGGCGCCGCGCGGGAATCACCAGCGGGTTCGTGATCTTGAGGATGAATTGCGCCAGGGGATTGCGAAAATCCGCGCGCCCCCAGGCGAGCGTCAATCTCAGGAAGAACGTCACCACGTACATGTTGAGGACCGAGGAGATGATGAAGGTGAAGGCGTCCTGCATCGGCTGCTTCCTCAGTGCGATCCGCGCCCGAGCTCGGCGCTGCGGTCACGCGCGGCGGTGATCGCCCGTTCCACGATGGCGCGTATGCCCGCCTTTTCGAGCACCGCCAATGCCGCGGCGGTCGTGCCGCCCGGGGACGTGACGCCGGCGCGCAAGGCAGCGAGATCGGCATCCGGCATTCCCGCCGCGCGCGCGGCGCCGAGCGCGGTCTGGCGCACGAGCGTGCGGGCGGTGTCTCGCGGCAGTCCGAGATGCACGGCGGAATCCTCCATCATCTCCATGAGCAGATAGAAATAAGCGGGACCGCTCCCGGAAACCGCGGTTACCGCATCCATGAGGGACTCGTCGCCGAGCCACAGCGCGCGGCCCGTCGCCTCCGCGACGTAGACGGCGTCCGTCCTCTGCGCCGCGCTCACCTCGGGCGAGGCGACCAGCACGGACATGCCCTCGCCGACGAGCGCCGGCTGATTGGGCATCACGCGAACGGCGGCGATGTCGCCCTTCTTCAGGCCGCGCGCGAGTGTGGCGAGCGTGACGCCGGCCGCGATGGAGTAGACGAGCTGCGTGGCGGGACGCGGGACGACCGCGAGCTCCTCGAGCACCGCTGGCATGACCTGCGGTTTGACCGCGAGCACGAGCACGTCGGTATTTTCTGCCACGTCCGGGTTGCGCGCGACGATGCGGATCCCGCCGAGCTCCTCGAGTCGCCGGCGCGTGGTCGCCGCGGGTTCGGCAATCGCAATCGCCGCCGGCGGATGGCCCGCGCGCAACAGCCCGCCGGCAATCGCGCGTGCCATGTTGCCGCCGCCGACGAAGCCGATCTTGAGTCTCTCTTTAGCCAACTACCGTACCCGTCGTGAAGCCGGCCGCAATTTTCAACGCGCCCCGAATATCGCGGTGCCGATGCGCACCATGGTACTGCCTTCCTCGATTGCGATCTCGAAATCCTCCGACATGCCCATCGAAAGCGTATCGACCCCGAGCCCCTGCGCCTCGAGCTCGGCGAACACGCGCCGCGCCCGGCGGAACTCCGCGCGCAGTGCGCCCTCGTCCAGCCCGGGCAACGGCATGAACATCAGGCCGCGAAGCTTCAGTCGCGGCAGCCCCGCGACGTGGGCCGCGAGCGCCATCACCTCGGCCGCGGGCACGCCGCCGCGCCCCGAGGCTGGCTCGGGCCGCAGTTGCAGGCACACCTGCAGGTCGCCGCCATGGAACGGCCGCTGGCGCGACAGCCGTCCCGCGACCTGGGTGCTCGCGACCGTCTGCGCCCATTGGAAATGCTCGGCGATTGCCTTCGTCTTGTTTGCCTGGATGGCGCCAATGAAGTGCCAGATCCGCCCATCGGGCGAAGCTGTGATCTTCGCCACGGCTTCCTGCACGTAGTTTTCGCCAAAATCGCACAGTCCGGCGGCGTGCGCCGCGCGCACGGCCTCGAGCGGGTGGGCCTTGCTCACCGCGACGATCGTCACACTTGTCCGGGCGCGATTTGCCGCCACCGCAGCACGCGTCACGCGCTCGCGCAAAGCTGCGAGTTTTTCCGTGATTTCCGTCACGGCCACGCCGGGGTTCATCCCTATACTCTGCGGCACTGGCGTACCGGGCTTATGGCAAGTCTGGATGGGAATCCCGATGAAGGTAAGAGATTGAGCTGGGGGCGGAAATGGCCGTCGACATAGCGCAGTTGCTCGCATTCTCTGTCAAGAACAACGCATCCGACCTTCATCTGTCGGCCGGCGTGCCTCCCATGATTCGCGTGGACGGTGACGTCAAGCGAATCAACATGCCCGCACTGTCTCATAAGGACGTGCACAGCATGATATACGACATCATGAGCGACAAGCAGCGCAAGGACTATGAAGAGTTCCTTGAGACTGACTTTTCGTTCGAGATCCCGAAGCTCGCGCGCTTCCGCGTCAACGCCTTCAACCAGTCGCGCGGCGCGGGCGCCGTGTTCCGCACGATTCCATCCCAGATCCGCACGCTCGAGGACCTCAAGGCCCCCGGCATCTTCCGCGACATCGCCATGTACCCGCGCGGCCTCGTGCTCGTGACCGGGCCGACCGGCTCCGGCAAGTCCACGACGCTCGCTGCGATGATCGACTACGTGAACACGAACAAGCCGGACCACATCATCACGATCGAGGATCCGATCGAGTTCGTGCACGAGAGCAAGAAGTCGCTCATCAACCAGCGCGAGGTTCACAAGGATACGCTCGGCTTCTCGGAAGCCCTGCGCTCGGCGCTGCGCGAAGACCCGAACGTGATCCTGGTCGGCGAGATGCGCGATCTCGAGACCATCCGGCTCGCCATGACGGCGTCCGAGACCGGCCACTTGGTGTTCGGCACGTTGCACACGAGCTCCGCGGCGAAGACCGTGGACCGCATCGTCGACGTCTTCCCTGCGAACGAGAAGGAGATGATCCGCACGATGTTGTCGGAGTCGCTCCGCGCGGTGATTTCGCAGACGCTGCTGAAGAAGTGCGGCGGCGGACGCATCGCCGCCCACGAGATCATGATCGGCACGCCGGCGATCCGGAACCTGATCCGCGAGGGCAAGATCGCGCAGATGTACTCGGCGATCCAGACCGGCGTCGCGGCTGGCATGCAGACTCTCGACCAGAACCTGCAGGACCTGCTGGCGAAGGGCGTGATCAGCAAGGAAGAGGCCCGCTTCAAGGCGGCCAACAAGGATCAGTTCTAGGCCGCGGCCGGGAGTCCCACGATGGAGCGAGATCAGGCAACACGACTGATGCAGGGGCTGCTGAAGAAGCTGGTGGAGACCAAGGGCTCCGATCTCTTCATCACGACCGGATTCCCGCCGGCGATCAAGGTCGATGGCGAGATCCACCGCGCCTCCGAGCAGGTGCTCAGCCCGGACGACAGCGCCATCATCGTGCGCTCGATCATGAATGACCGTCAGGCCAAGGAATTCGACGCCACCAAGGAATGCAACTTCGCCATCAACCCGCAGGGCATCGGCCGCTTCCGGGTCAGCGCCTTCGTACAGCAGGGCCAGGTCGGCGCGGTGCTGCGCACGATCATCGCGAAGATCCCGACGCTCGAGGAGCTGGAGCTGCCGCCCATCCTGAAGGAGATCGCGATGACCAAGCGCGGTCTCGTGATCATCGTGGGCGCGACAGGCTCCGGCAAGTCCACGACGCTCGCCGCCATGGTCGGCCATCGCAACGAGAATTCCCGCGGTCACATCGTCACGATCGAGGATCCGGTCGAATTCGTGCATCCCCACCGCCGCTGCGTAGTGACGCAACGCGAGGTCGGAGTCGACACGGACAGCTGGGGCGCCGCGCTGAAGAACACCCTGCGCCAGGCGCCCGACGTCATCCTGATCGGCGAGATCCGCGATCGCGACACCATGGAATACGGCATCCAGTTCGCCGAGACGGGCCACCTGTGCCTCGCGACCCTGCACGCCAACAGCGCCAACCAGGCTCTCGATCGCATCATCAACTTCTTCCCCGAGGACAAGCGCTCGCAGCTCCTCATGGACATGTCGTTGAACATCAAGGCGCTCGTCTCGCAGCGCCTGATCCCGCGCGACAGCGGCAAGGGCCGCGTTGCCGCCATGGAGATCATGCTGCACTCACCGCTCATCGCCGACCTGATCTTCAAGGGCGAAGTCGCGCGCATAAAGGAGGTCATGGCCAAGTCCACGCGGCTTGGCATGCAGACCTTCGACCAGGACCTGTTCGCGCTCTACGAGCGCGGCGTGATCTCCTACGAGGAGGCGATCCGAAATGCCGACTCGAAGAACGAGTTGCGTCTGCGCGTCAAACTCGAGAGCAAGCGCGACAAGAAGGTGCTGGAGAACGAGAGTCTGGCGCTAGCCGACGATGGCAGCGAGGATCGTGGCGCCATCCGCGTGCAACGGTAGGTGTGGAGAGTGGCCTTGGCGGAATCGATAGCAGAACTGGCAACCATGAACGTGCAACCGCTGTTCAACCTGATGGTTGAGCGGCGAGCCTCAGACCTGTTCCTGAGCCCCTTCGCGCCGGTCAAGATCAAGATAGACGGCAAGATCATGCCGGTGAACAAGCTCGAGCTGACGCCGAAGATGATCCGCCAGGCAGCCATCGAGCTCATGAACGAGCAGCAGCTCGAGGAGTTCACGCGCGAGCTCGAGATCGACTTCGCGGTATCCAAATCCGGCCTCGGGCGCTTCCGCGTGAACGTGTTCCATCAGCGCGGCAACGTCGCGATGGTGATGCGCTACATCTCCTCCGACATGCCGGAACTCGACAAGCTCGGCATGCCATCGATTCTGAAAGACCTCGTGATGTTCCGCCGCGGCCTGATCCTGATGGTGGGCGCGAGCGGCAACGGCAAGTCGACGACGCTCGCTGCCATGATCAATCATCGCAACGAGAAGACTTCTTCGCACATCATTACGATCGAGGACCCGATCGAGTTCCTGCACATGAACAAGAAGTCGATCGTGAATCAGCGCGAGATCGGCACCGACACGAAGTCCTACACGCGGGCGCTGAAGAGCGCGATGCGTGAAGCGCCCGACGTCATCCTCATCGGCGAGATCCGCGACCGCGAGACCATGCAGGCGGCGATCGACCTCGCCGGCACGGGCCACCTCGCCATCGCGACCCTGCACTCGAACAATGCGCCGGAGACGCTCGACCGCATCATCAACCTCTTTCCCGAGGAACAGCACGCGCAGGTCTTCATGGACCTCTCCCAGTACCTGCGCGCCATCATCTCGCAGCGGCTGGTGCGCGGCACCCAGGGCGACCGCGTCTGCGCAATCGAGATCATGCTCAACACCGCGCGCATCGCGGAGCTGATCCAGATGGGCGACATCCCGAAGGTGAAGGAAGCCTTCCGCACGTCGAGCGAGCAGGGCATGCAGACCTTCGACGAGTCACTGTTGAAGCTGCACAAGGAGGGCAAGATCCCGATGGAAGAGGCGCTCGCGAACGCCGACTCGCGCTCGAACCTCGAGGCCCAGATCCACTTCGGCTGAAAACGGGTTCTATTCAGCCGCGAGGCAACGGTGCGGCGGTACCTGGCCGCCCGCCGGCGCCGGCCGGCTGAAGATCTCCACACCGGCGAGCTCCCACTCTCCCGCGTCGCGGTAGAAGCTGTAGATCGCATCGGGCGGCGCTTTCGGCTGCCCGACCCGCACGTCCGCCGTCACCGGCGAATGCACCTTTCTTTCGATGACGAGCCCCGCGCGCTCCGCTTCCTGCGCGCTCGGCAGCAGCTGGTAGCCACGCTGCGTGAACCACTCGAGCGGGCGCATCGCGGTGCACGAGATCGTGCGGTCGAAGCCCTCCGGGTCCTGCCAGACGGTGGTCTCCGTGACCCAGACCTGCGGGCCGACGGCCTGAGCCCGGAATGCCGCATCGGATTGAAAGCGCGTGACCGCGTCCGCGAACTGCCGCTCCCCGAGATGGGCGCAGGCGGTGAGCAGCAGGCCGCCGGGGAGGACCAGCCATTTCAACCACTCGCTCATCGCGCGTTCACCATGCACGACCCCGCCGCGCTTGTCATGCTGCGGCGTAGAGGTCCGGGTACACGGCGCGCGCGTCGAAGACCGGCCCGTCCACGCACACCCGTTTCATGGCGGTTCCCGTATCCGTCCGCACCAGCACCGTGCAGCCGGCGCAGCCGCCGACGCCGCAGGCCATGAATTCCTCGAGGCAGACCTGCGCCGGCACCCCCACGTCGCGGGCGAGGCGCGCTGCGGCCCTGAGCATCGCGTCCGGGCCGCAGGCGTACACGGTGGCTCCGGCACGATCCCCGGCATGAAGGGCGGCCAGCCACTCCCCGGCGAGCGCCGTGACGAAACCGTGGTAGCAGCCGTCGAAGCCCGCGAGCGAGGCGAGCCGCGACGGCACGCCGAGTGACTCCAGCGCCGGCTCGCAGGCGTCTATCCGGTGATCGATGCCATGAAGCGTGCTCGCCGCACGTGCCGCCCGGAACGGGAACGGGATCTCGGAGCCGAAGAAAGCGACCGGCTGCCATGCTCGTGCGCGATCCGCCGCCAGCCGTTCCGCGAGGAACTGCAGCGGCGGGATGCCGACCCCGCCGCCGATCAGCACTGCGCGTGGCCGCTCGGGGTCGGGCGTGAAGCCCTGCCCGATCGGCCCGAGCGTGCTGACGCGATCACCCGGCTCCACCGCGGCCAGCGCGCGCAGGCCTTCGCCGAAGACCTTGAACAGCACCTCGATCCAGCCCGCCGCGGCGTCGGCCCGAAGAATCGAGAGCGGCCGACGCATCGGGATATCGGGGGCACACTGGAGGTGTACGAACGAGCCGGGCGCGGCGTGCGCCGCGCAGCGCGGCGCTTCGAGCCGGAGCACGTATTGCTGTCCCGGGAAGCGCTGGACCGCCGCCACGCGGGCGTCTTCCAGAAAGATCGTATTTCGATGGCCGGCGTTCATGGCCGGCATAGCGTACCGGCATCCGTCAGGGGCGGCACCAGGTCTCCGCCATCAGCAGCGCCGCCATGCGGTCGATGTCCTCGGGCCGCACGCGGCGCGGCCGCGTGCCTGCGCGCCGCTGGTCGCGCAGCACGGCCTCCGCCTCGGTGGAGGTGAAGCGTTCGTCGATCTCCTCGATCGGCAACGCCGAGCGCTCGGCAAGCCAGCGGCCGAAAGCCCGCACGCGCCCCGTCATCGCGGAATCGCTGTCATCGGCGTTGCGCGGCAGGCCGAGGACCAGGACATCGGGTTGCCAGTCGCGGATGAGATTCTCGATGTCGTGCCACTCCGGCACGCCGTCGCGGGCCGGCAGGGTCGGGAGCGGGGTCGCGGTGCGGGATGCGCGGCTCGCCGAAGCGACGCCGATCTTGCGCGTGCCGAAGTCAAAGACCAGCGCGCGGGTGGTCAGGCGTGCCCCGCCTCGGGGCTGATGGTCGCGAGGTTGATGCCGATGAGTCCGGCCGCCGCCGCCCAGCGCGCCTCGTACGGCGTGTCGAAGATGATCGTGGCGTCACCGGGCACGCTCAACCAGGCGTTCGCACCCATCTCGAGCTCGAGCTGCCCGGCGCCCCAACCGGCGTAACCGAGCGCCATCAGCGCCCGTTGCGGCCCGGTGCCGCCGGCGATCGCCGCGAGGATGTCGCGCGAGGTCGTGAGATGGATCGAGTCGCTCACCTGCACCGTGGAATCCCAGGACCGCGAGGGCTCGTGCAGAACGAAACCGCGCTCGGTTTGCACCGGTCCGCCCCGCAGCACGGGCTGCTTCGAGAGTCCGGGACGCGCGGCTTCGAGGGAGAGCTGCTGGAACACTTCGCCGAGGTCCATCTCGAGCGGCCTGTTGATCACGATGCCGAGCGCGCCCTGATCGGTATGCTCGCAGATGTAGGTGACGGTGCGCACGAAATTCGGGTCCGCCATGTTCGGCATCGCGATGAGCAGGTACCCGGTCAGGTAGGTGACGTCACCCATGACCGTGAGAATTTACCACGACGGCGACACCGTCGCGCTACCGCGACGGCTTATGTCAGGAGGCTCCCCCGGTCAGCCGCCGCTGACGGCGGTAATGCGTCCCCGGCCGCCGCCGTCACGGATGAAATGCCATTCATACTCGAAGCGCAGCACGTCGTAGCTGTCGCGCAAGCCCTTCGGAAAGGGTTCGAAGGGTGCCGCAATGCGAAGGATTTCGAGCGCCGCCTGGTCGAGACTGCGGTAGCCGGAGGAATTGCGGACGACCGCCTCCTTCAGGCTGCCGTTGGCGTCTATCGCGACTTCCAGCACCGGATAACTGCGCAGCTTCGCGAGCTCGTCGGCGCCGGGTATGTTCAGCGTGCCGATGCGCTCGACTTTCGTCTTCCACACGTTGAGATAGCCCGCGATGCGCGATTCGCGCGTGTTGGCGCTGACGACCAGCTCGCGCGGCTTGGCGTCGGGTATCACGGTCACCACGTCCGGGTCGGCGAGGAGCTCGGTCGAGTCCGCGTCGCCCACCAGGAGCTGACGCTGCGCGGCCCGCGGCTTTTCGATGCCCGTCTCGGCGGAGAGGACGGTGGGGTCATCGCGCGTCGCCGCGACCATCCGCGCCTCGGCGGGCGCGGCCAGGCCGGGCTTCAGCGGGTCGGCGGGGGTGCCGTCCTGATCGGGACCGCGCGCGACGGGGTCGAGGGTCTGCAGCAACGCCGTGCGCAACCGGGCGTTCAGCGGCGCGTTGCCGCGGCCGACGAGGTTCTGCCGCGCGAGGAGCGCGGGACTGCGCGGCGGAGCGATGTTCTCGTAGTCGCGGGTGACGATCACGACGTCGAGCGTCGTGGCCGGCGGATCGCGCCGGGGGGCGTCGGCCGTGAACGTGACGCCGAGGATCAGCACGCCGTGTGCCAGAGCCGCCAGGAACAGCGTGGAGGAAAGCCGGTCGCGGGCGGCGCCGGGCGACCACGGGCCGCGCTCCTCCGGAAGGGTGCGGTTCGGCCCGCGAGTGCTTGCCTGCCTTGGCATCGCCTTAGGATCGCGCCCCACACAAAGGCCAGTGACTGCCGGGAATTATAACTGCCTCCTGCCCGCCAGGCGGCACTGGATCACACATTTCCCGTGTACGGCCGCCGTTCAGCGCAGGCGCTCGGCCATCCGCGGCGTCTTCAGTACCCGGCCGTCGGCGCCGACGAGGAGCGCCGTATCGACACCCAGGCGCGCCGCCATCTCGGCGAAGCGCTCGGGCCCGGCAACCATCAGCGCAGTTGCGGCCGCATCCGCGACCTCGGCATCGTGCGAGATGACGGTCGTGCCGGCTGCGCCAGGCGCGGGCCAGCCCGTGTGCGGGTCGAGGATGTGGTGAAAGGTCCGGCCGCCGGCCATGAAGCGGTGCTCGTAAGCGCCGGACGAGGCGATGGTCTCGCCGGACGCGAGCTCGACGGTGCCGAGTATTCCGGGTCCGCGGGGATTGCGCACGCCGACACGCCAGGGCCGGTCGCCGCGGCTGCCGAGCGCAGTGAGGTCTCCACCGGTGTCGATGAGCGCATTCCTGATGCCGCGTGCCTGCAGCAGCGCGGCGCCGGCCGCGAGCGCGCCGCCCTCGGCAATGCCGTTCAGATCGAGCGCGAGCGGCGCGTCGCTCCGGAGGACGTCGCCGTCGAGGTGCACGTCGGCCGCGCCGAGGGTCTGCGCCCGCAGCGCGGCCACGGCGCGCTCATCGGGCGGTGCCGCCGGCGTCGTGTGCGCCATGTCGTCGAAGCCCCACAGCGCGACGAGCGCCCCGATGCGCGGGTCGAAGAGGCCGTCGCTGAGCGTGCGCATCGCGAGGCTGCGGTCGACGAGCGCGGCGAGACGGGGAGAGAGGCGCACGGCATGGCCCGCGCTCAACGCGGCGTTCGCCTGTCCGAGCTCGCCAGGGCCGGACTTCCGCCAGTCGCGGTCGAGATCGGCGTAGAGCGCTTCGAGCTCGTCGAGCGCGGCGTCGGTGGCAGCCGCGTCGCCGCCGGCAACCTCGACCTCCGCGACGGTGCCGAACATCGGGATCATGCGTCTGTGGATCTCGGGTGCGCGCTCGCACGCCGCGACGGTCAACGCGATTGCGACGAACATGGCGGTTCCGCGGACGCTGACGTCAGGGCGGCGACCAGGCCCGCTTGCCCTGCCGGCTCGTCCTTCGGATTCCCTCACAGGCTCGTTCGCCACGGTGTCCGCCGCACTCGCCATCCATGGCTCGGTCCACCCGGACGTGCTGCTGCAAGACAGGCAGATCATCTGCCAGAAAGCCCGGCGGATCGGCGGCATCCATGCCGCCGACCCTGCGGGCATGCCTCGCTCACGTCGCCTGTTCGGCAAGCCGGCCCTATGGGCGGCGCGAGCCTGGTCGCCGCCCTGACGTCAGCCTGCGCGCAGCCGCTCTTCGACCGCATCGAGGACCTTCGGCGCGAGATCACTGCCGCCGTATTTCGCGAGCTCCCGGATCCCGGTCGGGCTCGTCACGTTGATCTCGGTCAGATAGTCGCCGATCACGTCGAGGCCCGCGAAGAGCACGCCGCGGTCGCGCAGCACCGGGCCGACCTCCGCGGCGATCGAGCGGTCGCGCGCCGAGAGCGGCCGCACCTCGGCAGCGGCGCCCATCACCAGGTTGCCGCGATGATCGCCCTTGGCGGGCACGCGGGCCAGGACGTGCTCCGGGGCCTCGCCGTTCACGAGCAGGATGCGCTTGTCCCCGAGGCGGGCCTCCGGGATGTAGCGCTGCGCCATCGCGTGGCGTGTCCCGTACTCCGTGAGCGTCTCGATGATCACGTTCGCATTGAGGTCGTCGCTCCTCACCACGAAGATCGATCGTCCGCCCATGCTGTGCAGCGGCTTTACGACGATCTCCCGGTGCTCGGCGAGGAAGGCCCGCATGTCCGCCATCGAGCGTGTGACCAGCGTATCGGGGCAGCACCGCGGGAACCATGCCGTGAAGACCTTCTCGTTGATGTCCCGCAGGCTCGACGGCCGGTTGATGACGACCGCTCCCGCCGCTTCGGCGCGCTCGAGGATGTAGGTCGTATAGATGAACTCGGTGTCGAATGGCGGATCCTTGCGCATCAGGATCGCATCGAGGGCCCCGAGGGGAATCTCCTCGCGGCCGGCGAGCTCGAACCAGCGCCGTGCGTCATCGAAGACCCGGATCCTGCGGCTGCTGCCTTGTGCCTCGCCGTTGCGGATCCGCAGGTCATTCTGTTCGAAGTAATGCAGCTCCATCCCGCGCCGCTCGGCTTCGAGCATCATCGCGAGACTGCTGTCCTTGGCGGGGTTGATGCCCGTGATGGGGTCCATGACGATCCCCAGTCGGATGCTGCTGGCCAAGGCGATCTGCTCTCCCCCGGTGAATTGTGACGCAGGCGGCAAAAACGCAATTCTCTCCTACGGTTGCTGAAATATCACCAGCGCAGGGTTATGATCCGGCCGGTGCGCGCGGGCCGGCTCGGGTCGTTGGGCGAAGCCGTTTTCCAGGGATCGATGACGCCCGCCAGGGCGCAGTTTTCTGCCGCCGGCACGCCGGGCTCACGCCATGCGAGCAGAGATGAGCCAGGCTTCGGCGGTGTACCACCGGGGCTCCGCGGCGCCATGGATGAGCCAATACCGTTATGTTAAAAGGGCAGAAGCAGATACCCCGCGTGGAGGCCCCGGTGAGCGTGGATGTGGCAGGCGACCTGCGTGGGCTCAAGATCCTGGTCATCGATGACAGCAAGACAATCCGGCGCACCGCGGAGACGCTGCTCTCCAAGGAAGGCTGTCAGGTTTATACCGCCGTCGATGGCTTCGATGCACTCGCCAAGATCGCCGACCACCGCCCTGACATCATCTTCGTGGACATCATGATGCCGCGTCTCGACGGCTATCAGACCTGCGCGCTGATCAAGCACAATCGCACGTTCAGGAACACGCCGGTGATCATGTTGTCGAGCAAAGACGGGCTTTTCGACCGCGCCCGGGGCCGGATCGTCGGCTCCGAGCATTACCTCACCAAGCCGTTCACCAAGGACGAGCTGCTGGGGGCGATCAGGGGCCATATCTCCCGCTGAGCGCCCGAGGAGGATCATGCGATGGCACTGGTATTGATCGTTGACGACTCGCCGACGGACCAGCATGTGTTGTCCCAGGCCCTCCAGCGACACGGCTTCGACACGATGGTGGCGAGCGAGGGTGGCGAGGCGATCACGCTCGCCGAGCGCGAGCACCCCGACGTCATCCTGATGGACATCGTGATGCCGGGGATGAACGGCTTTCAGGCGACGCGCCAGCTCACCAACAATCCGGCCACCTCGTCCATACCGGTCGTGATCGTCACCTCCAAGCATCAGGAGACCGACCGCATCTGGGGCCTGCGGCAGGGAGCCGTCAGCTATATAACGAAACCCGTGGGTGACGACGAGCTCGTCGCCGCGGTAAGGGCCAATATCAGGTCATGACCGTAGCGGCGGGCACCGAACTGCGGGCCCTGAGGGAACATCCCTTTGAGCTGCTGCGTGAGCTCGAACGCCGCTCGCGGGTGGCGATCACGGGCAGTCCGGCAGATGATGTCAGCACCGAGGAATGGGTCGGAATCGGCCTGCGGCTCGGCAACGAGCGTTTCGTGGTGGCACGGGAGCAGATCCGCGAGGTGCTGATGCTGCCGTCCACACTCACGCGCGTGCCGGGCGCGAAGCCCTGGATCCGCGGGCTCGCAAACGTCCGCGGGCACCTGTTACCGATCGCCGATCTGCGCAATTTTCTCGGTGCGGGAGAGGCCGGCGGCGATCGCGCGTCGCGGGTGCTGGTGGCGAACAGCGCCGAGTTCCCCGTGGGCCTCGTCGTGGACGAGGTCTATGGGTTCCGGCGGTTCCTGCAGCGCGAGCAGGTGACGGAGTTTCCGCAGACCGCGATACGCTGCGACGGGTACCTGCAGGGTGCATTCCGGCGCGGGCTGGAGGTCTGGCCCCTGTTCAGCATCGAGAGGCTGCTGGAGAGTCGTGAGTTTCAGAGGGCGGCAGAAGACTAGCGGACCACGAGACGTCTGCATCGAATAAGAGAGCATTGCGGCGCGCCAGGCGCCGTTCGGAGGATCGAGGACACATGTTCAACAGCAGCAACCGGTCGCGCAATCTCGCCCTGCTGGCGGTTTGCCTGTTCCTGGCGCTCGTGGGCGCGATGGCGCTGGTCGTCAGGAGTCCTGCGACGGGGTCGTCCGCCCAGGCGGGAAGCACCGACATGCAGGCAGCGGTCCTGCAGGCGCGGGAGGCGCTGCGCGGGGTGCCCGAGGCGTTCGATGCGCTGGACGCAACGGTGGCGCGGCTCGAGAAGGCGGGCGACAAGTCTGACCGTGGTGTGGTGCTCGGCCAGGTGAGGGCGAGCGCCGCCACCATCAGCAAGGCGCGGCAGGACGTGCTCGCGACCTATGCGATCGTGGCCGATCTCGAGAAGCTGACACCCGTCTTCCTGCACCAGGTTGAGGAGCTGCAGTTCGTGGCGGGATCCCAGCCTGGGGTCACGGGGCAGCTCAAGCGGCTCGCGACACTCGCGACGAGCGTCGTGCCGACGGTGCGCGCGCTCGTCACGGGCCCCGGCAAGCCCACGGATCTGGCCAATGCGCTCGGCCAGACCGAGATCGACGTCGCGCAGATCCTGCTCGGCCTGCAGAACGGCGACGCGGAACTGAACCTGAAGGCGGTGACCGGCGGGCGCGCCGTCGAGGAGCTCGGCAAGCTCGTGGCGGCGCGGGACCGGCTGTTCGCGCGGGTGCGCGACGCGCGCGTGCTCGGCGACCGGCTCGATCTCGTCAATCAGGCGTCCCGCCAGCTCGACGGCGTCGCATTGGGCGTCGCCGGCGCGGGCGGCGCGACGGAGGCCGGGGTCGCACCCGGCTCCCGCAATCTCCCGGCGATAGCCCTGCTGGTGCTTGCCGCGGTGATTCTCGTGGTCATGGTGTGGCTCTATTTCCAGGCGCCGGCGCAGCCGCGCGAGGACCGCACGAGCGGCGAGGCCGACCGCAACCAGCAGGCGATCCTCCGGCTCCTCGACGAGTTGTCGAGCCTCGCCGATGGCGATCTCACGGTGCAGGCGACCGTGACCGAGGACATCACGGGGGCGATCGCCGATTCCATCAATTACGCGATCGAGGCCCTGCGCGAGCTCGTGACCACGATCAACGAGAGCGCGATTCTGCTCGACGGCGCCGCGCGGACGGCGGAATCCACGGCCGTGCAGCTCGGCCAGGCGAGCGAGGCCCAGTCGAAGCAGGTGGCCTCCGCGTCGCAGGCGATCGGGCGCATGGTGGGCTCGATCGAGGAGGTCTCCGGCGACGCCGAACGCTCCTCCGACGTCGCGCGGCACTCGGTGGACGTGGCGCACAAGGGCGGCGAAGCCGTGCGGCGCACCATCGCGGGCATGAACGCGATCCGCGAGACGATCCAGGACACCTCCAAGCGCATCAAGCGCCTCGGCGAGAGCTCGCAGGAGATCGGCAACATCGTCGAGCTCATCAACGACATCGCCGACCAGACCAACATCCTCGCGCTGAACGCCTCGATCCAGGCCTCGATGGCCGGTGAGGCAGGCCGCGGCTTCGCGGTCGTGGCCGACGAGGTCCAGCGGCTGGCAGAACGCTCGGCCAACGCGACGAAGCAGATCGAGGTCCTGGTGCGCACGATCCAGGCGGACACCAACGAGGCGATCGTCTCCATGGAGCGCAGCACCACGGACGTCGTGGGCGGGGCGCTGCTCGCCGAGAACGCCGGCGCCGCGCTCGAGGAGATCGAGCAGGTGTCGAGCCAGATCGCGAGTCTCGTGCAGAACATCTCCAATTCCGCGCGCGAGCAGGCCGGCGCCGCCGCCGCGGTCATCCGCATCGTCGAGGTGCTGCAGCAGATCAACGCGCAGACCGCGTCGGGCACGAACGTCACGACGGAGTCGATCACCAAGCTTGCCGAGCTCGCCGCGCAGCTGCGCCGTTCCGTGGCCGGATTCCGGCTGCCGTCCGCGGTCGCGGCGGCGCAGCGGGGCCGGGCGCCGGAGTCGAAAGCGGCGCAGGCGCCGCCGCGTGCCGGCGCGGAGCAGACACCCGCCTTCGGAGAGAGGACACTGCGAATCCTTGGCAAGAAGACCGCCTGACCTGCCCCGGGGGAGCCCGCGACGACTCGAGGTATGAACACGGCCATACCGCAAGCCTCGCTCCAGATCGTCAGCGACGAGCTCGCCGTGACGCTCAACGACGCGCGCGTCGTCCTCGAGCAGTACGCCGAGGGCGAGGGCGGCGCACAGGCGCTGGAGCGCGCCGCGGCCCTGTTCCATACCGCGCGCGGCGTGCTCCGCATGACGGAGACCCACGGCGCCAGCCTGCTTGCGGAGGAGATGGAGCAGGTCTGCGAGCATCTCGGCAAGCTCAAGCACCGCGACGGCGGAACCGAGGAGCCGCTCGAGGCGCTGATGCGGGCGGCGGTGCAGCTGCCCGCGTACGTCGAGGGCGTCCTCAACGGCGGCCGCGACATTCCGCTGGTGCTTCTGCCGCTCCTGAACGACCTGCGCGCCGCGCGCGGCCGCCCGCTGCTGACCGAGAGCACGCTGCTGCTGCTCAACGTCGGCGGGGATCCGCGCGCGAAGCAGAAGCTGCCGCAGCCACACAAGAGCGGGGAGGACATCGGCCAGGCTCTGCCAGGAGTTGCGGCCCCGCTTCCAGCTCGCTCTCCTCGGCTGGATTCGCGGCGACGATCCCCAGGCGAGCCTGCGCCAGATGTACGGCGTCGTCGAGCGGCTCGAGAACGCCGCCGGCGCCGAGGAAGTCCACCAGCTCTGGTGGGTGGTGGCGGGCATCATTGAGGCGTTGATCGAGAAGGGCCTCGAGACCAGCGTGTCGCTGAAGCGGCTCATGGGGCAGGTGGACCGCGAGATGAAGCGGCTGCGCACGCTCGGCGAGGCGCAGTACGCGAAGGTGCCGCCGACCGAGCTGATCAACAACCTCCTTTATTACGTCGCGCGCGGGCGTCCGGCCGGGCCGCGCGCGGCCGCGATCCGCGCCGCGTTCAACCTCTCCGACCTCGTGCCGGGCGACGCCCAGGTCGAGCAGGCACGCCAGAGCCTCTCGGCGCCGAGCGTCAAGCTCATGCAGACCGTCGCCCAGGCGATCCGGGACGATCTCGGCCGCGTGAAGGACGTGCTCGACATCTTCGTGCGCACCGGCATGGAGCGCGTCGAGGAGCTCGCGCCGCAGCTCGAATTGCTGAAGAAGATCGGCGACACGCTCGGCGTGCTCGGTCTCGGCGACCTGCGCGAGGTCGTGCAGACGCGCCGCGAGGAGCTGCAGGACCTCATCGCCCACAGCCGCCACCCGGAGCAGGGCGCCCTCGTGGCAATTGCTGCCGCGCTGCTCAACGTCGAGGACCGCATCGAGCACGACCTGGTCGGAATGATCGCGCCGCACGCGGATGAGCCGACGCAGGTCCCTCTGGAAGCGGGGCAGGAGCGCCAGGCCGATCTGGGCCAGGTGACGCCGGCGGTGATGCGCGAGTGCCTCGTGAACCTCGCCCGCGTGAAGGAGGCGGTCACCCAGGTCACCGACCGTCACGGCGACGGCGCCGGGCTCGACGCCGTGCCGGAGCATCTCCAGGGCATCATTGCGGGGCTGATGATGCTCGGCCGCGAGCGCGCGGCGGGTGTCGTGGACGGGCTGAAGCGCGCCATCCGCGCGCTGGTGCGCCAGGGGCCGGGCAACGTCGACCGCTCCCGGCTCGACCGGCTCGCGGACGCCACCGTGAGCCTCGAGTATTACCTCGAGACTCTGCAGGCGGGCCGGAGCGATCCGAACTACATGCTCGACAACGCCGAGCGCTGCCTGGCCGGGCTCGTCGCGGAAGAAGCGCCGGACGCCGGCGCCGGGATCAGGATCGTCTCCGGCGCAGACGAGGCCGCCACCGTCGCGACCGTCCCGCCCGAGTACGAGCCGACGCAGATCCTGCCAGGCCCGCCGCGGGCCCGGCCGCCAGCGCTCGTCTTCAGCGGCGGCCGCGAGAACCTCGACCCGGAGCTGCTGGAGCTCTTCATCGAAGAGGCGCGCGACGAGATCGAGAACATCGGCCGCTTCTTCCCGGCCTGGGAGCAGAACGAAGGCGAGCGCAACGCGCTCGCGAACCTGCGCCGCGCATTCCACACGATGAAGGGCAGCGGCCGCATGGTCGGGGCCGATCTCATCGGCGAGTTCTGCTGGCTGATCGAGCGGCTGCTCAATCGAGTGATCAACGGCACGGTGCGCCGGACTCCGGAGCTGCTGGCGCTCCTGCAACGGAGCATCGACGTGCTGCCTGCCCTGCTCGAGCAGCTCGAAATCGGCGCGGCTCCGCAGGAGGACATCGACGCGCTGATGAGAGACGTGCGCGAGGTGGCCGAGGCGACCGCCGCGGCTACCTCGGGCGCCGAGGCGGACCGCGATGAGCCAGCGCCTGCCGCCGTGACGCCGCCGCCGCCACCGGAGGCCGCGCCGCCGCCTGCTGCACCGGCCGCAGCGGCGCCCGCGGCCATGGACCCCGTATTGCTCGACATCTTCACGCGCGAAGTCGGCGGGCATCTCGCGAGCCTGCGCAAGTTCGTCGCCGCCTGCGACCAGTCAGCGGGTCCCTATGCCGTCCCCGAGGAGCTCTACCGCTCCTGCCACACGCTCAACGGCAGCGTCGCGATGGCCCGTGTTGAGATCGGCCTGCCGCTGACGGAAGCGCTGAATCACCTCGTGAGCCTCGCCTACAACAGGCCGGCGCGGCTCCCGCCCGGGGCCGTCGACACGCTGCGCGATACCGCGGCCCGCGTCGAGGCGCTGCTCGCCTATCTCGCCGAGCCGTGGCGGCCGGTGCCCGAAACGGCGGACCTCGTGCAGCGCCTGCACGACCATGCGGAGGCGATCGAGCATCCCGTCGTGGAACCGATCGAGGCAACCGGCGAGTTGCCGCTCCTGGACATCGCTCCCGACGAAACGCTGGCCGCGGACGGGTCCATCCTGGTCGAGGAGCTCGCCATGCCCGAGGTGATCGAGCTCACGGGCGAGACCGCGGTGAATCTGAGCGAGCCCCCGCCGGAGGAGGAGGCGCCAGCGCCGACGGAAGCAACCGCCTTTGCGCCGCTCCCGGAGGAGGAAGTGCAGGCGCCGATGGAAGCTGGCGCCTTTGAGCCGCCGCCGGAAAGCGAGCTCACGCTGGTCGTGGAGGCCGAGCCGGCCACACCAATTCCCGAAAGCGAGCCCGCGATCGCGCGAGCCCAGACGGCGCCGCCCGCCATGGAGGGACCTCCGGCACCGGCCGCGCCCCTGCCGTACGACCCGGAGATCGCGGCCATCTTCGCCGAGGAGGCCGCCGAGCTCCTCGAGGCCGCCGACGGTGCGGTGGCCCGGATCGCCGAAGCGCACGGCGGCGAGGTCGCCGCGCAGGCCATGGCGGACCTGCAGCGCTATCTCCACACGCTGAAGGGCGGCGCGCGCATGGCTGGCCTCAGCATCATGGGCGATTTCAGTCATGAGCTCGAGACGCTGCTGATCCGCGTCAGCGAGGGGCTGGTCCCGCGCAGCGCCGTCATCAACGAGCTGCTCCAGGCGAGTCTCGACGAGCTGCACCGCCTGCGTGAGGATGTCATGACCGCCGAGCAGCGGCCGCTCGCTCCGCAGCTCGCGGCACGCCTGCGCGCGGTTGTGGGAGGGGCGCAAGCCCCGATCGAGGAGTCGCGACTGGCGTCGCTCCCACAGCAACAAGCGCCGGTCGAGCCGTCCGTGGAGGTCGTCGAGGAAACGCGGCCCGCGGCCGAGATGCCGGTGGAGACCGCGGCACCGGAACCGCCCCCGGCCGCGCCGCCGTCGCGGGTGGAAGTCATGCCGCGGACGCCGATCGAGCTGCCGGAGATCAGTCTGCCGGCTCTCGACAGGCTCGGCGAGCTCGCACGCGAGCTCGAGCAGCCGGTCGGCGCCGGGCTCGATGCCGGCGTCCGAAATACCCGCGCCGCCGCCGCGGGCTACCACGCCCGAGCGCCGCGAGACGGCGCGCGTGGATTCCATGCTGCTCGACCAGCTGCTCAACAACGCCGGCGAGATCAGCATCTTCCAGTCGCGCCTGAGCCAGCAGGTCAACCTCATCCAGTTCAACCTGGAGGAGCTCGGCGCGACGGTCGTCCGGCTGCGCGAGCAGCTGCGCAAGCTCGAGCTCGAGACCGAGGCGCAGATCCTGTTCCGCCACCAGGATGCCTCGGGCGGGCGCACCGATTTCGATCCGCTCGAGCTCGACCGCTACTCGACCATCCAGCAGCTCTCGCGCAGCCTCGCGGAATCCGCCACCGACGTGAACAGCCTGAAGGACCTGCTGCAGAACATGGCGCGCGACACCGAGGCGCTGCTCGTCCAGCAGGCACGCACGGCCACGGAGCTGCAGGACGGTCTCATGCGCACGCGCATGGTGCCGTTCCAGCAGCACGCAGCCGCGGCTGGCGCGGCTCGTGCGCCAGACGGCGCTCGAGGCCGGGCAAGCGTGCCGAGCTGCAGATGCAGGGCGGCGGCGAGCTCGACCGCCAGGTGCTGGAGCGGATGCTCGGGCCCTTCGAGCACATGCTGCGCAACGCGGTCATCCACGGCATCGAGACGCCGGCCGAACGGCGAGGCCGCGCACAAGCCCACGGCGGGCAGCATCTTCATCAACCTGCGGCGCGACGGCTCGGAAGCGGTCGTGGAGATCGCCGACGACGGCCGCGGCCTCGACGTCCCCGCGATCCGCCGCAAGGCCGCGGAGCTCGGCTTCGTCGAGCCCGGCGACGCGGTGAGCGACGAGGAGGCGATGCAGTTCATCCTGCGCCCCGGCTTCAGCACCGCCGACCGGCTGACGCAGGCCGCCGGCCGCGGCATCGGGATGGACGTGGTCACCAGCGAAGTCGCGAAGCTCGGCGGCTCGCTGCGCATCAGCTCCACGCCGCGGTCGCGGCACGACGTTCACGATCCGCCTGCCGTTCACGCTGGCCGTCACCCAGGCGCTCATCGTGCGCGTGGCGAGCGAGCTCTATGCGCTGCCGCTGCCGACGGTCGAGGGCGTCATCCGCATCTCGCGCAGCGAGCTCCTGGCGCGGCTCGGGGCCCAGCAGCCGACGATCGAGTACGGCGGCCAGCTCTACCAGTTCCGTCATCTCGGCGAGTATCTCGGGCTCGGCCAGTCGCGCATCCCGGAGGAGCAGAGCCGCGTGTCGGTGATCCTGGTGCGCGCCGGGGAGCATTCGACGGCGCTCATCACCGACGAGATGCAGGACAGCCGCGAGATCGTCGTGAAGCCGGTCGGGCCGCAGCTCGCCACGATCCGCGGCATTGCCGGCGCCACCATCCTCGGCGATGGCCGCATCGCCGTGATCCTCGACGTCGGCATCCTGGTGCGCTCCGTCGCGGCCCGGGCGCCGCGGCACGCGTGCGCGGTCGCCGAGCCCGCGCCGAAGGGGCCGCTGGCGCTGGTCGTGGACGACTCGATCACCATGCGCCGCGTGACGCAGCGGCTGCTGGAGCGCAACTCCTTCCGCGTGATGACCGCCAAGGACGGGCTCGAGGCCATCGGCGTGCTGCAGGACCACCGGCCCGACATCATCCTGCTCGACGTCGAGATGCCGCGCATGGACGGCTACGAGTTCGCCAAGCACGTGCGCAACAACGCCGACACCGCGCAGGTGCCGATCGTGATGATCACCTCGCGCGTCAGCGACAAGCATCGCGCGCGGGCCATCGAGGTCGGCGTGAACGACTATCTCGGCAAGCCATACCAGGAGCGCCAGCTCCTCGAGGCCGTGCGTCACCAGTTGAAGAAGGCCGGCTGAGACGATGCAGGCAGCGCTGAAGCCGCCATCGACGAGATCTATTGCCAGCTGATCCCGCTGCGACCAGCTCCGGCTCATCGTGCCGCGCACCTGTGTCGCCGAGGTCGATCCGCTACGCCGCGCCGGAACGGCCGGGATCCGCGCCGCGCTGGTTCCGTGGCTTGGTGCCGTGGACCACGCTCAGGGTGCCGGTGATCTCCTTCGAGGAGCTCTGCGGCCGCGACGCCGGCGAGCCCGGCGGCCGCACCCGCATCGCGATCCTGAACGCCATGTCCGGCCGGCTCGACACCGGTTACTACGGCGTGCTGACGGAAGGCTTTCCCCAGCTCGTCCGCGTGAATCGCGAAGTCATGAAGCTCGACGAGCGCCAGGCCTGGCCGGCCGAGGGCCCCGTGGTCTGCCAGATCCGCATGATCAACGAGTACCCGCTGATTCCCGACCTCGAGCGCCTCGAGGAATTACTGCACGGCTGCCTCGATCAGACGCAGCGGCTGACCTAGCGATCCCGTCCGGAAAAGAAACGGCCCCGCGCGTTTCCACGCGGGGCCGTGCAAACCATCCTTCTCAGTGCCGGCGGCGGCGCTTGATCGCGTAGCCGAGGATGCCGAGCCCGAGCAGCGTCTCGACGTCGAGGCTGGAGCCGCCCGCGAGGCCCGGGATTACCACGCCAGCCGTACCGGTGCCGCTGACGGTCACGATGACGGAAGCCTCGTCGGCGTCGTTCGACGGGATGTCGAAGGCCTCGTTGATCGTTCCGGCTGCGGTCGGCGCGTAGGTCACGTCGAAGGTGCAGCTCTCCGTCGCCGCCAACGTGCCATTGGAGCACGTGTCGCTGGCGATGCCATACGGGGCCGGCAGCGGGTTGGCTGTCGCGATCGCGGTGATCATCAGATCGGCAGTGCCGTCGTTGGTCACCGTGATCGTCGTCGGCGTGGCGGTATCACCCACCAGGACATCGCCAAAAGCGACCGTCGTGCTGGACACGGTGATGTCCGGCGCCGGCGCCGCCGTGCCGTTGCCGTTGAGCACGAGGCTCGCCGTGGGCGTATCCGGATCGTTCGACGGTATGTCGAGGGTGTCCGTGACGGCACCGGCAGCGGTGGGCGCGAACGTCAGGTCGAAGGTGCAGGTCCCGGCCGGCGCAACACCAGGATTATTGGAGCAGGTGTCGTTAGAGACCGCGAATGGCGCTACCAGCCCGGCCAGCTGACCTATCACAAGATCCACGCCGCCATTGTTGGTGACCGTCACCTGCGTCGCGGGGCTGGTCTGTCCCACCTGGACGTCGCCGAAGTCAACGGGGCTCGTGACCGACAGGGAGATGTCCGCCGTCGCGCCAACTACACCGTTGCCCGACAACATCACGGTCACCGTCGGCGTGTCCGCATCGTCGGAAGCTATATCGAAGCTGCTGTTCACGACGCCCGCGGCTGTCGGGGTAAAGCGAACGGTTATCACGCAGCTCGCGCCGTCTGTCAGCACCGCTCCACAGGTGTTACTAGCAAATGTGTACTCGGCAGCTGGGGTGGTAGGCGCCTGGATATGCAAGTCGCCGGGGCCGTTGTTGGTAATCGTGACGGTCTTGTCCGATGGCGAATTCGTCTGTACATCGCCAAACTGGACGAGGTGGTCATTGGCATCTACGCCGTCTTGATCGGTCACGGCGATGTCGGGCAGCCCTCCGGTGCCCGTGACATTGACAGTCACCGAGGCTGTGTCGGGATCATTCGACGGGATGTCGAAAGAGTCAGTGTTCGGGCCTTCATCGCCGGCTATCGGTGCGAACCGGACGTCGAACGTGCAGGTTTGCGTGGCCAGAACCGTAGCGCCGCTGCAAGTGTCGTTCGCCGCAGGGAGCGAGAATGGCGCCGCCAGCGCATCGCCGGAAGCCAGATTGCCGATCACCAGATTCGCGGTGCCACTGTTGGTCACCGTGACCGTCTGGGTATCATTGCCGTTGATGTCCACGTTGCCGAAGGCAACCGTCGTGGCCACCGAAATGTTGGGAGTGCTGGGCGCAGCGACGCTGACGTTGGCCTGGTTGTAGGTCATCGGAGTGATCGCGTTCCCAAGCTCGTCGGTCCAGCTGTTGTCCAGGCCGTCGTCGAACACCACGATGTTCGCGGCGCTTCCCGGAGTGGCTCCCGGGTTGACCTGGAAGCTGACGGTATACGCGTCGAAAGTGTCGAACGCGTAACCGGCTGCGTTGCGCAGGACGCTGATGCGCACCGAATTCGCGTCGACCACGGTCGGCGGCGTGATGAAGTCAAACGGTGTACCCGGGGCCAGTGCAGCGCCCAACAGCGTCACCACGGCGGAGTCGTACTGGATCGTCAGCGTCGAGCCCGTCGTGCCGTTGTTGGTGCCGTCACCCGGGAAACCGCTGCCATGAAGGGTGATGGTGAACATATCATTCGGTGCCGGACTCGCGTTGTCCGCAATCACATCGACCGTCGCCGCCCTGCCAACGGTGGCGAACAGCAGGATGGCGGCGCCGAGACTCAGTACTGAAATCAGCTTCTTCATTTTGGCTTCCCGAATGTTGCCGGATCCGAGGCCATGCGGCCCCTGGCGTCTGCTTCCCCTGGTTGACGCTGCCCACCGTCCCGTGAGTCGCGACAGGCGAAGTCTGGAATAACCGGCTGCGCTAATCAAGGCCGGACGGTTTGCCAAAGCCACGCGGCGCCGGCGCGGCGGTCTGCCGCGTCTTCATCTGCGCCAATGCGGATGAAACTGGCTATGATGCGGGCAGAAGAATAACCACGAGCGAGGAGGATCCCATGGCAAGTCTGAGAGAGCAGGTCGGCCGGGAGCGCGAGAGACTGGTGCAGGTCCGCAAGGCGTGGTCCGCGTCACTGGAAGACGCGAGCCCTCACGGCCAGGAGCACGTTCCTTTCTATGTCGCGGTGGCGGATTACCTCGAGGCCGCGATGGGCCGGCTGCACGCCCAGGACTCGCGCCTCTCGGAGCTCCTGCCGAAGCGCGCGCCGGAGATGGCCGCCGCGGTGCAGGAGATCCTCACGGACGTGCACGACAAGCTCGACGGCAGCCGCAAGCATTTAAAGGCGTTGACCGATGCGCGCCAGATGCTGAAAGCGAAGGGCGCCGCTGCGATCAAGGATTTCGAGAGCGCGAGCAGGGCGTACACGGATTACATCAGGACGCGCATGGGACACCAGGCGCGGCCGTCCGATCTCGCGCGCAGCCGCTTCACCGAAGCGGACTGGACGTACATGGCAGGCGCCAGCGAAGAAGACATTGCGCGCGAGGAGCGGCTCTTCGACAAGGTCAAGGCGGCGCTGCCTGCCAGCCTGAAGCACATCATGCCCTAGAGAGCGGGCACCATGCGTCCACGTGAGTGCCTGATCGCGGGCACCCTGCTCGCGGTGATCTCCGTCTGCGGTCGCGCTTCCGGTGCAGGGGCGCCGTCCGCCGCGCACATGCCGAGCACCGCGACGGGAGAGTGGCCGGTCTACACCGGCGACCTGCGGGGAACGCGCTACTCGCCGCTCGACCAGATCAACGCCGCCAACTTCAACGAGCTCGAGGTCGCGTGGCGCTTCAAGACCGATGCCTTCGGCAACCGCCCCGAGTACAAGCTCGAGGGCACGCCGCTCATGGTCGGCGGCGTGCTCTATACGACGGCCGGCACGCGGCGGGCGGCGATCGCGCTCGATGCGAAGACCGGCGAGCTCATCTGGATGTGGAGCCTGCGCGAGGGTCTGCGCGGCGGGCTCGCGCCGCGGCAGCTCTCGGGCCGCGGCGTCGCATACTGGACCGACGGCAAGGGTGACGAGCGCGTGCTCTTCGTCACGCCCGGTTACCGCCTGGTCGCGCTCGATGCGAAGACCGGCGTGCCCGTGAAGTCCTTCGGCAAGGACGGCATCGTGGATCTCAAGCAAGGAGTGATCGTCGGCCGCGACAGGCAGATCGACCTCGTCACCGGCGAGATCGGGCTGAACGCGACGCCCACCGTCGCCGGCAACCTCGTGCTCGTCGGCTCGGCGTTCAAGGAGGGCTTCACGATCGAGACCCACAACAACACCAAGGGCCTCGTGCGTGCGTTCGACGCGCGCACGGGCAAGCGCCTCTGGACGTTCAACACGATTCCGCGGCCCGGCGAGTTCGGCAACGACACCTGGTTGAACGACTCGTGGGCGGTCAACGGCAACACGGGCGTGTGGACCCAGATCACCGTGGACGAGGAGCTCGGGCTCGCGTACCTGCCGGTCGAGTCGCCGACCTCCGACATCTACGGCGGCATGCGCCCGGGCGCGAACCTCTTCGGCGAGAGCCTCGTTTGCGTGGATCTCAGGACCGGCAGGCGCCGCTGGCACTTCCAGTTCGTGCATCACCCGATCTGGGACAACGACATTCCCGCCGCGCCGATCCTCGCCGACATCGACGTCGGCGGCAGACCGGTGAAGGCGGTCGCGGTGCCGACCAAGCAGACGTTCCTCTTCGTCCTCGACCGCGTGACCGGCGAGCCCGTGTGGCCGATCCCGGAGACGCCGGTTCCGCAGGGCCACGTTCCGGGCGAGTGGTATTCGCCGACGCAGCCGATCCCGTCCAAGCCCCCGGTCTACGGTCACAACGAGCTGCGCGTGCCGGACGATCTCATCGACTTCACGCCCGACCATGCGCGAGAAGGCGCTCGAGCTCCTGAAGAAATACAAGTGGGACGAGGGCACTCTCTACAATCCGGCGATCGTCGGCGACGTGAACGGGCTGCTCGGCGCGATCAATCTCGGCAACACGGCGGGCGGCACGAACTGGCCGGGCGGGGCGTACGATCCCGAGACGCACATCGTTTACGTGCACGCCAACACCTCGGCGATCGGCGGTGTCTCCGTCGCGCCGCCGCCGCCCGGGGTTTCCGACATGCCGTATCTCGGCGGCACGATCGGCCAGCCGTTTCGCGCGCGCGAAGGGGCGGGCGCGGGCACCAACCCCGATGCGCCGCGGCCGGCCACGGAACCGCCGCCGCCGCCCGCGGCACCGTCGCGCGTGACGGGCGCCGGCGGCGCGTTCGGCAGCCTGACCGTGGACGGGCTGCCGCTCCTCAAGCCGCCTTACGGCGTGGTCGCCGCGATCAACCTCGATCCCGGCGAGATGCAGTGGCGCATCCCGCACGGCGACACGCCCGACAGCGTGCGGCGCCACCCGGCGCTCGCGGGCCAGACCATTCCGAAGACCGGCCAGGCGGGCATGGTGGGTCTCGTCGTCACGAAGACGCTCGTCATCGCCGGCGACCCGATGGTGACGACGACGCCCGAACACCCGCGCGGCGCGATGCTGCGCGCCTACGACAAGCGGACGGGCGAGCAGGTGGGCGCGGTGTGGATGCCGGCCCCGCAGAGCGGCTCGCCGATGACGTACATGCTGGATGGTCGCCAGTATCTCGTGGTCGCCGTGAGCGGCGGCGACTACTCCGGCGAATACCTGGCGTTCCGGCTGCCCGACTCGGCGGTGAAGCCATGAGGCGCATCGCCACCGCGATCGTCGTCGCTCTGGCCGTCGCTCTCGTCCTGGCACTGCAGGCGTCGACGACGCTCGCGCAGCAGGCGGCGCCGGAGCAGAAGACCGGGCGCTCGGTGTGGGAGGGCATCTACACGATGGCCCAGGCCGAGCGCGGCGAGGCGCTCTATGCAGTGGGTTGCGCGCACTGCCACGGGCCGGATCTCGCCGGCGGCGAAATGGCGCCGGCGATCACGGGCGGCGACTTCCGCTGGAAGTGGGATGGAATTTCCGTCGGCCAGTTGTTCGAACGCCTGCGCGTGACCATGCCGCTCGATGCGCCCGAGCGCATGACGCGCGACGAGAAGGCGGACGTGCTGGCATTCATGCTGCGCGTGAACGACTACCCGGCGGGCGAGACGGAGCTGCCGGGCCGCGCGGAAATGCTGGAGCCGATCCGGTTCGAGGCGGTCCGGCAGGAACCCTGACGCCGGACTGCCGGGTTATGATCGGCGTGAAGTCCGATCGCAACAAGAATTCAGTCGCACTCTTTAACGCCCCGCGGGAGGCCGAAGATGACGAGAAGCACCACGATCGTGGCGGGCATGACGCTGCTCGCAGGCGTTGCCTGGGCCGACAGCGCGGAGCTACCGGTCCATCGCATTCCGAACATTCCGGAGAGCGCGGAGATCTACTACGCGCCGGATTCCTATCACCTCATCGGCCAGCTCGACGATCCGGAGCGCGGCGGCGATGACTCCACGTACATCTTTACCGACGACGGCAAGATCGCCTCGAAGGTGAACAGTCGCGGCGACGACGCCTGCTCGTTCTTCACGCCCGACCAGAAGCGGGTTGTGTGGACCTCGACGCGCGACCACCTCGACCTCCCGAAAGGCGACTGGTCGGACGAGCCGAACTATCCGACGGGCGCCGAGCTCTACATCTCGAACCTCGACGGCACGGACCTGCGCCGGCTCACCAACAACAAGTATTACGACGCCGAGGTCACGGTGTCCCCGGACGGCAGGTGGGTGCTGTTCGGCCGGCAGGTCGACGGCCGGATGGATCTCTGGCGCATCCGCCCCGACGGCAAGGACGAGCAGCAGATCACCTTCACCGATGACTGGCAGGAAGGCGGCGCGGTCTACATGCCCGACAGCGAGACCATTATTTACCGCGCCTGGAAGCGCAGCGAGTACAAGAAGATCGACCCGCAGCCGATGACGGTCTTCACGATCCGGCACGACGGCAAGGGCACGAAGCCGCTCACGTTCGACACGGGTCTCAACTGGGCGCCGTTTCCCGCGCCGGACGGCAGGCATTACGCCTATGTGCACGTGGTGGATGGCAAGAACTACGAGCTGTTTCTCGGCGACCTCGCGGGCGGCGAGCCGCGGCGCCTGACCTGGCACGAAGGGTTCGATGGCTTCCCCGCGTTCTCGCCCGACGGCAAGAAGCTCGTCTACGGGCGTGCGGACCGGGAGCCCGGCAAGAAGCCGGCGTTCTACAGCTACGTCATGGATGTCTCGTCGCTCGATCTCGGACCGGAGCATTACCGGCCGAAGAAGAACTGATCTTGTTCGCCCGCCGCGGCAACGTGATTCCGCCGGATCCGCGCGGCGTGAAGCTGGGGCCGTTCTGGCTCTCGCCCGAGATCAGCCGCTCGAATGCGCTGATCCTGCTCTTCAGCAGCCTGAGTATCGTCGGCCTGCTGCAGGTCCTGACCAGTCTGCAGCCGATGATCCTCCAGGAGATCGTCCACGTGCCGCGGGGCGAGCAGGGCTCGCTCGTCGGCAAGCTCGGCTTCCTGCAGGAGATGACCACGATCGTGATGGCCGGGTTCTTCGGCGCCTTCTCCCACCGTCTCGGCCGGCGCGTCATTTACGTCGCGGGCGTCGCCATCCTCGTGGTCGGCTATTTCATTTACCCGCTCGCCCGCTCGGTCTCCGAGCTCTTCGCGTTCCGTTTCGTGTATGCGCTCGGCATGTCGGCCGCGACCGTGATGTTGCACACCTGCATCGCCGAATACTCCCAGGATGCGAGCCGCGGCAGGTGGATGGGGGTCGTAGCGACGGTCAATGGCATCGGCACCGTGTTCACGGCCCTGGTGCTGACCCGGATGCCGTCGTGGTATGTCAACGCGGGATTCACGCCGGTCGAGGCGGTCCGCTACAGCCTGTGGACCGTCGCGGCCTACTTCGTGCTGCTGGCTGTATTGATCCGCTTCGGACTGAAGGGCCGATCCGCCCTCGAGACGCGCGACCGGCAGAGCACGTGGCGGCTGCTCGGCGAGGGATTCACCGAGGCGCGGCGGAATCGGCGCATCGGGCTCGCTTACGGCATGGCGTTCGCCGCGCGCGGCGATCTCGTCGTGCTGATCAACTTCTTCTTCCTGTGGCTGGTCCACACGGGCACCGATCTCGGCATCTCGCCCGCGCGCAGCACCGCGCTCGGGGGCATGTACTTCGGCCTGGCGCAGGGCTTCGGCCTGCTGGCGGGTCTCGGCATGGGGTTCGTCTTCGACCGCATCGAGCGCATGACGGCCATGTGCCTCGCCTTCGGCATGGCGACCATCGGTTACTTCGCGCTGTCCCAGGTCGCCGACCCATTCGGCGGGTGGTTCATGCTGCCCGCCTGCGTGCTGGTCGGCATCGGCGAAGGCTGCGCGATCGTGGCGGGCGGGGTACTGATCGGGCAGGAAGCGCCGGCGCGCATCCGCGGCGCCGTCATGGGGACGTTCAGCCTGATGGGCGCCGCCGGGATGCTGACCATCCTGCTGGTCGGCGGAACGATCTTCGATAACATCGGACGCACGGCGCCGTTCCTGATGATGGCGCTGATCAACGCCGCTGTCTTCGTTGGGGCCGTAGCGGTGCGTTCTGCGGACCGGCGTCAGGCCGCGGCCGCGAGCGCGCCGGCGGGCGGCCCGGGGCCGACATGATCGTCGACATCGCGATGAACCACGGCTACTCGCTCGACGAGTACGTGCAGTTCGGCACGCTCGCCGAGCGCTACGGCATCGGCACGATCTGGGCGCCGAACGGCACCTCGTCGCGCGATGCCTTCGTGAGCCTGTCCGGGCTCGCGCGCGCATCGAGCCGCATACGTCTGGGGATTCAGGCGATCAGCCCCTACGAGATGCACCCGCTGAAGATCGCGAATGCGCTCCTGACCCTGAACGAGACCGCCGCCGGCAGGGCCTCGATCCTCGTCGGCGGCGGTGGCGCGATCCTGCCCGCGATCGGCGCGAAGCCGGAGCGGCGCGTGACGGCGACGCGGGAGTGCCTCGAGATCCTGCGCCAGGCGGCCTCGGGTCAGCCGGTGAATTACGCGGGCAAGGTCTTCACCGTCCGCAACTACCGGCCGAGCTGGACGGTGCAGCAGCCGCCGCGCCTGCTGGCCGGCGCGAACATGCCGCAGATGCTGCGCATGGCCGCCCGCGCTGCGGACGGCATTATGATGAGCGACGTGCCGCTGCCGCTCGTCGGCCCCGCCATCGCGACGGTCCGCCAGGCGCGGCCCGCCGATGGTCGCGCCTTCGAGCTCAACGACTGGTGGGCGTGGCACGTGTACGAGGACAAGGCCAGGGCCGTCGCCGAGGCGCGCACCGAGATCGTGTTGCGGGGCATGCTGACGAGGCCCTATCTCACGCCGTTCCTGAGCGAGCAGGAATGCGATCTCGTCGCCTCGCGGATGACGGCCTTCTACAAGGCGTATCGCACGCGTTCGCCGGTCATCGAAGGGGTTCCGGAATCGATCATCGAGACCCTGGTGGCGAACCTCACGCTGACTTCGGACTTCAAGGGCGTGGACGCTCACATCGACAGGCTGAAGGCCTTCGGGCGGGCTGGCCTCACGCACATCACGCTCGGCATCCACGAGGATCCTGCCACCGCGATCCGCATCATCGGCGAGCGAGTCGTGCCCGCGCTCGCGTGATCGGCCGCGTGGCTATAATGCCCTGACGACGCCGACGACGATTCATGCACGCGGCTTAATCTGGAGCCCGATCTTCCCGCAAGGAGAAGAGCCATGTTCATCAACTTCTGGTACCCGGCCGCCGAGGGCGCGAAGCTTGCCGCCACGCCGCTCCAGGTGCAGATGCTCGGCCAGGACTTCGTGCTGTATCGCGATTCGCAGGGCAAGGCGCATTGTCTCGCGAACGTGTGCGTGCATCGCGGCGGCTCTCTAGCCGCCGGACGGATCAAGGGCGATTGCATCGAGTGCCCGTATCACGGCTGGCGGTACGACGGCGACGGCAGGTGCACGCGCATCCCGACGATCGCGCCGGACGCGAAACTGCCCGCGCGCGCCAAGGTCGACTCCTACCCGGTCGAAGAGAGGTACGGCCTCGTGTTCGCCTTTCTCGGCGACCTCCCCGAGGAAGAGCGCATCCCGATCATGGCCATTCCCGAGTACGGGCAGCCGGGCTGGGCCGCGACGATCCAGCACTGGCTGTTCGATCTCAACTACGAGCGCTCGATGGAGAACGGGGTCGATCCGGCTCACAACGAGTTCGTGCATCCGACGCACGGCTACTCGGGGGCGCGCAACGACTATCACCTGAAGGAGCGCAAGGCCGTCGACCACGAGTGGGGCTCGTGGATGAAGCTCGGCGGCATCGGGCCGCCGTTGCCCGACCAGAAGATGCGCGAGGCGTCCGGGCGCACCGAGAGCGGGTTCGTGGAGGCCGAGACCGGCCATCACGGCGCCAACAACATCTGGACCTACATCCATCCCGCGAAGGACATGTTCATCCATCAGTACCTGTTCGAGAACCCGGTGGACGAGTTCCGGACCGGCGTGTACATCGTCAACCTGAGGAACTTCCTGATCGAGCCGAAGGATGACGCGCGCATGATGGAGCGCAACCAGTACGTGGGCTTCCAGGACCGCGACGTGCTGCTCGGCCTGAGACCGAAGCTGACCCCGCGCACCAACATCAAGGAGACTTTCGTCCGCGGCGACGAGGGCGTCGCACGCTACCGCGAATGGGTGAAGAAGTGGCGGGCGAAGGGCTGGCGCATCGACATGGAGAAGGTGAACGCCACCCGCAACTCGGCCGCATACGCGATCCCGTCTCCGGCACGGCGCACGAGCCGGAACTGGGTGCTCGATCCGGTGCCGCTGATACCCGCGAGCGCCGACATGGAGCAGGCCGCGGCGGTGGAAGTGCACCACTAGCCGTCATGCCCGCTCCCGGCCGACGCGCGCAGTTCCCATGAAGGTCGACATCGCCCTGGAGCCCGGCTGCACGCCGGCGCAGATCGCCGAGCTCGGACGCCTGGCCGAGCGCTACGGGATCACCACACTCTGGATCACGAACGATCCCTGGGCGCGGGACGTGTTCCAGTGCCTTGCCGCGCTCGCCACGGCATCGCGCGAGATCCGGCTTGGCGTGATGGCGATCAGCCCCTTCGAGATGCACCCTCTGAAGATCGCGAACGCCCTGCTCACGCTCGACGAGCTGTCGGCCGGCCGGGCCACGATCGTCATCGGTGGCGGCGGGGCGTTCCTCGGCAACACGCAATTCCGCCCGCAGAGGAGGGTGCGCGCGGTGCGCGAGTGCATCGAGATCCTTACCGCGAGCTCCGCGGACAAGCCGCTCAACTATGCGGGCGAGATCTATACGCTGAGGAACTACCAGCCGCGGTGGGCGGCCGGCCGGCGGCCGCGGATCCTGGCGGGCGCGAACAAGCCGCAGATGCTGCGCATGGCCGGGCGCGCCGCGGACGGCATCCTGATGAGCGACATGCCGCTGCATCTCGCCGGACCGGCGATGGAAACGGCGCTCGCGGCCCGTGCCGGCTCAGGCCGTCCATCCGCCGGGTTCGAGCTCAACAACTTCTGGGCCTGGCACGTCAAGGACGACCGGCAGGCCGCGGTGAACGAGGCCCGCAGCCGGCTCGCGCTCCGTGGCGTGCTCGCCCGGCGGTTCATCGAGCCGTTCCTGAGCGAGGCGGACTGCGATTTCGTCGCCGCCCACATGCCCGCCTTTTTCAAGGCGTTCGGCGCGCGGAGCCCCGTCATCGAGGGCGTGCCGGACCGGATCGTGGAGACGCTGATCGCCAACCTGACGCTGACGGCGGCGGCGGGCGAGCTCGACGCCGGGCTGGAAGTGCTGCGGAAGTTTGCGGCAGCGGGCCTCACCCACATCACGCTCGGCGTGCACGACGACCCGGCGGCGGCCATCAGGCTGATCGGGGAGCGCGTCGTGCCTGCGCTCGCTTCCTGACATAAGGCGGCTGCGGCAATTCGGCGCAGCCCCGCCGGACCGCGCTGACCTATGATGGGCCGATGAAGGACGGGGACCCGGCAGCGCTCAGCATTGCGAGCGCCCGCACGCGCAGGCAGCTGCTGCTCGCGGGCGAACGGCTGTTCGCCGATCGCGGTATCGACGGCGTCTCCCTGCGCCAGATCAATCTCGAAGCCGGCCAGCGCAATTCCTCCGCCGCCCACTACCACTTCGGGTCGAAGCTCTCGCTCATCGCCGCGATATCGGACTATCGCCTGGAACGCATCGGCCACCGGCGCAGGGAAAGGCTGGACGTGCTCGGTCCGGAAGGCGAGCGCGATGTCAGGAAGATCGTCGAGGCGATCGTGGAGCCGTTCTCGGAGGAGATCATGGGCAGCGAAGACGGCTCGTGTTTCATCCGCTTCCTGGCGCAGATGATCGGCCATCCGCAGGTGAAGCTCGAAGAGGTCTGGACCGGCCGGTTCGGCACGGACATGAAGCGGGCGATCAGCCTGCTCGCCCGGGCGCTGCCGGCCATTCCGCCGGTGATCCTCGTGCAGCGCTTCGGTGTGATGTGGGAGCAGATCATTCACGCCATGGCGGACCGGCAGCGGCTGATTCTGAACGAGACGAGCAATACGAGCGCGGCTCACCGGATCTTCGTCAGCAACCTGACCGACATGATCGCCGGCGGCCTGTCGGCGCCGGTGTCGGCCGCGACGCTGGCGCATCTCGGCGGCGAGCTGCAGCAGGCCAGCCGCCGCCCGGCGCGGCCTTAGCCGCGCAGCCAACTTACGCGAAATCGCCCGCGAGGAACTGGAGCACCGACAGCGCCGCGAGCGGCGCGGTCTCGGCGCGCAGTATGCGCGGGCCGAGGCAGATCGCCGTGAAGCCGAAATCTTCCGCCAGGCGCCGCTCGGCTTCGGTGAGGCCGCCTTCCGGGCCGACCAGCAGCACGAGAGGGGATGCGAGCGGGGCCGCTTCGCGGATCCTCGCGCCGCCGGGGTCGAGCAGCAGACGCGTGGCCGTCTGTTCGGTCCGGGGCACGGCGTCCTCCACGTTCAACGGCTCGGCCACATCGGGGATGCGGCTGCGCCCGCTCTGCTCCGCGGCCGCGATCGCGACACGCCGCCAATGCTCCTGCTTGCGGCCGGCCCGGGTCTCGTCGAGGCGCACGACGCTGCGCGCGGCCAGCACCGGCTGGATGGCGCTCACGCCGAGCTCGGTCGCCTTCTGGATGACCGTGTCCATGCGCGGGCCGCGGCACACACCCTGCAGCAGCGTGATGACGAGCGGCGACTCGTTGGCCACCGCCCGGCCGGCGCCGATCCGCACCGCCACCTCGTCGCGCCCGAGGCCTGTGACCTCGCCGTCGTAATCCGTGCCACTGCCGTCGAACACGACGAGCTTGTCCCCGGTGCGCAACCGGAGCACACGCAGGACATGACCCGCGGCGTCGCCGTCGAGCGTGACGCTCGCGCCGCTCTGCAGGCGCTGTTCGGAGAAGATGCGGCGCAGGGGCATGAAAGGACTCCGGTACCCGCCGGAGTTTGGGCTGGCGCTTGCCGGCGCGTCAATTTCCAGGGGCACACCGCGAGCGTCTCTGCAGCTAGAATCGCAGGGTTCCCGTGGCCACGGCGGTTTCATGACCAGCAGCGGATTGCGCATCGATCCCCGTACCGGCCTTGCGGCCTGCGCGCGCCATGTGCCTTCGCCGAACTGCGACGAGCGGCCCGACGGCGTGCAGCCGGACCTCATCGTGGTGCACGGCATCTCGCTTCCGCCGGGCGAATTCGGCGGCCCCTGGATCGACGCGCTCTTCACCAACCGGCTCGACCCCGCGGCGCATCCCGCGTTCGCCGCCGTAGCGGGCCTCAGGGTCTCGTCCCACTTCCTCATCCGCCGCGACGGCGAGCTCGTGCAGTACGTGTCCATCAATCGCCGCGCCTGGCACGCGGGAGACTCGCGCTACCTCGGCCGCGAGCGCTGCAACGATTTCTCCGTCGGCATCGAGGTCGAAGGAGCGGACGAGGTGCCTTACACACCCGGCCAGTACGAGATGCTGGCGCGCCTGGTGCGGGCGTTGCGCGAGGCCGTCCCGTCGCTGGGTGAGGCCGCCATCGTCGCGCACAGCGATGTCGCACCTGGACGCAAGTCCGATCCGGGGCCGGCGTTCGACTGGGGGCTGCTCGCCCGGTCCCTGGACGCGGTGCGCAACGCGTGAACTTCCTCGCGCTGCTGCTCGGTCTCGGCGTGGAGCGCGCACTCACGCATTTCTTTCACCTGCGCGAATTCCGCTGGCTGGACCGGCTGTTCGACTTCGTCTTCGCGCGCGCACGCGGCGCGCCCGTCGCCGGCGCGGCGCTCCAGCTCGCGCTCGTTGCGCTGCTGCTCACGGCCCCCGTCGGCTGGGTGAGCCTCGCGCTGGCGGGCGAGTTGCAACAGGTCCCCGCATTCGTCTTTGCGGTGCTCGTGCTGCTGTTTTCGCTCGGGCCGCGGGACCTCCAGCAGGAAGTGGCCGACTACTGCGCTGCCACCGGGTCCGGCGCCGGCGATGACTTGCGGCGGCTCGCGCGCGAGATTGGTGAGCACGAGCCGCCGCCCGATCCCGTCGCCCGGGACCGGGCTCTCGAGCGGGCCATCTATGTGCAGGCGAACAACCGTATGTTCGGTGTGGTCTTCTGGTTTCTCGTCCTCGGGCCGGCCGGGCCCGCGGGCGCGTGGCTGTTCAGGGTGACGGACCTCATGCGCCGGCGCGCCGCGTACCGGGACCCGGGCGGCCAGGTGCTGCGCGCCGCGCACCTGGTCCACGGGCTGCTCGCCTGGCTCCCGGCGCGCCTGATGGCCGCCGCATTCGCCTTGTCCGGCAGCTTCAGGGGCGCGATCCGAGGCTGGCGCAGCGGCAGTCCTCCGGCGGCCGGCGCCTTCTTCGAGCGCACCGAAGACCTGGTCGACCGCGTGGGTCACGGCGCCCGCGGCGCCGATGCAGCTCCCGCGGTCGCCGGCGCGACGGTCCGCGCAGCGCTGGCGCTGGTCCGCCGTACCCTGTGGCTCATCTGGTATCCGGCGATCGCGCTCCTCACGCTCAACAACTGGCTGCAGTGACGGCGGGTAGAGCGATCCGCGCCGTCGCGCCCGGCCTGCTGGCGGGCCTGCTGCTCTCGTGCGGGCGCGACGCGCCGCCGCCGGTGGCGACAGCGGAAAGCGCGCCGGCGCAGCGCATCGTGACCTTGTCACCGCACCTCGCGGAGCTCGTGTACTCGGCGGGCGCGGGCGGGCGGCTCGTCGGCGTCGTGGAATTCAGCGATTTTCCGCCACCGGTGCGGGCATTGCCGCGGGTGGGCGACGCCTTCCGCGTGGACTACGAGGCCATCGCGGCGCTGCGCCCGGACCTGATACTCGCCTGGCAGTCGGGCAATCCGCCGGAGACGCTGCGACGCCTGCGCGAGCTCGGCTTCCGCGTGGTGGCGATGGAGCCCGTCGAACTTCCCGACATCGGCGCACAGATCGCGGCGATCGGCGGGCTCGCCGGGACCGGGACGGTGGCGGTTGCGGCGGCGGCGCAGTTCGAGTCGCGGCTCGCGGCGCTGCGGGCCGCGGCGCGGGACGCGGTGCCGCTCAGCGTGTTCGTGCAGCTCTCGGAGCGGCCGTATTTCACCGTGACCGACCGGCACTTCCTCGGCCAGGGGCTGCATCTCTGCGGGGGGCGCAACGTGTTCGGCGCGCTGCCCGGTCTGACCGCGAACGTCTCGCTCGAAGCGATCATCGCGGCCGCGCCGGAGGTCATCGTGGCGAGCGACATGGGCACCGGGCAGTCGCCGCTCTCGGGCTGGAGGCGCTGGAAGGGTGTGCCCGCCGTGGCGCGCGGCAATCTCTATACGCTGAACGCCGACCTGCTCAGCCGGCCGAGCGCGCGCATCCTCGATGGAGTCGCCGAGTTGTGCGCGATTCTCAAGGAAGCCCGCTCCCGCTGAGGAATCGGGCCCACCCCATTTGGCCCTAATTCCGGGCCTTGGGACGCCAGAGGACCTCGCCGCCGCCGCCCTGGCGCGCGACGACCCGCGCCAGCACGAACAGCAGATCGGACAGCCGGTTCAGGTAGCGCAGCGAGGCCGGGTTGACGGTCTCATCGCGTGCGAGCGTCCACGCGCGCCGCTCGGCCCGCCGGCAGACGGCGCGCGCCACGTGGCAGGCGGCCGCCCCGGCGTTGCCGCCCGGGAGCACGAAATCCCTGAGCGGGGGCAGCGGTGCGTTGAACCGATCGAGACTCTCCTCGATCCCAGCCACCAGCGCGTCGTCGATCACGGCACGGCCCGGCACCGAGATCTCGCCGCCCAGATCGAAGAGCTGGTGCTGGATCTCCTGCAGACACGCCACCACGGCCGCTGGCACGTCCGGCGAGGCGATCACGACACCCAGCGCGCTGTTGACCTCGTCCACCGCACCGCAGGCCTCGATGCGCAGGCTCTCCTTCGGCACGCGCTCGCCGCTGCCGAGTCCGGTCGTGCCGTCATCACCCGTGCGGGTGTAGATCCTGGTGAGGCGATTGCCCATGGCCTGCCATGTTCCGGCACATCAACGCGCGAAGTCCAGTCGCACGCCTACGACACCCGTGGCGCCGGGCGTGTTGTAGCCATAGACGTCCTCGTAATCGCTGTCGAAGGCGTTCTCGGCCCGGCCATAGACGGTCACGCCGCGTGCGAGCTGCCAGCTCGCCGCGAGGTTCACGAGCGCATAACCGCCGAGCGCGACCCGCTCCGCTGGCAGCGGGTAGGGCGGGAAGAACTCGTCGGTGCGATCGCCGGTGTACGCCATGCCGAGATCCGCGATGAGGCGGCTCTGCAGCCAGCGGCCGGTGAGGTTGAGGGCGCCGGAGTGCAGCGGCCGGCGCACCTCCCGGATCTCTGTGCCGTCGGGTCCGGGCTGGGTGGCATCGACATAGGTGTAGGAGGCATCCACCGAGTAACGCTCGGACAGGTCGGCGACCACCCGGAGCTCGACGCCCTTCCTGTGGCTCGTGCCCGTCCTGTTCTCGGCCGTGTAGGGCCTCTGCGGGTCCTCCGGGTCCGCGATCGGCACGAAGCCGTTGATTTCGTCCTCGAGATCGGCGTGAAAGTAGGTGATGTCCGCGACGATGGCGCCCGCGAGGAACCGGCGCTCGATGCCGGCGTCCCAGGCCGTGGACTTCTCCGGCCTGAGATCGGGATTGCCGACGAACGAGCCCGGGAAATAGCCGAATCGCTCCGTGAAGGTCGGGGTCTTCTGTCCGGTGCCGAGGCTCGCGTGCAGGCGCGAGGCCGCCGAGAGCCGGTACGCGGCCGTAGTGCGCCACGTCGTGGCGTCCTCGAAGCGGTTGTAGTCGTCGTGACGGATGCTGGCGGAGGCCGACAGCCGAGCACCGATGTAGGCGAGGTACTCCGCCACGACACCGGTCTCCTCGAGACTCTGCTCCTGATCGCCATCCGGGCTGTAGGCCCGCTGGCGGAACTCCTCGCGCTCGTGATCGGCGGCGAAGGTGAGCGCGTCGGCCGGCGCATCCTCGCGTGGCGCGGTCACGCGCAGGCTCGTCTGGTAGTACAGCCCATACTTGTGCCCGCTGGCCGAGGTCTCGTCGCGCGTGCCAGGCACGAAGCCCTCGCTCGCGGTGTCGGTGTCGGTAGCGGTGACGGCGTAGTGAAGGTCGTGGCTCCAGCGCCCGCCGCCGACATCGAGTCGGCCGCCGAAGCGCAGGTATTCCTGCTCGGCCTGCGTGCGGTAGAAGTCGGTGCTGCCATTGCCGTCCGCATCGTCGGCCGGCAGGCCCGTGGTCCATGACACGCCGTCGAATTCCGACGTGGCGTCCGTGTGACGGCCGGTCAACTCCAGCCTGAGCGCCGGCACCAGGTCGAATGCCGCCGACAGATTCGCGGAGGTATTGTCGTAGCCGTCGCTCTCCGCTCCCGTCCGCGCGACGTTCGTGCCGTCCGTCCGCAAGTGCGAGCCCGACAGGCTGATGAAACCGCGGTCACCGCCGGCGCCGATCCGCGCCCCGGCATTCAGGTAGGAGTCCGAGCCGCCCTCCCCGTAGCCCTCGACCTCGAGCGCCCGGGACGGCCGTCGCGTGACCACGTTGATGACGCCGGCGAGCGCATCACTGCCCCAGAGCGCGCTCTGGGGCCCGCGCACGATCTCGATCCGCCCGATGTCGAAAGTCGCGAGGTGCTCGAATCCGAATTCGCCGGAGGTGGCGAGATCGTTGGCTTCCACGCCGTCGATCAGCACCAGCACGTGATTCGCCTCGGCGCCGCGGATCCGCACCTGCGTCAGCGCGCCGACGGGCCCGCTCTGTGAGACCGACACGCCGGGCACGGCGCGCAACACGTCCGCCGCGGTCGCTGCCTGGCGCTCCTCGATCTCGCGGCGGTCGATGACCGTTACGGCACTGCCGACGCGATCGAGCGGCTGCGGCGTGCGGCTGGCGGTGACGACGACCGCTTCGATGGCCGTGTCGGCAGGCGCCGGGACGACGGCAGCGGCCGGGAACATGATTCCCAGGGCGAATAACGGTGCGCGCATTCCCAATCCTTCCGGGCTCACACCCGAGCCCAGTCAATGCGCGTCCGATCCCGGCAAGCGGCGCCGGTGCAGGTTCAGTTCGCGGCTACGGCGCGAACCGAAGTGACCGGCAGCCTTAGCGACGACAAATGACCTTGCGAGCCGTCGCGCCGTCTCCCGCCGAGACCTGACGCAGTAAGACCGCTACAGGCCGGTATACGGGCTCGCGAGGGGAGCAGGAGTCCTGCTCCGGGACGATCGCCTTCCCATGCATCGAGGCACAGTGGCCAGCGTGATCGTCCTTTACCTTCGCCTACCGTTGCGGGGGCAGCGACGGCTTTGAACCGTCTTCCCGTTTAACCTGCCGGCTCGATTTGCCGTCAGGCACCTGTAGGACCGGATCGAAAGGTACCGGAATCGGCGTCGGGGAGTAAAGGCCCCGGGGAGGGCAGCATCACCGTGTCGGCGCGCGCGCCGCCGTCACCACCCTCGCGGCGATAGCGCTCGAAGGACACGGCATAGAGCTGCGACAGGGTCGCGGCATCGAGGAGCTCGGGCACCGGACCGAGCTGCCAGCGCCCGTCACCATGGAGCAGCAGGGCGAGGTCGAAATACCGCGCGGCCATCACCGGATCATGAAGGCTCGCGATCACGGCCTTGCCCGCGCGCGCCCGCTCACGGAGCGTGGCCAGCACGGCGAACTGGTGTTGTGGGTCCAGATGATTCAGAGGCTCATCGAGGAGGAGCACGTCCGGATCCTGCACGAGCAGCATCGCAAGTCCGAGACGGCGCCTCTCGCCGCCGGAGAGCGTCGAGCAGAGGCGCTGTTCCATGCCATCGAGGTCCATCGCGGCGAGCGCGAGGCGCGTGAGCGCGTGGTCCTGTGCCGTCTCCCACTGCCACAGGCCGAGACGCGCGTGGCGTCCCATGAGCGCGGTTTCGAGCACCGTCGTCGGGAACGGATCCTCCTGGTCCTGCAGCAGCAGGCCGACGGCGAGCGCCCGCTCGCGATGGCCGATGAGGGTGAGATCACGGCCGCGGATCCGCGCGACGCCGCAGCGGGCGGCGCGCAGGCCGGCGAGCGTGTGCAGCGTGAGCGTCTTGCCCACGCCGTTCCGGCCGAGGATCGCGAGGAGCGTGCCCGGCTGCACGGCGAGCGCGAGTTCGCGCACGAGTACGAGCCCCTCGACTCCGATCTCGAGACCTTCGGCTTCCAGCAGAGCGCTCATCGCCTCGGATTCTGCCCCGAGCGGTGCTCCTGCGCGAGGCGCGCTGTCGGTCGTGGGGTCCGCTGCCGGCTCCGCCTCCTGGCGGGACGCTCGCTGCGTACATCCATGTACTCCGCTCGCTTGGGTCGTCGCTGCGCTTCGCATCCTGCTCCGCTGGCTCCTCACACCCGCCAGGAGCCGAGCCGCCATCGGCCCCCAGCGCCGATCGCCTTGCCTGCGCCGGCCGTGCGGCTCGGTCTCGCGAGCAGGTAAAAAAAACCCCGCAGGGAAGCGGGGTTTTTACACGGGTTATTGTTGTTGTCGCGAATTCGGTTTCTGTTTCAACGGCGCCGTGGTGGTTTTTTTCTTCTTGTTCTGCGCTGTTCTTCTACTTCTTCTGCTTAGTTATTCTTCTTCTTCGTGCGTCTTCTGGCTTCGATGTCTGTATTAGATGTCGAACACTGCTACCGCTGGTAGAAACCTTTTTTGTGCGCAGGGCACATTGAGCAAGACCTGTGCCATGGGTGAGGAATCAGAATAGAAACATTATGTTGCGTATTTCTTGTGGCGCTCGCTGGATTGACAGTGAGCCTCCCTGTAAGGATTCCCGACAATGCCCGTGCCCGGACCAGGGCCCACGGGCGCCGGGAACACAAGGTGTGGAGCGGGGCTGCACGATCGCCGCCCGCCGGAGGTCGCCCGCGCGACCGGCGGTCTGATCAGCACCCTCGCTTATCGCCGCGGCCGACGTGCTTTCGGCGGCGGCGCTTCCCGGACCGCTGTAAATTTTTTCGCCGTTCCAGCGGGTTGGTCGAGGAGCGACGCCATCGATCGCAGGCGCCCGCCCACGATCACCGTCTCGATTGCAAGGAGTTGCTTAAGATCGGCCAGGGGATCTCCGGCGACGATCAGAAGATCCGCCGCCCGCCCGGGCGCAATGGCGCCGATCTGCTCTTGCAGACCGACCGCCCTGGCGGCCTCGCTGGTCGCCATCTGCAGAGCCCGGTAGCGCGGTAGCCCTGCGCCGGCCAGCAGCCGGATCTCGCCCTGCAGCCCGAGGCCGTAGGGGACCGCCGGCGCACCACTGGCGGTCGCGAGTCTGCCGCCGCCCGCCGAGATGCGTCCGATCAGGCGCTGGTTGTCGCGCAGCCAGCGGCGGCGGAGGCTGGAGTCGGCCAGATTCTTCCACGCTTCGGCCTGCGCCCGGCGTTCTTCCGGGCGAAGCAATGCCAGGTACTGGGCGCTTTCGAGCAGATCGGGCTGATCGCCGGCGAGAATTGGCAGCCCTTGCACGGCGAGGGCGGGCACCAGCACCGCGCCCGATCGTACGAGGATGTCGATCGCATCCTGGTAGAGGTACTGCGCGCCGCTGATGCCGGCGAGCGGCTCGTCCGCCGGTCCCGCACGCAGCGTGCCGAGAGGCCCCACGACGTCGACGACGCCCGACGCTGCGGCAAGCCAGGAGGGCGACCAGATCGTCGCGCCGGCGGCGCGTTTTTCCTGCACGAGGGCCGGAGCACTGACGATGGCCGCCGGGCACAGACGGAGGGTGCCGGGAGGAGTGGCATCGGTCCCGGCCGGCGCGCTCGCTCCGCACCAGTCGGCAGCCTGGAGCAGCCTCGGTCCGGCCGCGTGCGCCTCCCAGCGCTCGGCGATCTCGCGGATTTCCGCGCTTTGCCCGCCCAGGACCTGGACAGTCGTGACACCGTAGGCGAGGAGCGTCCGTCCGAGGCGCTCACCGGCTCCCTGCGGCAATCCGACCGACAGATCGACGAGTCCCGGCATCACGGTCTTGCCGCGGGCATCGATCACGGTGTCCTCAGGAGCGGGCGTTGTCGTGAACCAGGGCCCGAGGGCGACGATCCGGTCACCCTCGATGACGATCTCGTGATTGGGCAGATACTCCGCCTGGACGCCGTCGAAGACGCGCGTCGCGCGGATGATCGTCCGCCCCGGCCCCGTCGGCGTCCGCCAGGTGAGCGGGACCGCGATATGCGTGAGCTCGGAAGGGCCGGTGGCGCGGACGAGCCCGGCCGCGTCCGTGAACAGCACGCCGGCGCCGGGCAGCCAGCGCGCCAGTCCGGCCGGCGCATCGGCGACCGACCGCCATTCGGCGCCCACCAGGCCATTGTCGAGGATGGCGAGCGTGCGGATGCCGGCCGCGGAGGCAATGAGGAGGGCCTTGCCGTCGGGCGACCATTGCGCCTCGTTGACTCCGGGCCCCACCACCTCGGCAGGCAGCGTCACGCGGCGTGCAGTGCCCAGCCTGTCCGCGGGATAAAGCAGCAGCCGCACCTGACCCTGCTCGTGCTGCAGCAGGCCGATGCGCGCATCGTCCGGCGTCCACGCGGGCGTCCCGGTTTGCGTCAGCCCGCTCGCGAAGCGCATCGCCTTGCGACTGCCGACTTCCACGACCTTGAGGTCGAGGCTACCACCTGGGGCGTCGGCAGCGAGGTAGGCGATGGCGTCGGCGCGCCAATTCCACGCGGGACGGCCCGCGGCGCCGGTTTCGGTGGTCAGCACATGCAGGTCCTCGCCCGCGAGGTCCCTGACCCAGATCTGTGACGCACCGTCGCGATCGGAAGTGAATGCCAGCCAGCGCCCATCCGCACTCACCGCGGGATCACGATCAACGTACGCATCCTGGCTCAGTGCGCGCACCAGGCCGCCATTCGCGTCGAGCTCCCAGAGGTCGCCCAGCGCGGAAACGATGACGTGCCCATTCGGGAGCACTGCCAGGCCTGCGAGTCCGTGCACGGCCTGAGTGTCGCCGGCGCCCGCGAGCTGCCTCGCCGGCGGCTCGCCGACGGGGCTCACCTGCAGCATGGCCTCGAAGGGTACATCCGTGCTCGTGAGCTCGCCGAACCCGCGCTCGCGGATGTGGCCGTCCGCCGTGTAGAAGAAGCGCCCTCGGTCGAGCCAGGCGGCGCGCGCCGTGCCGGCGGCTTCACCGGGTGCGACCGGCTTGACCACGGCAGGGTCCGACATGATCGCCATGTTGAGCCGGGGCCCCTGCGGACCGATGACGGCATAAGTGATGACACTGCCGTCAGGACGCCAGGCGGGCGAGCGCAGGAGCTCGTCGTCCGTCACGACCACGCGCGACGGCTGGAAGGGCACGCGCACAAGGAGCGCGCTCGTTCCGGGCCGCTCGCTGACGTAGGCGAGCAGTCTGCCGTCGGGGCTCCATGCCGGATCGAGCTCGTCGCCGGGCTCGAACGTGAGCTGGCGCACGTCGTCGGAAGCGAGCTCGCTCTCCCAGAGGCTGAAGTCGCCGCCACGGTCGGACGCATACGCGACGCGTGCGCCGTCCGGCGACCAGCCGGGAGACAGGTGATTCGCGTTCCCGGCCGTGATCTGTCGCGCGTTGCCGGCGTCCGCGTCAGCGACGAATACCTGGAAGAAACCCTCACGCAGCGCCTGCCAGGCGATGTGTTTCCCGTCCGGAGAAAACGCGGGCCGCCGGACGTACACCCCGGCAGGCGTCATCGCGACGGCACGGCCGCCTCCTGCCGGCACACGCCACAGCCGCCCCGCCAGATCCATGACCAGATCGCCGTTGCCCGCTGCCGCCACCGCGAAGTCCGTGCCCTGGTGCAGGAGCAGCTCGGCCGGTGCCGCGAGGCCCGGCAGCAGCGCGACGAGCAGAGCGAAGCCGCAAGCGCTTCGCGCACGTCCCGACGCGGATCCGCGTCTCCCCCGTGCCTCCCTTGCCGACGCACACGACATGCGCAACCGTCCCTTTGTCGTCTCCCTGCGGACGCGCACGGATTGTAGTGACGGGCGGCGAGGCTCACCACTCCCCGACCCGCCGCGGCGCGCGGCTTGCGGCAGGGGCCGCCAGCCGGTAAAACACCGGCTCCCACTCCTCGCCCTGGCCGCCATGACGCTCGAGAAAATTCGCGACCGCCTCGCCGCCATCGACCGCCAGATCGTCGATCTCGTCGCCGAGCGCCAGCGGCTGAGCAACGAGATCGGGGCCCTCAAGCGAACCGAAGGTCGTGCCACACGCGACTTCCGCCGCGAGAAGCAGGTGATCGAGACCGCGCGTGCGCACGCGACCCGGCTGGGCGTTTCCCCCGGCGTCGCCGAGACACTCATGGAGCTTCTCATCCGCTCATCGCTCACGACGCAGGAGCGCGCGCGCGTGCGGGCAGAGGGCGCCGGCCAGGGACAGCTCGCGCTCGTGATCGGCGGCAGCGGCAAGATGGGCCGCTGGTTCGTCGAATTCCTCGACTCCCAGGGGTTCGACGTCACCGTCGCCGACCCGGCCGGCCCGGTACAGGGGTTCAAGCAGGTCGCGGACTGGCGTTCGCTCACGGACGAATTCGCGATCACCGTCGTGGCGACGCCGCTCGGGCTCACGGCGTCGATCCTGGAAGCGCTCGCCCAGCGCCGCCATCGGGGCCTCATTTTCGACATCGGCTCGCTCAAGTCGCCGCTGGTCGGCGCCCTGCGCGGTCTCGCGGCGAGCGGCGCCAGGGTGACCTCGCTGCATCCGATGTTCGGCCCGGATACGGAGCTCCTGTCGGGCCGCCATGTGCTCTTCATGGACGCCGGGTCGCCGGAGGCCGTCCGCGAGGCACGCCAGCTCTTCGCTTCGACCATGGCGCAGCAGATGGAGATGCCGCTCGAGGAGCACGACCGCGTGATCGCCTATGTGCTCGGGCTCTCCCATGCGCTGAACATCGCGTTCTTCACGGCGCTTGCCGAGAGCGGCGAGACGGCGCCGCGGCTTGCGAACCTCTCGAGCACGACCTTCGACGCCCAGCTCGACGTCGCGGCGCGGGTGGCGCGCGAGAATCCACACCTGTACTTCGAGATCCAGAGCCTGAACCCACAGGGGCTGTTCGCCCTCGAGGACCTGTTGCGGGCCGTGCAGCGGTTGACGGACATCGTGCGCGCCAACGACGAGCCGGCCTTCGTCGGGCTGATGGAGCAGGGCCGCAGCTATCTTGAAAATCGGGGCCAGGGCCAGCCTGGCTAGGAAACGTGGCCCGGGTTTCCCGGACCCCGGCGGAGCAGCAGCAGGAACACCGGCACTCCGACGAGCGCGGTGATCGCCCCCACCGGCAGTTGCCGGGGCGCCACGACCGTCCGGGCGACGGTGTCCGCCAGCACGAGCAGCGTACCCCCGGCAAGCGCGGCCCCGGGCACGACGACGCGGTGGTCGGCACCCGCCACGAGCCGGATCAGGTGCGGCACGACCAGGCCGACGAAGCCGACGGTGCCCGCCGTGGTCACGGCCACGGAGGTCAGCACGGCGCTCAGGAAATAGATGCCGATGCGCATGGACCGCACTGGCAGGCCGAGCAGGGCCGCCTGCTGGTCACCGCTCGCCAGCACGTTCAGCGAGCGACCGAGCGCGAAGCACGCGAGCGTGCCCGCGGCAGCGACGGCCAGGCAGGTGGAGGGGCTGTCGGCAAATGCGAAGTCGCCCATCAGCCAGAACAGCGCGCCGCGCAGATTGCGCTCCGGACTGACCGCGAGCATCAGGCTCACGAGCGCGCTCCAGCCGGCGGCCACGACGACGCCCGTCAGCAATAATTTCCCGGCCGTCCACTGGCCGCCCCGAGCGATCAGGAACACGAGCAGCGTGCTCGCGAGCGCGCCGGCGAACGCGCTCAGGTCGACGGCCATGCCGGCGGCGCCCGCGATCATGGCGGTCAGCGCAAACGCGGCGGCGCCGCCCGATGTGCCGAGGATGTAAGGATCCGCCAGCGGGTTGCGCAGCAGGATCTGCATGAGGGCGCCCGCCAGCGCGAGCGCCGCGCCCGTACCGAACGCGGCGAGCGCGCGCGGTAGCCGCAGCTCGAGCAGCACCTGGCGCGTCGCCTCGTCCGCGTGCCCGAGCAGAAGCGCGAGCACTTCGTGCGGACCGACGGCGCCGCTCCCGAAGGACGCGGCGACGAGCAGGCAGACCGCGGCCAGCGCGGCGAGGGTGGCGAGCAGTATGGGTGCGCGCAGTCGCATGTGTCGTTCAGCCGCGGCCTGCTCATCGGCCGAGAGAGCCGGCGCTGCAGTGTACCTAAAGCAGATCGGCGGCCGAGGATTTGATCGGCGGGTCCTTTGTGGAACAATGCGGGCGCGCTGGGTGCAGGGCTGCGTGCTATTGGACCGAATCGATTCGCAGGGTTACCGGGCCAACGTCGGCATCATCCTTAGCGATGACTCCGGAATGCTCCTTCTCGGCGGCCGCATCGCCCAGCCGGGGTGGCAGTTTCCACAGGGCGGCATCCGCCGTAACGAGTCGCCTCGCCGGGCGATGTACCGGGAGCTCGAGGAGGAGATCGGCCTCAGCGCGACGGACGTGGAAGTGCTCGGCGCGACCCGTGGCTGGCTGCGCTACCGGCTGCCCGCACGGTACATTCGTCACGATGTCGTGCCGTTGTGCATCGGTCAGAAGCAGCGCTGGTTCCTGTTGCGCCTGCTCGCGCCCAAGGAGCGGCTGCGCCTCGACACCACGTCGCTGCCGGAATTCGACCGCTGGCGCTGGGTGGACTACTGGGAGCCGGTCACGGAGGTCATTCACTTCAAACGGCGCGTCTACGTCCAGGCCCTGTCCGAGCTCGCCCCGTTTCGGCCGTCCGGACCTCCACCTCCGCAACCTGGCGACTGGCCGGCGGAGTGGCGGCTGCCGCCCGGAGATCGCCCGTGAAGCTTGCGCGGCGTGAGCTGATCGCGACGGCGGGCGGGCTGGTTGCTCTCGTGGGCGCGTTCGAGCTCGGCCAGTATCGCGGCGGTCAGAGCGCCGCGCAGTCAGAGCTCGATCGCAATCGCCGCGATATCGCCGCGCTGCAGGCGGAAAACCGCGATGCACGCGAGCAGGTGACGCGCCTGCAGACCGACGAAAAGGTCGATCGTGAGGCATACGGCCAGGTCGAGCAGCAGCTCGCCGAGCTCCAGGGCAAGCTCATCGAGCAGCAGGAAGAGCTCAAGTTCTATCGGGGGATCGTCGGCGGCTCCGACCAGGGCGGACTGCGCGTGCAGGAGTTCGCGCTGACCGCGATCCCGGCCGGTGCACGGATCGGCTTCATGCTGGCGCGGGCGGAGGCCGTGGACCGGGAGGTGCGCGGCCAGATGCAGATCCGCGTGGAGGGCTTGCGGGCAGATCGCGTCGTGAGCGTGGATCTCGCGAGCCTGTCCGCCACGCCATTGTCGCTGTCCTTCGCCTTCCGCTATTTCCAGCAGGTCACGGCCGACCTGCGCATCCCGCAGGACTTCACGCCCCAACGGGTGGTGATCCGCGTGGTTCCCGCCACGCGCGGCCTGAAACCGACCGTCGAGTCCTTCCCGTGGACGGTGCGCGTGCATTGAACACATGGCCGTGAAGAAACAGCGCGTCCGCCCGCACGACACCGAAATCCTCGGTGCCGTGGATCTTGGGTCCAACAGCTTTCACATGGTGATCGCGCGCTTCTCGCACGGCCAGCTCATCGTCATGGACCGGCTTCGCGAGTCGGTGCGGCTGGCCGCCGGACTCGATCGCCGCAATCGACTCGATCCGGAGAGCCAGGAACGCGCGCTCGAGTGTCTCGCGCGGTTCGGCGAGCGGTTGCGCAACATGCGCGCCGGTCGGGTGCGGGTCGTCGGCACCAACACGCTGCGCAAAGCCCGACGGGCCGAGCACTTCCGTGAGCTGGCCGCGCGCACGCTCGGGCATCCCGTAGAGGTCATCTCGGGAATAGAAGAGGCGCGGCTCATCTATCTAGGCGTGATTCACAGCCTGCCCAAAGCGCGCGGCACACAGATGGTCGTGGATATAGGCGGCGGCAGCACGGAAATCATCCAGGGACGGGGGCTCGAGCCGGTCACGATGGAGAGCCTGTACATGGGCTGCGTCAGCCTGAGTAGCAGCGCCTTTCCCGAGGGCAGGCTCAGTCCGCGGAACTTCCGCGCGGCGCGCCAGGCAGCGCGCCTGGAAATCGAGCCCGTACGCGCGCGCTTCCTCAAGCGCGCGCCGTCGCGGGTCGCGGGAGCATCGGGTACGATCCGCGCGGCTTACGACGTGCTGACCGCGCTCGGGCGCGCGCGCAAGGGCCTGACCGTGAAGGACCTCGAGTACCTCGTGGAGCTCATGAGTGCCGCCGGCAGCGTCCGCGATCTGAGTCTGCCTGGCCTTTCCGACGATCGCGCGGAGGTGTTCGCAGGCGGCATCGCGATTCTGGTCGAGGTGATGTCCTCCCTGGAAATCGAGCGGATGGTGGTGGCAGACGGGGCACTCCGCGAAGGAATCCTCTACGACATGGTCGGCCGCCTCATGGACGAAGATGCCCGCCAGCGGACGGTGCGAGCCATGGAGGGACGGTTTCGCGTCGACGCACGCCAGGCGCGCAGAGTCGTCGAGACGTCGCTCGCCCTCTGGCGCCAGGTCGCGGGCAGCTGGGACCTGCAGCGCGACGTCGATCGCAAGTTTCTCGTCTGGGCCGGGGCGCTGCACGAACTCGGCCTCGACATCGCCCACGCCCACTATCACCACCACGGTGCGTACCTGCTCGAGAACGCAGACATGCCAGGGTTTGCGCGCGACGAGCAGCGTGTGCTGGCCAGCATCGTCCGCTGCCACCGTCGCCGGTTCGACCAGGAACAGTTCGCGGAACTGCCGCGGGAATGGCGGTTGCGCGCCCTGCGGCTTTCGGTGCTGTTGCGTCTCGCGGTACTGTTCAACCGCAGCCGAGCCCCTCAGCCGTTGCCAGCCCTGCAGCTCTCTGCCGCCGGACGCCGGCTCGAGATCGTCCTGCCCGCGCGCTGGCTGCGCCGCAATCCCCTCACGGAAGCGGATCTCGAGCAGGAATGCCGGCACCTGGCTGCCGTCGGATTCACGCTGAAAATGGTCCGCGGCTCGCGGGTCAAGGCGGCGGCCCGGCGTTGATGTTTTCGGAGAGCTGGCGCAGCAGCGTCGCCTGCGCCGCCTGAACCGGCTCGTTGCCGGCCGGACGCAACAGATCGTATCGGCCGTCGGGGCCCAATTCCCAGGCTTCGCTGTTGTCGGTCAGGCACAGGTCGAGATCGGCGAGCAGCCGCGCCTTCAGGTCTTCGTCTTCGACGCTGAAGCAGATTTCGACCCGCCTGAAGAAGTTACGCTCCATCCAGTCGGCGCTGGCCAGCATGACGTGCTCGTCGCCGTTGGCGTGGAAGTAATAGACGCGGGAGTGCTCCAGGAAGCGGCCGACGATCGACAGCACGCGGATATTGTCGGACACGCCCGGAATGCCTGGCCTGAGGCAGCACAGGCCACGCACGATGAGGTCCACCATCACGCCGGCGCCGGAGGCCCGATAGAGCGCGCGTATGACCTCGGGCTCAACGAGCGCGTTGAGCTTGGCGACAATGTGGCCGTTGCCGCCGGCCGCGACGTTCGTGATCTCCTGCTCGATGAGTGCGAGGATGTCCTTGTGCAGGGTGAAAGGCGCCTCGTGCAGCCGCTTCAACGGCGGCGTGCGCATGAGGCTGGTGAGCTGAAGGAAAACCTGGTGGACGTCCTCCGCCAGCGCAGGGTCGGCGCTGAGCAGGCCGTAGTCGGTGTAGAGCCGCGCCGTGCCCGGGTGATAGTTGCCGGTACCGAGGTGCACATAGCGCTGCAGGCGCCCGCCCTCGCGACGCACGACGAGCGCCATCTTGCAGTGAGTCTTGTAGCCGACGACCCCGTACACGACGTGGGCACCGGCCTCCTGCAGACGATTGGCCAGTGTGATGTTCTCCGCCTCGTCGAACCGTGCCCGCAACTCGACGAGCACCGTCACTTCCTTGCCGGTCTGCGCGGCGGCGACGAGGCTGTCCACGATCGGCGACTCGTGGCCCGTGCGATAGAGCGTCAGCTTGATGGACAGAACGTCCGGATCCTGGGCGCTGCGGCTGATGAAGTCGAGCACCGGGGCAAATGATTCGTAAGGATGATGGAGCAGGATGTCGCGGCGCCGGATGGCCGCGAGAATGTTGTCGGCGTCGGTGATGTCGCGCGGCACGCTCGGGGTGAATGGCGGGTACTTGAGGTCGGGCCGCTGCGCGGGCTCGTAGACGGCCATGAGGCGGTTCAGGTTCACCGGCCCGTCGATGCGATATAGGTCGTCTTCGTCGAGACCGAACATCTCCAGCAGGAAACCCGTCAGATCGTCCGGGCAATCGTGGGCGATCTCGAGCCGGACGGCCGCGCCATAGCGGCTGGCGATGAGCTCGCCCTCGAGTGCGTGCATGAGGTCGTCCACTTCTTCCTCGTCGACGTAGAGATCGCTGTTGCGGGTGACGCGGAACTGGTAGCAGCCCTTGATCTCCATCCCGACGAACAGCTCCGGCACGAAGGCGTGGATGACGGAGGACAGGAACACGAAGTCACTGTTGCCCGTACCCGGCAGTTCCGGACTCAACCTGATCAGTCGTGGCAGGGAGCGCGGCGCCTGGACGATCGCCCGCTGCACAGGGCGCCCGAAAGCGTGCGTGCCTTCGAGGCCGACGATGAAGTTCAGGCTCTTGTTGAGGATCCGCGGGAACGGCCGCGCCGGATCGAGCGACACAGGGCTCAGCACGGGCTCGATCTCGCGGTCGAAATAATCGCGCAGCCAGTCGCGCTGCTGGGTGCTCCAGGCGCTGCGGCGGACGAAGCGGATGCCCTCGGCGTCCAGCCCGGGAATGAGATCGTCGTTCAGCAGGCGATACTGTTCGGCGACGACCTCGTGCGCGCGCAGGCTGATCTCGTGGAGTAACTCGCGCGGCATCATCATGTCCGCGCCGGCGGGTCCGGAGGTCATCTCCGCACGCTGTTTGAGACCGCTTACCCGGATCTCGAAGAACTCATCGAGATTGGTCGAGACGATGCAGAGAAACTTCAGCCGCTCGAGGAGCGGCACGGACCGGCTCTGGGCCTCGTGCAATACGCGCCGGCTGAACTCGAGCGCGCTGAGTTCCCGGTTGATGTAGTAGTCGGGTAGCTTGAGATTGTGGATGTCCACGGGAGCCCTTGAGCAAGCGGGGCGGTCGCGACATCGGCGTCAGATCTGGCGCCGTCCGTCCGCAGACATTTAACTATAACACGTTGATTTGCGGGCAATGTTAAGCCGTTCACAGTCGCGGTGATAGCACTCGCCCGCGCGGGGTGCGAAGCCAGATCAGCCGGTGTGAGCGGCCGTGGTGGGAGACTTGTCGGAGGCGAAGACGGCATCGCCCGCATCGAGCCGCTGGACGAGCGGAGCCGCGGCCCGCGCGAAGGCTTCCCGCTCTGCGGCGTCGATGGGCGTGGCCGCGTCCGGGAGCTTTACCGTTCGCGGATTCATGTACTTGCCGTTGATCCGATATTCGTAGTGCAGGTGCGGCGCCGTAGCGAGACCCGTGGCGCCGACGAAGGCGATCACGTCACCCTGGCTGACGCGCTGGCCCTCGCGGGCGCTCGCGGCGAACCGCGAAAGATGGCCGTACAGCGTCGTCACTCCCCCGGCATGCTGCAGGATCAGCGCGTTGCCATAGCCGCCCTTGCGGCCGCGGAAGATCACCCTGCCGTCGCCCGGTGCGCGCACCGGCGTGCCGGCGGGGGCCGCGTAATCCACGCCGGTATGTGCGCGGATCGTGTTGAGGATCGGGTGCCGGCGATGAGGGTTGAAGTCTGAGCTGATCCGGGAGAAGGCGAGCGGAGCCCGCACGAATGTTTTGCGCAGGCTCTTGCCTTCGGGCGTGTAGTAACCGACGCGGCCGTCGCTCGCCTGGTAACGGATCGCGCGATAGCTGTGGCCTTGATTGATGAATTCGGCGGCGAGCACCTCGCCTTCGGCGAGCATGCGGCCCTCATGCCACTTCTGCTCGTAGACGATAGTGAACTGGTCGCCCTCGCGCAGATCGAGCACGAAGTCGATCTCGGAGGCGAAAATCCCGGCGAGCTTCATGATCGTGCCGTCGGAGACACCCGCCTGGGCGGCGGCCTCGAACAGGGAGCTGCGGATCTGCCCCGTCGTGGTGGCCGAGCGGGTCTGATAGTCGAGTGCGATGATGCGCGCATCGTAGCCGGTGCCTGTGCGCGTGATGCTGAGCGTATTGAACGCGTCGAGCGGACGGCTCACCTCGAGGATGTCGCTGCTGTCATGGCGGACGATTACCTCGTCGCCGGGCTTCAGCAGACGCAGGTTTTGCCGGGCGGCGTCGAGCTGCATGATCGATGCGAGCTGGTTCAGGTCGAGGCCTTCGCGGCGGAACAGGCGATCGAGCGTGTCGCCGCGGCGCACGTTGAGCGTGACGGCGCTATCGGCGTTGGTGGCAGCGGCGGGATCGCCGAAGGCGCCCGCCGTGATCAGGTCCGTGGAATTGAACAGGAGCGGCAGCGTGAATACCGGCCTGATTTCCGTGAGCGTGCGGTCGAGGCGCAACGCGTCCTGGTAGCTCGCGTCCGGAAGCAGAAAACCGAGCGAGAGCAGGGGCAGGCCAAGGCCGGTGGCGAACCAAGGCAAACGGTAGGAACGCGCAACGGCTGGTCCTTCCGCAGATGCAGTGTCGTGCGGGCGCATGCGTGGTCTGATCCTAAGCCTCCGCTAAGACCGGCGTACCTGCAACAGCGTGATCCGCTCGCAGGCCGCTGGCCGAAATCGCTCCATCTGGATCACCCACGGGCGGTAGGGTCCGCACGTGCCCCGGTGTCCGGTTCGATGGGAATTATCAGCGGCGTCGTGTCGCCAGGTCAACAAACCTTCTGGAATTGTGAACCGGTCCACGTAATCGGTCTGTTAAAAGGAGGCCATGGCGCCATCGGAGCCACCGTGGT
>OY970328.1:3272500-3589015 GCA_963717355.1 uncultured Gammaproteobacteria bacterium
GTCGATGGGAAACAGGTTAATATTCCTGTACCTCGTGACTGCTGCGATGGGGGGACGGAGAAGGCTAGGCTGACCGGGTGTTGGTTGTCCCGGTTTAAGCGAGTAGGCGGAGTTCTTAGGCAAATCCGGGAACTCAACGCCGAGATGCGAGACGACCGGCCTTTGTGCCGGGAAGTGGCCGATGCCACGCTTCCAGGAAAAGCCTCTAAGCTTCAGGTAGTCCAGGACCGTACCGTAAACCGACACAGGTGGGCGGGGAGAAAATCCTAAGGCGCTTGAGAGAACTCGGGTGAAGGAACTAGGCAAAATGGTACCGTAACTTCGGGAGAAGGTACGCCTCTGCCGGTGAAGAGACTTGCTCTCCGGAGCCAGCAGGGGTCGCAGAGAAAAGGTGGCTGCGACTGTTTATTAAAAACACAGCACTCTGCAAACACGAAAGTGGAAGTATAGGGTGTGACGCCTGCCCGGTGCCGGAAGGTTAATTGATGGGGTTAGCCGCAAGGCGAAGCTCTTGATCGAAGCCCCGGTAAACGGCGGCCGTAACTATAACGGTCCTAAGGTAGCGAAATTCCTTGTCGGGTAAGTTCCGACCTGCACGAATGGCGTAACGATGGCCACACTGTCTCCACCCGAGACTCAGTGAAATTGAAATCGCTGTGAAGATGCAGTGTACCCGCGGCAAGACGGAAAGACCCCGTGAACCTTTACTATAGCTTTACACTGGACTTTGAATCTGTCTGTGTAGGATAGGTGGGAGGCTATGAAGCGGGGACGCTAGTCTCTCGTGGAGCCAACCTTGAAATACCACCCTGGTAATGTTCGAGGTTCTAACCTTGGCCCGTAATCCGGGTCGGGGACAGTGTATGGTGGGTAGTTTGACTGGGGCGGTCTCCTCCTAAAGAGTAACGGAGGAGCACAAAGGTACCCTCAGCGCGGTCGGAAATCGCGCGTTGCGTGCAAAGGCATAAGGGTGCTTGACTGCGAGACAGACAAGTCGAGCAGGTACGAAAGTAGGTCTTAGTGATCCGGTGGTTCTGTATGGAAGGGCCATCGCTCAACGGATAAAAGGTACTCCGGGGATAACAGGCTGATACCGCCCAAGAGTTCATATCGACGGCGGTGTTTGGCACCTCGATGTCGGCTCATCACATCCTGGGGCTGTAGCAGGTCCCAAGGGTATGGCTGTTCGCCATTTAAAGTGGTACGCGAGCTGGGTTTAGAACGTCGTGAGACAGTTCGGTCCCTATCTGCCGTGGGCGTTGGAGATTTGAGGGGAGCTGCTCCTAGTACGAGAGGACCGGAGTGGACGTACCTCTGGTGTTCCGGTTGTCACGCCAGTGGCATTGCCGGGTAGCTATGTACGGACGGGATAACCGCTGAAAGCATCTAAGCGGGAAGCCCCCCCCAAGATGAGATTTCCCTGGGGACTCGATCCCCCTAAAGGGCCGTCGAAGACTACGACGTTGATAGGCTGGGTGTGGAAGCGCAGTAATGGGTGGAGCTAACCAGTACTAATTGCCCGTGAGGCTTGACCATATAACACCCAAGCAGCTTGAACGACGCAGTTGTTCGTCAAAACCAACCAGATTAAGGCTCGCAGGAACCTCCTGTAGGAGCGACGCAAGTCGCGATTCCTTGCCGGCCAACCGAATTGCCTGGCGGCCATAGCGGGCGGGAACCACCTGATCCCATTCCGAACTCAGAAGTGAAAACGCCCAGCGCCGATGGTAGTGTGGGGTTTCCCCATGTGAGAGTAGGTCACCGCCAGGCTCTTAAATAAAAACCCCCGGTCCAGCGATGGGCCGGGGGTTTTTCATTGATGGGGCGCGTTGCAGTTCAGGCGGACCTTGTGCGTCTCTTCCTGCGCCAGCTTGCCGCCGCGACCATGGCTGTCGGAAACAGCAGTCCCGTCGCGGGCAGCGGCACCACCTCAATGTTGGGGCTGAATTCGAGCCTGAAAAGATCGGTGGCGAGCACGCCGTCGATTCTGAACTCGGGGTCGATGTAGAAGACGGGATCAACCGTCGCGATTACCTCGCCGGCCCCACGGCTGCCCGATCGGTTCGCGTTCGGCAGCACGTTAGCCAACGTAGCAATAGTTACGCCGATTGTCTGGAGGGGGAACCCGTCGAAGGTCGTAGTAGAGGTGAACGCAAACGAATGGGGGACAGAGCTGGTGTCGCACTCGCCGCGAAGATAGAGGCATTCGGCGATCACCGAACCGGACAGGATCGGCAGCCCCGCCTGAGTGATGTCCAGCATTGCTTCGCCGCCGAGATACGCGCCATCGTCCGCGGCCGGGTCGGGCCGGACGTCCACCGAGCCGAATCCGACGACATGCACTGGAACGCCTACGCCCAATGCGACGCCGCAGGAGTTGACGATGGGGCAGGTCAGCTGAAGCTCATAGTAGACGCTGGCATCCGCTCCGCCGCTGATGTTGGTCCTCATGCGAGCTGATGCCCCTGGCGGCCCGGTCAGAATGCTCCCGGTGGTATGAGCCTCCCCGTCCATGAAGAAGGTGCCGTTACCGGTGTTCCACTGCTGGTTGAATTGGACGGCACCCGGTGCGAATGGATCCTGACCCTGCGCGCACACACCGGCGCTGCAACCTGGGAAGCCGGGGGCGGCGTTGATTACGCGCTCCTGGAATATTGCGAGGGATGCCGCGTGCGCAGTGCTGCACCCGGCAAGGACGAGGACGAGCAGCGCGGTTCCGCGCAGCAGTTCGAAAGTGCCTCTGTTTTTCATAATGCCCTCCTTGCCGCGCGCGGGGGGGGTCTTCCTGGTCCCGGCCGGGAGGCCGCGGGCACTTATAGGATAAGAACTAACACAAGCGGCTGTTCCGCTCAATGACCCGAAACGACGGTCAGGCCGCCTTTCTCGGGACGGAAAGCACCTGACGCCGAGGGTAGTGGTAGGGGGAAAATTTGCGGGGAGCTGTCCCTGGTACGAGAGGACCGGGATGGACGCACCTCTGGTGTTCCGGTTGTCACGCCAGTGGCATTTCCGGCCAACCGAATTGCCTGGCGGCCACAGCGGGCGGGGACCACCTGATCCCATTCCGAACTCAGAAGTGAAAACGCCCAGCGCCGATGGTAGTGTGGGGCTTCCCCATGTGAGAGTAGGTCACCGCCAGGTTCTTATTAAGAAAACCCCCGGTCCAGCGATGGGCCGGGGGTTTTGCTTTGTGGCTCGTAAACTCTCCCACCCAGATGCAGCTGAGACGTGGACGCCCGTCTACTTGTCGATAGGGGCGCCGGAGACCACGATCTCGACGCGCCTGTTGCGTGCCCGGCCATCGTTCGTGGCGTTATCTCCGATGGGCATGCTGGAACCGAGACCGGCTGCGTCGGTGCTGGACGCCGCGACGCCTTGGCCAATCAGGTAGTCACGAACTACCAGCGCGCGCTTCAGTGACAGCTCCTTGTTGGTTTCCTCGGACCCCGTGTTATCGGTATGGCCTTCCACCTTGAACTTGAGCGAGGGATAGGAGGCCACGACGCCCGTGAACTTCGCCAGACTTTCCTTTGCCTTGGAATTGAGGTTTGCGGTGCCGCTGACGAAACTCACACCACCGATCTCGGACACGAGCCCCCGATCGGTCTCCTGGGTGGGCAGCGCGGCGGCCAGCCGTCTCTCGAGGTCCGCGCGGGCGGCGGCGGAAGCAGCCGCAGTGTCCTTGGCCTGCTGGCTCGCGACCGCCTCGGTGGCTGCGGCATTGGCTGCCGAGACCCGCTTCGCCTCTTCATCGGCGGCTGCCTTGGCTGTCATTCCCGCCCGCCTGGCGTCTTCGCCGGCCAGCGTTGCTTCGCGGGCCAGTGCTGGAAACGTCTTCCGGACCGACCCTTTCTTGTCCGCCGCGGCGGCTTCGGCCGCGCCGAGCTTGGCCTTGGCGGTCTCGTAAGCCTGGGGTGCGAATTGCTCGCCCCCCGCGGCAGCGGCGATGGCCAAGGCATAGCGGGCCTGGACGAGTTCCACCGGAGCGGTCTTCTTATCGATCGGGATCACTGGCAGCGTCGAGTAGTTCGCCCGCTCTGAAAGGGATGTGACCTTCGACTCTGTTCCCTTCACCTTGTCGGCAACGTTGTACAGCGTCACCATCGTGCTGGGGATGCTGACGGCGAAATGTGGCTCAGCGGTCACGATCAGCGCGAACTGGGAAGCACCATAACTGGTGTCGATCTCGCCGTCGCCGCCCCCGTCGGTGTCAATGATGCCCTGGTTCACTGCTCTGCCGTCCGGTGTCAGTGCCCATAGCACGTAGACCGTATACGGGCCGAGGCTGGTCGGGTCCGGCAATTTGTCGACCTCGACCTCGATGCGAGCATTGCCATCCTGATATTCGACTTCGCCTTTGCCTTCCGCATTCGCGGCAACGGGTGTGCCACGAAAGTTCAGCTTGGAAACAGGACCTTCCTCGTAGCTGAACATCGATATCTGGCTCGACACGTCGCCACTGATGACCGCCGCCGATTCATGGACCTCCTGGGCCGGCAGCACGGCAGGCAGAGCGAGAACCACCATGCCGCTGGCAACCATGACTCGAAATACGACATGATTCATAGCAGTCTCCTTCCACCGTTCTTTTTGTGACGCAAGAGAAGAAATCAGACGTTCCAAGAGTCTTGTAACACAGATATTACGTCAAATCGCGGGTATTGCGGTTTATGCTAACCGATACTAATTGCGCGTGAGGCTTGGGCTTGGCCTGAGCACGAATACAGTTGTGTCAGAACCAACCGGATTTGCGGCCTGTGGGGCGACTTCAGCCGCGATCAGAGGCCGACAGAATTGGCTGGCGGCTATTGCAGGCGGGAACCGCCTGATCCCATTCCGAACTCAGAAGTCAAAACGCCCAGCGCCGATGGTAGTGTGGGGTTTCCCCATGTGAGAGTAGGTCACCGCCAGGCTCTTATACTCAGAACCCCCGTCCCGGAAGGGCCGGGGGTTTTTGTTTTCCCGGTGATCATGACCATGCGTACACCTCTCCCTTTGCTGTTGCTCCTTCTGGCGTTCGGCCCGGGGGGCTCGCTCGCACGGCCTCTCGCACTGGACGACCTGTATGCCATCGCTTACGTGAGCGACGTGCGGTTGTCCCCCGATGGCCGCTCGGTCGCCTACACGGTGACCCGCTCCGACCGGGAGCTGGACACAGACACGAGCGACATCTGGGTCGCGAGCTGGGATGGGCATGAGCAGCGGCGACTGACCTTCTCGCCGGCGAGCGAAAGCAATCCGAGTTGGAGTCCGGACGGACGATTTCTCGCCTTCCTCTCCGACCGGGGCGACGAAGACGGCAACGACCAGGTCTGGCTGATGAATCTCGACGGAGGCGAGGCGGAGCGGCTGACGGACCTCGCCGGCGGGGTATCCGACTTCGCGTGGTCGCCGGACGGCCGGCAACTCGTGCTCGTGTCGGAAGTCGGCGCCGCTCCGGAGGCGGAAGACAAGCCGCAACCGATCGTCATCGACCGGCTACAGTTCAAGGAGGACGAGAAGGGCTATCTCGGCGCCGAACGCTCGCACCTCTTCCTCCTCGATCCGGAAACGTACGCCGTGTCCGCGCTAACGGATGGTCCGTATGACGAGCTCAAGCCGGCGTGGTCCCCTGACGGCAAAAGCATCGCGTTCATCAGCAAGCGCGGGCCGGATCCGGACGCCAATGACAATTGGGACGTCTACCGCATAGATGCCCGCGCCGGCGCAGCCGCTATGCGTCTCACGACGGACCCGGGAAAGGAGGGCGACCCCACGGGCGAGTGGGACGCCAGCCCTCCCGAGTGGAGCGCCGATGGCACGCGCCTCGCGTATGTGGAGCAGGGCCCTCCGGAGCAGCTTTGGTACGGATCGGTGCAGGTGGCCGTCACTGCCACCGGCGGCGCTGCGCAACTTCCAACCGCCACACTCGACAGGAACACGCTGCAGCCCCGCTGGTCCGCGGACGGAAAATGGCTCTACTTCCGGCTCGAAGACGATCGCAGCATGCAACTCGCCCGTGTCCGTCTGCGCGACGGTCGGATCGAGCGCCTGACGGAGCCCGGCCACGTCGTCATCGACTTCGACATCGCCCGCGGAGGACACGTCGCTGTGCTCATGAGCAGCTCGGAGCACCCGGCGGACATTTACGCGCTGGAGAGCAAGGGTCTGCGGCCGCTGACCGCACATAACTCGGAATGGTTGCGCGACGTGCAGCTCGCGAAAGCCCAGGACACGTCTTTCAAGAGCCCGGACGGCCTCGAGATCCACGGCCTGCTGTTCGTCCCGCCGACCGCTGCGGGCGCCGGGCCGGTCCCGGCACGATTGGATCTGCACGGGGGCCCGGTGGCGCAGCATCAGCACGAGTTCGACTTCGAGACGCAGCTCTTCGCGGCCAACGGCTACGCCGTGATCCAGCCCAATCCGCGCGGGAGCTCGGGTCGCGGATCGGAGTTCGAGCGGCGCCTATTCGCGCAATGGGGCTATGTGGACGTGCCGGACGTGCTGGCAGCGGTGGACGACGCGGTCGCGCGCGGCATCGCAGATCGTAATCGCCTGGTCGTGGGCGGATGGAGCTACGGGGCGATCCTCACGAATTATGTGATCGCCTCCGACCAGCGCTTCCGCGCCGCGACGAGCGGCGCCGGCATGTCGAACATGCTCGGCGGCTACGGCATCGATCAATACGTGCGGGAGTGGGAAGCGGAGCTCGGGCTCCCATGGCAGAAGCCGGACGCATGGTTGCGTCTCTCCTATCCGTTCCTGCACGCGGACCGCATCAGGACCCCGACGCTCTTCATGTGTGGCGACCTCGACGACAACGTGCCCTTGCCCGCGTCCGAGCAGATGTACGAGGCGCTGCGCCGTCTCGGCGTGCCAACGCAACTCGTCGTCTATCCCGGCGAGACGCACAGTTTCTATCGCCCGAGCTTCCAGCTCGACGTGTGGCGGCGTTATCTCGAGTGGTACGGCCACTACCTGAAGTCTGACAGACCATCCGCTCCGGGGCCCGCCGTCGAGGCGCGATGAGACGCATCCCTCTCGCCGGGTGGCTGTCGCTGCCGGCAGTGCTGTGGCCGGGCTGGGCGGGCGCAGTCCTCGATCTCGCCGCCGCACGGACCTGGCGGCTCGACAACGGTCTCACCGTCATCGTCCTCGAGGAGCACACAGCGCCCCTCGTCAGCGTGCAGATGCTCTACGAAGTCGGCGCGCGCAACGAAGACAATGGCCACACGGGGCTGGCGCATTTTCTGGAGCACATGGCTTTCAGGGCGACCAGGAACTTTCCCGGGACGGAAATCGTAAGCTCCATATACGCCGCGGGCGGCGAATGGCACGGCTACACCTGGATCGACCAGACGACCTATTTCGAAACCCTGCCGAAAGCCGAGCTCGATCTGGCGCTGCGCATCGAGGCCGACCGCATGACCAACCTGGTTATCGCGGCGGACGAGGTGGAGGCGGAACGCGGCGCCGTGCTCACGGAGCTGCACGGCTACGACGATGACCCCGCGTCCGTGATGCACGATGCCCTCGTCGCGACGGCGCTCCTCCAGCACCCCTATCGCAACAATACGATCGGCTGGCCGAGCGACGTCATGGCGCTCGGCCACGACGACCTCGTGGAGTTCTACAGGCGCCACTACCGGCCCGCCAACGCGGTGCTGGCCGTCGTCGGTGACGTATCGGCCGCCGACGTGCTGGGGCGCGTGTCGCAGCTCTTCGGCGCCATAGCCGCGGCACCCGCGACGCCGGCCGTCCCGACCGTCGAGCCCCAGCAGCGGGGCGAACGGCGCATCGCGCTCGAAGGCGCCGGCGACAGGAACCTGTTCGAGATTGCTTACCCGGCACCGGCAGTGCGCGATGCGGACTTCCCCGCCTTCCTCCTCCTCCAGGAGATTCTCGCCGGCGGCTCCGGTGTGAACTTCTGGCAGACTCTCGGCGTCACACCGGCCGGCGAGGACTCGCTGCTGGCAATCGCCGCCGGAGCCGCCAGCGACCTGCGGACTTGGCTGTCGCCCGCCGAGTTTCCCTATCTCTTCACCATTTCCGGCAGCACGTCCGCGGACGCGCCGCAAGCCGACACCGAAGCCGCCATCGAGCGGGCCGTCGCGGCGCTGCGCGACCGCGAGGTGACGGCAGAGACGCTCTCGTCGGCGCGTTCGCGCCTGCTCGAGGAGCTCGTCTTCGACGTCGAGACCACGGCGGATGCCGCGCACGAGCTCGCGTTCTTCGGCGGGCTCCACGCGCTCGGGGCCCGCCTGGAACTGCCGGAGCTGATCAGGGGAGTGACCGCCGCGGAACTGCAGCGGACGGCGCAGCGCCATCTCCAGAGCTGGCAGGGGACGATCGGCTGGTACCGCGTGGGCCAAGCGCCGAGCGTGCCGGCGGAAGCGACACCGTCCGCTGCACCCGGCGGCGCGGCGGCTTCGCCGCCGCGGGTTACCCGCCATGGCGCGCCGTCCGCACCTACGGTAGCGAAACTTGGAGCCGGCCTCACGGCGATCGTCGAGCGTTCGCCACGGAGTCCCGCCGTCTACGTCGGGGCGTTGCTGCCCGGCATCGGCCCGGACCTGCCGCCATCGATGACGACGTCTTCACTCGTGGCCGGATACAGCGCGCTCGGCGTGCGAGCCCTGCCGCACGAGCTGCTGCCGGCGCTCGGGAAGCTACGGGTCGCGATCGAAGGCGCATCGGCGCGACCGGCGCTCGTGACGGTCGTCGGCGATCTCGACCCCCGCGCCGCACAGGCCATGCTCCGCAAGGTCTTCGGCTCGATGCGCCCTGCGGACGCGAAGCCGGCGGAGGCCATGGCGCCGGCACGCGACGAGGCGCGTCTCGGCGTCCAGACCGGGCTCCGCTACTCGGTGCCCGCGCCCGCACCGGCGCAACCGCAGGCGCTCGCGTGGCAGCTCGCGCTCTACGTGCTGAGCCACGGCTACGAAGGCCGCCTCGGCATCGAGGCGATCAGGAACGGCGGCCTGGTCTACGACATCGACGGCCGCTACGAGTCGGATGGAGCACGCGCCTGGATTGAACTGATGACGGCGGTGGATTCGCGGAAACTCGCCGCCATGGAGGCGCTGTTGCGCGAGGAGCTGCAGCGCCTGCGCGAAGATCCGCCGACCGCCGCGGAGCTCGCGGAAGCGAGACAACACATGCTCGGCCGCGAGCAGACAGCGGCGCAGAGCAACGAGGAGATCGCCGCTGAGCTCGCGCGCCAGTGGCTGTGGTACGGCAAGCTGCGCGAGCCGGGCGAGCTCGCCCGCGAGCTCGCCGCGGTGACCGATGCCGAGGTGCGCGATATCCTTCCGGCCTTCACGGGCGGGACTATTACCACGGGGGAGACTCCCGAGTGAGAGGCATGCAGCAATTCTGGCAGCCACCCGGCTCTGCACCGCCGCCGAGGATTGCACGCGCCGAGGGCCTCTACGTCTGGGATACCGCGGGGCGCCGCTACCTCGACTGCACTTCCGGGCCGGTCGCGGTCAATCTCGGTCACGGCAACCCGCGCGTGCTGGCGGCGATGCAGGAGCAGGCCGCGAAGGCGTGTTTCGCGTATCCCACGAGCTTCGAGAGCGAGGCGAACGTCGCGCTGTCGGAACGACTCGCGGCCGCGGCCGGCCCCGGGCTCGATCGCGCTTTCTTCGTCTCCAGCGGCTCGGAGGCGATGGAGAAATGCATCCAGTTCGCGCGCGTGCACGCGATGGTGCGCGGCGCAACGAGCCGCTGGAAGGTGATCGCGCGCTATCCGTCCTACCACGGCAGCACGCTCGGTGCGCTTGCGTTGAGCGGCGACCTGGCTGCAGGTGTGATGCAGCCGTACGTGCGCGAATCGCCGCGCGTGCCGGCGCCGCTGAGCTACCGCATTCCGGACGGGAAGGATCGGGACACCTTTGCCAGGCAGTGTCTGGCAGAGCTCGAGCAGGCGATTCAGCGCGAGGGCGCGGCGTCGGTGCTCGCATTGGTCATGGAGCCGGTCATCGGCTTGAGCGGCGGGGCAGTGAGCGGGCCGGACTTCTACTACGGGGAAGTGCGGAAGCTCTGCGACAGATACGGCCTACTCCTGATCTATGACGAGGTCATCAGCGGCGCGGGCCGCACCGGCAGGTTCCTCGCGGCGCACCACTGGCCGGAGGCACGGCCCGACCTCGTGGTGCTCGCGAAGGGGCTCGGCGGCGGGTATTACCCGCTCGGCGCCTTTCTCGCGCCTGCGGAAATGGTCGAGGCGGTTGCCTCGGGCCCGGGCTTTCACTACGGCCACACGCACAAGGGCAGCCCGCTCGGCTGCGCGGTGGGGCTCGCCGTGCTGAACGAGACGCTGGAGCGGGGGCTCGTCGTGCATGCGGAGAAGACGGGTGCTTATCTCAGGCAGCGGCTCGCGGCGCTGATGCCGGAGATCCCGATCCTCGGCGACGTGCGCGGCCGGGGCCTCCTCAACGCCATCGAGATCGTCGCCGACCAGTCGACCAAAGCGATGCTGCCGCGCGAACTTGACGTGATCGGGGACATCAAGGCGATCGCGCTCGAGAAGGGGCTGCTGATCTACGGCCGGCGCAGCCATGGCGGCAAGTATGGTGACTGGCTGATGATGACGCCGCCGCTGACCGCCACGCCTGCGGACGTCGACGCTATTGTCGACGGAGTATCGGCGGCGCTTACAGCCTACGCAGCGAGACTCGTCAAGGCCGGGCAATTGCGCTGACGGGCGAGGGATGACGATACGCCGTCGCGGCGCGGGGACTTAAGGCCGCTCGCAATGGGTGCCGGCCGCGAATGTCTCCAGAATCCAGAGATTCAGTTGGCTGCTGACCGGGGTTGCAGATGCTACCCCCCGGATCGCTTCATCGTCCAACCTCGCTGCTGGAGATGGGCCATCAAGAAGTCGCGGTGACCGCGTCTCGCATACCTCAGCGGCCGATACGTATGCTGTCCAGCGATCCCAATACGCCGAACACCTGCAGTAACCACAGTACGACGACGATGACGACGACGATATTCAGGATGTTCTTGATCTTTCGGTCCATCGGTATGTAGGTATTGACGACCCAAAGCAATACGCCAACCACGATCAAGATAATGACCAAATTGATCAGAGGCATGCGGATTCTCCTGCGATTATCAGGTTTGTATTCTCAGTCGCACGATCAGGCGCCGTCTATACGATGATCTACATACCACCGCACTTGCCCAGCCCGAACACGAGGCCGTCGCGACGAGAAATCCGCGATGGTCGGGCGCCGACCGAGCAGGAATTCGCGTTCGCCGCGGGCAGAACTCGAGTGACTGCTCGGGCGTCACATCAAGACGATCGCGCTGGAGAAAGGCCTGCTGATCTACGGCCGGCGCAGCCACGGCGGCAAATACGGTGACTGGCTCATGATGACGCCGCTGCTGATCGCCGGGACGTCCGACATCGACGTGATCGTCGAGGGCGTCGCCGCGACGCTCAGGGAATATTCGAAGACGCTGTCGCGAAGAGGCTGATCCGCTGACGCCTATGCGACGGTCACCTTCAGCATCGCGTCGCCCTGCGCGATCGCATCCACCACGTCCAGGCCCTGCGTCACCTTGCCGAACACCGTGTGCCGGCCGTCGAGATGCGGCTGCGGCCCGTGGGTGATGAAGAACTGGCTGCCATTCGTGCCGGGCCCGGCGTTCGCCATTGAGATCACACCGCGCTCGTGGCGCAGCGGATTGTCCTCGAACTCGTCCTCGAAGCGGTAACCAGGACCGCCGCGCCCGGTGCCGGTCGGGTCGCCACCCTGGATCATGAAATCGCTGATCACGCGGTGGAAGGTGACGCCGTCGTAGAAGCCCTCGCGCGCGAGAAACACGAAGTTGTTCACCGTCACCGGCGCGTGCTCCGGGAAGAGCTCGAGCTCGATCGTGCCCTTCTTCGTCTCGATCTTGATCCGGTAGGTGCGGTCGGTTTCCACCTGCATGGCGGGCGGCGATTTGTATTGTTTAGCGGGCATCGTATGACTCCGTTCCTCAGTCGCGGAAATTGATGAATTGCAGCGGCAGGCCCAGCTTCGCCGAGCGAACCTGAGCGATGGCGGCCTGCAGGTCGTCGCGCTTCTTGCCGCTCACGCGGACCTGCTCCCCCTGGATGCCGGCCTGCACCTTGAGGCCGGATTCCTTCAGCAATCGCTGGATCCTCTTCGCGGTCTCCGTGTCGATCCCTTCCTTCAGAGTGACGACCTGGGTCGCGGTCTGTCCCGAAATCACGGCCTCGGCTGCGGAAAGGCAGGAAAGGTCCACCCCGCGCTTCGTGAGTTTCAGCTTCAGGATCTCCAGCATCTGCTTCAGCTGGAAATCCACCTCCGCATGCAGCGTGACGACGGATTCCTTCAGCTCGAACTTCGCGCCCGTGCCCTTGAAGTCGAAGCGCGTGCCGACCTCGCGGTTCGCCTGGTCCACGGCGTTCGTCACTTCGTGTGCGTCGAGCTCGGAAACGACGTCGAAGGAGGGCATGACGGTTATCATAACGTCATGCTGCGACAGATTTCCGGAGTTTCCGCGCTTCTTGGAGGCATGGGCATCGTGCTGGTCGGCGCGGGCCTCCTCGGCACGCTGCTGCCCGTGCGTGCGAGCATGGAGGGCTTCTCCGAGCTCGCGATCGGCGTCGTCATGTCCGCGTATTACGTCGGTTTCATCGTCGGCACCGTGTGGTGCGGCTGGATCATCCGGCGCGTCGGCCACATCCGCGGGTTCGCCACCTTCGCCGCTCTCGCGACGGTCTCGATCCTCGCGCACGGCATATTCGTGACCCCCGTGGTGTGGACCGTGCTGCGCGCGATCGTCGGCGCGAGCCTGATCGGCATCTACATCACGGTGGAGAGCTGGCTGAACGAGCGCGCGGACCGCACGAACCGCGGCAGCATCCTCGCGCTCTACGAGATGGTCGGCCTCGGCGCGCTCGCCGCGGGACAGTTCCTGATCACCGTCGGCGATCTCATGAGTAACCTGCCGTTCATCATAGCCGCCGCGCTCTTCGCGTTCGGCCTGATACCGGTGGCGCTCACGAGGCTGCCGGAGCCCGAGCTCGGGGAAGCCGGCCGACTCACGCTCGGGGCGCTGTTCAGACTGTCGCCGGTGGCGGTGACCGGCACGCTCGCGGGCGCCGCGGCGTCCGGGGCGTTCTTCAGCCTGGCGCCGCTCTATGCGCAGGAGATCGGACTCTCCAAGTCCGGCATCGCCTCCTACATGAGCGCGGCACTGGTCGGCGGCGCGCTGCTGCAGTGGCCGATCGGCGGTCTGTCGGATCGCATCGACCGGCGCCTCGTGATCGGCGGTACGGCGCTCGCCGCCGGCGTCGCGGCGGCCGTGATCGCGCTCTCCGGGGATCACGGCGTGCCGATGCTACTCGTCTCCGCGTTCGTATACGGCGGCACGATGCTGGTGCTCTACGCGCTCTGTGTCGCGCACGCCAACGACCTGCTGCCGCAGGTGCAGTTCCTCGACGCGGCACGCGGCTTCAATTTCCTCTATGGCGTCGGTGCGGCGGTGGCGCCGGTCGCCATCGGCGCCCTCATGACCCGCTTCGGCGCGGCCAGCCTCTACTTCGCCTCCGCGCTGCTGATGGCCGGCCTCGGCGCCTTCGCGCTGTTCCGCGCGTTGTTCGCGAAGGTCGTGCGCGTCGGCGAGCGCGAGGAGTTCGTCGCGGTTGCCACCCCGTCTCCGGAATGCCTGGAGATGTATCCCCACACGCCGATCCCGGAGCGCTCCGGCGAGGGTGCCTCGGCCGGATGAGACTGGGCACGGGAAGGCCTGGCACCCGCCGGCGGCGGCCTTATACTCTCCCCGGTGGAAGTACGGAGCGGGGGTCTCCATGAAGCCGCCGTGGTGCTTGCTCGGTCTGCTCGTCGCGCTCTGCGCATACGGGAAGGGGCCGCAGTTCGATCCGAACGCCGATCCAGCCGCGCTGGCGAAGGCATTTCTCAAAGCTGACAAGGTGGATGCGCTCGCAGCGGTCAAGCGTATCGCGATCGTGGGGTTTCGCGTCGAGTTCGGCGTCGAGAACTCGGCAACAGCGCAGTCCTCCGGCACGACGGGCTGGACGGCGTCGCGCTCCGACATCAAGCTCGTCGGCCCGACCGATGCCGATCGGCAGGCGATCGCGGACAAGCTGTACGACCAGTTGGTCGCGGGACTGACCGCGCTCGGCTTCGAAGTCGTGCCGTACGAGGTGATCCGGCAGGAGAAGAACTACCAGTCGATGTCGGCGCGCTTTCACAAGGACTACGCGCCGGTCGGCACGCAGCTCGGCAAGTCGGTGTTCGTCGGGGCCCATGACATGCCGATCTACTTCACGAACGAGGACAGGCATCTGGGGCTAGGCGTCGCGTTCCCGGGCGGCTTCACGGTCCAGCCCCAGAACATCGAGCCGCAGATCGCGAAGGGGCTGGACGCCGCTATCATCCGCGCGACGATCAACGTGCAGTTCGCCGACATGAAGACGAGCGGCGGGCTGTTCAACTCCTCGTCGGCGATCAAGACGAGCGAGGGGCTCACGATCGTGCCGGAGACGTCGGAGTACTATATCGTCACGCCGGCGTCGGGCAAGGCACGCATCGAGCTCAAGGAGACGGTCGCGATCGCGAGCGACGCCATCGACATGCGCGACGTCACGACGAAGAGCGAGAAGACCAAAGAGTCGATCGGCAACGCGCTCGGCATGGTGATTGGCACCGGTGGCTCGCACAGCACGCGGCACTACGAAGCGACCGCGAGGCCGGAGGGGTACAAGCAGGCGCTGGATCAGTATGTCGGCCGCTACCAGGAGGCCGCGCTTGCGCTGCTCGCCGCCGGAACGGGGCGGACGCCTCAGCCGGGAGTCGAATCGCCGGCCGAGCCGCCGCCCGCGACCCAGGACACGCAACCGACCGGAACCAACGCGCCGCCGTAAAGCGGACGGGCGTCCCGGCTATTCGGCGCGGTGCCTGATCTCGTCGAGCTCCCGCCGGAGCTCCTCGACCTGGGATTCCAGGCGCTCGATGCGCTCGGTCAGCCCCGGGTGCGGAACCGCAGGCCGCGCGGGCTCGGCGACCGCTGTGGCGACGGGGACCTCGCCGCCCAGCAGGTGGGCGTAGCGCGCATCGCGGGTGCCTGGAGCGCGGGGCAGCCTGACGACGTAGGGACCGTCGGCCCGTTCGGCGAGGGAGGCAAGCGCCGCGTCCACTTCGCCGACGTCGGCGATCGGCGCCATGCGATTGCAGCGCGTGCGCAGCTCACCCGCGCTCTGCGGTCCGCGCAGGAGCAGCTCGCAGATGATCGCGCGCTCGATGGGCGAGAACTGCAGGGGTCCGAATTCGGTGTTGCAGAACACCTGCTTGTACTTGGCCACCCGGCCGCCGTAGCCGGAGCGATCGCTCACCAGGCGCTTCTTCATCAGGCCATCGACGACCTGCTGCACGGTCGCCGCGTCGAGGTCGAGCAGCGGGGCGCGATTGCTCTTCTGGTTGCAGGCAAGCATCAGCGCGTTGAGCGAGAGTGGATACTGCTCCGGCGTCGTGACCTCTTTCTCCATGAGGCAGCCGATCACGCGGGCCTCGTTGGGCGTCAGCTCGATCTTCATCGCGGTTCCTTCGCCTACATCCTGACGAAATAGGGGATGGCCATGAGCACGATCCCAACGAGCACCAGCGGCGTCGTACTGGACATGAAATAGGGATACACCATCAGGCCGAGGCCGCACACCAGCGGCACGACCAGCCGCTGCTTGCGTCCATAGAGGAAGAAGCCGAGCCCGATGGATCCGAACAGCAACCCCCACAGTATCGCTGCTTCACTGGTCATGGAGGTCAGTCTAACCCGCCGCCAGCGGCGGAAGAACGGCGTACAATCCCCCAAATAGAGAACAAACGGGGACGGCCATGCCAGGCAATTCCTCGATAACACCACGCGACACGCTGCTCCGCACTGCCCTGATCGTTGGCGTCTCGCTGATCGCGGCCGCAGCGGCGCACGCCCAGGTCGGCAGCATCATCGTCGTCACGACGACGAGCGATGATCCGAGAGCCCGCGGCGCCTGCAAGCTGCGCAACGCGATCATCGCCGCGAATACCAACGCACCCTCCGGGGATTGCGGCGCGGGCACCGGTGAGGACGCCATCTACTTTTCGCTGGGTGCCGGCAACCCGGAGATCGACGTCGGCGCCGTCTCATTTCCGTTTACGCCGGAGCCGCTACCCGCGATCACGGAAAAGGTCGCGATCGAGGGAGCAACGGGCGGCGCCACCCGGGTAGTGCTACACGGACCGGGCACGAGCTCGGGCGTTGGCCCGGGCCTGAGCATCGCGGGCACGGCGTTCGGCACCACGATCAGGAATCTGGTGATCAATAATTTCCAGGGCGACGGTATTACGAGCCAGGCTCAGGCAGTCACCGTGGCCGGCGACTTCATCGGCACCGATGCAACCGGAGCCGCTGCACAGCCCAATACGGGCGCAGGCGTCTTCACGCCGGGAAACGGGCAGATCGGCGGCACCAACGGCACGACCCCGGGAGGCAGCTGCACGGGCGACTGCAACCTGATCTCCGGGAATGGCACTGCGGGCATCTGGATATCCGGGTTCGGCAGTGAAGTCATCGAAGGCAATCTCATTGGCACGAACGCGGCAGGCAACGGTGCCATCCCCAACTCTGTAGGCATCCTCCTTTCGGAAGCCAACGGCGACACGGTGGGCGATGGGACGGCGGCGGGGCGGAACGTCATCTCCGGGAATTCCGGCAACGGCGTCGAGCTCGCCGGATCAAGCTCCGTGCACGTCTTTCGCAACTATATCGGCACGGCGAGCGATGGCACGACCGCGCTTCCCAACGGCGGCGATGGCGTGCTGCTGCGATTCGACGGCGCCGCCGTTGCGACATTCAACTCGATTGGCAGTCCGTCGTTCGGCAACGTGATCGCATTCAACGCAACCGGCGTGCGGATCGTCGGCGTGTCGTCAGCGCTCAACACGTTGAGTGGCAATTCCATCCACGACAACGTCGGTCTCGGCATCGTCAACGAACGCAATGGCGCAGAGACTGCGCCGCCGACCATACTGCAGGCGAAGACGAGCATTTCCGGCACGGCCTGCAATGCCTGCCTGATCGATGTGTTTGCCGACGCCCAGGACGAGGGCCGCACGTTTCTCGGCAGAATCACAGCCAACGGCTCGGGTGCGTGGGTGACAAACCAGGCTGCTCCAGGTCCGCACATTACCGCGACCGCCACCGACACCAGCAACGGCACCTCGAATTTCTCCGCGCCGTTCTCCTGTCCCGATTTCAATAATAATGGCCTGTGCGACGGCGTGGACGACATCGATCACGACTTCGTGGTCGACGCGCTCGACGACTGCATCATCGACGCGAACACCGATCAGTACGATGCCGACGGCGACGGCTACGGCAACCTCTGCGACGCGGACCTGAACAACAGCGGTCTCGTCACGGTCACCGACTACACGATCCTCAGGAACGCGCTCAATTCCACCAACCCCGTCGCCGACCTGAACCACAGCGGCCGGGTGACGGTCGCCGACTACACCATACTGCGCAATCGGCTCAACACGGCGCCGGGGCCATCGGGATTGCATGAGCCGTGAAGCGTCAGCCAGCGAGCAGAAGACCGAAGAGGGGATCGGCGACGCGCCGCCGCCCTGATCAGCGCCGCGCCTCGAACACGACGCGCGCGGCGCGCAGCTCCTCGAGCGTCACCTCACGCTCCATCGGGGTGTTGTAGTTCGCGTCCGCTTGGGCCGCCGCCTGCAGCCGGGCGATCCACGCCAGGAAATAGTCGGCGTCGGCTCCGCAATGGATCGCCTGCGGATCGCCGGCGAGGAAGACCGGGTTCGTGGTGGCGTAGGGATAGAGATCGAAGACGTCGGGATCGGCGCCGTCGTTCCAGGCGCGCAGCAGCAGCCACCCCGGGCCGCTCACCGGCAGCGTGCCGGCGAGGTCGGCGGAGCGCCGGTCGCCGGCGAGCGGTATCGCGCGGGCGACCGCGCCGTTCCAGACGAGCTCGAGGTGATCGACCGGCACGCTCGAGCGGAGAAAGCCCGAGTAGCGTAGCTCGCTTGCGCCCGCCGGCGCGGGCAGCACCGCGCCGGGCGGCCGGCCCTCGACCGTCAGGCCGAGCAGCGGTCCGTTCGTCGCCATCGTGTGGCCGTCGCGCAGCCCCGCGAGCCACTGCCGCTCGCGTGCGTTCGGATCCGTTGCCAGGCCGCCCGTGAGGACGTAAACGCGATTCAGGCCCACCGGCCCACGCAGCGAGGCGAAATTCGCCATCGCGTCCGTGCCGGCGGCGGCAGCAATCGGGAAGCCGCAGTTGAGCAGCCGGTACCAGACGGCCGCGCTCGCGCGATGATCGCTGAAGCCGACGACCTCGTAGTAGTCCACCTTGCCGAGCGCCGCGTCCACCGGTAGCGCGTTCGTGAGCTGCGCGTCTTTCGCCGGGTCGGGCTCCGCCTCGAAGGGGTGGACGTAGCCGACGAGCGCGCGCTGGTCGTGCGCGAGGTCGGCGATGACGGCGTTGGTCGGATAGAGGCTCGCCGCCGCGGTGTTGCCGAATGCGGCGTAGGCGGGCAGCAGGATATGATCGCGGAGTCCCAGCAGACCGACGTGGCCCCAATAGCCGGTGTGGTATTCCTGGCTGTGCGCGAGGAGCACCGCAGGCGTCGAGGCGGGGTCCGGCAGCGGCGAGAACGCCGCGATGCCGGGCACGCGCTGTTCCTTGTTCACGATCAGGTTGAAGACGAGATCGAGGTCCTCGGCCGAGGCCTGCGCGACGAGCCGCTCCGGCGTGTTGCGGTAGGTGCCCCCGTAGTTCATGTGCACGTGCACGTCGCCGCTCTGCCATTGCTCGCGCCAGCCCGCGGGCAGCCGCAGCGGCTCGATCTCTACGACGAGCTCCCGCGTCGCGCCCGCCGCGACCTGCACCCTGCGCCGCTCGATGCGATTTTCCGGTCCGCGCCAGATGGTCACCGTGACGGCGCCGGCGGGCGCGGTGACCGTGGCCGCGCCGTTCGTGTGGAAGTAATGGGTCTCGAAGGCCGAGCTGCGGCGGTCGAAGGAATCATCGGCACGTATCAACGCGTCGTCCGGGGCGACGCTGCGCCCGTCGGATGCGACGATCGCAACGCGCGCGGGTAGCCTCCTGCCGGCAGCGTCGACAGTGCGCACCACCAGCCGGCTGACAGGCTTGAGATGGCGCCTGTCCGTGATGCCGAGCCGCGTCTGCTGTCCGCCGACGGCGTCCTGGACGCGGATCTCCGTCGTGCCGGCCTCGTTCGCGATGAACGCGAGCCGCCGGCCGTCGGGCGACCAGCGGGCTCCGGTCGCGTCGAAGTCGCCGTAGCTGAGCGCGAAGGCGTCGCCGCCGCCGGCGGGCACGATCCAGAGCTGGTGCCACTCCCGTCCCGCGTAGGAGGACCAGACGACCCGCCTGCCGTCCGGCGACCACGCCGGGCGTGCCTTCCAGCTGGTCTCTTCGGCGCGCACCAGCACCGGCTGCGAGTCCGCATCGAGCCCGCGCCGCCAGAGGTAGCCCGTGCCGTTGGCGATCTCGGGATTGCCGACGTAGATGAGCTCGCGCCCGTCGGGGGACCATGCAGGGCTCAGCTCGTGGTCGAAGGCGCTGTAGTAATAGCGCGGGACCGAGCTGCGCCGTTCCGTCCACGGCGCCTTGCCGGTGACGCCGTTGCCGCCGACCACGCCGACGAAGACGTGGAAGTGGCCGGTGCCGGCGGTGGAGACCCAGGCGAGCCGCTTGCCGTCCGGCGACCAGCGCGGCTCGACGTTGACCGCGCCGTTCCTGGTGAGCGGCGTCGCCTTGCCCGTGGCGACATCGAGCACGGCCAGCTCCAGCGCATCCCGGTCGTAGCGCACGAACGCGATGCGGGTGCCGTCGGGCGACCAGTCCGGCTGGAAGTCGTAGCCCGGCCCGGCGGTCAACTGCTGCGCCACCCCGGAGTCCACGGCCTGCCGCCAGAGACTGCCCTGCATCGAATAGACGACCTCGAGACCGTTCGGCGACCAGGCGACGGAGCCCGGGCCGCTCGTCACCTGCGGCAGGTACATCTCGCGGTAGTAATAGCTGTGCGGCAGGTCGATCTGCTTAAGCACCGGCAGGCGCTGCGCGTGGGCGAGGACTCCGACGAGTTGTGCGGCAATGGCAGCCATCCAGATGACGGCCGCCCTTGCGGCGCGGGTCCTCGCCGTCGCTCCCCGATACTCGCTTTGGGCGAGGACCCCCGCCTCCGGGCGGCCCTCGTGACGGGATGACTCCCCAATTGCCCCCAACACCCGTCAGTGTCCCGACGCGAGTGCCTCGCGCAGTGACTGGCGGAGCACGGAAATGGCCTCGTCGGCGAGCTTGCGCTCCAGCATCAGCGGCGGAATGAGGCGGATCGCGCTCGCGCCGCAGGTGAGGAGCAGGAGGCCGTTCTGATAGGCCCGGTTCACGACCGCGTGCGCCAGCTCCTTCGCCGGCGTCTTGCTCGCGCGGTCCTTGACGAGCTCGACGCCGATCATCAGCCCGTGTCCGCGCACGTCGCCGATGCACTCGAATTCGCTGGCGAGCGCCTTGAGCTTCTCGCCGAGATGGGCGCCCTGCACGCGTGCGTTCTCCGTGTACTCGTTGCGGACGAGGTCGAGCGTGGCGAGCCCGGCCGCACAGCAGACCGGGTTGCCGCCGAACGTGTTGGCGTGCGCGCCGGACGGCCACTTCTCCATCAGGTGCTTGCCCGCCACGCAGAGCCCGAGCGGCAGGCCCGAGGCGATGCCCTTCGCGAGCGTGAGGATGTCGGGGCGCACGCCCCAGTACTGCCACGCGAACATCTTCCCGGTGCGGCCGACGCCGGACTGCACCTCGTCGAAGATCAGCAGAATGCCGTGACGGTCGCACAGCGCGCGCAGCCCCGTGAGGAAGCCGTCCGGCGGCACGAGGTAGCCGCCTTCGCCCTGGATCGGCTCGACGAGGATCGCGGCGACCTCGCTCGGCGGCAGGTTCTGCGTGAAGAGCTGCTCGATATAAGCCAGCACCGCCTGGCCCTGGTCCGTGCCGGCGAGCAGGGGCCGGTAGCGATTCGGATAGGGCACGTGCGTGACGCCCGGCATCGCCGGGAAGAAGCCCTTCTGCTGCGTGTACTTGCTCGCGGTGAAGGCGAGCGAGCCCATCGTGCGGCCGTGGAAGCCGCCGAGGAAGCCGATGTAGCGCCCGCGCCCGGTCACGTAGCGCGCGAGCTTGATTGCCGCCTCGACGGCCTCCGTGCCCGAGTTGGCGAAGAACGTCATGGCGGGCCCGTTCACGGGGTCGAGGTCGCGGATCACCTCGCCGAGTCGCACCTGGCCCTCGTGCCAGTAATCGGAGGAGATGTGCAGGAAGCGGTCGGTCGCGTCCGTGATCGCCTTCACGACCGCGGGATGGCAGTGGCCGGTCGAGCACACCGCGATGCCTGCGGCGAAGTCGATGAAGCGGTTGCCGTCGACGTCCCACACCTCCGCGCCGCGCCCGTGGCTCATCACGAACGGGTAATCGCGGACGTAGGAATGCGCGACGACCTCCCGATCGCGCGCGATGAGCGCCTTGGCCTTCGGGCCGGGGAGCGTGGTCTTGCCGGTGCTGTCGTTCATGGCGACTCCTTCATTCGACGAAGGTCTGGGACTGCTCGCGCTGGTAGAGGGCGAGGTAATAAGCGGAGGCGATGCCCTTCCCGGTCGTGCTCGAGCCCTTCCAGCCGCCGAAGGGCTGGTAGCCGGGCCAGGCGCCGGTCGTCGCGCCCTGCGGCCGGTTGGCGTAGGTGACGCCCGCCTCGACGTGGTCGAAGAACCATTCGACCTCGTCCCGACCGCCGTAGAAGCCGGCGGTGAGCCCGAGCGGCACCGCGTTCGCGAGCGACATGGCGGTCTCGCGGTCCGGGACGCGGGTGAGCATCGCGATTGGCAGGAACATCTCCTCCTGCCACAACGGATGATGCAGCGGCGCCTCGGCGAGCGTCGGCGCGCAGAAATGACCCGCGGCAAGCTCGCCGGCGGTGAGCTGCTCGCCGCCGGCGAGGATGCGCGCGCCGTCCGTCCTGAGCGCCGCGCAGTAGCCGGCGAACTTGTGCCAGGCGGACTCGTTGATGACGGGCCCCATCCAGTTCTCGCGGCGTGTCGGGTCGCCCGTGCGCACGCGTACGGTCTCCTCTAGAACGCGTTCGATGAGGTCGCCGGCCACGCGCTCATCCACGTAGATGCGCGAGAGCGCCGAGCACTTCTGGCCGCTCAGGCCGAACGCCGAACGCACGATGCCGGTGGCCGCCCGGCCGAGGTTTGCGCGCGCCGTGACGATCACCGGGTTCTTGCCGCCCATCTCGGCGATGCAGGGCCGCGGCACGGCGCCCGCGCCGAGGCGGCGGAAAATCTGTGTGCCGACGGCATGCGAGCCCGTGAAGGTGATGCCTGCGATGTCGGGGTGGCCGACGAGCGCTTCGCCCGCGCCGCTGCCGCTGCCGTTCACGTAGTTGAAGACGCCGGGCTGGATGCCGGCGTCGTGCAGGCAGTCCGCGAGCAGGCGCCCCGACCAGGGCGTGTCGGTGCCGCCCTTGAGCACCACCGTGTTCCCGGTCACGAGTGCGGCGGCCACCGGCCCGCCCGCGAGCGCGAACGGGAAGTTGAATGGCGTGATCACGGCCCAGACCCCGTAGGGTTTCATGACGGAGCGGTTGTGGCTGCGAAAGCCGGCGAGCGGATCGTCGGGCAGCGCGTGGTCGAATCTCTGGCGCTCGTAGTCGTCACAGTAAACCGTGAAGAAGTCCGCGGTCTCCTGCACCTCGCCGAGTGCCTCCATGCGGTTCTTGCCGACCTCGAGCGCCACGGCCGCGCCGATGTCGTAGACGCGCTCCTCGATGAGCGCGGCGACACGGCGGAGCATCCGGATGCGCTCGGCGGCCGCCGTGTGCCGCCAGATCGGCCACGCCCGGTGTGCCGCCGCCACGGCCTGGCCGACTTCGGCGGCGGTCGCGTCGGGGAAGCGGCCCAGCAGCAGGTTGCGGTCAATCGGGCTGAACTTCTCGCGCGTGACCTTCGCGGGCTGGTCGTGTCCGCCGACGTAATTAGCATGGGTCGCGCCGAGGCCGGCGCGTACCCGCGCGAGCGCCGCCTCGAACCGCTCGTGCAACGCCGGCGGCGGATCGAACATCGTGGAGTAAGTGAGCTTGTAGTCCATGCGAGTCACGCCGCGGGCAGCGACAGGAGCGCCCGTGCCTCGGCCGGGGTGGCCGGCCGCGCATCGTGCTTCCCGCAGAGCCCGGCCACCTGCCGGACGAGCGCGGCGTTGCTCGGCGCGAGCGTGCGGCCGTCGAGCTTGATGTTGTCTTCCATGCCCGTGCGCACGTGCCCGCCGAGCTCGAGCGCCCAGGAGGCGACCTCCGCCTGGTAACGCCCGATGCCTGCGGCCGTCCAGGTCGCGCCCGGCAGGATCTCGTGCAGTTCCGTGACGAGGAACTCCAGCACGCGCCGGCGCGGCGGCAGCGCGTTCCGCAGCCCCAGCACGAACTGGCAATGCAGCGGCGCCTCGAGCAGTCCCCGGTCGAGCAGGTCTTTCGCGTTGTAGAGCATCGCGAGATCGAAGATCTCGACCTCTGGCTTGATGCCGTGCGTCTTCATTGCGGTAGCGAGCTCCTCGATGAACTGCGGCGGGTTCTCGTAGACGGCGGTCGGGAAGTTGACCGACCCGGTTGCGAGCGAGGCCATGTCGGGCTTCAGCGGCAGCGCCGAGCCGCGGGCCTTCGCGTCGCGCCCGCGTCCGCCGGTCGAGAACTGCACGATCATGCCGGGGCAGCGCGCGCGCACGCCCGCCTGCACCTCGGCGAAGAGCGCCGGGTCGGAGGATGGCGACTCGTCGGGCGCCCGCACGTGGATGTGCACGAGGGAGGCACCGGCCTCGTACGCTTCCTGCGTGGACTGGACCTGCTCGGCCGGCGTCACCGGCACGCCCGGGTTGTCCCGCTTGCGGGGCAGCGAGCCGGTGATGGCGACGGCGATGACGACGGGCCTTGGCATGCTTGCTTTCGCTCTCGGTGCCAGGGTCTTAGTTGTTAACTTATTTGCGTGCACAAATAAGTTACAACTAAGACCCGGCACCATTCCGGCCCATTCTGGCACAGTCCGTGGAAGCGCTGCCGGGCGCGCGACTGGACGGAGCAGGCTCGCCCGGCCACACTCGGCAGCGAACAGCGATGCACACGCAACTCCGGAAGATCGTCGCTTGCGCGGGTCTCACCCTTTGCCTTGCCGCGTGTGCGGCGTTCGCGGGGGCTGATCAGCCCGATGCCGCTCGTGCGCGCTCGGAGCGGCTCGCGGGCGACCTGCTGCGGGACCTCGTAGCGATCAACACGGCGCCAAGCGGCGGGCCGGGCCAGACCCTGAAGGCCGCCAGGCTGCTCGCGGGCCGGCTGCGCGCGGCCGGCTTCCCTGACGCCGACGTGCGCGTTCTCGGCCTCGCGCCGGGCGACGGCAACCTCGTCGCGCGCCTGCGCAGCACGCGGCCCTTACGTCGCCCCATTCTGCTCATGGCCCACTTCGACGTCGTCGAGGCGGTTCGCGCGGAGTGGGATACCGACCCGTTCACGCTGGTCGAGAAGGACGGCTACTGGTACGGACGCGGCACGGCGGATCTCAAGAACGGCTGCGCGATGCTGGCCGCGATCCTCGTCCGGCTGCGCGAGGAGGGCTTCCGGCCGGACCGCGACCTGGTGCTGTTCTTCACCGCCGACGAAGAGACCACGATGGCCAACACGCGCTGGCTCGTGACGGAGCAGCGCGATCTCATCGACGCCGCGTTCGCGCTCAATACCGACGCCGGCTACGTGGACGTGGACGGCGAGCGTCCCGAGGCCTTCGTGATGCAGACCGCGGAGAAGCTCTACGCGAGCTTCCGGCTGGAAGCGACGGGCCCGAGCCTGCACAGCTCGCTGCCGTCGCCGGACAACGCGATCTACAAGCTCGCCGCGGTCCTGCAGCGACTGCGGACGTTCGAGTTCCCGAGGAGCCTCAACGCGAGCACGCAGGCCTGGTTCCGGAGCTGGGCGGCCATCGCGCCCGCCGGGCTGCGCGCCGGCGCGAGCGCTCTCGGCGCCGGGCGGCTCGATGATCCCGCGGTGGACGCGATCGAGGGCTCGTCGTATTTGAAGGCCTCGTTGCGGACCACATGCGTCGCGACTGAGCTCGCCGGAGGTCAGGCCGAGAATGCGCTCCCCGCGCGTGCGGAGGCGGTCGTGAACTGCCGGATTCTGCCGCAGTCCTCCGCCGCCGCAGTCGAGGCCGTGCTGCGGGATCTGGCCAGTGCCGAAGGGGTCACAGTCACGCCCATGCAACCGGCGGTGCCGGCCCCGGAATCGCCGCTCGATCCCGCGATCGTCGGTCCCATCGAGGCGGTCGCAGCGGAGATCTGGCCCGGCATCCCGCTGCTGCCGCAGATGAGCCCGGGCGCCTCCGACGGCATGTTCCTGCGCAACGCCGGCATCCCCACCTACGGCATCGGCGCCGTGGCGATGGACCCAGACGAGGACCGCTCCCACGCCGCCAACGAGCGCATCCGGATCGGGGCATTCAACGATGCCATGGGGTACTGGTACCGGCTGGCGAAACGGCTGGCCACGCCATGACGAACTCCAAGATCGGCGAGCGCCAGATCCCGGAGCTCCCCACGGACGAGTGGGCCTGGGATGCCGCGACCAGCCGCCTGCCGCCCGCGGCGGACGTCGTCATCGTCGGCGGCGGCATCGTCGGCTGCTCCGCCGCCTGGTTCCTCGCGCGCCGCGGCGTAGCCGTCGTGCTCTGCGAGAAAGGCCGCATCGCCGGCGAGCAGTCCGGCCGGAACTGGGGCTGGGTGCGCCAGCAGGGACGCTCGCCCGTGGAACTCGCGCTGATGATGCGGAGTCTCGCGATCTGGAAGGGCTTCGCCACGGAGCTCGGCGCGGACGTGGGCTTCCACCAGGGCGGCTGCCTCTATCTCGCCGCGACCGATCAGGAGCTCGCAGGACACGCGGAGTGGCTGCCGGTGGCGCGCGAGCATGGCCTCGACACGCGCGTGCTGTCGGCGCACGAACTCGCGGAAGTGCTCGTGGGCGGACGCGAGCGCTGGCGCGGCGCGCTCTACACGGCGAGCGACGGGCGCGCCGAGCCGGGCCGCGCGGCGCCAGCGATCGCGCGCGCGGCCCGTCGTGCCGGCGCCGCCGTATTCACGCAATGCGCCGTGCGGGGCATCGAGCTCGCCGGCGGCCGCGTGAGTCGCGTCGTCACCGAGCACGGCGCGATCTCGTGCCCGGCCGTCGTTTGCGCCGCGGGAGCGTGGACGTCGCTCTTCTGCCGTTCACTCGGCATCGACGTGCCGCAGCTGCGCGTCAAGGGCACGGTCGCGCGCACGGCGCCGGCGCCGCAGATCCTCGCGGGCGAGGCGTACTCGCAGCGCGTCGCGATCCGGCGGCGCGCGGACGGCGGCTACACCGTTGCCCACGGCGCGGCGATCGAACACGAGATCACGCCCGCGAGCTTTCGCTTCGCCTGGAAATTCCTGCCGGCGATGCGCCAGGAGCGGGGCGCGGTGCGCGTGCGGCTGCGCATGGGCCGCGAGTTCTTCGACGAGCTCGCGGCCGGCAGCCGCTGGGATCTCGATCGCACATCGCCCTTCGAGCGCCGGCGCGTGCTCGCGCCGGCGCCGAGCGCGAAGATCCTCGGGGAGACCCGCGCTGCTCTCGCGCAACGCTTCCCGGAAATCGCCGGCGCACCGTTCGTGGAGACCTGGGGCGGCATGATCGAGACCTCGCCCGACGTGCTGCCGGTGATCTCGCCGGTAGGGGCATTGCCAGGCTTCCATGTCGCGACCGGATTCAGCGGCCACGGCTTCGGCATCGGCCCGGGCGCCGGCGAGCTCGTGGCGGACATGGTGACTGGAAGGGCGGACGCGGCGCGGCTCGCGCCGTTCCGGCTCAGCCGTTTCTTCGACGGAACGCCGATCCGGCCAGGACCTACGATCTAGACGGAGTCCGGACGGGCTTCATCGCCCGTCCGGATGTGCTCATTTGCCGAACTTCTGCCCGAACCGCACGCCGACCGTGCGCGGCTGGTTCGCCACGCTGTACGTCGTGCCGCCGAGCCCCGCACTTCCGCCACAGTAGAACTCGTCGCACTCGGCGAAGCGGTAGAGGTCCGCGCGCTCGTCGAACACGTTGTCCACGAAGAGCTCCACCGACGTGGCGTTCTTCTCCACGTTCGCGGAAAGATTCACGATGCTGTAGGCGTCCTGCTTGCCGCCGAGCAGCTGCTCGTCCGCCGGCAAGAGGGCGGATCGCGCCTCACCCTGGTAAACCAGCGAGCCCTGGAAATGCCCGGAGTATTCGCCAAAGGCGTACGCATACCGGGCCAGCAGGTTGCCCTTGAACTTCGGTGTGACCGGCAGGGTCGTGCCGTCAGCAGCGAATTGCGCCGGGTCGCAATCCGCCACCGCCACCAGCGAGTCCTCGCAGAAGTCACCATTGAGCTCTGGCTTGACATACATCAAGGCGGTGGAGAGCGTCAGATTATCTGTCGCCGCCCATTCGACCTCGGTTTCCACGCCCGGAATTTCGGCACCGCCCGGAGCGTTCTTGACATTCGTCAGCCCGTTCGCGCCCAGGAACCCGAACTGGAAGTTGTCCCAGTTCTGGTAGAAGACAGCGCCGTTCCAGCGCAGCGCCCCACCGGCCCAGGTCGTCTTCCAGCCGATTTCGTAGCTGTCGAGGAAGTCGGGTTTGTAGGGCCCGAATCCCGGCTCGTTACGCCGATTGACGCCGCCCGGCCGGTACCCGGTCGAATACGTGGCATAGATCATATGGTCCGGGTCGAACCGGTAGGTCAGGTTCAGCTTGTGAGTCTCGTCGTTGTCGCTGACCGACTTGTCGAGGTTATAGCAGGGTGAGCCGTGGAGGCCGCCCTTAGGACTGGGCGGCGGGTCATGCGGCACCGGGGGGTTGTTTGGGGGGGCGGGGTCGGGGGGGTTGGGCCCGTCGGGGTCCGAGTACTCAAATCCGAAGCACGACTTCTCGCCGGTTGCTATGGGGACCGTTGGGTTGGCCGGGTCGTAATGGAAGCTCGGCCAGTCGTTCGTGTAGCCGAACCCCAGGAACCCCTTGAGCGAATTGTCGGACTTGAACACCCGCAGGCCCCCGGTCACGGAGAGCTTCTCGGTGATGTCGAAGGTCACCTCGCCGAAGGCGGCCTTGTCCTCGTCCTCGCGCGTCTGCTCGGTGAGCCACCAGGTGTCCGGCCAGCCGGTGACTTCGAGTGATGTCGCCAGGTCGTCGATGATGTAGCGCTGCTCGATGTTGTGCTTCTGGTCCTGGTAGAAGAGTCCCCCCACGAAGCGCAAGCGCCGGTCCGCGGGTGAGGCGATCCGGAGCTCCTGGCTGAACTTCGTGTACCCGTCGACGCCGTTGATGCGCTCGGCAGGGCTGATGGTGTCCCCGTTGTCGTTGAAGAAATAGTCGCCGTAGGATGTGGCGCTGCCGAAATAGTAGTTGTCGTAGGCGAGCGCGTAATCCGTGTAGTCCAGGAGCGTATTGTCGTCCCGGTCGAGCCAGGCACCGGCATACGTCAGCGTCCAGTCGCTCAGCTTGCCTTCCACGGTCAGCGCCGCCTGGTACCAGTTGTCGTTGGACGACTCGGGATAGTAGTGCGTGACGGCGAAGTCATCGCCGGTGGCCAGGTCGTAGGCGAAGCTGCCCTTCGTGTTCTGGCTCTGCGCCATGATCGTGGGCGTGATGGTCCAGCGGTCGTTGAGCTCGATGCGCAGCGCGGCGCGGCCGCCGTAAGTATCGGCCGTGTTGTAGTTGTCCTTCGCCTGGCTCGCGTTATCGAACGTGCCGTTGCCGGTCTCTGCCTGAAGCGTCGGGTAAGTACGGGTTCCAAAGACGTTGTCGATGTAGCCCGCGTCATGCTGATACCAGCCGACGAGGCGGATCGCCATGTTGTCGGATATCGGGATATTGACGTAACCCTCGGCGATGCCACCGGGATCCCCGTTGGCGACGCTGTTGATCTCGAGGTTGTAGGCCGATGAGGACTTGCCGACCTCGGGCTTGTTGGTGATGATGCGGATCGTGCCCGCTTCCGAGCTGGCGCCGTACAAAGTGCCTTGGGGACCGGCCAGCGTTTCCACGCGTGCGATGTCGTAGATGTGGATGTCGAGCGGGCCCTGAATCGTCGTGATTGGCTGCTCGTCGAGATACATGCCGACGGTCGGCAGCGGGCCGGAGTGGTTGCCGTTGTCGCCGCTCGAGACGCCACGCATGAAGACCCGCGCGAAGCCGGGGCCGAGCTCCTGGTAGGACACGTTCGGCAGGAACTTCACGTAGTCGTCGAAGTCCGAGATGCGCAGTTCCTGTAGGTCTTCGTTCGAGAACGCCTGGATCGCGAGCGGCACGTCCTGCAGGCGTTCCTCGCGTTTCGTGGCAGTCACGATGATCTCGCCGATGCCCGCGCCGCCGGTCTCCTGCGCGTTCACCCCCGACATGGCCACGATCAGCGTGGAGGCCATCGGCAGGCCCCGCCGCAGCATCGTGGATTGCTGAAGTCTGCGCAGCTTGCGCTTCTTGGAACGTTGCATCGCTCATCCCCCTGCCAAGGTCCCGTCGCGCAAGTCTACGTCGCTTCCGGACAACATCACAATCTCAAGTTGCGGGCACCTCCGGGTAGGCGTCGAGAACCTCGCCCAGTGCTTCCCGCAGCGGCGCCAGCCAGGGCTCGAAATGCCGCCACTGATCAACGCCTTCGCGGTAGATCGGACGGCGTACCTGCTCGGAGCTGGCGGTCCTCACGGCCCGCTCGGTCTCGAAGAACCGCAGGCAGCCCTGCTCAAACGGGACGTTGCAATAAGCCAACAACCGCCGGATTTCCCCCTCCGTGTCCTCGATCATCCGCTCGTAGAAGACGCGGTAGATACGACCCGGAAGGACGGCGTCGAAATGCGCCATCAGCTCGACGTAGTCCCGGTAGTAGTGGCCAATGTCCTCCAAGCTGTACGTGAAGTTCTGGCCGCGCGCAAAGTGTTGCTTGAACATCGAAAAACAGCAGCCGAGGGGGTGGCGGCGGGCGTCGATGATGCGCGCATTTGGCAGCGCAAGATGGATCAGCCCGATATGCATGAAGTTATTCGGCATCTTGTCGATGAAGAACGGCCTGCCGGTCTTGCGCTGCACGCGGGTCTGGTCGAGGTAGCGCTGGCCGAGCGCGTGACACTCCTCCGCCGTCAGCGAGGCCAGGATTTCCGGGTAGCCGTCCCCGCCGCCCTTTGACGCACGGAGTCTGAGCTCCTTGGCGATCGAGATGATGTCGGGCAGTTCCATGGTGCCCTCGACGGCCGAGTGGCTCGCGAGGATCTGCTCGAGCAGCGTCGAGCCGGCGCGGGGCAGGCCGACGATGAAGATCGGATCGGCGTCGGCTACGCCGTAGCCACTTCGTTCCGCAAAGAACGCAGGTGTGAACAGCGCGCATGAACGGCGCACGTGCCCGGTGGTCTCGTCGGGATCATAGCGCAGCCCTGACCGACGCAATCTGTTGCCGTGGTCGTAATGGTGGAACGCCTCTTCGTAACGGCCGGCGTCCTCGAAGGCCTTCCCGAGCGCGAAATGGAAGTGAAAGCGATCTTCGTCGGAGATGTCCTGGCGAAGGAGCTGCGCTTCCATCGCTTCGATCTCGGTGTCAGTGAAGCGGAACGTCTTGAGGTTTGCGAGGCTCCACCAGGCCTCGCCCAGGTTGGGTGCCAGCCGGATCGCTTCCCGGTAAGCCGCAATGCCATCGTCCTGGCTACCGCCGGTCTTGAGCGTGTGACCGTAACTCAGCCAGACTCCCGGATAGGCCGGATACTGGCGGAGAACCTTTTCGTAGACCTGGATCGCCTTCTGGTACTCGCCGAGCCGTGAGACGATGACGGCGTAGAGATTGTTGTACGCGGGGTTCGAAGGATTCGCGGCGAGCAGCTGCTCGATCTGCGCCTGCGCTTCGGCGAGCTTGTACTGCCGGTTGAGGACGAGCGCGTAGTTGTAGCGCGCCGGCCTGAAGCTCGGGGCGAGCTCCAGGCATCGCTCGAGCAGCTTCTCGGCGGCCTCGTTGCGACCCAGACGTCCCGCGACCTCGGCCAGCATGCGGATGGCCGCGACGTCCGTCGGGAATTCCGTCAGGTGCTCGCGTAACAGCGTCTCCGCGACGGCGATCCGCTTGTCACAGAGCGCCGCGGCGGCCGCCATCAGTCGCGGGTCTTTGCTGGTAGCCTTCAGGTAATTCGCATAGGCCTGGTCCGCTCCATCGGCATCGTCCAGTGCGTGCAGGTGATCGCCGAGTGCGCGCCAGGCGTCGCCGAGATCCGGCTTGAGCTCGACGGCGCGCTGGAGCGCGACGATGGCGCCCGCGCCATCGCCGGCGGCGCCGAGCGCGAGGCCGAGCTCCTGGTGCGCGAGACCCCACTGCGGGTGGACCGCGCACAGCTCCTGCAGGGTGGCGGCAGCGGCGGCGGCGTCGCCACTGTCGCGTTGCGCCCGGCCGAGCAGCAGCCAGCCGCGCGGCTCCCCCGGGATCACCTTGAGAATTTCCGCGGCCTGTTCCGCGGCGAGCCTCGGGTCCGTGCCGAGCAGGCGGGTCGCGTGCGACAGCGCGACCTCGAGTGAGCCCGTCGGATCCGGGGAGTTAATGCTCATGATCGGCGGTGTCGCGACTTGGGAGCGGATCCGGCGTCGTGGTGCTCATGATTCGAGTGTATCGCGGCGCCGGGTCGCCGCAAGCTGCTAGGCTAGCGCCGGAACAGGGGCATCCTGCCATCGACCGCATGAATCGCGCGAGTTTCGACGTCATCGTCGTCGGCGCCGGCCACAACGGCCTCACCGCGGCCGCCTACCTCGCACGCGCGGGCGTGCGCGTGCTGGTCCTCGAACGGCGCGAGATCGTCGGCGGCTGTGCCGTCACCGAGGAAGTGGACGCGAAGCTCGCGCCGGGCTGCCGCGTCTCCACCGCCTCCTATATCGCGAGCATGCTGCGTCCGGAAGTCATCCGCGACCTGAAGCTCGCCTCCTATGGATTGCGCCTGGTCGCCTGCGAGCCCGGCGTGCAGGCGGCGTTCGAGGACGGCGACGTCGTCGCCTGGTGGAACGACCGGACGCGCCTCGAGCGCGAGCTCGCCCGCGTCGCGCCGGACGACGTCGCGAGTTTCTTCGATGCCGAACGGGAGCTGCGCAGGCTCGCCGCTTTTCTCGAGCCCTTCTTCATGGAACCGCCGCCCGACGTCGGCGCCCGGGGGCTGCGCCGCGCGACGGAGCTGCTGCGGACCCTGCGGCGCTTCCGGCGCGCGACCGGCGCGGACATCGCGGGCCTCACCGCGTTCATGACCGGCTCGCTCGGCGACTTCCTCGACCGGCGCTTCGCCTCGGAGAAACTGAAGCGGCTGATCCTCGCCAACAGCCTTTACGGCAAGCACGGCGGGCCCTACCAGCCCGGCACGGCGATGGGCCTGCTGTTTCACCTGCTGACCGGCGGCGAAGAGCGTCAGCCTGGCTTCCAGGGCCACGTCATCGGCGGCATGGGCGCCATCACGGGCGCGCTGCAGTCGGCCTGCGCCGACCTCGGCGTCGTCGTCCGCACCGCCGCTCCCGTCGCCCGCATCGAGCAGGCCACGGGCCGGGTACGCGGCGTGACGCTCGCGAGCGGCGAATTCGTCGAGGCGGGCGTCGTTGTCTCCAACGCCGACCCGAAGCGCACCTTCCTGCGGCTCCTCGGCGAGGCTGATCTCGATGCGGAGTTCCGCCGTGCGGTTGCCGGCATCCGCATGGCCGGGCCTTGCGGCAAGGTGAACTACGTGCTCACGGAGGAGCCGCGCGTCTCAGGGATGCCCGCCGATCGCACGCCGGGGGAGCGCTCGCTCTTCACGCTCGTGCCGACGCTCGCGTCGGCCGAGGACTGTTACGCCACAGCCCGGCGCGGGGAGTTGGCCGTGGAGCTCTGGGTGGACTGCGTCGTCGCCTCGAACGTGGACCCGACGCTCGCGCCCGCGGGACGCCACATGCTCACCTGCTTCGTCCAGTACCTGCCGTGGGCGCCGCGGGCCGGCTGGAGCGCGCTGCGCGAGCCGCTCGGCGACCGCGTCACGCAGATCATCGCGCGCTACGCGCCGAACGTGCCGGGCGCGGTGCTCGCGCGCCGCGTGCTGACGCCGCTCGATCTCGAGGAGACCTTCGGCATCACGGAGGGCAACATCTTCCACGGCGATCTCGCGCTCGACCAGATGTTCTTCATGCGCCCGGTCCCTGGGTGGAGCCGTTACCGCACGCCGATCGCCGGCCTCTATCTCTGCGGCGCCGGCACGCATCCCGGCGGTGGCGTCACGGGCGCGCCGGGATACAATGCCGCTCGCGCCGTACTTGCGGATCGATGACCATGTCGCCAACCATGTCGCGAATCTGCCTGTTGCTCGCGTCCTGCCTCGCCCTGTCGGGTTGCGGCCGGACGCCGGCACCGCCGCCCGCCGCCGTCGCTCTGGCCGGTGCGCCGTTCGAGCCGGACTCCGGCTCCCTGGCCGTTCATTGCGGGACTCTCATCGACGGCGTCGCCGATCAGCCGCGTAAGGACGTCACGGTGGTCATCCGACGCGGCCGCATCGCCTCAGTCGGTGAATCCGCGGCGCCGGCGGATCTGCCACGGCTCGAGCTTGCGGGCTACACCTGCCTGCCCGGGCTGATCGACATGCACGTCCACCTGACGGATCGGCCGAGCGACACGACGGACCTGCGCGTGTACTACGCGCGCACGCCGGACGAGGCTGCGGCGATTTCGCGGGAACACGCGCTGGCGACGCTCACCGCCGGGTTCACGGCCGTGCGCAACATCGGCACGTATATCGGCTGGACCGACCGCGCACTGCGCGACGAGATCAACGCGGGCAAGATGCCGGGTCCGCGCATGCAGGTCGTGGGCTACTACCTGACGATCCCGGGCGGCGGCGGCGATCTCCTGATCCCCGGCGTCAGAGAGGCGGACATTCCCGCCCGCGTGCGCATGGGCGTGGCGCGCGGACCCGCCGAGTTCCGCGCCAAGGCCGAGCAGGCGGTCGCCGGTGGTGCGGACTTCCTGAAGGTCATCGCGTCGGGCGCCGTGCTGGCCTACGGCGGCATTCCCGGCGCGCCCGAGATGACGCCGGAGGAGATCAAGGCCGTCGTCGAGGTGGGTCATGCAGCGGGCCTGAAGGTCGCCGCCCACGCCCACGGTGCGCAGTCCATCAGGGACGCGATCCTCGCGGGGGTCGACACGATCGAACATGCTTCGCTGATCGATGACGAGGGCATCCGGCTCGCCCGGGAGCACGGCGTCGCACTCTCGATGGACGTCTACAACGGCGACTACACCGACACCGAGGGCCGCAAGATGGGCTGGCCCGAGGAGTTCCTCCGCAAGAACATCGAGACGACGGAGATCCAGCGGCAGAATTTCACGCGGGCGCACGCCGCGGGTGTGCCGATCGTCTTCGGCACGGATGCCGGGGTGTATCCGCACGGCCTCAACGCGCGCCAGTTCCCGATCATGGTCGCCCGAGGCATGACGCCGATGGAGGCGATCAAGTCGGCGACGTCGGTGGCGGCCCGCTACATGGGCTGGGCGGATCGCATCGGCGAGGTTTCGCCGGGCCACTTCGGCGATATCATCGCCGTGAAGGGCGATCCGCTCGCCGACGTGAGCCGTCTGCAGGACGTCGCGGTCGTCATCAAGGGCGGGCTGGCCTTCCGGCTGCCGCCGGGCTGATCGGGTATGCGCGGGAAAGGACCTGTCGATTGTTGGACTCGAACAGCGCGCCGGTGGTAACGCAGTCCGTTCGTGATCGCGTGCAGCCGGCCCACGTGCCCGTGCGCTTCAAGATCCTCGGGCTCCTTTTCGTCCTGAGCTTCGTCAACTACCTGCTGCGTAATAATTTCTCGGTCGCACTGCCGAGCATCCACAAAGAATTCGGCTTCTCGAACACGGAGCTCGGCTGGATCCTCGGCAGCTTCAACGTCGCCTACGCGCTGTTCCAGATTCCGGGTGGCGTCTTCGGGGATGTCGTCGGCCCGCGGCGCGCGCTCACGATCATCGCGGTCGCCTGGGGCGTGCTCACTGCCGCCACCGGCTTCCTTCCAGGGATGGTCGTCGCATCCGCCGCGGGCGCGATGACCGCCCTGATGGTCGTCCGCTTCCTGCTGGGGGTCACGAACGCACCGATATTTCCGGTCGCGGCGGGCACGGTGGCAAGCTGGTTTCCGGTCGGGGCCTGGGCGTTTCCCAACGCCGCACTCAGCTCCGGGCTTACGCTCGGCCAGGCTGCCGCCGGTCCGGTCATGGCTCTGCTCGTGACCTGGGTGGGATGGCGCGAGTCGTTCTACGTGCTGGCCCCGGTCGGCGTCCTGGCAGGAGTCTGGTGGTGGTGGTATGGCCGCGACGAACCCGCTCAGCATCATGGCGTCGGTGCCACCGAGCTGGAGTTGATCAACGCGGGCCGCGCACCGCCGCGGGTCGCCGACCGCGACAGCTGGCGCGCGGTGCTCCGCAACCGCGATGTCCTGCTGCTCGCCGCCAGCTACTTCAGCATGAACTACACCTTCTACATCTTCTCCAACTGGCTGATCACCTACCTGGTGGAGGGGCGCGGGTTCACCCTGCTCGAGGGCGGCTTCGTCTCGGCGCTGCCGTTCCTGACCGGCGCCGTGCTCGCCGCCGTCGGGGGTGTCGTGTGCGACTGGTTGTGCCGGCGCATCGGCCCGCGCTGGGGCTGCCGGCTGCCCGGGATCGTCGGCCTCGTGATGGTCGCCTGGCTGCTGCTGGCCGGCGCCGCGTCGCCGAGCCCGCTCATGGCCGTCGCGCTGCTGTCGCTCTGCTTCGGGTTCACCCAGTTCACCGAGGGCGCCTACTGGCAGGGAACGACCTATGTCGCCGGGCCACACACGGCGACCGCCTGCGGCGTGCTCAACACGGGCGGCAATCTCGCAGGATTTCTCGCGCCGGTCGTCGGCTTCCTCGTGGATCAGTTCGGCTGGTGGGCTGCCCTCGTCACGGGATCCGGCTTCGCGCTCCTCGGAGCGCTGTTGTGGCTGCTCGTCAGCATCAGGCGGCCTGAAGGTGCAACATGAAACACTCTCGCATTCGGACCCTGCTCGGTGCGATCGCGTTACTCCTGGCGGTCGCCTCCGCCGCAGGCGCGACGCCGAAACCCCGCGCGCGCGATCTCGGCGTGCCGTTCGACGGCAACCCCGGGCCGCTCAATGCCATCACGGACGTGGCGGGCATCGAGGTAGGGGAGGTCACGCTCATCTCTGGAAGTGGCAAGCTCAAGGTTGGCAGCGGACCGGTGCGCACCGGCGTCACGGCCATCCTTCCGCGCGGCAAGAATGCGCCGCTCGATCCCGTGTTCGCCGCATGGTTCGCTCAGAACGGTAACGGCGAAATGACCGGCGTGAACTGGGTGGACGAAGGTGGCCACCTGTACGGCCCCGTGATGATCACGAACACGCACAGCGTGGGGGTGGTGCGAGATGCCGTCATCGCCTGGGCGCTGGCCCGCTATCGCATCGATGCGGATGACGATCAGTGGTCGCTTCCGGTCGTGGCCGAAACCTGGGACGGATGGCTGAACGACATCTACGGTTTTCACGTGAAGGCCGAGCACGCGTTCCGCGCTCTCGACTCCGCCCGCGGCGGTCCCGTCCCGGAAGGCAATGTCGGCGGCGGGACGGGCATGATCTGCTACCACTTCAAGTGCGGCACCGGCACCGCCTCACGCCGCGTGCACGACTCCTCGGGTGACTACACCGTGGGCGTGCTCGTGCAGGCGAACGGCGGGACCCGCGCGCAGCTCCTGGTTGCGGGAGCGCCGGTCGGCGCAGCAATCACGGATCACCCGGCCTACGTCGAGCCGGGCACGGACACGGGATCCTTCATCATCGTCGTCGCCACGGATGCACCCCTGCTGCCGCACCAGCTCAAGCGCATCGCGCGCCGCGCGAGTATGGGACTCGCACGCACCGGCGCCGTGGCAGGCAATGATTCGGGCGACATCTTCCTCGCATTCTCCACGGCCAATTCCGGCGCGGGCACGGCCGAGGGCGTGCCGACCGTGAAGATGCTGCCGAATGACCGTATCACGCCGCTGTTTCAGGCTACGGTGGAAGCCACCGACGAGGCGATCGTCAACGCGCTGGTGGCCGCCGAATCCATGACCGGAGCCAATGACCACTACGTGATGGCGCTGCCGCACGACCGGCTGCGGGAGTCGCTGCGCAAGTACAACCGGCTCGTCGAATCGCACTGAAAACGGAGTGCATGCGTAACTTAAGTGCCGGGTCTTTTCTGTTAACTTATTTGCAGATGAAAAATAAGTTAACAGAAAAGACCCGGCACCTAAGTTCATTGGCACGCGTCGTCCGGACATTGATGCTGGTTCTCGGGCTCGCAGCCTGTGCGACGCTCACGAACGGGGACCCGCTGAAGATCAGCGTTGCCGGCATCGAGCCGCTGCCGGGCGAGGGGATGGAGCTGCGTCTGGCCGTGAAAGTCCGGGTACTCAATCCGAACGATCAGCCCGTCGAATACACGGGGGCCGCCCTCGATCTCGATGTCAACGGCCGCAGCCTCGCGAGTGGCGTGAGCGACCAGGTTGGCACGGTGCCTCGCTACGGAGAGGCGGTGTTCACGATCCCGGTCACGATCTCCGCTTTCAACATGGCATGGCAGGCGCTCGGCGCCATGAACGCGGCGGAGAAGAAGAAGGTCAGCTACCGCGTGCGCGGCAAGCTCGAGGCCGGGCTGTTCGGCACGCGCCGCTTCAGCGACGAGGGCACGTTCGACCTGTCGGCCCCGGCGGCAAAGCAGTAGGGCATCCACGGATGTGGGACATAGAGCCCAGCGCCACGTTGTCGAGCCTGGCCGAGATTGCGGCCGCATTCGCGGGCTTCGCGGCGCTCGTCAGCGTGCTGGGGGAGCGCGGCGATCGTCCGGAGACGCTGCACGGCATCCTGCGGCTGCGCATCGTCATTTCGACCAGCGTGGTCGTGGTTGCGGCGAGCCTCGTCCCGATCGGGCTCGCGAATTTCGATCTTCCGGACCGCGTCGTCTGGGGCGTGTCGGCGACGCTGCTGCTCGGGCTGAATTACGCGATCATTCTCTCGTTCATCAAGTCGTACAAACCGGCGCGGGGCCTGTTTCCGCCGGATCGCGCTGCGGTAGGCGTGGTCAGCGCGCTCGAATTGATCGATCAGGTCGCGCTGGTGATGATCCTCCTGAACATCCGGCCGGCGCTCGATTTTCCGCTGTACCTCGCGGCGCTCATCGCCAACATCTGCCAGGCCGCATTCGTATTCCTGCGGTTCGTGGGCTCGGAGTTCACCGCCGAGGAGTCCTGAGTCCGTCTAGCCGGCCGTCTAACCGGCGATCGCGGTGGCCTTGAGATTCGTGCAATAGACCGTGCCGACAAAGGCGTAAGTCCAGGTCTCCTGCATCCGCACGTCGGTGATCGTCTCGGCGCCCGCCTGCCCCCTGAGAATCTGGTAGGCACGCTCCAGGCGGTCGTTCACATTGATCGGAATGAGAAGCAGGAGCTGGAAGCCGCAGGCCCTGGCGTCGAGCTCCCGCGTCTTGCCGCCCGGCGCGGCCGCGGCCGCGGGTGTGGCGACGCGATCGCCGAGGTCCACGCGCGTGCCGGAGCAGCCGGCGAGCAGGAGGGCGGTAATCGCGGCCGCGGTCAGTCTGGCGTGATTCATTTGATGGCGTCCCCCTCCACCGTGACGCAGCGGGCCGTGCCGATCACCCACCAGAACCAGTCCTCCTGCACCGAGACGTTCACCAGCGAGGTCGCGCCCGGCACGCTCTCCAGGGCCCTCGCATAGGCGTTCTCCACGCGGCTGTTGAGACCCATCGGTACGGCGTAGTAGGCGGTGGCGAGCAACCCGAGGCTGCCGCAGGCCTTGCCGGACGCCTTGCCGAGGATCTGGAAATTCGCGGGCGGCGCGGGCGCGACGGTCGTCATCGCCGACGAGCACGCCCCCAGTAATGCGACGAGTATCAGGGCCGCGGCGATCCCTCGGAATTCGGAAATCGGTGTCACGGTGCCTGTCTCCTGCCACGGGTCGGGCCGCGGCGGTCCAGTGTTGTCCAAGTGCCGCCGGACGGGCAAGCTCCGACGAGAGCGCGCCGGTTCCCTTCCGGTATAAAGTAGACTTCCACGAACGAACCGCCTGACACAGCATGTCGCCCAAACCTTCAGAGATTGCGTCGCGGAAGTCCGTCGGCGAGGTGTCCGGGCCGGGCGAAGCGCTGTCTGCGGCGCTCGCCGCAACCCGCAAGCCCTTCGTCGAAGCGCGCACGCTGCCGGCGGAGGCTTACACGTCCGGGACCGTATTCCGGCTGGAGCAGGAGGCGATCTTCGGAAGGAGCTGGCTCTGTGTCGGGCGCGAGGCCGACATTCCCGCTGCCGGGGATTATTTCCTCCAGGAGATGGCGGGCGACTCCGTGATCGTGGCGCGGGGCGGGGACGGCGCAGTCCGCGCCTTCTACAACGTCTGCCGCCATCGCGGCTCGAGGATCCTCGAATCGCCGAAGGGCAGCGGGCTCAAGCGACTGCTCTGCCCGTACCACGCGTGGAGCTACGAGCTCGACGGCCGCGTGCAGAACGCGCCACAGATGGGCGAGGGCTTCCGCAAGGAGCAGTTCGGCCTCGTGCCCGTACGCCTCGGGCTCTTCCACGGCTTCATCTTCCTGAACCTCGACGACTCGGCGCCGCCGCTCGAGCGCCATCTCGCGGACCTGCCCGACTTCTCGCGCTTTCGCATGGCCGAGCTGCGCTGCGGGAAGCGCATCGAGTACGAGGTGGCGGCGAACTGGAAGCTCATCTGCGAGAACTACAGCGAGTGCTATCACTGCGCGGGCGTGCACCCGCAGCTCTTCCGGATCAGCGACCTCATCGGCCGCGGCCATCGCCGGCAGGAAATCGGCTCCTGCTTCAACGGCGGGCCCATGCTGATGCGCGAAGGCGTGGAGACCATGTCGATGAGCGGCAAGAGCACGGTGCCGGCGATTCCCGGGCTGTCGCGCGCGAGGATCACCGCTACGTGTACTACTACGTGATCTACCCGAACCTGCTGCTGAGCCCGCACCCGGACTACGTGCTTACGCACACCGCCTGGCCGCTCGGCCCCGACCGCACGCGCGTCGTCTGCGAGTGGCTCTTCACGCAGGAAGCGCATCGGCAGGCCGGACTTCGATCCCGGCGACGTCGTGGAATTCTGGGACATGACGAACCGCCAGGACTGGGGCCTCTGCGAGCGCGTGCAGGCCGGCGCCGGCTCCCGCGGATTCCGGCAGGGGCCTTACCAGGCGACCGAGGACTGCGTGCACACCTTCGACTGCTGGTATGCGGAGCGCATCGCGCCGCTCCTCTGAGTGCCGCGTTCAGGGGCAGACATGAAAGAGAAGAAGGGCCTGCTGGAACGACTGGCCGCGGGACCCGTGCTCGGCGACGGTGGCTATCTCCTCGAGCTCGAGAAGCGCGGCTGGGTGCGGGCGGGGCCGTTCACGCCCGAGGTCGTGCTGGAGCACCCGGACGCGCTCCGGGAGCTGCACCTCGAATTCCGTGCGGCCGGGGCGGAGGTACTGCAGGCGCTGACTTTCTACGCGAGCCGCGACAAGCTGGCCACCGTCGGGCTCGACGGCCGCCTGGAGGAGCTCAACCGCCAGGCCGTGCGCATCGCACGCGAGATCGCGGGAGACGACTGTCTCGTCGCCGGCAACATCTCCCTCACCTGGCTGTATGACCCGAAGGATCCCCGGTCTCACGACGCGGTCCGGGCGCAGTTCGACGAGCAGCTCGCCGTGCAGGTCGAGGAGGGCGCGGACTTCGTGATCGGCGAGACCTTCTCGTACCTGGGCGAGGCCCTCCTTGCGACCGAGCGGGCGCGCAAGACCGGCCTGCCGGTGGTGACGACGATGTGCTTCGAGAACACGGAGGTGACGCCCGACGGTTTCACGCCCGCCGACTGCGCGGTGCGCCTGCGCGACGCGGGCGCGGATGTGCTCGGCCTCAATTGCCTGCGCAACCCAGAGACGATCCTGCCGCTCATGCGCCAGATGCGCCAGGCGGTGAGCGGGCTCGCTCGCCTGCCAGCCGGTCGGTTATCGCACGCCGGCCGGCAAGCCTGATTTCACGAGCCTGGAGGAATTCCCGACCCAGCTCGATCCGCTGCAGCTCAGCCGCAGCGAGATGGCCGCCTTCGCCCGCGATGCGCACGACATGGGTATCGGCTTCATCGGCGGCTGCTGCGGCGTCGTCGCGAGCCACATCCGCGAGATGGCACGCGTGCTCGGCAAGCTGCCGGACGACGAGCGGCCGTGGCGCAGCGCCGGCAAGCCGATGTCGGCCGTCGAGTACTACGGCAACCGCAACGTGTAACCGGGATCGCGCGTGAATCGCTACGACGCCATCGTCATCGGCGCGGGTCACAACGGCCTGACGAACGCTGCGTTCCTCGCGAAGGCCGGGCTCAAGGTGCTCGTGCTCGAGCGCAACCCGTATATCGGGGGCGCCACCGTCAGCCGCGAGCTCCATCCCGGCTGGATCTACTCGAACTGCTCCTACGTCTGCAGCCTGCTGCGCCCGGAGATCTACCGCAGCCTGAATCTCACGAAATACGGGCTGCAGATCGTGCCCTACGGCGGCGGCGTCACCTTCACGCGCGATGGCGACATCATCGGCAACTACACGGACAAGGACATCCAGCGCCGCGACATCGCACGCCACAGCGTCCGGGACGCCGACGCGTATCTCCGTTACGCGCGGGACAACATGCGCCAGTGCCGCTTCATCCGGCCGCTCCTGATGCGCACGCCGCCCGATCCGACGTCGTTCCGTCCGCGCGACATCCGCGAGATGCTCCACCTCGGCCGCGAGTTCGCGAAGCTCGGCGAGACGACGATCTACGACACGCTCCGCTTCTACACGTTGAGCATCGGTGATCACCTCGACGAGTACTTCGAATCCGAGGTCGTCAAGGCGAACTTCGCCGGCAGCGGCATCATCGGCACGGCGCTCGGCGTCTACTCGCCAGGCACCGCCTACGTGCTGTTGCACCACCAGATGGGCGAGGTGGACGGCCAGAGTGGCGCCTGGGGCTTCGCGCGCGGCGGCATGGGCGCGATCTCGAACGCGCTCGCCGGGGCCGTCAAGGCGCACGGCGGGGAGATCCTGACCGACGCCGGCGTGCACCGCATCATCGTGCGCGGCGGGCGGGTGACGGGCGTCGCGCTCGCGAACGGCGACGAGTACCACGCGCGCGCGGTCGTCTCCAATCTCGATCCCAAGCGCACCTACCTGCAGCTCATGGAAGAGAAGGACCTCGGCGCCGACTTCGTCGCGAAGGCGCGCAACTTCAGGATCCGCGGCTCGTCCGGCAAGCTCAACATCGCGCTCGACGGCCTGCCGGAATTCCCGGCGCTCGGCGCGGGCAATCCGCTGCACGCCGGCGACATGCACTTCGTCGACTCGCTGGAGCGGCTCGAGCGCGCGTACGACGACTGGAAGAGCGGCACCTGGTCGAAGGACCCCTACCTCGATCTCCTCATCCCCTCGATGACCGACACGACGATGGCACCGCCCGGCAAGCACATGATGTCGGTGTTCGTGCAGTACGTGCCGCCGAGGGTGCACGGCCGCGAATGGACCGACGCCGACCGCGACGCCTTCCGCGAGACGGTGTTCCAGCAGATCGAGCGTTACAGCCCGAACTTCCGCAACCTCGTGCTGCACGCCGAAGTGCGCACGCCGCGCGAGCTCGAGGACGAGGTGGGCCTGACGGAGGGCAACATCTTCCAGGGCGAGCTCACCATCGACCAGCTCCTCTTCAATCGTCCGTTCCCGGGCTTCGCGCAGTACCGCGGGCCGAAGCGCGGGCTCTACATGTGCGGCTCGGCGACGCACCCGGGCGGCGGCGTCATGGCGGCGCCGGGCGCGAACGCTGCGCGCGAGATATTGCTCGACCTGCGCGGTCCCGCGACCGTGCCCGAGGGCTGGACCGATGACTGACGCCGGAACAGGGCAGGTCATCGTCATCGGCGCGGGCCACAACGGGCTCGCCTGCGCCGGCTATCTCGCCCGCGCCGGACGCAAGGTGCTGGTGCTCGAGGCCGCGGAGCGCGTGGGCGGCGCGGCGGTCACCCGCGAATTCGCGCCGGGTTTCCGCGTGTCGGCGGGCGCCCATCTCCTGCACCTCCTCGATCCGGACGTCGCGCGCGATCTCGCGCTCGGCCAGAACGGCCTCGCGCTCGCCAGGGCGGCGCTGAAGACGGTCGCCCTCCAGGAGTCCGGGGACGCGCTCGTCCTCGACGGCGCCGAGGTCCTCGCCGGCGAACTCGATGCGGCGGATCGCGCCGCGCTCGTGGCATACGTCACGCGGATGCAGGGGTTTGCCGCGATCCTCGCGCGCCAGCACGGCCGGCCGCCGCCGCGGCTCGCGTGGGACGACTGGCGCGGCGCGATGCCGGCGGCGGGCCTGGCGCTCGACGTGAGAAGGCTCGGCCGACGTGACATGCGCGAATTCCTGCGCATCGCCGCCATCAACGTCTTCGACGTGCTCGAGGAATCGTTCGCGAGCCCGTTGCTCAAGGGCGCGCTCGCGCTCGACGCCGTACTCGGTACGCACGCCGGGCCGCGCTCGGGCAATACGGTGCTCGCCGCGCTCCACCGCATGAGCGGCACGATCGAGGGGCGCCAGGGCGCGCTCGCGCTGCCGCGGGGCGGACTGGGCGCCGTGACGGCCGCGCTCGCCGCGGCCGCGCGCTTTGCGGGCGCGGACATCCGCGTCGGGAGCCGCGTCGCCTCGATCCGGCTCGCGGCCGGTCGCGTCGCCGGCGTGCGGCTGGAGAATGGCGAAGAGCACGCCGCCGCGACGATCGTCTCCAGCGCGGACCCGAAGACGACCCTCCTCGGTCTACTCGGCGCGCGCAATCTCGAGGCCGGCTTCGCGCGCAGAATCGGCAACATCCGCATGGCCGGCACCGCTGCGAAGATCCACCTCGCCCTGTCCGGACTCCCGGAGTTCCGCGGCGTGCCGGCGGCGTATCTCGGGGAGCGGCTCGTGATTGCGCCGGATCCCGATTACGTCGAGCGCGCCTTCAACCATGCCAAGTACCGCGAATTCTCCCCGCAGCCGGCGCTCGAGATCACCATCCCGACGGTGCACGATCCGGATCTCGCCGGGGGCAACGGTCACGTCCTCTCCGCCATCGTTCAATATGCGCCTTACGAGCTCGAGGGCGGCTGGGAGTCCGGCCGCGGGCGGTTCCGCGAAGCGATCCTCGACGTGCTCGAGCGCCACGCGCCGGGATTGCGCGCGCAGGTCGTCGCCGGGGAGCTGCTCGTCCCTGTCGATCTGGAACGGGAATTCGGCGCGACCGGCGGCCATTGGCACCACGGCGAGCTCGCGCTCGACCAGTTCCTGATGCTGCGGCCCGTGCCCGGCGCCGCGCAGTACGCGATGCCCGTAGAGGGGCTTTATCTCTGTGGCGCCGGCTGCCACCCGGGCGGCGGCGTGATGGGCAGCGCGGGGCGGAACGCCGCCGGCGTGATCCTGGGCAAGGGCGCAGACGCATGACCAGCCGTGAGCACTTCCGCACCGCGGTGTATCACACGCCGTTCTACGCGCGCACCTCGGCGTTGAACCAGCTGAATCTCTGGCACCGCTGGCGCGACTACACCGTTGCCGACGCCTACTTCGACGTCTCGCTCGAGTACACGGCCATCCGCAACGCCTGCGCGGTTTTCGATCTCTCGCCGATGACGAAGCACGCGATCACCGGCCCCGACGCGCAGGCATTTCTCGACCGGCTGGTCACGCGCGACGTCAGGAAGATCGGAGCGGGTCGCGTCGGCTACTGCGTGTGGTGCGACGACGAAGGGCAGGTCATCGACGACGGCACCATCTTCCACCTGCGGGAAGGCATCTACCGCCTCTGCTCGCAGGAGCGCCAGCTCGACTGGCTGTTGACCTCGGCGCTGGGGTTCGACGTGACGATCCGCGAGGAGACCGCGGAAGTCGCCGCGCTCGCGTTTCAGGGCCCGACGAGCTGCGCCGTGTTGAAGAAGCTCGGGCTCGCCGGCGTCGAGCTGCTGAAGCCCTTCGGCCTCCGGTACTACCCGTTCGCCGGCACCGAGCTCATGGTGTCGCGCACGGGGTTCACGGGGGACCTCGGCTACGAGCTCTGGATCGATCCTCCCCATGCCCTCGAGCTCTGGGACCGGCTGTTCGAGGCGGGGCGCGATCACGGCATCAAGCCGATGGGATCGAACGCGCTCGAGATGAGCCGCATCGAGGCTGGCTTCATCCAGGCCGGCGTGGATTTCCTGCCCTCGGATCGCGCCGTGCGCCCGGAGCGCACGCGCTCGCCCTTCGAGCTCGACCTCGGTCGCCTGGTGGATCTTGCCAAGCCCAACTTCACCGGGCGGCACGCGCTTCTGGTCGAGCAACGACGCGGCGCGCACTATCGTCTGGTGAAGCTCGACATCGAGGGCAACAAGGTGGCGAAGGACGCGTTCGTCTACGATCGCAATCGCAAGAACGTCGGGACGGTGACCTCGGCGATGTGGTCGCCGTCTGCAAAGACGAACATCGCGCTGGCCTCCGTCAGGACGCCATGGGGCGCGCCCGGCGACGAGCTGTGGGCCGAGATCTATTACCAGAAGGAGCTCAAATGGAATCGCACGATGGCCCGTTGTCGCGTGATCGAGGGTTCATTCTTCGATCCGCCACGCCGGCGTGCCACGCCGGCGCCGGATTTCTGAAGGAGCCGTCATGCTGATCGGGCTCACCTACGACCTGAGGGCGGAGTACATCGCGGCGGGCTACACCGAACTCGAGACGGCGGAGTTCGACCGGCCCGAGACGATCGTGGCCATCGAAGCCGCCCTCGTGGCGCACGGCCACGACGTCGAACGCATCGGCAACGCGCGCACTCTCACCGAGCGACTGCTCGCGGGTGCAACCTGGGACCTCGTCTTCAACGTCTGCGAGGGCCTGCGCGGCTTCGGCCGCGAGTCGCTCGTGCCCGCGCTGCTCGAGGCCTGGGCGATTCCCTACACGTTCTCCGACCCGCTCGTGTGCGCCGTAACGCTGCACAAGGCGACGGCCAAGCGGATCGTCCGCGACCACGGTCTCGCCACGCCCGACTTCGTTCTGGTCGAGGACGCCGCCGGCATCGGCCATATTGACCTGCCGCTGCCGCTGTTCGCCAAGCCGGTGGCGGAGGGCACGAGCAAGGGCGTCACGGCGGCCTCCGTGATCCGCCGGCGGGGCGCGCTGCGGCGTGTATGTCTCGACCTCCTTTCGACCTACGGCGAGCCCGTGCTGGTCGAGACGTTCCTGCCCGGGCGCGAGTTCACGGCGGCGGTCATCGGCACCGGCGCCGCTGCGCGGGTCGTCGGTACCGTGGAGGTGTTGCTGCGGCCGGGGGCCGACGCGGAGGTCTATTCCTATCGCAACAAGGAGCACTGCGAGGAGCTGGTGCACTACCGTCTGCTCGAAGAGCCCGCGCTGCGCGAGGCCGTCGAGCGGCTGGCACTCGCGTGCTGGCGGGCGCTCGGCTGCCGCGACGCGGGCCGCGTCGACATCCGCTGCGATCGCCAGGGCCAACCGCAGTTCCTGGAGGTCAACCCGCTCGCCGGCATGCACCCGCGGCACTCGGACCTGCCGATGATCTGCGCGATGTGCGGCGTTTCCTACCGCGATCTCGTCGCCTGGATCATCGAGTCTGCTGCGACTCGAGTGCCTGCAGAGCGCCGGGTGTCGACGGCGGCCTGACGTGCCGGCGCACAGCTCTGCCGTCATCCTTCACGACCGCGTGTCTGCGGGCGCTCCGCCCGACGCGGCCGACGTGCTGGTGCAGGCCGACGCCGTCGCGGCCTCTCTCGCGCGGCTCGGCTACGACTGTTGTCGGCTCGAGGGCGGCCCGGATATGGACGCGCTCGCCCGCGAGCTCGACTCGGTGCGGCCGGCGCTCGTGTTCAACCTGGTCGAATCGATTGCAGGCTCCGGGGAGCACATCGATGACGTGCCCGCGCTGCTCCAGCGACTCGGCTTGCCGTTCACCGGCGCACCTGCCGATGCGATGCGCCTGACGACAGCGAAGCCGGCGGCGAAGGAGCTTCTCCGGGTGAATGGGATTGCCACGCCGGGCTGGTGGTCGGACGAGGACCCCGCTGAGCCGGACGTGCGCTGGATCGTGAAGTCCGCGTGGGAGGACGCCTCGCACGGACTCGACGACGATGCGGTGGTTTGCGGCAGCGGCGCCGCACGGCGGCGCCTCGCGGCCAGCCGGGCACGCTGGGGCGGCAACTGGTTCGCGGAGCGTTACGTCGAAGGGCGCGAGTTCAACGTCTCGTTGATCGCAGGCGAGGGCGGACCGCTGGTCCTGCCGCTCGCCGAGATCGAGTTCCGCGACTTTCCCGCCGGCAAGCCGCGCGTGGTCGGCTACCGCGCGAAATGGGAAGAGTCCTCGTTCGAGTACTGCAACACCCCGCGCCGCCTCGTGGACGAGCTGCGGGAGCGAAGCCTCTGCTCGGCGCTGCGGGGGACGGCGTTGCGCTGCTGGGAGCTGTTCGGACTCCGTGGTTATGCGCGCGTGGACTTCCGCGTGGACGAGGCCGGCGAGCCGTGGGTCCTCGAGGTCAATGCCAATCCCTGCCTGTCGCCGGACGCGGGCTTCGCCGCGGCGCTGGCCGCGGCGGACATGTCCTTCGACGACGCCATCGCCAGGATTCTCGAGGATGCGGGCGTGCCCCGGATGCGTCGGTCATTGAAACGGGCGATATAATTTCTTCCTACCCGCCGACGAAGAAGCGAGGGTTGCACAGATGAGCAGCACACGCGCCTATTCCGCCGTGAGCGAGAGCGCTCCGCTCGCGTCCGCGACCATCGAACGGCGCGAGCCGACGGATCGCGACGTGCAGATCGAGATCATGTTCTGCGGGGTCTGTCATTCTGACCTGCACCAGAGCCGCAACGAGTGGCGCGAGTCGTTCCCCACCGTCTATCCCTGCGTGCCCGGACATGAGATCGTCGGACGCGTGACGAAAGTGGGCCCGGCGGTGAAGAAGTTCAGGATGGGCTCACTCGCGGCGGTCGGCTGCATGGTCGACTCGTGCGGCGTGTGTGCGGAGTGCCGCGCCGGTCTCGAACAGTTCTGCCAGAAATTCCCGACGCTTACCTACAACAGCCCGGACCGGCACACCGGCGGTTACACGTTCGGCGGCTATTCGCAGCGCATCGTCGTTGACGAGAAGTTCGTCCTGCAGGTCCCGGAGAATCTGAGCCTGGCGGCAGTGGCCCCGCTCCTCTGCGCCGGCATCACGACATATTCGCCCCTGCGCCACTGGAAGGTCGGACCAGGACAGAAGGTCGGTGTGGTGGGGCTCGGCGGTCTCGGACACATGGCCGTCAAGTTCGCGCACGCGTTCGGCGCGCACGTCGTGCTGTTCACCACCTCGCCCGGCAAGGCCGCTGACGGGCGACGCCTCGGAGCCGACGAGATCGTCGTGTCGCGGAACCCGGCGGAGATGGGCGCACACGCCAGCTCTTTCGATTTCATCCTGGACGCGGTTTCCGCACAACACGACATCAACGCTTATCTGCGGCTCCTGAAGCACGATGGCACGCTCGTGATGGTCGGCGCCCCGGAAAAGCCGCTGGCGCTCTCGGCGCTCGACCTTCTCTTCGGGCGCAAGACCCTGGCCGGCTCGATCATCGGCGGCATCGCCGAGACCCAGGAGATGCTGAACTTCTGCGGCGAGCACGGGATCACGTCCGACATCGAGATGATCCCAATACAGAAGGTCAACGAAGCCTATGACCGGCTGCTCAAGAGCAACGTCAAGTACCGGTTCGTCATCGATATGGCGACACTGAAATAGTGGCGGCTGCCATGCCAGCCACCGGCATCCGCGAAGAAGTGAGTCCAACGGACGCGGACCGTGTCCAGGCACTGGTCGAGGCGACGGGTTTCTTCAACGCCGAGGAGATCGCCATCGCGCGCGAGCTCGTTGAGGAGAATCTGCGCCGGGGGATCGGCAGCGGCTACCGGTTCGCCTTCGCCGACGCCGGCGACGACCTCGCCGGCTACGTTTGCTTCGGTCTAATACCCGCCACGGCGTCCTCGTTTCATCTCTACTGGATCGCCGTCGCGCCGACCTGGCAGGGGCAGGGACTCGGCCGGAGACTGCTGGATTATGCGCTGGCGGCGATACACCGCGCCGGGGGCGAGCGTCTCTATTCGGAAACATCGACGCGGCCTCAATACGCGCCGACGCGGGCATTCTACGAGGCCATGGGATTCCGCCTCATTGCGTCGCTGCCGGAGTACTTCGCACCCGGCGAGGGCAAGGCCATCTACGAACGAAGTATCGGCAACGGCGGAAGATTTAACTTAAGCGGCTAGAGCCTGGCGCCCTTGCCTGGCACAGCCGCCGGGTATAACTCAACTCGCGTTGTCACACCCCGATTACAACAACGACTGAACGGGGGGACCACCCGATCCGCATCGGATGCTTCCCGCTCTGCCGGAGGTGGGAGACATGAATCATCTTCTGCGTACCGCTCTAGTGGCGTTCACTGCGGTCCTCGGACTCTCCGAGCCAGGGCTCGCAGCGAATCTCACGATCGTCAACGACGCCGCATTCATCGACAACCGGGCCCTCGACGATCCTTTCCTGACCGGCCTCAATCTGAACCTGGAGGTCATCGTCTCCGATTCCGTCGGCGGCGGCGCGGAGCTGCTGAGCAGCGGCGTGGCGTCCTTTACCGCCAGCAATCCCGCTTACAGCCTCGGGACGGACCATGGCCTGTTGCGACACGGATCCGGGCCAGCCCAGCCTGGGCGGATTCGGGGCGACACCTCCGGGCGTGACCACCGGGCTGTTCCCGAGCATCACGGGAACGTTCACGTTCACCGTGTCGGACGCCAATGGCACCGTCACGGGTACCAGCCACAACCTCGACCTGCTGGAGGTGCTCGCATTGCCGGCCGACTTCGGCATCAGCGACAGCGGCACGACGCCGGTCATCACGTTCGCCGACCCCAATGCCGCTGCGCCGGACGGCTACACCCGCGGGTATGACGTGAAGCTCAACGACTCGGCCCTTAACAGGATCTACGAATTCCCGTTTGCGCTGACGCCCAGCTTCGCAGTCCCGGGCGGAATCCTCACCGAGGGGCAGCTGTACCACGTCCGCGCAGAAATCGTGGACGCGAAAAACTCGGAGCTCAACGACACGCTGCACAACCCGATCATGAGCCGTTCCGTGGGCTGGACGCAGGTCACGCCTGTGCCTCTCCCGGGCTCGTTGCTGCTGTTGGTAAGCGGCATCGGCGTGTTGGCCCGCCGGATGGCGCGGCGGCTCACCTGAGTCTGCCCGAGCGGCAGCAGCGACCGGGTGGTATGTTACGGGCGCCATGACGCCCATCACCGGCACGATCATCACGTTCAACGAAGAAGATCACGTCGAAGCCTGCATTGCGTCCCTTCGCCGCGTGTGCGACGACGTCGTGGTGGTGGATTCGCTCAGCACGGACCGTACCTGTGAGCTCGCGCGCGGCGCGGGTGCCCGCGTGATTTCGCAGGCGTATCTCGGCGAGGGCAGGCAGCGCAACCTCACGGAACAGAACGCCGGTCACGACTGGATCCTCGCGCTCGACGCCGACGAGCGCCTGGATGACGAAATGGCCGCAGCCATTCGCGCACTGCCGCTCGATGACCCGGACACGGCCTACAGTTTCAATCGCAAGAGTTTCGTCGGTGGCCGCTGGCTGCGGGGTCCCGGCTGGTATCCCGACTACGTCACCCGGCTGTACAACCGGACGCGCGCCGTCTACGAGCCGAAGCCCGGACATGCGGGCGTGATCGCCCCGAGCGTGCGCAAGGCACCCGGCCACATACTGCATTACACTTACGACGGGTTGAGCGACTGGATCGCGAAGATCAACTGGCTCACGTCGCGCGATGCGCAGGGGATGTTCGATGCCGGCAGAGCGCCGTCGAAGCTCCGGCCGATCCTGAGCGCCATCGGCGCCGGTTTCCGGCAACTCGTGTTGCGGGGCGGGCTCCTGCGCGGCGCGGATGGCTGGACCATCACCGTCACGAGCGTATTCCGCTCTTATATGAAGTACGCGAAGCTGAACGAGCTGCACGAACGCGCACGGACCGGCAACCCGGGCGATCAGGGATTGCAGCTCGGGAAGATGCGCGAGACGCAGCGTTCATAGTCGTGTGGGTCGGGGACGGCGAACGCATGGCATGTCTGCAGCAGAGCACCGGCGTTCGGTAACATAACGGTCACATTGGACATAGTTCGACAAAGCCGCTAGGGTACAAATGCAACCAGCACCGCCTAATAAATAGAATCCGCGGAGGGCCTGAAGATGAGACGAAATCACAAGAAGTGCACCGTTGCCGCAGCGGCCCTCTCGATACTCGCGGCGGGCAGCGCCAACGCTGCGCTCATGGACGGTTACACCGACGCGAGCAACGACACCAGCGTGTTCATCTCCGTGGTCGAGCGCAATGCCTCCAATCAGGCGCTGCGCAACCTGGTGATCGACACCGGCGCGCGCACGCTCGCCACCTTCGCCTTCACGGGCTGGTCGACGACGGCCGCACAGGAGACGCAGATCCTCGCCTTCCTGCAATCCGCAGGGGCGGGCAGCAGCGTGCTCTTCAACGTCGGCGGCGGGCTGAACGACCAGTCCTTCAGCACCGATCGCTACGGCTTCCTTACCACGGGCAACGCGGTTGGTCCTGACATCGACGACTACACGGCGCTCGGCACGGGCGTGACCAATATCGATACGCACATCCTCGACGTCAACTCGGGCACCTTCAATGCCGCCAACATCGTGGTCGCCAATGCGGCGACGGACGCGGGCTGGCACGAGGTGGCGTGGGGCAACTCGGTGGGTGGCGCGATCACGCCGAGCAACGAGGTCCTGTTCGGGCAGAGCGCGCCCCTGATCGGCTGGCGCCCCGACTACGAGTTCCAGATCGTGCGCACCGAGCTCGGTGGGATGACCAGCGATGCGGCGAGCGGTGACATCACCTTCAACCCCGTGCCGCTGCCCGGCGTCGCCTGGCTCGCCGTCTCGGCGTTTGCCGGCGTGTTCGGCCTGCGCGGCGTGCGGCGTCGGCGTCCCGCTGCCTGACGCCAGCGGCTTATCCAGCTTGTCGGGTCTATCCGGGCGCATGGCGCTCCCGGACACGCCCGTCTCTCGTCCCTACTTTTTCTTCAGCACGGACTTGCGCAAGTTCGCGTTGATGGGATCGTCGCTCTTTGCGAGGTCGATGTCGCCGTTCGGCTGCACCGTGCCGACGAAGCGGAACCAGCCCTTCTTTGCGTAGAGCGAGTACCACTCGCCGGTGATCGTGTTGCCGGCGAGCTTGCCCTTCGCCTCGTAGTGTGGACCCGCGCCCTGCGGCGTCCAGGTGAAGAAGATGTGCACGTCGTCGCCGATCTGGCTGACGGTCGCCGTGCCCGCCCCCTGATAGGTGTATTCGCCGCTCAGGTCATTCACCGCTGCCGCTGGTGGCGGTCCCTCGACCGGTGCGACGGCGATGCCGTCGATCGTCATCCCGAAGTTGCCGCCGTTGAGCGACGTGAAGCGCAGGGTGGTCATCGCGCCGTCCGCGACGAACGTGCCGTTGAAAGGCACGTTCGCGTTCGCGGGCTGGGGCGCCTCGTGGCGGACCTCGGTCGCGAGCAGTGGTGTCGCGCCCAGGACCTCGACTGTCGTGCGCGCTGGGGTCGCGCCGATGCCGCTGTTGCGGGCGTAGTAGAAAGACAGGCTATAGGTCTTGCCCGCCGTCGTCGGGAAGGTGGCCGCGATGACGCCGGGGCCCGGCGTGCCCGCCATGTCCACCGTCTGGCCGCCGTCGTAGGCCACCGTTTCCTTGCGGACTCGGGTGTTGACGAGGTCGATGCTGCCGGATTGCACCGTCCAGGTGTTGCCTCCCGTGGTGAAGGACTGACCAGCCCGATAGGTCGTGTAGTTGCTGGTCGCCGGTGTCTCAAAGGATTCCGTCAGGACCGGCGCAGCCGCGACGCTGCCCGCGCCGCCGGTCGGCACGAATGACACATCGTCCAGGCCGTTGCTGTTGTCGTTCCGCGGATCGCGGTTGATGAAGATGAGAGTCGTCTGCGTGCTGGCGGCGGTAACCGGCATCTTGAAGAGTCCCCAGCCGAGCTGGCCAGGGATGGCCTTGTCGTTTGTCGCGTTGCCGAGCGAGCGGCCGTCCACGAGCACTTCTACCGTGCTCGTCGTGCCGAATATCCCGCCGGCCACGTTGCCCACCCAGAAGGCGAGCTCGTACGTGGCGCCGGGTTGGGTCTTGATGGTCTGCTGGATGCCCGCGGGGGCGTTGGTGCCGGGGCCGGTGAGGTCCAGCCACTGCTTGCCGCCGTGACTGACAAAGCGTATCCCGTTTTGCGCATAGTCGCCGCTGATGGGCGAGACGTTGCCGGTCCCGACGACCTCCCAGCCGTTGAAGGACTGACCCGCGGCGACGGTCGCGTACGCGCCCTTCTGCAGCGCAGGTTGTTCGAACCCGCCATTGACGACGAGGTTGCCCTTGGGGCCACCCTGGCCGAACGCCTTCAGGATGTCGTTCAGTTTCTTCACGGTGTCGTCCGCGTGCGCCGCTACGGGAACGGCAAGCATGAGTACCCAGGCAACAGCAAGGATTCGGGAGCGCATTGATCCCTCCGGTCGGTTGTGAGTTGCCGGATCCATGGCATGACGTGATCCCGGCACGGAGGCTACGCCAACGGCGCCCGACCGTAAATCCTGCGCGCCCCTGGTCGCGGGCGGCGCGCCTGTTCTTGTCGACTATGCCTGTGATGACATTCAGCCGGTGCTGCGGACGGGCTCATCGGGCCGGCGCTGCGCCTCGAGCCGTTCGATGATTCTCGTCAACTCGTCGAAATCCACCGGTTTGAAGATGTGAGCGTCGAAGCCGGCCTGGGCCGAGCGCTCCCGATCCCGGTCCTGCCCGTAGCCGCTGACGGCAATGATGTCCTCATCGCACTGGCCGGCCTCGCGAAGCCTCCGGCAGACTTCGTAGCCATCGATGCCGGGCATGCCGATATCGATCAGCAGCAGGTCGGGACGCTCCCTGGCCGCGATCGCCAGCGCCGTCGGGCCGTCGTATGCCAGCCGCACCTCTCTGCGCACTGCCGTGTGCCGGTTTATGACAAACGGCCGACGATTTCCTGGTACAGCGCGACATGTGCGCTGATCGAATCCTCGATGCGGAAGCGTTCGCCGATGCGACGGCGGGCTGCGCTCCCCATCTGCCGGTTTCGTTCCGGGTCGCGGTAGAGCGTGAGGATCGCATCCGCGAGAGCCCGGGCATCGCCCGGCGGCACCACGAGCCCCGTCACGCCGTCCTCGACGAGCTCGGGGCTGCCCCCGGTGCGTGTCACGATCGGAGTCACGCCCACCACCATCGACTCGATGACGGTCTTCGGCAGGCCCTCGCGGCGCGTGGCCGCCAGCACCGTCACCTGGCTCGCCGCGACGATCGACATGACGTCGGTGCGGTGGCCGAAGGCGTGGATGCGCCCGGCCATCGGGCTCGCCGCGATGAGTCGCGCCACCTCCGGACCATCGATGCCCTTGCCGATCAGGAGCACATGAATCGGCGCATCGGCGGGCAGGTAGCGGGTGGCGGCGATGAGCACGTCCACACCCTTCCGCGGCCGGTAGTTGGCCACGCAACAGACCGCGAACGCCGCGGGCGGCACCCCGAGCGCCCGGAGATCCGCGCGCTCCGGCTGTTCGTACCAGGCAAGATCGTGTCCCTTGTAGATGGTGACGAGCTTGCGCGGATCGAACACGACGCGCGCGAGGTTCGCCCGCACGGCCTCGGCCACGCACACGATCCGGTCCACGCGCGGACTCAGGTGCATCAAGTACTGGATCGGATTCCAGCGCGAGACATTGCCGGTCTGGCCGCGGTAAGTGACGACCTTGACCGGCAGTCCGATGCTCGCCACGACTCCGTTGACGATCGCCGGGTTATTGAAGAGGTGCACCACGTCGAAGCGGCCATCGCGCAGGACGCGGCGTATGCGCCGGACCGCGGCGGGCGAGAACTTCCGCTCCGGGACGAAGTCGTGGACCGGGATGCCGGCTTCGGCCAGGCGGTCGCCCCAGTAGCAGCGCCGGCGCGTCATGACTTCGACGTCGAGGCCGGCGCGCTTCACGCCGAGGATCATTTCGGCTTCCGGACGGATGTTGTGAATGCCCGGCTTGTCGTAATTCGTGATGAACAGGACCTTGGGTCGCATGCGGTTCGCCGGGCAGGCGGGGACAGCGGCACTGTAGCATAGCGGGACCATGCCACCCCCGAGTGCGCCAGTGACCAGCGATCCCCCGACACAGATCACGCGCGACGTGCTGCTCGTCCGGCCCAGGTGCTTCCGGCCGAACGCCGACACGGCTGCATCCAACCGGTTCCAGCAATCGACGGAGCTGCCCGCGGAGGACATCGCGCGCCGGGCGATCGCGGAATTCGACGGGCTCGTGGCCGGTCTCGAGGCCGCCGGCGTACGACCCGTGGTTGCCGAAGACACGGCGGAGCCCGCGAAGCCCGATGCCGTGTTCCCGAACAACTGGGTGTCGTTCCACGAGGACGCCACGGTCGTCCTGTACCCGATGGAAGCACCGAGCCGGCGCCCGGAACGGCGCACCGACATCGTCGAGCTCGTCGCGAGCCGGGCGGGGTTCAGCGTGAGCCGCATCGTCGACCTGTCGCCGCTCGAGCGGCGCGGCCAGTATCTCGAAGGGACCGGGAGCCTCATCCTCGACCGGCCGGAGCGTGTCGCCTATGCCGCGCTCTCGAGCCGCACGCACCCCGATGCCGTCGCGCGCTTCGCGGCCGAGCTCGGCTTCGAGACGGTTTGCTTCAACACGCGGGACGAGACGGGGATGCCGCTCTACCACACGAACGTGATGCTCTCGATCGGCGCGACGCTCGTAGTGGTCTGCGCCGAGGTCATCGCCGATCCGCGACAGCGCCGCACGGTGCTCGAGCGGTTGCGCGCGTCCGGACGCGAAGTCCTCGAGATCAGCCCGGCCCAGATGCGAGGGTTTGCAGCCAATGTCCTCGAGCTCTCCACGGGCGGCCGTCCCGTCGTCGCCATGTCCGACACGGCGCGCCGGGCGTTCGGCGTGGGCGAACTCGACCGCATCGGCGCGCGGGCCGATATCATGGCCGTGCCCGTGCCGACGATCGAGCAGGTCGGCGGCGGCAGCGTGCGTTGCATGCTGGCGGAAATATTCCGAAGAGTCTGCACATGACCGAAACGAGCCTGCCCTTCGCCGACGCGGGGGTCGTCTATCACCTGCGGCCGCGTGCTGCGGGCGCGCACCTCCTGGAGGTGTCCTGCAAGATCCGCGACCCCGACCCGGCGGGACAGGTCGTATCCCTGCCCGCCTGGATCCCCGGCAGTTATCTCATCCGGGACTTCGCGCGCCATGTGGTCACCCTCGAGGCGACCTGCAATGGCGCGACGGTGCCACTGCGCAAGAGCGACAAGTCCACGTGGCAGGCGGCACCGGCGGAGGGAGAGCTCCTGCTGCGGGCGGAAATCTACGCAAACGACCTCTCGGTGCGCGGTGCCCACGTCGATGCCGCCGGGGCCTTCATCAACGGCGCCAGCGTCTTTCTCCGCGTTCATGGCCGGGAATCCGAGCGCTGCGTCGTGAATCTGAGCCCCGGCGACGACGCGTCCATGGTGGCCTGGCAGGTGGCGACCACGCTCGAGCGGCTGACTGGGACGACATGGGAATACGGCGCGTTCGAGGCAGCCGGTTACGACGAGCTCATCGACCATCCCGTGCTGATGGGGGCGCTCACGGTTACCGAGTTCGAGGCCTGCGGCGCGCCGCACGCGATGGTACTCGCCGGCCGCCAGGAGGCGGACATGGCGAGACTCGCCGCCGACCTCGGCACGTTGTGCGCCTGGCAGATCCGCTTCTTCGGGGAGCCGGCGCCATTCTCGCGCTATCTCTTTCTGGTGCGCCTGACCGGCGAGGGCTTTGGCGGCCTGGAGCACCGCGCCTCCAGCGCGTTCGTGTGCCATCGCAACGATCTGCCGCGCCCGGGACAGACGAAGCCCGACAGGGAATACCGTCGCTTCCTCGGGCTCGTCAGCCACGAATACTTTCACGCCTGGAACGTGAAGCGCATCCGGCCCGCCGAATTCACGCCCTACGATCTTGCTCGCGAGACATACACGCGTCAGCTCTGGGTCTTCGAGGGCGTGACGTCCTACTACGACGACATCGCGTTACTGCACAGCGGCCTCATCTCCGTCGATGCCTACCTCGAGCTGCTGGGGCGCACGCTGACCTCGGTTTACCGCGCACCCGGCCGCCGGCGCCAGACGCTGGAAGAAGCGAGCTTCGACGCGTGGATCAAGTTCTACCGGCCGGACGAGAACAGCCCCAACGCCCAGGTGAGCTACTACGTGAAGGGCGCTATGGTCGCTCTGGCGCTCGATCTCGAAGTGCGGCTGCGTACCGACGGCAGGGTGTCGCTCGATGACGTCATGCGCGTCCTCTGGGAGACGCAGGGGCGCGCGCCCGGCCACGGCCTCGCAGAAGGGGCGTTCGAGGATCTTGCCGCGGAGGTGGCCGGGCTCGATCTCGCCGAATTCTTTCAGGCGAGTGTGCGCAGCACTGTCGATCCGCCGGTCGGGATACTGCTCGCGCAATTCGGCATCCGCCTCACGATGCGCTGCACCGAAGGTCCGGGCGATGCCGGTGGCACGCCCGGGCAACGCGCGGGCCGGCCGCGGCCCTGGCTCGGCCTGCGTACGCGGGTCTCGCAGGGCAGATTGCGCGTGATTCATGTCGCCGACGGCAGTCCCGCACAGGCCGTCGGCGTTGCGGCAGACGACGAGATCGTGGCCCTGCAGGGCATCCGCGCGGACGCGGATGCGTTCGACGGGCTCGTCGACCGGCTCGCCATCGGCGAGCCTGCCGAAATGCACGTCTTCCGTCGCGACGAATTGCAGGTCCTGATCGTGACCGCCGCGGAGCCGCCGAAGGATACCTGCTACCTGACACTCGACGAGCAGGCGCCTGAGGTGGCGCAGGCGCGTCGCAGGCAGTGGCTCGGCGCCCCGCGCACCTGAGCTAGAATCTGAGGATGCTGGAGCTCGGCATCAAGACGCTGCTCAGTTTTCTCATCGGATCCCTGAATGGCAGCCTCGTGCTCGGCAAGATGCTGGGCGGCCCCGATGTGCGCAGCGTCGGGAGCGGCAACGCGGGCGGCACGAATGCGTTGCGCGCCCGCGGCAGGTGGTTCGCGCTCGGCGTCGTGATTATCGACGTCGGCAAGGGATTCGTCGCCGCGGCCCTCGTGCCGGGCATGTCGCTGCCCGGGGTCGCCCCCGATCCCGCTCTCTCCCCGACCTGGCTCGCGCTCGCCTGTGCCGGCGCGGCAGTCGTCGGCCATTGCTACCCGGTGTGGTTCGGGTTCGCCGGCGGCAAGGGCGGGGCCACGACCGTCGGCGTGCTGCTGGCACTCGCGCCGGGCGTGCTACTGCCGGCCGTCGCGACCTGGCTGCTGGTCGTGGCCACCACGGGCTTCGTCGGCCTTGCCACGATGCTCGCAGCCGCCGTCATGCCGGCGTTCGTCGGCTTCACGCGGCTCGCCGGTAACGTGGAGCTCTTCGTGTTTCTCCTGTTGCTGGCACTCTTTATCGTGTACACGCACCGCGAGAACGTTACGCGCATGCTGAGGCACCAGGAAAACCGCATGGCCAGCCTGATGATCCTGCGCCGCCCGCACTGACGGGCCCGATGAGCGTTCGCGATCACCTCATTCGCATCCTCGCCGACGGTGAATTCCACTCCGGCAGCATGCTGGCGGGGACTCTCGGCGTGTCGCGCAGCGCGGTCTGGAAACAGATCCATCGGCTCGACACTCTCGGGCTCGAGGTCGAGTCCATCCGCGGCAGCGGCTACCGCCTCGCCGCGCCGATCGAGCTGCTCGAGCGCGAGCGCCTCATGGCGCACCTCGACGCGGCCGCCCGTTCGAGTTGCGAAGCCCTCGAGGTCGTGTGCGTGACCGCGTCCACCAACGCCACGCTGATCGCTCAACCGGCGCCCGCCGCCGGCAGATGGCGTGGTGCGCTCGCCGAGTACCAGACCGGCGGTCGCGGCCGTCGCGGGCGGCGCTGGGTTTCACCGTTCGGCTCCGGTCTGTGCCTGTCCCTGAGCTGGTCGTTCGCCGCGGCACCGGCGGATCTGCCAGCGCTGTCGCTTGCCACAGGCGTCGGCGTCATGCGCGCGCTCGCCGGCGTCGGCGCCAACGGCCTCGCCCTCAAGTGGCCGAACGACATCATGCTCGCCGGTGGCAAGCTCGGGGGGATCCTGGTGGACGTGGACGGCGAGTCGGGCGGGCCACTCCGGGCGGTCGTCGGCCTGGGGCTCAACCTCGTCGTCGGTCCCGCACTCGTGCGCGGAGTGGCCGGCGACGGCGGCCTGCCACCCGCGGCACTTGCGAGCGCCGCGCCGGGTCACCGCGTCGCGCGCAATGCGCTCGCCGCCCGCCTGATCGCTGAGCTATGCCGGATCCTGCGCGAGTACGCGAAGCTCGGCTTCGCGGCCCTGGCCGATGAATGGCGCGCCCACGATTTCCTGTACGGGCGCCGGGTGACGGTGCGCAACGGCGGCGATGAGTTGCGCGGTCTCGCCGGCGGCATTGCCCCCGACGGCGCGCTGCTCCTCGAAGGGCCCGAAGGCATTGGCGCCGTGATGAACGGCGACGTCACGCTGCGGTCCGACGCATGAAGCTCGTCGTCGATATCGGCAACAGCCGCATGAAATGGGCGTGGCTCGAGCGTGGGGCATTGCGGGACCCCGGCGCCGTCGCGCACGACGGCGGCGTGCCGCACGAGGCCATCGCCGCCCTGCGGCCGCACGGCCAGCCCGACGAAATTCTCGTGGCAAACGTCACCGCACCGGCGCTCGGCGCCGCAGTGATCGGGGCCCTGGCCGAGGCCTTTGCTGCGCCGGTGCGCGCTGCGGAGACCGAGATCGCAGCCGCCGGCGTGCGCAACGGCTATGTCGAGCCGCGGCAACTCGGCGTGGACCGCTGGCTGGCGATGCTGGCCGCATACGCACGATTCCGTCGCGCGGTCTGCGTGATGGACGCAGGAACGGCGCTCACGGTGGACGCCGTGGCCGCTGATGGACGACATCTGGGGGGCCTGATCATCCCGGGTCCCGCGCTGATGCGCTCGGCGCTCCTCGGCGCGACGGGCGGCATCGGCAGCGCCGCTGATCTCGTCCCCGCCGGGCGGCGGGAGCCGGCGCAGGCCGCGGCGGGCGTCTGGGGCCGCGACACGGAGAGCTGCGTCCGGCTCGGGTCGCTGCGGGCCATCGATCGTCTCGCGGAGAGTTGCATGACGGCATTGTGCGGGCCGGGTGAGCCCGGCGGCGCCCTCGTCGTGACCGGCGGTGACGCGCCCGAGGTGCTCGAGGGTCTGACCGTCCCGGCCGAGCACCGGCCCCTGCTGGTGCTCGAGGGTCTCGCCCTGCGGCACGGCGGGCCATGAAGAACGTATTCCTCGCGCTATTGCTCGCGAATCTGCTCTATTTCGGCTGGCAGCAATGGGTCGCGCCACCCGACGTCCCGCCGCTGCGGCTGCGATCACCGGGGCAGGAAGAGGAGATCGCGCCGCTGTCGCCGCGCAGTAAGAGCGGCACGACTTCGGGCGTGACCCCCGCCGGCGCCTGCGCGCGCGTCGGACCGCTCACCGACGGTCAGCTCGCCGATACGTTGCGTGCCCGCCTCGGGGAACGGGGGTTCGCGGCGGTCGTCGCCGCCGAAGAGGGCCAGATCTGGGTCGGGCACTGGGTCCAGATCGAAAGTGTGACCAGCCGGGAAGAAGCCGACCGGATCGCCGCTCGCCTGGCGTCCGGAGGACTGCCGGATGCGTATGTCCTGCAGAACTCGCCGCCGTTTTCGGTCTCCCTGGGCGTTTTTCGTGACCGCGAGCGGGCGGACAAGGTGGCGGCGGCCGCCGCGGCGCTCGGTTTTCACCCGCAGACCACCGACCGGTATCGCTCGGGCATGCAGTACTGGCTGACAGTCTCTGTCCCCCCTGGCCGGGCCCTGCCGCTGGCCGACCTCGGCCGGGAATCGGGCCAGATCCTCCGGTCGGACCAGGTCGTATGCCCGGCGGCAGCTGCCGTTGGCGAGGGCGGGAGCGATTAACTAGAATTCAGCCCGGCTGCCATGCCACGCTGCGGCGCCCCCAAAGCATTGTGGTGATGCAGTGGTTTTGTAAACCACAGAGCTTGGTTCGATTCCGAGTGGGGGCACCAGCCCGCCGGCGCGCTTCCGTGTTGACACTGGAGGGCGCGAATCGGAAAATGACGCGCTTCCGTCCGCGGAGGGGTACCCAAGCGGCCAACGGGGGCAGACTGTAAATCTGCTGGTTTATACCTTCGAAGGTTCGAATCCTTCCCCCTCCACCAGTCGGGGGAGATTCGGCGAAGCCGCCAAACGCGGACAGAGAACATGAAACAAGCCGGGCCCCATCGCTGAAGTGGCAGATGGCGCGCCGGCTTCTGCGCGCAGAGTTTCCGGATCAGGGCTGAGAGTCCAGCTGGCGGGTGTAGTTCAATGGTAGAACCTCAGCCTTCCAAGCTGATGACGTGGGTTCGATTCCCATCACCCGCTCCAGGGAAATTGGAAGACCTGGGTCAGCCTCCGGTGTCTCGCGGAAAAGTATTCGTATCGACGGTAGCTACGTGAAACTGGAGTCTGCGCGATCTTCCGATCCCGGCCCACATAGCTCAGTCGGTAGAGCACTTCCTTGGTAAGGAAGAGGTCACCGGTTCAATTCCGGTTGTGGGCTCCAGAAGACCGGTTGCCGGTTCAGTGTTGATGGAGTTGCGGTAGACGAGACGCCTGGAGAAGCCGATGTCAAAAGCAAAATTCGAACGCAAGAAGCCGCACGTGAACGTGGGGACGATCGGGCACGTGGACCATGGCAAGACGACGCTGACCTCGGCGCTGACGAAGGTGATGGCGGCGAAGTTTGGCGGCGACTTCAAGTCGTACGACCAGATTGACGCGGCGCCGGAGGAGAAGGCGCGCGGCATCACGATTGCGACCGCGCACGTGGAGTACGAGAGCCCGAAGCGCCACTACGCGCACGTGGACTGTCCTGGGCATGCCGACTACATCAAGAACATGATCACCGGGGCGGCGCAGATGGACGGGGCGATCCTGGTGGTATCGGCCGCCGATGGGCCGATGCCGCAGACGCGCGAGCACATTCTGCTGGCGCGCCAGGTCGGGGTGCCCTACATCGTGGTGTACATGAACAAGGCCGACATGGTCGATGACAAGGAGCTGCTGGAGCTCGTTGAGCTGGAGGTGCGCGACCTGTTGTCGACCTATGAGTTTCCGGGCGACAAGACCCCGATCATCATCGGCTCGGCGCTGAAGGCGCTGGAGGGGGACACGAGCGAGCTCGGCGTGCCCTCGATCGAGAAGCTGGTGGCGGCGCTCGATGAGTACATTCCCGAGCCGGTGCGGGCGATTGACGGGCCCTTCCTGATGCCGATCGAGGACGTGTTCTCGATCTCCGGGCGCGGCACGGTGGTCACGGGGCGTGCGGACCGGGGCAAGATCAAGGTGGGCGATGAGATCGAGATCGTCGGCATCAAGCCGACGACCAAGACCATCTGCACCGGGGTGGAGATGTTCAGGAAGCTGCTCGATGAGGGGCAGGCCGGGGACAACGTCGGCATTCTGCTGCGCGGCACCAAGCGGGAAGAGGTGGAGCGCGGGCAGGTGCTGGCGAAGCCCGGCTCGATCACCCCGCACACCCACTTTGAGGCCGAGGTGTACGTGCTGACCAAGGAAGAGGGCGGGCGGCACACGCCGTTCTTCAAGGGTTACCGGCCGCAGTTTTACTTCCGCACCACCGATGTGACCGGGGCGGTGGAGTTGCCGGCGGGCACCGAGATGGTGATGCCCGGGGACAACATCCAGATGAAGGTGAAGCTGATCAACCCGATCGCGATGGAGAACGGGTTGCGCTTTGCCATCCGCGAGGGTGGCCGCACGGTCGGCGCCGGCGTGGTGGCGAAGATCATCGAGTAGTGGCTGAGGAAGCAGCTGTCGTCGTAGCTGCGCTACGACGACAGGGGAAGTGGAGCGCCGGTTGCATGATCAGTAGCCGGTCACGCTGAGACAACGGGCGCTTCGTGTGTGCCGGAGACAGATTTTCGGTACTGACTAAGTGATGAGCGGCACAGGCCAGTAGCTCAATTGGCAGAGCGTCGGTCTCCAAAACCGAAGGTTGGGGGTTCGAGACCCTCCTGGCCTGCCAGAGCATCGAGATTATCGGTTTAGGAAATGAATACGAAAGTAGAGACAGGCCCGGGAGCGCTCGACACGGTCAAGCTGATCGCCGCCGTGCTGGTCGCGGTCGGCGGGTTCGTGGCCTATTACTGGTTCACGGATGCGTCGCTGCTGCTGCGCGTGCTCGGGCTGGTCGCCGGGCTCGTACTCGGACTGATCATTGCCTCCCAAAGCGCACAGGGGCGGCAGGTCGTGGAGTTCATCAAGAGCTCGCAGATCGAAATCCGCAAAGTCGTGTGGCCGGACCAGAAGGAGACGCTGAACACGACCATCGTCGTGCTGGCATTCACGGTGGGGCTTGGCGTGTTCTTCTTCGTGGTGGACTGGGGGCTGCTGAAGATCACCCAGTTCGTGACGGGCAGGGGAGGCTGAGGCATGGCGCTCAAGTGGTACGTCGTGCATGCCTACTCCAACTTCGAGAACAAGGTGAAGAGCTCGCTCGAGGAGCGCATCAAGCTCAAGGGCCTGCAGGACAAGTTCGGCAAGATCATGGTTCCGACCGAGGAAGTCGTGGAGATGAGGGAAGGGCAGAAGCGGCGCAGCGAGCGCAAGTTCTTCCCGGGTTACGTGCTGGTGCAGATGGAACTCGACGACGAGACCTGGCACCTCGTAAAGGAGGTGCCAAAGGTGCTCGGCTTCATCGGCGGCTCCAGCGATCGGCCGGCGCCGATCACCGAGCAGGAAGCCGAGTTCATCCTGCAGCGGGTGGAAGAGGGCGTGGACAAGCCGCGCCCGAAGGTCCTGTTCGAGCCGGGCGAAGTGGTGCGCGTCACAGACGGCCCCTTCAACGACTTCAGCGGGGTTGTCGAGAACGTCAACTACGAGAAGAACAAGTTGCGGGTTGCGGTGCAGATCCTCGGCCGGTCCACGCCGGTGGAGCTCGACTTCAGCCAGGTGGAAAAGAGCTGATATGGCCAAGAAAGTAGACAAGTACATCAAGCTGCAGGTCGCGGCGGCCCAGGCGAACCCGAGCCCGCCCGTCGGCCCGGCGCTCGGCCAGGCTGGCGTCAACATCATGGAATTCTGCAAGGCATTCAATGCGCAGACCCAGGGGCTCGAGCCGGGCACGCCGATCCCGGTCGTGATCACGGTCTACAACGACCGCAGCTTCACGTTCATCACCAAGACGCCGCCGGCTTCGGTGCTGCTGCGCAAGGCCGCGAAGATCGAGAAGGGCAGCGGCGTGCCGAACAAGGACAAGGTGGGCAAGGTGACGCGCAAGCAGGTCGAGGAAATCGCGAAGACGAAGATGCCCGATCTGACCGCCGCCGATCTGGATGCGGCAGTGCGCACGATCGCCGGCAGCGCCCGGAGCATGGGCATCGACGTGGAGGGGATGTAGATGACCGTCAGCAAGCGGATAAAGCGCCACCACGAGCGCGTGACACGGACGAACCCGCGTCCGCTCGACGAGGCTCTTGCGATCGTGAAGGAGATGGCCAGCGCAAAGTTTCCCGAGTCGGTGGACGTGGCGATCAATCTCGGCATCGACGCTTCCAAGTCCGACCAGGCCGTGCGCGGATCTACCGTGCTGCCGAATGGCACGGGCAAGCAGGTACGGGTCGCGGTGTTTGCCCAGGGCGATAACGCCGCCAAGGCCAAGGCAGCGGGTGCCGACGTCGTCGGCTTCGAGGACCTCGCCGAGCGCGTGAAGGGCGGCGAGATGGACTTCGACACGGTCATCGCCACACCCGACGCCATGCGTGTCGTCGGCCAGCTCGGCCGGGTGCTCGGTCCACGGGGCCTGATGCCGAATCCGAAGGTCGGCACCGTGACGACGGATGTCGAAGCCGCCGTGCGCAACGCGAAGTCGGGCCAGGTGCGTTATCGCACGGACAAGGCGGGCATCGTGCACTGCCCGATCGGCAAGGCGAATTTCGAGGTCAAGGCGCTGCGGGAAAACCTGATGGCATTGCTCCATGACATCCGCAAGGCGCGCCCGCCGCACGCGAAGGGTCAGTTCCTGAAGCGTGTGACGCTCTCCTCGACGATGGGACCGGGCGTCGGCGTGGACCAGGCATCGCTAGAGGTAGAACAGACGTAACGCGTAAGGATTCTGCCTCGCGGCGGTACGCCGCGCGGTGAACGGAGAAAGCGGCCGCGAGAGCGGCCGTCGTCGAAGACCGCCGGTGCCCCCGCGCCGCTGAGAGCAACGGGGGCTTAATGGGCCGCAAGGCCAGCCAGCGCAGACGGTGCAAACCGAGTCAGATCTTCTGGTGAGGTCACCGTCGGAGATTCGTCCCGCGAGGGACGGCGCGATCCGCGAAGCCAGAGGGGTTTCGTCAGACCGCGGTGGATGACAGCCAGGAGGACGTATGGGCCTGAAGATGGACGACAAGAAGGCGCTGGTGGCGGAGGTGAATGAGATCGCCGCAACCGCGCAGTCGGCCGTGGCCGCGCATTATCGCGGCCTGAGCGTATCGCAGATGACCAGCCTGCGTGCCCGCGCGCGCAAGCAGGGTGTTTACATGCGAGTCGTGAAGAACACGCTGGCCCGCAAGGCGGTGGAAGGCACGGAGTTTGCGTGTCTCCGCGACTCGCTCAAGGGGCCCACGGTGCTCGCGTTCTCGCGCGAGGAGCCAGGGGCCGCGGCGCGCGTCGTCAGGGATTTCGCGAAGGACAACGAGAGGCTGGTAGCGGTGGCGCTTGCCATCGGCGGCCAGCTGTATCCCGCGAGCGATCTCGGCCGCGTTGCGAGCCTGCCGACTCTGAATGAGGCACGGGCGAAACTGCTTGGGCTCTTGCAAGCCCCGATGTCGCAGTTCGTCCGCACGATCGCCGAGCCTCAGGCGAAGTTCGCCCGGCTGCTCGCGGCCTACCGCGACAGGCAGGGCGCGGCCTGAAGGCCGGTTCGTACATATAGATGATTCGGTTATTGGCAGATTCTTAAGGAGACTCAAATGTCAGTGTCACGTCAGGAAATCAAGGAAGCGCTCGGCAAGATGCCCGTCATGGAGCTCGTCGGACTCATCAAGGAGCTCGAGGAGGAGTGGGGCGTTTCCGCCGCGGCGCCGGTCGCCGTGGCCGCTGCCGGAGCAGCTGGCGCAGCCGCGGCAGCCGTCGAGGAGAAGACCGAGTTCAATGTGATCATGACTGCGTTCGGCGAGAACAAAGTCGGCGTCATCAAGACGATTCGCACGATCACGGGGCTCGGCCTCAAAGAAGCCAAGGACCTGGTCGAGGGCGTGCCTTCGACGGTCAAGGAAGCCGTTTCCAAGGACGAGGCGGCCAAGATCAAGAAGGACCTCGAGGACGCCGGCGCCAAGGTCGAGGTCAAGTAGCCGCAAGGCGCGCTGGACCAGACGCATTGCGCGATTACTCCGAGAATCGAGGGTTTTTGCTCGTCAGTGCCGATGCCGGGTCCGGCGGGGTTTCCCGCCGGAACGCATCGGCTTTCTTCGCGCCGCGGGCGCGAGGTCGCAGGCAGTCTTTTTAGAGGGGCCACCAAATGGCGTATTCCTTCACCGAGAAAAAGCGGATCCGCAAGGATTTCGGTAAGCGTCCCAGCATCCTGGAGGTGCCCTACCTCCTGTCGATCCAGCTGGATTCCTACCGGCAATTCCTCCAGGAGAGCGCCGATCCCGACAAGCGGCAGGATCTCGGCCTGAATGCCGCGTTCAAGAGCGTGTTTCCGATCGTGAGCTACTCCGGGAACGCCGCGCTTGAATACCTGAACTACCGTCTCGGGGATCCGGTATTCGACGTGAAGGAATGCCAGCTGCGGGGACTCACCTATGCGGCGCCGCTGCGCGTGAAGGTACGTCTCGTGATCTTCGACCGCGAGGCCGCGGCAGGCAAGAAGGCGGTCAAGGAAGTGCGCGAGCAGGAGGTCTATCTCGGCGAAATGCCGCTGATGACCGATCACGGCACCTTCGTCATCAACGGCACCGAGCGCGTCATCGTGTCGCAGCTCCATCGCTCGCCCGGCGTCTTCTACGATCACGACAAGGGCAAGACCCATTCGTCGGGGAAGTTGCTTTTCTCGGCGCGGGTCATTCCTTACCGCGGCTCCTGGCTCGATTTCGAATTCGACCCGAAGGATGCGGTCTTCGCGCGTATCGACCGGCGCCGCAAGCTGCCGGTCAGCGTGATCCTGCGGGCCCTCGGCTTCACGAATCAGGAGATGCTCGACATCTTCTTCGAGAAGGTCGACTTCTTCCTGTCGAAGAAGGAAATCAAGATGGGTCTGCTGGCTCAGCGCCTGCGCGGCGAGACAGCGGCGTTCGACATCAAGGTCGGCAATCGTGTCATCGTCGAAGAAGGCAAGCGCATCACGGCGCGCCACGTGATGGAGCTCGAGAAGGCGGGGGTCAAGAACCTGGTCGTCCCGACCGACTACCTGCATGGCAAGATCCTCGCGCACGACGTCGTGGACAAGTCCACGGGTGAGTTGCTCGCCCGCGCCAACGACGAGCTGACGAGCGATCTGCTGCAGCGGCTGATCGACAAGGGCATCGATCACGTGCAGACGCTCTATGTGAACGACCTGGATCAGGGTCCCTACATCTCCAATACCCTGCGGATCGATGGCACGACGACGCGCCTCGAGGCCCTCGTCGAGATCTATCGCATGATGCGCCCCGGTGAGCCGCCCACGAAGGAGGCTGCCGAGAATCTATTTGCGAACCTGTTCTTCAACAGCGAGCGTTACGACCTCTCGCCCGTCGGCCGCATGAAGTTCAACCGGCGCGTCGGCCGGGAGGAGATCACGGGGTCGGGCGTCCTGAGCAAGGAAGACATCATCGATGTCCTCAGGGTGTTGATGGAGATCCGCAACGGCCGCGGCGAAGTGGACGACATCGATCATCTCGGCAACCGGCGCGTGCGCTGCGTGGGCGAGATGGCGGAAAACGCGTTCCGCGTCGGGCTCGTGCGCGTCGAGCGCGCGGTCAAGGAGCGGCTCACGCTCGCCGAATCGGAGGGCCTCATGCCGCAGGAACTGATCAACGCGAAGCCGGTGGCGGCCGCGGTGAAGGAGTTCTTCGGTTCGAGCCAGCTCTCCCAGTTCATGGACCAGAACAATCCGCTCTCCGAGGTGACCCACAAGCGCCGGGTGTCGGCACTCGGTCCGGGCGGGCTCACGCGCGAGCGGGCAGGATTCGAAGTGCGAGACGTGCACCCGACCCACTACGGGCGGGTTTGCCCCATCGAGACACCGGAAGGTCCGAACATCGGACTGATCAATTCGCTGTCGGTCTACGCGCGGACGAACGAGTATGGTTTCCTCGAGACGCCGTACCGCAAGGTCAAGAACGGGCGTGTGTCCGACGAGATCGAGTACCTCTCGGCCATCGAGGAGGGCCAGTACGTCATTGCCCAGGCGAACGCCTCGCTGAGCCCGAAGGGCGAATTCGAGGATGAGCTGGTGTCGGTGCGACACCAGAACGAGTTCACGATCATGCCGCGCGAGCAGATCCAGTACATGGACATCTCTCCCCGGCAGATCGTGTCGGTCGCGGCCGCGCTGATCCCGTTCCTCGAGCACGACGACGCCAACCGCGCGCTGATGGGCTCCAACATGCAGCGGCAGGCGGTGCCGACTCTGAAATCGGAGACGCCGCTGGTCGGTACCGGGATGGAGCGGCCCGTGGCGATCGACTCCGGCGTTACGGTGGTCGCGAAGCGTGGTGGCGTCGTGGATTCCGTTGACGCGTCGCGCATCGTCGTTCGCGTCAACGACGACGAGACACGGGCCGGCGAGCCGGGCGTGGATATCTACAATCTCACGAAATACACCCGGTCGAACCAGAACACGTGCATCAACCAGCGGCCTCTCGTGCACGCGGGTGACGTCATTGCCCGCGGCGACGTGCTGGCAGACGGCGCCTCGACGAGTCTCGGCGAGCTCGCCCTGGGTCAGAACCTGCTGGTCGCGTTCATGCCCTGGAACGGCTACAACTTCGAGGATTCGATCCTGATCTCCGAGCGGCTCGTCGAAGAGGACCGCTTCACGACCATTCACATCGAGGAGCTCTCCTGCGTCGCCCGCGACACCAAGCTCGGACCCGAGGAGATCACGGCCGACATCCCGAATGTCGGAGAGGTGGCGCTTGCGAAGCTCGACGAGGCGGGCATCGCCTTCATCGGCGCGGAAGTCCGGGCCGGTGACATCCTCGTCGGCAAGGTCACGCCGAAGGGCGAGACCCAGCTTACGCCCGAGGAAAAGCTGCTGCGCGCGATCTTCGGCGAGAAGGCGTCCGACGTGAAGGACACCTCGCTCCGCGTACCACCGGGCATGGATGGCACGGTCATCGACGTCCGGGTCTTCACCCGCGACGGCGTGGACAAGGACAGCCGCGCGCTCGCGATCGAGTCGAGTGAGCTCGAGTCCGTGCGCAAGGACCTGGATGACCAGCAGCGCATTCTCGAAAACGACATCTTCCAGCGCGTCGAGCGGCTGCTGATCGGCAAGCAAGCCGAAGGCGGACCGCACAAGCTGGAATCGGGAAGCCGCGTCACGCGCGCCTATCTCGACGAAGTGCCGCGCGAGAAGTGGTTCGACATCCGGCTGCACAACGACGAGGCGAATTCGCAGCTCGAGCAGGCTGCAGTCCGGCTGCGCGAGCAGCGCGACCAATTCGAGCGTCGGTTTGAGGAGAAGAAGCGCAAGATCACCGCGGGCGATGACCTGCCGCCGGGCGTGCTGAAGATGGTCAAGGTGTATCTCGCCGTCAAGCGCCGCATCCAGCCGGGCGACAAGATGGCGGGCCGTCACGGCAACAAGGGCGTGATCTCGACCATCGTCCCGGTGGAGGACATGCCGTACCTCCCGGATGGTACGCCCGTCGACATCGTGCTCAACCCGCTCGGCGTGCCTTCGCGCATGAACGTCGGGCAGGTGCTCGAGACGCATCTCGGCTGGGCCGCGAAGGGTCTCGGCCGGCGCATCGGCGAGTTGCTCGAGTCGAGCGCGGCAGCCGAGAAGGTTCGCGGCTTCCTCGACCAGATCTACAACAAGACCGGCGGGCAGAAGGAAGATATCGGCAGTCTCGCCGACGACGAAGTGATGGAGCTCGCGCGCAACCTGGGTACTGGCGTGCCGATCGCCACTCCGGTATTCGACGGCGCAACGGAGGCCGAGATCAAGCACCTGCTCGAGCTCGCCGGCCTCCCGGTCAGCGGGCAGACGACGCTCATCGACGGCCGCACGGGCGAGGCGTTTGACCGGGCAATCACGGTCGGCTACATGTACATGATGAAGCTCAACCACCTGGTGGACGACAAGATGCATGCCCGCTCGACCGGACCCTACAGCCTGGTCACGCAGCAGCCACTTGGTGGCAAGGCCCAGTTCGGCGGCCAGCGCTTCGGTGAGATGGAGGTCTGGGCGCTCGAGGCATATGGGGCCTCGTACACGCTTCAGGAGATGCTCACGGTCAAGTCGGACGACGTGCAGGGCCGGACCAAGATGTACAAGAACATCGTAGACGGGACCCATGAAATGGACGCTGGCATGCCGGAATCCTTCAACGTGCTGTTGAAGGAAGTGCGGTCTCTCGGCATCAACATGGACCTCGAGCAGAATTAGTCGCAGGTGCAGTTCATGAAAGACTTACTCAAGCTGTTCAAGACGCAGAGCACGATCGAGGAATTCGACGCCATTCGCATCGGCCTCGCCTCGCCGGACATGATCCGGTCCTGGTCTTTCGGCGAGGTGAAGAAGCCCGAAACGATCAACTACCGCACATTCAAGCCCGAGCGCGACGGCTTGTTCTGCGCGAAGATTTTCGGGCCTATCAAGGATTACGAGTGCCTGTGCGGCAAGTACAAGCGCCTGAAGCACCGCGGAGTCGTGTGCGAGAAGTGCGGCGTCGAGGTCACGCAGACCAAGGTGCGTCGCGAGCGCATGGGCCACATCGAGCTCGCGAGCCCGGTCGCGCACATCTGGTTCCTGAAGTCGCTGCCCTCCCGCATCGGCCTGATGCTGGACATGACGCTGCGCGAGATCGAGCGCATCCTGTACTTCGAGGCGTTCGTCGTGGTCGATCCGGGCATGACCCCGCTCGAGCGCGGCCAGCTCATGACCGACGAGCAGTACCTCGAGGCGATCGAGTCGTATGGTGACGAATTCGACGCCCGCATGGGCGCCGAGGCGATCCACGAGATGCTTAAGACGATCGACCTCACTAAGGAGGTCGTCGAGGTCCGTGAAGGCATCGACGGCACTTCCTCGGAAGCAAAGATCAAGCGCCTGTCGAAGCGCCTGAAGCTGATCGAGGCGTTTCTCGAGTCTGGCAACCATCCCGAATGGATGGTGATGACGGTGCTGCCGGTGCTGCCGCCCGACCTGCGCCCGCTCGTGCCGCTCGATGGCGGCCGCTTCGCGACCTCGGATCTGAACGATCTGTACCGGCGCGTGATCAACCGCAACAACCGGCTGCGCCGTCTCCTCGAGCTCAACGCCCCGGACATCATCGTGCGCAACGAGAAGCGCATGCTGCAGGAAGCCGTGGACGCGCTGCTCGATAACGGCCGGCGCGGCCGCGCCATCACCGGCACGAACCGCAGGCCCCTGAAGTCCCTCGCCGACATGATCAAGGGCAAGCAGGGCAGGTTCCGCCAGAATCTGCTCGGCAAGCGCGTCGATTACTCGGGCCGTTCGGTCATCGTGGTCGGCCCGACACTGAAGCTTCACCAGTGTGGCCTGCCCAAGAAAATGGCGCTCGAGCTGTTCAAGCCGTTCATCTTCTCGAAGCTCCAGCTTCGCGGCGAAGCGACGACGATCAAGGCGGCGAAGCGGCTCGTCGAGCGCGAAGGTCCGGAAGTCTGGGACATCCTCGAGGAGGTCATCCGCGAGCACCCCGTGATGCTGAATCGTGCGCCCACGCTGCACCGCCTTGGCATCCAGGCCTTCGAGCCGGTGTTGATCGAGGGCAAGGCGATCCAGCTCCATCCGCTCGTCTGTACCGCCTTCAACGCGGACTTCGATGGCGACCAGATGGCCGTTCACGTGCCGCTCTCGCTGGAGGCGCAGCTCGAGGCGCGGGCGCTGATGATGTCGACCAACAACATCCTGTCGCCCGCGAATGGCGAGCCGATCATCGTGCCGTCGCAGGACGTTGTGCTCGGGCTCTATTACATGACCCGCGAGCGGATCAACGCGCGTGGCGAAGGCATGTTCTTTTCCGACGTGCGCGAAGTGCACCGCGCGTACGAGAATCGCCTGGTGGATCTGCATGCGAAGGTGCGCGCCCGCATCGCCGACAGCGAGCTCGGCGAGGATGGCACGATCAGGCACCGTACGCGATTCATGGAAACGACCGTCGGGCGGGCGCTCCTCTCGGACATCCTGCCGGAAGGTCTCGCCTTCGAGCTGATCAACCGGAACATGGACAAGAAGGCGATCTCCGGTTGCATCAATCAGTGCTACCGGCAGGTCGGGCTGAAGAAGACGGTCGTGTTTGCCGACCAGCTCATGTACACCGGCTTCTACTACGCGACCCGGGCCGGTATCTCGATCGGCGTCAACGACATGTACGTGCCCGAGGAGAAGAATAGCATCCTCGGTGCCGCCGACAAGGAGGTCAAGGAAATCCAGGAGCAGTTCGCGGGTGGCCTGGTGACGAACGGCGAGCGATACAACCGCGTCGTCGACATATGGTCGCGAACGAACGATCTGGTCGCCAAGGCGATGATGGAGAAGCTCGGCAAGGACGAGGTGGTTGCCGCTTCAGGCGAGAAGGTGCAGCAGCCGTCGTTCAATTCGATCTTCATGATGGCCGACTCTGGCGCGCGTGGCTCCGCGGCCCAGATCCGGCAGCTCGCCGGCATGCGTGGGCTCATGGCGAAGCCCGACGGCTCGATCATCGAGACGCCGATCACGGCCAATTTCCGCGAGGGGCTGGACGTCCTGCAGTACTTTATTTCCACTCACGGCGCGCGCAAGGGTCTCGCCGACACGGCGCTCAAGACGGCGAATTCCGGTTACCTGACCCGGCGGCTGGTCGACGTCGCCCAGGATCTGGTGGTGACGGAGGTCGATTGCGGCACAACGGGCGGGCTCCTCATGACTCCGCTCGTCGAGGGTGGCGACGTGGTCGAACCGCTGCGCGAGCGCGTGCTCGGCCGCGTGCTTGCCGACGAGGTGCGCAATCCGCTCGACAACAGCGTCATCCTCGAAGCCGGGGTGCTGCTCGACGAGCGCAAAGTGCGGCACCTTGAGGATTTCGGCATCGATCAGGTCAAGGTACGCTCGCCCATCACCTGCGAGACCCGCTACGGCGTCTGCGCCCAGTGCTACGGGCGCGATCTGGCCCGCGGCCATCGCGTGAACATCGGCGAGGCGGTCGGCGTCATCGCGGCGCAATCGATCGGCGAGCCTGGGACGCAGCTCACGATGCGAACATTCCACATCGGCGGTGCCGCCTCCCGGGCGGCGGCGGCGAGCAGCGTCGAGGTCAAGCGCGAAGGCGTGATCCGCCTGCACAACATCAAGACGGTCACCCACGAGAAGGGTTATCTCGTGGCCGTCAGCCGTTCCGGCGAGATCGGCATCATGGATGCGCAGGGGCGCGAGCGCGAGCGCTACAAGCTTCCGTATGGCGCCACGATCTCGGCGAGCGACGGGGATCGCGTGCGGGCCGGCCAGGTAGTCGCCACGTGGGATCCGCATACGCATCCTGTCGTGGCGGAGGTCTCGGGCTTCCTGAAGTTCGAGGATTTCGTCGACGGCGTCAGCGTGACCGAGCAGGTGGACGAGATCACGGGCTTGTCCAGCATCGTCATCATGGACCCGAAGCAGCGCGGCTTCAGCGGCAAGGAGCTCCGGCCGCGGGCCCGTCTCGTCGACTCGAAGGGCAAGGAGATCTGCTTCGCCAACACCGACATCCCGGCGGTGTATGCGTTGCCCGCGGGCGCCATCGTGAACATGACCGACGGCGGCAAGGTGACGATCGGCGACGTGCTCGCAAGGATTCCGCAGGAGACCTCGAAGACCCGTGACATCACCGGCGGCCTGCCCCGCGTGGCGGACCTCTTCGAAGCGCGCCGTCCGAAGGAACCCGCGATTCTCGCCGAGCACAGTGGCACCGTCAGTTTTGGCAAGGAGACCAAGGGCAAGCGGCGTCTCGTGATCACGGACGAACACGGCAACAAGCACGAAGAGCTGATCCCGAAGTGGCGGCATCTCTCCGTGTTCGAAGGCGAGCAGATCGAGCGGGGCGAGATCATCGCCGACGGCGAGCCGAACCCGCATGACATCCTGCGTCTGCAGGGCGTGGACAAGCTCGCGGAGTTCCTGGTCCGTGAGATCCAGGACGTCTATCGTCTGCAGGGCGTGAAGATCAACGACAAGCACATCGAGGTGATCATCCGCCAGATGCTGCGCAAGGTTGAAGTCGCCAGCCCTGGCGGCACGAGCCTGCTGCGCGGCGAGCAGATCGAGCGCGCCCGGGTCAGCGACCTCAACGAGACGAGCTTGCGCCAGAACAAGGAACCCGCGACCTACGACCCGCTGCTGCTCGGTATCACCAAGGCCTCGCTGGCGACGGAGTCCTTCATCTCGGCGGCGTCCTTCCAGGAGACGACCCGGGTGCTCACGGAGGCCGCCGTCCGGGGCATGCAGGACGACCTGCGGGGGCTCAAGGAGAACGTGATCGTCGGGCGGCTGATTCCGGCTGGGACCGGGTATCGGTTCCACGCGGACAAGCGGCGGACCCGCGAGCAGCAGCTTTCCGAGGAATTGAAGAGTCTGGAGCAGACCTCGCCGGCATCGGAGCCTGAGCCTGAGTCCGAGCCGACCGGTCGGGCCGACGAGGCCACGGAAGCCGCTGCCGAATAGCGGGATCGGAGCGGAGCGGGTCCGTCTGCGCACCCCGTTTGCTTGACAGGGCTTTCGCAACGCCAATAAAATTCGTAGTTCTCGCCAAAGCGCGCCCAGCGCGGCGAGCGCCAAAGGTTCGCGGGCCGCCGTGCCCGCACACGGTCAGCCCGGATGCAGGATGTCATCACGACGATGCGCCGCATGCGGGCTGAAGTCTATTTGTCTGTGATGAATTGAATTTTAGAAAGTTGCCGCATGGCTACCGTCAATCAGTTGGTCCGCAAGTCACGCCGTCCGAATCTCTACAAGACGAACGTGCCGGCGTTGCAGCGCAGTCCGCAGAAACGGGGTGTGTGTACGCGCGTCTACACGACGACGCCGAAGAAGCCTAACTCGGCGCTGAGGAAAGTTGCGCGGGTCCGTCTGACCAACGGCTACGAGGTGACGAGCTACATCGGCGGTGAGGGCCACAATCTCCAGGAGCATTCCGTGGTGCTGATCCGCGGCGGTCGCGTCAAGGACTTGCCCGGCGTGCGCTACCACACGGTGCGAGGCACGCTCGATTGCGCTGGCGTATCCGATCGCAAGAAGAGCCGATCGAAGTACGGCGCCAAGCGTCCCAAGCAGTAACGAATTTCTCGTAGAGAGCTACGGCAGGCAACCATGTCCAGACGAGCCCAGGCACCGCGACGCGAAATCCTCCCGGATCCGAAACACGAGAGCGACATGCTCGCGAAGTTCATCAATATGGTGATGCGCAAGGGAAAGAAGTCCACCGCCGAAAGCATCGTCTATGGCGCCATCGAGCGCATTTCGGAGCGCACGGGCCAGCCCGAGCCGCAGGCGCTGGAAACGCTGCAGAAGGCTCTCGACAACGTCAAGCCCATGGTGGAGGTCAAGTCCCGCCGGGTTGGCGGCGCTACGTATCAGGTGCCCGTCGAAGTGCGGCCGCAGCGCCGCCAGACGCTCGCCATGCGCTGGCTGATCGATGCGGCCAAGGGCCGCGGAGAGAAATCGATGGCTGCGCGGCTCGCGAACGAGTTGATGGAGGCTGCGGAGAACCGCGGCACGGCCGTGAAGAAGCGTGAGGATACGCATCGCATGGCGGACGCCAACAAGGCCTTCGCCCACTATCGCTGGTAGCCCCCGCTTCAGGGAACCCGCCGCCAAGGATTGCAACGTGCCCCGTACCACTCCCATCGAGCGCTATCGCAACATCGGCATCTCTGCCCACATCGACGCGGGCAAGACGACGACGACCGAGCGCATTCTTTTCTATACGGGCGTCTCCCACAAGATCGGCGAGGTCCACGACGGCGCAGCCATCATGGACTGGATGGAGCAGGAGCAGGAGCGCGGCATCACGATCACGTCGGCGGCCACCACCTGTTTCTGGAAGGGGATGGACCAGCAGTTCCCCGAGCATCGCATCAACATCATCGACACGCCCGGGCATGTCGATTTCACGATTGAGGTGGAACGCTCGCTGCGTGTTCTCGACGGCGGCGTGACCGTCTTCTGCGCCGTGGGCGGCGTGGAGCCGCAGTCCGAGACCGTGTGGCGGCAGGCAAACAAGTATGGGGTGCCGCGCATCTGTTTCGTCAACAAGATGGACCGCGCGGGCGCGGACTTCTTCCGTGTCGTGAAACAGATCCGCGAACGTCTCGGCGCGACTCCGGTGCCGATCCAGGTGCCGATCGGCGCCGAGGAGAACTACAAGGGAATCGTCGACCTGGTCCGCATGAAGGCCGTGTACTGGGATGAGGAGACCCAGGGCATGCGCTTCGAGCTCAAGGACATTCCCCCCGAGCTGCAGGCGCTCGCAAAGGAGTACCACGAGAAGATGGTCGAGGCCGCGGCCGAGGGAGACGAGGAGCTGCTGCACAAATATCTCGACCATGGCGATCTCGACACCGCTGAGATCAAGCGGGGGCTGCGCAATCGGGTGCTCAAGGGCGAGATCGTGCTCGTGACTTGTGGTTCGGCTTTCAAGAACAAGGGCGTCCAGGCCGTGCTCGACGCCGTCGTGGAGTTCTTGCCATCGCCCGTTGACAAGCCGCCCGTCAAGGGCACGCTTGAAAACGATCAGCCGGGCGAGCGCAAGGCGAGCGACGACGAGCCATTCGCGGGTCTGGCCTTCAAGATCGCGAACGACCCGCACGTCGGCAATCTCACGTTCTTCCGCGTGTACTCGGGCGTGCTCGAGTCGGGCGACAGCGTCTACAACCCGGTCAAGGACAAGCATGAGCGCATCGGCCGCCTCCTCCAGATGCACGCGAACGAGCGCGAAGTCATCAAGGAAGTGCGCGCGGGCGACATCGCCGCCGCGATCGGGCTGAAGGACGTCACGACCGGCGACACGCTGACCGACGAGAAAAAAGTCATCACGCTCGAAAAGATGGAATTCCCGGAGCCCGTGATCTCCGTGGCGCTGGAGCCGAAAACCAAGGCCGACCAGGAAAAGATGGGCATGGCGCTGCAGCGGCTCGCCAAGGAAGATCCGTCGTTCCGCGTGCACACGGACGAGGAATCGAGCCAGACGATCATCTCCGGCATGGGCGAACTGCACCTCGAGATCATCGTCGACCGGATGAAGCGCGAGTTCAAAGTCGAGGCGAACGTCGGCCGCCCGCAGGTGGCTTATCGGGAGACGATCCGTGCCAGCGTCGAGCAGGAAGGCCGGTTCATCCGCCAGTCCGGCGGCCGTGGCCAGTTCGGGCACGTGTTCCTGCGTCTCGAACCGCTGCCGCCGGGCACGGGCTACGAGTTCGAGAACGGCATCGTCGGCGGCGTCGTGCCGAAGGAATTCATCCCGGCGGTGGACAAAGGCGTCAAGGAGCAGATGGAGAATGGCATCCTTGCCGGCTACCCGGTTGTGGACGTCAAGGTCACGATCTTCGACGGCTCCTACCACGACGTCGATTCGAGCGAAATGGCGTTCAAGATCGCGGGCTCCATGGCGTTCAAGGAGGGCTTCGCCAGGGCGAAGCCGGTGCTGCTCGAGCCGATCATGAAGGTGGAGGTCGTCACGCCCGAGCAGTTCATGGGCGACGTCAACGGCGACCTGAACCGCCGCCGTGGCGTGCTGCAGGGCATGGACGAATCACCGGCCGGACGCATCATCCGAGCCGAAGTCCCGCTCGCCGAGATGTTCGGATACGCGACGACGCTGCGCTCGATGAGTCAGGGACGCGCGACCTATTCGATGGAGTTCTCCAAGTACCAGCAGGTTCCGCCGAACGTGGCGGAGGCCGTCATCAAGAAGGATTGAGGGGAGATCGGGCTCATGTCAAAAGCAAAATTCGAACGCAAGAAGCCGCACGTGAACGTGGGGACGATCGGGCACGTGGACCATGGCAAGACGACGCTGACCTCGGCGCTGACGAAGGTGATGGCGGCGAAGTTTGGCGGCGACTTCAAGTCGTACGACCAGATTGACGCGGCGCCGGAGGAGAAGGCGCGCGGCATCACGATTGCGACCGCGCACGTGGAGTACGAGAGCCCGAAGCGCCACTACGCGCACGTGGACTGTCCTGGGCATGCCGACTACATCAAGAACATGATCACCGGGGCGGCGCAGATGGACGGGGCGATCCTGGTGGTATCGGCCGCCGATGGGCCGATGCCGCAGACGCGCGAGCACATTCTGCTGGCGCGCCAGGTCGGGGTGCCCTACATCGTGGTGTACATGAACAAGGCCGACATGGTCGATGACAAGGAGCTGCTGGAGCTCGTTGAGCTGGAGGTGCGCGACCTGTTGTCGACCTATGAGTTTCCGGGCGACAAGACCCCGATCATCATCGGCTCGGCGCTGAAGGCGCTGGAGGGGGACACGAGCGAGCTCGGCGTGCCCTCGATCGAGAAGCTGGTGGCGGCGCTCGATGAGTACATTCCCGAGCCGGTGCGGGCGATTGACGGGCCCTTCCTGATGCCGATCGAGGACGTGTTCTCGATCTCCGGGCGCGGCACGGTGGTCACGGGGCGTGCGGACCGGGGCAAGATCAAGGTGGGCGATGAGATCGAGATCGTCGGCATCAAGCCGACGACCAAGACCATCTGCACCGGGGTGGAGATGTTCAGGAAGCTGCTCGATGAGGGGCAGGCCGGGGACAACGTCGGCATTCTGCTGCGCGGCACCAAGCGGGAAGAGGTGGAGCGCGGGCAGGTGCTGGCGAAGCCCGGCTCGATCACCCCGCACACCCACTTTGAGGCCGAGGTGTACGTGCTGACCAAGGAAGAGGGCGGGCGGCACACGCCGTTCTTCAAGGGTTACCGGCCGCAGTTTTACTTCCGCACCACCGATGTGACCGGGGCGGTGGAGTTGCCGGCGGGCACCGAGATGGTGATGCCCGGGGACAACATCCAGATGAAGGTGAAGCTGATCAACCCGATCGCGATGGAGAACGGGTTGCGCTTTGCCATCCGCGAGGGTGGCCGCACGGTCGGCGCCGGCGTGGTGGCGAAGATCATCGAGTAGGGAACCGGGGCTCGCGCTCCGCTTACAGGGCGACGTAAGTCAGGAACATTGACATGGCGAAAAATCAGAACATCAGGATCCGGCTGAAAGCGTTCGATCACCGCCTGATCGACAGTTCGGCCAGGGAGATCGTGGAGACCGCAAAGCGCACGGGCGCCCAAGTGCGCGGCCCGGTACCCCTGCCGACCAAGATGGAGCGGTTTACGGTCCTCACTTCGCCGCACGTCGACAAAGATGCCCGCGATCAATACGAGATCCGGACCCACAAGCGCCTGATGGACATCCTGAAGCCCACGGACAAGACCGTGGACGCCCTGATGAAGCTGGAATTGCCAGCCGGCGTGGACGTGGATATCAAATTGAACTGATGGAAGAAACTACACTATAATTACCGGCTCGCCGTCGCCCGGGGCAGGCAATCCTGTCTCGGGCTTCGTGCTGCAAGGGGTGGGCGACCCAACAGCCGCCCCGGGTGCCGAGGGGAGTGACTTCAACAGGGGCTGGCCGGGCCGGCGGCACCCACGGGGATAGCCTCCTCGGCGCTGACGATCGCCGTTAACAACACTGATTCACGCAACCTGCCCCAGGAGTCGCGGGGGCGGGATCGAGAGAAGTTCGACATGGCCATTGGTCTTGTAGGTCGGAAATGCGGAATGACCCGCGTCTTCACTGACGAGGGCGTGGCCGTACCTGTGACCGTGATCGAGGTGCTGCCAAACCGTGTCACCCGTGTGCTCAGCAAGGACCACGACGGATATGCCGCGGTGCAGGTCACGACGGGACGCCGGAACGCATCGCGCCTGAGCAAGGCGGTCGCGGGGAGCTTCGCCAAGGTGGGCGTCGAGACGGGCGAGGGACTCTGGGAATTCCGGGCCGGCGCCGACGAGCTGGCAGACCTGCAGCCCGGAACGGAACTGAAGGTCGACCGGTTCAAGCCCGGACAGTTCGTGGATGTCGCCGGCACGACCATCGGCAAGGGCTACGCAGGCGCGATCAAGCGGCATCACTTCAGTTCGCAGGACGCGAGCCACGGCAATTCGCTCTCCCACCGGGCTCCGGGCTCGATCGGGCAACGTCAGTTTCCGGGGCGCGTCTTCCCGGGCAAACGCATGGCGGGACACCTCGGCGACGCGCAGCGAACGATTCAGAGTCTCGAGGTGGTCCGTGTAGATGCCGAACGGGGCGTGATGCTCATCCGTGGAGCAGTGCCGGGCCATCGTGACGGGCGCGTGGTCGTCACACCGACTGTCAAGAACCGCAAGAGCGCGGCGGCCGCCGGCTAGGTGCGACGATGAAGCTCTCATACCAGGGCGGCAAGGGCGGGCTCGACGTGTCGGACCAGAACTTCGCCGCGCCTTACAACGAATCGCTGGTCCACCAGGTGCTTACCGCTTACCGCGCCGGCGCGCGCGCAGGGACGAAGGCTCAGAAGACCCGGGCGGAGGTGCGCGGCGGCGGAGCAAAACCGTGGCGCCAGAAGGGAACCGGTCAGGCTCGCGCGGGCACCACGCGCGGTCCGATCTGGGTGGGCGGCGGCCGGGCCTTCGCGGCCAAGCCGCGCGGTTTCGCGCAGAAGGTCAACCGCAAGATGTACCGCGCGGCAATGCGCGGAGTCCTTTCACAGCTCGTTCGCGAGGAACGACTGGTCGTGGTAGACGACATCTCGGTCGGACAGCCGAAAACACGTGACCTCGTGACGAAACTCCGGAGCCTGGGGCTGGCGCACGTCTTGATCCTCGTTGACCAGTACGAAGAGAAGCTCTGTCTCGCCGCCCGCAACATTCCCTGGGCGGAGGTGCTGGCCGCGCGCGAGGTCAACCCGCTGAGCCTGATCCGTTTCGAAAAGGTTCTCGCGACGGCGGCGGCCGTGCGTACGATCGAGGAGCGACTGGCATGAGCGCGGCGCACGGCAAGGAGCGGCTCATGTCGATCGTGCTCGGTCCGCATCTGTCCGAGAAGAGTGCGGCCGTCGGCGAAAGCAACAAGCAAATCGTTTTCAAAGTACGCCGTGATTCGAGCAAGGCGGAGATCCGCCGTGCGGTGGAGCTGCTATTCGACGTCAAAGTCTCGGGCGTGCAGGTCGTGAACATGCGCGGCAAGGGCAAGCGCTTCGGCGGCAGGCCGGGCCGACGCCAGGATTGGAAGAAGGCCTATGTCAGCCTCGCCGAGGGCGACATCAATTTCATGGGCAACGAGTGACGCTGACGCCGGAACATCAACATGCCTCTCCAGCCATTCAAACCCACATCGCCAGGTCGCCGCTTCGTCATCCGAGTAAAGACGCCCGAATTGCACAAGGGCGAGCCATACGCGGGCCTCGTGACGAAGCTCGAGACGAAGACGGGCCGGAACAACTACGGACGCATCACCACGCGGCATCGCGGCGGCGGCCACAAGCGTCGCTACAGAATGATCGACTTCCGGCGGGACAAGGATGGGGTGACCGGACGGGTCGAACGCGTGGAATACGATCCCAACCGCACAGCCCACCTGGCACTCGTTTTGTACGACGACGGGGAGCGCCGTTACATCATTGCCCCGAAGGGGCTCGCCGCCGGCGATACCGTGATGTCCGGCAAGGATGCGGCGATCAAGGTCGGCAACTCGCTGCCACTGCGCAGTATCCCCGTCGGCACCACGATCCACTGCGTGGAGCTCAAGCCCGGCAAGGGCGCGCAGATCGCGCGGGCGGCAGGCGGCGGCGTGCAGATCGTCGCGCGCGAAGGCGCGTATGCGACCCTGCGTATGCGCTCCGGCGAGATGCGCCGCATCCACATCGAGTGTCGCGCCACGATCGGCGAAGTCGGTCATGGCGAGCACAACCTGGAGAGTCTCGGCAAGGCAGGAGCGACTCGCTGGCGGGGAGTCCGGCCCACGGTGCGGGGCGTTGCCATGAATCCGGTCGACCACCCGCTCGGCGGCGGGGAAGGCAAGTCCTCCGGAGGACGCCATCCCGTTTCGCCCTGGGGCCTGCCGACCAAGGGTTACAAGACCCGCAACAACAAGCGCACGAACCGGATGATCGTCCGCGATCGGCGCAAGAAATAGAGGCCTGACAAGGTGCCACGCTCCATCAAGAAGGGTCCTTTCGTGGACGCGCATCTGGCCGCCAAGGTTCGCCAGGCGGTGCAGACGAACAGCCGGCGCCCGATCAAGACCTGGTCGCGGCGGTCGATGATCCTTCCCGAGATGGTGGGACTCACCATCGCGGTGCACAACGGTCGCGATCACATTCCGGTGCTAGTCACGGAGAACATGGTGGGTCACAAGCTCGGCGAATTTGCCGCCACTCGCACCTTCAAGGGCCACTCCGGCGATCGCAAGACGAAGCCCGTCGAGGGCGAAGCGCCGGCGGAGGGTTGAAGATGCAGGTATCGGCAACACTTCGGCACGCGCGCATTTCGCCACAGAAGTGCCGGCTGGTCGCCGATGCCGTGCGTGGCGCGCCCGTCGGCAAGGCATTGCAGACGCTTGCCTTCATGCCGAAGAAGGGCGCCCGCATGCTCCGGAAGGTGCTCGAAGCGGCGGTTGCCAACGCTGAGCACAACCACGGGGCCGATATCGACGAGTTAAAGGTGGCGAAGATATTCGTGAACGAAGCACCGACGCTGCGCCGCTTCGCGGCGCGGGCCAAGGGCCGCGGCACGCGGATCACAAAGCGTAACAGTCACATCACCGTTCACGTTACCGACGAGCGCAGCGGATCGAGGAAATAGCATGGGTCATAAAGTCAACCCGATCGGAATCCGGCTCGGCATCACGCGCGACTGGTCGTCGAAGTGGTACGCGGATTCGCGCACGTTCCCGGTTTATCTGGATGCGGATTTCCGCATCCGCAAGTATCTGCGCGAGAAGCTGGCGGAAGCTTCTGTCAGTCTCATTCAGATCGAACGTCCCGCCCGCAAGGCGCACATCACGATTCACACGGCCCGACCGGGGGTCGTGATTGGCAAGAAGGGCGAGGACATCGAGAGCTTGCGGTTGGGCGTCGCCCGGATGATGCGCATGCCCGTCACGGATGTGCGGCTCAACATCGCCGAGATCCGCAAGCCGGAACTCGACGCCTACCTCGTTGCGGAAGGCATCGCGCAGCAGCTCGAGCGGCGGGTGATGTTCCGGCGCGCCATGAAGCGCGCCGTCACCAATACGATGCGTCTTGGCGCGCTCGGCGTGAAGGTACGCGTGTCCGGACGCCTGAACGGGGCGGAGATCGCGCGTTCCGAGTGGTACCGCGAAGGCCGGGTGCCGCTGCACACGTTTCGCGCCGACATCGATTATGGCCTGGCCGAGGCCAGGACCACGTATGGCGTCATCGGCGTCAAGGTATGGATCTTCAGGGGTGAGGTCTTTGACAAGGCCGAGGCTCCCGCGGAGGCCGCCCCCGAGCAGGCGGCCCATTAAGAGACGAACGCGTCATGCTGCAGCCAAAGCGCACCAAATTCCGCAAACAGTTCAAGGGCCGTAACCGCGGCCTGGCCCATCGTGGCAGCACGGTGGCGTTCGGGGACTACGGGTTGAAAGCGACCGAGCGCGGGCGACTGACGGCGCGCCAGATCGAGGCGGGGCGCCGCGCCATGACGCGTTTCATCAAGCGTGGCGGCAAGGTCTGGATCCGCATCTTCCCGGACAAGCCGATTACCCAGAAGCCCCTGGAGGTCCGCCAGGGCAAGGGCAAGGGCAACGTCGAATATTGGGCCGCTCTCGTGCAGCCCGGCCGGATCCTGTTCGAAATGGACGGCGTCAGCGAGCAGATCGCGCGTGAGGCATTCGCTCTGGCGGCCGCGAAGCTGCCGGTCTCGACCGTGGTCGTGACCCGAGGGGTCATCTGATGAGCGTCAAGGAATTCCGCGGCAAGAAGAGTGATGAGTTGCTCGAGCAGCTGGTGGCGCTGCGTCGCGAGCAGTTCAACCTGCGGATCCAGCAGGCGACCGGCCAGCCCGCGCGGGCGGACCAGGTGGCGCGCGTCCGTCGCGACATCGCTCGCCTGAAAACCGTCCTGCGCGAACGCGAGTTGCAGGACCAGAAGGCGGGGACCTCGGCATGAGCGAGAAGAACGAAGGGTCGGCCGGCGAAACGGGCCGCCGCACGATGACCGGTCGGGTCACGAGCAACAAGATGCAGAAGACCGTTTCAGTCGCCATCGAGCGCGTGGTACGGCATCCGGTCTACGGAAAATATATCCGGCGCACGACCAGGCTGCTTGCTCACGACGAGGCCAATGCCTGTCGCGAGGGGGACCTCGTCGCAATCGTGGAGTGTCGTCCGATCTCGCGACACAAGGCCTGGCGCGTCGCGGAGATACTGGAGCGCGCTGAAGCGCAGTAGTTTTGAAATGCGTATTGGAATGACGGGACCCGGCCATGATTCAGATGCGAACGATGCTCAATGCCGCCGACAACAGCGGTGCGCGGCGGTTGATGTGCATCAAGGTGCTCGGCGGCTCCAAGCGCCGATATGCAGGTGTAGGTGACGTGATCAAGGTGAGCATCAAGGACGCGATCCCGAAGGGCCGCGTCAAGAAGGGCGAGGTGTACAGCGCGGTCGTCGTGCGAACCACGAAAGGCGTTCGCAGGCCGGATGGATCGCTCATCCGGTTCGACGACAACGCCGCCGTCCTTCTCACCAACAAGCTCGAGCCAATCGGCACCCGGATCTTTGGACCGGTAACGCGCGAACTGCGGACCGAGAATTTCATGAAGATCATCTCGCTGGCGCCGGAAGTGCTGTAGAGCGGGATACGACGGACATATGAAGAACATCCGCAAGGGCGACGAAGTCATCGTCATCGCCGGCAAGGACAAGGGCCGACGGGGCACGGTTGTGCGCGTGGATGGCGATCGCGTGGTGGTCGAGAACGTGAACGTCGTCAAGAAACATCAGAAACCGAATCCGGCGAAGAATGTGCCCGGGGGAATCGTAGAGCGGGAAATGCCGCTGCATATCTCCAACGTGATGCTGTTCAACACGGTCACCAAGAAGGGTGACCGTGTGGGCGTCAAGGAACTGGAAAATGGTCGCCGCGTGCGTATTTTCCGGTCTAACAAGGAGGTCGTGGACATCTAGTCCAGCAGCGTCATGGCCAGGTTGAAGCAGTATTACGAGAAGGACGTGGTGCCGAAGCTCAAGCAGCAGCTCGGCCTCCAGAATTCACTGGAGGTCCCACGCATCACGAAGATCACGCTCAATATGGGCGTCGGCGAGGCGCTGAACGACAAGAAGATCGTCGACAAGGCTATGCAGGACATGATGATGATCTCGGGACAGAAGCCGGTTGCGACCAAGGCGCGCAGGTCGGTGGCGACATTCAAGATCCGGCAGGGACAGGTCATCGGCTGCAAGGTGACGTTGCGCAAGCAGCGCATGTACGAGTTCCTCGACCGGCTGATTAACGTGGCGATTCCGCGGATCCGCGACTTCCGCGGGCTGAATCCCCGTTCTTTCGACGGGCAGGGCAATTACAGCATCGGGATCCAGGAGCAGATCATCTTCCCCGAGATCGATTACAGCCAGATCGACACGGTGCGTGGCCTGGACGTGACCATTACCACCACCGCCAAGAGCGATGCCCATGCGCGGGCGCTGCTCGAGGCGTTCAATTTCCCCTTCCGCAAGTAGCGGCGGGCGAGAGAAGAGGCAAATGGCAAAGAAATCCATGGTGTTGCGGGAGCAGAAGCGACTGAAGGTCGTACAGCGCTACGCAAAGAAGCGGGCGGAGCTCAAGGCGCTCATCCAGAGCCCATCGACGCCGGATGAGCGGCGACAGGAGGCACTGCACGAGCTGCAGACGCTCCCGCGCGACGCCAGCCCGAGCCGCTTGCGTAACCGCTGCGCAATTACCGGCCGGTCGCGCGGGTTTTACAAGAAGTTCGGCATTGGCCGCAACAAGCTTCGCGAGCAGGCGATGGCCGGCAACATTCCCGGCCTGACCAAGGCCAGCTGGTAGCGGGCGGCCAAGGAATTCCCATGAGCATGACCGATCCCATAGCCGACATGTTGACCCGCATCCGCAATGGCCAGAAAGCAGGTCTCAAGTCCGTGAGCATGCCCTCTTCGCATCGCAAGGAGGCCGTCGCCAGCGTTCTCCGCGATGAGGGCTATATCGAGGCGTTTCAAACGATCGAGCAGCCGGGCAACCAGCGCGAGCTGACCATCGAATTGAAGTACTTCGAAGGCCGGCCGGTGATTGATCAGCTGCGCCGTGTCAGCCGCCCCGGCCTGCGGAGCTATCGGCGCAAGGACAAGCTGCCCAGGGTCATGGATGGTCTCGGCGTGGCGATCGTGTCGACTCCCGCGGGCGTGATGAGCGATCGCGCGGCGCGCGAGAAGGGCTATGGCGGCGAGGTGATCTGCATCGTGTCGTGAAACACGGCGCGTTCAGCGGATAAGCATCATGTCTAGAGTCGGAAAGAAGCCCGTCGAGTTGCCGAAAGGCGTGGAAGTGAGCGCTGCGGGGTCTGCCGTCCGAGTGAAGGGTCCGAAGGGTGAGATCTCGATGAACCTGCACCCGCTGGTAGAGGTCAAGGTGGCCGACGGCAAGGCTCACGTCGCGATGCGAGCGGAAACGCGCATGGCGCGGGTCGTCTCGGGAACCACTCGCGCCATTCTCGCCAACATGGTGACTGGCGTTACGAAAGGCTTCGAACGCAAGCTCGAGCTGGTCGGCGTCGGTTATCGCGCCCAGGCGCAGGGCAAGAAGCTCAACCTGACGCTCGGGTTCTCTCATCCGGTCGCCTTTGCAGTACCCGAGGGCATCACCGTGGAGACCCCCAGCCAGACCGAAATCGTCGTCAGGGGCGTGGACCGGCAGAAGGTCGGGCAGGTGGCAGCCGAGATCCGGCGCTACCGCTCCCCCGAGCCCTACAAGGGCAAGGGCGTTCGCTATGCCGGCGAGCAAGTGGTGCTGAAGGAAGCCAAGAAGAAGTAGGCCAGCTGATTGCGGAGATGGATGGATTGCTATGAAGAAGGCTGAGGCAAGATTGCGCCGCGCCCGCAAGGGACGGGCCCATATCCGGGAGCTGGCGGTGCCCCGCCTGTCGGTGCACCGCACTCCGCAGCATATCTACGCCCAGATCATCACCGCCGGTGGCGGTACCGTCGTCGTGGCGGCATCCACGTTACAGGCAGATGTGCGCGAGGGACTGAAGAAGACCGGCAACGTGGCGGCCGCCGTTGCGGTCGGGAAGGCGATCGCCCTGAAGGCGAAGACCGCCGGCGTGACGAAGGTTGCGTTCGACAGGTCGGGGTTCAGGTTTCACGGCCGCGTGAAGGCGCTGGCCGACGCCGCTCGTGAGGCGGGACTCGAGTTTTGATCAGGACAGACAAATGGCCAGAATCGAACAAGTCACTTCATCCGCCGACGAGTACATGGAGAAACTCGTCGCCGTGAACCGGGTCGCCAAGGTCGTCAAAGGCGGCCGGCAGTTCGGCTTCACCGCGCTCACTGTCGTCGGCGACGGCAAGGGCCAGGTTGCTTTCGGCTACGGCAAGGCGAGGGAAGTCCCGAACGCCATTCAGAAGGCGATGCAGGCGGCCAGGAAGAACATGCGCCGGATCGACCTGCGCAAGGACACTTTGCATTGCGCGCTGACCGGCTCACACGGGGCGACGCGCGTGTACATGCAGCCGGCGTCCGAAGGCACCGGCATCATCGCCGGCGGTGCCATGCGCGCGGTGCTGGAGTGCGCCGGCGTGCGCAACGTGCTGGCGAAGATCTACGGCTCCCGCAACCCGATCAACGTCGTGCGCGCGACGATCAAGGCACTGCAGGATTCACGCTCGCCCGACCTCATCGCGGCAAAGCGCGGCAAGTCGATCGAAGAGATCCGGAGCTAGGCGATGGTGAGCGGCAGCGGGAAGTTCAAGGTCACCCTCGTGCGCAGCCCGTTCGGCCGCGTCGCCGCCCACCGTGCGTGCGTGATGGGCCTGGGACTACGCAAGATCCGGCAGTCCGTGGTCGTTGCGGATACGCCTGCCAATCGCGGCATGATCGACCGCGTGGCGTACCTGCTGCGCGTGGAGGAGGCGTGATGCGACTGAACACTTTGAAGCCCGGCAGCCGCAAGACGCCGAAGCGTCTTGGACGGGGCAGTTCCGCGGGCCAGGGCAAGACCTGTGGTCGCGGCCACAAGGGCCAGCGGGCGCGGGCCGGCGGCTACCACAAGGTCGGATTCGAGGGCGGGCAGATGCCGTTGCAGCGCCGGTTGCCGAAGATTGGCTTCGTCTCGGCTATGGCCATCGAAACGGCGGAAGTGCGGTTGCACGAACTCGCGATACCCGCGGACGACATCGTCGATCTCGACAGCCTGAAGCGCGCGGGCGTCGTCCATCAGGAAGCGAAGCGCGCCAAGGTGATCGCCTCGGGCAAGATCGAGAAAGCCGTGCGTACCCGCGGCCTGGCGGTGACGCCGGGCGCGCGCAGGGCCATCGAGGCCGCCGGCGGGTCCATCCAGGAATAGCAGTCAGGGAGGAGAGAGCAAAGTCGTGGCGAAAGGTGGTTTGATTAATCCGGCGGCAGCTTTGTCGGAAGCAACCCGTTTTGCCGATCTGCGGCAGCGCTTCTTTTTCCTCATCGGAGCGCTGATCGTCTACCGCATCGGGACGTTCATCCCGGTGCCTGGCATCGATCCGCAAGCGCTCGACCGGTTCTTCCAGGAACAGTCGGGCACGATCCTTTCGATGTTCAACATGTTCTCCGGCGGTGCGCTTCAACGCATGAGCATGTTCGCCCTCGGGATCATGCCGTACATCTCCGCTTCGATCATTTTGCAGATGGCGAGCGTCGTCGTTCCGTCGCTGAATCTGATCAAGAAAGAGGGCGAGGCAGGCCGGCGCAAAATCATGCAGTGGACCCGTTACGGCACCGTGTTTCTCGCGGGTTTCCAGTCGATCGGCGCAGCGGTCGCGATGCAGAATCAGGGGCTCGCGATCAACCCGGGCTTCAATTTCGTCTTTACCGCAATGGTGACGCTCGTTACCGGAACGATGTTCCTCATGTGGCTCGGCGAGCAGATCACCGAGCGCGGCATCGGCAACGGCATTTCCATGATCATCCTGGCGAGCATCGTCTCGGGATTGCCGTCCGCGATAGGCGGCACGCTGGAGCTCGTCAACACGGGTGAGATTTCGGCCCTCCTCGCGGTGGCGCTCATCGTGATCGTGGGCGGCGTCACATGGGCAGTCGTGTTCATGGAGCGCGGCCAGCGGCGCATTCCCGTGCATTACGCCAAGCGCCAGCAGGGGCGCCGGCTCTATGCGGGCCAGGCCACGCACCTGCCGTTCAAGATCAACATGTCGGGCGTCATACCGCCGATCTTCGCCTCGAGCATCATTCTCTTCCCGGCCACGATCGCCAACTGGTTCGGCACCAATCAGGAGCTCGGCTGGCTCCAGACGGTCGCCGCGGAGCTCTCGCCCGGACAGCCGTTGCACGACGTGCTCTACGCGGCGCTCATCATGTTCTTCTGTTTCTTCTACACCGCGCTGGTCTTCGATGCGCGCGAGACGGCCGATAACCTGAAGCGATCCGGCGCCTTCCTTCCGGGAATCCGTCCCGGCCAGCAGACGGCGGAGTACATCGACAAGGTGCTGACGCGGCTCACGTTCTGGGGCGGACTCTACGTCATGACCGTGTGCCTGCTGCCGCAGTGGCTCATCACGTTCGGCAAGGTGCCCTTCTATTTCGGCGGCACGTCGCTCCTCATCATCGTCGTGAGCACGATGGACTTCATGTCGCAGTTGCAGGCGCACATGATGTCGCATCAATACAAGGGCCTGCTCGAGAAGGCGAATTTGCGCGGTTATGGCAAAGCCGGCCAGATCCGCAGTTGATGCGGCCCAACAGGAAACGAGGAGTCTCGAAATGAAAGTTCGACCGTCGGTCAAGCGGATCTGCAGGAACTGCAAGATCGTCCGCCGCAACGGCAAGGTCCGGGTGATCTGCTCGGACCCGCGGCACAAGCAGCGTCAGGGCTGAGCCCGGCGCCCAGTGGAGAGCAATAAATGGCGCGTATAGCGGGCATCAACATTCCGGCGAACAAGCACGTCGTGATTGCGCTCACCAGCATTTACGGCATCGGCCGCAACCGCGCCGCGAAGCTGTGCGAGGTTGCGCGCATTGCCCCCTCGGCAAAGGTCAAGGACCTGACGGAGCCCGAGGTCGAGCGGCTGCGCGCGGAAGTCGCCAGATTCCCCGTCGAGGGCGACCTGCGCCGCCAGGTGTCGATGAGCATCAAGCGGCTGATGGACCTCGGTACTTACCGGGGGCTGAGGCACCGCAAGGGTCTGCCCGTGCGCGGCCAGCGAACTCGTACCAACGCCCGCACGCGGAAAGGCCCGCGTCGCGCGATCAAGAAGTAACCCGGAGAGCAGAGACCGCACCCTATGAGCACCCCGCAACCCGCAGCAACGCCGCAGAAGGCGCGCAAGAAGGTCAAGAAGCACGTCCTGGACGGAGTGGCCCACGTGCATGCTTCCTTCAATAACACGATCGTGACCATCACGGACCGGCAGGGTAACGTGCTGTCCTGGGCGTCGGCGGGCGGCTGTGGATTCCGAGGCTCGCGCAAGAGCACGCCATTCGCCGCGCAGGTGGCGGCCGAGAAGGCCGGCGTCGCCGCATTGGAGCACGGCGTCAAGTCTCTGGAAGTGCGCGTCCAGGGCCCTGGGCCGGGACGCGAGTCGGCGGTACGGTCACTCAACTCCGTCGGCTTCAAGATCACCAACATCGAGGACGTCACCCCGATTCCGCACAACGGCTGTCGCCCGCCGAAGAAGCGGCGCGTTTAGAAGGTAATTCTGCATGGCTCGATATCTGGGACCGAGTTGCAAGCTGTCACGCCGGGAGGGTACGGACCTCTTCCTGAAGAGCGGCATCAAGCCGCTCGAGAACAAGTGCAAGCTGGCGTCACCGCCGGGCGCGGCGCAGGGTGCGCGCAAGGGGCGCCTGTCCGACTACGGCCTGCAGCTCAGGGAGAAGCAGAAGCTGCGCCGCATGTACGGCATCCTGGAACGGCAGTTCCGCACCTATTACAAGAAGGCTTCCCACATGAAGGGATCGACGGGGGAGAACCTGCTGAAGATCCTCGAAGGCCGGCTCGACAATACCGTTTACCGCATGGGCTTCGCCTCGACCCGCGCCGAGGCACGGCAGCTCGTCGGCCACCGTGCCGTCATGGTCAACGACAAGATCGTCAACATTCCTTCGTACCAGGTCTCTGCCGGAGATGCGGTGGAGATACGCGAGAAGGCCAAGAAACAGACCCGCATCCAGAGCGCCCTGGCCATTGCGAGCCAAGTGGGCTTTCCGGAGTGGGTCCAGGTCGACGACAAGAAGATGGTGGGTATCCTGAAGCAGGTTCCCGCCCGCGAAGATATCCTGCCCGACATCAACGAGAATCTCGTGGTCGAGCTCTATTCCAAGTAAGCAGGAGGCGATAAGCCCATGCCGGACATCGTCAATGAGTTTCTGAAGCCGCGCAGCGTTCGGGTCCAGCCCGAGAGCAGCACGCGGGCACGCATCGTGATCGAGCCCTTCGAGCGCGGCTTCGGCCATACGCTCGGCAATGCGCTGCGCCGCATCCTGCTCTCGAGCATGCCGGGCGCGGCCGTCACCGAGGTCGAGATAGATGCCGTACTGCACGAGTACACGACCATCGAAGGCGTCCAGGAGGACGTGGTGGAAGTACTGCTGAACCTCAAGCAGCTCGCGATCCGCATGCACGCTCGCGACCGAGCCGAGCTCACCCTGTCCAAGAAAGGACCGGGACCGGTGCGCGCCGGTGACATCGCGACCGACCACGACGTCGAGATCGTGAACCCCGAGCTCGTCATCGCCAACCTGACGAGCGCAGGCGATCTCAAGATGCTCCTCACGATCGAGCGCGGCCGGGGTTATAGGCCGGCCGCCCAGCGCATCAACTTCGAAGGCCAGTCCTCCGGTCCGATCGGGCGCCTGCAACTCGACGCTTCCTTCAGCCCGATCCGTCGCGTCAGCTACAACGTCGAATCAGCGCGCGTCGAGCAGCGCACCGACCTCGACAAGCTGATCCTCGACGTCGAGACGAACGGGACGATCGACGCCGAGGAGGCCGTGCGCCGGGCGGGGAACATCCTAACGGACCAGCTGGAAGTCTTCGTCGAGCTGCGGGGCAAGGACGAGGCGGGTGCGGCGCAGGCCGAGACGCAGATCGACCCGATTCTCATGCGCCCAGTGGATGAGCTCGAGCTCACCGTCCGTTCGGCGAACTGCCTCAAGGCGGAGAACATCAACTACATCGGCGACCTGGTGCAGAGGACGGAAGTCGAGCTGCTGCGCACCCCGAACCTCGGCAAGAAGTCGCTCACCGAGATCAAGGAAGTGCTCGAAAGCCACGGCCTCTCCCTCGGCATGCGCGTCGAGGGCTGGCCGCCGCCTGGGCTCGTGCGCGACGACAAGGCCGCCTGAGCCAGGAAATAGTCAGCCATGCGACATAAGAAAGCCGGCCGCACGCTCGGCAGGAAGAGCAGTCATCGGACGGCCATGTATCGCAACATGGCAGCCTCGCTGATCCATCACGAGACGCTGCGCACGACGGTCCCGAAGGCAAAGGAACTGCGCCGAGTCGTGGAGCCGCTCATCACGCTGGCCAAGGAGGATGCCGTCGCTCGCCGCCGCCTTGCCTTCAATCGCCTGCGCGATCGCGCGAGCGTCGGGAAGCTCTTCGATGACCTCGGTCCCCGGTTCAAGGGGCGCCCTGGCGGGTATCTCCGGATCCTGAAGATCGGTTACCGGCCGGGCGATTCCGCGCCGATGGCGCTCGTGATGCTGACGGACCGACAGGAACAGTCCGTGGCCGAGCCGGAGAAGCCGGCGAAGGCTGCGAGAAAGTCAAATCCGGTGGACACTGAGAAACCGGCCAAGGCTGCAGGAAAGGCCAAGCCTGCGAAGACGGAGAAGCCCGCGAAAGCGGAGAAGGCCAAGAAGGCCGCGAAGAAGTAGCAGCTCCTGGTCGCAGGCTCGACCCCCATGAAATCCAGGATTCCAGTCGCTCTTCTGTCGTGCTTGATCCTGATGGGCGTGACCGCAACCGTTCGCGGCGCCGACGCCCCACTCGTCGAGGTCTGGAAGAGCTCCACGTGCGGCTGCTGCAGGGCGTGGGTGCAGCACCTCGAAAAAGCCGGCTTCCGCGTGAAGGTCACGGAGATGGACGACGTGACGCCGATCAAGCGGCAGCTCAACGTGCGGCCGGAGCTCTCCTCCTGTCACACGGCTCGCGTCGGAGGCTACATCGTCGAGGGCCACGTGCCCGCAGAAGACATCCTGCGGATGCTGAAGACGCAGCCGAAGATCGTCGGTCTCTACCTGCCCGGCATGCCCGTCGGATCGCCCGGCATGGAAGGTCCGGGTGGACAGCAGTACCAGGTGCAGGCCGTGGATCTCGCGGGCAGGACGAGCGTCTTCTCGACCCACAGGCCCTGATCCACCGCCCGAGCCGCACGCATGAACGACGGATTGAAAGCTGCTGCCCTGCTCGGCGCTTTCATATGTGCCGGCCTGACGCTCATGGGCTACCTGCTCGGCTCGAGCGCCATCCGCTTCAAGGAATACGAGCGCGTCGTCTCCGTCAAGGGTCTCGCGGAGAAGGAAGTGCCCGCGGACATCGCCGTCTGGCCCATCAACTTTTCGGCGGCGGATGCAGACCTCACCGCGCTCTACTCGACACTCGAGCGCGACACGAAGGAGGTCGTGGATTTTCTCGCGGCGAGCGGCTTCAGCCCCTCCGAGATCACCGTCGCAGCTCCCGCCATCACCGACAAGCTCGCGCAGCAATTCGGCAACACGGACAGGGTGCAACTGCGGTATACCGCGCGGCAGACGATCACGGTTTACTCGGGGAAGATCGAGCTCGTGCGCAAGGCCGCCAACGGCCTTTCCGAGCTCGGCAAGAAGGGCATCGCCTTCGGCGGCCCCGAGTACCAGCGCACGGAGTTCCTGTTCACCAGGCTGAACGACATCAAGCCGGCGATGGTGGAGGAGGCGACGCGCAAGGCGCGCGAAGTGGCCGAAAAATTCGCCAACGACTCGCATAGCAGGCTCGGCAAGATCCGGAGCGCCAACCAGGGGCAGTTCACGGTGTTGGATCGCGACAGCAACACGCCCTATATCAAGAACGTGCGGGTGGTCTCGACCGTGGAGTACTACCTGTCCGACTGACTGCGGGCCGGCGTTCCAGCCGTTGCAACCGCCAGGCCATGATCGTGCATCTATACCGTTGATAACGGGGACGATCCGGTCGGTCAGCGCCATGAGCGCTGCCGGGAACGGCGTAGAATCTGCCCTCCCGGCCGCCAGGCCGGATCCCGCCCCGGGCCAGAGTGAGCGATTTGACATGGACGGCCAGGAATCAGTCATTACGGAGCAGCGCTTGAGTGCGTTGCGGCAGGGCATGCCGGTGCGAGGCCGGTTTGCAATCGGGATCGTCGTGGCGGCCCTCGTGATCGGGGCCATGCTCGCCGTACGGTCGGTGAACGCCCCGGCGGTCGTCCCGGCCACGGATCCGCCGCTGCCCATCGTCTCGATCAGCGTGCCGGGCACCGAGCCCGTCGTTCGCGCGGTCACCTTCACGGGCACCATTGCGGCGCGCCACGACATCTCCATCGGCAGCGACGGCGAGACCGGGCGGATCGCGGCGGTGCTGGTCGACGTCGGGGACCGCGTGGAGCAGGGTCAGGTCCTGGCCCGGCTCGACGCCTCGACGCTGCGGCCCGAGGTCGAGCGGCTCGGCGCTGCACTCGAGCAGGCCCGGGCGGAGGCGGAACTGGCGGAGGCAGAGTACGGGCGCGCCGCCGGTGTGTTTTCCTCGGCCGGCGCGCTGTCGAAGGAGGAGGTGGAGCGGCGTCGCTCCTCGTCGGTCACGGCGGCAGCGAGGGTGAAGGTCGCGGCCGCGCAGCTCGCGGAAGGCCAGGCACGGCTCGCGCGCACCGAGATCCGCGCGCCGGCGGCCGGTATCGTGCTGGCGCGGGCGGCGGAGGTCGGGCAGATCGCAGGCCCCGGCAATGGCGTGTTGTTCCGCCTGGCCGAGGGCGGCGAAGTCGAGCTGCGCGGCCAGATCTCGGAACAGGACATGCCCCACCTCCGCATCGGTCAGCCGGCGACCGCCCGGCTCACCGGCATCGATAGCGCCTTCGAGGGCAGTGTCCGGCTGCTCGGCGCCATGATCGATCCGGAGACCCGTCTCGGCGAGGTCCGCGTGGCCCTCAAATCCGATCCGAACCTGCGCCCGGGCGCATTCGCGCGGGGCGAAGTGATGGTCGGTACCGAGCCGCGGCCGGTGGTGCCGCAGACGGCCGTGTTGTCGGATGCGCAGGGAACGTATGTCGTGATCGTCGGCCCGGACGACCGCGTCGCTCGGCGCGCCGTGAAGGTCGGGGGCACGACGGCTCACGGCGTCGCCATCGTGGAGGGCCTGAAGGGCGACGAGCGCGTGGTGACGACGGCCGGGGCCTTTCTCCGCGAGGGCGAACGGGTCGCGGTCGCAAAGACCGAGGGCGCGGCGCCGAAGTCATGAAGCATATTTCGGCCTGGGCTATTCGCCACCCGATCGCGCCACTGGTGCTGTTCGTGGTCCTCACGTTCCTCGGCATCTTCGCGTTCATCCGTCTGCCCATCAATCTCAACCCCGACATCTCTTTTCCGCTGATCAAGGTCACCGTCGGCCAGCCCGGAGCCGCACCGCCGGAGATCGAGACGCAGATCGTCACGAAGATCGAGGGCGCCGTCGCCAATCTCGGTAACCTGAAGAGCATTACGTCGGTCGCGTTCGACAGCACGGGCCTCCTGTTGCTGGAGTTCCGCATCGGCACTCCGGTCGATCGCGCCATGAACGACGTGCGTGACGCCGTGACCAAGATAAGGAGCAGCCTCCCTGAGGGCATCGAAGAGCCGCTGGTGGAGCGCGTGGAGGTCGACGGCGACGCCATGGCGTACTTCGCGGTGAGCACGACCGGCATGACCGAGGAACAGCTCAGCTGGTTCGTGGACAACACGATCGCGAAGCGGCTGCTGACCGTCGCCGGCGTCGCCCAGGTCAACCGCAGCGGCGGCGTCACCCGCGAGATCCGCGTAGAGCTCGATCCGGCGCGCATGCAGGCGCTGGGGCTGACCGCCGTCGAGGTCAACCAGGAGCTCCGCACCCTCAACGTGGATGCGGCGGGCGGCCGGGCGCAGGTGGGGGGCGGCGAGCAGGCCATACGTGTGCTGGGCGGGGCCCGCACGGCGGAACGACTCGGCGATACGCAGATCGCCGTGCGTGGCGGCCGGGCGGTGCGTCTGCGCGACATTGCCAGCGTGACCGACGGGGTCGCCGAGATCCGCGGCATCTCGAAGCTCGACGGCCGGCCGGCGACGACCTTCGGCGTCCTCAAGGCCAAGGGCTATTCCGACGTCGCCGTGCTCGCCGCGGTCGAGGACGAGCTCGCGAAGATATCCCGCGAAGCGCCCCAGGTCGGCGTCAAGCGCGTGTTCACGACCGTCGAGACGACCAAGCGCACCTATCACTCCGCCATCGAGGCCCTCATCGAGGGGGCAACGCTCGCCGTCGTCGTCGTGTTCTTCTTCCTGCGCGAATGGCGTGCGACGGCGATCGCGGCCCTGGCGATCCCGCTGTCGGCGATCCCGGCGTTCTTCTTCATGCAGGTGATGGATTTCACGCTGAACCAGGTGAGCCTGCTGGCGCTGTCCCTGGTTGCCGGCATTCTGGTGGACGACGCCATCGTCGAAATCGAGAACATCGTGCGGCACATGCGCATGGGCAAGAGCGGCTACCAGGCGGCACTCGATGCCGCCGACGAGATCGGGCTCGCCGTCGTCGCGACCTCATCCACTATCATCGCGGTGTTCCTGCCCGTCAGCTTCATGAGCGGGCTGACGGGGCAGTACTTCAAGCAGTTCGGACTCACGGTCGCGGCGGCGGTGTTCTTTTCGCTGCTCGTCGCGCGCCTCATCACGCCTGTTCTGGCGGCCTTTACGCTCAGGACGGATCGTGTCCACACGGTGGGCGACGGGCCGATCATGCGGCGCTACCTCGACGCCCTGCGCTGGGGAGTCGAGCATCGGTGGAAGACCCTGATCGCGGGCATCGCGTTCTTCGCCTTGTCGATCGCGGGGCTCGCGCTGATCCCGAAGGCGTTCGTGCCGGAGACCGATTTCTCGAGCTCCCAGCTCAAGATCGAGTTGCCACCCGGCGTGCGCATAGAGGACACGGCCGCCGTCTCGGCCAAGGCGGCGGCGATCCTGCGAAAGCATCCGGAGGTCGTGCACGTCGTCGAGACGGTCGGCGTCGACGATTTCGGCGAGGTCCGCACCGGCTCGACCTACGTGTCGCTGGTCGAGCCATCCGCGCGAAGCCTCACCCAGGGCGAATGGGAACGGAAGGTCATACCCGAGCTCAAGACGATCCCCGACGCGCGCATCGACTTCGCGAATCAGAGCGGGGGCGGGATGGGCAGGGACATCACGCTCTACATCACCGGGGACGACTCGGCCCTGGTCGACCGCACGGCGCGAAAGGTTGTCGAGGAAATGCGCGGGCTGCGCGAGCTCACGGATCCGCGCATCAACGGCGACCTGCAGCGGCCCGAGATCCTGATCAGGCCGCGCCTCGACCTCGCGGCGGACCTCGGCGTCACGGTTGCCGCGATCAGCCAGACGATCCGCATCGCGACCATCGGCGACATACCGCAGAACACCGCGAAGTTCTCGCTGGCCGATCGCCAGATCCCGATCCGGGTCAGCCTGGCCGAGGCCACGCGTCGTGACATGGCAACCATAGAAAACCTGCCCGTGCCGACCGCGGGGGGCTCCGCCGTCCCGCTGAAATCCGTCGCGGACATCTCCTTCGGCCAGGGGCCGACGCGGGTGCGCCGCTACAACCAGAACCGGCGGATCGCCGTCGAAGCCGATCTGAACGGAGTCGAGCTCGGACCGGCGATGCAGAAGATCTATGCACTGCCGACGGTGAAGAACCTGCCGCAGGGCGTGCGCATCGTGGACATCGGCGATGCCGAATTCATGAACGAGCTCTTCGCCAATTTCGCGCTGGCAATCGGCGCCGGCGTGCTCATGGTGTTCGCGGTGCTCGTGCTGCTGTTCGCGCGGGTGTTCCAGCCCATCACGATCCTCTCGGCGCTGCCGCTCTCCATCGGCGGAGCCGTGCTCGCCCTGATGCTGACGGGCAAGGCATTCTCGCTGCCGGTGGTCATCGGCGTGCTCACCTTGATGGGCATCGTCTGCAAGAACTCCATCCTGCTCGTGGACTTTGCGATCGAGGAGATGCGCGCAGGCAAGGATCGACTGCATGCGCTCGTGGAGGCGGGGCACAAGCGTGCGCGGCCGATCGTCATGACCACGGTGGCGATGATCGCCGGCATGCTGCCGGTTGCCGTAGGCCTCGTCGGTGATTCGGCGTTCCGCGCGCCGATGGCCATCGCCGTCATCGGCGGTCTCATCACCTCGACGGCGCTCACTCTCGTGATGGTGCCGGCGATCTTCACGCTGGTCGACGATCTGGAGCGCTGGGCCGGCCCGCGCGCTGCACGCATCCTGGCCGTGGATGGTCAGTCCGCCCCGGCACGCACGTCGGAGACAGGCTGAGAGGGTTCAGCCGGAGATGTACTGCTGGAGCTGCTTGACGATGAACTGCTGCTCCTCGATGATCGCCTTCACAAGGTCCCCGATCGAGACGATGCCGACGACCTGCTTGTGATCGAGTACGGGCAGGTGCCGGGCGCGCTTGTCGGTCATGAGCGCCATGCACTCCTCGACGGTCCGGTGCGGGGGGACGCAGAGCACCTTGGTCGTCATGACCTCCCGTACCAGCGTCTTTTTCGAGGAGCGGTCTTCGAGCGCGATCTTCCGCGCGTAATCGCGCTCTGTGATGATGCCGACGAGCGTGTCCTGCTGCATCACCAGCAACGCGCCGATGCCCTTGTCCGCCATCAGGCGGACGGCGTCATAGACCGTCTTGTCCGGCGCGATCGAAAAGACCTCGCGCCCCTTGGCTTCCAGAATCTGCGCGACGGTTCCCATGGCTTTCCCCTCCGCCGACTCGTGGTGTCCGGACGATCATATACGCGAATTTCGCGCAATTACACCGCGCCGGGCCGTCAGCGGGTCGGCGCCCGTCACGACGATACCGGCGGGACCGCCTTTTTCAGCGCTTCCACCTGCCTCGCGATGTGCTCGGGCGACTTGGTGCGCCGCGCGAGCAGCACGTAGACCACGGGCACGAGGAAGAGCGTCAGCAACACCGACACCAGCACGCCGAAGAAGACGACGGCGCCGAGCGTCTGTCTCGCGCTCGGCGCCGGCGCCGCTCGCGAGGATCAGCGGGATCGAGCCGAAGGCGGTGCAGAAGCTCGTCATGACGACCGGCCGGAGCCGGATTGCGGCGGCCGAAACGATCGCCTCCTTGAGTTCCGCGCCGCGATCGCGCAGCTGGTTGGCGAACTCGACGATCAGGATGCCGTTCTTCGCGGCAAGCCCGATGAGCATGACCGCCCCGATCTGGCTGTAGACGTTGATCGAGGACCGGAAGAGCAGCAGCCCCAGGAGTCCGCCGGTCACGGCGAGAGGCACGGTCACCATGATGATCAGCGGATGGCGGAAGCTCTCGAACTGCGCGGCGAGCACGAGGAAGGCGACGACCAGGGCCAGCAGGAAGGTGAAATAGATCGCATTGCCGGTCGTGCGGAACTCCCGCGACTCGCCGTCGTAGTCGATCCTCACACCTTCAGGCAGCTCCTCGGCGATCACCTTTTCCATGTATTTCAGCGCATCGCCGAGCGAGTATCCCGGCACGAGGCCGCCGATCAACGTGATGGAGCGGAGCTGGTTGAAGCGCTTGAGCTCGCGCGGGCCGGACGTCTCCTGGGTCGTTACGAGGCTTGCGAGCGGGATGAGCTGCCGTGAAACCGCGGATCGCACGTAGATGTTGTTGAGGTCGGATGGCGTGGCGCGGTCCTCGGGGCGCGCCTGCACCACGACGTTGTATTCTTCACCACGCTCGACGAAGGTCGTCACAATGCGCGAGCCCAGCATGGTTTCGAGCGTGCGGCCGACGGCGGTGAGCGATACGCCGAGGTCGAAGGCGCGGTTTCGGTCCACGCTGACTCGTATCTTCGGTTTCTGCTCGAAGAAGTCGGAGCGCAGGCCCACGATTCGCGGATTCTCGCGCCGCACCCGGTCCATGACCTTGTCACGCCACGCGGCGAGCTCTTCGTAGCTCGTGCCGCCCATCACGAGCTGGAGCGGCTGGCCGCCGCCGCGGATGCCAAGACTCGGCGGCAGGTTCACCTGCACGGTCGCGCCGGGAATCCTGTCGAGCCGCTGGCGGACCTCCGCCTGGAGCTGCTGCGCGGTCTTGTCGCGCTGGCCCCAGTCGGCGAGGGGCATGTAGATGAAGCCGGTGTTCACGTCGCTGCCCGCATTGAAGGACCCCGTCCGGGCAACGACGCGGCGCGCCGTCCCGTCCGCGACATAGGGCTGGAGCACGCTCTCGATCAGGCGGAGCTGGCGGTCCATGTAGGTGGGGGAGGCGCCTTCCGGTCCACGCAGGTTCATCACCACCATGCCACGGTCCTCGACCGGCGCGTACTCCGAGGGCAGGATCTGGAAAATAACGGCGCCACTCACGGCCACGGCCGCCAGCACGCCGAGGGCGACGCGAGGGCGGCCGAGCGTAGCCTCGAGCGAGCGCCGGTACACCGCGGAGACACGCTTGAAGAAGGCGTCGATGGCCGCCGCGAGCCGTCGCCGTCTGATCCCCGCCGCGAAGAGCTTCGAGGCGAGCATCGGCACGAGCGTCAGCGAGATCAGGCCCGAGAACGCTATGGCAGCGGCGAGCGTGATGCCAAACTCGGTGAAGAGACGGCCCACGTTGCCGGGCATGAATGAGATCGGCACGAACACCGCCACCAGCACTGCGGTCGTTGCGATCACCGCGAAGCCAATCTCGCGCGTGCCGTCGATCGCGGCGAGGAGCGGCGGCTGGCCGAGCTCCATGCGCCGGACCACGTTCTCGAGGACGACGATGGCATCGTCCACCACGAGCCCGATCGCCAGCACCATGCCGAGCAGCGTCAGCGTGTTGACGGAATAGCCGGCCACCGCCATGACGAGGAAGGAGGCGACGATCGCGACCGGTATCGTCACCGCCGGGATCAGCGTCGCCCGCAACGACCCGAGGAAGGCGAAGATCACGACCAGCACCATCGCGAGCGCGATGCCGAGCGTCTGCAGGACTTCCCTGAGCTCCTCGCGGATGAAGATGGAGAAGTCGATGTTGACGTCGATGTTGATGTCCTTGGGGATCACGCTCCTCAGCCGGGCAATCTCCTCGGTAACCGCGCGATTGACCGCGAGCACGTTCGCCTTGGACTGCGGCACGATCCCCATGCTGAGGCCGGGCAGGCCGTCGGAGCGCGAGACGAAGCGGTCTTCCTCCGCCTCGACGCGCACCTCGGCGACCTCGCTGAGGCGCACGATCCGGTTGTCCGGTCCGCGGCCGATCACGAGGCTCGCGAACTCCTCGGGGGTCCTCAGGCCCGTATCGGTCCGCAGGCTGAATTCCCGCTGCTGCGATTCGATGCGCCCGGCCGGCAGCTCCACGTTCTCGCTGCGCAGCGCATCCTCGACGTCCTGCACCGTGAGCCCGCGCGCCGCGAGGCCTTCACGATCGAGCCAGATGCGCATCGCATACTGTTGCGCACCGGCCATGCGCACCAGCGCGACACCGTCTATGACGGAGAGGCGGTCCTGCAGCGTCCGCCGCGCGAAGTCGGTGACCTCCATGATCGAACGCGTGCGGCTCGAGACGTTGACGTACATCGTCGCGTCCATGCTCGAGTCCTGCTTCGTGACGACCGGCGTGCCAGCCTCCTCGGGCAGCTTGCCGAGCGCTCGGGAGACCCGCTCGCGCACGTCGTTGGCGGCGCCGTCCGGGTCGCGATCGAGCCCGAATTCAACGGTCACCGTGGAGCGTTCATCCTGGCTATTCGACGTGAGCTTGCGGATTCCCGAGATGCCCGAGATCTCGTCCTCCATGATCTGGGTGATCTTGCGCTCCACGATCTCCGCCGAGGCGCCGCGATAGGTCGTGTCCACGGAGACGACCGTCGGATCGACGTCCGGATACTCACGCACCGGCAATCGGCCGAGCGCGAGGATGCCGAGGATGATCAGCATCAGGCTGATCACCGCCGCGAAGACCGGGCGTTTTACCGATGTGTCGGAGAGCCACATGAGCGGCGCTTCCTAACTACCCGAGACCAACTGGACGGGCAGGCCGTCCCGCAGCCGCTGCATGCCCTCGGTCACGACGACGTCGCCGGCGAGCGACGCCGGAGCGTATCTCCGCGAGGCCCGGGGTGCGCGCGCCGATCTCGACCTCGCGCTCGACGGCGCGGCCTTCCTGCACCAGGAACACGTATTGCCGGCCCTGCCTCGGGCTCAGGGCCTCCTCTGGCACCATCAGCACCTGGTGCCGCGCCCGCTCGAGCTCCACCGTCAGGAACATGCCCGGCTTCAGGAGTCCGCTCCGTGTTTGGGATCCTCGCGATCGCCGTGACCGCGCGCGTGACCGGATCGACGCGCGAGTCGATGCTCACCACCTTGCCGGTGAACGTGCGCGTCGGGTACACGGCACCTTTCGCCGCGATCGTCATGCCGACCTCGAGCTCGGAGAGGAAATTCTCCGGCACGTGAACTCGAGACGGATGTTGCGCGCATCGTCGAGCGTGGTGATCGTCGTGTCGGGCCCGACCAGATCGCCGAGACTCACGCGCCGCAGGCCGATGGTGCCCGCGAAGGGCGCCCGGATATAGGCGTTGTCGAGACGGGCGCGGGCAGCCTGCACCTGCGCCTCGTCCATCTTCATCTTGGCCTCGAGCTCCTCGAGCTGCGACTCGGAGATTATCCGCGTATCGGCCAGCTTTCGGCTGCGCTCGTACTGGCTGCGGCTCTGCTGGAGCGACGCCTCGGCCACGGCGAGAGCGGCGCGGATCTCCTTGTTGTCGAGCTCGACCAGGAGTTGCCCCTCGCTGCACGTCCTGGCCCTCGGTGAAATTGATGCGGCTGATGACACTCGAGATCCGGGCCGTGACCTCGATGGATTCGGCCGCCCGCGCCGTGCCGAGGGCGGTGTAACGATCGGTGAAGTCCTGCGGTCCGATCTCGATCGCGATCACGGATACCGGCCTCGCCCCAGACCCCGAAGGCGGCGCGCCGGCGGGCGGCGCCCCCGCAGCGGCCGTCGGCCCCGGAGGCTGGCTACCGCGGCAGGCGGCCAGTGCGAGGACGAGACAGAGGAGGAGCGTGCCTCCGTGCGCCCGCGGGCAAAGCCATGAAAGTCCTGATCTCACGGGCGGGCCGTGTTCATGCGCAGCAGAACGGCTGGACGCGGCAGCTCAGCGTACTCCAGCAAATGCGGCCGGTCCTGCGGCACGCTGTCGCGTCGGTCTGCGACCGCGTTCTGTTCAATGGCCGAGCAGCGGCCGGGTCAGGTTCTCGCAGCCAGTGGCGGTGACGAGCACGTCGTCTTCGATGCGGATGCCGCCGCAGGAGCGCAGCCGCGCGAGCTTGTCCCAGTTCACCGCGGCGGCATGGGTGCCGGACTTCAGGCCAGCCAGCAGCGAGTCGATGAAATAGATTCCGGGCTCGATGGTGACGATGTGACCGGGTTCGAGCACGCGCAGGAACCGCAGCTTCGGGAAATCCGCGGGCGGCGCGAGTGGCGTGCCGGACTCGTCCGCCATGTGGCCGCCGACATCGTGGACCTGCAGGCCGAGCAGGTGACCGAGACCGTGCGGGAAGAAGGCGGACGTGACGCCGCCGGCGACCATGTCTTCGGCCGCCATTCTCACGAGGCCCCAGGACGCGAGCAGCTCCGCCACGCCGAGGTGCGTCCGGCGGTGCAGGTCCGGGAAGGCGACGCCCGGGCGCACAGCGCCGCAGAGTCGCTGCTGGAGCAGGTCCAGGTCCGCGATCATGCCCGCGAAATCGTCGTCGCGATGCGCGTACGTGCGTGTGATGTCGCAGGCGTAGCCGTTGAACTCGCAGCCGGCGTCGATGAGCAGGCTGTTCACCTGGCCGGGCGGCTTCCGTCTCCCGGTCGCGGTGCTGGTAGTGCAGCGTGGCGCCGTGCTCGTTCAGGGCGACGATGGCGCCGTAGGGAAGCTCCTCCTCGGTCTGCCGGCAGCCCGCGAGGAACGCGGAGAGGATCTCGTACTCGGTACCACCGTCCCGGAACGCCGCCTCGGCCGCGCGGTGGCCGGGGGCCGCGATCGCCGCGGCCCGCCGCACGCACGCGATCTCCCAGGGTGTCTTGCGGGCGCGGTGATAGTGCAGGTAGTTCACGAGCGGTTCCGGGTTGCGCGGCGCGTCGGGCAACAAATCCTGCCACTGTTCGGTGCGGGCCGATGAGCGCCACGCGCCGCCCGGCGGGCGGCAGGTGCGCGACGAAATCGCCGGCTTTGCGGATGATCCGCAGCTCGAACTCGGCGGCGGTCACGTCGTCGGGGAGCGGCGGCGGCTGGTACCAGTAGTCGTCCGGCTGGTACACGACCAGGACGGGGCGGCGTCCCGGCTCGACCACCAGCGCCGACCCCGGGATGTTCCTCGAGCGGCACCCACTGCAGGAAATGCGGATTGGCGACGTAGCGGTGTGGCTGGTCGTCGAGGAACCGGTACTGCAGGACGCCGCTGCCGACGACGATCGCATCGAAACCAGTACGGACGCACGCCTGGTCGTAGCGCCGGCGCACTTCCGCCACGTGCGCGGGATACAGGGCACGCAGTCCGGCGGCCGGGTCCGGCGAATTCGTGGCGCTTAAAGAAAGGCTCATGGTGGGGCATGATAGCGCGCCGGGAGGGCGCAAGGTGCCATGGGGAAAACCGCCGACAAGGAAATCGTGCTGACGGGCATAACGACGACCGGGACGCCGCATCTCGGCAACTACGTGGGTGCTATCCGCCCCGCCGTGGCCGCGAGTCACAGCGACGACGTGCAGTCGTTCTATTTCCTCGCCGATCTGCACGCGCTCGTGAAGAGCCAGGATCCCGACGCTGTGCACCGCTCGAGTCTCGAAGTCGCCGCGACCTGGCTCGCACTCGGCCTCGACACGGAGAAGGCGATTTTTTATCGCCAGTCCGACATCCCCGAGATCACCGAGCTCACCTGGATCCTGACCTCGGTCACGGCGAAAGGCCTCATGAATCGCGCCCACGCCTACAAGGCGGCCGTGCAGGCGAACGAGGAGGGCAGATCGCCGGACCCTGATCGCGGCATCACGATGGCGCTTTTCTGCTACCCGATCCTCATGGCCGCGGACATTCTGATGTTCAAGGCAAGGCGCGTGCCTGTCGGCCAGGACCAGAAGCAGCACGTGGAAATGGCGCGCGACATCGCACAGCGCTTCAATCATCATTTCGGCGAGCATTTCGTGCTGCCCGAGGCGGACATCGGCACGAACACGGCCGTCCTCGCCGGCCTCGACGGGCGCAAGATGAGCAAGAGCTACGACAATACGATCCCGCTCTTCGCGTCCTCGGCCGCGCTACGGAAGCTCATCATGCGAATCAAGACCAACTCGCTCGAGCCCGGCGTGCCGAAGGAGACCGACGGTTCGACGCTGTTCGAGATCTACAAGGCGTTTGCCGCGCCTCAGGAAACCGAGCGGATGCGCGGCCGCTTCGCCGTGGGCGCGGCGTGGGGAGAGATCAAGGAGGAGCTGTACGAGTACCTGGAGCGGCACCTGCGCGCGCCACGCGCCGAGTACGAGCGCCTCGTCGCGGCGCCGGGTCACGTGGAGGCGGTACTGCAGCGGGGCGCGCAGCGGGCGCGCGCTCTGGCGGGGCCGTTCCTCGAAGATATCCGCAGGTCCGTCGGCATCCGGCCGCTCGGCTAGCGCAGGCGGCCGACCGATATCTTTATGTGCAGCAAACCGCTATATTACGGGCGTTTGCTAACACCAACAGGGGGCGACCTATGCGGATGTTGAAATTGTTGGCCGTGTTCGGCGCGGCGCTGTTCATGCTGGCGGGCTGCGGTGGCGGCCGGCCTGGCGCCGGTTCCGAGGCGGACAAGGCTGCAGAGTCAATGAATCAGGCGACCGAGAAGGCCGGTGAGGCCGCTCAGTCGGCTGGCGAGGCTGAGCAGGCGGCCGGCGAGGCTGCTCAGTCGGCCGGCGAGGCTGCCCAGTGCGGCTGGCCAGGCGACCGGAGAAGCGGCAGCACCGCCTCCGGCGGAACCCGCCCGAACCCGCTCAACCGGCACCACAGCCGTAACAGAACTGCTGCGGGCTGTTGGCTGACGCCGGCGTCCTCAGCGACCGTTCGCGAAAGGGCTGGACTCCTCGAGTCCGGCCCTTTTCGTTTGAGCCCTCAAGCTGCCCGGTGCCGTTTCAGAACCGGCGCGAGGTACTGGCCCGTGACGGAGCCGCAGATTCGCCCGCCACCTCTTCCGGCGTGCCGGTCGCCACGACCTGGCCGCCGCCATCTCCGCCCTCGGGGCCGAGGTCCACGATCCAGTCGGCCGTTTTGATCACGTCCAGATTGTGCTCGATGATCACGACCGTGTTGCCCTGGTCCCGCAGCCGGAGCAGCACGCCGAGGAGCTGCGCGACGTCGTGGAAATGCAGGCCGGTGGTCGGCTCGTCGAGGATGTAGAGTGTCTTGCCGGTCGCGCGCTTCGACGAGTTCCCTCGCGAGCTTGACGCGCTGTGCCTCGCCACCCGAGAGCGTCGTCGCGTTCTGGCCGAGCTTGATGTAGGAGAGACCGACGTCCACCAGGGTCTGCAGCTTGCCGGCGATCGCGGGCACGTTCGCGAAGAAGCCGAGCGCTTCCTCCACGGTCATGTCGAGCACCTCGTTGATGCTCTTGCCCCTTGTAGCGGATTTCCAGCGTCTCGCGGTTGTAGCGTCGGCCCTGGCAGACGTCGCAGCTCACGTACACGTCCGGCAGGAAATGCATCTCCACGCGGATCACGCCATCGCCCTGGCAGGCCTCGCAGCGGCCGCCTTTCACATTGAAACTGAAGCGGCCGGGATCGTAGCCGCGCGACCGTGCCTCCTGGGTCGCGGCGAACAGCTCGCGGATGGGCGTGAAGAGCCCGGTGTAGGTGGCCGGGTTCGACCGGGGCGTACGGCCGATCGGGCTCTGGTCGATGTCGATGACCCTGTCGAGACGCTCGAGCCCCTCGATGGCGTCGCACGGCGCCGGGTCGTGGCCCGGCTCGTTTATGGTGTCTGCCGCGCGGGCGTACAGCGTGTCGTTGATGAGCGTGGACTTGCCCGAGCCCGACACGCCGGTCACGCAAGTCATGAGGCCGAGCGGCAGCTTCACGGTGATGTTCTTGAGATTGTTGCCGCGGGCGCCGCGGATGATGAGCCAGAGCTGGTCGTCCGCCGGCCGGCGCCGCCCGGGCAGCGCGATCTGCCGGCGTCCGGAAAGATACTGGCCGGTCAGCGAGGCGCGGGTCGACATGATCTCCTGCGGCGTACCCTGGGCGACGATCTCCCCGCCGTGGGCGCCGGCGCCGGGGCCGAGATCGACGACGTGGTCCGCCGCCAGGATCGCCTCCTCGTCGTGCTCCACCATGAGCACGCGTGTTGCCGAGGTCGCGCAGGCGCGTGAGCGTGCCGAGCAGCCGCTTGTTGTCGCGCTGGTGCAGGCCGATCGAGGGCTCGTCGAGGATGTACATGACGCCGACGAGGCCCGAGCCGATCTGGCTGGCGAGGCGGATGCGCTGCGCCTCGCCGCCCGAGAGGGTCTCGGCGCTGCGATCGAGACTGAGGTAGTCGAGGCCGACATCTGACAGGAACCGCACCCGGCTCGCGATCTCCTTCACGATGCGTGCGGCGACCTCGCCGCGCCAGCCGGCGAGGTCGAGCTCGTCGAAGAAGGCGAGCGCGCGACTCACGGACAGCCTCGTGATCTCCGGGCAGCGAGCGGCCGCCGACGAACACGTTGCGTGCGGCGGCGTTGAGCCGACTGCCGCCGCACTCGGGGCAGGGCTGATAGCTCAGGTACTGGGCGAGCTCGTCGCGCACGATCGCTGACTCGGTCTCGCGGTAGCGACGCTCGAGATTCGGCAGGATCCCTCGAACGCGTGGCGTCGCGTCACCGTCGTGCCACGCCCGGTGAGATAGCGGAACTGGATTTCCTCGCCGCCGCTGCCCTGCGAGGATCAGCTTCCGGATCAGCTCCGGCAGCTTCTCCCACGGCGCCTCGAGGTCGAAGCCGTAATGGGCCGCGAGCGCCTGCATCATCTGGAAGTAGTAGGTGTTGCGCCGGTCCCAGCCGCGGATCGCGCCGCCGGCGATCGAAAGTTCGCCGATTGCGCACGACGCGGTCCGGATCGAAGAACTGGCGCACGCCGAGGCCGTCGCAACCCGGGCAGGCGCCGGCGGGGTTGTTGAACGAGAAGAGCCGCGGCTCGAGCTCCGCGACACTGTAGTTGCAGATCGGGCAGGAGAAGCGATCGGAGTAGAGGGTTTCCGGCCCGGAGCCATCGAGTCGGCGCAGTCTTGACCACTCCGCCCGCGAGCTTGAGCGCCGTCTCGAACGATTCGGCGAGGCGCGTGCCGATGTCTTCCCGGACGCTTGAAGCGATCGACGACGATCTCGATCGTGTGCTTGCGGCGCTGATCGAGCTTCGGCGGATCGTCGAGTTCCCGCACCACGCCGTCGATGCGAGCGCGGACGAAGCCGCGCGCGCGCAGGTCGGCGATGAGCTGGGTGTGCTCGCCCTTGCGGTCCTGCACGACGGGGGCGAGCAGCATCAGCCGCGTTCCCTCCCGCTGTGCGAGCACCTGGTCGACCATCTGGCTCACCGTCTGCGCCGTGAGGTCGAGCCCGTGCTCCGGGCAACGCGGCACGCCCGCTCGTGCGTAGAGGAGCCGCAGGTAGTCGTAGATCTCGGTCACCGTGCCGACGGTCGAGCGCGGATTGTGCGAGGTGGACTTCTGCTCGATGGCAATCGCGGGCGACAACCCCTCGATGTGATCGACATCGGGCTTCTCCATCATCGAGAGGAACTGCCGGGCGTAGGCGGAAAGCGATTCCACGTAACGCCGCTGGCCCTCCGCGTAGAGGGTGTCGAAGGCGAGCGACGATTTGCCCGAGCCGGACAGCCCCGTCACGACGATCAGCCGGCCCGCGCGGGAGGTCGAGGTCGATGTTCTTCAGGTTGTGCGTTCGCGCGCCGCGAATGCTGATGAACGGGTCCATGACAGCGCCGGTAGAGGGGAAACCCCTCACTATAGGCCGACGGGCGGGTGCGGCCAAAACCCGGTGCAGGGGCGAATCCCGGTGAAGCGCCCCGATTCAGGGGGTATGTTTTGCTGGGAACGCGCCCCTAGAATAGGCAACAATAGGCGGCACCACCGGCACCACGACAACCGCCGGGCAAATCCAGAATTATCTTCCACGATCAAGTACTTGGAGAGGGCTCTCCCATGGCGAGAGGCGTCAACAAAGTCATCCTGATCGGCAACCTGGGGCAGGACCCCGACGTGAAATACATGCCGAGCGGGTCCGCCGTCACGAACCTGCGCGTGGCGACGTCGGAGTCCTTCAAGGACCGGGAAACGGGCGAACAGCAGGAGCGTACCGAGTGGCACAGCGTGGCCATGTTCGGGCGACTCGCCGAGATCGCGGGCGAATACCTGCGCAAGGGCTCGCAGGTATACATCGAAGGACGGCTGCGTACGCGGAAGTGGCAGGACAAGCAGGGCCAGGACCGCTACTCGACCGAGATCATCGCCGACCAGATGCAGATGCTCGGCAGCCGCGGCGGCAGCGGCATGAGCGCGAGCCCCGAGGGCGGCGCGGCCGAGAGACCCGCGGCGAAAGCCCGGACGGCGGCCGAGCCGGCCGCTGAGCTCGACGACGACATTCCGTTCTAGACCGCATGGGAGCTTTCAAGGAGCCGCACGGCGGCACGCTGAAGAATCTGTATCTCGACCCGGCGGCCGCAGCGGCGGAGAAGGCGGCCGCCCGCGACTGGAAGTCCTGGGACCTGACCGAGCGGCAGCTCTGCGACGTCGAGCTGCTCGCTGAACGGCGCGTTCTCGCCTCTCGAGGGCTTTCTCACGCGCGCCGAGTACGAACAGGTTCTCGCGACGATGCGCCTGCCCGGCGGCGTGCTCTGGCCGATTCCGGTCAATCTCGACGTCACGGAAGAGTTTGCTGCTGGCGTGAAGCCGGGCGACCGCATCGCGTTGCGCAACGCCGAAGGCGTGCTGATCGCGACGCTCGAGCTCTCGGACCTCTGGCGGCCGGATCGCAGCGCGGAAGCGCGCGCCGTGTATCGGCACGACGGACCCGGGCCATCCTGGCGTCGGTTACCTGCTCGCGCGTTCGAACCCGGTCTATCTCGGCGGCAGGCTCCGCGGCGTCAGTCGCCCCCGCACTACGACTTCCGGGCGCTGCGCCATACGCCGGCGGAGCTGCGCGAGCACTTCAGGAAGCGCGGCTGGCGGCGGGTCGTGGCGTTCCAGACTCGCAATCCTCTGCATCGCGCGCACCAGGAGCTGACGTTTCGCGCGGCGCGGGAACACGAAGCGAACCTCCTGATCCACCCGGTCGTCGGCATGACCAAGCCCGGCGACGTCGATCACTACACGCGCGTGCGCTGCTACGAAGCGGTGCTGCGTGAATACCCCGAGCAGACGACGGCGCTGTCGCTGCTGAATCTCGCGATGCGCATGGCCGGTCCGCGCGAAGCGTTGTGGCACGCGATCATCCGCAAGAATCACGGCTGCACGCACTTCATCGTGGGCCGCGATCACGCGGGCCCGGGCAACGACTCCAGCGGCAAGCCGTTCTACGGTCCCTACGACGCACAGGAGCTGCTGAAGGAGCACGAACGGGAGCTCGACATCTCGATGGTGCCCTTCCAGGAAATGGTCTACGTCGAGGATCTCGGGCAGTACCTGCCGATCGACGAAACCGCTCCAGGTCAGAAGGTGCTCAACATCTCCGGCACCGAGCTGCGGCGCCGCCTGCAGGAAGGGCTCGACATTCCCGAATGGTTCTCCTACCCCGACGTCGTCACGCAATTGCGGAAAGCGTATCCGCCGCGTCACCGGCAGGGGTTCACCGTGTTCTTCACGGGACTCTCCGGCAGCGGCAAGTCCACCATCGCGAACGCGCTGATCGCGAAGCTGATGGAGATCGGCACGCGACGGATCACGCTGCTCGACGGCGATCTCGTGCGCAAGAACCTCTCGAGCGAGCTCGGCTTCTCGAGGGAACACCGTGACCTGAACATTCACCGCATCGGTTATGTCGCGTACGAGGTCACGAAGCACGGCGGTGCTGCGATGTGCGCGCCGATCGCCCCGTATGCCGGGGCGCGAGGCAAGGTGCGCGAGCTGATCGAGCCGCTCGGCGGATTCGTCGAGGTGTTCGTGGACACGCCGATCGAGGTCTGCGAGCAACGCGACCGAAAAGGGCCTTTACGCGAAGGCGCGCGCGGGCCTGATCAAGGAATTCACCGGGATATCGGACCCTTACGAGGCGCCGCAGAACCCGGAGGTGCGTATCGACACCGTTGATCTCTCGCCGGATCTTGCCGCCCATCGGATCCTGCTCAAGCTGGAAAGTATGGGGTTCATACGCTAGCCTGATTCTCACGGTATGCCAGGGAAGCTGTTCATAAAGACCTTCGGCTGCCAGATGAACGAGTACGACACCGCTCGCATGGCGGACGTGCTGCGTGAGAGTCATGGGCTGACGCCCGTGGAGCGACCCGGAGGAGGCCGACGTGCTCCTGCTGAATACCTGCTCGGTGCGCGAGAAGGCGCAGGAGAAGGTGTTCTCTCATCTGGGCGTGTGGCGCGAGCTGAAGGAGCAGCGTCCGCACGTGGTCATCGGCGTCGGCGGCTGTGTCGCGAGCCAGGAAGGTGGCGCCATCCTCGGGCGAGCGCCGTACGTGGATCTCGTGTTCGGGCCACAGACACTGCACCGGCTGCCGGCGATGCTCGACCGCGTGCGCGAGCGCGGGCCTGCCGCTCGTCGACGTGAGCTTCCCTGAGATCGAGAAGTTCGATCGCTTGCCGGCGCCGCGCGCCGAAGGCGCGTCCGCCTTCGTCTCCGTCATGGAAGGTTGCAGCCGGCGCTGCACGTTCTGTGTCGTGCCGTACACGCGCGGCCGCGAAGTCAGCCGTCCGGCGGCCGGCGTGATCGCGGAAGTATCGCAACTCGCGGCGCAGGGCGTGCGTGAGGTGAATCTCCTCGGCCAGAACGTCAACGCATATCGGGGCGCGGGACCGGATGGCAGGAAGACCGATCTCGCCGATCTCATCCGGCGCGTCGCGGCGATCGACGGCATCGAGCGCATCCGTTTCACGACGTCCCATCCGCTGAACTTCGGCGAGCGGCTGGTGCAGGCCTACGCGGACGTTCCGAAGCTCGCGACGTTCCTGCATCTGCCGGTGCAGAGCGGGTCGGACCGCATCCTTGCGCTCATGAGACGAGGTTACACGGCTCTCGAGTACAAGCAGAAGATCCGGCGGCTCCGCGAAGTGCGGCCCGGAATCAGCGTGTCGTCGGATTTCATCGTCGGCTTCCCGGGCGAGACGGATGCGGATTTCGAGGCCACGATGGACCTGATCGCCGAGGTTGGCTTCGACCAGTCCTTCAGCTTCATGTACAGCCCACGGCCCGGCACGCCGGCGGCCGACTTTCCGGATCAGGTGCCGGACGAGGCCAAGCACCGGCGTCTCGAGATTCTGCAGGCCCGCGTGAACGCAGCAGGCCCAGACGATCAGCCGCTCGATGGTCGGCTCGGTGCAGCGCGTGCTGGTGCATCGGTCCGTCGAAGAAGGATCCGGGCCAGCTCGCCGGGCGCACGGAGAACAATCGCTGGGTGAATTTCGACGGCCCGCCGGACGCGATCGGCCGACTTTGCCGACGTCGTGATCACCGAGGCGCTGCCGAACTCGCTGCGCGGGCGGCCTGCAGGCCGCATGCCGCCGCGGCCTGACGCCGCGCTGCGCCGACGTTGAGCATCGTCCATTGAGCACCGCCAGCGAAACCCAGGACCTGGTGCTGGAGCCGGCGGACAACCGCGTGCTCGCGAATCTCTGCGGGCAGTTCGACGAGCACCTGCGCCAGATCGAGCAGCGACTCGGCGTCCAGATCAGCAACCGGGGCAATCATTTCCGCGTGATGGGCACGGCCGGGCTCGGCCCGCCTCGGCGCGCGCGTTCTCCGGGATCTCTTCCAGATTGCGGGCACGGACCGCCTCGACCCGCACCGGGTCCACGTCTACCTGCAGGAGTCCGCCGTGAACGGAGCAGATGGACGGAGGACGGAGTGTGGCGCCCGGCGATGCCGGCGAGCCGGACGCGGTGCGCACGCGGCGGAGCCACATCCGCCCGCGCGGGCCCAACCAGCGCGCCTACATCGCGAGCATCCGCCAGAACGACTTGTGCTTCGGCATCGGTCCGGCCGGCACCGGCAAGACCTATCTGGCGGTCGCGAGCGCGGTGGAGGCCATGGAGCAGGAGCGGGTGCGCCGCATCGTGCTGGTGCGACCGGCGGTGGAGGCGGGCGAGCGGCTCGGGTTCCTGCCGGGCGACCTCGCCCAGAAGGTCGATCCGTATCTGCGCCCGATGTACGACGCGCTCTACGAGATGCTCGGCTTCGACCGGGTGGCGCGTCTCGTCGAGCGCAATGTCATCGAGGTGGCGCCCCTCGCCTACATGCGTGGCCGTTCGCTCAACGAGAGCTTCATCATCCTCGACGAGGCGCAGAACACGAGTGTGGAGCAGATGAAGATGTTCCTGACACGCATGGGATTCGGCTCGCGCGCGGTCGTGACCGGCGACATCACGCAGGTGGATCTGCCGCGGCGGCAGGTGTCGGGCCTGCGGCACGTGATGCAGGTGCTGCGAGGGCGTGCCGGGCGTGAGCTTCACGTTCTTTTCGCCGAGCGACGTGGTTCGTCACGCGCTCGTGCAGCGGATCGTCGAGGCCTACGAATCAAGCGAGGCGGCGGATCGCGCGCACGAGCGCGCGGGCGACTCGCCGGAGCCTGCACCCGAAAATGGCACGAAAAGAAATGCCCCGGAAAATGGCAAGGGCCGCGCGTGAGACCGCGCCGGCGGGCGGCGTCGAGGTCCAGATCGCGACGCGTGCGGCCGCTATTCCTCGCGGCACCGACTTTGCACGGTGGATGCGCCGCGGCCGGCGGCCGTGGTGCCGTGACCGTCCGTCTCGTCGGCTGGCCGGAGAGCCGGCGCCTGAACGAGCGATTCCGGGGACGCGACGGGCCTACCAACGTGCTCGCCTTTCCCGCCGGGCGCGCGCCGGCGGGGCCCGCGGCGCTCGGCGATCTCGTGATCTGTCTGCCGCTCGTGCACCGGGAAGCCCGCGAACAGGGCAAGAGATCCCTCCAGCACCTGGCGCACCTGGTGGTTCACGGCACACTGCACCTGCTCGGGCATGACTCACGACCAGGCGGCTCCCGCCCGTAGAATGGAGGACGCGGAAGCGAGGATCCTGCGGCGCCTGGGTTTTCCGGACCCGTATCGGCAGATGAACGGATGCCACCGCGGAGCCAGGACCGACGACGAACCGACAGCGACGTCGAGGAGCCGACCCTGTACGGACGGCTCCGCCGCCTGATGCGCGGGCGAGCCGGCGACGCGCGACGACATCCTGCAGCTGCTCCGCGAGGGCGCTGGGCTTCCGTTCTCGACGCCGACGAGCTCGCGATGCTTCAGGGCGTGCTCGAGGTGTCGCAGACCCAGGTGCGCGACGTCATGGTGCCGCGCTCGCAGATGGTCGTCCTCGAGCGCGACGCGCCCAAGGCCGAGATCCTCAGGACGATCGTCGAGAGCGGCCATTCGCGCTATCCGGTCATCGGCGAGGATCGCGACGAGGTCGTGGGCGTGTTGCTGGCCAAGGACATCCTGCGCTACTTCGTGGAGACGCCGGACCAGGAGTTCGATCTGCGCGCTTCATTCGCCCCGCGATCGTCATTCCCGAGAGCAAGCGGCTGAATACGCTGCTCAAGGAGTTCCGCATCAGCCGCAATCACCTCGCGATCGTCGTCGACGAGTACGGCGCGACGGCGGGGCTGCTCACGATCGAAGACGTGCTCGAGGAAATCGTCGGCGAGATCGGCGACGAATACGACGCCCAGGAGGCCGGAGCCGATCCAGAAGCAGGACGGCAATCGCTTCCAGGTGCTGGCGCTGACCCGCATCGAGGACTTCAACAAGTACTTCGACAGCAAGCTGAGCGACGAGGACTACGACACCGTCGGCGGGCTCGTGATGTACGAGCTCGGCCGGCTGCCCCGCCGCGGCGAGAGCGTCAGCCTCGGCGGCTTCCGCTTCAAGGTGCTGCAGGCCGATCGCCGCCGTCTCCATACGCTCGAAGTCACCCCCGAGCCGCCGGCTCCGGCCGCTTGACTGCACGGGCTCAGCGTTCAGACGTCCCGCCGCGTCGCCGACCGTTCGCGGCCGCCTTGCCGCCGTCTGTGGCGGGCTCGCGCTGCCGCTCGCGTTCGCGCCCTTCGGACTGTATTTCATCGCGCCCCTGTCGCTCGCGCTCCTCTTCTGGGCCTGGCGCACGACGCCTCGCGAGGCGGCGTGGCGCGGATTCTTGTTCGGGGCGGCCGCCTTCGCGGCCGGCACCTGGTGGATCTACGTCAGCGTGCGACTCGTCGGCGGCACGCCGCTGCCGGTAGCGGTCTTCCTGCTCGGCGGGCTCATCGCGCTGATGGCCGTGTGGATCGCGGCCTGCGGCTATCTCGTCGCGCGGCTGCGCGGCCGTTCGCTCGTCTTCGACGCCTGTCTGCTCGCGCCCTCACTCTGGGTGATCGCCGAATGGTTCCGCGGCTGGGTGCTGACCGGATTTCCCTGGCTCAGCATCGGCTACGGCCAGATCGACGGGCCGCTCGCCGCCTGGGCGCCGCTCGGCGGCGTCTACGCGGTGAGCTTCGTGACCGCGGTGCTCGCGGGCGCGCTCCTCACGCTTGCGACAGGCACCGTACGCGAGCGCGCGGTGTCGGCATCGGCCGTGCTGACTGCTCGGGCTCGTCACGTGGGGGCTCGGGACGCGCGCGTGGACCGCGGCCGGCCGGCGCGCCGCTTCGCATCGCGCTGGTGCAGGGGGCGATACCGCAGCTCCTGAAGTGGCAACCCGGTGAGCGTGAGGCGACGATGGAGCTCTACGGGGCGATGACCCGGAAACTTGAGGCAAGGGACCTCGTGATCTGGCCCGAGGCCGCCATCCCGGCGCCAGACGATCTCGTCATCGATTATCTCGACGCGCTTCGCGGGCTCGCACGCTCGCTCGACACGCAGCTCCTCGTCGGCATACTGACGCACGACGAGCAGAGCGACCAGTACCGCAACTCGCTGCTGGCGCTTGGCGAGCCGGCGGGCGTGTATCACAAGCGCCACCTGGTGCCGTTCGGCGAATTCTTCCCTGTGCCGGGCTTCATCCGCTCCTGGATGCGCATGATGAACCTGCCGTACTCCGACATCGCGCGCGGCGCCGTGCGGCAGCGTCCGCTCGTCGCGCGGGGCGTCAAGCTCGCGCCGACCATCTGCTACGAGGATGCCTACGGCGCCGAGCAGCTTCCGTTTCTTCCCGAGTCGGAGATGCTCGTCAGCGTCAGCAACGATGCCTGGTTCGGCGACACGATGGCGCCGCACCAGCACCTCGAGATCGCGCGCATGCGCGCGCTCGAGACCGGCCGTTATCTCGTGCGCAGCACGAACACGGGAATCACGGCGATCATCGACGAGAAGGGAAAGCTCGCGGCCACCGCGCCCCAGTTCAAGCCGTTCGTGTTGAGCGGGATGGCGCAGCCCTTTACCGGCGCGACGGCTTACGTGCTGACGGGAGATTATCCGGTGCTGCTCGTGGCGCTCGGAGCCTGGACGGCGGCCATTATCCGCGCGGGGTTGCGTCGAGGCTCTCGGCAAACGTCCGCAGGCGGCGGTTGAATTCCGCCGGATCGTCCCAGAAGGCGGCATGTCCCGCGTTCGCCATGAGGTGAACCTGCGCGTGAGGGATGCCCTTCCTGTGTTCCTCGATGACGGCCGGGCGCACGACGGCGTCCTCCGCCCCGTGCGTGATGAGCACCGGCTTGCGGATCTTCGGCAGCAGATCGTCATTGTCGAGCGAACGGGCAAACAGGGCCTGCCGCACATAGGGCGGCACCGCCACGTTGTAACCCAGCATCAGGTTCAACTCCGCGGTTGAAAGTGCACCGTGGACGCACATTCGCACCAGCGCTTCCAGGCTGCGGACGCTCACTTCTGCATCCGTCGACACGAAGCCGGGAGCGAGATCGAGAAACCTCGGGCCTACCATCGAGCGCGCCTGCTCGCTGCCGAGTCTCGTGACCGCGCCCACGAAATGGATGCCGCCGATCGCTTCCTCGCCGTAGTGGCGGATGTAGTCGAGCGTGACGAGCGCCCCGTACGACCAGCCGCAGAGAATCGGATGATCGAGCTCCAGAGCATGGATCGCCGCCTTCACGTCGTCCGCCCACAATCGCGAGTCTCCGTACCCCTCGCGCGGCTTGGCCGAGAGACCGTGACCGCGCATGTCCATTGCGAGGAGCCGGTAATCATCTGCGAGCCCGGAACCGAGCTGCCGGCTCCAGGCGAGCGAGCACTGGGAGAAGCCGTGAATGAAGAGGATCGGGCGGCCGGCAGGGCTCCCGGTTTCCACGACGTGCAGCGAGATGTCTCCGCCGCCCGAGACCGTGTGACTCTTCATGATCCGGCCGGTTTCGATCACGCCCTCCGCGGCCGGAGGACGACCTGGAAGTCGGCGACGAAGCCGCGGCCTGATGCGGCTTTCGTGAGCGCCACGATTCGGCCCGGATCGGAAGAATCGCATTCGTCTCCACATCCGTCCTTCGGGCTGAGGTACGGATCGCCCGTGAAGTAGAGCTGCGTTGTCAGCGGCTGATGCTGCGGGTGCCCGATGATGAAGTGAATATGCGCCGGACGGTAGCCCGCATCGAGCTTGTAGCGGCCGGGCACGATGCTGGCAAACTCGAACGAGCCGGTATCGTCGGTCAGGATCTGACCGCGAAGACGGAAGTCATCCTTCTGGTCGTGGTATACGCCGTTGGCGTCAGCCTGCCACACGTCGAGGAGGGCGTGGCGAAGGGGAGTACTGCAGCCGGCGGCGAGGACTCTCCCGCGGACCGTCAGCGGATCTCCCGGCTCGTCGCGAGCTGCGATGATCGTCCTCTCGGGAGCAGAAGGGATGTAAAACGGCCCGAGGACGTCCGAGTTCGTGACTTTGCAATCTTTCGCGAACGCCCGCGCGGGCAGCAGGCCGGCACCGGCACCCGAGAGGCCTGCAAACGCACCCAGGATGGCGCGGCGATCGAGCAACCTTCGAGACATGAATCACCTCTCTCCAGAAAAGCCGATTGTCCTGCTTTGCACTGCGGGTTGTAACGTGCGGCAAGTGGCGGGCGCGGCACCGGCAGCGCGTGTCGGCTTGGTATCGGAGGTCCGGCAGTGTTGCGGCACCGGTCTCAAGGCGTGGATTCGCGAAGCCGCCGGTTCCAGTGGCCCGACGCGAGCAGCAGGGCGGCATACTGGTTCACCTGATTGAGCATGTAGATGGGAACCGAAGCCAGCACGAGCGCGACCATGATTCTGGCATGGCCCCTGTCGACGGGCTTGAGCAGTCCATAAAGGAGAGTCCCGTAAAGCAGGAAAGCGATCATCATGATGAGACCGCTGACCAGACCGAGGCGGAACAGCGACTGGGACTCGATGATGTTGAGCGACGTTGCCGCGATATCGTCCGGCACGACGAGCTTCGATCGGACGTAGCCCGCGAAAGAGCCGCTGGCAAGCATGAGCACTCCGGCGAGTCCCGCAATGCGTGCATGAACGAGAGGCGAGGTGTCAGCTGCCATAGATCGCGATGCCCAACGCCACGCACAAGGCAATGGCCCCCACCAGCAATAGCACTCCCACGGCGTTTGTCTCCGGCCGAAACGCTGGCAACTGGCGCTGAGGCGCCTCACTCGCATAGAACTGCTCAAGCACCTGATTGGCCCGCGTCAGGTCATCGTCGTCGGTCACCCACACGGTTATCGACGTACCCTCGATGCTCCACGAGTGAATGCCGTGCATGGAGGTCTCGATGCCGGCCTTCTCGAGCACTTCCACGATCTCGTGGGCCCGCGTCATGTCATTGGTCTGATAGACGAGTTGCATGGGCTCAGCCCGCTGTCGTCGACGGCGAACGCCTGTCGTTCAAAGAAGTTGTCGCGGTAAGGGCTCCCTCCAGTCAGCAGCTGCCAGGCGCTCGAGAGCAGGTAAGCGGGCAGGAAGAAGGGGCCCCAGCGCTCGTACTGGCGCACATGGACCTGCTCGTGCGCGCGATGGGCATTCAGCTCGGTCTGGCCGACGCCAAGGATGACATGGCCGAGGGTCATCGCATGGATGCGGCAGGGCGGTGGCAGCCGGGCGACCCAGCGGCCAAGGAGTCCGCCGCCGAACTCCGCTGCTCCCGAGACGAACCGCATCTGTCCGCCAAGCAGCAGCATGACGGCGCCGCCGAGCAGACCGAGTAGCGTGTTGGGCGCCGCCCATGCGTAGGCCACAAGACGGTACACGGCTCGCAAGGTCCGCTTCATTCGCACCCGAGTTCCTCGGCAGCGAGTATAGGCCGAAAAGCGGCGGCCGCGGCGGCACGCGCGGCCGCTGGTGTATGCGTCGCTGTCTTTGAATTGACGGCGAGCAGCGTGTCGTGACCGAGATTCCCTGCCGGCCCGCGGAGGTCGAGGCGGAGGCCCAGAAGTACCGCGATGCGCACCAGTCTTTCCGCGTGACGGAAGACCCGGCCTGGCAACGCTCAGCCGCGGCCTCGCGAACTACGAGCAGTCCTCACTGGCGACTCTTGCCAGAGTGGCGTCGATGCTGTCCGCCATGGGCACGAGGCCGTGTTCAATATCTTTGGCGACGCGGCGCACGCAGGCTGCTGCGGGCCTGGTCGAGAGAGCGAGCAGATTGCGATGCACCACCCAGGCCAGGTGACGCTCCCCGAACATCGAGAACGCTCGTTCAACCGCCGATAGCCTGGAAGTGGCTTCGCTTCCAAGATGCTCGGGAAGTGATCCGTTTGCTGTTGCGGCCCAGAACTCGCATGCAGTGAAAAGTGCGCGCTCTCGATCAGATATGAGAGGCCGATCTACGTCCTCACAGCGCAACATGAGAGCCATCAGTGCGGCACTCGTGCTTGATAGATGTCCCTGCCAAAGCGTCATCGCGGTGCCGTCAATCGCAAACGGCCGACGGCCTTGGGGGGGCTCCCGGCCGGGCGACGAATTTGAACTGCCATGCGCTGTGATGGGTCCATGGCTAGCCTGATTATATAAGCTAACCCCCGCCAGTATGTTCGGTAGCGCACATACGTTGCACCGCAAAAGGCGGGTCCGACCCGTACTGACATCCCGAGTTCTTTCGTGCCTGGCGCGCAGGGGTCTGTTGGGGTCCGGTGCAGGCGATTGCGAACCTCCAGGCACTTGCGACGAGTATTTGAAAGACGGCCTCGGGCTGGAAGTCATCGACACGCTCGATCATGCGGCGCACGCTAGCCGACCCGCGGAGGCCGCTGGTGTATCCTTCGCTGTCCTGTTTTTCCGGCGAGCGCAGCGACGTGACCGAGATTCCCTACCGGCCCGCAGAGGTCGAGGCGAAGGCCCAGAAGTACTGGGATGCGCACCAGTCTTTCCGCGTGACGGAAGACCCGGCGAAGGAAAAGTTCTATTGCCTGTCCATGTTCCCGTACCCGAGCGGGCGGCTGCACATGGGCCACGTGCGCAACTACACGATCGGCGACGTGATCGCACGTTACCAGCGCATGCGCGGGAAGAACGTGCTGCAGCCGATGGGGTGGGACGCTTTCGGCCTGCCGGCCGAGAACGCGGCGATGGCGAACGGCGTGCCGCCGGCCAAGTGGACCTGGGACAACATCGCCTACATGCGCCTGCAGCTGAAATCCCTCGGGTTTGCGATCGACTGGAGTCGAGAGCTCGCCACCTGCCAGCCGGAGTACTACCGCTGGAACCAGTGGCTGTTTCTCCGCATGCGGGAGAAGGGCATCGCCTACAAGACCACGGGCGTCGTCAACTGGGATCCGGTGGACCAGACCGTGCTCGCGAACGAGCAGGTGATCGACGGCCGCGGCTGGCGCACGGGTGCCCTGGTCGAGAAGCGCGAGATCCCGATGTACTACCTGCGTATCACGGCTTACGCGGAGGAGCTCCTCGCCGCGCTCGATGCACCTGCCTGGCTGGCCCGAGCGCGTGCGCACGATGCAGGCAAACTGGATCGGCCGGTCGGAGGGGCTCGAGATCGACTTCCCCGTCGAGGATCGCGACGATCATCTCACTGTCTTCACGACGCGCCCGGACACGCTCTACGGCGTCACCTACATGGCCATCGCGCCGGAGCACCCCCTCGCTCTCGCCGCCGCAGCCGACAACCTGGAACTGCGCGTCTTCATCGACGAGTGCCGGCACCAGGGCGTGACCGAGGCCGCGCTCGAGACCGCGGAGAAGCGCGGGCTGCCGACCGGCCTGCACGCGATCCACCCGCTCACGGGCCAGCGGCTGCCGATCTGGGTGGCGAACTTCGTGCTGCTGAGCTACGGCACGGGCGCCGTCATGTCCGTGCCGGCTCACGACCAGCGCGACTGGGAATTCGCGCGCCGCTACGGGCTGCCGATCCACGAAGTCATCCGTCCGAAGGACGGCTCGCTACCCGATCTCGACGAGAGTGCCTTCACCGATTACGGCGCGCTGATCAACTCCGGACCGTTCAACGGCCTCGACTTCCGCGGTGCCTTCGACGCGATCGCCGAGCACCTCGAGGGCCAGGCCGCCGGACGGCGCCGCACGCACTGGCGACTGCGCGACTGGGGCATCTCGCGGCAGCGCTACTGGGGTTGTCCCATTCCGCTCGTCCACTGCACGGCCTGCGGCGAGGTGGCGGTGCCCGACGAGCAGCTGCCGGTGGTGCTGCCGGAGAACCTCGTGCCCGACGGCAGCGGCAATCCGCTCGCGAAGCTCAGGTCGTTCTACGAATGCGCCTGCCCGCAGTGCGGCAGGCCCGCGCGGCGCGAGACCGACACGATGGACACCTTCGTGGACTCGTCGTGGTATCTTCCTGCGCTACGCGAGCGCCGACCAGCACCGCCGCATGGTCGACGAGCGGGTGCAGTACTGGCTGCCCGTGGATCAGTACATCGGCGGCATCGAGCACGCCATTCTGCATCTCCTCTATTCGCGCTTCTGGACGCGCGTGATGCGCGACATCGGCCTCGTGCAGACTCGATGAGCCGTTCACCAATCTGCTGACGCAGGGCATGGTGCTCAACGAGATCTTCTTCCGGCATCCAGCCTCCGGGCGCATCGAGTATTTCAATCCTGCCGAGGTCAGAGTCGACGATCGACGAGAAAGGCCGGCGGCTCTCCGCGGTGGTCGCGGAGGATGGCCTGCCGGTCGAATCCGGCGGCATCGGCACGATGTCGAAATCGAAGAACAACGGCGTCGACCCGAACCAGCTGGTGCAGGAATACGGCGCCGACACCGCGCGGCTCTTCATCATGTTCGCCTCACCGCCGGAGCAGTCGCTCGAGTGGTCGGAGGAGGGCGTGCAGGGCGCCTTTCGCTTCCTGCGCCGCCTCTGGCGCGCGGTGCACCAGCACGCCGCGAGCGGTCCCGCCGGCGAGGTCGACATCGCGAGCCTCGACGCGCGGCAGAAGGCGTTGCGCCGCGAGCTCCACCGGACGATCGCCAAGGTCACTGACGACGTCGGGCGTCGCTACACCTTTAACACCGCGATCGCCGCGGTGATGGAGCTCCTGAACGAGCTCGGCCGCTTCGAGGCCCGCAGCGCGGCCGATCGCGCGGTGGTGCAGGAGCTGCTCGAGAGCGCGGTGCTGCTGCTGTCGCCGATGGTGCCGCATATCTGCCACAGTCTCTGGCACGCCCTCGGGCACGCGCGTGCCATCGTGGACGAGCGCTGGCCGAGTGCCGACGAGGCCGCGCTCGCGTCCGAGACGGTTGAGATCGTGGTGCAGGTGAATGGCAAGGTGCGCGGCCGCATCTCCGTGCCCGCCGGCGCCGGCGAGGAGGCGGTCAGAGTCGCCGCCCTGGCGGAGCACAACGTCAGGAGGCATCTCGCGGGCAAGGCGGTGCGCCGCGTCGTGGTCGTGCCGGGCAAGCTCGTCAATGTGGTCGTTTAGAAGCCTGGCGGCGCTGGCGCCCGTGATGGGCCTCGCCGCCTGCGGCTTTCATCTGCGCGGCGACGTCACGTATCCGCCGGCGATGGCCGTCACCTATATCGACGCCCGGGATACCTACACTCCTTTCTACCAGCAGCTCAAGCGGGCCCTGCGCGAGAACGGCGTGAAGGTGACCGGGGATTCCAACGCAGCGGGTGCGGTGGTGCACGTGCTGCATGACGAGAGCGGCGAGCGCGTGCTCTCCGTATCCGCGCGCAACATCCCGAACGAGTACGAGGTGTACTATCTCGTGCGCTACTCGCTCGAGCTCGGCGGCAAGGAAGCGTTGCCCGCGCAGCAGCTCGCACTCGATCGCAGCTACACGTACGACGAGACGCTCGTTCTCGGCAAGGGCGCGGAAGCCGACACCATCCGGGAGGCGCTCGCAGGCGATCTCGTGGGCGTCGTCACGCGGCGGCTCAGCTCGGTTAAATGAAGGAAAGTCGGGGTCAGACTGCGATTTCCAACAGGAAATCGCAGTCTGACCCCGACTTTCTACAACTTCGTCGGATTCGGCGCGTCGCCGTAGACCTGCTTCGGGTCGAACACCTTTTTGGTCGTCGTGAACCGCAGCGGCAACGGCCTCTGACCCGCGGCCTTCGCCGCATCGGCGCCCGTCGGAATCGCCCGGTAGAAACAGGAGCGGTAGCCGACGTGGCAGCTCGCGCCACCCGCGAGGTCGACCTTGAGCCAGACGCAGTCCTGGTCGTCGTCGATCAGGAGCTCGATGACCTTCTGCACCAGCCCGCTGGTGGCGCCCTTGTGCCAGAGGGACTGGCGGCTGCGGCTGAAATAGTGCGCCTCGCCGGTCTCGATCGTGCGGGCGAGCGCCTCGGCGTTCATGTAGCCGACCATCAGGACCTCGCCGGTGGCGTGGTCGCTCGCGACGGCGGGGATCAGCCCGTGTTCGTCGAACTTCGGGGCGAGCTCGTGGCCTTCCTCGACCTGCTCGATGTTGCGACGCTCGGCAAAGATCTTCTTCCGATCCACTGAAATGCTCCGTCTTCCCGGTCCCCCGCAGCCCTGCTCTATATAATCAGGGTCGTGGCGCTCGAACTGTACAACACGTTGACCCGCAGCAAGGAGCCCTTCGTGCCCGCCGATCCCGGCCGGGTCACCATGTACGTCTGCGGACTGACCGTCTACAACTATCCGCATATCGGCAATGCGCGCTCGGCCGTGGTCTTCGACGCCCTCGCGCGCCTGCTGCGGACCCGCTACCGGCTGGTCTACGCCCGTAACATCACCGACGTCGACGACAAGATCAACGCCGCCGCGGCGGCAGCCGGCCGCCCGATCGGCGACATCGCCGCGCGTTTTACCGCGGCCTGCCACGAGGACTGGGCCGGTCTCGGCGTACTGCCCCCGGACGTCGAGCCCGCGGCGACGGATCACATCGCCGACATGATTGCCATGATCGGCGACCTCGTCGCCGGAGGGCACGCCTATCCCGCCGACGGTCACGTACTGTTCCGCGTGAAATCGTTCGCGGACTACGGGCGATTGTCGCGGCGCGGGCAGCGGGAGCTGCTCGCCGGCGCCAGAGTGGAGGTCGCACCCTACAAGGAGGACCCGGGCGACTTCGTGCTCTGGAAACCCTCGACGCCCGAGCTTCCGGGCTGGGAGAGTCCGTGGGGCCGCGGCCGGCCGGGCTGGCACATCGAATGCTCGGCGATGGCGGCGCGCCATCTCGGCGCCACGATCGACATTCACGGCGGCGGCAACGATCTCATCTTCCCGCACCACGAGAACGAGATCGCGCAGAGTGTCTGCGCGCACGACGGAGCGCCGCTCGCGCGTTACTGGGTCCACAACGGCTTCCTGAACGTCGACGAGACGAAGATGTCGAAGTCGGTCGGCAACATCGTGCTCGTACGCGACCTGCTCGCGCGCGCGCCCGGCGAGGTGATCCGTCTCGCACTCCTTTCCGCCCACTACCGCCAGCCGCTCGACTGGAGCGAGGACGTGCTGACGGATGCGCGGCGCAAGCTCGACCGTCTCTACGGCACGCTGCGCGATGTCGGAGGCTGGCAGGATCGCTGGCAGTCGGAGGCGCCGGATCGCGGCGTTTCTCGCGGCGCTCGAGGACGATCTCAACACGCCGCGCGCACTCGCCGCGCTGTTCGATCTGTCCCGCGAAGTCAACCGCAGCGAGGATCCGGCCGAGCGCGGCAGGCTGGCGGCGCGGCTGCGCGCCAGCGGGGAGTTGCTGGGCCTGTTGGCGGCGCAGCCCGAGGCCTGGTTCACCACCGGGACGACGACATCGCTCAGTACCGCCGACGTGGAGCGGATGCTCGCCGAGCGGCGCGAGGCGCGTGCCCGCCGCGACTTCGCCGCGGCCGACAGGATCCGTGTCGAACTTACGGAGGCCGGCATCGCCATCGAGGACGGGCCCGATGGCACGCGCTGGCGCCGTGTCGGTTGAGCGCCATGACCGAGATCGAGCAGGCGGAGCGCGAGGTGATCGAGGAGTTCCGGTTCTTCGACAACTGGATGGACCGGTATCAGTACCTGATCGATCTCGGCAGGAAACTCCCGCCGTTTCCGGAGGAGCTGAAGGACGAGACGCATCGGGTGCACGGTTGCCAGTCCCAGGTCTGGCTCACGACGAGCGCGCAGGGTGACCGTCTGAAGTTCCAGGCGATCAGTGATTCCGCGATCGTGTCCGGGCTCATCGCGATTCTGATGCGCGTGTACGACGGGCGCCGTGCCGCCGAAATTCTGACGACGCCGCCGGCATTCATCAGGGAGATCGGTCTCGACGAGCATCTTTCGCCGACGCGAAGCAACGGCTTGCGCGCGATGCTGAAAGCGATCGGCGCCGCGGCCGCCGCCGTGCCCGCGGGCGTCACATGAAACGTGCCGGCTCTTCGGCTTCGCAAACGCCGTCTTTTGACGGCAGCGTGGTTCAGGCCGTCTCCATTGTTTCCGAAGCCGAAGAGCCGGCACCTTTCCCGGGCGCGGCGGGTGTCCCCGCACGCGCCGCGATCGCGCTGATCCGCGGATATCGGCGCTTGCTGTCACCGTTTCTCGGTAACCGTTGCCGCTTCCTGCCGAGCTGCTCGAGTTATGCGGAAGAAGCGATTCGCCGCTTCGGGCTGCTGCGCGGCGGCTGGCTCGCGACACGCCGGCTCCTGCGCTGCCACCCGTTCTGTGCCGGGGGCCCAGACCCGGTCCCGGAGCGGTTTCACTGGCGTCCCGGTCGGTAAACATGCGTGTGCTATAGTCCAGACACAAAGGTGGCCGTTGCGGATCGGATTCCGCTGGAGGCGGTCCCCCGGAGATGGATAAGCGACTCCTCGACATAATCTGTTGTCCCGCCACGCGCCTGCCGCTGGAACTCATGGACGCAGAGCGCCTGTCCCGACTCAACGCTGCGATTGCCGCGGGCTCTATCAAGAAGCACGGTGACACCACCGTCTCCGGCGCGCTCGGCGAGGCGCTCGTGACGCGCGATGGCCGGCTGGCATACCCGGTGCGCGATGGCATTCCGATATTGCTGGAAGACGAGTGCATCGAGCTGAAGCAGCTCCCTTCCTGAGGACGTCCGCCCGATGAAGGTTGCGGCGGACCGCCTGGCGTCTCAGGTCGGCAGGAGCCTCGCCCCGTTGTACGTACTCACTGGCGACGAGCCGCTCCTCGTGGACGAGGCGCGCGAGATCATCCGTGAGCGCTGCAAGCGTGACGGCTGTGGCGAGCGGGAATATTTCGTCGCCGAGCGCAGCTTCGACTGGGATGACTTTGCGGCCGGCCTGCAGAACAGGTCGCTCTTCGCGAGCCGCAGATTCGTCGAATTGCGCCTGCCGACCGGCAAGCCCGGCGAATCTGGCGCGCCCGTTCTCACGGCACTCGCCGAGCGCGCGGATTCCGGTAACGTCGTGGTGATCCTGCTGCCGGGGCTCGATTCGCAGACCGCGCGCTCGAAGTGGGCGACGGCGCTCGCGGATTGCGGCGTCTGGGTCGAGTGCCGTGCGCCACGCCACGAGGATCTGCCCGACTGGCTCCGCCAGCGCATGCAGCGAGCGGGGCTCACTGCAGACGAGGAGGCGCTCGACCTGATGGCCGCGAGAATCGAAGGCAATCTCCTCGCCGCGAAACAGGATATCGACAAGCTGGCGCTGCTCGTGGAAGACGGGCACGTGACGGCCGAGGCGATCAGCGAGACCGTGGCCGACGGCGCCCGGTTCGACGTGTTCCAGTTGAGCGATGCGGCGCTCGCGGGTGATGCTGGCCGCGCGCTGCGGGTCCTGCACGGGCTCGCGCGCGAGGGTGAATCCGAGGTGCTCGTCCTCTGGGCGCTCGTGCGGGAGGTGCTCGGCCTTGCCGATGTCGTCGTGAGCGTGCACCAGGGCCGCAGCCTCGACCAGGCGCTGACTGATGCCCGCGTCTGGCGGAGCCGACAGGAGTTATACCGGCGTGCGGTGCGCGCTCGCAGTGTGAGCGACGTCGAGCGCCTCGTCCGCAGCGCGGCGCTGGCCGAGCAGGTCGTGAAGGGCGTGCGCCTACCAGGCCAGCCGTGGAATGCGCTCGCCGAGCTCGTGCTGGAACTGAGCGGCGCCGGCGTGCCATTGGCGGAGACGGCGTGACCCCGGCGGGCACCCGGTCCCCGGGCGAGGGTGCGATGGCGCCCATCGGCATACTGGGCGGAACGTTCGACCCCGTGCACAACGGCCACCTCCGTTCGGCGCTGGAGGTACTGGAGCACTGCCGGCTCGGCCGGATGCGCCTCATCCCGGCGGGCTCCCCACCGTTGCGCGCGCCGCCCACGGCCCCTGCGGAACTGCGCCTGCGCATGCTTCGCGCGGCGGTGGCCGACGAGCCCCGTCTCGAAGTGGATGATCGCGAGATCCGGCGTCCGGGACCGTCGTACACCGTCGATACGCTGACGGCTCTGCGCGCGGAGTCCGGCAAGCGCCCGCTTTGCATGGTGCTTGGTGCCGACGCCTTCCTCGGGCTGGCAGCCTGGCATCGGTGGCGCGAGCTGTGCAGTCTGGCGCATCTCATCATCATTCCGCGGCCCGGTTGTGAACTCCTCGCGACCGGCGAGCTGCGTGAGCTTCTTGCCGCGCGTCAGACCGAGGACGTCGGCGCACTGCATCGCGCGACGGCCGGCGCCATCCGCGTGCAACCGGTGACGCGGCTCGAGATTTCCTCCTCGGCGATCCGCGCGCTCGCGGTCGCCGGCGGCGATGTGCGTTTTCTGGTCCCCGACGCCGTGCGGGACGTCATCATCGACAGCGCGTGTTATCAAAGAACAGCCGGTGCGGCGGCCGGCTCCACGGAGGCGCAACTGCGTGCATAGCAAAAAACTGGCCTCACTGGCCGAAGTCGCACTGGAAGACATGAAAGCACGGGACGTACGGGTGATCGACGTGCGGAACCTCACGACCGTAACGGATTACATGATCATCGCGAGCGGCACTTCCGACCGCCATGTGCGGTCGATCGCCGATCGGGTCGTCGAGCGGGCGACAGCCGCGGGCTGCGAGCCGCTTGGCCTCGAAGGCGAGGAAGCCGGTGAGTGGGTCCTGGTGGACCTGCAGGACGTCGTCGTGCACGTCATGCTCGGCAGGGTGCGTGACTTCTATAAGCTCGAGAACCTCTGGGACATGCAGGCGCCAGCGACCGAAGCCGTCTTTTAGCCGACACCCGCACCACGGTCTGCGCGACCGATGGTGCCGGGTTCAGATTGTTGAGGGGCCAGCACTCGCTCAACAATCTGAACCCGGTACCGTGCTGACCAACTTGACAACTCAAGGCCCGGCACCTGTCGTATGCTGGCGGCATATGAAATCTTTCGGGTTCTTTCCATGCACATCACCATCGCAGCCGTCGGCACGCGGCTGGATCCATGGATCTACGAGGCATACAGCGCCTACCGGGCGCGGTTGCCCCGTCAGCTGAAGGTCTCGATCGAGGAAATACCCCTGGCGCGGCGCCCGAGCGGCGCGAGGCCCGCCAGCGCCGTCGAGGCCGAGGGCAAGCGGCTGCTGAAGCACGTGCAGCCCGGGGCATTGGCGATCGCGCTCGACGAGCGCGGCCGCGAGTGGAGCTCGGCGGAGCTCGCGACGGAGGTGGGTGCCTGGCTCAATGGGCAGCGTGAAGTCGTCATGCTGATCGGCGGGCCCGACGGCCTGTCCGCCGCCTGCCGCGCGCGCGCCGACCGACTCTGGTCCCTGTCGCGACTCACCTTTCCGCACGGTCTGGTGCGCGTCCTTCTCGCCGAGCAACTATACCGCGCCTGGACCATCCTCCAGGGTCATCCCTATCACCGGGCCTGACCATGGCGTTTCCCGACAGGTTCGTCTATCTCGCCTCGGCATCGCCTCGCCGGCGCGAGTTGCTGACGCAGATCGGCGTGAGCTGGGAGTTCCTCGACGCTCGCGCGGACGAGACGCGGCGCCGTGGAGAGGGGCCGCCTGAATACGTCCGGCGCGTGGCGCTCGCGAAGGCACGTGACGCGTTCGCGCGGCTGCCCCGCGGACGCCCCGGACCGGTGCTCGCGGCCGATACGACGGTCGCGATCGGCGCCGAGGTCCTCGGGAAGCCCGCGGACGAGACAGAATGCCGCCGCATGCTTGGCCTCCTGGCGGGCGCCGTGCACGAGGTGTTCAGCGCGGTCTGCGTGATCTCCGGCCGCGGCGAGTCGATTGCGATCAGCCGCAGTGAAGTCGCTTTCCGCGACATCTCACCCCGCGAGATCGATGCCTACTGGCTGTCCGGCGAGCCCGCCGACAAGGCGGGCGGTTACGCCATTCAGGGTCTCGGCGCTATCTTCGTGCGTGAGATTCGCGGCAGTTACTCGGGCGTCATGGGCCTGCCGCTCTTCGAGACCGCGACGCTGCTCGGCGAGCACGGCATCGACCTGCTCGACGCGACGGAGAGGCAACGATGAAAGCCGAGATCCTCATCAACGTCACGGCGCGCGAGGTGCGCGCGGCGGTCGTCGAGAACGGCGTGCTGCAAGAGATCCTGATCGAGCGTGCCTCGCGGCGTGGTCTCCTCGGGAACATCTACAAGGGCCGCGTCTCGCGCGTCCTCCCGGGCATGCAGGCGGCATTCATAGACGTCGGCCTCGAGCGCACGGCGTTCCTGCACACCTCCGACATCGCCCCGCCTCCCGGGATTCCGCCGGAGATGCGCGAGCGGGAGATCGCGATCCGCGACCTGTTGCGTGAAGGCGATGACGTCCTCGTGCAGGTGATCAAGGACCCGATCGGCAGCAAGGGCGCGCGTCTCACCACCTTCATCACCATGCCGTCGCGTTATCTGGTGCTGCTGCCGCTCGGTTCGGGGATCGGTGTCTCCTCACGCATCGAGGACGAGGGCGAGCGCGAGCGCCTGAAACAGGCGATCGTCGGGCTGATCGATCCGACGCTGAAGAACGGCTTCATCATCCGGACCGCGGCGGAGGGCGCGAGCATGGAGGCGCTCAGGGCCGACATGCAGTTCCTGTTGAGGATGTGGGACGTCATCGGTGCACGCGCCCGTGCGACACCCGCGGGACAGCTCGTCCACGAGGATCTGCCGCTCGCCGTGCGCGTCATCCGGGATATCGTCAACTCGGAAATCGAGCGCGTGCGCGCCGATTCCGAAGAGGCATGCCGGCGCCTGCAGTCGTTTGCCGCGACCTTCATGCCGGAGCTGACGCCGCTCATCGAGCACTATTCCGAGGGACGCCCCATCCTGGATCTTTACGGCATAGAGGACGAGATCGGCAAGGCGCTCGCCAGCAAGGTCGCGCTGAAATCGGGCGGCTATCTCGTCATCGACCAGACCGAGGCCATGACCACCGTCGACGTGAATACCGGCGGCTATGTCGGTCACCGCAATCTGGAGGAGACCATCTTCCGCACCAATCTCGAGGCGGCCGTCGCCATCGCGAGGCAGCTGCGCCTGCGCAATCTCGGCGGGATCATCATCATTGATTTCATCGACATGGAGGAGGAAGCACACCGCCAGCAGGTGCTCGAGGCCCTGCGTTCCGCCCTCGCCGAGGACCACGCCCATACCCAGATCACCCAGGTTTCGCCGCTCGGGCTCGTGGAAATGACGCGCAAGCGCACGCGCGAGAGCCTGGAACACATCATGTGTCAGCCGTGTCCAACCTGCGACGGGCGTGGGTCCGTCAAGACGCCCGAAACGGTGTGCTACGAGATCTTTCGCGAAATCCTGCGCCAGCACCGGCAGTTCAGCATCAGGGAGCTCGTCGTGCTTGGCCACCAGGACGTGATTGAAATGCTGCTCGACGAGGAGTCGGCGAGCTCTTGCAGAGCTCTCCGATCTCACGGGCAAACCCATCCGGCTCCAGGCGGAGGCCCAATACGCGCCCGATCAGTTCGATGTCGTCCTGATATAAGCCTATGACAGCGGGTACGCGGCTGGCTTTGCGGTGGCTGCTCTACGTGGCGGCCGCCGGAGTGATCATGATGGCGGTCGCCGTGGGGCTGCTGCGCCTGTTGCTTCCACAGGCGCCGGCGTATCAGGACAACATCCGGGCCTGGGCGAGTGCCGCTACCGGCTACGACATCCGCTTTCGGCGCATCAGCGCGAGCTGGCCGCTCGCCGGGCCTCAGCTGTCGTTTTACGAAGTGAGTCTCACGCGCCCGGGCGAGACGGCCGCCGTGCTGTCGGCCCGGGAGCTCACTGCGGGCATGAGCGTGCTCAGGACGCTGCGCGAGAGGCGACCAGTGCTCGCGCATGTCGTCATCGCCGGCGCGCGTGTCGGCGTCGAGCGCAGGCCCGGTGGCGAATTGCTCGTCCAGGGCCGCCGGATCGAGGACCTGTTGCCCCGCACGCCGCCGGAGCGCCGGGAGGAGATCGCGGTCGAGCTCGCCGACATCGCCATCACGTATTCCGATTCGGAGCGCAACCCCGCCCAGGTGGCGCTCGTGCTCGACAGCCTCAGGGGCGGTCTCAACCCGGAGCGGCTGTGGGCAAAGTCGCAGTTCACGCTGCCCGAGCGGTTCGGGCGCCAGCTGGCAGTCGACGTCAACGTGCCGCTGCCACTGCCCTCGCCGCTTGCGGCACCGGCCTCCTGGGATGTGCGAGTCTCCGGTACCGGCGTGGACCTGCCGGGGCTCCTCGGATATGCGGGTGTCAATCCGGCGTTCCTGCGCACGGCGCTCGGGGATGCAACCCTCGAGCTGCGTGTACGGGACTCGCGGCCGAACCGCGTAGGCGTTCAGGCCGCGCTGCGCAACGTCGCGATCGACACCGCCACGGGTGCGGCTGCCTATCAGGGACTGAGCGGCCGGCTCGTGTGGACGCGCAGTTCCGCAGGCTGGGACGCCGCGCTCGAGGACCTGCGGTTGCGCCGCGGGGACCGCGAGTGGCCGGCGGCGAAGGCCGAGCTTCACTACCGGGCGGGCGGCGAAATGACTGCCGAGCGGTGGAGCGGTGGAGCGAATTTCATCCGCCTCGAGGACCTCCTCCCGTTCGTGACGGCGGCGCTCGCCGGCACGGAAAGGGAGGCGACATTGCCGCGCCTCGCCAGCGGCGACCTGCGCGACATCGTGGGTGAGTACGCGCGAGAGGCGCAGAAGCCGCCGAAGTATGCGTTGCGCATGGCCTTCGGGCAGCTCGCCGTCACCAGCGCGACTGGCGACGTCGCTCTCGAAGGGCTCACCGGCACGGTGGCCGCGGATGGCGACGGCGGCAGGCTGCAGCTGGAGAGCAGCGATGTGGCGCTGTATCTCGGCCAGTGGTTCCGCGACACGCTGCGGGCGCAGACGTTGAAGGGATTGCTGGTCTGGCGCGCGGGGCCGGACGGCGTGCATCTCCTTAGCGACGACATCAGCCTCAAATCCGCCGTCATCGACGTCCGTTCGCGGCTCGAGCTGCGGCTGCCGGCGGACGGGAGCTCGCCCGTGATCGATCTCAAGGCGAGCGCGAGCGCGACGGAGGCGCGCGAGGTGCTGCGCTACCTGCCGCTGCGCCGCTTCCCGCCGAAGGTCGTGGACTGGCTGGAACGCGCCGTCGTCGCGGGCCGCGTGCCGCAGGCGACGGTGGAGTTCCGCGGGCCGCTGCGGGAGTTCCCCTATGAACGCGACGAAGGCACGTTCAAGGCCGTCGTCGGTCTCGAGGATGCGACGCTCGACTACGCGGATGGCTGGCCACGGATCGAGGACATCCAGGCGGAGGTCGTATTCGACGGCGTCAGCATGTATTCGACGACGAACCGCGCGCGGCTCGGCGCACTGCAGGTGCACGACTACACCGTGCGGATCGCGGACCTCCGCGAGGGGGTCCTCGCCCTTTCCGGGGGCCAGCGCGTGAGCGTCGAGGATATCCTGAATTTCGTGCGCGCCACGCCGCTCGCGAAGGCCATCGGTCCCACGCTCGACCGCGTTACGGGCACGGGTCCCGTCGATGCGGCCCTGCGGCTGGCGCTGCCGATCAAGGAGGTCGCGGGCTACGATCTGAAGGTCCTCTTCGACGCGCGGGGTTGCGAGCTCGGCCTGCAACGTGTGCCGCTCGATCTGACGGAGCTGCGCGGCAGGATCCGGCTCGAGAACACGCGCTTTTACGGCAAGGGGTTGCAGGCCGTCATGCTCGGCGAGCCGGTGGAGGTCAGCCTGCGGCCCGACACCAGCGCCGGTTCGCTCACCAGCCATATCGCCGATTTCCGGGGCGCGACGCCCGTGGCGCGAGTCATGTCGACCTTCGGCCTGCCGTTGCGCGAGTACTTCGACGGCAGCGTCTCATGGCAGGCGACGGCGCGCGTTCCGGTGCGCCGCGAGCACGGCGGCGCGCCGCTCACGGTATCGGTCGTCTCGGATCTCACGGGCATGGCGAGCCGCCTCCCGCCACCGCTGACCAAGGCGGCCGAGACGCCATGGCCGGCGACGATCGAGGTCTCATTCCCGGCGAGCGACTTCATCGACGTCACGGGTCACACGAACCCGCCGTTCGCCTGGGCGCTGCGGCTTGCCTCGACGAACGGTGGCTGGCGCGTGGATCGGGGCATGCTGCTCGCCGGGCCGGGGGACCCGCGCCTGCCCCCGCGCCGCGGCATGGAGCTCGCGGGACACATCGCCCGGCTGCGGCTCGCCGACTGGCTCAATCTCGGCTCGGACGGCAACGGGCGCGCGTTCCGGGAGCTCTATCGCGACGCTTCACTGCAGATCGACCGCCTCACGGTCGCCGGCCAGGTGTTCCCCGACGTGAACGCCGTGGCGCGGCGTGGCGCCGACGGGTGGACCGTCGCCGTGACCGGACCGCGCGCGGCAGGCAAGGTCGAGGTGCCGTTCGATTTAACTGCCAGGCCCCTCGTTCTCGACATGAAGCGCCTGTGGCTGCTCGAAGCGGAGGAGGGCGTCGGCGACCGCACCGACCCGCGCGAGGTCATGGCGGCCGAAGTGAAGGCGGAGGACGCGGCCATTGGCGCCTGGCGTTTCGGCCGTCTCGAGATGAGCGTCGCAAAGACGCCGGACGGCCTCACCGCGAGCCGCATTGCGACGCAGGCCAGTAGCTTCGCGGTGGCCGGCGACGGCGCCTGGGAGGTGGAGGGCGGCGATCCCGTGCACCAGCACACGCGTCTGCACGCAACGCTTAACAGCACCGAGGTCAAGGATACGCTGGAACAGCTGGGCTTCGATCCCGTCATGTCCGGGAAGGAGATGCACGTCGGGGTGGACCTCATCTGGCCCGATGGCCCGTCGAGCGACTTCCTGGCGCGCGCATCGGGCAAGATCTCGGTGGACGTCAGGAAGGGACAGGTGCTCGAGCTCGAGCCGGGCAGCGGACGGTTCCTGGGGCTTCTGAGCGTGACGGCTTTGCCGCGGCGCCTCGCGCTCGATTTTCACGACGTCTTCAATCAGGGGCTCGCCTTCGATTCCATCAAGGGCAATTTCCGGGTGGGCGGCGGCTCCGCCTATACCTGCAACCTGGGGCTTTCCGGCCCTGCAGCAGACATTGCCATGGTGGGCCGCACCGCATTTGCCGAGCACACGTACGACCAGCTTGCCGTCGTGCGGCCACAGGTATCGAACGTGCTCGCCGTGGGCGGACTGGCCTTGGGCGGTCCTGTGGGTGGTGCTACGATGTTGTTGATCGAGCAGCTTTTCCGCAAACCCCTCAGCACGTTAGGCGAGTCCTACTACCGGGTCTCCGGCGGCTGGGACAAGCCCGATGTGGTACGCGTCCAGCGCGGCGACGTGGATACCGCGGCGTTCAAGGACTGCGAACAGGAAGTGACGGCAGCACTCGAGGCGGCCCAGGATGCGGCTCCTCCGGAGGCGCCCGCGACGGCGGCCCCGGGCGAGCCCCAGTGAGCGACAGAGGATCATGAGCAGCATCAGGCTTGCAACGATACAGATGACATCAGGGGCCGATGTCGACGCCAACTTGCGCGACGCGAGGATGCACCTCGAGATGGCCGCGCACCTCGGCGCGAAGCTCGTGGTGCTGCCCGAGAATTTCGTGTTCATGGCGGCCGACGAGCGCGAGCGCAGCCGCATCGCGGAGCCGGACGGCCGCGGCCCGATCCAGGACTTCCTCGCACGCGCGGCGCGCGAGTGCGGGCTCTGGATCGTCGGCGGCACGATTCCGCTCGCGAGCGCCGAGAGCGACCGCCCCTATGCGGCGTGCTGCGTGTGGGACGACGCCGGGCGACGAGCCGGTCGCTACGACAAGATCCATCTCTTCGACGTGCGCGTGCCCGGGAGCAGCGAGGCGTACCGCGAATCGCGGCGCACGATGCCTGGTTCGGCGCCCCTCACGCTGACGACGCCCTTCGGGCGGCTCGGCATCGCCGTCTGCTACGATCTGCGCTTCCCCGAGCTCTTCCGCGCGATGCTGGACCGGGATGTGGACGCCATTGCGCTGCCAGCCGCGTTCACGCAGCGCACCGGCCAGGCTCACTGGCACACGCTGCTGCGGGCGCGCGCGATCGAAAACCTCTGCTACGTCGTCGCCTCCGCGCAGACCGGCGAGCATCCAGGCGGCCGCCGCACGTATGGTCATTCGATGATCGTCGGACCCTGGGGCGAAGTGCTCGCTGAGGCTGCCGAGGGGCCTGGCGTGGTGACCGCGACGATGGACGTCGACTACTTGCGCCGCCTGCGGTCGCAGTTTCCCGCGCTGAGCCACCGGCGTCTTGGCGCGCCGGTGCTCGAGGAGAACTGATTGAGCTCTCAGAACCCCGTCGAAATCGCCCGCCGATCGCTGCTCGCGCCGACCGGCCTCGAGGACCGCGACATCGACCGGGCGCTCGGGAAGCTCCTGCGTGGCGGCGTGGATGCCGCCGATCTCTATTTCCAGGTGTCGCGCCACGAGGCCTGGTCGCTCGAGGACGGGATCGTCAAGGAGGGCAGTCACAGCATTGAACAGGGCGTGGGGGTTCGCGCGATCTCGGGCGAGAAGACGGGCTTCGCCTATTCGGACGACATCGTCGTGCCCGCGCTGATGCACGCCTCCGAGGCAGCCGGCGCCATCGCGCGCGCCGGGCAGCACGGCGCACTGCAGACGCGCTCCGAGCGTTCCGGCCATGCGCTGTATCGCCCGATTGATCCCATTCCTTCCATGACCGATGACGACAAGGTCGCACTCCTCCAGCGCGTGGACCAGGCGACCCGCGCCGTCGACCCGCGCGTGAAGCAGGTCATGGCGAGCCTCGTCGCGGTCCACGAGGTGATTCTCGTCTGCGGCAACGACGGCGTGCTCGCCGGTGACGTGCGCCCGCTCGTGCGACTGAACGTATCGGTGATCGTCGAGGACAAGGGCCGTCGCGAGCAGGGCTACACGGGCGGTGGCGGGCGCGTGAGCCTGCGGCATTTCCTCGAGAGCGACCGCGCGTTCGAATACGGACGGGAGGCGGTCCGCCAGGCGCTCGTGGCGCTCGAGGCCGTCCCGGCGCCGGCCGGCGAGATGGTCGTGGTACTGGGGCCGGGCTGGCCCGGCATCTTGCTGCACGAGGCCATAGGTCACGGACTGGAGGGGGACTTCAACCGCAAGGGAACATCCGCCTTCAGCAAGCGGCTCGGCGAGAAGGTCGCCTCCGAGCTCTGCACGATTGTGGATGACGGGACTCTCGCGCTCCGGCGCGGCTCGCTGAATGTCGATGACGAGGGCACCCCGACGCAACGCACCGTCCTCATCGAGAACGGACGCCTGACCGGCTACCTGCAGGACAAGCTGAACGCGCGGCTGATGGGCATGCAGCCGACCGGCAACGGGCGGCGGCAGTCGTTTGCGCACCTGCCGCTGCCGCGGATGACGAATACGTACATGCTGCCGGGACCGCACGCGCCGGAGGAGATCATCGCCTCGGTGGACAAGGGCATCTACGCGTGCAATTTCGGCGGCGGGGAAGTGGACATCACGTCCGGCAAATTCGTGTTCTCCGCGAGCGAAGCCTACCTGATCGAGAAGGGGCGCCTCGGCGCGCCGATCCGCGACGCGACGCTGGTCGGTGACGGTCCCTCCGTGCTGCGCAAGGTCTCGATGGTCGGCACCGATCTCAAGCTGGACGAAGGCGTGGGGACCTGCGGCAAGGAAGGGCAGTCCGTGCCCGTCGGCGTTGGCCAGCCGACGCTGCGCATTGACGGGTTGACCGTCGGCGGCACCGCTGGTTAGCGGGCGTGATGACCGCCCTTGCGGCGGGCGGTCAGACGACGCGCGGGTCCGTTCTTGCGAGGACTTTCTCGGTCTGCTTCGCGCGGTAGGCGTCGAGCGCGAGGCGGATCTTCTCGTCGCCGAGCGCGAGGATTCCCGCGGCGAGCAGCGCGGCGTTGATGGCTCCGGCCTTGCCGATCGCGAGCGTGCCGACCGGCACGCCGGGCGGCATCTGCACGATCGAGAGCAGCGCATCCATGCCGCCGAGGGCGGGCGAGGGCAACGGCACGCCCAGCACCGGCAGCGGCGTCTTCGCCGCGGCCACGCCCGGCAGCGCCGCCGCGAGCCCGGCGCCGGCGATCAGCACTTTGAGTCCGCGGTCGCGGGCCGTGCTGCAGTATTCGGCAAGGCGATCGGGCGCGCGGTGAGCCGAAATCGCGTTGACCTCATGAGCTATGCCCAGGGAATCGAGCGTTGCGGACGCGTGAGACATGAGCTCCCAGTCCGAATGGGATCCCATGAGGATGCCGACCAGAGCTTTCATGGCCGCGATCATACCACCCGCGTATGCGGCGGCCAGCGGAGGCACCCCTGCTAGAATGCCGCGCATGTCGTCACGCGACGTGACCCCGAATCGCAACCCATCCGCCGAGCCCGGTATCGACGAGCTCAAGGGCCGCGTCGCCGAGGCGCTCGCCCTCGCGCGCCAGCTTGGCGCCTCCTCGGCCGAGGCGAGCGCGAGCTTCGGCACCGGTCTCTCGGTAACGGTGCGCATGCGCTCGGTCGAGACGCTCGAATATCACCGCGACCAGGGGCTCGGTATCACCGTCTACTTCGGACATCGCAAGGGCAGCGCGAGCACCTCGGATCTCGGCGCCGCCGCGATCGAGGAGAGCGTACGCAAGGCATGCACGCTCGCGCGGTACACGGCAGAAGATGCCTGCGCCGGCCTCGCGGATCCAGAGCGCATGGCGCGCTCGATACCGCAGCTCGATCTCTGGCATCCGTGGTCCGTGGACGCCGCCGGCGCCATCGATCTTGCGACGCGCTGCGAGGCCGAGGCACTCGACAGCGACGCCCGCATCACGAACTCCGAAGGCGCGAGCGTCAGCAGCCACGAGGGCAGCCGGGTGTATGGCAACAGCCACGGCTTCCTCGAGGGCTATCGCGAAACCCACCACAGCCTGTCGTGCGCGGTAGTCGCGAGCCGCGGCAGCGAGATGGAGCGTGATTTCGAGTACACCCACGCGCGCAACCCCGACGACCTCGACTCGCCGGTCGGCGTCGGACGCGAGGCGGCCCGCAGGGCCATCGCGCGGCTCGGCGCGCGGAAGATCGGTACGCGGGCCGCGCCGGTGCTCTACCCGGCGCGCCTCGCGCGTGGCCTCATCGGGCATCTGGTCGGGGCCGTCAGCGGCGGCGCCCTGTACCGCCGCTCGTCGTTTCTGCTCGACAGCCTCGGTACGCAGGTGCTCGCGGACTGCGTGACGATCGACGAACGGCCGCACCTCAGGGGCGCACTCGCCAGCGCACCCTATGACGACGAAGGTGTAGCGACCGCCGACCGGCGTCTCGTCGACCGCGGCGTCCTGCAAGGGTACGTGCTCGGCAGCTACTCGGCGCGCAAGCTCGGCATGGTGACTACGGCGAACGCGGGTGGCGTGCACAACCTCATCGTGGCGGATACGGGCGCGGGCTACGCGGACCTGATCGCCGCCCTCGACACGGGGTTGGTCGTCACGGAGCTGATGGGCAGCGGCGTAAACCCGGTGACGGGCGACTACTCCCGCGGCGCGGCCGGCTTCTGGGTCGAGCGGGGCGAGATCCAGTTCCCCGTGAGCGAAGTGACCATCGCCGGCAACCTCAGGGACATGTATCGCGGCATCGCCGCGATCGGCAACGATGTCGATCTGCGCGGCGGCATCCGCACCGGATCCATCCTGATCCGGGACATGACGATCGCGGGCAGCTGAGCCGGCCGCGGCGTTTCAACTCGTTCTGTCCGCCCCGGACGCGAATTGCTGCAGCGTCTGCTCGCCGAGCGCCGCCTCGATCCCCGCCTCGATTCTGTCGCTCACCTCGCCGAGCCCGTCGGGCCAGTGGATCTCCGGCCCGACATCGGCGCCGGTCGGGTGCCGGACAGCATGCACGATCTCCTTAAGCGCGACGCCCGCCGGGTCACGGTTCGGGAGCAGGCGCTCGTCGGCCGTGCGCGCCAGCAGGCCAGCCGCCTCGAGCCTGGCGACGACCGGTGCCAGTGCGAGGCCAGGCAGGCCCGTCGTCCTGGAGATGTCGGTGAGCCGCGCCGCGCGCCCGGTGTCCCGGAACGCGATCGCCACGGCCAGCATGATCGCCAGGGCGGCCTGTTCCTGCTGGCCGGTGCCGGTCACCGGCCGCCGGTAGCCGATGCGCAGGTAGTCGCCGTGCTGCACGTAGAACGAGACCTGGGCGCCCACCAGGAGGATGAGCCAGGAGAGATGGAGCCAGAGCAGGGTGCTGATGACGATGGCGAACGTGGCATAGATGCTGATCGTGGTCGCCGCGTTGACGACGAAGGTCGCGAAGATCACCCCGACGCCGGCCCAGAGGACGCCGCCGATCAGGCCCCCGGCGAGGGCCGCGACGGGCCTGACGTTCGTGTTCGGCACGAACCAGTAGATGAACGAGAACCCGAGGCATACGAGGGCGTAGGGCGCCAGCTCGCCGGCGGGGCCGGTGAAGCCGGAATCGGCCATTCCCGGAAACTCCTGGAAGAGCGCGGAGCTGCGCAGGCTCGCGATCAGCCCCATCGCCGTGACCATGACCACGGGACCCACGAGGATCAGCGAGAGGTACTCGCTCACTCGCCGCGCAAAGCTGCGCGGGCGCTCCACGCGCCAGATCTGGTTGAAGCTGCCCTCGACCTGCTCGGCCATGGAGACCGCGGTGAACAGCAGGAACGCCACACCGAGGCCGGCCAGGAGGTTGCTCTGCGCGTTATCGACGAACTCGATGATGCGCTGTGTGATCTCCGGCCCGCGCTCGCCGAGCGGGCTCAGGAGCTGGAGGAGGATAGGCTCCATTTGGCGATGGAAACCGAAGGCTCTCAGCACCGAGAAACTGACCGCCAGCAGCGGCACGAGCGAGAGGATGGTGACGTAGACGAGGCCCATCGCGTGCAGCGTCAAAGGCCCGCCGGTCACGTCCCGCAATACGGCGTAGACGAACCGGGCAATCGTCACGCCGGCTCGGCCCGGCGCAGGCAGCGTGTGCGTGCGGGGATGCCAGAGGAGTGCCTCTAGCCTGCGGGTCAGGCGCACCGGTGGTCTCCTCTTCCGGGTACCGGCATGTCCCGCCGTTGATACCTGCCGCGCTCAGTCCGAGCGCGTCAGCAGGTCCAGGGCCTGACGGTACTTGGCGGTCGTGCGGCGGATGACCTCCTGCGGCAGTTTCGGACCGGGCGCCTTCTTGTTCCAGTCGAGAGTTTCGAGGTAATCGCGGACGATACTGCTTGTCGAAGCTCGGCGGGCTGACGCCGGTCCGGTATTCATCTGCCGGCCAGAAACGCGAGGAATCCGGCGTCAGCACCTCGTCGATCAGGTAGAGCTGACCCGTCGCGTCGAGACCGAATTCGAACTTGGTGTCCGCGATGATGATCCCGCGCCGGCGCGCGTATTCGGCGCCGCGCGTGTAGATCTCGATGGCGAGTGATCTGACGCTCTGCCGCCAGCGCCGCGCCGACCAGCCGCTCCATTTCGGCGAAACTGATGTTCTCGTCGTGCTCGACCGATCTCCGCCTTGGTGGCGGGCGTGAAGATCGGCTGCGGCAGCTGTGCCGCCATCGCCAGTCCGGCCGGCAGTGGTATGCCGCACACGGCGCCGGTGACCTTGTAGTCCTTCCAGCCCGAGCCGATGAGATAACCGCGCACCACTGCCTCCACCGGCAGCGGCTTCAGACGCCTGACGACGACCGCGCGTCGCGCACATGGCGGCGCGTCCCGTCGGGATCGGTGACCACGTCTTCCGGCCGGCGATCCGTAAGGTGATTCGCGACGATCGGCCGCGTGCGTGCGAACCAGAAGTTCGAGAGCTGGGTCAGGACCTCGCCCTTGCCGGGAATGGGATCGGGCAGCACCACGTCGAACGCGGACAGCCGGTCGGTCGTGACGATGAGCAGGTGTCTCGTCGTCGACTTCGTAGATATCCCGGACCTTGCCTTGACTCACTCGCCGCAGCCCTGTCAATCTGCATTCGTACAGGGCAGTCTCAGGAGCCGTCGCACTCATTGCCGCGTTTCCATCCGTTCGCCCAGCGGGGCGGCTATTGTATTCGAGCGCGGGCTCCCGGTAACCGGGGCGTTACGCCCGCGGGGGCGCTCGGGGCCGCCACAGCATGGTCTGGATCGGAAAAATCTCGGGTGGCCTGATCGGCTACGCCCTGGCGAGACTTCCCGGCGCGGTGCTCGGCGTGTTGCTCGGCCATCAGTTCGATCGCGGGATGGAGCCACGCCGGAAACGCCGCAGGCGTTCTGCCGGCGGCGGCTTCTTCGCCTCCGCTGCCGACCGCCAGCGCGTGTTCTTCGAGACCACGTTCATCGTGATGGGGCGCCTCGCCAAGGTCGACGGGCGGGTCTCCGAGGCGGAAATCGACGCGGCCCGCAACGTCATGCGCCAGATGCAGCTCGACAAGGCGGGGATGCGGCTCGCGATAGGGCTCTTCAATGCCGGCAAGCGGCCTGATTACCCGGTGGACGCCCAGCTGGAGCGTCTGCGTCGCTACGCCGCGGGTCAACCGCAGCTGCTCCGCACCTTCCTCGAGATCCAGCTCGATCTCGCGACCGCGAAAGGAGTCATCACGGCGCCGGAGCGCGAGCTGCTGCTGCGGGTCGCAGCCTCGCTGGGCATCGGCCCCGCCGAGTTTGCGCAACTGGAGGCGCTACACCACGGCCGGCGGCGGTTCGGCGAGCAGGCGAGAGAGGCGGCGAGGACGACGTCGCTCGACGCGGCCTACCGCGTGCTGGGGGTGGAGCCCCTGGCGAGCAATCGCGAAATAAAAACCGCCTATCGCAGGCTGATGAACCGGCACCACCCCGACAAGCAGGCGGCCCGCGGGCTGCCGGACTCGATGCTCGAGATTGCCAAGCAGCGTACCGGCGAAGTCCGCGCGGCATACGATGCCATCAGGGCGCACCGTGGTTTCCGGTGAGCCCGTGCTACCATTTCGACTCGCCTGGAGGGATGCTGCGTGGCCCGGAATCCAGCGCTGATTGCGCCGTCCATACTTTCCGCCGACTTCGCCCGGCTCGGTGAGGAGGTCGAGGCCGTGCTCGCGGCCGGCGCCGATCTCATCCATTTCGACGTGATGGACAACCATTACGTGCCGAATCTCACGGTTGGCCCGGTCGTGTGCGCGGCGCTGCGCAAACACGGCATCTCGGCCCCGATCGACGTGCACCTGATGACGCGCCCCGTAGACCGGCTGATCGAGGATTTCGCCGCCGCCGGCGCGACCTGGATCAGTTTCCACCCGGAGGCGACGGATCACGTGGATCGTTCGATCGGGCTCATCCGCCATGCCGGGTGCAAGGCCGGGCTCGTGCTCAACCCGGCCACGCCGATCAGCTATCTCGACTACACGCTCGAGAAGCTCGACTTCGTGCTGGCCATGTCGGTGAACCCCGGCTTCGGCGGCCAGGCGTTCATCCCGGGCACGATCCCGAAGCTGCGCCAGATCAGGAAGCGCATCGACGCGCTCGGCCGCAGCATTCGCCTGGAAGTGGACGGCGGGATCAACACGGACAACATCCGCGACGTGGCGGAGGCGGGCGCCGACACCTTCGTCGCGGGCTCCGCCATATTCGGCAGCGAGGATTATTCGGCGACCATACTCGCCATGCGCAAGGAGCTGAGCGCTGCCGCTAACGGCCCTCAAAGGCCATGAGCGGCTGCTGCCTGGACGGCAGCAGCCGCCGGTAACATTACTGATCGTTGGCGGCGGCCGCCGGCGCGGCGGGCACCGCGCGGATCTTCGGCTGCGGGCGGACGTTGTAGACCACGATGGTCTTGCCGCTGGCGGAGACCAGCCCCTCGTCCTCTAGCACCTTCAGCACGCGGCCGGCCATCTCGCGTGAGCAGCCGACGAGACGCGACAGCTCCTGGCGGCTGACCTTGATCTGCATGCCCTGGGGATGGGTCATCGCGTCCGGCTCGTTGCAGAGGTCGCGGATGGCGTGGGCCACGCGGCCGGTGACGTCCACGAAGGCGAGATCGCTCAGCTTGCGATTGGTGCGGGTGAGGCGGGTCGCCATCTGCGTCGCCAGCTCGAAGACGAGGCCCGGGCTTTCGCTTGCGATCTGCCGGAAGCGCGGGTAGGTCATCTCGGCGATTTCCGAGGAAACGCGGGTGCGGACCCAGGCGCTCCTGCTCGGCTGCTCGTTGAAGAGCCCCATCTCGCCGAAGAACTGGCCCTTGTTCAGGTAGGCGAGGACCATCTCGTTGCCGTCCTCGTCCTCGATCATCACCTCGACGGACCCGTCGATGATGTAGTACAGCGTATCCGGCAGATCGCCTGCGTGGATCATCACAGTCTTGCCGGGCACCGTGCGAACACGGCAGTACGTCAGGAACCGGTTGATCGCCGGAATATCGCTTAGCGTTTTCCCATTGGCAGCCATTGGCACACCCTCCCCTCGAAACAACAACAACCCCGAGACAACAACACAACCCACACTACATTCGCCGCGAGACGCAAGACAAGGCGATATGTTCAATGGGCAGGCAGTGTAAGCGTTGTCGGGGTGGAGTATGTCAAGTCGGATTTCAGAACTGTGAGATCTTTCACACGGATGCGCGGGCGCCCGGACGGTCCGGCCGTGGCACTGGACTCACACGGCGCCTGACCCGTGACGGCCGTCACGAAACGGGCTCTTATAGATATGCGGCAGGCGGGCGATTGCCCGGCCGGTAGCAGCGATCTAGAGTACGCGCCCCGGCGCGATGGGTGCCCGGAAAACAATGCGAGAATGCGAGGTGGCTCATGAGCGAAATGGCAGGCCGCATGGCGGCCGCATCCGGATTCTGCCTGCTGGCAACAGGGGCGATGGCGGAGGAGCAGGCTCCACCGCCGCCCGAGGGCTGGTCGGGCAGCGTCGCCGCGGGTTACGCGGCCGTGCGCGGCAATTCGGAAACCACGACCGCGAATTTCAAGGGCGAGGTCTTGTATGACCACGAACGCTGGCATCACAGCGCGCTCGCGACCGCGCTCGGCGTGAGTCAGGACGGCGAGACGAGCTCCGAGGCCTACAAGGCCCAGGTCAAGACCAAGTACGATCTCTCCCAGGCCGTCTATACCTTCGGCTCGCTCGAATGGAACAAGGACCGTTTCAGCTCCTATGACCACCAGATCTTCGAGGTGGGAGGCATCGGTTGGCGCATATTCCACACGCAGAGCCAGGAGCTGAGCCTCGAGGCCGGCGTCGGCGCGACGCAGTCCCAGCTGCAGGATGGCACCGACAACAACGAAGTCGTCGGCCGCCTCGGCGCCGACTACCAGTGGCACATCAGCGAAAATGCGCTGTTCAGCGAGAAACTGGCGAGCACCACGGGCTCGGATAACACCTATATCGAGTCCCTGACCGAGCTCAAAGCCGGGGTCATCGGCAACCTGGCGCTCGTCCTCGGCTACCTGGTGAAGCACAACACCGATGTGCTGCCAGGCTCCGACAAGACCGACACCCAGACCTCGATTTCCCTGGAATACAAGTTCTGACCCCTCCTGTCCGACAGGCTGGCCGCTGGGCCCGAAGCGTTTGAAAACCGGCCGCTGGGCCATTAGAATCGCCGCCCCTGTGCCCGGTCGGCGCAGGTTCGGACAACAGACCCATGAGAACGACTTCTGCCAAGCCCGATGAGGTCAAGCGAGGCTGGTACCTGGTGGACGCCGACGGGCGGACCCTGGGCCGCCTGGCGACCGAACTCGCCCGCCGGTTGCGCGGCAAGCACAAGCCGATTTACACGCCGCACGTGGACACGGGCGACTACATCGTGGTGGTCAACGCGGCGAAGATCCGTGTGACCGGCAAGAAGCTCAGGGACAAGACCTATTACCGCTATACCGGTTACGTCGGCAACCTCAAGGCGGAGAGTCTGGGCGACCTGATGGCGAGGGCGCCGGACCGGGCCCTGCGCATCGCGGTCAAGGGCATGCTGCCGAAGACGAGCCTCGGTGCGGCGATGCTGCGCAAGCTGAAGATCTACCCGGGCGCGGAGCACGGGCATTCCGCCCAGCAGCCGCAGCCCCTCGATATCTGACGACAGGACACGACGATTATGGCGACTCAGGCTTACTACGGCACCGGCCGGCGCAAGAGCTCCACGGCCCGCGTGTACATCCGCCCCGGCAAGGGCGAGATCACCGTCAACAACCGGACACTCGACGAGTTCTTCGGCCGCAAGACCGCCCGCATGATCGTGCGTCAGCCTCTCGAGCTCACGGAGATGACCTCGCGGTTCGACGTCGATGCCGCGGTGAGCGGCGGCGGCACGACCGGCCAGGCAGGCGCCATCCGCCATGGGCTCACGCGTGCCCTGATCGCCTACGACGGCGGCCTGCGGGGCGCGCTGCGCAAGGCGGGTTTCGTGACGCGCGATGCGCGCGAGGTGGAGCGCAAGAAGGTCGGGCTTCGCAAGGCGCGCCGGGCGACCCAGTACTCCAAGCGCTGATCCGGTTCGGCGGGAAGGGCCCGCTCACAGATCCACCGCATTGGGGGATCGTCTAGTGGTAGGACAGCGGACTCTGACTCCGTTAACCTAGGTTCGAATCCTAGTCCCCCAGCCAAGCCCGCCTGGCGCCTTCATCGGGAGACGATCCCGGTCAGTGCGGGATTACCTTTAGTACTACGCAACGGGTGGCAGCGCGCAAGAAACGCCTGACGGAGCTCCCTCAGCGGCGGTCGAAGCGCTTCACGCCGCTGTCTTCAGCCATGAGGATCACGTCCGCGGGGCGCTGCGCGAAGATCCCGACGGTCACGACGCCTGGAATCTGGTTCAGGCGCGACTCGAGCTCGGGTGGGTTGGTGATCGTGAGATTGTGGACGTCCAGGATGACGTTGCCATTCTCGGTGCACCCCCTTGCGCAGGATCGGCTGACCCCGGGCGCGGACCAGTTGCCGGGCCACGTAGGATTGCGCCATCGGTATGACCTCGATGGGGAGTGGGAAATGGCCGAGAACCGCCACCCACTTCGAATCGTCGATGATGCAGACAAACCGGCGCGACGCCGCCGCGATCACCTTTTCCCGGGTGAGCGCGCCGCCCCCGCCCTTGATCAGGTAGAAGTGCTTGTTCGCCTCGTCGGCGCCGTCCACGTAGAGATCGAGGTCGCCCGTCTCGGAGAGGTCCGACACCTCGAAACCGGCGTCCTTGAGGCGCTGCTCGGTCTCCCGCGAGCTGGCGACCACTGCCGCGATCCGCTCGCGCTGGCTGGCGAGCTCGTCGATGAAGAAGTTCACCGTCGAACCCGTTCCGACCCCGAGCCGTACGCCAGGCTCGAGGAATTGCCCTGCGGCCCGTGCCGCCTGTTGCTTCTTCTCCCCCTGGTCCATGCATGACCTCCGGATAGAAATGTGCCCGCCAGAGGCGGGCACATCCATCAGTCACTTCCTTCTGGGAAGCCGCGGGAACCGTTACCGGTTCCCGCGTTTCATAGCTCAAGCTATCTCTTTTTCTTGGCCTTCTTCTTAGTCTTCTTCTTCGAAGCAGCCTTTTTCTTTGCCATGACAATGGTCTCCTGTCGGGGTAACCGCCGTTGAGTATATACAACCGAAATCAAATTTCCAGTCATTACGGCGATGGAGTGGGTCGTGGCGGACTCCGTGTGGACCAGCCACGGCTGCGGACGATGTCGCCAGCGATCAGAAGAATTGCGCGCCACACTCCGTGATTGCGGCATGCAGCGTCACGTCCCACTGTCGTGCGGGAAGGCAGGCGACGCGTTGAAACTCGTGCGCGACACCGATCAGAAGGGGGCGTCGCCACCGGCCACGCTGACGAACGAAACGGAATGTGCGGTCATAGAAGCCTCCACCCATGCCGAGTCTGTGCCCCGCCTCGTCGAAGGCGACGAGTGGCGCTAGCACCACATCGAGCTCCGTGCCACGGAGCCAGTGCCGACCGTCGGCGCACGGCTCGGGGATGCCGAAGCGATTGCATACCATGCTGACCGACGGATCCCACGGCGCGAACACGAGCCCTGGTCCGTGCACGATCGGCAGATAAACAAGCCGGCCACGCGCCAGGGCCTCCGCCATGATCGGAGCACAGTCGATCTCGCCAGCCACGGCGAGATAGCACGCGATGCGCCGGCAACGCGCCAGCGCGGGCAGGCGCCAGAGGTGATTCGAGACGGCCAGAGACGCGCTCGCGACCGCGGCCGAGGACAGCTCAGCCCGCCGGCGGCGCATGGCAATGCGAAGGGTCTTCAAGAGGATGGCGCTCCCGCCTGTGCCGTATCGAGCCGTCGCTCTCGGACCCGAGCGAAAGGTGGGATCGACCGTGGCAGAGCAGGCTTTCCGCTCGAGGCGGTCATGCACAAAGCTGCCGACAGGCCCAGATCCCTGCAGTGCATTTAAGGGTCGAAGGCAGTCAACTCTTCTCGAACACCGCAGGAACGCCGCGAATGATTATACGGCTGCGGCGGGTGAAAAATGCGACCGGTACCGCTCTTTTGCGAAAGCCGCGGCGGGCCTGGCAGATTTCCAACAGCCTGCTAGATCTCGATCTGTCGGCCGGACTGGAGCGCGGACTCCACGCGTTCCCGCATCGCCTTGACCCTGGCCTTCGCCTTGGTCTCCAGGCCTTCACCCCGGTCACGGGACCGGAGGAGCTCATTGGCCATGTTCAGCGCGGCCATCACGGCGATTCGTTCCAGCCCGACGACGCGGCCGCTGTCGCGAATCTCACGCATCTTTGCATTGAGCATCTCGGCGGAGTCCTGCAGCGCGGCGCGCTCGTCCGCCGGGCAGGCCACCTGGTATTCCTTGTCGAGAATCCTGATGTTGACTCGCGTCGGTTCGCTCATGCGCCGTGCTCCATGCCCTTGAGTCTCCCGATCATCGCCTCGACGCGCGCGCGGACCTGCTCGTTCTTCTGCAGAAGGGTGGCGCGCTCCGCGATGAGTGCATCCTGACGCTGCCGCAGCGAGCGATTCTCTTCCTTCAGCTGATTGCAGGTCACGACGAGGTCATCGAGCCGCTTCGCGAGCCGTTCCAGTTCCTCCCCGAAGGAACGATCACTGCTGTCAGTCATTAAATGAATATAGTTCCCGGTCCGGTCAGGGTCAAATGCGCTGGCGATGGGGCGGTGATAGGATAAGAGGGCGTCGTTGCCGGCTCCCGGTTATGAAAAACTCAAGTCTCGGCGCCGCTCGTCCGAACGATAACGATGACCACCGATCACTCGCCCAGCTTTGATGTCATCGACCACGAGCTGCGCCGTCTGGGCGCCGCCGAGGGGGCACCGGAGGCTCACGGCAACCTTTGCGGTCTCGCCTGCGTGCTCGGGCCCGGCGCGCTCCCGGTATGGGTGGCCGGATTGACGGCAGCGGACTCGACGGCGGGCGCCCCGGGAGAGCGGGCCGATACGCTGGCGGAGGTCGCGGCGACGACCTGCGCGGCGCTCACGGACGGCGACATGGCATTCGCCCTGCTCCTGCCGCCGGATGACAGGCCGCTCTCCAGCCGGGCCGAGGGTCTCGCGGACTGGGTCGCCGGTTTCATGCATGGTCTCGCCGAGGCGGCGGCCGTGCGCGCGGCCAGTGAGGCGCTGGAGGGCGAGGTCACGCGGGAGATCATGGGTGATTTCGCCGAAATCGCGCGAGCGACGCTCGGTGACGACGAAGCGGATCTCGAAGCCGAGGCCGCCTACACGGAGCTCGTCGAATTCGTGCGCGTCAGCGTGCAACTCGTGTTCGACGAGCTCTACGACGTCCGGCAGAGACAAGCCTCCGTCGGCGTGCACTGATCGCACCGTGAACCCGACGGAGTTCGCCCGCAGGCGCCGCCAATTGATGCGGATGATAGGCCGCGGCGGCATCGGCATCCTGCCTGCGGCGCCCGCGAAGGTCCGCAGCCGCGACATCGAGTTCCCTTACCGGCAGGACAGCGATTTCCATTACATCACCGGTTTCGCGGAACCGGAGGCGATCGCCATCCTCGCGCCGGGCAGGCCCCGCGGCGAGTACATCCTCTTCTGCCGCGACCGTGATGCGCACCGGGAGGCCTGGGACGGAGCTCGTGCGGGTCCCGAGCGCGCCGTGTCCGAATTCGGGGCCGACGACGCTTTCCCGATCGCCGATGTCGACGAGATCCTGCCGGGCATACTCGAGCAGGCCGAGCGCGTGTTCTACACGCTGGGTGCCAATGCCGAATTCGACGCGCGACTGATCGGGTGGGTCACCACACTGCGCAACCGGGGAGCGGCCCCGGCACGCATGCACCGGATGAGTTCATCGCCCTCGAGCACCTGCTGCACGACCTGCGCCTCTACAAGAGCCGCGCCGAGGCGGCGACGATGCGCTGTGCGGCCGCCGTCGCCGTCAAGGCACACCTGCGCGCGATGGCGTTCTGCCAGCCCGGACGCTACGAGTACGAGGTCGAAGCGGAGTTCCTGCACGAGTTCCGCCGCCATGGCATGCGCCCGTCGTACCTGCCGATCGTCGGCTCGGGACCCAACAGCTGCGTCCTCCATTACACCGCAAACCGGCGCCGGATGCGCGAGGGCGACCTGCTGCTGGTGGACGCCGGCTGCGAATACGACTGTTATGCGTCGGACGTTACGCGGACCTACCCCGTGAGCGGCCGCTTCACGCCCGCGCAGCTCGCGATCTACGAGATCGTGCTCGAGGCGCATACCGCGGCCCTCAAGGCGACGGCAGCGGGCAAGCACTGGAACGAGCCGCACGATGCCGCGGTACGCGCCGTCGTCCGCGGCCTGCGACGCGTCGGGCTGCTCGACGGCAGTCCGGCGTCGATCGTGAGGTCGGGCGCGTACCGGCAGTTCTTCATGCACCGCACCGGTCACTGGCTCGGCATGGATGTGCACGACGTCGGGGACTACAAGGTGGGCGACCAGTGGCGCGTGCTCGAACCGGGGATGGCGATGACGGTGGAGCCCGGTATCTACATCCCGCCCGGCGCGAAGGGCGTGCACCGGCGCTGGCAGGGAATCGGCGTGCGCATCGAGGACGACGTGCTCATCACCCGCGACGGCATCGAGGTCCTGACCCGGGCGCTCCCGCGCGAGCCCGACGAAGTGGAAGCGCTCGTGGGCGCTCGCAGCGGCTGACGCGTGCGACGAGGTCTCGAAGCGCTGGGGCGATATCTGTGCGGGTCCGCACCTTTCGCAAGTGGGCTGCACTGGTGGCCTCTGGGGCTATCGCGTAATATCGGCAGCCTGATCACGCGCGATTGCGGGAGAGAGCCGGCGAGTGACCGGCCGCCGAAGGCGCAACCCGCCCGGAAACGCTCAGGCAAACGGACTGCGATCGCGGATCGGCTCTGGAGAGTGGCCGGTTTTCCGGCCCACCGAAGGGGAGAGGTGGAGGCCGCGGAAGGAACTCCACCCGATCTCTCAGGTTTCAGGACAGAGGGGCGGCAGGCTCGGGGCCTGCCGCCCCTTTTGCATTCGGATCGGGTAAATGCCGAAGCGCACGCCGCTCTATGATCGTCACGTCGCCGCCGGGGCACAGATCGTTCCCTTCGGCGGCTGGGACATGCCGCTCCATTACGGCTCTCAGATCGCCGAGCATCACGCCGTGCGCCGGAGCGCCGGCGTGTTCGACGTCTCCCACATGACGGTCGTGGACTTCGCCGGTACCGGCGCGACGGAATATCTGCGCCGGCTGCTTGCGAACGACGTCGCACGCCTCGCGCCCGGTCAGGCCCTCTACAGCTGCATGTTGAACGAGCGCGGAGGGGTCGTCGACGATCTGATCGTCTACCGGCGCGCCGTTGCCATGCCGGCGTCCTACCGGGTGGTCGTCAACGCCGCGACGCGCGAGAAGGACCTCCAGTGGATGACGGCCGCCGCGCACGCATTCGACGTAACGCTGCTACCGCGTGATGATCTCGTGATGCTGGCGCTGCAGGGCCCGGCGGCGCGCGAGCTGGCGGCACCGCTCCTCCCGGAAACGCTCCGCGCGCCGGCGCTCGCTCTCGAGCCGTTCTTCGCGGTGGAGTCGCCCGCGATGTTCGTCGGGCGGACGGGGTATACCGGCGAGGACGGCTGGGAGATCCTGCTGCCGGCGGGCCAGGGACCCTCGTTCTGGGACGAGCTGCTCGCCGCCGGATTCGCTCCCTGCGGCCTCGGCGCGCGCGACACGCTGCGTCTCGAGGCCGGCATGAACCTGTACGGCCAGGACATGGACGAGGACACCTCGCCTCTGGTATCCGGGCTCGGCTGGACCGTCGCGTGGGAGCCTGCGACGCGGCGGTTCAACGGCCGGGACCCGATCGAACGCGAGCGCGACGCCGGGCCGGCCGCGAAGCTCACCGGGCTCGTGCTGGGCGACCGCGGCGTGATGCGCCGTGGCCAGCGCGTGACGACCCGGGCGGGCGATGGCTCGGTCACGAGCGGCGGGTTTTCGCCCACCATGAACTGCTCGATCGCGCTCGCCCGCGTGCCGGCGACCGCCGCCGGGTCGTGCGAGGTCGAGATCCGCGGCACGTTGCATGCGGCCCGCATGGTACGGCCGCCGTTCGTGCGCCACGGCCGCGTGCTGGTGACCTGAATCCGGGATTGCAGGAGGAACGACGATGAGTGCCGTGCCTGCTGACCTGAAATACACGAAGCAGCACGAGTGGCTGCGGCAGGAGCGCGATGGCTCGATCGTGGTCGGCATCACGGACCACGCGCAGCACGAGCTCGGCGAGCTCGTGTTCATCGAGCTGCCGGAGCCCGGGCGGACGGTCGCGGCCGGCGAGGCCTGCGCGGTGGTTGAGTCCGTCAAGGCCGCCTCCGATGTCTACGCGCCCGTGTCGGGTACCGTAGCAGTGGTGAACGAAGCACTCGTGAAGGACCCGGGCCTCGTCAACACGAGTCCCTACGGCGACGGCTGGCTGTTCAGCCTGAAGCTGGCGGCGGCGCCGGCCGGATTGCTCGATGCCGCCGCCTACCAGCAACTGCTCGACGCCGAGCGCTGACGGAGGCCCGGTTGCCGTTCATACCGCACACCGATCGCGAGGTCGCCGAAATGCTCGGGGTCACAGGCGCCGGCAGCATCGACGAGCTCTTCGACGAGATACCCGAAAAGCTGCGGGTCACGAACCTGCTGCCGGTCGGCCCCGGCCTCACGGAGGCCGAGATCACCCGGCTCATGCACGAGCGAGCCCGGCAGGATGCCCAGCCGCTCTGTTTCATCGGCGCCGGGGCCTACGATCACTACATCCCGGCCGCCGTGTGGGAGCTTGCGACACGCGGCGAGTTCTACAGCGCCTACACGCCCTACCAGGCGGAGGCGAGCCAGGGGACGCTCCAGCTCATCTACGAATTCCAGTCGATGATGGCGAGTCTCGCCGGCCTCGACGTGGCGAACGCCTCGCTATACGACGGCGCGACGGCGTTCGCGGAAGCCTGTCTCATGGCGGTGCGAGCCAATCGCAGGTCGCGCTCGCGCCGGATCCTGACGACGCGGGCGCTGTCCCCGGCGTACCGGGCCGTGGCCCGTGCGATGCTCGCCGGCCAGGGGATCGAGCTCGTCGAATTGCCCGTCGAGAACGGCTGCACGGCCCGCGGCGCGCTCGCGGCGCACGCGACAGAGGACTTTGCCGCGCTCGCGATACAGCAGCCCACGTTCCTCGGCGGGCTCGAGGCCATGGACGAGCTGACCGACTGGGCGCACGAGCGGGGGATGCTCGTCATCGGCTGCTGCAATCCGACCATGCTCGCGCTCCTCAGGCCGCCCGGCGCCTGGGGCGCGGCCGGCGCCGATCTTGCCTGCGGCGAGGGCCAGCCGCTCGGCATCCCGTTGTCCTCGGGCGGACCCTACTTCGGATTCCTCGTCTGTCGTCAGGCGCTCGTCCGGCAGATGCCGGGGCGCATCGTCGGCCGCACGGTGGACGTCGATGGACGTCCGGGATTCACGCTGACGCTGCAGGCCCGCGAGCAGCACATCCGCCGTGGCAAGGCGACCTCCAACATCTGCACCAACCAGGGCCTGATGGTCACGGCCGCCACGATATTCATGTCGCTCGTCGGCGCCGAGGGCTTGCGCCGCGTGGCGGCCCGCTGTCACGCCAACACGCGCGCGCTCGTCGCCGCGCTGACGTGCCTGCCGGGCGTGTCCCTGGCGTTCGAGCCTTACGGTCACGAGGCGGTGCTGCGCTTCGAGCGGCCGATGGCGCCGCTGCTGCAGGCATTGTCCGCGCGCAACATTCTCGGCGGCTACGACCTCGGCGCCGATTACCCTGAGCTCGGCGAGGCGCTGCTCGTGTGCGCGACGGAGATGCGCAGCGCCGCGGACATCGAGCGCTATGCGCTCGAGCTCGGGGACCTGCTGCAGGCGCCGTCGCGCTCGGGTGCGAGGGCCTCGGCATGACCTGCGCACCGGCCAGTCTTGCCACGAGGACTTCTCCGCCATGAGATCTGAGCCGGTCATCTTCGAGCACTCCCGCCCGGGCCGGCGCGCGCCCTCGCACGCGCCGGCCGGAATCGATCAGGTCACCGACTTGCCCGCAACCGCACTTCGCGCGGAGCCGCCCATGCTGCCGGAGGTCTCGGAGCTTCAGGCGGTGCGGCATTTCACGCGGCTTTCCCAGCTCAATTTCTCGATCGATACGCATTTCTACCCCCTCGGGTCGTGCACGATGAAATACAACCCGCGGGCTTCGAACGCGCTCGCGATGTTGCCGGGATTCGTGGACCGCCATCCGCTCGGCCCGATCGAGCACGGCCAGGGATTTCTCGAGTGCATGTTCGAGTTGCAGGAGATGCTGAAGGCCGTCACGGGCATGGCCGCAGTGTCACTGACGCCCATGGCGGGCGCGCAGGGTGAGTTCGCCGGCGTGGCCATGATCCGCGCGTATCACGAGGCGCGAAATGATGCGGCCCGGCGCGTGATCATCGTCCCCGATGCGGCGCATGGCACGAACCCGGCCACGGCCACGATGTGCGGTTACGAGGTGCGCGAGATCCCGACAGACGTGGAGGGCGACGTCGATCTCGACGCGCTGCGCCGGGCCGTCGGCGTCGACACGGCGGGAATCATGCTCACCAACCCGTCCACCTTGGGGGTCTTCGAGCGGCGGATCGAGGAGCTCGCGGGCATCGTCCATGCGGCGGGGGGGCTGCTCTACTATGACGGCGCCAATCTCAACGCGATCCTCGGACGCACGCTGCCGGCCGCGATGGGCTTCGACGTCGTGCACGTGAACCTGCACAAGACCTTTTCCACGCCCCACGGCGGTGGCGGCCCGGGTGCCGGCATCGTCGCGGTGAATGCGCGTCTCGAGCCGCATCTGCCGGTGCCGATCGTCGGCCGGCAGGACGGCCGGTACGTTTGGCTCACCGAGCGCGAGCGGCCGAAGACCATCGGCCGTCTGTCCGCATTCATGGGCAATGCCGGCATCCTGCTGCGCGCCTACGTCTATATGCGGATGCTGGGGGCGCAGGGCATGCGGCGCGTGTCGGGATACGCGACGCTCAACGCCAATTACCTGATGGCACGGCTGCAGGGGGCGGGTTTCGAGGTCGCTTACCCCGGGCGGCGCGCGAGCCACGAGTTCATCGTCTCGTTGAAGGGGATCGCCCGTGAAACGGGCGTTACCGCCATGGACTTCGCGAAGGCGCTGCTCGACCGCGGGTTCCATGCGCCGACGACGTATTTCCCGATGCTCGTGCCCGAATGCCTGCTCATCGAGCCGACGGAGACGGAGAGCCGCGAGGAGCTCGACGGCTTCGCCGAGGCGCTCATCGCCATCCGCGACGTCGCTCGCAGCGACCCGGCGGAAGTGAAGGCCGCCCCGCGGACGACGCCGGTGCGAAGACTCGACGACGTACGTGCCGCGAAGGACCTCGATCTCACCTGGCAGGCCAAGCCCCGGTCCGGCGCCCGGGCATCCTAGGAGAGCACCGTGTCCGCCCTCATCTGCGGCTCCATGGCGTACGACAACATCATGGTGTTCAAGGGCCGGTTCAGGGACCACATCCTGCCCGACCAGATCCACATCCTGAACGTCGCCTTCCTCGTGCCCGACATGCGCCGGGAGCTCGGCGGCTGCGCAGGCAACATCGCCTACAACCTGCAGCTGCTCGGCGGGGAGCCGCTGATCATGGCGACGGTCGGACACGATTTCGACCGTTATCGCCAGCGGGTCAGGGAACGCGGCCTCAGCGAGCGTTACATCAGGACGATCCCGGAGGCGCTGACCGCACAGGCCTACATCACGACCGACCTGGATGACAACCAGATCACCGCGTTCCACCCCGGGGCCATGGACCACTCGCACCTGAATGCGGTGCCGCGGGATGCGGGCATCGCGATCGGCATGATCTCGCCCGACGGGCGTCAGGGCATGCTCGAACACGCGGCGCAGTTCGCGGCAGCAGGCATCCCGTTCGTTTTCGATCCCGGCCAGGGCCTGCCCATGTTCGACGGCGAGGAGCTGCGCCATTTCATCGGCGAGGCATCCTGGGTAGCGGTGAACGACTACGAGGGACGCATGCTCTGCGAGCGCACGGGCTGGAGCGAGGAAGAGATCGCCAGGCGCGTGCAGGCGCTGGTCGTGACCCGGGGCGCGCACGGCTCCGTCATCCACAGCGCCGGCCGCCGCATCGAGATCCCGGCCGCCACGCCGTCCCGCATCACGGATCCGACGGGCTGCGGGGACGCCTATCGCGCAGGCCTGCTGCATGGCCTGCTGCGCGGGCTGTCCTGGGAGGAGACCGGGCGCCTCGCCTCGCTGCTCGGCGCCATCAAGATCGCGCAGCAGGGTACGCAGAATCACGAATTCACGCATGCCACACTCAAGGCCGGCTACAAGGCGGCATTCGGGCACGCCGCCGGCTTCTGACTCCCGAGGAGAATCACATCAGACTTCTGACCCTGCCCGGTCTCGTGCTGCTCGCGCTCATCGGCGCACCGGCGGCGCTGGCCGACAACGACAACGCCGAGGACGCCGCCTGGGCGCGCACGCTGCAACGGATCGCCTCGGGGGTCGTCGCCATCAAGGTCGATGCCACCCGCGCGTTCGACACCGAATGGAACGAATCGGCCCAGGCGACCGGGTTCGTGGTGGATGCGAAGCAGGGCCTGATCCTCACGAACCGGCACGTCGTGGCGCCGGGGCCCGTGCGGGCCGAGGCCCTGTTCCTGAACCAGGAAGAGGTGGAGCTCACGCCGGTGTATCGCGACCCGGTCCACGACTTCGGCTTCTTCCGCTACGATCCGGCGAAACTGCACTACATCACGCCCGCCGAGCTGCCACTTGCGCCCGCGAGAGCCCAGGTCGGGCGTGAGATCCGCGTGGTCGGCAACGACGCGGGCGAACAACTGTCGATACTCTCAGGCACGATCGCGCGCCTGCACCGGCCGGCGCCGGACTATGGGCGGGGCAATTACAACGACTTCAACACGTTTTATCTGCAGGCGGCCTCGGGAACCTCCGGCGGCTCCTCCGGCTCTCCGGTCGTCGACATCGACGGCCGCGCCGTCGCACTCAATGCCGGTGGCAGCAACGAGGCGGCGTCGAGCTTCTTCCTGCCGCTCGATCGGGTCACGCGCGCACTGGCGCTGATCAGGGCGGGCCAGCCGGTCACCCGGGGCAATATTTCGGCGATATTCACGCATCAGCCGTTCGACGAATTGCGTCGTCTCGGGCTGCAGGAGGGCACCGAGGCCACGATCCGCAAGCGGTTTCCCGACCAGATCGGCATGCTGGTCGTGAACCAGGTCATACCGGGCGGCAGCGCGGACGGCAAGCTCGAGGTGGGCGATATCGTCGTCAAGGTCGAGGGTGAATACGTCACCGAGTTCGGGCCGCTCGACGCGGTGCTGGACGACGGCGTCGGCAAGTCGATCGAGCTGACCGTGGAGCGCAACGGGCGGCCCCTCGACATCCGGATCGCGGTCGAGGACCTGAATGCGATCACGCCCGCCGAATACATCGAGTTCGGCGACGCCGTCGTCCACGCGCTCTCGCTGCAGCAGGCGCGTCATTACAACCGCGCGATCGGCGGCGTCTACGTCGCCAACCCCGGCTACGTGCTCGGCACGGCGGCCATACCGCGCTCGAGCATCATCGTGAGCGTGGACGAGACGCCGGTGCAGACGCTCGACGATCTCGAAAACGTACTCGGGCGACTCGCCGACCAGCAGCGCGCCGCCGTGCGTTTCTTCACGTTCGAGGATCCCGCGACCAGCAAGCTGCGGGTGATCCGCATGGACCGGCGCTGGTTCCCGGCGCGACGCTGCGAACGGGATGACACGACTGGCATATGGCCCTGCCGGCCGCTGGCCGCGGGCCCGCCTCCGAAGCAGCCCGAGCCACGTTCGACCCGCTTCGCGGAGCAGGGCGACGAGAAGGTCCGCCGGATCGCGCCGTCGCTCGTCGTCGTCAACTTCGACATGCCGTACACGATTTCCGGGGTGGCCGAGCGTCACTACTACGGCACCGGCCTCATCGTGGACGCAGAGCGTGGCTTCGTCGTCGTCGATCGCAACACGGTCCCCGAGTCGATGGGTGACGTCCAGATCACCTTCGGCGGCAACCTGGAGGTGCCGGGGCGCGTTGCCTACATCCACCCGACGCACAATCTCGCTCTCGTCGCCTACGACCCCAGGCTGATCGGGGACACGCCGGTGCGGGCTGCGACGTTGAGCACGAAGCTGCCCCAGCCCGGTGATCCCGTGCGGGTCGTCGGCCTGCGCGGTGACTTCAAGCTGATTTACCGTACGACCGAGGTCGCCTCGGTCGAGGCGGTGCAGTACCCGCTGTCGCGGACGATCAGGTTTCGCGAGACGAATCTCGAGACGCTCGATCTCGTCAACGGCCCCGACGACATCGACGGCGTGATCCTCAATACGGGTGGCGACGTCGTGGCGCTCTGGTCGAGTTTCGCCTTCCAGGGTGCCGGCGAGCCGGCCCAGGAGAATCGTGGCACACCGGCGGAACTCGTCCGCGAACTCGTCGGCCTCGCCCGCGACCAGCGCGAGCTGCGCTCGCTCGAGGTGGAATGGGGCCAAACGGCGCTCGCCAACGCTCGCAAGCTCGGCCTGCCGGACGAATGGGCACGGCGGCTGCAGGACCACGACCGGGAGCGGCCGCAGGCACTGAGCGTGATCAGGACCGTCGCCGGGACACCCGCCGCGCATCTGCTGCAGCCGGGCGACCTGCTGCTCAGCGTGAACGGCATGCCGGTCACGCGGGCGCGCGAGGCAGAGCGAGCCGTGCAGGACGCGGAGGTGAACGTTCAGGTCCTGCGCGACGCGCGCGTCGAGCCGGTCACCGTGCCGACGGTGGCCCTGAGCGGACAGGGTGTCCGCAGGGCGTTGATGTGGTCGGGGGCGCTGCTCCAGGCTCCGTACCGCGACATGTCCGCGCAGCGCGCCGTGGAGCCCTATGGCGTGTATGTCGCGTTCTTCTCCTACGGCTCGCCGGCCTCGCGCTACGGGCTGCGGGCCGGCCGGCGCATCGTGGAAGTGGACGGCCAGGCGACCCCGGACCTCGACAGCTTCATAAACGCGGTGCGAGGCAAACGCGACCGTGAGTCGGTGCGCCTCACGACGGTCACCTGGAACAACTTCACGGACGTGCTGACGTTGAAGATCGACAAGACGTACTGGCCGGCCTACGAGATCAGCTCCGACGGCGACGGCTGGCGGACGCGGGCGGTGGAATAGCTCTCGGCTTCTGGGCCAGGTACTCCACCCGGATCCGTGCACCGGCGGGGCATCCGGGCGACTCGGTCAGAGTGTGGCCGGCTGGCGGTCGAGCTCGCGCTTTTTCATCTCGAGGTAGTCGTTCCTGACGATCCCGTGACGTGCGAGATGCTGGCGGAGATCATCGCCACGGAAGAGGCGCATGCGGCGGGTCTGGATGCTTTGCTCCACGTCCGTCAGCCCGCCGATCTGCGGCTCGCAAGACTGGACTCCCGGCGGGCGCCGCGTCCCTGCAGTAGTTCCCGACGCTAGCGCTTCTGGTAGGTGCCGATCAGCTCTGCCTCGGCGAGCATGTGGCCGCGGATCGCCTCCTCCAGCTGCGCCTTCGTTGGCAGACCGAGGTCCGGCAGTACCGTGTCGAGCGCATAGAGCTTGTGGAAATACCGGTGCCGCCCGATCGGCGGGCAGGGCCCGCCATAGCCGGTGCGCTTCCAGTCGTTCTTTCCCTCGCGTGTTCCTTTCGGCAGATCCGCCGACTCGACACCGGCTTTCAGGCCCGCGGTGTCTGCCGGCAAGTCGTACAGCACCCAGTGCACCCAGGTCATTTTCGGAGCGGCCGGGTCCGGTGCATCCGGATCGTCAACGATCAGCGCGAACGAGCGCGTGCCTGGAGGCGCGTCCGACCAGCGCAACTCGGGCGACCGGTCCTCGCCCTCGCAGGTGTGGACCGCCGGGATGGAGCCGTTGTGAGTGAAAGCGGGAGACGATAGCTTCATGACCCTTTCCTCCGCAGGTGCCTGTGCTGCCAGCGCCGCGGCGCAGACGAGGGTGGCCAGTGCGGCAGCGCTCCGCCCGCCGCGCGTGCGGCATGCACACGTCGGCGAGCGGCGGCCTGGCATGCTCACGATTCCGGGTCCGGCTCGAGACTTGCGAACTTTGCTTTCCAGTCGCCGACCGGAGCACCCTCCGCGCGATAGACCTCGAAGGTCCGGAATTTCGCTTCCGGATGTTTCAGCGCCTCGACGCAGACGATCGCCACGTCTTCACGCGGGATCAGGCGCTGCGCATCGGTACGCCGATCGCCCTGCTCGAAGACCAGATCGGCCTGACCGCCGGGCTCGTTGAGCAGCAGTCCGGGCCGCACGACCGTATAGGCGAGCCCGCTCTGACGCAGATAGTCCTCGCCCTTGAGCTTCCAGATCAGCACCTCGCCGAACATCCGGTTCAGTGGATTGGCAGCGTCGGTCACTCCGCGCGACGAGATCAGCACGAATTGCCGGACGCGAGCGGTCCGGGCGGCGTCGACGAGATTCCTGACGCCCTGGTAATCGATCGTTTCAGGCCGGTCCGGGCCGTCCTTACTGCGCGCCCCTACGCTCGAGATCACCGCATCGACACCGCTCATCGCCGCCGGCAGCGTTGCCGGCTCCCTGACGTCGCCCCTGACATATTCCACGTCGTCACCGAGCAACGGCTGCGCCTGCGCGGGATCGCGGACGAGTGCCCGCACATGGTAGCCGCCAAGACGCAGGTGCTTCACGATCTGCTGTCCGGTCTGTCCGCTGGCTCCGGCGACCAGCACCTCGCGGGGCGCCCTGGTTCCGACACAGGCTGCCGCGGCGAAAGCCGTGAGCGCGAGGAGGAGCGGACGCATGCTCATTCGCGTGCGCGGAATCCGGCGATGGCGACGAGCAGCCACGACAGCATGAACGAGCCACCTCCCGCGGGCACCGGGGCAGTCACCACCTCCGGCGCACCGAGGATCTCGGCGTAGATGCCGCCCGAGAACAGCACGAGACCGATCAGCATCAGACCGCCGGCGCCCTTGAGCAACAGCGACCGCGGCATGCGCGCGAGCAGCAGTCCGACGAGGATCAGTCCCAGGGAGTGGTAGAACTGCATGCGGTTGGCCCATTCCCAGGACGCGATTTTGGCGTCGGGCACCTTGCCGGGCAGACCGTGGAACCCGTAGGCGCTCAGCATCCCCGCCAGAGCCAGGCTGATGCCTGCGATCAGGAACAAGACGCGAGAAACTTTCGGCATGTGACGTCCTCCGGCGCGTGCTGCAAAGGCACTTCAGTATATACGTCGTTTTTCAGCGACGTGGCTTAATGCAGCACTCTCACGACCCCGCCGCCGTTGTGAAAACGCTTCAACGCTATTTGAAAACTTGCGCATATAATGACCACGTACGTACAAGAATGGATGTCGCAAATTCGGGGGGTGAATATGAACCGGCTGCCTTTGCAGGAGCGGGTGATGGGAGAGCGGCGCAGACTCAAGTCTGTCCGCCAGGCGTTGTCCGCCGCGCTGGAGCAGGGTGCGCGCGGAGATGCGTCCTACGTGCCGTTCTATCTCGCGGTCGCGGATTACATCGAAGCGGCGATGCACCGCCTGCACATACAGGACGTGCGCATGGGCGAGATGATCCAGGCGAAAGCGGGCGCTTCCGATTCCGGCGCGACCAAGGCCCTGGATACGCTGGACGAGCGGCTGAAGGGGAATCAGCGGCATCTGAGCAACCTGCTGAGCGCACGCGATCAGCTTAAGAAGCAGGGGGCCTCGGCGATCGGCCGGTTCGAGCAGGTCGCTCGCGACTACACGAATTACATCAAGACCAACATGGGCCACCACGGCGCCAGCACCGAGCTCGCACAGAAGCTCTTCTCCACGGACGACTGGGCGTACATGGCCGGAATCACCGAGGAAGAAACGCTGCGCGAACAGAAGCTGCACGAGCAGGTGTTCAACGCCGTGCCGAAAGGCCTGCAGCTGCCTCCGTCCGACTGAGGCTCTTACTCGCGCTTCACTGAGTCACGACAGCACGCCGTCGCTGCAGCCCGGCTGCCGTCATGCCGCCGAGCGCGAGCGCGGTAAGCAGCAGCAGGGAAATCATCACGACACCGCGCCAGCCGAAGAGATGCATGAGGGGTCCCGCGCCGAGTGACGTCAGGGCCATCGTGCCGAACATCACGAAGTCATTGATCGTCTGCGCCCGGAAACGCTCGTTCGACCGGTAAGTGCGCGTGAGGAGCGTCGTCGCTGCGACAAAGAGCAGGTTCCACCCGATCCCGAGCAGCGTCAGTGCTGCCCAGTAATGTCCGACGTCCTGGCCTGTGAGCGCAAGGGCAGCACATGCGGCATTCGCCATGAGTCCGGCGCCCATCATGGCGGGGACGCCGAGGCGCGTGACCAGCATTCCGGTCAGGAAGGAGGGAGCATACATGCCGATCACATGGCTCTGCAGGACGAGGGCCGTTTCTTCGACCGTATGTCCGTCGTGCACGTGCATGGAGATGGGTGTCGCCGTCATCAGCAGCGCCATCACCCCATAGGCTATGGCGGCCGAGGACACTGCGACGAGAAACGCCGGCTGCCACACGATCAGGCCGAGCGGACGCCCGGGTTCTCGGCTCGCGGCCATATCATGCTGGGTGTTGTCGCGGTAGGCGGTGAGTGCGGCAAAATTCAGCAGGAACACCGCGGCAAGTGCGAGGTACGATCCGGTGTATTCGGCACCGATCCAGGCGCGGCTCGTCACTGCCAGCCAGGGAGACACGAGGGCCGCCCCGAGCGTGCCGAGCATGACGACCGTCACCGCACGACTCGCCGCCTCCGGCGCGACCGCCTCGGCCGCCGCGAACCGGTATTGCGCAGTGAACGCAAGATTGGACCCGACGACAAAAGTCGCGATTGAATAGAGACCGAAGTCACGCGACTGGAGCGCCCAGGCAGCGAGCAGCGCGCCGCCGCAGGCCCAGAGGCTGCCGAGAAGGAGCACGGGCCGCCGGCCCCAGCGCTGGAGCGCGACGCCGACCGGCACGGTCGCCGTGGCGATGCCGATCACGGCCATGGCGACGGGCAGGGTTGCAAGGGTGGGATCGGGCGCGAGCGCGGCACCCACCAGGCCCGCCAGCAGCACCGTCGCGACCTGGCCGAATGCGCCGAAGAACTGTGCAATCGTCAGCACGACGACGTTGCGCACGGCGGCTCCCGTTATTCCTGGCGATGCCGCTGCCGGCGGCGCCTGAGGATCTCGGCGATGACGGGAACGAAGGGCAGCAGGGCCCCGGCGAGCATGACGGTCCAGTGCGTGAAGAGGCCGATGAACACCACGAGCAGCGCCAGCATGATCAGCAGCGACCAGGCACCCATGTTCTCAGCCGGCGCCGGCGATCACGCCGCCCTCATACCACGGCGGTGATCGGCGTCGTCTCCACCTGCTCGGGATTCTCCCCGAACTGGAGCTCCGCGAGGCGTGCGTACAGCGGATCGCGGCGCACGAGCTCCTCGTGAGTTCCGCTGTCGACGATCCGCCCGCGATCGATGACCACGATCCGGTCCGCCTTGAGGACGGTCGCGAGCCGGTGCGCGATGATGATGCTGGTGCGGCCGTGCATCAGGTGCTCGAGCGCCTCCTGGACGAGGCGCTCGTTCTCGGAATCGAGCGAGCTCGTCGCTTCATCGAGCAGGAGGATCGGCGGATCCTTCAGGATGGCGCGGGCGATGGCGATCCGCTGGCGCTGACCGCCCGACAGCCGCATGCCGCGCTCGCCGAGGTAGGTCTCGTAGCCCTGCGGCAGCTCCTCGATGAATTCGTGCGCGACCGCCGCACGAGCCGCGTCCTCGACCTCTTCGTCGGTTGCGCCCGGCCTGCCGAAGCGGATGTTTTCCCGGGCAGTGTTGCCGAAGACGACAGTCTCCTGCGGCACCACGGCGATGCGGGCGCGCACGTCCTCCGGACGCGCCCGTGACAGATCCACGCCGTCGATCAGGATGCGCCCGCCCTGCGGATCGTAGAACCTGAGCAGCAGCTGGAATGACGTGCTCTTTCCCGCGCCGGATGGCCCGACGAACGCGACTCGCTCTCCGGGGCGGATGTCGAGTGTGAAATCGGCGAGCGCGCGCTGGCGTGTCCGTGACGGGTAGTTGAAGGTGACGTGATCGAAGCGGATGCGGCCTTCACCCGGTGACGGCATGGGCGCGGGATCCGCCGGGGCGCGGATATTGGACTTCGTGTCGAGAAGCTCCACGATGCGCTCGGTAGCGCCGGAGGCACGCTGTACTTCCCCCCACATTTCGGTCAACGAGCCGGCAGATGTGGCGGCCATACTTGCGAAGAACAGGAACTGGGCGAGTTGGCCGTAGGTCATGTCTCCGGTGAGCACCGAGCGCGCTCCAATCCAGACGACGAAAGTAATACCTCCGAAAATGCAGAGGAAAACGATGAAGATCATGACCGCCCGTACCCTGGTTCGGGCAATCGCGGTATCGAAGCTCGCTTCCACGGCGTCGTGAAACTGGCGCGAAAGGGCCCGCTCTGCGGTGAAGGCCTGCACGATCTGCACCGCGTTGAGCGATTCGCTGGCCAGCGCGCTGGTGTCGGCGATCCGGTCCTGCGAAGCCCGCGAAAGCCTGCGCACGCGACGGCCTATCACCACTATGGGAACAATCACGGCCGGGATGAACAGGACCATGACACCCATCAACCTGATGTTGGTCCACGCAAGCATCGCGAGCGCAGCCGGCAATTGCAGCAACGAACGCAACACCAACGAGAAGCCTACCCCCGCAATGGACTGGACGAGCGTCGTGTCCGCCGTCAGCCGCGACAACACCTCGCCCGTCCGGGTCACCTCGAAAAATGTGGGGTCCATGCGGACGACGTGTGCGTAAACGGCATCGCGGACGTCGGCGACCACGCGCTCGCCGATCCAGCTCAGCAGATAGAAGCGGGCCGACGAGAACGCGCAGAACAGGACCAGCAGGCCGCTGAAGTACAGGAAATAGCGGTTGACGGTGCTGCCGTTGCTTGCGGAAAAGCCGTGGTCGATCACGTAACGGCCCGCCACCCCGAGCGCCAGCATGAGCCCGGTGGCGATCAACAGCGCGGCGACCGCGAGGCAGATCATCCCGCGATAGGGATGCAGGTAGGGCAGCAGCGCGGCGAGCGGCCTGAGGGACTTGCCTTTGGGCCGGTTGCGTGCTTCTTCTTCGGCGGGTGTGGCCATCCCTGCTGGCGGGAGCTGGTTCGGCTCAGACCGCGTTGCCGACGCCGTAGACGGCGGCGAGGTAACGGCGGATGTCGGTCTCGTTGCTGATGAACCGCCGGCCGTTGCTCTGCTTCACGTCGAGCGACGGATCCAGCACTCGCCTGCCGTCCGCCAGAATCAGCACCGGACAACCCTGGTTGGCTTCGCCGAGCTCCGCCACGACGGCCGCGCGGGGCTTTGCGAAGTCGACATATTGCACGTCGAGCTTGTGGCGCAGCTTCGGATAAAACGAGAGCATGCCCTCGACCATCGCAGATTCGGGGCAATAAAAAGGCCCTTCGTCATCCTTGCGAAAGTCGGGCTTCAGAATAAACAGCTTGTCTTTGTTCATGTTGCAGAGGGTTCGAAGAAGATCACTGTAGCGCCAGGCGGCCGCCGTGAACAGGGCAAGCGCCGGCGCCTACGCCCGCAGGCGCGAAGCGCGCTTGCGGTCACTCTCAGTCAGGAGTTTCTTGCGCAGGCGGATGCTTCCCGGCGTGACCTCGACGAGCTCGTCGTCGTCGATGAATTCCAGTGCCTGCTCGAGCGAGAAGCGAATGGGCGGCGTGAGGAGAATATTCTCGTCCGAGCCGGCGGCGCGGATGTTCGTGAGCTGTTTGCCTTTCGTCGGGTTCACGACGAGGTCGTTGCCGCGACTGTGAATGCCGACGATCATCCCTTCGTACACGGGCTCGCCGTGGCCGATGAAGAGCCGGCCGCGCTCCTGGAGGTTGAAGAGAGCATAGGCCAGCGACTTGCCGGTCACGTTCGATACCAGCACCCCGTTGATCCTCTGGCCGATGGCGACCGGCACGCGTGGCGCGTAGCGGTCGAAGACGTGATAGATGAGGCCGGTGCCGGCGGTCGAAGTCAGGTATTCGGTGCGAAATCCGATGAGGCCGCGCGCCGGAATGCGGTAATCGAGACGCAGCCGTCCGCGTCCGTCCGGCTGCATGGCGAGGAGCTCCCCCTTGCGCTCGGCGAGGCGGCTCATGACCGCGCCCTGGTACTCCTCGGCGAAATCCACGGTGAGTTGTTCCCAGGGCTCGCAGACGACGCCCTCCAACTCGTGCTCGATCACCTCGGGACGGGACACCGCCAGTTCATAACCCTCGCGCCGCATATTCTCGATGAGGATGCTGAGGTGCAGCTCGCCGCGACCCGATACTTTGAACTTGTCGGCGTCGTCGGTGTTTTCCGCGCGCAGCGCCACGTTGTGCAGCAGTTCCTGATCGAGGCGGGCGCGGATCTGGCGGCTCGTCAGGTATTTGCCTTCGCGGCCGGCAAACGGGGACTTGTTCACCTGGAATGTCATGCTGATCGTCGGCTGATCCACCTCGAGTGGGGGCAGGGCTTCCGGGCGGTTCCTGTCACAGAGCGTGTCGGAAATACGGAGGTTCTCGATCCCGCTGAAGGCCACGATGTCGCCCGCAGCCGCTTCCTCGATCCGCTCGCGCTTGAGACCCATGAAGCCATACAGATCCATCAGCCGGCCGGCGCGCAAGATGCCGTCGGCCGCGACCACGCTCACGGCGGTGTTGGCAGTGACGATGCCTCGACTGACGCGCCCGATGCCGAGCACGCCGACATAGGGATCGTAGTCGAGGCTCGATACCTGAAGCTGCAACGCGCCCCGGGCATCCACAGCCGGCGCCGGCACGTGACGGACGATCGCTTCGAAGAGTGCGGTCATGTCGCCGCCCTGGACACGCGGCGTCGTGCCGGCATAGCCGTTGAGGGCCGAGGCGTAGACCACGGGAAAGTCGAGCTGCTCGTCCGTGGCACCCAGCCGATCGAAGAGGTCAAACGTCTGGTCGAGGACCCACTCCGGCCGGGCGCCTTCGCGGTCCACCTTGTTGATCACGACGATCGGCGTGATGCCCCGGGCAAAGGCTTTCTGCGTGACGAAACGTGTCTGCGGCATCGGCCCGTCCACGGCATCCACGAGCAGCAGGACGCTGTCCACCATCGACAGAACGCGTTCCACTTCGCCACCGAAGTCCGCATGACCCGGCGTGTCGACGATGTTGATGCGCCAGTCCCGCCAGCGGATCGCGGTGTTCTTCGCAAGGATCGTGATGCCGCGCTCGCGCTCGAGATCGTTCGAATCCATGGCACGCTCCGGTAGCACGGTGCGCGCATCGAGCGTGCTCGATTGCTTGAGCAACTGGTCCACGAGCGTGGTTTTGCCATGGTCGACGTGCGCGATGATGGCGATATTGCGGAGGTGCTCGGCGGTGATCATCAGGACCCAGGCGGTGTGGCCAAAACAGCCAAGTATAGCGGTCCGGGTGCCGGGATTCGGCCTGATACCCCGTCCGGCGGCGGCCATATACTTACAATATGTCTCATGATCTGGTCTGTTGGCGATGCGGCGCGCCGCTTGCGGCGCTGTCGCTTCCGCTGCGCCGGCTGGAGGAATGCGCATCCTGCAGGGCGGAGTTGCACGTCTGCCGCATGTGCCAGTCCTACGACCCGCGGTTGACGAAGAAATGCCGGGAAGACGACGCGGAAGAGGTCAAGGCCAAGGAGACGGCAAACTTCTGCGACTACTTCCGTCCCCGGCCCGGTGCCTTCGACGCCGAACTTGCTGCAACGGAGCAGAAAGCTCGCGACCAGTTTGCGAACCTCTTCGGACCTCGGGGGAAACCGCCCTGAGTATCGCGCGGTCCACGCCCGCCCGTCTCGGAGATGTGAATAAAATAAATTAATAAAAACAATATCTTATTGCAAACTAAATTGCGCTTGGCCAACAGTCAGTGCTAATTTACTGCAATCGGCTCGATTTCCGTCCTCGGCGCCTCCGGTAAATCCGCGGTCACTGGCGCAACCGACCACTCATAAGTATTCGTTCACCGTTGAAAGCACCCCGATGTCCGCCGTGGCAGTCGGGCCGCTGAAGGCAGTTTTTGATGGCAAGCCCGCGTACAAAGATCAAGTCCGGCGCCAAGACCGCCGAGAAGCAGGACAGCAAGGCGTCCCAGCCCGAGCCGTTCCGGCTGGTGGCGATCGAGCGAACCGAGCCGCCATCCGGTGCGGCAGGCAAGAACTGGTATCGGTACACCATCCGGCAGGGCGCCAACGCGATGAACGGGTACCTGCAGGGCACGGCGACAGGCGTAAAGCACGCCGCAGAGCAGATCGTCGGCCAGCTCAACGAGCGCCGCGCAGGCCGTTGGGGTTACCGCACGACCCGCGCGGCCGCACCAGCTCAAACCACTTAGGGCGCGCTTGTGAGCGCCGTCACTGCGGCGCAACGACTGGACTCGTAGCATTCGATGCGGGCCACGGGTGACCGTGACCTGCGGCGGCAGGGACGCTGCCGCGCCCTTCTAGGGCTTTTCCAGCGCCTGGGCTAAAGCGTCGTCCACCGTTTCCAGCCACACGAATTCGATCTGCGCGCGAGCGCTTTCAGGGATCTCCTCGAGATCCTTGCGGTTGCGGGCCGGTAGCAGCACGGTGCGGATGCCCGCGCGCAAGGCGGCCAGCGCCTTTTCCTTGATACCGCCGACGGGCAGCACGAGCCCGCGCAGGCTGATTTCGCCGGTCATGGCCACGTCGCTGCGGACCTTGCGGTTGGTGAGCAGGGACGAGACCGAGATGAACAGCGCGACGCCCGCGCTCGGACCATCCTTTGGAATGGCTCCGGCCGGAACGTGAATGTGCAGGTCGTGTTCGTCGAACCGGAAGCTGTCGAGGCCGAGCGATTTCGCCCGGGCCTTCACCAGCGTGACCGCCGCCTGCGCACTTTCCTTCATGACATCCCCGAGCTGGCCGGTGAGGATGAGTCCGCCCTTGCCGTCGACGGCTGTCGTCTCCACGAACAAAATGTCTCCGCCGACCGGGGTCCAGGCGAGACCCGTCGCCACACCGGACGTGCCGGTGCGCAGGGCAACCTCGGGCTCGAATTTCGGCGCGCCCAGAATCTCGGCCACGGAATCGCGCGTGACGGTTATCGCGGGAGCCTTGCCCTCTGTGATGCGGACCGCGACGTTCCGCAGCACGCCGCCGATCTCGCGCTCGAGGTTGCGGACTCCCGCTTCGCGCGTGTATCGAGCGATGATCTCGCGCAGGGCATCGTCCTCGATGCGGGTCTGCTCCTCGGTGAGCCCGTTGGCCCTGAGCTGTCGCTTGACGAGATAGCGCCGCGCAATTTCGAGCTTTTCCTCCTGCGTGTAGCCAGGCAGCTCGATGATTTCCATGCGGTCGCGCAGTGGGCCGGGGATCGTATCGAGCACGTTCGCCGTGCCGAGGAAGAAGACCTTGCTCAAATCGAAGGGCACGCCGAGGTAATTGTCGCGGAACGTCGCGTTCTGCTCCGGGTCGAGCACCTCGAGCAGCGCCGAGGACGGATCGCCATGCAGGCTGACGCCGAGCTTGTCCATCTCGTCCAGCATGAACACCGGATTGCGTGTGCCGGCCTTGCGAATCTGCTGAATGACATTGCCCGGCAGCGAGCCGATGTAGGTGCGGCGGTGCCCACGGACTTCCGCTTCGTCGTGCACGCCACCGAGGCTCGCGCGGACGAATTTCAGACCGACGGCCCGCGCGATGCTCTGTCCGAGCGAAGTCTTGCCGACGCCCGGCGGCCCTACGAAGCACAGGATCGGGCTGCGCCCTTCCGGGTTGAGCTTGCGCACGGCGAGGTACTCCAGAATTCGCTGCTTGACCTTCGGCAGGCCGAAGTGGTCCTCGTCGAGGATTTCGCGCGCACGCGAGATGTCTATCGCTTCGGCGTCGAGCTTGGCCCAGGGAAGCGCGATCAGCCAGTCGAGATAGGTGCGTACCATCGAGTATTCGGTGGATTCTTCCGGCATGCGCTCCAGCCGCTTCAATTCCTTCGCGGCCTGTTGCGCAGCCTCCTCCGGCATCTTCGCTTCTGCGACGGCCTTGCGGAGGTCCTCGAGCTCGCCGCCGTCCTCGCCTTCGCCGAGCTCCGTGCGGATTGCCTTCATCTGCTCGCGTAGATAAAACTCGCGCTGACGCTCGTCGATCTTCTCCTTGGTCTGCTCCTCGAGGCGGCGCGAGAGCTTCAGAACTTCGATCTGGTGATTCAGATGCGTGAGCACCTTGTCGAGACGCGTGCGCAGCTCCAGCGTCTCGAGGATCTTCTGCTTCTCCGCGGGCTTGATGTCCAGAAAGCCGGCAACGAGATCGGCGAGCTGTCCGGGTGACTCTATGCCGTTCACCACGCCAGCGAGTTCGGGCATCGCCTGCGGCAGCAGCCCGATCGCCTCGATCGCGTGGTCCTTCAGAATACGGAAGCGGGCCTCCAGCTCCGTGTTCTCGGGGGCGTGCTCCGGCATCAGGTCAAAGCGGGCTGCCAGGAACGGCAGGCCATCGATGTAGTCGAGCGTGCGGAAGCGCCGCTCGCCCTGGCAGACGACATGCTGCGTGCCATCGCGGGAGGTGAAATAGCGCACGATGCGAGCGATGGTGCCGACCGGGTAGAGGTCGTCCGCCTTCGGCTCGTCGATCGTCGGATCGCGCTGCATGACGAGCCCGATCTTCCGGCCGCTCCGGCTGGCTTCTTCGGCCGCGGCGATGGAGATCTTCCGTCCGATCGTCAGCGGCACGACAGCGCCTGGAAACACCACGGTATTGCGCACTGGGAGGATGATCAGCACATCCTCCGGAATCAGCTCCGCGCCCCCCACCGCTACGGTGGTTTCTTCGGCCGCAGCTGTCGATGCTTCGTCTTTGGAATTCATCAAGCCCGTCCTTCCGGTGAATTCGCGACCCCGATCGCGGCATTGCGATCCGGCTTCCCTCTCATGGGGGCGGTTATGCGCGATTTCAACGCGTCTAGACCGCTGTGCCCGCTCTGTAGTGCCAGAAAAATGGCGCTTCAGGCGCTGTTCTCCTGGATTTCGAGCCGGAAGCCCGCAGGCGACTGAAAGGAGATGACGCGCCCGTGTCCGTACAAAAGCCTCTTTTCGCCGTGATCCACATGGCCCAGGCCGGCGGCTCCCAGCCGGGCGAGCACGGGTGCGAGCGTCGCGACACGGTAAGTCACATGCAGTGTACCAAGCGCCGGCGCCCGAGCCCTTCCGAACAGATTGCGGCCCTCGGTGCGTTCGTACTCGATGACCTCGACTCTGCCGAGCGGCTCCGCTGGATCGCCATAGACCTTCAGGATCAGGGATGCACCTTCAGGCAACCCGATCATCTTCTCGATGACGGGGCCGTGGAGTCGGATGGCGAGCGTGATCGCCATACCGAGCACCCCGGTATAGAACGCCTCCTCGCGAGCCAGGCTCGGGACGATCGTGATGAGCGGTCCGATGCCGGCGAAGCCTTTGGCATTGAACGTCGTATCGTAGCCCTCGCCGATGATCTCGAGCAGCACCACATTCGTGTCGTCAGGGCCGGGGAGATGCACTTCTTTGAAGATCATGCCGTCAGGCCCCGGCGAGGTGATCGGATCCGAACGGAATTTGAGGCCTTGTGCCTTGAGCTGCTCGAACCGTGTCGCCATGTCACGCACGTAGACGTCGAGATTCTTCGGCAGGTGGTCGAATGCCCGGGCGTCACGCCGCACCGGTGCGGCCGGCTCCGCGAACTCGACGAGATGAATCGCGCCGGCGCGGGCGCCGGTCGTTCTCAACAGCGCCTGACGGCTGACCGCCGTCCGGGGAATGTCCCACAACGCGGCGAGGGCCGCGTCGGAGCCGTCACGCCTGGCCGCCACCTCGAAACCGAAATACCCGGTCCAGAAGGAGACTGCGCGCCCGAGATCGGCTACCCCGACAGTGGCGTGCGAAAAGGCACCGAGCGCGACGGCTGACGGCGACGTTGTCATGGTTCGGCTTCCCCGACCATCCTAACCCGGGAGCCGCGCCATGTGCTCTCAGGATGGCCGGGGCGCAGGATCGTTAGGCAGGCAAAGCGACTGGAACAGCCCGGTCTGCGCGGCCGTGCTGTATCCGACGCGGTTACGACCCTGTTCCTTGGCGGCGTACAGGGCGCGATCGGCGGCGGCGAGGCAGACATCCGGTTTGACATTGCGTGTCGGCAACGTGGACGTCGCGCCGACACTCACGGTGACCACGCCGGCAAGCGGGGAGCCACGATGCGGAATGGCGAGCCCCTGGATGGCCGCGCGAATCTGCTCCGCCACCTGCAGCGCCCCTTCGAGCGGCGTATTGCTCAGCACGACGACGAATTCCTCGCCGCCATACCGCGAGACGAGGTCACCGGCCCTGGCGGCCACCTGACAGATCGCCTCCGCCACGGCCTTGAGGCACGTGTCGCCGCGCTGGTGGCCATACGCGTCGTTGTAGGCCTTGAAGCAATCGATGTCTATCATCAGGAGCGATATCGGGTGTTGTTCACGCAGTGCCGTCCTCCATGCCCGCTCCAGAAACTCGGAGAATGCGCGCCTGTTGGCGATCCCAGTCAACGGATCGCTTCGGCTCAGGCGATCGAGCTCGGCGTTCGCCTGCTTCAGCTGCTCCGTGCGGCCCTCGATCTCCTGCTCCCGCCGCTCGATCACCTCGATGAGCTCGCGGCGCAGCCGCTCTCCCTGCCGCAGGGAATGGCGCAGCTGTTCGTACGAGGCGCGCAGGCGCTCCGTCACGGAACTGAGGTGCCCGAACAGCACGACCACCTCGCGGGGCGCGTTGGGAGGCGGCCCGGGCAGTTCGCGGTCGAATTCCGGGTCGAACTGGCGCACGGCTGAATCGAGCTTGCTCAGCGGTTGCGATATGCTGGCGGCGAGTGCGATTGAGAGACACACGGACACGATCATGGCAGCGATCAGCCAGCCGAGCGCCACACCATATTCCTGCCGGCTAGCGGCCCGCAGTGCCACTGTCGGCATGAAGCGCAGCACGCGCCAGCCGTTGCCAGCCATCGTCGCCGTCGAGATGAATTCCTCGCGCGGGCCGTCCGCGGCGCTCGCCGTGAAAAGGAATGGCTGGTCACCGGTTCCGGCTGCACGCAGCGCAGCATCGCGCAGGGCGCCAGGCTGGCCCTCCGAGCCGGCGGGCTGGCTGATCAACACGATGCCATAACTGTTGTCGACAATGAGCAGGCCCTCACCGGCCTGGTCCTTGGCCGAATCCCCCTGCAGCTTCGTCAGGCTTTCGGGATCGAGCGCGCCCACTACCGCACCCCACAACAGGCCGTCTCTCGTCCGGACCGGCGCGCTGATCAGGATCGCCGGGTGCCGACGGAACAGCGGCTCCCTTTCGGCGCCGGAGACCCGCGGCAGCTCGCTGTGCATGGCCGTGCTGATGAAGGAATTCTCGTCGCTGCCGCGTGTCGGTTCTGGAAACGGCACCGGACCGGTCTTCGTCCTCACCGTCGCGGCCACGACGGCGCCCTCGCGGTCGACGAGCAGCATGCTCTCCATTCCCGGCGCCGCGACATGATGGAGCTGCAACTGGTGCAGAGCCGCATCGGGCGTCAGTGCACCGGCGCGTTCGATGTGCTGTGCGAGCGCGACGACGCCCGCGCGGGTCGTTTCCAGCAGAAAATCGAGTGTGCGCGCGGTGCGGTCAGTCTCGATTTGCAGGGATGCCGCGACGCGCTCGATCCGCTGACGGCTCGCGCGCTCCGAGAGCACAAGCGCAAGCGAGATTGCGGGCAGCGTCGCGACCAGCAGCAGGGCGATCGTCAGCCGGGGTTTCAGGCCGGTCGGGGAGGGCAGACGCAACCACGCAGGCAGGCGCTCGGCGTTGAGCAGCAGAACCGCGTAGATTCCGAGCAGTACGAACAGCCCAATGCCTGCGTACGCCAGTCCGGTGGTTCCCGGGATCAGGCCCGGGACGCCGGCGCCGGGTGATGGTAAGGACCCTGGATTCATGACGCTGTGAAAGTCGGGCCTCGCTGTCCGGTGCTGGGTGCAGCTTAGACCGGGCCCGCCAGCACGGTCTGCGACCCAATTGGGGTTTTGCGCCGTTATCGCGTTGTATTATCGCCAGCCTTTATGACGGCAGATATCAAAGGCCGCATGGCAAGAGGCGCCGTCTGGATGGTGGCGCTGCGTCTTTCCGTGACGGGCCTCGGCTTTCTGAGCACCGTAATACTCGCGCGGCTGCTCGTGCCGGCCGATTTCGGCCTGATTGCTCTCGGCACCTCCATGCTCGCCGCGCTCGATCTCCTGACGAGCTTCCGATTCGACGTGGCGCTCATTCAGAACCAGTCGGCGACGCGGGAGGACTACGACAGCGCCTGGACGCTCGACCTGATCTTGGGTGCCACGCTGGCTGTGATGCTCTGCGTCGTGGCCGTCCCCGCGGCGAAGTTCTACAACGAGCCGCGCCTCGCGCCGGTCATCGTGGTGCTCGCGTGCACCGAGCTCCTGGACGGGTTCCAGAACGTCGGAGTGGTGAGCTTCAGAAAGGAGCTGAATTTCGGCCGCGAGTTTGCGTTCACCGTCACTCGCAAGATCGTGCAGGTTCTCGTGGCCGCTGCCATGGCGTTCTGGCTGCGCAGCTACTGGGCACTCGCCGCCGGCATCCTCTCTGCCAGCGTGGCCGGGGTCGTGTCGAGCTATCTGATGCATCCCTACCGGCCGCGCTGGAACCTGTCGCGTGCAAGAAACCTCATGGGTTTCTCGAAGTGGCTGGTGCTCGACAACGTCATGTACTTCCTGAGGAACAGGTCTTCGGATGTATTCATAGGCAAACTGGCAGGTCCGGCCCAGCTCGGCCTTTTCAGCCTGGCGTACGAGCTGGCCCTGATCGCCCACAACAATCTTTCCGCGCCCATCGATCGAGCCATGTTTCCCGGCTACGCACGCATGGCGGCGGACCGCGAGACGCTGCGCAACGGTTACCTCGCGGTGGCGGCCATGACTTCCCTTATAGCGATGCCCGTCGCGATCGGCACGGCCGCGACGGCCTCGATTCTGGTACCCCTGTTATTCGGCTCGCACTGGCTGGCGTCGATTCCCGTCCTGCAGGTGCTCGGTTTCGTCTCGGCGATGTCGCTGATGGGCAGCGGCACGACGGCGGTCTATCTCGCTCTCGGCAAGCCGCGGCTGCTGATCGCGGTCGGGACCGTTTACATCGTGTTCCTGCTGACATCCATGGCACTGCTACTGCCCCGCATGGGCCTCGTCGGGGCCGCGTGGGCATTCTTCATAGCGGCCGCGGTCACGCTGCCGGTGCAGCTGTCCATTCTCAACTGGACCATGGAGCTCCGGCCGATTCATTGGCTGAGACGCGTCTGGCGGCCGGTCATCGGCGCCACCGCGATGTACTTCGTCGTGACGTCCGTCCTGGCCTTGTGGCCAGACGTGGCCTCAGTGCCAGAGGAGCTGCTTCGTCTCGCCACCGTGGTGGCGGCCGGCGCTGCGTCCTACGTGATCGCGGTCCTTTGTCTCTGGCTCGTGGCCGGGCGGCCGCGCGGGCCGGAAGCGCTGATTCTCGAGCGGGGCCGCGCGCTGATGCGAAGTGTGACGGCCGGGCCGGCACGGGCGGAACAGGGCCCATGAGGCGCCAGATAGTGGGCTCGGCTGGATTTTGAACCGCGATCCAGAACTGTGAGGGATATGGGCCTGCCAGGACTTGAACCTGGGACCAACGGATTATGAGTCCGCCGCTCTAACCAACTGAGCTACAGGCCCCCTGACCGGCAACCGGCTCTGGACGCCGCGCCGCCGGGAGATGCGCGAAAATTCTATCAGTGCGCCGCGAGCGCGGCACAGGCGTGACCGCCGCCGCCCGATTCTGGTACTGTCCCCGGCCCGACATGCCCCACGGACGATCATCGATGGGACACAGAACGGCAGAGCTTCCGCCTCTCACGGGGATCCCGCATTTCATCCGCGAATTGCGTTACCAGGAGGCAGCGCGCCAGTCTCTCGGTCTGGTGCTGATGCCGGTCTATGCGCTGCTGGCGCAGCCGCGGCCGTCATTTTTTGCGATCGGCGCGGCACTCTCGGCGGCCGGTGCGATCGTCCGGCTGTATGCGTCCGGGTTCATCGTCAAGAACCGGCAGCTCGCTACCAACGGCCCTTACTCGCTGGTACGCCATCCGCTGTATACGGGTAACCTGCTTCTGCTGCTCGGCTTCACGATCGCGAGCGGGCTCTGGTGGGCCGTGCCGGTTTCGGCGTGGTTCTGGTGGTTTTATTATCCGGCCGCCGTCGAGTACGAAGACCGCAAGTTGCGCAGGATCTTTGGCGAGCCATGCGCGGAGTGGCAGCGGAAGACGCCTGCCGTAGTGCCGCGATCGCTGCTGGTGACCCGCGGCGGCGAGTGGTCCCTGGGCACCAGTCTCCGGCGCAACGCTGAGCCGCTCGTCCTCGCGTATTCGTTCTTCTGGCTTGGCTGGATCTACCGCCAGCTCTAGAGGGCAGAGTCAGATGAGCGGCTCTGACGACCACGGGCCAGTGTTGGCCCCGAGGGCAACAGTGGCGGCTGAGACGTCGAGGCTGCTCGCCAGCGGATACCAGGGAGCCGTCTATCTCGGCAACACGCCGGAAGGGCCCGTCATTGTGAAGAAGCCCCTGGGCCGCGGGCTCATGCGCGCCGCGCGCCGCGCGATGCTCCGGCGGGAATACGACATCTACCAGCGATTGACGGGAATCCCGGGGATTCCGCACTGCCTGGGCCTGCAGCACGGCGAAGAACTGGTGTTGGAATTCATCGACGGTCGGTCGCTGCGCAAGCTCGGCGACGAGCTGCCCGACCGCGAGCGCTTTCTTGGCGCGCTGCTCGAACTCCTGCTCGCGATGCATCGGGCCGGGGTAGCGCACGGTGACCTCAAGCGAAAGGACAACATCCTGCTCGGGCCCGGCGGTCAGCCCTACCTGATCGACTTCGGAACTGCGGTCTCGGCGCCGCCGGGCGCAGGCCTGGTACGGCGGCTCCTGTTCCGCCAGCTTCGGCGCATGGACTTCAACGCCTGGATCAAGCTGAAGTATCGCGGGCGCACGGCCGATATCGCCGCAGCCGACCTGCCGTACCACCAGCCGACGCTGGTGGAGTGGCTCGCACGACTCGTGCGGCGGCCATGGCGTGCGATCACGTTTCGCCATCGGCGGAAAGCCAGGCGTCGCCGTCACTGAGACAGCCTGGAATTGACATAACGCCACTTTCGCCGCGTCACGGTAGAAGGCTTCCTGCTGCTGTGTGAGAATTGTGCCGTCAAAGTTTCTTCTCGCTTTTTTCCGGAGACAGGCGGTGCGAAGGATCGTGCCATGAGCTGCGTTGCCGCCCGCCGACAACTCGAAAGGCTGGCGATGCTCGGTGCGCTTGTCATCATGACCGCGACGGTTCTCGCGCAATTCGCCCGTGCCGGATGGTTCGCCGAGCTGTTCTCGCATTTCCGCCCGCAGTATCTGCTTGCTGCGCTGACGCTCGCTTGCATCTTCGCGCTGGCCGGAAGGCGCTCGCTCGCACTGGCATTGCTCGTCTGCGCGATGTGGAACGCGTGGTACGTGGGACCTTACCTGCTGCCGATTATCGTCCCACCCTCGATCGCGCAGACGACGGGGCGCGACGTCTCGATCGTGTCACTCAACCTGAGATATCGAAATCGACAGTACCCCGTCGTCCTCGACTATCTCCGGCGCAGCGACGCGGACGTCGTGGTGCTGTCCGAACTGACGCCGCAATGGGTGGAGGAGCTGCGTCCAGTGACGGGAAGATATCCCTACTGGATCTCGATGGACCGCACCTCGCCCTGGGGACTCGGGGCATTCTCCAGGTACCCGCTTCTCGACGCCCAGGTGACCAATCTCGGCAATCGGGACAGTGTCAATGTCGTCGCTACTGTCGCGCTGCCCGAAGGGAAAGTGCAGCTCGTCGCGGTCCACCTGGCGTCCCCGACGGACCCATCGCGAGCAGCAATCCGCAATCGCGAGCTGGCGGCGCTGGCCACGCTGCTCGAACGCAGTGATAGCGGGTCTGAACGAGTGCCGCGGCTGCTGGTGGGCGACCTGAATCTGACCCCGTTTTCCCCGTATTTCACCGACTTGCTGGCGCAGACGGGCATGCAGGATGCACGGCGTATCCACGGCTTTCACGGCACCTGGCCGACGTGGATGCCCCCCCTGCAGATAGCGATAGATCACTGCATCGCCGACCCCGCGCTGAACGTGACGCGCGTGGCTCGCGGGCCCTATGTCGGGTCCGATCACTATCCGCTGGAAATCACCCTGCGCCAGCGAGGCTAGCGACCCGCCGGCGTCGCCGACTCAATCCTCCAGCAGAAAGCTGCGGAGTTGATCGCTGCGCGAGGGATGGCGCAGCTTGCGCAGGGCCTTCGCCTCGATCTGCCGGATTCGTTCCCGCGTCACGTCGAACTGCTTGCCGACTTCTTCAAGGGTGTGGTCGGTGTTCATGTCGATGCCGAAACGCATGCGCAGGACCTTCGCTTCACGTGGCGTCAGGCCAGCCAGCACGTTGTGCGTCGCTTCTTTCAGGCCTTCCGAGGTGGCCGAATCGAGCGGCGAGGAGATGGTCGTGTCCTCGATGAAGTCGCCCAGGTGCGAATCCTCGTCGTCGCCGATCGGCGTCTCCATCGAGATCGGTTCCTTCGCGATCTTGAGCACCTTGCGTACCTTGTCTTCGGGCATTTCCATGCGCACCGCGAGCTCTTCCGGCGTGGGCTCCCGGCCCATTTCCTGGAGCATCTGCCGCGAAATGCGGTTGAGCTTGTTGATCGTCTCGATCATGTGCACGGGGATGCGGATCGTCCGTGCCTGGTCCGCAATCGAGCGGGTGATCGCCTGGCGGATCCACCACGTCGCATAGGTGGAGAACTTGTAGCCGCGGCGGTATTCGAACTTGTCGACCGCCTTCATCAGGCCGATGTTGCCCTCCTGGATCAGGTCCAGGAACTGCGAGTCCGCGGTTGGTGTATTTCTTGGCGATGGAGATCACGAGGCGGAGGTTCGCCTCGACCATCTCCTTCTTCGCGCGTCGGGCCTTGGCCTCGCCGATGGACATCTGCCGGTTGATCTCCTTGATTTCAGCGATGGACAGATGCGCGTCCTGTCTCTATGGCCTGCAGCTTGCGCTGGCAGCGGACGATCTCGTCCTTCAGCTTGGCGAGCGCCGAGGAATGCTTGCGCTTGGCGCGGATGTGCTTGTCGACCCAGCTGATGCTGGTCTCGTTCTGAGGAAACGTGCTCAGGAAATCCTTGCGCGGCATGCCGGCTTCGCGCACGGCGAGCTGCATGATCCGCCGTTCCTGGGTGCGGATTGCCTCGACGATGTCGCGCAGATGATTGCACAGGGCGTCGAAGAGCTTCGGCGCCAGCTTGAGCTCCATGATCTCGGCCGTCAGCTTCTCGCGCGCCTTCATCGAGGTCTTGTGGGCCGCGCCGTGCGTCTCGATGGACGCCAGGACCTTCTTCTGATGCCGGAAGATCGACTTCAGGCGCCTGTCGGCCTCTACCGGGTCCGGTCCCAGCTCCTCCGCTTCTTCTTCGCCGTCTTCCGGAACGTCCTCTTCCACCTCGCGCGCGCTCGCGGGCAGGACCTCATCGGGCTGGTTCGGATCTACGAAGCCCGTGAGCACGTCCTGGAGACGTGCCTCGCCGGTCTTGACAGGCTCGTACGCCAGCGCAATCACGTTGATGGACGGCGGGAAGAAGGCGACCGAGCGCTTCACCTGGTCGAGGCCTTCTTCGATCCGCTTGGCGATGCGGATTTCGCCTTCGCGGGTGAGCAGCTCGACAGTGCCCATCTCGCGCATGTACATGCGAACCGGGTCGGTCGTGCGTCCGAACTCGCTGTCTACCGTGGCGAGCGCCGCGGCGGCTTCCTCCGCGGCTTCCTCGTCGCTCGTTACCGGGACATCGGAAAGGAGCAGGGCATCGGCGTCCGGGACCTTCTCGTAGACCGTGATCCCCATGTCATTGATCATGTTGACGATGTCTTCGATCTGCTCCGGATCGACGATATCGTTCGGCAGGTGGTCGTTGACCTCAGCGTAGGTGAGGTAGCCCTGCTCCTTGCCCCGTGCTATGAGGAGCTTGAGCTGGGACTGCTGTTCGGCAGTCGCGTTATCCGTATAGTCTTCCACCGTCATACCTCGGCTCGAGCACGTAAACCCAACATTATATGGGGCCAATGACTGGCCATCCACAGGCGGACGGCCAATCTGTGCATTTCGGACCATCCCGGGCCGGGCAGCGTCCGGTCCCGTTAACCTCATGATTCCGTTCGGAAAGGCTGCTAACCGAACCGGATGCGCTGTTCATGTGCCCTGCGGCCTGAGCTCACGGAGCTTGCGCTGACGAGACTCATCCGATTCCGCTAACCACGTCACGCTGCAGCCGGCGGAATTCCTCTTTTTCTTCGGGTGTCAGGCCGCCGGACTCTGCCTTAGACACGAGTTTTGCCAGACGTTCCTCGCGATCGAGCGCGATGATGCGCCGCAGGTTGTCGGCGAGCACCTGCGGTGCCGCAGCTTCGCTTACCAGCACCGGGTCAGCAAGGAGTTCGGCGAGATGACGACCTTCGGGGCGCTCGCGGAATCGCTCGACCAGCGCTCCGGGCGAGAGGCCCGGATGGGTGCGCGTCAAATCGAGTAATTCGACGAGCAGATGCACGCCTTTCTGGCCAACCTCGGCAACCCCCGCCGGCACGGATGCATGCTCGCCGATCGAGGGAAAGTTCACGAGCAGCGTGATGGCCTGACGCACCAGCGACGGACGGGTCCCGGCGGGAGCGCGCCGTCGCGGCGGCGGCGGCCTCGCCTCGGGGGGCTCGCCGAGCGCGGCCGCCAGCCGTTCCCGCTTCAGACCGATCTCCTGCGCGAGACGGTCGGTGAGCAGCTCGCGGTACACGCCGGCCGGCAGCAGGTTCAGGAGCGGGCGAGCCAGCTCCGCCAGGCGAGCGCGCCCGTCCAGCGATTCCGAGCCCGCCTGCCTGCGCAGTTCGTCGAGTAAATAGTCTGACAGGGGCACGCTCGCGGCGACGCGCGTCCGGAACGCGTCCGCGCCCTCCTTTCGCACCAGCGAATCGGGGTCTTCTGCATCGGGGAGAAACAGGAAGCGGATCTGGCGAGCCTTCGCGCACCTCCGGCAAGGAGGCCTGAAGCGCGCGCCACGCCGCCGCACGACCGGCGCGATCGCCGTCGAAACAGAACACGATTTCCGGCACGACGCGAAACAGCCGGCGCAGATGTTCGCCGGTCGTGGCCGTGCCGAGGGTCGCCACGACGTCGTGGATGCCGTGCCGGGCGAGGGAGGCGACGTCCATGTAGCCCTCGACCACGAGCAGCCGCGCCGAGCTTGCGATCGGCCTGCCGCGCCTCGTACAGACCATAGAGCTCGCCGCCCTTGTGAAATACGGCGGTCTCCGGCGAGTTGAGGTATTTCGGTTCGCCGGCTCCTATGACCCGCCCGCCGAAGCCGACCACGCGGCCACGGGTGTCGCGGATCGGGAACATGATGCGATCGCGGAAGCGGTCGTAGTGCCCGCCGCCTTCGCGGGCGACGATCAGGCCGGCCGCCAGGAGATGCTGCCGTGCCCGTCGGAATCCGGAAACTCGCGCAGGAGACCGTCCCACCCCGGCGGCGCATAACCGATGCGAAACACCTTCGCCGTGTCGCCGTCGAGCCCGCGGGAGCGCAGGTACTCGATGGCCGCCGGGCTGGCGCGCAGCGATTGCTCGAAGAAACTGGCGGCCTGGGCGAGCACGTCGTACAGAGCTGCGAGGGGCGAATCCGGTCTGCGAGCGTTGCCTCCCTCGGAACTTCCAGTCCGAGGCGGGCGGCGAGTTCCTCGACCGCGCTCACGAAATCGAGGCGGTCGTACTCCATCAGGAAGCCGAGCGCCGTGCCATGGGCACCGCAGCCGAAGCAGTGGTAGAAGCCCTTCGCCGGACTCACCGTGAAAGACGGCGTCTTTTCGCCGTGAAACGGGCAGCAGGCCTTGTACTCCGTGCCGGCTTTCTTGAGCTGCACGCGCGTGCCGACGACTTCGACGATATCGGCGCGCTGCATCAGCTCGTCGATGAATTGCTGCGGAATGCGCGCAGGTCATTGTGGCCGGCCGTCTCCGGGCGCCGTGATCCCGAGAATAAGGGGAGCCGTGTTCCGGCGTCCACGTCGCCGGGGAGAGCAAGTCAGCGGGCGAGACGGGCCTTGACCAGGTTGCTGATCTGACTCATGTCCGCCCGGCCCTGCACCTTCGGCCGCAGGGCGTTCATCACCTTGCCCATGTCCTTCATCCCGGATGCGCCCGCTTCGCGGATGGCATCCTCCAGCAGGGCATGGATTTCGGCCTCCTCGAGCTGGGCGGGCAGATAAGCGGAGAGAATGCGGGCCTCTTCGAGCTCCTTACTCTCCAGATCCGTGCGCCGCCGCTCCGCCGAACTGGGCAGCTGCTTCGCGGCGCTGCTTGATCAGCTTCTCGACGACCGAGAGCACGTCGCCGTCGCTCATCTCACGGCGCTCGTCCACCTCGCGCTGCTTGATGGCGGCCATCAGCATACGGACCGTGGCGAGACGGAGCTTCTCCCCACCGCGCAGTGCGGCCTTCATGTCCTCGTTGACCCGGGCCTTGAGCGACATGCTCGGGGACTGACGGCTCTTCCGTCAGTAGAGGCGGCGCCGGCGGTTGCGTTTCGCGCGCGGTGCGCTTCAACTGCCGTTTGACGGCCGCGGCGCGCTTGCGCTTGCGTTCCTGGGTGGGCTTTTCGTAGAACTCCCGGCGGCGCAATTCGGTCAGGACGCCCGCCTTCTCGCAGGCGCGCTTGAAGCGGCGCAGGGCGGCATCGAAGTGTTCGTTTTCTCGTACGCGTACGCTCGGCAAGTTCGTCATCCTCGGCCGTTACCGTCAGGCGAAAAAAACCGGCGCTCAGCCGGTGAAGACCGCACAATATAGCCATTTTGCGGGCGTTTGGAAAGGCTCGCGGAACCCGATACGCCGATGATTATCCTGGGGATAGAGACCAGCTGCGATGAGACCGCCGTCGCCGTCTACGACCGGAAGCGGGGGCTGCTGGCGCACATGATTCACAGCCAGGTCGCTATCCATGCGCCCTTCGGCGGAGTCGTGCCCGGAACTTGCCTCGCGTGATCACATCGTCAGGCTGCTGCCCATGGTCGCCGAGGCGCTGGCGACAGGCGGGATCAGCCGCGAGATCGACGGCGTCGCGTATACGGCCGGCCCGGGGCTTATCGGTGCGCTGCTCGTGGGAGCGACGGTTGCAACGGGTCTCGCGGCCGCCTGGGGCGTGCCGGCGATCCCCGTGCATCACATGGAGGCGCACCTGCTGGCTTGTCTGCTGGAGGACGACCCTCCCGGGTTTCCGTTCGTGGCGCTGCTCGTGTCCGGCGGCCATACGCTGCTCGTGGAAGTCGCCGGTCTCGGGCGCTATCGCGTTCTCGGCGAGACACTCGACGATGCCGCAGGCGAGGCTTTCGACAAGACCGCCAAGATGCTCGGACTGCCCTATCCGGGCGGGCCCGAACTGGCTCGGCTCGCCAGCGATGGCCGCGCCGACCGCTTCTCATTTCCCCGTCCGATGCTCAACCGCCCCGGGCTGGACTTCAGCTTCAGTGGCCTCAAGACGGCGGTAGTCACCCGGACAAAGGAACTGTCGGGTCCTGACGGGCTGCGACAGTCCGACCGGGTGGACCTCGCGTATTCGTTCCAGGAGGCGGTGGTGGACACGCTCGTGACGAAGTGTGTCCGCGCACTGGACGCGACCGGGCTGACGCGCCTCGTCGTCGCCGGGGGAGTCGGCGCCAATCGCCGGCTTCGCGAACGGTTGCGCGACGAACTGACAGCAAGGGGAAGTCGCGTTTATTATCCGCGCAGCGAGTTCTGCACGGACAACGGCGCCATGATTGCTCTGACCGGCAGCCTGCGCTTCCGCGAATCGCGCATCGCCACCCCGTTGATCGAGGCCCGTGCCCGCTGGAACCTCGAAGAGCTCGGCCCGCCGTGAGCGCTGCCATGGACATCATCTTCGTCACCGATCTGCGTGTCAGGACGGTCGTCGGCATCTGGGAATGGGAGCGCCGCATGCCGCAGATCGTCAGCTTCGATCTGCAGATGGCGGCCGACGTCCGGAGCGCCGCGCAGCGCGATCGGATCGACGCGACGCTGGACTACAAGGCGGTTGCAAAACGGGTGACCAGCTTCGTGGAGGCGTCGGGTTTTCAGCTCGTCGAGACGCTGGCCGAACGCGTCGCGGAAGTCATCATGAGCGAGTTCGCCGTGCGCTGGGTGAGAGTTGCGGTGCGCAAGCCGTTCGCCGTCCGCGGCACGCGCGACGTCGGGGTCTGCATCGAGAGAGGGGATCGAAACGGCGAGCCCGCGCCGAAGCGTGGCTGAACGCATCACCAGCCGATGCTGCGGCCCCCATCGACGGTGATGATCTGGCCGGTGACGTAGTCTGCATCACGCACCAGATACAGGACGCACCCTGCGATGTCCTCCGGCTTGCCCGGTCGTTTCAGCGGGATCTGCCGGATGATGGCTTCGCGAGTACTGTCGGCAAGTCCGTCGTCGGGCCAGAGCACGGCACCCGGCGCTATGCCGTTTACACGAATCGCGGGGGCCAGCTCGCGCGCGAGCGCGCGGGTCAGCATCGCGAGTCCGGCTTTCGCCGCGCCGTAGACGGCGTGATCGCGCAACGGCCGTACCGCATGGATGTCGATGAGATTGATGATGGTGCCACGCGCGGCCTTCAGATGCGGCACCGCGGCCTGCGACAGGAACAGCGGTGCGCGCAGGTTCGTGCCGAGGAGGTCCTCCCACTGGGATTCCGTGACGCTGCCGAAGGGCGTCGGATAGAAGCTCGACGCGTTGTTGACCAGAATGTCGAGCCGCCCGCCACGCGCCAGGACTGCGTCGACGAGAGGGCCGAAGCTGCCAATGTCCAGCAGGTCGGCCTGGGCCGCAAAAGCCGAGCCCGGCCGCGCATCGTTCAACTCCTTCGCCAGCGAATTGGCCGGCGCCGCGGAATGGCGATAGTGGATCGTGACGCCGGCGCCCGCCGCATGCAGCGTGCGCGCGATGGACGCGCCGACGCGCCGCCCCGCGCCAGTGACGAGCGCCCATTTGCCTTCAAGTGATGTCTTGCTTTCCGTCATGCGCCACACAGTGAGAATGCGCAGTTCTTGGGGCCGCAGGCCGATCGGGCAACTGCGGTCGTAAGATTACACTACGATGCAGAACCGTTTCGAATTGCCCATGCCGGGTGCAGAGGCGCTCGCGGTCAGCCGTCGCGTGGTGGACCGGATCGATGAACGCATGCGCGCAGCCGGAGGCTGGCTCGACTTCGCCGAGTACATGGAGCTCGCCCTGTACGCCCCGGGCATCGGTTACTACAGCGCCGGCGCCGAGAAGTTCGGACCGGCGGGCGACTTCGTGACGGCTCCCGAGATCTCGCCGTTGCTGGCGCGTTGCCTCGCCCGCGCTTGCCTGCCGTGGTTGAGGGCTCACCCGGACGGCGAGATCCTGGAGCTCGGGGCAGGCATCGGGCGCGCTCGCCGCCGAGCTGCTAACGGCTCTCGGCCGACTGGGGTTTCCCGCCGTGCCTTACTCCATCCTCGAGGTCGGTGCCGAGTTGCGGGCGCGTCAGCGAGCCACGATCGCCCGGCGTGCACCCGCGCATCTTGCCGCCGTGACGTGGCTGGACGAGCTGCCGGCCCTGCCGCTCGAGGGTGTCGTGCTGGCGAACGAAGTGGCCGATGCGCTGCCGTTCAGCCGGTTCGTGGTTCGCGACGGCACCGTACGCGCGCTCGGCGTAGCCCGCGCCGGAAATACTTTCACCTGGGCGGCCGCGGAGCCGTCGACCGCCCTGGTCGCGGCGGTTGCTGCGATCGAGCGCGGCATCGGGCACCGGCTGGCGGAGGGCTACCGCTCGGAGGTCTGTCTGCGGCTGCCGGCTTGGGTGAACGCCGTCGGTGGCGCGCTCGCGGCCGGCATGTTTCTGCTCGGCGACTACGGCATGTCACGCCGCGAGTACTACCACCCGGAGCGACGCGACGGCACGCTCACCTGCCACTATCGGCATCGCGCGCACGGCGATCCCTTCTACCACCCGGGCCTGCAGGACATCACCGCGTGGGTGGACTTCACGGCGCTCGCGGAAGCGGCCGAGGCGGCAGGACTGCGAGTCGCCGGGTACGGCACTCAGGCGCATTTCCTCATCGACGCCGGGCTCGAGGCGGAGCTCGCCGGCGCGAATCCCGCGACGGGGCTGCAGGCCAAGAAGTTGTTGTTGCCTGGTGAGATGGGTGAGCGCATCCGGATGATGGCGCTCACGCGTGGCGAGGTCGAGCCCGTCGGCTTTGGCTTCCGCGACCTGCGTCACCAGCTCTAGCAGGTTGTTGAAAATCTGCTGCGGCGCCTCGCCATCGGGCGCTCGACTTCAACGACCTGCTAGGCGCCGCCCCCGAATGCGGCGGGTATGGCGGCGATAGCCCGCACGCGCTCTTCGCGCAGGGCCGCGCCGAGCGCCTCGCCTGTGAGGCCGCGCTCTGCCAGGTCGCCGGCCCTGACGGCACTCGACGCCCTGAGCGCCTCGCGCAGCAGCGCCGCCTGCGGGTATGGCGCGTCGGAGCGCCCGAGACGGCCGCGGGCGTCGGCCTCGCAGGCCACGAGAAAGTCCTCGAACCGGTCTGCCCGGCGGAACGCGTCCACGCCTTCGAGTACCGAGAGCAGCGTTGCCGGCCGCAGTTCCAGTGCGCGGTGGCAGACGCCGTGGTAGCGCGCCACGGCGCAGCCGAGCTCGCCGAAGCGATTCGGCACGCCGAGCCGGCGGCAGAGAGCTTGCGTGAGCGCGACGCCGCGCTCCTCGTGCGCGATGTGTCTGGGCCAGAGCGCCTTTGGGGTCGTCCCCTTGCCGAGATCGTGGACCAGTACCGCAAAGCGCACCTCCGCCTTCGGCGAGAGGAGCGCGCTCTCGCGCAGGGCGAGCAGCAGGTGAACGCCGGTGTCGACCTCCGGGTGCCACTGCGCGGGTTGTGGCACGCCCCAGAGCGCATCTACTTCCGGGAACACCACCGCAAGCGCACCGCACTCGCGCAGAACCGAAATGAAGACGTCCGGGCGCGGTGCGGCCAGCCCAGCCTCGGTCTCCTGCCAGACCCTCTCCGGCACCAGCGCGGCGGCTTCGCCAGCCGACACCATCTCTTGCATCAGCTGCCTCGTCTCCGGCGCGACTTCGAAGCCGAGCGGGGCGAAACGCGCGGCAAACCGGGCAACCCGGAGGATCCGGACCGGATCTTCACGGAAGGCGTCCGAAACATGGCGCAGCCTGCGTGCGGCAAGATCGGCCTGACCGCCGTACGGGTCGATGAGGGCGCCATCGGCGTCCTCCGCCATGGCATTGATGGTGAGGTCGCGCCGGCGCAGGTCGTCTTCGAGAGTCACTTCCGGTCCCGCCTGCACGACGAAGCCGCGGTAGCCCGGCCCTGTCTTCCTTTCCGTGCGCGCGAGGGCGTATTCCTCGCCGGTCGCGGGATGCAGAAAGACGGGAAAGCTCGCGCCGACGCGGCGATAGCCGAGAGCCTCCAGCGCCTCGGACGTCGCGCCGACCACGACCCAGTCGCGCTCGGCGACCGGCAGGCCGAGGAGGCGGTCCCTCACGGCGCCACCGACCAGGTACGTCTGCATGACGGCATTGTAGCCGGTATCGTTACGCCATCATGGAGCCACGGCAGCGCAGCCTGATCGCAGTGCTCGTCCTTGCGCTTGCGCAAGCGTGCAGTCCCTCCTACCTGATCCAGGCGACCTCCGGTCAGATGGCGATCGCGCACGCCCGCCGCCCGATCGGCGAAGTGCTGGCCGATCCCGCGACTCCGGAGATACTTCGCACGAAGCTTCGCGGCGCGCAGGAAGCGTTGCGCTTCGGGCACGTCGCGCTTGCGTTGCCCGACAACGGCAGCTTCAGCGAGTACGCGGAATTGCATCGGCCTTACGCGGTCTGGAACGTGTTCGCCGCGCCGGAGTTCTCGCTTTCCCTGCGGACGTGGTGCTTCCCCGTCGCGGGATGCGTCGCCTATCGCGGCTACTTCGAGGAGCGCGACGCCCGGGAATTCGCGGCGAGTCTGGCGGCGCGCGGCGACGACGTCTTCGTGGGCGGCGCCATCGCGTATTCGACCCTCGGATTCTTCCGCGACCCGCTGCTGAGCAGTGTCGTGCCCCTGCCGGATGCGGCGCTCGCCGGGCTGATCTTCCACGAGCTTGCCCATCAGGAGCTCTATGTTCCCGGCGACACCATCTTCAACGAGAGCTTCGCAACGCTGGTGGAACAGGAAGGCACGATCCGCTGGCTGGAGAGCCGCAACGACCGGGACGGGCTATGCGCGTACATGCTGGAGCTCGAGCGGGAACGCGCCGCGCGGAGCCTGATCGCGGAGACACGCACGCGCCTGGCAGCGCTCTATGCCACGGGGACCGGCGACGACATGCGGACGGCCAAGGCCGCGGAATTTTCGGGGTTGCGCGAACGTTACCGGCACCTGCGCGCCACCTGGCGAGGCCCGCCCCACTTTGACGGTTGGTTCGACACGCCAGTCAACAACGCGTCCCTCGGCGCGCTCGCCACCTATGACCTGCTGGTGGGCACCCTGCGGGTGATGCTGGAGGGCGAGGGCGGCAACCTGCCCGCGTTCTACCGCCGCGCCGCGCGCCTCGCCCGGCTGGGGCCGGACGATCGCGCCGCGGTGCTGCGCGAAATCACGACGCCGGACGAGTGGCCGCTCAGCGGACCTGCAACAGCAGATCTCTGTTCCCGCGACGCAGCGACAGGATCAGGAGATTCTGCTGGCCGGCGATCGCCTGCAGCTCCTTTACCGAGTGCACGCGCACCCGGTTGACCGCGACGATGATGTCGTTCGGTCGCAGGCCACGCGCGGCCGCCGGGCTCTCGGGTTCGACTGCCGTCACCAGGACAGCCGGGCCGTTGAAACTGCCGCCCGAGCCATCGTAGTTCGCGAGGTCCGCGCCTTCGAGCCCCTGGTGAATTTCCGCGGCGCCAATCTGCTCGTTGGCCTCGCGTTCGTCGAGCATGGCGGTGAGCGTGCTCTTCTTGCCATCGCGGAGCACGTCCAGCCGGACCTTGTCGCCGCTGCGCTTGAGTCCGATCGTCGTCCGCAAGTCCGACGCGCTGCTGATGGCATCGCCGTCCACGGCGACGATGACGTCGCCGACCTTGAGGCCAGCCTTCTCCGCAGACGAGCCCGAGGTGACTTCCTGCACCAGCGCTCCATCGTGTGCCTCTACTCCGTAGGCCTTGGCGGTATCGGCGTTGAAGTCACTGATGCTCACGCCGAGCAACCCGCGCCGGATTTTTCCGTATTGCAGGATTTGCGACATGATCGACTTCGCGATGTTCACCGGGATTGCGAAGCCGATGCCGATATTGCCGCCGCTGTTGGAGAAGATCGCCGAGTTGATGCCGATCAGTTCGCCCTTGAGATTGATCAGCGCACCCCCGGAATTGCCAGGATTGATGGACGCGTCCGTCTGGATGAAATCCTCGTAGCCATCCGGGCTGATGCCGCTGCGGCCGAGCGCGCTCACGATGCCTGACGTGACCGTGTGCTGCAGACCGAAGGGATTGCCGATGGCGACCACGAAATCGCCTACCTGGACCTGGTCGGAATTGCCGAGCGCAATCTGCGTGAGCTGGCCGGGCTCGCTCAGCTTCAATACGGCGATGTCGGTACCTTCGTCCGAGCCGACCACGGTCGCTTTGACGTTGCGGTTATCGAGCAGCGCCACCTCGATCTCGCTCGCGTTCTCGATGACATGGTGGTTGGTGAGAATGTAGCCGTTCTTCGCGTCCACGATGACGCCTGACCCTGCGCTGCGCACTTCGCGCGGTTGCGGCGGGACGCCGAAGAAGCGCCGAAAGAACGGATCCTCCATCAGAGGGTTCGGGGTCTGGACCGTGCCCCTCGTCGCGATGCTGACGACCGCGGGCGACACCTGTTTCACGAGGGGCGCCAGACTCGGGACGCTCTGGTCCCCGATCACGGCGGGCAGCGCTGCCGGGCTTGCCTCGGCAACGGCCATTGCAGCCGCGAGGAGGAATCCCTTCACGAGCTTCGTGTTCATGCTGTCTTCCTGAGAACGCCGACGCATTGCGAGGCGGAATCATAGCCGTTTCGCCACGCGCGACGAACCTGACACGGCGGGAACCGGTCGCAACGGTTCCCGGTTGTTTGCACGCCCGTTCACGGCGCTTCCACTGTCCGGAACGGTGAGCGCAGGGGTTGAAATCCTGTGAATAACAGGGGGATTTAATGCGCACAACGGACACAAGATATTGTGTTCATGAGCATTGGCGCGGGGTTGCGCCCGGGTGTCTGGACGTTTTTTGATCAACATGAGACGTGTAAACTAAGTCATTGTTTGTAAAGAATAAAAAATAGCAAAATTCGATCTTCCAAATCCTTGACAGCCCCGGATGCCGGACGTAATCTCCAAATTGGTCGGCACAATATCTTGTGCCGCTGCATCAGAGGCAGGTCGGGCCCGGAGTCATCCATTCTCCAGGGCAAGGAAACCCGCCAGAGCAGGGCACCAGGGGACCACAGAGGTCGGCAGAGGGGCTTGGTTCGTAACGGCGGACCCGCTTGGGGGAGTCTTCTTCGAAATGAAAACGGCTGTCCAAATCGATCGCTCGAAGGCGCCTGGCATTTACTTCCAGGAGGCGTCCATCGATATCTGGGACAAGAAATACCGGCTCAAGTCGAAGACCGGGGAAGTCATCGACGAGACCATGGATGACACCTATAAGCGCATCGCGCTGGCGCTTGCCGAGGTCGAGGCGGAAACAGGGCGGGAACGCTGGTTCGAGACGTTTCTGTGGGCGCTGCGCCGGGGCGCCATTCCCGCCGGTCGTATCGTCTCCAACGCCGGCGCGCGAGAGCACAAGCCGGCGACCTCGACCATCAATTGCACGGTCTCCGGAACCATCGCCGACTCGATGCACACCATCCTCGAGAAGGTCCACGAGGCCGGGCTCACGCTCAAGGCCGGTTGCGGTATCGGTTACGAGTTCTCGACCCTGCGACCGCGGGGCGCATACGTGAGCGGCGCGGGTGCCTACACCTCGGGGCCGATGTCGTTCATGGATATCTACGACAAGATGTGCTTCACCGTGTCCTCCGCCGGCGGCCGGCGCGGCGCCCAGATGGGCACCTTCGACGTCGGCCATCCTGATGTTCTCGATTTCGTCCGCGCGAAGCGGGAGAACGGCAGGCTGCGCCAGTTCAACCTCTCGCTGCTGATCACGGACGACTTTATCCGCGCGGTCAAAGCGAGCGAGCCGTGGGCGCTCGTTTTTCCTCTCGATGCGCGGCAGGTGGAGCAGGGCGGAGTGGATCTGAACGATCCCGACGAGGTGGTCTGGCGCGAATGGCCGGTCACGGACGGCTACGTCACCAACGATCGCGGCGAAGTCGCCTGCCGAGTCTACAAGCGCCTGCCGGCGCAGCGGCTGTGGGACCTGATCATGGCGTCCACCTATGACTTCGCGGAGCCGGGTTTTGTGCTGATCGATCGCGTGAACGAGATGAACAACAACTGGTTCGACGAGACGATCCGCGCCACCAATCCCTGCGGCGAGCAGCCGTTGCCTCCGTACGGCTCCTGCCTGCTGGGATCCGTGAACCTCACCAAGTTCGTGCTCGATCCGTTCAGCGACTCGGCCCGCTTCGACTGGGACGAGTACCGCCATGTGGTATGCGTGTTCACGCGCATGCTCGACAACGTCGTCGAGATCAACGGCCTGCCGCTCGGCCGGCAGCGCGAGGAGATCCAGCGCAAGCGCCGCCACGGCATGGGATTTCTTGGCCTCGGTTCCGCCATGGCCATGCTGAAACTGCGCTACGGCACCCCGGAATCGGTGCAGTTCACCGAGGACGTGTCGAGGGAAATGGCCCTCGCAGGCTGGGAGACGGCACTGGAGCTGGCACGGGAAAAGGGACCGGCGCCAATCATGCTCGAGGAATTCACCATCACGCCCGAATTGCTCCGCAAACGCCCCGAGATGGCGACCGACGGATGGAAGATCGGCGATCGCATAACGGGGCGGCTCCTGCACAGCCGCTATAGCCGGTACATGCAGCGGCTCGCCCAGGTGGCGCCGGAGCTCGTGAAGGAACTCGAGGACACCGGTGCGCGGTTCACCCACCACAGCTCGATTGCACCTACGGGGACGATCTCCCTGTCGCTCGCCAACAATGCCAGCAACGGCATCGAGCCCAGCTTTGCTCATCACTATTTCCGCAACGTCATCCGCGAGGGCAGGAAGACCAAGGAGAAGGTGGACGTCTTTTCCTTCGAGCTTCTGGCTTACCGGCAGCTCGTGAACCCCAGTGCGATGCCAGGATCGGCAAAGACTGAGGAACGGCTGCCGGACTATTTCGTCACCGCGGATGACATCTCGCCCCGCGAGCACGTGGACATCCAGGCGGCGGCCCAGAAATGGGTGGATTCTTCCATTTCGAAGACCGCCAACGTGCCGACGGACTTTCCCTACGAGCAGTTCAAGGACATTTACCTCTACGCTTACGAGAAGGGCCTGAAGGGATGCACGACATTCAGATTCAACCCCGAGGCCTTCCAGGGCGTGCTCGTGAAGGAAAAGGATCTCAAGAACACGCAGTACACCTTCGTGCTCGAAGACGGTAGCGAGATCACGCTGAAAGGCGATGAGGAAGTGGAATACGACGGCGATGTCCATACCGCCGCGAATCTGTTCGATGCATTGAAGGAGGGTTATTACGGCAAGTTCTAGGACTTGCCGCGGATGACCGAGGAGCCCATTCATGGCGAAGATCAGGATCGACAAGAAAATCGTCGGCTACCGCGTGGAGGGGGCCGAACCGAAGACGCCGGAGGCGAAGGCCGACAAGGCGGGCCTCCGGGAAGTCAGCGCCGACGGCAAGGTCGTGCGCATGCACGAGAAGCTCGAGCGGCCGGAGATGCTGGAGGGCTCCACTTACAAGGTGAAGACACCGGTATCCGATCACGCGATGTACGTCACCATCAACGACATCATCCTCAACCCGGGCACCGAACACGAGCAGCGGCGTCCGTTCGAGATCTTCATCAATTCGAAGAACCTCGATCACTATCAGTGGATCGTGGCGCTCACGCGCCTCATGTCCGCCGTGTTCCGCAAGGGCGGCGACGTCACCTTCATGGTGGACGAGCTCAAGGCGGTGTTCGATCCGCGGGGTGGCTACTGGCAACCCGGCGGCAAGTTCATGCCTTCGATCATCGCCGAGCTCGGCCACATCGTCGAGCGGCACCTGAAATTCATCGGTCTTCTTCCGGCCGATTCGCTCGACGAGCATCAGAAGCGCCTCGTCGAGATGAAGCGCAGGGAATTCGAGGAGCGCAACCGCCAGCAGGACGCCTTCGCGAAGGGGCACTACCCGCAAGGCGCGCAGCTCTGCAAGGTCTGCAGCACGGCGGCAGTCGTCATGATGGACAACTGCCTCACCTGCCTCGCCTGCGGCGATTCGAAGTGCGGCTAGCTGGCTGAGCCGCGGCTCCATTCATAATCGCTGACCGGCGCCCGCGGACGGCGGGCATACGGCGCTGTGCTAACATCGCGGCCAGGCAGCGTCGGGCCTCCTGCATGAGCCTTACCATCCCCGATTTCTCGTCCGTGAAGGCGCTCGTCGCGGGCGACATCATGCTGGACCAGTACTGGTTCGGGCCCACGTCGCGAATCTCGCCCGAGGCGCCGGTTCCGGTCGTCAAGGTAATGCAGTCGCAGGCGCGCGCAGGCGGCGCGGCGAACGTCGCGGTGAATCTGGCGACTCTCGGCGCGCATACGACGCTGACGGGCATCGTCGGACGCGACGCGAATGGCGCCATGCTGAAGGATCTGCTCGGCCGGCGTGGCGTCCGCCTCGAGCTCGTCGAGTCCGCGGCGCGTCCCACAATCACGAAGTTGCGCGTGCTCAGCCGCAACCAGCAGCTCATCCGGCTCGATACCGAAGACGCCTTTGGCGTCACGGACGCCGGCGGAGTCGTCGAATTGCTGGGCGCGTGCGCCGCCGAGGCCAGCGTCTGCATCCTGTCGGACTACGCCAAGGGCACGTTGCGCGAGGCGCCGGCGCTCGTGCAGGTGTGCCGCGACCGGCGCGTGCCCGTGCTGGTCGATCCGAAGGGGACCGAATTCGGCCGCTATCGCGGCGCCACGCTGCTCACGCCCAACCTCGCAGAGTTCGAAGCGGTTGCCGGCCATGCGCAGAACGACGCCGACCTCGTAGCGCGTGCGCGCCGCTTGCGCGCCGATCTCGAGCTGGTGGCGCTCGTGGTCACGCTCGGCGAACGGGGCATGGCGGTCATACCCGCGGACAGCGAGCCCGTCTTCATCGGGGCGCGCGCCCGCGAGGTGTTCGACGTCACGGGCGCCGGCGACACCGTGATAGCGGCGCTCGCCGCGGGACTCGGGGCCCGCATGACGCTCACGGACGCCGCGACCCTTGCCAACGTGGCCGCCGGCATCGTCGTGCGCAAGATCGGCGTTGCGGCCGTGACGCCTTCCGAATTGCGCCTCGAGCTGCACGAGCATGGGCGCGGTGGGCGTGGGCTCCTGCGCCGGGAGGAGGCGCGAGGCGTGGCGGAAGAGGCGAAGGCCCGGGGAGAACGCGTCGTAATGACCAATGGCTGCTTCGACATACTCCACGCGGGCCACGTCGCATATCTGGAAGAGGCCAAGAGCCGCGGCGACCGGCTGCTGGTGGCGGTGAACGACGATGACTCGGTGCGGCGGCTGAAGGGCTCGGGCCGGCCCATCAATCCGCTCGCCGACCGGATGGCGGTCCTCGCGGGGCTCGCCGCCGTGGATTGGGTCGTGCCATTCCCGGAGGACACCCCGGAACACCTGATCGCGGAAGTCCTGCCGGACGTGCTGGTGAAAGGCGGCGATTACCGGCCGGAGGAGATCGCCGGCGCTCCGACCGTGATCGCGAACGGCGGCACCGTCGAGGTGCTGAGCTTCCGGGAGGGCAGGTCCACCAGCCGCATCCTGGAATCGATTCGCAGGAACCGCTGATCGCGCTCGTGCGGCTCGCCTACGCTCTGCTCTCGTGGCTGCTGGCGCCTGTATTCGTCGGGCATCTCTTCTGGCGCAGCTTGCGTCAACCGGAGTACCGCCGCCGCATCGGCGAGCGCTTCGGACACGGTTTCGCGCGTCTGCCCGCGCCAAGCATCTGGATCCACGCCGTATCCGTGGGCGAGGTCACCGCGGCGGCGCCGCTCGTGCGCACGCTGCGACAGCGGTTTCCGGCGACGCCGGTGGTCGTGACGACGATGACGCCAACCGGCTCGCAGCGCGCACGCGATCTGTTCGGCGCCGCGGTGACGCACTGCTACGTGCCCTACGACTCGCCCATGGCGGTGCGACGCTTCTTCGACTGGGCACGGCCCGAGCTGGCGCTGATTCTCGAGACGGAGATCTGGCCGAATCTCTACCACGAGTGCGGACGGCGCAAGGTTCCGCTCGTGCTCGCGAGCGCGCGGGTATCGCTGAAATCCGTGCGTCGCTATCGCGTGCTGTTCAGCCTCATCCGCGACACCCTGGCGCACGGCATCGTGATCGGCGCACAGAGCGCCGTCGACGCGGAGCGCTTCCGTGCGCTCGGAGCCAACCCGGCGCGCACGCACGTCACGGGAAACATCAAGTTCGATTTCGACCTGGCGCCGCAGGTGGCGGAACGCGGGCGCTTGTTCCGGGCGCTGCATGCTCCGGGCCGGCCGGTCTGGATCGCAGCCAGCACGCACCAGGACGAGGAGGAGGTGCTGATCGATGCGCACCGTGAGGTGCTGCTCAGCCACCCGAGTGCGCTGCTGATCCTGGTGCCCCGTCACCCCGAGCGGTTTGCGTCCGTGTCCGCGTTGCTGCAGCGGGAGGGGCTGCGCACCGTGACCCGCAGCAGCGGCCAGGTCGCGGGTAGCGGCGTGCAGGCATTTCTGGGCGACAGCATGGGCGAGCTGACGATGCTGTATGGGGCCGCCGACGTCGCCTTCGTGGGTGGCAGTCTCGTCCGCGTTGGCGGGCACAACCTGCTGGAGCCTGCGGCGCTTGGATTGCCGGTGCTGACCGGCCCGTACAATTACAATGCGCCCGACATCGCCGATCTGCTGATCGGGGAGGGCGCCACGAGCGTTACGAAGGACGCGCGGGAAATCTCGGCGGAGGTCGTGCGATTGCTCGGTGACCCCGCGGAACGGGCGCGGCGCGGAGCGCTGGCGCGGGCCGCGCTCGAGGCGAATCGTGGCGCGGTGAGCCGGCTGTTCGCCCTCGTCGAGCCGCTGGCGGTGCCGCCCGGCGCGGTCAGCGGTTGAGTTACTGTGCCGGCGGCGGCGTCGCCGGCGCCGGTTGCACGGGTGGAGGCGGCGGGGCGGCAGGCGGCACCGGCTCCTGCTCGGGCGTCGGCGCCGGTGGCACGGGTTCCAGCCACGCGTTCACTTCCTGCACGTCCTCGTCGCCGAGCGAGCCGGCGGCTTCCTTCAGTTTGAGGACGTTGACGATGTAGTCATAGCGACTGCGCGCGTAGTTCGTCTGGGCCTGAAACAGGTTCTGGCGGCCCGCGAGGACGTCGACCGTCGTCCGGGTGCCGACCTCGAAGCCGGCCTCGGTCGCCTGCAGCGCCACCTCGGCGGATTTCACCGCCTGCTGCAGGGCCTTGACGCGGGAGATCTCCGAGTTGACCGCCAGGTAGGCGTCGCGCGTCGCTCGTTCCGTCTCCCGCGCCGTTCTCTCGAGACGCTCCTTGGCAGCGCGATGCTGATACTCGGACTGCTTGACCTGCGAATTGGTGACGCCGCCGCTGAAGACCGGAACTGCGATCTGCAGGACGATGCTGTCCGCATTACCGTCGGAGTCGTTTATCGGTCGGCCTGGTTGGCAGTTGCCGGGTGGTGTATTGCAAGTGCTGCCGTTGCCGCGCGCCCGTGTGTCCGTGTGTGCGGCCACGAGATCGACGGTGGGCATATGGCCGGATTTCGCGATGCTGATGTTGTCGCGGGCGATCTCGGCGCCGAGCTGGGCGGACTGCAGATTCAGATTCTGCTGGAGCGCCAGCTCCACCCACTGGTCCTGATCGGCTGGCGCCGGGCTGATCAGCGGAATCTCGGATCGTGGCTTGGCGAGCTCGCCGGGGTAGTCGCCGACGATCTCGCGCAAGACCTCCTTGCTGTCGGCCAGTGTGCGCTTGGCGACGATCTCGGCGGCCGCCGCCTGGTCGTAGCCGGACTGCGCCTCCTGCACGTCTGTGATCGCGATCAGGCCGACCTCGAAGCGCTTCTGCGCCTGCTCGAGCTGGCGCCCGATCGCTTCGCGGGCCGCGATGAGGGCCGCGAGCGTGTCTTCCGCCGCGAGCACGTTGAAGTAGGCGTCCGCCACGCGCGTATAGAGGTTCAGCTCGGCAGCGCGATAGTCGATGTCCGCCTGCAGGACCTGCTTGTCGGCCTGCCGGTTCCGGACCCATTGGTCCCAACGGAACAGGGTCTGCCGGAGCTGAACCTGCCAGTCGACATTGTCGGAGCGGATATCCGACGTGAAATTATTTGTCGCGGTGGTTCCTGGATTCCCACCGGTCGTGTCTCGCTCGACATGATTGGTCGTAAAGTTCGTCGTGCCGCTGAGCTGCGGGAGCAGCGCACCGAATGCCTGAGGCTTCGCCTCACGGAGCGCCATGCGGTTGGCATCGGCTTCGCGCAGCTGGGGGTCGTTCTGGCGCGCGAGCTGATAGATCTCCCACAGCGTGTCGGCGTGACCGATCTGGCCGCCAAGAGCAGCATGGCGGCGAGGGCGAGCAGCTTCGTGGTTCTGGCCATTATCGTCATTCCGGATGTTGGTAATTTCATTGCGCGCAGCAGTGCCAGCCCGCCCGAGGGATGACACAGACTAAAGGAAAGCCGGTTCGCACGCCGAGGGTCATACTGTAACTATTTGTAACGTCAGGAGCGAACGTGCGCGCAGCGCTGATCACACGCAGGCTCGTTCAAAATACGAACCGTTCGGGTCTGGGCGCGTGATCGAGCGGTGCGAGCACCGTTTCGAACAGCGACTCGCACCTGAATCCATCCGGGTCGCGCCGCCTGACGAGCCTCGCTTCCATTGCGGGGGCCTCGCCCACCACGATGAAGAGCCGTCCCCCGGGAGCGAGCCACTGCTCAAAGCGCGTGTCGTATACCGGGAGCGAACCGGTGACGGCGATGCAGTCGAAAGATGCCGTCGGATGCCACCGGAAGGCATCTTCGGTCAGCACTTCGCAATTCGACGTTCCGGATTCGTGGAGCGCCCGCCGCGCAGCATCGGCCAGAACCTGCCGGATCTCGATGCTGGTCACCCGCCCGCCAAGCCGTGCGAGGCAGGCGGCGAGAAATCCGCTGCCGGTGCCGATTTCCAGGACCGTGTCGGTCGGCACGATCTCCAGAGCCTGCAGCGTGCGGCCTTCCACCTGAGGCGTCATCATGAACTGACCCTGCGGGAGCGGTATGGCGGTGTCGGCGAAGGCGAGCGAGCGGTATGCGGCGGGCACGAAGCGCTCGCGCGGCGTCTCGGTCAGCACGCGGAGCACGGCCGGGTCCAGCACATCCCAGGCGCGCACCTGCTGGTTCACCATCTGCTGGCGGGCGGTTTCGATCTTCGTCGGCGCCGGTGCGGGCATCGGATGGGTTCCTGGGGGGCGGCTAAGCGTAAGGAGTTTGCCGGGTCGAGACAAGGCGAGCGGCGCCCGCCATTATGGTGAAATCCAGCGGTGTGTGTCGGAGGGCGTGGGCTATGCTAGGCGGAAAACCAAAGCCGGACCGGGATGTCCGACGGGGCCGCTTCGGGGCCACCACGCCAGGCCAGGTCGCCTTTCATGGTCCGTCACGCGCACCCATCCCGACCGACAGGACGATGACATCATGACAAGGCAGGGCCGCGCCTCCAGACTTTTCCGATGCAGCCGATGACGGCAATCTGGCTGATCGGATCCCTGGCGCTCGCCTGTGTCGGGCTCGCTGGCATCTCGCTGGTGCTGTGGTTCGCGCTGCGCCGGCACGAACAGCACCTGGCCGCATTGCAGAAGGACGTGCTGGACGTCGCGGAGACGGCCGCCTTCGGCAAGCGCGTGGACTACGCGGCGAGCTCGCCGCAGCTCGCAAATCTTGGCGAAACCATCAACCGGCTGTTCGACGCGCTGCAGACGAGAGACCGGCAGGTACGCGAACGCGAGGCGCTGTTCGCCGATCTCGCCAACACGATGCCCGAGGCCGTGATCGTGCATCGCGAGCGCATCGTCTTCGCCAACCGGGTCGCGGCGGAAATGCTCGGCGTCACGCCGGAGCAGCTCGTCGGCCGCCCGGTGACGGACCTGGTGCGGCCCGCGTACCGGGCGATGACGCGCAATGCCGTGTCGAAGCGTCTGGCCGGCGAGATCCTTCCGGAGCGGATGGAGGTTCAGCTCATCAACGGCCAGGAGGGCGGGATGTGGGCCGAGGTCACCGGTGGCATCATCGATTACCGGGGCCAGCGCGCGATCCTGAGCATCGCGCGTGACATCAGCTACCGGAAGAACATCGAGAGCACGCTCGGCCGCGGCAAGCAGCAGGCCCAGATCACGCTCGAATCGATCGGCGAAGGCGTCGTCACGGCCGATGCCGAGGGCCTCATCGACTACATGAACGGCGCCGCCGAGAAACTGACCGGCGTGCTGCGCGAGCAGGCCATCGGCAAACGCATGCCGGACATAGCCAAGCTCATCGACGAGTCCGACCGGCGCGATCTCGGTGACCCGATCCAGCGCTGCCTCAGCGACCGGCGCCGCGTCAGCATGGGGCGCCGCGCCATGATGCTTTCCCAGGCGGGCGGCAAGGAGCTGTCCATCGAGCTCACCGCCTCGCCCGATCAAGGGCCCGGGCGATGTCATCGCGGGAGCCGTCGTGATCATGCACGACGTCTCGGAGATCCGCGGCCTGACGAAGCACATGAGCTACCAGGCCACGCACGACGCGCTCACCGGTCTCATCAACCGGCGGGAATTCGAACGGCGCATGGAAGAAGTGCTGCAATCGGTGCGGGAGCAGAAGGTCACGCACGTCCTCTGTTACATGGATCTCGACCGTTTCAAGCCGGTCAACGACACCTGCGGGCACATCGCGGGCGACAGCCTGCTCCGCAGCGTCGCCGCACTGATCCGCGAGAAGGTCCGCGAGTCGGACGCCGTCGCGCGCCTCGGCGGCGACGAATTCGGCGTGCTGCTGCTCGGCTGTCCGCTCGACAAGGCGCGCCAGATCGCGGACGACGTCTGCGCGGCCGTGCGGGACTTCCGCTTCGTCTGGCAGGACAAGGTATTCCAGATCGGCGTCAGCATCGGGCTCGTGGAGATGGGACGCGACAGCGCGTCGATCGAAGACCTGCTCGGCGCCGCGGACTCGGCCTGCTACGTCGCAAAGCAGGAGGGCCGCGGACAGGTGCACGTCTACTCCGCGCGTGACGAGGTCTCGGCGCGCCAGCGCGGCGAGATCTACTGGCTGCGGCAGCTCCAGGCCGCGCTGAAAGAGAACCGCTTCGACCTCCACGTGCAGCCGATCCTGGCAGTCGCCACGCGGGCGGGTCAGGGACCGGCGATGGAAGTCTTCCTGCGGCTCACGGACGAGAATGGCAAGCTCGTCCAGCCGCAGCAGTTCATGCAGGCGGCCGAGCGCTATCACCTGATGGGAAGCCTCGATCGCTGGGTCGTGCGCACGGCGCTCGCCGCGCTCGGCCAGGGCGTGATGCGCCTGCCCGAAGGGCGGAGCTGCACGATCAATCTTTCGGCGCAGAGTCTCGGCGAGGACGATTTCCTCGAGTTCGTCGTCGAGTGCCTGGACGAGAGCCAGGTGCTGCCCGCGCAGGTCTGCTTCGAGGTGACCGAGACGGCACTCATGGCCGACATGGAACGCGCCGAGCGCTTCGCGAGCGTCCTGCACGGCATGGGCTGCCAGTTCGGGCTGGACGACTTTGGCAGCGGCGTCGGCGCGCTCGCGAGCCTGAGGGGTCTCGACATCGATTATCTGAAGATCGACGGGGCCTATACCCACGACCTGCGCCCCGACAGCCTGAACGGCCAGGTCGTCACTGCGATCACCAAGCTCGCAAAGACCGTCGGTTTCAAGGTGGTCGCGGAGCAGGTCGAGACGCAGGCGGACTTCGACGCGCTGCGTGAGATCGGCGTGGACTACATCCAGGGTTTCTTCGTGGACCGTCCGCACCGCATCGGCGAGCCGGCGGCCGTCAGCGCGGCAGTACACTGAGCGTGGCGGAGAGCGGACCAGCGATGACTGACAGTCGGATCGAACGGCTTGCGGCGTGGTACCAGCCGATCGTCGATCTCAACACCGGTAAGGTGACGGGATTGGAGGTGCTGAGCCGCCTCATCGCCGCGGACGGCTCGGTGACATCGGCCGGCGCCATGATGGATGAGCTCGAGCGGGAGCCCGAGGCGCAATACGCGCTGATCCGCAAGCTGTTGGAGTCCATCCGCCGCGAGATCGTCCCGGTCTTCATGCGACGCCCGGACTTCTACGTCAGCATCAATATTCCGCCGTCGGTCTTCGGCACCGGCCGCATCGCCCCGATGCTCGCCGAGCTCGGTCTCGACCGCTGGCTGACGCGGCTCGTCGTCGAGCTGACCGAGCGGCAGGCGCTGACCGATCTCGGGCGTGCCGCCATCGATACCGCCCGGTCCATTGGCATCTCGGTCGCGCTGGACGATTTCGGCACGGGACACAGCGGCCTGTCGCAGTTCGTCGGGCTCGATCTCGACATTCTGAAGATCGACCGGAGCCTGCTCTTGCCGATACTGGAGAACCGCACCGCGGCGCGCATGCTCCGCGGCATCGTGGGCCTCGCTGCAGCGCTGCGGCTCCGGACGGTCGCCGAAGGCGTGGAGAGCTGGGAACAGGCGTTCTTCCTGCGCGCCGCGGGCGTCGATTACGGCCAGGGGTTCTTCTGGAGCCCGGCCATCCCCGGCGCAGGCATCGAAGAAGTCCTGCAGCGTGGCTTCGGGCACAGCCTCGCGCGGCCGCCGGCAGCCTAGGGCTGTCGCGTGCCGGAGTCAGTCCTGATCCTGCCCCGGCTGTGGCGGCCGCCAGGGGAGGGAAGGATCCTTCACGTGAAAAGTCTTGTTCAGGCACGCAGTGTTGCCGAAGCATTCCATCGTCAGCAGCGCCAGGTCCGTGCGCGTCATTGACGTCAGCACGGTATCGTCTTCGGTCAGCTCGGCCGTGCCGGTCGATGGAGCATCATCGGGGTAAATGCCGGCGTTGCGGATGATCGTATAGGGAACGCCGCTGGCGCGCAGGATGTCCTCGGCGGCGCCCTGATCCCGGAGCCGGTCGAGCAGGCCGGGATTCTTCTCCCAGCCGCGTCCGGCGAATTTTTTTACGTTCGAACCCGCTCCGACCGCGCTGTGATGAATGATCTGCTTCACGCCCGTGGCGCGGGCATTGACAGTCAGCGGCTCCATGAATCTCTCGAAGAAATGCATGTCATTGGTTTGCACGCGAACTGCGCTGATGACGACGTCAAAGCGCTTCACATGCAACGCCGCTTCGATATCCGCCGCGTTCAACAGATCGCCGGTTGCATACTCCACTGGCAGATTGCCGATGCGGCTGTGGTCAGATGCGGCCCTCGCGAACACCGTGACGCGATCGCCTTTTGCAATCAGCAGTCTGACTACCCGCGCGCCCACCTTACCCGTGCCCCCGAGCACGAGCACGTCGCGTGGCTGCCGATCGGCTGCCAATGAAGTAGTTGCCAACAGGCAGGCTGCGAGCCCCACTTTCCAGGTGCGTCGCAGAAACGATTCCATCGCCTTCTCGCGGCTTGGGCCGCCAGCTCAGAGCAGCGGCACCAGCAGCAGGGCCACGATGTTGATGATCTTGATCAGCGGGTTGATGGCCGGGCCGGCGGTGTCCTTGTAGGGATCGCCGACGGTGTCGCCCGTGACGGCGGCCTTGTGCGTCTCGGAGCCCTTGCCGCCGAAGTTTCCCTCCTCGATGTATTTCTTCGCGTTGTCCCAGGCGCCGCCGCCCGTGCACATCGAGATGGCGACGAAGAGGCCCGTCACGATCGTACCGATGAGGAGCCCGCCGAGTGCGCGCACGCCGGCCCCGTGGCCCATCGCGACGTTCAGCACGACCGCCAGCACGACCGGCACGAGGATCGGCAGCAGCGAGGGGACGATCATCTCCCTGATGGCCGCGCGCGTCAGGAGATCGACGGCCTTCGAGTAGTCGGGCATCGCCTTGCCCTCCATGATCCCCTTGATCTCCCTGAACTGGCGGCGCACCTCGGTTACCACGGAACCGGCGGCTCGGCCGACCGCCTCCAGGGCCATGGAGGCGAAGAGATAGGGCACGAGGCCGCCGATGAAGAGGCCGATGATCACGGCCGGATCGGAGAGGCTGAACGCCTCGAGCTTGCCCGCAGCCTCCAGGTTGTGGGTGTAGTCGGCGAAGAGGACGAGCGCGGCGAGACCGGCGGAGCCGATCGCGTAGCCCTTCGTGACCGCCTTCGTCGTGTTGCCGACGGCGTCGAGCGCATCCGTGATCGTGCGGACGTTCTTCGGCAGCCCTGACATCTCGGCGATGCCGCCGCCGTTGTCGGTGATGGGGCCGTAGGCGTCGAGCGCGACGATCATGCCCGTCATGGACAGCATGGAGGTCGCCGCGATGGCGATGCCGTAGAGGTCCCCGAGCTCATAGGCGCCCCAGATGGCCGTGCAGACGGCGAGCACCGGCAGGGCGGTCGATTTCATCGAGACCGCGAGACCGGCGATGATGTTGGTGGCGTGCCCGGTCTGGGAGGCACTGGCCACGTGCCGCACCGGGGCGTACTCGGTCGCGGTGTAGTACTCGGTAATCCAGATCAGCACGCCGGTGAGCAGCAGACCGATGACGGCGCAGCCGAAGAACCCCATGGCTTTCGCACCCATCATCATCTGTGTAACCGGGAAGAACGCCGCGAGCGCGATGAGGCCGGAGACGATGACGCCGCGGTAGAGGGCGTTCATGATCTTGCCGCCCTCGGAGGTCTTCACGAAGAAGGTGCCGATGATCGATGCCACGATCGAGACCGCGCCGAGCACGAGCGGGTAAGCGATGTAGGCGAGGTCGAGGCTGCCGTCGGCGCTCTTATACAGCAGCCCGCCGAGCACCATGGTCGCCACGAGCGTTACAGCGTAAGTCTCGAACAGGTCCGCTGCCATGCCGGCGCAGTCGCCAACGTTGTCGCCGACGTTGTCGGCGATGACGGCGGGATTGCGGGGATCGTCCTCCGGGATGCCGGCCTCGACCTTGCCGACGAGGTCGGCGCCGACGTCCGCGCCCTTCGTGAAAATGCCGCCGCCGAGCCGCGCGAAGATGGAGATCAGCGAGCCGCCGAAGGCGAGACCGACCAGGGCGTGCAACGCCGGCTCGTCGCCGATCATGCCGCGCAATACGGCGAAATAACCTGCGACGCCGAGGAGACCGAGACCCACGACCAGCATGCCGGTGATGGCGCCGCCCCGGAACGCGATCCTGAGCGCAGGGTTCAGGCCCACGCTCGCCGCCTGTGCCGTGCGCACGTTCGCGCGCACCGAGACGTTCATGCCGATGTAGCCCGCGGCGCCGGAGAGGAGTGCGCCCACCGCAAAACCGACGGCGGTCGGCAGGCCGAGCGCCACCGCGAGCACCGCCGCGAGGACCACGCCGACCAGGGCGATGGTCGTGTACTGCCGGTTGAGATAGGCCGCGGCACCAGCCTGGATGGCGCCCGCGATCTCCTGCATCCGTTGGGAGCCGGCGGGCTGGGCCAGGACCCAGCGCACCGAGAAGGCGCCATAGAGAATCGCGAGAAGACCGGCGCCGATCGCCAGCCAGAGGGCGAGATCAGTGGACATCAGTGCGTACTCCAGACAAGGCGTAGACGGGAGCCGCCTCTGCGAGCGGTTGTCCCGGTCCAAAAAAGGCGCGGCATCATAGCATCAGCAGTGTCCGGTTTGGGAGCCATCAGCCCCGCGGCGGCAGCTTCCTGCGGACCGCGACGTTCTTCAGCGTGACGTAATCCGGCAGACCGTTGCGATACGGCGGATAGGCCTCGCCCTGCACGAGCGGCAGCAGATAGCGGCGCGCGGCCGCCGTGATGCCGAACCCGTCCGGCGTGATGTAGCGCCGGGGCATCATCTTCTCCCGGTTGGCCACCCTGGCGAGCGGCGCTTTCCCGATCGCCCAGCGGTAGGGCCTGTCGGACTTGCGGACGATGGTGGGCATCACCGAGTTCTCGCCCCTGACGGCGAGCTCGACGGCCGCCTTGCCGACCGCATACGCCTGCTCGACGTCCACCTTCGAAGCGATGTGACGCGCGGAGCGCTGGAGATAGTCGGCGATGGCGTAGTGGAACTTCAGCTTCAGCTCACTCCTGACGAGATTCGCGACGACGGTGGCGACGCCCCCGAGCTGCTTGTGGCCGAACGCATCCGTGGTGCCGGCATCTGCGAGGAACTGGCCGTCGGGATTGCGCGCCCCCTCGCTCACCACGATGACGCAGTAGTCGAAGCGCGTCACGCAGTCCTTCACCCTGGCAAGAAAAGCGTCGCGCTCGAACGGGATCTCCGGAAACAGGATGATGTGCGGCGGATCCCCGGCCTTCTCACCGGCGAGGCCCGCTGCCGCGGCGATCCAGCCGGCGTGCCGTCCCATGACCTCGAGGATGAACACCTTGGTGGAGGTCTTCGCCATCGAAGCGACATCGAGCGCCGCCTCGCGCGTGGACACGGCGACGTATTTCGCGACCGACCCGAACCCCGGGCACGTGTCCGTGACGGGCAGGTCGTTATCCACCGTCTTCGGGACGTGTATGGCGGTGACCGGGTAGCCCAGCACCGCGCCGAGTTGCGACACCTTCAGGCAGGTATCGGCGGAGTCGCCGCCGCCGTTGTAGAAGAAATAGCCAATGTCGTGCGCGCGAAACACCGCGATGAGCCGTTCGTATTCGGCGCGATTCTGCTCCAGGCTCTTGAGCTTGTACCGGGCCGAGCCGAACGCCCCGCCCGGCGTGTGTCTGAGTGCTGCGATCGCCGCCCGGCTCTCGCGGCTCGTGTCGATCATGTCCTCATCGAGTGCGCCGAGAATGCCGTTGCGGCCGGCGTAAACCGTGCCGATCCGGGTCTTGTGCTTGCGCGCCGTCTCGATGACGCCGCAGGCGCTGGCGTTGATCACCGCGGTAACGCCGCCCGACTGGGCGTAGAAAGCATTTCTTTTCTGCATCGCCTTTCTCGTCGGCGGATTGTCGCGGCAACATAGCACAGCACCGGCGCGTTTGACCGGTCGAGGCCGCGGCTGTAGTTTGCGCGCCCATGCGCATCGTATTTCTCGGCGCCCCGGGCTCCGGCAAGGGCACGCAGGCTCAGCGGCTGACGGCGGATTTTTCCATGGTTCAGGTCTCGACCGGCGACCTGCTCCGGGAGGCCGTCAAGGCCGGTACGCCGCTCGGGCTCAGGGCGAAGGCGAAGATGGATGCGGGTGAGCTCGTGTCAGACGACATCGTCCTCGCGCTGATCCGCGATCGTCTGAGCGCGCCGGATACGCGCAATGGCTTCATCCTCGACGGCTTCCCGCGCAACGTCGCGCAGGCCGAGGCGCTGGACCCGGTTCTCGCAGCCCTCGGCCAGCGGCTCGACGCGGTGCTGCTCCTCGATGTGGACCTCGACATCCTCATGAAGCGCCTGACCGGGAGGCGCACCTGCTCGGTCACGGGCAAGCTGCTCAACATCCATTTCTCGCCCCAGGCGGAGATCGATGCCTGCCTGAACGCGGGCGGGGAACTGATCCAGCGCGCGGACGACAACGAGCAGACGATCGGCAACCGGCTGCGCGTCTATCGCGAACAGACGGAGCCGCTCGTGCAGTACTACCGGCGCGCCGGTCTGCTGCGCGTGGTGAACGGACAAGGCGCAGTGGACGAGGTCTATGCCCGGCTCAAGAAGGCGCTGGGCCTGAAATAGCGGCGAGCAGCGCCTCGCCGACGATTTCCCGCCGCCAGCCGCGCAGGGGCCGCAGCTCGCGCGCACCGCGCAACAGCGCCGCGAGGTCGGCCCTCGTCGCCAGGATCTCCGGCGCGATCCCGAGCCCGGCGGCCGCCTGTTGCACGATCGCGCCGAGACGCTTCAGATCGCCGTTGTCGAGCGGTGCCGGCCGCGACCTCTGGGCGAAAGCGGGCTCGCCTGCGGCGAGATCGGCGTCCGCCTGGCGCAGCTCCGCGAGGAGCGCCTTGCCGGAATTCCGCAGCGCGCCGGGCGTCAGCACGGCCAGGGCCTCGATGCCGGCGATGTCCGCCGGATTGCGCGCCGCGAGCGTGGTCAGGGCCTGGTCGGTCAGGATCCACTGCCGCGGCCGGTTCGCGCGGTCGGCGGTGAGCTCGCGCCATGCGGCGAGCCGCCTGGCGCGGGCCTGCACCTCGATCGGCTGATAGTCGACGCCGGAAAGCCGCTGCCACGCATCCTCGGGCCGCAACCCGTACAGCGACGGGTCGAGCAGCGCGGCGCTGTCCTCGAGCGCCCAGTCCGCGCGGCCCTGCTGCGCGAGGCGCGTACGAAGACCTCCGGCGAGTTCCGCGAGGTGGGCGACGTCATTCGCCGCGTACTCGATCTGTGCGGGCGTCAAGGGACGGCGCGACCAGTCGGTGCGCGTCTGCGTCTTGTCGAGGCGCACGCCGAGCTCCGCTTCGACGAGCGCCGCGTAGCCCACCTGGGGCGGATATCCGAGCAGCGCCGCGGCGATCTGCGTGTCGAAAATCGGCCCCGGCAACGCGCCGAAGGTGAGCAGCAGCACCTCGAGATCCTGTTTCGCCGCGTGCAGGAGCTTCAGCGTGCCGATGGAAACCATCGTGTCCCACAGCGCGCCGGCATCGAGACCGGCCAGCATGTCCACGCAGAATGCGCGGCTGCGCGCGCTCGCCTGGATCAGGCACAGCTTCGGCCGGTACGTGTCCGTGCGCGCGAATTCGGTGTCGACGGGCAGCTCTTCCGGATGGCCGATGAACGCGCACGCGGCATCGAGATCGGCCTGCCGCGCGATCAGGCTCGTGGCGTGCTCGGGGGTTGGCATGGCGATGAGTGTAGAGGATCATGTCGGCCGGTCACCATGTGTTGCCGGCGCAGAGCCGGCTTCCTGATGCACGTTCACATTCTTGGCATCTGCGGCACGTTCATGGCGGGCATTGCCGCGATCGCGAGGGAGTCCGGTCATCGCGTCACCGGCTCCGACCGGGGCGTCTACCCGCCGATGAGCGACCAGCTCGCAAGCCTCGGCATCGCGGTCACCGACGGCTACGAGGCGGGCCAGCTCGATCCGCAGCCGGACGTCGTGATCGTCGGCAACGTCATGTCGCGCGGCATGCCGGTCGTGGAAGAGCTGCTGAATCGCGGCATCTCCTATTGCTCGGGTCCGGAATGGCTGGCGCGCGAGGTGCTTAGGTCGCGCAGGGTCATCGCGATATCCGGCACTCACGGCAAGACCACGGTCACGAGCCTCGTCGCCTGGATCCTGACGAGGGCGGGACGCGATCCAGGATTCCTGATCGGCGGGGTATCCCCCGATCTCGGCGTCTCCGCGCGGCTCGGCACTGGCGGCGCGTTCGTGATCGAGGCGGACGAGTACGACACGGCCTTCTTCGACAAGGGGGCGAAGTTTCTGCACTATCGGCCGCGCACGCTCGTGATCAACAACCTCGAGTTCGACCATGCCGACATCTACGACGATCTCGGCGCGATCCAGCGGCAGTTCCATCAGCTCGTGAGGACCGTGCCGGGCGCTGGTCTCATCGTTTCCCGCGCCGACGATCCGAACATCCGCCAGGTCCTCGAGCGCGGCTGCTGGACACCGGTGGAGACATTCTCGAGCCGCGGGGAGGCTGCCGCGGACTGGACGGGGGTCGCGGCCGACGACGGGTTCCGCCTGCTTGCCGGCGGCAAGGTGATCGGCACCGCGGCCTGGCAGCTCGCCGGGGAGCACAACGCGGAGAACGTGACCGCGGCACTTCTTGCCGCGCGCCATGCGGGCGTGGACGTCGCGACGGCGCTGAGTGCCGTGGCGTCGTTCCGCGGCGTCAGACGGCGGCTGGAGCTCCTGGGAGATTGGGGCGGCGTGCGCCTCTATGACGATTTCGCGCACCACCCGACCGCCATCCTGCGCACGCTCGCCGCGGTGCGCGAGACGCTGAAAGCCCGGCGTATCCTCGTCGTGACCGAGCCCCGGTCCAACACGATGAAACTCGGTGTACATCGCGAGGCCCTCGCGACGGCGCTGGCGCAGGCGGATGCGAGCTGGCTGCTGCAGCCGGAGGGGCTCCAGTGGGACCTCGCCGCCACGATGGCGGCCGTGTCGTCTGCCCGCATCCGGCCCGACACCGCGTCGATTGTGGCGGAAGTGCTCCGCGAAGCCCGTTCGGGCGATGCGGTCGTCGTGATGAGCAACGGCGGTTTCCAGAACATCCGCGCCGATCTCGCCACGGCGTTATCCGCGCGCGCGGCGGGTATTGCCGCCGGCCACTAGCCGCGGCCGGGCACGCGTCCGATGAGCGACGAAAAGACCCCGCTGTTTCCCTTGCGCGCCGTGCTCTTTCCGGAGGGTCCGCTGCCGTTGCGCGTATTCGAGCCGCGCTACCTCGACATGGTGAGCCGCTGCCTGCGCGAAGGCACCGCGTTCGGCGTACTCCTGCTCCTCAGCGGATCGGAGACCGGCGCGGCGCGCACGGCATCGGTCGGCACGCTCGCCCGCATCACGGACTGGCACCAGGGGAGCGATGGCATCCTCGGCATCACCGCCGTCGGCACGGGCCGGTTCAGGCTGAACGCAATCGATCGGCAGCCGGACGGCCTCTACGTGGGCGATATTTCGGCCGTGAGCACGGAGGCCGCCCTTCCGCTGCCCGAGGAGTTCCTGCCGATGGCGGAACTGCTCGAGGTGATTCTCGACGATCTGGGCGAGCTCTACGCGGAGGTGCCACGGCGGCTCGACGACGCCACGTGGGTCGGCTGCCGCTTTGTCGAGATCCTGCCGATGCCGCTCGAGCAGAAGCAGCACTGCCTGCAGCTTACCGATGCGCTCGCGAGGCTCGAATTCGTCCGGCCGATGCTGCGCTCGGTGCGCGTGGAGACGACCCAGTGACGCAGCCCCAGCAGTTCAGGAAGTGGATGTGCCTCACCTGCGGCCACGTCTACGACGAGGCCGAAGGCGATCCCGCGACGGGTTACCCGCCGGGGACGCGTTTCGAAGACCTGCCGCTCTCCTGGCGTTGCCCGGATTGCGGGTCGGGCAAGGAGGACTTCGAGCTCCTCGACGAGGATTGATGCGGCACCGGCACCGCGACCGTTGCCGGTGCAACGATCATGGCTCCGGGCCGCCGACCTGCCGCGCCGAAAAGCCGCGGTCGGCGAGGTCGCGGATCAGGCTGTCGGGCCCCACGAGGTGCAAGGTGCCGACGACGACGAGGTAGTCCCTGCCGTCGCGGAGCATCGGTGCGAGCTTGCCCGCCCAGCTGCGGTTGCGCTCCACCACGATCTGGCGATAGAGCTCCGGCTGCCTGCGCAGCTCGTCGAGGAATTCCTTCTCGAGAATCCGCACGTCGCCGCGCTGCCAGGCGGTGACGATGTCGTCGAGGTCCTCTTCCATGGACTGCGCTTCGTCGAGGGTCTCCATCAGGAACGCGCGCTGCGCGGGCGGCGACAGCGTGTCCATGAAGGAAAGTTGCTCCTCGAGCGTCTCGAGGCCTCGTACTTCCTTGTGGTCCTCCCGCGCGACCGAGAGCAGCTGCTGCTCGACGCCCGATTCCATGTCGAGCCCGAGTTTCGCGAGCTGCAGCTGCGTGATGGTGATCGCCGCCATCCAGGGCTCGAACGGGCGCAGCAGGGACAGATCGAGTCCGAGCGCCTCGGCCTTGGTCTCGGCGAGCGCGTAATCGCGCGGGCCGAGCAGGACATCGAGCGTGCGGCCCTTCGGGTCGATCGCGAGCCGCTGCATGGTCGCCGCGGTCGTGACCGGATCGAGCGCGTCGAGATCGAGCTCCATCACGAGCACGTCGGCTTCCTTGCATGCCGCGACTACGGCGGGCGGGAGCGTGTCTCCCGGCCGTAACAGGTGGATCGAACCGAGAATGCGCACGTGCTTCGCCGGGCCGTCCAACTCCCACATCGGCAGCGCATCGGCCCGCGCCTGGCAGGAGAGGAGGAGGCCGAGCGCGGGCAGCAGGTGGCGTGGCGCGAGCGACATGCCGCCCATGCTACGCCGGGTCAAGCCAGACGACTTCCGTCTCGACGCTTCCGTCGCTCGCGAGATCGAGCCAGCGGAAGCCGGGAGGCCGCGTGTCGACGGCGAAGGTGTCGGCGGCCGGCAGGAACTGGAAGCAGGTGGATGGCGTCGTGAGGTAGCGCACGCCGTTGTGCACGAGATCCGAGGCCTGGTGCACGTGACCCGCGACGACGCAGCGCACCTGTGGCGCGCGGTCGATGATCTCGAAGAGCTCACCGGCGTTGTAAAGACCCAGCGCGTCGAGCCAGCGGCTCTTCAGCGGGAGCGCGTGGTGGTGCACCGCCAGCAGGACGGGGCGATCACGATGCTCGCGCAACATGGCATCGAGCCACTCGAGCTCGCCGGGCGCCAGCCGCCCGCCGTGATCGTCCGGGATATAACTGTCGAGAAGCAGCACGCGCCAGCCGGCGCAGTCCGCGATGCCGCCGACCTGGAAGGGCGGGCCGAGGGCCTCGCCCATGAAGCCCGGCGCGTCGTGGTTGCCCGGGACGCACCACACCGGCACGCCGAGCGGCGACAGCAGCGAGCGGAAATTGCGGTAGGCCCCGCGGCTCTCGTCCTGGCTGATGTCGCCGGTGACGAGGATCGCCGCCGGTGGCCGCGGGTTCGCCGCAGCGCAGTCGAGAACCCGCGAGAGCGTGCGCCAGGTCTCGACGCCGCGCAGCCGCCCGTCCGCTTCCGCGAACAGGTGAGTGTCGGTGATGTGCAGGAGTCTCAGGGGTGCTGTAGCCACGATCAAGGCGCTTCGATCTGACCCGCAAACTATAACGGTGCCGCGGTCCGGCGGACCGGGCAGCAGGTCTCAGCGAGAAACGCCGGAATGTGCGTCGGGTCGCGTTAGGCCGGATATTCCGGGGATTGCGGCTGAAGACCCCGGGTGCCGGTCAATACCGGTAGTGATCGGGCTTGTAAGGCCCTTCGACGGGGACGCCGATGTAATCCGCCTGGTCCGGGGTCAGCGTCGTCAGCTGCACGCCGATCTTCTTCAGGTGCAGGCGCGCCACCTTCTCGTCGAGGTGCTTGGGCAAGACGTAGACCTTGCGCTCGAACTTCGCTGCGTTGTTCCACAGTTCGATCTGTGCCAGGACCTGGTTCGTGAAGGAATTCGACATCACGAAGGACGGATGCCCGGTGGCGCAACCCAGGTTCACGAGCCTTCCTTCGGCGAGCAGGATCAGCCGCTTGCCGTCCGGGAAGATGACGTGGTCCACCTGCGGCTTGATGTTTTCCCACTTGTGCTTGCGCAGGCTCGCGATGTCTATCTCGGAATCGAAGTGGCCGATGTTGCAGACGATGGCCTGGTTCTTCATCGCCTTCAGGTGGTCGTGGCTGATCACCCTGAAGTTGCCCGTTGCGGTGACGAAGATGTCGGCGCGGCTCGCGGCGTAATCCATCGTCACGACGCGATAGCCTTCCATGGCGGCCTGCAGGGCGCAGATCGGATCGATCTCGGTGATCCACACGGTGGCGCCGAGACCGCGCAGTGACTGCGCGCAGCCCTTGCCGACGTCGCCGTAGCCGGCTACGACCGCGATCTTGCCCGCGATCATGACGTCGGTGGCCCGCTTGATGCCGTCCACCAGCGACTCGCGGCAGCCGTAGAGGTTGTCGAACTTCGACTTGGTGACGGAATCGTTCACGTTGATGGCGGCGCAGGCGAGCGTGCCGGCCTTCGCCATGTCGTACAGGCGCTTCACGCCCGTGGTCGTCTCCTCGGAGATGCCGCGGACGTTCTTCAGGAGCTCCGGATACTTGTCGTGCATGATGGCGGTGAGATCACCGCCGTCGTCGAGGATCATGTTGGGGCGCCATCCGCCCGGACCGAGGATCGTCTGCTCGACGCACCACCAGTATTCCTCTTCGGTCTCGCCCTTCCAGGCGAAGACCGGGATGCCGGCGGCGGCGATGGCGGCGGCGGCGTGGTCCTGCGTGGAGAAGATGTTGCACGAGGACCAGCGGATCTCGGCGCCGAGCTTCACCAGCGTCTCGATCAGCACCGCGGTCTGGATGGTCATGTGCAGGCAGCCGGCGATGCGCGCGCCCTTGAGGGGTTGTGTCGCCGCAAACTCTTCGCGCACCGCCATGAGGCCGGGCATTTCGGTCTCGGCGATGGCGATTTCCTTGCGGCCCCACGCAGCGTCCTGGATGTCGGCGACCTTGTAATCGAGGCCGGCGGCGGCCTTCACGGGCTTGCTGCTCATGATGCGATCATCCTCGGAAACGTTTCGCCACGGCCGACGTCCTCGCGCAGCGCGGCGGCCTTGTCGGTCCGCTCCCAGGGGAATCGTCCTCGCGGCCGAAGTGGCCATAGGCGGCGGTCGGCCGGTAGATCGGCCGGTGCAGGTCGAGCATCTCGCGGATGCCGTACGGCGTGAGGTCGAAGATGCCGGCGCACCAGCGCGGTCAGCTTCGCGTCACCGATGCGGCTGGTGCCGAAGGTCTCGACGGCAACCGAGGTCGGCTCCGCGACGCCGATGGCATAGGAGACCTGCACCTCGCAGCGCCTGGCGATGCCTGCGGCGACGACGTTCTTTGCCACGTAGCGCGCGGCATAGGCCGCCGAGCGGTCGACCTTCGTCGGGTCCTTGCCGGAAAACGCGCCGCCGCCGTGGCGCGCCATGCCGCCGTAGGTGTCCACGATGATCTTGCGCCCGGTCAGGCCGCAGTCGCCCATCGGGCCGCCGATGACGAAGCGGCCGGTCGGGTTGATGTGAAAGCGGGTGCCCTTGTGGACGAGGCCCTTCGGCAGCACGGGCTTCACGATCAGCTCCATGACGCCTTCCTTCAGGACCTTCTGGCTGACTTCCGGGGAATGCTGCGTGGAGAGCACGATGGCGTCCACGGCGACGGGCTTGCCGTCCTCGTACACCAGCGTCACCTGGCTCTTCGCGTCGGGACGCAGCCACTTCAGCTTGCCCGTCTTGCGCACCTCCGCCTGCTTCTTCACCAGCCGGTGGGCGAGGGTGATCGGGGCGGGCATCAGGACGTCGGTCTCGTCGCTCGCGTAGCCGAACATCATGCCCTGGTCGCCGGCGCCCTGCTTGCGCGGGTCCTTGCGGTCCACGCCCTGGGCGATGTCGCTCGACTGCTTGCCGATGGCGTTGAGTACGGCGCAAGCGTTGCCATCGAAACCGAGGTCGGAATGGTTGTAGCCGATGTCGTTGACGACGCCGCGCACGAGCGGCTCGAGGTCCACCCACGCGGAGGTCGTGATCTCGCCCGCGACCAGGACGAAACCCGTCTTGATCAGGGTCTCGCAGGCGACTTTGGCCACGGGGTCCTGCTCGAAGATCGCGTCCAGTACCGCATCGGAGATCTGGTCCGCCATCTTGTCGGGGTGACCCTCGGAGACCGATTCCGAGGTGAAGAGGCTTCTGGCTGGCATGGCGCGTCCGTTGTGAATTGTTGAAGGCGCCGCATTATAGACGGAGGGATGGTGGCAGCGGCGAGATCTCGGGCGCATTCCCCGGCCCGCGGCGTTCCACATAACGGCCGGCCGGCCGGCTTTCCCGGCTTGCCGTTGCGGGCGGGGCACGGAGTACGCGACAATTCGCGCCCGCAATTCTGGGGGTTCCGGCGCCGCCGGGGCCGGGAGCAATGACCACACCGACGAGACCTGCGGCCGCCCCCGGGCGTCGCGAGCTGGCCAACGCCTTGCGGGCGCTGGCGATGGACGCCGTGCAACAGGCCAATTCCGGCCATCCGGGCATGCCCATGGGCATGGCGGACATCGCCGAAGTCCTGTGGAACGACTTCCTGCGGCACAACCCGGGCGACCCGGCGTGGCCGAATCGCGACCGCTTCGTGCTCTCGAACGGACACGGCTCGTTGCTGCTCTACAGCCTCCTGCACCTCACGGGCTACCCGCTGCCGATGGAGGAGATCCGCCGCTTCCGCCAGCTCGGCTCGCGTACGCCGGGTCACCCCGAGCGCGACCCGGCGATCGGCATCGAGACCACCACGGGACCGCTCGGCCAGGGACTCGCCAACGCGGTAGGGATGGCGCTCGCCGAGAAGGTCCTGGCGGCCCACTTCAACCGTCCCGGCTTCGACATCGTCGACCACCATACCTACGTGTTCGCCGGCGACGGCTGCATGATGGAAGGCATCTCCCACGAGGCCTGTTCGCTCGCCGGGACGTTCGAGCTCGGCAAGCTGATCTGCGTCTACGACGACAACGGGATCTCGATCGACGGCGAGGTCAAGGGCTGGTTCCGCGACGATACCCCGGCACGCTTTCGCGCCTACGGCTGGCAGGTGATCGCCGACGTCGACGGCCACGACTCGCAGGCCGTCCGCGCGGCGTTCCTCGCGGCGCGCCAGAATACGGCGCAGCCGACGCTCATCTGCTGCAAGACGATCATCGGCTTCGGCGCGCCCAAGCTGCAGGGCACGGAGGCGACGCACGGCGCGCCGCTCGGTGCCGAGGAAGTAGCCGCGGCACGCAAGGCCCTCGGCTGGACCGAGCCGCCGTTCTCGATCCCGGCGCCGATTCGCGAGGCGTGGGACGCGCGCGCGAAAGGCGCGCAGCGCGAAGCGGAGTGGCGCCGTCTGGCGGGCGCCTACGCGGAGCGCCATCCCGCACTCGCCCGGGAGTTCGAGCGCCGCATGAAAGGGGACCTGCCGGAGAGCTGGCCACAGACCGCCGCGGAGGCGCTCGCAAGGCTCAGCACTGACACCGCGGCGAAAGCGACGCGCAAGGCTTCGCTCGACGTACTCAACGTGATCGTGCCGAAGCTGCCGGAGCTCCTCGGCGGCTCGGCGGACCTCACCGGGTCGAACCTGACCAGGGCTCAGAACTCGATCACGGTGACCCCGGAAAACTCCGCGGGCAATTACATCCACTACGGCGTGCGGGAATTCGGTATGACCGCGGTGATGAACGGAATCGGGCTGCACGGCGGCTTCATCCCCTACGGGGGCACGTTCCTGGTGTTCACCGATTACGCCCGCAATGCCATCAGGATGGCGGCGCTGATGCGCACCGGCACGATTCTCGTCTTGACTCACGATTCGATCGGGCTCGGCGAAGACGGGCCGACGCACCAGCCGATCGAGCATCTCGCGAGTCTGCGCCTGATCCCCAACATGCGGGTCTGGCGGCCGGCGGACGGCGCCGAGACGGCGGTCGCGTGGTGCGAGGCCATCGTGCGGCGCGACGGACCGACCGGCCTGGTCCTGAGTCGCCAGAATCTGCCGTCGCAGCCGCACACCGCCGGGCAGCTCCAGCTCATCCGCCGTGGCGGATACGTATTAAAAGGCGACGGGGCACCTGACATCATTCTCATTGCCACCGGGTCCGAAGTGAGCCTGGCGGTCGCGGCGGCCGAACAGCTCGCCGGCAGGGGTTACCGCGCGTGTGTCGTCTCCATGCCCTGCCTGCGGGTGTTCGTCATGCAGGACGAGGCCTACCGCGAGTCAGTGCTGCCGGCGGCCATCACGAAGCGCATCGTGATCGAGGCCGGAGTCCCCGACGCCTGGTATCGATGGGCCGGACCGGGCGGACGCGTGATCGGCATGACACGCTACGGCGAGTCGGCACCCGCGAAGGATCTGTTCGCGCATTTCGGCTTTACGACGGACAATGTCGTGAAAGTCGCGCTGGAATTGCTCGAGGAGTAGGGAAATGTCGGTGAAAGTCGCAATCAACGGATATGGGCGCATCGGGCGCAACGTACTGCGGGCGCTGTACGAGTCCGGCCGCAACCGGGAGATCAGCATCGTCGCGGTCAATGACCTCGGGGACTCGAAGACCAACGCCCATCTCACGAAGTACGACACCGCCCATGGCAAGTTTCCCGGCACGGTGGCGGTCGACGGCGACTGCATGGTCGTCAACAACGACCGCATCCGCGTGCTCGCGATCCGCAATCCCGCCGAGCTGCCGTGGAAGGAGCTCGGGGTGGACGTCGTGGTCGAATCCACGGGACTCTTCACGACCAAGGAGAAGGCATCGGCGCACCTCAAGGCCGGGGCGAAGAAGGTCGTGATTTCGGCGCCGGGCGGCAAGGACGTGGACGCGACGATCGTCTACGGCGTGAACCACAAGACGCTCAAGGCGAGCCACACGGTCATCTCGAACGCCTCCTGCACCACGAATTGCCTGGCACCGCTCGTGAAGCCACTGCATGAGAAGCTCGGCGTCGTGCAGGGCCTGATGACGACGATTCACGCGTACACCAACGACCAGGTGCTGACCGACGTCTATCACGAGGACCTGCGCCGCGCCCGCTCCGCGACGCAGTCGATGATCCCGACCAAGACCGGCGCGGCGGCGGCGGTCGGGCTCGTGATGCCGGAGCTCAACGGCAAGCTCGATGGCTTCGCCGTGCGCGTGCCGACGATCAACGTGTCTGTCGTGGACCTCACCTTCACGGCCGCGCGCGCGACCTCCGTGGACGAGGTAAACGGCATCGTCAGGGCGGCGTCGGAGGGCGAGCTCAAGGGAATACTCGGCTACAACACCGAACCCCTGGTCTCCGTGGACTTCAACCACGACCCGCGCAGCTCCATCCTGGATGCCATGCAGACGCGTGTCATCGGCGGCACGCTCGTGAAGGTGTTTGCGTGGTACGACAACGAATGGGGTTTCTCGAACCGGATGCTCGATACGACACTCGCCCTGGTCAACGCGCGCTGAAGTCGGCCGCCAGGTATGCAGGTCCTCAGGATGTCGGATCAGGCGCTCACGGGCCGGCGCGTGATGATCCGCGCGGACCTGAATGTGCCCGTGGCCGACGGGCGCGTGACGAGCGATGCGCGCATCGTGGCGACGCTGCCGACAGTCGATGAGGCTCTCGCCAAAGGTGCCGCGGTGATCGTCCTCTCGCATCTCGGCCGCCCCAGGGAAGGGCAGTACTCGGAGGAATTCTCGCTCCGGCCGGTCGCGGCCCATCTGAGCCGTCTCCTGGGTCGCGACGTGCCGCTCGTGCGCGACTGGCTGAACGGCGTCGCCGTGAAGCCCGGCGAGGTCGTGCTCTGCGAAAACGTCCGTTTCAATTCCGGCGAGAAGAAGGACGACGAGGGCCTCGCGAGGCGAATGGCGGCGCTCTGCGACATTTTCGTCATGGACGCGTTCGGCACCGCCCACCGCGCGGAGGCGAGCACCCACGGCGTCGCGAAGTTCGCGAAAATCGCGTGCGCGGGCCCCTTGCTCGTGAAAGAGCTCGAAGCGCTCGGCAAGGCCCTGCGAGATCCGAAGCTTCCGCTCGTGGCGATCGTCGGTGGCTCCAAGGTCTCGACGAAGCTCGGGCTGCTCGCCAATCTGGTGACGAAGGTGGATACGCTCATCGTCGGCGGGGGGATCGCGAACACGTTCATCGCCGCCGCGGGCCATCCGGTCGGCAAGTCTCTGTACGAGCCGGAACTGCTCGCGCAGGCCCGTGAGCTCGCGGCGCCGGCGCCCGGACGCGCACGCATTCCCGTGCCGGGCGACGTGGTCGTGGCCAGGGAGAGGTCGGAGACGGCGCCCGCGATCACACGGGCCGTGGGTGACGTGCAGGCAGACGAGCTGATCCTCGATATCGGCCCGCAGACGGCGGCGCAATATGCGGCGATCGTGCGCGATGCCGGCACGATCGTCTGGAACGGACCGGTGGGCGTATTCGAGATCGAGCAGTTCGGCACCGGCACGAGGCGGCTGGCGGAGGCCGTGGCCGCGAGCGCTGCCTTCAGCATCGCGGGGGGCGGCGACACGCTCGCGGCGCTCGACAGGTACGGGCTCGCCGATCGCATCTCGTACGTCTCCACCGGCGGCGGCGCGTTCCTCGAGTTCCTCGAAGGCAAGACGCTGCCGGCCGTCGCGATACTCGAAGCGCGCGCCCGCGAGGCCGGCTGAGCGATGCGCCGCACGAAGATCATCGCGACTCTCGGCCCGGCCACCGACCAGCCGGGCGTGTTGGCGGAGCTCGTCGCCGCGGGCGCAGACGTCGTGCGCATCAACTTCTCGCACGGCACGTGGGAAGAACGCGGCAGGCAGATCCGCGAGCTCCGCGAGGTCTCCGACACCGCGGGCAAGCACGTCGCGATCATCGGCGACCTGCAGGGCCCGAAAATCCGGATCAACCGCTTCAGTGAGGGGCCGGTCAGGCTGGAGGAAGGACGCCAGTTCGTCCTCGACGCCGCGATGGACCCCGCCGCCGGCACCGCGGAGCACGTCGGCGTGGCCTACGAGCGGCTGCCGCAGGACGTGTCGTGCGGGGATGCGCTGCTGCTCGACGACGGCCAGATCGTGCTCAACGTCGACAGGGTCGAAGGCAGTCGCATCATTTGCACAGTGACCGTCGGCGGCTCGCTCTCGGACAACAAGGGCATCAACCGCCAGGGCGGTGGCCTCTCCGCGCCCGCCCTCACGGCAAAGGACATGGAAGACATCCGCTACGCGGCCGGCGCGGGCGTCGACTGGCTGGCCGTCTCGTTCGTGCGCTCGGCCGAGGACATGCGCGAGGCCCGCGACTTGTTGCGCCGCGCGGGCGGTACCGCGCACCTGATCGCCAAGATCGAGCGTGCGGAGGCCATCGCGAACCTCGAAGGCATCATCGACGCGTCCGATGCCGTCATGGTCGCGCGCGGCGACCTCGGCGTGGAGATGGGCTATGCCGGGCTCACCGGCCTGCAGAAGCAGATCCTGCGGCTGACGCGATCGCGGCACAAGGTGGCGATCACGGCGACGCAGATGATGGAATCGATGGTGCACCAGCGCATGCCGACCCGCGCGGAGGTCTCCGACGTCGCTAACGCCGTGATAGACGGCACCGATGCGGTGATGCTTTCGGCAGAGACCGCAGTGGGCGAATTCCCGGTGCGCGCCGTATCGGCCATGTCGGAGGTCTGCGTCGGCGCCGAGACCTATCAGTTCGCGGGCGGCAAGCCGAGGGACCGCGCCGACGACCGCTTCGAGGGGGTGGACGAGGCGATCGCGATGGCCGTGATGTACAGCGCCAACCACCTGCGGCCCCAGGCGATCATCTCGCTCACCGAGTCCGGCAGCACGACGCTGTGGATGTCGCGCATCGGCACGGACATCCCGATCTTCGCGTTCACGCGTCACGAGGTGACCCGCCGGCGCGTGCAGCTCTATCGTGGCGTATACCCGGTCGCCTACGACATCACGCACTCGGATTCGGCAGTCGTCAACCAGGAGGTCATCAGCGTCCTGCGGGAGACGGGCCACGTCGAAGAAGGCGATCTCGTGATCATCACCAAGGGCGATTTCACCGGCGTCGCCGGCGGGACGAATTCGATGAAGATTCTGCGCGTCTCCGCAAGTGACTGAGCGCTCCGCGCCAGTGGCGCACGCGAATATCCCGCCGCGAGGCCTCGCAGCCATCCTCCAGCGCGTGGCGGACATGCAGCCCCGCGAGGCGCCCGCCGTGACAGCCGCATTCATCCTCTTCTTCTGCGTGCTTGGCGGCTACTTCGCCGTGCGCCCGGTCCGCGAGACGGTGGGCACCATCCTCGGCAAGGAGCGGGTCACGGATCTTTATCTGGTGACCTGGGCCGCTTCCATCATGATCGTTCCCGCCTATGGCTGGCTGTGCGCCCGCTTCCGGCGCTCGCAGTTCCTGCCCTGGATCTATGGCTTCGTCGCGCTGTCGCTCGCCGGAGTGGGATTCGCCCTGTCGGCCGACCAGACCAGCATCGCGGTCGGGCAGTTCTTCTATGTCTGGATCAGCGTGCTCAACCTCTTCATCGTCTCGGTCTTCTGGAGCTTCCTGCTGGAGCTCTTCGACACGGACCAGACCCGCCGTCTCTTCGGCGTGATTGCCGCCGGCGGTACCACCGGCGCGCTGGTCGGGCCCGTGCTGACCGACCTCACCGTGTCCAGCATCGGCAACTCCGGCGTTCTGTACATGGGCGCGGCTTTCTTCGTCGTCGCGATCCTCTGCCAGCGGCGGCTCATACGAATCTGGATGAGCTCGCCGCTCGCCTCGGGAGTGCCGCGGGGCGAGGAGCGGCCACTGGGCGGCAATCCATTCGCGGGATTCTCGCTCGTGCTCCGGTCGCCGTACCTGCTGGGCATCTCCCTCTTCGTCATCCTGCTGGCGTCCGTCAATACATTTCTGTACTTCGAGCAGTTGCGGCTCGTGACCGATACCTTCGCAAACGTCGAGGACCGGACGCGCGTATTCAGCAGGCTCGATTACATCGTGCAGGGGCTTGCGGTTCTGTCCCAGCTGTTCATCACCGGCCGCGTCGCGTCGCGTCTCGGCGTCGTCGTCCTGCTGACGGCGATTCCCGCTGCCATGATCGTCGGCTTCACGGCACTCGCGCTGGTGAACAGCTTCTGGGTGCTCGCTTTCGTGTTCGTGGCGCGGCGTGCCGGCGAGTACGCTTTCATACGGCCGGGCCGGGAGATGCTCTTCAGCCGCGTGGACACCGAGACGAAGTACAAGGCGAAAAACCTGATCGATGTCCCGGTGTATCGCGGCGGCGATGCGTTGTCAGCGCAGGTGAAGGCGGCTCTCGAAGGCGGGGGGCTGTCGCCCTCGGGCGTGGCGCTGCTCGGCGCTGGTCTCGCCGCGACGTGGGCGCTCAACGGCTGGTGGCTCGGCCGACGCGCGTCTCGTTAGCCGCTCGCCGTCTTCGCTCCACCACCACGGCCGCCTCTCAGCTGTGGCATGGCGCCCGGCTCCCGGGGCAGGGTTCGGGCTAAATCCCGCCGGCCATCCCTGGCCGGCGGGAAGCATATCGCGTCTGCTCCGGCATCCCTGCCTCGCAGCCGCTCAATGCCGCCCGAACCCTCCCGGTGAGCGGGGCGAGACACGCAACAGCCGTCGCGTGGCCGTCGGCGCCGAGGGCCGCTGGCGGCTCGCCTGCCGGCGGGTGTGAGGAGCGAGCGGAGCAGGATGCGGAGCGATGCGACGACCCAAGCGAGCGCCTCACGGAGACGGCGAGTCGCAATCAAAGCGGTTACCTTGCGAGGAAAGCGTGCAGGGATGCACGCAGCGAGCGTCCCGCCAGTAGGCGAAGCCGCCAGCGGATTCTCTGCGTGCGCAAGCGGCCGCGAGAAAGAGCTCAGGTGGGCTTGCGGGCGCCGAGCGCCTTCAGGTCGGCGAGGACCTCGGCGGTGTGCTTCTCCGGATCCACGTCCTCGTAATGCTTCACGATCCTGCCCTCCGGATCGATCAGGAACGACTGGCGCTTCGCGATCTTCAGCACGAAGAGATTGAGCAGCACGTCGTACTTGTCCGCCACGGCGCCGTCGGTGTCGGCCAGCAGCGGGAACGGCAGGCTGTGCTTCTTCGCGAACTCCTCGTGGGACTTCACGTCATCGACGCTCACGCCGAGGATCACGGCGCCGATCTGCTGAAAGGCAAAGATGTTGTCGCGAAACGAGCAGGCTTCCTTGGTGCAACCGGGAGTCTGATCCTTCGGGTAGAAATACAGCGCGATCCACTGGCCGCGATGCTGCGCGAGCGTGTGCCACTGGCCGTTCTGGTCCTGCAACCGGAACTCGGGCGCCAGGGCACCGACTGCAACCTGCGCCTGTGCGCCTGCCGAGAAACCGAGTGTAGTGAGCAGGGCGGCCCACCACGGGATGCGTTTGCTCGCAGTCATGATTTTCACCTCCGACAGGCTCGAAATCGATCATAGCACGCGCATGACGCAGTACCTTGTCCGGCGTACGGCCGTATGCTTAGATCGGTGGTCATGCCGGTTGCCTCATGGGCAGGAGATTTCCGCGGTCATGCCTGACCAGAAAGCGGGCACTGTCCAGGCGCGTTCCTGGGACAAGAGGATCGGCCTGGTCCTTCCCGGCGGCGGCGCGCGCGGCGCCTATCAGGTCGGTGTCCTCAAGGCGATTGCGGAGATCGTGCCGCGGCGCTCGCCGAATCCTTTCTCGGTCATCAGCGGTACGTCTGCGGGCGCGATCAGCTCCGCCGTACTCGCGAGCCAGGCGCGGGTCTTCAGGCACGCCGTGTCGGACCTCGAGCGGGTGTGGGGGCACTTCCGCTCCAATCACGTCTTCAAGTCCGACTCCTGGACGATGTTGAAGAGCAGCCTGCACTGGGCGGCGGCCGTCGTGTTCGGCGGCCTCGGTGTCGGCAATCCGCGCTCGCTGCTCGACAACTCGCCGTTGCGTGAGCTGCTGAGTCGCGCCATCAACCTCAATTCCATCCAGGAATCGATCGACCGTGGCTACCTCGATGCGGTGACTGTCACCGCCGCGGGCTACGGCTCGGCGCGCTCCGTTTCCTTCTACCAGGGCCGGCCGACGCACGAGCCCTGGGATCGCGTACGCCGCGTCGGGCGACCGGCCCAGATCACGCTCGACCATCTGATGGCAAGCATCGCCGTGCCGATGATGTTTCCGCCGGTGATGATTCAGCGCGAGTATTACGGCGACGGCGCGATGCGCCAGGCGACGCCGCTCGCGCCCGCCGTGCATCTCGGCGCGGACCGCCTGCTCGTGATCGGCGTGCGCGACGAGGAGATCGATCCTCCGCCGGGACCCGACGAGGAGATCCCCTATCCGAGTCTCGGCCGCATCGCGGGCTACGTGCTCGATGCGCTGTTCATGGACGGCCTCTCGCAGGATCTCGAGCGGCTGACGCGGGTGAATACGATCCTGGAGCAGATTCCGGGGAGGATGCTCGACACCGGGGCAACGAAGCTGCGGTACATCGACGCGCTCATCATGCTTCCGAGCCGGGATATCCGCGAGATCGCGGTACGGCACGTACACGAGATGCCGCGGCCCGTGCAACTCCTGATGAGCGGGCTCGGCGCACTCAACTATGGCGGCCGCCAGCTCGTGAGCTACCTCCTGTTCGAACAGGGCTACACCTGTGAACTCATCAAGCTCGGTTACGAGGACGGGCTCGCCCGCCGCGAACAGCTTCAGGCCTTTCTGGAGGGTCTGCCGATCGAATCGCCCGGCGGCATCGCCGGGTGGCGCGATCTCTCCGAGCACTATTCGCAGCGCCTGCGCGCGCTCAGGATCCCGGAGCCCGCGGCGCACCGCGCCTAGCAGGTCGCTGAAAGCCTGCTAGGTCAGAAAGATCGTCCCGAGCCCGAGGAATGCGGCGAAACCCACGCAGTCCGTGACAGTCGTCAGCACGACCGTGCCCGCCAGCGCGGGATCGATCCGGAGCTTCGTGAGCGTGAGAGGCACCGCGAACCCCGCGAGCGCAGCGACGAACAGGTTGATGATCAGTGCCGCGCCGATGATGATTCCCACTTGCCAGCTCGCGAAGAACGCCGTCGTGCCGAGGGCCACGACGACCGCCCAGCCGGCCCCATTCAGCAGCGCCACCCCGATCTCCTTGGCGAGCAGCCAGCGGGCGTTCGAGTCCTGCACGCGGCCGAGTGCGAGCCCCCGCACCATCAGCGTCACGACCTGGCTGCCGGCGATGCCACCCATGCTGGCGACGATCGGCATCAAGACGGCGAGCACGACGACCTTGTTCAGCGTCGGCTGGAAGATGCCGACCACGGACGAGGCGAGGAAGGCGGTCAGCAGGTTGATCCCCAGCCAGACTGCGCGCCGGCGGGCGCTCGTCACGACCGGTGCAAACATGTCGTCCTCCCCGGAGAGGCCCGCGAGACGGCGGATGTCCTCGTCCGCCTGCTCCTGGATCACGTCGACGACATCGTCCACCGTGATCTGTCCGATGAGCTTGCCCCGCTCGTCCACGACCGGTGCCGACACGAGGTCGCGGTCCTGGAATTCCTTGGCGACCTCGTTATCCGCCATCGTCGCGGGGATCGGCTGGAACGTGGCATCCATGACGTCGACGACCGTGCTGTCGGGTTCCCGCGTGACCAGACGCGATATGAAGAGCGACCCCAGGTACCGGTCGTGCCGGTCCACCACGTAGATGGCGTCGGTCTTGTCGGGCATGTCGCCCAGCATGCGCAGGTAGCGGATGACGACTTCCAGCGTCACGTCCGGTCGCACCGCGACGGTGTCGGGATTCATCAGGCCGCCGGCGCTGTCTTCGGGGTAGGAGAGGACGGCGCTCAATCGCTCCCGGTCACGCTGGGAGAGAGACCTCAGAACCTGCGTCGTGATGGCCTCGGGCAGGTCGGCGACGAAGTCCGCGAGGTCGTCGAGGTCCATGTCCTGCGTGGCGGCCACGAGCTCGTTCGTGTCCATCCCCTCGACGAGCCCGGCGCGGACGTCGTCCGAGAGCTCGACGAGGACGTCGCCCTGGTCGTCGTCCTCGATCAGATCGAAGACGATGCGGCGCTTGGCGGGCGGCAGGGCCTCCAGCAGATGCGCAACCTCCGCGGGATGCAGCGCCCGGACGAACCGCTGCACCTGGGGGGCGGTGCCGGACTTGAGCGCGCTGAGAACGCGTTCGAGATCGCTGTGAGTTTGCGGCGCCGTGTCCATGCGTGCCGGTTCGTGGTCCCGGTGTTACTGACCTGACGGCATATCTGTCAGGCCAGCAGCCGCAAGTCAATGACCGCCGCTAAGTGCCGGCACCGTCCTGCGGATGCGACCGCTGCTGCCCTTCCGGCGGGCGGCCGATGCCACGGAGCTCGTTGTGACGGATCAGGATCTGCGGATACTTCTTCGCGAGGCTTGCCGCGATCTTCTCGGCCATGTAGACCGAACGGTGCTGGCCACCCGTGCAGCCGAGCGCGATCGTCAGGTAATTGCGGTGGAAATCCACGTACTTCGGGATCCAGCGGTCCAGGAAGTCCGTGATGTCGCGGCACATCTGGCGCACGTTGTCATGACTCTCCAGGTACTGGATGACCAGCGGGTCCAGGCCGGAGAGGGGACGCAGCTTCGCCTCCCAGTATGGATTCGGCAGGCAGCGCAGATCGAAGACGAAGTCGGCATCGAGCGGAATGCCGTGTTTGTACCCGAAGGACTCGATGAGGATCGAGAGGCCGGGCTCGGCGCGCTGCCCGACCCGCCCGCGCACCGCGTCGCGCAGCTGATAGATGCTCGTGTGGCTCGTGTCGATGATGAGCTCGGCGCAGGCGATGACCGGCCCCAGCAGTTCCCTCTCTTTTGCGATCGCCTCCCGCAGGCTCATTCCCTGGGCGGACAGAGGGTGTGGCCGACGGCTCTCCGCGTATCGCCTGATCAGGCTGTCCTCGTCCGCATGCAGGAAGATGATCTCGCAGCGGATGCCGCTGTTTCTGAATTGCTGGATGAGCTGCGGCAGAGACTTGAGCTCGCCGGCGCCGCTGCGCGCGTCGACGCCGACGGCGAGCTTTTCGTAGAACGGATTACCCGTCGCGGCGATCTGGGAGACTATCGAGCCGAGCAGCGCGGCGGGGACGTTGTCCACGCAATAGAAGCCCACGTCCTCGAGCAGATGCAGAGCAACGCTCTTCCCGGAGCCCGACAGGCCGCTGACGATCACGAGCCGCATGAAACCGTCCGCACGTCCGGGCCGTTCGCCCGCTACCGCAGGCGCTTGCCGGCGTCCCTGCCGTGCTTGTCGTGGTGCGCCTTCATCCTCTCCTTGTGCTTCTTGATCTGGCGGTCGAGCTTGTCCATCAGCATGTCGATCGCCGCGTACATGTTGTCCTCCACCGAGTCGGCAAACAGCGTATTGCCGCTCACGTTGATCTTGGCCTCGGCCTTGTGTCGCAGCTTCTCGACGGAGAGTATGCAGTGAATGTCGGTGAAATTGTCGAAATGCCGTTCGAGGCGCGTCAGCTTGCTGCCAACGTAATCGCGCAGCGCGGGCGTGATCTCGATATGGTGGCCGGTCAGGTTCAATTGCATGTCAATCCTCCTTGAATCGTATCGCACGTGGTGCGTTCAGCGGCTGCTTCGCCTCTTGCGCTCGCTCGACGGTTCTATCTTCATTGCTTCCCGGTACTTGGCGACGGTGCGCCGCGCGACGTTAACCCCCTCGGCCTGAAGCAGCTCGGCGACACGGCTGTCGCTCAACGGATTGTCCGGACTCTCCTGTCCGATCAGTTTGCGGATCTTGGCCCGTATCGCCGTGGACGACTGCTCCGTGCCGTCGCCGCCCATGACCTGGCTGGAGAAGAAGTAGCGCAGCTCGAACACGCCCCTCGGCGTACGCATGTACTTGCCGGAGGTCACGCGCGAGATGGTTGATTCGTGCATCCCGACGGCTGCGGCGACGTCCTTGAGGATCATCGGCTTCATGTGCTCCTCGCCATGCTCGAAGAACTCGTTCTGCCGCGCGACGATGCAGTTCGCGACCTTGAGCAGCGTCTCGTTACGGATCTCCAGGCTGCGCACGAGCCAGCGCGCCTCCTGCAACTGCGTCCGCAGCACGGTGTGCTCGCCGTTGCCGCGCAACATCTGTGCATAGGCCTGGTTGACCCGCAGCCGCGGCGCGAGCGTGCGGTTGACCTCGACGATCCATTTGCCGTCGAGCTTGCGCACGAAGACGTCGGGCACGACGTATTCGGCCGTGGGTGCCTGGATCGCGGAGCCGGGGCGGGGGTGGCAGGAACGGACGAGTGCGAGCGCCGCCTCGAGCTCCGCGTCGGACACGCCGAGCTTCCGACGCAGCATGGCGAGCTCATGCTCGGCGACGAGATCGAGATGCGACGCGGCGATCGTGAGCGCAAGCTCGCGGCCAGGGACGGAAGGATCGAGCTGGTGCAGCTGAATGGCGATGCATTCCGCGAGACTGCGCGCGCCGACACCGGCCGGATCGAGCAGCTGGATCTTCGTGAGCGTCTGTTCCGCCTCGGCCATCGTGTACCCGGCGCCGGCCGGCAGCATGGCGAGGATGTTGTCCAGCGATTCCGTGAGATAGCCGTCGTCGTTGATGTAGTCGACGATCGCCTCGCCAATCACGGCCTCGCGCGGCGTGAAATGTTCCATCTCGAGCTGCCATAGCAGATGCTCGCGCAGCGTTTCGCCCGTCTGATCGGCGACTTCCATCCGTTCGTCATCCGACCATGGATCCCCGCGGCCCGGAGTCGAGACCTCGTTCCAGACGGCCGAGTCCCGCGAATCATCGGGCAGCACACCGCTCTCGTCCGGGTCGTAGTCGAACTCGCCCCTTTCGTCCTCCGTCTTCGCGGGTGCTTCGGCCGGAAAGTCCGCGGTCTCGGGGCCGGCGACCTCCGTCTCGCGTTCGGCCGGGTCCTCCAGCTCCAGCATGACGTTGCTGTCGAGCATCTGCTGCAGCTGGGCATTGAGCTCGAGTATCGGCAGCTGCAGCAGCCGGATGGCCTGCTGCAGTTGAGGCGTCATGGTCAGTTGCTGACCGAGGCGCAGCTGCAGTGAGGGTTTCAGCATTTCTTCAGATTACAGTCTAAAAGCGTCGCCGAGGTATACCTGGCGCACCTCCTGGTTTGCCAGAATTTCGGCCGGCGTTCCCTGGGCGATCATGGTGCCATCGTTGAGAATATAGGCCCGGCCGCAGATTCCAAGGGTTTCCCGCACATTATGATCGGTAATGAGCACGCCGATCTCGCGTTCTGCGAGATGGCGGATGATTCGCTGTATATCCAGCACCGAAATCGGGTCAACTCCGGCGAAAGGCTCATCGAGCAGCACGAACCGCGGCTCCGCCGCCAGCGCCCGGGCAATTTCGACGCGGCGGCGCTCGCCGCCGGACAGGCTGACCCCGATGCTCGCGCGGACATGGGCAATATGCAGCTCGTCGAGCAGGCTCTCCAGCTTCGCCTCGCGCTCCGCGCGGGACAGGTCCTCGCGGGTCTCGAGTATCGCGAGGATGTTGTTCTCCACCGAGAGCTTGCGGAATACGGATGCCTCCTGCGGCAGGTAGCCGAGCCCCAGGCGCGCCCGCCGGTGCATTGGCAGCCGCGTCAGATCCAGTCCGTCGAGACTGATGCTGCCCTCGTCGCAGGGAATCAGGCCCACGATCATGTAGAAGGCGGTGGTCTTGCCGGCGCCGTTCGGGCCGAGCAGGCCGACGACTTCGCCGCTGCGGATCTCGAGCGAAATGTTCTTGACGACGCGTCGCGACTTGAAGCGCTTGCTCAAGTCGCTGGCGGACAGGATGCTCACGGCGGCTTTCCGGTTTTCTTGTCGTCGCGCGGTGGCGGCTCGATCTTGATGTGGACCTGGCCGGCGGCGGTCCAGGTCTCGCGCCGCATGTCGTAGACGATGCTGTCACTCGAAGTTTCGTTGGTGCCGTCGCTCACCCAGGCGTTTTCGGTGAGCTGGATGATTGCGGCAGGAACGTCGTAATGCATGACGTTGGCGCGGCCCTCGGTGTGCTGGCCATCAGGCCGCGACTGCTCGAATCTCGCGGGCGAACCATTCAGCGTGGCTTTGCGCAACTCATGGCCGAGAAACAGCAGCTCGGCGGCGTCGGCATGCGCACGCGCCCCCTGGTTCTCGATGACGACGTTACCGCGGAACTGCCAGTTGCTGTTCTCAAAGTCGATCCGCGTTGCCTCCGCCATGTCCGCCGTTATGCTCATCGTCCCCTGCGTGATGTGCGGATTCTGGAACACGAGGCGGTCGTTGCCCCGATCGAGTTCCGACGAGGTCGCATCGAGATTGATCGGCAGCGTCGACTGCGCGGCGAAATCAGGGACCTGCGTGAGACCCGGCGTCGCGAACAGGAGGGCGGCGCAGAGGAGGGCGGCGAAGGTCTTCATCGGCCGCTCAGCGAATGTATTGTCCGGTGACGTTCGACAAGAGCTCCAGCCGGTTCTCTCGCAGCATCGCCCGCAGGCCGGTGGCGTGGACGCTGCTTCCCGCATACTCGATGACGACCTTTCCGTCGGTTGAGGCGATGTGACTGTCGAGGTCCAACTCCAGGAAGTCGGTGCGGATCGTAGCGGCCGGACTGCCGGCTTCGCGTGTTGTCGCGACAACGTCTCCGGAGAGCTGGATCATCTTACCACCCGGTGGAATTCTTCCCGTGTCTGCGCGCAGGTGCCAGGGCACGTCTCTGGCCGGTTCGTAATCACCGGAGATGCTCTGCAAGTTGATGCTGCCATCGGCCGGTATCTGCTGCACGGTGAGCGCCGTCAGCCGATACAGGATGTGGCCGTCGTCGTCGGTGCTGACCAGCATCGCATCGTTGCCGTAATAACCGATGCCGAGCCGCGGCGTATGTGCCACCGGAGCTTCGCTCTCGTCGGAGCGGAACAGAAGAATGCCGCTCGCGACGGCAGCGACGAGCAGAGCCAGGAGGGAAAGAAGGGTCCCGCGGTCCACGCCAGCTCAGCGAGCGGCTCCTGCGCGAGCCGCCAGCAACAGGTCGCAGACTTCGCGCACCGCGCCCGCGCCGCCGGGCTGCGACGTTCGCCAGGCCGCCACGTGCACGATCGAGGCGTGACAGTCCGCCACGGCGATCGGCAATGCCACGCGATTCATCACGAGCAGATCGTTCGTGTCGTCACCCACGCAGGCGGTCTCGGCCGCGTCGATCCCGACTCGCGCCAGCAACTCCTCGAGCGCGACGTCCTTGTCTTCCCGTCCGAGCAGGGCATGGTGAATGCCGAGATCCGCCATGCGGCCTGCGGCGGATTGCGAACGGCGCCCCGAGATGACCGCCACGAGGATGCCGGCCTCCATGACGCGCTTGATGCCGTACCCGTCGCGCACGTGAAAGGTCTTGAACTCGCGGCCTTCAGCATCGTAGTGGAGCCGGCCGTCGGTCATCACGCCATCCACGTCCAGGATCAGCAGCCTGATCGTCGCGGCGCGGCGCAGGAGCTCTGCGGTCGTCAGCGTGGCCACGCGTCACATCACCCCGGCGCGGAACAGGTTGTGAACGTTGAGCGCGCCGACGACCGTGCCGTTCTCGTCCACGACGAGCAGCGCGGTGATCTTGAACTGCTCCATCAGGCGCACGGCCTCAGCGGCCAGTGCGCCGGGACCGATGGTCTTCGACGCCGTGGTCATGACGGCCCGCATCGATGTGCGATGGATGTCCACTGCGCGGTCCACGGCCCGGCGCAGATCGCCGTCGGTGAACACGCCGAGCAGCCGCCCGCTCTCATCCACGACCGCCGTCATGCCGAGGCTCTTCCTCGTCATCTCGAGCACACCCTCCGCCAGCAGCTCGTCCGGCCCGACCCTCGGTATGTCCTTGCCCGTATTCATCACGTCTTCGACCCGCAGCAGCAGCCGCCGCCCGAGCGTGCCTCCCGGGTGCGCGAGCGCGAAATCCTCGCGGGTGAAGCCGCGGCTCTCGAGCAGCGCGACGGCAAGCGCATCGCCCATGGCGAGTGTCGCGGTCGTGCTCGCGGTCGGGGCCAGGTTGAGCGGGCACGCCTCCTCGGCGACGCCGACATCGAGCACGACGCTTGCCGCTTCACCCAGCGTCGAGCGGCGCTGGCCCGTCATGGTGATGAGTGGCAGGCCGAGCCTCTTCAGGAGCGGCAGGATGGTGATGATCTCGGCGGTCTCGCCGGAATTGGAGATGGCGACGACGAGATCCGCAGGCGTGATCATGCCGAGGTCGCCGTGACTCGCCTCGCCCGGGTGCACGAAGAATGCCGGTGTGCCGGTGCTCGCGAGCGTGGCCGCGATCTTGCCGGCGATGTGCCCGGACTTGCCCATGCCCGTGACAACCACGCGGCCGGCGCAGTTCAACACGAGGTCACAGGCCTTCACGAATGAGTCGTCGATGCGCGGGACCAGCCCGGCGACGGCCTTCGCCTCGATCTCCAGCACGCGGCGGGCCAGGTTGCGGACATCGACGGTGGCGCGCTGCTTCGGCATGGGGCGGGTCTTCTGGACGGGGCTTTGCCGCATTGTACGGCGGGGGGAGTCCGCCGGCGCGCCAGCCACGCTTATAATGAGTGCTCCGAGTGATCGCCGCGACGACAGGGGCCATGAACCCGCGCGAAATCCAGGCGCTGATCGAAGCCGGCCTGCCCGGCTGCACGGCCACGGTAATGAGCGACGACAACGTGCACTACGAGGCGGTCGTCGTCAGTGCGGCGTTCGCCGGCAAGCGGGCGCTGCAGCGTCACCAGATGGTGTACGGCGTGCTCGGTGAACGCATGGGCGGGGCCATCCACGCCCTGTCCATCAGGGCCCTGACCCCGGAGGAGCAGATGCGGCGCGGCGGGTGAGTCGCGGCCTGCAGTCCCGATGGAAAAGCTCGCGATCAATGGCGGCCGGCGCCTCGAGGGTGAGGTGCGCATCTCCGGGGCGAAGAATGCGGCGCTGCCGATTCTTGCCGCTGCGCTCCTGACCGACGAACAGGTCACGATCGGCAACATCCCCCACCTGCGCGACATCACCACGACAATCGAGCTGCTCGGTCGCATGGGTGTGGGCGTCACGCTCCACGAGGGGCTCCGCATCGAGGTCGATCCGGGCAGCATCCGCGAGTACCACGCGCCCTACGACCTCGTGAAGACGATGCGGGCGTCGATCCTCGTTCTTGGACCGCTCGTCGGCCGGTTCGGCCGGGCCGATGTCTCCCTGCCAGGCGGCTGCGCGATCGGCGCCCGCCCCGTGGATCTGCATGTCGCCGGGCTGCGCGCGCTCGGGGCACGCGTGGAGATCGAGGACGGCTATATTCGGGCGCGGGCCGACCGGCTGAAGGGCGCCCACCTCATGCTCGACAAGGTCACGGTCACCGGCACCGAGAACCTGATGATGGCCGCCGTCTTCGCCGAAGGCGAGACGGTGCTTGAAAACGCGGCGCGCGAGCCCGAGGTCGAGGACCTCGCGAAGTTCCTCAACCTCATGGGCGCGAGAGTCAGCGGCGCCGGCAGCAACCGCATCGTGATCGAGGGCGTGCGGCGACTCCATGGCGCCGAATACGAAGTGCTGCCGGATCGGATCGAGACGGGTACCTACCTGGCCGCCGGAGCGATCACCGGCGGTCACGTGAGGCTGCGCAACACCTGTCCCGCACACGTCGAGGCCGTGCTCGTGAAGCTGCGTGACGCCGGCGCGCGCATCGCTACGGGCGAGGACTGGATCGAGCTCGACATGCGCGGCCGGCCGGCCTCAGTCGACATCAGCACGACGCCTTACCCCGGCTTTCCGACCGACATGCAGGCGCAGTTCGCCGCCGTGAACTGCGTGGCGACCGGGGTTGCCACGATCAGCGAGAACGTATTCGAGAACCGCTTCATGCACATGCAGGAATTGCAACGCATGGGCGCGAACATCAGGCTCCAGGGGCACACCGCGGTGATCCAGGGCGTCGAGCGGCTGAAGGCGGCCCCGGTGATGGCGACCGATCTCCGGGCCTCGGCCTGCCTCGTGCTGGCGGGTCTCGTCGCGGACGGCGAGACCCTCGTGGACCGCATCTACCACATAGATCGCGGTTACGAGTGCATCGAGGAAAAGCTGAAGCAACTCGGCGCCGAGATCAGGCGACTCGCTTGAGCGCGATACGCTTCGACCTGGCTCCCGTAGTCAAGCCGATTTTTGGATGTGTATAATTCGCGCACCTTCCTGCGTCCGCCGTCTCGCTGCTTCGCGAGGATGACCTCGCAGCCAGAGGCAGCGTCCGACATACGACCAACTGAGCCTGGAGGATGAGCTCGATGAGCGACGAGGCCGACCTCAGCCGGCGCCATTTTCTGACGGTTGCCACGAGCGTCGTCGGCGGAGTGGGCGTAGTCGTGGCGGCCGCGCCTTTCGTCGCCTCTTTCCAGCCGAGCGCCCGCGCGCAGGCGCTCGGTGGCCCGGTCGAAGTGGATATCAGCAAGCTCGAGGACGGCGCGATGTTGCGTGTGATCTGGCGCGGACGGCCCGTCTGGATCCTGCGCAGGACACCCGACATGCTGAAACGGCTCGAGAGCGAGCCGGCCGGGGAGCTCAAGGACCCCGAGTCCTCCGAGTCCGAGCAGCCGCCGTACGCGAAGAACGAGGTGCGTGCCGTGAAGCCCGCCATCCTCGTCCTCATAGGCGTCTGTACGCATCTCGGCTGCGCCCCGATCGAGCGCTTCGACGTCGCGCCGCCCGATCTCGGCGCGAACTGGGTCGGGGGTTTCTACTGTCCCTGCCACGGCTCGCGTTTCGATCTCGCCGGGCGCGTGATGGCTGGCTCGCCGGCGCCGACCAACCTGCCGATCCCGCCGTATCGCTTCGTGGGCGACGACATGATCCTCATCGGCGGCGACGCCGGGGCTTCCGCATGAGCACCGTGCGCTCCGAAGCCGCGGCCGGCAACAGTGGTTGCTCGCGATTCATCGCCTGGATCGACGAGCGGTTTCCTCTCACGGAGCTGATCAGGGAGCACGCCACCGAATATTACGCGGCGAAGAACTTCAACGTCTGGTACATCTTCGGCGTGCTGGCGATCGTGGTCCTGGTGATCCAGCTCATCACCGGCATCTTCCTGACCATGAACTACAAGCCATCGGCGGATGTGGCTTTCGCCTCGGTCGAGTACATCATGCGCGACGTGCAGTGGGGCTGGCTGATCCGCTACATGCACTCTACCGGCGCCTCGGCGTTCTTCATCGTCGTGTATCTGCACATGTTCCGCGCGATGCTCTACGGTTCCTACAAGAATCCGCGTGAGCTGCTCTGGCTGATCGGCATGGCGATCTACATGGCGCTGATGGCAGAAGCGTTCTTCGGCTACCTGCTGCCCTGGGGACAGATGTCCTACTGGGGCGCGCAGGTGATCACCTCGCTTTTCGGCGCCGTGCCGGGCATCGGCGACAGTCTCGTCGAATGGATCCGTGGCGACTACTTCATTTCCGACATCACGCTCAATCGCTTCTTCGCCCTGCACGTCGCCGCGGTGCCGCTCGCGCTCGTGCTGCTCGTCGTCATGCATATCTTGGCGCTGCACCAGACCGGGTCGCTGAATCCCGACGGGATCGAGATCAAGGAACGCAAGGATGCGCACGGCATACCGCTGGACGGCATCGCGTTCCACCCGTACTACACGGCGAAGGACCTGGTCGCGATCGTGGTGTTCCTGGCGCTGTTCGCGGGCGTGATGTTCTTCGCGCCGGACATGGGCGGCTACTTCCTGGAACATGCCAACTTCGAGCCGGTGAACATGCTGAAGACACCCGAGCACATCGCGCCGGTGTGGTACTTCACGCCGTTCTACGCAGTTCTGCGAGCTGTGCCGAGCAAGGGCTGGGGCGCGTTCCTGATGGTCTCCGCCATCCTGCTGCTGTTTTTCCTGCCCTGGCTCGACCGCTGCCGCGTGAAATCGATCCGCTATCGCGGCTGGACCTACAAGCTGGCGCTCGCGATATTTGCTGTGAGCTTCGTCGCCCTCGGCTGGCTGGGTATGCAGCCCGCAACGGAGCAGATCTATAAGTACGCCTCGCGCGTCTTCACGTTCCTGTATTTCAGCTTCTTCCTGCTGATGCCGTTCTACACATGGGCTGAGAAGACGAAGCCCGTGCCGGAACGGGTCAGGTACCACGCGTGAGGGTGCGCTGGCCGATGAAGGCGATACCGGTTCTCCGTCCCGTCGCCCTGATCGTCGTCTTCGCGTTGTGCAGCGGTGCGGCCGCGGCCTCCGAGGGAGCGCTCTCCGAGCATGCCAACAACGACGTTAGCAATCTCGCGTCCCTGCAACGCGGAGCGCGCAATTTCGTCAACTTCTGCATGGGCTGTCACTCGGCACAGTACGTGCGATATAACCGGCTCGGTCAGGACCTGCAGATCTCCGAGCAGCAGCTCATCAGGAACCTGATGTTCGCCGCGCAGAAACCCCAGGAAACCATGACCATCGCGATGCGGCCCGAGGACGCGAGGCGCTGGTTCGGCGTGCCCCCTCCGGACCTCTCGCTGATGGCGCGCAACCGCGGTCCCGATTACATCTACAATTTCCTGCGGGGTTTCTATCTGGATCCGTCGCGCCCCACCGGGGTCAACAACGTGATGCTGCCGAACGCGGCAATGCCCCACGTGCTCTGGCAGCTGCAGGGCCTGCAGGAGGCGGTTTTCGTGGATGAGGCCGTACCCGGCGGCGGATCGCAGAGGGTATTCAGGGAATTCCGGCAGGTGACGCCCGGCAAGCTTTCGCCGGAGGAGTATGATCACTTCGTCCGGGATATCGTGAATTTCCTGGCATACGTCGGCGAGCCCATGCAGCTCGAGCGGCAGCGCCTCGGGATGTGGGTGCTCGCCTTCCTGCTGGTCTTCGGAATCCTGGCCTACCTCCTGAAGCAGGAGATCTGGAGAGACGTCAAATAATCCGAGAGCGCCAGCGCCAGGCGCCGGCACCGCGGAGATCCCCCGGCCTCATGACCCTATATTCCAGTCCCAGCTGCTATCAGAGCCACCGCACGCGACTCGTGCTGGCCGAGAAGAACATCAGTATCGACGTCATCGACGTCGAGGGCGGCAATCTGCCGGAGGATCTGCTCGATCTCAACCCGTATCACAACCTGCCGACACTCGTGGACCGCGACCTCGTGCTGTACGACTCGCGGGTGATCATCGAGTATCTCGACGAGCGGTTTCCCCATCCGCCGCTCATGCCGGTGGATCCGGTGAGCCGCGCCCAGTTCCGCCTCGCGCTCTATCGCATCGAGCGCGACTGGTACACGCTGGCCGACGAGCTGCAGAACTTCACCGACCGGAAACAGGCCGCGCGCGTCCGCAAGCAGCTCGAAGAGAGCATTATCGGCAGCGCGGACGTGTTCGGCGCGAAGCGCTATTTCCTCAGCGACGAGTTTTCGCTGGTGGATTGCACGATCGCACCGATCCTCTGGCGTCTGCCGGTGTTCGGCATCGAGCTGAAGGGCCAGGTGCAGTCGATCCGCCGCTACATGGACATCGTGTTTTCCCGCCGGTCGTTCCAGGACAGTCTCTCCGACGCCGAACAGGAGATGCGCCAGTAGGCGGCCCGGCATGCCGCCGCCCGGCACCATTCCGCAGCGGCCCTACCTGCTCCGGGCGATGCACGCCTGGATCACCGACAACGGCCAGACCCCGCATGTCGTCATCGACGCCTCCGCAGAGGGCGTCAATGTGCCGAGCCAGTACGTGCGCGACGGCAAGATCGTGCTCAACGTGAGCCATGCGGCGGTCGGCAGCCTCGATATCGGCAATGATCTGCTGACATTCGAGGCGCGATTCGCAGGCGCCGCTTATTCGATCCGCGTGCCGCTGCGCGCCATTCTCGGCATCTATTCGCGCGAGACTGGCCGCGGCATGATTTTTTCCGACGACGACGCCGGCGCCGCTCCCGAGGAACCGCCGCCCGCCGGCGATGGCGCCCCGCCGGGTGCGCCGGGTGTGCGAAAAAAGCCACGGCTCAAGGTCGTCAAGTAGAGGGGTAGTCGTTGACAAGCCACGGGACCGAAAGTTATAAGCAAGCAGCTGCAGGGGGCCTTCGGGCCGAGTTCCGTTTCCTCAGTCTGATCGCGAGGATCCAATGAAGAAAATCCTTATCGCTGTTGCTCTATGCGCGTTACCCGCGTTTGCGTTTGCGGACAATGTCGGAGGCTGCGGTTGGGGGTCCAAGCTGATGGATGGTCAAAGCGGCATCGTTCAACAGTCGCTCGCCGTGACGACCAACAGCACTTTCGCCAACCAGACCTTCGGCATCACCTTCGGCACGTCAGGCTGCACTCAGGACGGCGCCGTCACGTCGAACTGGAAGACGGCCATGTTCATCGACGGCAACAAGGATCGTCTCGCCCGCGACATGTCCGTCGGCAGCGGCGAAACGCTGGACTCGCTCGCTCACCTGATCGGCGTGAGCGAAGAGGATCGCGCGGCGTTCAACCACCTCGTTCAGGCGAATGTCTCGGTCATCTTCCCCTCGGGCGGCACGACCGACCAGTCCGTGGTGGCCTTGAAGGCGGTTCTGGGCTCCGATAGTGAGCTCGCCCAATACGCGGCCTCGATCTGACCACGCCCTAGCCGCAAGAAAAAACACCCAGTGGGAAACCAGTGGGTGTTTTTTTGTCTTTTGAGCGGGCGATGCCTGGCGCGGCGCGCCGCTGGTGGATCCCGCTCTGTCTTCTCTGTGCGCTCACGTCCACAGCGGCGCTGGCTGACGACTATCTGGACGAGCTGATAGCGCGGTCCCGGGATCTCCGCCTTTCGGAACGTCACGAATGGCATCGCTTGCTCCATTACACCGGCAATCTGCTGGGCCCGGGAGTTCATAGCCTCGCGGACGCGTCGCGCTTCTTTCTCGCTTCTGACGGAAAGACGAATCCGCAAGGCGAGCTCGAAGCGACGCTTGCCAGTTTCTTCTCCGACACCCAGGAGACCGACAAGCAGCAGAATCCGCAATGTGCCTTCATCGCGCGCTACAGCTGGCTGGATCTCGAGCTGAAGTTCGATCCTGCACGGCTGCCCCGGCAGCCGTGCCAGCGATTCCACGAATGGCACGATGCGCTCAACCCGCAGGGAGTCACGCTGATCTTCCCGGCGGCCTACCTCAATAATCCATCGTCGATGTTTGGCCACACGCTGCTGCGTATCGACGCCAAAGACCAGGACGAGAAGACGCGGCTGCTCGCCTACGCGATCAACTACGCCGCCAACACGAATGAGACCAGCGGGGTGGCTTTCGCGATCAGGGGACTCGTCGGCGGTTATCCGGGAATGTTCTCCATCATGCCGTACTACCTCAAGGTCCGGGAGTACAGCGACATGGAGAACCGCGACATCTGGGAATACGAGCTGAATCTATCGGCCGAGGAGATCGAGCGCCTGCTCATGCACGCCTGGGAGCTCGGGCCGATCTATTTCGACTACTACTTCTTCGACGAGAACTGCTCGTACTACCTGCTCGAGCTGCTGGAGGCGGCGCGCCCCGACCTCGATCTCACCAGCCGTTTCCGTGGGTGGGCGATACCCTCCGATACGGTGCGCGAGGTGGTCAGGCAGCAGGGTCTGCTGAATAAGGCGACCTATCGTCCTGCGAATGTCACCGTGATCCGCCATCGCCTCGGGCTGATGAGCCCCGGCGAGCGCGCGCTCGTGACCCAGGTGAGCCGCGGCCGGGAGCGGGGCGCGGCTTACGCCGGCCTGTCCGCGGCCGCACAGGCGCGGGTGCTGGAGGTGAGCCATGACTACCTGAGCTACCTGCGTGCGACAGGCCGCAGCCCGGTGGACGATCCCTCGGGATTGGCGCGCGCCATTCTTCTCGAGCGCAGCCAGCTCGGCGCGATCGTCGAGGATGCACCGGTGCCGCCGCCGCAGGTGCGCCCCGACCAGGGCCATGGGACCGCCCGCGTGGAAATCGGCGGCGGCCGCCGCGACGGCCTGAACTTCGTGGAACTGCGCGCGCGCCCCGCTTATCACGACCTGATGGATCCGGACGGCGGCTACGTCCGCGGGGCGCAGATAGAATTCTTCGACTTTGCGGTCCGCGACTACTCGGGCGGCGCAGGCGCAAGGTTGGAAGACTTCACGCCGGTCAGGATCGTGTCGGTCTCGCCGAGAAACGAGTTCTTTCAACCCCGTTCGTGGAAGGTGGATGTGGGCTGGGCGCGCCGCCGCGTGGCGAGCGGTAACGAGCCGCTCGTTGGCGGGGTGCACGGCGGCCTCGGCGTCTCCTGGGCCGTGCCCGATACGTTGAGCAGCAGCACCATCATCTACGCTTTTCTCGAATCCACCCTCCAGGCTGATGGGGACCTCGAGAACAACTACGCCCTGGGCGTGGGGCCCGGCGTCGGCGCCCTGATCGACTTCAGCGAGCGCTGGCATGCCGAGGTTTATGCCCGCGAGCAGAGCTTTATCGCCGGCGACACCGACACGGCGTGGGCCGTGGGCCTGCGCCAGCGCTACACGCTCGGCCAGAACTGGGCGCTGCGTCTCGACCTGGCGCACGAGCGCCAGGAGAGCCATTCCTGGGACTCCATGCTGCTCTCACTGCACCGCTACTTCTGACATGCGCGCGCGCCTGGCAGCCCTTCTCCTCGGATGTGCCGCCACGGCTGCCTGCACGGGGCTCTTTTTCCAGCCGAACCGCATCAAGGTGGCAACACCGGACCAGCTCGGCCTCGCCTACGAGGAAGTCCGTTTCAAGACGGCGGACGGGCTCGAGCTGTACGGCTGGTTCCTGCCGGCGACCACTGCCGCCGTGGGCACGGTCCTGCAGCTGCACGGCAACGCCGAGAACATCAGCACCCATTTCGCGAGCCTCGCGTGGATGCCCGCGCGCGGCTTCAACGTATTCACCTTCGACTACCGCGGCTACGGGGCTTCCGAGGGCAAACCGACGCTCGAAGGGGTACAGCTGGACATCGACGCCGCGATGCGGGCGCTGCTCGCGCGCGGCGACGTCGACAAGGGCCACATCGTGATGTACGGCCAGAGCCTCGGCGGGGCGCTCGCCGCGTACTACGCCGCAAAGCCGTCGCACCGTGAGCGGCTTCGCGCGCTGGTGATCGAGAGCGCCTTTGCCGACTACGTCGACGTCGCCCGTGAGAAATTCGCCGAGCACTGGTTGACGTGGCCGTTACAGTGGCTGCCGTTCCTGACCGTGGAGGACGGCTTCAGCCCGTTGCCGGTGATGGCGAAGATCAGCCCGCTGCCGGTGCTCATCCTCCACGGAGACCAGGACCGGATCGTGCCGGTGCACCACGCGAGGCGTCTCTACGAGGCCGCGCGCGAGCCAAAGCAGTTGTGGATCGTTCCCGGCGCCGGCCACATACAGACGATGCAAAATCCCGCCGAGCGCGACAGGCTGATCGCCTGGCTGCGCGAGGTGTTCGCCTCAGGGGAAGAGGGCGCGGTCGATGGCGTCGCAGAGGCAATGCAGCACGACGAGGTGGACTTCCTGGATCCGTGAGGTGCGCTCCGCCGGCACGCGGATCTCCACGTCCGCGCTTCTGAGGATGGCCGCCATCCGTCCGCCGTCTCTGCCGCTGAGCGCGATCACCTGCAAACTCTTCTCGTGCGCGGCACGAACCGCGGCCACGACATTCGGCGAGTTGCCGGAAGTGGAAATCGCCAGAAGGCAATCCTCTGGCCGGCCGAGCGCGAGCACCTGCTTCGAGAACACCTGCTCGTAGGCGTAGTCGTTCGCGATCGAGGTCAGGATCGAGGTGTCGGTGCTGAGCGCGACCGCCGGCAGTCCCGGCCGCTCCCGCTCGAATCGGTTCACCAGCTCGGCCGAGAAATGTTGTGCATCGGCGGCCGATCCCCCGTTGCCACAGGCCAGGATCTTGCCGCCGCCGCGGAGCGTCTCGACCATCGCCGCCGCCGCCCGCGCGATGGGGGCAGCCAGCACCTCCATCGCCTTCTGCTTCACCGCGATGCTGTCGGCGAACTGGCCACGGATGGCGTCGAGGTCGGTCATGATTCCTATGATACGGGCTGTTCCGGGAAACCGGCCACGTCATCGGTGGTAAAGGCACCGCGGATCCAGTCGCAGCGCACGGCGTCGAGCGCACCCGATAGCGCCAGCACGTCGAAGCGCATCGCGTGGTCGCGAAAGTCGGGCCGGACCTGCAGGAATCTCGAAGCCGCGCGCAGCAGCCGCCGGCGCTTGGTGGCCGTCACGGTCACGGCCGGGTCAACGGGCGCCCGGCTGGCGCGGTAACGGACTTCCACGATCACGAGCTCGCCGCCGTCGAGCATGACGAGATCGAGCTCACCCATGCGGCAGCGGAAGTTGCGGGTTACGAGGGCGAGGCCCTGCCTCTCGAGGAAGCGCAGTGCGGCCTGCTCGGCGCGAGCCCCGGTCGCGACGGTGCCCGCATCGGCGCCGCCGGCGCGCTTCACTCGGGCGCCAGGGCGGCGGCGGGCTCCCGCGGCGTTGCTTCCGGAAGCGCCACGATCCGGCCGTCGCGGAACTCGGCCCACGAGAGCTGGCGGTGGATACGGCGACGATCGTCCATCGACAGCATGCCGGTGAGCCCCGCGAGCCTCGGGTTTCCCGTCTGCACGGCCGTCATCAGCGTGTAGGCATCGAATCCCATTGCGTAGAACCTCAGGCGCGCCAGGGCGCCGGGGGGCCAGCGGCGTCCGAGTTCCGCCCGCAGCTCCTGCGCCCGCGTGTCGCCGCCGAGGAGCGCCGGAGCATCCGCGAACATCACGCCGTCGAGATCGGCGTCACCCTTCACCACCGCCTGGTAGATGGCGGATGTCGAGTACGTCGGGATGTCGCCGGCGTAAAGGAATCGCAGCTGCGGCCGGATCAGCCGGCCGTTCGCTACATTGGCGGCAAGAAATATAAAGTCCACGTCGTCGCGCCGGCGAGGCTCGAATTCCAGCGAAACACCGAGATTCGCGGAGAGTTGACGCTGCCGGGCCCGGCTCTCGTCGAGCAGCAGCAGCCGCTGGATCTCGCTGGTGAAATCCGTCGCGGCCGGATCATAAAACCGGTAGGCGAGGAGCTTCCCTCCACCCGTCTCGAGCGCCGGCGTAAACGCGTTCAGCAAGCGCCGGCCCCATTCATTGCCGGGGACCAGCGCGAGCGCGCGCGTGCGGCCCTGCGCGAGGGCCCGCTCGGCGGCCTGTTGCGCCTCGTCTTCGGGTGCGAGCGCGAACTGGTAGAACGCCTGGGGCTCGGCCGTCCCGTCGTCGAGATAATTCAGTGTGAGCGTGGGGACCGTACCCGCGACAGCCGCGACCCTGGTCACGGACTCCTTGAGAAGCGGGCCGACGACGATGCTCGCGCCGGCGGCTACCGCGGCGCGATACGCCTCGGCTGCGCCCGGGCCTTCCTCGTCGAGGACCATGACGGCAGGGCGGCTCGATGCGGGGTCCGCGAAGTACGCCGCAAAAAAACCATCCCGGACCGCTTCTGCGAGTGCCCGCTGGGCACCGGACAGGGGCAGCAGCACGGCAACGAGACGGGGACGTCCCGGCAGGGCCGACGGAAGCGGGGCTGGTGCGCCGCCGCCGCCCGCGACGGCAGGCGCGGGACTCCTGCTCGAAGCCGGCGTGGATTCCTCCGGCAGTTGTAGCGGTCCGCAGGCAGCCGCCACAATGGCGAGTCCCATGGCCAGAAGCGTCATTGCCGCCCGCATACGAAGGCTCACAGCGTGAAATCCCCGGGAAAGCTCTATGTCGTCGCGACGCCGATCGGCAATCTCGATGATATCAGCTCGCGCGCGCGCGCCACTCTCGGGAGCGTGAGCGTCATCGCGGCCGAGGATACGCGGCACACGCGGCACCTGCTGCAACATCTCGGCCTCGCGACGCCCACGGTCTCCCTGCACGAGCACAACGAGGCCGAGCGGTCCCGCGAATTGCTGGCACGACTCGTGGCCGGCGAATCCGTGGCGCTGGTCAGCGATGCCGGCACGCCGCTCGTGAGCGACCCGGGTTTCCGGCTGGTCGCAGGCGCGCGCGAGCGCGGGCTCGATGTCACGGCCGTTCCCGGATCCTGCGCGGCCATCGCGGCCCTGTCGATCGCCGGCCTGCCCGCGAACCGGTTCCATTTCGAGGGATTCCTGCCAGCCCGGGCTGCGGCGCGCCGTGCACGGCTCAAGGAGCTCAAGACGTGCCCCGATACCCTCATCTTTTACGAGGCGGTCCATCGCATCGGTGACAGCCTCGACGACCTGGCGCAGGAGCTCGGCGCCGGGCGACCGGCCTGCGTCGCCCGTGAGCTGACCAAGCTGCACGAAAGCGTATATCGCGGGACGCTCGCGGCAGTCCGCGCCAGCCTGGCCGCAGATCCGGGTGGTGACCGGGGCGAATTCACGATCGTCGTGGCCGGGGGCGGCGAATCTGACCCGGGCAGCGCCGATCTCGAGCGGGTGGTCGGCATCCTCGCCGCCGAGCTGCCAGCGGCCCAGGCCGCGACGCTCGCGGCGCGCCTCACCGGGGCGCCGCGCCGCGAGGCCTATCGCCTGGCTCTGCGCCTCAGAAACGTCGGGGAGTCGTGATTGCTCCACTGGCGACTATCGTCTAACGTGCGCCTCGGAGCTGGCCAGGCGATCGCTCGCGGGTGAAACTGCGGGAGGAAAGTCCGGGCTCCGGCGGGCAGGGTGCCAGGTAACGCCTGGGGGGCGCGAGCCCACGGAAAGTGCCACAGAAAATATACCGCCACGGGCGTAACTGCCCGGGGTAAGGGTGAAAAGGTGCGGTAAGAGCGCACCGCGCGGGTGGTAACACGCCGCGGCACGGAAAACCCCACCTGGAGCAAGACCAAATAGGGAAGCAGCTGAGCTGGCAACGGTTCAGCACCGTCGCCCCGCGGGCTTCCGGGTAGGTCGCTCGAGGCCGCTGGTGACAGCGGTCCCAGATGGATGATCGCCCTCGACAGAACCCGGCTTACCGGCCGGCTCCACTCTTTGCCCGGGACCGGTTTGCGCATCTCTCGCGCTCTCGACCTCGCAACGCCCGCGCGCCGCGCGCTTCACGGACGCGGCACGGCCTGCTCGCGCGCGGCGCAGAAATTTTCCCTAAACCCCTGATTTTTGATCGCGAGCGAGGACCTCTGGCCGCCACGCGTACGTGCTCGCCGCTAACCCGCTGTCGTCAAAGAATTTAGTGCTCTGATTTTGGTTGACGCTCCGCCACTGCAAACCTATAGTGGCCGAAGGTGGCAGGAAGTGGGAGGAAATGGGCCTTGGTGCCCTGTCTACCGTGTTCCGTGGGGCGACCAAAATCACTCTGGACGCCAAGGGGCGTCTCGCCTTCCCGGCCCGTTACCGGGAGCGCCTCGCTGCGCGTTGCGAAGGCCACCTCGTCTGCACGGTTGACCCGGATTACTGCCTGCTCATTTATCCGCTTCCCGACTGGGAAGAGATCGAACGCAAGCTGATGCGCCTGCCTTCACTGAATCGCAAGTCGCGGCGATTGCAGAGACTGATGGTGGGTTACGCCTCGGAGCTCGATCTCGACAGTCACGGGCGAGTTCTCATTCCGAGGGAACTGCGCGAATTCGCGTCCCTGGACCGGCAGGCGATCCTGTTCGGCCAGGGCAACAAGTTCGAGTTGTGGGACGAGGCGCGCTGGAACGAACGGCGGGATAGCTGGCTCGCGAACGATACCGACGATGGCATCGGATTGCCGGCCGAGCTCGAGCAGCTCTCGCTCTGACCGGCATCGGCAGCCTCAACCGATGGCACCGCGGGTGACGTCGCGGTGGGTGTGGCGCGAGGCTGGGGGTTGGAGGTGGGCAGCCATGTACCGGTTCTCCTCGACGAGGTGCTGCGCGGCCTCGCGGTGCATCCGGACGGCACTTACCTCGACGCGACCTTCGGGCGTGGCGGCCATAGCGAGCGGATCCTCGAGGTCCTTGGCAGCGACGGGCGGTTGCTGGCCATCGACCGGGACCCCGAGGCGGTGAAGAAGGGACGAGAGTTACAGCGGACGGACCCCCGGTTCGTCATAGAACAAGAAAGATTCGGGCAATTGCGGCGGTTTCTGGAAAAGCATGGCGTGAAGGGTGTGGATGGGATCCTGTTCGATCTCGGGGTCTCTTCACCTCAGCTCGACGCTCCCGGACGCGGCTTCAGTTTCCGGAGCGAGGGGCCGCTCGACATGCGCATGGATCCGGCGAGTTCCCCGAGCGCAGCGGACTGGATCAATGCGGCGGACGAGCGCGAGCTCGCGACCGTCTTCCGGCGCCTCGGCGAGGAACCCGCAGCCGCACGCATTGCCCGCGCGATCGGCGAGCGTCGCCGTGAGCGGCGGATCGAGACCACGACCGATCTCGCCGCCGTGATCGCCGCCGTCGCCAGGCGAGCGCGCCCCGACAGGCACCCGGCGACGAAGGTGTTCCAGGCGATCCGCATCTTCATCAATCGCGAGCTCGAAGAACTCGAGGCCGGCCTGGTGCAGGCGCACGAGGCGTTGCGCATCGGCGGCCGGCTCTGCGTGATCTCGTTCCACTCTCTGGAAGACCGGATCACCAAGCGTTTCCTGCGGGACCGCTCCCGCGTGGACCCGGCGCTCTCGCGGCTGCCGGTCGTTCCGCAATCGGCCGCCGCCTCCCTCCGCCTCGTTGGCCGGGCGATCCATGCGGGCCCGGCGGAGATCGGGCGCAACCCCCGCGCGCGCAGCGCCGTCCTGCGCGTCGCCGAGAAGATCGCATGAGCCCGGTGGCACGACGTCGCGTCCTGTTTGGCGCGCTGGCAATCGCAGTGCTCGCCTCCGCGGTCGGGGCCGTGTACGCGAAGCATCAGAACCGGAAACTCTTCATGGAGTTGCAGGCTCTGACGGAGGAGCGTGACAGGCTCGACGTCGACTGGAGCCGCCTGCAGATGGAGCAGAGCGCGTGGTCCACGCACGCACGCGTCGAGCAGCTGGCGCGTGACGAGATGCACATGCACAACCCGGCAGAAGCCGAATTGCATGTCGTGACGCCATGAGCCAGCAAGCCGCCGAACCGCGCTCGCCGCTGCAGAGCTTTCAGCTGCGCTGGGCTTTCGCCTGCGGCATCGTCGTTCTCTCGTGCCTCGTCCTGGCGGGTCGCGCGGTGCACCTGCAGGTGTTCAACAAGGACTTCCTCGTGAGCCAGGCCGACGCGAGGCACCTGCGCACCGCGACGATATCTGCCAACCGCGGCGTGATCTCGGACCGCAACGGCGAGCCGCTGGCCGCCTCGATGCCGGTGGACAGCCTCTGGGTGAGTCCGCAGGACCTGGCGGCCGCGCCAGAGCAGATTCCCGCACTCGCGAAAGCGCTGGGGCTCGATCCCGACGCCCTCGCGCGCCAGGTGACGCGCAACGTCGAGAAAGACTTCATGTACCTGCAGCGTCACATGAATCCGGCGGATGCGCGCGCGGTTCTCGACCGCGGCATAGCCGGAGTCCACGTGCTGCGCGAGTATCGCCGCTATTACCCGGCCGGCGAGGTGACGGGCCACCTCGTCGGATTCACCAACGTCGACGACGACGGCCAGGAGGGCATGGAGCTCGCCTTCGACGAATGGCTCCGTGGCCATCCGGGCAGGAAGATGGTGTTGCGCGACCGCATGGGCCGCATCATCGAGGACGTGGAGCGCCTCGAGCCGCCTAGCCCGGGCCGCGCGATCGCCGCGTCCATCGATCTGCGGATCCAGTACCTCGCCTATCGCGAGCTCAAGGCAGCGGTGCAGCACAATCGGGCGCTGTCCGGCTCGGCAGTCGTGCTCGATTCCGACACCGGCGAAGTGCTGGCGATCGTCAACCAGCCGTCTTACAACCCGAACGATCGCGCTCAATATGCGCCGAATCGCTTTCGCAACCGCGCGATCACCGATCTCTTCGAGCCCGGTTCCAGCCTGAAGCCGCTCGTCATCGCCGCGGCCCTCGAGAGCGGCCAATGGAAGCCCACCAGCCGCGTCGACACCTCGCCCGGCATGATCCAGGTCGGCAACAAGGTCATCGAGGACAAGCACAATCTCGGCCTCATCGATCTGACGACGCTCCTGTCGCGATCGAGCAACGTCGGCGCGACGAAGGTGGCGATGTCGCTGCCGTCCGAGCAGCTCTGGAGCGTGCTGAACCGCTTCGGTCTCGGCAAGCTGACCACGAGCGGCTTTCCCGGAGAGTCCGCCGGCCTGCTGAGCCACTACGAGAACTGGCGGCCGATCTCGAAGGCCACGCTGGCCTATGGCTACGGGCTCTCAGTGACGCCGTTGCAGCTCGCCCAGGGCTACGCGGCACTCGCCGCCGACGGCGTCATGCGGCCGGTCTCACTGCTGCGCGTTGAGAGTCCGCCGATCGGCCGCCAGGTGATTTCTGCCGAGAGTGCTCGCGCGGTCGTCGCGATGCTGGAGCACGTCGTGAGTCCCGAGGGTACCGGCATGCGCGCGGCGGTTGCCGGCTACCGCGTCGCCGGCAAGACCGGGACCGCACGGAAGTTCGAGGTCGGCGGTTATTCGGAGGAACGCTACACGGCGGTGTTCGCCGGCGTCGCGCCGGTCTCGCACCCGCGGCTGTCGGTGGTGGTGATCATCGACGAGCCGAGCGCCGGCGCCTATTACGGTGGCGACGTCGCTGCTCCGGTGTTCGCCAGGATCGTCGAGGGCGCGATGCGCATCCTGGCCATCCCGCCGGATCGCGTGACGCCGATCGAGTCGCGGCCCGCGACGGCGCTCACGGCGGCCAACAATCCATGAGGGCCGAGGCAGCACCCGACATGGAACTTCGGCGCCTGTTTCCCGGTATCGCCAATGTCCCGGCGCTCGACGTCGTGGACATCGCAGCGCACAGCGGCGAAGTCGTGCCGGGCGGCCTGTTCCTGGCGTGCGCCGGGGCACGCACTCACGGCCTCCGCTTTCTCGACGATGCGCTGCGCCATGGGGCGCGGGTCGTCGCCTGGGAGCCGGCTCCCGACGTCGCCGCGCCTGCGCTGCCGGCGGATGTCTGTGGGCTCGCAGTGCCCGGACTGACGAAGAGCCTCGGGGAGCTCGCCAACAGTTTCTTCGCAACGCCGTCCGCGGCGCTCTCGATCACGGGCATCACCGGCACCAACGGCAAGACGACGGTGGCATGGCTGGCAGTGCAGGCTTTCGAGGCGCTCGGCTCGAGTGCCGCCTACATGGGTACGCTCGGTTTCGGCCTCGGCACCGGGCTCCGTCCCGATCCGCTCACGACGCCGGGCTGCGTGACGGTCCACCGGCGGTTGCGCGAGTTCGCCGACGCTTTCGCGCGGCACGTGGCGGTCGAGGTGTCATCCCATGCGCTCGACCAGGGACGCGTGGATGGCGTGCACTTCCACGTCGCCGCTTTCACCAACCTGACGCGCGATCATCTCGATTATCACGGCGATCTTGCGAGCTACGGCCGGGCCAAGGCGCGCCTCTTTCTGGAGAGCGGAGCCCCGACGGCGGTCATCAACGTCGGCGATCCGTTCGGGCGCGAGCTCGCCGGGCGCCTCCCGGATGGCACGCGGCTCATCTCGGTGTGCGGGTCCGGGAGCGATGCGGGGCCGGCCCCGGCGCTGCTCAAGGCGCGTCGCATCACGGGCGACGCGGCGGGACAACGCATCGCGCTCAGCACGACCGGCGAGCAGGCGGAGTTCGCCTCGCCGCTGCTCGGCGCCTTCAACGTCGAGAACCTGGCGGTAACCGCGGGCATCCTGCTCGCCGAAGGCTTCCGCCTGGACGACATCGCGACGGCGCTCGCCACCTGCGATGCGCCGCCGGGGCGCATGGAGGTCGTGCGCTCCAGCCACGGCCCGCGCGGCCCGCAGGTCATCGTGGATTTCGCACACACACCGGATGCGCTGCGCCGCGCGCTCGGCGAGTTGCGGGCGCATGCACAGGGCGCCATCTGGTGCGTATTCGGCTGCGGCGGCGATCGCGATGCCGGCAAACGGGCGCCGATGGGCGCCATCGCGCGCGAGCTCGCCGATCACGTCATCGTCACCGACGACAACCCGCGCTCGGAGGACCCCGACGCAATCGTGGCGGACGTGCTCGAGGGCGCCGGGCGCGGGCCCCCGGTCGAGGTCATCCGCGACCGGGCCGCGGCCATCCGCCACGCCATCCGGTCGGCGGGCGCGGGAGACATCGTGCTGATCGCGGGCAAGGGCCACGAGAAGGTGCAGATCGTCGGGGACGAGACCCGGCCATTCTCCGACCAGGCGGTCGCGGGCGCGGCGCTCGCAGAGTTGGCATGAGCATGGGCCGGCTTTCCATGGTGGCGGAGGCGGTCGGCGGCAGGCTCCACGGCCGTGACGCCGAATTCGACGCGGTCAGCACCGACACGCGCACTCTGCGGCCGGGCGAGCTGTTCTTCGCGTTGCGCGGCGGTGATCGGCGCACGTCGCCGATGCGGCGCGCCTTGGCGCGGCGGGCGCCGTGGTCGAGAAGCGCGCAGGATGCACCCTTGCCGCAGGTCGAGATCGCCGACACGCGCCGCGCGCTCGGCGAGCTCGCGCGCCGCTGGCGCGAGCGCTTCGCGATACCGCTGATCGGCATCACCGGCTCGAACGGCAAGACCACGGTGAAGGAAATGACCGCCACCATCATGCGCGTCGCGCTGGGTGGCGGCGCAACACCCGGAGGCGCCGGCGACCCGGTCCTCATGACCTGGGGCAACCTGAACAACGAGATCGGGCTGCCGCGCACGCTGCTCTATCTCAACGAGTCCCACAAGGCGGCGGTCATCGAGATGGGTGCGGCGAGCCCCGGAGACATCGCCTATCTCGCCCGCATCGCCGCGCCGACGATCGGCATCGTCACGAATGCCGCGCGCGCCCACCTGCAGGGGTTCGGCGGCGTGGAGATCGTCGCGGCAACCAAGGGCGAGCTCTTCGACGCCCTGACCGCCTGACGGCACCGCGGTGATCAATCGCGACGACCGTTTCTTCCAGAGCTGGTGGGACCGCAGCGCAGGCCAGCCGGCGCGTGACCTTCGGTCTGCAGTCCGACGCGGACTTTCGCGCGGCCGGCGTGAGGCAGGCTGTGAGCACCGGCGGCGCCGAGCTCAGGTTCACGCTGCACAGCCCGGCTGGCCAGATCCCCGTGCGGCTCGCGATGGCGGGCCGCCACAACGTCGTCAACGCGTTGGCCGCCGCCGCCGCGGCCGCGGCGGCCGGCGCGAGTCTCGAAGCGATCGGCGCGGGCCTTGCGGCCGTGCGCAACGTCGTCGGGCGGCTGCGCCGCGTCCCGGGCCCGCGGGGCGTCGAGCTCTACGACGATACCTACAACGCCAACCCGGGCTCCGTGCGCGCCGCGATTGCATTTCTCGAGGGTCTGCCGGGCGAGCGCTGGCTCGTGCTCGGCGACATGGCCGAGCTCGGGCCGGACAGCCTGGCGATGCATCGCGAGGTCGGCGAGGCGGCGCGCATCGCCGGCATTGCGCGGCTCTATTGCACGGGCCCGCAGAGCAGGGCGGCAGCCGCGGCGTTCGGCACGAACGCGGAGTGGCACGAGTCCGTGCCGGAGGTCGTGAGCGCGCTGGCGGCAGCGCTGCGGCCGGGCGTGACGGTGCTCGTGAAGGGCTCGCGCTCCATGGGCATGGAGCGCGTGGTCCAGGCACTCGCGAGCGACGGCGGCGCACCGCAGCCGTGGGGTCACTGATGCTCTACCTCGCGGCCGAGTACCTCACACGCTACGTCTCGGGCTTCAACCTGTTCACGTACATCACGATGCGCGCGATCCTGAGCGCGCTCACCGCGCTGGCGCTGTCGCTGCTGGCGGGCCCGGCACTGATCCGGCGGCTCCAGGCGCGAAAGATCGGCCAGTCCGTGCGCCAGGATGGTCCGGGCAGCCACCTGCTGAAGGCAGGCACGCCGACGATGGGCGGCACGCTGATGCTCGCCGCGATCGCGGCCGGCACGCTGCTCTGGGGGAGCATGCGTAGCCCGTATATCTGGACGGTGCTCGGGGTGACGCTTTCCTACGGCTGCATCGGCTTCGTGGACGATTACCGCAAGCTCACGCGCCGCAACTCCAAAGGGCTCCCGGCGAGCGCCAAGTTCGTGCTGCAGGCGGCGATCGCGTTGCTCGCCGCGCTCTACCTCTACGAGATCGCCGACCGCCCGCAGGAAACCGCGCTGCTCATTCCGTACCTGAAGAGCGTCTCCATACCGCTCGATGGCCTGTACGTGCTGTTCGTCGTGCTCGTGATCGTCGGCACCAGCAACGCGGTCAACCTGACCGACGGACTGGACGGCCTCGCCACCATGCCGGCCGTGCTCGTGAGCGGTGCGCTCGGGATCTTCGCCTACGTCGCCGGCAACGTCATTTTCTCGCGCTATCTCGGGATCCCGTACGTCGAGGGCGCGGGCGAGATGCTGGTGTTCTGCGCCGCGCTCTGCGGCGCGGGTCTCGGCTTTCTGTGGTTCAACGCCTATCCGGCGCAGGTCTTCATGGGCGACGTCGGCGCGCTCGCGCTCGGCGGCGCGCTCGGCACGGTCGCCGTGATCGTGAGACAGGAGCTCGTGCTCGTGATCATGGGCGGGATCTTCGTGCTGGAGACGCTGTCGGTGATGATCCAGGTCGCCTCGTTCCGGATGACCGGCAGGCGCGTGTTCCGCATGGCGCCGCTGCACCACCATTTCGAGCTCAAGGGCTGGGCGGAGCCGAAGGTGATCGTCCGTTTCTGGATCATCACCGTCATCCTCGTTCTGGTCGGGCTCTCGAGCCTGAAGATCAGATGATGGCCATGCGCAAGTCTGCCCCGCCGGACGTCACCCACACGGTCGCCGCCACCTCGCGCCGGGAGCTGCTCGTGCTCGGCATGGGCGCGACGGGTGCATCCTGCGCGCGACACTTCGCGGCCCGCGGCGTGACGGCGTGGTTCGCCGACACACGCGCCGCACCGCCGGGCCTCGAGGCAATCCGCCGGGCAATGCCGGATGCCGGGGTGATGGCCGGCGACATTCCCGCGGCGGTGCCCGCCGGCGTGACGCAGATCGTCGTCTCGCCCGGTGTGGACCTTGGCCTGCCGCTGCTTGCGGACGCGCGCCGGCGGGGCCTGCCGGTGTCGAGCGACATCGACGTCTTCGCCGCAGAGGCCCACGCGCCGATCATCGGCATCACCGGCTCGAACGGCAAGAGCACGGTCACCTCCATGGTCGGCGCCATGCTGGCGGGCGGCGGGATGGCCGGTCGGCGTCGGCGCAAACCTCGGCACGCCGGCGCTCGACCTGCTCGATGCGCGGATGCGTGCGTACGTGCTGGAGCTCTCGAGCTTCCAGCTCGAGCGCAGCGCACCGCTGCCGCTCGCGGTGGCCGTCGTGCTCAATCTCGCGCCGGATCACCTCGACAGGCACGGCAGCATGGAGGCCTACGCGGCCGCGAAGGCGCGCGTCTACGCGCGCGCGTCAACTGCGATCGTCAACCGCGACGAGCCGGCGCTGGCGCGTCTGGTGCCGCGGGACACGCCGACGATCACGTTCGGATTCGGTGCGCCGAGTGCAGGGCACTTCGGTCTCGTCCGCGACTCGCGCGGCGAATGGCTGGCCTTCGGCGGGGAAGCGCTGCTGCCGGTGGGCGCGCTCGGCACCGCCGGCCGGCACAACGTCGCCAACGCGCTTGCCGCGCTGGCCATCTGTCGCGCGGCGGGCGCCGCGCCGGCCGCCTGCCTTGCCGGCCTGCGGGCGTTTCGTGGTCTGCCGCACCGGATGCAGATCGTCGAAGTGACGGCTGGCGTCACCTGGATCGACGACTCCAAGGCGACCAACGTCGCGGCCGCCGTCACCAGCATCCGCGGCGTGGAGCGGGCCGCTGGTGCTGATCGCCGGCGGCGACGGCAAGGGCCAGCGGTTCGGCGAGCTCGCGGCCGCGCTCCGCGGCCGCGACGTCGCTGGCGATCCTGCTCGGCCGGGACCGGGAGACAGATCGCGCGCGAGCTCGCCGGCGCCTGCGCCGTGGAGCTCGTCGACACGCTGCCGCAGGCCGTCGCGCTGGCGCGCGGCAGCGTGCGCGGCCGGGGCACACCGTGCTGCTCGCGCCCGCGTGCAGCAGCCTCGACATGTTCACGGACTACGCGCATCGCGGCCGGGTCTTCGCCGAATCGGTGCGGGGGGGTGCGCGATGAACACCCACGCCGGCAGCGTGCGCAGCTTTGCCGTAGCGGATTCCGGGCCCGAGTTCGATCTCCCGCTCGTCCTCGCGATCGGCGCGCTGCTCGGCATCGGGCTCGTCATGGTGGCATCCGCCTCCATGTCGCTGGCGGAGCGCGACTACGGCGGCCCACTCTATTTCTTCTCGCGTCAGCTCGGCGCCATTGCAATCGGTCTCGCCGCCGGCTGGGCGATGCTGAGGACGCCGACTGCAGTCTGGGAGCGCGCAGGTCTCGCGCTGGCGCTCGCGGCTATCGCGCTGCTGCTCGCTCGTGCTGGTGCCCGGCTTCGGGCACACCGTCAACGGCAGCACGCGCTGGCTGAGCATCGCCGGCTTCAACCTGATCCAGGTGTCGGAGCCGGCCCGCCTGCTGATGCTCCTCTATCTCGCCGGCTATGCCGTGCGCCGCAATCAGGAGCTGCGCCATTCGTTCCGGGGCTTCGTGCGGCCGCTCGCCGTGAGCATCGTCGCCTGCGGGTTGCTGCTGCTGCAGCCCGATTTCGGTGCGGCCCTGATGCTGATGGTCATGACCCTCGCGGTGCTGTTCATCGCCGGCGCGCGCATCCGGGACTTCCTCGTCTGTGGCGCGGCGGTCGCCGTGCTCGGCGCGCTGGCCGCCGTAGCCGCGCCGTACCGGATCGTCCGGCTGACGTCGTTCCTGGACCCATGGCGCGACCCGTACAACACGGGCTTCCAGCTCACGCAATCGCTGATCGCGATCGGCACCGGCGACTGGTCGGGGCTCGGCCTCGGCGGCAGCGTGCAGAAGCTCTTCTATCTGCCCGAGGCCCACACGGACTTCGTGTTCGCGGTGATCGGCGAGGAATTCGGCCTGGCGGGGAGCCTCGTCCTCATCGCGCTCTTTGCCGTGATCGCCTGGCGTGCGCTCGCGATCTCGCGGCAGGCGGCGCTGCGCGAACGCTGGTACCAGGCCTGTGTCGCCTTCGGCTTCGCGATCTGGCAGGCCGCGCAGGTGTTCGTCAACATCGGCGTGAACACGGGCATTCTGCCGACCAAGGGTCTCACCCTGCCGCTCGTGAGCTACGGGCGCAGCAGCATCCTCGTCACGCTGATCGGCTTCGGGATTCTGCTTCTGCGCATCGACGCCGAGAACCGCCGCGGCAGCGGCGCGAGTGGCGCGCGCCGTCGTCGCCGCCGCGGAGCGGAGGGTGGCGGCATGAGCAGCGCACCCGGTGCTGATCATGGCGGGCGGGACCGGCGGGCACGTGTTCCCGGCGCTCGCCGTCGCGCGTGAGCTGCGCGGGCGCAACGAGAGCGTCGTGTGGCTCGGCACGCGCCAGGGTCTCGAGTCGCGCATCGTCCCGGCGAGAGGGCTTCGCGCTCGAAACCATCCGCGTGAGCGGACTGCGCCGCAAGGGCGTGCTCGCCTGGCTCGGCGCGCCTTCGCAGGTCCTGCTCGCGCTCGACCGATGCGCTGCGCGTCGTGCGCCGGCGCCGGCCGAAGGTCGTGCTCGGCATGGGCGGCTTCGCTTCCGGGCCGGGCGGTCTCGCGGCCTGGCTGCTCGGCCGGCCGCTCGTGATCCACGAGCAGAACGCCGTCGCGGGGCTCACTAATCGTCTTCTGGCTGGAATCGCCCGGGAGGTGCTGGAAGCCTTCCCGGGCAGTTTTTCCGCCAGGCGCCAGGCGCGTGTGACCGGTAATCCCGTGCGCGCCGAGATCTCGGCGCTGCCCGCGCCCGAGCAGCGGCTCGCCGGCAGGACCGGCGCCCTGCGTCTGCTCGTGCTCGGTGGCAGCCAGGGCGCGCGGGCGCTCAACGAGAGCGTGCCCCATGCCATCGCACTCCTGCCGGAGGGCTCCCGCCCGGAGGTCTGGCACCAGGCCGGGGAGGCGACGCTCGACGTCGCACGTGCCACCTACCGCGAGGCCGGCGTCAGCGCGCGCGTCGATCCCTTTATCGCCGACATGGCGGCGGCATACGCATGGGCCGACCTCGTCGTCTGCCGCGCCGGCGCGCTCACCGTCGCAGAGCTCGCGGCCGCAGGCCTGCCCGCCGTGCTGGTGCCGTTCCCGGGCGCGGTGGACGATCACCAGACGCGCAACGCCGCCTGGCTCGTGGACGCGGGGGCCGCGGTGCTGTTGCCGCAGGCGCAGCTGTCGCCGACGCGCCTGGCCGAGGAGCTGCGCGCCTGTTCGAAGGATCGCGCGCTTCTGCTCGAGCGGGCCCGCCGGGCCCGCGCGCTCGCGCGGCCGCACGCCACTGCAGGAAATCGCGGGTCTCTGCCAGCGCATCGGTGAGGCCGCATGAAGGACCGCATGCGCAAGATTCACCGCATCCACCTCGTCGGCATCGGCGGTGTCGGCATGGGCGGCATTGCGGAGGTGCTGCTGAACCTCGGTTATGCCGTGCAGGGCTCCGACCTCAAGGAATCGCCGATGACCGAGCGGCTCGCGCGCCTCGGCGCCCGCATATTCGTCGGTCACCGCGCCGAGAACGTCGGCGAGGCGGACGTCGTCGTCGTGTCCACGGCGATCGCGGCGGAGAATCCCGAGGTCGTCGCCGCGCGCGCAAGCCGCAAGCCGATCGTGCGCCGCGCGGAAATGCTGGCCGAGCTCATGCGCTTCCGCTATGCGATCGCGGTCTCCGGCAGCCACGGCAAGACCACGACGACCAGCCTCGTCGCGAGCGTGCTCGCGGAGGCCGGCGAGGATCCGACCTTCGTCATCGGCGGCAGGCTGAAGAGCGCCGATACCAACGGGCGGCTCGGCGCCGGCAACTATCTCGTGGCCGAGGCGGACGAGAGCGACGCCTCGTTCATGCACCTGCAGCCGATGATCGCTGTCGTTACCAACATCGACACCGACCATCTCGGCGCCTATGGCGGCGATCTCGAGCGCCTGCGCCAGACCTTCGTCGAATTCCTGCACAACCTGCCATTCTACGGGCTCGCCGTGCTGTGCACAGACGACGCGGGCGTCGCCGCGATCGCCCCGGTTGTGCAGCGGCCGACGGTCACCTATGGCATCGGCGAGGGCGCCGACGTGCGCGCGCTCGACATCCGGCCCGAAGGCCTGCGCTCGCATTTCAGGGTCACCCGGCCGGGGAAAACGCAGCCGCTCGAGGTGACGCTCAACCTGCCGGGCCGGCACAACGTGCAGAACGCGCTGGCGGCGATCGCGCTCGCCCACGAGCTCGAGCTCGCCGATGCGGCCGTGTGCCGCGCGCTCGCGGAGTTCCAGGGGATAGACCGCCGATTGCAGGTGCTCGGCGAGGTCGCGATCGGCACCGGCAAGGCGCTGCTCGTGGACGACTACGGCCATCATCCGACGGAGATCGCCGCCACCATGCGCGCCGTGCGTGATGCCTGGCCGGGCAGGCGCCTCGTGGTCGCCTTCCAGCCGCATCGCTTCACGCGCACGCGCGATCTCCTCGACGACTTTGCCGACGTCCTGTCGGGCGCCGACGCGCTGCTCGTCGCGGAGGTTTACGCGGCGGGTGAGGATCCGATTGCGGGCGCCGACGGCCGCGCGATCTGCCGGGCGATCCGCAGCCGCGGCGCGGTGGAACCGGTGTTCGTGCCGAAGCTCGACCGCCTGCCGAAACTGCTCGGCAGCGTCCTGCGCGACGGGGACGTCGTGCTGACTCTGGGGGCCGGCGACATCGGCTCGGCGGCGCAGCGACTGCCGCTCGCGCTGGCACGGCGCCCGGGCCTGAGGCGCAGCTCGTCGTGAGTGTGATGGCGGAGAGAGAGGTAATGGCCGCACCGGAAAAAGCACGGGTGTTCTACGGGGAGCCGATGTCGCGGCACACGTCGTGGCGCGTCGGGGGCCCCGCGGACGTCTACTTCAAGCCGCGCTCGCGCGACGAGCTCGTCGATTTCCTGCGCCGGCTCGATCCGGAGCTGCCGGTGCACTGGGTGGGTCTCGGCAGCAACCTGCTGGTCCGCGATGGCGGCGTACGCGGCGTCATCATCGTCACGGCCGGATGTGTCGAACACCTGCGCCATCTGGGCGAGGGGCTCGTCGAGGCCGAGGCGGGGGTTCCCTGCACCGTGCTCGCCCGTCACTGCGCGCGCTGGCAGGTCGGGCCGGCCGAGTTCTTCGCCGGCATCCCGGGCACCGTCGGCGGCGCGCTCACGATGAACGCCGGTGCGTTCGGCGGCGAGACCTGGACCCACGTGGTGGAGGTGGAGACCGTCAATCGTCGCGGCGAGATCCAGCGGCGGCAGAAGGACGAGTACCGGATTGCCTACCGCGAAGTGCGCGGGCCGGCGGGGGAGTGGTTCCTCTCGGCGCGCTTCCGGTTCGATCCGGCGCGACCGACGAGCCTCGAAGGCGTGCGCCTGCTCATCCAGGAGCGCCAGTCGAAGCAGCCGCTCGGGATGCCGAGTTGCGGCTCGGTCTTCCGCAATCCGCCGGGCGACTTCGCCGGCCGCCTGATCGAGGCGGCGGGCCTCAAGGGCTATCGCATCGGCGGCGCCCAGGTGTCCGAGAAGCACGCGAACTTCATCATCAACACAGGCAAGGCGACCGCGGCGGAAATCGAAGCCCTCATCCGCCACGTGCAGTCGGTCGTGGAACAGCGCCACGGCGTGCGCCTCGTGCCGGAGGTGCACGTGCTTGGCGAGGCCGGCATCGAAGAAGGGGTCGCTGCATGAGCGCGGTCCGGTTCCCGCCGATCGCCGATCCGGCCCGTTTCGGCAAGGTGGCCGTGCTCCTCGGCGGCCGATCGTCGGAGCGCGAGATCTCGCTCCTGACCGGCGAGGCCGTGTACCAGGCGCTGCTGCGCAAGGGCGTGAACGCGCATCGCCTCGACCCGGCCACGGATTTTCCGGCGAACCTGCAGCAGGGCGGATTCGATCGCGTCTGGATTGCGTTGCACGGCCGTGGCGGCGAAGACGGCACCGTTCAGGGACTACTGACCTGTCTCGACCTGCCTTTCACCGGGAGCGGCGTGCTCGGCTCGGCGATCGCGATGGACAAGCTGCGCAGCAAGCGCCTGTTGAGCGCCGTCGGCGTACCGACGCCGAAGTTCCAGGTCCTGGCGGGTGAGCACGACTTCGGTCCCGCGGTTGCCGATCTCGGCCTGCCGCTCATCGTCAAACCGGCCTGCGAAGGGTCGAGCATCGGCATGACGAAGGTGCAGCGCGCCGAAGACCTGGCGCACGCGTTCGCGGCCGCGGGCCGCTTCGGCGGCGAGGTGTTCGCCGAGGAGTGGATCGAGGGTGCCGAATACACGGCGGCCATCCTTCATGACCGGGCGCTGCCGCTGATACGTATCGAGGCGAAGGCGGTCTTCTACGACTACCAGGCCAAGTACTTCAGCGACGAGACCCGCTACGTCTGCCCGTGCGGCCTCCCCGCCGGGACCGAGCGCCGTTTCGCCGCCCTTGCCTGGGCGGCATTCGACGCGGTGGCGGGAAGCGGCTGGGGACGCGTGGATTTCATGGTGGGCGCCGACGGCACGGCGAGCTTCCTCGAGATCAATACCGTACCCGGGATGACCAGTCACAGCCTCGTGCCGATGGCGGCGGCGGCCGCCGGCATGGACTTCGACACGCTGGTCTGGCGGATTCTCGAGACGAGCTTCGTGCCACTCGGGCGGGAGGGCGCGGATGTGGCGTAAGCGCAATCGCAGGCGGTCCAGCCGGCCGACGCGCACGCGGCCGTTCGTGAACTGGAAGGCCGTCGCGGCTCTTGCCGCCGTGGGCGCCATCTCGGTCGGCGGCTGGCAGGCGTCCGCCTGGCTCCTGAACCGGCCGATCCGGACCATTGTCGTCAACGGCAGCTTCCAGCGCGTCTCGGCCATTCAGCTCGACGCCCTCGTCGAGCCCTACGCGCGCGCCGGCTTCCTCGACGTGGATCTCGCCGGCACCAGGCGGGAGCTCGAAGCGCTCCCGTGGGTTGCCTCCGCGGTGGTCCGGCGCAAGTGGCCGGGGACCCTGGAGGTCCGCATCACCGAGGAGGTGCCGATCGCCTGCTGGGGGGAGCGCGGACTCCTGAATGCGGCCGGCGAGCTCTTCCTCACCGACGCCGATCACGTGCCGGCCGAACTGCCGCGCTTGTCGGGCCCCGCCGGTACCGAGGCCCAGGTCACCGCGCGCTATTTCGACGTGCAGGAACAACTCGAGCACCGTGGCATGTCGGCCGTCGCCATGAGTCTCGACGCGCGCGGCGCATGGGCCTTCGAGATGAGCAACGGCGTCCAGGTGCGCCTCGGCGCGAACAGCGTGGAGGCGCGCATCGCACGCTTCTTCCATGCACTCGACAGTGTGCTCGCGCACCCGCCGGGTGAGATGGCGTACGTGGACATGCGGTACCCGAACGGCTTCGCCATCGGCTGGAAGAACGGTGACGCCATGCGTGCCGCGTCTCACGAGGAACAGCAACCGAATGCCTAGGAAGACGGAACAGCGGTTGCTCGTCGGGCTCGACATCGGCACTTCCAAGGTCGTCGCGATCGTGGGGGAGCTGCAGGAGGACGACACCGTCGAGGTGATCGGCTTCGGCATGCACCCGTCGCGGGGCCTGAAGAAGGGCGTGGTGGTCAACATCGAGGCCACGGTCAACTCGATCCAGCGCGCGGTCGAAGAAGCCGAGCTCATGGCCGGCTGCGAGATCCACGCGGTCTACACCGGCATCGCCGGCAGCCACGTGCGCAGCCTGAACTCGCACGGGATCGTGGCCATCCGCGACCGCGAAGTGACCCGCAGCGACGTGGAGCGCGTGATCGATGCGGCCCGCGCGGTGGCCATCCCCGCCGATCAGAAGATCCTGCACGTCCTGCCGCAGGAGTTCGTCATCGACGGGCAAGAGGGAATCCGCGAGCCGATCGGCATGTCCGGCGTGCGGCTGGAAGCGCGCGTGCACATGGTCACGGGCGCGGCGAGCGCCGCGCAGAACATCGTCAAGTGCGTGCAACGCTGCGGGCTCGAGGTCGAAGACATCGTGCTGGAGCAGCTCGCCTCGAGCCACGCCGTGCTCACGGACGACGAGAAGGAGCTCGGCGTGTGCCTGGTGGACATCGGCGGGGGTACCACCGATCTCGCGGTGTTCAACTCGGGCGCGATCCGGCACACCGCCGTGATACCGATCGCCGGCGACCAGGTGACGAACGACATCGCCATCTCGCTCCGCACGCCGACGCACTATGCGGAGGAGATCAAGATCAAATACGCCTGCGCGCTGTCGCAGCTCGCCACTGCCGACGAGACCATCGAGGTGCCGAGCGTAGGCGACCGGCCTTCGCGCCGGCTGGCCCGGCACACGCTCGCCGAGGTCGTCGAGCCGCGTTACGAGGAGCTCTTCGGCCTGATACGCGACGAGCTGAGGCGCAGCGGCTTCGAGGAGATGGTCGCGGCCGGCGTCGTGCTGACCGGCGGCAGCGCCAAGATGGAGGGCGCGGTCGAGCTCGCCGAGGAGGTGTTCCACATGCCGGTGCGCCTCGGTCTGCCACAGCACGTCCGCGGGCTCGGCGACGTCGTGCGCAACCCGATCCATGCGACGGGCGTGGGCCTGCTGCTCTATGCGCGCGACCACGCGGTGCGACAGGGTGGCGATACGCCGGTGACGTCCGGCATGCGCGACGTCTGGGCGCGGATGAAGTCCTGGTTCCAGGGCAGTTTTTGAAGGGGCCGCTGTTTCAGTGGCCGCCTTGCTGTCGGACTACCGTCCCGTCAGGAAGGCTCGAGTAACAGAAGGCGGTGTGTTGTTGTTGTTGTGCAGGAGGAGTGGAGATGTTTGAAATCATGGATGCAGGCAGCCAGAACGCTGTCATCAAGGTGATCGGAGTCGGTGGTGGCGGCGGCAACGCCGTGAAACACATGGCGGATTGCGGCATCGAGGGCGTGGACTTCGTCTGCGCCAACACCGATGCGCAGGCGCTGCGCGGCTCGAACGTGCGGACGGCATTGCAGATCGGCTGCAATATCACGAAGGGACTGGGTGCGGGTGCCGACCCCGACGTCGGCCGCCAGGCCGCGATGGAGGACCGTGACCGCATCATCGAGGTGATAGACGGCGCCGATATGCTGTTCATCACCGCCGGTCTTGGTGGCGGCACCGGCACGGGCGCGGCGCCAGTGGTTGCGCAGGTCGCGAAGGAGCTCGGCATTCTCACGGTCGCCGTGGTGACGAAGCCCTTCAAGATGGAGGGCAGGAAGCGCCTGAGCATCGCCGAGCAGGGCATCCACGATCTGGCGAAGTACGTGGACTCGCTCATCACGATCCCGAACGAGAAGCTGCTGACCGTGCTCGGTGCCCAGACGACGTTGCTCGACGCGTTCAAGGCGGCCAACGAAGTGCTGCAGGGCGCGGTGCAGGGCATCGCGGAACTGATCACACGGCCCGGCCTCATCAACGTGGACTTCGCCGACGTGCGTACGGTGATGGCCGAGATGGGCATGGCCATGATGGGATCGGGCACCGCCACCGGCGCGGATCGCGCGCGCGAGGCCGCCGAGGCAGCCATCTCGAGTCCGCTCCTGGAAGAGGTCAATCTCTCGGGCGCGCGTGGCATCCTCGTGAACGTGACGGCGGGCATGGACCTCGCGATCGGCGAGTTCCACCAGGTCGGCGAAACCGTGAAGCAGTGCGCCTCGGACGACGCGACGATCGTGATCGGCACGGTCATCGACGCGGAGATGTCCGACAGCATCCGTGTCACGGTCGTGGCGACCGGTCTTGGCAGGGAAGCTCAACCGCAGCGTGTCGACCGCGAGCCACCGATGCGGGTCGTCCGCGGGCCACAGCCCGAGACGATCCAGCCGAACTACGGCAATTACGAGCAGCCGACGACACGCCGCCGCATGGCAGTGGGCGACACACTGGTGCCCCCGACGGAGGCGAATTTCGAGTTGCTCGACGTCCCGGCCTTCCTGCGGCGGCAGGCTGATTAGCGCCGCGATGCGTTGTGGGGTTTTCGCCGAAATGGTAGTGTTAGCGGCCGTTGCGAGGTGTGGGCGCGGTACCGGTTTTCCTGATTCCTGATTTTTCAGGCGGTTACCGCGTCCGTGGGGCGCCGAATAGGAATCGTCCGGGTCCCGTTTCAGACGGGCGCCGGTGCTTCCGATGTGGCATATATGCGACAGTCGGTTCGGCTGAGCCGAAGCCGTGGGCCGGAGAGATCTCGTGCTGAAACAGCGGACGTTGAAGAACGCCATTCGCGCCACGGGCATCGGCCTGCATACGGGCCGCAAGGTCTACATGACGCTCCGCCCGGCGGCCGAGAACACGGGTGTCGTGTTCCGCCGCCTCGATCTCGACCCACCGGTGGATATTGTCGGGGATGCACTGAACGTCGGCGACACGACTCTCGGCACCACGCTCGTGAACGGCGACGTCAAGGTCGCCACCGTCGAGCACCTGCTCGCGGCGATGGCGGGTCTCGGCATCGATAACGCGTACGTCGATGTCACCGCGCCGGAAGTGCCGATCATGGACGGCAGCGCCGCGCCCTTCGTCTTCCTGCTGCAGTCAGCGGGCATCGAGGAACAGAACGCGCCGAAACGTTTCATCAGGATCCGGCAGCCCATCCGCGTCGAAGACGGCGACAAGTGGGCGGAATTCCGTCCGTATGCCGGATTCCGCGTAAATTTCCGCATCGACTTCGATCACGCTGTGTTCAAGCGTCACACCCAGGAAGCTTCCATCGATTTCTCCTCGACGTCCTTCCTCCGTGAAGTGAGCCGGGCGCGTACCTTCGGTTTCGCGCGGGAGATCGAGGCGCTGCGAGCGAAGAACCTCACGCTTGGCGGTAACATGGGCAACGCTATCGTGCTCGACGATTTCCGCGTCCTCAACGAGGACGGACTGCGCTTCGAGGACGAATTCGTCAAGCACAAGATCCTCGACGCAATCGGTGATCTCTACCTCCTCGGGGCGGCACTGATTGGCGAATACACCGGCTACAAGTCCGGACATTCCCTGAACAATCGCCTGCTGCGCGCCCTGCGCGCCGCGCCGGAAGCCTGGGAGATGGTCACCTTCGACAGCCAGGGCAAGGCGCCGATCGCCTTCCTCGCACCCGCCACCGCCGTCTGACCGCCGCGCTGCGCGGCCTCGTCAATCTCCATGATCCGGCGCCGGGGCGCCGCTCACCCGCACCCTGAGGCGCGTCGCGCCCGGGTGGCGTTCGCGGCAGCGCGCGAGCAGCGTGTCGGCCTCGAAGCGCAGCCGTGCGGCCCAGGCCGGGCTCACCGCCATCACCACGACAGTCCCGTCCTCGCGCAGGGTCGCGGCCTGCAACGCGCCGGCCAGCTCGTCCGGCAGGGCGCCGCGCAGGGCGGCGGCGAGCTCGATCGCGGACTCCGCGCGTCGGGCGAGATCGTTCACCGCGCTGCCGGCGCGGAAGATCAGCTCCGAGAGGGGTTTAGGTGCATTTTCGGACATGGGTCACGGTCCGGGTTCTGCGGCTGTGAAGCCGTTTTCTTGTCTTATATCAAATCGCTGGGCATAGTTTCGCCAAAGCGGAAAAGTATCCCGCCCATAACAAGACGAACTGCAGGGGAAGAGCCCACGGAGGGCATACCCGATGAACCTTATCGTATTCTGCCGCGGCACCCGCGGGACACGCCATTTCGCGCTGTCGCCGCCGTTGCTCGCGGGCTTCGGCCTGTCCGTGCTGACGGTGTTGACCGCGAGCTTCGGGCTCGGCTATGGCATCGCCCGCAGCCGCGGCTTCGTACCCGGGGACGAGCGGATCCTCGCACTCGAGCAGCAGATCGCCGGGCAGCAGGCCTCCGTCACCAGAGCGCGCGACGCCGCCCAGGACCAGATCAACGCTCTCGCCATCCGCGTCGGTGATCTCAACGCCCATGTCATCCGCCTGAATGCCCTCGGCAGCGAGCTCGCCGGCATGGCGAAGCTCGACAAGGGCGAGTTCGACTTCTCCTCGCCCCCCGCACTCGGCGGCCCGGATGAGCCGGCGGTCGGCTCTGCCGAGATCTCCGGCCTCGTGACCGATCTCGATGACCTCGGCGTCCGGCTCGACCAGCAGCAGCGCCAGCTCTCCATGCTCGCGAGCCTCCTCGTCGACCGCAAGCTCTCCGAGGACGTGCGCCCGCGCGGCCGTCCCGTCAAGGCCGGCTACATATCGAGTTACTACGGCCGCCGCGTCGATCCCTTCACCGGCGAGATCCGCACCCACCGCGGCATCGATTTCGCGTCGCGGACGGGCGCCGAAATCGTCGCCGTCGCGACCGGCGTGGTGACGTGGTCCGGGCCGCGCCAGGGCTATGGCAGCATGATCGAAATCACCCACGGCAACGGGTACGTCACGCGCTATGCGCACAACTCGCGCAATCTCGTGGCCGTCGGCGATCACGTGCAGAAGGGCGACACCATTGCGCTGATGGGCGCGACGGGCCGCGCGACCGGGCCGAACCTGCATTTCGAGGTCTGGCACGACGGGCAACCCGTCGACCCCGGTCGCTTCATCCGCCAGGCAAGCTAGGTCATACGACCTTCATCTTCGGCGACAGAATTCCGTTTCCGTTTTGAGCGCCCCCGGCGGGACCCCTGCCGGGGACGCTCACGCCCGCCAGAACTTCTAAGCGCGTTGCTGGCAACCGGCCAGCCGAGATGTCTGCAGCCCGCCGACGACTGGGCCTCCTGCCGGGTGTGAGGAGCCGGCGGAGCAGGATGCGGAGCGCAGCGACGACCCAAGCGAGGTCTCCCGGAAACGCCGACCCGCAATCAATGAGGTTAGCTGGCTAGTAAGGCGGGCAGGACGCCCGTAGCGAGCGTCCCGGAAGGAGGCCCAGCCGTCAGCGCGCTTAGACATGCCCGCACGGTCGCCAACGGCTTTAGAATAGGCGCCCCCGACAACGTGGCGCGGCGCGCGCCACCCAGCCATCGAGCCGACAGGGCCGCAGAGCGGCAAGTGAGGCGGCCTGCGAAGTGCCGCCGGGAGAGTAAGAGATTTGTTCGCGAATTTGCTGACGCGCATCGTCGGCAGCCGCAACCAGCGGTTGCTGCGCAGCTACGCCGCCGTCGTCGAGCGCGCCAATGTACTGGAGCCCGGCCTCAGGGAGCTCTCCGACGAGGCATTGCGCGCAAAGACCGACGAATTCCGTACCCGCCTGCAGCAGGGGACGGCGCTCGCCGACCTCGTGCCCGAGGCTTTTGCGGTCGTCCGGGAAGCCGCGCGGCGCACGCTCGGCATGCGTCACTTCGACGTCCAGCTGATCGGCGGTCTCGCCCTGCACGAGGGCAAGATCGCGGAGATGCGCACCGGTGAGGGCAAGACGCTGGTCGCCACACTCGCCGCTTACCTCAACGCCTTGCCGGGCAAGGGTGTGCACGTCGTCACGGTCAACGAATACCTGGCGCAGCGCGACGCGACCTGGATGGGCCCGGTGTATCAGTTTCTCGGCATGACGGTCGCCGTCATCCGCAACGGCCAGAGTCATGTCGACAAGAAGGCCGCGTACGCCGCGGACATCACTTACGGCACGAACAACGAATTCGGCTTCGATTACCTGCGCGACAACCTCGCCTTGCGGCGCGAGGACCAGATGCAGCGCGGGCTCGCCTACGCCATCGTCGACGAAGTGGACTCCATCCTGATCGACGAGTCGCGCACGCCGCTCATCATCTCAGGGCCCTCCGACGAGTCGAGCGAGCTCTACATCCGCATCAACAAATTGATACCGCGACTCGAGCCGCAGAAAGTCGAAGACGGGCCCGGCGACTACAGCATCGACGAGAAAACGAAACAGGCCTATCTCACGGAGGCCGGGCACCAGAAGGTCGAGGAGCTGCTGGCTCGCGAAGGGCTGCTCGCCGAGGGCGACAGCCTCTACGATGCCGCAAACATCCGGCTCATGCATCACCTGACCGCCGGGTTGCGCGCGCACGCACTCTACAAGCGCGACGTGGAATACATCGTCAAGGACGGCGAAATCGTCATCGTGGACGAGTTCACCGGGCGCACCATGCCGGGCCGGCGCTGGTCCGACGGCCTGCACCAGGCCGTCGAGGCGAAGGAGGGGGTCCCCGTCAAGGAGGAGAACCAGACGGTCGCTTCCATCACCTTCCAGAACTACTTCCGCATGTACGAGAAGCTCGCGGGGATGACCGGAACGGCAGACACGGAAGCCTTCGAGTTCCAGCAGATCTACGGCCTGGAGGTCGTCGTCATCCCCACTCACAAGCCGATGGTCCGCGCCGACCATCCCGACCTCGTCTACATGACCCAGAAGGACAAGTTCGCCGCCATCATCGAGGACATCAGCGTCTGCCGCACGCGCCAGCAGCCGGTGCTGGTCGGCACGACCTCGATCGAGACATCGGAGTACCTCGCGGGACTGCTCGCCAAACAGTCCATTGCGCATGAGGTCCTCAACGCCAAGCAACACGAGCGCGAGGCCGGCATCGTCGCCGATGCGGGTCGGCCCGGCGCCGTGACCATCGCGACCAACATGGCCGGTCGCGGCACGGACATCGTGCTCGGCGGCAACCTCGAGGCCGAGCTCGCAGCGCTGGGGCCAGAGGCAACGGAGGACGACCGGCAGCGGCGGCGCGAGGAGTGGCAGAAGCGGCATGACGCCGTCATCGCCGCTGGCGGGCTCCACATCGTCGGCACTGAGCGGCACGAGTCGCGGCGCATCGACAACCAGTTGCGCGGCCGTTCGGGGCGTCAGGGCGATCCGGGCTCGAGCCGTTTCTATCTCTCGATGGAAGACAACCTGATGCGGATCTTCGGCGACCCGACCCGCACGAAGGCGCTGCTCACACGGGTTGGGATGCAGCAGGGCGAGGCCATCGAGAGCAAGATGCTAACGCGGCAGATCGAGCGCGCCCAGCGCAAGGTCGAGGCCCATAACTTCGACGCCCGCAAGAACCTGCTCGAATACGACGACGTCGCGAATGATCAGCGCAAGGTCATCTATCAGCAGCGCAATGAGCTGATGGAAGCCGAGGACATCGCGGACGCCATCGGCGGCATCCGCGAGGAGATCGTCAACGCGATCGTGGACGAATTCGTGCCGCGCGAGAGCATGGAGGAGCAGTGGGACCTCCCCGGCCTGGAGCATGCGCTGGAACGCGAGTTCGGCGCGCAGCTCCCGGTGGGACGCTGGCTGGAACAGGACAAGGAGCTCGACGAGAGCGGCCTGCGCGCGAAAATTCGTCGCCGAGATGCGCGCCGCCTACGAGCGTAAGGCCGCGGAGATCGGCGCGCCCCTCATGCGGCAGGTCGAGAAGGAGATCATGCTGCGGCAACTCGATCACAACTGGAAGGAACACCTGGCCGCGATGGACTATCTGCGCCAGGGCATCCACCTGCGCGGTTACGCGCAACGCAACCCGAAGCAGGAATACAAGCGCGAGGCCTTCGAGATGTTCGGGCTGATGCTCGACCAGGTGAAGCGCCAGGTGATCTCGATCCTGACGCGGATCCGGCTGCAGAGTGCCGCCGAGGTCGAAGCGGTCGCCGAAGCGGGCAAGCCCGACGAGCGCCGCATGCAGTTCACGCATGCCGAGGCCGCGTCCCCGATCGCCGCCGCACCGGAGCCGCCCGCTTCGCCGCCGGGGCTGGCCGGCGCGCCGCGCCCCGTCGCCTCGGGACGCGGCCTGCCCACTCCGGTCCCCGCGCCGGCCGCGGCGGCGGGCACGCCGTTCGTCCGCAACGACCGCAAGGTCGGCCGCAACGAGCCCTGCCCATGCGGTTCCGGCAAGAAGTACAAACAGTGCCATGGACGCATCGACTGATGCGCGTCCCCGCGCCCCGTGGCGAGCTGCACGTCGCGGCGGGCGTGATCAGGAACGCTGATGGCCTCGTCCTCATCGCCCAGCGTCCCGCAGGCCGCCACCTCGCAGGCGGTTGGGAGTTTCCCGGCGGGAAGGTGGCGCCCGGAGAGACACCGCTCGAGGCGCTGAGGCGCGAGCTGCGCGAGGAAATCGGCATCGAGGTGCTGGCCGCCGAGCCGCTCGTCTGTTATCGCCACGCCTACCCCGAGCGTGCGGTCCTGCTCGATGTGTGGCAGGTACGGGAATACGCTGGCGAGCCCCGCGCCCTCGAGGGCCAGCCGCTGCGTTGGGAATCGGTGGAGCGGTTGCTCGACGCGGGCCTGCTTCAGGCCGACCGGCCTGTCGTCGATGCGTTAATCGGGGTCAGACTGCAATCTCCGCCATGAGGGAAATTGCAGTCTGACCCCGATTAACACACCGTGAGCTGAAAGCGTACGTCGCGAGTCGTCTGCGCCGGCCGGCCGTCGGGATCCGACCACTCCATGAAGCGCATGGTGAAGCGGTGGTGGCTGCCGCTGATCTCGGGATAAAGCGCCGCGCCCGGAGGCAGGCACACGCGCAGCATGCCCCCCGGATTGTCCTTGCTGAGCACGTGGTGGAAGACGCCGTTCACGGCGACCTGCTGGATTGGCGGCGTGCTCTCGCGGACGAGCCACAGGAGCTCCGCGATGCTGTTGCAGAGCGGGCGGATCGTCGCCATCCAGCCTTCGACGTCGGCGAGTCGCTCTGCATAAGGTCGCCGCAGCCAATGGCTGTACTCGGGCAGGTCGAACTCGCACACGCCGCCGGGGATCGCGCTGCGGTGCTTGATTGCGCTCAGGAATTCGTTTTCGCGCAGCGGCTGCAGGTATTGCGATCCCGTGGCGATCAGCTCCTCGCGCAGCTGCCGCAGGTTGCGCAGCACGCCCTTCAGCCGGCTGTCATCGACCGTCGGCACGTTCTGATAGCGATCGAACACCCCGAGCTGGCGGTCGAGCTCCTTCAGGACATCGTTGCGAACGTCGCCGCGGTTGAGGATCGTGACGATGTCCAGCATGCAGCAGACGACCGCCCGCATGGCCCAGGGCGAAGGCTCCTCGATGTGGAACAAAAACTGCTGATAGAGCGACTCCAGGCGCAGGTAGGTGCGCATCCGCTCGCCGAGCGGGTGCTCGTAGGTCACGGGCGAGGCTGGCGGCTGACGGCACGGTCAGCACCTCTGCGGAAGGCGTCATGAGCAGCTTCGTTCTCGAAGGGCTTCGATCAGGACAGGGAAGGTATTCTGCCCCCGGGCGAGCTTCAGGTAAATGCCGTGGAGCGCGCGGACCTGCTCGCGAGCCTGCTCGAGATCGCCATCGTTTTCAATGACATCGTCCGCGCGCTGCCGTCGCGTCTCGCGGTCGAGTTGCGCAGCGAGTATGCGCTCGACGTGCTGCCGGTCCTCGCCGTCCCGCGCGAGCAGGCGCGCGCGCTGCAGCTCGGGCGGACAGTCCACGACCAGTGTGCGATCGACGTGCCGGTCGAAGCCTGATTCGAAGAGGAGCGGCACTACGATGATCTGGTAGGGTCCGCCGGCGCGAGCGGCCGCGGCGAGCGCCGCCGTCTCTATGCGCGGATGCAGGATCACCTCGAGCCGGCGCCGCTCCGCATCGTCCGCGAAGACATGGTCGCGCAGCCGCCGCCGGTCGAGCGTCCCCGTTGGCTCGAGAAATCCGCTGCCGAAGGCAGCCACGATCTCCTGGAGCGCCGGCTCGCCCGGGCGCCACGAGCCTCCGGGCGATCTCGTCGGTGTCGATGACGGGGACGCCGAGGTCGGCGAACATCGCCGCGATCGTGGTCTTGCCGCTCGCGATGCCGCCGGTCAGGCCGACGCGGAAGACGGGCATCAGATTCCGCTGATGCCGCGGTAGGCATCCATCAGCGGCCGTCCCCACAGCAGCGCGACGAAGCCGGCCGCGGCGAGGTAGGGTCCGAAGGGCAGCGGCAACTGGCGATCGCGGCCGCGGATCACGATGAGCGCGATGCCGATGACGGCGCCGACCAGTGCGGAGAGCAGGATGATCAGTGGCAGCATCTGCCAGCCGAGCCAGGCGCCGAGCATGGCGAGCAGCTTGAAGTCGCCGTAGCCCATGCCCTCCTTGCCGGTCACGAGGCGGAAGGTCTGGAACACGAGCCACAGGCTCAGCATAACCCGCCATCGCGCCGATGACGCTGCTCCTCAAGTCGGCCAGTACCGTGAAGCCGCCATTCTCCTGGCCCAGCAGGGCGGCGCCGATGCCGAGCCAGAGCAGCGGGAGCGTGATCGCGTCGGGAAGTATCTGGTGATCGAGATCGATGAAGGCCAGCGCGATCAGTGCCCAGCAGAGCACGAGCGCAGCCGCGCCCTCGAGAGACCATCCGAAACGGACCGCGACCAGTGCGGACACGATGCCCGTCAAAGCTTCGACCAGCGGATAGCGCATCGGGATGGGCGCCGAGCATGCTGCGCAGCGGCCCCGCAGCAGCAGGTAACTCAGCACCGGCACATTGTGATGCGGCTTGATCGGTAAGCCGCACGCGGGGCAGGCGGAGCGGGGCCGCACGAGGTCGAATGGCGGAGAGTCTTCGGGCGGCTGGCCGCCGGCGGGCGCCTCCGGCGCGAGCATCTCGCGGCACTGGCGGCGCCAGTCGCGGTCGAGCATCACCGGCAGCCGGTAGATCACGACGTTGAGAAAACTGCCGACGATCAGGCCGAGCACCGCGGCGGCCGCGGCGAGCGCTGCGGGGGACGGGGGCAACGGCACGGGTCTCTCGCGCCGCCCGCCGAGGTCAGACTACCGAACCCATCTTGAAGATCGGCAGGTACATGGCGACCACGAGTCCACCGACCAGGATGCCGAGGATCGCCATGATCAGCGGTTCCAGCAGGCTGCTCATGGCATCCACCGCCGCGTCCACGTCGGCCTCGTAGAAATCCGCGACCTTGGCGGACATCGAGTCGAGCGAGCCCGATTCCTCGCCGACCGCGATCATCTGGATCACCATGTTCGGGAAGAGACCTGTGTTCTCCATCGCCCGCTGCAGCCGCTGGCCGGTTGCGACCTCGTCCTTCATCTGCAGCACCGCGTTTTCGTAGATGATGTTGCCCGTGGCGCCAGCCACCGATTCCAGCGCCTCCACCAGCGGGACGCCGGCGTTGAACATCGTGGACAGCGTGCGCGCGAAACGGGCGATCGCCGCTTTCACGAGGATCTGCCCGACGATCGGCAGCTTCAGCGCAAGCCGGTCCTGCGCTTCCCGCAGCCTGCGCGAGCGTTTCTTCGCCGCCAGGAAGGCCATGATGCCGCCCACAAGGACGAAGAGCAGGAACAACCCCTTCGACTGCATGAATTTCGACAGGTCGATCACCATGCGCGTGAATGCGGGCAGGTCTGCGCCGAAGCCCTTGAACAGGCTCTCGAACTGCGGGATCACGAAGATCAGCAGGATCGTGGTCACGATGATCGCGACGACGACCACGGCGGCCGGATAGAAGAGCGCCTTCTTGATCTTCTTCTTGATGGCCTCGGTTTTCTCCTTGTAGGTCGCGACCTTGTCGAGCAGGGTGTCGAGCGAGCCGGAGTGCTCGCCGACTTCGACCAGGTTCACGTAGAGGTCATCGAAATAGAGCGGGTGCTTCCCGAGCGCCTCGGCGAGGGCGGTGCCGCCCTCGAGGTCCGTCTTTATGGACTGGATCAGCTTCTGCATCGCCGGGTTGTCGTGGCCGTTGCCGACGATCTCGAAAGCCTGGACGAGCGGGATGCCGGCCTGCAGCATCGTCGCGAGCTGCCGGCTGAAGAGGGCGATGTCCGCCGGCGTGACCTTGCCGCCGCGCTTGAAGAGGCTCGACTGCTTCTTGATGCGCACGGGTACGACGCCCTGCCTGCGCAGTTCGCGCCCGCACGGCGATCTCGGTCGGCGGCGACGCTCTTGCCCCGCACGCGATTGCCGCGGCTGTCCGTGCCTTCCCAGAGGAACGAAATCTGTTTGCTGGCGATGCTCTCTGCCATGACCACACCACAACGCTTTCAACAACCATGAGCCGCGCGCCGCGCACCCGGCGCCGCCCGGAAACCAGCTCAATAACTAATCAATGGTAACCCGATTGATTTCCTCGAGGCTGGTAACCCCGTCCTTGACTTTCTGCAGGGCAGAGCGGCGCAGATCCCACGACGCCTTCCGCCGTGGCCTGCTGCGCGATCTCCCGCGAGCTGCCGCCTTCGAGGATGATGCGCGACAGGGTCTCGGTGACGGGCATGCACCTGGTAGATGCCGATGCGGCCCTTGTAGCCGTCCGTGCAGGACTTGCAGCCGACCGGTCCGTAGATGCGCAAGCCGCCGCGAACGTCCTCCGCGGTGAAGCCCTCTTGCAGCAGGGCCTCCTCCGGGATGTCCTTGACTTCCTTGCAGCTCTCGCAGAGCCGCCGCGCCAGGCGCTGCGCGATGATGAGGTGCACCGAGCTCGCGATCGCGTAAGGCTTCACGCCCATGTCCACGAGGCGGGACAGCGTCTTCGGCGCGTCGTTCGTGTGCAGGGTGGACAGCACCAGGTGTCCCGTCTGGGCGGCCTTGATGGCGATCTCGGCCGTCTCGAGGTCGCGGATCTCACCGACCATGATGATGTCCGGGTCCTGGCGCAGGAAGGCGCGCAGCGCGGCCGCAAACGTGAGGCCGACCTTCGGGTTCACGTTGACCTGGTTGATCCCCGGCATGTTGATTTCGACCGGGTCCTCGGCCGTGGAGATGTTGCGGTCCTCGGTGTTGAGGATGTTGAGCCCCGTGTAGAGCGACACCGTCTTGCCGCTGCCGGTCGGGCCGGTCACGAGGATCATGCCGTAGGGCTTGGCGAGCGCATCCAGGTAGGCCTTCTTCTGGAAGTCCTCGTAGCCGAGCGCGTCGATGCCGAGCTTCGCGCTGCTCGGATCGAGTATGCGGAGCACGACCTTCTCGCCGAACAGCGTCGGGCAGGTGTTCACGCGGAAATCGATGGCCCGGTTCTTGGAGAGCTTCATCTTGATGCGGCCGTCCTGGGGCAGGCGCCGTTCCGCGATGTCGAGCCGCGCCATGACCTTGAGGCGTGCGACCACCTTGGAGGAGAGCGCGAGCGGCGGCGCCGCGACCTGCTTCAGCACGCCGTCCAGGCGGGTGCGCACGCGGTAGGCTTTCTCGTAGGGCTCGAAATGGATGTCGGAGGCGCCGCGCTTGATGGCATCGAGCAGCACCTTGTTCACGAAGCGCACGACGGGCGCGTCCATGGCGTCGTCGCGTCCGGCTTCCTCCGCGGACTCGTCATCGCCGCCCGTGACCTCCAGGCTCTCGAGGTCGAAGTCGTCGTCCGCCATGCTGCTCATGGAGGTGTCGACGGCATCGAGCGCCCGGGAGACGATCTCCTCGAGCTTGTCCTGCTCGACGACCACCGGATCCACCCGGAAACCGGTCTGGAACTTGATCTCGTCGATGGCCTGGAGGTTCGTCGGATCGGCCATGCCGAGGAAGAGCCGCTTGCTCCGGAGGAGCAGCGGCAGGACGCGGTGGCGGGAGAGGAGCTGGCGATCGACGGACTTGACGGCGTCGAGGTCGGTCTCGATGGCGTCGAGGTCGAGCAGCGGGATGCCGAATTCGCTCGCCGCCGCTATGGCGATCTGGCGCGGGTCGGCGAGATTACGCGAGACGAGATAGGGGACAAGCCCCCCGCTGTCCGCCTTGCTGCCCTGGAGCGCCTGGAGCACGGCGTCCTCGGAGGCTATGCCGTCCTGCACCAAACGGCGCGGCAGACCGGACAGGGGAGATGTAGTGGGGCTGACGGCCATCGGTCCTGCTACGCCCTGGTGCGGTCCCTCGAAGATCCCTGAGACTCAGACGAACAGTGTTAACTGACTCAGGCCGGGGACGCAACCGAGCAGACGTCGCATTTTCCAAACATTTTGACGTAAATGCCCCCATTTGCGGGGCGTCCCCCAGAAAAGAGAAGAGGGGCCGAAGCCCCTCTTCTGGTCCAACAGATGAACCTGTCTGCTTACGGACGGCAATTGCTCGGACGATAGCGTGGCGTGAGGTCCGTATTGTCTGCGCCCGAGGCGCCCGTGGCCGGGTCGGTGGCGGTGCCGGGCACAGGATGATCGGCGCACACCCAGATCACGTCATTGTTCGGGCTGACGTAGGGCTTCAGCGACAGCAGCAAGCCGGTGATCGCGCCGTTCGCCTGGTCACCATACGTAATGGTGATCGTGCCGTCTTCGACGTTGACGCCCGTCACGTACTTGCCGCTCGGGGGATTGGCGGCGTCCATGCCCGCCTCAGTGAGGTCAGCCGGCCACACACCGCGATCGGCGAAGGTTTCGCTGACCGAGGCCTTGGCAGCACTCGCGAGCGACAGGCCTTCAGTGACCTGCGCGCGGATCGTGTAGTCCTGGTACGCCGGGATCGCGATGGCGGCCAGGATGCCGATGATGGCCACCACGATCATCAGTTCGATGAGCGTGAAGCCCTTCTGGATCTTATGCATGTCCTCTCTCCTCGTTGAAGTGAATAAACGAACCAAATACAGTTTCGGGACGATACCTGCAAGGCCTATGCCAGCCGGCCTACGAGGCTCCTAACCCACTGTCAGTCATGGCTTTTCAACAACTTCTGCCGGTCCGCGCCGAGGGACCGCGACATAAGCACGCCGCTCCTCCTGACGTGGCACGTCACAAAGTGACCCTGTGCGTCAGGCCCGCGGTCATTCCATCCCGAGCTTCTGCATCCGGTAGCGAAGGGCACGCAGCGTCAGCCCGAGCTGCCTCGCCGCCGCGGTCTTGTTAAAGCGATTGGCCTCGAGGGCCTGTTGTATCGCGTCGCGCTGGACGGAATCGAGTCGTCCGCCGAGGTCGTTCGCGTCCTCTGCCGGACCGCGGACGGTCGGCGACTGGAGCTGGATGTCGTCAGCCTCGATGCGCCCGCCGGCGGAGAGCGCCACCGCCCGTTCGAGGATGTTCTCGAGCTCGCGCACGTTGCCCGGAAACGCATAGCCGGCGAGCTTCGCCGCCGCCTCAGGGCTGAGCACGAGGGCGGGCTGTCCGGGATCCCGCGCCTGGCGCTCCAGCAGGTGCCGGGTGAGCAGCATCACGTCGCTGCCACGCTCGCGCAGCGGCGGCACGCGCATCTCGATGACGTTGATCCGGTAGAAGAGGTCTTCGCGGAACTGGCCGGCCGCCACCTGCGCACGCAGATCCTTGTGCGTCGCCGAGAGGATGCGCACGTCCACGGCGACCTCCTGGGGCTGGCCGATCGGCCGCACCGTCTTCTCCTGGATCACCCGCAGGAGCTTGACCTGCATCGGCAGGGGCAGCTCGGCGATCTCGTCGAGGAAGAGCGTGCCGCCCTCGGCGGACTGGAAGAGGCCCGGCTTGTCGCCGACCGCGCCCGTGAACGAGCCCTTGCGGTGGCCGAAGAACTCGCTCTCCATCAGCTCGCCCGGGATCGCGCCGCAGTTGACGGGCACGAACGGGCGTTCTGCGCGCGCGCCGAGATCGTGAATCATCCGCGCCACGAGCTCCTTGCCGGTCCCGGACTCCCCGGTGATGTGCACCGGCGCCTGGCTGCGCGCCACGCGGGCGATCATCTCGCGCAGCTTGTGGATGGGGGGAGATTCGCCGAGCAGGCGCACGCGGCCGGCCGGCGCGGCGTCGCCGCTCGGCAGGCGTAGCGCACTCGTCACGAGCTTGCGCAGGTTGGCGAGGTCGAGCGGCTTGGAGATGAAATCGAAGGCGCCGGACTTGAGCGCGCGCACGGCGGTCTCCACGTTGCCGTGCGCCGTGATGACGGCCACCGGCGTGCGCAGGCCCTGGGCCTGGATCCAGCCGACGAGATCGAGCCCGTCGCCGTCCGGCAGCCGCATGTCGGTGAGACAGAGCTGGAAATCCCGCCCACGCAGTTGCGCCTTTGCCGCGGCGATGTCGGCGCAGGTGCGGGTATCGATGTCCATGCGCTCCAGCGTCATCGCCAGGAGCTCGCGGATGTCGGGCTCGTCGTCCACGACCAACGCGAGGGGCCTGCTCATGACTCGGCTCCCGGATCGACGATACCGCGTCCGAAGTGCTTGCTCATGACTCGACCCCCCATCTCGCCGGGTCCGCGAACACGATCCGGAAGACGCTGCCGCCGCCCTTGCGCGGCTCGTAGATCAGCGCGGCGCGATTGCACTCGCAGAGCTCGCGGGAGATGAAGAGGCCGAGCCCGGTGCCGCCCGGAGGGGCCCGTCGCGAAGGGCTCGAAGACCCGGTCCTGCAGCGACTCGGGGATGCCGGGCCCGCGGTCCGCCACCTCCAGGTACGGCCTGCGGCTGCCCGCCATGCGGCCCCAGGAGAGCTCGACCTGGATTCCGCCCGCGGTCTCGCTCGCGTACTTCACCGCGTTCTCGCAGAGGTTCCACACGATCTGGTGCAGGTGCCCGGGGTCCATGCGGACGTCCACGTCGTCGCCCGGCAAGGCGCAAAGCTGGCCTTCGAAGAGCTCCATGGTGGAAGTGAATTCCGTGATGAATCCGCCGGTCCAGTTGCGCATGGAGAGAAGCTGCGGCTTGCTCGCCTCACGGCGCGAGAGCTGCAGGATATTCTCCACGATCTCGCTGACGCGGCGCGAATTCGTGCTGATGATGCTGAGCAGCCGCCGCTCCTCGGCGCCGATCGCGGGCGACTCCTCCAGGAGCTGTCCCGCGTGGCTCATGGCGCCGACCGGGTTGCGGACCTCGTGGGCGATGCTCGCGGTCAGCCGTCCGAGCGCGGCCAGCTTCGACTGCTGCACCTTCTCGGCCAGCATGCCGGCATCCTCGAGGAATATCAGCACCGGGCCGTCCTCCCGGCCCTCGAGCGGGGCGATGTAGCTGTTGATCTGCATGCTGCCGTCGGCCGACAGGAAGGCGGGCAGCTGACGGCGGGCGTCGTCGCCACGGCGCCAGGACTCGAGCTGCCGCGACAATTCGGGCGACACCCGTTGCAGGGGCTGTCCGGCGGCCTGGGTCTTCGTGCCGAGCACCTCGGCGGCGGGCTGGTTCATCAGCCTGATGTTGTTCGCCGGATCCACCACGAGCAGGCTCTCGCGCAGGTTGCGGATGATGTACTCGTTGAGTTGCGCGAGGTTGGCGAGGTCGATGCCGCGCTGGTGCGCGAGCGCCTCGCTCTCCTCCAGCCGGCGCGCGAGCGGGAAGGCCGCGGCCGCGATCGCGAAGATCACCGCGCCGAGCACGCCGGCGCCGATGAAGTCGTTCGCGGACGTCAGCCGCTGCGAGTAGGCGAGCGTCTGCTCCACCAGCACTGCCAGCGTGGCGAGCGCCGCGGCGAGAAAGGCATGCCGGCCGGAGAGCGTCAGGGCCGCGGCACCGACGAAGACGACGAGCAGGCCGCCGATGCCGCTCGTGATGCCGCCCGCCGCGTGCATGAGCGAGGCGATTGCGATGATGTCGAACGTCAGCATGACCGGCACGCGCGAGGTGCCGGGTATCGGGTAGCGCTTCTGGTAACCGACGAAGACCGCCGCGAGCAGGCTGTAGCTGAGCGCGATGGCGCGGAAGACGGCGGGTGAGCGGTCGCCGATCAGCGGCGCGTCGGCGGAGGCGAGCGAGACGGCGAGCAGGGCGAGCGCGACGAGCAGGCGAAAGATGCCGACCAGCCGCACGACGCGACGTGAGGCATCCGGAGCGATGGGACGCGTTGCGTCGCTCATCACTGCCCGGAACTGCGCCGGAATGGTTTGCTCCGAGGTCGCCATCTCTTCAGCCGTGGTGCGAGGTTGAATTATGTAGGATTAGCACGCCGCCGTCGTGAAGTCAGTCGCAATCTCCGAACGGCGGGGACCCGGTTTTGGCGCTGCGGAACGTGGTGCCGGGCCTTCGGTTTCGGAAACAGTGGAGGCGGCCTGAACAACACTGGCGCTAAAGAACGGCGTTTCCGAGGCCGAAGGCCCGGCACCTTTCGAAAGGCCGAAGCCGGGAAACTCGCTCCGCGGTTTGCCGTTTGACAAAACGTTCCTCACAATAACGCGCTTTCCGCCCTCGCAACATGAATCTCCACGAATATCAGTCGAAGCAGCTCTTTGCGCGCTATCGGCATTCCCGTGACCCGCGGCGAAGTCGCCGCGACGCCCGCCCAGGCGAGCGCCGCCGCGGACCGGCTCGGCGGCAAGCTCTGGGTCGTGAAGGCGCAGGTGCACGCGGGCGGCCGCGGCAAGGCCGGCGGCGTCAAGCTCGCCCGCAGCGCGGAGGAGGTGCGGGCCGCGGCCGCAGGCGATGCTCGGCTCGCGGCTCGTGACGAAGCAGACCGGCGCGGCCGGACTGCCGGTCGAACCAGCGTCTTCGTCGAGGCCGGCAGCGCCATCGAGCGCGAGCTCTACCTTTGAGCCTCCTCGTCGACCGCAACCGCGAGCGCATCGCGTTCCTCGCCTCCGCCGCCGGCGGCATGGACATCGAGGAAGTCGCCGCGAAGACGCCGGAGAAGATCTTCACGCGTCGCCGTGCACCCGGCGGCCGGCCTGCAGGCCTACCAGGTGCGCCAGCTCGGCTTCGGCCTCGGACTCGAGCAACGAGCAGATCAAGCAGTTCATCGACATCTGCGCAGAAGCTCTACCGGCTCTTCTGCGAGTGCGACGCGAGCCTGGTCGAGGTCAACCCGCTGATCGTGACGGGCGACGGCAACCTGCTCGCGCTCGACGCGAAGATCAACATCGAGGACAACGCGCTGTTCCGCCAGAAGGAGCTCGCGGCGATGCGCGACCCGTCGCAGGAGGACGAGATGGAGCGTCGCGCCGCCGAGCACGACCTCAACTACGTCTCGCTCGACGGCAACATCGCCTGCATGGTGAACGGCGCCGGGCCTCGCGATGGCGACGATGGACCTGATCAAGCTGCACGGCGGCGAGCCCGCGAACTTCCTCGACGTCGGCGGCGGCGCGACGCCGGAGCGCGTCACGGCGGCGTTCAAGCTCATCCTCTCGAACGCGAACGTGAAGGCGATCCTCGTCAACATCTTCGGCGGCATCGTGCGCTGCGACCTGATCGCCGAAGGCATCGATCCAGGCGGTGCGGCGAAGTCGAGCGTGCAGGTGCCGGTCGTCGTGCGCCTCGAAGGCACCAACGTCGAGCAGGGCCGCGAGCTGCTCGCCGGCAGCGGGCTCGACATCATCGCGGCCGCGGACCTCACCGACGCCGCGAGGAAAGTCGTTGGAGCTGTGGGTGGGGCTTCAGCCGTGGGAGGGGCGCAAGCCCCGATTCGTTCATGAGCATCCTCGTCAACAAGCAACACCCGCGTCATCTGCCAGGGCCTCACCGGCAAGCAGGGCCTCTTCCATGCCCAGCAGTGCCTCGAGTACGGCACGCAGATCGTCGCCGGCGTGACGCCGGGCCGCGGCGGCGAGACGCACCTCGGCCTGCCCGTGTTCGACACGGTGCCCGACGCGGTCGCGGCGACCGGCGCCACCGTCAGCGTGATCTACGTGCCGGCGCCGTTCGCGGCCGACGCGATCCTCGACGCGGCCGACGCCGGCATCGAGCTCATCGTCTGCATCACCGAGGGCATCCCGGTGCACGACATGGTCAAGGTCAAGGCCGTGCTCCGCGAGCACGACCTGCCGGCTGATCGGGCCGAACTGCCCGGGCATCATCACGCCGGGCGAGTGCAAGATCGGCATCATGCCGGGCTTCATCCACAAGCCGGGCGCGTCGGCATCGTCTCGCGCTCGGGCACGCTGACCTACGAGGCCGTGTACCAGACCAGCCGCAACGACCTCGGCCAGAGCACCTGCGTCGGCATCGGCGGCGATCCCGTCCGCGGCATGAACTTCATCGACTGCCTCGAGCTCTTCGAGCAGCGACGCCGCAGACCGAAGGCATCATCATGGTCGGCGAGATCGGCGGCAGCGACGAGGAGGCGGCCGCGCGAGTACATCCGCGACCACGTCACGAAGCCGGTCGTCGCCTACATCGCCGGCGTCACCGCGCCGCCCGGCAAGCGCATGGGCCACGCGGGCGCGATCATCTCCGGCGGCAAGGGCACCGCGCTCGACAAGTTCGCGGCGCTCGAGCAGGCGGGCGTGCACACGGTGCGCTCGCCGGCGGAGCTCGGCAGCGGAATGCAAGAGCTGCTGCGGCGTTAAGGCCTGCCGGCGTTCGGGTTTGGGATTCGGCAACGCCGTTGTTTGGCGTTGACTGTTCGTATGCCGTCTCCATTGTTTCCGAATCCCAAACCCGAACGCCGGCGACCGTTACCGCCGACATCAGCGAGTAACATGAGACTCAGCGAAGCCTTATGACCGCACCTTTCAGGCTCGTTCTCGCGCAGCTCAACCTGCTCGTGGGCGACGTTGCGGGAAACGTCGAGCGCATCGTGAACGCGATCGTGGCAGCGCGCGGCGAGGGCGCGGACCTCGTCGTCTTCCCCGAGCTCGCGCTGTGCGGCTACCCGCCCGAGGACCTGCTGTTTCATGCCGGGCTCCGCCGCCAGGTCGGTGCGGCACTCGACCGCGTGCGGGAGGCCACGGCCGGCATTGCGGCGCTGGTCGGCTACCCCGAGTACAGCGACGCTGCGATCTACAACGCCGCCGCGCTGCTCCTGGATGGCAAGCTCGCTGCCAACTACCGCAAGCACGCGTTGCCGAACTACAGCGTGTTCGACGAGAAGCGCTATTTCACCCCAGGCGAAGGCCCGGCCGTGGCCATGGTGCGCGGGGTCCCGGTCGGCATCGGGATCTGCGAGGACGTCTGGACGCCCGCACCCTGTCTCGCTGCGCGGGACGCGGGCGCCGCGCTCATCGTCGTGCCGAACGGCTCGCCGTTCGAGATCGGCAAGCAGCTCCAGCGCGAGCGCGTGCTCGCCGAACGCGCGCGGGCGACGGGTCTGCCCATTGCGTACGCGAACCTCGTCGGCGGCCAGGACGAGCTCGTGTTCGACGGCGGCTCCTGCGTGGTGGACGCCACCGGTGCCGTGGTGATGCGCGCACCCGCGTTCCGGGAGGGGCTATTCGCGTGCGAGTTTGCCGTGAACGCGGGCCGCATCGCCGGCGCGAGGGGCGAGGTGGCGCCACTCGCCGGCGAGGACGCGACGGTCTACGACGCGCTCGTCACCGGCGTGCGCGACTACGTGCGCAAGAACGGTTTTCGCGGCGCCGTGCTCGGCCTTTCCGGCGGCATCGATTCGGCGCTCACGCTGGCGATCGCCGTGGATGCGCTCGGCGCCGACGGGCTGCATGCGGTGATGATGCCGTACCGCTACACGGCGCCGATGAGCATCGAGGACGCCAGGGCGCAGGCGGCCGGCATGGGCGTGCGCTTCGACCTGATCTCGATCGAGGCGATGGTCGCGGCGACCCGCGCTGCGCTGGCGGATCTCTTCGCCGGCCTGCCCGAGGACGCGACGGAGGAGAACATCCAGGCGCGCTGCCGCGGCATGCTGCTGATGGCGATCTCCAACAAGACCGGCCGCATCGTGCTCGCCACCGGCAACAAGAGCGAGATGGCCGTCGGCTACGCGACGCTCTACGGCGACATGGCCGGCGGCTTCGCGCCCATCAAGGACTGCACCAAGACGCTCGTCTATGCGCTCGCCCGTTACCGCAACTCCCTCGGGCCCGTGATCCCGGAGCGCGTGTTCACGCGCGCGCCGTCGGCCGAGCTGCAGGTCCGGTCAGAAGGACAGCGATTCGCTGCCGCCCTACGAGGTGCTCGACCCCATCCTCGACGCGCTGATGCTCGAGAACCGCTCCGTGGAGGGGATCGTCGCCGCGGGCTTCGACAAGGCGACCGTGGCGCGCGTGCTCGAGATGGTCCGGCGCGCCGAGTACAAGCGCCGCCAGGCGGCGCCCGGCGTGCGCATCAGCGGCCGTGCCTTCGGCCGCGACTGGCGCTATCCGATTACGTCAGGCTATCGGTACAGGTAACTAGCACGGTGCCGGTCAATTTCAATTCCCAAAGTACCCGGCTCTGTGTTGCGAAAACAATGGAGACGGCCTGAGCACAGATGCCGCTAAACTCCGGCGTTTTCGCAACACAGAGCCGGGTACTACCAGAATTTGTACCAGGGCTTGCTCTCGGATTTCACCTGCGCGGTGGCGGCCTTCGGATAGCTTTCCGCGAGCACGGCGCGAGTATCCTCGGCGAGGTCCGTCATGCCGAGCGCGCGATAACTGTCGATCAGGATGCGCAGCGACTCGGCGACCGCGGGCGCGCCATCGTAGGTCTCCACGACGAACTTGGCGCGGTTGATCGCCGCCAGGTACGCAGCGCGGTCGAGGTAGTATCTGGCCACGTAGTTTTCGTGCTCAGCGAGCCGATCACGCAGGTACACCATGCGCTGGCGCCCGTCGGGCGCGTAGCGGCTCTTCGGGTAGCGCTGCACGAGTTGCGCGAACGCCGAGAAGGACTCCTGCGCGCCCTTCGGCGGGCGCTTCGAGAGTTCGACGCCGAGCATGCGCAGGAAGGCATTCGATTGCCCGCGAAAGTTGGCGAGGCCGCGCATGTACAGTGCGTAGTCGACGCGGGGATGGGTCGGATTTTCCCGCTCGAACTGCGTGGCCGCGTCGATGCAGGCGTCGGTCTCGGCATTCTTGTAATAGACGTAGATGAGATCGAGCTGCGCCTGCTTCGCCTGGTTGCTGAACGGGAAGCGGGCAGTGAGGCTTTCGTAGTAAGAGATTGCGTTCTTGTAGTTGCCGTTCTCCATCGCGCTGTGGGCCTTCTGGTAGAGCTGGTCCGCCCCCGATTTCATGTCGCGGTCTTCGCGACTCGAGCAGGCGGCGAGCGTCAGCGCGATGACGGCGAGGACTGCGGCGAAGCGGAGCGGGGCGAAGGCGCGGCGGTGGGGGCCTGAGCGGAGCAATGCGGGTCCCGGGGCTCTCATGAATTCAAAGGCGGCAGAGTATAGCGTAAGCTGCCAGGCCGGCCGCCCGCCTTTACACTAGGCCACATGGGCGTCGTGCGACATGCGGTGACGATCGGCGCGGGGCAGGAGGGCCGCCGCCTCGACCAGGCGCTGGCGGAGCTGTTGCCCGACTATTCCCGCTCGCGCATCCAGGCGTGGATCCGCGGCGGACACGTCCGCCTCGACGGCAGCGCACCCGAACCGCGGACACGCGTTGCGGCGGGACAGCGGGTCGAGCTCGCGGCCACGATCGACGCCGATGAGACCATCGAGGCGCAGCCCGTGCCCTTCGAGATCGTGCACGAGGACGACGACGTGCTGGTCGTGGTCAAGCCCGCGGGCGTTGTTGTGCATCCGGGCGCCGGCAATCGCGATGCGACGCTCGCCAACGGTCTCCGTCATCATGCTCCGGCGCTCGGCGACCTGCCGCGCAGCGGCCTGCTGCACCGGCTGGACAAGGACACGAGCGGTCTGCTGCTCGTGGCGAAGACGCTGCCGGCCCTGACCCAACTCACGCGCGCGTTGCAGGAACGCCGCATCACGCGCGAGTACCGCGCGATCGTCAACGGCGTGATGATCGCGGGCGGCTCGGTCGACGCGCCGGTCGGCCGCCACCGGGCGCATCGCACGCGCATGGCCGTGACCCAGGGCGGGCGCGCGGCCGTCACGCACTACCGCGTGCTCGCGCGCTTCGCCGCGCATTCGTTCCTCGCCCTGCGTCTCGACACGGGACGCACGCACCAGATCCGCGTGCACATGGCGCACGCCGGCTTCCCGATCGTCGGCGATCCCGCCTACGGCGGCCGGCCACGGGTACCGGCCGGCGCCGCGCCCGAGCTCATCGCCACGTTGCATGCTTTCCGCCGCCAGGCGCTGCACGCCTCGGCTCTGCGCTTCGAGCATCCGGCGAGCGGCGAGCCGCTCGTCTTCACCGCGCCGCTGCCACCGGACATGCACCAGCTCCTCGCGGCGCTGGCCGGCTCCGAAGCCGCGGCGACGCGCATCGAAAGCCTGGCATGGCCGGCGAAATCGAGTTGATCGCGCCCGCGTGGCCCGCTCCCGCTCGCGTGCGCGCGGCGGCGACGGCGCGTGCAGGCGGCGTGAGCCGCGGCCCGTTCGCGACTCTCAATCTCGCCAACCACGTCGGCGACGATGCGGCGGCCGTGCAGGAGAACCGCCGCCGGCTCGCGCGCCAGCTCTCGCTTCCTTCGATGCCGCTCTGGCTGCACCAGGTACATGGCGCCACGGTGGTGGAGGCGGGGTCGAGCGGCTCGATACCGGAAGCGGACGCGATGATCGCGCGCGCCGCGGGCCAGGTCTGCGCCGTGCTCACCGCCGACTGCCTGCCCGTGCTCTTCTGCGATGAAGCGGGCACGCGCGTCGCCGCCGCGCATGCCGGCTGGCGCGGGCTCGCGGCCGGCGTGCTCGAGGCGGCCGTCGCGGCACTCAACGCCGCCGGCGCGCCTCCCGCAGAGCTGCTCGCCTGGCTCGGGCCGGCGATCGGCGGGCCCGCCTACGAGGTCGGCGCGGAGGTGCGCGACGCGTTCCCGGCCGGCGATCGCGAGGCAGGCATCACGGCGAATGTCCGCGGGCGCTGGCAACTCGACCTCGCCGCCATTGCAAGGCGCCGGCTCGCGGAGGCGGGCGTCTGGCGCGTTTACGGAGGTGTCCATTGCACCGCGTCCGAGCCGGAGCGATTCTTTTCGTATCGCCGCGATGGCGCCTGCGGACGGCAGGCCACCCTCATCTGGCTCGAGTCCGCCGGCTGATTTCGCACCGACGCTGCAGCCCGGGGTGGCCATCGCCGGGTCTGTCCCGCTTCCGCCGGTCTCTGTAGGAGCGATATCGAGGACTTTGGGACTCATCCCTATCCCAGTTAGCGCCCGGCTTCGCGCGACAACCCGGCGCTGGCCAGCCGGATTGCCAGCGCCGGAGCGGTTGAAATCAGCCGCCCGGAGCCCCATTTTGTAGCCGGACAGCCGAAGCGTCGGAGACCTCCTCATGCGCATGGACAAGTTAACAAGCAAATTCCAGGCGGCACTCGCGGACGCCCAGTCGCTGGCGGTCGGTCGCGACCACCAGTTCCTCGAGCCCCTTCACGTGCTGTTCGCCCTGATCGACCAGGAGGGCGGTACCGTTCGGCCGCTGCTGGCGAAGGCCGGCGCCAACGTGAACCTGCTGCGCTCGCGTCTCGGCGAGGCGCTCGACCGCCTGCCGAAGGTCGAGGGTCACGAGGGTGAGGTGGCGATCTCATCCGATCTCGGGAAGCTCCTCAATCGCACCGACAAGCTCGCGCAGGAGCGCGGCGACCAGTACATCTCGAGCGAGCTGTTCCTGCTCGCCGCCTGCGGCGACAAGGGCCCCATCGGCCGGATCCTCGAGGAGGCTGGCGTCGTCAAGGGCGCGGTGGACAAGGCGATCGGAGAAATGCGCGGCGGCGCGAAGGTGGAGGACCCGAACGCCGAGGACACGCGCCAGGCGCTCGAGAAATACACCATCGATCTCACCGAGCGCGCCGAGCAGGGCAAGCTCGATCCGATCATCGGCCGCGACGACGAGATCCGCCGCACGATCCAGATCCTCCAGCGGCGCACGAAGAACAACCCCGTGCTGATCGGCGACCCCGGCGTCGGCAAGACGGCTATTGTCGAAGGCCTCGCTCAACGCATCGTGAACGGCGAGGTGCCGGAGGGCATGAAGGACAAGCGCCTGCTCGGGCTCGACCTCGGCGCGCTCATCGCGGGGGCCAAGTACCGCGGCGAGTTCGAGGAGCGGCTCAAGGCCGTGCTGAACGACCTCGCGAAGCAGGAAGGCCAGGTGATCCTCTTCATCGACGAGCTGCACACCATGGTCGGCGCCGGCAAGGCCGAGGGCGCCATGGACGCCGGCAACATGCTCAAACCCGCGCTCGCGCGCGGCGAGCTGCACTGCGTCGGCGCCACCACGCTCGACGAGTACCGCAAGTACGTCGAGAAGGACGCGGCGCTCGAGCGCCGCTTCCAGAAGGTCATGGTCAACGAGCCGACGGTGGAGGACACGATCGCGATCCTGCGCGGGCTTGAAGGAGCGCTACGAGGTCCATCACGGCGTGGACATCACGGACCCCGCGATCGTCGCGGCGGCCATGCTCTCGCACCGCTACATCAGCGACCGCCAGCTGCCGGACAAGGCCATCGACCTGATCGACGAGGCGGCCTCGCGCATCCGCATGGAGATCGACTCCAAGCCCGAGGAGATGGACCGCCTCGACCGGCGCATCATCCAGCTGAAGATCGAGCGCGAGGCGCTCAAGAAGGAAAAGGACGAGGCGTCACGGAAGCGACTCGCCGATATCGAGGCCCAGTTGAAGGAGCTCGAGAAGGAATACTCGGATCTCGAGGAGATCTGGAAGGCGGAGAAGGCCGCCGTCCAGGGCGAGGCCCAGATCAAGGAGGAGCTCGAGCGCGCGAAGACCGAGCTCGAGGCGGCGCGCCGGGCCCAGGACCTCGCGCGCATGTCGCAGATCCAGTACGGGAAGATCCCGGAGCTCGAGAAGCGCCTCGCCGAGGCGCTCGCCGCCGAGAAGAAGGGGAACCGGCTGTTGCGCAACCGCGTGACGGAGGAGGAGGTGGCGGAGGTCGTCTCCAAGTGGACTGGCATTCCGGTCTCGAAGATGCTGGAAGGCGAGCGCGAGAAGCTGCTGCGCATGGAGGACGCGCTCCGCGAGCGCGTCGTCGGCCAGGACGAGGCCGTGCGCGCCGTGTCGGACGCCATCCGCCGCTCGCGTGCGGGGCTCTCGGATCCGAACCGGCCGAACGGCTCGTTCCTGTTCCTAGGCCCCACCGGCGTCGGCAAGACCGAGCTCTGCAAGGCGCTCGCCGTCTTCCTGTTCGATACCGAAGAGGCGCTGGTGCGCCTCGACATGTCGGAGTTCATGGAGAAGCACTCGGTCGCGCGCATGATCGGCGCCCCGCCGGGCTACGTGGGCTACGAGGAAGGCGGTTATCTCACGGAGGCCGTGCGCCGCAAGCCGTATTCCGTGATCCTGCTCGACGAGGTCGAGAAGGCGCATCCGGATGTCTTCAACGTGCTGCTCCAGGTGCTCGATGACGGCCGCCTCACGGACGGCCAGGGCCGCACCGTCGACTTCCGCAACACGGTCATCGTCATGACCTCGAACCTGGGCTCGCAGATCATCCAGAGGATGGCAGGCGAGGAGAACTACGAGCGCATGAAAGCCGCGGTCATGGAGGTCGTCGGCGAGCATTTCCGTCCGGAGTTCGTCAATCGCGTGGACGACATCGTCGTCTTCCACCCGCTCAACGCCGCGCAGCTGCGGAAGATCGTCGTGATCCAGCTCGGGTATCTGCGGAAGAGGCTTGCAGACCGCGACATGGGCCTCGAGCTCTCCGAGAAGGCGCTCGACAAGCTGGCCGAGGCCGGTTTCGATCCCGTCTATGGCGCACGGCCGCTCAGGCGCGCCATCCAGACCCGTATCGAAAACCCCCTCGCTCAGGAGATACTGAAGGGCGCATTCCGGCCGGGCGACGTGATCCGGGTGGACGTCCATGACGGCGAGCTCGTCTTCCGGACGAAGAAGGCCGCGGCGGCGTAGGGGCGGTTAGGAGGGGCGCAGGCCGCGAACCGGGAATCGGCACTTGCGTGCCGCCCACAGGCTCCCAGTGGTTAAGGTCACCAGATGCCAATATATGAATATCAGTGTGGAAAGTGCGGGCACCTTTTTGATGCCCTGCAGAAGCTCGGCGAGACGGCGCTGAGCAAATGTCCGGAATGCGGCAAGGACGCGCTGTCGAAGCTCGTGTCCGCGCCAGCGGTCAAGGCGAAGGGCCAGGCCAAAGGCGGTGCGAGCGCCGGCAGCCATTCGCATTCCCACGGCGGGCACACCCACACCCATGGCCCGGGTTGCGGGCACAAACATTGAGGAGCGGGGCTCGCGCCCCTGCGAAAAGACCGATAGCCATGCCGATATATGAGTATGAATGTGCGAAGTGCGGTCACGAGTTCGAGGCGCTGCAGAAGATCAGCGAGGGGCCGCTCAGGAAATGCCCGAAGTGCGGGGCGCTCAGGCTGAAGAGGCTCGTCTCGGCGCCGCAGTTCCGCCTGAAGGGTACTGGCTGGTACGAGACCGACTTCAAGAAGGACAACAAGAAGCGCCTTGTCGAGTCCGGCGATGGCAAGCCAGCGGATGGCGGAGATGCCGCGAAGGCCGGAAAGCCGGACAAGGATAAAAAGGAGCAGGCGGCGAAACCGGAAAAGGCCGCCAGCAGCACCGAAGCCAGCAAGGACAAGAAGCCCGCTCCGGGCGCGGCTTCCACGGCGGGCGAATGAAGGCGCTGCGACGTTATCTCGTGGCGGGGCTGCTCGTGTGGGTCCCGGCCGTCATCACGTTCCTGATCCTGAAGCTCGTCGTGGACCTGATGGACGAGACCCTGGTGCTGATCCCGGCGCCGTTTCGTCCCGAGAACCTGCTCGGCTTCCACATCCACGGGCTCGGCGTCGTGCTCACCGTCATCGTCGTGCTCCTGACCGGCATGCTCGCCGCGAACCTCGTCGGGCGGCGGCTGCTCCGGATCTGGGACTCGGTCCTGCAGCGCATCCCGCTGGTACGCTCGATTTACGGCGGCGCGCAGAAATTTTCCTCGGTCGTATTCGCAGATCGCAGCCAGTCCTTCAAGCGGGCGTTGCTGGTGGAGTACCCGAGCAAGGGCATCTACCGGCTCGCGTTCGAGACGGCGACCGTCGCGGAGTTCGGCCAGCGCACGGGGCAGGACATCGTCTGCGTGTTCGTGCCGAACAGCCCGAACGTCATCGCCGGTTTCCTGGTGATGCTGCCGCGGGCCGACGTGATGGAGCTCGACATGAGCGTCGAGGCCGCGATCAAGATGATCGTGTCGCTCGGGGTGGTCGCGCCGTCGGACATCCCGCCGCGCGCGCCGCCGCTTGCACGGCCGGAGCCCGGCCCGTAACATCCGCGGCCTTCCAGTGAGCCGCCAGGCAGGCACCGTGATCGCCAGAGGCATGCGCACCCACTACTGCGGCGAAGTGAACGCCACGCACGTCGGCCGCGAGGTCACTGTCGCCGGCTGGGTGCATCGCCGGCGCGATCACGGCGGTGTCATCTTCATCGATCTGCGCGATCGCGAAGGCCTCCTGCAGGTAGTCGCGGATCCCTCCGCGCAGGCGGTGTTCGCCGAGGGCGAGCGCGTGCGCAGCGAGTACGTGCTCGTCGCCACCGGCAAGGTGCGCCGGCGCCCCGAGGGTACGGTGAACCCGAAGCTCGCGAGCGGCGAGGTGGAGCTCCTCGCCACGGACCTGAAAGTGCTGAACCCGTCCGAGACACCGCCGTTTCATCACGACGAGGACGCGAACGAGGATCTGCGCCTGCGTTACCGTTTTCTGGACCTCCGGCGCGAGGAGATGACGCAGCGCCTGCGCCTGCGGCACCGCGTGGTCCAGACGTTGCGCAACTTCCTCGACGCCGAGGGCTTCATCGACATCGAGACGCCGATCCTGACCCGCACCACGCCCGAGGGTGCGCGCGACTACATCGTGCCGAGCCGTACCCACCCCGGGAAGTTCTTCGCGCTGCCGCAGTCGCCGCAGCTCTTCAAGCAGCTGCTGATGATGTCGGGCATGGACCGCTACTACCAGGTGGCGCGCTGCTTCCGCGACGAGGACCTGCGCGCCGACCGCCAGCCGGAGTTCACCCAGCTCGACCTCGAGACCTCCTTCATGGCCGAGGACGACATCATGAAGGTCATGGAGGAGCTGATCCGGGATCTCTTCAGGAGGATCCTTGGGGTCGAACTGCCTGATCCCTTCCCGAGGATGACCCATGCCGAGGCCGTCGGGCGCTTCGGCATCGACCGGCCCGATCTCCGCATCCCGCTCGAGCTCGTCGAAGTGAGCGACCTCATGCGCGGCATCGAGTTCAAGGTGTTCGCCGAGCCGGCGGCAGATCCCGACGGGCGCGTGGCAGCGCTGCGTGTTCCTGCAGGCGGCACGCTCTCACGCAAGGAGATCGAAGACTACACCGCGTTCGTCGCGCGCTACGGCGCGAAGGGACTCGCCTACATCAAGGTGAACGATCCCGCGAAGGGCCGCGAGGGCCTGCAGTCTCCGATCCTCAAGTTCATGCCGGACGCCGGCGTCGCCGCGCTCATCCAGCGGCTGCCTCTGCAGGCCGGCGACCTCGTCTTCTTCGGCGCCGACAAGAAGAAGGTCGTCAACGATTCGCTCGCGGCCCTGCGCGTGAAGCTCGGCCATGACCGCGGCCTCCTCCAGGAGGGCTGGAAGCCGCTCTGGGTCGTGGACTTCCCGGGCTTCGAGTGGGATCCGCAGGAGAAGCGCTGGGCGGCGCTGCACCACCCGTTCACGGCGCCGAAAGTCGCGAGCCCAGAGGAGCTCGAGGCCAATCCCGGCAAGGCGCTGTCCCGCGCCTACGACATGGTCCTGAACGGCAGCGAGATCGGCGGCGGTTCGATCCGCATCCACACCGAGCCGATGCAGGCGGCGGTGTTTCGCGTGCTGGGGCTCTCGCCGGAGGAGGCCGAGTCGAAGTTCGGGTTCCTGCTCCGCGCGATGCGCTACGGCTGCCCGCCCCACGGCGGCATCGCCTTCGGCATCGACCGGATCACGATGCTGCTCGCCGGCGCGCACAGCATCCGCGACGTCATCGCCTTCCCGAAGACGCAGACCGCCGCGTGCCTCATGACCGATGCGCCCGGCGAGGTGTCGGCGCAGCAACTCAAGGAGACCGGGATCCGCATCCGGGTGGCGGAGCCGAAGATCTGAAGATTCACTGTAGGAGGGGCGCAAGCCCCGATGAACCGGCACCTTTGCGCGCGATGACTGTCTGTTGAGTCATGCAGCGTCGGCAGTTTCTCTTGGCACTTGGCGTTCTGAAATCATTCCGTTCCATGGCTGCCGAGCCCGGATCCGCTCCGCAGGACATCGTGATCCTGGTCCACGGCCTGTGGATGACGGGCGTCGAGAGCGGGCTGCTGCGCAGCCGCCTGCGCGACGATTACGGCTTCGATACGCGGCAGTACAGCTACCAGACCGTCAAGGTGGGCCTCGACGAGAACGTGATGCAGCTCCACGAGTTCCTCGATACCGTCGCAGGGGAGACTGTGCACGTCGTCGGCCACAGCCTGGGCGGGCTGCTCGCGCTGCACACCTTCACGAAATTTCCGGACCATCGCCACGGCCGCATCGTGTGCCTCGGCTCGCCGCTGCGCGGGAGCATGGCGGCGCGCGCCGCGGCCGGGCTGCCCTTCGGAGAGGAGATCCTCGGCGCGACGATCCGCGACGCAGTGCTCTCCGGCGGCCTGCCGGAATACAAGGGCGGGCGCGAGGTCGGCGTGATCGCCGGCACGCTCGGCATGGGCCTCGGCGCCATCATCGAGAACCTGCCGACGCCGAACGACGGCACCGTCGCCGTCGAGGAGACGCGCATCCCCGGCATCAAGGATCACCTCGACGTCTCGGTCAGCCACACCGGACTGCTGGTCTCGCCGCTGGTCGCGTCGCAGACGGCCTACTTCCTGAGGCACGGGGAGTTTGCGCGCGTGGAGACGGTGTAGCGGCTTCACGCTGCACGACTGAGGGGCTTCCGCCCGCCCCCCGGGCTTCATAATTTCTTCAACTGATAGAGCGCATCCAGCGCCTCGCGTGGCGACATGCGGTCGGGGTCCATGCGCGCGAGCTCATCGCGCAGCGGGTCGGCGACCGGCGCGGGCTTCAGGTCGAGCTCGGCCTGGGGCCGCGGCTCGCGGTGCGCGCGCGTCTGTTTCTCGAGCTCCGCGAGATAACTCCGCGCGCGGGCGATCACCGTGCGCGGCACGCCCGCGAGCGCGCGCGACCTGCAGCCCGTAGCTCTGGTTCGCCGGCCCTTCCTTCACGGCGTGCAGGAAGATCAGCTGGTCGCCGTGCTCGGTCGCGTCGAGGTGCACGTTGGCGCAGGCCGGCAGCTCGTCGGCGAGCGCGGTCAGCTCGAAGTAGTGCGTCGCGAACAGCGTGAACGCGCGCACGCGCTCGCGCGATGAAGTGCGCGCGCCGCCCAGGCGAGCGACAGGCCGTCGAAGGTGCTCGTGCCGCGGCCGACCTCGTCCATGAGCACGAGGCTCTGCGCGCGTCGCGTTGTTCAGGATGTTCGCCGTCTCGGTCATCTCGACCATGAACGTCGAGCGGCCGCCGGCGAGATCGTCGGCCGCGCCGATGCGCGTGAAGATGCGGTCGAGCGGTCCGATGCGCGCCGCCTCCGCCGGCACGAAGCTGCCGATGTGCGCGAGGATCGCGATCAGCGCGGTCTGCCGCATGTACGTCGACTTGCCGCCCATGTTGGGCCCGGTGATGATCAGCAGGCGCCGTTCCGGGTGAAGGGCAAGATCGTTCGGCACGAAGGGCGCGCGATCACGCGCTCGACGACCGGGTGGCGGCCGGCGCGCACGCGGATGCCAGGCTCGGCCGCGAGCTCGGGCCGGCAGTAGCCGAGCGCCTCCGCGCGCTCGGCGAGATTCACGAGCACGTCGGGCTCGGCGAGCGCGGCCGCGATCGCCTGCAGCGGCGCGCAGCACGGCGAGCAGGCGCTCGAGCAGCTCCTCGTAGAGTGCCTTCTCGCGCGCGAGCGCGCGGTCGCGCGCGCCGAGCACCTTGTCCTCGAACTCCTTCAGCTCCGGCGTGATGTAGCGCTCGGCGTCCTTGAGCGTCTGGCGCCGGATGTAGTCGGCCGGCGCGCGCACGGCCTGCGCGCGCGTCATCTCGATGTAGTAGCCGTGCACGCGGTTGTAGCCGAGCCTTAGCGAGGGCAGGCCCGTGCGCTCGCGCTCCCGCGCCTCCAGGTCGAGCAGGTGCCGGTCGGCGTGCGCGCTGATGTCGCGCAGCTCGTCGAGCTCTGCGTCGAAGCCCGGCGGCGATGACGCCGCCGTCGCGGAGCAGCATCGGCGGGTTCTCGATGAGCGCGCGCTCGAGCAGCGCGCGGGTCTCGACGTGCTCGCCGAGCTGGCCGGCGAGCGTGCCGAGCAGCGGCGAGTCGAAGGCGCGCGAGCGCGGCCCGGAGGTCGGGCAGCGAGCTGCAGCGCGCGCGCGCAGTTGCGCGAGGTCGCGCGGCCGCGCCGACCTCAGCGCGACGCGCGCGAGGATGCGCTCGAGGTCGCCGATGACCTGTGAGGCACGCGAGTCCCGATGTCCAGTCGAGACTGCGTCCCTCCACGTCGCTCCCGCAGCGCCCTGCAACGCCTCGAGCGCCTGGTAACGGCGGTTGAGCGTCGCATGGTCGCGCAGCGGCCGGTTGAGCCAGCGGCGCAGCAGCCGGCTCCCCATCGCCGTCGCGCACGCGGTCCATCACGCCGGCGAGCGTGTGCTCGTCGCGGCCGCCGAGGCTCGTCTCGATCTCGAGGTTGCGCCGCGTGGCCGCGTCCATGAGCAGCGCGTCCTCGCGCCACTCCGTCGTGAGGCCGCGCAGTGCGGCAGCGCCGAGCGCTGCGTGTCGCGGACGTACTGCAGCAGGCAGCCCGCCGCGCCGACGGCATCGGGCAGGGCCGCGCAGCCGAAGCCCGCCAGGTCGCGCGTGCCGAACTGCTCGCAGAGCGTGCGCGTCGCGGCGTCGAGCTCGAAGTGCCAGGGCGGGCGCGCCTTGACGCCGGCGCGCGCCGCGGCACGGCGCCGGCACCTTCTTCGTATCAGCAGCTCGGCGGGGCGCAGCCGCTCGAGCTCCGCCGGCGAGCGCCTCTTCGCCCCCGAGCTCCGTCACGCAGAAGCGCCCGCCGAGAGCTCGAGCCAGGCGAGCCCGATGGATCTCCCTCGGCACACGGCGGCGAGCAGAGTCTCGCGGCGCGCCTCGAGCAGCGCCTCGTCCGTGACCGTGCCGGGCGTGACGATGCGCACGACCTGGCGCTCGACCGGTCCCTTCGCTGCCTTCGGGTCGCCGATCTGCTCGCAGATCGCGACCGACTCGCCCTGGCGCACCAGCCGGGCGAGATAGCTCTCGGCCGCGTGCTCGGGGACGCCCGCCATCGGGATCGGCGTTCGCCGCGGAGACTGCCGCGCGCGGTGAGCGTGATGTCGAGGAGCGCGGCCGCGCGCCGCGCGTCCTCGTAGAAGAGCTCGTAGAAGTCCCCCATGCGATAGAAGAGCAGCAGGTCCGGGAACTGCGCCTTGATGCCGCAGGTACTGCTGCATGACCGGGGTGTGCCCGGCGTCGCTCGCGCGCTCGAGGGTGGCGGAGAGCAGCTCCGCCGTCGGGGCTTGCGCCCCTCCCACAGGGTCCTCATCAGCCGCGCGCTCGCGCTGTGGGAGGGACGCGAGTCCCGAATCTTTCTGTGTACTCACCATCAAATGGTAACGGGTACCATCGCCAACTGGCATGCACATCGTGCATCTCGAATCCGGCCGCCACCTCTACGGTGGGGCGCGCCAGGTGTTGCTTCTCGCCCGCGGCCTCGAGGCGCAAGGCGCCGGGACGACGCTCGCCTGCGCGGCGGGCAGCGCCGTGGCGGCCGAGGCTGCGCGCCAGGGCCTCGCCGTCCGGGTGCTGCCGATGAGCGGGGACGTCGACCTTTTCTTTGCCGGCCGCCTCGCCCGGCTGCTCCGCGGGCTCGCCCCGGATCTCCTCCACGTCCACAGCCGGCGCGGCGCCGACTGGCTCGGCGGCGCGGCGGCCCGCCGCGCGGGGCTGCCCGCAGTGCTGACCCGGCGCGTGGACAGCCCGGAGGGCCTTGTCGCGGCGCTGAAGTACCGCCGTTACGACCGGGTGATTGCGATCTCCATGGCCATCCGCCGCCAGCTCGAGGACGCCGGGGTGCCCGCGGCGCGCCTCGCGCTCATCCGCAGCGCCGTGGACCCGCGGCTCCTCGAGCCCGCCTGGTCCCGGGAGCGCCTGGCGCGGGAATTCGGGCTCGACCCGGGGTGCCTGCTGGTCGGCTGCGTGGCGCAGCTCATCCCGAGGAAGGGCCACGAGCTCTTGCTCGACGCCTGGCGCCGCGTCGCCCGCGACTGCCCCGCCGCGCGGCTGCTCCTCTTCGGCCAGGGCCCGCTCGAGACGCGGTTGCGCGGCTCCATCCGGGCCGCGGGGCTGGGGGACTCGGTGACCCTGGCCGGGTTCCGTCCCGATCTCCCGGCCTTCCTCGGCCGGCTCGACCTCCTCGTGCACGCCGCGCTCGCCGAGGGTTTGGGGCTTGCCGTGCTGGAGGCCCAGGCGGCCGGAGTGCCGGCGGTCGCCTTCGCCGCCGGCGGGGTACCGGAGATCGTCGCCGACGGGCGCACGGGCGTGCTCGTCCCCGCCGGCGACGCGCCGGCGCTTGCCGTCGCGCTGACGGCGCTGCTGCGGGACGAGCCGCGGCGGCGTGCCTTCGGACAGGCGGCCGCGGAACGGGTGGCCCGCGAGTTCAGTGTCGCCGACATGGTCGCGGCGCATTTGACGCTGTACCGGGAACTGATCGAGACTCACCGCCAATGAAAGCCCCGGCTCGCAGGAAGCCTCTGATCGAGACTCGCCGTCAATGAAAGCCTCGGCTTGCATGACGACAGTCCGCCGGACTCGGCCTCCATGAGCGACTTCGAGCGGCAGTCGGCCGAGCTCGTGCGGCGCATCGCGGCCGCGCTGGCGGCGAAGAGTGCCCGGATCGCCGTGGCGGAGTCCTGCACGGGTGGCTGGATCGCGAAATGCCTCACCGATCTCCCCGGCAGCTCCGGCTGGTTTGGCTACGGCGTCGTCGCCTACAGCGACGACGCGAAGGAAGCATTGCTCGGAGTGAGCGCCGCCTCGGTCGCGGGACAGGGCGCCGTCAGCCAGGACGTGGCCGAGCAGATGGCGACCGGTGCGCGCCTCGCGAGTGCGGCGGAGATCGCCGTGGCGGTCACCGGCATCGCCGGCCCGGACGGCGGCTCGCCGGCGAAGCCGGTCGGCACCGTCTGTTTCGCGTGGGCTGGCCCCGGCGTCCAGCTCATTAGCAAGACCCGCCGCTTCGAGGGCGACCGCGACGCCATCCGCCGGCAGGCCGTCATCGCGGCGCTGGAAGGCGTGCTCGTCCAGCTGACGGCGCCGTGAGTGTGGGAGGGGCGCGAGCCCCGATTGGGGCTCGCGCCCCTCCCACAATGCGCCTCTTCTTCGCGCTCTGGCCGGACGACGCGACGCGCGAGGCGGTGCGCCACGCGACGCGGACGATCGTGCGCCACTGCGGCGGCAAGCCCGTGCCGCCGGAAAACTACCATGCGACGCTCGCCTTCCTCGGCACCGTGCCGGAAGAGCGATTCGGGGCGATCGTCGCCGCGGCCGGGCGGCTCGCCGTCGAGCCGCTCACCCTGACGCTCGAGCGGCTCGGCTGGTTCGCCGCGGCACAGGTGCTGTGGCTCGGCCCGTTGGAGACCCCCGAGGCGTTGCGCCGGCTCAACCGCGAGATCTGGACCGCCGTGGCGCAGGCCGGCATCACCCCGGATCCCAAGCCGTTTCATGTGCATCTCACGCTCGCGCGCAAGGTGCGATTGCAGCCGGAGCTCCCGCCGCGGCGGCCGATCGCCTGGCCGGTCGCCGGCTTCTCCCTCGTCGAATCCGACACGGATCCCACCGGCGCCCGTTACCGCGAGGTGGCGAAATTCCCCGCCCGCCCGTAGCGACTACGACACAGAACCGGCGGACGCTGCCGGAGGTGGCGGGCTTCAGAAGGTGTGGAGGTGTCGAGCCGTGGGGTTCGGAAACAATGGAGACGGCCTGAACCAAGCTGCCCGCAAACGACGGCGTTTCCGAACCCCGAGGGCTCGACACCTCCCCGAAAACCGGCTGAAGCAGCGCCATTTTCGCGGCTGCCTGCCCCCCGGTTCTGTGGAATAATCGCCTTCGATCCTTAACACACCCACACGCCCCCGTGGCGATCGGAAACCATGGACGAAAACCGCAAAAAGGCGCTTGCCGCCGCTCTCGGGCAGATTGAACGGCAGTTCGGCAAGGGCTCCGTGATGCGCCTCGGCGACGGGGGCATCCTGCGCGACATCGAGACCACGCCGACCGGCTCGCTCGGGCTCGACATCGCGCTCGGCGTCGGCGGGCTGCCGCGCGGCCGCGTGGTCGAGATCTTCGGGCCGGAATCCTCCGGCAAGACGACGCTGACGCTGGAAGTGATCGCGGAGTGCCAGAAGAACGGCGGCACCGCGGCATTCGTGGATGCCGAGCACGCGCTCGACCCGATCTACGCCGAGAAGCTCGGCGTCAACGTCAACGATCTGCTGGTGTCACAGCCGGATACGGGCGAGCAGGCTCTGGAGATCACCGATCTCCTGGTGCGCTCCGGCGCCGTGGACGTCGTCGTGGTCGACTCGGTGGCGGCGCTGACGCCCAAGGCCGAGATCGAAGGCGAGATGGGCGACACCCACGTCGGACTCCAGGCGCGGCTCATGAGCCAGGCGCTGCGCAAGCTCACCGGCAACATCAAGCGCTCCAACACCATCGTCATCTTTATCAACCAGATCCGCATGAAGATCGGCGTCATGTTCGGCAACCCGGAGACGACCACCGGCGGCAACGCGCTCAAGTTCTACGCCTCCGTGCGGCTCGACATCCGCCGCATCGGCTCGATCAAGAGGGGCGAGGAGGTGATCGGCGCCGAGACGCGCGTCAAGGTCGTGAAGAACAAGGTGGCGCCGCCCTTCAAATCCGCCGAGTTCGAGATCCTCTACGACCATGGCATCTCGCGCGAGGGCGAGCTGATCGAGCTCGGCGTGAAGCACGGGCTGGTCGCGAAGTCCGGCACGTGGTTCAACTACGGGCGCGAGCGCATCGGCCAGGGCAAGGAGAATGCCCGCGAATACCTGATCCAGCACCCCGACATCGCCAAGGAGATCGAGAGCAAGATCCGGGCGCTGGCGCTGCCGAAGTCCGCCGAGGCCCGCGAAGCCGCCGCCCGCGATCCGGAGCCGGAGGCGGCCGTCAACGAATAGCCGGTGCCGGTGTTAGCTTATTGCCTTTTCGCGCCGAGGGCAGCATCAAGCGATGAGCTGACTCGTGCGAAAAGGCAATAAGCTAACACCGGCACCGAAATCAGCCCGCGCCGTCGCCATGGATCTCCTGGCGCGGCGCGAGCACTCGCTCGCGGAGCTGCGCGACAAGCTCACGGCGCGCGAGTTCGGCACCGCGGAGATCGACGCGGCGCTCGCCGGCCTCGCGCGCGAGGGCCTCGCCGACGACACCCGCTTCGTGGACGCCTTCATCTCGGCCCGTATCCGCAAAGGGCAGGGACCCATTAGAATCCGCGCCGAGCTCGCCGAGCGCGGCATCGACGCGGAGGCCATAGCCAGTGCCTTGAACGGGGCCGCCGACTGGCGCGCGCTGGCGCGCGAGGTGCGCGCGAAGCGCTTCGGCGCACCGCCGCCGAAGGACTTCCGCGAGCGTGCGCGGCAGTCCCGCTTCCTGGGCTACCGGGGCTTCACGGGCGAGCAGGTCCGCGCCAGTTTCGAAGACGACGAATGAAAACCGAGCAGATCAGAAAACTCTTCCTGGATTACTTCGCCGGCAAAGGCCATCGGGTCGTGCCGAGCTCCCCGCTCGTGCCCGGCAACGACCCGACGCTGCTCTTCACCAACGCCGGCATGGTGCAGTTCAAGGACGTCTTCACCGGCAAGGAGGTGCGCGACTATGTGCGCGCCGCGAGCTCGCAGCGTTGCGTGCGCGCCGGCGGCAAGCACAACGACCTCGAGAACGTCGGCTATACCGCGCGCCATCACACCTTCTTCGAGATGCTCGGCAACTTCAGCTTCGGCGACTACTTCAAGCGCGAGGCGATCGAGTTCGCCTGGGAGCTCATCACGCGCGAGTTCGGCATCCCGAAGGAGAAGCTCTGGGTCACCGTCTTCCGCGAGGACCAGGAGGCCGCCGATCTCTGGGTGAAGCACATCGGCGTCGATCGCGAGCGCGTCACGCGCCGCGACGAGAAGGACAACTTCTGGGCGATGGGCGACACCGGTCCGTGCGGGCCCTGCACCGAGATCTTCTACGACCACGGCCCCGGCGTGCCGGGCGGCCCGCCGGGCTCGCCGGAGGAAGAGGGCGACCGCTACGTCGAGATCTGGAACCTCGTCTTCATGCAGTTCGACCGCTCCGTCGACGGCAGGCTCGAGCCTTTGCCGAAGCCCTCGGTGGACACCGGCATGGGCCTCGAGCGCATCGCCGCCGTCCTGCAGGGCGTGCACAGCAACTACGACATCGACCTCTTCAGGAACCTGATCGATGCGGCGGCGAAGATCACGAAGGCGAAGGACCGGGGCTCCGCGTCCCTGCGCGTCATCGCCGACCACATCCGCGCGGCGAGCTTCCTGATCACCGACGGCGTGCTCCCCGGCAACGAGGGCCGCGGCTACGTGCTCCGCCGCATCATCCGCAGGGCGCTTCGCCACGGCTACGAGCTCGGCGTGCAGGAACCGTTCTTCCACAAGCTCGTGAAGCCGCTCGAGAGCGAGATGGGCCGCGCGTTCCCGGAGCTCACCGCGAGCGCCAAGCACGTCGACGCGGTGCTGTTCACCGAGGAGCAGCGCTTCGCCGAGACGCTGTCGAAGGGCATGCGCCTCCTCGAGGAGGCGCTCGCGAAAGTCTCGGGCAAGAAGCTGCCGGGCGACATCGTGTTCAGGCTCTACGACACCTACGGCTTCCCGGCCGATCTCACGGCCGACGTCGCCCGCGCCCGCGGCATCGCGATCGATCGCGCCGGCTTCGAGGCCGCCATGGAGAAGCAGCGGCTGCGCGGGCGCGACGCCAGCAAGTTCGAGATGGCTGCTGCCGGCAACCTGCGTCTCGACGTGAAGACCGTCTTCACCGGCTACGAGAATCTCGTCGAAAAGGCCCGCGTCGCCGCCATCCTCGGCAACGGTGGCCTCGTGCAGTCGCTCAAGGCTGGAGAGCGCGGCGCGCTCGTGCTCGACCGTACGCCGTTCTATGCCGAGAGCGGCGGCCAGGTCGGCGACCGCGGCGTGATCCACGGGGGCGGGATGTGCTTCCGCGTGGACGATACGCAGAAGAACGGCGAGGCTCACGTGCACATCGGCCTCTGCGAGGCGGGCACCGTCACGGTCGGCGCCGAGGTGCGCGCCGAGGTGGACGCCGAGGCCCGCGCCGCGACCGTGCTCAACCACTCGGCGACGCACCTCCTGCACGCGGCACTCCGCAAGGTCCTCGGCACCCACGTCACGCAGAAGGGCTCGCTGGTGGCGCCCGACCGGCTGCGCTTCGACTTCTCCCATTACGAGGCGATCCGCCCGCAGCAGCTCGCCGAGATCGAGCGACTCGTGAACGCCGAGATCCGCGCGAACAACGAGGGCGTGACGCGTCTCATGAAGTACGACGAGGCGGTCGCGAGCGGCGCGATCGCGCTCTTCGGCGAGAAGTACGGCGACGAGGTGCGCGTGCTGCGCTTCGGAGAGTTCTCGACTGAGCTCTGCGGGGGCACGCACGTGAAGCGCACCGGCGACATCGGGCTCTTCAAGATCGTCGCCGAATCGGGGATCGCCGCGGGCATCCGCCGCATCGAGGCCGTCACGGGTCAATTAGCACTGGACCGGGTCAGTGAGGAAGAGGTAGTGCTCGCACGCCTCGCCGAGCTCGTGAAGGGCGGCCGCGCCGACCTCGAGCCCAAGGTCCGCCAGGTGCTCGAGCGCAACCGCGCGCTCGAGAAGGAAGTCCAGCAACTGAAGTCGAAGCTCGCCGGCGGCGGTGCCGGCACGGACCTCGCGAGTGCGGTGACGACGGTCGCGGGCGTCAAGCTCCTCGTGCGCCGGTTGGACGAGGGCACGGACGCGAAGACCTTGCGCGAGGTCACGGACCGCATGAAAGACAAGCTCGGCTCGGGGGTCGTCGTGCTCGCCTCGGTCGGTCCGGATGGGCAAAAGGTCTCGCTCTCCGCCGGGGTGACGGCGGACCTCACAGCCCGCATCAAGGCCGGGGAACTGGTTAATTCCGTTGCGGAAAAGGTCGGTGGCAGGGGCGGCGGCCGGCCGGACTTCGCCCAGGCGGGGGGCACTGACCCGGCCGGGCTGGACGCGGCGCTCGCGGGTGTGGCGGGCTGGGTCGCGGGCCGTCTGGGGGAAAACAGGTAGACGGCGGACGAGGCCATCTACGGGGTTGCGGTGGCCGGGCTTCTGTGGCGCGGCAATAGGCAACTCGGTATGATCATTACAGATCAGTAATGTGCTCAGGGGGAGCTATTCAGGACCTGCCAGCTGGCCACATTGGCCGCATGCCGCGCGGCAACGGAAGGATTTCGTGTCGCGCGCTCAATAAGAAGAATATGAAGGGGGAGTGTCCATGCTGATCCTGACTAGACGGGTGGGCGAGACGGTCGTCATCGGCAACGATGTAGACGTCACGGTTTTGGGAGTCAAAGGCAACCAGGTGCGGCTCGGCGTGAAAGCGCCGCGCGAGATTGCGGTGCATCGCGAGGAAATCTTCCAGCGTATCTGCCGCGAGCAGCAAAACGGTGCGGGCAACGGCGCCGATCACGGCGCGGAACACGACGCGGAACACAGCGAGACCGACACCGGCCGCTGACGCGCAACCGCCGCCCGGAACGGAATTCGGAGAGGTGGCCGAGTGGCCGAAGGCGGCGGTTTGCTAAACCGTTATACGGTCAAAAGCCGTATCGTGGGTTCGAATCCCACCCTCTCCGCCAACTAGTCTGGGGTTCGCCGAGTCTCCGCACGGAGACTTGTCCCTTCTAATTATTCATCCGCGTTGATTGCATTGCATTTTTCTGTGGCGGCGGTTTAGCCTCCCAGCATGGGGAAATGGCTCGGGATTGTTCTTGGGGCGCTACGTTCGGCCTTCCAGACGCAGCGGGAGTTGGCATTAGAGAACCTCGCGCTACGCCAGCAGCTGGCAGTTCTCAAGCACCGCCATCCGCATCCGCGGCTCAGCGATACCGATCGGCTATTCTGGGTCGCGCTCAGTCGAATATGCCAGGGATGGCGACAGTCTTTGCACATTGTGCAGCCGGTAACGGTGATTAGCTGGCATCGGCAAGGGTTCCGCTACTACTGGCGCTGGAAAAGCCGCCATCGCGGGCGGCCACGTATCGAAGCAGAAATCCGGCAGCTCATACATCAGATGAGCGCCGCCAACCCGCTCTGGGGCGCACCGCGCATTCATGGTGAGCTATTGAAGTTGGGCATTTCGGTTTCTCAGGCGACGGTGTCTAAATACATGGCGCGTGGCCGCCGAACACCCTCGCAGAGCTGGCGAACTTTCCTTGCCAATCACGCGAGTGATTTGATTGCTTTGGATTTCCTGGTGGCGCCGACAGCCACCTTCCGCATCTTGTACGTGCTGATAGTGCTGAGTCACGATCGCCGCCGCATCCTGCATATCGATGTTACGGAGCATCCGACTGCCGTCTGGACCGCACGGCAGTTGCTGGAAGCATGCGGGTGTGAGGAAACTCCGAAACACCTGTTGCGGGATCGAGATGGTGTCTACGGACAGGAGTTCTCCCGGCAGGCTCTTGCCATGGGTATCGAGGAGTGCGTGATCGCGCCTCGATCCCCGTGGCAGAACGCCTACGTTGAACGGGTGATCGGTTCAATTCGGCGCGACTGCCTCGATCACGTTATTGCTGTGCACGAACGGCAACTGCGACGGATCCTGGCCGAGTATGTGCGCTACTACAACGGTGGCGCACCCACTTGTCGCTGGAGAAAGACGCGCCGGTGCCGCGGATGGTCAAGCCGCCGGAAAAGGGTAGGGTCGTGGCGTTCCCGCGACTCGGTGGCCTGCACCACGAGTACTCAAGGATGGCGGCCTAAATCTGCCGCGGATGAATAATTAGAAGGGACAACCACGACCGAGACTTGCTGCGTAGAGTGCTGTCGAGTTTTGGAACAGAACGCGCATGGGCCTCGGTGCAGTGGCCATACCAGGGCTTGCTGGTCGGCGAGCCACTCGCAAACCCATGGGAGCACCCGCTATGAAACGTTGTTCTGCGTCACGAGGAGGCACGTCGCCACGAACACAGCAGGGCGAACGCAGGCGCGAGCAGCCAGCCGATGCCGGGGACTGGAACTTCAGTGATCTCTAGGGATTCGACGATCCCGGTGAGCGGGATTAGAACCGGATGGCCTTGGTCAGTTAGGCCGGTCCACATCTCCATGGTCAGACCAGTGCCGGTGCCTAGGTCGCTCACGGTGAGCCCGACAATATCTTCCACTTTGGGGGTGCCGAAGATATTAGTGCCGATGGGCGCGAACAAACGAAGGTCGAAGCGGTTTATGGACCTGCCTAGCAAGGTCACAGCACCAGGTGGGGCCAAGGTCCAGGCACGAGCCCCGCCGCCAACGGCGTCAGCACCAGACACGTCCGCGTTGTACAGACTGAAGCCGCCCGTATCCCAGGCATTGTAGTTGGCAATATCGGGAGTGGTGTCGCCCGCCACGGTGAGGGTGCCGGAGGCATTCTGGAATGAAAAGCTGCCACTGCCGCTCCATGGGTCGTTAATCTCGCCGAAGAACTCTGCCGACCACGGCGTACCGCTCGGGAAGCCGAGCGCTGTCGCTTGATCCTCTAGGGCGGGATCGTTTGCCAAATGACCGTTCGCGACCAGGTGAATGGTGGTCGCGAACGAAGGCGTGGCGGCCAAAAAGATAACCGAGAGAAGGATTCGAAGCTGCATAGCGTCGTGATCCTACACTCAGTCCCGGTAAGGCGGGTGCTGATTTAACGTAGCAGGTTGACGCCCCCGCCAAGCCCTTGGTGCGGCCCGAATTAATGCGAGCGGCCCCCATCCTGTGACCCGAGTCACAGGACCGGCCAAAAACCGGCGCCTGGGTCTCAGGATCGACGGCGATTGGCCAACGACTTCACAGAAGATTCCGACACGACGGACGAACCTCCGCAGCGCGATGGCGCGCTGCACACAACGTTACATCGATACCGATGTTGATCCTGCAACCACCGTCGCGCGATTTACGCGACCTGGCAATTGAGTGGATACAACCAATGAACAGATTCTCAATGAGCCTTCTGAGTACGTTCCTTGTCGGTGCTCTGCTGATCCTGCCGCTCGCCGGCTATGCCGGAGGGCCGTACCACGTCGATGATTGCAGTGCTCCTACTTGCAGCGATTCCAACAACGGATCATTGGCTACGCCGTGGCGCACGATCAACCATGGCGCGCAGACCGCAGTGGCGGGCGAGACGGTATACGTCCATGCCGGGACATACACGGGCAACGTCACCGTGGCGAACTCCGGATCTTCGTCCAGCAGCCGCATTACTATTGCCGCCTATCCTGGCGACGAGCAGCTCGCGATCCTCGACCAGGCCGGCATCAGCATGACCGGCAAGTCGTATATCACCATCAGCGGGCTGAAGATTACACGCGCACCGAACGTCGCCATTCTCGTACGAGGCCCATCCAACCCGGCGGATGCGCCCGCACACGACATCATGATCGAGCACAACTACATCCTTGACTCGCACTCGTCCGCCGTCGGCGTGTGGGGCGTATCGTGGTGGTGCAGCTACTCGCCAGATGTCCGTTGTGACCCGTACGACTACGATAACCTCGAGGACATCAACGTCTATGCCAATCTAATCGTAAACTGCAACGATGGCGGATATGACGAGTGCATCACCGTTGCGAATGGCGTCGTGCGCGCCAAGGTGTACTACAACGAGCTGTACTACGACGCGAATGCCACAAATAGCGGCAACGTCGGCCAGAACGGCGGCGAAGGCATCGATTTCAAGGACGGCGTGACCGATAGCTGGATTTACAATAACTACATTCACGATTTTCGTACTGCTGGCCCCAACAACGACCGTAAGCTCCCCCGTCCCGGACACAGCTGATAATAGACTCTCCCGGCGCAACGGGAGAGGTCATGAAGAAATCGAGGTTCAGCGAATCACAGATCGTGGCGATCCTTCGGGAAGGTGAAGCGGGCGTGCCGGTGGGGGAGATCGCCCGCAAGCACGGCATCAGCAAGGCCACCTATTTCAACTGGCGTTCCCGCTATGCCGGGGCGTCGGTATCGGAGCTGAAGAAGTTGAAGGAACTGGAAGCCGAGAACGCCAAGCTCAAGCGCATGTATGCAGAGCTGGCGCTGGAGAACGCGGCCATCAAGGACGTGCTCTCCCGAAAACTGTAGAGCCGTTCGCGAAACGCCAGGTGGCGGAGATCTTCGTGAAGGACCACGGGTTCTCCATTCAGCGCAGCTGCCGCTTGGCCCGTCTCTCGCGGACGGCATGGTACCGACCTCCGGCCAAACGCATGGAGCGCGACCGGGTGGTGGTAGAGGCCCTGAGCACGATGGTAGCCGGGAAGCCTCGCTGGGGCTTCTGGAAGTGCTACGACCGGCTGCGCCTCGACGGGCAGCCCTGGAACCACAAGCGGGTGCATCGGGTGTACTGCGCCATGAACCTGAATTTACCGCGTCGCACGAAGCGCCGGCTGCCAACCCGACCGCGCCAGCCGCTGGCCGCGCCGGATCGGCTGAACGACATCTGGGCGCTCGACTTCATGGCCGATGCGCTTTACTGCGGACGAGCCTTCCGCACGCTCAACGTCATCGATGAAGGCAATCGCGAGGCACTCGGAATTGAAATCGCCACATCGATCCCGGCGCGCCGCGTGATCCGCGTGCTCGAGGAGCTGATCGAGCTCTACGGCAAGCCGCGGGCAATCAGGCTCGACAATGGCAGCGAACTGACCTCCACCGCGTTCACCGAGTGGTGCCAGGAACGACACATTGAGTTGAAGTTTATCCAGCCCGGGAAGCCGGACCAGAACGCCTTCATCGAGCGCTTCAATCGCACCTTCCGCCACGAAGTACTTGATGCCTACGTGTTCGAATCCCTCGACCAGGTGCGCGACATCGTCGAGACCTGGCTGCTGGAATACAACGAGGAGCGGCCCCACGACAGCCTCGGGCGGGTGCCGCCGCTGATGTTTTTACCGAGGCCACAACTGCCCCGAGAGTCTAGGATCAACCTGTATCCTTGACGGGGGAGCTTACGCTGTCGGGACAGGGTCAAATCAGACTCGCGCGTCATTGGTGGTCTCCTGAGCAGAACGCCAGGAAAAGTATCCTGCCGGCTTCCTCATGACGCGAGCACGATCCCTGGTGGGTCGCGAGAATTCCCTGTTCTGGGAAATAGGGAAATGCCGAGCGCAATCATCAAGGGATTGGCAACCGATTAACTAAGCGGCAGCTTAGTTTTTTCCTTAGGCCGATCGTTTCCACGCACACCACCCCAGGGTCCCCCACGCAGGTAAACTGCGCAGGGTACGAGGTGGTCAATTTTGGACGCCGGTTTGCCCCCCGTACCTGGCTAGAATTGCACGCCTGTTCACAAATGTATGATTTCGGGCAATGAAGAATAGTGGCCCAATCCGCATTCTTACCGCCGTGCCGATTTGCGACGGCCATGATGCCGCGATCAACACCATTAACCTCGAATTCATCCGCCACGGCATCGAAGTCGTTTACCTCGGCTACCACCGCAGCGCCCGCGACATCGTCCGCGCCGCGATCCAGGAAGACGTGCGCGCGATCGGCCTCTCCAGTTACAACGGCGGTCACGTCGAATTGTTTTCAAGAGTCATCGACCAGCTCCGCAAAGCGAAAGCCAGTCACATCGGCGTCTTTGGCGGCGGCGGTGGCACGATCACGCCGGCTGACGCGAAACTCATGGAACGTAAAGGCGTCGACAAGATTTTCGCTGCCGGCACTCCATTATCCGAGATGGTCGAATTCGTGAAGAGACAATATCGGAAACCTCACACCGCGCGCTGGTCGTTTCCCGGTAAGAAGTCCGCGTCGGTTATCGGAATTACCGGCCCCGGTGGAGCCGGCAAGACGACGCTGATCGACGAGCTGGTCTTGCGCTGGCTGAACGCAAATCCCAAAGCGCAGATTGCCATTCTCTCGCACGACCCCAGCATCGTCGGCAAAGGCGCGTTGCTCGGGGACCGGGCCACGATGATCTACGCGCAAGATGACCGGGTCTTCATGCGCAGTCTCGCGACGCGTGGTCGTGCCGGCGGTCTTGCCGGCGAAACCAAACGCTGGCTCGCACAATTGAAGCACGGCTTCGATGTCGTCTTCATCGAAACTGTCGGCATTGGGCAGGAAGCGATGCCTTTTGCCGGCAAGTTAGTGGATAGATCCATCCTCGTCATGAGTCCCGAATACGGCGCGCGTTTGCAGCTTCAGAAAATCGCGATGCTCGAATTGGCCGACATCGTCGTCATCAACAAGTCTGATATGCCCGGCGCCAAGACCGCAAGTGCGGAGATCGGCCAGCGTTTATCGTCGAGGCAGAAACTACTGGCCGCCTGCGCGAAGCGGCATCGCGACGCTGGTGTGGACGAGTTGTTCGGATTGTTGCAATGAGCATCCTCGCCCAAGTCATCTCCGCGACGGAGCGCTACGAGCAGTTCGTCGAGCAACAAGTGCAGCTTGCGCGGACGGAGCCGGCATTTCGCAAGAAGCTGATGCGCCGCTGGGAAGCGGTGCGCGACAGCATCGAGCCGGTTACGACTCCGACCGGTTTGAAGCTGCCGCGGCTCGCGTTGCCGGTCAGCGATGATGCTGGCGAAATTGCCCGGTATCTTTTCGGTGAGGGACTTCCTGGAGAGTTCCCGTTTGTGAACGCCGCGTACCGGCGCATGTATCAGGATACCGGCGAAGAGCCGACGCGCCTCTTTGCCGGTCTCGGCCTCGCCGAGGACACGAACAAGCGCTTCCACTATCTCACGAAACATCAGAAGAGCATTCGTCTCAGCACGGCGTTCGATGGGCCGACGCTCTACGGGCTGGATAGCGATACTGAGGGCGTGTTCGGCAAGATCGGCGAAGGCGGCGTGGCCATCGACACAATCGAAGACATGCGGCGGCTCTACGCGGGCTTCCCGCACGAGGACGAACATTTTTCTGTCTCCATGACGATCAATGGCCCGGCACCGATCATTCTCGCGGCGTACGTCGGGGCCGCGCGCGATCCATCCAAGCTGCGCGGCACGGTGCAGGCCGACATCTTGAAGGAGGTCCAAGCACAAAACGAAATCATCTTCCCCATCGAAGCCTCGCTGCGTTTCCTGACCGACATGGTCGAATGGACGACCGCGCACATGCCGGGTTGGTATCCAATCTCAATCAGCGGCTACCACATCGCTGAAGCCGGCGCGACGCCAGTGCAGCAAGCGGCTTACACATTGTCGAACGGATTCACGTATGCGGAGTTGTTCCGGCAACGCGGCATGGACGTGAACAAGTTCGGCCCGCGTCTCTCCTTCTTCCTCGATTGCGGCCTCGATGTGGAATATGTCGCGCTCGCGCGCGTCTGCCGGAAACTCTGGGCCATCGGCATGCGCGATGTCTTCGGCGCAGACGGACACGCGCAGAAGTTGAAGCTTCACACGCAAACGAGCGGCCTGTCGCTTATCACCGACGAATTCACAAACAATCTGACGCGCACGGCAGTTGAGCTGATGATGGCGTACATGAACGCGACGAACTCGTGCCACTCAAACAGCGCCGACGAACCGTTCACGACGCCGAGCGAAGAATATGTCCGGCTCGCAGCACACGCGCAGGCAATCTTGTTGGAGGAGACCGGTTTTTTCAAACACACGATGAATCTGCTAACCGGCTCGCCCGGCATGAAGATTGTGGAACGCGCACTCGAAGCAGCGATCTTGGATGAATTACGTGAAATCGACCAACTCGGCGGGGTGCTCGGCGCGCTCGAGCACCGGTATCAACGCAGCCAGATTCAAGCGAGCGCGCACCGGTACGAACGGCAAATTTATGACGGCACGCGGCCGGTCATCGGCTTGAACCGATACCGGGCCAAGGCTTCGCCGACGGAGATGACGATTGTCCGCACACCGCGCGCGAAGAAACAGCTTCAGGTTGACCGGCTCCGAGAATTCAAACGCCAACACGCCCGGCAGGCCGTGGGTGTGCTCGACGATCTGGCGCGCGTTGTCGAAAACGGAGGCAACGTGTTTGCCGAGCTGCTCAAGACAGTGCAGCATTGTTCGCTCGGGCAGATTACCGGCCGATTATTCGAGATCGTCGGCCGGTATCGCCCGACCATCTGATGAAATGAATAGATCTGAGCCGTCTGCCATGTCTTGCAACATCGGGAGAGTATTCTGCTTCTCTTCCTGATGAGCCGAGCGTGATCCCTGATGGGTTGGAAGAATTCCCTGTTCTGCGATTTAGGGAAATCTAGTCGGGAGCGGCTTAGAATCAGGTTCTATGACGCGAGACCTGCCTGAGGGAGCCCTACCTTGTGCGAAATTCCCTGCAGATTCCCTGAAGAGCAGGGAATTGCCTGCGGAGACGGGTTCGCAGCAGACTCCGTCCACCGCCAACTAGTCTGGGGTTCGCCGAGTCTCTCGACGGAGACGCCGATCTATGACAAGTACCAGGTCGAGCGCAAGAAATTGTTCGACCGCGCGGCCGACCTGCTCGACCTGTACGCGTCGAACTACGAGTCGATGACCGACGACGCGGCGAGGAAGATCCTGAGGGACTGGTTCTCGCTGCAGGACGACGAGGTTGCCCTGACCAGGAGATACGCGAAACAGTTCGAGAAGGTGCTGCCGCCCGCGAAGGTGATCCGCTTCGTGCAGATCGAGAACAAGCTCGACATGCTGCTGAAGCTGAAGGCCGTGGCCAACGTTCCCCTTGCCAGGTAATCGAAATCCGGAGGCCAAGACTAACCGCGAATCGCGGCGGCTGCTCAGTAACACTCCTCGACGTACTTGTAAGTATATTTCGACTCGCGATATCCGTGCGGTTTCTGCCGCTTGGGCAACTTGACCGGCTTGCGCGGCACCTCCTCGTACGGGATCCGGTCGAGCAGGTGCCGGATGAGGTTGAGCCGCGCGCGCTTCTTGTCGTCGGAACGCACGACGAACCAGGGCGCGAAGCCGGTGTCCGAGGCGGCGAACATCTCGTCGCGTGCGCGCGAGTAGTCGAACCAGCGGCTGTACGACTTGAGATCCATCTCGCTCAGCTTCCAGATCTTGCGGTTGTCGTGGATGCGCTGCTTGAGCCGGCGCGTCTGTTCGTCCGGCGAGACCTCGAGCCAGTACTTGAGCAGGACAACGCCGGAATCGACGACTGCCTGCTCCACCAACGGGACCGCCTTGAGGAACTCCCGTGCCTCTTCCTCGGTGCAGAGCCCCATGACGCGCTCGACGCCGGCGCGGTTGTACCAGCTGCGGTCGAAGATCACGATTTCGCCGGCGGCCGGCAGGTGGGGCACGTATCGCTGCAGGTACATCTGGCTGCGCTCACGCCGGGTCGGTGCCGGCAGCGCAACGACGCGAAAGACGCGCGGACTGACGCGCTCCGTCAGGGCCTTGATCGTGCCGCCCTTGCCGGCCCCATCGCGGCCCTCGAACACGATGACGATCTTTGCGCCAGTCGCCTGGACCCAGCGCTGGAGCTTCACGAGCTTACCGTGCAGCTTCGCGAGTTCTTTTTCGTAGTCCTTGCGCGGGAGCTTGCCCGCCGCCGGGCTGTCGCTGTCCGCGCGCTGTGCGCCGTCGGCGGCATGCGCGGGTCTCGCGGCTGCGTCACGCCTGATGCGGCGCTTCCCGCCTTTGTCCTGTCGCTCATTCTTCGATCGGTTCATGGTCCACCCCTCCGTTCGTAGGCTTCGACGGCCGCCTGCAGGTTCAGGAACATGCGCTCGTGGCCGATCTGCGCGCCGATGCCCGACCTTTCGATGACCTCGAAGACGCCGCGTGTCATGCCGGCCAGCCACAGTTCGCAACCGTTGCGCCGCAGTTTGTCGTCCATCTGCTCTAGGACCTTGATCGCGGTGTACTCGACATCGATCACCGCGCGGCAGTCGATCACGAGCACCCGCGGCCGGGTGCGTTGTTGCTGGGCCCATATCAGGTCGGCGACCCGCTGGGCATTCGCAAAGAACAGCCGACCCTCGATTCGCAGCAGCAGCAGGCCCGGCCAGCTTTCGTCATCGGGATGATCCGGACCTATCGGACGGAAGACAGCCGTGCCGCGTTTGCGTGCCACCGTATAGAGCGGTGGGCTGTATGCCTGGTGCGCGAGCGACAGCAGTGAATCGATGACCGCGACGACGATGCCCTGCAGCGTGCCGAGCAGGATCACACCCGCGAATGCGATGACGGACCAGCGAAACTCCGTCGTGCGTACCCGCCGGATTGCCAGGAACTGCTTCGGCTGGATCAGCTCGAGCGAGTACCAGATGACGACCGCAGCCAGTGCCGCCTGCGGCATCCACCGCGTGCTCGGGGCGAGCAACAGCAGGGTCGCGAGAGTGCCGGCCGCGGTTACCAGCTCGGCGGTCTGGGACCTGGCGCCGGCCAGGCGGTTGACTGCCGTCTGCGACGTACCGCCGCCGGCAGGCATGGCCCCCAGCAGTCCCCCGGCGGCATTGGCGACGCCGAGGGCGAACAACTCGCGGTTGGGCTCGGGCAGGGGCTCGTCGCGTTCGGCGAACGCGCGGGCGGCGGCGATCGACTCGGTGAAGCTCATCAGCGCGATGCCGACGGCCGGCGGCCACAAAGCCTGGAGGAGCCCGAGATCGGGCCACGTGACGGACGGCAGCCCGGTCGGCACGGCACCCACAGTGGCCACTCCGTGCGCCGGCAGGTTGAGCAGCATGGAGGCCGCGACCGCTGCTGCCACGGCGACGAGCGGTGCGGGTACGCGCGGCACGAAGCGTTCCAGCCCGAAGATCAGCACGACGATCGTCGCCGAGACGGCGAGCGTGGTTAGGGATGTCTGCGGCAGATGCGAGAGAATCGCGACGGTGTCGCGCAGGAAACCGGTCTTCTCGACGTGCACGCCGAGCAGTTTCGGCAACTGGTCGACGGCGATCACGAGCCCGATGCCGGACTTGAACCCGACCAGCACGGGTGCCGAGATGAAATTCGCGACGAAACCGAGTCGCAGCACCCAGGCCGCGAGCAGCACGAGCCCCACCATCATCGCGAGCGTTGCTGCGGCGACCAGCAGGTCGGCCCCGGCGCCGCGCGCCACGGTGCCCAACGCCGACCCTGTCAGGATCGCGATCGTCGTCGTCGTGCTGACGCTGAGCGGGCGCGAAGTGCCGAGCAGCGCGTAAACGACCATGGGCACGAGCGCCGTGTACAGTCCGACCTGCACGGGCAGCCTGGCAATCGTCGCGAACGCCATGGCTTTCGGGATGACGACCGCGGCGGCCGTGAGGCCGGCGATCAAGTCCGGGCGCAACCATTCGCGCTGGTAGCCGTGAAGTGCGACCTGCCCGGTCATCGTCAGCCCCCGAGCCGGATCGCGACCGCGACGAGCAACAGGCCGGCAAGCAGGAACACGAGGCCGGCGATCCACGGTTTGGCGAGCGTGTGCTGCGCGTGGCGGTAGCCCAGGTAGTACAGCAGCGCGAGCAGGATCGTATTCGAGAGCCGCAGCGCGAACCGGGGCTCGTCGAACACGACGAATGGCAGCGCGGCCGGGAAGCTACAGGCGAAGACCAGCAGGCCGCTCTCCAGTCCACCGAGCAGATCCTTCCGCGTCAGGGGCCGTGGCGGCGCGATCGCCCCTGTCTTCACGCGCTGCACGATCGCTGCGTACAGCGATTCGCGCTGACGTGCATCGGTCAGGGGCACCAGCAACTCGTCGAGTTCGGCGGCCACGAGCCGACGGGCCTGCAGCGGACTCGGCGCCGCATGCACTTCATAGCCGATGCGGTGCAGCCGTCCACGCTCGAAGGCGCACCCGAGCACGTAGAGCACGCAATCGATGAGGCCCCAGGCGAGGTTGCAGCCGAGGATGCCGATCACCATCTGCCGGGCACCCTCGCGGCCCTGCGCCTCGATGACGAGGTCCGCGCCGAGCGTGAACGTGAGGGTCATGATGAGCCCGAACAGCGCCTCACCCATGTGCGACCCGGGGTCGAGGTGCCGCGTAGCAAAGATCGTCATGGCAGGGTCATCACTTCGAATGCGCTGTCGGCCAAAGCATACGGGGCCCGGTCGTGCCGAGTCGTAAGCGGAGCGTCCGGATTCGGTCGGGATTGGGAATCAGCTCGCCGTAAGGCGTCCGGACGCTGGGCGTGACGACACTCAGCCGGCACGCTCGTCACGCGTTGGGGCAATTCGGTCTGATCGGCTCGATGAGCGCGCTCGCCAATCCCTACGACAACGCCCAAGCCAAGAGCTTCATGAAAACACTGAAGGTCGAGGAAGTGTATCTGGGGGGCTACGAAACCTTTGCCGCCGTCACCGCGTGGCTGCCGCGGTTCATCGAGGAGGTTTACAATGCCAAGCGGATGCATTCCAGAGTTTGAGGCAGAAATCGCCCCGCAAGCGGCTTAGTTTTCTCGGCCCCAGTGGTCCAGCTTCAGGGGTTGTCCTCCGTCGGCGACGTCACGTTCTCCGACTCCGACGCGCTCGCGGCCGAGCACGACGTCGTGCTGTGTCTCAGCGCGGACAGCCGCGGGATTACGGCATGACGACACCTTACTGTGGCGCGCCCGGGCTGGCGAGCGTGGAGATTGAGGGTCAGCGACCGGCCATCGCGGGCCGCGGATTATCTGCGCACACTTCCGGCGCATACCACGAAACGCGCACCATGACGGAGCAAAGCCGGATCGGGGTCTAATGCGAGAGGGCTCAACCGATGAGCAACCAACCGCCAACGGACATGTATCCCAAGGATTTTCCGACCGAGGAGGAGCTACTTCAGGCGACGACGCTGCTCTACTATCTGCACGAGACGAATCCCGCCACGGGCCTGATCCGCGACAAGACCGACCCGGCGGCGCCGGCCAGCATCGCAGCCGTGGGGCTCGGCCTCGCGAGCACCCCCGTTTTGGTTGAGCGCGGCATGATCTCCCGCGAGTTCGCCCCCGAGCTCGCGCGGCGTCTATTGCGCTTCTTGCGCGAGAGCCCGCAGGGACCCGAGCCGGATGCGACCGGCTATCGGGGCTTCTACTACCATTTCCTTGACATGAAGACGGGGCGCCGCGTCTGGAACTGCGAGTTGTCCACGATCGACTCGGCCTTCCTCTTCGCCGGGATGCTCACCTGCGCGGCCTACTTTGACGCCGACACCGAGGCGGAGGCCGAGATCCGCCGGTTGGCGGTCGAGCTCTATCAGCGCGCGGACTGGCAGTGGATGCTTGCGGGCGGCGCGACCGTGTCGCACGGCTGGCGGCCCGAGACAGGTTTCATCCCGCAAACCTACACCGGCTACGACGAGGCGCTCCTGCTCTACCTGCTCGGCCTCGGCTCGCCGACGTTCCCGCTGCCGCCCGAGAGCTATGCTGCCTACTGCTCGACCTACCAGTGGAACCGGATCTACGGCCGCGAGGTGCTGTACTCAGGACCGCTGTTCACGCACCAGCTCTCGCACCTCTGGATCGACTTCCGCGGCATCCAGGACGCGTTCATGCGCGAACACGCGAGCGACTACTTCGAGAACACGCGCCAGGCAACCTACATCCATCAGGAGTACGCGCGACGCAACCCGCTCGAGTTCGCCGCCTACGGCGAACACTGCTGGGGCATCACCGCGAGCGACGGGCCCGGCTTCGAGACGCGGCGGGTGAACGGGATCGAACGCGAGTTCTATGGGTACCGCGCCCGCGGTGCGCCCTACGGTCCGGACGACGGCACCGTGTCTCCCTGGGTCGTGGTCGCCTCGCTGCCGTTCGCGCCGGAGATCGTGATCCCGAGCTTGCGCGCCATGGCGCAGCTCGATCTCGGCGCGACGAAGCGATACGGCTTCAAGCCGTCGTTCAACGCGACGTACGCGGTGCCGGACAACCCGACCGGCTGGTGGGTCGCGCCCTACCATTTCGGCATCGACCAGGGTCCGGTCATCCTCATGGTCGAGAACTACCGCACCGGCCTGATCTGGGAGATCATGCGTCGCTGCCCGTACGTCGTGGCGGGGCTGGGGCGGGCGGGCTTCCGGGGTGGCTGGCTCTGAGCCCGCTGCAGGGCACAGCGTCGGTCGATGCGCGTGAGCCGCTTTCGTGCC